>OZ252239.1:0-3779686 GCA_965249485.1 bacterium | reverse complement strand
AATTTATAATTACTGTATGAAGTCGCTGTATTTTCTGCCCGGCCGTTTTCCATCCAAACACCATTAATGATACATTTCATATTGCAAATAAGTGCCAGTTCATAGTGGATTCCCATAAATAAATATAATGGACATAAAGACCATAAGTAAAGTGCACTATAAAATAACAATACTTTGTGTGTTTTTTCTATTTTTCTCACCAAATTTATCTGCACAGAAAATTCCGGACAACATAATTCGGCATTTCCAGTATCGGAGCATCGGCCCGACAAAACAAGGTGGAAGAATTACAGATTTTGCTGTTTCCCGTCAGAATCCGAATTTGTTTTATGTCGCAACCGCATCCGGCGGACTCTGGAAGACAGTGAATAACGGGACATCTTTTGAGCCGGTTTTCGACGACCAACCTACGTCTGTTATCGGTGATGTTGCACTTGCGCCGTCCGATGACCAAATTGTATGGGTCGGGACGGGTGAATCGAGTCTTAGAAACTCGACGTATCCGGGAGAAGGTGTGTTTAAATCGATTGACGGGGGTTCTTCTTGGAAATTTATGGGTCTCAGGGAATCGCACCATATCGGTAGAATGATCGTTCATCCCGAAAATCCCGATATTATCTATGTTGCCGCACAAGGGCACCTCTACACGGAAAATCCGGAAAGGGGTGTTTACAAAACAATCAACGGAGGTAATACCTGGTCAAAGTCACTTGAAGTGGTTGCTGACGATAGATATATTGGAGCGACCGATCTTGTGATGGATCCTGAAAACCCAGATATTCTCTACGCTGCAAGTTATGACAGAATCCGAAAGCCGTGGACGTTCACCACAGCGGGACCTGGCAGTGGTATTTATAAAACGAACGATGCCGGGAAAACATGGACGAAACTGACAAACGGCCTGCCCAGAGGAATGCTGGGACGTATCGGTCTCGATATCTATCAACGGAATCCTGCAATACTCTATGCGACAATAGATAATGCAAATTCACCCGGAGTTGATGAAGAAGACCGATACCGAGAACTGCAGGAGGGACGCAGACCTTCAAAACCGACGATTGGTCACCAAATTTACCGCACTGTTGACGGTGGTGCTTCGTGGCAGGTAGTCAGTTCGGAAGGTGAGAGTATCGGTGGACAGTCGAATTATTATGGACAGATAAGAATTGATCCGAATGATGATAATCATCTCTATGTTTTGAGCGTTAGTGTCCGGGAATCTAAGGATGGGGGACGCTCGTGGGGGCTGGCGTTTGAATTCAAAGACGATCACCATGCACTGTGGATCGATCCGGACAATTCCGATCATATTCTGCTCGGTAATGATCATGGACTTGGAATTACCTACGATAGTGGAAAAACATTTTACCATCCCGACGAAATGCCGCTTGCACAGCTCTATGCAATCGGTGTCGACATGGACTATCCTTATAACGTGTATGGGGGAACACAGGATAATGGGTCGTGGAAAGGGCCGAGTACAAAAACAGGAACGTCACCAATCCGGTTTGAGGATTGGGAGCACATCGGCGGTGGAGACGGGTTTTATCATCAGATCGATTCTGAAGGACAATTCATATATTCGGAGTCTCAGTTTGGGGGAATTCGAAGAATAGACCGGGAAACAGGCCGCCGAACATCAATTCGCTACCAGAATGATTCCGAAATCCGTTTTAACTGGAGTGCGCCAATTCTGATATCACCGCACAATAGTGATGTGATCTACCATGGCGCAAATAAGCTGCTCCGATCGGACTTCAGGGGTGAAAACTGGCAGCCAGTCAGCCCTGACCTGACAACGAACGATTCCGATAAATTCCTGGGTGTCGGTGCGGTGCACTACAGCACCATTACAACACTTGATGAATCACCGGTGCAGAGAGATATTCTCTGGGTTGGCACTGATGACGGGAATGTTCAGCTTTCTCAAGACGGCGGCACAACGTGGACAAAACTCAATGCCAACATACCCGATAATCCCGGCTATTGGGTGAGCCGGGTAACCGCATCGAACCATGCTGTCGGCACGGCATTCATTTCCTTTACAGGCTTTTACCACAATGATCCAAAGCCCTATATTTTCAAAACGGAAGATTTTGGAAAGTCGTGGATATCGATTTCATCTGATTTACCTGATGAGCCGGTCAATGTTATAAAAGAAGACCGAAAAAATCCGAATTTGCTCTTTGTCGGAACAGATAAAGCAGTTTATGTGACTCTTGACGGAGGTACAACCTGGACACGAATGCAGAACAATATGCCGGCACAACCGGTGCACGATCTTCTCGTTCATCCCCGCGAAAACGATCTCGTTGTCGGCACCCACGGCAGGGGATTTTTTATATCAGATATCACTCCGCTACAGGAACTCACTCCTAAAACACTGGAGAAAGAGGTTCACCTTTTTGCAATAGAACCGCAAGTCAAATGGATCATCCCGAAGAGGAATGTTGTCAGTACGCAGAATTTCAACGGACAGAATGAGTCCTATGGCATTGAAATTAACTACTATCTTAAAAATGACGCACAGGAACAGGCATCCATAACGATATATAGCGGTTCAGTTCCGATACGCAGACTGATCGGTACGGCACATTCCGGACTTAACTCGATTCTATGGAACCTCAGAAAAGACAGAAAACGGTCGGATGAGGAAATTACACACCGGTTGCAGCAGCTCGAATTTGAAGCTCAGGAAGAGCCGTGGTTTCATGTTTATGATGAAGTAGATTATCACGAATCAGGTGGTGATGGATCTGATGAGTGGTTTTTCACACAGCCGGTTCAAACCGGAGAATATACGGTTGTTATTGCTGTCGGAGATAAAGAAGTTTCAGGTACAGTGCACTATATTCCCGATAGCTGGTATGAAAAAAGGTAATGTCAAAAATGAAAATATAGAATGTATAAATATTGTGTAATATTATGACCATCTTTTCAAATGTTCGAACCAAGTACCTTCCGTACGGCATAATGCTTGGAATGATGATAATGTCTGGCGAATTATTTGGACAGCACCTTCCCGACAATGTGATCAAAAATATTCATTTCCGCTCAATAGGCCCAACTCGTCAAGGTGGACGAATTGCCGATTTTGCTGTACCCCGGCAGCTATCCAATACGTTTTATGTTGCGGCGGCAAACGGCGGTCTCTGGAAAACCGAAAATAATGGCACTACCTTTTTCCCCGTATTCGATGATCAAAGTGTTATTACTATCGGAGATGTTGCGGTAGCTCCATCCGATCCCAATATTGTCTGGGTCGGCACGGGGGAATCCCATGACGGAGGGCTTTACTGGGGTGATGGAATATACAAATCGACTGATGGCGGTGAATCGTGGAGTAATATGGGGCTTGTTGAGTCGCATCATATCAGCAGGATTGTCATTCATCCTGAAAATCCCAATATTGTTTATGTATCGGTTCACGGAAAGCTTTACTCTGAAAGCCCCATTCGCGGTCTCTATAAAACAACAAACGGGGGACAATCATGGGAAAAAGTTCTTGAAGTATTTGAGCATGGAAGATACATTGGTGTAATTGATCTTGTCATGGATCCGGCTAATTCCGAGGTGCTGTATGCTGCATTGTGGAACAAAATAAGAACACCATGGACTGCATGGGATTTTAATGAGTTCACACCGGGTGGTGGGATTTTCAAAACAACCAACGGCGGTGATTCGTGGACAAAACTGACAAACGGCCTGCCTGAAAAAAGCGGCAGAATCGGACTTGATATATACCGCGGTGACGGCCGGATACTTTATGCTGCCATAGATGAAGGCCGATCGACCGGAGAACGGTTTACCAATACATGGGTATACCGTTCGGATGACACCGGTGAGTCGTGGAGACGTCTCAATCCAGAAGATGAGGGAATCACAGGTGGGTCTTATTTCGGACAGATCAGAGTCGATCCTAATGATGCTGACCATGTAATTATATTGAGTACCGGCAGTCTTGAGACGTTTGACGGCGGCACAACGTGGGAACGTGCATTTGCGTATGGCGGCGATAATCACGCACTCTGGATCAATCCAGATGACAGCAGACACATGCTCTTCGGGTACGATTATGGATTTGCATGGACGTATGATGGCGGTGATAATTGGTACCATCCCGATAATGTGCCACTTGCTCAGATTTACGAGATCGGTTATGATATGGAATATCCATATAATGTGTTTGCGGGTCTATACGATTTCGGTTCTTGGAGAGGACCGAGTACAAAAAAAGGGCGGTTCCCGATACGGTTTGAAGATTGGGAGCATATTGGCGGGGGAAACGGATTTTATAATCAGGCTGATCCGGTCAACAGCCGCTGGGTTTACAGCAGTTCACAGAGTGGAGGGCTGCAGCGGATAGACCGCAATACAGGACAAAGAAAACGAATTAAAATTCGAGAAAATTCTGATCTTCGTTTCAGTTTTAATGCTCCGATTACTATATCTCCACATAACAGTAACGTGATTTATCATGGGGCAAACAAAGTTTTGAAATCTTCTTTTCGAGGGGAAAGTTGGGAAATTATTAGTCCCGATCTGACAACAAATGATCCTGATAAAAGAGCTGTCGGGCCGATACCGTATTGTACAATCACAACGCTTGCCGAATCACCGGTCCAACAGGGAGTCATTTGGGCGGGAGCAGATGACGGTAATATACAAGTCACAACTGACGGCGGTACAATTTGGAAAAAGGTCAACGAAAATATCGTGGGAAGCCCCGGTTACTGGGTAAAACGGATCGAAGCATCGCACCACAATGCGGGAACAGTCTACGTTGCGTTGACTGGTTATTATCACGACGATTTCCGGCCATTTGTGTACAGAACGGATGATTTCGGTGCAACATGGGTCTCACTTTCAGACGGTTTGCCCGGCGATGAGCCGGTCAATGTAATTCGGGAGGACCAAAAAAATCCGAATCTCTTGTTTGCGGGAACAGAACGGAGCATCTATGTCTCAATCGACGGAGGATCAACATGGACTCGGATAAAAAATAACCTTCCTCCTGTTGGTGTGCAGGACCTTGCAATCCATCCAAGGGAAAATGACCTGATTGTAGGAACACATGGAAGGGGATTTTATATCGCAGATATATCACCTCTTCAGGAACTGACCCAAGATGTACTTGATCGTAATGTCCATCTCTTTAAGATTGAGCCGAAAGTACAGTGGATTGTTCCGCATGAGACGACAAACGGTGCTCAAAATTTTGAGGGTGAAAACGAACCAAAGGGAATTGTTATCAACTATTATTTAAAAGAATCTGCCCGGAGCAAAGTAACAATATCCATCTACCGTGGATCGGTATTAATGAGCGAACTGTCTGGCCCGGGAGATGCCGGCCTGAACAGTGTAGAGTGGCCGATGATAAGGAGATGGAAACGAACAGATGAGGAAATCAAACGTTGGGAAATACGAGAGTATGAGCGTGCGAATGAAGAACACTGGTATGACAAATACGATGTAGCCGACTGGTATGGTGACCCCGATGAAGAAGTCTCAAAAACCGGACTATCTCTCAGGACCCGTGTCCATCACGGACCGGGAGAAACCGAGCGGAATTTCAGGCATACGCGTGTACAGCCGGGTGAATATAGAATTGTTCTCAAAGTTGGTTCGGAAGTCCGGAGCGTACGGGCACTTATACGTAAAGACCACTGGTATGATAAATAGATTATCTGAAATATATCAATGAATGGATAAGTACACAATGAGGAGGATTCTTATGAGTAGATTGATGCAGACACTGTTAGGAACAGCTTTTGTTATGCTGATGTTCATTTCAACAGCAGCGGGACAGAAGATTTCTGATGATATTCTCGACTGGGTGCACTACCGGGAAATCGGCCCGACCCGGCCAGGTGGCAGAGTTGTGGCATTTGCTGTTTCGCAGCAGGATCCGTATGTCTTTTATGTCGGGGCAGGTCCCGGGGGAGTATGGAAAACAATCAACAACGGTGTTACCTTTGAATCAATCTTTGATGATGAGCAGACCTCGTCAATTGGTGATGTTGCCGTAGCACCGACTGATCACGACATTGTCTACGTCGGCACCGGTGAACCGAATCTCAGGAATAGTGCCTATTATGGTGATGGTGTTTACAAATCGACAGATGGTGGAAAATCGTGGCGAAATATCGGATTGAAAGAGTCCCACCACATCGGGAGAATCGTTGTCAATCCGTCTAATCCGAATATTGTTTATGTAGCAGCACAGGGGCACTACTACACAGACAATCCTGAACGTGGCATCTACAAGACCACTAACGGTGGCAGAACATGGAGTAAATCGCTTGAAGTAATTGAAGGTGGTGTCTATGTCGGTGCAACCGATGTTGTAATGGATCCCCGTGATCCCGATGTGCTGTACGCAGCCGCTTATCAGCGAATCCGTAAGCCGTGGGGTTTTTCCGGTTCGGGTCCGGCAAGTGGAATCTACAAATCGACCGACGGTGGTGATTCGTGGACAAAACTGACAAACGGTCTTCCGTCCGGTCTGATTGGCAAGATAGGTCTCTCCGTCTATCTCAGAAACCCCGATATTGTTTATGCAATAATCGAAGATGATAATTCACCGGAGTTATCATATGAAGAGCGGTGGGCCGAAGTACAGGCAGGAAAACCAGCCAGTGAAGATGTTGTCGGCAATATCGTTTATCGGACTGATAACGGAGGTGATTCATGGCGTCAGGTGAGCGAAGGCCCTGTCGGTGAGCGGGCAAATTACTATGCACAGATCATAGTTGATCCGAATGATGACGACATTGTGTATGTATTGGCTTCAATGGTGCACAAATCGACGGATGCCGGCCGCACCTGGGCCCGAGGAACCCGATACGCCGGAGATAACCATGTTCTCTGGATAGATCCGGAGAACAGCGAACACTTACTCCTTGGCTACGATTACGGTTTTGCTATCAGTTACGATACCGGGAAAAATTGGTTTCATATTGATAATGTATCGATGGCTCAGCTCTATGCAATCGGTGTCGACATGGACTATCCATACAATGTTTACGGGGGTTTACAGGATTTCGGCTCATGGAAAGGGCCGAGTACAAAAAAAGGGCGCTTTCCAATCAGGTTTGAAGACTGGGAACATATACTCGGTGGTGACGGATTTTACAATCAGGTCGATCCGACCAACAGCAGATGGCTCTATACCGAATCGCAATTTGGCGGCCTTTCCCGAAACGATCAAAAAACCGGTGTGCGGAAAAGAGTCCGATACAGAGGCAATCCGAATCTCCGGTTTAACTGGAATGCACCGTTATTGATCTCACCGCACAATTCCAATGTTATCTATCATGGTGCCAATATTCTTTTGAAATCCCCATACCGTGGTGAGCGGTGGGAAGAGGTCAGTCCCGACCTGACAAAGAACGATGCGTCGAAATTCGGTGGACTTGAAGTGAGCCAATATGGGACGTTGACATCGATTGATGAATCCCCGATTACGCAGGATTTGATTTGGGTCGGTTCGGACGATGGGAATGTGCAGGTTACGCAGGATGGTGGTGAAACATGGACTCTTCTGAATGACAATATTCCTGATAACCCCGAATATTGGGTGTCGAGGATTATTGCCTCACACCACGATCCGGCGGTAGCGTATGTAACCTTTACGGGACGACATAGAACCGATTTCAGTCCGTTCATCTATAAAACGTCCGATTACGGGCAGACGTGGGAATCGATCGCGAACAATCTGCCGGATAAAAGTATTAATGTGATTAAAGAAGACCACAAAAATCCGAATCTCCTTTTTGTCGGGACAGACAGAACAGTTCATGTATCGCTCGACGGAGGAAATTACTGGAATGAGCTAAAAAATGACCTTCCGACTATTCCGGTGCACGATCTTGTAATCCATCCTCGTGAAAACGATCTGGTTGTCGGTACGTTCGGCCGTGGTTTTTATATTGCCGACATCTCTCCGCTGCAGGAACTGTCCAGGGAAGTTGTGAAAAAAAATGTCCATCTATTCAAAATTGAACCCAAAATTCAGTGGATTATGCCAAGCCAGACGACGGTCAGTGCGCAGAACTTTGAAGGTGAAAACGAACCGAATGGTGCAATGGTTAATTACTACCTGAAGAATGACATCACCGGCGGAGTGAAAATTTCGGTTTATGATGGCCCAATTCTTATCAACGAATTTGAAGGATCAGGCGATGCGGGTATCAATAGCGTTATGTGGGGTATGACAAAACGAGGAAGAAAGAAAACAGCTGAAGAAGTAGCCGAATGGGATTATGAGATGAAATATGGTGATGAAGAACCGTATTATGACTATTACGATACAAACGAGTTTTTCGGAGAACCGGACGATGAAGTTGGCAGAACAGGTCTTTCGCTTAGGACACGAGTGCAGGGAAGGCCGGGTATGCGGGGACGAGAGTATGTGCTGCACCGTGTTCAACCGGGTGAATACACCATTGTCCTGACAGCAGGTGATACGGTACTCAAACAAAAATCCCAAATTCTGCAGGATTTTTGGTACGACAAGTAATATGATAAATGAATCAATGAAAGATACTACCTATGGAGTGAAGAGATGAATGCGAAACAGGGATTATCGGCATTATTGCTTGTATGTATCATGGTGTTCTCATCCGTAGTGGTTGCACAGGACCTTTCGAAAACGATCATCGACCGGATCCATTTCCGGGCGATAGGACCAACGAAACAGGGATCGCGCATTGTAGATTTCGGCGTACCGGATCAGAAGAAACAGCCTTACACATTTTATGTGGGGGTTTGCGCCGGTGGTGTATGGAAGACCACGGATAACGGTATAACCTACAAACCGATATTTGACGATGAGTCAACCTCATCCATCGGTGATATTGCTGTTGCACCCTCCGATCCGAATATTGTGTGGGTCGGAACAGGGAGATTTACTTTTGCCGGAGATGGTGTCTATAAATCGACTGATGCCGGCGAAACGTGGCGGAATATGGGATTAGAGGGAACACAACGGATTATCCGTGTTGCCATCCATCCGACAAATCCTGATATCGTGTATGTTGCCGCAGTTGGTCCTTTTTATACCGAAAGTCCTGACCGGGGACTCTACAAGACAACCAACGGTGGGCGGACATGGAAGAAAGTGCTTGGCATTGTACAAAACAGTCAGCACGTTGGATTTGCAGATGTCGTGATCGATCCTGATAATCCCGAAACGGTCTATGCGGCAAGCTGGGATCGTCCGCTTGGTGACGCGTCAGCATTTCGTTCGGCAGGTATTGCCGTATCAGACGGAAGAGGCAGTGGCATTCATAAGTCTATTGATGGTGGAAAATCATGGAAAAAACTTACCAACGGACTGCCGGATTCAGGATATGACAAGATCAGCCTCGATATCTATCTGAAAAATACAAATATTCTCTATGCACTTGTCAACATCGTCGACGAATCGGGAGACCGGAATAAGCGGCTAGTATTCCGCACTGACAACGGTGGTGAATCGTGGCGCCAGACCCATGAAGAGGATTCGAGGATAAACGGAGGATCTTATTTTCATGCAGTTAGAATCGATCCCAACGACCCTGACCATCTGTTTCTCTTGAGTACTGCATCTCATTACTCCGATGATGGCGGAAAAACATGGCACCGGGCTTTTAAATACGGCGGTGATAATTGTGAACTGTGGATAAATCCCGATAATAGTGACCATATGCTTCTCGGCTACGATTACGGACTTGCCGTCAGTTTTAGTGGTGGAGAAACATGGTATCATCCGGATGATCTTCCATTAGCTCAGTTTTATGCAATCGGTGTTGACATGGATTACCCGTACAATGTCTACGGGGGCACGCAGGATTTCGGGACATGGAAAGGGCCGAGTACCAAAAAAGGCCGCTTCCCGATTCGATTTGAAGACTGGGAGCATATTCTCGGAGGTGACGGTTTCTACAGTCAGGCCGATCCGACTGACAGCCGCTGGCTCTATGTCGAATCGCAGTACGGCGGCATTTCACGTAACGATCAGAAAACCGGCAGAAGATCCAGAATTCAATACCGTGGTGATGATGCACGTTACAATTGGAATGCTCCGATTCACATTTCACCACATAATAGTAATGTCATTTATCACGGTGCGCAGTGGCTGCTTCGGTCATCATATAAAGGTGAAAACTTAGAAAAAATCAGCCCCGATCTGTCAAAAAACGATCCGAGTTTCCGCAGGCACCGTAGAGAGCGTAATTCGATCACAACAATTGACGAATCGCCAGTTCAGCAGGGAGTACTCTGGGTCGGGACTGATGATGGTAATGTCCAGCTCTCGAAGGATAATGGTGAAATGTGGACGCTGCTTAACGACCGGATACCTGATCATCCCGATATCTGGGTGAGCCGGGTTACAGCATCGCGCCATTATGCCGGAACTGCCTATGTGAGTTTCACAGGAGAAAAACGGGACGATTTTACGCCATATGTTTACAAAACCGACGATTTTGGGCAGACGTGGACATCGATTGTCAACAACCTTCCTCAGGAGCCGGTCAACGACATCAAGGAAGATCACAGGAATCCCAATTTGCTGTTTCTCGGTTCAAATCTTGGTCTCTATGTATCGTTGAATGGCGGTAACTCGTGGATAGAAATGAAAAACAATCTGCCGACCGTTCCTGTCCGTGATCTGGTGATTCATTCACGTGAAAACGATCTGGTCGTAGGAACTTTTGGACGTGGCATCTATATTGCCGATATATCACCACTTCAGGAGTTATCCGAAGAGGTGATTTCCAAAGATGTCCATTTCTTTGACATCGAGCCCAAAGTTCAATGGATAATACCAAGTCAACCATCAGTCAGTGCGCAAAATTTTGATGGTGAAAATGAACCACACGGCGTAGTCATCAATTATTATCTGAAAGATGAAGTGCCTGACAAAGTGACAATAGCAGTGTATGATGGTCCAAACCAGATTAACGAATTGCCCGGAACCGGAAATGCAGGCCTCAACTCTGTTGAGTGGGGGATGACAAAACGGGGACGAAAGCGGACTGCAGATGAAGTTGCCGAGTACGATGAACAGGTTGCTACCGGTGAACGTGAACCTTATTACGACTACTATGATACGGTAGATTTTTATGGAGATCCCGATGAAGAGGTGGGGAAGACAGGTCTTTCACTCCGGACTCGTGTTGCATGGGAACCGGGAATGCGCGGCCGGGACTACGTGCTGCACCGGGTGTTTCCGGGTGAATATACGATAAAGTTGATGGTTGGGGGCACCATTTTGGAGAAAACTGCGCAGATACTCCCGGACCACTGGTATGATAAAAGCTATTAAACTTGAAAATTAAGGATTAGCATGCAGAGTACGTATGCTCAAATATAAAAAGACAGGTGTTTATGAATTTTTTATTGAAAAAGAGACAACGACTGATATTGGGATTATTCATACTAAGCGGTATGATACTATCGTCGTGTGATACGAACGATTTCCCGTTTTCTACGGCAAAGGACCCCCTAATTCAGGAAAGGATCGATCAGGTATCTCTTGATTCCTTGACAGATCTGCACGACACACTTGTATCGTTTGTGACACGCAATACTTTTTCTGATACGCTTTCTGAAACGCGAGGAATCGGCGCAGCCCGTCGTTGGATTTATAATACATTTCAAGGATATAGTGACGCAAACGGTGGAAGACTGCAAGTATACTACGACACGTTTGAACACGTTATTCCTGAGCGTCTTCAGGAACACCTCGGATTGGTAGAATATCCCATGCGTAATGTTGTTGCCCTCCTGCCCGGAAAAACGGATGACCTGCGCTATATCGTAAACGGGCACTACGATTCAAGCCCGAGTGGACGCCTTACGGCTGAAAACCTGAACGATCCAGCCCCTGGTGCAGACGATGACGGTAGCGGAACGGTAATTACGATGGAGCTTGCCCGCGTTTTAAGTGCATATGAGTTTGATCATACGATACTTTTTGTTACGTTTGTCGCTGAGGAACAAGGCTTATGGGGCGCCGACCACATGGCTCAGACCGCGCTTGATGAAGAATGGGATGTTGCCGCTGTTATTGGAAATGATATCGTCGGAAATATTCACGGTGGCAATGGAGTCACGGAAGACGGGTATGTTCGCGTTTTTTCTCCTGACCCGGTCGATTCGAAAAGCAGAAACTGGGCACGGTATATTCAACAGATCGGCGATCCTTATGTGCTTGAGATGGATGTCAGACTTGTATTTCGCCTGGACAGATTCGGTAGAGGCGGCGACCACAGCCGATTTGTCAGGCGAGGATATGCCGGTGTCAGATTCTCGGAGCCGTATGAAAATTATAATTACCAGCACAATGAACACGACAAAGCTGAATACACATCGCGAGAATATATGACCAACGTAGCAAAAGTTCAGACTGCTGTATTAGCTACCGGTGCGAATGTGCCGAGAAAAGTGTGGATGATCACACCTTCCCGTGATAGGGAAACTTATCAGACGAACATCCGGTGGACGCATGAGACAGACGAAAAAGATATTGCAGGCTATAAAATTTATATTCGTCCGACCGATACTGGTTACTGGCAGGAAATTCGTGATGTTGGTATACCTGAATTGACCGACTACACAATCGGTGAAGATGACGACCGGGATATTTCCCGGGGTTATGAAGTGAAGCTTGATCACCGATCGATTGATGATTATGTATTTGGTGTTTCATCTTTTGACCGGGATGGTAATGAAGGTGTCGTTGCAACAGTTGAAAATCCAAGCAGATAAATAAACTGTAAAATTTTTATTGGATCTATTCTAAACAAAAAAGCCCCGTCTATAAGGGCTTTTTTGTTTAGAAGTTATTCGTGATCGAAGATCACATCCCAATCACTCTAATTTTTTTCACATTTTCCACAAAATAAAATACTTCACAACTATTTTTGTATTGCTTCGGGTAAATCATCGTGCCAATACAAGTCAGTCAGTTTCTTTTCAACCGGCCAGAGCATATCGAGTGTATCGGCATTGTAAAGAAGTCCATTTTTCATAACATACCGGACAGAAGTGGTGTTTTGAATATCCTCAAGCGGATCATTCTCAAGCACTATTAAATCGGCAATTTTCCCTTCGGAAATGGAACCGAGGTCTCGTGCAAGACCGATCGCGTCTGCTCCGACATAAGTAGCGCTGCGAAGTGCATCGAGCTCAGACATCCCGCCGGACTGAATGTTCCAGACTTCCCAATGGAATGACAATCCCTGCATCTCGCCGTGACTGCCGACTCCGATATTTCCACCAGCATCGGCAATTGCCTTGACCTGTTTGCCGTAATGTTTAAATTGAAAATCGTCTTCATGATACCACGGTTTTTGCCGCGTTGTCCGGTCGAGCACATCGTGTGGGAAAAACCGCTGCAATTTCGGCATGCCGTGAACATCTGTACGTGTCCACCAGTACTGTTCAGACCGTGGTCCAATATCGACGATAATGGTCGGAGTATAAAATATTCCTGACTGTGCTGTCAATTCTATAACATCTTTATACACAGGGAAATGGGGAAGTACATGCTCAAGAGAATAGCCGTCAAATATTTGAGTGAGCTGGAGCCGCATATCAGCTCCTTCGGTTGTCGGGATGATCCCATATTCACGCGAAGCAATACTGAGGAGCTGCCGCTGTGTTCTGTCCCCGGCAAGATACTGTTTCACCGTATTGTTTCGGTAATACTCGGCATATCTCTGCAAGACCTTCCGTGCATCTTCGATATTTTGCACATTGGTGTCGTTAAATATTCCGGGTCCGGTGGTGAGCAAACGAGGCCCTGTCATATCCCCGGTCGCAAGTGCATCGAGATACGTGAGATCGCCCGTATTACCAGCCTGCGCCTCACGCATTGTAGTAACGCCAAGTGAAAAATTGACAAGATAGGGCCATGGCAGTGTGGATTGAATTCCTTCAGTCAAATTAATTCCGCCATTCAGTCTTGGATGTGCATGGAGATCAATAAATCCGGGCAGGATAGTCATTCCTGAAACATCCATTTCACGTGCTCCTGAAGGGGTCTGTATGGAAGAATTTCTACCAACGTTGGCGATTCGATTGTCTTCGATAACGACTGCTCCGTTTTCGATAATACCGTCATATGCAGCTCCGGGCTCCATTGTCAAAATTTGTGCGCCGCGAAGAACTATAGTTCCCATTCCCTGTTCCTGCGGCAGCGTAATATCGATGCGTGTCTGCTCAGCCTCGTACTGTTCGTTCCTTTGTGCTTCTTCAAAGTTATACCGAAAGAGTGTAGTGCCAAGTGACCAGATCGCTTCATTTCCATCCGGCCCCCAGTTTATAAAATGGGTACCGAGCGTATTTAGTTTTTGCACAATTACATTGTCAGGTTCCGTAACAGAAATAATAGGGGTGTTTTCTCCACCGACAAGCGGTAATTGCACGCGGTATATGTTGTAATCAGCGCGGACAAGCGCATACTCACAATTCGGTCCCATAAGAATATCAGAAGCAGGACGTGGACCACCTGGACCAAGAGAACGCCGTCGTCCGAAAGCTTTCAAATGAACCCGCCGGTCGGAACCGTCAAGACCGATCGATATCAATCCCTCATCGCCAGCATACATGTAAATTCTGTCAGGTTGATCAGCAAAATGGGCCAGTCGACCTTCCAAAGGCGCAATATATTCTGCATTGCCACCACCTGAAGGGAAACGGACAAGATGTAATCCGTCATTTTCGTTCAGTCTCTTACCTGACACAACGATTTCCGTTCCATTTGGTGTCCATATCGGATTCGCATAGAATGCTTTTTCCCGACTGATTTGGTTAACATTTCGTCCGTTTGCATCGACCGTGTACAGATGACCACCATCGGCATCAGACCATGTTACGAAAGCAATTTGTCTTCCGTCGGGACTCCATGAAGGGCTGAATTGATGCTCATCCATCTCGGCTATTTGACGGAGGTCTCCGTCGGGAAGATCTTTCACATAAATCCGGTGAACCGCGGAAAAAGCGACACGTGATCCATCCGGTGATAAGGTAGGATATCTGAATTGCCGTACCTGCACAGGGCCGTCATTCAGCCGTTTTTCAGAATGGATACGCGGTGCAATGGCAATGTTGATATCCGCTTCAAATTGTATTTCGGATATATCACCGGAGGGTATTTCGATACGGTACAATTTCCCTTCAAATGAAGTGATGATGGCAGAATTGTCGTGTGTAAAGGAATAGCCGGGCATTAGGTCCGATGATGTTCCCATCCAGACTCCTTCCTGCCTGTCACGTTGAACGGGATATGCAAGCCACGTGTCTTCATTAGTCTCCAGATTTAACAACCGGTAACCGGTTTGCCCATCGAAACGAGAACCGTAAACAAGCCATTTATTATCGGATGAAACTGCGGGCCGAATCCCACCGCCGGGTTGATTGGTGATTTGGGTTAGGGCATTCGTTTTAAGATCATATTGATCGATTTGGTGCCCAAACCGGTTGTCATCATCTGGTCTGTCGTTGGAGGCATAGACATACCGACCGTCACTGCTGAAAACGGGGCCGAGGCCGTATATCGGCTTGCCGTCTGCAATCAATTGCATCCCTTTACCGGTGTCGAAATGGTACAACCAAAGAGTATGTCTGACATCAATCCAGGTAAACCGATCTGTTTGTGAAACAATAACATAGTCCGTGCTTGGATCCTGAACCGGCGATGCATATGACATGTCACGACCCCGTGTAACCGGATGGAGACTCGACTCGTGTGAAATTGGTGATGAATCGGTTATTGACTCGCCAAAATCGAGCATATACACATTATCCGAACCTTCCCGGTCACTGACAAATATGACATGGAGTCCGTCCGGCGAGAATGTCGGCTGTGAGTCGTAGGCCATACCGCTCGAAATCCGCTCGGCTTTACCGCCGGTAATCGGCAGCGTGTACAGGTCACCGAGAATCTCGAAAATGATTGTCTCTCCGTCCGGTGATACATCCAATGACATCCACGTTACTTCATTAGTAGTGAAATTGATTTTCTGAGTCGGTTTCAGCGGAAGAGGATCGCTGTCTGCCTGATTTTGAAAATAAAAACCGTAAGCAGAATGTGAAATAAACATGGAAAGAATAAAAACGCATGAAAATATGAGCAACAATTCGTGTTTCACTACTCTACGCATAATGTACTCCTCTTTGAATGAAGGTTTTGCTGATAGACAAAATGTATAAAAAGATTGGTTCGCTTACGAACGGAAAGAATCAGTCATGGATTGATGCCATTAGACAATGTAATTTTCAATTGTAATGATTGCAATACAAATTCTCGCGGCAGTAACTTCAATAACTATATTTGCCTTGAAATTGCCCTTGATAATTTGTATTGTCTTACCAAAGTACAACTATTTTTTTATAATATTCATTTCTTTTGTGCATTTCATATCGCATCAATCTAATCTGAAATCGTCTAATTCAATTTTCAGGTATTATATACTTGTCGACCTGACCGAATATAATTGGCATACCGGGTCGTTCCAGATTGTATGGCGCGACTTCGAAACAGGACTGCTACATGGTATTTCCGATCCCCGTCGCCTCGGCTATGCAGACTGATTTTAGATGCTCTTCCGAATTCGGAATGAAAAAATAGAATGAATCAGTAAAAGAATCTTTTTGAACGTTGACTTAATTTATTATTTGTACAGACAATAGGAGGATTTATGAGACTACCTGCTTATGATAAAATATTGGGGATGTCCATGTGTGCGGTTGTGATATTTGCCGGATGCAGTGTACCGAGTACTCCGGCGCCCTACATTTATTACCATCTCGAATGGACGGTAAAGAATTCTCAGGCGATTCTTGACAAGCTCGACCATGGAGAAAACGGTTCGACTTCGTTTCAACGTCTGATTGATAGTGCAAATGAGTTGGTTGCCGATCAATCTGCGTCGCTTGAAGAAGTCTCTCAGCTTGTGCTCGATCTTATCGAGTGGCAATATTTCTTCACCCCGTCAACAGAACATATTCCTCCGATTCCGCTCATTGAATCGGGTGATGCAATTGTGCCGCCGCCGCCCGGTGTCCACAATTTTTACAAGAAATATCTCAATGTCTACGAAGATGATTACACGCTCGGCATTCCTATTATTGCATCCGATCTGGTTCCAGATGCGGCTATGTACAAGGTAAAGGAATCGATGGAAGTGCTTCTGGGAAAAACACTGGCTATCCGTGAAGCAATGGCAATGAATAACATCCGCGTAGCACTCCGTGCAGATGATGAGCGAAACAGAGATCATCCAGGCGATATTGGACCCGGTGGTGCACGTCCCGGACGACCGACTACTTACATCGAAGAAGAAGGAGTCGCATGGCGTGATGAAACCGGAGAAATCCATGAAGGTTTTAAACGGCTTAACAGGCATGTCGCAGTTGAAGAATTCGGCCATTCGGTCCATAGGAGCGGACTGCCATTTATCGATCCAGACCATGATATTCTAAAAGAGATCAATGATGCCTATGTATATGCGGTGAGCAATGACCTTTATGTTCCGCCACGGTATCTCGACGGTCCGCCGTTATCCGATCCCTCAATGAAGGCTGAACTTAACAAAGTTATCTCCGAACTTCGTGACGGTGAATATTTCGCTGTGGCGCTCGATCTGTTTTACGGTGTTCTGCACGAAAACTCAGAGTGGAAACTCAAAACCCGTGAAGAACTCGAAGAGAAAAATCCGCAGCTTTACGAAGTCATAACCCGCTACTTCCCGACTATCGACTGGTCACCCTACGATCCGTAAACTAAAGAAGTTCTCAACAGAAAATATTGAAAAGGGGACACGGTAATTAACCATGTCCCCTTTCTCATGTATTTAAAAAATTATACTCGCTAAGATTTAACGCTATTCAACCGGAACGTGGGGCATCATTTCATCCCGCATTGCAGCTTGATACACCATAGCTGCCGAAACAACCGCGCCCTGCATCAGATACTCCGGAACAATCCGGTCGAAGGTGTCCATGTTGGTATGCCATGTACGGGTGTCGTTCTCGACCGGATCCTGTAGAAATGGAAAAACAGGCAAGCCAACTGCTTGAAACTGTTTATGGTCGCTGCTAATGTCGCTGCCGGCAATCAACATAACATGTTTCAACCCGATATCGTGAAACGGTTTGATCCATTCTGAAATAATCGGTTTTGCTACCAAATTGTTCATAATGTAAATTCCCCGTATCAATCCGGTACCGTAATCGAGGTTAAAATAGGCTGAGAACTTATCGTGACCGGGCAAGTACTCCTGCGTATCCCTATCACCAAGATTTTTTTTGACATAAGAGCCAGCTCCGCGAAGCCCAATCTCTTCGCCACCCCAGAACGCAAAACGGATTGTCCTGCGCGGCTGTACACCGATCGCGCTGAGAATACGTGCTGCTTCAAGTGCATGAGCTGCGCCGGTAGCACTGTCTTCGGTCCCGATTGATGCGGAGTGTGCATCGTAATGTGCACCGAGCATGACGATCTGGTCTTTCAGTTCGGGATCGGTGCCGGGTATATCTGCTAGAACATTGTAATCATTGTAATCGTCATCAGTTAAGGTGACCCGAAGCTCGACTTCCATCTCAACCGGTATCCCTTTCTCCATTACGCGTATAATTCGGTTATAGTGCTCGGCTGCCATGACGAATGAAGTCGGACTCGGCGGAGCATCGGGTGCCCAGGGTGTGCCGGGGATACGTGTTACTCGCACAGTTCCGTCATCGTGAAAATTATCTGTTTTGACGATAGCTGCAATATCCTCATCCATCAAAAAATCGACGATCTGACGCCAGGGCAGAGCATCGGAATCTCTCCGCCGGACCGGTGGCGGCGAAATAATAGGTGTCTCGGCCATTCTATCAAGCTGCTCATCTGTGTATACAATAGCCTCGGGTTCCCAACCCAATTTCATCTTCTGTTCCGGATTGCTGAAAATAATTGTGTTTTTGAGTTTGCCCCGGTACTGCTCAAGATCAGATAACGATTTAATATCCTGAAAATTAATATACACTACCGGGCCACGGATCATTCCCTTCGTCGGAGACGACCACGATTCCGGATAAGCAATAATGGGCATATACTGTGGTGTCATCATATGCACCGATGTGTAGTCGTTTCTCCATCCGATGCCCAACTCATACGGGTCAAGCACAATGTTTTTCAGTCCATATTCTTCTAATTTTTCTTTCAGCCAATCGACCGACTCCAGATATGATGGGGATTTAGCGAGCCGTGGTCCGAACACATCTTCCATAATATGAGAATTATTAAAACCTTCATTGCGAATTTGCTGCGCGATATCCCAATAGACTTTTTCCTGTGCTTCGGCTGGCAAAACAAGAAAAATAATCAGGAAGATACACACAAAAATGTGAAAGCAGCACCTCATAAAAATCTCCCGTTTTCATTCACTGCTCATCATACTGCAAAATTATTATGTGAAATTGCTTTATCGATAGTTCCACAGACTCGAATCATCGCTGCGAGGCGCATTCTTAACAATATGCTCGGCCATTTCACGATACATGTTAACGTTATGACCGTCGCGTTCCCGCCAGGGATTCCAGCCATGTTCACCACGGTTTCCATACTCAAACCGCCCGGCATAGTTGGGTCTTGTTGTCGATTCAAGGAACTCTTCGAGTAAATAGACCGCTTCATTCAGATAAAAATTGTCCATCCTGCCACAGAAGATATTGATTTTTCCGACAAGATTGGGTCCGACGTCCGACCAGTTTGTTTCGAGGTAGTGACGTATATCGAAATGTTCTTTTGCCCATTCGGTGGTCTCATGGTCAATTTTACCCGTCCATGGATCCCAGAGTGGTTTCGGATAGCCGTCGTCATCGACGGGTGCAAATACGGCGTTGAAAATCGCCATCTGGCCGCCGGAACGGTATCGGTCACCAATAACCGTTTCCGCAAGATTAAACTGCTCCATTGTCAGTAAAATTTCCCCGTCCTGTCCTCTCATCAAGGGCTTGTGAACGGTATTCCACTCGTGTAACGTATAATAGGCGTTATCGTCTTCGTATAAATTTGCCTGCTGATAATATCTGAAATCGACTTGATCAGGGTAAAATGTCCAAGTACCTCCGAAGAAATCGGGATTCCACACCTGCATTGCGAGTGAAATCCACCCGCCGGTAGAACCTCCGGTCAAAAGCCGAGAATACGGTTTGCCGATTCCCCGGAATTCCTGTTCCAGATAAGGAATCACTTCCTGTGTGAACGCATCGCCATACGGGCCGTTATTTTCTGAGTTGACGCCATATGAATCGTCGTAAAAAGGTGTCGGATGTTCGTACGTCACCAGTAGAAAACGGGGAAAATCGTCACTGATCCAAGCATCAAAGAGTGGATTACCCGGTTCCGGTTCAAAACCACCCGGATTGCCACGGGGAAAATGGCCGACTTGACTGATGAGTGGATACCGGGCATTGGGATGATCATCAAATCCTTTCGGTATAATGACTCTCGCATTGATATACATAGTATGTCCCCAGAATTCGGTCAGAAGATCGCTTTTGACTTTCACATACTTTACCCACTCGGTTTCCTGAAACTCCTGAATCGTTGGAATCACCTTGTCCATGACTATCGATATTGAGCCGCCGCGATTCGGGTCGTAATATATTTTTTTCGGTGTGCTGAATAAATTTCCCGGTGAACGCTGCCAATTCTGCCCTTCGCCTTGGTCCATGTGCAGCTTTACCGTGTGACCATCTGACCGCTCAAAGGTTGTGTAAACATTGAGATATGCCTGAACATAGTAGTCGCCCGCTGGAATGTCTTTTAAGTACCTGACAGGATATCCCTTCACTGTACCGTCGATAACAGCATCTGTTCCAGGGTCGAGATCATCCACATTGATACCGAAAAACGGAGTAAAATCGGCATTCATTGCTCGTGTTCGGAATTCTTCCGTAGTGGACAGCAGCAAAAGAATTCTGCCGGAAGTCGGTTCATTTCGTACTGAATTGTCGAATGATATGGCAAACTGTGTCGCATCGCTGCTGTTTTCAACCTTTTTTATCGTACACTGGACTCCGGAAATAAGTGTTAGAGCTAAGAGCGTAAGAATACTGTATTTTATTGCAGCAGATTTATAAAAAATCATGCAATTTCCTCTCTGCTTTTAGTAGTTCCACTGTGCGGTGTTTTCACCCGGTGAAGCAGTTCGCATTATATGTTCAGCCATATCCCGGTACATGCCGCCGTGGTCACCTTTTTCACGCCACGGGTCCCAGCCGTGCGGTCCCTTGACGCCATATTCAAATCTACCTGTATAATGGGGATTCTCGGTCGTTTTGAGAAAATCCTCGAGCAAATAGACCGCCTGCTCGATCCACCAGTTATCCATCCTGCCGCAGAATAAATTAATCTTTCCGACAAGCTTCGGCCCAACAGTTTCCCAGTTTTTTCGCAGATAATTGGTGATATTGTAATTATCGATTGCCCATTGTGCCGTTTCGGGATCGACTTTACCGGTCCACGGATCCCAAATCGGTTTCGGATAACCGTCGTCATCGACCGGTCCAAACACCGCATTCCAGATTGCCCACTGGCCGCCTGAACGGTACCGGTCACCTGTCACTTCTTCTTTAAAATTTTCCTCTGTCATCATATGCCGTGGCATACCATCGGTACGTCTGCTGCCCGGTATGGGAATTTTCGACCATTCACGTTCGATATAGTAGGTATTTTTCGGCTCATACAGATCAACCAGCTGGTAGTAGTGAAAATCGACCTGATCAGGATAGTATGTCCAGGTGCCGCCATAAAAATCGGGATACCAGACCATTTGTGCCAGGGATTCCCAACCACCCGTCGAACCCCCGGTCAGTACTCGCGAATAGGGCTTCCCGATTGCACGAAACTGTCTTTCAACTTCGGGAATGACTTCTTCAATAAACGCATCACCATAGGGTCCGACATTCTCGGAGTTGATTGCGTATGAGTCGTCATAATAAGGATTGGCATGCTGAAATGTTACAAGGAACATCCGTGGAAAATCATCGGATGTCCAGGCTTTATAAAATCCATTACCCTCTTTACCACGCTCAGGCGGTTGGAATCCACCGGGATTCCCGGTTGAAAAATGACCGTGCCAGTAAACAATGGGGTATCGCGCCTCAGGATGTTCATAAAATCCTTTCGGAAGCAGGACACGGGCACCAATATACATATCACGTCCCCAAAACTCGGATACTAGTTCGCTTTTGACCGTTATGTTCTTGATCCATTCGGTATCCTGCGGTGGTGGAATCGGGGGAATTTTCTGATCCATAACGATATTGATTGAGCCCGAACCGTTCGGATCAAAGTATATTTTTTGCGTTTCGCTGAAAAGATTTCCCGGTGAAATGCGCCATTGCTGACCTTCACCCTGGTCCATGTGGAGTTTGACGATATGACCATCTGACCTGTGAAAGGTCGTATAAATATTCAGATACGCTTTTGCATAATACTCGCCAGCGGGAATATCTCGAATACTTCTGAGCGGATCGCCCTTTGCCGATTCGTCGATCATCACTTCCGTTCCCGGTTCAAGATTGTCGACATTAATCCCGAACATCGGTGTACCGTTAAAATAACCGTCGGTATCAAATTCCTCTGTCCGTGACAACAGCAGGATAATTCTACCTGAAATTGGTTCATCACTCACTGATTTGCTGAATGATACGGAAAACCCCCTACCGGAACCGGAGTTATCTTGCCCTAAAACAGCTGAAAAGTTTAACAGAACGATCAAAAATACGGGTAATAAAAATCTGCCTAAACGTCCGTAACAATTACTGTGCTGACCGGATTGAATAGCCATGATCTTCTCCTGGAATAATATTAGATGAATTGATTGTCCGGATTAGTTATATCACTCAGTAGAGATAATGAACAAGACTTTTATTACCTTTACTTTCTTGGAAGCATTTCATCTCGCATTGCGGCATGATAGGCGAGAATAGCCATAACAACCGACGCCTGCACAAGGTCTTCCGGTACAAAACGGTCATAGGTATCCATGTTTGTGTGGTATGAACGTCGTTCAATCGGGTCTTGTACAAACGAAAGCCCGATAAGTCCCGCGTCGTTATACGAGGCTTGATCCGAATTCCCTGAAATCTGCGATGTTAAGTGGGAAGCACCGAGATCACGAAGCGGATTTAACCAGTCCAAAAGAATTGCACGAAGTTGATCGTTACCCTGCATATTAATTCCGCGTATTCTGCCGCCCCCGCCGTCTCTATTGATATATACAGCTAATTTTTTGTGATCCGGTTTAACCGGTGTATTCCCGGTACCTCCAAAATAAGCTTCGACATATTTTTTGGAACCCAAGAGACCATATTCTTCACCTCCCCAGAGTGCTGCTCTGATTGTTCTTCGTGGGGAAACACCAATTGTTTTGAGTATACGCATTGCCTCCATCACAACTGCTGCTCCGGAAGCATTGTCAGTGGCACCCTGTCCCGCAGAATTTGCATCGAGATGACCGCCCAGCATGACGATTTCATTAGCGAGATTTCCGCCCGGAAGCTCGGCAAGAACATTATGATCAATCCGGTCATCAGTGATGGATATCCTGACATCAACCAGTAATTCAACCTCGATTCCTTTATCGAGAATGCGGACAATCCTGTTATAATGTTCGGCGGCCATCACGAGGTTTGGTGGGTGAATCGCATCAAGGTTTTCCCATGCTCTGCCGGGAACTTCATTCACGAGGACAGTACCGTAATTTTCACGGCCATCAGGTTCGGCTACAGCTACGGCACCTTCGGAAAAGATAAAATCGATTACCTCACTCTTCGGCAATCCCTCTGACACTCTGCGTTGTTCGAACTCACGTGGCATCAGTGCAGTAATGTTCGTCTGTGAGAGATTATCTAAATCTTCATCACTGTACCTGACCGCAAGAGGGTTCCACGCCGGAGACAGTACCTGAATCGGCTCAATAAATACAATGGCATTGCGCAGTTTACCCCGGTACTGCGATAGTTCGGAAGCTGATGCAATTCTATCGGCATTAATATAGACAGCTTTTCCTCTGATTTCGCCATTAGTTCCCTTTGACCAAGTATTCGGATAAGCAATAACCGGCATGTACTGCGGACTGAGCATGTGAACGGATACAAAATTAACATTCCAGCTTACGCCGAAATCACCGTATGGTTCGACCACAGCATTCGATAATCCGTCTGATTCAAAACGCTTTTTAGCCCATTCTGCTGACTCTTTATACGACGTCGAATTGGCGAGTCTTGGACCGTACACATCGGTCATGTAACTGGCAATATCCATCACTTGCGAATTTTGAATTCCTTCTTCACGGATATCTTGTACAACATCCCAGTAAATTGATTCCTGTGCTTGCACAGGAAAGCTCACTATAGCAATACTCAGAGCTGAAAACAGACATGAAATAGTACGATGCATGAAACTACCCTCCTCTTCAAGATTTGCTTGGATTTCCTGAATAATTTGAATAACGGATTTATAGATTTGTACTTAGAAAGTGCGTGGTGTGATGTCTTCGTGAATACTATTGATTTTTTGCGAATTTATAGCTATAATCTTTTATCAACATTCGTACCGGATCATTCAATAATACACATTTTTCCCCATTATTAAAAATCTTTTTTTACCAATTCACGAACACGCTGCATTTACTGTAATGTATAACATTATGTATATATAATATATTGTTATACAGTTCAATCTGAGTGACAATGCAATAAAAGAACCGTCATTTCGTAGCATGAATTGAGGAGGATGATCATGTTGAAAAAAGTGATCGTTTCGGGATTACTAAGTGGGATTATTCTGTTTTTTTATACAGGTCTTCATGCGCAATTAGAACTGTCGCCAAATGCCGATCCGGTCTTCCAACCCATTTCTTCACTGACGACACACGAAGAGCTTGTCGACTTCTTTTTTGCCTGGCGTGAATTCCAGGCACCAAAGATGATTAATGGAGTTCCGGATTACACGAAGGAAGCTATGGAGCGTCAGCATCGCGAACTTGCAGATTGGCAGAGCCGTCTGGCCGCCTTTGACAAGAGCGGATGGTCAATCGCACATCAGATCGATTGGTACCTGGTCTGGGCCGAAATGAACGGGCTCGATTTTGCCCACCGGGTCAAGAAGCCGTGGTCGAGAAGTCCGGCTTTCTACGTTTGGTTTTATCCTTCCCCGACGGATGTTCCCGAACGTGAAGGGCCCAACATTCATGGAAATATCGAACTACCGAACTATAAGCGGCCGCTCTCCGAGACAGATGCCACAGAAATAGCTGCCCGGCTCCGCAAGGCGCCTGAACTCTTTAACCAGGCGAGGACAAATCTAACCGGCATCGCCCGCGATTTGTGGGTGACCGGTACACGCAGCATCCGCGAACAGAGTGACAACTTTGAAACCTTCGCCGAATCGGTTGCCAATTCGCACCCAGACCTGGCAAATGCCGCACGCGAGGTGCGTGATGCATCTAACAAATTCGCGGATTGGCTGGAAATACGCTCCGCCAACAAAACAGGACCATCCGGTGTAGGCAAAAGCAATCATACCTGGAACCTCAGAAACGTCCATCTTCTCCCGTATTCATGGGAAGACGAAGTGCTGCTCTTGCAGCGCGAGTTGGCACGTTCGCACAGCTCGCTGCGGCTGGAGGAAAACCGCAACCGCGATCTGCCCAGGCTTTCCAATATAGACAATACCGAAGATTACAACCGCCTTCTGAATGAAGCCGTTACGGAATATATGGATTTCATTTCAGAGGAAGAAATTGTCCCCATCAAAGATTATATGGACGCAGCACTGCGTGCCCGGATGGGAAGCTTTACACCGTCTGAAGGAATCCGAGATTTCTTCGATGAGATCATTTATCGCAGCCCGATCACAATGCGTACACATCACTATCACTGGTTCGACCTGGCACGCATGCGCTACGAGCCGAACGAGAGCCCTATTCGCAACACACCGCTGCTCTACAATATCTTTGACGGCCGCGCCGAGGGCATGGCCACTGGCATGGAAGAAATGATGATGCACGCAGGAATGTTGGACGACAAACCCCGGGCTCGCGAGCTTATCTGGATACTCCTTGCCCAACGTGCCGCACGCGGTCTCGGCGGTCTGTACCAACACGGCTTGGAGATGACCTTCGATGAGGCAACGCAGTTCGCCTCGAAATGGACGCCTTGGAGTCTGCTCCCTGCTAAAGGCGTCACTATTCAGCATGAAGAGCAGTTCTATCTGCAACAGCCGGCTTACGGTACCAGCTACGTGATTGGCAAAATCGAAATTGAGAAGCTGATCGCTGAATATGCCCGCCAGCGAAAAGGCAAATTCGTTCTTAAGGAGTTCATGGATGACTTCAATCGGGCCGGGATTATTCCAGTGTCCCTCATTTACTGGGAACTCACCGGAGACAAGTCAATGTTAGAAGCGGCGATTGGTGAGCGATGAAAGTTGATCATTAATAATACGATTATAGTTGACTTGGATTACAACCTTGATTCTTCAAAAGAAAGCAAGGATTGATCATGAAGCAATATGAAATCCAAGTAGAGCACGTTCGTAATGTACAACAAACAAACGGCCAACACTCATTTCAACACTGACAAAACCACACAGAATTCTTCTTACATTTGATACTGAAATTTGCGGTTTTGCCGGTTAAACGAGCGGTTATTCCGAAAGCAGTGTACGTGTAATAAGAAGGGAATGTATAATATGAAGATTATGAAAATCCTTATAACCGTTAGTATCACCTTATTCATCAGCACATCGGTTTTTGCCCAAAAAGAATATCCGGTTTTTCGACAGGATTTTCCGCCTGAAGAATTTGAAGAACGGCGTGAAAAGGTGTATGATGCCATCGGAGATAATGCTATAGCGCTATTGCAGGGTGCTGCAAATCCTCTTGGATATATAACGTTCCGACAGGACAACACTTTTTATTATCTCTCCTGTGTTGAAAGTCCGCACGCCTATCTGCTCCTTGACGGTACAAGAAAGAGAACGACACTTTATCTTGCGCATGCGGACGAAGGCAGAATGGCGTGGGAAGGGACAATGTTGTCTGCAAGTAATCCCGAATTCGTACGGGAAACGACCGGCATTGAAAATGTTGCCGGAACTGACCAGCTCGCGGTCCATTTGACGAATTTAGCTCGTCGTTCGAATCCCATCACAGTGTTCATGCAGTATGCGCCTGCAGAAAATTATGCAGCCAGTCGAGATATAGTAATCCGCGCATCCGGTGATGTTGCGAGCGATCCCTGGGATGGCAGGCCGTCAAGGAAGGTACATTTTGTGAACATAATGCGTGAGCGGTTTCCACAATTTACACTCAAAGACTTTTCACCAATTACCGACCGGCTCCGGCTTATTAAAAGTCCACGTGAAATCGAGATGATTCGCAATTCCACACGTATATCGGGTCTTGCACTGATTGAGGCGATGCGCTCGACGCGTCCCGGCTTGTATGAATATGAGCTCGATGCGCTTGCTAAACTCGTGTTTTACCGCTATGGAGCACAAGGTGACGCATACTATTCACTCGTTTCTGCCGGTATCAATGCCTATGTTCCTCATTATAACGCAAAAAAATCTCTTCTTGAGAATGGAGAACTGCTCCTCATGGATTATGCACCCGATATTGGTTATTACGTCAGTGATGTTACCCGTATGTGGCCGGTGAACGGCAAATTCTCTCCGGCACAGCGAGAATACTACCAGTTTTATCTCGATTTCCATTCGAGTGTCCTTGAACGGATCCGTCCGGGTGTCACAGCACAGACTATTATGCTTGAAGCAGTCGAATCGATGGAAAAAATGCTCGAAACTACTTCGTTTTCCAATCCGCTCTACGCAAAAGCCGCAGAACGATGGATAGACGAATATCGTGAAATTGCCCAACGTCCGAATGCACGGCTCGGTCACTGGCTTGGAATGGCAGCTCATGACGTCGGGCACAGTGTTGGGGTGTTGGAGCCTGGGATGATGTTTACGGTCGAACCGGATCGGACAATTCCCGAAGAGCAGATTTACTTGAGTATAGAAGATGTCATTCTTATAACCGAAACGGGTATCGAGATTATGTCGGATTTTATTCCGAAAACGATTGAAGATATCGAAAAGATCATGAAGGAAGATGGACTGCTCGATGTCATGGATAAGAGTGGTAATTTTAAATAATTCAAAATTAATAGAATGTATAATTTATTCGACGTTTCTCCATGATAATTAAGGAGGAGAACCATGATTCGAATCATTACCGTTTTTTCATTGTGCTTGCTTTTTGCATATTCATGTTCGGCACCAGGTTCCGATTCAGGTGGAGTACAGGAGACTTCTGACTATGAAGATTTGCTGACTCTTTCACGCGAATTCCGTGAATATCTGATTCCGAATGTCGTGAACGGAGTACCAGATTACACACCCGCAGCTATGCGTGATCAATTTTCAGGACTGATGTCATTCAGGGGGCGTCTGAATGCAATCAATATCAGTACATGGCCGGTTTCACAGCAAGTCGATTACCATATTGTTCGGGCAGAAATGAACGGGTTCGAATTCGATCACAGAGTCCGGAAGCCGTGGTCACGCGATCCGGCCTTTTATCTCCAGTCGCAAGGCGGTGCGGGTCCGACCCGGTACGGAGCACTCCGAACTTCTGATTTTCCGGTCAGTGAGGCTGAACTGCCGGATTTTACCATGAAACTCAAAGCAGTACCTGTGATTTTTGAACAAGCAAAAGCGAATCTATCCGAGGCATCGGGTGATCTTGCAGCATTTGCTATCCACTTTCTCGAAAACGATATTGGAATCTACAAAAATATTGTCAATGGAGTCACACAACACCATCCTGAGTTTGTTCCCGATGCTGAACGTGCTGTTGCAGCAATCGAGGAATACGACACATGGCTTGAAGAAAACCTGAGTTCTATGACCGAACCGGCTGGTCTCGGCAAGGAGAACTACAACTGGTGGATGAAGAATGTGCAGCTTGTGCCTTATACGTGGGATGAACTTATGACCATAATGGAACATGAATATAACCGCGCACTCGCTACACTTAAACTCGAGCAGTTCCGAAACCGCAGTCTTCCCGAGATCGATCCGACTCCAACTGAGGAAGCCTATTTTGCCCGTTACTATTACTACCAGCGACATCTCCTTGATTTTCTGGAAAATAACGAGATGTTTACCATTCCCGATTATCTGAAACCGGTACCACCGAAAGCATGGGTAAATTTCGAAGGCAGACAGGGTGGTACGGTTCGCGATTTCTTTGAGGAAGCCGAAGATAGGAATCCGCTCCCGTCACCGCTTGTTCACGAATTCCTCGGTCATAATTTTGACGGGCTTCGTGCTCGACGTGATACACGGCCGATCAGAGGCGGCCGCCGTCTCTATGCGATGGACATGATTCGGTCCGAGGGGGTTTCATATGCACTCGAAGAGATTTTCATGCATTCCGGACTACTAGACAAATATCCACAAGGGCGTGAAATTAACTACATCATGATGGCCTTCCGGTCTGTCCGTGCTATTGCAGACCTGAAACTCCACAGCAACGAATTCAATCTTGAGGAGTCGTTCGAATACTGTTATGAATCAACGCCATATAATTGGATGCTACCTGATGGATTTGAAGTGTGGTATGAAATGGAAACAACGCTCCGGCATCCGGGTTGGCATATGGGAATGGTGCTTGGCAAAATTCAATTGCTGAAAATTATTGCAGACCGCGGCAGCCAGCTCGGAGATGACTTTGTCCTGCAAGACCTGATGGATGGCTTTTTTGGGGCAGGTATGATCCCTATAGCCCTCACACGCTGGGAACTCACCGGCCTGTCAGATGAAATGGAGAAGCTGCTGGAATAAGATGGTTGCTAAAACTTTTGCAGGAAATATGACAACGTTTATTATTACTTAATGCGCTATAAACAGAATATAATAGAAATCCTGCCTGTGATTTTATTGAGTCTCTATGGCGGCACTTGGTTTATGCCTATATAGTCCGTAATCAGCTGGATTTTCCTTGATTAAATCAATTATTATTGTCACATTATAGTTTCTACTCGCACAATATTATAGCTATTACAATTCAATATTAATTGCCTCAAATCTTATTATAATTTTTCAACACATTAACCATTCGTAAGGAGTATTATACTATGAAAACATTGGAAGCGATTATGGTACTGACACTGACAGTGCTTGTTTCCGTTTCGCTGGTCCGTGCTCAGGAAGTGATTGATTATGAGATGGCAGACAAGTTCAGAGATGAAGGTTTTAACAGATCGCAGGTGATGGACATTGCGAGTTATATGACCGATGTCTATGGTCCACGCCTATCGAATTCCCCGAGCTACAACCGTTCAGCACGATGGGCAACCGATAAATTCAGAGAATACGGTATTTCTGCCGAGTTGCGGGCGTACGGTCAGTTAGGGATCGGCTGGGAAAACAGATACACCTCGGTCCATATGCATAAACCGGAATATCAGCCAGTTATCGCTTACCCGCTACCGTGGACACGTAAAACTGACGGCAAAATCATCAGCAATGTCGTTCACATCAATACGCAGGAAATATATTCTGAGGCAGACCTCAATCAATATCGCGGTAAACTCCGTAATAAAATTGTTTTCACCATGCCGAAACGGAAGCTTGAGCTGCAATTCAATCCCGTTGCTGTCCGTTTGTCAGAAGAAGAACTTGAAGGTATGGCTGAATTGCATGTGGTGCCGGAAGAAAACACTGTTTCGATCTCTCAGGACGAATTCTATCAGCTTCAGCAGGGTAATGTCAAGGAACCGCTTTCCCGTGGCAATCTTAATGCATTTTTTGAATCAGAAGGTGCAGCTGTTCTTGTATCACCGGGTAGAAGCGGTACGGGACCTTTCGACAAAGGTGTCGTTTTAGTTGCCGGCGGCTGTCCGTTGCCGTTAGATGCTCCAAGACCCATTTCCGAGATTATCATGTCGGCTGAGCACTACAACAGGGTGGTGCGTGTACTCGAAAAAGGTATCGATGTCGAAATGGAAGTTGAAATCAGCAATTATTACGAGGAAGAAGACCTTAATGACTATAATGTCATCGCAGAGATACCGGGAACAGACCTCCGTGACGAAATCGTCATGATCGGCGGCCACTACGATGCAAAACCTGCCGGGACCGGTGCAACAGACAACGCAGCAGGTTCAGCAGCCGTCATGGAAGCGATGCGAATTCTCAAAAAAACCGGTGCACAGCCGCGCCGCACCATTCGTGCGGTCCTCTGAGGTTCTGAAGAAGTCGGTCATCGCGGATCGAGTGCATACGTCGAGCAGAATTTCGGCGGTCCGGATATTACAAGCCGACTTCCTGAACACGATAAATTTTCGGTCTATTTCAATATGGACTGGTACGGACGATTCCGTGGCATATTCTTACAGGGAAATGATCTTGCTCGTCCGATTTTTGAAGAATGGATGAAACCCTTCCACGACGTCGGTATGACCTATTTGGTCCCTGGCAATACCGGTGGTTCCGACCATCTCGATTTTATCCGGGCCGGTCTGCCGGGATTTCAGTTCATCCAGGATGATCTTGAGTTCTTTACCACGCTTTTGCATACCAACATGGATGTGTATGACCGGCTGGTAGAAGAAGACCTGATGCAGGCTTCGGTAATATTGGCGAGTTGGGCATATTTTGCGGCAATGCGTGATGAGATGATCCCGCGGAGTGAGCAGCAAATGAAAAATAACCGGAGATGGCACAAGTCAAAAAGAATCCGTGTAGTGTGTTTTTCTGATTTATTATGAAAAAGCATGGTAAGTGGGTATGAAAGGGAGTTTTACTTGATACAATTAGTTTTCAATTGATAATAATTAATTCATTTGAACGATGATTAAAATTGCTGATCTAAGATGTTAACGTTGTTTTGGAGATGTCGAATGAAGGCAGCCATAAAAATCATCCTGTTTCTTTGTTGTATAGTTGTTTTTTACACACAACAATCCACAGCACAACATATCGGAATTCAATCGGTCAGAGATATAGATTCTGTTATGCCGCTCCGTAAGCGCGTTGAGCTCATGTCGCAATGGCGTCAGAAAAAGATTGCTACTATCCTGCCTGCAGTAATGAATGAGCAAAATATAGAAATGTGGATAGTCCGCCGCTCCGAGGGCCAATTGTTCTACTCTCTCTTGCCGTTGAATGACATCGGTGTGCCTGTGACTGAACAAACACCGGTAACGGTTCCCTCAATTATCCTTTATTACAAAAAAAGTGGATCAGAAGAAGTTGAATTTAGTGAAGTGCGGGACTTGATACATCTCAATGAGTTAGTATCCGAGCGAGATCCAAAACAAATCGGCATACTTACCGAAGATGTTGAAGAATATCGAGCTGCACTCGGCAATAAATATAGTTCAAGACTGGTATCATCCTATTACCTTGGTGTCCGCTGGGTTGAATCACAACTTAATGAACAACTCAGTGCGTATCGCCATTCTGTCGGTGTAACACATGATGTGATTGGACAGGCTCTTTCAAACAGAGTGATTACTCCCGATATGACAACATCTGAAGATGTGAAATGGTGGCTCATTCAAACGCTTCTTGACCACAGCATAAGTCTCAACAATCCGCCAAGTATTACCCACTATAGAAGTCAGCTTGAAATACCAAATTATGATGATCCTGCAGAACATTTCGGTTCCGAAATGCAGGAAGACGGCCTGGAAATAATTATACGGCGTGGTGACATAATTCGATTCGATATTGAGCCGCTCTATCTTGGGTTTGGGGCCGATGTGCATCAGGCAGGCTACGTTCTGAAAGAAGGTGAATCAGACGCACCTGAAGGCCTCAAACAGGCGATAAAACTGTGCAACCGCGTCCACGATATTATGATTGCTGAGATTGCAACAGGAAAAACGGGTGATGAGATGTATAGTGCCGCACAGTCAAATGCGGAAAAAGAAGGTATTGACACCCGTGTGATCATGCACCCGGTGCTCTATTATAACATGCCTCTCTACCACGGATTTCCGTTTCTTGCACGAACACTGTCCGGAGCGGGTATGTCAATCAATATCGGATGGAGGCAGGGGTGAAAACTGGAATGGCCGCCATACACTCTATCCCAATACTGTCTATGCCATGGAACCCTATACGATGGTGACCATTCCCGAATGGGGAAATCAGACAATCGAACTTGGACTTGGTGAGGTTGTTGCTTTTACTGATGACGGTTTTCAGTATGTCAATGGCCGCCAGACAGAATGGTATCTGATAAAATAAATTGAATTTGATACGGCATAGTGCTGCTGGTGTCTAAGCATAGTACCGGGAAATTATTACTCATAATAGTAATGAGACAGGAGATAATTACATGAAACGAGTAATGCAATTTTTTGTTATATCCGGATTGTTGATTACGACAACTGCAATGAGTGTACCTGCACAGGATGTCGGATTTAGGGATGTTGACGATATCAGCAATATTCTCCCACTGCGTGAACGGGAACAGTACATGAATGAGGTGATTGAATGGAGAGTTGAAAATCTCCTGCCCGGGCTGATGAACAAACACGGAATCGACATGTGGCTTATTCTATCCCGGGAAAATAATAAAGACCCGGTTGCTGTGACGTTCGGAGACAGAATGTTTCTCGGCAGATCTATGATTTTATATAATACCGGAACCAGTGATGGTGTCCGCCGATATAGCGGCGGTATCGGGCAGGTGAAAGAGCTTGTGAATGAACTCAATCCGAAAACAATAGGGATCAATACGTCGGATATGTGGAATACCGGCGATGGATTGACAAAAGCGCTCTATGATCAGCTTGTCAGTGCTCTCGGTAATGATGCAGACAGGATTGTGTCGGCCGAAAATCTCAGCAACGAATGGCTTGAAACGAAAACCGATCGGGAATTGAGTGTGTACCGACATGTCGCCGGTGTTACGCATGATGTGATTTCGGAGGCATTCTCAAACAAAGTGATCATTCCCGGCGTCACAACGACAGAAGATATCCGATGGTTTATCGCCCAACGGTTTAACGATATAGGTATTAAAGGCTATGGATTTTCCATTGAAGTACAGAGAAGCCCCTCAGACAGAAAACGGTATGGAAGTCCGTCTGTCCCGCTGGAGTATGAGGCAAGCTCAAAAATGTCCGGCGATGTAGTGATTCAGAGAGGGGATATTATCCACAGCGATATCGGCAGCGAATATCTCGGTCTCAACACAGACAATCAGCAGCACGCCTATGTTCTCAGAGAAGGCGAAGCGGATGTTCCGCAGGGATTCAAGCAGGCACTCAGAAATTCAAACCGACTTCAAGATATCTTTATGAGTGAGTTTATTGAAGGCCGTTCGGGTAATGATATTACCTTCAGAACACTAGATCGTGCCCGGCGCGAAGGACTTAAACCGATGGTCTATACGCATCCTATCGGATATCATCAACACAGCGGCGGTACTATTATGGGGGCTGACAGCGACTATGCTCAGCATAATCCGCTGCCCAAAGCAGATTATCCACTCCATTATAACACAGTTTGGTCGATTGAACTTGAAACGGTTACCGCCATACCGGAATGGGATGGTATGGAGGTTGAAATCTCTCTCGAAGAGGAGGTTGCATTTACCGAGGATAAGGGTGCTTACTTTCTCGATGGTCACCAGACTCAATGGTTTATCATTCATTAATTTTTATAGTGTGAGTTTGTCATAGCAGTGGTACGAATACTTATCACACTTTGTATTATGGTATGGTTCTCAGGCTGTCAAATGAATATAGATATGCCGAGCCATGTTAATGACATCCAATCGAAAGCGGCTGCGCTATCCGTCAATACTAGCGGATACTGGGAAGCAAATTTCGGTGACGGCCATATTTTGGTCTATATTCCTGCAGGTGAGTTCATTATGGGTTCGGATAATGGGGAAGGAGATGAATTGCCAGTACGATCGGTCTATCTCGACGGTTATTGGATAGGAAAATATACGGTCACCTATGCACAATTCAAACGGTTTATCAATGAGACAGGATATGTGACCGATGCCGAACAGGGGAAAGGTTCTTATCTGACAGCAGATGATGTTCGCGGGCCGAACCCTGAGGGTAATTGGAATAACAATATATTTAAACAAGGTGACGATCACCCTGTTATTAGCGTTAGTTGGTATGATGCACAAAAATACTGTGAATGGCTATCGGAAAAGATAGGTATCGATTTTGCGCTCCCTACTGAGACACAGTGGGAAAAAAGCGCTCGTGGTACGGATGGAAGAACATTCCCATGGGGTAATGACGACGTTTCTGCAGACTATGCAAATTTTGCTGATATGATGTTTGGTGAAAAATACGGAATAGATCGGCGAGTGCATTATGACTTGAATGACGGATTTGCCGAAACATCACCTGTCGGCAATTTCCCGAGTGGCGCATCTCCCTTTGGAATTATGGATATGGCAGGCAATGTATGGGAGTGGTGTTACAATTATTACGATCCTGATTATTACTCCGTTTCTCCGGACAAAAATCCTTTAGGACCCAAAGCTGGCGGTGACCGTGTAAACCGGGGAGGCAGTTATGATAACTGGTCGGGTTATGAGTCACCCGAAAGAGGCCATAACCTCAGATCGGCAGAGCGGACAGGGAACGAGCCCGACAGCAGTGACGATCACATGGGTTTCAGGATTGCAATTGATTATATTGCACGAATCTAACTGTAAGATTTATATGGTTGTATTCATTAGCTGAAAATTACATTATCTGTAAATGAAGACGGAGTGATTTTTTGAGGAGGATTCAAATGCGTTTTGTATTTATTTTCACCTTATTTTTTCAACTGACACTTGTGGATGCGTCTGCACAGCATGGCTGGGAGGAAACGGAAGCACCGTCCTATTTCAGTTTCGATTTTGAGCGCTGGCCGTATCCGCTTAATGATGAACTCGGTGAGCGTATGCTGGAATTAGAGCGGGATTATCCTAATCTCGCAAAACGGCACAGCATTGGAAAAACCCGAAAAGGTAAGGATATGTGGGTCATGGAGATTACCAATTTCGAAACCGGACCGGGTGAATCGAAGCCTGGATTCTGGATGGACGGTAATATCCATGGTACTGAAATTACGGGACGTCAGTATAATCTCTATTTTATTGAGCGAATCCTTGCCAGTTACGGTAAAGATTCCTTTACTACAGAGCAGGTTGATAACAGAACATTCTATGTCATGTGTGCATTTGATGCTGATGCAGGTGACCGGATGCTGTCGGCACACCCTAAATGGCGGGGGCATAATCCAGAGGAGCATCTCGGTAAAGACCTGAATGGAGACGGCTGGATTTCACAAATGCGCTGGAGAGAAAATTCGGGCGATAATGATTACCGGATTGTAACTGAAGGTATAGATCTCGAGGCACCAAATTTTATTCCCGGAGCCCGTCAGAGAGAAGGAGGTAGACGAAGCAAAGATCCGATAACCGGTGAACGTGAACAGCCAGACTTCAACAGAAACTGGTCAGGACTTTGGACACCTGAACAATCGGGTGCAGGACTTTTTCCGTTCTCTCTGCCAGAAGTACGCAATGTCGCATATTTCATAATGAATAATAGGAATATCTATATGCAGTACAGTATTCATTCAGGCGGAGGGTACAGCGAGGGCCGGAGTTATTTGGTCCGCCCTATTATGGATTATCCCTATACAGATATGCACCATGAAGATAACGATTTTTATGTCAGAATCGGCGCTGTCTATGCTACCTTAAGCGGCGGAAATATTACCGAAAACAATATGTATAGCTGGATGTATAGCGCAAGTCGCCCCGATGAAACCGGAAAGCCCCGTGGATACGTAAAGACAGCTACGGGTTATGCTACCGATTGGGCCTACCTTCAAGGTGGAATCCACCATCTTTCTCCTGAAGTTTCGGGAATAGGACTCGATTATGACAATGATGGCTATATGATACGCAGTGAACAGGAGAGGTGGCATCAGGAAGAAGAGGGAGGCAGATGGAATCTGCCATGGGAAGCATATGACCATCCCGTTCTCGGTGAAATTGAAATTGGCGGACGATTGAGAATCCCTCCTGCTTATGGTGAGCGGCTGAGGTTAGATTGTGAAGACCAGTACGATTATGTCCTGTATCTTGCAAATCTTGCTGCTCATGTGGTGGTGAAAGATGTTTCGACAGAGCAGTTATCGAGTGATCGGTACAAGGTAACAGCGACAATGTCCAATACCGGTTGGCTTTCGACCTACACCACGCGCAAAGCGATTGAAATAAGACGAGATTATCCTGCGGTTGCGGAGATCACGCTCGATGGCGGAGAACTTGTTGATGAAAAACCGGTCAAACGTGTCGGACATCTCTACGGCAAATTCTATTTTATCAGTGATTTTGACAGAGGCCGAGATGAGATGCCGAAAACTGTTGAATGGATCGTCCGTTCTACTGGTCCGGGTCCTCTAACAGCCACCGTTGAGGTCCGTGCCCCACGTGGTGGAGTCGATCAAAAAACAATAACGGTAAACCAGGTTAACCGTTAATAAGATTTAACAGGATTTCTAACATGATTGAACTAATTGAGACACATTTTGTCTTACTGCAATTCTCTTCATACTGCACATCAATCGGTGTGTACGGGGGAACCCTTATTTTAGAGGAGGAAGTATTATGCGATTCTTAGTAGCAATACTGATCATTATCAATATGTTCGCAATTAATGCATTTGGCCAGAGACGTACGGAACCCATCAGAGGATTTGACTACGATTACGATGAATGGCCTTATCCATTAAATGAGGAAGTTGGAACGCGGTTCGGCGATCTTGCTAAAAAATATCCGAATCTTGCCAAACTCCATGTGATCGGAGAGAGTCAGAAAGGCAGAGTACTTTTTGTTCTTGAAATAACCAATTTTGATACGGGTCCGGGAGAATCGAAACCCGGATTGTGGTTCGACGGGAATATCCATGCCGGTGAAATTAGCGGACGGCAATATTTGGCATATTTTGCCAAACGTGCGCTCATGAGCTACGGAAAAGATGATAAAACAACACGGATACTCGATACTCACACCTTCTATGTAATGCCGGTATTTGATGCCGACAAAGGTGATAGAAGCTTGTCGCGCCACCCAAATTATCCCGGTTACGATCCTGAAGAACAAAATGGAGCCGATTTAAACGGTGACGGATGGATCTCGCGAATGAGGTGGAAGGAACGGGGAAGTGATGAATACACCGTAATCACCGAAGGTACGGTACCGGGGGAAGAGAGAGGTGAAGGCAGATTTGAAGGACGAGTACGAGATCCGATAACCGGATTTCGTGAAGAAGGTGATTTCAATCGCAATTGGTCTGGTGAATGGTCTCCTGCAGAACCGGGCGCAGGTCTATTCCCCGGCTCAATACCTGAAATTTACGCAGTTATGAAATTTATTACCGACCGACCAAATATTTATTTCACTTATTCAATCCATTCCGGATCAGGATCACGCAGCTATATTGTCCGACCGCCCATGGATCAGCCGTATGAATACATGCATGCTGAGGATAACGACTGGTACACCCGTGTCGGTGCTGTCTGGTCGTCATTGAGCGGCGGCGGTATTATGGAAAACAATATGTACAGTTATCTGTTTAATACAAGCAGAATTGTTGACGATACTCCGCCGAAAGAACCGACAAGGCATCCCTATACTCGTGAAATTATAAGCACAAAATTGGAAGGTGAACCGGAAGTTCTCGGGTATAGTGAGACATATGACGGATTTGCAGATGATTGGGCCTTTATGACGCAAGGGATGCACAGCCTGACACCGGAAATCAACGGTTCGGCACCAGATTATAACGGTGACGGCTGGGTGCGTCGTGATGAGCACGAACGGTACCATCAGGAAGAGCTTGGCGGAAAATACACACTGCCGTGGGAACCGTATAACCATCCCGATCTGGGTCAGGTCGAAATCGGTGGTTCGATCGGCGGTTGGAGAAGTGCTCCCTACGGTATTGGACCACTTTTGAAGCACCATTCAGAGATTCAATATGATCTGCTGCTCTATATTGCCGATCAGTCTCCTCTGCTTCAGGTCGAAGATATCAATGTGCAGCCGGAAGGCGGCTCTAAGTATCAAGTGTCTGCCAGAATCCGGAACACCGGCTGGCTTGGGACCTATGTTACGCAAAAGGCTCTGGAAATACGCCGTGATTATCCTGTTGTAGCTCTTGTAGAAGTTGCCGGCGGCCATGTTATTGATGGTTCACCGCTTCAAGGTATCGGCCACATTAAAGGAAAACACTCATATCTGCGCGCCTGGGTTCAAGGTGATGATCAATCGTTTCAGGATGTTGAGTGGACGATAAAGGCCGAGGGTTCCGGGTCGGTTGATGTTACTGTGAAAGCGTGGGGAGTTAAAGCTGGCAGAGATGAAAAAACTATTACAATTGAACGGGGTAATGACTAAGCTATTGAAATACCAGCAGGGTAACTAGTATAATAAAACAATTTTCGGGGAAAAATATGAATAATTTTACCGTCTTTTTGATCTTGAAAAGAAGCGTGATATACAGCTCGTTTCTTCTCTTTGTTGCATGCGGTGGAGATGCCGACTATTCGGCACTTCTCGATGCGGCACGAAGTGCCCAGGAAAGCATCAACAATTTTTCCTCAGGGAGAGCTTACAGCCACAATTCCTTTCAGGAATTTGTCAATGAATCGATAGAAATGGCTGAAGCGGGACTGATTTCACAGGAAAAAGTGGATGAGGTAGTTAATGACTTGCAGGAATGGAGTCGGTGGTTCGACGATGAACTTTTCCGCAATCCGATGCCGCCAGTATCTCTCTTGGATTCTGGACCGAATGTTGTTTCCCCACCAGAAGGAGTCCATCCGTTCTACAAGAAATATCTCAATGCCTATGATGAAGACTATACTAAGGGAATCCCAATTATAGCATCTCACAAAGTGGACGATAGGGCAATGCTCAAGATTCGAAGCACCATTCTGAAAATGTTGAGTAAACGTCCCGATGTGCGAGATGCCATGGTTGACAACAAGGAAAGAATTGTGGTTAGAGCGGTTCTGGAAGAGAGCTGGAACCATCCCGAATTCAGGTTCGGTACAGAAGGTGGCGGCTCCAGACCTTCGTTTCCATCTACCCTTATAGAAGAGGAAGGTATCTATTTTCTAACTGAAAATGGTAAAGTGCAGCCGCGGTTCTACCACAGCAGATTCATGGGTAGATATCTCATCGTTGAAGAGTTTCTCCACTCGATGCAGCGAATGGGAATGCCATTTGTTGAGGATGGCGCAAATATCCAAAAAGAGATTGAAAGCGCGTATATCAATGCAGTGAGGACCGGCGCGTTCGACTCAGAGGCGTTCTACGATGAGAGCATATCAGGTACCGACCGGGTCCCATTGACCGATCCCTCACGGCGATCAGAATTGGAATCGTACCTGACAGAACAGCACATACGAAGAATAAACGGAGAATATCTCGCTATTTCTGCAGAACTCTTTTTATTATGGGACAGTGCCGACCGGAGATTCGAAAGCAAAAAACAGAGAAGAGTTAAAACAATATGACCCGGTTGTCTATAATATTTTAACACGCTATTTTTATGAAGATGACTGGCATCCTTATGAATAAGCAACAACGAAGATTTTTAATTATTTAATGATATTCTGACTTGATACTTCAATGAAAACAACCGGCACTCGAATGAGTAACAACAAAAACTATTTTTTACGGTAATGGAGAGGTGAATAATGAGATTGAAATCAACGATCAAGGTATTGATGTTTTTAGTGAGTGTTGTAATTGGTTGTTCTCAGCAATCTGTCGATATCGGTTATGATTTTACCAGTGAAGGAGATCCACAACTCGCTGATCTGGTCACCAGCTATTATCAGCCATCCGATGAAGAGAGCGCAGTCTTGTCGGGTATGACTCGTGCATCGTATCAAGCATGGGCGCAGCGGTCAAGAACGTTTTTGCAGGAGCTGGAATCGGCAATCGACTATGATGGGCTCGATGTGTCAGGGCAGATCGATTATGACTACTTTCACGCACAGCTTGACAACAGCATCCTCATGATCGAAGACCTTCGGCGTTGGGAAAAATCTCCCTCAATGTATATCCCGTTTAATGCATTTTTCGTGCCGTCACTTGACCTGGAACGACCCTGGGAAGAGCGGTTCGAAGAGATGATTGCGGGTCTAGAAAACGATTTAGACAGGTTTGAACGAGGCAAAGAAAATCTCAATAATCCTCCGCTGATATGGACAGAAAATTCGATACAGGATTGTGATTATGTGCTGCTTTATCTCAACACCTCACTTCCCGGCATAATTGAACGGGCACCGAATGAAGACCAGAAAGCAAGAATGACAGCGGCTGCTGCACGATACCGTGAAGCACTGGAAGATTACCGGCAGTTCCTCGCGACAGACCTCAGACCGCGCTCACGGGGAAGCTATGTTGTCGGTGAGGAAGTGTTTAACAAGTTACTTAAAAACTATTTCATGGACTATACTGTCGACGAGTTGATTGCAATCGGTGAGCGGGAAGTTGAAAATAATATCAGACTCCTCGAAGAAACAGCGCGGGAGATCGATCCCACAAAAACGTGGGACCAGCTTTTACGAGAGAACTGGCTTGATCATGTTGCACCCTGGGATTTGTTCGACAATTTAAAAAATGAAAAAGACAGGGCGAAAAAAATCGTTCTTGAGCAGCTTGTGGATGTTCCTCCAGGCCTTGAGCCCGAATACAGGTATGCAAAAGAGGCACACTACAACACCATCGCACAGGGTCAGTCGGGAATCGGGCCTATTACATTCACACACGGGAATACGTATATCGGCTACTTTGCAATTCCCTATATCGACCATTACGAAACGATGGAACGAAAAAGCATCTTCATGCGTGACTGGAACCGGAGCTGGTATACAGCACAGCATATTCCCCATGAGGTTTATCCCGGTCACTTTTTTGAAGATTTTATGCAGAAGAAAAACATGAGGCCGGCACGCCTCCTCGCCGGTAATGCTCCTTATACCTCGATCCGTGCGGCCTTCTCCGAAGGATGGGGTGTCTATGGCGAAGAAGTCATGTCCGACCTCGGTTATTTTCAAGGTGATAAACGGATGTATCTCTCACATCTCGGACACCGGATGTGGCGGATTGCGCGGATTCTCATCGATCCCAAAATGCATGCACGAGGAATGTCGTACGATGAAGCGCACAAATTTTTTATGAGTATCGGACTTACCGTCGGTCAGGCACATGTGGAAACCAGGCAGGTCACAACATCACCGGTACACGATGCTGCTTACTATATCGGCAAACTTGAGGTAATGAAGCTCAGGGATGACTATATGGCAATGACCGCTGACCAATACGACATAAAACAATTTCATACCAAGCTGCTCCTGCTTGGCGGTGTTCCTTCCTATCTTGCTCGCAGGGAGATGCTTGAATAACGAAAATAACCTTAACAACTTGGAGGAATAAGACATGAATAGTTTCCAGACTCGGTTTTTCACAATAATAATGGTTTTCATGCTGACAATCACACACATATATGCACAGGATAAACCTATGGGAAAAATCTTAGTACCAAAAATCGATGGAGAATGGTGGTCGATTGCGGATAATCCCGATCTCGGTCAATACAATAGTAATGAGCAGGAAACAACTGCATACGGTATCTGGCAGGCAGCAGATGGGACGTTCCAGCTTTGGGGATGTATCCGCAAAACAAATGTCGGCGGTAACACCCGGTTGTTCTACCAGTGGCAAGGAGATAAAATAACCGATACGGACTGGAAACCAATGGGGATTTCAATGATAGCCGACCCCAATTTCGGTGAAACTCCCGGCGGCATTCAGACACCCCATGCTACGAAAATTGGAAACGAATATCTTATGGTGTATGGGGACTGGGAGAGTATCTGTCTTGCCCGGAGTAGTGACGGGAAAACATTCGCACGGCAGCTCAACCGTGATGGAAAATCGGGTATGTTCAACGAAGGATTGGGAAATAGCACACGGGATGCGATGATCACGGTTATTGGCAATACCTATCATATCTATTACACAGCTAATCCCGGACAGAAAAGTGCAATTTACTGCAGAACGTCAAACGACCTTAAAACATGGAGCGATTCTCAAATTGTCTCGTTCGGCGGCAGCAAGGGAGAAGGGTGGTCGGACGCGGAAGTACCGTACGTTCTCTACCATCCGCAGGAGCGTGCATATTACCTGTTCCGTACCCATTCCCCTCCGGACGGTGAAGGAGATTACCTTACATCGGTATACCGCTCCGCAAATCCGCTCGACTTCGGAATAGGCAACGACGATTATCTTATCACGACGATCGATGTGGAAGCAGGATGGATCATTAAGGACGGTACGCAATACTACATTTCTTCAGTCAAACCCGGTCTAACAGGGTATCGTGTTGCCCGCCTCAAATGGGAATATGAAGATATAAAGTAAACGTACTGCTTTTTGCATTTGAAAAATTAGTGTTTATTGGACGTTTATCATATCCGAACATGCTTCATTCCCATTGGCATCGGTTGCACAGACACGGTAGGTGAGTGTTCCGGCTGATGAAGCAGGGGTTATTTCCGCACGCCAGAGGTATTCACCGTACCATTCCATTGGGATAGTGTGTGTCTCAGTATCACGTGTCCATTGAAGCACAACTGATTGCCATTCAAATGGCAGAGTGGGGCTTTTGTTATCGTGGATCCGTGCACGGATTCTTAGCTGGTCACCAGCATTTATATTTTCAAACTCTTCTACAAGCGATATAACCGGTGGAGCAGTATCAACCGAAATATTCGTGCCGAGATACACTTTGTCTTCGAACGAACCTTCCTCAATTTTATCCACCGTTTCACCCTGTGCCTGAATCACATCGATTTTTCCATCACTGTTCATATCGGCAACGGTAAGATGGAGCGTGCCCTCAGTAGGCCTACCCCCATACAGCACATCCGGCGCCATCCTCAAATGTCCTTTACCGTCATTTACAAGGAGCCGGTCAGGTCCGGTCAATGACGCAATCATCACATCGGCATCTCCATCCGAATCGAAATCGAGGCAAGCAGCAACGTTATCATCGTACCCCGGATTTTCCGAATCGGGCCAGTGCGTCGGTGATACGTCAATAAACGTTCCTGTTCCATCATTGAAAAAGATATGCTGCCTGCGGCTGGATGAACTAGGCCCCTCAATTTTTTCCCCGTCATTGATGGTTACCATATCGAGATAATCATCACCATTCATGTCAATCGCCTCAAAATCGTAATTGTCGGGATACTGGGGAAGTTGATTCTGCGATACATCGGTAAACATTCCTTTGCCGTCATTTTCAAAGAGAAAGCTGCTCTCATTAAACCGCGCAGTCACGAGAAAATCGAGATCATAATCGTTATCGACATCGACCAGCTCACATTCCCATGCAAACTTGGCTCGTACATCGGGAATCCGTACTTCCGTCACATCTGTAAATCGGCCGTTTCCATCATTCAACCAGAGCATCGGCCTGCCGCCGTCATTCTGGGCAGGATCACCCAGCCCCCAGTCGGACAACGCTATATCGATGTCTCCATCCTCATCGATGTCGCCGAATTCCAGATCGGAAACACTTCTATTTATCTGAGGAAGATGCGTCGCGGTAACATCGTTGAAATTACCTGTTCCGTCCCCAAGGTAAAGCCTGCTCTGATTTGAAAATGCCGTTCCGACAACAATATCCGCATGTCCGTCGCTGTTAATATCCCGCGCTTTAATAACCCGTGATATCCATCGTCTATCGCCGAAAACTAATTCGCTCACATCCTGAAATCCGTTTTCAGCTCCCAAATTAAAATACACACGGCTCAGCTCCGGGTCCAGCGGTGCATTGTTTGTGCCACCAATAGCACAGAGAATATCGGGCAGACCGTCACCATTCAAATCAGCTATATCGATTCTATTAGTCCAGTATTCTGTAATACCGATTGTTTCTGCAGTCGAATCCTTCCAGAGATTGACTGGAAGATCATTGCTACCTTCTGAACAGCTCAATATAAAACTCATGATACAAGTGATAATCAAGAGATAAAATAGGAATCCAGTTTTTTGTAAAGAAAGAACGTTCATGGTTGCCTCATAGTTGATGACAAAGAAACGTAAAAAAGGTGGAACTGCACATTACAGACTCCACCATAGTTTAAATCTTATGCCTGAGTCAGATTCAAAAAAATTCCCCTTTGTATTCTGAATACAGATTTTGGTTACACTTTCTTTAATGCGTTCTCAAGATCCTCGATGATGTCTTCCGTGTCTTCCAAGCCAACTGCAATTCTTACAAGTTCATCGAGAATGCCCAGCTCAATCCGTTCATCGCGGGTAAATGTGTAGAATGACATGCTTGCCGGGTGTGTTACCAGTGTTTCAGGACTACCGAGACTGGGAGCCAAAAGACACATTTTTAAAGAACTTACAAACCGCATTGTCTCCTCAAGACCACCATCCAGTTCTATCGTAACAATACCCCCGTATCCCTTCATTTGTGCTTTTGCAACTTCATGATCCTGATGATGCACAAGACCCGGGTAATACACTTTTCTAATTTTCGGATGGCCATCGAGAAATTCGGCGATTTTTTCTGTGCTTTCATTCAAATGTTTCATTCGTACAGCACCAGTCTTGAGGCCGCGTATTAGTAAATAACAGGCAAATGGATCGGGAACCCCGCCGAGAACCCGCTGAAATTCCCGGATCCGTGCAATATGTTTTTCTTTACCCAATACCGCTCCGATGAGCAGATCGTTATGACCACCGAGATATTTGGTTGCACTGTGGATGGCGAGATCGATGCCAAACGTGAGCGGCTGCTGATTGTACGGCGTTGCAAAAGTACTGTCAATCATCGTTATAACGTTGTGTTTGTGGCCGAGATCACGGATTTTGTCAAGGTCCATAACATTCAAATACGGATTCGTAGGAGATTCGTTAAATATAACACGGGTATCACCACTTATAGCTTTCTCCATAGCATCGTAGTTTCGTACCGGAACAACCGACACACCAATACCGTATCGCGGTAGAATCAGCTCAGCAAAATTCATTGTCTGCCGGTACACGTCGTCTGTCATGACCATGTTGTCACCGCTTTCGAGGAATGCCAAAAGAGCAGTAGTCACTGCAGCCATTCCACTGTCAAAAAGTAGGCACGACTCGGCATTTTCCAGATCAGCAAGTTTTTCCTCAGCTGCCCGGCGAGTCGGATTGTCATACCGCCCATATTCGTAATGGTGCCGTTTCCCTTCAATAAATGCATCGACATCTTCAATATTTTCAAAATAATAAGTTGACGCCTGAACAATAGGGGTAGTAAGTGATTTAAATGCTCTATTTTCACCGGCATGAACAGATCGTGTACTTAAGCGCTTGGTCATTCTTAACCTCCGTTACTTCCATCCTCGCAACACTATTAGGATAACATTATAAATTACGTGATACTTTTCTTTTTTCCAAACAGATAATCCTACAGTCAGTTTAATTAAGTGCTATAAAAGTTGTAATGAATTTTTTAATGTTTCTGCAATTTGATGCATCAACAAACACAAATATCATTCCCTGCTGTGATTAGAAAAATGCATTGAGGGGATTTTCAATGTTTAAAGCAGTGCTTTTAGTTAATTTATAGAAGTATATGTTACAAGGGTAGTTCAGTCCCGATACCCAGCTCGATTGCTTTTTGATAAATCAGAATTGCAGTTGCCATATCGTCGAGGGCAATACCAAGATTCATACTCATGGTCCTTTCGCTATCTATTTCTCTACCGGGTTTCAGGCCAGTGACAATCTCTCCAAGATCGGCATAGGGATTCGGCGTGTTTTTAAAACGGCCGTCTTCCCTATAATAGTCCATCTGTCTTTTGTCATCTGTTGCAAGTTTGTCGATTTCTCTGAGCGCTTCCGGTGTCCAGTACGAATCGTAATCGACAGGACTCGCAAACGAACCCTCTGCAAGCCATCCGGCGTCGACTTCCGGTTGCGGTTTTTTGGAAATCGGCCCGCTGGTCACGACAATATCCAATCCCTTGACTGCTTTTGAGAGTTCTGTTACCGGTTCAATCTCAAGTTCAAGCTGTGTGCCCATCTCTTTTGCAAATCGTTCAGATGCCTCAGGGAATTTATCATATGCGTATACTTTGTTGATATCAAATAAGCATGAAATGGCCTCAAGGTTTCCGCGCCCCTGAACACCGCACGCAACAATGCCGACCGTTGAACTCTCCTTGCGGGCAAGGTATTTTGCAGCAACAGAAGAGGCAGCGCCTGTCCGTTTTCCGGTAATCCAGGTACAGTCCATAACGGAGATTGGAATACCTGTTTCAGGATCATTCAGAATCAGCAAACCGGAAATGATCGGGAGTCCTTTTTTTATGTTCGGCGGGTACGTTGAAACCCATTTCATACCTGCTGACTGGAGGCTCGGGATAAATGCTGGCATCGGATTAATAAATGTATCAGGAAGTGTGTGAATAGCTGTTTTTGGCGGCATATCGGTTTTGCCTTCACCTTTTTCTTTAAACATTTTTTCCAATGCGTCGATGATGTCACTCATCGGCAGATTGATTGTTTCAACATCCTGCCGTGACAAATAAAGCAGTTTCCGGTCAATCATACATTCCTTTTTGTTCTAAAAACTAAGTATAGATGATAATCATTTATTGTGTCAGGAAAGAAATCAACTAATTCTGTGTTAGAATCTGACCTCCGTCAATAATGATAGTCTGGCCGGTAATGAATTCCGATTCGATCATGGTGCACACAATCCTGGTAAAATCGTCCAGGTTTCCCAGCTTACCGAGAGGAATATGTTTTAACACTTTTTCAAGGCCTTCTTGTGTTTCAAGATTGTACCGTTCGACCACCTCCTCGGTCTGAAACGATCCCGGTATCAGACAATTGACATGAATGCGCGGAGCAAGTTCAAGTGCAAGACATTTGGTAAGTGCAATGACACCCGCTTTTGCGCTGCAGAAATTGGAGCCATTTTTCCTGCCCTGCAGTCCACATACCGCACCAATATTGATAATGGTCCCCGGTTTGTCGGTGTTGTGGAGGGCATATTCCTGACAGCACAAAAAAGTACCGCGGAGGTGAACATTGATCACAGTATCCCACATCTCGTCAGTGAGCTCGGTAAAAGGTGCATCCTGGTTTTTTCCGGCACAATTGAGCAGAACATCCACCGTTCCGAAATGCTCAACAGCGGCATCAAACATCGACTTAACCTGTTTCCTATTACTTACATCAGCTTTGAAAAATACTACCTGGGATGAACCGTTAATCTCCTCTATTTCACGTTGAATTTTTTCCAGAGAAGATTCTGACAGGTAATTGACAACGACTTTCCAGCCTTTGCCGATATATTTTTTCACAACAGCAGCTCCGAGACCGCGTGCGCCGCCGGTTACCATAAGTACATTATTAGAATTCATTACTTTATCCTCGCGGAGCGTTAGTACGGTATAACCGTACGTGGAAGTGTCTTATTTGCTTAAAAACAAGGTGTGAGTTTGTATAAAACCGCTCATATTCTGAAGTATTAAATATAGATGAAAAACAGAAAAAAGTCAACTGCTTTACCGTGGAATCGGTTAGGACTCTTTTTGCAGTAATCAGAAATATTTAGATTTATTTTGTATAAAAAAAGTATTACATTTTTTATAGTGGACATCTTCTTATGAAACTTTATTCTTTAAAATTGAAATCCCACGTGTGGTGTAATATATGATTCGACAGATATGGCGCTATTTCATGTTGTTTTTGTCCGAGAATAAGACGATTACCGGCATTGTTCAAAAACAGGGGATGAAAACTCCAACATCGTTTGCCCGGCAATTTGTTGCAGGTGAAACAATCGATGAGGCGATAGCTGAGATAAAGAGTTTTAATGAACGGGGAATTGGATGTACGACAACCTACCTTGGAGAAAGTGTCAATGACCCGGTATTGTGTGCAGAAGCACGTGATAGAAACTGTGGTCTTCTTGACAAAATCCACAAGAGTGGAGCATCGCCATGGGAGTCCCATGTTTCGGTCAAACTTACCCAACTTGGCCTTGATATCAGTCGGGATCACTGTATTGAACAGATGACGACAATTATGGAAAAAGCTAAAAAATTTAATATTTTCATCAGAATTGATATGGAGTTTTCCGGCATTGTCCAGACTACGCTCGACATCTGGGAAGAATTTTTTGCAAATGGGTATGACAATATCGGTGTTGTTCTGCAAGCTTACTTATACCGAACGGAGAAAGATATCCGGTATGTGAGCAAAAAAGGGGGACGGATACGTCTTGTGAAAGGTGCCTATTATGAATCTGAAAGTGTGGCGTTCCAGAAGAAAAGTGATGTTGATGCAAATTATGCCAAATGTCTTGATCTCATCATGAAGGAGGGTACATATCCGGGGATCGCAACCCATGATGAGCAGATGATTGAAGAGGCCAAAGCTGCGGCGGAACGGTACGGTAGATCAAAGGAAGATTTTGAGTTTCAGCAAAGTTATGGTATCAGACACAACTTTCACGATTTGCGCCTCCAGGAAGGTTATAAGCTTCGCACAACGATTCCATACGGTCCGGACTGGTTTCCCTATTATACCCGCCGTCTTGCTGAGCGTCCCGCAAATGCAATCTGGGTGTTAAAAAATATGTGGCTCTCATCCGGTTTGCAGAAATAACAGATTTCCAAAGGATGTCTAATAGATATGATTAATAAGCAGATGGGGAAGTTTGCCTTCTGCTTATTGTATTACTATACTGATACATTTTTGAGTTTAAGCGGAAGCGGCTGCTGATTGAGAATCAAGCCGTTTAATCTTCGGGATCATAGTCATAACGACAATAAAAGAAAGAGGGTGCATAACACTTAACGTGATAAAAACAGCACTGTAACCGCCGAACGCTGTCATTAACCAGTCAGCAACAAACTGCATAACAAAACCACCGAATGCACCGGCACTTCCGATAATACCCGCAACCGAAGCGACTTTATGCTTCGGATAAAGGTCGGCAGGCAGTGTTTGATGGATGACCGTCCAAAACTGATGCCCAAGATATCCCATACTAATAAAAAATACCGCCCAGAAGTTTGAAACATACGTAATGAGTGCAGACGTCGGAAGGAATAAAGCAGCAATAAAAAAAGCAGTCTTTCTGGATGCATTGATAGTCATGCCTCTCTTGATCAGCCAGCTTGAAAGACTCCCGCCGAAAATACTCCCGAATGCTGCGCAGGCAAAAGGTATCCATCCGTAGGTTCCAACATCTTTAATGTCGAAATTCCGTGCATCGGCCAAATATTTTGGTGTCCAGAATATGTAGAAATACCACATTGCATCGGTAAGGAATTTCGCAATGATCATGCCCCACATCTCTTTGTCGGCAAACAGTTTGAGCCAGTTAACCTTTTTCGATGCATAATCGCCCTCTTCATGGGCTTCTGCTTCATGAGCGGACTCAATGTATTCCAGTTCATCAGCTGTAATATATACATTGTCTTTCGGCAGACGGTGTCCCCAGCGGGGTATGTCTTTCGGAATCCGGTAAAAATATGCCCAGAATGCAACCCAGAAAAATCCGATTGAACCACTGACGAAGAATACCCATCGCCAATTGAGATAGAATATGATGCTCGCAAAGAGAGGAACGGCAATAACGGAACCGATGCTGGAGCCCGCATTGAAAATCCCGAACGCAGTGGATCGTTCTTTCGCGGGAAACCATTCAGAGACGGCTTTACAGGCAGCCGGAAAACCGCCTCCTTCACCGATACCGAGGAGAAAACGGGAAACGGCCAGCCCGACAAAGCTATTGGCAAATCCGTGAGAAAGGACGGCCAGCCCCCAAAAGATGTTGATAGAAAGGAAACCCCAGTACGTACCCAGTTTGTCTATCAAGCGGCCACCGCCGGCATACATAAGAGCATATGCCAATAAAAAATAACTGCTTATCTGGGCGTACTGGCTATTGGTAATTTCAAAACTTTGACTGATGGCTATGATGGCGACCGCAAGAGTCATACGATCTAGATAATTATTGATCGTATCAAACATTAAAAGAGATGCAAGGCGCCAACGTAATCCTTTTACCTTTTTCAAATGTCTCCGGGGGTGATTGTTATATGTATCAATATGTGAGTACCTGTAGCAATAACTACAGGAGCGTATCAGAATTTAATTTCTTTCCTGTACTCTTTGAGCTTGTCTTCGTCGATGTCGACTCCGAAACCCGGTCCCTGCGGCACTTTCAGGCAGCCGTTTTCGACTTTTAATGCGGGTGTAATTATGGTACCGTCAACCTGAGTCAACTCGGTGAATTCACTGGCAATCGGATGGTCTCGCATCGATGCAGCAAAGTGAACCTTGGCAACAGCGGATATACCCGGCTCAAGCTCGGTCCCAGCTATGACCGGCATGCCAACAGCTTCAGCAGCAGCAACAACTTTACTTCCAAGGTAGAGACCGCATGTTTTTGCAATTTTAGCATTGACAAGATCTGCAGCACCGTAATCATGCAATTTAATAACATCTGCCGGAGTCCAGATACTTTCATCTGCCATCAACGGAATTGAAATATTATCTCTGATGTGTGCCATACCTTTTAAGTCCCACGCAGGAATTGGCTGTTCCAGAAGTTGCAACTTACAATCTTCAACTTCGCGCATTGTTTTTATTGTTCCAATTGTATTCCAGGCAGCATTGGGATCGATTCGAATTTGAACGTCGGGACCGACTGCTTCTCTAACTGCATGAATTCTGACAACATCAAGTGCTTGGTTGTCCGACCCTTTAATCTTAATAACATTAATTCCATAATTCAGAACTTCCAGCGCATCCTTTGCCATCACTTCAGGTGTATCGACACCAATTTCGGAACCGACGGCGACTTCACTCCGGTAAGCACCACCAAGTAAGGTGTGAACAGGGACTTTCAGGATTTTGCCGACGAGGTCGTAGAGTGCAAGATCAATCCCCTCTTTAACATTTGTAATACGAGCAAGTGCGCGATCTATTTTCTGAAGAATGTAGCCAATGTCAAACGGATTTTCGCCGATTATTGCCGGAGCAGCATAGTTTTTTAAAGTAACATAAATTGATTCAAACGATTCACCATAAAATTCGGGTTCCCATGCGCATGCTTCTCCGATACCGACATGACCTTCATCCGTATAAATCTTAACCAGTACAGCATTTGAAGTAAACATTCTTGTATATGAGTCGGCAAAGCTCACAACCGGAATACCATAAGGAATCGCTTCTACTTCAGTAATCTTCATTACATATACCTTCCTAAAAATATATCAACAATTTTGTAATAAATAATGTGGATGGTGGTGTGTTTTTGGTTGGGGGTAGTGAGGAATTCCCCGCAAAAACATGCCTTAAACATGTGATTGCGAGTCCGCCGGGGATTCGACGGATTCGCAATCTTTAAAAAAATATACATAATTAAGGAGTATTATTCAACACTCTTTTTTTTCATACAACTTTCACCCAGTGAAAATTGCAATAGACAGAGAATTGAAGCGTATTGTTTTTCACTAATCAAGTATACCGGTACATTAAAATGAGGCCAGCATCATGTTGCTCATGAACTGTCATCATGTTCAAATTAGTGAAGCAAAAAACAACGGTAAATACAAATACTCCATCTATTGACGTATCAAACTGTCTATGCTATGGTTCCTGTCATCCATTCACATGTATTGTGGAAATTAGCAATAGCACTTCCCGGAGGGACCAGATTGTCACAAGCCTCACGGAGTTCATCTGAGAGTGTCATTTCCATTACAGGAAGCAGGTCTTCAAGATGCTGAACGGTTTCCGGTCCGATTAGTGGAGCTGTAACACCAGGCTGGTCTTTACACCATAGAATTCCCAGCTGCGCGGGAGTTATTCCTGCGTCTTTTGCGAGTACAACAAATTTGTTTGCAACTTCAATGCCCTTTGCCGTAACACGGTCGGCATAAAAACCACCACGCAATGCAGCGCGTGAATCCGGCGGATAGACGTCTTCTTTACTATAAACACCGACCAGAACACCCATTGCCAGCGGTGACCATGTTATGACACCCATTCCCATTTTTTGTGCCATAGGGATAAGTTCGTTTTCAATTCGGCGGTCAAGAAGGTTATACGGCGGTTGTTCAACAACGTAGCGGACATAACCTTTCAGTTCGCTCGTCATGATTGCTTCCATTACTGCCCACGCTGGATGGGTTGAACAGCCAACATAACGGATTTTACCGGCACGGACCAGATCAGTCAGCGCGCTAAGTGTCTCATCAATGTTCACATCCTGGGCCCACCGGTGAATCTGATACAGATCGAGATAATCGGTCTGAAATCGTTTGAGTGATCTTTCAACTGCTCTCACCATGTTTATACGTGTCGGTCCGCTCTGATTCGGTCCCAGTTCCGGAACGAATTCGTCAAGTGTCAGTCCGGGACGCCGCTGACCGTGATCACACTTTGTGGCAATCATAACTGACTGGCGTTTGCCATTCTTCTTCAGGATTCTTCCGATTACTGCTTCACCTTCACCATCTGCATACGAGTCGCCGGTGTCAATCAAATTGATTCCGGCGTCAATAGCCCTATTAAGGACGTCTGAACACTGTCCTTCAGGTATTGGGTCCATAAAACAATCCGTTCCCAAACAGAGTGAAGAGACCATAGCGCCTGTCCGTCCTAATGCTCGATACTCCATAACCTACCTCCAATATGAAAGTTAATGGTTAACCAATTTTATTGTCTTAATTTATTCGTTTTATATGAACTTTTTAAGGTTTTGAACTAACGTAGAAATCATCAACTTGGAGAAAGATAATACTATACAATGTTCGATCGACATCACCCGTTAAAATATAGAAGTATAAAAAATATTCTTATATAGCTAATCTCTAAGCTCATTGGTATTTGATAGTAAATGAGTCAATTATTTTGTTCGTTTTAGTGCGATACACGAGGAGTGATTATTTTTTTGGTTTTAAAATAACTCCGGAATGACCCCAGTTTTTAACTGTACCCCATTGGAAATTCTGGTCAGTAAAGCCAACAAATTTTAGACCTGTTTCTTCTTCACATTTGAGGAACTGTTGAATCGAGTCATATGTAACATTATGAAGAGATTCAATTTCCAGCCAGCGGTTCTTTTCAACTTCCAGAAATATATGTGGATTATCTTTCAGGTATATATTTTTTGCTTTTCTTATCCTATGCGCTCTCATATTACATACAATAACGAATTAAAAATAATTCCATAATTTTACTGGTAAACTCAGCAGAAGGATCTTAAATATACACTCAGATACATTCATCTATGTTATAGAGTATGTGGAATATTTACCTCTAATGGATTAATCCAAGAAATCTCGGAAAAAAGAGTGAGATTTCCGGGACATACGTTATAACCATCAATGAAATAAATAGAAATATCATGAAGGGGATTGACGGTTTAATAACTTTTTCAATCGGTATCTTACTGATACCACATGCTACATAAAGACAGACTCCGACAGGAGGAGTGATCATACCAAGTCCGACATTTGCCTCAATAAGTATGCCCAAGTGAATTGGATCAATATTGAGCGGACCGGCGACCTTTATCATAATAGGCATTAATATGATAATTGCAGGTAGTGCATCCATAACCATACCGATAACGAGAAACACGACATTAACCATCATCAAAAACACAATTTTGTTATCAGCATAAGTCGAAATCAGATTTGCTAATTCATGGGGTATTCTCTCGAATGTGAGAACAGCAGAGAACATACCAGCCATGGCGAGTACAACCATTACAACACCTGTCAAAGACGCAGTACTCAAAAGCGAGTTTTGTAAGTCTTTAAATGAAAGTTCTTTATAAATAAAAAACGAGAGGAGAAAACCGTACACAACTGCTACTGCGGAAGCTTCTGTTGGAGTAAAAATACCACCGTATATGCCACCGAGAACGATAAAAATCATCATCAATGGGAGGATACCGTTTTTGATTAAAACCTTTTTCTCTGCCCATGAAATTTTTGGTGCTACTGGAAGATCCAGCTTTTTCGCTGAAATATAGACCAGGATCAATAATGCAATAGCATTTACAATGGTTGGCAGTATTCCTGCGGCAAAGAGGCCGGTAACGGAAACACCTGCGACAACGCCGATAATAATTAAATCGATTGATGGAGGAACAAGTGTTGATCCACCGCCCGCAGCGGCAAAAAGTGCGGTTGCATAATCCGCCGGGTACTTTTTTCTCACCATTTCCGGCAGCATGACCGATCCGATTGCGGCCGTTTTCGCACTTGAAGATCCGCAGATCGCACCGAAGAAAAATGTTGCAATAACCACAACAAATCCAAGCCCCCCCGGTATGCGTCCGACAAAAGCAAGACATAAATCAATAATTCGGCGCGCTATCCCTCCATATGTCATGAGTGATCCCGCAAGGATAAAAAGCGGAATAGCAAGCAGTGAAAATGAATCAAGCGATGTGAGGAATTTTTGTGGTAAAATTATAAGAATGTCTGGGTTTATATAAAGAATGCCTACAAAAGCCGCAACGCCGAGTGACATTGCAACAGGCACAGACATCAGTAGTGCCAGAACAAACGTGATTCCAACAATTACACCCATATTTGATTATACCTCGTATACAATTCGCAGTTTAATTATGAATTTATTTTTGTTCAGGTTCTGCAGCAGAAGGTCTGAATAACTCTGTCCACCAGTTTCTGATAACATGATAGAGCATTAATATACCACCGAATAATGCGGAGGAATAGGGTATAGACATAGACATTTGCGTGCCGGGTGCAATCTGGTTCCGTACGCTGAGTGTGTATTGAAATGCCTGATAAATAAAAACACCTAAAAAAACAGTCAAAATGACAACTACTGCGGTATACGTTGCTTTTTGTAACCGTTCTGAAAATCGAGCCACAACAAACCGCAGTGCAAAATGAGCTTTTGTCTTAAACGCGTAGGCTGCAGTAAGCGAACCGAGCCACAAGAGGAGAAACCGTGCAAGCTCTTCGGACCAGGCAAGTGATGTTTGGAGCACATAGCGTGATACAACCTGCGCAAACGTTACGCTAACAAGAGACACAATCAATAAACAGAGAATAAACTCGAATGGATGTTTATAAATAGTTTTGACATTACGGAGTACGGGAACATTTTCCACGATTTTACTATCCCCTTTATTAGGTGTTGTACTTTTGTATGCTGCTCAATATGAACAGTCTGCACTATAAGTTTATGCGCAATCGGATTATTTGTTTATTACCTGCTGTATAATTTCCATACCGCCGACTTTTTGCGCATTATTTGTGTACACACTTTGAACCTTTTCCCGAAAAAGAGATCTGTCAACCTCATGAAATTCCAGTTTTCCTAACCTTTTCAGCTCTGCAAGCGATTCCTCGGTTTGAGATTCCATAGCCACCCGTTGCGCTTTAATAGATTCTGCTCCGGCCTTGAAGACCGCGGCCTGAATATGGCCGGGAAGACTGTCATAGATTCGTTTACTGAAAATCAGACCGACTGCAAGATAAAAATGGTTCGTCAAAGATACATATTTGGTAACTTCATGTAAACCGTCAATCAAAAGATCGATGTGATCTGTCTCTGCTCCATCTACAACGCCCTGCTGCAGGCCCGAAAACAGCTCGCCGTACGACATCGGTGTAGCCTGTGCTCCCAGTGCATCGAAGGTTTCAACATAAACAGGACTTGACATAACCCGAATCTTCATTCCGGCGAAATCGTCCGGGGTCAAAATCGGTTTAGAAGAATTCCATGCGTTCCGGACACCGGAAAACCAGTAGCCTAACACTATGCAATCGAGATTTTCTTCAATTTTTCTCGTTACCCGCTGGCCGATGGGGCCGTCAAGCACACTGTAGAAATGGTCGAGATCCCGAAAGATAAAAGGAAGATTAAACAGATCGACTTCTGGGACGTAGGGTGCTAAACCGCCACCTGCACTTGCGGCACCGCCTGCAATGGTACCAAGTTTAACCATCATACCTAATTCTTCATCGGATGCAATTTGGGCGTTCGGAAAAATCTGCACTTCAACTGCATTGTTTGTCTCGGCTTCAAGCACTTCTTTAAATTTCAGAAAACCATCATGGAATGGGTGGCGCTCATTTCCGTTATGTGACATTTTCAGGATTATCTTTTCACCTGAATCGGAAGATCCGTTTCCCTGACCGCAGCCACTGATTAAAAATGCTAATACGGTACATGAAAGTATAAGCCTGTATTTCATTTGTTTCACCTCAATATGGGAAATATATTACCGGGTCCGGGAAGATATGGCGCCAGTAAACGTTATACAATAAATTTGGCAAAGGCGCAAAGCCTTATCATTACATCTTAAGCATAAATCGCTAATGTATAAGAATTAATTGAGTAATTCAATGATAAAATAAAAATATGAGTTTTTTAAAGGAAGTGAGCAGCTGTATGCTATAGCAGCAAGTGATTTTCCTATAATTTACTTGAAAACCGTGATATTATTCCGACTGATCCGATACTATCCGTTTTTCTGACGATTTACTGTGTCGGTAAGCAGACACAACTCCTCGAACATGATATTTGCGGCAACGAGTGCTGTCATTCCAGTAGGATCGAGCGGAGGAGAAACCTCATTCACATCCGCACCGATCAGATTTAAACCGTACAAACCCCGGAGAAGCACCTGTGCTTCACGAACAGACATGCCGCCCGGTTCAACGCCACCGGTACCAGGAGCATAGGCTGGATCGATGCTATCTATATCAAAGGTGAGGTACACCGGTTCCTGACCAACAAGATCCTTCGCAGTTTTTATGATGTGTGGAATGCCAAGTTCATAAAAATCGTCAATTGTAATGATGGTGATTCCCATTTCATGTGCCCAGTCAAGCTCATCTGCTTTAAAAAGTGTTCCGCGGATTCCGATTTGAATCGTCCGCTTCGGGTCCACAAGGCCTTCTTCGATTGCCCGCCTAAACGGGGTTCCGTTCGCAAACTTCTTACCGAGCATTTCATCGAGAGTATCGGAATGGGCATCGATCTGGATCAGTCCGACTGGACCCGATTTTGCACACGCACGCAGAACCGGAAGTGAAATAGTGTGATCACCACCTACGGCAAGCGGCTTTGCTCCTGCCGCCACAACTCTATCGAAGAAGTCGACAATGAGTGCAAGACTCTCGTCGATATCGAGCGGATTCACAGGTGTGTCGCCAATGTCGGCAATCCTGCATAAGGCAAAAGGCTCGATTTTCGAAACAGGGTGGACCTGGCGGATAAGGCGGGACATTTCCCGTATCTGTGCCGGACCGTGCCGTGCTCCGCTCCTGAACGATGAGCCGAAATCGTAAGGAATCCCGGCCATTGCAATGTCGAGATTGTCCGATGATTCAGCCATTTTACATCTCATAAATGTGGCAACATTAGCAAAGCGGGGGACACGGTTCACATCATACTGTTGATTTGTGCTGTTCTGGTCGGTCATAATGAGTATCCTGAATGTGCTGTATGATAAAAAAATTTTTTTGAAATGCAAGAGAATTCGGGAGATTGATGTTGTGGAGTATATGTAAGTTTCTATTACTCACCATCTTCCCAACTCCGGTCTTAAATTAGCTTCAAAAGATTTGGTGTTGAAAGGAGAAGGTCAATCGCAGCGAAATATCAGCACATTTGTAAGCCTTTGGTGCAAAAGCAAAGAATGGTTTTCTTATGTAGAAAAAGAACCAAAGCCATGGTATAAATCACTTGCGGCTGTGTATCGTCACAATAAGTCATACCAGAAAATATAATTCATACACTATATGCAATTGGGTGATTGAACCCCTCAATAATTTAGTATCTGTAATGATATTAGTAGAGCGCTCTGCCCGGGTGATTAGTCAAAGTTTTATATCATAATAAGAAGAAACATCTGTAAAATAAAATATATCTATTAGTTATAAACCCGAAAAGCCCAACATTTACTGAAGATGTGTAATTATAATTATAAAAATAATTTCTTGCAATTTAATCTACACAATTCTATATTTACGACCGGATCTACAGAGGAAGACAGGAATTTGCATATTCAAAAGAACTTCTGTTACACCTTAGTGATGGTTTGTCTTGTAAAAACCACTAAAGAGATTCCTCAGAAAAACTCCAGTGGGATGACGCACTTGATGTCTGGGCTGTCCATGGGTTCAGAGGCGTTATCGAGATCATATTGCTGGGAATGTTCGCGATGAATTCCGTCAATCCCGCTGTAGCTTTGAACGGACTTTTTGCTGGCGGTTAAACGGGTTTTTTCATAATACAAACCGGCGAAGTTCTGGTTGTCACTCTCTATTGTTTTCCTTTCACTCACGTGGTGCTGAAATTAGTCAATATATTCACACCGGTAAAAGTGACAAGAGAAGAAGAGTTGGAGTTGACTATGCGCTTCACGGTGAAATCACATACGAATAAGAAAAGTCCCGGCTTGGTTCTATGATGGTCGGTTAAAAGAAAGAAACAATTTATATAATTAATCGACGTGATTTAAAGTAATACTACAAAAAAATTACGTTATATGTTCACTGTTTACGTTAGTTTTCTCTCAGGAGGAAGAGTATGTCACGTTCAATATCTTCTAAATTGAGGGGCACTTTTCATATTGTTCTCATGAATATCGCTCTTATAATTATTATACTCATTTTGACCGGCATTCCGGCTAGAGCGCAGGTTTCGGTTTCGGGATCGGCGGCATTCGTCACGAAATATATCTGGAGGGGTTATAATTTAGTTGATGATCCTGCGATTCAACCGTCCCTCGATTTTGGATTCGGTGATTCCGGCTTTACGGCCAATGTGTGGTATTCTGCAGGTCTGGATGACCGGGATATAAGCGGTGCAGCCGACGAATTGGATTTTACATTGGACTATTCAGCTTCATTCGCTAACGGTGCCGGCCTTTCTCTGGGTCTTATTTATTATACGTTCCCGAATCAGGATGAGTTTGAATTCGACGACCACACTACTCAGGAAGTATATGCAGCATTTACGCCGGGAGTCCCCTACCTTGCGCCAACCCTGACTCTGTACTACGATTTTAATCTGGGTGATGATCTGTATGCAACGTTCGGTATCGATCAGTCCGTCGAAGCAGGCGAAGGCTCGGTCGGTGCAAGCGCAGTTTTAGGATATAATAATGGCCAATTCGGCGCGAATAGTGGATTTAGTCATATTGAGTTATCACTCTATGGAGGTATTCCGGCAGGTATAGTTGAGATCTCACCAAGTGTGACCTTTGTTGGTTTATTTGAAGACACAGTCAATCGGGATAATGAAATTTACTTCTCTCTGAATGCCGGCTGGTCATTCTGATATGCAAGAGATATCAGGAGATTGATGTATTGTTGTAATATTGTTCTGCCATAAAAACAGGGCTCAGGAAATACCTGAGCCCTATTAATAAACCTTATCAGTAATATTTAATAAGAGAATGATACAGTAACACCGCCAGTAATGTTATCAGCATCAGGAAAACCAGGTGAGTCATCAATGAAATCTTTTAGATCACCGTCAAGAAACGATGTGAACATGAAACTCGGTATTATCGTTACGTAATCACTTGCAACAATCGGCACACTTGCGCTGATACTGTAATCTGCCAGTCCACTGTCATTATATCCAAAATAATACAGATTACCATGATCTTCATCACCCCATGCAACGGTTGCTGCGAGATCGATACTGGTTTCACCAGCAGGAATGCTGAGACCATAGCCGGCTTGAATGTAGAGACCTGAATAGTCATCACCGATTCCCGGCCATACGCTGAGCGAAGGGCCGTAATCAGATGCCAAGATGAAATACAGCTCTTTATATGAGCGTACTAATGCTCCATCTGCTGATACATTGGGGAATGTGTAGTGCACATATCCTGTAGTAAATGCTAAACCGTTGCCGACGAAAGTATAGTCGAGATAATAATCGACTTCGCTGAACTCGAGTTCAGTCGGAGTTGGCGCAAAGTTATTATCCTTAATATCAAAGTTTCCCCAAACCGTAAGAGCAAAATTATCGACTGTTACGATAGCAGTTGGCTGCACAGCAAAATTGTCTGCCAATGCAAATCCATGCAGCATGTACCTGTTTAGAAACGGAAAATCGAACGTAACTCCGACTTCTGGCTGTGCCGCCACAGGTGTGCTTAGTCCGAGAAGCAGAATTAGAACAAGTAAAAAATTAACATTTTTCTTCATTGTAAATCCTCCTGTAATAATTAAGAATTCAATGCATTTTTTAGATTTCAAAAAGCAAGTGTAATTGAATTGTGATATGCTTCAAGTACACCTGCGTAATTTACTTAATTGAAAATCATAGTTTAATACAAGTCGACCAATACTTCTTCATCTGTCGGTACTTTTGTAATTGCATCGTGTTTTGGTACAGATTGTTTCTGCGTCAATAAGCAGACTACAACGAACACTACGAGCGAAACAACCGGCGGAATCATAGTGTCGAGACCGGCCAATTCTTCGGGCATGGTATAGAAGAGGACGAGTCTCAATACAGAACCGACAATAACCGCAGCTATCGCGCCGGCTGAGTTCGATTTCGGCCAGTAAAGACCGCCAACCAGTGGAACAATACATCCCACAAATACAACATCAAACGCAAGAATAAGCAGAATCCCCGGTTCGGGTTTCACATATGCTATGTAAATTGCGAGCGCTACAACCGGAATTGCCATGAGCCGGCTGATGACAAGGAGATGTTTATCTGATGTTTTTGTTTCTCGAGCTTGTGTCTGTCCTGCTGCTTCCATCCCTGCTATTTTCTTTGCTTCCATTCTTCTCAGAATGTGTTTTTGAAAAATGTTCCGTCCAAATACAGTTGAAACGCCTAAGATGCCGCCGTCGGCGGTGGATGCGCCCGCAGCGATAATACCGCCCATAATAAACAGTCCAAAAATAAAGGGTACTTGTTCCATAGCGACATTTGGGAGAACCATTCTGGCATCCTCAATACCGGGATAGAGCTTCAGACCCATCAGACCTATAAACGAACAACAGATACCGGTAATGATGGTAAGTCCTGCGCCGTAAAAACAGCCCTGTTGCGCCACTTTCGGGGTTTTAGTGGCAAACACTCTCTCCATAAAGTCAAGCGCGACAATATCACCGATTGCAAGCGCTAAGAAACCTGCCCAGTTGATATAGGCACCGTTTGCCGGGTCGGTTAAACCACTTAAATCCATAAAATTTGCAGGAATGGAACTGGCAAAGAAATCCCATCCGTTTGCGAAAATCAGATACAAAAACGCTCCCACAAATCCGATAATGGATGGATAGATTTGCACAATGTCGATTGCCGCACAGGCAAAGAGCCCACCTGCACAGGTGTACGCTGAAACTAAGGACTGCCACCAAAATAAGGGCAGTGATGTAATCGATTCCAAAAACTATGTTAATGATCCACGCACCGCCGGCAAAGTTTCCGGCAACCAGTATCGTAAAGATAAATGCCATCATGAGTGAAACCAAGACTTCGGTAAATCCATTGTAGCGTCGTGAGTAGAAGTCAGGCAGGGTCAGCATATTCATGCGGTTGAGTGGTTTTGCGAAGAACAGACCGGTGATGATGAGACAGGCGGCCAAATCACCCGGTAGAATAAATCCGGCCCAGAATCCTCCGACATAGGTGAGTGATGAGTTGCCGATCGTTGCGTTGGCATCGATAGATTGTGCGGTATGCATCGAACCGATAAGAAAAAACGGCAGACTCTTACCGGCTATGACATACCGCTTCCCACTCCCCTTTACCAGATATACCGTGGCTAATCCAAGTATGGTAAAAAATGCAATAAAAATGATAAGACCAATACCCATAGCAGACATTATGCATCCCTCCTTTGTTTGGTGCTTAAAAGATAGTTACTCTACAACTATTTGGAATGAAGGTATGGTGTGATTTTTCTAACGAGCATTATAGCAAAAACAGTGCCAATGTTCAGTTTTTTAATCGTGTAATGAATCACTATGTATAAATTTCATAGAGAAACTACAGTATTCCAAAGTATTTCAAAAAAACTGGTCTTGTGCAATTTGTGCTATATTTAAGAAGGTTGTTATTATTTTTAGTAAAATCTTAACAAGAGAAAAATATCAAAACGTATATATACCGGTATAAGATATTACATCGTTCATGACGAAGAGCATATATAATGTGGGGTTGAAAGGCAAGATTTGTTTTTTTCTTGTCACTGTAATAATGAATTATTTATTATTACTATAAATATGCCTACATATATGATGAATAAATTTAAAAAGGGCTGTCCGAATTTAAGGACAGCCCTTTTTAATTACCGATTTCCAGGTAAGCCCAATCAATCAGTCACCCAGTGTTGCAACCATGACTGCTTTGATTGTATGGATTCTGTTTTCGGCTTCATCGAAAACGATAGATGCTTCCGATTCAAAAACCTCTTCAGATACTTCCATAGACTCAATACCGAATTTCTGGAAAACATCTTCACCAATGCTTGTTTCACGGTTGTGAAATGCAGGCAGGCAGTGCATGAATTTCACATGAGGATTACCGGTCATTTCCATTGCTGCTTTGTTGACCTGATACGGTTTGAGGAGTTCGATTCTCTGTTTCCAGACTTCTTCAGCTTCACCCATCGATACCCAGACATCGGTATAGAGGAAGTCACAGTTTTTAAGACCTACTTTGATATCGTCAGTCACTAACAGTTGAGCGCCGGTATCTTTCGCGATTGCTCGTGCCTCATTGACCAGCTTACCTTCGGGTTGAACACTCTTCGGTGCAACAGAACGGAAATCCATACCCATCTTGGCTGCACCAACGAGGAGAGAGTTTCCCATATTATTACGAGCATCGCCGATATAAGCAAATTTAACTTCATGCAATGGTTTGTCGGAATATTCCATCATGGTCAGAAAATCTGCCAGGACCTGTGTCGGATGATATTCAGTGGTCAAGCCGTTCCAGACAGGAACACCGGCATAAGCACCAAGCTCTTCGACAATTTTCTGCCCAAAACCACGGTATTCAATACCGTCGTACATTCTGCCAAGTACTCTGGCAGTATCCTTCATAGATTCTTTTTTGCCAATCTGCGAACCGGATGGTCCGAGATAGGTTATCAGCGCACCTTGATCGAATGCTGCCACTTCAAACGCGCACCGTGTTCTGGTCGAAGCCTTTTCGAATATCAGGCCAATATTTTTACCAGTCAACTTCGGCTGCTCAGTACCGGCATATTTGGCTTTTTTCAAATCGTAAGAAAGATCAAGCAAAAATTTAATTTCCTTTGGAGTAAAATCTAAGAGCTTCAGGAAATTTCTATTTCTTAAATTATATGCCATTGTTCTCTCACTTTCATGAATGATTTACTCATAACGTATTGATAACAGCAATAATTGCAAAACGAAATTAAGGTAAAGTATCGTACTTAGAATAACTGGATGAGTTCCTTTACCGAATCGAAAATATAATCCGGCTTGATATCACAATCCAGATCAGAGTCCTTGAATTCACCTGTTTTAATCAATGCTGATTTAATTCCCGCATTCTGTGCTCCGAGAATGTCGGTAGAGATCTTATCTCCAACCATCACAACACTTGTACGGTCAATATTTAACGTATTCAATGCCATATCAAAAATGTAGCTACTCGGTTTACCGATATAGGTTGCCTGTATCTGTGCAGCTTCTTCCAGCATTTTTCCGTATGCTCCCACTGTGAGCTCCAGACTGCCCATACTGTTATCTACCGTATCGGAAATCATCACGATGAATTTTGATCCGTTCAACAGACATTGCAGAGCTTTATTAATCGTGTGGAAATTGAAGTCTTCGCGGAGATCACCCAGAATAAGATATTCGGGATTGTCGGAGTCGTGGGTGAAGTCCTTAAATTCTTTAAGACCTTCACCTTTCAGCAGCACCCAACATGATTGCGGATGTAAAGATTTGAGAAATTGAGCAGTAGCAAAGGAGGCGGTTATTACTTCACTCTCGTGAAAATCAAACCCCCTCCTTTGTAGTTTCTCAGTACACTGTTTCCTGCTCTTTAATGTACTGTTCGTTACAACCCTGATATATATTCCCTTCTTACGAAGAGCGTCGAGAAGTCCAATAGCACCGGGATAAACAGTTCCCTGAAATTCAAGTACGCCATCAACGTCGAAAATAATGCCTTCCAACTTGTCTTGCTTCATACCAGGGCTCGTAATTTACGATATTTTGTTCAATACATCCTCGAGAGTCGTATCGCCGACTTCTTTCAGCTCATACTTGACCCGTGTGGATGGTTGTTTAATATTACAGATTTTTCTCAGGTCGATTGGTGTACCGATAACAACTGCATCGCATGGTGTGTTATTAATCGATTCTTCCATATCTTTCACCTGGTCTGCGCTGTATCCCATTGCCGGAAGCAACTCACCGATATTAGGATATTTCGTGAACGTATCGGTAATTGTTCTGACGGTATACGGACGCGGGTCAATGATCTTTGCTGCGCCAAGACGCTGTGCTGCAACGACACCGGCACCATATTTCATTTCACCGTGTGTCAATGTCGGGCCATCTTCGACGACGAGTACTTCTTTACCCTTAATCAATTCAGGATTATCAACCGTCAGCGTCGATTCGGCAAGAATCAGCGTTGCATCAGGATTGATTTCTTTAGCAACTGCGACAACCGCATCGATGTTTTTCTGCTCGGCAGAGTCAATTTTGTTAACAATCAGTACATTTGCTGCACGGAGATTAACTTCGCCCGGATAATAGCTGGTTTCGTGTCCCGGTCTGTGAGGATCAAGAATGGTGATATAGACGTCCGGTTTGAAAAATGCGAAATCGTTGTTTCCGCCGTCCCAGAGAATTACGTCAGCTTCTTTTTCGGCTTCGCGTAGAATTGCTTCATAATCAATACCGGCATAAACAACAATGCCACGGGCGAGATGCGGTTCGTACTCTTCGCGCTCTTCCACGGTACAATTATGTTTGATGAGATCATCAGTTGTTTCATATCTCTGAACACGCTGTTTGATCAGATCGCCATAAGGCATCGGATGGCGGACAGCCACAACCTTTTTACCGCGGGCGATAAGAATATCGGCAACACGGCGTGTTGTCTGGCTCTTACCACAACCAGTACGGACCGCACATACGGCAACAACCGGTTTGGAAGATTCTAGCCATGTCTGAGATAATCCCATTGTCTTGAAAGCAGCTCCGGCATTGTTGACAATGGATGATTTGTTCATGACATAGTTGTATGAAACATCGCTGTATGAAAACACAACTTCATCAACATTATGCTCACGAATCAAAGAATCGAGTTCCGATTCATCATGGATTGGAATACCGTCCGGATACAGACTGCCAGTCAATTCAGCAGGATACACTCTCCCGTCAATGTCAGGAATCTGAGTTGCGGTAAAGGCAACTACTTTGTAATCCGAGTTGTCGCGGAAATTCGTGTTGAAGTTATGGAAATCACGCCCAGCGGCGCCCATAATAAGGACTTTCTTCATGGTCACATCTCCTTGTTATTTACTTTTGTGCTTATAATCTTCATTTTAGGTATTTCTAAAAGACGCAACTATAGCACAGGGTTTCTAAGTATACGAAAAAAACACCATGCTTTCATATTCACATGATGAATATGAAGCCTAATCAAATACAGTTTTTGAATTTCTCTATACATATCACTCATATTAAACTTTAGAGTTAGTGTTATAAGTCGTTCTATTTTTTAGATGCGAATGGCTCAAGATGAACAGGAGAATCAGGAAGAGACACTCAGAGCGTTCGTAATCGAAGGTTACCGTGTTATTGTAGTTCCTGCATTGCCCTGGACTGCGGCATGTGCAGAGTACAACGAACTAATAATACTTCTTTCTCCACCATTCTCTACAAATCTGATGGCAGCTTCGACTTTAGGTTTCATACTGCCTTCTTTAAAATGTCCTTCTGTCACATATTGTTTAGCTTTTTCTACAGTCATTGTGTCGATCCACTTTTCGTCCGGGGTATTGAAATTCAGCGCAACCTGTTCGACATCGGTCAGAACCATCAAAATATCGGCATTAATATCGAGACCAAGACGACATGCAGACGAATCTTTATCGATAACTGCTTCAATACCGACGAGTTGGTTTCCTTCACGTTTTACAGGAATACCGCCGCCACCCGAAACAATGACTATTATTTCATCTTTAATATTAGCCTTGATCGCTTCTTTCTCAACAATGCTGATTGGAAACGGGGAAGGAACGACTTTTCTCCACCGTTTCTTGCTGTCTTCTTTCATCTGGATCGAAGCTTTATCCATGAGCAGTTCAGCTTCTCTCTTTGTATGAAACGGTCCCACCGGTTTTGTCCAATTGTCGAATGCAGGATCATCGGAAGCAACTTCAACCTGAGTAACTATCGTCATTACCGGTGTAGTATCATTTTTTTCGGCCAAAATGTTCTGCATAGCCTGCTGCATAAAATAGCCGATCAGTCCCTGCGACTCAGCTGACAGAACGTCAAGCGGCATAGGGGGTACAGCTTCACCCGCTAAACTATTTTGAATATAAAGATTACCAACCTGCGGACCATTTCCATGGGTCAGAGCTATACGATAGCCCTCGTTATAGATTTTCACAATCTCAGTAGCGGCTAACTTTACATTTCCATATTGTTCTTCGTAGGTGCCGCGTTGACCGGCCTGCAAGATGGCGTTACCACCTAATGCAATTACGATAACTTTTTTCGCCATTTTTTCTCTCAAGAAATTAAAACTTTATCATCACCGTCAAGTTCATTAAAACGGACGTTTACTTTTCCCTCTGCTGAAACTTCAGCTTTTTCGCCGCAATAATTGGGCTGAATAGGGAGCTCTCTGCCGCCTCTGTCAACCAGCACAGCAAGTTGAAGAGACTTTGGTCTTCCGGTATCGATAAGTACATCGATAGCAGCCCGAATCGATCTTCCGGTATAGATAACATCATCAACAAGTACCACATTCTTATCAGTAACATCGAAATGGATTTCATCCATCACAACATACTTATACGCCTTCAGCTTAATATCATCACGGTAAAAAGTGATGTCAATTGCTTCGGTCTGAATCTTTATACCGTTTGTCGACTCAATTCTTTCAGCGATTCTGTTCGCTAAAATATCGCCTCTTTTTTTAATACCAACGATACAAAGAGAAGAAGGATCGAGATTCTTTTCTAAAATTTCATCGGATATACGTGCTACAACAGTAGCAATGCCATTTTTATCTAATAATTGTTTTTCCATAATAGACCTATATAACAAAAAAACACTTCAACAGTTCGTTGCCAAAGATGTTCAAAGTAAAAATGGTATTGCAATTTCATTTCTAATATCCAATACCATTCATTGTATCTGGTCCCGGCAAACGGGTCGGCTCACAAAGGAGCGGCCCGTTTAACCGGTCAGATTTTAAGTCCTCATCGAACCGGGAGGGTTACAATAGAAATCTATTAATAACCATCGACCTGATTCGGAAAGTAGTCTTCGCAGCCACCTTCGCGATAGACGTCCAGCGTAGTACAATGCAGTGCGCCGCCAAACGGAATCACTTTTTCATAAGGAATCGCGACTACTTCAAAACCGAGCTTATCAAGCTGCTCGCAGTATGCAGTTTCGTGTGCTTCGACACATACTGTCTTCGGATCGATTGAGAAGGTGTTCATAGAGATCCAGGATTTACCTTCGTACAGACCTGTCAGATAGACATCGTTCTTATGTACGTGGGTAGGTCTGGCTGCTTCAACTAATTCCCAATCATTTTTCTTGAACAGTTCAAATACTTCCGGAGTACGTGGTTTCCAATCCGGGTTGACCATACACAGGCCTGGACGGAGAGGAACAAAGTTAACATCGATATGCCATGGATGAAAGTTATCAGGCTTATTTTTGTCATCCGGAGTGTCGAACAGAATATGGTGATAACGGAGACCCAGTGACCCAAACATACGTTTCAGCCAATCAAAACCACCTCTGTTTGTTACGCAAGAACCCTGGTGGAAGATATCTTTACCAAAACGCATTGCGTCGGCAGCATCCCACAGCGGTTCTTTTTCTGTCAACTGGAATTCCCAGTTGTGAAGACGTTTTTTCTTGTCTTCATCTGTCCAGGTATTCTCATAGTCGTAATAATAGTTCTTGACATAGGAATCATCATTCAACATTGGCGGCGGAGCAGCAAAGTGTACGACTTCCGGATCTTCTTTAAAATAACGCTCAAAGATCGAGCGCAGGTTAAAACGCTCAAACACACGGGAGCGACGGACAGTTGTGGCCTCGACAATGTAGTTACCATGAATCATGGTGACGTCGCGAACGTTGTTGACGCCGTGGGCATTCAACTGAGTCCAGCCTGTTGGCGATGAAAATGGTTTATTGAGCATAAACGGATGAATATCGATCCGCTCGACAATTGCGCCGCGCTTCTCGATCTGTTGTACGAAATAGTTCATTTGCTCGTTAGCAGCATCAACCATTTCCTGAGGGAACGGTCCATGTGAACCTAATGGAAAACCACCGCGAGGTAGATCATACCACCAGGCTGGTTCCGGTGCGGGAACGTTTGTTCCTTCGGGTCTACCGACAATCACGCGTTTCAGCGGATCCCATTCGTTCCAGCAATTCACTATCTTTGCCATTGCAATGTCCTCCTCTTAGTTTTATTAGTTAATCATTGGAAGTGTCCGTAAAAAGTTTACTCATTATAAAAGATTTCTTCCTTCAATTGTACATCTCATGACAAGTAAATAACAAAAATTATTAAAATTCTTATTTATTCAACAATTTTTTTAGATAGAATTTAGTCTAAAGGCAGTGCGGAACTGAGGTTCGCAAGTTCAATGATATTTTTCGTGTAACCAGTATCCTGGCAAATGTTATGCCATTACCAATTGGCAACGTGCGCTGATACCCCAAAAAAATATTGGGATTCATAACTGTGCCAATATTAGGAAGAATATTATTATTTTTAGCAATTTTTAAACGTATCATACATTACATGTTTTTTGTAAAAAAAAGGGAAGTCTTAATATGAAATTATATCTCTGATCGAATGTTACGGAAATAGCTTTCGTGTTAGTTACAATGTTTTGCACTGCTTTTTATGCATCTTAAATAAGTATACATTGAACCTGTCAACATTGAATAGAAACACGTTCTGCACCCGATGAAACAAAACCGAGTGTGTTCAACTTCCGTATTGAAAAGCTTAGTGTTTTATGAACAGCTATAATAAATAAGATTAGCGTAACAACGGAAGGAATACATGTATGATACCCGGTAAGATGCTCTGGAATAAAAGAATATAATAAAACTCCTGCTACAGTGCCAGTAATAACTGAAATTAAAACTGCTGAAGCGTTCAATTTGTTCCAGAAAATGATCAACGCAAGGAAAACAAAACCTCCGGCAGCAGGAGTATTAAACGCAAGACTGAAAAATGTACCCGGTTTTTGAGCAGCAATCGCAAAGGAAGTTACAGCGCCAATGATCAATACTGCAATAATACAGGAATTTCTCAGCATAAATTTTTCACCCCAATGATTTTTCACCCTGATATTTCTCTCAATGAACTATTTCAAATATTTTAGTTACACCGCACTAATGGCTATTTTACAAAAAGAAAAGGAGCCCAGTCAAGTGCTCCATCAGCGTCTAATTAATGTATACTAAAAAATCAACACACGAAGAAAAAAATAATGTGTTGAATTTATATCGGCGAGCTTAAGGCAAATCGCGAATCCGCCCAAAGTCGGCAGTGTGTTTTTACTCTTTTTATACGGTGTAAAATTACGAAAGCTTTACTGCAAAGTCAAGCACTATTTCTATATTTACAAATATAGAATGTAGTAAAATGGTAGGATCGTATGCCTGATTTATTGATGCAGTAAATAGACTTATTTTGTGATGAGCGTTCGATTATAAGTTCTATTTTTGTTGAGTCCAACTAAATCAGCCTGATTAAAATCCAGATAAGAATTATTGCCCGGTTTGCAGGAGTACCTGAGAATTATGTTTTGTGAGAACCAGTCTCTCTTTTTGAGAAACAGGTTATCGTCAACCCAATGTGGAAATCACTTACAAAGAAATCTGTTGAAAAAACGTGACTAAACCGGGTGCTAAGAGCATTAGATGGAAATGTGCACAATTTACCTGTTAGTTAGTAATACAACAAGCACTGGATTACTATAATCTTTGTCATTGGTGTGTATTAAGCCGTTTTTGTTTGCGAATTTTAAAAAGACGGACTACTTTACTATATACAATTCACTCTATTTGAAAAATCAGTCTGAATGAATTCTTTTTAATACTATTATAGAGGAGAAAACGATGATATTCAGGATTTGCGGTTTTACAGCTACTCTACTGTACTTTTTAACATTCTCAACTCCATTCTTTGCCCAGGAAAAAATCCGGCATCCTCTCGATCTCGGTAAGGCCACTATTCAGTCGACCGGTTCTGTTGCAGCAGGCTCCTTTGCAACCATAACATATACCTACATAGCCGGGCACCCAATAGATGAATCGGACTTTATAAAAATTTCATTCAGGAGTATAGGCGATTTCGGTACACCGCAATTTGAGCAGCCCTCTATGTCGAATTATTGTACTGTGTACTCAACGGGAGAAGTTCTCATTGAACCTCGTTGGGAAAATACCGGATACCCGCCATCTCCATTCGGGCAATCATTGTATTTGCAGGTCAAGGATGGATTTTTGGACAGAGGAGAAAAAATCGTCGTTATTTTTGGTAATACTTCAGGTGGATCACCCGGCTGGCAGATGCAGACATTCGTCGAAAAAACGTTTGAGTTCAAAACATTCAGAATGAGTATTCCTGTGGATCCTGTTGCTCAATTTGAAATAAATGAACTAACCGAATCACCGACACTACACATTACACCGGGTAAACCTGTGAGAGCAGTTTGCATTGCACCGTCGCAAATTGAGGTTAACGAAGAATTTACCTATTATCTCAGGCTGGAGGATGAGTGGGGAAATCCCACAGACAAGCCTGTGAAGATGGTTCATTCCGGTTTTCCAAAAGCTGGAGTGCAAACCATTATGGCAAAAGATAAGAACACAGGCCTCTCCGCAAGAAGTAATCCTATAAAAGTTTTGACTGAGCCGGCGGAATTCAACCTGTACTGGGCCGATTTTCATGGCCAGTCGGAGGAAAATGATGTCAGCAATCTTGAAGATTACTATACGTTTGCACGGGACTATGGATTATTAGATATTTCGGCACATCAATCAAATGATAAATTTGTAACTTATCCTTTCTGGTTGGCGATTAATGATATTGCAGACAAATTCTATGAACCGGGGAAATTCCTGACATTTCCCGGCTATGAATGGAGTGCATATGAGCCCATGGGCGGCCATAGGAATGTCTACTACACTTCTCAAAATGGTGAGATTTTCCATAGCCGGACTGATTTTCCGATTCTTCCGGAGAATAACTCCCTCTACCAAAAAGCGTCCACCGCTCCCGAGTTATATGAGTATCTGAAGAATAAGGATAACCCACAGGCTTTTGTATTTGAACACTGTCACAGTACTATACCCTCAATCTACGATCCCAGTCTGGAACTAGCAGTTGAAGTTCATTCGGGATGGGGAACATTCGAATGGATAGTTGAGGACGCGCTTCGGTTGGGTCATCGTATTGGTGTTGTTGCGAATGGAGATGGGCACCGAGTACGTCCCGGTGCAGAATATCCAAGTGCAAGTAAGGATACAGATGGCGGAGCAATCGGAGGTCTTACGTGCGTGCTTGCCCCGAATTTGGATCGCAGCACAATTTATGATGCTGTGAAAGCCCGGCATATGTACGCTACGACTGGAATTCGAGCCTTGATAGAAGTTAAAGTTGTGACAGAAGATGGAAACAGAGCTATGATGGGCGATGTGATTTCTGCTGACACAGGTACACCGCGTCTGTATGTGTGTGTTACCGGAACCTCATCTATCGAAAGTGTAGAGATCAAGAATGGTTCGGAGGTTATTTCGACTGTTCGGCCCTATCAAGAAGAAGATCTTGGAAATAGAGTAAAGATAATATGGGGTGGTATTGAAGATCGTGGAGATGGACGCCAGGGCCGGGCAGTTTACTGGGATGGCGAACTCCGTGTACAAAGTAATATTATTAACAATGTCACACCCGTCAATTTCTGGAATGTCAACAAACCGCTCGAAGCAATCTCGGACAATCAACTTGAATGGAAATCTGTTACAACAGGCAATGAAGCCGGAATGATAATTACTTTAGATAGTAGTAATACAGGGACACTCGAAATTGAGACACTTCAAGGTAATGTGTCATGTATGATTCAATCCATTGGTCTGGAGCCCATAGTATGGGAATATGGCGGTCTGCAGAAAAGAATTGAGGTTTACCGGCTTCCTGATGAACCGGATTCACAGGAATTTTCGTTTTCATTACAGCTCACTGAATTGCATGTAGGTGACAATCCTATCTATATTCGAATGACACAGGAAGATGGACAGATGGCGTGGACAAGTCCAATCTATGTGGAGCGGAATTCTGATAATTGATACACGATTTAATCTCAGAATCATTCCAAAGTTTGATTGAACCCAGATCTGAATAAAAAAAAGGCCGCGTGCTATGCAGGCGGCCTTTTTGAGTAAGAGATTTCTCTTATTATTCATCAAGGAAAGGATAACGGTAATCAACCGGAGGAACAAATGTTTCTTTAATGGTTCTGGTTGATATCCACCGCATGAGATTCGACCGTGTTCCGGCTTTATCGTTCGTTCCTGATGCTCTACTGCCGCCGAAAGGCTGCTGACCGACCACTGCACCGGTACATTTATCATTGATGTAGAAGTTGCCAGCTGCATGGACAAGTGCTTTCTGTGCTGTTTCAATTGTATAGCGGTCCTGAGCAATGATTGCTCCAGTCAAAGAGTAGGCAGATGTTTGATCGCAGAGTTCCAGTGTCTCTTCGAACTTGTTGTCATCATATATATAGACTGTCATGACCGGTCCGAAGATCTCATCAACCATTGTTTTGAACTTCGGATCTTTTGCAACGATCACAGTAGGTTCAACAAAGTAACCTTTTGAATCATCACATCCACCACCGCAAACGATATCGGCATCGCTGGATGCTTTTGCGTACTCGATATACTCTTTGATTGTATTGAATGCTTCTCTGTCGATTACGGCATTCATGAAATTACTAAAATCGAGTACATCACCCATCTTAATTGTCGAAATTTCATGGAGCAGATCGTTCTTGATGTCGTTCCAGACTGATTCCGAAATATAAGCGCGCGATGCTGCGGAACATTTCTGTCCCTGATACTCAAATGAACCGCGGATAATTGCTGCGATTACCGCTTTTCTGTTGGCTGTGGAATGCACGAAAATGAAATCTTTACCACCGGTTTCACCGACGATTCTCGGATAATTATGATACTGATGAATGTTGGTTCCGATTTGATGCCACATACCCTGAAACACTTCGGTTGAACCAGTAAAGTGAACGCCGGATAAGTTAGGATCGTTCATAACAACAGGACCGACTTCTCTACCCGGGCCCGGTATGTAGTTTACAACACCGTCCGGCAGACCGGCTTCTTTGAACAATTTCATCAGAAAGTGACCAGCATACACAGAGCTTGATGCCGGTTTCCACAGTGATACACCACCTGGTATAGCCGGAAGTGTTGGAAGGTTTCCACCGATAGAAGTAAAGTTAAACGGTGTTACTGCCAGCACAAAACCTTCGAGTCCGCGGTACTGAAGTCTGTTCCAGACACCGGGACCGTTCAGTGGTTGATCTTCAAGAATCTTTGTGTAATAGTAGATGTTAAAGCGCCAGAAGTCAATCAGTTCACACGTTGCATCGATTTCAGCCTGGAAAATGTTTTTCGACTGATCGAGCATAGTTGCTGCATTGATCAAGTCTTTATATGGTCCGGCAAGCAGGTCGGCCATTTTCCAGAAAACAGCAACTCGTGTTTCCCATGACTGTGCTGCCCACTCTTTACGTGCTGCCAATGCGGCATCGATAGCCATCTGAACATGTTTTTTATCGGCAAGGTGATATTTACCAATGACACGTTGATGGTCGTGCGGACATCTGCAGTCTACGGTATTACCGGTGCGGTACTCCTTACCGCCGATAATAAGAGGGATTTCAACTTCTTTTTTCAGCAATTCATCGAGCTTTACTTTAACGCTCGCACGTTCCGCGCTTCCCGGTTTATACTCGAGAATCGGCTCGTTTGCAGGACGTTCTACATTGTATCTCATAACGCTACTCCATGTTTAAGCTTTACAAATGTAATAGTTGATTTTTATCTTATTTACGTATAAATCCTATAAATAGATTCGAGTTTAGAGCGCTTTTGTTTCACCGCCATCAACCAGGAGCTGAACACCATTAATGTGTCCTGCCAGATCGGATGCAAGAAACGCAGCGGATGCGGCCTGTTCTTCAGCAGATGCCAATCTGCCGCGTGGAATATTCCGTGCTGTATTCTCCAGCTCTTCTTCTACGCTAATACCTTTTTTTTCTGCACGAGCTGTGGCAAGCTCGATTGCACGGTCGGTACTTGTCGGTCCCGGTCCCAGGTTGTTTACGGTGATTCCAAGTCCACCTATCTCACTCGCAAGTGTTTTTGCCATACCAGCAACGGCGAGTCTAACCGCATTAGAAATCATGAGGTTGCCGATAGGCTCTCTGAGTGCACGTGAGGTAAAATTAATAATACGTCCCCATTTCTGCTTTTTCATACCGGGCAGAACGCCTCTGATGAGTCTGACTGCACTCATAAAGGTAAGCTGATAAGCAAACTCCCATTTAGCATCATCCGCAGTATCAAATGTTCCTGGAGGCGGACCGCCTGAGTTAGTAACCAGAATACTGACAGTACCAAGATCATTGTGAACGGAATTCAGTAGATTTTCTATCGATTCCGCTTTTGTCAGATCAACAGGATACGAAAAAACGCGGACATCACTATTGGCTGCTTTAACTGCTGTCAATGCTTTTTCTAATTTATCTTCTTTCAAATCACAGAGAGCAATATCACACCCTTCCTGTGCCAGGCGTACTGCTGTCGCAAGACCCAGACCGCCTCCGGAAGCGCCGACTAGTGCTACTCGGCCTTGAATACCTAAATTCATAGTTTAGCTCCTCTTTCTATAACTGATTCGCGTACGTTTCAATGTTGTCAAAATGAGCACAGCCTTAGAAAATCCGGACAAACATTACCGGGATTTCTAACGCACTTTAAAGTGACCACGTCCGATATCCGATCAAAAAAACCAATAAACTCGCGGCATGTTCACAAATCAGGAGTATTGCTAAATTTGGAAGCCGCGATAGAGGCGGGTTTTGCCGCTCGGGAAGATCACACTCTACTCTGTCGCCGAATCGATCTCAACCGTTATAAAAACCTGCCCGCAATCACAGTGAAATTATATGAATTAAGAGAGGTCATTGTAGAACGAAATGACTGCTTCATAGTAAATGTTTTGAAACAATCAATTGCCGAAAAATAAACTCTCATCATTTAAGTGCACTTGGGGAAAGGTGATAACGATCTGTATGATAATTTAACAACCTATAATATGCACAATCTAAAAATAAAATTCAAGAAAAATCGGTCAGTGTATGATTTAACACAGGATGTGTCTTTTATAAGACCATTTTTTGTTTATTTTTTAAGTTTAATTTTGTACATCACGACCGCGGTAATTGTGTTGCAATTTGCAGTCATTCATTGGTGAAATTACAAGAATCTACTGCAACTATTATTTGGTGTTCTGTGTTCAAGAGAATGACATGCGAAAGGCTTTTAGGATCAAAAAAAGCATGGAAATATGTTTTTTATTAAACGGTTTGCTATATTTAACAATAGTTCTTGATCAATTTCTCAAAAATCGGAAATCGGGGTAGTTTTTGCGTTTCCATTTGCCTTGAAAAAGTGCTCAAAAAGTATTTTTTTGTTATATTGATTTTCAGGTATAGTTTTTGCCATTTAGAGTGGATGATAATCAAATCTTTTATTTATTTCTGTAATATGCTAAAATTTTAAATATAAGGATCAGGAATTGAGTAAAAATCAACATAAAGTCAAAAGGAAACTGCATGACTGGAGAGAATCCGGAGATAGATTATGACAGAGATTCGAATAAATAAAGCATGGTGCAAACTGCCATGCTCAATATGTATCAGCTTTTGTGCACCAAAAGTATTGGCTCCTGACAGTGAGGGGCATCCGGAAGTAATTAATCTGGAGAAATGTACAGAATGTATGCTGTGTGAATTACGCTGTCCCAATGTTGCAATTGAAGTATTTAAAGCTTCGGAATTAGAAGAAGAAGAGGTAAAAATCAATGGGTAAGAAAATATTGATTGCGGGAAATGAAGCAGTTGCGGAAGCTGCTATTGTTGCAGGTGTAAAGGTGGTTGCAGGTTACCCGATTACACCGTCTTCCGAAGTCATCCATTTATTATCAAAAAAATTACCCAAGGCTGGCGGACGGTTTATTCAGATGGAAGATGAAATTGCAAGTATCGGTTGCATTATCGGTGCATCCTCAGCAGGGAAAAAAGCAATGACTGCTACAAGCGGTCCCGGATTCAGTCTAATGCAGGAACTTCTCGGTTATTCTTCCATGGTTGAACTGCCAATTGTCATCTACAATGCGCAGCGTGTTGGTCCAAGTACCGGTGGTGCAACGAAGCCCCAGCAGGGTGACATCATGCAGACCAAATGGGGTTCTCATGGTGAAAGTCCCAGGATTGCTGTTTGTCCCGGAACGGTACGAGAAATGTTTGACCAAACTGTCAGGGCTTTTAATCTGTCTGAAAAATACATGGTTCCGGTTGTCATATTGGGTGATGAAACACTGGCGCATATGCGGGAAACAGTTGAAATTCCGGATCCGGATGAAATTGAAGTTATTGATAGACGGAGCAATGCTCCTCCTCAAGAAGAGTGCCTGCCGTACCGGGTTGATGATACAGGAATTCCAATTCTGCCTCCGCTCGGCGGCGGATACATGTATAACATTTCCGGAATGATTCACCGTGAAAAAGGATTTCCCGATCTGAATCCGGCTACCATTGAGGAATGTATTACAAGAATCAACAGCAAATTAGATCAACATTATGACGATATCATCCAATATGAACATATCAAAAAAGAAAATTCGAAGATTGCACTCGTGACATTCGGTTCAACAACAAGGCCGGGTAGAGGAGCAGTAAAAATGGCTGGCGAAAATGGTGTTGAAGTCGAATATTTCCGCCCGATTACCATGTGGCCATTCCCCACTAAAGAAATCAGAGCAATCGCAGAACGAGTTGATACTATTATCGTTGCGGAAATGAATCTCGGTCAGGTTGCCGGTATTGTCCGTGAAGCCATTGAAGGCCGTGCGGAAGTCGTACAATACAACAAGGTTTCGAGCCATACGATTACCGTCAAGGATCTGTATGGAAAAATCGAAAAAGTAGTAAACAACAATGTAAAACAGTATAAAGCTATCAGCTGATTAAGGAGATAGATATGAGTAAATTAGATAAATATCTACGAATGGATATGATGCCCAATTTCACCTGTCCCGGGTGTACCCACGGTGTTGCCTGGACAGCAATGGTGAGAGCCATTGACAATCTGAAATTGGTTCAGAGTCAGACTATCATGACCTGCGCAATCGGTTGTGCAGGGCGTTTGCCGATATATCTTAACTTTCCATCAATTAGAACGCCTCATGGGAGAGCATTGACGATTGCCCAGGGAATTAAACTTGCTAACCCCAAATTGAATGTTCTCTGTTTTATGGGTGATGGAGATGCAGTTGCTATTGGTGGAAATCATTTTATCCATGCATGCCGCAGAAATGTAAATTTAACAGCAATTGTTGCTAATAATGAGATATACGGTATGACTGGCGGTCAGTACGCACCGACAATGGCTGAAGGATATTTTGCCTCGACAGCGCCGTATGGTATGATTGAACAGGCATCGGATATCTGCAAACTGGCTATCGGCGCAGGTGCTACGTTTGTCGCACGGGCAGACGTGTACCGTGTCATGAAATTGGACCAGATTATCGAAAAAGCGATAGCGCATAAAGGTTTTTCGGTTGTTGAAATCCTGACAACATGCCCGACCCATTTTGGACGGCGCAATAAGATGTCGGCAACGGTCGATTTGGTGAAGAGATTGAATGAAATCACCATTACTCCACGGCAGGCAGAGCGCTTATCACCTGAAGAATTAAAGGGAAAACTGGTCCGTGGAATTTTGCGCGAAGTAGAGCTACGGGAATATATTGAACATTATGATGAAGTAACCGGATTTCAGGAAGCCGAGGACAAAAAATATTCCGGAGTGGGCGAATTTAGTGAAGTAGGAGCAATGAAATGAATTTTAGAGACCATGAACGTATTGAAATTCGGTTTGGCGGATCAGGTGGTCAGGGATTAGTACTTGCCAGTATTATTCTGGCTGAAGCTCTGGCAGAAGAAGACTATCATGTTATCACATCTGAATCGCACGGTATCGAAGCACGGGGTGGCGCAAGTCTTGGTGAACTAATCTGCAGCCGGGGTGAGGTCTACGACTTAAATGTTCAGGAACCCGATATCTTTATTACAATTCATCAGGAAGCCACAACAAAGCACTATAAAACGATTAAAAAAGATGCTCTGGTCATTGTCGATTCATTTATGGTGAAAGATATTCCACCGTTTGATTCGAGAAATGTCTATGCCTTCCCGTTTACACAACTTGTAAAGGAAAAGCTTGACACGACACTACCGACAAATATTGCATTTCTGGGTACACTGACGGCAATGACCGATCTTATCAAACTTGAAACGATGAAAAAATCGGTCTTGAACCGGGTTCCCCCACGGTTTAAAGAACTCAATACAACTGCTTTCGAGCTCGGAATCGAATTAGCGAAAAATGCGAAGCCTATTACTATCGAAAGTGAAGTTGTAGCATGAAGATTTTTGAGTACCAAGTAAAAGAAATTTTTCGGGAGAACGGAATTGCTACTCCCGATGGATGTGTAGTATCGACACCCGATGAAGCCGCACAATACGTTGCAAAAGTGGGTAAAGACGTAGTCGTAAAATCGCAAGTTCATGTGGGCGGCCGAGGAAAAGCAGTGGGAATTAAATTTGCCTCGAACCCCGAAGAAGCCCGCGCAACAACCGAGGAATTGATCGGATTTGATATTAAAGGCGAAAAAGTCAAGACAGTCCTCATCGAACAGAAAGCGCCTATTAAGCAGGAATTCTATCTCGGTGTGACACTAAACAGAAAAAAGAAAAAATCGACCATCATATTTAGTCCGTCAGGGGGTATGGATATTGAGCAGGTCGCAAAAGAATCACCGGAAAACATCGCGATGATCGATATCGATCCGGTGCTGGGACTCCAGAACTTTCACTTCAATGCCATTGCTCAACAGGTTGGTTTCGACAAAAGCCTTGTCTCACAACTTAAGGTTATCGTACGAAATTTATATGATATATATGTTAACGGCGATTGCTTGACGGTAGAAATTAATCCACTGGCACTGTTGGAATCGGGTGAATTCGTAGCGCTTGATGGGAAACTGGAGATGGATGATAATGCCAGATATCGTCAGGAAAACCTGATGAAATACTGGGATCAGGATGATGAAGACCCGATCGAGTTGATTGGTAAGAATGCGGGATTTGTCGTAATCAAACTGAGCGGCAGGGTTTCAATCATTAGTAACGGTGCCGGAACTGCCATTGCCACCCTCGATCTGCTGAAAAAATATGATACAGATGTTGCAAATATGCTCGATTTAAGCGGTGGTGCCAAATCGGAAAAAGTGGTGCGTGCGGTGAGTGTTGTGAAACAGGATAGAGATGTCAATGCGATTGTTTTCAACATCTTCGGGGGAATAACGAGGTGTGACGAAATCGCTAACGGTGTGGCAGGTGCGCTGGATTCGATCCCAAGAAATATTCCTATTATTTGCCGGTTGAATGGAACGAATAGAGAAGAGGGAGTCAGGATTTTGAAGGAAGCCGGGATAGAAGCAGAATTTGATCTTGAAAAAGCCGTGCAAAAAACGGTTAAGCTATTGGAGGATGAGTAGACTTGTGAGCATTCTAATTGATAAAGACACAAAAGTAATTATACAGGGTATCACCGGTCGGGAAGGTACATTTCATGGAAAATTGATGCTCGATTATGGAACACAGGTTGTCGGCGGTGTAACCCCGGGGAAAAAGGGCAAAGAAGTTTATGGAATCCCGGTGTTCGATACTGTTCGGGAAGCGGTCAATGCAACAGGAGCGAATACATCAATTATGTTTGTACCGCCGAAATTTACAAAAGATGCTGTATTGGAAGCAATCGATAGCGATTTGCCGCTTGTAGTTACAGTTGCGGAAGGTGTTCCCTTTGCGGATATGAATTACTGCTATTCATATGCCCGAAAGAAAAACTGCACGTTGATAGGACCGAATACACCCGGCATTATTGCTCCCGGAAAGTCAAAGGTCGGATTTATGGCGGAAATCATATACAGTCCGGGTAATATAGGTATTATGTCCAGAAGTGCAACCCTGTCCTATGAGACATCAAATAATCTTACTTTAAACGGTATCGGTCAGTCGACCGTTGTTGGAGTTGGTGGCGATCCGATTCCGGGTTCGACATTTGTTGATATTGTTCCGCTGTTTGAAGACGATCCCGAAACAGATTTAATTGTGATACTTGGCGAAATTGGGGGTAATGAAGAAGAGACCGCCGCTGCGTATATTAAAGAAAATGTGAAAAAACCGGTAATATCGTATATTGCAGGTGAAGCTGCACCGGAAGGAAAACGTATGGGACATGCAGGTGCCATCGTTTCACCGGGCGGTGAGGGCGGAGCAAAGTACAAGAAAAAAATCCTGACTGAAGCAGGCATTCATGTTGCCGATAAGCTCACGGATATTCCCGGAATGGTTAGCGAACTGCTGAAGAATTAGAAAGTTTGCGGTCATGAAATCCACACTCAAATACGGACAATTATCAGCAGAGATCAACATTCCCGACAAAAATTGCCGGGACACACTGCTTCCCCGTGACGTGGAAGCGGTGTCGGATCCCATCGGCGAAGTGAAACGTGCATTGGCAAATCCAATCGGAACCAGACTGTTAAAGAATTCTGTTTCACCGATGGATAATGTGGTTATAGTTGCCAGCGATATCTCCCGGCCGTCACCCTCGCATATTCTTCTGCCGCCGATCCTTGAAGAGCTCAACGAAGCAGGTGTCGCTGATAAGCAGATAACAATCGTCTTTGCACTGGGGATTCACAGAAAACAGACTAATGACGAGATGAAAAAACTTGTCGGCGAGGATATCTTCAACCGGATCCGGTGTGTCAATCATGACGGTGAAAAGTGTGTGAATATTGGTACTTCAAAACGGGGAACACCGATTGAAGTATTCAAAGAGGTGGTAGATGCTGATTTTTTGATTGCCACGGGAAATATTGAGTTCCACTTTTTTGCGGGGTATAGCGGCGGAGCAAAGGCCGTCGCACCGGGAGTGTGCAGCAGAGAAACCGTTCAAGCGAACCATAAGCGTTCTTTTGATGATGATGCCAGAGTCGGTAAAATAGATGGAAACCCGGTCCGTGAAGACCTTGACGAAATTGGCGGTATAATCGGTGTGGATTACATGGTCAATGCGATCCTCAACAGCCAGAAGGAAATAATTAAAGTGGTTGCAGGGGATGTCTACAAAGCCCACCGGGAAGGAATCTCATACATTGATAATATATTTCGAATTGATATTGATGATCTTGCCGATATTGTGGTCATCTCGCCGGGTGGTGCACCGAAAGACATCGATCTTTACCAGACAAACAAAGCCATCGAAAACGGCATTCTCGCATTGAAAAAAGGTGGGATAATTGTGGTGTGTGCAGAGTGTAGAGACGGACTTGGTGAATCGCTTTTTGCGGAAGCAATGACGGAAGATAAACCTCTCGACGATCTCATTGATGAGATCAAACACGATTTTGTATTAGGTCGTCACAAAGCTTCGCGGCTGGCGCACATTTTCAAAAACACTGAAATTTATCTCGTATCGAGCCTGCCGGACGAAATCAAAGATAACATTTTTATGAAAACTTTCGATTCGGTGCAGAAGGCATTTGACAAAGCGTTGGAAGTACAGGGCGAATCCGCACAAGCACTCGTTATCCCTTATGGCAACTCAACCCTCCCTAACTTTCCAGATTCGCCGTATAATCAAACCATAAAAGAAGCCGGATAGTTAATTTTTACAATGTCATTGGCACGGAACTAAGCGACGTGGCACTCTCTCTACAGTAATTGCGAAAACACTGTGATAAAGCAGTACACATTAATCTGAAAAATCAGAGAAATATCTTCTTTTAAGAGATCATTTCAACAAAAAAAGGCTGCCCGAAAAATTCAGGCAACCTTTTTACTTACTATGTATGTAGGAACAATTACATATCATAACCTTTTGCTCTGAGATGTTCCTGAACACGGCGGAGATGTTCGATTGTCTTCTCATCCGCCTCGGGACCGGGGTGCCGGACTTTTGTTGTTTTGAATACACCTCGCTGAACATAAATATGTTTCCTGAGTGAAACACCAATTTTCGGTTGAAACTCAAATGCAATCAAAGGGAGAATATCATAGAACAGGTGCGCCGCTTCATCTTTTTTTCCTTCATTGAACAAATTGTAAAGCTTTACCAGAAATTCAGGATACGCAAATCCGGTCATAATACCGACAGCACCGCGGTCGAGTTCTTCAAAAGCAAACATCCCGCCCAGTGCGCCAAATACCTTTATTTTCCCATCGGTCATATGCTTGAGCACATCCATTTTCGCACCGGTGGGTGGGTCTTCTAATTTGATGTAGGGAATATTGTCATTATCATTGAATATCCGGGTAATCAGCTCCGACGACATGAGAATGCCGGTCTCAGCCGGATAATCGTGGATGATCATCGGTATTTCGACAGACTGTGCTATCAGTTTGTAGTACGAATAAATGACATCGTCGTGCTGTACAAAAGGAGGACCGACAAGCAGTCCTTCTGCACCGTACCCTTCTGCTTTTCGTGCGGCATGAATAGCAGCATCTGTCCCGGCAGCGCGGACACCAACGATAAGATCTATATTCTTCGGCACATTTGACCGGTAGGTGTCAATAACAAGCGCTCTACCGTCATCGGTCAATTTATGTCCTTCACCCATCACTCCGAGAATCGTAAGACCGTCAACTCCACATTCAATAAGAAGCGGAATCAGTTTTTTGATGCTTTCGACATCTAAATTACTGTCTTCATCGAATGGAGTCGGAACAACGGGATAAATACCAGAAAAACTCATAGAATCCTCTTAAGCTTTGAACGTTAACAGGCAATTTTAAACAACCTGTTAAGTTATATAAATTTAATTGCAAAATAAAGAACAAATTTGCAGAAATTATATAATCCGAACAAAGATTAACGCACGTAGGTAATTTATAGAAGCATTGCCAATCTGAGAATGAGTAAATCTGATGATCGCTTTTTAAATTATATTTAAGATCTTGTTGCAACATAAAATTCTGCTCCGAATTACCTTTATTCGGGGCAGAATTTTCTAAAGTGCATCATAGCATCGTTCGGTCAGAGCCATGCAGTTTACTGATCGATAGTGAGTGTTTGTATATCACGTCCAGCTTTTGGTGCCCACGCCTTGATGGTCGCTTCGATAGGCCCGGAACCGCTTGCACGGACTGCCCACGACACCGACTCTGTCGATTGGTCATCGCCCCCGCCCCACGATCGGATATAGACGAGTTTACCTTTAATATGGCCGATCTGCTTAAGTGATTCATCATCAATCAACTCACCGCCTTTTATTTCAATTTCGGCTACTGCCGGGAGATCACGCTTGATTTCGATTGCGCGTTGGGTCACATAAGTTGAGAGCCATCCGTCGTTGCGGACATAAGCGGTGATACGGTATTCTCTGCGTGAAACCTCTTCAACACTTACATCTGCAATACGGAGCAGGGGAGAAAGGTCGGCAATATAGAGGAGATAATCGAACTGTTGCTCACAATGCATTTTAAGCGTACCGTCAACTGCCGGAGGAATGCCCCGCTCACCCCCGATCTCAACGTTACCGAGAGCCGGATGGTTATATGGAGTCCATGGAGAAAAATACTGACCGTCTTTTTCTTCCCAGTGCCATTTGTCAATTTCATCTTCTCTAATCCATCCGTCATTATTGTAATCTGGCGCTGAGCCGTTTACCTCGGGTGTGATACTATGTATTCCTGCTTGCATATAGGCCCAATCGTCCATAAATCCGTACATTGTATCCCGGTATCCGTACTGTTCTCCTGTCTCCGGGTTTATCTCACTCGTGTTGAACAGAAAACTGTAGTAGTTGTTCTCCATAATACCGCCGTCGCTCAGATACGACCAAACAGCGCCCGAGCGTACATAAAAGTGGTTGTCCTCTGGCGGCATTGTTTCGTACGGTTCATTCATCGGCGGCCGTACCATGTAACTCCGTGAACCTCCGCCGGAATGGATAGTGTAGGTGAAATAGATATTATTAAATTCTTCGATAAAATCCGCAACAGCGGCAACTTCGGGAAGTGAATACGGGCGGGATCCGGCACCAGGTTCCTGCGGACGCCATCCGGCAGACCAGTTCCGGTTAAAATCCGCACCTTCTCGTTCTCCTGTCACACGGTTACGCATCTTTCTATTCAGAAACGGCGGGAAAGATGAGAAGAAGCCAGTCTTCACCTCCGGACTTTCGAGATAATACCGGTAACCGTTTTCGTCGGAATCATCCTTCACCCGCATCTGTGTGATGTAGCCGTCTCCATTGAGATCTTTTCCGGGAATGTCGCTCGGATTATGTCCCGGCCAGGCAGGATGTCGTGACAGCAGCATATCACCGCCGTCTGCATCAAACACCGGCATAATATAAAACGTGCGTGTGTCAATGAGCCGGGTAACATTATCATCTTTACCATAGCTATAGAGCATCCGCTCGATGAAATAGTGCAGATACTGCCGACCCGTTAACTCACCAGCATGGATATTGCCGTCCATCCAGAGTCCCGGTTTCGTTGTGCCGGGGCCGGTCTTAATGTTGGAAATTTCCATTACCCAGAGGTCTTTACCCCTGCGGGTTTTCCCAAGGTTATGAATCCGTGCGATGTCCGGATATTTATCTGCCAATTCCTTCAATCGTACACCAACCTCTTCATTGAGCGGATAGGGCCATCTTCCGTAGTCATATGTGAAACCGTCAACGGGTTCATTTTTGAGGTATTGCGCCGATACTTCCAGAGGTGTAAACTGGAGAAAGAGCGCGATAATCAAAACGATACGCATGGAGAATCCTCCTCATTTAAAAACGGTAATAATCGTAAAATGTTTATTCGAGTGTTATTGATTTGCTATCAGATCCGCCTTTATGTGCCCAGGCATTGACCGTAATTTGCAGCGGTTCAGATCCTATCGAACGGACTGTCCATTCCACAGTCTGCGACGGCACATCTTCACCTTCATCCCAATTCCGGATATCACTCCATTTCCCCAGTAGATGCCCGATATTGGTCCTGCTGGCTCCATCAACAATTTCACCCCCAGATATGTCTAGATCAATAATAACAGGAAAATCCTTTCTATTCGCTATTGCCTGACGTGTTACATAGGTTGCTAACCAGCCATCATTTTTCACAGTTGCAGTTATTTTGTATTCACGGCGTGACAATTGCTTGGACTGCACATCAACTAGTGAAACCTCTGGTGCAAGATTGGCGACATTCAACAGTAATTTGTATTGAATATCTGCATCCCGATCGAGTTTGCGTCCGTATGATTGTGGCATATCACGATCACCGCCGATTTCGATTTCACCGAGCTCAGGATGGTTATATGGTTTCCACTCGGCAAAAAATCTTCCCCCTTCTTCTTCTTCATTCCACCGCATCACTTCCTGACGGGTGATAAAACCGTCGCCATTATAATCGATACCAACGCCGGAACATTCGGGTGTAAGGCTGTGAATACCCATATGGCTGTATGCCCAATCACCGGCAAACCCTGCCATAGTGGCTGTGTACCCCATTTGATTTCCCTCATCATCGAACCGTCCGGCGGTAAAAACATAACTGTAGTAATTATTCTCCATAAGGCCGCCTTCATTCAGCATTGCCCAAATTGCCCCGAGACGGACATAAAAATCGTTGTCCTCATGGTGCATAGTCTGATATGGATAGTTGAAGGGTGGACGAACCTGATAATTCTTGATGCCGCCCCCGGTATGAATTGTGTAATGGAAGAATATGTTCTTATGCTCCGATATAAATTTAGCCACAGCATACACTTCCGGCAGAGAAAACGGATACAGCCCTGCACCCGGTTCTTCCGGTCGCCACCCCGCTGACCAATTTCGGTTAAAATCGGCTGGTTCACGATTGCCCGACGCCTCCCGGTATCGGGAATAAGCGCCGCGGACTCCAACATTGATATCCTGTCCTTCGATGTAGGTGCGGTAACCGTTATTGGCCGAAGAGTCTTTGACACGCATCCGTGTAATGTATCCGTCGCCGTCGAGGTCTTTTCCTACATGCCGCTCCGGTTCATGTCCGGGCCAGGAAGGCTGTCGTGTCAAAAACCACTCACCAGCATCGGGATTGAGGATTGGAAGTATATAGTACGTTCGGGTATCGACGAGCCGTGTAACTTCCGGATCCTTTCCGTAGCTTGCCAGTAATCTCTCATAGAAGTACCGAAGGAATCGCCGTCCGGGCAGTTCATCAGGATGAAGATTTGAATCCATCCACATAGCCGGTTTCGATTCACCTGGTCCGGTATCCTGATTGGTTACTTCAATTAACCAGAGATCATAACCGCCTGTGCTCTTACCGATATTGTGCAGTTTGACTAATTTCGGATAACGCCGGGCAAGAGTCTCCATCCGTTCTAATTCTTCTGCATGCAGCGGATAAGGCCACCGGCGGGAGTCGAATTGCTCCTTTGAGAGTTGTGTATCCTGAAGTTCAATTCGCTGTGCCTCGGTCTCCGTAATTGAGAGAAGAATCGCAGCAAAAAGAAAAATGTAAAATCTCATGAATAGCCCTCCTTACATTAAGGCTGATATTCTTTATAGTATTTAATAATTTTTTGAACCTATTTATTATTCATTTTCAATTACAATGCGCTGTATATCACGACCAGCTTTATGGGCACGTGCTTCGACCGAGACATTAAGCGGCTCTGAACCTGTCTTTCTAATCGTCCATTCCACCGTCTTTGTCGATTCGTCATATCCCTGACCCCAGCGCCATATATAAGCGATTTTACCGAGAATATGGCCTATATTCTGAGTCGGATCACCCTCAATCAATTCGCCGCCTTCAATACTGATCCCGGCAAGAATAGGGAAGTCACGGCGAATTCTCATTGCGTTCCGTGTCACATAAGTCGAGAGCCACCCCTCGTTCTGGATAGTGGCAGTGATTTTATACTCATTCCTTCTGAGACGCTCAGATGATACGTCAAGCACTTTAATCACCGGAGCAAGCTCAGAGACATGCATCATCAACTTAAAATGTTTCTCGCATTCTGCCTTGAGTCTCTCATCAACTGCAACCGGAAGAGCACGGACACCCCCGATTTCAACATCACCGAGCAGTGGGTGATTATACGGCTTCCAATCGACATAGTATTGCCCCCCTTTTTCCTCATCGCTCCACCGGATGATCTCAAATTCGGTAACATAACTGTCGCCGTCGTAATCACGGCCGGCACCGTTAAATTCGGGTGTCAAACCGTGAATTCCGTTGTGCATATACTGCCAATCGATACCGAATCCGTGATTCGATTTGCCATAGTAGCCAACTTTTACTTCCTGGCTTGCCCAATCACTTTCAAACAAATCGCCATTGCTGATGACCGACCAATCCTGTCCAAGACGTACATAAAATTCATTATCCTCCGGTGGCATGAATTCATAGGGGTGGTCCATTGGCGGTCGGACAATGTAATTTTTAGCCTGATTATCAGCGTTAATATTGTAATAAAAATAGATGTTTTTATGATCTGTCATAAATTTTACTGCAGCGCGGAGTTCGGGTATGTAAAAGGGAAATGGCCCGGACGAACGTAATGAGGGATCCCATTCAGCTGACCATCCCCGGTTAAAATTCTGCGGTGCAGGATCGACACTCACTTCCCGATAAAAACTCTGCCCCTCCGTATAGACAGCGTACCGGTCTTCATGGGGAACTATAGGATCGTCGAAAGTCTCTAATTTACCCGAAATCCGTTTCCAACCGATATCGGGTTCTTCCCAATTGAAGAAGAGTGTATCGGAATAGGTAGTCGGAAGGTAATTCATTCGACCCCCATTCCTTCTTCTGATTTCGAGCATTAACCGTGGATCTCTCTTACTCTCATACAATCTCCCATCCGGGTCTTTTTTCCGCATCTGAGTAATATAGCCGTCACCATCAAGATCTTGCCCATTGTGCTGTTCGGGTTTATGTTCCGGCCAGGAAGGGTGACGGGTAAGAACCTTCTCGCCACCGTCAGCGTCGAACATGGGATTGACATAATATGCACGGGTATCGACAAGACGGGTAATTTTCTCGTCTTTACCGTAACGGGCAAGCGTCCGCTCAATAAAATACATCATCGTCGGACGGCCGTTTACTTCACCGGCATGCATGTTCCCGTCAAAATAGAGCCCCGGCTTATCTTCTCCGGGTCCGGTTGCCTTGTTGGTGATTTCCATCAGGAGCATTTCCCGGCCTTCCCGTGTTGTTCCCATCACGTGCAGTGTCGCAATCTCGGGATACTGGTTTGCAAGTTCATGCATACGCTTGGCATTTTCCTCGTACAACGGATATGGCCAGCGGCTGAAATCGAAATCAATATCTACGAGTTCTTCATAAAAAAACGAATTGATTTCTTGTGTGGAAACGGGAAAAGAAATAAACATTACATATATTATTGAATAAAGAAGGGAACGCATGTGACTCCTCCTCAGTGAGCGGTACAATCTTTTTAGAATTGGATGTTGTTATAGGATTTGATTATTATTATTGTCAGATGGCTATTAATAAATAATTGACTAAAAGTGCACGCTTTGTAATCTGATTTTAGGTCCATTCACTTCATATTTGTCGAAAGATACCTGGTTCATAATTGGGATTCCGGTTGATATGATAAAAAATAGTCACTTGCAATCTTATATATTTATGCCATACTCGGATGGTGGCGGTGATGACCAGTTTTCGACTGAAAAGCATGTGCGACTTTCAACATAACATCGTCTCCGAATAGTGTCCCTGTCAGACGCAATGTTCCGGGCATTCCCTCATCATAAAATCCGTGTGGTACACTAATTTCCGGATGGCCGGTGATGTTTGTCAGGTAGACACTGCTGCCTATGATGAGGTCGAAGTCTTTCAATGCTGTATTGAACTCTTCGATTACGCGCGATCTGATTCGGTTTGCTTGAAGGTACTCGACGGCAGGAATCAGACGGCCGAATCGGAGTGATGACGGATATCCGCTCGATTCAGGAGCTTCTGACATTATATCAAGATTGCCGCTCTGTGTTAATTCGTTGAGCGCTGCCGCACTTTCAACATTAAAAAGAATGCTGAATAAATCAACCTGCATATCCGGCATCTCAAAGGGAACGACCTCTGCACCGAGTGAGCGGAATATTGTGACTGCTTCTCCTTCATAGTGACGGGAGAGTTCAAGTCTTCTGCCTGTTACTTCATGGTCTTCTTCGACAGGGTCTTCTTGTTCCACAATATTCGGCCAATACCCGATTCTGAGCCCAGTCAGGTCTGTCGATCCATCCCAATTAAACGGAACTTCATAAACAGTATTATCTTTTCCATCCGGGCCGGATATTGTATTAAAAACAATCGCACAGTCTTCGGCAGATCTGCACAATGGACCGACTTTATCGAGTGTCCAGCTCAGAGCCATACACCCATACCTGCTGATTCTACCATAGGTCGGACGCATACCTGACAGACCGCACGCCGATGCAGGCGAGGTGATCGATCCGGCAGTTTCAGTCCCAACAGCAAAACCAACAAGTCCGCCAGAAGTTGCCGAAGCGGGACCTGCCGAGGAACCGTATGCATTCAGTTTTGGATTCCATGGATTTCTGGTTGTACCTCGAAACCAATCGGCTCCGGACGCAAGTGCTCCAGTCGAGAGCTTTGCTACCAGAACAGCGCCAGCCTCGGAAAGTATCTCAAAAACCGACGCATTGACATCAAAAAAGCGGTCTTTATAGAGAGATGCACCCCAGGTTGTCCGGTAACCCTTAACGGCGAACAGGTCTTTGATACCGTAAGGGATTCCGTGTAGCGGCCCTTTGTATACACCTGCCGCAATTTCTGCGTCGGCCTTCTTTGCTTGCTGCAGCGCCAGGTCTTCGGTGAGGCTCACCACACAATAAAGAATAGGATCATACTTTTTTAACCGGGATAAATAAAGTTTTGTCAAATCCGTTGAAGTGATTTGCTGGAATTCGATGAGACGGGATAAATGTGTAACCGGAAGAAAAGCAATCTCTTCATTCGAATCGGGCATCGACACTGAAACGCTACTTCGCTGAAATGAACCTTTTCCGCGGGGAATATTCATCCAGGCAGGTACGGGTTTAAAATCGATTGCAGGCATCTCACTATTTTTTATGTCTAATTCCTGCATTGCTTTATAATTTGACATCATTCCATTTTCGCTACTTAACATCCTCGCAAATCGTTCATAATACTTCTCTGGAAAGTCAATTCCGGCAATACGGGCTGCAGATCGCACCATTTCCGTTGTAATCGTTTGGGCATCCTGAGCGGCGTGTGCAAGAGCTCCCGGGAGCAGGGTGGAACTGAGACCGAGGACAGAACACCATTCGACAAACCTTCTGCGGTTGATTTCAATGCGATTAATGTCGGTATCTTTCGCTCGAAAATGGTTGTTATTCTTCATGATGAAACCTTTTATGTCGTTGCCAACAAGAGGTAGTGTATGAGTAGTGTATACTTCGAGAAAATTATAAATGTATAATTGTGGTGTTTTTGAATAGACGGTATGAATCGATGTTATAATTTAGGAAGTGAGTGGTTAAATGCAAGAGAAAATCGATCGAGCAATGCGAAACAGACATCTTAAATTTTAAAATATAATAAAAAAATAAATATTGCAAAGAGCGAACAATCCAAATCATACACCACTTGTGATGTCACGTGCTTTGAGAAGTTCACGATGGGTCTGCACGATTTCATCCCATTCGTTTTCATCCCAGATGTTCTGCTCTGCTGCCTTGATGAAATTACGAAAAAGTGTTCCATATTCAATTGTTTCTTCTTCGGGATTGGGAGGTGGAAGTATATTATCTGGGTAGCTTCCTTCTTCTGCTTCAATTGTAATATCGAAACTGTTGCATGATTCACTTCGAAGATCGGTCCCTGCAGTGATTTCAATACCGGAAGGCAATTTTCCTGACAGCCGAACACGCAGTGGAAAATCGCAATGCGGCTCAAAACCTTCGGCCTGAGCCGTAAAGTCCGTTAATTTCTCACCACGAGCACCTGCAAGCCACCGTGCCAGATCGAGGGAGTGGACACCGAGTGTAAAAAATCCACCGCCGCTTTCACTGAAGCGTGTTGTCCATCCTTTATTTTCATCGAGATCTTGCATTGGTAGGTTATACATACAACTGATCTTGCGAATCCCCTTAACACGTTCCTTGAGTTTCATAACAGTCGGGTTCCATCTGAGCCGGTATCCGACATGTACCGTCAATTTTTGCAGCGATACTGTTCTTTCAAGATCATCCAATTCTTCATGCGATATACAAATTGGCTTTTCTACCATGACTGCTTTTCCCGCACGGACGGCTTTGAGACAAGTAGAAGCGTGTAAAAAATTTGGGACTGCAACTGAAACAGCATCGACATGGGGGAGCATATCATCGATTAACTGATATACGGGAATATCGATCTCAAGTTTGTTTTTTCTTGATACGACCGCGCTCACCTCTGCACCGGCGGCCCTGATATACTTTGCATGAACGAGAGCTATATCTCCCCAGCCGACTATGCCAACCTTTAGTGCCATATATAATATACTTTTATGGAATACTATTTAGTCTTGATGACCAATCAACAATTTCATTAATTAGTCCAATTGGAGTGAAATGGAGAATTTTGCATCATTCTGCGACACCTGCCTCTGCAAGGAGAATAGTCAATACATACTGAATTGCAATATGGCCGTCTTTATTGAGCCACCATTCTCCGAGTGAATGGCCGCCCCCGCCGACACCACCCCGTCCGATTGAGATAGCCGGAATACCTGCTGCCATAGGTGTATTTGCATTTGTAGAACCGATGCCTATCGAAGGTTCATAACCGAAATATAACGTTGCTGCGGTAGCGCGCTGAACAAGTGAATTATCCTGATCAGTCATTCCGGATGGTCGGTTACCGACCATATCGACATCAACAGAGAGCTGTGGGCCGTGTCGGTTTAAAGCATTCTGATCATTGAGCGCACGCTGAACAGCCTGTTGAAAGATAGTATCGATCTCGTCGACCCGTTCGGGCACAATAGAACGCATATCGACTTCCATCCATGATTCAAACGGGATGGCATTGATTGATGTGCCACCGCCAATTCTACCAATACTGTAGGTAGTTTTTGGTCCGGACGCAGTGTATTGGTCAGCCTCGTCGACAAAATAGGTAATTGCTCTTCCGAGCGCATGGTGTGGATTTCCAAGCCCGAATGCTCCCCATGAATGCCCGCCGGGTCCGCGGAAAGTCACCCGGTACCGGTGTGATCCGAGTCCGCCGTTTGAAATTCTGTCGATTCCACCACCGTCAACCGATATCCACGAATCAATACCAGGTCCTGCATCACTGAAAAGTTGTTTGACACCGCGCAGATCACCAAGTCCTTCTTCACCGACAGTACCGATGAACAGAACATCGTCACGGGTTTCGATATCTGCCATTTCCAGCGCTTTCAGAACAGCAAGAATAACTGCGAGACCTCTTGTGTCGTCGCCGATTCCCGGTGCAAAGAGGGTATCATCCCGTACTGTAACCGTTACGTCAGTCCCCTCGGGAAAGACAGTATCAAGGTGCCCATCGAGCGCAACAGTTCTAGTGCCTGTCGTACCTTGTCTAAGGGCAATGACGTTTCCAACCCGGTCTATAGTCACGGCATCAGCGCCCGCGTCCCGCAGCATTGCAGCATATTGTAATCCCCGTTTTTCTTCCATAAATGGAGGAGCGGGAATTTCCGTCAAAACGATAAGATCATTATGTGTCTGCGATTCAAGTTCCTCAATGATTCCGAAAGCCTCCCGAACGTCCGGACTTTCTGCTATGGTTTCAATTTCATCTATAATTTCCTGATTTACTTCTACAGTTGCATAATTGACAGCTACCATTTCCGACTCGGATTGAGGATCGGAACAATAAAATAGTGTTGCAAGCGTAGTACCCAATAGAATCATACGCGTTTTTTTCATGGTGTCTCCGCTCATTTATCAATAATTTCGGCCACTCGGTTTAAGGATATTCTTTAATCGTAAATGTTGCAGCTTCATAGGTTCCATCCGGTAATACGGTTGGAAAATGGTATTGGGGATCGGTAAGAAGCGCGTATATCGACGGATCCTGTGCTGCAACTTTTTTTCTTGTATTTAATGGCCACTCATCACCAATCTGATCTAACCGTCCGGGAAGATCTTGCGCACCAAGTATGGAGCTTAGCGACCAATACATATATTCTGTCATCATACATCTGTAGCTGCACGTCTCGTCGTAATAGGTATACCATGCTTCTTCGGGGTATTGCTCAGGAACCTCTTCAAAATACCCGCCCCGTGCCAGATCCATTGCTTTTGACAACTCTGTTCCTTTAGTAGTGCCAAAAACATCCGGATAAGCATTTGCGTAACCACGCCCTGTTATCGGATGGAGAATTTCTTCGATAGAATAATCAAATCTGCCTTCAGCTGGGCCGTTCGGGTGTGTTTCCCGGTCAAACAAAGGCTGTCCTCGTGGACGGGAGTTTCTTGGTATCGACGACAATTCATCTTCATTCAATGCCATGATGATAGTAGTGTTTCTGCTTACCAGAGCCTCTATCAGCTTTGGATTATCAACAACTCCGTCTTCATCATTGTCCAGATATTCTGCTGTGACATTTGCCGCATGGATCACCTTCTCATCCGCAGTCTTCTCAGTTGCATAAATATGGATACCAAATACATCGACTTGTTTAGTAAACTCCGCTGTTCCTGACGATTCCTGACTGCCGGATCCTTCTGAATTGGCAGTATCGCCCGGATTTTGTGAGCTACAGGAAGTGAGCTCTAAACATAATGTGATGAATAAAGCAAATGAAAGTTTTTTCATTATTAACCTCATCAACAGTAATGATTTTCTGCTTTGTATAAATACATATGAATATCTTAGGAATCCAATTCGATATAGATTTACAGACCGGAGAATTATTGGTTTAAACTTATAATACGGGGAAAATCATCAATATGCAAAATGTTTGCTATTTTTTTTGGAATATCGGTATTGTCATACCATCCCATAAACTTTTCTGCATGAGGCCCGTACGCAAATACCGGAAGCGGAACACCCGTATGTCCACCATTTGCCCAATGAATCCTCACCGGCAGACCGGAATCGTCATCTGTTCCCTCGACAATTGCCAAACCACCTGTTTCGTGGTCTCCTGTAATAACAACCAGTGTTTCTCCGTCACTAAGTGCAAAATCGACCGCTTGTTTTATTGCCAGATCGAAATGAAGCTGCTCACGGATAGTATAGGCAAGGTCGTTATCATGTGCCCCCCAGTCTATCTGGCTTCCTTCGACCATTAGAAAAAATCCTTCCTCGTTTCTATTCAACACTTCGAGTGCTTTTTCTGTCATGTCTGCAATGGTCGGCTCAGGAGGGGTATTGAGCATTATCCCATCACTAAACAAGCCGAGTATTCGATCTCCAGCTGCCGAAGCTAGCTCGTCTTTTGTTTCCACATATTCATATCCCAAGTTCAAGGCTTCCTGAACAAGGTCTCTGCCGTCTGTTCTGCCGTCCGGCATAGTGCTGTTTTGAACGTTAAACATCGGTCTGCCACCACCGAGGATAACATTGACATTGTTCTCGATAAAATGCACTGCAATCTCTTTTTCCATATCCCTGCTGGTAACATGTGCGCCAAATGCTGCCGGAGTTGCATGCGTAATCGTTGTTGTAGCGACAAGTCCGGTCGAGAGGCCTTTATCCCGTGCTGCTTCGAGTATTGTGTAAACCGGGAGTCCGCCGGGGAGCATACCAATCTTGCCACCATTTGTTTTATATCCTGTGGCAAGGGAAGTAGCAGTTGCCGCGGAACCGCTCACGAATTCATCTGTTTCATAATGATTCATGATTCCGGTTACGGGCATCCGCTCGATATGGAGTTTCCCGTCTGCACCAAGAACAATGACCCGAGTGGCTGTGATTTGCGTAAGTGACATACCGTCACCAATCATCAGTATAACATTCTTAACCGGTACTGTTTTCATAAGAGGGTAGGGTGATTTATCTGAGGACGGTGCATAAAAGTTAAAATCGGACAGATCAACATTCATCGTTTCATTTTGTACGGTAGAACAAGAAATAATACTCATGAATATTAGCAATAAGCAGTTGGTAGTGATTAAAATTGCTCTCATAGAATGGCCTCAATTCCTCAATAGTTGCATTATGGCTCACTACAACATCGAATTTCGCTGGATTTTAATGTACGTTTAGCATACCTGATAATAAAAAGATTTATATACTGCTATCTGTTTTCAAGTCCTCGGTAAATATTTTCAATCCACCCGTTTGCATCAGTATAGGCTGTTCCCCAGTCGTCATATTTCTTGGGAAATCCTTCCTGCTGGATTTGCCCAAGGCTCATTCCGGCGTTCATCTTTGCTCTGACAATGCCTACGGTTTCAAGAAGCATTGTGTTTTTTTTTTTTAATCCGTCGAGGTCGGTCAATTCGTAATGGCCGGGAATGATTTGAGCATCTTCAGGAATAATTTCAATAAGGATTCTGATTGTCTTAAGTAGTCCATCTATGCTACCGCCGGAACCAATATCTACAAACGGAAAACTCCATATTCCGGAATTCAATAGATCTCCCATATGGACGACATTAGAACCGGTAAAAAAGATAACAACATCCGTTCCGGTATGGGAACTGGGAAAATGGATTAGTTTTATTTTTTCGCCGTTGAAATGGATGGAGAGCGAATCTTTAAATGTGATAACGGGACGACCGACTTCGGGTCTGTCTGCCTGGAGTTCCCGTGTGTTCGTGTGTCCGATGACCGTTCCTGTTTTTCCAAACTCCAGATTGCCGTGCGTGTGGTCATCGTGGTAATGGGTGTTGATTATGTAATCAACATCACCATTCTGGATGTCGGCGAGAGACTTCTTGATGAGATCAGACAAGGGTTCAAACTGAGAATCCACCATAAGAATACCATCCGGTCCGGCAGACACAGCAATATTACCGGCAACGTCACCGGATGCTTCAAGCATATAGACAGGGCCGTTTACCGGATAGGTGTTAATCGTTACACCTGTAAGGTCGGGCATTTGTGAGAATACTTGGGCCGGGAAAAGCACAATACAAAAGAAAAATATCAGGATCATCTTTTTCATTTACGGTAACATTATTTCATTATCTTACATCATTCATTGTGTGTCATATCAACCAAAATACCTGAATATAGTACATTATTTAGAATAAACGAAAAACCTAGTAATTGAAATGGGTTTTTACATAATTAAAATATTTTACCGATCAATAAAATCGATTGCGATCCGGAAACTAAGGTGGTCATCGCTGCTGTTTTGCTCATCACCTGTCCGTGCTGCGGACCGGAGATTATGGCCCCCTTCCGGGGTCAAATGTCCCGAACGGTCTGTCCAGCTGCCACCACCTCTGTCTTCACGGTCCTGACTATAACTGCCGTCACCAGGAGGTCCGGTAGGATTTCTATCAGGCATAGTTTTGTAGTAATCTCTATCATAAACATCATAATTCCATTCCCACACATTTCCCGCCATATCCAGTAGCCCGTACGGTGAAGCGCCTGCCGGGTAACTACCGACCGGAGATGTCACGGTGTACCCGTCGTCGATAGTTTTATCGGGGCTGCGCGCATCACCATACTTATTCCAATAGTTGATATCTGCATAATTTGCTCGTGTACCGTCGGGAATTTCATTACCCCACGGCCATTTCCGCTGGTCTGTGCCGCGTGCTCCTTTTTCCCACTGCGCCGCTGTGGGAAGGGTGAAATTGACACCAATCTGCTCCGTCAGCCATAAGCAGAACGCCATAGCATCATTCCAGCTCACACTAATCACAGGATGGTCATCTTCCTGCTCAAAATAGTTGTTCTTCCAGTTGCCATCTATTCGGATAATCCAGCGCCCCTCCCAGAAGAGCCACGATCCTTCACCGTTTTCCGCATCGGTCACATAGCCAGTTTCCTCAACAAACTGTCTGAACTGTGCTATTGTAACCGGATACTTTGCCATCCAGTACCCATCGAGAAAAATCTCCCTGAGCGGTCGTTCATTCTCGAGACCTTCCTCAGAACCCATCGTAATTGCACCTCCTGGAACATAGATCAAGACATGGTTATCTGAAAATTCCGCTTCCCAGAATCCATAATCGTTTTCATACATCCGAATCGCTTTATCTTTGACTGCATCGATATGCTTCAGTGTCATCTGCTCGATATCGCCAGCAGACCAATCAGAACTAGTATCTGCTTGCGGTTGTCCGGTTTGCGTCCCGCATGATATAATGAATACAAGTGTATATACTAATAAACACATAGTGCATATTTGGTTTATACTCATGATTTCATTTTTCCTCATTATCATAATTCTAAATAGATAGTTAATTGCTTTTACGGTCGCAAATGTCCTGTGCTATATAAAAAGGCACGTAATATCAGGGATGTTATTTTCCTATATGTACGATCTGGCTAAAAAATCATTATTTTTATATATAATCTTAATCTTACTTAATATTGTATTATTTGTCGTACCAGTGGTCCTTCAGTATTAGCGACTGCTTTGAGAGTTCCATACCACTTGCTGATAGAATAATTGTGTATTCGCCTGGTTGTACCCGGTTAAGTACATATTCACGGTCACGTATTTCCGGATTACGATGGACACGGGTGCGGAGCGAACGGCCGAATTTGTCGACTTCATCATCAGCATCACCAAAGAAATCGACCGTATCGTAATAATCGAAAAACTCGTTGCCACTGCCGCGAGCAAGCCGCCTGTCATAAATTGCGATTTCTTCATCTGTCCGCTTCCGTTTCCGCTTCGTCATTCCCCACTCCACATTGTTCAATCCGGCATCACTGAGTCCTGCGAACTCATTGAGCAATGTCGATCCCTGATAAATAGAGATGGTGACTCCATCACGGACAGGCTCTTTTAAATAGTAATTCACTACAACACCGTGCGGCTCGTTCTCCCCTTCAAAATTCTGAGCACTTACTGCTTTTTGGCTTGGCATGACCCACTGAATTTTTGGTTCGATATCAAAGAGATACACATTGCGTGCTAGAACTTCCGGTGTCAATTCTTGCAGAGTAGAAATATCGGCAATGTAAAAACCCCTGCCGTGGGTACCGACCACAAGATCGTTTTCACGTGGATGGATAACGAGATCCTGTACGCCGGCTGTTGGCATATTGTTCTGCATTCTTATCCAGCTATCACCGCCATTGATGGACACATGTACCGCTTTTTCAGTTCCGACGAATAAGAGATTCGGATTCTTATGGTCTTCACGGATGACATTCACCGGCTCATCAACCGGCAGATTACCGGAAATTGATTTCCATGTCCGGCCGAAATCGGTTGTCTTATACACAAATGGTCTGAAATCGTCTCTTCTCCGTCCAGTGTAGGAAACATATGCTGTCCCTGCATTGTGATGCGAAGCAATGACTCTGCTGACCCAGTATCCGGGATTTCCCGTGATAGAATCATTCACTTTAGTCCACGTTGTGCCGCCGTCTTGCGTAACCTGCACGTTTCCGTCATCAGTGCCGACCCAGACTATACCTTGCCGTACCGGAGACTCGTCAAGTGTTGTAATTGTACAGTAAGCGAGGGGACCAACCTCACGAAGATCAGAATTGTTGGTTGTCAGATCGGGGCTGATCTCTTCCCAGCTTTCACCTCTGAATGATGAGCGGAGCACCATATTTGCCGCGTGGTAAATGACATTACTGTTATGCGGGGAAATGAGTATGGGTGCACTGAAATTGAATCTGAGGTTAGAATTACCCCGGTATTTTATATTTTTTCGTTTTCCGGTTTTCATGTCGACTTTCGAAAGCCCGCCATTCTGAGATTCGGCGTAGAGCCACCGGTTGTTGGATGGATCCACTTGAGAATAGTAGCCGTCACCGCCAAGCATATGTTCCCAGTCTTCAAATCTGATTGGAAACCGTCCCTTTTTCGTATTCGGCCCCTTCCATGTGCCAAAATCCTGAGTGCCACCATAGACATTGTATGGATAGTCCATATCGACGCCGATTTCATAGAACTGGGCAAGCGGCAGTTCATCTGGATGGTACCAATTGAGTCCGTCATCGAATGATTGTGCAAGGCCATAATCATAGCCAAGCAGTATATGGCGAGGATCCTCTGGATTAATCCAGAGTGCATGATTGTCACCGCCGTATTTAAAACCACGGCTCCAGGTTTTTCCGCCGTCACGTGACTGAATCGATCCGTAACTCAAAACATAGACATGATTTTCATTGGCCGGATTGACTCTGATTTGCCCGAAATATGACCCGCCGGTTACCGGCTCATCTGTCATCTGAGTCCATCGCTGGCCTCCATTATCGCTCCTGAAAATTCGATTTTCATACCGTCCGTCGGCGTCTCTGTCTTCCAAAACATAAGCATAGAGAATTTGAGGATTTGTTCTGGCAATTGCTAATCCGATTCGTCCGACACGTTCACTCGGCAATCCTGTGGTAAGCTTCGACCATGATTCTCCGCCATCGGTTGATTTATGGATGCCACTTCCGGAGCCACCTTCATAATACATCCACGGCTTGGCAATTCTGTCATAACTCGATGCATAGAGGATGTCGGGATCGGACGGGTCTATCACAAGGTCGACAACGCTAATGTGTCGTCCCTCATACTCAACACTCAACGATTTTTTCCACGACCTGCCGCCATTGGTAGATTTGAAAACTCCACGCTCTTCATTTTCACTATAAAGGTGGCCGAGTGCCGCAACATAGACGATGTCCGGTTCTTGGGGATGAACGATTATACGGCCAATCTGATGCGTATCTTTCAGTCCCATATTTCGCCACGATACTCCTCCGTTTGTCGATTTATAGACACCGTCACCCCAGTATGTGGCGTACGGATCGGTGGTGCTGTTGTTCGCTTCTCCTGTGCCGACCCACACAATGTCCGGATCGCTTGGAGCAACAGCAATATCGCCAATGGCAAAAACATTTTGATGATCGAAAAGTGGAAAAAAAGTAGTACCGTTATTAACAGTTTTCCATAGCCCACCGTTTGCTGCTGCTACATAGTAAGTGTAAGTCTGCTGCATCGGAACAGCGAAATCGACAATCCGGCCGCTCTGTCGTGTCGGGCCGATTGAACGATAATGAACCTTGCCGATGATATCGTTTACAAGCTGCTGACCATAGGTGTCTGGAGTTAGAAAAAGCACACTGCAAAAAAGCAATGCGGCAATTGAGGGTGTGAAAAATTTTTTGACCTGCATCGCTTTTTCCTTTCCGACTATTTTTAGTTTCATTATATAGTAGTGGAACACGGTTGCTGTTCCTCATGTTTTGATCTTCGAGATAACAAAAAGTGTTGACCGGATTGTGCTAATATGTTGAAAGCATTTCAACATATTAGCACATAGCAGAAGGTGACACAACACAGTAGATGATTATTTGGATATATTTATAAATATTTGCAAATCGGCACAGGGGGTCATTGTGATGATGCAACCTGAATATATGATGTTGACCGCTGTGTAAATTTGCTATACATTCATGCGGTTTACTTTTTTGCCGGTGACAAGGACGGCATACCGTCCCAGCTATCGTTGTTCGTAAGGCGGATCTGATCCATCGGAATTCATAACATAAAAAATTACTCTTAAGCAAGTATCAATTTTGCATAAGCCCGAAGCGCTTAATGATATTCATTAGAAAATTGAAATGCAAGCAGAATATAGCAGATATACTACTATTGCAGCGTGATATAGGAGGGTACTGCTTGTTTTTTAATTCAGGCGCTCTGTTTACTCTAATAATATTAGGTAGAATCCCGCAAAAAATTGTTATATTACCTTGTTTGTAAATTGTCATTGCTCTGAGACCATAATGCTCAAACAGATCATCGGGAAATATGGAAACTTACTAAGAATAGTTTTTAGCGTTGCTGTCATCGCAATGATCTTGTGGCATCCGAGTATTGATGTGAAGAGCATATCAGCGATCATTCAAAGGTTAAACGTAGAGTATGTGGTACCTTTTGTGCTGCTCCGGTTCTCAACAATTTTGCTCATTAGCTTTCGATTGCAATGTGTTTTGAGAAAGCAAAATATAAATCATAATATTATAGGAGTATTTAAACTGTATTTCATAGGGAGATTTTATAGCCAGTTCCTTCCCTCGCAATATGGCGGAGATATAGTTAAAGCATACATTGTATCGAAAAATGAGCAAAAAAAGACCCCGGCATTTTCTTCTATCTTATTTGACAGGATATTAGGTATTGCATCGAATTTCTTTCTGGTTTTTGTAGTCGTACTCATTTTTATGGACGAATTGTCGTTCCTTGGTTCTATGCGATTTTTTCTTGTGCTTGTTCCGGTCGTTTTTATGGTGGTCCTCTATCTTTTTAACCGTGAAACTACAGTGAACATGGTATGTCGTATCTTAAAACGATTTGAATTCCGGGAGATTGGAAAAAAAATTGAAAAGTTCTTTCGAACGGTTGTTTCGTTCAAAAAAGACAAAAAGTTTTTGCTTACCGTTTTCTCCCTATCTCTTCTCATGCAGATATTTAATTATTTAAGTTTTTATACAATATCGCAAATGACAAACCTGACGGTTCACTGGCGATACTTTTTTATTTTTTCACCAATCATATTCATGTTGACGGTGCTGCCGGTTTCACTGAATGGAATAGGCATCAGAGAATCAGGAAACATTTTCTTTTTTGCCACAGTCGGAGTCACGGCAAATCAGGCGTTCAGCTATTCGCTGCTTATATTTTTTGCATTCGTTATAGAAGGCTGCATTGGCGGTATAATCAATCTATTGGGGAGATATGATCTCAAAAGCAAATAAATCCAAACTGCTTATTTTCCTGTTTATCCTGACGACATATTTCCTGTTTTTCCCAGGTCATGTTGGAGGAGACGCGCTGTGGAATTATTATACTGTTGAGAGTGTTTTTAAAGACGGCAATTTTGACCTTGGGGATTCCGTTGAGGAAAAGAATGCGGGTGAATTGACAGGTTCCTTTAATGCTGTTGCAGAGGAAATACGGTTCCTATCATCTCAAAATAACAGAGTATATAGCAAACATGGATTAGGTCAAATAATTGTCGGTTCTCTTTTTTATGGAACTGGACTTATTTTTACCAAGATTTTATCATTCATTCCGAGAGACTTTCTCCTTGTATTTTTCTTTTCCATGCAAAATATTTTTGTTACGGCACTGATCTGCACCGTATTTTTTTCTCTACTAAAATCACTGGAAGTGGACAATAAAAAATCTGCGCTGATAACAGGATGTCTGACATTCGGTACAATGCTATTTACTTATGCCGTCAAATCTGGTTTTGGAGAGCCGTTAGCGGCACTATTCATTCTCCTGGCACTATTTACGCTCGTGAAATTTGAATATGAGCGGAAATCTTCATTGCTTCTTTATGCCGGGATCTTTACCGGAAGCTGTTTAATAACGAAATTGTATACTGTGTTACTTTTTCCGGCATTTTCCATATACCTGTTTTACATTATTTATCAAAGCAAAAAAGATAAAGTATTGCAATACGGAGCTAAGTTTATACTTGGTTTTATTATTCCAGTGTCACTGTTTCTGCTATATAATTATGTGCGATTTGGCAATGTTCTCCAAACCGGCTACAGTGTGCGGGGAACGGAAGGGACAACATCAACCGAGTTGATGTTTAACGTTTATTATGGGATCGCAAATTTTCAAAAAATATTTTTAAGTATGGGCAAAGGCCTTTTGATCTTTAATCCAATTCTCATCCTCTCTTTTTTTGGTATTAGAAAATTGTATGCGAACAATAAGGGTCTGTTTCTGTTCTATGTCTCAGCCTGTATCCCTTATGTACTATTTTTCTCATTTTCAACGCACTGGGCAAGTTTTGGCGCGTGGGGGGCGCGATATTTTGTGCCAATAATACCAGTGTTGTGCCTTCCGGTCATCTATTTAATAAAATATGGTAATATTCCCGGAAAGATCAATTTCCAAAAAATACTTTTAATAGCGGCAACTGTAGGATTATTCATACAGCTGCCATCCACTGTCATGAATTTTTCAGCTTATGAGCGTTTTCTTGTAAAGGAATCCCCTCATGATTATTATACAAGGATAGATATGCCCCAATATTCCCAAATATTAGGATCATATTACTTGTTATTCTCAGGGATAAACCGGTTGGCTACAGGCGAATCATTAAACTTTCCTCTTATTGTGTTTGATAAAGATGCTATCAAAGACATGACAATGCAATACAATATCCACCTTAAAAAATTCACGACAGGAACGGTTTTTTGGAGATCATTGAAGGGATTTGATTGGTTCGATCTATGGTATGTGCAGGTATTTAAAATATTTCAGGATCGTTGGTACCTGCAAGCTATTACCGGTACAGTGATAGTCTCCATTCTGTTCTTACTAATGGTGCTTCATAAAAAGTTGGTTTCAACAATGGAATTTTGACAATTTGTCTGATTATTACTGAAAGCAAATAATGTATGACAATTAGCAAGTGGATCATTTCTTTGGCACTTACATGAATTTTTTTATCCAAATTCCTTTTGCAAATGACAGGATTAAATGTTAATTTGCTGTCATAATTCCAAAAACTCCCTAACAATATCTTGCAGAGATTTGAAAGGGAAAATTCCTGTTTAAATAAAAACTCATTATTGTAAATATATGAAAGCTTTGGTAACAGGAGCCGCGGGATTTATCGGCTCTCATCTTTCGGAAGAATTGCTCAATCAGAAGTTTCAAGTTGTTGGAATTGATGCTTTTACAGATAACTATTCTGCCGAGATCAAAAAAGATAATCTGAAAAATTTACTTAATAATAGGAAGTTTACATTTCTAAATGAAAATTTATTAAAGTTTAGACTGGATGATATTTTAAAAGACACAGAGTATATTTTTCACTTAGCCGCTTTACCTGGAGTTCGTCAAAGTTGGGGCAGTTATTTTAATAACTATCTTGAAAACAACGTATTATTGACGAATAATCTTTTAGATCAGGTGAAGAATTACAAGATAAAGAAATTTGTTTTTGCTTCATCATCGTCTGTCTACGGAGATCAGGATGTTTTGCCCATCCCTGAAAATGCTCCCAAAAAACCATTGTCGCCTTATGGGGTTACAAAATTAGCCGCGGAAAACACCTGCAACGCATTTTTCAAAGCGTATGGTATTCCCATTTTGTCCGGTTAAGATATTTTACGGTATATGGGCCGCGACAGAGGCCGGATATGGCTTTTCATCTATTTATAAAAAACATTTTAAACAATAAGCCGATAAAAGTTTTTGGCGATGGGAATCAGAAAAGAGACTTTACTTATGTTACGGATATTGTTAACGCGACAATTGCCAGCGCAATCCACCCCGGGGACAATGAATGTTTCAATGTTGGCAGTCATAGAGCAACATCTGTAAATGACCTGTTTGCCATTATGAAAAAGTTGTGTAATAAAGATAATATTAATATCGAATATGTGGAAAAGCAAAAAGGGGATGTTTTACACACCTATTCTGAAATTGATAAAGCAGTAAAACTTATTAATTATAGCCCCGCGGTTTCTCTGGAAGAGGGTCTTGAACAACAATATAACTGGATGAAAACACTATAAAAATGAGCAAAGGTTTAAGCATTATAATCCCGGCCTATAACGAAGAAAAAAGTGTCGGCTCAGTTATCGAGGAAGTTCAAAGGATCTTGTCTGCGACAGATATTCCTTTTGAAATATTAGTTGTTGATGATAAATCAACAGATAATACTCGAGAGACCATCGCAAAATATGATGTGAAATTAGTTGAACACCAATTCAACAAAGGGTATGGTGCGTCAATCATTTCAGGCGTCAAGAAAGCTCACTTCGATCATATCGGCATTACTGATGCTGATAGAACATACCCAAATGAAAAGATACCTGAACTTTACCGCTTTACCGATGCATTCGATATGGTTGTCGGTGCCCGCACCGGAAAAGAGGTGCATATTCCGATGATCAGAAAGCCGGCGAAATGGGTTCTCAATAAATTCGCAAATTTTCTTACTGAAACGGTAATACCAGATCTGAATTCCGGACTAAGGGTCATTAAAAAAGATTTATTATTGAAATATCAGCATATTCTTCCCAGTGGGTTTTCTCTAACATCTACTATTACGATGGCTCTACTTTGTGATAAATATGAGGTGAAATATATTCCCATTGATTATAAAAAAAGAGTGGGTAAATCAAAGATAAAAAGTCGGAACGCAATTGATTTTTTACTTCTTTTGATCAGGACAAGTATTTATTTCAACCCGTTAAAAGTTTTTTTGCCGGTAAGTTTTATGTTTATTATACTATCCTGTGGTGTGGTCACTTATGATGTTGTGATCTTGCAGGGATTAACTGATAAATCGATAGTTATATCGCTGTTTACGGTTATGATAATCATATTTGGCCTTCTTGCCGATTTAATTGTTCGAAAGAGATAAGTGGTAAGCTGAGGGATGAACGGTTACACAGGCAGTTTGAAAAGATTATGCAGGTGATTTGTTAGAGTCATTATTATTGAAACTGTTAAGTAAATTGTAGATGAATTGATAATGTCGCAGGAATTACAAGATAAAAAACTCTTTGATGATATTGCATATGGCTACTCAAGGAAAGATTCCGTTGTCTCCTCCTCGATTGCTCGAAAAAAACAATTGTTTTTTGCCTTAAAACCTGTCTTAAAGAATATATCAAAGCTAGGTACGATTGTGGATATCGGTTGCGGTGTGGGTGCGCCGGCAAAGTATCTCGCTGGTTTGTATGAGCGTTATATTGGAATTGACCAGTCTGACGAATTTATAAAAGAAGCTCAGCTATTTAATAGTGGTAATAAAAAAGCTGAGTTTATCGCTAGCAATATTAAATCCGGTGAATTACCTCAAAATAGCGCGGATGTAGTTATGTCAATAGGGGCATTGCATCACATGACTGAACTTGGGGATGTCATGGACTCTATTGTTCGGATGGCAAAATCGAATGCCGTCTTTATGGCAATTGAGCCGCAGAAGAGTAATCCTCTCATAAGATTGATGCGTTTTATTCGTAAAATAATCGATCCGATGTATTCTAAAGACCAGCAGTTTTTTTCCGAAAAATATCTGATAGATCTTTTCTCCAGTCACGGTATCACCGAAATTTCAGTCGATTATCAAGGGTTCTTCATGCCCATTTTCGCACAAGTGATCTTATATCCCCAGTTTATATTCGTTCCTTTGAGTCGATTGTCAATTATGTTTGATACTATTATTGGTTATTTACCGGGAATTATAAAAAAACTCAGTTTCAATATTGTTATTACAGGGAAATTTCCTGAAAAATAGATGGAGATTCCCCTGAGATATCTAAAATTTATAATTCAAAAACAACCGTATGATTTGCGAATGCTGATGTATCAGCAGCAACAGAAAACACGGTGCGCCCCTGATAATCACTTGATTTTTTATCAAGATGTCCAATTACCGCAATAACAATTTCCAGATCAATCAACAATTTTCCCAAGAATGTGATACCGCGAGGATTATTGTTAAAATGAGATGTATAAAAGATTAACGATCCTTTTTTGCTTTGATTTTCGATTGGATCAAATCAGATCCAAATGTCGAAGTAATGAAGTGCATGATGTCTTTCATTGACAATGTGAAACTATGAAAAAAAAGAATATCAAATCAAAAATATCGCCCCAAAAGGTTCAGCTATCTTCTTTTCAAAGAACCGTGAACACACTATTAGCTAAGGATTATTTTTTTTATATCATTTTATTTCTTTTAGCGTTTATCTATTTTGCACCTGAGCTAATCTCTGATAACTCCATGTTTACAACGGATGGTGCTTATCAAGGTTATGGTGATCAAGGGAAATCGTTTAATGATGTCATAAATCCCTTTAAACAGCAAATTGTATGGAATTCATCACTTGGAGGAATGCCTACTTCTATTGGTTTGGCTGAAGTGATACGGATCTTATTTGTTGATATATTCATCCCATTTTTTTATGACTATCAGGTGCACTTTTTATTTATGATCTTTTTAATATCCCTTTCCGGAATATGCATGTATATATTGCTGCGGGAATTAGAAATTGGAAAAGCTCTTGCAACAGCATTGTCTATTGGGTATCAGTTATCTCCACATTCAATGTCATTTACGTATGCCGGCCATTTTTCAAAAATGGGCGTTATTGCAATTTTACCTATTCTTTTCTTCTTTTTAAAAAAAGGACTTGATACCGGTAAAATCAAGTATTTTGTGTGGCTTGCATTTTTCATGGGGATCGATATCTATTTCACACATCTCCAATTTGTACATTATTCTTTTCTCATGCTTGGTTTTTATTTAATTTACAGGGTTGCATCTGAATATTTTAGCACAAAACAAATCCGTTTACTTATCAAAAAAACAGTTTTTTTTACATTTGCAGTTGTGTTAGGATTGGGCTTTGGAGCTCGAGGATTTGTACCGCAATATTTCCATACAACAACTGAATCAAAACGAGCAGGTGTTCAGGGTGAAGGAGTAACACAAGAGTATGCAACATCATGGTCGTTGCATCCGGAAGAAATCGCATCACTACTTGTACCTGAATTTGTGCATTTTGACACGGAGGCTGGGAGATATTATTGGGGGAAGAATGTATTTAAATTGAATGCAGACTATTTTGGGGGGATAGTATTTTTTCTTGCAGTATTGTCCGCCTTTTATTTTCGAAGAATAAAAACTGTAAGGTTTTTCTTCGTAATTTTCATGTTTGGAATACTTTTTTCACTCGGATCGGCGACACCTGTATTTAATATTATGTTTCATATCGTACCCGGTATGAAATCGTTTCGTGCTCCATCATTTATGATTTTCGTATCTGCTTTTTCTGCATATGTGCTTGCCAGTATTGTTTTGCATAATCTGCTTAATAAAGATAATGTGATCATTTCTAAGAAAATCTCTCTAATTACTATAGGGCTGGCAGGTCTATTATTTATCTCATTTATTAATCCTTCGATAATACTCGAGCCGTGGCGTGCATTATTTTATCAGGATCTTGCTGGAAATAAATTGCAGTTTTATACAAACAACCTTCCCCAACTATCAACAGGATTTCTCATTACATCATTTATTTTCCTAATAGTTGGAATGCTCATTTATTTGATATCAAAATCTAAAATAAATCCATTATACCTACCTATAATACTATCATTAATTTTTGTTGCGGATTTTTGGAGAATTGATAAGAAGTTTTTAAAAACAGATCCGGTTTCTTCTATTGTTCCACCATCAGAACAGATAATTCCTGTATATGAGTATATCAAAAATTCAGACAAATCACACTATCGTGTGTTGCCGCTCAATCAACCACTGCAAAGCCGATTTCAATATAAGGATATTGTATTAGTTTCTGGTTTTCATGATTTCGCAAATAGACGTTACGACACTATGTTATCAAATTTAAATAATAACAACATACTCAATTTCGCAAAACTTGTTAACGCAAAATATTTGGTTTCATCACAGGAAATCAATGTACCAATCCTGGATAAATCTTATGAGGATGAAAATCTGTTTGTTTATAACAATAGCTCTGCTCTCCCTTGGTTTTATGTGAGAAACAATTTTGATATAGATAGAGATGAAAACAGCATACTTCAAAAAATCCTCAATGGACAAATGGATTTAAATTCTGCTGTAGTAATTGAAAAGGATATTCCTGAGAATTCTAATATTGAATATACGGAAAATGAACAACCAATTAAATATAACATAAATATAGTAAATTATGAGTCAATGCAAGGCAATATTGAATTGGATGTTAGTCTGGAAAAATCGGGCTTCTTAGTACTTAGTGAGAATTTTCATGTTAATTGGAAGTGTTTTGTCAATGATGTGGAAACAGAAGTTTATAAAGCGAATTATTTGTTTAAAGGGATCTTTTTGAATGAAGGTAATCATAATGTTAAATTTATTTTCGAAAATCTACTTGTTGAAATAAGCCAAAACATTATGATCATTTCGCTTCTTATAATTGTAGTATTACTCATTTATACAAATATAAGAAAAGAACCCGTGTATTAATAAAAAACATTTTATTTTTGTAGTTATTAAATATAACAGGATATTTTGTGAGTTTTCATTCTAAATTCAAACAATTAATAACAAAAGAATGGTTTGCGCTCTTAACTTTAGTGACACTCTTTCTTGTTCGTCAGATACCGACAATTTCCTTTGATTTAATTATTGGTGATGAAGGGATAATTGTAATGGCATACAAGAGAGTATTTCAGGGCTACACTCTTTATCAAGACATTTGGCATCATTATGGTCCAATAGGACCATATTTTTATTCACTTATATTCAACATATTTGGAGTTAGTTTACTTGTAGTACGCTATGCTTCGACATTTTTATTGACAATTTGCATAGTAGTATCTTTTTTAATTAGCCGCAGGTTTTTATCTTTATGGTGGAGCGTGATGGCAGCATTATTATCGTTTTTAATGATTTTCCAACCCATATATAGCTATAGCAATATCTTCACACTTTTTGGAGGAGTTTTTGGGATTTTTTTTCTTCTGAAGTTCAGAGAAAAACTGACATATAAATGGGTGTTTTTTTCAGGAGTAGCAATAGGCTTGTCAATTCTACAGAAACCAATTCCTATTGGTATAAGTATGTGGCTTTCATTATGCTTATCGTTAATAATATATAGGTATTTAAATAAAGAATTATATACATGGAGCTTAAAAATAACAATATCACTTTTCTTGTTGGGGACATGCATCATAATTATACCTGTATATTCCGAGATAATCTATTCAAATACTCTGGAAATTTTGCAAAAAAATTTTCTGTTCTTTTTAACGTATTTTGGATCTAATGCAGCTTCATTTTCCTGGCCTAATTTTTTCAGTTATTTTATTGCCATATTTAATTCCCAATCATTCTTATCACTATTTTTTGCTTTAAAAGACACATATTATTCGTTGTGTTTTTACCTTCCTCTTCTAATGGGAATATTAACTTTTTTTTATGTTTTGAGACATAGAGATAAACCATGCGCTTTTGCCCTACTGACCTTAGCAGTTTTTTCTCCTATGACTTTTATGCAGTTTTATTATTCAGGGAATCGCATTGGACACGGTGAGATGGGATTAATCATACCTACGACTATCCTATTGGCGTTTTATTTTGTTAATAAGTTGTTTTATCTTGAATCTGCAAAAAAAAGTAAAATTATTATTCGAAGTGTATTAATTATCGGATTGCTCAGCTTCTATATCATTCCCTCTTTGTATATTTTTAAACCAGAAATAAGAGAACAAACACTGACAATTCCAGCTCTAAATGGAATTAAAGTATCTCAAACAATATATGAAGCACTGGAAAAGACGCATGATTTTTTACGACACAATTTAAACCATACTGATAAAATCGTAACAGCCGGTTTTGATACTGATATATTCAATTTAATTCTTGATAATCCCAATGCTTTTGGTTCTGATTATATATATTGGAGAGAACTTTATAATAGTGGTGATAAAGCGGAAGAGATTTTTCATAATCATCTTATGCCGACTCTAATCAAAGAATCTCCTCGGGTAATAGTTATAGGGCTATTTGAATTACCTGGAGAAGACTTAAATAAATATTTAAAAGACAATTATTACCTTGCATTTAAAACAGGTCATTCATTTGAGTATGGTAAGAAGATTAGTGATTACCACTATTACGCAGGGTATAAAGTATATTTGAATTTGAAAAATCAGTAAGTTATATTTATCTACACTGTTTTTCTGACTATAACCAGATGATTGTTAGGCTCCTCTGTTAAATCGCCTAACCCCAGGATCATACAAATTGGGATGTTTATTATAGCATATAATACCATAATTGGATATAAAAGATAAAAGAATAATTTTCTTTCATTTTCTTTCGAAGACATTCCATGGAATCGTATACTTTGAAGAAAAAAATAGACTAAATGAGAGGCCATTGAGGTCCAGATTCCTCCAAGAGGTTTAAGTTCGATTATTTCTAAATTGGCTCTTTGCATAACCTCTTGTATCCAATATCGGGTAAAATTATAGTAATGATTTGGAGCCCAATGCAGGGTTGATGTCTGAGGAATTAGAAATATTCCATAGCAATTGGGTTTGAGCACACGAGCGATTTCGTATACCATTTCTGCTGCATCAAATACATGCTCAAGAACTTGAATATTCAATACTGTTTCAAATTGATCACTCTTTAATGGTAATTTGCATCCATCACTTTGAACGAACCTGAATCTTTCGTCTTCAGTCTCAATTTTTTCTTCCTTATAGTATTCTAATGTTGTCCAAGATTTGATTTGATATTTCTTTTTTTGTGCGGTTAAGAAGAATGCTCCCCCACCTACATCAAGGACATTACCTTTACAATATGTTTCTAAAACACTAAACAATTTTCGAGATCTCAGATTTCTTGCAAAGTATAAAATTTTTACAACTAGTGATTTATTTGCCACTTTACTCTCCATAAATAATTTTTCTTAATCCCTTATTTTGAAATTATAATGATCAATTTTTAGATTAATAAAATAACGCTAAAAAGGTTTAATTAGTATAAATATTTGCTTATTTACATATTTAAATTGCATCAATTATATAAAAGATAGATTTTCATCTATTAGATTTCTTAAATTTATCAAACTTTGGAAACTTTGGATAAAAAATAAATATTCAATTAAAATAATTCACCAATTCCGGTTAATTTTAAGTATATTTATTGTTCATGTAAAATACAACTTGGATCTGTGACCAACAGAAAATAATATGAGCTCAATGGAGTATTATGATAAACTAGCAAATAATTATCAACAAAAATTGGCTAAATGATTTTTTGGAAGATTAAAAGCTGCAGAACAAAAGATTTTGCTGCGCTTACTTGATCCGATTGAAGGGGATAACATATTAAACCGCGGTTGTGGATCAGGCTATAATTCGTTAATACTCAAAGAATATGGTGCAGAAGTTTATGGAATTGACTTGTCACATGAGATGGTGAAGTATACACAATCTCGCGGTATCAATGCAGAAGTTGCTGATTTGCAAAATTTTAGTTTAAATAAAAAATTTAATAAAATCTTATATGCTGGATCTTTGGAATTTTGCACAATTCTTTCAGATGTATTTAAAAATATAATAAACCATCTATCTGAAAATGGTATTATAGTATTAGTAGTATCAGGTTGTCTTTTTGGGGCTTGAATTTTAAATTCTATCACTTATTGCAAGGCAATTCAATTAATTTATTTACAAACCATAAAATTTAAAAGTATGCAAATGAAGGCGGATTAAAAATAAATCATGTAGAGAAAACCGGACTTTTTGTCGATATAATAAAGCCTATCTGGCTAATCCAGATTGTCAAATTAACACACTTAAGACATGTCTACTGATCGTAATATAATGTCAGTCGATCTTGAATCCTGGGTTCACCTTATTCCGGAATTTCAAAATCTGGATTCTGTCGAGAGAAAAAAAATTGATAATGAAGATATAGTTAGAGAATCAGAATATCTCCTTAACGAATTATCGAAACGTTCTATCAAATTAACCTGGTATGTTGTTTCTGAAATAGCAGAATGGTATCCCGACTTAATCGAAAGTTTGATTAAAGAAGGACATGAAATTGGGTATCACACAAACTCTCATAAACATATTTACAATCATGAAACACTTTTATCAGAGTTACATAAATCATCCGAATTTATTAAGCAATATCGTCCAACAACGTTTCAAGCACCATCAATTGTATTCTGTGAAGAAGGCTATAAATATTTAAAACAATTCGGAATTACCTCAAGCTTATCAGTTTATGGGGAAACTAATAATTTATTTTTTAAAGATGGTGTATTAGAATGTCCGGTCTCTCTCTTTACCTATAGAAATTTTAATGGGAGGTTGGAATACCCTTCAAATATGAACCTAAGATTATTAACGTATGGGATTCCATTTGGAAGCAGTTTGTGGTACTCACTGGGTTATAAGTTTATATCATTTTTTATTGAGCGCTCTCGGGATACTCAGCAGTTTGTAAACATGTTCATACATAATTGGCAAATATTTCCACCTACACAAAAGGCTCAGATTGCCAAAAGGAAACTCTGTATTAAGAATCCTGCATTTGTCTTTTATTTACCTAATGTTCGGGAGATGTTTCTAACTCTGATGGATAATTTCAAATGGGAGAGGACATCGGATGTACTCAAATCTCATCTAGAGATTTTGTAAATGTGTAAATATTAGAATATTTTATAAATGTTATTAGATTTAATTTAAAGAATGTTATGATACTATTCGATTAATTCTATAACATGTAGTTTCGGATAGTGAGCCATAAAAGGATACTAACGCAATATGAAAGCAGTCATTCTTGCCGGTGGGCGTGGGACTCGTCTCTATCCATACACTACAATTCTTCCAAAACCTCTGATGCCTTTAGGAGATATTCCAATCTTAGAAATAGTATTACAGCAGCTTTCACTTTATGGATTTACAGAGGCAATACTTGCGGTTGGATACTTGTCTGAAATAATTAAAGCCTATTTTGGAAATAAGCGCGTAATAAATGGTTTGAAGATCACATATATTGATGAAGAAATTCCTCTTGGTACTATAGGGCCGATAAAGGAAATTCGAGGTCTCAACAAAACATTTCTTGTAATGAATGGCGATATTTTAACAACGCTTGATTACGTTAAAATGTTAAAATTTCATAGAGGTAATAAATCTGATTTGACATTAGCAATTCATAATCGTTCAGTTAATATTAATTATGGAGTTATTGATGTTGATTCAGATAATATAGTGCAAGGGCACAAAGAAAAGCCAATCCTTGATTATAAAGTCGGAATGGGGATAAGATATTTTGAACCAAGAGCGTTGGATTTTATCAAAGCAGGTGAACGATTGGATTTTCCAGACTTACTCTTAAGAATGAAAGATGGCGGACAAAAAATTATGGCCTATGAAAGTAAAGATTATTGGATGGATATAGGACGTCAGGATGATTATCAACAAGCAGTTGAAGATATCGATTCATTAATGAATAAAATCCTCCGGAAAAATAAAGAGAGTGTGTCTGACATTATTTCTAGTAAATAATACTTTATTCTTTAATGGTATTCACATGCTGAAATACAGAAAAACTTCTTGGAAATTTTTTCGGAACTTATATGATAAAATCAAGCGTGTCTATTATTCTCCCAGTCTATAATGAAGAACAGTATGTTGATAAAGTTGTCAGAAAAATAGCAAGAATTCTGCAGGACAGTATTGAAAATTTTGAGATTGTTATAATTGAAAGTGGCAGTACCGACAATACACCAGTTATTGTAGACAATCTTGAAAGGGAAATTCACAATGTCATAGTGGTGCATCAAGAGCAAAGAGAAGGAATGGGAAGTGCGGTATCCCTTGGCATTACCACTGCATCGATGGAGTACTTCTTTTTGTTTGATGCTGATGAACCATTCGATTTTCAAGATATTTTCAAAGCGTTTGATATTATCAATTCATGTGATATCGTATCAGCATTTCGCTTAAATCGGAATGAGGGTATGAAACGTAAAGTTTATTCTGGTGTATTCAATTGGCTCGTTAGATCATTATTTAATTTAAAACTTCGGGATATAAATTTTTCTTATAAGTTATATTCATCAAAAGTATTTGAAGATATTAAACTTGAGTCAAAGTGGGGATTTCATGATGCTGAAAGCCTCATCAAAGCGCACAGAAAAGGATTTGTAATAAAACAAATAGGAATAAATTATCTTCAGAGGGAATTAGGAGAATCAAAATTTGGGGGCATAGGTATTATCTCAAAAATATTCTTTGAGATGATTGCTACACGGTGTAGAATGAAATAATTACTCAATAATATCCCTCCATACTACTTTGCAACAAGAAGTTAACTCATTCAATAAATCTATTATAAAATTAATTTTATAATAGATTTATTTGTTACTAAACAATTTATATTATGATTTTTGTCCAGTTAGGTTCAACTAATATAAAAGTTTCAAGAATTGCATTAGGATGCGGAAATTTTGGTGTAGAATACGCAGGTGCTCCGAGTAAAGCTGATTCTATAGCAACAGTTCATAAGGCTTTAGATATAGGAATAAACTGTTTTGATACTGCAAACGTGTACGGATTTTGGCGTTCAGAAAGCATATTAGCAGAAGCATTAAGTATGAACAGAAAAAACGTAATAATTGCTACAAAAGTAGGAGTTAAAAGAACACAGGAAGGCAAAGCTCAATTCGATCTAAGTTATACTAATATTGTGAAAAGTGTAGAGGAAAGTCTCAAACGATTGAATACAGATTATATCGACATATATCAAACTCACTGGCCGGATAATTCAACCCCTATTTCTGATACAGTTAATGCGCTCGAGCATCTTTTACAGTCAGGTAAAATACGTTATGTTGGAGCTTCAAATGTAGACGTATCCCACATAAAACAGTACATATCCCTTGGATGTCTCGATACTGTTCAAGTGCGATACAATCTGTTTCAAAGAGAAATTGAAGAAGAGGTACTACCTCTCTGTGCTGAAAAAAACATTGGAGTTCTTGCATATAGCCCATTATTTCGTGGGTTACTATCTGGAAAATTTACACCAAGAACAAAGTTTGAAAATGGCGATAGCCGTCAAAACCAACCTGAATTTAAAGGTGAAAAATTCAGACAATACCTTAAAATTACAGACAAAATAAAAATTTTTGCACAAAAACGTAATTTAACGATTGTGCAATTGTCTGTTGCATGGGTATTGAGGAATTCCAATATAGATGTTGCAATATATGGTGCAAGCAGGCCAGATCATATTACGGAAAGTCTTTACAATGACAAGTGGAATTTATCAGAAATCGACTTCATTGATCTTAACAAACAGTGCATAAAAGAATTCTCTTCACACTAGAATATAGCACTTGTACTTGCCTCTCCTTGTCTTTCCCGAATATTATGTTGAAAAAAATAGATTTTGTTTCAGAATGTCTGGTCAGAACGTGATATATCCTTGATATTGATTCAATTATTTTTTACACTTAACACCATTCATTACCTACGCTATATTATAGGATCAATATTAATTATTATATAAAGCGATGAATTCAAATGAATTTTCTTCACACTTAAAAAAATACGGATTAACATTTCTTTCCGGTGTTCCGTGCTCGATATTCAAGAAAATTTTAATTGAAATTGAGAACGATTCCGATTTTACATATATCCCTGCAACAAGAGAAGATGGGGCGTTGGGAATCGCTACGGGCGGTTATTTTTCGGGTAGAAGGTCTGGAATACTAATCCAAAACTCTGGACTTGGCAATGTGGTTAATGGACTTACTTCTCTCAATTTAATATACAAAATTCCAGTATTCATGATCATTTCCTGGAGAGGCTATCAAGGGAAGGACGCACCTGAACACATCATTATGGGCGCTGAGATGTTAAATTTTTTGAAATTAATGAAGATACCCTATAAAATATTCGAAAAGGATAATATTGAATCTGTTTTTTCGGAGCTTATAGCAGTTATGGACGAAAAACAGGTTCCCGTGGCTGCTATCTTAAAAGATAATATAATTGACTGAATATTATTTGATTTAAAAATGACATGAATAAAATAGAAGCGTTACAAGTTATTTTTAAAGTGTTACCTGACAATGCACCGATCATATGTACAACAGGAATGATTTCCCGAGAAGTGTTTACGCTCAATGACAGGGCAAACAATTTTTATATGATCGGATCTATGGGGTATGCTTCATCTATAGGAATAGGCATTGCTCTTAATAAACCGGATATTCCGGTTTTTGTATTTGATGGGGACGGTAGTGCACTCATGAATCTTGGGAATTTCCCACTAGCCGGATTTTTGCAACTTAAAAACTATTACCATATAATTTTTGACAATCAGGTGTACAGCTCGACCGGCGGGCAGAAAACCATTACTTCAGATATTAACCTTGCGGATATAGCAAAAAGCTCCGGATATGTATCAGTAAATACGATTTCAGAATTAAGTGAGTTAGAAAGATATTTTCAAAATATCATAAGTAATAACGGTCCGATCTGTGTGCAGATTAATGTGGAATCCGGAAATATCAAGGGAATAGCACGCGTTAGTCATACCCCAGAGAAAATAAAAGATCAACTAAGAAACTCTTTAATATAAATTAAGTTTTTTTTGGGGATTTATCTTAATAATATTTGCGAGTTTTGTGAGTCATCAAGGATTCTGGTATTCTGCAAGATTGTCTGAGTAATTAATGCGATAGATATTTTTGAGGAAAATATGAAGTTCCCAACAATTTTTGGAAATCCTGCAGACAGAGTCAGTGTCTTTAACAAATGCGGAAAAAAAATTGCTTATTATTTAAAAAATACTAAGATAAAGCCTAATCATGTAACATTATTCAGACAACCACTATCAATAGTACTGTATTTTTTGCTTTATAAAGCAGAATATCAATATTTTATAATTGCCGGAATACTTTGTGAATTCCACTATCTTTTAGATTGCGTTGATGGACAACTGGCAAGACTAAATAAAATGGAAACTAAATTTGGATATTGGTTGGAAATGAAGGTGGATTTATTGTTGTTTAGTGATTTTAGCCTATTTGGATTCTTTTTGTCCTTAGCAATTTATAAAATCGAAAATAATCCGATAATATGGTTAGTGTTATTTTTTAATACTTTTGGATTTCTATTTAAAGAAATATTTTTAGACGCATATATAAATTTAAAAAACCGGAGTAGAAAAGATATTGTAATCCAGGATAAGAAAAGAAGCAAATTCAGCAAATTGATTTTTAAAATCTTTATATGGTACCCACAGTTTATCTATTTTTGTATGATATTTTACGAACCACTCTATTCATATCTTAAAATAAATCCTCTTCTAATAGCAATGATAGTAATTGCCGTTTTCAGACAAATCCAGTGGTTAAGGTATGCAAGTTTAACAGTACTTCACTTCAAAGAGCAAAGATATACATAATTATAAATATAATTTAAACACATTATTCAATAATCACAGAAAATTCGAATGAAGAAAGTTTACGTTGGAATGAGTGCTGATCTCATTCATCCCGGACATATAAATATTATCAATCATGCTCGAAAATTGGGAGAAGTAACAATAGGATTGTTGACTGATGAAGCGATTGCAGGTTACAAACGATTGCCTTATATGTCATATGAACAAAGAAAAACAGTTATTCAAAGTATCAAAGGAGTTATAAACGTTCTACCCCAGAAAACGCTTGATTATATTCCGAATATAAGAAAAATGAAACCCGACTATGTTGTCCATGGCGATGATTGGAAAACTGGAGTACAGAAAGAAATTAGAGCACGAGTTATACATACTTTAAAAGAGTGGAATGGGGAATTAGTTGAGATACCATATACTCCTGGAATATCCTCGACACTGCTGAATGAAAAAATAAGAGTGTTAGGTATCCCACAAAACCCTAAAGTAAAAAAATAAAGGAAAATACTCCAGACCAATAAATTTGTGCGAATATTAGAAGCTCATAACGGCATTTCAGGATTAATCGTTGAAAACACCAGAGTAACAGTTGATAATATTATTAAGGAATTTGATGGAATTTGGATTAGCAACCAAACTGTCTGTCTTTCAAAAGGTAAAGTAGATTTTGAGCATGTCGATTTTTCTTCAAGAATTGAAACTACCAATCAAATTTTAAAAGCGTCTACAAAACCGACAATTTTTGAAGGAGATAGGGGTGTCCATCCAGAACAATTTGTTCATATAGTAAAAACTTTAGAACGAATGGGTGTTACAGCAGTCATAATTGATGACCAAATAGTTTTAAAAAAGAATTCATTAATGAAATCTGGCTTTAAAAAAACTCAAGATTCTATTGAAAGTTTTTCATTATAAAATATCTCAAGGGAAACAAGCTCAGATCACAAATGATTTTATGATTATTGGTCGAATTGAAAGTCTAATTCACGGATCTGATTTAAACGGTGCTTTGAAAAGAGCACATGCTTATATCGAGGCTGGTGCAGATGGAATCATGATCCACAGTAATGAAAAAACTCCTCAGCAAATCCTCTCATTTTATCAGGAATATTCTCAAATTGAAAAACGGGTTCCCCTTGTCGCAATTTCTACAAAATATAACAATCTAACAGAAACTGCATTAAAAGAATTAGGAGTGAATATTGTTATATATGCAAATCAACTTCTTAGAAGTGCATATCCAATCATGAAAAAAACTGCTGAAACAATTCTTCTTAATGGACGATCTTTGGAAGCAGAAAAAAAGTGTATTTCAATTAATGATCTCCTCAAGTTATATGCTTAATTAATATACAATTCCTTAAATTATTAATAATATATGTAAGAGTTAGCGCGGATGAATCAAACAGAAATCTCAGGATATAATAGTATTATACATTTGAAAAGTATACTTGAATCCTTTAAGTGCAAAAATGTTTTTCTTGTTACTGGAAACAATTCATTTAAAAGTAGCGGTGCTGAAAAAGTTGTAAGTAAAGTATTAAATTCTTACATCGTTCATAAGTTTTTTGATTTTGAAATTAATCCAAAAATTGAAGATGTGCAAAGAGGAGTAACACTTTTTAAAAAAGATAATCAGGATATAATCGTTGCTATCGGTGGTGGTAGTGTGATAGATATGGCAAAGTTGATTAGTGTGCTTGCTGTACAATCTTTAGGAGTGCAAGATTTTATCCGATCTAATAAAAAGATTATAAAAAAAAAAGTTCCTATTATAGCAATACCAACTACTTCGGGTTCTGGTAGTGAATCAACACACTTTGCAGTTATATATGATGGGTATAAAAAATACTCAATTATGCATGAATGTATTCAGCCTGATGTTGCCCTATTAGATCCCCAGTTTTGTGTTAATATGCCTAAACAAGTTGCGGCTGCTTCTGGTATGGATGCTCTTTGCCAAGCTATTGAATCATATTGGAGTATACATTCAACTGATGAATCAAAAATTTATTCTAAACAAGCAATTAAACAGATTTTAGGGACAATTGAATGCGCGGTAAACAATCCTACGAGGGATACCGCTGAAGTGATGTTAAATGCATCTCACCTTTCGGGAAAAGCAATCAATATTACTAAAACAACTGCACTACATGCTATTTCCTATCCTATGACCTCATACTATAATATTCCGCATGGACATGCAGTGGCACTTACTTTAACTCCAATATTTATTTACAATAGTAATGTGTCATCCCAAGATGTTATTGATGCTCGAGGCGTAGAATATGTAAAAAGTGTTATTAAAGAACTGAGTACTTTAATGGATATTACCGGGGTTAGTGATATAAAGATTAAAATAAAAAAAATGATGTGTAATATCGGATTGTCTACAAAACTGACTGAACTTGGAATACGTTCTAATTATGACATTGAAAAAATTGCTAAGAACATTAATACGCAAAGGTTGAAGAATAATCCAAGAATAATAACAAAGAAAAAAATAAAAACACTATTATTAGATATAATGTAACTAACAATTATTTTTCATATAATTTGAAACTAATTTCTTGAAATAGCAAATTATTAACTAAATTCAAATTGCTGAACACAATTATGTCAATATTAATCAATAAATTTATAGATTTATATTATGGCTCATGTTAGAGTTGCAGCAAAAAATTCCCTTCTTTTTCTCTCTGAAAGCATTATTACACGAATAATTGAGCTTTATATATTTATTTGGTTGAGTCGTTTCCTTTCACAAGATCAATTCGGTCAGTATAATTTCATTATCGCTTATCTTACATTATTTGCTGTTTTTGCTGATTTTGGTATGACGAGTATTATTCAGCGAGAAATTGCACGAAACACTTCTTTATCCTCACAATTAATGGGTATTTGTCTCACATTTGCTGGACTTTTCAGTATCATACTAATTATCATTTCTTATAGCATATTTCTTTTGTTACATTCTCAGTTTGGTTACACTTCCGAAACTACCAGACTAATCTTAATCGCCACACCTTTTATTTTATTTTCTGCAAAAATCAAATCATTTAGAAAAATATGGGAAATAATGTATGTTGTTAATTTTAAGATAATGTATATAGTCTTATTCAACATTCTTGGCAGATTGATATTTCTTGCTTCAATATGGATTATTTTTACAAGTAATAGCTCATTTTATTATTTAATTCTGGCTGTGGGACTTTGTGACCTACCGGGTTTTATATGTATTGCTCTTTTCTATTTAAAGTTATTTCCACGGCCCCGCTTCAGTATTAATATAACGGAATTCCTTAATCTCCTCAAGAAATCATTTCCAATTTTGTTAAGTGCCGTTTTTTATATAATCAAGTTAAATGTTGCTGTTCTGATCATCGAATTTTATATGACTTCGGATCAGGTTGCACTTTTTTCTGTTGCATGGAGAATCCCAGCAGTATTCACCGTTATCCCTGCTATTCTTAATATTACATTGGCACCTGTTCTTGCTAAAAAATACATTGAAAATCGTGATGTATTTATGAATGTCTTTGGTCTTTCCATAAAATATTTAACTATACTTGCAATTCCCATTATGATATATTTTTACGTATATATGGAAAATATAATTGTGTTCCTTTTTAAAGAGCAATATATTATGGCCGTTATCCCTGCGCAGATATTGATGTTTTCACTTGTATTTATTTTTGTATCTGTATTTTTAAACTCAACTTTAATAGCAAGCGATAAACAAATGTACCCATTAGTATTAGAATTAATAAGCGGGAGTTTGTTTATTTTACTAAATATCTTACTTATTCCAGCGTTTGGAATCATTGGAGCATCATTAGCAGTAGTATTTTCGTACATTTCAATTATCATTACCGGGATATTCATTTCTGATATAAGATTACTTATTATAACGGCATTCAAAAATATGATTAAACCGATTGTGGCATCCTCTGGAATACTGATTGTGATTTTTGGGATGTCTTTTTCTTATTATATAACAATCATATTCGGACTTTTATTATTTACATTAATTTTATTGCTCCTAAAAGGATTTGACCATAATGACAGAGTAGTACTTGCTGAATTAATTGGAGAAAAACAATAATGCGATTTCCGGTAATATTTGGTTCTCCTGATGAAAGAAAGGATATTTTTGAAAGATCGGCAAGAAAAGTTGCTCTTTTAATGAAAAATTCCCGGATAACTCCCAATCAGATTACAATTTTTAGACAGTTTTTGCTTTGACGATATTTTATCTAATATTCCGGGCAAACTATATAAGTTTTATAATTGCTGGAGTTATAAATGAAATACAACATTTTTTAGATTGTCTTGATGGCTCTCTTGCCAGGATTAGAGATAAAGGCACACCAATTGGTTATTGGCTTAAAAAAGTCTTTGATACTATGCTTTTCTATGAATTTACACTGTTCGGATTTTTTATCACAATAGCTATCTATAAAGTTGAGCAAAATATTTATGTCTGGCCAATATTATTTTTAAATATCTTTGGTGTATATTTTAGTAAGGTTCTCCAAGAAGAGAATAAAATACTTTTGAGTGAGGGCGATAAAACTGCACAAATAAAATGAAGATAATCATAAACACAAAAACAAAATACTAAAAAATATCACAGTATTTTTCCTGTGATATAATCAGTTTTATAGTTTTTTGTCTTATATTCTATAAACCATTATATAATTTAACAGGAATTAATCCGCTGTTTTTTCCATGATTTTAATCACAACAATGCGAAATGTACAGTGGATGAAAACTCTGTTCAGTGTATTGCGTATTTATAATAATAATAAAATGTGGTATTATTAAATCGTTCTTTAATTTGTCTCAATGACATTCTAATATTATTGGAGTTTCACATTGAAAAAAGTCTATGTAGCAATTAGTGCTGATTTGTTACACCATGGTCATTTAAACATAATACAGGAAGCTCGAAAGTTAGGTGAGGTTACGATTGGCTTATTAACTGATAAAGCGATTGCCTCACATTACAGATTTCCTCTTTTGACATACGATCAGCGAAGAATAATTGTCGAAAATATCAAAGGTGTTGCTCACGTTGTACCGCAGGAGACTTTTGATTATGATGATAACCTAAGGAAAATGAAGCCAGATTATGTTGTGCATGGCGATGACTGGAAAACTGGTTTTATGAGTAAAACCAGAGAACGAGTAATTGAAGTGCTCAAGGAATGGGGTGGAGAACTGGTAGAGCCATCCTATACAAAGGGTGTGTCTTCCAAAATACTTCAGGAAGCTGTACGCGAGATTGGTACAACACCAGAAGTAAGGATGAGACAGCTTCGGAGAATGATAGAAGTAAAACCGGTTACCAGAATATTAGAAGCACATAACGGGCTGACCGGATTAATAGTGGAACATACAAAAGTCACAAAAGATGACAAAATTAAAGAATTCGATGGTATGTGGATCAGCAGTTTGACAGATTCAACCGCAAAAGGTAAAGCTGATATTGAGTTCGGAGATTTTACAAGCAGATTAAATGTAGTGAACCAAATATTGGAAGTTTCAACAAAGCCGATCATATATGACGGAGACAGTGGCGGATATGTTGAACATTTTATCCTCATGGTACGCACGTTGGAACGATTGGGAGTTTCTGCTGTGATTATTGAAGACAAAATTGGCTTGAAGAGAAATTCACTGTTCGGTACAGAAGTTGAACAAACGCAAGATTCAATTGATAATTTTTCGAGTAAAATTTCCGAAGGAAAACGTGCCCAGGTAACAAACGATTTCATGATAATTGCTCGTATTGAGAGTCTTATTCTAAAAGCCGGCTTGCAGGATGCTCTTAAAAGGGCTCACGCATTTATTGAAGCAGGTGCGGATGGGATCATGATTCACAGCAAGGAAAAGTCTCCACAAGAGGTTCTCGAATTTTGCGACGAATACAAGAAGTTTGAAAATCGCGTCCCGTTAGTAGCGGTTCCTTCAACGTATAATTCTATTACCGAGTCGGAATTATCATCTGCTGGCGCGAACATAGTCATCTATGCAAACCACCTTCTTCGCAGCGCCTATCCGGCTATGATTAAAACAGCAGAATCGATATTGGAACATGAACGTTCTTATGAAGCGAACGATTTATGCATGCCGATAAAAGAGATTCTCAATCTTATTCCGGGATAATTCAATTCTTCTTCATAGTATTGAAATCCTTTTGAATCAGCCGGTTAAACGATTACTTTTTTAACCGGTCTTTTTTTGCCTTGAATTCGAATGACAATTTATGCATTTTTCATTATTGAAGGTAATGATGAAAAATTATTATTGCTGTTTTATTGGGGAGAAGTGACAATTAGACCGACGTCAACTGATGTTGCGGTAGTAGGTGCAGGGCCAATTGGAATTGAACTCGCACGTGCATTCAAGAAAGAAAAGATTGATTATATTCAGTTTGACAAAGGGCAAATTGCACAGACTATCAGTTGGTTTCCACGTTTTATGCGATTTTTCAGTTCTGCAGACAGAATTGCCATTCCCGGAATACCGATACCCCGGGTTGATCAGTCCAAATGTACAAAGGAAGAGTATCTTGCATATCTGCGTTCGGTAGTGCAGCAATTCGGACTGGAAATCCGGACATACGAATCGGTTGATTCCATAGAAAAAAACAGTGATAATAGATTTCTCCTCATAACAACACGTAAAAAGAAAAAGTATCGTTATAGAGCAAAAAAGGTGGTGCTTGTTATCGGAGACATGCACGAACCGAAGCTGCTCAACATTCCTGGTGAAAATCTGCCACATGTCTCTCATTTTTTTGACGATCCGCATAAATATTTTAATCAGCTCGTACTTGTCGTGGGAGGCAAGAACTCCGCAGTTGAAGCAGCACTACGGTGCTATCACTGTGGAGCTTCAGTTTCCATAAGCTATCGTGGTGATGAATTCAATCCAAAACATGTCAAATATTGGTTACTACCGGAGTTGGAAAGTCTCATCAGGCAAAAGAAAATAACTCTCTTTAAAGAGACCGTACCTGTCGAAATACGTGACGAAACGGTAACACTCAAGAGCCTCAAAAGTGGTAGAACAAAAACAACCACTGCTGACTTTGTTTTACTGCTTACCGGTTATAAAGCTGACATGCACTTGTTCAGAAAGGTGGGTGCAAAACTGAAAAATCCGTGGGATGTTCCTGAATTTAACAGGAGAACAATGGAAACTTCGGTGCCCGGTCTCTACGTAGCTGGAACAGCCGCGGCTGGGACACAGAAATCCTACCGGCTCTTTATTGAGAACTGCCACATTCATGTCGATCGTATTGTTGCTTCCTTGAAGGGTGAAGCACCACCCAAAACCCCGAAAATAAGAACAGATCTGGAATCATAAAAACTTATAACATTTTGGGATAATTTAAATCAATACAATTGTTGCAATAAAGAGGAGTAAAAAGAAGGCTACACCGAAAATGAAATAATGATTTAATCGGTAAGTTGGGAATGATATGTAAGGAGTATAAGCGTTATGACTCAAACAATGAATACGTCCAACAATACCTTATCTATGTTTGTGCGATTCATTTTCATATTCTGGTTGATCACCATATCTTATACAGTTCCTGTAACTGCTCAGACCTTTCCTGACATATCTGACAAGGAATTTTCAAAAATTGTGACAACATTTTCAGAATATGGCGGATATTTTCCGAGTGATAATTGGATATCGAATGAATTGACTTATCTCAATGTGCTGCCGTCAATCGAGAAGAATTTAGTGAATGGAGGTGTTTACCTCGGTGTCGGACCCAATCAGAACTTCGTGTATATATCTGCAATAAAACCCCAATTAGCGTTTATTGTCGATATCAGGCATCAAAATACTATGCAACACCTTGTCTATAAGGTGCTCTTCGAACTGGCTGATACCCGTGCTGAATTCTTGTCTCTGCTCTTTTCTAAGCCGCTTGACTCATCCTCTGATCTTAATAAAGATAATAATATCGAGTTGATCATAGAGTTTTTTTCTACGGCACAATCCGACCGACAGATGCTTACAACAACACGGTCTAAAATTGAAAGCCGATTATCTAATACGTATGGTTTTACTCTGACAGAGAGGGATAAAAATGCTCTCAGAAAAGTTCTCGAAAACTTCTATCAATACAATATCGATATAACTTACAACGGTTCAAAAAGGTCATGGTATCCGATCTTTGGGTCAAGTACTCCGCATGAGATCAGAAGGCGGGATACACCAAAATCCCTTTAATAGTAACGATGATTACAAGTTTCTGAGATATCTCCATAAAAAGAACAGAATCATTCCGGTCACCGGCGATTTTGCCGGAAGCTGGACACTCCACAAAATATCAGAATTCCTGAGAGAGCGTTTTCTTACGGTTAGTTCGTTCTATACGTCTAATGTCGAGCAGTATTTATTGCGAAATTCTTTTAAATGGTATGGCTGGATGGCCAATGTAAAACAGCTGCCGATTACAGACCAGTCTGTTTTTATCAGATGGACACATGACGGCGGTGGCTATGATCAGAAGACACGTCTCCAATGGATTCACACATTTCTGGAAAACAACAGTGCCGGCTATTATCAAACCTTTTATGTTCTGGGAAAACTTGACTATATTAAATAACATCACAACATAACACCAATATTTTTATTGCTATTCACATAACTTGGATCATTGCATTCCTACTTGCATTTTCCCGAATTGAACAAATAAATATTTGAGATAATCAAATCATTTTCTATATTACTCTTTCCTCAATGCACCAATTTAACAACACAGCACGGATCAGCAGTCTGTAGAGCATGATTACGTGTACTCAATATCGTTTTTTCCATGAAAAGAAAATTAATATAATTTCAATATACAATTATCAGATCATACATAATTTATACAGGAGGAGCTGTTATGAGCAGAAGTATACGTATTCTATTTATTGCTCTTTGTTTAGCTGCCATGAGCGTTTCAGTGTTTGCTCAGAATTTGAACAAGCTGAAACGAGAAGCTGCTGATGCCGTTGAAAACAAAAGAATATTCACACAACAAATGGTAGATATGATTTTCAGCTTCAGTGAGCTAGGATTTCAGGAATTCGAAACATCACGTTATATTACAGATATTCTTAGCAATAATGGATTTGAGATTGAAACAAATGCCGCAGGAATACCGACAGCGTGGTTTGCACGTTGGGGATCTGGAGAACCGGTAATCTCGATTGGCAGTGATTTCGACGGGCTTCCGGAAACATCACAGAAACCAGGTGTAGCGTACCAATCTCCTCTGATAGTAGGTGCGCCGGGTCACGGTGAGGGGCATAATTCGGGACAGGCTGTCAATGTGACGGCTGCACTTGTTGTGAAAGAAATTATGGAACGTGAGAATATGTCGGGCACACTCATCTTATGGCCTGGAGTAGCAGAGGAACTTGTTGCAACTAAAGCCTATTTTGTCAGGGCGGGATATTTCGAAGATGTTGATCTCACCATTTTTACCCATGTAAGTAATAACATGAGCGTGCAATACGGTCCCGGAACAGGGACTGGACTTGTGTCGGTTGAGTACACCTTTTCCGGTCAGACAGCACACGGTGCAGGTGCCCCCTGGAGAGGAAGAAGTGCACTCGATGCGGTGGAACTTATGAACAGCGGCTGGAATTTCCGACGTGAGCATTTAAGACCGTTACAACGGTCCCATTATGTAATTACCAATGGAGGTTCGCAGCCGAATGTCGTTCCCTCAGAAGCATCGGTTTGGTATTACTTCCGTGAAATCGATTATGAAAGCATTAAGAAAAATTTTGAAATTGGAAATACAATGGCACAAGCTGCTGCGATGATGACCGATACAGAAGTCGAATTGCGCATTCTCGGGACTGCATGGCCGCGCCACTTTAATAAAACGCTTGCTGAAACAATATATGAAAACATTGAAGAGGTCGGTCTCCCGGATTGGAGTGATGACGACCAGGCACTCGCAAAAGCTGTCCAGAAAGTTATGGGTGCAGATGAGCAGGAGGGACTGAAAACAGAGATTGAACCACTTCCGGAACCGATAGAAGAGCCTCAAAGTGGAGGATCCGATGATATCGGTGATGTGTCCTGGAAAGTTCCTACCGTCACACTTCGGTTTCCATCTAACATTTCAGGCTTGCCGGGACATCACTGGTCAAATGCAGTTTCTATGGCGACCCCGATTGCCCATAAAGGGGCAACAGCAGGAGCAAAAGTGGTTGCGATGACGCTGCTTGATTTTCTCTTGAAAGAAGAGCTGGTAGAAGAGGCTTGGGACTACTTCAATACAGTCCAGGCTGAAGCCGGGTCATACACTCCGCTCATTAGCGAATCCGATATGCCGGCAATTGATCTCAATGAAGAGAAGATGAATCGGTATCGTCCAATGCTAAAAGAATTCTATTTTGATCCATCAAGGTATGATTCCTATCTTGAGCAGCTCGGAATAGAATATCCAACACTGGAAAAGTGAAGTAGGGAATGAGGAGTGTCTTGATTTTGATGAACTGAAATAGTTGTGATAATTAAAAAGGGGCATTTATTTGTGCCCCTTTTTTGTATGTTATAGACAATTCAACAGCTAAAAAAACTAAATGTCAATACAGGAAATATATTACTGCATGTAGAAGGATTGGACAAATTCATTGAAACTGTCACGCCATGTGTTGATAGTCTTCTCCGGTCCGGTGGCCTTGAAATGCCACGCACCGGATGGTGTCTCTGCTATCGCCGCAAGCAAGGCATATCCGTGAAGTTCGTCGACAGGGCCGCTCATCATCATTGGGGCTCTTGATTTTAAAAAGGTTCCGGCAAAATAAATGACAGTAACCGGAATGTCATTGACTGTTATTTTTTCAATTTCAGCATTTTCTCCGACGCTACCACCATTGGGCTGGGTAAACTGGCCATACCATCTCTCAATGTTTTCTTCAGGAGTTCCGCCGATACCAGAAAAGACTGCCAACTCTGCAGATGCCATACCGTCAATACCCGGTAGACTGTATTGTGCAAGGCGCATACTACTTGCAGGTTGTTCCGGCGTCCATTCTTCAGGTACGGTAAACAACAAATATCCAGCAGGTGCCTGCTGAATCTGAGGAATGGTCCGTTGACTCTGTATCGCTGGCGGTGTGTCTGAAGATGAACAACCGCTGAACACTGTTATCACAGTTATTAGTATAAGGATATTTTCACACTTCATTCTGAACTCCACATTTTAATTATATTTCGTGACAAGAATTACAACCGATTACGTTACGAAATTAGGTAATTAATTTCAAGGTTAATCTACGCAGGAAAATCAAATGGTAATGTATTGGAAATGATACAAAATAGAGCAGGATAAACAGAGTATGAATACTAACACTCTATAAAGTTATTTAAGAATAATGGAGCTTGCTTTCTGGTCTCGGTCATGTACAAGCTGTTTCACCTGTTTTGAAATGACTGTCCAAGTTTCCTGTAAAAAATTATCGCAGCAGTGAATATTACCGCCCTTTTTCTTAATAATTTTGCAGTATTCGTGGTATAAGTTTCGAAACTCTGTAAAATCTTTTACTTTTTTGCCTATAAACCATTGTGGAGTGTCTTGCCGGTATGTAAGCCGTTCCAAACACGTTGAGCAGATCATCTTATGGCAGAATTGACACATCTGTACGTTTTCTTCTGCTTTGCATTCTTTACAACTTTCGGTGAAAAAGTTCATACGATGTTCCTGTCATTTATTTCAGTAAAGCGATTGAAATCTCAAGATATTATAATATATGCTTTCTTGACTTTATAACCACATTCGGTTACTTTTCTAGAAGCCCATAAACGTCAAACGTGCTTAAAGAAACAATCCATACCGATGGTCAGTACTATATATAAGAAATTTTTTTATTGAATGCACGAAAATTCTTAATTATTTATATATTATCCTACTATGTCTACACTCGAATCAACCTATTTTCCCGGCCGATACTGGCACCGTCTCGACGACGGACGCATACAATGTGACCTCTGTCCCCGTTATTGCAGAATTCACAATGGGCAGCGCGGCTTTTGTTTCGTTCGGATGAACCACAATGATAACATGGTTCTAACAACATATGGAAGAAGCAGCGGATTCTGTGTCGATCCGGTCGAAAAAAAACCGCTCAACCATTTTTACCCCGGATCAAGTATACTATCATTCGGCACAGCGGGTTGTAACCTTGGCTGCAAGTTTTGCCAGAACTGGGATATTAGCAAATCGAAAGAAATCGATACTCTTGCCGATAGTGCTTCTCCGGAAAAAATTGCACAATCAGCACAGCGCCTTGGATGTAAATCTGTTGCATTCACTTATAATGATCCGGTGATATTTGCCGAATACGCCATCGATATCGCACAGGCATGCAGAGAACTCGGAATTAAAACCGTTGCTGTGACAGCTGGATATATTACAGAAGAAGCGCGGTCTGAATTTTTTGATAACATGGATGCCGCGAATGTTGACTTAAAGGCATTCACGAGTGAATTTTACAAAAAACTCTGTCTTGCAGAATTCGAGCCAATTCTCGAGACTCTTAAATACTTGAAACATGAGACCGATGTATGGTTTGAAATTACAACACTTCTCATACCCGGTGCAAACGACAGCGATGCTGAATTAAATGAACTCGCCGAGTGGGTTTCCGGGACGCTTGGTATTGATGTTCCGCTTCATTTTACCGCATTCCATCCCGATTTTAAGTTGCGAGACCGTCCACCGACACCGCCGGAAACATTAACAAGGGCACGTGATATAGCAATTTCGAAAGGTATCCGGTATGTATACACCGGGAACGTTCATGATAAAGCGGGGAGCAGCACCTACTGTCCGATTTGTAGCAATCTGTTGATAGAACGTGACTGGTATGAACTCGGTGCCTACAACCTCACAAACAACCGTTGTGCTTCATGCGATGAGGAAATAGCCGGCCATTTCAGTCCTCATGGTAAAGAGGACTGGAGCAGTAAAAGGATGGCAGTGCATTTGGGAAGTTTATAGAAAATTTTAATAACATCTCCTTGTTTATCACAAAAGAATCTTGATCATAAGCGAAAATATTACAATCCGTAAAATTGTAAGAGTACTGAAATTTTATTAAATTGGATGGTCATATTATGATAACGGATAAGAAAAATTGGGAAGAAATAATACTATCATCCGGAATATTAATCCGTCTTATGGTGGGATCAGTTTTTCTGTCGGAAGGGATTCAGAAATTTCTCTATTCTGAGATACGGGGAGTAGGACGTTTCATCAAGATCGGTATTCCATATCCGGAATTTACAGGTCCGTTCGTCGGTTCATTTGAAATACTATGTGGTGTATTGATCCTGATTGGTTTGTATACCAGAAAAGCCTCTGTACCATTAATAATAATCATGCTAATCGCTATCGTTTCTACTAAAATATCTATACTTTTCGAAAGCGGTTTTTGGCAATTTGCACATGACGCCCGAACCGATTTCGCAATGCTTCTTGGTTCCATCTATCTGTCCATTGCCGGAGGTGGGACGTGGTCTGTAGATGCCTTACTTCCGAAGAAGTTCAAATATTAACACCTTATAATATAAAAAGATGTTGTTGTAGAAGGAAGAATCAGGAAGGTCAATGATTAAATAAGAGAGGAACGAATATAAGCATTTCTCAATTGTAAAGTTTAACTGAGACAACTATAACTTATAACACAATATAAATAACTGTAAATTTTAAAAAGATAAATAATTTGATATAGGATATTCTTTATCCCATTTTGCGGAGATACTCGAAGGTATAGAAACCGGTGTCGTGGCCGTCACTCCAGTTTATCTTAATTGCATACCTTCCAACAAGGCTGATTTTGAGCGGTTGGACGTCATTTGGAATGAGTTCAGGTCTGATAAGAGGCCTACCGGTCATCTCTTCAACACAACCCGCACACGGGCAGGCGAGCCTGAGCTCACGGGCAATATAAATACTTTCGTGGCTGTCTTTCCATCTGATTTTCACATCCCACTCATTCGCACGGCCGATCTCATCGGGAGTGAGAGAAGGAGAGGTCGTTTTCATAGATCTTATATCTAAAAGGTAACTTTGACTTCTTGGTCTTTTTCAGCAAGATTGCGGATACTCACCTGAGCAGCAAGGTTTTTCGCTACTGATACAAAGGTTTTCGCTTCAATAGAATCAGGATTGTTAAGCACAATTGGTTTTCCCTGGTCTGATGTTGTACGAATATCGGTTGTCAACGGGATCTTGCCAAGAAACGGAACGCCGAACTCATTACTGGCCTTTTCGCCGCCGCCTTCACCGAAGATTTTTTCTTCTGTTGCGCAGTGAGAACAGATGAACGAACTCATGTTTTCGATAATACCGAGCACCGGAGTATTGAGCTGGTTAAACATGAGAATCGCCTTCCGGGCAACATTCAGAGCAACATCTTGCGGAGTCGATACAATGGCAGAACCGGTTAGCGGGATCATCTGACACAGACTCAGCTGAATATCACCTGTTCCCGGGGGTAAGTCTATTATGAGATAATCGAGTTCTCCCCATTCGACATTAGTGAGAAACTGTTCCATCATTTTTGCGAGCATTGGGCCGCGCCATACAACCGCTTGGTCAGACTGAGTGAAAAATCCCATCGACATGACCTTAATACCGTGACTTTCAAGCGGCAAGATCATGTTGTCGGTTACTTGCGGCTGCTCAGTAACTCCCATAAGCTGTGGAATACTAGGTCCATAAATGTCCGCATCGAGCAGACCAACTTTAGATCCGGATACGCTGAGCGCTGCTGCTATATTAGCGCTTACGGTCGATTTTCCGACACCACCCTTGCCACTGGCAATCGGGATTATGTTTTTTACACCGGTAAGAATTTGCTGATTTGGAGCTTGCGGCGTCCCCCGGACATTCGATGTCATATTGATATCGACTTTTTCAACACCGGGAAGTGCCGAAACTGCATTATATGCTTCACTCTTGAGCTGGTCTTTGACCGGACATGCGGGTGTAGTCAATTCGATAGAGAAAGAGACATGACCCTCGTTTATAGTAATGTCTTTGACAAAGCCGAGTGTCACAATATCGGTACGCAAGTCAGGATCCTGGACGATCCGAAGAGCATCAAGTATAGTTTCTTGATTCACGAGTTAACCCCATAGTAAAATAAATATTAATAGTCGCAGCCTCATAGTACAATGAGACCATCCTGGTTACATCGATCTATATAAAATAGTGAATATGTGAATTTACCAGATTCCCAGCTTGTCCTTTACCTCGTCGGAGGCCATTGTGCGAGGATCCCACTGCGGTTCCCAGATAACCTGTACGTCGGTTTCTTCTACTCCGGGGAGTATTTTAATTGTCTCATCAACATGCTGAATAATCATTGGGCCGTACGGACACATCGGTGATGTCAATGTCATTCTTACGGATACCTTTTTCCCATCATCTTCGATATCGGCTCCATAGACGAGACCGAGTTCAACGATACCAAGGCCGATTTCAGGATCGACGACGACTTTTAAAGCTTCAAAAACTATATCTTCATTTATAAGCATTTTCTGCCACTTTCTTCATTCTGTGGTAGAGTGTATGGATGAAATATTTTGTAACTGCCACGACTTGATCAAGTCGTGAAGTGTAACCCAAGCTAAAAGTGCGCATTTCACACGTGAGTGGTATTTTGAAACACCTTCAAGGACATCAAGGTCGCCGAAATCAATGTCCTCAGGAATCTTCTTGCCGCGCATCATATCCTGGAATGATTCGGCTATTTTCTGGACTTCTTCTAGATTTTTTCCAGGCAGAAGCTCAGCCAACATCGATCCTGATGCGACGCTAATCGCACAGCCGCACGATTCGACCGATATATCTTCTATACTGTTATTATTGAAATGTACTTGTATACGGACTTTGTCACCGCAGACCGGGTTGTACCCATTTTTCTCCGAATCGATCCTGTCGACAGTGTGATTACCCCTCGGATTTTTATAGTGGTCAAGAATTGTATCCTGATACAATTCATCAAGTCCGTCAATGCTCATATTTAAAAAACTCCCGCGCTTTTCTCAGTCCGGTTATCAGTGCATCCACATCTTCTTTATCGTTGTAAATATAAAAACTTGCCCGGGCAGTTGCAGGAACGTTGTATTTATTCATAAGGGGTTGAGCACAGTGATGACCCGCTCTGATCGCAATACCATATGAATCGAGAATAGTACTAAGATCATGGGGATGGATTAATTCATCATAAAATGTAACAACACCCGCTCTGTCTTTCACATTTCTGGGACCAAATAACCGCAGTTTTGGTATCGTTTCCAACTGTTCAAGCGCATATTCGGTCAATGCTTCTTCGTGTTTCTGAACGGCATCGAGACCGATATTTTCAAGGTAATCAATTGCAGCGGAAAATGCAATGACATCTGCGTAATTTGGAGTGCCGGCTTCGAACCTCCATGGAATATCCGCCCAGGTTGCAGTTTGGAGCGTCACTTCTTCTATCATCCCGCCGCCTCCAACAGTTGGTTCCATTTTTTCAAGGATTTCCGGCTTTGCAGAAAGAACTCCGATTCCTGTCGGTCCGAGCATCTTATGGGCGGAGAATGCGAGAAAATCACAGTCCAATGCTAAGGTATCGATTTTCATGTGGGGGACACCCTGCGCACCGTCCAGAACAGTCACAGCGCCGAACTTGTGTGCAGCTTCAATTATTTCCGCAACAGGATTGATTGTCCCAAGAACATTGGAAATAATGGTGACTGACACCAGCTTTGTCTTGTTTGATAAAATTTTATAGTAACTGTCCATGTCAAGATAGCCGTCACCATCCACCTCAATATATTTCAGGACTGCTCCGGTTTCACGGGCAAGCAGTATCCAGGGAACAATATTGCTGTGGTGTTCCATCTCTGTTAAAATGATTTCATCGCCTTTTTTGATATTCGCTTTTCCCCACGATTGGGCGATAAGATTGAGTGAATCGGTTGTGTTTTTTGTGAATACGATGCCCCGTTCATCAACACCGCCGATAAACTTTGCTGTTTTTAATCTGAGTGCTTCATACGCAGATGACGATTCCTCGGAAAGTGTGTGGACACCCCGGTGAATATTTGCGTTTGACGTCCGGTAAAAAAAAGACAATGCATTAATAACCGATGCCGGCTTTTGTGTTGTGGCGGCACTGTCAAGATAGACAATTAAATTTCCTTTGATTGTCCTGCTCAGAATGGGAAAGTCTTTCCGGATTGCTTCGACATCGAGAACAGCGGCGTTCTTGGTGACCGGTTTAGATACCGCGGTTTCGGTGCCGAAAATTGTATTGGGATATGCGGGAATAGTCATAATTTTTCCTGTTTAATAATCGCTGATATCGATATAAATTTCTTCGTTGTCTATTGTCACCGGAAACGTCGGAACCGGGCCGTATGCGGGTTGCCGGGTAACAGCACCATTCGTAACATCGAACCGGGCACCATGTCTCGGACACTCAATTTCACACCCTATAAGTTTGCCTTCACCGAGTGGACCGTTATCGTGTGTGCACACGTTTTCAATAGCATAAAAGGAGCCGCTGACATTACAGACCGCGACATCTATTTCTTCAATTCTAAATACCCGGGCTTCACCATCGTTAATATCAGTAGTATTTGCTACTTTTACGATTGTGTCACTCAAATGTCCAGCCTCCCATAAGTCTGTTATTTATGAAGTCCGCAAGGTGGCCACGCAAAATTTCCGGAACACGTCGTAAAGCATCATCCATAAAACCTTCGACAATCAGTTGAATGGCTTCATGTTCAGGAATTCCCCGGCTTCTCAAATAGAACAACTGATCGCTGTCAGGAGGACCCATTGCTGCACCGTGAGAGCAGCGCACTTCATCTTGATTAATTTCCAGCTCAGGTATCGATTCAACACGGCACTTGGGCGAAAGTAAAAGGTTTCTGTTTTCCTGATACGCTTCACTGTACGGTGCTTCGTGATCAATTGTAATCTTACCAGTGTAAGCTGAACGTGAACGGTCTTTTAGTACGACTTTAAAATTCAGATTACTTAATGTGTTCGCTGCCTTGTGGACATGGACAGTGTGATGATCAAAATGCTGGCGCTTCTCACCGAGCAGAAATCCTTCAAGCTGATTTTCACTGCCTCTTCCGCCAAGTATTGTACCGTAATTAGCCTTTGTGGTGTGCCCGCCGAAAGCCGCAATACCGGTAAATGTATGAGCATCCCGTTCGTTGCGCGAACGGTGCGTATAGTACATATGAGACCCAGCATTCAAATTCTGCACAGTAATATATTGCAACTGGGCATTTGTTCCGGTAAAAGTTTCTGCCGCAACATTGCTGTAAATCCCGTTTGGGGCAGTTGGGCCACCGGTATATTCGTCAATGATAGCGGCACTTGCACCATCATCAATTATGACGAATAGTCTTGAAACAAAATTTCCGTCTGACGGCATTACCGTATTCAAGTGAATCGGTTTATCAAGGATAACATTCTTCGGTACATAGATATAAATCCCATTATCCCATGCGGCAGTATTGAGCGCTTCATATTTTCCAAAATCAGGTCCTACAAGATGGCTCAAACGAGGTTCTGCAAGTTCTGAGTTGTCCTTGACGAACAAATTCAAATCACCCGCTGTGACACCTGCTTTTATGAGCTCCGGAGTGAGTTGTACACTAATTCCGTTTCCTTCATTATTCAACACAACACCGCTTACTGCATTATCAACAAGTTGTTTTTGCATTATCTCCGGAATAGCAGTGGAAGTAGAGCCGTTTTTTTTGAATTCCTTTCCGGAATATTCAAAGAGAGCCGGATCGGTGTACCGCCACAGATGCGGTACTCTGTCGGGCATCGGCATATCATTGTATCTATCCCATGCTTCTTTCCGTATTGATTTCAGCCAGTCTGGCTGCTGTGTACTCAACACAGCCGGTTCTTTATGTCCTTGATTATTACTGCACATTCATGCTCCTTATTAAGCTGAAAAAAGTCATTCTTCCTGATATCTAATGTCTTCATTATCCAAGTGTGTCCGGAAATGCGGCACATGCCTCAATCAATCTGACCGCTTCAACGCTGAATTCAAGCGGGAGCTTTTTAATGATATCCACACAAAACCCGGTTACAATTAAGGCAACCGCTTCTTCTTCGGGGATACCACGCGACATGAGGTAGAAAAGCTGTTCTTCTCCAACTTTTCCGGTATACGCTTCATGCTCCATAGTCGATGTCGAATTTCTGACATCGATAGTGGGGAAGGTATTCGCGACACATTCACTGCCGATCATCATCGAATCACACTGTGAAAAATTCTTTGCATTTTCTGCGTTGGGCATAATCCGAACCATACCGCGATACGTATTTTTACCGTGTCCCGCGGAAATACCTTTCGAAACAATTCTGCTTGTAGTGTTTTTGCCGATGTGGATCATTTTTGTGCCGGTATCGGCCTGCTGATAGTTATTTGCCACAGCCACTGAATAGAATTCGCCAATGGAGTTATCACCTTCAAGGATACAACCAGGGTATTTCCAAGTAATTGAAGAACCGGTCTCAACCTGTGTCCAGGAAATTTTCGAATTTTTTCCTTTACAATAACCACGCTTTGTCACAAAATTATAAATCCCGCCTATTCCTTCCTTGTTACCGGGATACCAGTTCTGGATAGTTGAATACTTAATCTCCGCATTGTTGTGAGCAACGAGCTCGACAACTGCGGCATGAAGCTGATTTTCGTCACGCATCGGTGCCGAACAGCCTTCGAGATAACTGACAAAACTATCCTCTTCCGCAATGATCAGGGTTCGCTCAAATTGTCCCGTATTGGTCGCATTGATTCGGAAATATGTCGACAAATCCATTGGGCATTTTGTTCCTTTAGGGATATAACAGAACGAACCATCTGAAAAAACTGCAGAATTGAGAGCGGCAAAATAATTGTCGTTATAGGGTACAACGGATCCCACATATTGTTTTACCAGCTCCGGATGGTTGTGGACAGCCTCATTAAATGAGCAGAAAATGATACCGAGCCGTTCAAGGTCTTTCTGAAACGTTGTGGCAATGGAAACGGAATCAAAAACCATATCAGTTGCTACTCCGGACATAAATTTCAGGTCTTCATCGGAGATTTTAACACCGGCAAGTCTCTTCTGCTCAATGACAGGGATACCGAGTCGCTCATATGTTTTCAGCAGCTCGGGATCGACTTCATCAAGATTGTTCAGTTCTGGCAGCTTCTTTGGCGCTGCAAAGTAAGAGATTGCCTGATAATCAATCGGATCATAGGTGACATCGCCCCACGTTGGCTCCTCCATTGTGAGCCAATGGCGGTATGCTTCGAGCCTCCACTCGAGCATCCAGTCCGGTTCATTTTTCTTTTTTGAAATCAGCGCAACAATATCTTCATTAAGACCGGGAGGGATTAGTTCTTGTTCAATATCGGTGACCCAGCCATGCTGATAGTCCTGCGTTATCTCATTTTCTATCTTTTTGACTTTTGCAATATCTGCCTCATCCATAAGCTCGGCAGTTTTGTATTTTTGATCGAATGTTACTGACTTCTCACTCATACTAACGCCTCCGAAGTGGTTTCAGGCTCTTTTTCCAGCCAGTCATATCCTTTTTCCTCAAGCTCGAGCGCTAACTCAGCTCCACCGGTTTTGACGATTTTCCCATCCATGAAAACGTGGATATAATCGGGTTTGACAAAATTGAGCATTCGCTGATAATGAGTAACGAGCATTACCGCAACATTGTTGTCACAATATTTATTTATTCCTTCAGCGACGATTTGAAGAGCATCGATATCGAGACCTGAATCGGTTTCATCGAGTAAAGCAACAACCGGCTGCAGGACAGAGAGCTGTAATATTTCAAGGCGTTTTTTTTCACCGCCAGAAAATCCGTCATTGATGTACCGTGTTGCAAATGATTCATCTATACCGAGAAATTTGAATTTTTCCTTTAGCTCTTTTCTGAATCTTTTAACCCGTTCAGTGCCATCCGGCATCGCTTTCAAAGCAGTCCTCAGAAAATTTGCCACCGTTACACCGGGAATGGCAACAGGATATTGCATACCGAGAAATAGTCCCCTTTGAGCACGCTCATTAGGTTCAAGATTAGTAATCTCTTCTCCTCGGATATAAATATTTCCTTTGGTAATTTCATAATTTGGATGTCCCATAAGTGCATTTGCTAGACTGCTCTTCCCGGAACCATTCGGACCCATAATAGCATGCTTTTCACCAGCCTGAATGGTAAGGTCTACGCCTTTCACAATCTCATTATCTTCCACACTCACATAGACATTTTCAAATCGAAAAAGTGGTTCATTCTTAACCGACATCTGTCTTCTCCTCATGCATATCAGTTCCAATTAAAAACTCATTGAACGCTTCTTTCAGCAAAGCAGCTATCATCTCTGCACTCTTCGACTCTATATGTTGGCGCTCAATCACAAATGCAAGTTCACCATTCTTAAAAAGAGCGATTGAAGGAGATGAAGGAGGATAGCCATGAATATAACTGCGTGCCTTTTCGGTCGCTTCAAGGTCCTGTCCGGCAAATACAGTCGCAAGCGAATCAGGTTTATGTTCGCTCTCTAAAAGAGAAAGAAAAACTCCCGGCCTCGCCTGGCCTGCAGCACAACCGCATACGGAGTTCACGACAAGGAGTACGGAACCTTCTTGTGCTGATAATGTGGATTCTACCTCTTCGGCGGTGAGGAGCTCCCGGAAACCGTTTACGGTCATTTCATCGCGCATCGGCTGAACAAATTGCGGGTCATACGGCATAATTCTGTCCTTTCTTACTTATTAATTTTAATTTAATATATACACGTTTAATTTTTTTTGAGTTACAGTATCTAAACAATAGAAAAATATAATTAGATTCGAAAATTTTGTAATATAATCTACTATTTCGTATACATTGGTACATTTTGCTCTCATCAATACTTGGATTCAATAGATTATTTCCATAGGATCAAATGAGATTTGATCGATTAATTTTATATCAATCGGACAGTATCAGGATTATTTATTTTTGCACTGTACCTGAACCACTCGAATGCTGTCTTTTCACTGACAACCAGGTCTTTGAGCATTGTATTGCCGAGAATCTGAATAACAGCATCATTCACAGAACTCCAGAGCGCTCTAACCGAACACTCTGTTGAATTTACACAAATAGAGTCAATGCCGGTGAATTTCATACCGCAGTGGTCAACGTCAAAAAATGGTCCATCAAGCACATATAATACATCCAGTACACTAATCTGAACTGCTGGCCGTGAAAGTTTATAACCACCTTTTTGGCCTCTCGTGCTTTCTATCAGCCCGCCTTTGAGCAATATTCGCGTAAGCTTCCCGACATAATGTGTCGAAAGCGCTTCATTTTTTGCTATTTCATCAATCGTAAGGGGACCGCTGTTCTCATTTTTCGTTAATTGGAGCATACAGCGTAAACCGTACTCTTCCTGAGATGTAAATCTCATATTTAGACCCCTCAGTATTGAATGATTTTTATACTCATTAAGTATGTCAACCGTAAATATAATGAAAGAATACTAAAAAGTCAAGTATTAGTCAGCAATTTTGATTATGATAATATTTCAGTTTCGACACGAGAGTAGAAATTCCGTTTTTTTGGGTAATAATTTTATTAAATATTAAGAAGTTGGGGGCATGGATAAAAATTGTATGTGACTAAATGCGTTCTGTCACAACAAATGCAATAGCCTGATTTTTTTCATGGGAAAGAGAAAGATGGAATTGCTGTGATGAAAAGTATGTATTGCCGCCTGAAGCAGCTTTGGAGAATAAAAAATAAGGTTTCCCATTTTCATCGTTTTGGATTTCAACATCTCGCCAATTAATGTGAATTGATTTCGGCACCGCTTTCCTGAGCGATTCCTTTGCACAAAAGCGAGCAGTAAAATGGGGAGAGGGATCTTTATACCGTAAACAGTACTCGATTTCATTTTCGGTAAAGAGTTTGTGGTAAAAACCTGTATTGGAATCGTAAGGTTTAGCTCGAAATCGATCTACCGATTCGATATCGACACCGGTACCTGTTATATTGCAGTTCGACATAATTTATTCAATAGTTTGAAGAGTTGTAACATTACTGATAAAAGTTGAATTCAAAGAGGATTCCATTACTCAACAAGATACATTCTGAACCATTCAATTGTCTTGTTGATGACCGAATCGAATATAGGATTTGTCCCGGAAAAGGGGTGAGCAGTACCAAATGTATGGGTCCCGCCTGGCAAAATTTCAAGGCGCGTAATAGATTTACTGGAGGTTTCAAAAATCTCCTGAGCTGCTTCATATGGTGCCGTGTCATCTTTATAACCGTGAATAATGAGATGGGGGACTCCGTGCCGAGCTTCGGATCTCAAAATATTTCGCTCAAGTACATTACGTTCAAGATCATTAAGAAATTCAACATTCATGCGCATTTTCTGATTAGTCCGTACATTATCAAACTCGATAAAACCGTGTTTTCTCCATTCGATTCGATTATCAAGGTATGAGTCAAAGCTCGAAACACTTGCCCATGTTGCAAGACAATTGATATGTGTGTTGTGACTTGCATAAAGAATAGCAGTACCGCCGCCGCGACTGTGTCCGATGAGACCAATCGGGGGTTTCCAGGTTATTTCCTCAAATTCGCTGCTGGATTTAATTGCATTTATAAGAAAATCAATATCTTCAAGTTCGTATCCAATAGTATTCTGTGCAAATTTAGGAAGTTCAGAAAAATTTTGAAGGTCAGAACCAATTCCGTTGTAAGAAAAATTAATTGAAATGACAAAAAAACCATTCGAACACATTTTGTCCATTGCATATTGCCAGCCGCCCCAGTCCTTGAACCCTTTAAATCCATGACAAAATAAAACCAACGGTTTTCCTTCCGCGATTTCGGGTATTCTGAAATCGCCGCGTAAGAACCTGTCAGGTCCCATCTTTAATTCGAAGGTACGTTTTAGCATGAGAATTTCTATTGTGTTTTAATGAATCACAATCTAGAAAGAAATATATTAATGAACAAGAATTTGAATAAAACAGTTCAATATACTAAAAAGTCAGGGGTGAGGATCAGGATTTAAACCTGCCCCAAATGCCACTAAATTTCAATCGAGTGTGAAATGAATTAGTCTTCCTGTTTTTGATCTTTCTGTTCATTCAGACAACGATTCAATGTATCGATAAAATCGTTGATAAGAAACGGTTTTTCTAAGCAAAAATTATCGATATTTTCCAAAAACTCGTGTGTTTCCTTGCTTGCTGTATCCCCCGTTGTGAAAATAAAACGCTTTTCAGTGCCGGGCATTTTTATATCGCTCAGAATTATATCATGAAATTTTTCTTTGATCTTATTCAAAGCTTGTTAACCGTCGTAGGCTACTTCCGGGATACACGTGTAAATCTTGAGAACCTCCTTCTGAAACTCGATAATATCACTTTCATCGTCGATAATAAGGACTCTTGTCGTAGAGGAGAGTGAGTTTTTCACCGCTTTTTTCTGCTCGTGCGTTTCTTCGCCCGCAACAATGGGAAAAAGAAGAGTAAATTTTGCTCCCTCAGTGTATGAGGAGTCAAGAAATATTTCACCATTGTGCTCTTTAATTATACCATAGCTCAAGCTTAATCCGAGTCCGGTACCTCTGCCGACTTCTTTTGTCGTGAAGAACGGTTCAAAGAGCTTTTTTTGGGAGTTTTTAGGGATTCCCGGACCGGTATCCCTGAACTCAACGATTATAGTATTTTCATCAGTATGAGTTTTGACTTCAAGCGTTTTGTTGCTATCCTGAAACGCCATAGCATCATATGCGTTTGAAATAATATTGAGAAAAACTTGCTGAAGCTGCTGCGGATCGCCAACTGTCACCGGCATATTGCTCTGAAGACTTTTTAGAACGGAAATGTTATTCACTAAAAATTGATATTCAAAAAATCCAAGTGTTTCCCCAATGATTTTGTTAATGTTGATATCTTTTTTCTGAATCTTTTCTTTGCGGTAAAACTTTAAAAGGTTGTTCACAACTTTAGCGCAGCGCATTGTTGCTCCGTGCACCTTATTGAGCCGTTTTTTATGCCGTATCGGTAGGTCATCCGAATCGACCATAAGTTCTATCAAGCCGATTATAATTGTCAGAGGGTTATTTAATTCGTGCGCGACACCTGCAACAAGCTGACCCACGGATGCTAGTTTTTCCGACTGTACCAACTCATTGGTCCGTTTTTCAACAATACTTTCTAGGTCTTTTGTATAATTTGATAATTTTTTTTCGGCAGATTTCAGTTTTTTAAGAACATGTTCCTGCTTTTCATACGCTTTTTGAATTTTTCTTACTAATTCTACATTCCGCAACACATTTGCAATTTGATTCGCTATGATCTGCAGGAGATTCTGGTCTTCTCTTGCAAAGGTGTGCGATTCCGGAGCGCTTAGAACAAAGATACCAATTATATCTTCGTCAGATATGAGCGGCAGGCAGAGAATGGAGTCCATATTTTCAGGGAATAGAGGATCACCGGAAAACCGCTTATCTCTTCTTGAATTCTTTATGTAAAGCGACTTTCTGGATTCCAAGACTGCCCCAGCTAATCCTTCGGACGCACTCTGAACATTTTCTTTTTCGTTGTCAAAAAATATCCCTTCTGATTCTGCCTGGCGACCAACCGATCTGAGAAACAGCTTGTTTTTTTTAGCGTTCAAAAGATAGAGCGAGCATGTCTCTGCGTGTATTTCATCAAGAATAATCGTAGTAATATCAAGAAACACCTTCTTCTGATCTGCAGTATCGACCAGGGCATCTGAAATCCTTTTAACAAGTGACAGTTCCCGGAGCTTTTGAACAAACTCTTCAGTTACATACTGAAGACTCTGCTCCAAGTACGATTGTTTCAGATGAACATTGTGATCACTTTCTTCTTGTTTTTTTGGCATAATCGAAAATTACAAAAGAAAATCAAGAAAGTTGTCAATTTCTTCACGTTTTTTTAATAAAACTTTTTTGGCGCTCTCAAATGATTTTGTAGTTAATTTGAGCATTTTATGAGCATGAGAATTGATTTGGGAAATTTGTTCATTGCCACTGTTTCCAATCTTGGCAGACTTTGTAAGGATATTTGCGACATGTCCGACAAGTGCCTCAGGCAGATACTCTTCAGGGCAGTCGTCTACTGCATGGTGATATCTGACTCCGGCAATGATTGATTCAGGAAGCTGCCAGCGTGTGCATAACCACTCACCGGCTTCCTGATGATCAAAACCAAAAATCTGTTTTTCACTATTAAAGAGTTCTGTTTCGACTGCCCGGGATTCGAAAACAGCATCATCAAAATCAGATTTGTTTATAAACGATAAGGCAACTTTACCAATATCATGAAGGAGACCCAATAGATAGGCGCGGGATGGATTTTTATAATTTACTTCACCAGCAATGATACGGCCTGCTTCACCTGCTCCAATACAATGTTTCCAGAATTCATTTTTGTCAAACTCTTTTCCGTCAATTTTTTCTGCCACTGTCTTTCAATACGGAAACACTGATCGCAACACTCACGGCAGTGTTAAATCCAATAACGACAATCGCACGGACTATATCCTCAACATGCTTTGCATAACCATAATATGCAGAATTAGCAAGTTTGAGAATCGCAGCTGTCATCGACTGGTCTTTAATGATAATATCTTGCATGTCTTGCGCGGATGAATGCGGATCGCCCGACGTCGCAATAATTTTCTGAAGGACAATCGGAATTGATGGGAGAAGTTCTATTTTTTGAATTGCCCTCCGCTGCAACATCAACTTATCATCAGAGTTATCCGTCATATCGTTTCCTTAATTAATAGGTTCAAAATATAGTAATAACAGTGAGAACGGCTGCGGAAAGAGCATATGCTCTCAATAAAATAATATAGAGATGACACGTAATAATAATTCGTTCATATAAATCGATTATTCCAAACCGCTTATTGAAAAAAATAGTAAATAAGCATATTAGTTACAAGAAAAAAGTAGACCGAATTCATTTATTACGAATTCTTGAGTATGCTTAATCCAATACGTAATAAAGATATACATAAATATTTTTTTATTTGCTATTGAAGTATTAAATAGGTCATTGTATATCATAAAATATATAATTAATCTGTTTGAACATACTGTATTAATTTTTATATTTTGTGCTTGTAATCTTGATCAAATAGTGTTGTCCAATCAGTAGCTGAGGTGCTCCAATGAATTATAGATGCTTGAATGCCATCCGGCTTCTTATTATTACTTCACTTATTGTGCTATTCGCAGTTATTCCGGATAATGCTGCCGGATGGCAGTTGGCTTCACTTCCGGGATTATTTGAAGACGCAGCCCGTTTAGGAGGAAAATCCAACAGAGAAAGACAGGGTATTCTTCAGGACATTTTGACCGAAAAGGGAATCGAATATTCTATTGAGCCGTTTTCAGCGAAAAGTAAACGTGACAACCGTATCATTAATGGAAACAACATTGTCGTAACGCTGGGTTCCGGAGATTCTGATTTTGTTATCGGTGCCCACTACGACAGAGTAGATGTTGGCAGCGGTCTTGTCGATAATGGCTGTTCCACAATAATTCTGACACGGATTATTGAAGCCCTCCGGAACGAAGAGCTAAACCACAGGATCAGAATTGTGTTTTTCGATCAGGAAGAGGTTGGGCTTGTCGGTTCAGCTCAGTTTATTGAACAACATAAGGGTGATCCGATCGAATCGATGATTAACCTTGATGTCAATGCCTATGGCAACACAACACTCATCGGACCGTCAGCTGCCACAGGAATAAACAGATTATATAGATTAGCCAAAACAATTTGTGTGGAAAATGATTTTGAATTTCTTGTTTTTCCCGAATATGGTGGGAGTGACGATATCAGCTTTCAACGTGCGGGTATTGAAAATATTTCGTTAGGGATATCAAGTGCAGAGCAAGCATATCAGTTCTGGCTCGCTTTGAATGGATCGGAAGAGTTTCAGCCGGCCGGTACTCCAAAAGTGTTTACCATGATACATTCCGAGAATGACGCGTTAAAAGTAGTCGAGCCTGCGGCTATGACACAGAACTTCACAATTGTATTGGAAATGATCAAACGCCTCGACAAGATGGATTAGTGTTTAGATATCATTACATATTTAGATTAATGATCACGCAATATAATTTATGAGATAAATATCCTTGTCCTCGTTAATAATCGTATTGTTTTTACCATGTGATTAAAATTTATATAATTGCTATAGAAAGATTGCCACGTCGCTTCTCTCCTCGCAATGACGACAAGGATTTATTCTTTGAAAAACGTTACAAAATGTCATTTCGACCGAAATCTCAATCTTTTTAATATCTTCTTATTTTAATTTCAATATGGCAGTTTTGTTGAGGCAATAATCCAAAAAGTTGAAAATTTATGACCAATCTTCTCAAAATAATCCGCTCCGGTTTCTTGGCTGTTTGTATAGTACTCTACACTTTCCTTGGTTCGCTCTATGTAAACATATTCTTTCCGTTTTTTGGGAGGAGAGAATACATCGATATCGGTTCACGGGTTTGGGTTAAGCTTATTTTATGGACATCCCGGGTCAAGGTGACTGTGGAAGGGCTGGAAAATCTGTCACCAGAGGAGAAATACATCTATGTAGCGAACCATCAGTCACATATGGACATTCCTGTTTGTATTACCATTATACCAGCACGGCTCAGGATGCTTGCAAAAAAGGAGTTGTTTCGTATTCCTGTATTCGGATGGGCAATGTGGATGGCAGGCCATTTCCGGATCGACAGGGAGAACAGGGAGAAGGCGATTGAAAGTCTCGATTATGCAGTTGAACGGCTCAAACATGAAAACATTTCACCACTCGTCTATCCTGAGGGCACACGGTCACCCGACGGAAAGATCCATTCATTCAAAAAGGGTGCGTTTGTTTTGGGAATCAGGTCGAAACGCCCAATTGTTCCGGTCACTATCATCGGCAGCCGTTCGGTTCTGCCAAAGAATTCACTAATTTTCAATCCCGGTCATATCCATGTTGTTATCGATAAACCGGTTCCAACTGTTGACTACGAATTTAACGATCGCAGCAAACTTTCTAACCATGTGAGGGAAATCATCGAAAAACGGTTCAATGAAGCGCAGGAAAAAGAAAGTACTATTAAATAATCACTTGAACTATAATTGCATGAATGGTTTCAAATGAAATATTCAGACTTAGTTATACATAATAGAATATAAATTTTGACAGGATCTCCCCTATTATAAGTATCGCAATAAATGCACCAACTGCTTTCCCGCCTCCGACATTGCACGATATAGTAAAAGCACGGTACATTAAGAACACCATATAAGCCCCCATCAAAAGCGAAATAATTATTGCAATAAGAAACACAATAGATTCAGTCATATTGTTAGCTACAATATCACCTAAAGCGATCTGATCTTTGACGAGGTCAGGAATACTTGACTTAAGCTGTTCGGAAAAATTTCCAAAACCGGGCAGAAGTGTTACAGCGGCAGTAAGAAAATACGGAAACCGAGCCAATGCCCGGGTACCAAATACATCAATAATTCGAAAGCTGCTGGGAGATAGTATCATTCCACCGAAGAAGAGAAGCGTACCAATTATTAACCAGTTTATCAGACCTCCGCTGAGAAAAACCCACATCGGAGCTGGTATACCGGTATGAAAATCAACAATTCCATCACAGTGCGAATTCGTAAACGAGCCGATATAACCGGTTATGAGAATAACAACAATGCCAATTGCCATTGCTTTGCTTCCGGCAATATAGTAAAACGGATTAAACAGCCAGGTTACAACATTGGTTCGAGATTTATCAACTGAGTTGTGTGCTGTTTCCATGTCCATTCTCCTTATTACTCCTACGTTCTAATTTATTGATCCTTTCTATGATTGAATCGAGCCGGTTACGCATGGTAGGGTAGGATATACCATACTTTGTTGCTATATCTTTCAAGCTCCCGCTCGATTTTATGAACAGTAGAATAAACTCTTGATCATCAGGATTAAGTTGAGTGAGGAGAGAGAGGTCGTAATTTCCTTCAACGGTTGTATCACACTCGTCACAGGCAAGCCGAACTGCTTTTAGAATGTTGCTGCAACTCGGGCACCGAATCGGCATTGTTGTGTACTTTTCTTTTGTCATTGATTTGATTTTCAACTAATAATATTAGTTATCTGTTGAAATTACAGTTTTATTATAGTAAATATAATATTAAATAATATCAAGTAAAATATTAATAAAATTAATATAGTAGATAATAATATTTATAATAGAAATACGTTTATAGCGGAAAATATAGTATTGAGCAAGAATTAATTCCTACAATAGAAGATCAATGAAATGCAAAAGGGTGATTCTAATATTGATCAGAATCACCCTTAAGCGCAAGAAGGAGGGAAGAGTTTTAATCCATTTGTTTCCGTAAAAAAGCAGGAATGTCAAGGTCTTCAGGAGTAAGCGGTGTTGATTCATTAACGTGAATCTCGTGCTCACTCTCGTTCTCTATGTCATCTTTGATTCGTTCAAATGTCGGACGATCGCGTTCACGCATTGAAACTTCCGGCTTTGTCAATTCAATAAAGCGGTTATTGACTTGTTTAGGTTTTCTCAGTACGCCGTTGAAACCCGTGGCGATAACAGTGACACGCATTTCATCATGAAGGTCTTCATCGATAACCGCACCGAAAATGATGTTTGCTTCCTTGCCGGTTGCATCGAAAATTACAGATGTGGCATCGTTCACTTCGAACAAGGTCATATCTTTTCCACCGCAAACATTGACAAGAACACCTTCGGCACCTTCGATAGAAATTTCTTCAAGGAGCGGACTGGAAATCGCTTTCGTTGCTGCTTCAATAGCCCTATTGTCGCCGGTTGCGGCGCCGGTACCCATTATAGCGTCGCCCATACCCATCATCACAGTCCTGACATCAGCAAAATCAAGATTCACAAGACCCGGAACAGTGATGAGATCAGAAATTCCTTTCGTGGCCTGATACAGAACATCATCAGCCATCTTGAATGCCGATGCAAGCGATGTGTCTTTATCAACGATTGAGAGAAGCCGCTGATTCGGAATGATAATCAGAGTATCGACTTTATCCTTGAGCTGCTCGATACCTTCATCAGCGCGGCTCATTCTACATTTGCCTTCAAAGTGGAACGGTTTTGTTACGATACCGACTGTCAATGCACCGGCTGCTCTTGCTTCTGCAGCGATTATCGGTGCCGCACCGGTCCCGGTTCCACCGCCCATTCCGGCTGTAATAAATACCATATCGGTGTCGACGAGAATTTCTGCAAGGTCAGCTTTGTTCTCTTCCATCGCCTTACGGCCGACTTCGGGGTTTGCACCCGCACCGAGGCCTTTGGTAATTCCGCCGCCGATTTGCATTTTTAATTGGGCATTATTTGCATCTAGTGCCTGTGCATCGGTGTTAACGGCTATAAAATCGACACCACGCAGACGTTCCTGAATCATACCGTTTAATGCATTTCCACCGGCTCCACCGACACCGATGACCTTCATGATAGCGCCTTCGGACAATGATTCGTCAAACTCAAAGGTCATGTCACCCTCCTTCTGGTTAAATACGGTTTACGTACGATATTTTTCATAATTTTTAATTTTCTATTTTTTTGAAATTTTCCAATCGTTATCGTTTCTCTATTAGAAGAATTCGGCAAACCACTGCTTCATTCTGCCGTGAATTTTGTCGTATAATTTTGAGTCATCACCCATAAAATAATCGCTTGAAGACCGGTTGTGTTCACCGTAGATCACAAGACCAACTCCGGTTGCATAGATTGGACTTCGTGCAGGATCGACGAGCCCTGATATGTTTTCAGGTATACCCATTCGGACCGGCATATCAAAAATCGATTCAGCAAGCTCTACAGCACCCGAAATCAGGCTGCAGCCACCGGTAATGACAATGCCCGACGTCAGGAGGTCGAGATAGTCTGATTTTTTGATTTCCCGGAGAGCAAGCGAGAATAGTTCTTCCATTCTCGGTTGAATAATGGAGGTTAATATTGATTTTGACACTTTTCTCGGTTCACGTCCTCCGACACCTGGCACAGTGATATACTCTTCTTCAGTGATGTTATTGATATAACAGCAGCCGTGTTCGAGTTTAATATTTTCTGCTTGCTCCGGGGGAGTGCGGAGACCGATAGCAATGTCGTTAGTCACATTTTTCCCACCGAGACCAATTACGGATGTGTGCCTGATACTGCCGCCGAAAAGGAGAGCAATATCAGTGGTACCGCCACCAATATCAAGAAGTCCCACGCCCAATTCCCGCTCATCATCACCGATAACCGCAAAACTTGATGCAAGCGGTTCAAGAACAATATCCTGAACCCTAAGTCCGGCACGTTCAACGCTTTTGTAAATATTTTGAGCTGATGTCACTGCACCGGTTACGATATGAGTTTCAACCTCAAGTCTGACGCCAGACATGCCGATCGGATCCCGAATTCCGTCTTGTTCATCAACTATATACTCCTGCGGAAGTATATGGATGATCTCACGGTCTAGGGGGAGGGAGATCGCTTTAGCAGCTTCAATACCTCGTTCGATATCGGCCTGATTTATCTCATTATCGCCATGAGATACTGCAACAATTCCTTTAGAATTCAGACTCCGGATATGATCTCCGGCAATACCCGCATAGACGGAATGTATATCGACACCCGCCATCAGTTCAGCTTCCTCAACTGCTTTCTCGATAGATCGGACTGTTTTATCGATATTGATAACTACCCCTCTCCGGAGGCCGTCCGAGGGACTTGTTCCCACACCGAGAATTTTTATTTCATTAAATTGACCTTTTTCAGCGACGACAACACCGATTTTTGTTGTCCCAATATCAAGCCCAACAATGATATCTTTGTCTGACATATGAAACTCCTTACATTTCGTAAATGCAGTTAAAGATTTCCGCTGATCAATCAGCCTCTTTAATGATAATTTGATTTTCGTAATTCAGATTTATTGTGCGCAGCCGTTCGGTAATTCTTTGTTCTTCACAATACTTCAGAAAGTATTCAAGTTTCGCTAATTTAAAACGGTAATCTTCCGATCCGCAATTGACACGGGTAAGGCTACCGGATAATATAAGCGACAAATTTCCACCACCCCTATAGAGAATTTCTGAAATATGTGCAGAAATTCCCGGATAATATGTTTGTACCAGATTTATGAATGAAATCACTTTAGAAATTCTTTCATCGGTAATGAGTGTCCCTGGCTTTTGCTGCGGCAGTTGAATCCCGGAAATGATCGGAAAATCTGCAGAGTTCGAACCCCGCAGTCGCTTCGGCAGTAAATATCCCTCTTCATCAATAAAAAAGATCTTCCGCAAAACAATCATAGCAACGGGAACACGCTCATCAATATTCAGTTTTAAAATTCCGGGAAATTTTCTCCCGATGGAAGCAGTTCTGACAAATGGCTGTTCTTCCAATTTTCTTTTTATCGATTCAATGTCCAAATCTAGAATCGTACCATCCGGTTCAACCGGAATCAGTGCAGACAACTCCTCTGGAGACATAAACCGTGTCCCGCTCACTTCAATCTGGCTCAATTGAAATATTCCGGAGTTATGTATCCAATAATTCACACCAATTACGAGGAAATAAAGAGCAGTACCGGCCGTTGCCAAATAAGCTGTTTGTTTCAACTTTCTGAGAAGGTCTTTAAGCTTCGTTTTCTTTCCGTTTCTTTTTTTCATCTGATATTCTATCCAACGATTACAGTTTCCTGCATTATAGATGTCTCTTCTTTAATTTGAGAATTATCCTCTCACTGATGTCCCACACATCTCCGGCGCCGAGCGTAATGATAATATCACCCGGTTTTGCATTCTCAGCAGCATCATTGATAATATCTGCCTTTTCCGGAATATAACGTGCGTCTTTATGTCCGTGAGAATGGGCCCATTGCGCTATAAGTTCTCCCGTTACACCCTCGATCGGTTTTTCACGTGCCGGATAAATACTCGAAATAATGACCGAATCTGCATCGTTGAAACTCTCCCCAAACTCTTGATAAAAATCCCTTGTCCTACTGTAAAGATGGGGTTGAAAGATCGCGGTGATTTTTCTGTCCTTCCAGCCGCTCCGCGCACCGCTGAGACACGCTTTGACCTCAGTCGGATGGTGTGCATAATCATCAATGATCATCACATCGTCTATTTCGTCTTTCAACTCAAATCTCCGAAAAACTCCGCTAAACTCATGTAATGCAATCCGGATTTTTTCCAATGGAACATCCAGTTCCTGCCCGACTGCAATAGACGCAATAGCGTTTTTTATATTATGGAGTCCCGGCTGGGGAATCGTAAAGTAGCCGAGCGATTCACCTTTTCTACGAACCATAAATAACGATTTGAATTGCTCAAACTGGACATCTTCCGGCTTATAATCAGCATCAGGATGATCACCATAGGTAATGATTCGTCGTTCGAGTTTCGGCAGAATGTCACGGACAGCTTTATCATCGAGACAGGCGATAATACTGCCGTAAAAAGGAACTTTTGCCGCAAATTCATAAAAAGCATCCTGCAATGACTCTAGCTCATCATACGAATCAAGGTGTTCCTGCTCCAGCGTCGTAATAACCGCGATAGTGGGACTCAATGTTAGAAATGAGCGGTTGAACTCATCTGCCTCGGTTACGATGTAGTCTCCGGTACCGTGGCGGACATGTGATTGCAGGCTCTTAACTTTACCTCCGACCACGATTGTTGGATCAAGTCCCCCGCCGGTCAATATTTGGCCGACCATTGAGGTTGTCGTTGTCTTTCCATGCGTGCCTGCAATACAGATCCCATATTTCAAGCGCATCAGCTCCGCAAGCATAATTGCTCTGCTGATGACAGGAATACTCCGCTTATTAGCTTCAACAATTTCAGGATTATTTTTCGGTACGGCGGCAGAATAAATCACAACGTCCGGATCCGAAATGTTTTCGGTACGATGATCATAAACGATATCCGCCCCGAGATCTTTGAGACGACGAGTAACAGCGCTTTCGATCATGTCCGAGCCGCTTACATGGAATCCAAGATTTACCATAATCTCCGCAAGTCCATTCATACCCGCACCGCCAATTCCCACAAAATGGAGATGTTTAATTTTACCAAATCGCATACTTGAATTACAACAGTTCTCAATGTTTCAAGAATGTTACACAGTTTTCGTATACTGTGTTGCATATCTTTGTTGTTTAGATTTCCTTTTTACCTGTTTCAGACTTTTCTGTCTCGCTATGTTTAGCAAGATGCCGCACGCGCCCAGCGAGCATAGCAGCGATGTTCCGCCGTAACTGATGAAGGGTATAGACAGACCGGTTGTCGGAAGCAGCCCGCTCACGACACCAACATTGACAAAGGCTGCAAGAACAATGCTGATGGTTATACCTATCGCCAGGAGTGAACCAAACGGGTCATGCGCACGTTGGGCAATAACGATACCGCGCCAGAAAAATATCAGAAATAGTGTCAAAACAATAAAAGTGCCGATGAAACCGAATTCTTCGCCGATTATCGAAAATATAAAATCGGTAAACGGCTCCGGAAGGTAGAGCAGTTTCTCTTTGCTGTTGCCGATTCCTACACCGAATACGCCGCCGCTCCCGAGACTTATAAGTGATTGATTAATCTGATAGTTACTGCCTAATAAATCGGTCTGGGGATTGAGGAATCCCATTAGCCGCTGAATACGGTACGGTGAATTCAATACTGCACCGTATGCAACAGGAATGGCAGCCAATCCGGTCAGAGCGAGGTGTTTTATTCTTATTTGGCCAATGTAAAATAGCATAAATGCAATTGCCGTCAAAAACACCGCACTTGAAAAGTCCGGTTCAAGAAAAATCAAAAACACAATTCCCAAAACAATTAAAAATAACGGGAGATATCCATCAACAAGACTCCAGAGTTTTTCACGCTTTCTTGTCAGAGTGTCTGCGAGATAGAGGATTAGAGCGTATTTCGCAAATTCCGACGGTTGAAACGAGAATGATCCAATCTCAATCCATCTGTTGGCACTTTTAACCGTACCGGATTGAATGAAAACCATATAGAATAAGAGGCCAAACGAGACATATAATCCAAATATTGCGCACTTTGAGAACACTTGATAATTGATTCTTGATAAGAAAAGCATAATTATTATGCCAAAACAGACGCGCAATAAATGGCGTTTCAAGAAGAAATGAGCGTCGTCGAATTTAGAAGATGCAACTGCAAAACTTGCACTATACACCATAACAATCCCAATTGCTACAAGAACAAATATGGTGATAAAAAGAGTGTAGTCTGTTGAATTTTTTTTGTACATAACCTTTTTTTATATCAAAAAATATTGCTAGTGTTTTCGTAATGATTTCACAATATGTTTAAAGACTTTACCCCGTTCTTCAAAGCTGGAAAACATATCAAAGCTTGCACAACCGGGGGAGAGAAGAATAACATCACCTTCGTCAGCATTCACAAATGCGCTCGAAATTGCATCGTGCAAACTTTTCAACTTGGCTAATGTATCAACCAGATCACTCCAGACGTTTTCCATTCTATCTGCTGCTTCACCAATAAGAATCAGATTTTTAACCTTGTCCTCTATAAGAGTGTTTGCAATCGATAAATCACTTCCTTTATCTGTACCTCCTGCAATGAGTGTTACGGGTTTTTTGAATGATCTGAGAGCGACCATTAAAGCATCGATGTTTGTCGCCTTTGAGTCGTTGATAAAAGTTATTCCGTTTATAGTCCCGACATCTTCAAGCCGATGTTCCAGCCCTTTGAAATTCTTCAATCCATTTCGAATGTGTTCTACATTTATCTCTGAAAACCCGGCCGCAGCGGCAGCGGCAAGTGCGTTCGCAACATTATGCGGACCTGCAACAGGCAGCTCCCGGATCGGTAAAACCTCTTTTTCTTTTCCGTTGTCGTAGAGATACAAGATGTCGTTTCTGACGCCTGCTCCCCGGTCAACTGCATGTTCATTATCAAACCACCATCGAGTCGCTCTTCCCGAAGCGGTAATCTTTTGCAGATAAGGATCGTTATGATTGAAGATCAACACATCTTCTTCTGTCTGATTCTCTCCGATACGAAGCTTACTGCTGACATAGTCTTCCATGGTATTATGCCGGTACATATGGTCTGGCGATACGTTTAAAATTACTGCTGTATTTGGATGAAACGTCTCTATCGTTTCCAATTGAAAACTCGAAACCTCCAGAATCACTGTTTCATCAAGTTCAAGATCATCAACTTCATCAGCAAATGCATTGCCGATGTTGCCTACAACACGTCTCGGTTTTTCAGCCGAATTGAATATCGAATCGAGCATCATGACAACGGTCGATTTTCCGTTTGTTCCGGTAACGGCAATGAGGGGATTCGTGCAAAAACGTGATGCGAGCTCTAACTCCCCATAAACCGGTATGCCGCGCTCCTGTGTCTGAGCAATTATCGGAACATCGAGTCCGATACCCGGACTGACAATACATGCGTCAGAGTACTCGAAAATTTTATCTGAATGGTGCGCTAATTCAAATTCAAATCTTTCCGAATTTTGTTGTGCTATTGCATCACATATATTCTTTAAATCTGATGAAATTGTACTGTCACTCAAAAAAACATAAGCGCCGTGTTTCAGAAGCAGCCTGGCTGCAGCTGATCCGCTGCGCCCCCCCCCGAGCACTGCAAACTTTTTATTATGAACCGTGATTTTTGTACTATCCACATTATCTTCTATGAAATAACCAATATCGCTTTACGAAGACTTTCAACACTCTTTATAATCTGATAAAATGTCAGGAAAGAGTGTATTCAAAAAGATATTCAAGCACCATTTCCATTCTGCAGCCTCGGGAGCCTTTAATGAGCAGTATGTCTCCTGCTTGCAACTCACGGGATAATAAATCTGCTGCGTCATTGTGATTACTACAATGAACAGAATCTTTGTGGCCATCACTTTGTGCAGCATCAACAATATATTGTGCTTCATTTCCAACAGTAATAATTGTGTCAACTTCATACCTTACAGCAGAATGCCCGATCAACTCATGCTCTATCCGGCTCATAGCGCCAAGCTCCAACATATTGCCCAAGACAGCAAATCGCCTGCACCCGGTTTCACCCGGATACTCAGCCAGCAACTCAAGAGCAGCCTCTGTTGAATCAGGATTAGCATTATACGAGTCATTAATAATCGTTACACCGCTCCATTCGGTTATTTCAGTCCGTTGTGTGAAGCTTTTATATGCTTGAATTCCTTTAACAATCAATGTTTCATCCATATTCAAAACCGTTCCTGCCGCCACTGCCGCCAGTGCGTTATACATATTGTTGCGTCCCGGAACATTGAGTGACACCCGATACGATCCGTTCACCATAAACGAATAGCAACCACGTTTATCCATTTTTGCCGAATCACCCCGGAAATCGACATTTTTCCCGAATCCGAATGTCATTACCGTATTCAGTTCTTCGTATATCGGCTTCAGCGATTCATCATCTCCATTGACAATCCCGGTTCCGTTGGCAGGTAGCGCTTCGATCAGTGCTGCTTTTGTCCGTGTCACTTCTTCAATCGACTTGAAAAATTCCATATGACCTTTGCCGATATTGGTGATGATTCCATGCGTCGGTTGTGCAATTTTACTCAGCATTGCTATCTCACCGGGAAAACTCGCACCTAATTCAACTACCGCGGCCTCCGTCGTATCAGAAATCTGAAAAAGTGTTAACGGCAGACCAAATTGATTGTTAAAGTTTCCCTGAGTCTTTACTGTTTCCATCTGCTGTGACAAAACCAAGGCCGCCATTTCCTTTGTTGTGGTTTTTCCGTTGGTTCCGGTGATACCGACAACAGGAATATCAAACTTATTGCGAAAATTTGCGGCATATTCACCGAGCGCTTTTGTCGTGTCTTCTACACGAATAATGGCAACAAATTCCCACTGTTTGTCTGACGGAGATTCCCAGTCACTATGTACTACAACAGCGGATATGCCTTTCGCAATGACGTCGGTCAAAAAGTCATGTCCGTCAAACCGCTCCCCCTGAATGGCAAAGAACACATTCCCGTCACAAACCGTGCGAGAGTCTATCGAAACACCGGTCAGATTCTTTTGCTCCGAGTCATTCGGTATGAAAACGTTTACATCGCTGAGGAGCAAAAAATCTTGGAGCGTCATACTGCTCATTATTAGAAGTGCCCTGTTCCCAGTGTCTGATTTTGAATTTCAATCGATTAATAATTAATTGTATTTTTTATGTAATAACTCCCGAGTAATCTGCCTGTCGTCAAAGGGGAGCTTCTCTTTTCCTATCAACTGGTACTGCTCATGTCCCTTACCGAGTATTAAAACGCAGTCATCATCACTTGCACGGTCTAACGCTGTTTGTATTGCATCACTCCTGTCGAGTACTATCATCATCTTATCTCGGTTCGTAACACCCTGCAATGTGTCTTGTATGATCTGCTCAGGATCCTCAGTTCGAGGATTATCGGTTGTCAGAATAGCGGTGTCTGCGTAGGTATCGGCAATTGATCCCATCAATGGCCGCTTCCCTTTGTCACGGTCTCCGCCGCAGCCGAACAATACAATGAGACTGCCGGAGGTTACTTGCTTCAAGGATGTGATCACGATTTCCATTGCATCAGGAGTATGAGCATAATCGACCAGAACGCTGAACGGCTGGCCTTCGTCAATGTGCTCAAGTCGTCCAGGAATGGTTGTAACAGCTTCGATTCCGTTTTTAATTTGCTCAAGAGGGATATTCAGGCATATTCCTGCTGACACAGCCGCCATGATATTATAAACATTGTGTTTGCCGGGTAGGAGAGTATTGAGTACTATGTCTCCATCCGATGTTCGAAGTACCAGTGTGCTACCCCTGCTCGAATATTCCGCACTAACGGGGAAGACATCAGCCTTCCCCGCAGTGGCAGAATAAGTAAAGACCGGTCTATGATTCACTTGAATCATCTCTCTGCTTCGGGTGTCGTCACCGTTAATTATATTTTCGCCCTTAACGGCATCGACCTGTGCAAACAATCGCTGCTTTGCGGCTGCGTAGTCTGCCATAGACCGGTGGTAGTCCAGATGATCTTGAGTCAGATTGGTAAAAACAGCCAACCTGAATGCCAGCCCTTCAGCCCTGTATTGATCGAGCGCATGTGAAGACAGCTCCATCACAACAGTTTCTGTGGTAGCCTCGAGCATGACAGCAAGTAATTGCTGCAGTGTTGTTGACTCCGGCGTTGTCCAATCCGCGGTCCGATCTTCATCTCCGATTCTATACATAACAGTACCGAGCAAACCCGTCCGCAGCCCATGTTGTTTCAGGATGCTTTCAATAAGAAATGCGGTAGAGGTTTTGCCATTTGTTCCTGTAATGCCGATCAGAGAAAGTGAACGTCCGGGATGTCCGTAAAATGCTGCCGCTATTTCGGCTAAAACTTTACGGGTGTTTCCGACCTGTACATAGGGTATTCTGTCGTCGGGAGGAGGATTGTTACCGACAACAGCACTCGCCCTTCGCCGGATTGCTGCATCAATATATTCGTGACCATCATAGGTTCCCCCCTTGATGGCTACGAACAGATCACCTGGGGACACTTCTCGGGAATCGTACTGAATCTCTCGTATTTGAACAGTACTATCTCCGGATTGCTGAATAATATCAACTCCGCTCAGTAAATCAGATAGACGTTTCATACGTAACAATTATGGTTCAAAAGCCGCTTACTGTACATCTTCAGATTATCCTAAACATTCCAACAATTAACATAGATAATTTTCAATGAATCTTTTAATAAGTAATCAGCAAATCCATACATTAATATTCATCGGTTTTGCCGGATAAATAGACGACGGATCCGCGTAACAACTGCTTACCGGGCTGCGGTGATTGCTTTGTTACAATCCCGGAACAATTAATTTCAAAATCAAGGCCGCTCTGTGTTAGGAGTGTTACCGCATCCCGAATAGACAGACCGCGTACATCGGGTATTGTTAACTCAATTGGGTTATCTTGTTCTTTTATTGCCATTGGAATAGGTGGAGGCATCTTTTTGTCAACCGGCACATAAACCGATTCATCAGAATCAACTTCTGAAACAGATGGAGAAGAATAGAAAGAATATTGTAAAGGTTCGTTGTCAGAAATGCTTCCTGCTAATGCTGTCTCGGTTGTTCCCCAAAAATCTTTAATTCGATCCCAGAGGGAAAGGGATGTTTCATCACTCTCGGAAAGCTGTGTAAATGAAGCAAACAAGCTACTTCTCGGATTGTGCATAATACGCATAAATATGTTTTTCAAAATTGGTGCGGCAACTATTCCGCCAATATGTCCACCTTCTGGAGAATCAAGGAGCGCAATGCCAACAATTTTAGAATTGCGGGAAGGGTAATAACCGACAAATGAGGCAACATAATTTGTGTTTGAATATGCTCTCGTATCAGGATCAACTTTCTGTGCTGTTCCTGTTTTACCTGCAAGCAGTCCCCCTGGCATTTGTGCCCTGACGCCAGTTCCATGATCAACGACACCTTCAAAAATTTCGGTTAATTTCTGTGCAGTACTGCTCGAAACAACCCGTCTAATTTTTTGCGGTTCATATTTACTAACAATAGTTCCCGCCTCATCGATAATAGCTTTGACTATATGCGGCTTCATCAGCGTCCCGCCATTGGCTATTGCTGCAAATGCATTAAGTATTTGCAGAGCATTGACCGTTACTTCCTGACCGATTGCAAATGACGCAAGGGAGTGATTAGACCACTTATCGGTAGTTCTCACTATTCCAGTAGATTCACCATTTAAATCTATCCCTGTTTCCGTTCCGAAACCAAACCTACGAGCATAACGGTAAAGTTGATCGCTACCGATTTTTTCCGCAATCTTGTATGTTCCAATATTACTTGAATACTCGAAGACCTCATTCGCGCTCAAGAGGCCGTGCGGTTTCGAATCATGAAGAGTTCTGTTTCCAATCTTATATTTGCCGTCTTCACAATAAATCATATCTTCGGATTTCACGGTACCATGCTCAAATGCAGCGGCCGCTGTCACAAGCTTGAATATTGATCCGGGCTCGAAAGTATCATTAATACTCCGATTTTTTCTCAGATGTACGGGAGCTTCCGCCGGATTGTTGCTGTCGAAAGAGGGGAGAGTGACCATTGCCAATACTTCACTGGTATTTGGATCCATAAGGATAACTGTTCCGGATATGGCATTGTGCGCATTGAGTGCATTTATTAATTCTTCATATGCAATCGTTTGACAATCAAGATCAAGCGTTGTTATTATTGAATTCCCGTTGATCGCGTTCTGGACGGGATGGTTAAAGTCTTTTTTAAGATTTCCGAGAGCATCTGTAGTGACAATTTCTTTGCCGGATGTTCCTGTAAGTACCGAATCAAATTTATACTCCAAACCTTCTATGCCGAGATTGTCAATATTAGTAAAGCCAACGAGTGGACCGGTTATTTCTCCATCAGGATAAAACCGTTTATATTCAGCAGTGTAATAAACACCGCGCAGATTTTCATTTAGGATTATATCAGCTTTTTGTGCAGGTACTTTTCTGTCGAGGTAAACGAATTTTCTGTTTTGATTCAGCTTCTCCAAGTACTGTGACTGCGGCTTGCCGAGGGCGGAAGCAAAGACCGACGCCACTTGTCGGGAATTTTTTACGCGCGGTGGTTCTGCGGCAAATTCGTAATATGCAAGATCGGTTGAAAGTATTTTTCCGTATCTGTCAAGTATAGATCCCCGCAGAGGCTGCAGGATTTCTTCGCGTAAATGCTGGCTTTTGCCGAGACTTTCAAAAGTGTTGCCGTGGTAGACCTGAATGTAGAAGAGACGGCACGCCAATACACACCAAACGGTTGCAACAAATATTCCAAGTAATTTTAGTCGGGAACCAGTAAACATATATCTCTTATTGTAATTTATTGTTGACCTTTTAATAACAGAATTTCATCAGGAACATACAAAAACACCTTAGATCCCTTTGGAAGATCCATTCCGAACCTGGTTTGTGCACTGTGATAAATCAACGCATAGGACGACGCTCTATCCAGTTCCTGAGCGGTATACTGATTTTTACTTATCTGGTCTTTGATGCTCTGCTCTAAATCCGTAATCACCCTGGATGTTTCATCTATCCGAATTTGTAGCCAGATCAGCAGGATAAATGCGCTGCATATACCGACCAAAGGAAACAATACCTTCAACATTGAAACAGGGGGATTCAGGGGTAGAGCTTCCCGGGTCTGTTTCTGAACAGGCCTTGCTTGAGACCATGCCCGCTGCCCTTTGGTTCTTGGCTTGTTAGTCCGAATATTTTGTTTAATATATGTCACAATACGTAACCGCTATATTTTTTCCGCAACCCGCAGCCTTGCACTTCGTGCTCTTGAATTGCGTGTTATTTCTTCCTCAGAAGGGTATACAGGCCTTTTAGTAAGAACTTTCGCATCAGCAATTTTTCCGCACCGGCATTCAGGAAAATCTCTCGGACAAATGCATGGATATTCATGCTGTCGGAAAGTCTGTTTCACGATTCTATCTTCAAGTGAGTGATAACTAACGACCGCAATCCTGCCGCCTTGAACAAGAAATTTCCAGCAGGACTCCAAAAACATTTCGAGACTCTCCAACTCATGGTTGACTGCAATGCGTAATGCCTGAAAAATCCGAGATGCAGATTTTGTAAAATGTCGGGGTCGCCAGTATTTTTGCATAATTCCAACAAGCTCAAACGTTGTCGAAATCGCTTTTTTTTCTCTCTCACGTGTTATGATTGTAGCAAGCGCGCCCGAGCGTCGCTCTTCTCCGAATTTCAAAAAAATCTTCTTCAATTCATCCCATGACGCTGTATTGATGAGATCGAAAGCTGTATTTCCGGCATTACTATCCATATTCATTGTTAGCGGGCCGTCAAAACGGTAGCTGAAACCTCTTTCGGGAGCGTCGAGCTGGCGAGATGACAATCCGAGATCGAGCACAATTCCCTGCACTGCAGAAATTGCAGCACTCTCTAATATTCGTGGCATGTCTGAAAAATTGGCGCGATGCACATCCAGTCGATCCCCATATTCGTTTTTCCACTGGTCGGCAAACCGAACTGAGCTGTCATCCCAATCGGTTGCAATGACACGGCCGCTGCTGTCGAGCTTTTCCAGCAGAACACGCGAATATCCTCCGTCACCGAGTGTTCCGTCTAAATAAATACCGTTCTTGTCGGTTATAAGCATTGCCATTATTTCGTTCACCAGTACAGGTATATGCTCAATTGCCTCAGAGTTCATAGATACCGCAAATCAATACACTAAAGTGGTTGATGTGATGCTGCCGACCCGCATACAAAGATGCGGGTCGACAATATCAATCTGGCAACAACGGGTACTGTGCTTTCGCAGGAAAAATTTGTAGTGAAAACATCAGAACCATTACATCAATACTGGTCTCGAGAAAATGGCAAAGATAGTTTTTCGCTTATAAAAACATCTGTTACAGGGCCGTAAAACTTTCGTGATTAATCGTGAATCCAAATCCGGGATTATCACACTTAATTAAAAATAATATTTTCAGCAATGTCTTCGTAATTCTCACCGGATGCATCGAGTGTTTCCTGGTATATCTGTGGATTCCACACTTCAATCCTGTCAAGAACGCCAAGAATCAAAACGTCACGTTCGATTTGAGCAACTTTCAATAATTCGGAAGGAATAATAATTCGTCCCTGTTTGTCACACCTATCCTCGGAAGCATTCGATGTAATCATTCGAATGAAAAGACGGTTGTGCTTTTTGTTTGCCGTTAGCTGCCGGAGTTTCTCTTCAAACTTATTCCATTCATCCAGAGGATAGAGGAAAAGGCAAGGATCAAATCCACGTATAGTCACAAATGTTTCGCTTGCCTCGGGAGCCAATGACCTGCGAAACTTCGCAGGAATATTCAGACGCCCCTTGGTGTCTAACGTGTAATGAAATTGGCCCTTGAATGAAGACATTGTCTGATTCTGTTATGTTAATAAAGTAATTTACTTGAAATGCAACCGCTCACTATGCAAGTAAGACGGCAAATTGATTACAGAAAGTTGTTCCACATTTGAATTTCGCAACGAAATCGTTGAACGACATTTCAAACAGTTGCATAAGGAAATAGATTCACCGCCTAAAAGCTCTTGTTCACCAATATATTCCAGTTCGGAATGGTCGCAATCATATGTGTTATCAGCCATTACCAAGGATCCTTTTTAACCCATTTTAACCCACTTTAAACCAAAACTTGTGCAATAATAACCTATTTTTTTTTAATTGTCAAGAAAAAAAGCAGTATTTTAATAAATAAGTAGAAATGGCTTAAAGAGGGCGATGTTTTGAGTGGAATAAAAGTTAGATTGATAACATTAATTAGCACTTCATATAGTTTATGTAAATCATTGTTACACTACAAGTTGTGTTGTCCTTGTTGATAGATGTCGGAGGTGAAAAAAGTAGAAATATTTTCGAATCAGGAGACATTTTTTGCAATTATTATACTTTTTTCGGTAAAAAGAAGGTGTGAAATAATTGAATCGGAGACAAAGAGTCCTTCGGTTGTAAGACTTGTGGAATGGGAATTATACTTCATAAACCGGGCAAGAGAGGCATCATCTGTAAGGTGCTCGATAGCGTAAAAAAGTGTGTCTGCGTTTTGAGTGCCGAAACGTTTTTGGAATTTAGTTCGGTTAAGCCCTTCTTTCATTCGCAGCCTGAGCATGATTTCTTCATTCATCTGCTGCAATTCGGTTAATTGTTCAGAGCCGGATGTAGGAAGTACACCATTATCTATATTGTCGAAATAGACAGTATAATTGCAGGTGTTCCATGATCGTTCGGGGTGATGGAATGAATGGGCAGACATACCAAATCCTTTGTACGAATGACAACTCCAGTACCGGGAGTTGTGTTGAGATTGATAACCGGGAAGGGCACAGCTAGATACTTCATAATGATCATAGTGGTATGAGTTCAATTTTTCAATTGCAGCGCAATATTTCTCTGCGGTCACTTCATCATCGGGTAGAATTATTTTTCCCTGATCCACCAGTTTCGTCATCTTAGTATCCCGTTCCAACATCAACGCGTAGAATGAAATATGTTCTGGCTCCATTTCAAGAATACCCTCAAGTGTATCCATCCAGGAGTTCATTGTCTGGCCGGGAATGCCGAACATGACATCGATACTTATATTGTTAAATCCAGTATCACGAGCTGCCTTTACTGTTTCAAAACATTCATTGGCGCTGTGAATTCTTTCGAGTGAAGAAAGTTCACCAGATTGGAGTGATTGGACACCAAGTGAAATGCGGTTGATCCCGGACATTTTGTACATTTCAAGCTTTTCACGGAGAGCAGATTTCGGATTCATCTCTACGGTGATTTCAGCAGAATCGGCAAAACTACACGAGGAAGCAATTTGCTTGACGATTCCGGTAATAGCCTCGGAGGGAACATATGAAGGAGTACCACCTCCAAAATAGATCGATTTTATTGTTATATCCTGTCCGACAGAAGACATTAAAAAAATATCCAATTCCCGAGATAGATAAGAAAGATAGTTATTGATTACTCCCGTGTCTGAAGATGCTGTTGTGAAAAAATCACAATAATTGCAACGGTGTTCACAATAAGGGATATGAAAATACATTGACCATTTATTCGAAATAATATCCTGGTTGTCTTGAAATTTGCTACGATATGTCATACATTAATATTTGGAGAAAGTTATTATTTATTGTTAATAATATATTAAAAAGTAACGAATTTCTTTCCTATCGACAAAGGAAAAGTGCTGCTCTATTCAATTGTATTATTACGTTGGGCTATAAACGTATGCACAACAGGCATCAGACACAATAGACGGACATGAAATACAAAACTCCGAGTGACATCGCACATGACCACTTATCGGGTGCTGCCGAACTGACCTCAGAAAGTCTCAAAACAGTAGCTACATACCTGAAAAAAACCGATACACAGGATAGAGAAATTCTGATCCGTGACTACCATATTTTATGGAAGGATATAATCGATGCACAGCCGTTTATGGCTTCATTGCGAATAGCGTATCAACGGACTTGCAGAACTATCGAACAAATTGATTTCAAGAATCAGGAAACAGAAGTAATACGAGAGCAGCTTTTGAAAATTATCACCCGTGAAAACAGAGAAGCTCAACGCAATCTTACCTATCTTGGAGAGAAAGCATCCGGTATTATTTTCCCTAATATGAAAATCGTGACCTATAGCAGAAGCTGTTCTGTAGAAATGCTTTTCCTTGAAGCGCAAAACCTTAACATACCGTTTTCAGTAATTCTTTCTGAAGCACGTCCAAACAAAGAAGGAATCCGATTTGCAAAAGCACTGGCACGTAAAAAGATACCGGTTACGCTGGTGATCGATGTGCAACTGTACCATTACCTCGCAGCTGCACAGTGTCTCATTCTCGGTACCGATTGGATCAGCACTCCTTGTCTACCTTGCATTGAAACAGAATATTCCGGTCTATGTTGCTGCCACAACCGACAAGATTCTTGCTCAGAAATTCTACCCACTTACAGTTGATGAGCAGCCTCCCGGTGAAATTCTTTCTACGAAATCAGAACATATTAGAATTAAAAACAGATATTTTGAAGCAATTCCCATCTCGGAAGAAATTCAGGTCATTACTGAACGGGGAATATTATGTCACTCTGATATCACTTCATTTCTTAATGCGAAATCTTCTCGGAAATAGAACCGATAATGTATTGTGCAAGCTATTCAATATAAAAAGGACAGGCTGTTGCAGCCCATCCTTTTATATGATAGTATTCAATTATTGTTTGATACAGTAAAATAAAAATCTCATTTAAGGATTATATGAGATACGATATATAACACCTGCAAAATCATCAGAAACAAGCAGTGAACCGTCGAGCATCACCCGAACATCAACCGGTCGTCCGAATCGTTTCCGACCATCATCGAGCAGCCAGCCTTCAACAAACGGCTCATAATTTACCACTTTATTATTCTCAATAGTAACAAATGATACTCTGTAACCATTATAATCAACGGCAGGACTTCTATTCCATGATCCGTGCTCCGCAATGAAGATACCGTTCCGGTATTTTTCCGGGAACATATCTCCTGTGTAGAACCGCATACCGATAGCCGCGGAATGTGCGGGGATTTCCACCATTGTCGGCTGAAACTCACTTATGTCACGTTTATGTCCGAATTCGGGGTCAACGACATCCTTCCCGAAAAAATATGGGAATCCGAAATGAAGTCCTTGGCTTGGCGCATGGTTCAATTCTTCTGGTGGAATTTCGTCACCGAGTTCATCTCTTCCGTTATCGGTAAACCAGAGATCGTCGGTACGGGGGTCCCAGTCCATTCCAACCGATTCCCGTACACCGTGAACAAATACTTCCAGATTACTTCCGTCTCTATCCATTCTCAAAATTGAGGCAAAAAGATCTTCCGGTTCGCAGACATTGCACGGGGCGCCGTTGTTAAAATAGAGTTTATTATCGGGGCCGAGTCTGAGATATTTCCAGCCGTGATGTCGATGGTTAGGAAACTCCTGATTCAGAACAACGGGAGTAGGTGGATCGTCTAATCTACTTTCTATATCATCATATCGAATGATACGGTGCCGCTCCGCTACATAAAGATTGCCCTCAATAAATTCAACTCCGTTTGGGCTGGTTAGACCATCGGCAATAATAATCACTTCATCAGCTTTAAAATCTTTATCTCTGTCGACAATAGCATAGAGCATGTCACGGCGGGAGCCAACATAGAGCACACCGTCAGGACTCAATGCCATAGAACGTGCACCGCGGACACCCTCGGCATAGATGTCAATCTGAAATCCTTCCGGCAATGTAAGCCGGTCAAGCTGCATACCCGGCCGTCCGCTGAACGGATTAAAGATCTGTGCATGTGCAGGTAATGAAAATGCAAGAAGTAATATTGAAAATGCACATAAAAGTAATCTATATAATGATTTATTCATGTATCCTCCGGCAAGAAAATAGTAACATATTTACCAATACAATAATTCCACAAAATCATTCAATTATTTTTCCAGCATATCAATGTCGATCGGCGCAACATTTTCTCGCTGTGCACGTTCGTTAAGCTCCGGAATATCATCCGATATAACAGCATTGTATTGTTCAATATATCCGTCAAGTTCAACAGACAGCATGTGAAAAACTTCGTACGATTGTTTTGTAGGAGCGTAATATGAAGCTGAAACAGTATTCGACAGGGCAGCCAGTTTATTATTGACCTTTACCGGAAAGTTCAACGGATCCTGTCGACTTTTAGATTTTACTTGCAGTATATTTGCCTCGATCTCGCTTAATGTATTAAAAATATCATCAATTCTATTCCTGAGACTTCGGCTATCGGTCTTTTCTTTCATTTTATTCAGGGCTTCAATGATACTACGCAGCTGATTAACGGAGCTATGTGCGAGTGTGACTTTGTCGCGTATCTGTATTAGAAGATCAAACTGCCGCTGAAGCTGCTGGGGAGTTGAGTCCATTCGCGGGTCAATTGAAATTTTGAATGTAATCTCTTCATTCGTTCTCCGAGTGTTAAGACGAGCCAAGTAGTTTCCCGGAACTGCTACTGGTCCCCGAGTTGTCGCTGCCCACATCGGATGTCCGGGCACTGTATCGGTATCTGCATACCGTAAGTCCCATTCAAAACTGTTCCAGCCGAGAGAATCGGGAAGACTTACTCCGTCCTGACCGCTTTCTATTGTTTTTATGATGTCTCCGTCCTCTTCCAGAATTTCAAGTGAGATAGTATCACGGGGTTTAGAATCAAGATAATATTGAAACGTAATGTTGTTTCCTCCCCGTCCAGCCCAGCGGATAGTGTCATCAGGTTTCAAAAGGATTCCATTTTGCACGTCATTATCTATGAGCTGATGAATGACCTTGAGATCGTCAAGAATCCAGAATGATCGCCCATGCGTCCCAGCTACAAGGTCGTTCCGTTTCACGGAAAGGTCATGCACCGGAACAACAGGAAGATTTAGTTGAAGACTCGTCCAGTTTGTACCGCTGTCAATTGAATAATAAATGCCAGTTTCAGTTCCTGCATAGAGCACGCCATTTTTATTGGGATCTTCCCGGATGACCCTGAGAAAATCGTTTTCCCGGAATCCGTTATTAATTTCAGTCCATGTTTCCCCGAAATCGGTTGTCTTATACGCATATGCCTCATAATCATCGAGTTCATGCCTGTCAACAGCGATATATGCGGTTCCGATGTCGAAAGCTGAGGCTTCAACGCTCGATATCAGACTCCATTCCGGCATCTGAGGCGGCGTTATTTCAGTCCATGTTTCCCCGCCATTGAGAGTAAGGTGCACAAGGCCGTCATCAGTCCCAGCCCAGATTACACCTTCTCGCATCGGCGATTCAGAAAGAGAAAATATTGTATTGTAATATTCGACACTTGTGTTATCGTGTGTGATCGATCCACCTGATGGCCCCTGTTTGCTCTTGTCATTTCGTGTCAGATCAGGGCTGATAATGTTCCAGCTTTCTCCTTCATCGGTCGACATGAACAGTACATTACCGGCATGATATAGTTTTGTCGGATCGTGTTTCGATATATGGATCGGCGCCGTCCATTGAATCCGGTATTTGAGATCTGCTGCGCCCCATCCCATAGGATTATCCGGCCAGGGGTGAATATTTCGAGTTGTCTTGGTTTTATGGTCATAACGTGTAATCAGGCCGTCGTAACTACCTGCAAACACGATGTCGGAATCCAATGGATGGGGGGCAATATGCCCGCTTTCACCGCCGCCGACAGAGTGCCAGCTAAAATCACTGAGGGTACTTGCACTCGAAATCTTGATTGTGCTATTATCCTGCTGAGCGCCATAAACGTTATAAGGATAATCATCATCGGTTAATACATGATAAAACTGAGCGGTTGGATACTGTAGACCAGTCCATGTCTTGCCCCCGTCAGTAGAAACATTTGCACCACCATCGTTACCGTTGATCATCCTGTTGCTGTCATTCGGATCGATCCAGAGTGCATGTAAATCACCATGAGGCGGCCTGTGCATCGTAAATGTTTCACCACCGTCTTCCGATTTCAGAATTCTTGTATTGAGAACATAGACCACATCTTTGTTGAGAGGATCGGCAGTTACATGTGTATAATACCAGGCACGCTGCCGTTTATCCCGATCATTATTGGTTAATAACCAGGTTTCACCGCCATCATCGGACCGGTACATACCGCCGACTTCTGACTCGACCATTGCATAAATACGATCGGGCTCGGACTGTGAAATCGATATACCGATTTTGCCGAGCAGGCCGCCGGGGAATCCGCCTCCGGTCACTTTTATCCAGTTTTCACCACCGTCAACAGTCTTATAGAGTCCGGAACCTGATCCGCCCGAAGACATCGTGTATGAATTTCTGAACGTTTCATAGAGCGATGCAAACATGATATCCGGGTTACTGAAATTTATGTCGATGTCGATTGCGCCGGTCCGGTTATTTGTACCGGGCAGGACATTTCTCCACGTTTTGCCACCGTCGGTTGTTTTAAAGAGACCGTGTTCACCGCGGTCGCCGTCAGGCGGAGCATAAACATGTCCCAATGCAGCAACAAAAACTATATCCGGATTTTCAGGATGAATCATCAATCTCCCTATATGGCGGCTTTCAGACAGTCCGATATGTTCCCAGGTAGTACCACCATTAACCGATTTATACACACCGTCGCCGTGACTGACATTTCCTCTAATGCACCCTTCTCCAGTTCCAACATAGACAATGTTTGAATCGGATTGGGCAATATCAATATCCCCGATCGATCCGACTTTTATTGATTTTCCAATCGATTTCCACGTTTTTCCGGCATTGGTTGTTTTCCACACACCGCCGCCAGTAGTACCCATGAAAAAGAGATTTTCATTCGTTACCGACCCTGCAACACCGAGCACTCTGCCACCCCGTGCCGGCCCTATATTACGCCATTCCATTAATTTGGACAAGTGATCGGATTCTATCGCATCATTCTCTGTTCTTGCCTGAGCAAAACTTTCACTTACAAAATTGCTGTCAATGATCGAGGTCGCCGTAAAAAGAAGAACGGCGAAAAAAACAGTGGTTGCAATACGATTCATAATGAGTCTCCTGAGAGGTTAGAGGCTGACACAATAATAATGTATAAGAAGGATTAATGAAGTAAAATTGTTCTGCTGTTGATACAATAGAAAAGCGTTGAGTGTTCAAATCATAGTAAGATTGATTTTATATAATCCCAATGAATGTGAAGTACTAATCTTCGCTCCGCATTTCTTCGATAAATCTGCGAATTCCTTCAAAAATACCTTCAGCGATACGATGCTTCACCGTTAGTGATTGGAGGTCGCGTCGATTCTGATCATTTGTGATGAATCCGGCCTCGACCAGAACATTCGGCATCGAGACTCCCCAAAGAACAACGAATCCGGCCTGCTTTACACCCTTGTTGGTCCAATTAACTTTCCTTCCGATGCCGTTTGAAATAAATGTTGCAAGCTGCTCGCTTTCTTTTGCAAATGCATTTTGTGTCATTGATAGGATCATCATTTCTTCTTCAGTGAATGCACGGTTGGGATCACTGCTTTCATAAAGATCGATGACGTTGTTTTCCCGCTGTACTACTTCAAGAACGTCAAGTGCATCCTGATTCTTCCCAGGGTGCAGGAAATAAGTCTCAAAACCATGCACAGATTTGCTTTTATTTGCGTTTATGTGAATGCTGATAAACAATTTCCCGCTGGAATTGTTCGCAATTTCCGATCGTTTCTTGAGCGAAACAAACTCATCCGATGTTCTCGTATAGACTACATTCTCAACAAGATTGCTTTTTCGTATCAGATTACCGAGAAATCGTGCGATATCGAGAACGATATCCTTTTCGTAGAGACCGCTATCATTTATTGTCCCCGGATCCTTGCCACCATGTCCAGGATCGATAACAATAGTATTAACACTCCAAGCTTCACGGTCTTTTGCGACAATATCTTCAATATTTGTATTGACAAATTCATCGAGTTCAGCGGTGTAATCATCAATTGATATGTCGGAAGCTCTTCTTAATAGGCTGACTAATACTTCGTTATTCTGAGGATTTTGCGTAACATTGATGTCATCGACATATCTCGATAGCCTGAAAGTGATGGAGGCAATTTCAGGATGCTGAACAGCAGTGTTACGTAGTACAAGTCCCCTGGTTTCCGTATCGGTCATGACCAGGGTGTCGAGTTTTCCGGTATAAAATTCGACCGTTAAGTTATACTTGATCTCATCGAACCAATAATTCAGGTTTTCGTTGAATTGTTTTCTCGTACCGATATGGACAAGAGAACCATTTGTTTTTTCTTCAACATATAAGTCGGTAATATTTATAACATCGTTGTATCCAATTTCAAGAAGCCGTAAATCCGGGCTATAGGTATATGATCCCGGTAACTGCCGGTCGAGAAGGGTTGTAAATTCACGGACAGGCACAAAGATTTCAGAGCGGAATTCCCGCACCTCAAGAGGCATTTGAAAAAGTTGATTACCGACATAAACAAAAGGATTGTCGACAGCAACCGTAACGTTGACACCTTCGACGGTCAGCATTACTTTTTTCATTTGCTCATCCTTCCGCAACGAAATGTCGAAAAGAGAAGCCAATTGTTCAAGTGGGACAAATGTATCACCACTATAGCTGCCTATTCCTGGAATACCCCTGACATATCCCTCACGTGCGGGATTAGTATGCATGATCGATTTTATTGTTTGCTGAGCTATTCCAGGAGTTACTGGATAAAAAAAGAAGCCCACCAGTCCGAAGACGAGATATAGACACGTATTTTGTTTATGCAAAAAATTCATAAAATTTTATTATCTTAGTTCTAAAACTAAAAAGATTTATTTCAGTTCTATTCTAACTACTATATGGGTGTTTGAATATTATAGTATTATCTTTTGAATATACCCTTCAATTTGAAAAAAGTTGCAGTTCAATCAATTTTCAAGTTTGGTTGAAACGAGTGCAGCAGCACCGAGAATTGGCGCATCTTCACCCAGTTTTGTGCAAAGAATGGAGACCTCTTCGAATGTTCCTGGCATAGCCTGAGCACGTACAACCTCGGATGTCCGCTCAACAATAATATCACCGAGAGCCTCCGCCAGACCACCACCAAAAACTATCATGTCCGGATTGATCACGTTAATCAATGAGACAAGCCCGCTGCCAAGAACAGTAAAAGCATCATCAATAATCTGTACCGCTTCGGGATCACCCGACATGTAAATGTCTTTTAGTGCCGAACTTTTATTATCATTTTTGGTAAACGCATGGAAACCTGATTCTTCATGATGCTGTGAAATTACGGCAGACACTCTATCATAAAGTGTACGAGTACTCGCAATCGCTTCAATGCATCCTTTGCTGCCGCAGTAGCAAAGTGGGCCGTTTTCTTGAACGACCATATGGCCAATTTCTCCCGCTCCGCCGGTAGCACCGGTAAATAATTTATTCTCTAAGATCAGTCCGCCTCCGATTCCGGTACCGATAAAAATTCCGATTAGGATGTTGGAGGAAGAACCTTCACCGAAAGTAGAAACTCCTAATGTTGACAAATTAGTGTCGTTCTCGAGCCAAACCGGCACAGGAAATTTTGAATTTAAATAACGTTTTATCGGTACATTTCTCCATTGCAGATTTGGTGCAAAGCTAATGCATTCTCTTCTGCTATCGAACGTTCCGGGACAGCCGACACCAACACCACAAATTGAATCGAAGGACGTACCAAACTCATCCAGCATTATGACAAACCTATCGGTGACCTCATTGAGGACAAGTTCCCATTTTTTCTCTTCAGGTGTCAGGAACATTCTTCGAGTTATTACCTGACCGTCACGGCTAACCAGTCCTAATCGCACCTTTGTGCCGCCGATATCAATGCATCCAAAATATGTATCGCTCTTCATACGAAGTATAACCGAAATATAGATACCGGATTCCCAGGGTGGAACTTTAACATATATTCAGTATGTTTTATTGTTGACAATTTATTGCTTTTCTAATTGGATTTAATGTAACCATCATCATTTCTTCAAGCAATAAATATTTTCTTATGAAATTTTAGGATTTTTGTTTATCTTTTTTAAAGATTCTACCTAATTTTATCCTTGCCTTCTTGGAAAACAATCTATTAATGATGGTTTATTTTCAATACAAAAGCACATCTATATTAATAACACTATATTGTGTGCTGTTTCTGCTGCTTATCCCCGGATCCGCTGCGGCTCAAGGTGATGAATCTGTAGAGATTCAGGATCAATTTGATGTTACAGTATTGAATTTACCATCAGATTCAACGAATATGGGAACTGCCCGGGTGCTCATATTTGTACGAAATGATGCTCTTCGCTTTTTGAAAGCAGATGATACATTTTTTGCACGTTATGAAATATCAATCGATGTTTTTGACAATAATGACGATGTGGCTGGATCACGTATCTGGACACAGGAAATAAAATACAATTCATTTGATGAAACGATCAGTGAAGCACATTATGTTCTCGAGTATGTCGATTTTATTCTGAAGCCGGGATCCTATAAATTTATGGTTCAGATGACCGATACCGATCTCAATACGACAAATCAGAAAGAGGATTCAAAAATAATCCGCTCTTACTGGACAAATGATGTTGGTTTGAGCGATCTTGTATTTGCTAAAGGCTTGATTCTGCAAAGCGATTCACTGCTTGACCAGTTATTCTTGATGAATAACACCGTTGACATCGATTACATTGAAGGATTTTCTTTATATGTACAGATTTTTAGTGTGGATTCCCAATCTGTCGAATTTACCTGGCAGATTTCCGATTTCCGGAATGATTCTAATGTGCTTCAAAGCGAAACTAACATAGTTACATTTCTTACCGGGCCAGTTCGTGAAGTAATCTTAAATTTTACCGGAAAATCGTTCCCGAGCGGATCATATATTTTCAGAGGTGATGTTCAACATCCCAATGGAAAGAAAAACGAAATAAGTCATAGAATGAAGATAAACTGGGTCAATATTCCAAAAGCCTTCTATAATGCAGAGGAGGCGCTTGAACAGATGTCATGGATTCTTTCAGAAGACAATAATTCTTTTATTGATAGTATGACATTTGAGGAAAAAGAGGAATTCTTTGACTTATTCTGGCAAAAGCGTGATCCAACTCCAAATACAGAGCGGAATGAATTAACAGAAGAATACTTTAAGCGTGTCGATCATGCAAACGAGAACTTTAGTTATATGGGTACTCAGGGATGGAAGTCCGACAGGGGAAGGATATACTGTTTCTACGGCCAACCCGACCGCGGTGAAGATACTTCGGCAAGCAACACATTCAGGACAACTGACAGGAGTATTCCCCAGATTATCTGGACATATTATAAAATCAGAAAGATTTTCATTTTCGCCGACCATGACCGCTCCGGCAATTATGTTCTCATATCCGAAGAAGACCTTATCCGTGAGTAAAACCGACTTGTTACAGTTTATTTTGGTAATATGCTTGATAAAATAGTTGTTCAGATTGTGAGTTGAATTTTCTAGTATAAATATAGGAAGTGAGCTCACATTCAAATAATTCTAATGAATTCGCCATGTGGGATACTGTTAGACAGAATTATTGATGAAATGATGCGAAGATGAACCTTGTTGAAATTCTTACCGAAACGCTGCAGATTACTTTTTTGATATTCTTTATGATGATTGCAGTTGAACTTCTTGAACTGAAATTTTCCCAATTCATCAGAAAATATTTCAGCGAAGAAAATTCTTTAAAATACATTGTCTCATCATTTATGGGGTTGCTGCCAGGATGTGCTGGTACTTTTATAATGGACTCATTCTATATGGCGGGAATCGTCGGATTCGGCAGTATTGTTGCCACTATGGTAGCAACAATCGGAGATGAAGCATTTTATCTTTTGTCGCTCGCTATTCGGCCTGAAAACTCTCTATCTCTTTCTTTTGTTTTCTCATTATTCGGACTACTTTTTGTAGCGGGAATTGTTGGCGGTTTAGTCGCTGATAAAATCGTCCGGTTATTTGGGATTACTGTCAGTGAAAAATGTCTGATCGAACTCCATAACGGATTTGATACTCAGTCGATACACTGGAAGCACTTTTTTACAGTCCACACCTGGAGACATATATTTAAAAAACATGTCTTGAAAATCTTTATATGGATTTTAGGCAGCATAATTATTATTTCTCTATTACAGAACGCTTTCAATATCGAAAAATATTTGACCGATAGAACTATAATTGTACTCCTATTAGCTGGTCTTATCGGAATTGTGCCTCTATCCGGACCCAATATTATATTAATTACATTATTTGCTGAAGGCATTATTCCATTTTCTGTCATTATCACGAACTCAATTGTTCAGGACGGGCACGGCCTGCTTCCTCTCCTCGGTTTCTCTGTGAATGACAGTATCAAAATAAAAATTTTCAATTTATTGTATGGATGTGGAATTGGGTTGATATTGCTGTCCTTCGGTTGGTAAAAATAGTGGGAATGGAGAAATTATCATGCAGCTTTATACGTTATCGAAATCCGATGTCGAGCAGCTTATCGATATTCCGGAAATCATTACTGTTATCGAAAAGGCATTTGCAGACTACAGTTCTGGAAACGTTACACTTGCGCCGATAGCTAATCTCAGTGTTGAAGACTACGGTGAGGTGCATATTAAGGCCGGACATATTCACGGCTACAAAAATTACTGTGTGAAAATTGCCGGCGGTTTCTACAATAATGCGGCAAGGGGATTGCCGTCACTTTTTGGGATAATGCTTCTTTATGACGCTGAGACAGGCAGGCTCGTAAGTCAATTTTTTGATCAGGGACTTCTCACAACTGTCCGGACTGCTGCTGCAGGAGCAATTACGGCGAAACATTGTGCACAAAAGACTATTACCACAGCAGGAGTAATTGGTGCCGGTACACAAGGCAAGATGCAGATGAGGTTTCTCATGGAAGTAAAGCCGTTTTCAAAATTGAGGATATGGGATGTAAATTCCAGTTTTTTGGAGCATTCTACAAAAGAACTGCGGCATGAATTTCCGGATGTTGATGTCAAAGCTTTATCGTCAGCAGCGGCAGTTACAGCCGAATCAGATATTGTTGTGACAGCAACTCCTGCAAAGGAACCCATAATTTTCAAAGATGACCTCCATCCTGGTCTGCATATTACTGCAATGGGATCGGACGATCCCAAAAAACAGGAACTCGATGCGGGCGTTTTTAGTAGGACAGATAAAATCTTTGTTGACAGGTTAGTGCAATCGGAAATGCTAGGGGAACTTCATCATGCGATCGAAGGAGGAGTTGTCAGCGGAAATGATGTGAATGCCGAACTTGGAGAGCTTGTGCTCGGAAAGTTTCCCGGTAGAGAAACGGATGAGGAAATTACCATTTGCGATCTTACAGGAATGGCCGTACAGGATATTGCCATTTCTGTTTGGGCACAAGATAAAGCTCGCTCAATGAATCTCGGGAAAGTGATTGAGGTGTAATATTATTGTATAAGTTCTGAGAAGAACTCCTCGCCATCTGCGAGGTTTCATTTTCAGCACACTGCCACATACTTTCTGTCATTGCCATATCCTTAGGAGAATTTGATGGATGCGGAAATCTCTGAGATGAAAAGATGATCAATATAGATTAAATAACTATTGTAACAAATAAGAGAAAATTAACATGTACTCAACTCCTGACCTTGAAACAATTCGGCAGGCATATGAACGGATTAAACAGCACATACACCGCACACCGATATTGACCAATACAACTTTAAATACAGTGAGTGGTGCGGAGATCTATTTTAAGTGCGAAAATTTTCAAAAAGGGGGATCATTTAAATTACGGGGTGCCGGTAATGCAATATTTTCCCTTAACGATGAGGAAGCAAAAAACGGAATCTTAACCCACTCTTCAGGGAATCATGCACAGGCGGTTTCAATTGCGGCACGAAAGAGAGGCATTCCTGCCTATATTATCATGCCGTCTAATTCGTCGAATGTAAAAATAGCTGCGGTGGAGGAGTATGGAGGGATCATAACATTAAGCGAACCCACCCACACATCTCGAGAAGAAACGGGAGATAAACTGCTCGCAGAAACCGACTCTTATCTTATTCACCCTTATGATGATTACCGGATAATAGCCGGGCAGGGGACAATTGCAAAGGAAATATTTGAAGACCTTTCTGACATCGACTACCTGTTTGTACCGGTAAGCGGCGGTGGTCTTATATCAGGCAACGCGTTAAGTACACGATACCTCAGTCCAGCAACAAAGGTAATCGGCTGTGAACCCAAAATGGCTGATGACGCTTATCGGTCTCTTCAAGAGGGAAAAATCATTCTTCTTGATCACTCCGAAACTATTGCCGATGGATTGCGTGCTATGCTCAGTGACAAAACATTTTCGATTATACAAGATTATGTTGAAGAAATAGTTTTGGTGACTGAAAAAGAAATAATCGAGACAATGCGGACAGTGTGGGAACGAATGAAAATAATTATTGAACCATCATCTGCCGTGGCTATTGCTCCGTTATTGAACGGAACAATTCCTGTTGCAGGCAAACGGGTTGCAGTAATAATATCGGGCGGGAATGTCGATCTTAATAACCTTCCTTTTTAAATGATGAGTTTGAATAAAGAATTCAAAATACTGGTAATAATCCGATAACTTAAAGTTACTAAATTAATATCTTGTGCAGTTTATGAATGTTTTCTACATTAGAATTGAAACGTAATAAATGTGTATCATTCTATGGTTAAAAAATCATCACACGGATCCCTATATCATAACCTTGATGATGAGACTCAGGATTTTATTCATCGGGTTGGTGAAAAACGAACATATAATAAAAGTGATGTGATTTTTCTTGAAGGGGAAGAGTCACACCATTTCTATTTAATTGTTGAAGGTTGTGTTAAAATATCCCGGGTTAGCCGTGACGGTAAGGAAGTACTGATTGCGTTATTGTCTCCGTGGAATTTCTTTGGTGAAATGGCGCTTCTTGATGGACTGCCCCGGTCAGCTGAGGCATCCGCTGAAGAAAAATCAATGATTCTTATATTGCATGTATTGCATGAAAAACATTTTTATAATCTTCTTGAAGGCAATCCGAAAATTGCCATCGAGTTTTTAAACGAGCTTGCACACCGGATTCGAAATTCCGATTCACAAATCAAAGGACTCTCAATCCTGAATGCACGCAGCAGAGTTGCATCTGCATTGCTTCGGTGGGCACTGGATCAAGGCACTAAGATGCTTGATACAGTGGAAATATCGACAATCCCCAAACAACAGGAAATGGCTAATTATGTTGGTCTGACGCGGGAAACACTGAACAGAACACTGGGAGAGTTGGAACAGGAGGGATTCATTCAAAAACCCGATATTCGCACTATCGCCGTCACGAATTTCTCCTATTTCAAGAAAATATTTGGACCATTCTACTAAGCAATTGCCTGCCTTAAATCTTGATTCAAAACAATAAGCAAATAACTTCTCCTTCCTGTATAAATTATACGAGAGGTGAGACTAATTCTGTGCTGTATGATGTGCTGAGTTTTTTTGCAGCTTCCTGTGCAGCATGAGCATTTGTAAACATGCCATAGATGACCGATCCGCTCCCGGTCAGAGCTGCATAATTAGCGTCTAATTCCATCAGAGAATTTTTTATAATACTGAGTTCTGGGTAGTGAGTGCAAAGTATGGTCTCAAAATCATTGCAAAACGTGTTCTGAGCATCGTTGAGGTTTTGTAGAGAGCGTAATTTCTGTGCATAATCAATTAGAGACGATTGATCAGTGCGACCACTGTCTAACGCATTATACGCATCCACAGTAGAAATTGGAAATGGGGGCATCACTAGTAGTATTTTACATTTCCACGGAAACATCACCGGTGCAAGTTTTTCACCTATACCAGTTGCCGAACACGGAGTATTTTTGAGAAAGAACGGTATGTCTGCTCCGAGTTTTACCGCAAGTTCAGTAAGTTGATGCTGGGTAAATTGTCCCGGTATTAATTGTGATAATCCTTTGATGACTGCTGCTGCATCGGAACTGCCGCCGCCTAGTCCTGCTCCGACAGGAATATTTTTTTCAAGATTAATATGTATACCGCTTGATTGTTCAGATTGATCAAGGAGTAATTTTGCCGCTTTCCAGCACAGATTCGACGAGTTGTTGGGTACATCAGGGTGGGAACAGTTCAAGGTGATGCCAGGTTCACTGGTTACCGTAAGTTCAATAGTGTCATAAAGAGTAATCGGAATAAATAGAGTTGAAATCGGATGATAGCCGTCTTTACGTTTCCGGCCAATACTTAAGCCAAAGTTTATTTTTGCCGGTGCACTAATTGTCAAGATTTTCAGGTGCATTGGTTTCATGAAGAAATAGTTTCTTTGAATGGGGATTCTGTAGGTTGAAAAGGTAACCTATTAGAATAAAAAAGAGTGTTATTTCAAAAATTGAACGGTCATAAAATCCGATAATCACACCCTGAAAAATAACTGCTCCAGACAATACATAGACACTCATTATCCATGATTTTTTGTTCATTATCCAAACGCATACTGCATACCCAAATAAGAAAATACCAATGAGAAGTTTTAACCACACTAAAGTTGAATAATCGCCGGATAAATAGAGGCCTATACTATCCGAAATTAGCATAATGCCAAAACATCCCAGTAAAAGAGCAAATGCCTTCCAAAGTTTTTTAATGCGCGGTTGTGCCTCACTCATAGTAATATAGTCTTTTGCCGGATAATTTGAATAGATTTATTCTGACTTTACTGATTGTGTTCCGTTGTCGGATTCTTCATGATTAAATTCGCTTTTAGCTGTAGAGAGTTTAATGTTTTCCCTGAGGAAAAAATAAAATCCTATAATAATTGGCGGCAAAAATGAGACTGCGTGAATCAATACCGCAAATCCTGATGCAATTGCAGGACCTATTGAAAATATAACCAATCCTTCCTTGGCGGCGGCATGAAAAGTACCCACAAAGCCGGGTGCGGATGGAATTGTGAGAGCAAAGCTTACTAGCACAGAATCAACGATAGCAATGATAAACAACATTGAAATTCCGTATTGAAGATCGAATGCTTTGAGAACTGTATAAAACTGCATTATAGCAATTATCCAGACTCCGATTGTTGGAACAATTATTTTGATAAAATTGCGGGTTGAACGGAGAATTTCCAAGCCGTCCAGGAAAGACTGGACAATCTTTATTCCTTTTTCGTGCAGTGATCCGGCAAATAATGCTAATACTTTTTCAACGTATTGAAGAGTCAAATCCCTCTTGATGAGAAGCATAAAGCAAAAAGCAATGACACCAATTTCAACAGTAAAAAGAATGACACCGAAATATTTTATCATATCAAAATGGGGACCTTCAGGAATAGGGAAAAACAGAAGTGCAACGACTGCTATGAATAGTAACGAGAGCACATCAATAATACGCTCAACGAGGACAGTTGCCAACACTGAACTCTTTGAAATATTTTCATTTCTCCCGATAACATATGCCCTGAGGAATTCCCCTGCACGAAAAGGTAAGACACTATTTGCGAAAAACCCGATAAAGAGTGCTGACAATACAGAATAGTATGGAATATCTTTCTGGAGAAATAGAAGATATTTCCACCGGTAAGCTCTGATAAGGTATTGGGCCATTGAAAAGAAAAGCGCAACTACAAAATAAGAATAGCGGGCCGAAGCAAGTGCGGACCGAAATCCTTCAAAGTCGACATCCCAAAACGCCCAGACGAGAAACGCCACACTGATAGCAATTCCAACAGCAAGTTTTGTTTTCATAAAATATTTTCAATATGATTCGGCCGGGATGCCGAAACTTTTTACATTGAATCCTTTATTTTTTTGATCGTAGATCAATTACTCTGATGTCGGTATCATCCGGTAGGTGTATATCAAATTGCTCAGGGGCTAAACCAGTGTCAACATGGTAATTATCCAGAATATATATATTTTCGTTTTCATTAAAATCGGTATACTTCACATATTTGACAAGCGAATCGGCCGGATCAATCTGCACTTCAAGGTACTGCATCAGTTCTTCATCAGGATTTTTTGGTTCCAATGCAAGTATATATATCGGTTTACCCTGATACGACGATTCTCGGTAATCGACTGGGTTATACCGCTCCGGAAACTCAAAAAGAAAATCCTTGGGTAGAAAAGAATCGGACGATCTATTGTCAACGATGTCGATTGTCATTCGTTGTTCATAGAGACTGTAATCTTTCACGGTGATTCCGTCTGTCACAAAAATCATATCAGATGTTTCTATTTTAAAATAGTTTTCTTTCAGGAGTGATATTTTCTGACTGGAGGTGTCTTTTTCACTGGAAAATAAAAATTCCCGGACATGAAGCAAATCAGCAGAAAAATCATTGAGCTCATCATACTTTTTTTGGAGAATTTTTATTGCGTTTTGAGCGCTCCTCTGTGCATGTACAGGAGTTGCATATACGTACATTGAAATTACAAGTGCACTCATTACAAAAATAGAAATTAGTCTTTTGTTTATCATCAAGTTTTCAACACTTTTGATTTAAAATAAAATAGAAGCAGTCCATATGTTGTAAACAGAGTAACATCCATCAGCCAGTACCACCAAGTAAATCTGTAATAAAAATCCCAAACCAGACAGAAAAGCCCGCACAACAATGAGCCGAATCCCGCAAGTGATACAAAAGATAAATATTTCAATGGATCACGTGCTACCATTACAAAAAATAACCCGATGCACCCAAACATGGCAAATATTATTCGGCACCCATATTTTATAAGTTCCGGATATCCGGAACTTATCTGTATTATATAATGCAAAGAACCAGCTTATTGAACGCCACGGCACAACAACAGCAAGAAAATGGAGCAGAAAAAATCCGGCACCGGTCCAGAGCACTACTTTTAATCCCCTCATTAGCTGCTCCTGTCTACTTACTATACGGTTATCAATACAATTTATTCATTTCACAGAAATTGATCAATTTCATTCTCGTCTAATAGAACTTGCCGAGCTTTGCTCCCGTCATATGCACCTACGACACCTGCATCCTCGAGTTCATCAATGAGCCGTGCTGCCCGGGCATAACCAATTTTGAGCCGCCGTTGTAGGAGCGAAATGGAACCCTGTTGATGCATGACAACCAGACGGGCGGCCTCTGTAAATAGTGAGTCACGGTCTCCTGATGAAGAACTACCGTCTCTCCGAGTATCCCGTACCGATTCCTGTGAAAGCTTGGTTGTTTTTTTGAATTTCGATTTATCTGCTATTGCATCCACAATTGCTTCAATTTCTTTTTGGGAGACAAATGCATTTTGCATCCTTATCGGTTTTGCCGCCCCAGGTGGCAAAAACAGCATATCTCCGCTCCCGAGCAATTCTTCGGCACCGTTCATATCGAGAATTGTTCTCGAATCGATTTTAGTTGCTACCTGGAACGCTATTCGTGCTGGAAAATTTGCTTTTATAACGCCGGTAATAACATCGACAGATGGGCGCTGCGTTGCTAACACCAGATGAATCCCAACTGCACGCGCCATTTGTGCAAGGCGCGTAATCGGCTCTTCTATTTCCTTTGAAGCGGTCATCATAAGATCGGCAAGTTCATCGATTATAATGACAATATATTCAAGTTTATCTGGTAGATGTTCTTCTGTGTTGGGATCAACCGGTTTATTATTCTTCTCATTATATCCTTCAATATTTCGGACACCAACTTTTGCCAAGATCTCATACCTTTTTTCCATTTCATTGACGCAACTTTTTAAAATTGCCACTGCATTATGCGTCTTGGTAATAACTTTTTCATCGATAAAATCGGCAGTTAACAGGTGGTGCTTGTCAAGTTTCTTAAATATCGTAAGCTCGAGCATTTTCGGATCGATCATGATAAACTGTACATCTGTCGGTCCCGATTTATAGAGAATACTTGTTATAATAGAGCTAATTCCGACACTTTTTCCGGAGCCGGTTGATCCTGCTATGAGAAGATGCGGCATTTTAGCTAAATCTGCAAAGTAGGCTTCTCCGGAAACAGTCCTGCCTAACGCGACAGTCAACTTTGAAGGACTTGTCTGAAATCCCTTATCGGATACAAGACTCTTCAATAAGACAATTTCCTGATGTTGATTCGGTATCTCTATCCCGACCGTATCTTTGCCGGGAATTGGAGCGATCATTCGGATTCCCCCCGCTTTTAAAGAAAGAGCAATATCGTTTTCAAGAGCAAGAATCTTATTTATCTTGACGCCGACTTCTGGTCTCAACTCATATAATGTTATAACTGGTCCCGGATGGACTTCGGTGACTTTTACGAGTACTCCAAAATCGAGTAAGGTACTTTCTAATAACTCTGCTTGCCGGATAATGTCTTCTTTTGAGTCTTTTGTTACCTGTGCGGGAGGTTCAGCAAGCAAATTAAGCCCGGGAAAGGAGTAAGGTCCCGAGGCCCTGAATTCTTCCTCATCGTTACCACCTGAAAGGGTAGACTGGGAATCCTTTCGTGATGAAATCGCAAAAGGAATTGAATCGCTTCCTGAATGTTCTGGAGTTTCCTCAACATTACGGAACACGTCCTGTTTTTCAAGCCTTTCCTTTACCGGCTGTTCCTGTTTCGGTATGAACGGAATATCAGTCTCAATCGACTTCGATTCTTTTAATTTCCGTGTAAACTCTGTTTTTCTCTTGAGTTTATTTGATTCGAAGAGCGCAGCAGCTTTTTTTACAGCAATAAATGGAAGTTTCCTCCAGTTCCAGATTCGTTTCAAAAGTTTCTCGATATTTGTGAGCGCAGTCCACACAGGAAAATGAGACCAGAGTACAAATACGATGAAAACAAGTGCACAAAAGACAATTATGGTGCCGGTTTTACCGAGATATATATTAAGGTGGGCTGCAAAATATCCTCCGACAAGCCCAGAATATTCATAACTTACAGGACTTCCTCCAACCGAAAATTCGCTTATCAGCGCTAATCCGAGTGAAATGAGCGTCATGGTTGCAATGGAATAAAATGAGAGGCGCTTGAGCCACGGAAACGGTTTCTGGCGGATCGTCCGCCAACCCCATAACAAAAGGATTATGCAGGGTATTAATACAGCATAACCGAAGGTGAATTTTATCAAGTAATACGATGCGATGGCACCGCCTATACCCATCAGATTATCAATTGCCTGAATGTCGTGGAGGGATGGTTCGAAATCGGTAATTGAATAGGAAAGGATACTCAAACTCAAGAGAAGCGAAATCGTGATTAAAACTATGCCGGTTATTATTCGTTTTCGTCTGGATTGTTGTCGTTTCATGAGACCCCTCAAACTGCCGCTGCTAACAGCGTACACACAATAAATTGTACTCGAAAACGGCAAAAGCTTTGATCGAATTATGTGCGGCAGATTTTACCACGGATAACTAACAAATACACTAATTCAAGCTTAAATCGATCCAATTTTCCCATCTGCATAAACTGGAAGTAGTGGTATAGTATCTAATTCTATGCATATATCGAGATCGTGTTCCATACCAATATCAATTAATTCTCGCCCATGATCTACTTCTCGAATCATATCCTTCAGGGATTCGGAATTATGTATATACAACTGATGTGCGGAACGTGCCGAGTCTGACAATGCGATGTTGCCCGAGTATCGCGCATGTATCCGTTCAATCAGTTTTCCGGCACAGACAATATCTTCAAGAGCAAACTGGTTTTTATGACCGGAACATATAATGTCAAGTGTCTCGAATTCAGATGATCCGGCAACTGACTCCACTACAGTTTCCATATTTTGAAATCCGCAAATATATACGGTTTTACATTTTTGCAGTTTAACAAGTGCGACACTCCCATTTGTGCTGGCAAAAATCAAAGACTTATCCCCGACATTGTCACGGGTGTATTCCAGCAGGAGAGTTTCCGAGGTCAAAACCGTTGATTCTCATGCCGTCACGTTCTCCGCACAACATCAGGCCTGTGTCAAAAAGAGCTGTGTGGAGTGAAAGCGCCCGTTCGACAGATTCAACAGGAATTATCTCCCGGCACCCGTTTGCCAGTGCGCTCAAAATGGTACTGCTCGACCTGAGAACATCGATAACAATCACCGGATCATTTTCTGATGGTGTTGAGCGGCGCCGTGCCGCATAGTTATCGTCAATCTCTGCAGGTGTTATGAAAACATGTATTTTCATGCAAAATACGTACACATATTAAACAAATGGTGGCTTGATAATAGTCGCAGGGATACTTTTTCCCCGGATTGATATCTCAATTTCAGCCCCGATATCGGTGAACTCTTTCTGCACATAACCTATGCCAATCCCTTTGGAAAGCAAAGGAGAAAATGAACCACTTGTCACTTCACCGATCTCATTTCCGTTTTTCACAATGGTGTAACCATGACGCGGTATACCTTTACCGGACAATTCAAAACCTCGCAGCCTCCGCTTCGGGCCTTGTTCTTTAACCGAAGCAAGCACATCACGTCCGATAAAATCACCTTTGTCAAGTTTCGTTATCCATCCGAGACCAGCCTCGATTGGATTGGTATCTTTTGTAATATCGTTGCCATAGAGGCACATCATTTTTTCAAGCCTGAGTGTGTCGCGAGCCCCAAGCCCAGCAGGTTGAATGTCATAGTTCTGCCCAGTATCCATTATCGTATTCCACACATGGAGTGATGAACCGGTATCCATATAAAGTTCGAATCCAAGTTCGCCCGTATACCCTGTCCGGGAAATTATCATCTTTCTATCAGCAACAGATCCATGAACAGCCCGGTAGTATTTAATTGTCGAAAGATCCACAGGTGTGAGTGTCTGAAGCAGGTTACGGGATTCAGGTCCCTGGACGGCAACGAGTGTAATGTCGTCACTCATGTTCGTAAAGTCGACATCATCAATCATGTGGTCCGTTATCCAGGCAAAATCTTTCTGTGCATTTGCAGCATTGACGACCATCATAAAGTGGTCATCGAATTTATAGACAAGAATATCGTCAATGATTCCGCCATCGGGATAACACATTGCGGAATACTGCGCCTGCCCCAATTCGAGTGCGGAAACATCGTTGATGGTAACATTCTGGAGTAAATCTAGAGCGCGATCTCCCCGAAATCTGAATTCGCCCATGTGTGATACATCAAAAAGTCCTACAGAATTCCGGACAGCCTTATGTTCTTCGATGATACTTGAGTAAACAATTGGCATAGAGAATCCGGCAAATTCCACCATCTTTGCACCTAATCCAGTATGAGCGTCATTTAGTGCTGTCTGTTTAAGTGATTCTGTCACAGTTTCCCTCAATTTTTGTCGTAATAATCATCGTCATTTCCGTTTTAGGAGTACTTTAGTATTGAGATTTAGTCCGCTCAACACTAAAACCGTGTAACAGTTTGTTGAATTCGCTCAAGGGCTTTTTCGATGTTCTCGATCGAATTCACAAAAGAAAAGCGGAGGTATCCTTTTCCATATTCTCCAAATGCCAAGCCGGAAATACTTGCAACACCCGCTTCTTCTAAGAGCACTCGTGATAGCTCGTCCGCCGATTTTCCTGTACCTTCGATATTAGGAAATACGTAAAATGCTCCCTTTGGTTTCAAACAGCGAATTCCCGTTATCGAATTCAAGCCATCAACAAAAAAGTCCCGACGTTTCTTGAATTCTTCAACCATCTTTTCTGACTTTTCCTGTGGACCGGTCAGAGCCGCTATTCCTGCTTGCTGTGAAAAGCCTGCTGTGCACGAATTGCTATTAATCTGAAGTTTCGTAATTTCCTTTGCGAGGTCAACCGGCATTACTCCGAAACCAAGACGCCATCCTGTCATGGAATAGGTTTTGGAAAATCCGTCAAGAATAATTGTCCGCTCTGCCATTCCTTCGCAGCTAGTAATACTAGCAAACTCTTCCTCATAAACAATTTTGATATAGATTTCATCAGTAAGAATCCAGCAATCATGTTTTTGGGCAAGTTCTGCAATCCCCTCAAAGTCAGCTTTCGAAAGCATTCCCCCCGTGGGATTATGGGGGCTGTTGATGATGATCATTTTGGTTTTGTCGGATACTATCCGCTTCAAATCGTTGATATCAAATGCAAATTCTTTCGACTCTAGCAGCGGAAGGGGGACAGGTTTTCCACCCGCGAAATTGACCATTGACTCATAAATCGGAAAACCAGGATTCGGACATATCACCTCATCACCGTGATCGACAAGAGCAAGAATCGTATAAAACATGATAGGCTTTGCCCCTGGTGTAATGACAACACCCTCGGGATCTACGTCAATTCCTCGTGTGCGGGAAACTTCCTCTGCTACCGTTTTTCTGAAATCGAGCAAACCGTTTGCAGGAGTGTATTTTGTCCATCCGTCATCGATCGCTCTTTTGCCGGCGGTACGAATGAACTCAGGGGTGTCAAAATCGGGTTCACCTGCCTCGAGGTGTATAATATCGTGTCCCTGAGCTTCCAGCGCCTTTGCTTTTGCCATAACGAGAAAAGCCGTCTCTGTTCCGAGTCTGCTCATCCGCTCAGCATATTTCAAAATATAATTCTCCTCGTATCAACTATTGGATGCAGATCGTAAAACTATTTGTATCCCCAACCGGATTGTTTCCCTTTTATAGAAATTCCAGATTACGGGTACACTAATTTGCAAAAGCGAACGCACAAAAAAGTACATAAATTGTCTTTTATAGTCAAGGTTTTTTTAGGTGAATCGGATGGTGTTGACGGGCACTAAAATTAGAAAAAATAACAATATAGGTCATAGAGAAAAATAACTATTCCGTGTTTGGAAGTCTTTGCTGCCGGATTTATTTATGATTAATTTTAACAAGATAGATGTTGATAATACAGCAGAGCTAATCATTGAGCTCATAAATTGAATCATCGGAGCTCAGATAAGTAGTGATGCATTGCATCTGAGTAAAATATTTGAATTCAACAGAAAAAAATGTATATTCCTACCACTTCAAGTGTAGATTTATTTAATATACGATATTTGGCCATTCAGTGTTCCGATCCTCTGGCAAGAATGTGAGAATCCTTTTAAGATGCGAATTTGATCAAACTCACGCTGCTTTGAATATACAATCAACTAATTTTCTTAAATATATTTCGAAATATAGGGAGATACCTTTATGAGTACCCGAACGGATGGTTCTACGGTCGATTTAATGAGCATGGCAGTGTTTTTTTCGCGTTCTATCGTAGCCGGCTCAATCATCTTTGCATTGTTGGGATTTTTCTACCATCCTTGGTTTTTCATCGGTACCGGTGTTTTCGGTCTCCTTCTCTTATTGGAAATTCACTATAGATTTGTACAAAAGGGGCATGCTGTCCTAAGAAATTTCGGTGTGTTCGGAGCGATGCGCTACCTTATGGAAAGTGTTGGTCCGGAACTCAGACAATACTGGATAGCGAGTGACACGGAAGAAAAACCTTTTTCAAGAAGAGAGCGTGCGGAGGTTTACCGGTACGCCAAAAACCGGGAATCGACTGCTCCGTATGGTACACTCGAAGGACTCAGGTATGGCATGATCCGGAATTCGCTTTATCCGTTAAATAAGGATCAACTTCAGCAATATTCGCTCACATTCGGGCAGGAACGAGGCATCGAAAATAGTTACACGATTACAAAGCCGTCCATGATTAGTGCTATGAGTTTTGGCGCGCTCGGAGAGCATGCGGTACGGGCGCTTGCGCGGGGAGCAAAGCGGGCGGGTATTCCCATGAATACCGGTGAAGGCGGATTTCCAAAATACCATTTAATGGAAGGCCCTGATATAATCTTTCAAATGGGTACAGCTAAATTTGGCGTTCGGAATGATGACGGCTCCCTTAATGAAGAGAAATTGAGAGAGATAGCTGCTCATGATTGTGTTAAAATGGTTGAATTGAAACTTTCTCAAGGAGCAAAACCCGGAAAAGGTGGGATGCTTCCCGGAGATAAGGTTACTCCGGAAATTGCTGAAATTCGAGGAGTTCCGGTTGGTGAAGATGTGATATCGCCACCGTGCCATGTGGAATGTAAAGATGCTGGAAGCACCGTTCGGTTTTTTTCAAACGTGCAGGATGTTTCACAGCTTCCGGTAGGTATCAAATTATGCCTCGGTAATATCGAACAATTTGATGGATTTATACAAGAGATGAAACGGCAGGACAGGTTTCCAGATTTCATAGTTATCGATGGTGCAGAAGGCGGCACGGGAGCCGCACCTCGGAGTTTTATGGATTACGTCGGCATACCTCTCTTCCGTGCACTCGAGTATGTTAAGAAAATTCTTAAGGATGAAGGAGTACGACACCGGTTTAAGTTAGTTGCATCGGGAAAACTAATAAATCCCGCCAGGCAGATCAACGCATTTTCATATGGAGTAGATGCAATATATACCGCACGCGGATTTATGCTTGCGCTCGGCTGTATACAAGCTCTCCAGTGCAATCAAGGGATCTGTCCGGTCGGTATTACGACTCATGATCGTTCCTTGCAGCGCGGCCTCGTTATAGAAGACAAAGCTCAGCGGGTCGAAGATTATGTCAAAAATATGAATCATGAACTCGAAGAACTCCTTGCGGCAACGGGATATCCGTCATTGTTCGATTTGCGAGATAACAATGTTATTTTTAAGCCTTGGGAGTATGACTGATTTTTTACAGCAGGTACGTGACAATAGTGCGAATTCTTGAAATTTCTCTATGAGTTCCTGTTGCCTTTCTCCATAATTTTCTTTAAAATAGAAATTATCCAATTTGTATTACCTAATCAAATTATTATTATGAAGATCTTCTGTACCGGTATTAGCGGAATGCAAAAGCTCACATTTATTGAAGAGCTAAAACCCTTTCTTGAAAAGCATGGCCAGAAAGTAGTAATTTTTGATACGTGGCATTACTTATCGCGGGCAGGAGCCGATCTTGGGCAGAAAGTTACAAAAGAAAAGGTCCTCGATCTGCATAACCTCGATGCGCTCCGTGCAATAGCATTTGAGCGAATTTGTAATGAAATCGACAGCCTACTCAAGGCTGATCCGGATACACATGTGCTCATTGCAACTCACGCCTGTTTCAGGTGGAATAAGTTTCTTAGATCGGGATTTGATGTCCACTATCTTAACAAGATAAATCCCGATATCTATGTAAATTTTGTTGATGATGCTCAGTCTATTTATGAAAACCTGAAGCAGGATTCGCAATGGTCAAACAGATTGAGCCTTGAAGAGATAATCATATGGCGTGATGAAGAAATGTTTATTACCGAAACTCTCGCAACTTTTCAGAATAAAGACTTTTATCTAATACCGACCTGTGAAAATATTCTGAGTCTCGGCAATATGATCTTGAATCCGGAGCGGAAAAAAATCTACATGAGTTTCCCGATAACAGCAATTCAGGAAGAACAGCCGGAGCTTTTAGATGAAGCAAAGGCAATCGCAGCTGAACTACGGAAACATTTCATTGTTTTTAATCCGCTTTCGATTAAAGATCTCGGAGGTTTGAATACCCTTCAAAATAAGGTTCAAAAACAGCTTAAAGCCGCTACTGTCTGGAGGGATTTCAAATTAATCTCCCAGAGTAATCTTGTTGCAGTTTACTATCCGGTAGAAAAAAACTCACCGGGTGTTAATCAGGAAATCATGTTTGCATTCACTCATGGGAAAGATGTCTATTTATACTACCCGAAAGATTTTGGTTTGAGCCCATTTTGGGATCCTGAAATTACCGTCACACAATCATTTGATTCACTCGATAAATTCAAATCGTTTTTAATGGAATTGGGTGCCAATGACAGGTCATCATAATGTTGACTCAGATGTTCTAATACGACAAGATACTATGACCAATAAACGATTGATAATTGGGATAGGCCATAAAGCTCGACAGGGAAAAGATACTGCTGCGGAACATCTGAATGAATTGTTTCAATGCCGGGTTATCCATTTTGCCGATGCTCTCTATGAAGAGTGCAGAAATGCGACGATTCTTTATAAAGATTCCATGGCAGAATTGTATTGTAAGACGAACAGCGAAGATTTTTTTCGATTCGACCATCCGAATGAAAATATCATATATTGGATCAAAGAAAAAGGTGAACAAAAACCTGAATTGCCTTTTGATGCAGACTATTATTATGGTGGAATGAAAGATAAAGATGCAGTTCTTCTTCAATTCTGGGGAACTGAATTCAGGCGGAAACAAATTGCTTGGGATTACTGGGTAGATAAAGTCCGTTCAGAAATAGAAAAATATCCAGATGAAGATTTTCTAATACCAGATACCCGGTTCAAAAATGAAGCAGGAATGATTAAGGAAATGGGAGGGGTTGTCTGGAAGATTGATCGTGTCAATTATGTTGCCGATGACCGCGATCCAAACCATGCAAGTGAAATTGACCTCAACGACTGGAAATTTGAAACAGAGTTTCTTAATAATGGCACCATTGAAGAACTACTTAGAAAAGTGGAGCACCATTTTAGATATTTGAAAGGCTTATCTGATGGACAGAGTGAGTAAAGATGAATATTACATTAAAATTGCTGAAAACACCTTTGATCGGTCGACCTGCCTCCGGCGCCATTTCGGTGCGGTAATTGTCAATAAAGATGAAATAGTTGCAACCGGCTACAACGGTGCTCCGCGAAAAGTCAAATCTTCAATCGAACACGGCTTCTGCTGGCGGAAACAAAATAATATAGCTCACGGGAAAAATTATGAATTATGCCGCTCGGTACATGCCGAGCAGAATGCAATGATTCAAGCTGCACGCCGGGAGATGATTGGTGGTACTTTGTATCTTGTCGGTGAAAACCCCGATGGCAGTTTTGTTGAAGCATTTCCCTGTGTAATCTGCCTCCGGATGATTATTAATTCGGGAATTGAACGGCTCGTCTTCCGAAAAGAGGACGGGAGTCTCAGTGAAGCATTTCCACAGGAGGATTGGAAGGATGACGATTTTATTGTCGTCGGCCGTTACGGCAATACTGACAGTGTGACGAATGTAAATGACCAGCAGTGATGTTGGGTGTTGTAAATAAATATCATCCCGTATTCTGAAAAGAGAGACAGCTTGTTTACATTAACTCATTAAGCTTCCGTCATTGTGAAGTGTCCTTCGATTATTTTAGAGAGGATGTTGTCGTAGTTTCTGATTGATAGTTACATTTAATATTACATACTAATCCCCAATGAAAGAATGCCCATCATGCGCTCTTGAGGTTGATAAAGACGAGAGCACCTGTCCATATTGCCGCTATGAATTTCCACAGTCCCGTATCTCCTACAAACTTCCCCTTATCCTACTCTTGATTTTACTGCTTCTCTACCCCACACTTAAAGTGATTTTTCGATTTTAATTCATTTCAGATTACTATTTAATTTCCACTACTGTGCACGATTTTGCCATTGAAAATTGTGGATACTACACGGACATTTTTGATGTGTTCCAGTGGAATGGTAAACAGATTTTCGGAAAGAACGACACAGTCTGCGGTTTTTCCGGGAGAAATCGAGCCCTGTACATTCTCGCTATAAGCAGAATAAACCGGATTAACGGTGTAAGCTTTGAGTGCTTCTTCAAGACTAATTCGTTGCTCCGGGTACCAGGAATGACGTTCGCCGATCGGAATACGGTTTACAGCCGCATCGATACCAAGCAGGGGGTTGAGTGGAGCAACTGTCCAATCCGATCCGAACACCAGACGAACTCCATAGTCTAACAAAGATTTAAAAGCGAAACTGTTTTTGCAGCGTTCCCTCCCGATACGACGCTCACAAAAACGTGCATCGTCGATACAGTGGTACGGTTGTACCGATGCAATTACATCTAATTCTCTAAACCGCTGAAAATCATCCGGATGGATATGCTGTGCATGCTCAATCCGCCAGCGACGGTCCCGTTTTTTATTATCCTGAGTAATGTGCTCGAATACATCAAGAACCGTGCGGTTAGCACGGTCGCCAATTGCGTGGATGAATAAATTATATCCCTCAGAATCGGCTATTTTTCCATCACGGTAGAGTGCGCCTCTGCTCAAATCATTACCTGGTGCGGGAAGCATCTCCTCATGCGGAATACCACAGCTTGAAGGATTATCAGAATAGGGGTCCAGAAAGAGGGCAGTACTCGATCCGAGTGAACCGTCGGAGAATGCCTTAAATCCGCCAATCCGTAATAAGCTATTATTAGAATATAAGGAGGCATAATTTTTTATGACTTCTTTACACTGCTTCAGTGGTGGATGGAGTATCATCCGAAGGGTAAACCAATCCTGTTCAGCTGAATTCTGGATATGGGGGATATGAACGGGAAGGGTAATATCATGTAAACCCGTAATACCATTTTTACGGCATTCTTGACATGCCGCCTCAATAGCTGTTCTGTATGTATCCGTGTCTGGTTGAGGCAGGATGTCAAACACCAAAAGCATAGCCGCATCACGGAGAATTCCGGTACATTCTCCTGTATCGGGGTCCCGGTCAATCTTCCCGCCAGCGGGATCGGGAGTCGCGTTGTCTATTCCGGCAAGCTCCAGAGCACGGCTGTTAACAACGGCCATATGCATGTCCTGCCGGACAAGATAAACAGGCCGGCCCGGGGCAGCCCGGTCGAGTTGTGCCCGGTCGGGAAGATTATCATTCTGCCAGACAGTATTGTCCCAGCCAGTCCCGGTCAACCAATGTTCCGCAGGTAAATTCTTTTCATAATCCCGAATAGTATTTTCAAATTCATCTCTGCTGCTCAAATGTGATATTTTTGCCTGGATCAGCGAAAGTCCTCCTAGAACAAAATGTGCATGACTGTCAATGAAACCAGGTACAACAAACCGTTTTTCAGCATCATATATTTCGGTGTTGTTACTAAAGAGCTGCCGGATTTTTTCAGTTGAACCGGTGGCAATAATGGTTCCCCGGTATGCTGCAAATGCCTCAATCATCGGAGCTATCTTATCTCCGGTCCAAATAGTCCCGTTTATAAGTGCAAAATCAGCTTTGATCATAGTTCAATTGCTTCAATTTTATATTTGATGAAGATAGTGATTAATTATTGTCATGTTGAGTTCCACAATTCTATTTAAATATTGAAAAATCATCACATTAATACTACGTCAATTTATTCTAAATGTAAACATTTAACCGCGTATTATTCAATTACATATAATTCTTTTAGCTTAGAAATGAACGTATACACTTCCCCAACTGTATGTATATATGTAGTCACAAAGAAAGCACGTGCTCACTATCTAATTGAAAAGATTGTAATAATTTTATATTCGACGGAGGTTATCATGAAAGGTTTTGTAATCGCAACTCTTGCCGGAATAATGCTAATAACAACATCTGCATTTGCCCAAAACAACCGGGGTAATGTTCAGTCAGCAAGGGAAAAAATGCGAATGTTCAGAGAGTCATTGACCGATGAACAAATTGAACAAATAAAAGATATTCGTCAGGACTGGCAGAAAAAGGCCATTCAAATACGTGCTGATGTGCGCGTGGCACAGATAGAACTCCGAGACCTTATTGATGATGAATCTGCATCTGAATCCAGGATACGGAGTCAACTGGAGAAAATTTCTTCATCTCAAATTGACATAAAGATGGGTGGGATTGCACTCAGGAACGGTATAAAGAGTGTTCTAACTCAGGAACAGCTGGAAAATCTACCTGATCGGAGATTTGGCAGGAATTATTCAATGATGGGCCACCGCGGAAGATTAGGATTTCAACCGGGATTAAATTTTCATAAAAATATGTCAGGAATGCGGAAAAAACTGCATAATTTCAGGGGAGATACACGGGGAATCAACAGAAATTACGATATCCGAATCAGACGCAACAGCGGCGATGCATTCATAGAGGATTTTGAATATGCAGATGAAGATCTTGCATGGCTTGGTGAACTATTGTATGATGGGAATGAAACAATGTTGATTGACGATCTGTATGATAGTGAATTTGATTATTTCTTTGACATGCAAGATTTTGAAGAGATCGAGAACGATTTTGAAATACTGCAAGATGAACAAGACGCGATGGAGTTCAATTTTGAAGCAATCGAGCATGATCTTGAGGCACGACAGGAGAAAGATATTGAGCAAATGAATAATGATCTTATGAAAGAATTTTCTCTAAATTAGTTGCATAAAAAAATTATTTATTGTATTTAATCTAAATTTCGTAATATCTTCAACGATATGGAAGGCTCAATCGGTCAGCAAGCGGTAAAACTCAAAAGTTCTGGCAGACATTTGGAACAAGAACGTAACCTTAAAATTGAATCAAAAGCAGTCTCTGCCCGTTTAACGGATAACTCTGATGAATCTCTTGTGGCGTTGGTCAAAAAAGGTTCTGAGGCAGCATACGCTGAGCTTGTTAAACGGTATATGCGGGCAAGCTATTCGATCGCTTATCAGGTTGTCGGAGACATTGATGTTGCTCGTGATCTTTCACAAGATGCATTTTTGAAGATTTACACCTCGATCGGCAAGTTCAAAGAAGGAAGTAAATTTTCCCCATGGTTTTACCGTATTATACTGAACCATAGCATAAACTTTACACGAAGAAAAAAAGCGCTCTCGTTTATACCTTTTTCCTCCTATTTTTCCGGAGCAGAAAATTCCAATGAGGAGTTCCCAAATGAACAGGAGAGTTTCGATGAAGTGTCCGACAGACAGAGTGTGGTCAGAGAAGCAGCGGAAATTATAGGAGTTGCAGTCGGAACGGTCAGGTCCAGGCTCCACTATGCGCGTAAAGAATTAAAAGAGCAGTTACAACAATTTATAAATGAGATATAACTATGGACTGTAACCAATTTCAAACATGGCTCTCCGGTAGTAAGCCGGATGAGAGGAACGGTATCCCGAATGAAGTAAAATTGCACGCTGGAGATTGCCGGAACTGTGCTCGTTCATTCAAAGTAGAGACAGGTTATCATGCACTGCTCGATTCTATTCGGACATCCGGACATGATGAATCGTTCTGGGATGATTATTTGGAAACTGTTATAAACAATGCAGATGCTCAGGGCAACAGAAGAAGAATTGGATTGCCCCGCCGCTGGCTTCAAGTGGCCCTGGTCCCAGCAGCTGCAGCAATCGTGTATGTTGGCATTCTGTTGACAAGTAACTATCTGTCAGAATTTGACAATGGAGTGCTTACTGAAGAGGCATATGAGGCAACACTTGATATGATTTGGGAAGAACATGACATAGTTATGGCCGGTCATATTTTTGATCCGACACCGTTGTATGCAGTAGAAGTTTATATTCCGGAAAACTGGGAAGAAGATTCGCCACAGGAACAAGATCAATAACAGAATTGATGTTTGAATATGAAAATATATTTATACGTATTGCTACAAAAATGAATATGAATCGTAATAAAATAATAGGCGCATTTCTATACGGTATACTTGTTTGTATCGTATCTTCTTCACCGGTCACAGCTCAGGAGCACAGTCCGGATGAGGAAACAATTGTTGAGCTGTTTGAAAGAATGACTAAAGCACACAGTACGATCAGCTACTTGGGTAGAATGGATATCGAGCGGAGGATAAATAATATACACCGCAAGTTTGAAAAAGAGATCTATTTCGATCCTGTTCATAACCGTGTTGAGGAGCGGATTCTGCTGGAACATGATCTTGAAGAACAGGTTGGGAAAATTCGAGAACGATTTCAGAAGGATATGCAGCACAAAATGTCTATCAGGCAGAGAAGAATGCTTCAGAATTACGACCGGGGGATGCAGCGGAGAATGCCCGCAGCGGGTAACCTTCTCAACAATCCTATTCATTTTGAAGTTCTCCGTAATAATTACACAATTGTTAGAGAATCGGAAGACTCAATAGCAGGCAGAGTTGCAGACATCATTTTTATCGATCCTGATTATGAGTTCCGGCCTAGAAACAGAATTTGGGTAGACAAAGAGACCGGCATTATCTTGAAACGGGAAATTTACCATCCCGGGATACCGGACGAACCGGTGTATAGAGAGTTATTTACCGAAATTAGGATTGTCGAATCAGACGAAGAGATAGGTCTGCTATCTGACGAGGAAGTCGAACAAAGAGAAGTTCGTCAACAAAATAGAATAGTGCAAAGAGCAGCGCGGCCAGTCTCAAGAGAATTTATTACTCTTGAACAGCTGCCGGAAAATCACCGGGAAAAAATTATCATACCTGAAACACTGCCTCCGGGATTCGTACTTGATAAAATCAGGCTCATCGGCCCGGCCCGCGCCAATATGTATCATCAGGTTTATACCGATGGGCTCATTATGTTTTCACTGTTTCAAGTAAGCGGTGAGCTGCCGCGCCAGCTGCAGGAATTTGTTAGTAGAGCCTCCCGAAGACCGAGACCACAACAGCAAATGTTTGTCCTCGAAGGTACTGTGCTGGTTAAACGGGATAACGGCACGAATTTTATTGTTATGGGATATGTTCCTGAAATTCTACTTCAGCCTGTCCTCGACAGCCTCCCCGGTGATCAGGAATAGAACTAATCTGCTATAACCGTGTAACTATTTATCCTTACCTGCGTTCAAGATTCCGAAGAGAAAATATGGATTCAGGAATATCGGTATCAAACTCGATTTTCGTGATAACAAATTCTGTATAAGAATTTTTCCGGAGTTGATCTCTCATTTCAACATGGACAGGATAATACCGGTCTTGAACACGTTCAATGGTATTTGCAGTCATCACTTTCAGCAGTTTCCCGGTGTGAGCGTACAGTTCTGTTTTTAGGCCGACAAATTGCTCTTTATCAATCCACATTTTTCTCCGGTGATAGGTCACATCTTTATGGGCAGCGATGAGATCAAGCACATAACAGAGTCGCTCATTCAGGATTTCTTCCCCAGAAATAGTAGCAGTATAATCTTCCTGCAGTTTATTTCTGTCGAGTGAATCCTCATACGAAAAATCGCTCCCCATCATGCTTTGTCTGAGTAAATGTCCCGAAATTTTGATGGTCTTTTCAATACTGGGTAAAAACATCCACAAGCTCTCATCGAGACGAAGGTATTTTGTTCCCTTGTCCCGGGCCGGTGAAAGATACTCGACAAACGTGTTTTTTTTACCCTCACCCCAGACACGCATCTCTTTGGTATCGATTCTGTCCCGTTGATGGATAATCATCTTGGCAGAATAGATGACAGTTGATGATATTAAGTTCTTGTCAATTTTTTCAAGAATTTCATCGGCTGTAAACGTATTCTGCGCTGTCGCAGTTAACGGTGCAAGTGTAATAAGACCAATGAAAAACATCAAAAACATGCGATGAAACCTAAATCGAATTGTATAGGTCATAAGTTTTGATGATATTTAATGTGTTCTGAGCGCATCTGTCGGCTCCATACGTGCGGCCTTGACAGCAGGCAAGAATGCTGCTAATACAGACATTGTTATACCGAGTACAAATGCACTCACTCCATGAATGATACGAAAATCACTGTAGATTATTGAACGGACTGGTATTGAAAAACCATCGGCAACATTTCCAAGTGATAATCCGTTTATTTCAAGATATATAGCCCAGTATCCTCCTAATAAAACACCGGCGATTCCCCCGAAACAGCCGATAAACAGTGCTTCGAATAAAAATACAGCCAGAATTTCCCGCCGTTTCATGCCGAATGCTGAAAACACGCCGATTTCACGTGTGCGTTCAAATACCGCTATAAGCATGGTGTTGATGATCCCCAATGCTGCAATCAAACCGAAAATTACTATAATAAATGCATTTGCCGAGTCGAGCATGGGCAGATAATCTCGCAATATACCTTTATCGAGCCAGGTCATAACCCGGTACGTTGCCGAAACACCTTCAATGGCTTCAATTGAGTTTTTCACCAGATCTTCATCACTGTTTTCTTCGAGAAATACGGCTATCTCAGAGACGCTGTCGTCCATGTCGAGGAAATATTGAGCGGTTTCGAGATGCATATAAAAGAGTTTGTTCATTGCACCGCTTAACATGTCTACTATTCCTGTAACGACAAGGTTGACTGCCGTAAGAGATTTGTATGCAGTGCTTGAAATGACCGTTACCGTATCACCCGGCAGTATGTCGAGTGACATTGCAAGCTCAGAACCGATCAGCAATTCATTTTTTCCATCATCTCCTTCGGAAAATCCGACTCCGCTTACCAGAGATTCCGAAATGTCAATTATACCTTCTTCATTGGAAGGATCGAATGCATATCCGGCACCCGGTTCATTCTTTTCACGAAAGTCAATAAGACCGCCAAATTTGATCCTGCCTGCCGCAGCACGCACTGATTTCATTGCTTGCAATGTATCCCGGATCGCGGCGTAATTGCGCACCGGAACAGACAGTGAAAGCATCCTCTCTTTCATACTGTATTCCGGATGTTGGACAGAAATGTGCCCGGTAAGCATTATGGAATCCTCGACGATGCTGTCCCTGACACCTTTGATATAGCTGAACATAAAGAGAAAAGCACCTACCGATATCATGATAACAACGGCAGTCAGAACGGTTCTCCGTTTATTGCGGAAAACATTTCGTAACGCAATTTTTAACAAGTACTTCGACATAGTTTAATTAAATTAACCAACAATCAATTGTCTGTGTATCCGTATGCAATCTCACACTGAACGTAATGCATGAGATGGTTCCATTCGTGCTCCCTTGATGGACGGATACAGAGCGGAAAAGAGTGCTACACATATTCCAGTAATAAAAAAGAAAATCAGAACATTCATCGTTATGTCCGCATAGATAACAGAACCGATTGGAATATCACCGAAACCATTCTCTCCGAATTTACTGAAATCGATCCCATGTATTTTGAGATAATAGGTATATCCGCCACCCAGAAGGCAGCCAACTGTGCTACCGAACACACCGAGAAACAGCCCTTCACATGCAAACAATGCTGTTATTTTACTTCGGCGGAATCCGAGTGCCATTAGGGTGCCAATTTCACGAAACCGTTCATATACCGACATGAGCATAGTATTCATAATACTGGCAAATGCCACAGTAAAGAGTATACAGTATATGATAATGCGTGAGTTTGCCCGCATGGCATAGAACCGGAGCAGATCACGTGCCATATATTCCCAGGTAACAACATCGTATAAATCAGCTTCAATGTGACTGCTGATAATTTCGGGCAGGATGAGTGATTCATTCATCGAATTTCCGAACAAAGCGATTTCTGTCACCTTGTTATCCATTTCCAGAAGCATTTGTGTTGTTTCCAAAGGAATAAAAATATAATTGTTATCAACTTCGGGATTTGCACTGTGATATATTCCGGTAATTTCCATATCTAAAGCGGTTATCGCACCGTATTGTGTGCGCGCTATGAGGGTAAGATAATCGCCCGTTGTGACATTGAAAAGATTGGCAATTATATTACTAAGGACGATGTGTTCTTCACTGTTCCAGAGATATGTTCCGTCTGTGATATAATCTGATAATCTGAATGCATTATCTTCCCGGCCGGGATCGACACCGGCGCCGATTATTCTGAGCTCATCAATTCCATCAGTCAGAGTTGCCGAAAATAGTATCCGCTCCGAAGCGCTGACAACTTCAGGAATATTCTCAATTTCATTGAGAACAACATTATAATCGGAAATTGTGTAGTCAAGCGGGAGGGTCATATCATCTTCGATGTATCCCTTCCCGTAAATTTTAACATGGCTTGTCCGTGTATCGATCGAAAGACGGATAGACTGCTGCTCCATTCCGATTGAAAATCCAACGAGTAGTATGGAGAGGCCGATTCCGATCGAGATAGTCAAAAACGAGAGCAGCGACCGCCTGAAATTTCGGAAAATATTCCTGAATGCGAGTTTAATAATCATAATATTCTGTTATTATTTTTATCTTCATTGATTCTGCCATCTCGTAACACAATGAGCCGGGAAGCAAAATCCATAACCATCCTGTCGTGTGTGGAAAATATAATACTGATATTATGTTTTTTATTGAGTTCAAGCATCATCTCGAGAATTGCTTTTCCCGTTTGTGAATCAAGATTCGCAGTCGGTTCATCGGCAAGAATGAGCTTCGGTTTTTTTATAAGTGCCCGCGCGACCGCAACACGCTGCTGCTGTCCGCCACTCATATCAGCTGGTCTTCGATGCATTAAGTCGTACAGTCCAACATCTGTCAGCATATCAGTAATCATCTGTTGCCGCTTCTGAATGCTTATTTTGCGCCCGATCAAAAGCGGAAACTCAACGTTTTCGTATGCAGTCAAAACCGGAATGAGGTTAAATGTCTGAAAAATAAAACCGATTTTTGCATTCCGCAAATCGGCACGCTGATTATGAGCAAGATCCTTTACCGGAACGCCATCAAGCAACACCTCACCGGATGTCGGTTGATCGAGACAACCGATCAAGTTCAACAGTGTAGTTTTTCCTGAACCGGATGGTCCTGCTATTGAGACTAACTCTCTGGCTGAAATGCTTACGTTGACATTATGCAGCGCTTTGTGTTCTGTTTTTCCGGTTCGGTAAATCTTATCGACATTTTCAAGTCGTACAATATCCATAGTGAGTCCTGAGCTATTTTACTTTTGCAACCTGAATGGGTTACTTTAGATACAAATTAATACTCTTAAAATGTTTCTACAATATTTTTTACTATTCAATTTAAATTCATATTGATTGTACTATTTATGTCATTTCGATCGAATCTCCGAATTGTACGAAGCGCAGTGGAGAAGTCTCGCTATTGTTATATTTAATAATAAACTCTGAACCATGCATACACCATAGAATTTCCGAATGCTCCAAACTGGTCAATCGCATCAGATGGATTGAACTCGGAGCCAGTATCGGCAACAGGAATAAAAGCGCCGACTCTCAAATCCGTATCAGAAAAAAGTTGATACTGAAGTGACGGCATAAAATAATATCCGGAATCATTTAAATTGGCCAGTACTGCCGCTGACACCGATAACAGATCGCTGAAATTCAAGTTGGCAGAACCATACAGATAGTCACGTGCGAGAAGCGGCCGGATCCCGGTAAAGAGACGATTATAGTTGTAACGATTTTGTTCCGATTCACCGCTCTCGTCATGGCTATATTCGGCGCTTAATAAAAGTCCGTTTTTTATGTTGAAAGAGTAATCTGTTCCAATAACCCATCGGTAATAATTGTCCGGCACTACCAGAATTGACAGAGCCGGATTTTCATTATAGAGTGCCCCTTCAAACCAATAACCTACCCCAGCGTCGCCTCTCCATTCGACGCCGTATATGTTCTGGCGAAGTTGAGGTGTTGCAAAATGTATTGCTGATGCTGCCATTTCCATTCCGTGCCAATTCCACAGTAACCGCGTTCCACCGGATGAAGTGTCAAATTGATTTTCCGGTACAAACACCCCTTCGAGGCTGCTTGTTTGGCCGAAGGGAATAGAAATCCGGAATGCATTAACACCGAATTTTTCTTCCTGCGGCTCAAAAAAATTGACTCTGTTGAATACATCAAAAGGACTCCAGAGGAACGACCGCCCCCACGATATGCGCTGCTTTCCAATGGTTACGTCAGCTTTACGAAAATAGAGCCTGAGATATGCTCTGTCTACAACAAACTGCTGATCATCCGATGTCGAGGTAAAGTCTGTTCCTGTACCGGGCTGGCGTACCTGCTGTTGTAAAAAACCGTGATAGGTGAAATAGTCTACAGCGACAGTCAAAGAACTGTTTGCCGACACATCGTGCCGCATAATTATCCGTGCTCTGTTGTAATCGCCAAAATTCAGAGAGTTTTTCAGATGAGAAAATGCAACATCATTTTCTGCAATGGTGATAAAGAGTCTGTTTTCGAAATAACCGTTTAATTGGGGCTGAGCATTTGCTGGATATTCGGTGAAGAAAACTATCCCCAGACCAATCGCAATACCACCAGCAACCAGGCTGATATTTCGGATTATATAACAAAGAACTCTCATAAGCAAATTGTTTCTATAACGGCAGTCGTCACCGATTTCATCCGGGATAGTGTGCGGAGTAGTTCTGTGTTTAATTTAGAAAAAAAATGATGCGAAACAAGCGAATTCACAGATTTGGCTTGCTTTTAAGCCGGATTATATCTACTCTCAAATTCTCAAAATTATATTTTGGTCCTTTAAAAAAAATATATCATGAAAAAAATAAATGTTGCAAAAAATTCGGGTTTTTGTTTTGGTGTCAGAATGGCGGTTGACAAAGCGCTGGAAGAATCCGAAAAAAGTGATAATGTCCTCATGCTTGGCGACATCGTTCACAATGAGCATGTTGTGAAAAGGATAGATAAAGCTGGTGTAAAGGTGGCTGAAACGCTTTCCGAAAAAAACCCCGGCACCTTGCTTCTCCGTGCGCATGGAACTGTTCCGGAAGTGTATGACGAGGCAAAAAAGAAAGGGTATACTATTGTTGATGCCACCTGTCCGCTTGTTCTCGAGATTCATGAACATGCCCGCAATCTCGAAAAGGACGGCTATAAAGTGGTCATTATCGGAGATCATCCGCATGATGAAGTGATAGGAATCGCCGGACAAGTCAAGAATCCGATAATCATTTCAAGTCCCGAAGAAGTGGAAGAAAAAATCCCGAGCCGTGTCAAAAAAATCGGTGTTGTTGTCCAGTCGACACAGAATATTGAAAATGCTCAGAAAATCGTGCAAAAGCTCATGACACTCGGCCGGGAAATGAGATACTATGATACGATTTGTAAACCCACTAAATTGTATCAAGCAGAAATACGCACTATGCCGAAAGAAAACGATGTGATGATCATTGTTGGATCGTTCACAAGTGCAAACACAAAACGGCTGGCGGAAATTTCGAAATCTATAAATCCGAGATCCTACCAGGTTGAAAGCGGTGGTGAGTTGCAGGAAGGGTGGTTCGAAAATGCCGAGTCGATCGGTGTTACGGCAGGCGCGAGCACACCCGACTGGATTATCGATGACGTCGTTGGGCGTTTAAAAGCAATGGAACAATAACAACCTCAATATTCTTTTTTCATCCTCAATTAATTGAACTAAACCGTTTAATAAATATGGCTTCCATAACGGACAAAATTGCTATTGTCACCGGAGCGGGTAAGGGGATTGGCCGTGCGGTAACGATTATGCTGCTGCGTGAAGGAGTCAATGTTACCGGTCTTTCCCGGACTGAATCAGACCTTGAAAACCTTACCAGCGAAGCAGAGGAGCTTTCCGGTAGTTTTTTGGCATACCCCGGAAATGTTGCGGATGAAGAAATAGTAAAAGTCTGCATCGAAAAAACAGTATCAGCATTTGGCGGGATCGATTATTTAATTAACAATGCAGGGATCGGTATTTTTAAACCGGTCCATGAATTTACGGTTGATGAATGGGACAGTGTTATCAACACGAATCTTCGGGGGACATTTCTCGCTACGAAGTATGCATTACCACACATGATTGAAAAGAATTCAGGAACAATAGTTAATATTTCGTCAATTGCCGGAAAACAGGCATTTGAGGGGGGAGCTGCGTATTGTGCAAGTAAATTTGCCATGAATGGTTTTGCCCGGTCTCTCATGTTCGATGTCAGGAAATACAATATCAGAGTAGTTTCGATTTGTCCGGGTTCAGTAGCAACAAAGTTCCACACACGTGGTGATAATCTCAAAGACAAAGATTCAATTCTTTCACCCGAAGACTGTGCCCGGACAGTGCTCCATGCATTGACCTTGCCGCAACGGGCATCTGTTCACGAAATAGAGTTGCGAATCACCAATCCTTAAAGCAGTTAAAGAACAAAAAATAATATATATTTCTTATTGCATTTAAGATCGATTTACGTTATCTTATTCACAAGCAATTTTCAAAAAAAACATCCCTCCTAACATTATGGTCAATCCACTCCCGCTTCCGGAGCTGGATTGACCTTTTCATTTTGATAGTGATATTGGATATAAATCTATTTTTCAAGTGGTCATGAAAATCTGTTTGGAAAAGAGAGGATGCGATGAAAGCTTAAAGATGTCACCTATACTTCCGACTTGTTTCTGACCATATCTTCAAGAGCATGTCTCGGGCAGATATTGTCATGAATATAGTCGACAAGGCTCTTTGCGAGACCGCGGATCCGCCTGTCGATCGTTTCATCAATAATGTTTCCGCTGTTATCAAAAACTTCGTTGATGTTTGCTATGGAAACAGGTCCTGGAAGCACAATCGCTCCGACATGAGAGCATACACTCCGGAGTTGTTCAAGAGATTTAATCGCCCCAATCTGTCCTGCCGCAATACCCAGAAGTGCAACCGGTTTGCCAGCCAACAGTGACGGAAATCCAAGATTTTCAATAACCAACTTTTATGACACTGCTGAAACCACCGTGATATTCAGGTGTAGCTAAGATGATCCCTGTTGTGTTGACTACTGATTCCTTAAGTTTACGGGCATCATCGTTTTCGGGTAATCCTGGCAGTGGAAGATTCATGGTACCGGGATTAACGAGAGTTGTTGATATACCGTCATATGATTCCAACTCATTAATGACGATACTCAGGGCTTTTTCTGTTAAATTATCTGGACGGACACTTCCCAAAATAGCTGTGATATGTATAGGATTTTTATTTTGACTCACGCTTATACTCCCTATGTTATGCAATAATATATGTAAAGAGATTACATAATAAATAAGTGATGAAGTACGAATAATGCATTAATAAATATTGTTATTGTAATAATCCTAATTGTATATAGAGAATCGTATTCTCTTGAAATGCAGAATAAACATGCCTTTATAGAATAAACATTGTGATGAGGTGGTGGGGTTCCGCCGAAAAAATTAGTTATGAAGCTGACCGAAAGCTCGCGAGAGCCCTCTCGGCTGTTTCATATGTCTCAAACAAGTTCAGTATTTGTGAAATGATCAGAAGACTTTTAATTTTTTCGGTTACATTAGAGATTTTCAAAATGCCGTCCTTCTCGGTAATAAGACGCCGTGATTCAATGAGAGATCCAAGGCCGGTACTGTTCATCCATTTAACTTTGCCGAGATCCAAAACAATCTTTTTAACCTCGTCATTCAGAAGACTTTTGACTTTCTCAGTGATCTCATGCGTTTCCTTGCCGCCCATGAGATTTCCGCTCACCTTAAGTACCGCTACATCATCATGAATCTTTTCGCTGATAGCCATGTAAAAACCTCCTCCGAATGATCAAAATAGTGAATAAAATATAGCCAAAATAGTGGTATTGAAGATATGTTTTTTAGACCCGATTGTCAAGTTATTTCTCTGTTAAGAAATTGTTAATTTATGAAAGAAAATGTAAGGGCAATGCGCTTCATTTTCAATCCGACGGTACATGAAAACCGATCCAACTAAATCCGAAATTGAAATCCTCTTCGATCTGCTGTGACGACCGTTTTTCACTTTTTGGAGCGATACCGCGAATGGTTCTTGTTTCTTCAAGTAATGCTTTTGTCCGTTGAATGAATTCCTCCCGGTAATCGGATGAAACAATCTCCTGAAAAAGTTTTTTCATCTCAGGTGTTGAACGCTGCCCTTTCACTGCTTTTATTATGATATTTTTCTTTTTCCGCTTATTGGAATAGCCCCCTAGAACGTACCCGGTCCCGATAATACATGCAAGTTCATAGCGGGGATAGATATTAAATGCAAAGTCAAGGTCCTTTTCAGGATATGTATAGGGGAGCAATTCAAATACAATATACCAGAGTTCGATTCTTGTTTCAAGCGGGAGCATGAAATCGACCATATTTAACAAATCGTCGATCAATTGTGTGAATCCATCTCTCCGAAGCAGGCCTTTCTGCTTCTCAAAGTCTTTTTTGTGAAGTATCCGCTCCCGAAGCAATGCATATATTTTCTGAAGATTACTGCCGTACTGCTTCAAATCATCGCCATTTTTTTCGATCACCGCTATCAGAGGATGCAGTTCATCCGGTATAGTTTTTCAATTTGCGTGTGTGTGTGTCACTGTAGGTGTCCTGCAATGAGGTGAAATGGTTGTAATATCCACATAGATTTCATTATCACTGCTCTATTACATGTATGATAGTTCAACGTTACTTATTTTAGAATCACCTGCAAGAAAATCACCTGTTTTTTCAATGATGATGCAAAGTTTATCTTCTTGTTTGTGATCAATATTTTTAAAAAGTTCTATTTTTAGATTGAGTGATTCTTTTGCTTCATGGCTGGTCCATAATCCTACCATCTCTCCATCAACCAGAACAGTCGGCTTAACAATGCCGGAAGGTGAGTAAATCTCCTTACTTAAAGATTCATCAATGAACTCAGTATGAGATTCGTACCCGTTCAGGAGCGGATCGCTGAACCCGAGCAAATAACAACCGGTGTTTGTGGGAATTTCATCAAAGAACGATTCGCTTTCTGCTTCCCAAATCCAGTACTCTTTTTCAAGTAACGAGATACTTTTTATACTTATTACAGGATCTGCCAGAATTTTCCGTACTCTACCGATAGTTAGTCCGCACCACCAGGCAATATCACTCTCGTGAACAGGACCGTAGCATCTGATGTACTGTTCTACAAGATTTCGCTCTGCAACGTCAAAAAAAGAAGGGTCATCTTTGACCTCCGGTCGTGATGTGCACAAGCGAAAATAGTTGCCTTGACTTTTCAAAGTTTCATGTCCAGGAATAATTTGCCATCTGTCGAGCAAAACACCCAGTGCCTGATCAAATAAGGTAGTTGTCAACTGAGCGCGAGGTTTGTCTAAAGTTATTGATTTTAGTTCCTGTTTGGAAAAAATCTTTTTGAGTTGTGCTCTGGTTTTTTCCTGTGTTCCGATTTTATGTAAGACGATTTCTGATATCAATGAAATTGCTTCCTCAGCAACAGATAGGTTTTTCAGATTTTCTCTAATAAGATATTCACGCTGTTGATACGTACCAGAATAAATCAGTTCATGATTTTCCTTCGGAATGATAAAGAGCTGTTTTCTCATCCCTCGGAGTCGTCCTACTTGTTTTGAAACGTATAAATATTCCTCAAACGAATCGGTCGAGAAAAAATGCACCCTGTTCAAGAGTGCAAGATATGCACTGTGGATATCTGTAGCGGGCAGTGCTAAGAAATGAGATACTGCCGTATGAATCGAGTAGCCGGAACGGTCAGGATGGAGTAGTCCTTTCCACAATCTGTACTGTCGAAGATGATCTTTTGTTGCAAAATCCATATGATTTCAGTCTCAACATCTATTTTTTTCTTGACATGCGGGGAGCAATGTAGTATACTTATAATAGGTAAATGTATAGGAACCATTATGGCGGATATTGGAATAGGAATAAATGCGCTTAGGAGTCTGGCATTTGTCCGTCAATTTGGCAACCAGGTTATTGAAAAAACCGATACGCGGGTTCGAAAAGAATCCGGCAATCTTGAACCTACCGGCATCAATCCTAATCTTACCCCAAAAAAAATCCGTTTCAATTCCATAAAATTTCTTGTTGACGTTCAGAAAAACCGTTCTCCCCAAGACAGATTAATCGATATTTTTGCATAATTCTTACAATTCTTTTTGTTTGTACTTGTGAACAAGAGCACCAATATACGATAACTTGCTCTTTTATTCAACCATTTTCACTTCTGATACGCAACAAGCAGCAAGCTGTTTTTCAGCTAAAAATCTCTTCTTCTCCCCAATCATCATATAATTTAAATCTACTAATGCTATATAGTGTATTACCGTTACACCGGTTACATTAATGGTTGCAACCGCAAATTGTGGTTATTATTAACCACTATTGTGGTAAATGTTATTTCGGTGCGACTAGTTCATACTCATCTTAAGTTATTGTTTATTAATGATATATAGATTTTGGCACGTGTGTTGCTTACTAAGAAAGTACAATCAATCTAGATTTGTTTAGGAGGTAACATCATGGGTCAGCAACAATTATTACTCATAGTTCTGGGTGTCATAGTAGTTGGTATAGCAGTAGCTATTGGAATCAATATTTTCACTGAAAGTGCTGCACAGGCAAACTTTGATGCGGTTATATCCGATATGCTTCGTATTGCCTCAAATGCACAGCAGTGGTACATGAAACCCGGTTCACTGGGTGGTGGTGGGCGGTCGTATTCAGCCTTTACGCTTCCGCAAATAAGTGCAAGCGGTAGCAATGCAAACGGCTCCTATTACACTTGCGAATGTCATTGCCGGAAGTTTTGATATCACAGGTGTAGGACAAGAAGATGGTGATAGCGACGGAACAGCGGTAACGATCACTTTTACCGTGTATCCTGATTCGGTATCATCAACACCGGTTGTCTCGAGTCGGTAGACAGAGACAGGGCCAGCAGGCTTCCCGAATGCACGGGGAGCCTGCAATTTTTTGTCAAGGATAATCATGAAAAAATACCGCTACATAGGCATTCGATCAACAGGTCACTCTATCAGAGGGACAATTGCCGGGATAGATAAACAATCGGTCAAGCAAGTCGTTGCTCTCCTCGAAGTAAAAGAGTCATTTACACTCCGGAAAATAATTCCCGAACAAATTTTTACGTATAAGGCACAAAAAAATTCAGAACCACCCATCAAGGGAGAACAGCGTGCATTCGAAAAATCTGACGTCGAAATAGCATTGCGAAAAATGGACTACCGGATTTTGAGTATCCATAGAAAAATCAATTTTTTCAATCTCCGGCCTCCTGCAAGAGATATTGTAGTTTTCATCCGGATTTGCGCGGATATGTTGAGAGAAAAACTCCCGTATGATGAAATTCTCCAGTTGCTCAGCACCGATACTACCAACAAAGCCCTAAAACAGACACTGCGAGAAATCGGTAAAGACTTGAAAGACGGGAATGATGGCAAAGAGGTATTTGGAAAACATGAGAGAACATTTGGAAGATTTCCTGCTTATATGTTGGGCGTTGCATCAACGAGTGGTAATATGGAAGATATATATCCAAGCACAGCACGTTTTATGGAGCGAAATGAAGATTTTAAAAAAAATCTCCGTCAGGCGCTTGTCATGCCGTTTGTTGTACTGTTCTTCCTGGCGCTTGCCATTATTTTTTATGTTGCCTATATCTTCCCTAAAACAGCCGAACTTTTTCTCCGGTATGACATTGAGCTACCGCCGATGACGGCTGCAGTTCTCGACATGAGTGCATTTGCTCAGGATAATTATATGCTGTTTGTAGCAGGAGCACTGGTAAATTTTGGTACAGCTGTAATGATTTTTCGCAGTAAAAAAGGGAGAAAATTTATCGACGCAGCCAGCATTAAGCTTCCTTACATCGGCAGTCTTCTGCACAAAACAAGTATCGAGATATTTTCACGTGTTTTTCATTCGCTGTACAGCGAGTCGGGGAATAATATTCACGTAATCAGAATCGCAGCAGAGGCATGCAGAAATTCATTCATGGAATCACGGATTAAAACGATAGCAATTCCTATGCTGATAAAAGAGGGTAAAGGACTGGTCGAATCGCTCGAAAAAACAGGAGTATTCACACGGTCTGCTTTATCGCGTCTGAGGTCAGGGAGTGAAGCAGGCGCACTCAAATCGGCAACACTGCAGCTTGCAAACTACTACGAAAAAGAGACATCGTATAAATTAAAAAGCTGTATTGACATGATCAATATTACCATTTCCATAATCATTGTTCTTGTTGTGATTGGATTGACAATTTTGTCGTCAGAATCAGCAGTATTAAGCCCTAAAATGCCGGGATTGTCGTATTAAGAAAATGATGCAAATTATGATCAAGAGAATTCAAAATACAATTATGCAGTTTGGCAAAGTTGATTTACATGATTCTCTCCATGCCGGTGGAAATCAGAAGACAGATTTATCACAAACGGAATATGGTGATCGCCACAAACAATCTGGTCAAAGACTGGGAGACTGCCTGCTTGGCAAAGGCATTCTCACGCAGGATGTCATTGAACATGCACTTGCGATTCAAAAATCAGAAAACGGTTCCCACCGGCGAAAATTTGGTGAAATTCTGATTGCTGATTTCGGAGTTGAACGTGATGACGTCTACCGAACGCTTGCGGAAATTTATGCATTTCCTGAAATCAATTTTGACAATGGTGCACTAAAAGATAGCACAATTACATCGATCCATCGGTTCTTTGGTGAGCTTGGAACGAATTTAAAACAAAAAATCAGAGATGAGGCAGTTCTGCCATTTAGCAGTTCGGAAGAAGGTCCTGTACGGATAATCAATATTGCAGCTGCAGACCCCACTACGTCGCTCGTAACCGAAATTGCGTCAACGCTTGGATATTCCCGATCTGAGGTGCACTATTGCCAGCTCGAATCAATCCAATCGGTATTTGATAAGGTACTTCCTCTCCAAAATGAATTTTTGCAGCACTATGAAAATACGCCGGATGAATTCGAAGCTGGAGAAGAAGCGGCTGCCGAAATAGATGAAATTGAGCTCGATGCCGAGATCAACAGGAGCAAATTGACCAATCTGATCGAAGGCAGTTTTGTTGATGCAGTAAACCAGGGTGCAAGTGACATTCATTTTATACCGAAAACGGGTACGCACATTGATATCTAATTCAGGATTGACGGCAAACTAATACTCTGGAACACACAGACCGAAACAAAAGCAGAGGCGATTGCCGCCGTATTGAAGGACCGCTCAAAAAATGTGAACCGATTTGAAAGGGACAGCGCACAGGACGGTTTTTTCCAGCGGACAATCTCCGGGAGAAAAATCCGATTCCGAGTCTCGATTCTTCCCGTTATCAGTTCCGACTATGAACGCAAAATCGAAAGTGTTGTAGTACGGGTTCTCGATGATAAAAATGTGATTTTAGATTTAAAAGAGCTTGGTCTGTTAAAGCATGCTCTCAGCGATTTTAGAAAAGCTATAGGAAAACCGCAGGGTATGGTGATTCTGACCGGGCCGACGGGCAGCGGAAAAAGCACGACACTGATGGCCGCTCTCAATGCAGTTATGAGTCCTGAAATTAATGTACTTACTGTTGAAGAGCCGGTAGAATATTTGATTGAGGGCGCACGCCAGCTTAAGATTAATCCGAAAATGGATTTTGAGCAGGCGCTCCGCTCAATATTACGGCACGATCCTGATGTTGTTATGGTGGGTGAAATAAGGGATAAACCAACAGCCGAAATCGCATTCAAGCTTGCAAATACAGGTCATTTGACTTTCTCGACGCTCCATACGAACGATGCAGCAAGTGTAATCTCACGTCTTTATAAAATCGGGATCGTGCCGTTTCTTATCGCTCATTCGGTCAATATTGTCGTTGCACAGCGGCTAATCAGGAGACTCTGCCCGGAATGTAAAAAGCCCGATACGAAATTCGATCCTCTGGTTGCCTGTGGTCTCGGATTCACGGATGAAGAACAGTCGGACATTGTTTTTTACACTCCTGTTGGCTGTTCATCGTGTCATAACGGATATCACGGCAGAATGGCTATTCATGAAGTGCTCCTGTTCACACCGGAAATAAGACGGAAAATACTTGAAATGTCGGAATTGATCGATGAAGAGGCAATTAAAACAATTGCTCTTAACAACGAAATGCTGGTTCTCAGAGCATCCGGCAGAGAATGTATAAAAGCAGGCAAGACAACCTGTGCTGAGGTTGCTTTCGCTACTGCTGAAGATAACTAAAAAGGAGAAACACTTTTGATCATCGGCGCTGTGCTCATATTCTCAATTCTTTCTGTGTTTACGAACCATGAAATTTTGGAAACGAGTGGTACTGTAATTGAGTCACAAATAATGAATGGTGCAACGGCGATCGCGCTCGGATATATCGAGGATGCAAAACGTCTCGCATTTGATGAAACAACAATTACCGGAGCGGAATCGCTTGATCCCGATATTTTGACAGAACCGGCAAATTTGGGAGCTGAATTCGGTGAACAGTACCCGATGTTTGACGACGTTGACGATTTCGAGAATTATTCCGATACCATAAGCACTGAATTCATGACCTACAATGTCGCAGCCACTATTGCCTATGTTGATACGAACAACATGAACGTTTCTCTATTCAATCAGACACTGTATAAGCGGATGATTGTCGACGTAACGTCTCCTTTTCTCGAGGACACGGTAAAACTCATCCACATTTTCAGCCTTTGGGACAACGAATAGCATGAATACACTCTTGGAAATAGCAGGAACCTGGATAATCGGCAGTCTGCTGATACTCTCGATGATGACGCTCCTGTTTGGTACAATGGATGCTCAGAGTGAGTTAGTCAGTTCGGTGGCGACACACGACAGACTTCTCACCGTTGCAGATATAATTAATGCCGATATCCGTATTGCAGGTATTGGAGTCCCCGATTCAATCGATACGGTTATTGCTGCCGATTCGACCCAATTCATGTTTCTAGGAGATATTGATAATAACGGCACACCTGATACGCTAAGCTATTTTGTACGTTCAGTATTAGGAGCTTACGGTGATACTCTCTCCTTTATAATGCGCCGGATCGGCTCCAATTCCGGTAATGAGGAGTCCATGGGGAAAGCATCAGTATCATTTTCCTATTTTAATGCAGAGGGAAGTCCTACAGCATCGTTATCTGATATCAGATCGGTGACAACTCAGATGAGGGCATTTGACATGATCAGCACACAAGAATCGAAGATTCGTGCGTCTTTGCAGTGGCAAACATATCTCGTCAATATCGATAGATAGGTACGTTACGATTATGGGAAGAGCGATAATAATTTTACTGACAGGATTTATCATGATTCTTAGTGGCTATAGAGGTAACATGCGCGATTCAGCAACCATTTCGGCGGCAGGAGCATACGAATTTTATTCAGAAAAACAGACAAAACTCGTTGCAGAAAGCGGCGCCCGTGTCGCCCTCACGAAACTTGCGCTGGAGCCTGAGTGGAGAGATGAACTTCTTGATGTTGCGATTGCTGGAGGTACTGCAGATATAAGAGCGATTGATAGAGCGGATATCGGAGCTGATGTTGTACAAGTCCATGCAGTCGGAGAATTTAACGGAAGCGAGGATTCAATAAATGTAGTGTTTTCAGTAATTGAGCCGAGCGAGCGATTTTCACGTTATTCCTACTTTTCCAACAGAGAAGACAATATCTGGTTTTATTCTGCTGATACGCTTTCGGGTCCGGTACACTCGAACGACCAATTTAATATGACGGGTGCCCCGGTATTCTACGGTCTGGTTTCGAGTGTTAGTTCGACCTACAACACACTCGGATGGACATCCCCCAATTTCTACGGTGGAACAGATTTCGGGCGGAGCAGTATTGATCTTTCTCCCGATTTTACAGCATTGTGGGATGCTGCGTTTGACGGTGGTCATTTTGTTCTGAATAACACACTTTATCTCCGGTTTCAGAACGACGGTACATATCAGTTTAAAGTCGGTTCGGGAGGCTCGTGGCAGTCGCAGTCCATTCCGGCAAACGGTGTTATCGCATCCAACCGAAACATATATGTTGAAGGGACCATCAACGGCAAAGTAACAGTGGCGACAACAAAAAGTGTCTATGTTACAAACGATATTATTTATTCCGATGATCCTATTGCTAATCCCGATTCGGAAGATGTGCTCGGTCTTGTTGCATTTGAAAATGTGATTGTACAGGATAATTCCGATAACAGGGATCAGGTACGGATTCATGCAACAATTCTCGTACGCGACGGATCGTTCAGAGCGGAGAATATCGATTTTACGCCGTCGACTCGCCTCGAATTGTTGGGCGGCATTGTACAGGAGGTTCGAGGACCTGTTGGGATGCTCGGCAGCCCCCCAAGTGGTTTCAAAAAGTTTTACCAGTATGACGATAGATTGGAATATATTTATCCCCCATTTTATCCGGTTGCCGGTGGAGCGCTCGAAGGCAGCCAGTCAAAAGCAAAAATCACCATACTCTATTGGAGATGAACATGAAACAATCTGAACTACATATTATTGAGGATTGGACAGATGAGAATGGGCTGCTGTATCAGGAATCATCGATGGGCGGGCAGCTTAAAAACTTTTTTGTTACACTGCTGAAGAATACAAAAAAAGAGCTTATCGGAGCAGATAGAATGAAACATATTGGCACGTTGCTCAATGATGCTCCATCGGCGGTTTCAGCACAGCTGCGGATAGAATGGGATCAGTTTCTGAACACCATGGATGAATTGGGTGCATCAGACATTGACTTTGGAGGGTCCGGATGCGGTGGGCAGATCTGGTACAGGATACATGGAATAAAGAAGCCTGTGCCACAATTCGGAACTGTGTCCGCTGATTTTTCAGATGCAATGATTCTCAGTCTCCTCAACCCGCTGCAGCGGGATATTCTCTTGAAGAAGAATATCGACTTTTCCTATAAATGTTCAAAAAATAACTCCGACATGAGATATCGTGCGGATGCCTACTTTGACCTTGATCATCTTGCAATGAATATGCGGTGTGTACCGAATGTTATCAGACCTTTTGCCGATTTGCAGCTCCATCCGAATGTTGCAGGTATATTAAATCTCAAAACACACAAACAGGGATTAACATTAGTAACCGGTATTACCGGTTCGGGTAAAAGTACGACGCTCGATTCGATTATAGAAGCAAATAACCGCCTCTCGGAAGCACATATCGTCATCATCGGTTCACCAATTGAGACAGTACATGCACCGATTAAATGTGTTGTTCGGCACCGGGAAGTTGGACGCGACGTTTCCTCTTTTAAAGATGGCGCGGTCCAATCATTGCGCCAGGACCCTGATATTATTGTGATTGGTGAGATGCGGGATCCTGATACGGTTATGACCGCGCTTGAAATTACCGATTCAGGACATAAAGTATTTTCGACGCTCCATACTGCTTCTGCTGTTGAGAGTATCGATAGAATAATCGGTGAAACGCAGGTGGAAGAACAGGAGCGAATACGACATCGGCTGGCAGATACACTTGCATGTATTATTTCGCAAAAACTTGTTCCAGCTTGCAATGACGAGCGGACACTCGCAAAAGAAGTGCTGATTCTGACACCATCAGTCCGTGCTGCAATTCGCAACAATAATACTGGTGAAATCTATCAGATGATCCACGAAGGTGCTGGCCTTGGTATGCACACACTTGAGCAGGACCTTAGTAGATTAGTAAAACAACGTATTATTGAACGGGAAACAGCTCTGAATTTTGCTAACAATAAAAAGAGGATGGAAGAATTACTCGGATAAATTGCTGAAACACTCAGACTTCAAAAGGTGAAACTATGGAAACATTAGGAATATATAAAGTCAGAGATTCATTAAAAGTTGCTCATCTTAAGCATCAGAAGGATTCATACCAAATAGTCTCTCTCGATACAATAATGCTTCCTGATGAGCAGTCAACAGGTTACCAGAATCATGCGATTGGTAACAGGGCAGTGGATGATAATACAGGCCAAATGCACGATCCATTTGTCACTGTTCAGCCGGATTACGGTTCATCCGAGTCAGCATTGGAAATCGTGTATGAATATTTAAGCAAGTATTCTGTTGACAAAATCTCTGTTGCTCTGGCTATATCCGAATCGGAAATACACTACACCCAATTTTTTAATGAAAAAGGATTGAAGGGCAAACCACTCATCGAGGCTATCAGAGAATCGGTTTCCGGCATACAGCAACCGGGAATAGGGGACAGAAAACAGCTACGTTATGTAAATGGAATTGAGTCTCATCTTATTATGATGAATTACTCCGGGTCCGATCCTGTGCTGGATTTGTTTCTCCGGGTCAAAAACTATTTAAACGGAGATTGCATCTTGAAATCCTTACGTCTTGCGAGATTGCTTTAGCACACCTCGTTCGGATAAGGTATCTGCCGGAAGCAGGAAAAATCTCGGCCGCAATCAACTTTGCTCCGGATTCGGTAAGAATTTTGCTATTTCGCTCCAGAGTCCTCGAATCGGTTTCACCTGTAATAATCAGAAATCGTGAAAATGGTGAAGATCAGCAGAGTATCATGGAGACAGTTTACGCAAAGCTGCTCCTTGAACTTGACCGCTCTCATATACACAGTCCTGCTGAGCTATTTCTAAGTGGTACGGATATTCCCGATAATACATTTTCTTATCTTTCGTCCAAGCTACCCGATGTTCAATGCACATACCTGACAGACAATCCGGCATTGGATGTCAGTTTACTTGATAACAATGAGGAAAATGAAGTCGAATCGTTTGCTATACCAATCGGTCTGGCAGCAAGCGTTGTGCAGAAAAAGAATGATACATACAAAAATGCAGATTTTCTCCCTGAACAGGTACATAAAGAGCAGAGTTCTGCTCGTCTTGCCTGGCATGGATACGCAGCATTGCTTTTATTGTTTTTTAGCTCGCTTTTTTACACAATCCAATGGAATAATTTGATTGAGCGAAAAGAGCAGGCGCAATTTTCAATGAGCCTTGTCGAGAGCGCACTCCAGACAGAATATCTCATTGCAAACGAGATAGCAGAACTAAATATAAAAACAGACTCGTACCGTAACGCAATTACTATGGTCGATTCACTATGGGATCAGGGTCCGCTTTATTCCGGATTCCTGAACTATCTTTCAAATACTGTCCGTGAATTGAATTCCCTTTGGGTAAGAGATTTCACCTTAAATGACAAAGCATTTAAACTGAACGGCACATCTCTTTACCGAAACCGGATTCACCACTTTGCATCCCGTTTTGACAATACTGAAATAGATATTATGCAGGAAGAAGAGATTCGTGAACACACCGTCTATAATTTTGAACTGTCCGGAGAAGCAAAAGACGGACTGCTTTTTGGAAAAGAGCAGCCTCTGCTGCTTCAGGATATCCATGCTGGTCTTGGTAAAGTACTGTTAGACAATTAATAAGGAGCAGAACAATGCCTTATACAATACGAAATACCTTAATGCTATTAATTCTGGCAATTTCTGTGCTGTCTGCCGGAACCTATACAGTTTCGCATCAGCTGGAAAATGAGGTCGTGCAGGTCGAAGGCATTTTAACAGATAAAGAAGCTGAATTAGTGGCGCTGAGAACAGACAATGCCAGTTTTGAAATAGTTATAGCCGGCTATCAAACAGCACAGGAAACATGGCTGAATTACGACAAACAACTGCCGGAAATGGAAAATTCAGTTATAACCTTCGCCATATTAAATGACCTGACATCGCAGTCCCACAGCAGATTAAATTTTTACTTCAGATTAATTTCTCCTCGTAAAAGTATGGCAGACAATATTAAAATAAATTCATACAGTTTGTCAGGAGAAACATACTTCAGAAATTTGTATAACTTTATTTGGAAGCTGGAACATTATGCACCCCTGTACATGTTGGATGAACTCGAAATCATTCCTCAAACATCGGCTCACGGCAATTCTCGGGACCAATTGAATACTGTCAGCTATTCTCTAATTATTAGAGGGTATTCTGCTGAAGATTTATTACCTGAACGGCAAGAACCTCGGCTTTCAGTTCAACCCGATTCAATCTCATATAATCCGTTCTATAAGCTTGTTCAGAAAACTGTACTGCCAAATATCAACAATGAACTTGAAATCGGTTCATCGGAGCTTCTGGGTCTGACACATTCGGCTGCATATATACGTAACCGGCAAGGAAAAATATGGGAAATGAGCAAAGGCGACAACGTTTATCTCGGCTATCTGTCGGAGATTGACCCGGTCACAAATAGTGTCGAATTTATCCTGGATGAGGGTGGATACAGAAAGTATTATACACTGAAAATAAACGGTAGATCAAATTCACAATAGAAGTTTAAACAGAAGGTCTCCCTGCTAAAACATTAGGGACGATCAGAGGATGAAATTATGAAAAAGAAAATGTCTGGTATTATACAATGCACATTGATTGCATTACTATCAATGATCCCTTTGACCGTATATAGTCAGGACAAACCGCCGCTCGAAGCAGTCACTGATCGGTCAACCGTTTCATTTTCAAAAGAAACACCCTTATCCATTGTGCTGAGGGCTCTAAATGAACTTAGTGTACGGCTTGACCGGATTGTCATTATTGATCCTGAGCAAGAAACGAGCTCAATTGATGTCGAGATTGAGAATGAAACGTGGAAAGAAGCACTTGCCTCAATTGCAGACTTTCATGAATTCGATCTCATTGAGAATGAAAACTATATTCAGTTAAACAGAGCTGCCCCACCAGTTCAGATTCAGCAATCGGCTTCGGAGCTTGTGCAACAGGGAACCGGTCTGAAACCGGTTACCAAAGATCTGAGAGAAATAACTATAGAGGCAACATTCATTGAAGCAGATCGTCAAATGTTAAAGGAATTTGGAATTAACTGGAATGTCTTGTCCAGCCGTGGGAACACCACTGTAATTGCCGGGCAGAATGTTGTGGGAAATCCTGCACCGGAAGATGTCGGAACATTTGAATTGACTCGGTCATCGGGATCAACCGAATTTCACACACTCATCAAAGCGCTTGAATCGAACGACGCAGGTAAAATTATTGCCAATCCGAGAATCACCGTTACAGATGGAAGGACCGGACGTGTTCAGATCGGGCAGGATTTTTCTATCAAACAGCGCGATTTTTCCGGAAATGTCATTGATAAGTTTGTGAGTTCCGGCATTATTCTATCGGTTACACCAAATATCATTGTCGAAGACACGCTTTACTTTATCCATCTCGGGACGCAGGTTGAACGCAGTTCTGTTTCACCGGGAACAATCAGCACCATAATCAATAAAACACAAGCACAAACGGAGCTTCTGCTCAATGATCACGAAGAAGTCGGGATCGGCGGTCTCTACCTGACACAGGACGATGTAACACGGACCGGCATTCCAATACTCAAAGATATTCCAAAATGGTTTTTCGGATTGGGATACATTTTTGGCTATAATAAAATTAGTTCTGTAGAAAAAGAGTTGGTAATCCTGCTCAAAGCAGAGATTGTACCGACACTGGAAGAGCGTCTTGTCGCTATGAGAATGGATCGGGAGAATAATTAAATAGTACTACCGAGTGAGTGATCAATTTTAATGTAATTTGTAAATATAAGAGGGTAATGCTCATGAACGTATTACCCTTTTTAAATTGATTCGATTTTTTTCTTGCTAAAGCAGTCGTCCGCTGATATTTTTGTGACCAAGATTTGTTCTTTTGGAACTTGTAGCGATTTCTAACTGTAATCTTTATATAGGGGTATCTATTCCAGCCTTATTGTTAAATAAGGTAGAAGGAAACGTATACCCAAATTACACTTCAAATTTGTTCCAGAGGATTCCTAATGAATTTTCGGACTATTGATACATGGTTTTTGGGATTATTGTTTCTATTTATGTCCGCATCTCCAATAGCTGCACAGGATCTTTCGGATACTCAAAATGAATCTTTCAATGCACTCAATAGCGGAAACTATGACCGGGTTCAGGAGCTTCTCGGTCCGGTTATTGAAAGAGGAATACCGGATGAAAAAGAAGTTCTGGAAGTATATTTCGATTCTTATCGCGAAACAGGAAAAATTCATGAAGGCCTTGAAAGTCTCGAATCGCTTCTCCGAAAAAATCCTGATAATCCTGTGTTGTTAACTATTTATGGAGAATTTACCACTGATATTGGTAGATATAAAGAAGCTTCAGAAGCATTTGAAAATGCCGACTCCCTTCAAAGCGGCTACTGGAGAAATATTTATTCAAGGGCACAGTTATATACAATAACGGGACGAATACAGGAAGCTGCTTCATTTTACAACATTCTGGTATGGAGTTTGAACAACGGTTTGCTTTCAGAACCGATGGAAATAGGTTATGCAGCACAGGCACTTGCGAACCTTGACGAATTTCGTGATGCAAACGAGGCGTTTATAACAGCAAATAAGATCGATCCCAGCAATGTGGTTATTTTAGAGTGGTGGGCTGAGCTGTTTTCAGAGAAATTCAATCCTGATCAGGCACGTGGGAATTATGAAGATGCCTTATCGATAAATCCGAACAAATCGAGTCTTTACACCGGTTATGCCCGTGTGAGTAATAGCTTCGTAAAAAAAGAGGAACTAGCCCGTACGGCATTGGAAAAAAATCCGAAAAATATTGAAGCCAGAAATATTCTTGCCGAAGGCTACATTCTTGACAGCCGATACCAGGATGCCGAGCTGGAGTTGGAGTCAGCGCTCGCAATTAATCCATATACCGTACAAACGCTTGCGAACCTTGCTTCGGTATATCATCTTCGGGATGAACAGGACAAATTCAATGAGATAGTCGAACGTGTAATTGCAATCAATCCTTATGCCGGAGAATTCTATTACATAATTGCGGATAATAGTATTCGGCGCTTCCGATATAAAGATGCAGTCCGATTTGGCAAACTGGCAATTGAGCACAACAGGAGGTTATGGAAAGCATATGCGCTTGTAGGGACAAATCTTTTCCGTATCGGTGAAGTTGACGAGGCGTACCGATATCTTGATCGGGCATATAACCGCGATCCATTCAATCTGTTCGTAAGCAACACCTTAAATCTTATCGATGAATACAGCCAGTTTGAAACATTTGAGAGTGAGCATTTTGTAGTTATTCTGCATGAATCCGAAAGTCAGGTGCTTAGTGAGGTAGTATTGGACCTAGCCGAAACTGCGTATGATTCATTATCAAAGCGGTATTCCTACAAACCGGAAGGGAAAATCAGGATCGAAGGATATAATGACCATGCGGATTTTGCTGTTAGGATCAGTGGACTGCCCGGAATCAGTCTGCTGGGTGTTTGTTTTGGTGATGTCGTTGCGTTCGATACACCGGCTGCCAGAATCAAAAATGCAGCCGAGAACGGTCTTCCGAAAGACAGATATAACTGGTCCAGAACTCTCTGGCACGAAGTTGCTCATGTTATGGCCCTCGGAATATCGGATCACCGGGTTCCCCGATGGTTCACCGAAGGTTTATCAGTGTTTGAGGAAAAACGTGCTAATCCGGCGTGGGGGCGTGAAATGGAACTCCAGTTCTTCGATGCACTAAAGAACAATATGCTTCTCTCGCTCTCTGAAATGAATGAAGGATTTACGCGGCCGAAATATCCTGGCCAGATAATGATGTCATACTATCATGCATCACGGCTTATCGAGTTTTTGTCGGAAGAGTACGGTTTTACAGTGGTTTCTGACCTGCTTGCTGAATTTGGCAATGGAAGCAGCCTCGAAGATGCGTTTAGTACTGTTTTTGATTCTGGTTCAGAATCTATTGACCGACTGTTTCGTGAACGCATGGAATCGGAGATGGAGCGATTTGAGCCTGTATTAATAGGGCTGCCTGATATATATGGAAATAACAATGAAGAGAAATCGCTTTTCGATGCTTTAAAGGAGGGGTATGTGTTGCTGAGTGAAGAAGACTATACTGGTGCAGAAATGTCGTTTCGTGAAGCGTTGAAATTACTGCCCAACTATATTGAACCCAAGAATCCTTATGAAGGTCTTGCAGAAATTTACCGCACAAAGCGGAATACCGCCGATCTCAAAAATGTTCTTATACAGTATTTGAATATGACAGAATACGGCAGAGATGAGGCGATTGAACTTGCACATCTATATAAAAATGATGGTGATTATGTTCTGGCCGAGCAGTTTTTCATCCGGTCACTTCAAATTCAGCCCTACGATACAAGTGTCTATAATGAACTTGCTGAGTTATACAAACAACGTGGTGAAACGGAAGAAGAAATCGAACAGCGAAGCATTATTCTTGCTCTTAATCAGATTGATGAGGCAGAGGCATGGTACCAGCTTGGAGACAGTCTCTACCGGAACGGTCAATTACTCAAGGCAAAGACAGCAGTCTTAAGAGCATTAGAGCTTTCACCCGGATTCAGAGATGCACAAAAGCTGCTATTGAAGTGTGTTCAGGTCCCTAATTGAATAAAAGTTACGGAACAGGTGTACTTATAATTAGCCAATAACTTACATCTGTAACTATACAATTTTTGCAGTTGCAGGTTGCCACGCATGATAAATATCATTGTTAATAATCTATTGCGTTTTTTCTCTATTGTAGGGATTCTTTTTCTCCTCGCAGATTTCAGTGTTGCCCAGGATGATCACGGATTTAGGTTCATCCGGATACAATACAACGATTACGGAGATGGATATGGGAGGTTCGGGAGGAGAGGAGAACCGCGATGGGCACACGACTATCCAACCGCGGAAGATAATCTGTATGAAGCGCTGAAACGGACAACCAAAGTTGATATAGCCGGCCAGTATAAAATCCTATCCCTGGCAGATAAAGAAATATTCAAACATCCGTTTCTCTATATTTGCGAACCGGGATATTGGCAGATAAATGAACAGGAAGCTGAGAATCTCCGTGAATATTTGGAGCGCGGCGGATTTGTCATGTTCGATGACTTCAGAGGGCAGCAAGAATGGATGAATTTGTATTTCAATTTGAAAATGGTTTTCCCTGATAAGGAGCCGGAGGAAATTCGTCCTGATAACCCGATCTGGTCGATCTATTATTCGATTGATCCAGTTGCAGCACCCTCATGGGTGTCAGGCCGGTACAGCATGTTTGACGACACTTATTATGCTCTATACGATGATAATGGTCGCATGATGACAATAATCTGTCATAATCAAGATATTGGCGATGGTTGGGAATACCCCGATGGCCGACTCGATGTTGCGGGAACTCTGCCGTTTCAGATGGGGATCAATTTTATTATTTATGCAATGACACATTAAGGAGAAAACTTGTGGAAGAACAAGATGCTACACATCAGGATAAAACCGAATTAAAAAATGCTGCACCGGATGCAGTAGAAATGGTCGAACATCAGCTTGAAGAAAGTTCTATAGATGATGCCACATTAAATAAACTTGAGCAGGGAAAGCAATTAATTTTAAGTGAGCTCAGAAAACGGATTGTCGGTCAGCATGAAGTTGTCGAGGAGGTACTTATTGCACTCTTTGCCGGTGGTCATTGCCTTTTGACGGGTGTACCCGGGCTTGCAAAAACTTTACTCATAAAGTCACTTGGCGAAATACTCGATCTGAGTTATAAGCGTATCCAATTCACTCCAGATTTAATGCCGGCTGATATTACGGGTATCGATGTCATCGAGGAAGACCAAACAACCGGAAAGCGGTCTATGGAGTTTGTAAAAGGACCCATATTTGCAAACATCATCCTCGCTGACGAGATAAACCGAACGCCACCCAAAACACAGGCTGCACTGCTTGAAGCTATGCAGGAATATCAGGTGACTGCCGGAGGAGAAAGATTTGTACTGGAAAAACCATTTTTTGTCCTCGCCACACAGAATCCAATTGAGTTTGAAGGTACATATCCCCTTCCCGAAGCACAACTTGACAGATTTATGTTCAATATTGTGTTGGACTATCTCTCAGCAGAGGATGAACTGACCGTTGCGATGAATACAACATCGCAAGATGAATCAGAACTCGCAACAGTGCTATCGGGAGATGACATTCTCAGCTTTCAGCATCTCATTAAAAAAGTGTTCGTTCCACACAATGTGGGAGAATTCGCCGTCAATTTTGTCAGAAGTTCACGTCCTGATGATCCATCGGCACCGGAATTTGTTAAAAAATGGGTGAGTTGGGGTGCCGGGCTCAGGGCTGCTCAGTATCTGCTCCTTGGAGGAAAAGTCCGCGCAGTTTTTCACGGCCGGTATAATGTGTCGATCGAGGATATCAAAGTGCTTGTATATCCGGTTCTCCGCCACAGAGTTCTGACAAATTTCTATGCAGAGTCTGAAAACATCAATTCCGACAAAATAATTGAAATGCTGATCGACTCGGTTCCCGAACCAGCGTCGAGTCTGTAAGTCGCCGACTCTATTCGATTGTTAAGAAAATGAGTTATATGAACAATTCTCAGTCACAAAAAGACCGCGGCAGGTTTATAGATCCCGATATTTTATCGAGCATCACAAATCTTGAATTAATTGCCCGCACTATTGTCGAAGGTTTTGTATCCGGTCTCCATAAGAGTCCGTTTAAAGGCTTCAGTGTCGAATTCATGGAGTACCGTCCGTACATTCAAGGCGATGATCCGCGACGAATCGACTGGAATCTTTATGCGCGTACCGACCGGTATTATGTGAAGGAATTTGAGGAGGAAACCAACACCAAATGTCATATTCTCCTCGACGTCAGCAAGTCGATGCACTACTCATCAGATAAAACAACGAAATTTCAATATAGCTGCTACTTAGCGGCTTCATTGGCATATTTCATGATCCGTCAGCGTGACGCAGTCGGGCTTTACCTTTTCGATGATAAAATAGTCGATCATTTGCCCCCGAAAAGCTCAAGCAGCCATCTCCATTCTCTTCTGAATATTATAGATAGCGCCGAACCGGGAGAAAAGACAGCAGTTGGCAGACCATTTCATGAAATTGCTGATGCGATGAAACGACGGGGTATCGTTGTCATAATTTCCGATCTTCTCGATGACCCTGAACAGATAGTCGACGGCCTGAAGCATTTTCATTTCAATGGAAACGAAGTGATTTTGTTTCATGTCCTCGATCCGTTCGAAGTCGCTCTCCAGTTTACCGATTTAGTAGAGCTTGAAGATATGGAGACAGGTGAGAAAATACTGGTTATTCCGGAAGCTGCTAAAAAAATATATGAATCGAATTTCGTTGAGTTTCAAACAACTCTGAAAAAACACTGTGGTCTGCTCGGCATCGATTATAACCAGCTTTTGACCGATAAACCGCTTGATTTTGCACTATTTCAATATCTTGCAGGGCGTTCTAAGTCTCTGTAAAACTGTCTATCAATAAATAGGAAAGTGAATACATTTTATCAAATACAACACTTCCAATATAAGGTACGTCAGGTGTCATTCATAAAGCCACTATTTCTTGTCGGGATAAGTGCAGCGGTGCTGCCGCTTATTTTCCATCTGATTCGGAAAATGCGAGCGAAAAAAGTGCAGTTCAGCTCTCTCATGTTTTTGAAAGCTGCACCAAAAGAGCTCATAAAAAAAAGGTGGTTACGGGATCTGATTCTTTTGATGGTCAGATCTTTGATTCTCGGAATGTTTGCAGTTGCGTTTGCACGCCCGTTCCTGCCGAGTGAAAAAATCCCATTTGTTTCCCAGGTTGAGAATAAGTCGGTTGTTATCCTGATCGATAATTCATACTCGATGCTGTACAGTGACTATCTTGAACAAGCAAAAAATGAAGCGGTCGACATGATCGATTCGGCAGAACCGGACGACGAATTTGCGTTGGTAGTATTCGCCGAAGAAGTACAGCAGATAACAGAACTCACAACTGACAGGACCATTATTCATGACTATCTTGATAATGTTCTGGAAGCAGGTAACAGGACAACCGATTTTTATTATCCGATAATCCGAGCGGAAGAAATACTACAGGATGCTGCTCATCAAAAACGGGAAATTGTTCTGATTTCCGATATGCAGATTAACGCATGGTCATCGCAATTCGATAATTGGGATTCCGAGTATTCAATTTCATTTATTCCGGTCAAAATTGGTGAGGATGCAGTTCAAAATGCATTTTTCGAACAGATTGTTCACAATCAAATCCGGTCTGGTGAGCTTAGTAATTCCGAATTTAAAGTCGGTATTGCGGATCAGGAAGGAATGCCGATCACCAGCATCCCGGTTGCATTGTGGTTAAACGACAGGCAAATTGATAGTAAAACAGTCAATCCTCTTCAATCCAATGTCGTAGTTTTTCAACAGTACAATCTGGGACGCGGTGATTATCAGGGATATTTTGAGTTGCCTGAAGATAACCTGATGGGTGATAATCGATATTTTGTCAGTTTTTCCATTGATGCTCCGCCGTCTATTTTATGTATTGACGGTACAGCATCCGGGCAGTTTACAACTGCATTTTATCTGGAAACAGCGTTTGATCTCGGCGAAAATGCACTGTTCAGTTTCACTGCCGGCACAAAAAATACAATTACTTCTGCACGGCTCGCACAGCACGATATTGTATTTGTAGCGAATATTGACCACCTTACTCAGAGACAAATCAATGTTCTGAAAGGTTTTGTTGAAAATGGTGGAACGGTCATAGTGTCATTCGGTGAACGTGCTCAGCCAGGAATCGTAACAAATTATTTAAGTGAATTTGGATTGGGCACAGCGGTAGAGACTGTCCGGCCAACTGCTTTGAGAGATTTAATCATTATCGGAGAATACGAAAACAATCATCCGGTATTTTCGCTTTTCACCCAAACAGGTGCAGGTGATTTGTTTCGTCCGAGGTTTATGCAGTACGTCAAGATGCTGCCTGCATCCGGATCATCGGTAATCGCATCGTTCAATACAGGAGATCCGCTTCTCATTGAGCGCGCGCATGGAAACGGAAAGTTTCTGGCTTTTACGTCGACTTTTGACAAAAGTTGGAACGATTTGCCACTGACCGAGATATACGTTCCTTTCATCTATCAGATTGGGAAATACGGACTCAACACACGTGAAAGCAGAAATAGTTATTTTGCCGGTGAACCGGTACCGTTAGAAGGGAGTCCCAGAGAAGAGTGGGAGCTGACTGCACCGGGTGACCGATTATTTCCTGTGACGCTTGATGAAGCGGGTCGTGGATACTTCCGGGAAACCGAGATGCCGGGGAACTATACTGCTGTCACAAAAAACAGCCGTGAAAAGCAGTTTGCCTTTTCTGTCAATCTGAATGTCCTAGAATCGCAGCTTGCAGGCAGAGATGTGGAAGAAGTTTATGCTGATGTAGCATATCAATCAGATACTGACAACAGCGAAGAATTGATGACTGCTGCAATATCAGTACAGGATGAAGAAAAGGAACAGAAAATGTGGCGTTACGGTATTCTTTTTGTCCTGGTACTATTAGTGTTTGAAACAATATTTGCAAATAAAAACATGTCGACCAAACCTTAGGTCGTGAAATAGATTGAGCGGTTTAGGCGGAACATATTATGCAAACATCTACTCAAATTATTAAAAGGATTATCCTGGAGATAAAATCCCGCTGGAAAAGACGGGCATTGATGCAGGGATTTGCGTTAACGATCTTTACCGGGATATTTGTCACGGCACTCTATGCAATCGTTAGTTTTCAATTTTCTCTGCTGCCATTTTATCAATATATCGGGATAGCCTTCGCAGTGTTCGCTGTTCTTGTTGTTTTTGTCCATTTCGTTATCAAACCGGCAATGAGAAAACTTTCAGATGATCAGATTGCCCTCTACATCGAAGAACAGATACCCGATCTCGAAGACCGGTTGATAAGCGCAATTGAGATTGGCTCTAAAATTGAAAAAGGTGGAGATAATGAGCTAATCAATAAACTGGTAAACGACGCGGCAGATAAAGCGAAGCTGATTGATTTACCCACCGTTATCGACCGGAAAAAAGAGCAGATTTTATCATATTCATCGTACGTACTTCTTGCGATAACTTTCTTTGTTTTTTACACTTTTCTTGACGACTTCAGGCAAATGACATCTGAAATAGATTTTTCTCTCACCGGATTCACCGAGTTTCAGAGAGAACTTTTCGGATCAATCACCCCCGGTGATATCGAAATTGAAAAGGGGCAAAGTCAGACTATTGTTGTGGAGCTTAATGAAAATACAAATAATGATGTTGTTCTCCATTATCGGTCAGAGGCCGACATATGGAAAAAACAGGTTATGGAGAAAGGATTGGATGATCCACTCTATCTGTATCAATTTCTTAATGTTCAGGAACCTCTCGAATATTTTGTAGAGATTAATCAGGAGCGATCCCCGGTATTTGCTATAACGCTCTATGAATTTCCTAAAGTCTCGGGAATTCAAACAGCATATGATTATCCGTCCTACACCGGTCTACCCGACAGGATTGAGAAAAATACAGGAACAATCAGTGGCCTCAAAGGCTCGACTGTAACGATGACCATTGAAACATCAGGAGCAGTTGAGACAAGTTCAATAGTCCTCGATGATGTGACAGAAATTTCGATGAATTCACTCGGAAACGGAAAATTCAGAACACAATTTCAGCTCGAAAAACCTGCTTTGTACCATTTTCTTTTAACTGATCATCTTGATAAAAATAACAAATTTCCTGAAGAATATCGGATTATACCGGTCGATGATGAAAAACCGTTTATCACTATCCTCGAACCGCAGCGCGATATAAAGGCAAGCCCTATTGAAGAAATACTTATATCAACGAAAGTGACAGATGATTATGGAGTCTCCGAGGTTAACTTGAATTATTCTATCAATGGGGAGGATGAAGAATCGGTTACTCTCAACAGCGGCGAAGCACAGCGTGATCGAAATATTGTCGGTTCGCACCTGTTGTTTCTTGAAGATTTCGAACTTCAGCCGGGTGATTTCATCGCGTATTACATTGAAGCAGACGACTATTATCCCGGCAATACTCCGGAAATGTCCGACATGTATTTTATAGAAATCAGCCCCTTTGAACAGGAATTCACTCAGGTTGCCAATCAGGGAATGCAGGGTGCCGCAGGGGGTGGTCAACAAAGTCAGATTGTCCTCAACCAACAGCAGTTAATTGCGGCAACATGGAAACTGCTTAAATTACGTGATGATATCGATATAGTGGAATTCGAAGAATCACGTGAAGCACTCGTTCAAGCGCAAGACAACCTGAAAACTAACATTGAATAACGAATCAATTCAACAGCGTTTTCAATGGAAATTATAGAGGAAGAAATAAATCAGGATATTCTCAAATATTTGAGAGCTGCAGTCGGTTACATGCAAACTGCCGTTGACGAACTGAACTCCGATGAACTCAGAGCAGCGCTTAGCCCGGAGCAGAAGGCGCTCAACAGTCTTTTGCGTGCGGACGCGCTGAACCGTGAGAAACGGGTGCAGATGAACAGGCAGCAGCGCGGTGGACAGACCGGCCAGAGTATGACGCAGGATGTAATGACGGAACTGCAGGACCTTGAATTGAATTTATCGAAGGACAAATATGAACTTCAGCAGCAGCGGCAGGAAAATCAGCAGAAACAAGAAGTGGATGAAACGCTTGAAAAGATAAAAGACCTCGCGCGGAGACAGCAAAAGCTTGCCGAACAGATGCGGAAAGCACAGCAGGATGAGCAGAATGAGCGTCTTGTTGAACAATTGAGGCGTGAGCAGGAACAATTGCAGCAGGAGGCAAACGAACTTTCGCGAGAAATGGGTAGATCGGCACGGTCAAATCAGCAGATCAGCAGGCAGATGCAGGACCGGATAGACCAGGCAGAAGAAAATATGCGCCGAGCTTCGCAGGAAATGCGGAACAACAATATGCAGAGAGCGATGACACAGCAGCGTGAAGCGGCAAATAATCTTGACCAGCTCCAACAGGACCTGCAAACATCTCAGGCGGATAATATGCGTACAACGCTTGAAAATTTCAAGGAAAGGTTTGAACAATTTAAAGAGCAGGAAGACCAGTTGGCACGTGACCTTGAACAAACATACCGGGATATGCAGCAGACTGGAGATAGCAGGTCTGCGCGTGAGGATATTGAACGATTGAAGCAAAAACGGGATAGTATGATTGACAATACCGAGCGGCTTGAAAATCTGGCACGTGCTGTTGAAGAGCGTGCACAGAATGAAAATCCGAAAATTGCAACTGATATGCGTAATTTTACAAGAACGCTTCAACGGGAAGAACTACGGGAAAAAATGGAGGATTCCCGGCTGGCAATCGATGCGGGTGCGCTTCAATGGGCACAATGGGGAGAATCTGAAATTCAGCTCGGGATTGAGCGGCTTGAGGCCGATGCGAAAAACTTAGAAAGTGAAATACCATTGACAGATTCCGAAAAACTAACCAAAAATGTACAGGACATTCGTAACCAACTGCAGCGGTTTGCAGATGTGATGGAGCAGGATCAGGAACAGATTACAGATACACAAACCGGGAGCGGCGCACAGCGTATTGATAATGAACGGCAGGACACGCAGCAGCTTTCTCGTGGGGTGGTGGGTCGGGAGATGCGGAACAGCAGAGCAGAGCAAATGAGGCCAGGATGAGCAGGGAAATGGAGCGCACGGGTGAGCTGCTTGACAGATTGCAGCGTGATTTCGGTAATGATGGAGAATTCAGTCGGGACCTGGATAATCTGAATAGCAATTATGGCAGACATTACAATACCGGCGTGCTGCTTGATGAAGCGAGTGCGGAATTCTTCAAAGAGACAGTCCTGGAATCGATGTCTCAGTTGGAAATGAAACTGATACAAAAACTTAACGAGCTTGAGCTTGAACAAAAATTGTATGAGGCACGTGCGGCTGAAGTTCCCTCTGAGTACCGGAAGGCAGTTGAGCGGTATTTTGAAACACTTTCCAAATCACATAGAAATAAGTAACACTTTTTGAGTGCGGACAGGCAGAATACCTAATGGAAAAATCATTTCTGGAAAAACTGTTGAAATTTAGTCCCGAGCAGTATACCGAGAGCGATTTTGTGTTCGATTCCGGCAGTGCATTCTATCAGTATGCAGGACTAATGCTGGTACTCATCATTGGCGTTGTAATTGTCTATTACCTGACAAATCTCTACACATCATCCCGTGCAAAAGCCATATCTTTTACCTTGAAAACTATAGGGCTTATTCTATTGTGTCTCCCCCTTTTGGAACCGGCATTAGTTATTCCCGACATCATTCCGAATGAAAATTTTCTTGCAGTTCTGGTTGATAATTCTTCAAGTATGAATCTTCCAGACGGTTCATTATCCGATAAATTGCGTGCCGATGATGTGGACTTCATTTTGAATAATGAAACAAACGGAATTCATTCCGAACTTGAAGAGAATTTTAAAGTCCGCTATTACGCATTTGACAGCGATGTTTCCCGCATCGACAGTTTGTCGTACCTTACTTTCAACGGTACTGAAACCAATATCGCCCAGGCAATGCAGAGGGTAATTAGCGACTTCAGGGGATTACCTCTCGCCGGTGTAGTACTGTTTACCGACGGTTCAGATAATAGTTCAGAAGATCCTCAAAGTATGGCCGAAGAGCTTGGAGGATATTCTATTCCGCTCCATATTGTCGGCGTCGGAGGCGAAACATTTGGACAAGATAGAGAACTTCTCGAGGTCTCGTACAGTAAAGGCCTGCGTGAAGGCTCCGGTGCAGAAGTCTGGGCACGGCTCCGAAGCTGGAGTGACGAGCAGAGTTTTGCCGCTTTAAATATTTACAATGGAGAAGAGGTTGTACATTCGGAGACTGTGCGTCTTCAGGGTAACGGTAACACAGATCAGGTAACGTTTTTCTTTGAGCCGGAAGCTGATCAGGCCGAAGAATATGTGCTTAAAATCGAAGAGACACCCAATGAAGTCAATATCGACAACAACACACAGAGTATCCTCCTCGATACTAGAAATGATTCGGTACGGGTCCTTTATTTTGAAGGGCATTTGAGGAGCGATTTCAAGTTTATCAAACGGGCTCTTGAAAATGATCAGGTGTTTGAATTCACGTCACTTACCCGTACCGGTGGAGATAAATATTTCCGCCAGGGAATTAAGCATGCAAATGAACTGCAGGGCGGTTTTCCGGTCAGTCAGGAGGAATTATTCCAATACAAAGCGCTTATTTTCGGCGATATCGAGGCTTCATATTTTACGATTGATCAGCTCGAAATGGTTGAACGATTTGTCAGAGACCGTGGTGGTGGATTTTTAATGCTGGGTGCCAAAAATTCATTTTCTGAAGGTGACTACTCGAATACGCCTATCGCAAATATCCTCCCTGTTGTTCTCGATCCTTCCCGGAAACAGATTATTATGCCGGATTATTCCGGAACGGGTGAAACTGATGAGTATGCAGGATTCAATTTTGTGCCGACAAGATCCGGTTATGACCATCCGATTTTGAAACTTGTACAGGATATCGGTAACAATAGGGCACTTTGGAATGAAATGAATAAACTTACCCACATAAATCTTTACGGAGGGGTCAAACCAGGAGCAGTTACGCTCGCAGAAAAAAAGAAAGATGGTGAATCAACCGAGCCTCTGCTGGTAATTCAACGGTATGGAAAAGGGCAGACGGCGGCATTAGCAACAGCGAGCACATGGCGATGGCAGTTGCAGCGCGATGCCGATGACCTGTCCCATGAGCGGTTCTGGCGCCAGTTGGTACGATGGTTGGTATCTACTGACTCCGAATCGTGTTAATGTCAGTCTCGATAACAATGTCTCTGCGCCAAATGATGATCTGACGATCAGAGTCAATGTATTTAATGACGAGTTCGATGCGGTTGAATTTGCCGATATTGAAGGAACCGTTACCGTTCCGTTCGGTACAGTCCATTCGGTTACCTTTCATCCCGATCTCTCATCTGCAGGTGATTACAGCGCATCATATATACCTGAGGATCCTGGTGTATACGAGGTACACGTTTCTGCCAAAAAAAATGATTCTCAGCTCGGTAAACAGTCGATAAGTTTTCTCAGCAGAGATTCGAAATTAGAATTTTTCAATGCAACGTTAAAGAAACAGTTTCTCCGAAATCTTGTGGAAGCAAACGACGGTGTCTACTATGAACCGTCTGATTTCACACAAATTCCCGGCAACCTGATTGTCAGAAAAACGAGCACGTCTGTTTTCAAAACCGAATATATTTGGGATATGCCGCTCCTTTTTTTTCTGGCAATTATTATATTGGCATTTGAGTGGTTTTACAGAAGACGAAAAGGTTTACCGTAGGTGCATTAATAATGATATGGCAATTCCGAATAAAATGTTTCAACAAGCTTTATACAAGTATTGTGATGGTATCGATGCTAATGGTGAGTACGTGTTTTGCGCAAAAAGCATCCGATAGATATGCCATTCTGATTGGCGGTTCGGGATGGAGTGAGGAATACGCTGCAAAGTATAAAAAATACCTTATTGACACCCGGAGAGCACTTATTGAGAGTTTTGGATTTTCCGAATTGCATGTTTTAGTGTTAGCGGAATCTGTCACAGAAACTGATCTGCAATTCATCGGTACGTCCCGTGCAGAATTTATTCGTGAAGAATTCACTCTGCTTGCTGAAAACATTTCCCCGGATGCGGTGGTTTTTGTTATTCTTTTCGGTCATGGGAGTTTCGATGGGAAAAGCGGAAAATTCAATATTCCCGGAAGAGATCTGACAGATGCGGATTTTGCGGGACTTATTGACGAATTAGCAGCAGATCGTATCGTGTTCATCAATACGACACAGGCGAGTTTTCCTTTTATACAGGCACTCAGTGGAAAAACCAGATTATTATAACCGCAACAAAAAGCGGCACACAGAAAACCGAAACCGTATTTTCCGGAATTTTTTGTCGAGGCACTCGTGTCGCCTGCTTCTGACGTCGACAAAAACGGAGACCTCTCGGTACTGGAAGTATTTAAGTTTGCATCCGAAAAAACAGTTCGGTTTTTTGAAGATAATAACCATCTTGCCACAGAACACCCCCAACTTGAGGATACCGGAGATCGCCGTTCATTCCGTTATGCTGAGTTCGAAAGCAATGCAGAAGGAAATTTGGCGTCGGCAACATATTTGAAACGGAGGCGCGATGTTCTTTCCAATACAGTATCTGAGAAATTCGATAGCGAACTGTTGGAACTAATGGAACAACAGGAGCAGATTGAATTCGACATTTCTGAACTGAAAAGCGCAAAACAAGACATGTCGGAGCAGGAATATTTCGAACGTCTGGAAAACCTCCTCATTAAACTTTCTCTCCTGACCGAAGAACTTGAAAATAAAAAAAATTAAGTTGATTTTACCCTCAATTTGACGTACACTGCGACAGAAAACTTTCCTAAACTACCACAATATTTGTTTCCAACAAGATAATTTATTCAAAGTTAAAAAGAGGAACTTGCATCCGTTGCGCAATGTTATATGAGCAGCATTGAAGAGAAGACAATAATAGATGATCTAATATCGATTGTGATTCCAACGCTGAATGAAGCCGACATAATTGTAAATCTTATTAATGATTTACAACAAATGATGGAAAATGTTGAAATTATTGTTGTGGATGGCGGCAGTACTGATAGTACGGTGGAACGAATAAAGGACACAATAAATCTCATACAGGCGCCCCGTGGAAGAGCATTGCAAATGAATGCCGGGGCAGCAGCAGCTTCCGGTTCCATTTTGTGGTTTCTGCATGCGGATTGCATCCCTCCACACAATGCAGAACAATTGATCCGGGACACTCTGAAAGATGATTCTATTGTAGGCGGTGGATTTCGTTGGGGATTGCTGGGTGAAAAGTGGTATTACGGATTGGTAACTATTTGCGCTCATATTAAAAACCAGATCCGAAGAAACCTCTTCGGTGATATGGGAGTATTTGTCAGGGCAAAAGTGTTCAATAAATTGGGCGGATTTGCCAATATCCCTTTTCTTGAAGATGTTGAATTCAATAACCGGCTTAAAAAACAAGGGAAGACAGTCATTGTTAAAGAAATCATCTATTCATCCGACAGGCGACTGCTCATCAAAGGTCCGATAAGAACATTTATTAGAAATCATGTAATAAAAACTGCCTATAAATTGGGATGTTCTCCCAATATTCTCCAAAAAATTTATTACAGCAAGTAAAGGTTTTGTTGTGGAAAACGCCAAAAAAACATATCTGTTCATTATTACACTTTTACTGTACTCATCTGTTAACGTGACTGCGGCCGATTTCGACCATTCATTATTTGACGAACTTCTGCACAACAATGTCGATGATGGTCTCGTTGATTATCAAACTATAAAATGTAAAGATTCAGTACTACTTCTCGATTATCTGGAATTACTCATGAATGTCGAGCCAGATAAATTTGAGACATGGGGAGAAAATGAGAAATTAGCATTCTGGATCAACGCATATAATGCAATAACGCTCTACGCAATAGTCGATAATTATCCGATTCAATATGGCGGACTACTCGCACGAGCGCGGTTTCCTCAAAATTCGATACGGCAGATCAAAAAAGTCTGGGACACAGCCCATATCAAGATTATGGGGCGTGAACTGACCCTGAACAATATTGAGCACGAAATTCTTCGCAAAGAGTTTCAGGATCCTCGTATACATTTTGCAATTGTCTGCGCGTCAATCGGATGTCCCCGGTTGCTGAATAGAGCATTCTTTCCCGATACCCTTGACGATCAGCTTGATGCGGTTACCAGAGATTTTATAACTAATGATGTCTATGTTTCGGTCAATGCACAACGCGGTGAAGTGACAGTATCGTCTATATTTGACTGGTACAAGGAAGACTTTACTGCACAGAACCCGGATGGTTGGGTACGGAATTACGGTAAAAAAGAACGGGGCTTTATTGAATTCATCACGTTTTATTTGCAGGAAATTCCAGAAAAACTCGACCCTATACATACGCTTAAACTGAAAATAAAATACTTTGACTACGACTGGACGCTCAACGAATAGAACAAGCAGAAAAATTTTATGACATCACCAAATGCACTCCTTATTTTCGCAAAATATCCCGAACCGAAACAAGTCAAGACACGCTTATATCCGGAAATCTCGTATGAACATGCGGCAGGATTATATAGAGCAATGGTCGAGGATATCTGCGATTCAGTATGTAATTCGAGTAAATTCGACACCATTGTATATTTCACTCCGGAAACAAAGGAGGAGGCCTTTCAGGAGTGGCTTACCAGCCGGATAACCCTTAAAGCGCAGCATGAAGGAGAATTGTCAGAACGGCTTACAGGTGCATTCGATGAACAGTTCAATGAAGGTTATAAAAATGTTGCGGCAATCGGCGCTGATTGTCTCATTCTGTCGGAACAAGATATTGGTAATGCTTTTCGGGATCTTGATTCAAATGACGCAGTTGTAGGTCCGACAGAGGACGGTGGATATTATTTAATCGGATTGTCGAGAATGATTCCCGAGTTGTTCAACAATATTTCATGGAGCAGCGAGCAAGTGTTTTCGCAGACAAATCGGATTCTTCACTCTCTCAGTCTACAGTCCTGTACCCTTGAAATAAAATACGATATTGATACGTATGATGATCTAAAGCGGTTCATTCAGGAAAGTTGTGACGGCATTGCTGCCAACATGCTCAATACACTGAATTATTTTGAAAAGTATCAGGTGGATTCTCACAGAAAACATCAATTTTCACATAGTGTGAATGATAGAAAATAGATAAAGATTTAGCAATTTAATCCAAAGGTTTTGATTATGAGTGAACAAAAGGACGGAAAAAGCAAAATACGCAAACTGGCGGTACTTGCCCTTATTATCGGTGGCGTCGTATCAGCGTTCTATTTTACACCACTTAACTTCTCTCATTTTACGCCGACAAATGTTAAAAATTTCATCCTCGGATTCGGTATATATGCACCTATTGTTTTTTTAACGATTTACATACTCCGTAGTGTTTTGCTATTTATGCCGGTTTTTGTCGTATCACTCGCAAGTGGTCTGGCATTCGGGGCGCTTTGGGGATGGTTGCTCAATGTTACCGGAGCAACGCTGGGGGCAACCGCGTCCTTTTTGTTTGCCCGCTATTTCGGTGGAGAATTCCTACAAATGATTCCCGGCATGCGGTCGGGTACGCTTGAAAAATTCAGCGAAAAGGTTGCTGAAAAAGGATTTCTTGTTGTATTGCCCATGCGTCTAATCGGTATTCCACCGTTTGATGTTGTTAATTACGGATGCGGATTGAGCAAAGTAAAATTAAAAGATTATATTGCCGCATCATTCCTCGGAATGCTGCCGGGCGGATTTTTTACTACGTATCTTGGATCAAGTCTTGAAAACCCGTTGTCCGCAAAATTTTTTATAGCACTTGCAGCTTTTTTTCTGCTTATGTTTGTCCCGTATTTCTATAAAAAATTCAAGAAAACGAAGAGTAAAGAGATTTCTCAATAATTTAATCTGGAGAAGAATATGTACGATATCATCGTCATCGGAGCCGGTTCCGGCGGTCTGAATGTTGCTGGATTTATGAACACATCGGGCTTTAAGACACTGCTCATCGACAGATCTGATAGAAGCATAGGCGGTGATTGTCTGAATTTCGGATGTGTACCGAGTAAAGCGCTTATTCATATATCGAGGATGGCGCGGGAGGCACAAGAGGTGCAAAAATTCGGGTTGACTGTTTCCGGAGAAATTGACATAACAAAAGTCACGAAATATGTCGACGATAAAAAGGAGATAATCAGAACACACGAAAATGCTGATTATTTCAGGAAAAAAGGAATGGACGTCGTACTCGGTGCTGCGGAATTCGCGGGTAAGAATTCGGTGAAAGTTGGAGATACGGTCTACGAGGGGAAGAATATTGTCATTGCCACCGGATCGCGTCCTCGTTCTCTTGATCTTCCCGGTATTGAGAATGTTCAATATTTTACAAACGAAAATATTTTTGATATCGACTACTTCCCGAAACGGCTCGTTACCATCGGTGGTGGGCCGATTGGTATGGAATTGAGTCAGGCGTTCAGACGTCTCGGTTCTGAAGTGAGTATCATCGAATACTCTTCAAAATTCCTCCCGAAGGAAGCTCCGGAAATTGCCGAAGTTTTAAAGAACAGGCTTGAGAATGAAGGAATTCAGTTTCATTTCAATGCGCGGCTGCAGAAATTTACCTCTTCCAATACTTTGAAAATAACCGTTGATGACAAAGAACAGTCAATTGATTTCGATACAGTATTAATCAGTATCGGTCGTGTATTGAATATCGAAAACTTGCAGCTTGAAAAAGCCGAAATTGCTGTTGATAACGGGAAGATAAGAGCTGATGAATATCTACGGACAACAAACAAAAATGTTTATGTATGCGGCGATGTTGCCGGATCGTATCAGTTCACTCATGCTGCCGAACTTCATGCAGGGGTAATTCTAAACAACTTTTTTTCACCACTCAAGAAAAAGCTCAATAACGATAATCTGTCGTGGGTGACATATACTTCACCGGAAATAGCCACATTCGGTCTGAATGAAGATGAACTGAAACGGCGCGGTATCGACTATAAGAAAATTGTTATCGATCTCAAGGATGACGACCGTGCTATTGTCGACGATGCGACGGAGGGACTTGTTATTCTCTTTATAGCGAAGAATAAAATTGTTGGTGGTTCGATGGTTGCCGAACATGCTGGGGAGCTGTCACAGGAACTTTCTTTAGCGATGAGCAGCGGACTGAACGTAAAAAATATTTTTAACAAAACTTACCCATATCCGACAGCAGGCAGAATCAACAAAAGTGCTATTCTGAAACATTTTTCAGGCAAGCTGACTCCATTTGTAAAAAAAGTACTTAAATTTATGTATTAGATCCATAGTAATGATTGAAAACCATCAAAAATTAAAGGATTTAATATTGTAACCCATGCACTATACACGGAACACAAAAATTTCAAAACTTTGAAAATATATAAAAAAAGACCGGCACATAAGTGAGCCGGTCTTTTTAATGGAAAATAATTTCAATTTAAAATGCTATCATGAGACCTGCGGTAGCTGAATTCTTTTCGCCGAAATTATAGTCGGCATTAATGTTCAGAATCGCCAACCGGAGGCTGAGTCCGACCGTAGTACGGTTTTCGTTAATACCATCGAGTTTAAAGGCTATACTTTGCGTTTCGGTTCCCGTTGGAGTATCAACATCAAAGTCGTATTTAACGTCCATTTCGGAACTCTCGAACATATATCCAGCATACGGTACAAGATTAAAGAAACGGCCGCCATTGTGTTTACTCAACGTCAGACCGAAGGAATTTGTCGTGAGGTCAATGATATCGCCAAACTCGAGTTTCTGAGTAAAATAGCCGAGTGAAACTTCAATCGGGAGTGGTGTTGCAATCCAGGACTGAAAATTATGCTGAATACCGAATCCGAAATACTTGATTGAGCCGATATCCTTATCAATTTCGGTTTCGGGAAGCCAGCGGAATGTTGCCATTGTCCCCAGAACAGTACCAATCGAAAGCTGCGGTGCTCCGAGAGGAATAATATCGAGATCTTGAGCGAGGCCCTTAATGTCTTCCAACTCAAATGTTTCTGAAGGAATGATTTCACCCAAAACCGTAGCGCCACTAAAAGCAACCGAAACATTATCATCATCAGTCCCTATTGCAGTCGGACCAGCAATTGTGACCGTGAAGTCATTACTCAGGATTTCATCAATAACAGCATTCTGAACCGCAGGGTTGAGACCTGACACCAGATCTTCTGCTTGATCGCGGGTAAACCGCCACGGAGCGGTTTCAGAAAATGACTTGTCTTCATCATCCAGAAATGTTCCCATGCCGACAATACCGAATTCAAGGTCGAATCCCAATATTTTTGCCTGAGGTGCACGGTGAAACCATCCGCCGTTCAAATTGACACCCATCGCATCAGATATCGGTCTTACATAATTCTTTGCAGCAACGTCCGACAACTGCTGAAGAGTCTGTTCCAGGTCGAGATCTCCGTCCTGTGCTGAAGCCTGAGCAAATGGAAGGACCGTAATCGTCAATGCGAAAACAGTAATTGTGATACTCTTATACAATTTTTCAAACATCTCAATGTCTCCCCTATAGTGACGTATTGTGGAATTACAGTTACAATAATAAACAGAAGGTAATAATTATTTTTTAAAAATTCGATTTTTTTTCACGTTACTTATATTATTGATATCGTACGAAATATTGTTATCTTCACTGATTATTGTGCCTGATACTGGTGTTCGACCTGATTTTGACTAAAAACAGATTGCGGATATAATTCGAAATTCTTACAATAGATTGGCAACTATTCAGATTTTTTATTCTTAAAGCTATACAGGAGTAGTAATGAACAATGTTTCTCTGCAGAATTTACCCTTTCAAATTGAAAAACCGACACTCATTGTCGATAAGCAAAAAGCACTTATAAACATAAAAAAAATAGCTGACAAAGCACAAAAGAGTGGTGTCAGGCTCAGGCCCCACTTCAAGACCCACCAATCGGCTACAATCGGAGAATGGTTCAGAGAATTCGGAGTTTCCCAAATTACCGTCTCATCAGTCGATATGGCGTACTACTTTGCAGAGCACGGGTGGAATGACATTACAATCGCATTTCCGGTGAATATCCATCAGATTGGACGTATTGATGAACTTGCCGGTAAGATCATTTTGAATGTCCTCGTCGAATCGGTTGAGGTTGCAGACTGTTTGAATGATGGGTTGAAAAATAATGTCAATACGTGGATCAATATCGATATCGGGCACCATAAAGCGGGGATAGACTGGAGCGAATCGGAAACGATTATCGATGTTTCACGCCATCTGCGAGATGCCGAATTGTGTCAATTGCATGGAGTATTGACACATGCCGGTCATTCGTATGATGAACGGTCGCAAGATGGATTGAAGCGGGTATATAAAGAGACGGTTGATCGAATGAACACTGTTCGTGACATGCTGTCAGAAAATGGCTTTCACAATCTTGAAATTTCCTCAGGCGATACGCCATGCTGCAGTATTATCGAAGACTATAGTGGTGTTGAGGAGATGCGGCCCGGAAATTTTATCTTTTATGACCTTTCCCAACGCGAGATCGGGTCCTGTACAGGAGCAGAACTGTCCCTTGCTGTTGCCTGCCCGGTTGTTGCAAAACAGGAAGCTGGAAAGGAATTGGTAATCTACGGTGGTGCAGTTCATTTATCGAAGGATTTTATTAAAAGAGGTGACAATTCCCTCTATTTCGGGAGACTGATCAGTTGGGAGGGTGGAGGACTCGGTGATGTTGTCGATTCTTCTACGGTTTCAAAGATATATCAGGAACATGGTATTGTCGAAGTTGATGAAGCAACCTTTCACAATACAGCAATTGGAGATTTTGTTTTTATCGCTCCTGTACATTCTTGTCTTTCTGTGAATGAACTGCGTCACTATGTCACAACTGATGGTGAGGAACATTCCTGCGGGAGTTATTGACTATTACAGTAGAATCACTTCATGCATTCCCCGTACAGAATTACAAATAAACAAACCGTCCGCTTCAAAGAGGTCGTGTTCATAAAGGACTTCTTCAGTGACCTCATTTGTATTCATGAAATGAGTACGGTAGATCCCCGGTAATAAACCCGATGTTACGGGGGGTGTCCTGTAGATACCATCTTTTAATACAAATACATTGGTTACAGCTCCTTCGGTAATTTCTCCCTGTTCATTCATAAAGACAACCTCACAGAATCCCAGTCCTGAATAATGTTGGTATTCTTCGTTGTAGAGAGACCTATTATCGGTTTTATGATAGAGGAAAATATCGTCACTGTTCATTCTGATTTCGGAAATCGTTATTGTGTTCATAGCAGTATCAGATAGTCGTCCGGGAACTATTTTGAGGACATCATACTCACAATGTACTTTTCCGGCCCGGTCCAGAAGCACCCGTACTTTATAACGCTTTCCGGCTTTGAATGACTTTTCAAGCTGGCGGAGCCGTTTTTGTATATATTTTCGGGAAATGTAATAGTCAAAATAAAAGGCCGATTCTTCAATCCGGTTCAGGTGCTCATCCAAAAAGGAATAGCCATTACCCCACAGAAGCGTTTCGAGCAGCTTGAAAGTTGGAAAGCGCCGCGTTAGAAACCGTGACTTTACGTGACACTCATTCAACTCATTATCAGGCTCGGAATCAGCGATAATTCCGCTCCCGATACCCATTTCGCCTTTATCATCCTGAATTACAATTGTTCGTATCGGCACATTGAAAACTGCTTTTTTGTCCGGAAAAATAATCCCAATTGTACCACAATAAATAGTTCTCGGTTCCTTTTCAAGCTCTTGAATAATTTGCATTGTTCGTATTTTAGGTGCACCGGTAATCGAGCCGGACGGAAATAGGCTCTCGAATATCTGATGATAGGAAATATTGTCCAGCAGCTGTGCTGTAACGGTCGAAGTCATCTGAAAAAGTGTCTGAAATTTTTCAATCGTGTGGAGATCGGGTACCTTAACAGAACTCCATAGTGCAATCCGGCCAATGTCATTGCGAATGAGATCGACAATCATAGTGTTTTCGGCATTATCTTTTGCACTGTTTTCAAGGTTGTGTACCTTTTCTACGTCTTCTTGAACTGATTTACCGCGTTTTATCGTACCCTTCATTGGTTTTGCAATAATATAATCTCCATCTCTTCGAAAGAAAAGCTCCGGAGATAAAGATAGTACTGATAAGTCGTCAAAATGGAGGAAAGAGCTGTATGGTACATTTTGCGTATTCTTCAACTCTTCATATAAAGTGTACTGACATCCTGAGAATGAAAAATTATATTTAAACGTATAATTTACCTGATACGTGTCACCCTCCCCAATATAATGTAGAATTTTTTTGACAGCTTTGTTATACTCATGTTTATCAATATTGGGTTTTAAATTCTCAATAGTATATGTAGATTTTGACCTGGAGGGATTCCCTTTTGTGGAAAGCTCGAATTTTTTTGCCTCCGGAGTTGACCAATTCCCCGTGCGATGATCAAATTCGATTACTGTTTCAAACACTCCGAGATAAACATACGGCGTTCGAATAGTTGATCTGTTTGCAGACGGTGTGACACCATCTGAATTCAAAAATATTGATTTTTCAAAAATGTATCCCGATTCATACGTAAAAAATCCGGCAATGTAGTGTTTTTGTGCGTAATCATCAATCTGGTCATATGCCGCTGGAACATCATTAATATCATCGATCCGAATTATATCCACCGGATTAGTGAAGATATAACTTTTGTAATTTTCTTCATCGACAAGACTTGTCTCAAAGAGCAGGAAAAAGGATTCATGCTGTATTTTAACTGGGTCTAAGAGAGGAAGTTGCACACGCTTTATCATAAGGTTTACAGTATAATAATTTTTGTCGAAAATGCAAAATTAAAGTTCAGATATTTGGTCGATTAAAGTAGTTAACACAAATCAATTGAGGATGAATGGTAACAGTGAACAATTCTCTTTATCACATAAGATAATTTCATTGTTTAAAGCGCGAATTGTTCCTTAATAAATAACTGTTGTACCCGGTAAGTATTTATAGTATATTCCGTTACCACCCATTCCATTCTCACGAATCTCACATATTCTACGCACCAATGGGAAAAACATTCTGTTTCACAATATGAGGTATCCCATGCATAAATCCATTCAAGATAGTGGTGTACTTAATCAGAATAGTACGAATAAGCCAGGATCAAACCGTCGTTCCTTTTTAAAACGGGGTGTTGGCGGCGCAGTATTCTTATTAAGTGCTCCCTATATTCAATGCGGAGAGTCTTCTGGCTCAAACATGTCGTTACAGGAATCAGTTGCGGGACTCAGTGCGGGATCGTCCGGTGATGAGCAGTTTTGGCGGTCGATTAAATCTCAATACCCCATAAAAGACAATTTTATTATTATCAATGCAGGAAACATGACACCTTCACCAATATCTGTGATGGAAAGACAATTTAAATTTGTCCGATCAATTAATGAGGACACTTCTCATGAAAACAGGAAGACGGTAGAGATTTATCTTGAAAAAGTACGTGAGGCTCTTGCAACCTTTCTTGGGGCCGATCCTGACGAGATAGCTGTTACAAGAAATACGAGTGAATCGAACAATATTATAATAACCGGTTTGACGCTGGGAAGAGGTGATGAAGTTGTGATTTGGGAGCAGAATCACCCAACGAATAATGTTGCATGGGATGTTCGTTCAGATAGGCATGGATTTACCGTAAAGCGGGTTACCACACCACCGAATCCGCAGTCTTCGGAGGAATTGATAAAACCGTTCAAGGATGCTCTCTCGAACAGAACTCGGGTACTTGCAATAACCGATATATCGAGTGATACGGGTATCCGGTTTCCTGCGAAAGAATTGTGTGCGCTGGCACAACAAAATAATGTACTTTCTCTTGTTGATGGCGCGCAATCAGCAGGATGTGTTGCCACAAATCTCCATGACATGGGGTGTGATTTTTATACAAGCAGTTCTCAGAAATGGCTTACCGGTCCGCGCGAGGCGGGGCTTCTCTACGTAAAGAAAGAACAGATCGCAGGTCTTTGGCCGTCAGTTGTAGGAGTAGGATGGGAAAGTGCCGCCGAAGGAGGAACTGCACGTAAATTTGAGACATATGGGCATAAAGATGATGCGAAATTTGCAGCATTTGAAACTGCGGTAAATATGCTTGAAACGATCGATATTGAGCGTATTGAGAAACGGGTGTATGCTCTTGCCGGATCACTCCGCAATGAGTTGAGAAAACGGGTGCCGGAAATAGTATTCTATGCGCCGGATATGGAATCGGTCAATGCACCTATAGTGAAGTTAAGGTTACCGGGAGATCAAGTTGCTGGCATACGGAAGCGGATGTATGAAGAGCATAACATAGGATGTGCGGTTCATGGTGGTGTCCGTCCCGGCATGAGATTATGTCCCCATATTTACAATACAATGGAAGAAATGGAACGAACAGCAGATGCAGTCGCAACGTTGTTTACTACTTGAAATAGTTTAGTGGAAGATTTTTAATTCGATGTGTAATTGAAATGTGCTGAATAATTTTTAGAGTTTTTTGATAATAAATATATAATTAAATCCGAGAAAGGAGTTATGTTTTTTTAAAATTTTGCATGTGCTGTTTGCCTTGATATGTTCCACAATTACTTTCCAGTCAAAACCAAGATGCGGTCCCCAGCCGTCCGACACAGGTGTTCTGAATATAGTAATTGGTTTATTGGTGACCAGACACCAGAAATATTTCAGTTCGCTATGATTTTGAAAAAAATTGCCATAGGCATTTTTTCGTAATACTTTTCTGCCCACATATTTGAGCAATCCCTGAATTCCGACCTCATTCGGTAATGATAAGAGTATAGTGCCGCCGCTTTTGCATGATCCAATGAGAGTGTCAAGAGCATTAGCTGCATTCCCGACATGTTCCAGTGTTTCAAAACATGTTACAATATCAAATAACTTATTTGTGTCTGGAGATTGATTGTTAAGGTCAATATGTTCAAATGAAACAGTATGTAAATTCTTTGTTCGGGCAGCCTCAAGAAGTTCCTTTGAATGGTCAAATCCAAAGAGATCCAAGTCACTAATCTGCGGTAATGATTCTAATAATATTTCAAGCAAATAACCGTTTGAGCACCCAAAGTCTGCCAATTTCCCCTTGTCAGGGAAATTAAGGCCGCCGATAATTCTTACAATTTTCCGTAGCCGGGATTTGTGTACTATTGCTGAAATTCCGATTCCCCGGTAGGAATCTTCATGAATAATCATGCTAGTAACTACCAATTCTTAATGTCATCATATCTGAAACAGTCGACGACATGATCGTTGACCATGCCGGTTGCCTGCATGTGAGCGTAACAGATGGTTGTACCCACAAATTTGAATCCTTTCTGCTTTAAATCTTTACTCATTTCGTCTGATTCTTTCGTACTTGCGGGTATATCATTCATTGTTTTCCACATATTCTGAATTGGTTTACCATTAACGAATTGCCAGATATACCTGTCGAACGAGCCGAATTCTTCCCTGATTAGCAGGAACGATTGTGCGTTCTGCACTGCCGCGGCAATTTTTAGTTTGTTTCTGATTATTCCGGCATCGGTTTTTGCGGTGTCGTACCGTGCGATGATTTCAGGATCGAAACCATCGAACGCTTTTCGGAAGTTATTCCGCTTTTTCAAAATCGTCAGCCAACTCAGACCTGCCTGCATTCCCTCAAGGAGCAGGAACTCAAACAGTATCCGGTCATCATGAACCGGGACGCCCCATTCATTGTCGTGGTAATTTATGTACAACTCATTATCTCCACACCAGGAGCAACGGTTTTTCATTGTTTATCCTTTTGAATAAATTATAAATTAATGATTGTGTATCGGCAAAAGACATGCCAATGTTATACGGCAATTGTCACTGTTTATGTGGTGGTAACTGCTGCTGAGTTATTTCACTGATGTAATCACGAAGCCCTGACTCGTATGTACTCCGGGAATCAAGAAATCCTTCGTTATGTGATCCGGAAATTTCGAGAAATTCTTTGGGTTGTGAAGCGTTTTCGAATAAACTGATGCTGTGCTCAAATGGGACGATTTCATCCTGCCTGCTGTGAACGATTAGGACGGGACTGGAGACTTTTTCCAGATAGTGCTGCGTCGTGTAATTAAAACGTGACAACAAACGTATTGGTAGAAATGGGTTTAGTTCTGAACCGAGTGCTGTTATAGATGTAAATGAAGAATCCAGGATAAGTGCCAGTGGTGTGTGATCTTGTGCAAGCCATGCGGCTATGGCCCCCCCTAATGAACGACCGTAAAGCAATATTGAATCCTGCGTAAAATCTTTTTCATTGACAAGAAAATTCCAGGCACCGAGTACGTCTCGGTATGTTCCCTCTTCGTCAGGTTTTCCTTCGCTTTTCCCATAACCGCGGTAATCAAAGATAAACGTGCTCAATCCAAGTTCATGAAATATGCGTATATAGTCAATTCGGTGGGAAATATTACCAGCGTTGCCGTGACAGAATAGGAGGACTTTGTCCGCATTATTTCCGGGGATATACCATCCGGTAAGGTTTAATCCGTCGTCAGTGCGAAAAATTACATCCTCGAACTCAATACCCAGACGATCGGGTGATGAAGCATAATTGTATTCAGGAAAAAAGATTAACCGCGACTGAAAGAAATAGAGGAGTACTGCCAATCCTGAGAAAGTGAGGGCAGCAAATATGAAAAATATATATAAAAATTTCACACGAATTTGAGGAGAAATTAAGTTCGACAAACGCTTATGTTATACTGCTACCAGAGTAAAAAAATCGGGTGATTCAACCACACCGGCATTTTTCATCTCATCGCGAAGATCGTCGGATACAATAAACTTTTTTGCACTTAACGCATCGTTGATTTCAAAGAGAATGAGAACTTCGTTTGGATTATCAGTCGTTTGATACAACTGATAATTTCCGAATCCCCTTTTTCTCCGCATTGATTCATGCTTATCAAAAAAGGTTTTCCATTTTGAGAAGCTCTCTACTTTATGTCTCACAAAAAGATGTGTCATAACGACCACCTTTCGTCATTCTGTTTGTGTCCGGATGGCATAGAGTTTCTTGATACCGCAGTAAAGTATTGATAAAGATGAAACTACTATAGTTCTTTTGATTTGACAACCAAAAGTTTTTCAATCTGCATATCTTTCATGGTATATGGTATACCTCCGATACCTTCTCCGGAGAGTTTTAAACCTGCAAATGGCATCCAATCGACACGGAAAGCCGTATGGTCATTTACCATAACGGTTGCCGCATCGAGCCGCTGTGTAACTCGGAGAGCAGTGTCGATATTTTTGGTAAACACAGCTGCCTGAAACGCAAACGGGAGTGAATTTGCCTGGGCAATAGCAGTATCCAAATCTGAATAAGAAAAGACACAGATAACCGGTCCGAAAATTTCTGAATTACTTACTTTTGCATCGACTGGCGGATTGAGAAGAACAGTGCATTCATAACAGAAATCGGATAGAGCTTTCCCTCCGGCAACTAGTTCAGCGCCCCCTTTGACCGCTTCATCGACCCACTCTTTAATACGTTTAACCTCACCTTGACGGATCAATGGACCGACATCAGTGTCTTCTTTTGTCGGATCGCCGATTCTCTGTTTTCGTGCACTTTCAGCAAGCCGATCGGCAACATCCCGAGCGATTGACTCATGTACATAAACCCGCTGCACGGAAACACACACCTGACCCGCATGGTAAAACCCCCCCTTACTCAATGGTACAATTGATTCGTCAAGATCGGCATCTGCCGCAACTATAACCGGTGCTGCACCACCATGCTCAAGTGCATACCGTGTTCCGGGAGCAAGCTTTGACCGGAGCATCCAACCAACACGGGCGCTGCCGATAAAAGTGAAAAATGCAACCCGCTCATCGGTGATGAGAGCAGTTGCAACGTCAAGATTGCTAACCGACAATGCCTGACACCATTCTGCTGGTAGCCCTGCTTCTCTAAGAATTTTTACAAATAAATAACATGAAATTGGTGTCACTTCTGCCGGTTTCACAATGACAGGGCAACCGGTTGCAATTGCAGGAGCGACCTGATGAACAATGAGATTCAGCGGATGATTGAAAGCACTGGCGGCAACAACAACACCGATCGGCTCCAGCCGGGTAAGGGCCATTCTGTTTGCGGATGCCGGATTTAAATTCATCGGGATTTCTTCACCCCGCTGCATCCTGAGTGTTTCGATACAAATATCGATTCCATCAATTGCTCGGGCAACTTCGACCCGAGAGTCGATAAGCGGTTTTCCGCCTTCTCGTGCAGCTTCAACTGCAAGCTCTTCTGCCCGCTCCGACATTATCTCACCGGTTTTTTTGAGAATTTGTATCCGTTCATGAGGAGATATCCACGCATCCCGGTTCCTGTAAAGGCTGTACGCAGTCTGTAAAGCTTTTTCTACAACTGCTTTGTCTGCAGTCTGAATTGTTGCGATAAGTTCATTGTTGTAGGGAGCATATACTTCAAGCGGTGTATCCTCAGAAGATGCTCCCGGTACAAGTAATGGATAATGTTCAGGCATCTAAACTCCTTTTGGTTTCAATCGGATGAAATTTTTTTTAAGTAATGTTCAGTAAAATTGAAAAATGTTTGAATTATGTATTACTACATATTATGTATCATCCAATGAACCGTTTGTTTTCAGAATAATCAATGTTACATGGGACAATATAAACACCGTTCGAATTGAGGCACTCATCGAGAAGAGGAGCTAAATTATCAGCCTTACCGACATCATGCCCAATAGCTCCATAACTTTCTGCGTATTTTATGAAATCCGGATTATTATAATCGAGGCCGAAATCTTGAAATCCCATATTAGCCTGTTTCCACTTAATCATACCATAGGCTTTATCGACAAGAATCAGGACGACAATATGAAGGTCAAGCCGAACGGCGGTCTCTATTTCCTGAGAATTCATCATAAATCCGCCATCGCCGCAGATAGCCATCACTTTTCTGTTCGGATAGACAATTTTCGCAGCAATAGCAGATGGAAGTCCTGCCCCCATAGAAGCAAGAGCATTGTCTAATAGAACGGTATTTGGTTCATATGCACGGTAATTTAAAGCAAACCAGATTTTGTAGACACCATTGTCGAGCGCGATAATACCGTTATCAGGCATCACTTTCCGGACATCCGCAACAAGCCGAGCCGGAAATATTGGATACCGGTCATCACCACTACCATAGTTAAGACGATGGTCGTTTCCTTCTTTAATACGTAGATAATATGAAAAATCCCAGTGCACCTGTGGATTTATTTTTTCTGAAATTTGCCAAATGCTGTTAGCGATGTCTCCGACAACCTCAACTTGTGGAAAGTAGACCGGATCAATCGACGCTGTTGAAAAATTGATATGGATTACCTTAAATCCGTCATGATTCATGAAAAATGGCGGTTTTTCCACGACATCATGGCCAACGTTGATTATCAGGTCGGAATCTTCAATTGCTTCATGGAGATAGTCTTTTGAAGACAGGGCTGCATTACCGAGGTGCAATGGATGCCGCTCGTCAATAACGCCTTTTCCCATTTGAGTATCGAAAAACGGCATATTGGTTTTTTCAACAAATTTTAACAGCATTTTTGATGTCAATTTTCTATTCGCGGCCGCACCGATGAGCAGGAGTGGTTTTTTTGCTTTCTCTATTAAATCAACAGCAATTTTAATAGCCTTAATTTCAGCGGCTGGCCGCCGGGCTTTACTGGGTGTGTAAAGAGGTTCATCGGTCTCTTCTGCGGCAATATCTTCGGGAAGTTCCAGATGTACTGCGCCGGGGCGTTCTTCCTGAGCAATTCGAAATGCCTCTCGTACTCGAGAAGGGATATTGTTTGCGCTGACAATCGATTTCGAATATTTTGTTATCGGAGTCATCATCTGTACTATATCGACAATCTGAAACTGCCCCTGTTTGCTCGATTTTATCGGTTTTTGACCTGTAATCATCATCATCGGCATTGCTCCGAGCTGAGCATAAGCCGCGGGGGTAACAAAATTAGTTGCTCCGGGCCCAAGCGTGGCTAAACATACACCGGCTTTTCCGGTGAGCCGTCCATATGTCGCCGCCATAAATCCGGCCCCTTGCTCGTGACGAGTTAAAATAAGTTTAATCTTTGACTCGCGCAGAGATTCAAGCATGTCAAGATTTTCTTCACCTGGCACACCAAAAATATATTCTACTCCCTCATTTTCAAGGGCTTTTATAAAAAGATCGGATGCCTTCATTTATAGGCCTTTCCTGTCAGATTGTTCAAATGGAATCCTGAATTGTTGAGGAATAATAAGTTGGAATAATAAAGGAAATCAGGAAAGCATGTCAAAAGTGAAACGGCGATATAAGATAATAATAATCAGCAATTGACTGTTTCGCAAGGGAAAATATATAATCTTTATTGTTTAAATACAAAATATTTCTTTTGAAAAATATAAAAGATGTGATTCCGTATTAAACCACTATTCCATTTCAGATGCATTACCAGAACAATATTCGTGGCAATGAAGTTTCATGAGTTTAATAACGACCGCTAACTCACAATTAACATATGCATTAACCTACGTTACGTTGTTACACACATCAGGACATCATGGGAAAACGACACCGCCGCGCTAAAATAGTCTGCACTCTTGGTCCCAATTCCGGGACATACGAGCAAATCCGTGCACTTGCCGATTCGGGAATGGATGTTGCTCGGCTCAATTTTTCCCACGGATCGTATGAAGAGCATAAACAAAAATGCGAATATGTCAGGAAAGTTTCAGAAGAAATCGGGCGTCCGATAGCTATTCTCCAGGACCTTCAGGGACCAAAAATCAGAATTCAGACTTTTGAAAATGGTAAAGTAGAACTCCGGAACGGAGCAGATTTTACACTTACAATCCGAAATGTTTCCGGAAATGAACGTGAAGTCTCTGTATCATATCCGACGTTTAATAAGGATGTACAGGTTGGTGATAGAGTCTTGCTCGATGATGGCAATGTTAGCCTGCAGGTAGAAGATATCAATGGAGAAGATGTTCGGTGTAAAGTCATATATGGTGGAATAATTAGTGACCATAAAGGCTTAAATCTGCCAAATTCGATTCTTTCCGTTGAGCCATTGACACCAAAAGATAAAGAAGATTTAAAATTTGGACTAGATATGGATGTAGATTTTATTGCGATCTCATTCGTACAGAAAGCTGAAGATATTGCAGTCGTAAAAAATGAAATTGCAGCGCACGGAAAATCGACTCCGGTCGTTGCAAAAATTGAAAAACCGCAGGCCGTTGACAATATCGATGCCATCATTATAGAGGCAGACTGTATCATGATTGCTCGAGGTGATCTCGGAGTAGAGATGAATACCGAAGAGATTCCTCCGATCCAAAAAAATTATCTCTTTATGTAACGCAGCCGGTGTTCCGGTGATTACCGCAACGCAAATGCTCGAATCTATGATATACCATCCCCGTCCGACCCGAGCAGAGGCTGCGGATGTTGCAAACGCTGTACTTGACGGAACCGATGCAGTCATGCTATCAGGCGAAACAGCAAGTGGTATGTATCCTGTAGAGTCTCTGGAAACTATGGTAAGAATAGTTGCACTTATAGAAAAAGAGAATGATGAGAGATGGAATTTCAGGCGGCAAAATCAAGGAGTCGTCTACCCCATATCGATCGCAATAGGATATTCTGCATGTCACGCTGCAGAATTGGTGAAAGCTACCGCAATTGTATGCCTGACACAATCAGGATCTACAGCCGAAATGATTGCACGTTTCCGGCCCAATGCCCCGATATACGCAGTGTCACCGAACAAAACGGCATATCTTAGAACAGCGTTGATGTGGGGCGTCAGAGGATACTTGACTGAAGAATTTTCGGATAAAATGGGATATGCCGTGCAGGATATTATCGAGATGCTCTTAAAAGATAAAACAATCAAAAAAGGTGATAATCTTGTATTTACCGCAGGAATTCCGTTTTATAAAAAACGGGGTTCGAATATGCTCAGGATTGAAACAGCATAATAGTGATAGATTTGTTGATTCGTACAGCTATGTTCATTATATTGAATAGAATTTTTAAAAAATGCGTCAAGTAATCATAGTGATTTATTATGACGACAATGGTTAATGAAAAGCTTGCTGAATATCTTTCAGATGCCCAAAAAATGTTTATATTTACAGGTGCCGGAATATCTACCGGAAGCGGAATACCTGACTTCCGCGGGCCGAATGGCGGGTGGAAAAAATTTAAACCTGTTTATTATCAGGAGTTTATATCCTCAGAAGAGTCTCGTATTCGACACTGGCAATATAAGCTTGAATCCAGGGAAAAATTTGAAAAAGCAGAGCCGAATGCAGTACATAAATCAATAGCCGATCTTGATGACAACGGTCGTGTTCTTGCGGTAGTGACGGAAAATATCGATGGACTGCATAGACAAGCCGGAACGTCAGAAGACCGGCTCATTGAATTGCATGGAAATAACAACAGGATCGAGTGCCAAACATGTCTTCAAAGAAGCGAACCTGAACCACATTTCAAAAACTTCGAAAAAACAGGTCTTCCACCGGAATGCGAATATGGAGGATTCCTGAAACCAGCCACAATCAGTTTTGGTCAGGGGCTGCGTAACCGCGATGTACAAAGAGCGGTGGCCGCCACACTGGAAGCCGATCTGGTAGTAGCTCTCGGAACATCACTTTATGTTCATCCAGCTGCATCTCTGACACTGCTTGCCGCCCACCGGGGTGTCCCGTATGTAATCATCAATCGGGGCGAAACAGACCACGACGGGAAAACAGTCGTAAGTCTCAGAATTGAAGGAGATGTCGAAGAGATATTTCCTCCTGTTGTACAGGCCGCATTATCTCAATTGTAACATTGGACAGTATTTCTTTTTACAGTGATGCTGTTTTATATATCAGAAAGTGCAGAACTATAATCTCTTCTCTGAGAAACCGTTAATCGATGACACTGCATTAACGCCTGGACTATTCGCTTGATTCTCTGAAATGAAAATACTATTTTTAAAACCAATTTTCGATTCAGTTTCAATTTTTTTTACGAACGGGACTCATCAGAATGTTCAGATGATAGCAGTAGATAAATTTCAGGTTTGAAGTCCATGATATTAGTGAGGTAACTAAACCATGACAGTTAAGCGAACAAAAAGAATAGTTGGATTCCAGGGCAACAGAGGTGCTTATAGCGAAGCAGCATCCCGGAGTTTTTTCGGGAAATCGGTCAAGACTCTACCCTGCCACTCATTCGATGAAGTGTTTGAGAGAATTATTAAAAAAGAAGTGACAGCTGGTGTGCTGCCGATCGAAAACTCACTAACTGGTCCGATTTACCGGAACTACGATCTTCTTTTGAAACATAAGGTCTGGGTTGTCGGTGAAACGCAGGTTCGAATTAGGCACAGCCTCATTGCACATCATGGTACGAAAATAAAGGATATCCGACGAGTCTATTCACATCCGCAGGGACTTTTCCAATGCGAAAAATTCCTCACAAAGTACCCGAAAATTGAGCAAATTCCTGCATATGATACTGCCGGAAGTGTACAGCTTATCAAAGAAAAAGGTTGGGAGGATGCCGCAGCAATTGCGAGCAGTTATGCCGCCAGTTTTTATAAAATGGATATCCTCAAAGAAGGTATAGAAGATATTGAAGAGAATTTCACACGGTTTCTTGTATTGCAAAAAGAAAAGTCAATCCCCAAAGGTGCCAATAAGACAAGTATCGTATTTTCAACAGAAAATATTCCCGGGATATTGTTCAAATGTCTCAGCGTTTTCGCGTTACGGGATATAGGTCTGTCAAAGATTGAATCGAGACCCCTGCATGGGAAACCTTGGGAATATTTTTTCTATCTTGACATTGATGACAACAGCGAAAATGAACGGTGCAGAAATGCAATAAATCATCTGAAAGAGATTACAAATTACTTAAATGTTCTCGGTTCGTATAAGAGGTTGAAAGAGGTTTGATTATTTTAAAGGGATCGATGGCAGAGATTGAGACAATCAATGGTTGTCGTATTCCTGATAAATGAGGTTGCCACATGCCTTGCAATGTGAAGCATCGCTATCATGATACATAAGACCACAATGTTTGCAGGTAACCTGATGTTTATGAGAATTATGGATCCAGCCGCGCACTAACTCCCCGACCTGCCACGGAATGAGGGTGATTCCTGATATAATACATAGAACTGTAACAGCTTTTCCTGCACCCGAAATAGGAATAATATCTCCGAATCCTACCGTAGTCAACGCAACAACCGTAAAATAAAATGCATCGCCAAAATTCTGCACCGTCACATTCTGAGGAGATTCTACTAAATAAAAAAGCCCTGAAGAGACAAAGAAAATCATAAAGACCGTCATCCCAAGACGCAGCCCTTTCAGCATATCCTGGGAAATATGGCCGAAAAAAAATGAATTTGTCTCAAAAAACCGCAAGAATCTGAGAACGCGAAATACACGAAACATTCGGAGCAGTTTGAGCATTCCAATATGTCCAGGACCAATAAAAGGCGTTAACAATGTCGGCAGAATAGCGATAAAATCGATAATGCTGAAAATATTAAACAGATGTTTTACCCTGTGTCTGGCGCCATAGAGCCGTGCACAATACTCCACAACGAAAAAAATGACAACAATTGATTCGATTGAATCAAGAATTTTCCAGAGAGAATCGGATATAGGATAGGTGGAAATGATAAAGATGGCAACAATAAGGATGTTGAGAAAAATAATAGAAATGTCTATTGATTTTCCCAAAGCTGTATTGCTGTCAATGAGATAAAACTGGATGATTTCGCGAAATCCGTGCTGTGTATGCCTATTCCTGTTATCAGGGGAATCGGAATTTTGCATCATAAATGTCTGTTTTCCAAAGGAATGTACCGTTTGACTTCGTGCATGAATGCTGAGAATTGGTCTTCGACTAATGCCTGAGGCCCATCAGAATATGCCTCTTCCGGCTTCGGGTGTATTTCTACCATAAGACCGTCAGCTCCGGCGGCAATAGCAGCCTTCGCCATGGGTGTAATAAGGCTTCGGACTCCTGTTCCGTGCGTCGGGTCGACTATAACGGGTAGATGAGAATTCTGTCTCAGCCACGGCACTGCTGAGAGATCGAGTGTATTTCGCGTTGCATTCTCAAATGTCCGAATGCCACGTTCACATAGTATGACATCTTTATTACCGTTTGAAATAATATATTCGGCCGATAGGAGCAGTTCTTCCATTGTAGACATCATTCCGCGTTTGAGCATAACCGGTTTTTTAGCCCTGCCGACTTCTTTTAAGAGGGCGAAATTCATCATATTTCGTGCACCAATCTGGAGAACATCAACATATTTGCTGAGGAGATCGATGTCGTTTATTGTAATCAATTCTGTAATAATGCAGAGGCCGGTTCTGTCACGTGCTTCAGCCAGAAGTTTCAGACCTTCTTCTTCAAGACCCTGGAAACTATATGGCGAAGTTCTCGGTTTGAATGCGCCGCCCCGCAGCATTTGTGCGCCATGTTTTTTAGCAATATCTGCACATTCAAGAATTTGTTCGCGATACTCAACGGAACATGGCCCTGCCATAACCACAAATTGGTCGGAACCGATTTTCAAATCGCCGACTTCAACAATGGTCTTGTCCGACTGGAGCTCTTTGCCAACGAGCTTATACGGTTTCAGGATTGGAACAACCGATTCAACACCGGGAGACGATTCAAGAACCTGAAGACGGGTTTTTTCACGTTCATCACCGATGGCACCGATTACTACACGTTCTTTTCCAATTATTGGGTGGTCAACATATCCCATTTTCCGAATCTGTTCACGTACGTGCTCAATTTCTTCCTCACGAGCTCCTGCTTTCATTACGATAATCATTACAACCTCAACCTGCTAAGATACCTGAGTAGTCATTTATTTATTAGTACAGCTCATTGTATATGAGATGACAAACTAAAATGTAAAAAATTTTTACACAAAAATAAAGATGTAATTTACCAAATGCGTTATATTATCATATTTAAATACAATCAAATAATATACATGAAAGAGTACATTGATGCACACTTGGTGAAATGGCAAAATTAATATTCAGATTTTTCTTTTTTTAATCTCAGGATTTTTGTACAATGGAACGGTTCTGTCATACAATTCCACTCCATGCTTTAATCTTATAAACTATGAATCGAGTACAGGTTGTATTGTGTGTTGTATTGATAATATTTACATATGGGTCATGTAGTAAAAGTAGATTACCCTATACTATTCCCGATTCGTATTCGAAAATTTTATTTGTGTCCGACCGGAACGGGAATAACGAAATCTACACAATGAAAAGTGATGGATCGGACCAGACCCGGTTAACACTCAACACGGCGAATGATGAATGGCCTCAGTGGTCGTATGACGGCTCAAAAATAGCATTCAAATCGAACCGGAATGGCAGCACAGAAGTTTTTGTCATGAATACAGATGGTTCCGGTCAAACGCAACTAACATCAATAGGTGTAAATAGCGGATTCCCAATATGGTCTCCGGATGATTTTCATATTGCATTTGAATCGGTATGGAATAATAAAAAAGTTATTTACAGCGTCAGTGATGATGGTACAACACTCAGCCGATTAACATCACCAGATACAAATAATGAACGGCCGTCGTGGTCACCGGATGGCTCTGCAATTACTTTTCTATCTACACGGGACGGTAATTCTGAAATCTATCGTATGAAATCTGATGGTTCAAATCAAATCCGTTTAACGAATAATGATGTTTCGGAAGGTTTTCCACAGTATTCTCCGAATGGTACACGTATGCTTTTTGAATCGATGAGAGATGGTAATGGTGAAATTTATGTTATGAATCCTGACGGTTCTCATGTACAGAGATTGACGAACAACTCTTATAATGATGGTTATCCAAAATGGCCACGGGACGGCAGGACGATTATTTACGATTCAGATTTCAAAAATGATGGTAATTACGAACTGTTTTCTGCAAGTGTTGATGGACAGGTACATTCGCGACTGACCCACAATAATTTTGATGACGGATATGTTTCATGGTCGCCTGATGATTCCTTGTTGGCGTTTATGTCAAACAGAGACGGGAATTATGAACTATACACAATGAAAACCAACGGTAGTAATCCCCTACGGCTCACGAATAACCAAGCCAATGATATACAACCGTCGTGGTCGCCATATTGAATCATAATAATGACTAACATTAATTGGTACTATTGACTAATGAACATCCAATTTAAAAAGCTCTATCTTTTCTTTTTTATGTGTTTATTTTCGTGTTCCGGAAGTGACAAGAACTCCTCTGATCTCGCGAACAATTTCAACATTGTCTTTGAATCTGACCGTGATGGAAATATTGAAATCTATGTAATGAATAGTGACGGTTCTGATCAGAACAGATTAACGGACAATTATTGGGAAGATAGACATCCAAATGCAGCACCAGACGGATCACGTATAGCATTCAGTTCAAACAGGGATGGCAACTGGGAAATTTATGTGATGTTAAGTGACGGATCTGGTCAAACACGATTGACGAATAACGATGTCGATGATGACTTTCCACGTTGGTCACCTGATGGTTTGCAGATCACCTTCAGTTCCCGATTAACAGGGACGGATCAGGTATATCGTATGAATCCGGATAGGAGCGGCCTCATACAGGTAACAGACAGTGAAACTGAAGATGGCGCACCTTCCTGGTCACCTGACGGAGCTCATATAGTCTTTGAGTCGAATGCTGATGGTGTCACGGAGAATATTATTACAATTAACACGGAAGGTTCTGACAGGACACCAGTGCTCATCTCTGAGAGTGCAACCGGATTTCCCGATTGGTCGCCTGATGGAGAAGCAATTATCTTTGAGCAGGACAGGTTGAATATAGCAATGATACCAGTAGATGGATCAAGCATATCCGTGCTGACTGATGGCAAACAAGAAAGCTGCCATCCCCGGTGGTCGCCTGATGGAACAAAAATCATATTTGAATCGGTTCTCGATGGAAATTGGGATATCTACACTATGAACCGGGATGGTTCCGAAAGAAATCGAGTAACGTTTCATGATAGTGCTGACCGGTTTCCATCGTGGTCATCGGCTATTCAGTAACCTAACAACAGACTATTGATTATAGCAATTATTGCAGGAATTACTCATATTGAGTTATAGGAGGAATGTATGTTAAGAATTAGCAGAACATCACACATTGGATTCTGCATGATTATATGCTTTGGATTTGCACTTACTCCATTCATAATAGGCTGCGGCGGTATGTCGGATACCGAGACACAGCAACCGGCATCTAAAATAATTTATACTGTTCAAGGTGAAGCAGGTACAGACATTTATATCATGAATCCCGACGGTTCAAATCAGATACCATAATTTCAAGCTTCTTATAATATACGACAGCCGGTATGGTCGCCGGATGGTTCAAAAATTCTATACTCGGGAAGAAAAGGTGAAGAATGGGAAGCTTTCATGATAAATCCTGATGGTTCGAATAATGTAAAAATCCCTAATTCCATGGGTGTCAATGATGGTGCCTGGACGAGTGATAATCAAACCATCTACTATACCGGACAAACAGAAGAAGGCAAAGGATTGATTATGTTAAGAATTGACGGTACCGGCCAAACACTTCTTCCAACCGGTTCGAGTAATGATGCGTATTCGACATGGTCTCCTTCTGTACCCAAACTCGCCTTTGAATCAGGAAGAGATGGTAATCCTGAAATTTACGCAATGAACAGCGATGGTTCCGGATTGATCCGGCTTACGGATAGTCCCAATCTTGATGAGTGGCCGTCAGTATCCCCCGATGGAAGGAAAGTTGCTTATGCATCAGGCGTTGAGGGGGACAAAGATATATGGATTGTGAATATGGACGGTACTGGCCGTATAAAAGTTACCAACGATGTTACGATCGGTGATGCATTTTCATCATGGTCACCCGAAGGAGCGCAGCTAGTATTTACTACCGCAAGTGAAGGCGTGGATCCTGAAATATTTACGGTCAATATTGACGGTACTGGTCTTACCAAGATCGCAAATGGCGCAGCACCTTCGTGGTCACCATATTTAAAATGAAAAAATCGAGGAACTATAAATTAGGAGTTTGGGATGAATAATCGATGGGTATTTATCGTTTTTATTGCCTTCTATGTACTATCATGTTCTCAATATGTATCCGATTCAGCACATGTGCAATCCAAGATTCTTTATATTGCTGATGCTGATGCGGTTGGGAACGGCACAATTTATAGTATGGACCTTGACGGTTCCAATAAAAAACCCTTGAGCGACAGTACTGCCCGTGAAGGTGCACCCCGTTGGTCTCCGGACGGTACAAAGGTTGCCTATGTTTCGTATCGGGACGGCAATAGAGAAATTTATGTAATGGATGCAGATGGCTCGAATCAAAAACGTTTGACCGATAATGAATATTTAGACGGTTTTCCGGCATGGTCTCCCGATGGTACAAAACTGGCATTCGATTCCAATCGGGAAGATGGTACAGGACAAATTTATGTCATGAGTAGTGATGGTTCGGATCAGACCAGATTAACTCATAATTTATCTGGGGATGATGGCTATCCATCATGGACAACCGACGGTAATAATATTATTTTTGATTCAAATTCCGGACCTGGGGGTGAAGGAGATATGGAGCTATACATGATCAGTTTCCAAGATGGTTCCGGTTTAAAAAATATAACCATGCTCTCGTCAGATGAGATTTATGGATTATATTCACCTGATGGAACTAAGATACTATATTCCTCAAACCGGGAAGGGAACTTCGATATATATACGATGAATGTGGATGGCTCAAATAATACTAATTTGACAAATAGTATCAAAAGTGATGACAGGCATGCTAAATGGGCTCATGATGGTTCGAAAATTGTTTTTGATTCTGGCAGGGATGGACTTACAGAAATTTACATCATGAACGCCGACGGCTCCAATCAGATGAGACTCACCAACAATAACTTTATTGACACTGAACCGGCTCTTTCACCATTCTGATCATAGTACGACATTGTATTTTGTCAACTTTTGCCGGAGAAAATGTTTTAATATTAAACCACAATTTATATTATGCAACAGACGTGGCTGTTGTTTTGGCAGGTCAGTTTTCATATTGTTTTATCGCACGTGCCATTATATCGAGATCAGTGTCATTGATTATAATCTCACCAACAAAAGCGCTTTCTACAGCCTGTTTGGGTGACCGGATACCGACAAGCGCATGTGTAAAACTGTGTCGATTGATTGTCCAGGCGATACAGAGCTGGGCCATTGTTATATTCATGTCGTCTGCAATGGGCTGCAGTTGCTCGATCATTTTCAGCACCAATTCGCGGTTTGTCGGTGTGTAGAGGGGATGCGTATTGCGGAGATCGCCTTTTTTGAATGTGTAGTCCCGCCCGACTTTCCCGGAGAGGATTCCTTTGGCAAGCGGTGAATATGCAAGAAATGAAATAGTATGCTTACCGCAGAAGGGGAGGTTTTCTTTTTCGGCATTGGATTCTATCATGCTGTAACACTCCTGATCGGTATCGATAATCCCGTATTGCAAATATTCTTCCATATCGCCCGCAGTCGCATTACTTACACCGATAGCCCGGATTTTCCCCTCTTCTTTTAGTTTAAGCAGTTCACCCATCGTCTCTGCGATCGGGGTCGTCGGTTCCTGCCAGTGGGTCTGATACAGGTCGATGTAGTCGACATGAAGTCGTTTTAAACTCTTTTCAATTTCCTGTCGGATTGATTGTGCCCCATTATACTTGTACACAGCAATTTCGGTTGCATCTTCCCGTATCTCGTTTTTATCAGAATTAAAATGGTGTTTTCCTTTTTTCTTATCCCATACAAGGCCGCATTTGGTAGCAAGCACTCCCTTGTCACGCCTATCTTTTATTGCTTTTCCAACAATTTCTTCTGAATAGCCAAAAGCATACACCGGGGCCGTATCGATGAGATTGATGCCTTCATCAATTGCGGCATGGATAGCATTTATCGATTGTTGTTCATCGGTGCCGCCCCACTGCCATCCCCCCATGGCCCATGCTCCTAATCCGATTACGGATGCATCGATTCCGGATGATCCCAATGGTCTGTAAATCATGATCGCCTCCAAAAATTAGTAGAATTTCCATGAACCTGAAACTTGATTTTATGGGTATAAATAATATTTAGCAGAAAAGTGCTTTGAAATGTTCGTTGCGAAATGTAAATGAGATCCATTGATTTCTGCATTAGTCTATAATTTGATAATACCTGCTGTGACATTCGGCCTTAGTCAATCGCGATTAAAAGCCGTGCTTCTTATTATCACCGGTATCCTTCTTGGTTCACTCTTTATCTGGCTCATTGAAAAATATTTAACTGAAGAGAGGTTAGAGCGTAGATTCATTAAAAAAATCGGTACCAGAACAGAGATACTTCTCTTTGTTGCGATGTCGTTCCATAGCATCCCTGAGGGTGTTGCGGTCGGTGTCGGCTATGATTCGGCATTTGTCTTTGACAGTATCAGTAATTTTGGCCATTATATCGCTATTGCCATAGCAATCCATAATATACCCGAAGGACTGGCAGTCTCGATACCATTTCGGAGCAATGGCGCAAGTGTCCGAAAATGTTTTTTTGTGGCGTTTTTGACAAGTCTTCCGCAGCCGATTGCTGCAATTCCTGCAAGTATGCTGGTGTGGCTCTTTAAACCGCTTCTAATTCCTTTTCTCGGCTTTGCAGCGGGAGCAATGATCTATCTTGTTATCTTTGAAATAATTCCCCATGCACTCATAAAAAGAAATCCCACTGAAGTAGCATGGGCATTCGTTATTGGATTTTGTAGTATGCTGGCAGTTCAGATATTTTTATAATTCTCGGAAAATAATGTTATTGCTTCACCGGCATAACCCTAAATAAGAGAGCCTACAAAGAATTTCCAACAGCTTAAATGCTTGCACACTGAACACACCGTTCGGTTTCAGGCATTGCCTCGATGCGGACGAACGGAATCGGTTGTTTACACCGTATACAAATACCGAATTGCGGACTGTCGATACGGATAAGTGTCTGGTGTAGTTGGGTAAGTTTGATCCTGTTTTTTTCTAATGCTTTTTCATTTATTGCTTTGCTGATATTACTCTCTTTGGTCGTGAACCAGTCATTCGCATCCTGTTGCGGATCAGGTTTTGTCAGTTCTACCAGCTCAGCAATGGTTTTCTGAATCGATTCCATCTCTTCGAGGATGAGTTTTTTTATTTCATCTTTTTCTTTTTGTGTCATAATTCCCTGTACAACATCTGGAATACAATTATTAATTAACTATAGCTAATAGTATACGCTTTGACTTTTCTTCAGTTCTTTCATGCGTCTGTTAGCGGCATATTAAATCCAAGTGCCGAATCGGATACCAAAACCATCAGGATCAATAAATGAAAAATCTCTAATTCCGTAAGAACGGTCGCCAATAGAACTTTTGATTGGTACACCAATTCCCTGGATAAGATTCCAGTACTCATCAACTCGTGGAACCATGATTCGGAGGTTTGCCGTTGAATAGTTGAGAGGAGGTGGTAAGTCTTTACCACCAACAAGAAAAAGCTTATGGTCTTCCCATGCCAACTCAACAAACATATCATCTCCTCTGATGAGTTTAAATCCTATTGTCGTATAAAAGTTCTTTGACAACTTGATATTGCGTACAAATATTTCCACAACAAGTTGTTCAGTCGAGTCAACATATTTCGTCATATACTGCCTCCAAGGTGTTTCCTATACAATTTAACCTTATACAGCTCTATTACTTAAATAAAATACAGTTTCCGGTGAAAAGCAATACGTTTTCTTAAAAAGGCAAAACATAGTCGTTATTATACAATTCTCAACTCTAATGGAATATACCTGAAATAGAGAAAGGTACACCGGAAGGTTTGCCGAATTTACTCTTGCAAAAAACATGATAAATATTTAAACTTAAACAGTTTACCAGTCATGGACTAAAACAAGTTAATTGGAGAATAAAGTGGAAAAGGCAACATTTGGCGCAGGTTGTTTCTGGGGAGTTGAGTCAGCATTCAAAAAAATAGATGGTGTTGTTTGGACGGCTGTCGGGTATGAAGGCGGGATGAAAGACAACCCAACGTATCAGGAAGTGTGTACCGAAACAACGGGACATGCTGAGGTTATAGAAATAGAATTTGATCCGGCAAAAGTCTCCTATGATGACCTGTTAGGATTGTTTTGGAATATTCATGACCCCACAACACTCAACAGACAGGGTCCTGATTATGGTACACAATACCGGTCGGCAATCTTTTTTCACACTCCTGATCAGGAGTCAATTGCCCACAATTCTAAAAAGAAATTGCAGGAGTCTGGTGTTTTCGCAGATGATATTGTTACCGAAATTAAATCCGCCGGAGTATTTTATAGAGCTGAGGAGTACCATCAGGACTATCTTGGTAAACAAGGCAAGGATTCCTGTGGATTGTAATTCCCGGTTGATTATTTTTATGAAATCCTGTCTGTAAAATCCCGCAATTAAGTGAACCGGGGATCCGTGAAAAAGGGAATACACTAATATTTTAGATTCCCGGCACATTGCACTAAGAAAACTTTTTTTTAAGGTCTGCAAGCAGACCCAAATATATTCCATGACAAAAATCATATGTTTGGGAATTACTCCCTTCCCAAGAGGATGACCATTCGACAAAAGTTGCATTATCTTCCGTGACAGGTCTGACCGAGAGTTCACCGACATAATCGGACACATCAGATTGAGAAACCGGTTCAGGTCCATTGTCAATACTATACCGAATAATATGATTGAGATCACTCAATTCGAGAAGTGTTTCATGAAACGCATCATTCAAAATCCGTTTTGCGCCTATCTGATCACCACGTAAATCTCCAACCACAATACATTTGGTAATCACGTTCGGCGCCCATGAAAAATCGTGAAAGTCCCTGATAGTTGACCATACATCATCTAATGATGCATTTATTACTACTGACTGATATGTTTTACCCATGATAGTTCTCCAGGAAAGTTGAATGTATAATTACGTAGAAGTGAATTAGATTTGGATATCGCTACGAGCAATCTATGGTAAAACAATTGCAATATATCGTTTGTTCCTCAGTCGCACAAAACAATTCCAATCAATCCACAGTCTGAAAAGTAGGATATGAATATAAGATTTGTGAAAATCAGGAGAATAGAAAAATGAATAAGATTAGCTTCTTATGTATCGTGTTTGCAATAATGTTTTCTCTTTCAAAAACTGTCATTGGTCAGGAACGGGCTCAGGATAGAAGAGTGTGGATCGACGAAAACACAACTGTGTCCGATGATCCCCGCCGCACACCTGTTCCTACATGTACCAAAAGGACCAGAAGGAACGCTGGTATTGACAAACGGAAGAATATTTGATGGTACCGGATCACCTACCCGACAGGGTACTGTAATAATAGAGCGGAACAAAATTAAATCAGTCGTCTGGCAGGGTGAGGAGTGGATTCCTCATAGTGAAACCGTAATCGATGTTTCGGGAAAGACCATTATGCCAGGGCTTATCGATCTGCATACGCACATATCGGAAGTGGAAGAGGGAAGTCCGCTCATCGAACCGGAATTGACGCTCCTTTCAGTGGAACGGATGCGCTATTTTATCAAAAGCGGTATCACAAGTATACGCGATCTCGCATCATTCGGTATGATTCCATTCCGTCTCAAGGAATGGGTTTCAATGAACCGTCTTCCTGGTCCCCGTATTTTTCCTGCTGGACATCTGATCACATCGACAGGAGGTCACGGTGCCGAGAGCCGTTTGACGGTGAATCCTCCGGGTGAGGATGTTGTAACAGCCAATGGCCCGGATGAATGGCGTGAAGCCGTACGGGATCAGTTCAATAAAGGTGCTGATGTCATAAAAGTTGCAAGTCATTTCAGCCGTGAAGAAATTCAGGCTGCAGTTGATGAAGCACATGCGCTTGGTCACAAGGTCGCGGCAGATGCAGAGACTTTTTATATTCAGTGGGCTGTTGAGGCCGGTGTCGATGTCATTGAACATCCGCTTCCCCGCTCTGATGAGACCATTCGTCTCATGGCGGAAAATGGTACTCAAGCTGATCCTACAATCGTTCCATATGTTTATATATTGGATGACTTCGGCGGTTATTTCAATTCTCCGTCACGGAGATTTTCTCTATCAAAAGAATCGATGGTCGAAATGGTGAGAAAATTGAAAGATGCCGGAATTACCATTGGGGTAGGCCTTGATATGTGGGGATATAAAATCAGAGAAATGCCGCAGCCATATATAGACGAGTTGGAACTCTATATTCAGGCAGGATTCACAATTCCGGAAGCTTTGACTGCGGCAACAAGTGTGAGTGCGGAAATTCTTGATATGGATGACAGACTTGGGACCATTGAAGTCGGTAAACTGGCAGATATTATTGTTATTGACGGTAATCCTGATGAAAATCTTAACGATCTCAAGAATGTCGAAATGGTAATCAGGGATGGATATGTTGTTGTGAGAGATGGTATAATTGTGCAGGAGTAATATTTTTTTCCAGTCACAGTCACTATTACCTATACTTATTTAAAAGAGTGAGAGATAGGTGAAAATGAGAAAAAGTAGTTAAAGAAATAACTTGAAATTGTTGGAAATTATTTTAAAATAAGTTATAGTGGATATAAAATGAATTTGCTATATTGTTGTATGCGAATATGATTGTCAGATTTAATTTTGAATATGAGCAACTTATGACTGCACGAACAATTAAATGCATGAGGAGAATGTGTAATGAAAACAATTCTTGTTGTCGATGATGATGGTGGAATTCGGCAGCTCATTTCAACGTATATTCATGATTTTACCTCGCACAAAGTTATTGCAGCCGAAGACGGTGATGCGGCAATCGATATTTTGAAAGCAACCGTTCCGGATCTCATAATTCTTGATATGGTCCTGCCGAATATAGGCGGGACTGCTCTCTATCAGGATATTCGGAATTTCGAACCGACTAAAGAGACACCGATCATTTTTATTTCCGGTGTTATTACCAATGATAAGCTTAAACAGGAAATTATCGATATGGGTGCAGAGGCTTATTTTTCGAAACCACTCGTAATGCAGGATCTATTAGATAAAATTAAATCTGTCCTTGATGAAGTTTCAGATAGTTCTTCAGAATAATCAATTCTTCCGTCTTTCTTCATTTAATCACTCATGGGATACACGAAATTGGTGCATTACATAATTTAACAGGTTATTTTACGTCTCAAAATGTAATTTATGGTGAAAAGCGGACAAAACGCCCGCATTTTTATTAAAGAAATCTTATAAATTAGTTGAATATAATTTTTAGATTTAGTAATTTAAACCCTCCGGCATTTTTATTTGCACTGCATTCGTTTTTGTAGCATACCGAGCTGTACATTAAACACAAAACGTTGTACTGAAAGGGTTTCAATGTCTTTTCAGGGTATTTTTATCTCGATATTTATAGGAACGTCGCTTGTCGTTACCGCAATCATTATTAATACTCAGAGACCTGTAGTTGAAACGGAACAACCGTCACGCGAATTTGTCGTTGCTTCGGGAAAATGTGCCGAGTGTCATAGAGCGGAAACTTCCGCGGTTGTTCACCAATTTGAGCAAAGCGCTCATGCAATAACGGGATTAAACTGTCTTGATTGTCATCGCCATCAGGATGATCAGTCTGGGATTGAGCACCGCGGATTTTTTATTACTGAATCAGTTACATCTCTCAACTGCAGTAAATGTCATTCAACTCAGTATGACCAGTTTCTCAGGAGTAGGCATGCTGCACCAGCTTGGGCTGCGGTTCGTGGTGCGCAAGATTTTACCTCGGAACAGATTGCATTTGCGGAGCAGTACCATCAAGGAGCAGTTGACCGTCCAGCCAATAAGCTGTCACTTATCGAAGGATCGAGCGCAATTGAATCAGGGTGTCTCGGATGCCACGACATAGGCAAACCTAATATGGATGGTTCAATAGGTGACTGTACCACTTGCCATTCACGTCATTCAACCTCAATCGCTCTTGCACGTGAGCCGGCGACATGCGGTCAATGCCATATGGGGCCAGACCATTCACAGTTAGAGATCTATAACGAATCGAAACATGGAGTTCTATTTAATGCCCAGAAACAATTCATGAACCTTAATGCACCCCCGAAAAATTTGACCACACGTGACATGCCGGTTCCAACGTGTTCAACCTGTCATATGAGCGGTCTCGAAGGGCAGAAATTTACACACGATGTTACAGAACGGCTTTCCTACTGGTTGTTTGCAGCTGTTTCCGAAAAGCGACCGGGGTGGGTACGTGGCCAGAATGAAATGAAAGAGACCTGCCTGAAATGTCACACTAAACTACATGTCGAGGATTTTTACACGAATGCAGAACTCTCTGTTGAGAGTACGAATGAAAAGGTTAAAGAAGCACAGGAAATCGTCGCAAAGCTTCGGGAAGAGGGTTTGTTAACACCAGAACCATTTGACGAAATGATTGAATTTATCTATTTTGATTTCTGGCATTACTACAGTCGTACGGCAAAACATGGTGCTTTTATGGGTGGTGCAGATTTTGTGCAGTGGCACGGTAATTACGAATTGCTGCTTAAGTTGACAGAGATGAAAGAAATTGCAAAACAACTCCGAAGTGAACATGCAAACGAAGACGATTAATTGCTTCAAAAACCGGGCATTTCTGATTGAGTTATTCTTAATTCTCAACTATGCATTTCTCGTTATCGATATTTATTTTGCGCATTCAATCAATAAATTTGGACATTGGAGCGAATGGATACCTTTTTACTTTTCGATAGTGGTTGCCGGGGTGTTAAGTATATCGGTACTCAAACGTGGTGGCAACATTGAAAATCAGTTCCACCGGCATGCCGGAATCTTGTTGGGTTGGGTATCCATTGTTGTTGGTATTGCCGGAATGATTCTTCATCTGGAAAGCCAGTATTTTCAGCAGTTTACCCTTAAATCACTTGTGTATACTGCGCCGTTTGTTGCGCCTCTCGCATACACCGGACTGGGTTTGCTTCTTTTGCTCAACAGAATGGTAAATCCGCAGACAAAAGAGTGGGGAAACTGGATTATCTTTCTCGCACTGGGTGGTTTTGTCGGTAATTTTATTCTTTCTGTTGTTGATCATGCCCAAAACGGATTTTTCTCTATATTGGAGTGGACACCAGTCTGGTCGAGCGCTTTTGCTGTCGGCTGTCTGACAGCAGTACTTTTTACAACACCAAATAAAGCGTTTCTAAAAATTTGTGTATACATTATGCTGATTCAGATTGTTGTCGGGGTTGTCGGATTTCTAATACACCTCTATGCAAATATTGAAGGACTTTCGGATAATGTATGGGATAATTTTGTCTATGGAACCCCTTTGTTTGCTCCATGTCTTCTTCCCAATGTAGCTCTTCTTGGCCTTATCGGACTTTGGAACAATTTCCACCATCTGGAACAACAAAACCGTGATGCCTGATTTTCTTTCGTTAAAGTAATAATTCTATGATCTCAAACGGTTCCCATTATCACCGATAAAGAAATAGAATCGTCAATCACAATCCGACGAAACATCCTCACCATTCCAAACATTTATATTGCATAAGTGTGTGCAATAAAGCAGCGATTAATTTAAAAAATTTATTAGTAAGGAAAATATATGGCTTATGATGAAGGTGTCGCGCAGCGTGTGCGTGAAACTATGCAGGAAGTACATGACATTACAGAGAAAAAGATGTTTGGTGGATTGGCATTCATGGTCCGAGGAAATATGTGCTGCGGCATTGTCTGGTCGGAGCTCATGCTTCGTGTTGGCCCGGAGCAGTACGAAGAGGCATTAGAGCTTCCCCATGCGCGCAAAATGGATTTTACCGGGAAACCTATGAAAGGGTTGATTTACGTGGCGGAAGAAGGATTCGAGGATGATAGTGATTTGGAAATGTGGGTAAATAGAGCATTACAATTTATCAATACGCTCCCATCGAAATGAATTCTCTATATTTAAATCTTGATTTATAGCCGGGGATATAATATGTTATAGACAATTAATAGTCTGCACTGTTATAACTAAATTTATGAGAAAATTAAAATACAAATAAATTTGACACATATGAACAATAAGAAAATTGATATATGAAACCCGATTTAATTGTAATGTTGACCTATAATGATGAAACAATTCAGGATGCCGAACAGCTTTTTAATTCCTTGCAGGACATTCCCATCAAGTATTGGGGATTTAAGGATGTGGGACTCCCTTCCGACAGTATGCACTCACTCATCAATACAATGAAACAAGCAGGCAAGACCATTAAGCTGGAAGTTGTCAGTTTAAGCGAAGATGACGGTCTCAGGGCAGCAAAACTTGCAGTTGATTATGGCGTGCATGTGCTCATGGGTACAGTTTATTACGATTCCATTCTTCACTATCTGAAAGATACTCCAGTAAAATATGTTCCCTTTATCGGCAGCATTTCAGGGCACCCGAGCAATCTTGACGGCAGTATTGAAGAAATTGTGGATCAGGCCCAGGAATTGGAGGCAAAAGGTGTTGATGGACTTGACCTGCTGACCTACCGATATTCCGGTGATGCCCAAAAGCTGCTTAGAAACGTAGTTAAATCGACGAACCTACGTGTTGTCTCAGCTGGCAGTATTGATTCTTTTGATAGAATTTCGGAAGTAAAGGCGTCGGGTGCATGGGGATTTACTATAGGATCTGCTTTTTTCGATAAGAAATTTGTGCCGGAAGGTACGTTTAAACGGAACGTTCAGGATGTTCTCGAAATTGTACAATCGAATTAATTGTCCGATTATTTTTTATTCAGAATATTTTGTAACAAAAAAGGCTGACTCATTCAGAGTCAGCCTTTTTAATGTTTTAGTACCGTTTTATATTAGTTTATTTAATCAGTAGAATGCCGCTATTGACAGGGGTGAGCCACTCAACACCTGTTTTGGAAAAATATGCATCATCCTCGATACCAATCCTTGCTTTCTTCCCGCCCCATTCCTTGATTGTAGGATAAGTGAATATCTCAAATGAGAAAAGATTTGTCGGTCGGTGAACATGATTGAAGCGCCACGGCTGGTCGATCCAGATTGAGGGTCCGACGTCGTGACCAAGATTCCCGACTGCATGCATACCGATATTCACCTCGATTAGTTCTGTATCCTGCACACTATCTTCAATTTTCTGCCGCACATAACCGGCTTCCTCGACTTTACGGTAGAGGTATTCGAGCAACTCAGCGCCAGTTTTTCCCGGTTTCAGATGCTTACGGATAAGGTTGCGTATTTCGAGCGATTCTTCAAAGGCAGCTTTGAATTCCTGTGGAGCATCGGTTTCGTTCTGACGGAGAATGTAGGCATGCCGCTTTGCATCGGTGCCGTAATTCAAATAACTCACGCCCAGATCAAATTGGAGCAGATCACCTCTCTGTAAGATATATTCCAACTTCCGGTACTCTTCAGGTGAGGACGTATAGGAATGGATCAATCCGGGCATACTGAGACCAAACGCAGAATCCATACCGTTGGTCAACAGCTGGTCTTGAATCCACCATGCTACGTCTTCCCGTGTGGTAACTCCTGGTGTGATAACCTCATTCGACAGTGCACGTTCGAGCAAACTCCTGTTAAAATCGGCGGCCTGTGTAAACACTCTTATCTCACTCGATACCCGTAATGAACGGAAATCGGCAATAAGTTTATCCGCCGGCACAATACGATCTGTAAACCTGCTTCCTAATGTGTTAATAAGTTTGAGATAGCCGGTATGCGAAAGACCATCTGCTACGCCAATATGGTTTGACATGTTGATACCAATTCGTACCGGATTACGTTCAGCAACAAATTCTCTCAATGAACTCTCTCTTTGGTAAATATCGTAGGCACCTGTTTTTTTGAGAAGTTCATCACTTGTACCGAGAACCGCTCGTTCAATCCTGTGGTCTCCGGTATCGGTAAATATAATATATCCCGTAAAATAACCATTTGTCACTCCAAGGTCGACACCAAGCGGATCAGGTTTCCATTGCTTGATAGTGTGGATCCACATATCAATATTATTTTCCCTCATGACTTTCGGCAATATAATATCAAATTTCTCATTACGTATTGTATTCAAAATTTCCCAACGTGACCGGGATTTCATTTCCTGACCGGATGAAATTTGAAAAAGTGAAAGCAAAAGAAGAACGGCAAGGATAATTTGCTTGCGTATCATGATTATTTCTCCCCTATGCAAGTATGATTTGCGATGACAGTTTATTTAATGCGAAGGGTGTTTCTCTATTATAATGAAGTGATTTCGGAAGATTAAATCTACATTCCTTAACAGTAAATGTCAATCTCATTTATTATGTTAATTGAGTTGTAAAAATTTATTGCATTTTCCGAATATAATACCGTAACTAATCTCCGTACATATTTTGAAAGAGTTGTGAATTATATAAAATACGTAATTGCTTTATACTAAAAGTGGAGAGATTCAATGAATAATTCAAAAACAATCACTCTGGTATGTATCACATTAATGATCGTTTTTTCTAATGTATCTTTTGCGCAAAAACCTTTCCATAATCGGGGGGAATTTATTCAGAATATTCCACCGATGCGGGAGCGTGTAGAAATAATGGAACGGTGGTGGAAATGGAAAAAAGAGCATGTTTTACCTGCTATAATGCGTGAACAGAATGTGGACATGTGGATCATTCGCAACAACGAGGCTGAGCTTTATTATAATAATGAAGGTCCTGTCTATACTTCATTAATTCCGGCAAATGACGAAGGTATGACTTTGCCTGGAATTCATGAGCCGCCCGGTTCTCAATGGACACCCCGTTACATGATATATCACGACAAGGGAAACAAAATTGAATATTTAGAACCGCGAGATTACGAACATATTACAGATTTAGTGAATGATCGCGATCCGGATACTATAGCAATCAGTCAATTTGACAATGAGGATATGATAACAGCACTTGGTAGAAAGTATTCGGCACGTACAGTAGATTCCAAAACTCTAAGCATGCGATGGCTTGAAACAATGAGCCCTGAACAGATCCGGGTATACAAATTTGTACAGGGAGTAGCTAACGATATAATAGCGGAGGGTTTTTCGAATAAAACGGTAATTCCCGATGTCACTACAACAAACGATTTGGATTGGTGGTTCAGACACAGGATGCTTGACCTCAATATTGAACACGAAAATCATCCGACAATACGAGTTCAGAGAAGACCTGCCGATATCGAAAAGTATGAGACCCCTTCCGAGAAATTCTTTAATGGCAGAACTGGGAATGGTGTCGATTTAGTTATACGTAGAGGGGATATAATTGGTTGTGATAAAGATATAATGCTGCTTGGCTTGGTGACGGACACTAAGGCATTCGCGTATGTATTAAGAGAGAATGAACGAGATGTTCCTAATGATTTAGAAGAAGCTTTGCGTAAAGTGAATAGATTACATGCTGATTTTGCTAAAGAATTTCAATATCAAAGAACAGGGATTGAAATTGTAAATGCTACGAACATTATACCATTAGAAGAAGGGATTATTACAACAACAATAGTATTTCACCCGCCTCCTATGTTTATTCGGAGATACCTTGAAGGAGGATATATGTTCTCTCACAAAATCTATGTTGCCGGATTAACATCAACGTCGGACTATTACTCGACATCGATTGTATCGAATAGTCATTCACTTCATTATAATACACTTTACTCTTTTGATCCCGAACCTACCCGAGTATCTGTCGAGGATTGGGGTGAGAACGGTGTTGATTTAACATTAGGTCAGATTGTAGCATTTACAGAAGAGGGTTTAGCATATTTAGGTAATCCGGTTGCTGAATGGCATGTCATAAGGTAACATATATTCTTCGTCAAACAATCAGTTGTTACCTATATGTTAATTTGATTTAAAGTATAGAGTAATAGCAAAAAGTTCTGTTCGATCTAGGGTTATACTGTTTTTGGATACTGCTTCCCAAGGATCCATTCACGGATGTCGATTATATCATCTTCAGAAAGTCTGTATGTATCTTTTTTGATCCAGGCAATTTTGCTGCTGGATATTTGTCCGGTCAATACAACAGCTGTATTCTGTCCATTAGACTCTTCTCGTGAAGCTGATAATTCGTGGACAATGCTTAAAGATACGCGGTTTTCCGAATCGATACTTTTTGCCTCCCATAGTGATTGAGTGAGGAGATAATCAGAGTCATCTCTGCTCGCCAATATGAAAATACTATCGTCATTTGAAATTCGTGTACTATCCACACTCCAGCCATTGTCGTTTAAACAGGAGATTATCTGTTTTTCATATTCTTTCAACGCCGATTTGGTGAGCAGGGCGCCATTGGGATTTTTTCTTCTGATAGTAGTCGGTACGAAGGTGAAGAGCGAATCCAATCTGGTTTTTTCTGATTGGGGTACCATATTGCACTCTCATCTGGAGAACTGATCGTGAGAATGAAATCTTTTGTCGAATCGTCCCCTCCGATCCAGGAGTTGTTATTCGCCCATTCGGCAACCTGTTTTTTAAAATCATCTAACCACTGTTTTTCTGCATTTACAAGTTTAGCAAAAAAGCCTAAAAGTCCGGGATTCGTCAACTGCTTACTTAATGTTTCGTCGAGATGAGGGATATGAAAAATAAAATCGTCAATTTCGTCATCTGTCGGCTGCCCGAAAGGGCGCTCATAATTTGAAACTCTAAGCTTATTTGCGTCTCGGTAGTGCTCAATAGTATCATGTAACTGCGACTGTATCATATCTCTTAAATCTTGTATTGTTAAATCAATAGTACCCATGTGTCATGTTCCAATTCTAAATCGTGGTGATTTTGGAATTGTAAATATAAGTTGATTAAAATACTTAAATAATTTATAAATTTCAACATATCATTATTCTTTTGTAGTGTTCTTTAGAGGCCGTAATAAACACAGAGATTGTAAGGGTTTTTAATCCGTTTTAAAGCTGAAAACTCAATGGGGACAATTGTTTAAAACCTTTGGATTTACTGTTAATAAGTTGTACATTAATGTTTCACTATTAATACGGTATGAACAGATTGCATGTTATTACACTTTCGCGAGGAGTGGTAGAAGCTCATCATATGTGGGTGTCTTAGGACCGCGAGGTTTATTCTGCTTCTATATGAACAGAGTGTTAAAACTGCTCATATTGTAAACATATCAATTCCTGCAGAAAGGTAATTAGCATGGAAGAGGGTAAAGTAAAGTGGTTTAATTCCACAAAGAATTATGGATTTATTCAGCGTGACAGTGGCGATGATGTTTTTGTTCACGGTAGTGACATAGTATCGAGCCAGTATGGCTCCTTAGAAGAAGGCGACCGCGTTGAATTTGATGTTGAAGAAGGGGATAAAGGGTTAAAAGCCGTCAACGTCAAGGCACTATAAGTTCAAAAAACCCGGTACATTGTACCGGGTTTTTTTTTGCCTAAGACAATAAGGTGTAATTTATGACGCAAGCTAAAAATGGAGACACTGTATCTGTTCATTATACAGGAAAGTTGGAAGATGGAACAGTGTTTGATACATCAGAAGACCGTGATCCATTGACATTTACCATTGGTCAGAATATGATGATCAAAGGATTTGAAGACACGGTCATTGGGATGAAGCCGGGAGATTCTGCAAACACAAAAATTCTCGCTGATGATGCATACGGTCATTATGTTGAAGAGAAAATCGTTGAAATTGAGCGTGCATCATTGCCGTCTGATTTCAATCCGGAAAAGGGACAGCGGTATTCAATGTCTACGGATTCTGGTGAGGAAGTGGCTGTTCTGGTTGTTGATATGACGGACGCGAGTGTTTTTCTTGATGCAAACCATCCATTGGCAGGAAAAGATCTCTACTTTGAAATTAATCTTGTAGAAATTGCATAATTGTTGTGAAATCTGATTATTTACTTAGCGTGATGTTTATATGATGTGTGACTAAAAAATCATAGTGTCTCCGATCTTTATTATAGAACAAAAATCTCCGATTATTAGCTCGTTATTAAAAGGCCCTGAATAAGTTGCTTCAGGGCTTTTTGTGATTATCTATCTGCTGAGCTCATTGCGTAGAGTAAAAAAGTAATTATACAATAAATTTGCTTCTATTGTTTTTGATTATTGAGAGATATTTAAAATATTTTGAATTATTGCTATTACAATATTGTATTGTATAGTTCACTAACAATATAGCACAAATTACACTTGGAGGAATATTATGCGTAATGCTATTCTCAGTACCGCAGCACTACTTTATGCAGCACTTTTTATGGTTGCATCTCCCCTGGTTAGCAGCGGTTATGCGGAAAAACCTATCGTAACCGATGAATATGACCGAGTTCTGGTGACTAAGGATACGAAAATAGGCGAAATTATCGGCGAAATCGAACTTGTTTTCCCTAATGAACTCAAAACTACCTGGAGTCTTGTGCCGCCGGTACCCGGAGGCGACCGGAGGAATTACCTGAAGGAAGGCCAGCTTGATGCAACAAAGATCGTTGAAATCGACGCTGAAACTGCCGAGCTTAGACTCAAGGCGCATCCCGACAGCTATCCGGCTCACTATTACGCGGAGGTTCGCGCGACGAACAGCGACGGGTTCATGGAACAGGTCCTCATCATCATAGCGCTCGAAGAAACCCCGAAGCAAGAAAATGCGCTAGACATTTTCACACAGCGGCGGGAAGGCGGAGGAATGGGCTTCTATGCTACTGAAAGAGTTGATCCCAAAAAGATCGAGTATGCGGCAAATGTCGCCAACGCACTGCTTTCAAAAGACAGACGGGGGTCCGGAAAGATCACCGAGTACGTTAAAGAGGGAAATTCTGTCATGACGCTTTTCTATACATTCGAAGAACGCAACACCTCAATCAGTTTTTATATGCACAGAAGGAGCCTGGGCATACGGACGCAGGATCTCGAGGACGAGGAGATCATTCCCGACTATTTACGGCTCGGCGGACCGGAAGGAATTCGTCGCGACGCATCGGTTGAAGAAATTACCCATCGGATCCACGGCAGCGGCATCATGAGAGCCTATCCAGGAGTTCAGGAGCGGCTTGAGCATGCAACTTATGCTGCGATCGATCGGGGATTTTATAAGCCACAGGATGGATTGCCTGAACGCTCATTCAGTCACGAGTTCCTGACATTCGGACTCGATATTTCTTATGGTGTTCGTGGGCATCGGTCGTTTGAAGGGGTACCGCTGACACCCGAAAATTTAAGAACTCTTGATCCCGAGCTGTTCGATATTCTATCGTTTATTTTCCCGACTCGTGAGGAGTTCTTCAAAGAAATGGGTTGGGGGGACGACATTTAGAGTTGTTGAAATGTGTACAGTTTTATTAACAAGAAAGGTCGTCACAATGTGATGACCTTTCTTTATTGAAAATCACCCATAACCGGGAATTGTTTTTCATTGCATTCCGAGAAAATGTGCAGGATTACTCTTGCACATTCGGTCGATCTCTTCTTGAGTGAAACCCTGTTCTTTAAGCAGATGAATAAAATAGATCATACCATCGGTATGGAGAGGATTCAATTCCTGTCCCAAATCGGTTGAAATAATTGCGTTTTCTATCCCTACGGCACGAATATGTGAAATCATCGTCTCGATCGGAAGACCTCCATCCGGTTTGGCAAGTCCTGTGTCCGCGGGCATCAAAGGATTAAAACAGAATTCCACATACGCTCCGAGACGTGCTGCTTCAATCTGCTGCTCCATTGTCATTCCCACGGCAGGTGACATTGGATGTGTAACGATAATACGTTCAATGCCCATTGACTTTGCTTTCTTGATAAGGAGGAGCGACTCCTCCGGACTCGAATGCCCTGTCGCAAGAGCTAAATTAAAACGGGCCATTACTTCAAAAACTTCCACTACTTCGGGCAGGAGTTCGCCATTGCTGCTAATTGGCACAACATTGGGATTTGGTCTCAGTGTTTTTGAATAGTGCTCAGAATCCCATGTCGGCATCCAAACAACACGTCCAAGCCGGCCAGTCGTCAGTGCCATGTGTTCCACTGACCGAGGATTAATCCTACCAGCGGTATTATTCAAAACTATACCTCCATAAACTTCGATACCGGGAACGATCTGATTGACAAGATAGGCAACTGAAGCGGTATGGGTAAAATGATTCTTAAACAGCAGTGCCCGCATACCATACCGCCGTGCTATGCGTGCCGATTCGAACGAATCAATAGCTCGTGGACCGCTGTCCGGCATATTATGAACATGGACGTCGATGGCACCGTTCAGGAACGCACTGGACTCTTCCCAATTGGGGGTCTGGGCATTCGTGGAAATTGCCGATATGCAAACTGATATAATAAAAAAGAATAACAACAGGATATGCTTCATATTCATGTAATACCTCCACAAGACTAAAACACTATATTAAAAAATAGTTTTAATACGTAGGCACATTTGTCTCAGTTATCTTTAATGCAATGCTGAATCAATATTCCTTGGATTTTTTCCGAATAAATGATAATCCACCAAATCCTCCGATAATGGCAATGTAAAATCCGAAATCGTACCACCAACCGGTATTGAAAAGCTCATAGACACGGACGGATGAATTGAAAAATCCCCACACTAATGAAATTGGGGCAATCCAACCGTGCCATATACCGGAAAAAAATCCGGAAGGATTGTTTGGTGAACTCGAACCATCTCCGGGAACACATCCGGCAATGAATAATATCAAGATTACGAGCAGCAATACATTGGTCAATTTTTTTGCAATCATGTGAAATTCTCCAAAATTGAAAATACTATCAATTCTTTTTAGACGAAACTACATAAATTGCTTTATGAATGCCGAATTTCCCTTGAATATCCACTGTTTCTAACTCAATAATGTTAAAAAATGGTGTGAATAGTGATGCGATTTCGTCTTCTGATGAAAAATAAAGTTCTGTTTCGAGAGGAGTTTTTCTATATTTCCCACTGCCGCCAAATTGAACACTATCTTCACTAAAACAGACCGATAAATAGTGGCTTCCCGGATTTAAAAGTCGATCAATGCTGGATACATATTTTTCTCTGTCATCAGGGAAAATATGATGCAATAGCTCCCAGTCATACGCAAAATCGAATGTGTCGAGTATATCATCTAAACCATTAAGCACATCGGCTGCAATAAATTTACATCGAACGTCCTGTTGGAACGCAGTGTTTTGTGCTAATTCTATAGCAGTGTGAGAAAAATCCACACCTGTTACGGTATAACCCATTTTTGTAAGTGCAATTACATAATTCCCAGCTCCGCATCCTAACTCAATTATTTTTCCCGGTATTGTGATGTGCGATTGTACATACGTGTTCAGAATATCAGGAAGTGTTTCAAAATTCCAGGGTATTTTAGCTGTAGGAATACGTTTGTAAATTTGGTCCATTTGATTTTGTAACATAGTGCTGTCACCGAATTTAAATTCCTTTATTTCTCTCTCTAAAACATACTGTTATTTTATAAGTAAATCCAGAGTATTTACAAAAATTCGTTCATAGCAATTCTTTCGAGTCTATATACACCAAACGCTAATAGTATGCCGGCCCGGTGAGTGAAAAATTTAAGCATAACGTAATCAAATTCAAAATATTTATTCGATTTCCTTTTTATGTATACGTATAATCGAATGATCATTATTTATTTGTTATAGAGTAGTTTTGTCGCTACATTCTATTATTGATCCTATCACTTTGCATATTAATATCACCCCTTAAATAAATCCATTATTATAATAAGTTTAACCAATGGAGGTGAGCTATGCGTAAAGAAGGTATCATTACCAAAGGGATGCTTGTAGTAGTCCTTTTCATTTTGTCAATGCTATCCACGGAGTTGTCTGTCTATGCACAACCGGGTGTACATACGGCAAAGACTGGATCAGAAGTTCTCCGTCTTATTCGGAATGAGAAACTTGATCTCATTCTACCGGGAGCCATGCGCGACAATAATGTGGATATGTGGATCCATGTCACCCGACAGGGAGATCAAGATCCTTTGTTTCCTGAATTTGGATCAACCTCCGGTTATCTGATTTTTACCGATCTGGGAGACAGGATTGAGCGGGCAGTATTTGGTAGAGGAGGAACTGTTGAAAATATTGACATACGCGGTTCTCGAGAAGTCGGTCGAGCATTTAATGGATACAGCAACAAACTCGATCCGGGAATCTGGGACGAGATTACGGAATTTGTTGAAGAACGTGATCCGAAAACAATTGCAGTTAATACATCAGATTGGCTTGCTATAGCAGATGGGATTTCACATTCGCAATATATGAGATTGGAAAAGATATTAGGGCCTAAATATTCTGCGAGAATTGTATCTGCAGAATACCTCATTACCGATTTCAGATCGAGAAGGATTTTGCGTGAAATATCACTTATGACTAACGCATTGGAAGTACATCGTCAAATACTGGAACGCTCTCTTTCAAATGAAGTAATCACACCGGGCGTAACGACCCGACAGGATGTAGGCTGGTGGGTTAAGGAGGAGTTTTATAAACGGGGTGTAGCGCGAGGATTTAGTAGTGGAGCAGGAATGCCCGGGGTTATCTATTCGGCAGTTTCAGATCAATCCGAGACAAGATCTCCTGATTATGTATTGCAGCGCGGTGATTTTCTTTCGTATGATAATGGGGTACGATATCTGGAATATTTTGGAACAGATTATAAACGTAATGCCTATATTATGAGGGAAGGTGAAACACGTGTTCCTGCAAGTTTACAGCATGCTTATGATCGAGCGATAGCTGCTCAAAAGATCATTCGGGAAAATGTCAAAGTTGGAAGGACCGCGGGAGAAACTTTGGAAATTCTCATCTCGGCTCTGAAAAAAGCAGACTATATTTACACACCGTTTACCGACGAATCTCCGGAAAACTATATGAATGTTCAGGAGAAGTTAAGGAATACTGATAAGTCAAGTTTCTCAATTGACCTTCACAGTCAGGGCAATAATGGGGGCAGCCTTGTTACCGTTGGACCCTCTATGGCAGCTTTTCGGTCAGACCGTGATCATCTGATGATTCAAGAAAATCATCTATTTTCATTGGAATATGTGATCTGCACGAACCTTCCGGAAAGACCAGGACGGCCGATTGTCATCAACATAGAAGGTAATCATGTTATATCCAGCCGGGGAATAGAATTTCTCCATCCGCCAAACGAAAAGATATTATTGATACATTAAGCATTAGTTACTTCGATAATTAACCCGTTTTAAATATTTATAGTAATACCATTTAAGCCCTGAATGAATATCTTCAGGGCTTAAATGTTTGTGAAGCTTATATGTGTATTGCACGAATTGATGATCCTATTTCAGAGAATATATGTGTGCAGCATTATAATTCAGTTTTCCGGTCTTACAATCGATTATAAATCCCTATAAAGGAGTATTAACCATAGTTTGATTTCATGAAGTTTTTTTGTTGCAATTGTGTTGTTTATGCTCTTTATTATATTGAATATTAGGAACATACCAAACATGATTTAAATCGAATTACCAGGTTCAGTTGAAGAATCCGGTCTTTCTCCGAAGAAACCCTCAATATTTAATCTTCATTACACAATTCTAAATTTATGCTCAATTTAAAATTCAACAAAAAAGAAAATGAGTCGTTAGAATCGGGATTTGGTTCACGAGTCTCCGATGAAGACGGCCAGCGGCTGCTCAACCGGGACGGCAGCTTTAATGTCAAGAGAACCGGATATCCATTCTTCCGCAGATTTAACACATTTAACATGCTACTGACCATTCCCTGGTGGAAATTTCATGTGCTGATTCTCGGACTATTTATTATGGTAAATTCCTTTTTTGCGCTCAGCTACTTGTTTATTGGAATAGAGGGGATAACCGGAATTGAAGGCAATTCATTTATTGAGCGGTTCTGGAGTGCATTTTTCTTCAGCATCCAGACTTTTACATCAGTAGGATATGGAGTGTTGAGTCCTGACAATTATATTACGAACATATTTGCCTCATTTGAGGCATTTGTTGGACTGCTTTCTTTTGCACTCGCAACGGGCTTGCTGTTTGCAAGATTTTCGCGGCCGGTTGCACAGATAATCTATTCTAATAATGCAATCATAACCCCATTTCAGGATATGACATCATTCCAATTCAGAATAGCAAACGAACGCAAAAACCAGCTCATTGAAGTGAGTGTAAAGCTTTTGGTTTCTCTTGTTGAAAAATTCGGAGAAAAGAAAATAAGACGGTACTACCTTCTGAATCTTTAATTGGATAAAATTGTATTTCTTCCGCTTCACTGGACGATCGTGCATCCTATTGACAAAGAAAGTCCTATCTCAGGTTTCACCGAAACCGATTTGATCAATTCTGAAGCTGAATTTATTATACAAATAACTGCAATTGATGATACCTTTTCCCAGACAGTACATGCTCATTCTTCATTCCGGTATGACGAGGTTAAATGGGGTTATAAATTTGCCGATATGTCTCACGATTTTGAGAATGGAATAATCAGTGCGGATTTGAATAAAATTCATGAGCTTGTGCCATTGGAAGAAATTAAAAAGGAAGAATGAAATTAATCTCTTGTTACATAAGTGGTTAAATACAAGACCAAAGTAGTATACGCAATTTACTGCCTGCCAGATTGGCGGCAAAGGGCTAAAAGTTGGGGCTGAGCGCACAAATTCTCATTAAGGAGCAAAAAACATGAAAAATTCAATGTGCATACTGTTGCTAATTTTAGTAATACCATTGAATGATGCTGTTGAAAATACCAGTCTTCTCAATAAGAAAGTTTACGATTCCACTAATCAAGAAATAGATTACCGCGCCCAAATTAACAAAGAGCTTTGGAAACCTATCATAAAATCCGTTTTAGAATCAGATTACGAAACTCATGCTGCCTGTTACCACCCCTCAGCAGTTGTGGTCATGGAAATGGATAATCAAAGTATGACCGGAAAACAGTGGCTTGAAAGTGTGAAAATTGACTTTGAAAAACAGAAAGATGCCCCAAAAACTACATATTTGAAGTTCCGATTCGATAAAAGAATTTACAGCAGCAATACAGCGTTTGAGACCGGTGTATATTCTTATAGTGCGGTCGACGAAAATGGTGAAAGGCGTACGAATTACACCTATTTTGAAAGTCTTTCTGTCCGGGAAAATGGGAAATGGCAAATTATCATGGAACATCAAAAGAAGAGGGGTACTATAGAAGACTGGGAAAACTCGGGTAAAGCGGGTGAATTAGAATAGTCCGAAATCTTCATTGATAATACGATTTACTACATCAATTGAAATATATCATAGCGTGATAGTTGAATAAATTTTTGTTTTTAATGTATTTATCTCAAGTGATCCTTTCATGGAAGAAGAATCTTAACGTATGCGTTCAAATGCACATACTGTTGAACAATATTTATCTGAACTTCCCGCTGACCGCAGAGAAGCGATTGATAAAGTCCGTTCTATTATTCTGGAAAACCTTCCAGCAGGTTATGATGAAGAAATGAATTGGGGAATGATCACGTATCAAGTGCCGCTGGAAGTATATCCCGATACGTACAATGAGAAGCCTCTCATGTACGCAGCGCTCGCTTCACAGAAAAACCATATGGCAGTTTATTTGACCGGCATCTATATGGACGAAGATAAATTTCAAAAATTTGAAAAAGCATATCGGTTAACAGGTAAAAGATTCGATGTCGGAAAATCATGTGTACGTTTTAAAAAGCTGGATGATCTTCCTCTGCAGTTAATCGGCGAAAGTGTTGCGATGATTGGAATGGAAGAATTTATCAGAAGAGTAAAAGAAATACACTCTATACGAAAAAGCAGGAATAAGTAACTGTGCTGAAGAATAAGAGAGCATATTTGTATTTCTATATCATACCCCACTCATTTACCAACAACCTTTTCAGATACCTTTATAATTTTGAGTAAAATACAGGTTGATCTAATAAAATGTATCTTTCACAGAATTGGAATGTGAACACAATGCTATCAATTTTAATTTTGGGAGGAAACTATGATAATCCGAATCATTGTTTTTTTAATATCTGTGCTGTTTGCTGTCCCTGTTGTCAATGTTCAGCCGGGTGTGACAACAATTGAAGATGTAGGCTGGTGGGCGCGGGAGGAGGCATACAATGCTTGAAAAAAATATCTTTACCAAAGTAATTCTTGTCGTACTTCTGTTCCTGTTCGCAGCCCCGTTCGACGGCGCAAGCTATGCGCAGAAGCCTATCGTCACCGACGAATTCGATCGCTTTCTGGTGACCAGAACGACAAAAATTGGCGACGTTGTCGGAAAGATCGAACTCGTATTCACGAATGAGAAGAAGACCACCTGGAGCTTGATACCGCCAGTACCAGGAGGCGACCGCAGACGTTACCTGAAGGAAGGTCAGCTTGACGCAACGAAGATCGTTGAGATCGATGCCGATACCGGCGAGTTGAATCTGAAAGCACAGCCCCCTGATAATCCTGCTCACTATTACGCGGAGGTTCGCGCGACGAACAGCGACGGGTTTATGGAGCAGGTCCTCATCATTATAGCGCTCCCGGAGACACCTAAACGTGAAAATGCTCTTGATGTTTTTACACAGCGTAGAGAAGCATTAAGTATGAGCTTGTTTGCAACAAAAACCTTGGATCCCGAAAAATTCGAGTATGCAGTGAAGGTTGCTGATGCCCTGCTATCCAAGGATAGAAGAGGATCTGGAAAGGTCACAGAGTACCTTAAAAAAAGTAATGCGACCATGACTATGTTTAAGGACTTCGAGGAGCGCAACACCTCAATCGGTTTTTATATGCACAGCCGAAACCTGGGAATACGGCCTAAGGGCCTCACCGGAGAAGGGATCATCCCTGACTATTTTCGGCTTGGCGGACCGGCAAACCTGCGCCGTGATGAGTCTGTTGAAGAGATCGCCCATTTGATCCATGGCGGAGGTATCATGGAAGCCTATCCGGGTGTCCAGGAACGGCTTGAAGCGGCGACAAAAGTAGCCATAGAGCGAAATTTTTTCCGCCCACAGGATGGATTGCCGGCCCGCATCTTCAGCTATGAATATCTCATTCTCGGCCTTCAGATTCATCTCGGCGGTTTTGGTCGGCGTTCCTTTAACGGCTTACCGCTGACACCCGAAAATTTTAAAATAATTGACTCTGAGTTGTATGACATCATCTCATTTTTATTCCCAAACCGGGAGGAGTTCTTCAAGGAGATGGGGTGGGAAGAATGATCTGGAGCACAATGCTGGAACGTTAGAAAATGGTTAAATAGTATAAATGGCCGTCAATTCATGACGGCCATTTATAAATAAAGAGTGTAGATACAGTGGCATACCAAGGATACATTGAACATTTTCTACGCGCTCGGGCTGTACGAATTGACGATTAAAGAGAATCACCTTTTTGCTTTTGAATATGCAGTTCACACCAATCTGCCTGATCGACCCGGTTTTCCGATATCCATTAATATTTCAAATATTCACGTTGTTTCCAGCCGGGGAGTAGAATGGCTCCATCCGCCAAATGAGGAAATTGTTGTAATCCATTGATATTAAAGCAGTTCGAAAAGAATCAGACCGATCTATAATTTAGTGTACGCTGTCAGAACATGTATCGCCTGTGCTCCGAGATTTGATATATACAGTAGTGATATTTCATCACTCCAATAATGATTAATTTTTAAGGTAATTAGGTCAAAAACGGTCTCAAGTGAATATTGATCAATAAAAGGTATAAGTTTTCGTTTTTGTAAATGTATCCAAAATCCAATTCCTTGAGATACAGTAGGAAATGATGTTTAATTGGGGTCTTATACAGCGCAAATAGCTGTATATAGGTTTTTAACTCTGTTCTGTATAAGCCCTAGTGAGCAATTCCCTAATGAACTAAAAAAAGGCAAGATAATAATGGGAAACTTAGAGAAAATTGTACTTGAGCAAATAACTCTCTTGGGACCAAAAGTTGGCATCTCTTTAGTTATACTCCTGATTTTTTTGATTTTAGCTATTATTGCAAACCGTGCAATAATTAAAATTTCTCAACAATTTGAAATTAATGCTAAACTTGCATCATTGATTGCTCGTACAGCTAAAATAATGCTAATTGTCTTGGGTTTTATTACCGGACTCGGAACATTAGGTGTTGATGTATCAGCTCTTGTTGCCGGGCTAGGATTAACTGGATTCGCTCTGGGCTTTGCATTGAAAGATACTATTTCCAATCTTCTTTCGGGTATTTTAATCTTAGTATATCGTCCGTTTGAAATAGGAGATTACATAAAGATGTCAGGTTATGAAGGTACTGTTGTATCTATTGACCTAAGGTATACCGAACTTAAGGGAGAAGGTAGCAAAATACTAATTCCCAATTCAAAATTATTTACCGATCCAATTGCTGTTCTTCGTTAAAAAAGGTTCATAATTTTATGAGATGACAGATAAATAGCTACACCCGACCGCGTTCCGCAGCGGGTGAGCTTTATATTGGAAGTCACTTTCTGCAGTCACGTTTTAAGAGGCCCAGCAAGGTCCTGAAATGCCGGTAGACATAGTGTTAACAGCAAATAAATTGTTCTTCTTTTCTCGCTTTACCTGTTACCTTGCACCAAATATTTGAGCCAGGTATTATATTAGTATAGTGATCGGATTGAAAGAAAGGAGCAAGGTCAATGGTAAGGAGAATCTACACTATAGAACAGATTATCCACAATCTTCGGGAAGCAAAAGTGCTTGTAGAATTTTGGCGAAATGAGTATAATTATAGGAAGCCGCATAGTGCCCTCGGATATTGACCATCCGTCCCCGAAGCCGTTTTACCACTGGATACGGTCACAAGACCAATGTAATATACTATGATGAAGATATCGATGAATTGACTAACTTGGAAATGGCTGAAACGATAGGGGCAGATCAAATCAATCAAACGCTCAACAATGAAGTTAAGAGGTATATAGAATCTTGGAAATGTGGTGAAAAGATATTACTTGGAAAAATTAAGAGTGTCTCATAATTATTAATTTCAATAATCCGAATTTTTCTGACGACGTACAGTTCTATTCCTAAACACCCAGAGTAATTTGTAAAAGTACATGACGTGTAAAAGGATTTTAGAAGAACGTTTTATTCCCCTGGATTCCTTCAGTAATATCCATCAAGGGCAGGCACGATCAGGGTACCGTGCTTTTCAGGATGAAAAACACATAGGTGTAAATATTTTTATTCTGAAATTATTGCTCTATAAGCCCTAAAGAGACAGTTCCAGATTATTTTATCAACCGAGGTAGGTACGCAAAGCCCGGCTTCTGGATACATGCTGCAAACGTTTAATGGCTTTTTCTTTAATTTGACGTATACGTTCACGGGTAAGGTTTAATAGCTCTCCGATCTCTTCCAATGTCCAAGGATGATCCTGCCCGAACCCAAAATACAATTTTACGACCTCAGCTTCTCTGTATGTCAAGGTCGACAGCGCTCGTTCAACTTCGTTCTTCAACGATTCATGCATGAGATCATTATCGGGAGAAGGCTGTTGGTCATTTTGAATCACATCGAGAAGACGATTGTCTTCACCCTGGCTAAACGGTGCTTCCATGGAAAGATGGCGTCCTGATAGTTTCAAATTACCAAAAACTTCGTTTGGAGTCATATCTATTTCTTCTGCTATCTCAGAGGCACTTGGTTCCCGGTCGAATTTTTGCTCAAGATTACTAAATGCCTTTCCAATTTTTTTCAGTGCACCGACACGGTTTAAGGGAAGGCGCACAACACGGGTTTGCTCCGCGAGTGCCTGAAGAATAGCTTGGCGGATCCACCATACAGCATATGAGATAAATTTAAACCCGCGTGTTTCGTCAAATCTTTTTGCAGCTCTTATTAAGCCGAGGTTTCCTTCATTTATGAGATCTCCAAAGATTAGTCCTTGATTTTGATACTGTTTTGCAACACTTACAACAAAACGAAGATTTGCCCTGGTTAATTTCTCTAATGCCTCCTGATCGTTTTTCTTGATACGGCGTGCTAAATGTATTTCTTCCTGCGGAGCAAGTAATGGTACTTTTCCAATTTCCTGTAAATAGCTATTTAATGATTGATTTTCACGATTACCTTGTATCTGACTAAACGTTGTCATGAATGGCCCACTCCCCATTTATACGTTTAATTATCAATATTCCTATTCTGAATTTATAATTCTTCTGATACTATGATTTGTTCGTTCTGTAAATCCGTCTCTAGCTTTTGTCCTTCGCTTCATCCAGAAACTGCCTGCATTACCTCCCGAAACTGTGTTTTCAGATGAGCCTGAATTGGGTCTGATTGTGACATGTTTATCATTCAAATCCTGCAATAGATTCTTGAAATTTTATAAAACGCAAATAAATTAATGCAATTTCAGGGTGGTTGTTTTTTTAAATTAGGCTTGAGTGGTGTAATCAGTGAGATATGCCAAAAGCTTAAATCTCATAAAAAGAATCACAATTATCAGATAGCACCAACTAAAATCACGTTTTATATCATTCAACAGGGAAATTGAAAACACACTCATCAATATTCAACTATTTATCGTTGATCCGGTTTGAATACAACGATAGAATGCGCGGAATGATTACAGGAGAAATAATATTTGATTTATATGTAAGATACCACATTTGTCTTGAAAATCAAAACACTATCGGCATTAAGATACCGGAGACAAATATGTGGAGAAGAATCTGTTGGAGCCGGTAGAACTCGAGTGCGAGATTAGAAGTCAGAACCGTATTGCCCTTTTATTGCGGGAATCCAAACTGCCGTTGGAAAAAACAATGCATTTATCAGCTGATCTCAAGATAGAAACACGTTGTCCCGAATGTTATACGAAACAGCCGATCTATTATAAATTCGGAACAGTAGTCGTTAATGAGTTTACACAATGCTACGGTGAAAATCATGCTTTAATAGTAAAACTAAATCTGTCTAAAATATTTTGATGACATACAAGGAGCTATTTACAGAGATACTTTATCGAATCGATCAATTACGATATAGCACTATTTGATTGGAAAATATGTTAAGAAGAAACAAAAAGCCAAGACTCTTAATCCCGGTAATTATTCTGGTTACTTATCACACTTACATCCTCGCGCAGGACCTTCTCACGGATAGACTATTGGCAGATATCCACTTTATATCACACTTAACGGATCTGGAGTACGTATCGACAAAGATTTCTTTGTTGTTGAAGGTACCGGTTGTGAATGATTAATCCAGAATTTCCAAAACTGCCCTTTTGCCTGATTTTGCTGAAGCAGCTTCAAGAAGCGTCCGGATAGATTGGGCCGTTCGACCGCGTTTTCCGATTACCTTCCCAAGATCGCCATCACCAACACGCAGTTCATATACTATTGTCCGCTCACCTTTGACATCCGTAACCACTACCTCGTCTGGCTTGTCAACTAAATGTGTGGCGATGAACTTCACGAATTCTTTCATTATCCGTCTCCTTTAGATTCTCAAGACTCAGATTAATAGCAAAAGCAAATCGAATCATTCGTTACTTGTAGACCTTGTAAACCCTAGCAACTCAAGGATAATTTTACTGCCAAAATAGTTTTATATACGGTAGTGGTTATATATATACGGAATATTTTTCAATTTAAGATATATTTATTTACAAAAAGTAATTAGTGCATTCAATCTGCACTCTTCCAATACACTCCCCGCGATACACACAAGAGAGGGCTACTGGCAATAGACCTTCCCACGTCTATCAATAATTACACAGAGTTGAATATAGAAAAGTTCAATTTTTTTATAGGAAGATTAAATGAAGGTTGAAAAAAGATGCTTATTGTTGCGCAACAGATTTTAAAATCTGGAGTTGGATTTTTTATAGATATTCAGCTGATTGAACGTAATCTACGCGCCCGGGCTATGCGATTTTGATGCAAAAGTGTCTTCGAAATTTGCCTAAAAAATGAACTAATTTGAGTATTGAGACTGACTTCCTATTCCAGGCCAATATCTCCGAATGCCCGCTCTACTACTTCGGATAGGGCGGGATGAATATGAACCATATTCTGTATATCATCCACTTTGAGGCCCGCTTTCATCGCTAATATTGGTTCATGGATAAGTGTCGAGGCTTCGTGTCCAATGATATGGCAGCCAAGTATTTCACCCTCAGAGGTCGCCATTACCTTAACAAGCCCATCCTCATCCATAAGTGCCGCTCCCATTCCTGTTTGCATGAACTCACACTTACCTATACTATACTCAATTCCTTCTTTCTTTAGTTGCTCTTCGGTATAACCCACTCCTGCTATTTGAGGATAGCCGAAAACGGCATGTGGCATGGCATAATAATCCACAGCAAGTGGCTTATCGTTAAATAGGTTGTAGCCCACATAACGCGCCTCCTGATTAGCACTGTGTTTAAATTGGAATTTGCCTGCTATGTCTCCAAGCGCCCAAACATTTTCAGCAGAGGTTTGCATGTACTCATTGGTCTCTACTCCTGCAGCTGCAACATCCAATGTATCTGTATTCGGAACTCGTCCTGTGGCAACCAACAGCTGGTCTCCGTTAACCTGTAGTTGTTCTCCATCCTTACTTTCTGCGGTAATGTGAATGACCTCACCATCTTTGAACACCTTCTTCGCTGCAAACCCTGTATGCACATTAAAGCGTTTCTTGTATAGTTTGGTGAAGATGTCTGCCAGTTCATGATCCTCACCTGGTAGTAGCCGCACATTCCGTTGAAGGATGGTTATCTCTGTTCCCAATGAACCGTAGAAATGCGCTAGCTCACAGCTTATATATCCTCCACCTAAAATAAGAAGATGGTTCGGTTGGGTTGTTTTTCTTAGTGCTTCTATGCTCGTCATAAAGTCCACTTCATCAAGGCCGTCAATATCCGGAACTCTGGGTCGGGTTCCGGCTGCAATCAGAATGCGCTCTGCGGTGATGGTTTCATCTCCAACCTGAACAGTTCTTTCACCTACAAACTTGCCTTCAAGATTGTACAGAGTAATATTCTCATCAGATTTTATGCCTTTAAGGATCTCAGCAGAATCCCTATCAACAGCGTTAGATACACGCTCAACAATGCCAAGCCAGTCCACGTTATATCCATTGGGTGTGATTCCGAACTTTTTAGCATTGTCAATGGTTTGCGCCACATCGGCCGAATGAATGAGCATTTTAGAAGGAATACAACCTCTGTTGAGACAGGCGCCTCCCATCGGTCCCTTCTCTATAATGGCCACCGTGTATCCTTTGCCTGTTGCACTTGCGGCAACATCCAGCCCAGTGCCGGCACCAACAACGATTAAATCATATTTTTTCATGCTGTAACTTTAATGATTTCACATATTCGACTTGCTTCTGGTTTCAAGAATGTGCCTCATACCGATTAATAAATTTATGGTCCTTAGATTACGTGAGGTTATAAAACTGTGATTCTGTAATTGTTTCGGTGCGACTCAACTGCTGGTTTATCGTTTTGTCATTTTGAAGCAATGATCGGATTGCCAGCGGATTCCACCAGGTAATCATTAGCCTCCTGGTGGCCTGCTACAACATACTCAAAGTCGGGATCCGGTACGGAAATGAAGTTCTTAGCTGATTATTACATAATTTCGGTATAGCACGTATATTACGTGAATTAGTGCAATGAAATTAGGGCAATAACCTATTAAGTTAGAAATAATAAGAAGAAAAGTAGCCAATGTAAATAGAATATTTTTACATTAAATGTATAGATGTTTAGTACTTGGGTGAAGTTGCGAGCCAGGCAGAACTTTCATGAAAGCAAAGTTTGTCAAGAGCGAGAGTTACACAGGTTTTGAAAACGCTGAAGATTGAAGCTGAACAAACACATCAATGTGAAAAATTATAATAAGAGTGACAATTTTCCGGTTGAAATGCACAAAATATTGATTTACTTTATATCGCAATTAAAGTCAGAAAATATTAGCTTAAAAACGGGATTGGAAAAATGGTTGCATTGGAACTCGACAATAAAATAATGTATCAGGCATATCTGAACAAGGACAGCAGTTACGAGGGATTGTTTTATATTGCGGTTAAAACTACAGGAATATTCTGCCGTCCGACATGTAAAGCGCGGACTCCCAATTTTGAAAATATTGAATTTGTACATTCTATCCGTGATGCGGTCCAATTGGGTTACCGGCCGTGTAAATTGTGCAAACCAACTGAACAGGCAGGGGAAATGCCGTCCTGGATGAATCCGCTTATTAAAAAAATCAGCGATGAACCGAATCTGAAGATAACAGATTGGCATGTAATTGAGATGGGAATCGATCCGAACAGAGTACGCAGATGGTTTAAGAAGCAATACGGTATGACTTTTCACCTATACTTACGGACACTCAAAATAAGTGATGCATTCGGCAGATTGAAATATGGCGATAAGGTTATCGAAGTCGCTTATGATTCCGGTTATGAATCGTTAAGCGGATTCACCGATATTTATAAAAAAACTACCGGATATTCTCCGAAAAAGAGCATGCAGAACCAGATAGTAAAAGTTACGAGAATCCTGACACCTTTAGGACCGATGCTTGCGGGAGCAACCGAAGATGGATTATGCTTGCTGGAATTCATTGACAGGCGAATGCTTCAGACACAATTGAACAGGCTCAGAAAACAATTAAATGCTGAAATTATGCCAGGATCGTCTGTTCATTTTAGTGAATTGGATACGCAGATAAGAGAGTATTTTGACGGAATACGGCAGAAATTCACAATTCCGCTTGTTTTAAGCGGCACACCATTTCAGCAACAAGTCTGGAAACTGTTAACCAGGATTCCGTTCGGGGAAACCCGTTCCTATAAGAGGCAGGCTGAACTGTTGGGAAATCCCAAAGCAGTCAGAGCAGTTGGGAAAGCAAATGGCGATAATAAAATATCCATTGTCATTCCATGCCACAGGATTATCGGAGAGAACGGCAGTCTGGTCGGATACGGCGGCGGATTGACTCGCAAGCAGTATTTGCTTAACCATGAGCAGGCTTATAAACAGCACGTTTAAGAATAAACGATTTATTTGGGTGTTTGAATGGAACCGGAATATAAAATACTCATTCCCGAATCCCACAACGTTTTACACTTCATAAAGAAAACCCATTGCTATCTTAAATAATAACAATTGGTTATAACAACAAGCGAAGCTTGCTCCCCGTGCTGGACAAAATACGAACCAATTTATTCTCTTCTATGTTATTGTACAACAATACTTTATAAGCTTTTGCGGTAACCGTCAATTAATGAATTTTAGGCAAAAACCGTTAGATTTGACTCCCGGAAAGAAACCATCAAAGAGGGAGTTAAGGCTGTATGAACTACGCAAATCAAAGCCTTTGATAATTGATGTAGCCCTGAAATACAAGGGGATGATCGAGAGCGGGGAAGTGGGGAGTCAGGCTGATTTAGCAAGAAAACTGGGGTTGTCTAGAGCATGAGTTACGCAGGTTTTGAATGTCTTAAAGATACATAGATCCACAATTTTTAATACTCTTCAATAATGTGTTTGTAATTAACGATATTGGTGACTTTGACCTGTTTTATTACCTTGATTAGATGAGAAAAAATAAAGCATTGATACTAGCATAATTCCACAAACAATATTAAATAAATGAACTACCTTGCTATGTGTTTTGTTGCATTATTGCAGGTTTGATATCTAATAAATGAGTTCCATTTAGACAATCAAGCCCTTTTACAGAAACTACTCCATTATCAATTGATTCAATGGGCAGAACAGTAGCACCGATAGGATTAGGTCTATGTGGTGACCTTAATGCAAAGGTGCCTAACACCTCTTTACTTGTATGAGATTTCTCTTCTGTTGCATTCCTATCTGTATTTGCAAACCAATATAGAATTAGTATTTTCTGACCCGCCTGTAGCCCTGACAAGCCGTTTATAAATTCATTATGAACTACCATATGGCAAAGAGGGCCATTTAGGTCGACATTATTCGGGCAATCCTTTATTGCTTTATAAGGAGTGTTGATATGCCCAATAAATTTTAGTGTTGCTTTCATCAGATTGTATTCCTAGTCATATAACAAATTATTCAATAGTGAGTTTTTCTAAATTTCCGTTCTAACTTCGTAAGATACTTGAACAAATCCAAATTCATAGCTTTTTGTCTCGACATGCTTTAATATCAATTACGATTGAATTGAGAATTGTAGTTTTTGAATATACAAATAATTCGTGGATTTGCTTCTTATATTTGCTAAATGCAAAAATCCACTACAATATTCAATATTGAAAATTAGTTAATGGCATAAAAAAAGCACTCACATTATGCATGTAAGTGCTTGTCTTTTTTGAAGCTCCTCGGGTAGGACTCGAACCTACAACCTAGTGATTAACAGTCACCCGCTCTGCCAATTGAGCTACCGAGGAATGCTCAATTTTTGAAGTCCTAAAAATAGCAATTTTAATAATTATTGTCAACAGGAATCTTATATCATATTTAGGGAATTATTGAAATCTTCTTTCACATCCTCGACATCTTCAAGTCCGACCGAAACCCGGATCATTGACGGTGTAACCTGGGCCTTTTCAAGTTCTTCAGCCGTCATCATTGATTGCGATGTTATGACCGGAATGCTGACAAGTGTTTCGATTCCTCCAAGGCTGGTTGCGTTAAATCCGATTTCCAGACTATCAACAACACGCATGGCCTCTGCTTGCCCGCTAATTACTTCGAATGTGACCATGCCTCCGAAACCCAGCATCTGCCTGCCGGCAATTTCATGATATGGATTTTCCGACAGACCGGGATAGTGGACAGTTTTTACGTTCGGATGCGATTGGAGGAATAAAGCGAGTTTCATTGCGTTTTCGTTGTGCCGCCGCACCCTTACTTCGAGCGTTCCCATACTCCGAAGCAGAAGAAAGACATTAAATGGATCAATAACCGGTCCGTATAACCTGCTCCTGTCTCGACACTGTTGAATGAATTCTTTCTTCCCAACGATCGTTCCGGCAAGCACGTCACTATGGCCGCCGAGGTATTTTGTTGCACTGTGCACTACCACATCAGCTCCTAACTGCAGCGGTCGCTGATTGATCGGTGAGGCAAATGTATTGTCGATTATGACCGCAATGCCGAGATCATGTGCCTGATTTGCAACACGTACAATATCGACAAGATGTAAATTGGGATTTGTCGGTGTTTCAAAATAAACAAGCTTTGTCTCCGGTAAGACAGTTTCTTCGAGGTTATATAAACTATTGAACGTTACAAACCGTATTGAAGAACCCCAGTGCGGTAATTCTTCTTTTAAAAATCGTACTGTTGTACCATACAATGCAGATGGTGCCAGAACTTCGCCGCCATCTGTAAGAGCTGTGAGTATCGCAGTTGTTATAGCTGCCATTCCCGAAGATAAAAATAAGGAATCTTCTGCATCTTCGAGGAGCGCCATTCTCTGTTCGAGAATATCCTGAGACGGATTCCCATACCGCTGATAGATATAATGTTTCCGTTCTCCACGTTTCATGTACCCTTCGACTGCATCGGAATCGGGAAAGGTGTAGGTCGATGTGTGGTACATCGGCTGTGATACCGGTTCACTTTTTCCGCGCAGGTCTTTATTACCATGAATCGCAAGGGTAGCTGATCTCCGATTGATCATCATCAAATTCCTCCGGAAATTCATTTCAAAAATTATATAATTACTGTTAAAATTCAAGATACCGAATTCAAATAATTTTTCCAAACGCTCTTTCGATTTGCCCTGAGTTTCGGCTTGACTTTTTGACCCTATTTCTCTAACATTAAAGCTTTCAACTTTGGTTCTGGAGAAAATAATGACAAAAAACAATTATAGATTTGGGTGTCATGTATCAGTGGCTGGCGGTGTCAGCAATGCGTTCGAGCGTGCTGAAGATATCGGCTGTGATGCGATGCAGATTTTTTCAAAAAATCAGAAGCAATGGAAACCGAAGCCGTTCGACGATGAAGAAATCGAACGATATCATCAGGAAAAATCCCGATCAGGTATCGGTCCGGTGATGATCCACGATTCGTATCTTATTAATCTTTGTGCGCCAAACCCGGAAATTCTCGCTAAATCCAGGGCAGCGTTTATTGATGAGATTGAACGTGCACATGTTTTAAAGGCAGACTACCTCAACTTTCACCCGGGGGCACATCTGGGAAATGGTGAGGAATGGGGAGTGAAAATGATCGCCGAATCAATGAACGTCTGCATGGACAAATGCTCGGATTCTCCTGTGATGCTTCTACTCGAGGCAACAGCAGGGCAGGGCTCAAGCATCGGCTACAAGTTTGAACATTTGAGGGATATAATCGGGCTTGTCAAAAATCAGGATGCTGTCGGTATTTGTATCGACACAGCTCACATCTTTGCCGCAGGATACGATATAAGAGATGCAGAGTTGTACAAGGAGACAATGCAGATAGTAGACGATATATTAGGATTGGACAAAGTATATGGTTTTCATGTCAACGATTCGAAAAAAGAGCTTGGTACTCGCGTCGACCGTCATGATAATCTTGGGGATGGGTGTATTGGCTTAAAAGCATTTGAACTACTCCTCAATGATGAGCGCCACATCGGAAAACCGATGCTCCTCGAAACTCCTGGTGGTGAGGAGTTTTATAAAAAAAATATCAAAATTATGCGCCACTTAGTTGGTGACGATTCGGCACCATAGTGATAGCAATATTTTATGCACAGACAGAGAGGATATGATGGCAATATTGGACCCAACGGTTACAGACTATTTAAAGAAATTAACAAAGGTTGAAGATCCGGTTTTGGTTGAGATGGAGGAATATGGGGAGAGTAAAGAATTTCCCTTTGTCGAACCGGAGGTCGGCAAACTACTTTTGCTTCTTGCAAAGAGCATTAATGCCATGAGAGTGTTTGAACTCGGTTCAGGATATGGATATTCTGCAGCATGGTTTCTGAAAGCGTTTCCTGAAAATGAAGGGGAAATTATCTGTACCGATTTTTCAGATGAAAATATTGCGAAAGGATACGAATATTTTGAACGGCTCGGAGCAAAGGGCAGGATCACCTACATGAAGGGAGATGCAATTGAATCGCTGAACAAAACGGAAGGCCAATTCGATATTATTTATAATGATATCGATAAACATGCCTATCCCGAAGCATTTAAGGCCGCATTACCGAAGCTCCGGTCCGGTGGTTTATTCATTGCAGATAACGCGTTGTGGAGTGGAAGGATTTTTGAGCAAAATCCCGATGAAAACAGCCGTGCGATCCTGAAATTCAATGAAATGATCCATACATCCTCGGAAGTAATTTCTGTTATTGTACCGATTAGAGACGGAGTGGCGGTTGCATTGAAGTGGTAATACCACACATTGCGTGATAGTTGTATTGAACCACATTTATTGCATGAATATAATGATATGATTATTGAAACATTTGTCATCGGCCCGTTTGTGATGAATTGTTACATCGTTGTCTCCGAACTAACACGAAAAGCTGCTATAATCGATCCCGGTGGCGACATCGATACAATACTGTATGCTCTGGTTGAACGAAATTTGGAGCCGGAAAAAATCATCAATACCCACGGTCATGTCGACCATTTAGCCGGTGTGAAAGAACTGCAAGAGCGGCTGGGACTCCCTTTTTTTTTACATGAATCTGACGAGTGGCTGCTTGAATCTCTTCCTGCCATGTCTGCCGAGTATGGTATTCCAACACAGGGAATACCAAAAGTAGACAGTTATTTAGACGAAGGTGATATTGTTGCAATTGGGGATATCAGCCTCAAAGTACTTCATACTCCGGGGCATTCACCGGGTGGGGTTTGTTTTCTTGCGGATGAAGATATTATTGTCGGAGATACCCTGTTTGCCGGGTCGATCGGCCGGACAGATCTGCCTGGTGGTGATTATGATGTACTGCTCCATTCAATAGAAACAAAACTGCTGACACTCGACGATTCACTGAATGCATACTGCGGACACGGGCCTGCAACGACGATTGGCCAGGAAAGGAAAAGCAATCCGTTTTTGGCAGCACTTTCCTGATTATTCGGCAGGATGTCATATGCATAACCTTACATACGGATTAATAAGCCGTTTATAGTGTTTAATAAAGCACATTAAATATAAAAATGTAATGGACTTTAACGAGTAGATTTATCACATTTACAAGTTTTACTACTAATTTTTCAGACCTTATAAGGAAATATATGATAATCTAATTTAATCGGAGGTTTATATGCGTTCGTGGGTGAAGCAAAGATGGAAATCTTTTCTGAAATGGTGTGCGGAGAATAAGTCGCTGCAGGAAGTCGCACAGAAATATGGTTATTCTGTCGGATTTGCAAAAAGATGGGTTTGCGGTCCTACTATTGATGATGCAGTCAGGGCAATTAAACATCTAAATTCTATCGGAGTTTACGCCACAACGACTCTCCTCGGAGAAAGCCATGAAAAGGTTGAAGATATTGAACCTGTCATGGAAGTATGGATGGAATTGATCGAGAGAATTCATCAGGAGAAATTAAAATCGCATATTTCTATAAAATTGACTCAATTTGGATATGATATAGACCTGGAAGTGTGCAAGAAAAACACAGAAAGAGTATTGAAAAAGACAAAGGAGTACGGGATTTTCACCAGGATCGATATGGAATTTGCATATATGATTCAGGGTACGATCGACATTCACAGACATTTCTACGATCTGGGTTATACAAACTTCGCCATGGTATTTCAGGCTAATCTTAGAAGAACATTAAAAGACCTCGAATATATAAATGAAAACAAATTTCGAATTCGTTGGACAAAAGGTGTTTACGCTGAATCCCCCGAAGTCGCTTATCAGGTTAAAGATGAGATCAACAAGAACTATGCAGCAGGTCTGGATATGCTTATGAAAGACGGAACCTATCCTTCGGTAGCAACGCATGACCAAAAATTGATTAAACTTGCGAAAGAACTTGCAGTGAAGTACGGTCGTGAAAAGCATCAGTTTGAGTTTCAAAGAGTGTACGGCGTCACTAAGCCTGAAGTTTTAAAAGCCTGTGTTGCCGAAGGATACCGGATGTGCTTGACCGTTCCCATGGGAACACACTGGTATCCATATTATACACGCCGTTTAGCAGAGAACTGGACAAACATTTTCGACATCCCACTCTGTATATTAGGCCTTAAGAAGTTTGTATAATTATATCTGTTACTGGCAGTATGCCCGACTAAAAGAGACGAGTGTAAAAACCCCTGATGAATAATACCATTCAGGGGTTTTTTATATACTATTAGATTACGTACCTTTGCTTTAATCTTTTGTGTTGGGTTCCTCAATTGACTCAATCAAATTACTTGCAATTTATATTAATTCTCCTTACTTACAGCAGTGCGAATTAACTTGTATTTTCAAGAGTAAATTGAGGTCGTTTCAAGAGAGCGAAGCACATAATGCTTCGTTTTTTATGTTGATGAAAACAGCAGAATTAACGGAAAAAATAAAATCCAGAGCATATGACCTCGGTTTTGACAAAATTGGTATTGCCCGATCCCAAAGACTCGATAGTGCATTTCTCGAACACTGGTTGAATAACGGTTATCAGGCAACGATGCACTGGATGGAGCGGACTGCGGAAAAGCGGTGTAATCCCGAGCAGTATCTTCCGGGTGTTCAGAGTATTATTGTCGGAGCAGTCAACTACTATTCCGATGATCCGCCCCGCCCTGATGATTCAGGGCAGATTTCCCGGTATGCAGTAGGACGCGATTACCATTTTGTGTTAAAAGAGATGCTCGGGTCATTGCAAGACTATCTCAATGTACTTGATCCGGATGCTCATAGTATCCATGCTGTAGATGATGCACCAGTCGCAGACAAGATCTGGGCACAGAAAGCCGGGATCGGATGGATCGGGAAACACTCTAATGTGTTGGCGAAGGATATTGGCTCTTACTTTTTTATCGGTGAGATTCTTACGACTGCAACCTTAGAGTATGATGATCCAGCATCCGACCACTGCGGAACATGCACACTCTGTATTGATGCGTGTCCCACAAATGCAATTCTTGATGATTGTGTCGTCGACAGTAATCAGTGTATATCGTACCGGACTATTGAATACAGGGGTGAATATCCTCAAGAGTGGCATGGTCAAAACCAGGACTGGATGTTTGGCTGCGACATCTGCCAGGAAGTGTGTCCCTGGAACAAAAACGCAGAACCGACCAATAATCCGGAGTTTATTGAACGTGAGAACATGAGATTTCCTGTTCTCGAAAAGATTGAACAGCTAACCGAGGATTCTTTCAGAGAACGCTTTAAGGACAGTCCGATAAAACGGAGTAAATGGGAGGGTATGCGGAGGAATATTGCTCAGGTTTACGAATTTCAAAAGTAAATAGTGTTAATTAATAATTTTAGGTCACACTTCAGAGAATTTTCTTATGGATATATCGGTTAAAACAGGTAAGATCGAAAATCTTCGGACTGAACTGCTTGCAGTATATTTGTTTCAGGAGGTCAAATCAGCGGATGGCTGGCTTAAAGAGCTTGATAAAGTGACAGGAAAACGGCTGCAGGAAATCTTTAAATTGCGCGATTTCAAGGGCGAATTGAACGAAACACTTGTGTTATATTCCCCTGCCAAATCACCTGTCAAAAGAGTAGTGTTGATCGGTCTCGGTAAAAAGCGGGACTTTGATATCGAGAAGGCAAGGCAAGCTTTCGGTACCGCGGCAAAAACTGCTCAAGGTAAAAAGATAAAACGCTTTATTAATTGTATCTCAGGAATAGATTCTCCCAAAGTTTTAAAACGAGAGATAGCCCATGCTGCCGTAGAAGGTACAATGCTCAGTGTCTACCAATTCACAAAATTCAAAACAGTAGACGTAAAGAAGATTACGCATGTTGATTCCATGCAGCTTTTCGATATTTCAAAAATGAAAATTGAAGAACTTCGCACCGGTATCGAGGTAGGCAAGGTATTTTCCGAGAGTACGATTTTCGCACGTGACCTTGCGTCAAATCCGGGCAACGTTGTTACTCCTGATTATCTTGCAGACGAAGCAAAACAGTTTGCAAAAGAAAATGGATTGAAATGCACAGTGTTTGGTGAGAAGAAACTTAAGGAGCTCAAGATGAATGCGCTCCTTGGTGTGGCGCAGGGGAGTGTCAAAGAACCTCGTCTCATCCTTCTTGAATACAAATGCAATCAAAAAAACGCCGAAACAGTAGCAATTGTGGGCAAAGGTATTACTTTTGATACCGGGGGTACTTCTCTTAAGCCATCGAGGAAAATGGAAGAAATGAAGTACGATATGTGTGGAGCTGCTGCTGTGTTAGGCCTCATGAAACATATTCACCGATTGAAACCACCGGTTAATGTTGTCGGTATAATAACTTCGGCAGAAAACATGCCCGGTGGAAATGCCATTAAGCCGGGAGATATTATTACTGCATATTCCGGGCTGACTGTTGAGGTCATTAATACCGATGCCGAAGGGAGGCTGGTACTGTGCGACGCACTAGCTTATGCAGTCGATACGTATAAACCCGACGCACTCATCGATTTGGCAACCCTGACTGGGGCTGTTGTCATTGCTCTGAGCCATTATGCAACCGGAATGCTCGGCAACAATGCGTCTCTTTTGAAAAAGGTGAGTGATGCAGGTGAAAAAACAGGTGAAAAAGTATGGGAGCTTCCAATATTTCCGGAGTTTGATGAGCATATAAAAAGCGATACAGCTGATATAAGGAACAGTAACGGACCGGGTGGCGGAACAATATACGGAGCGGCATTTTTGAAAAAGTTTGTTGGAAAAACGCCATGGGTCCATCTCGATATTGCTGGAACTGCATGGGACGTGAAAGCAAAATCGTATCTTCCAAAGGGACCGACCGGGGTCGGAGCCAGGTTGTGTGCACAAGTGCTCAAAGACTGGAAATAAGCTGCTTCATGTAATCAAAATACGAGTAAATAAACCATTATTACTTAAGAAGAAATGTGCTGAATGCTAGAACAATCCAAAAAAGCTGATCTCCATTTACATACCAACATTTCCGATGGGCGCCTGTCGCCAATTGAGCTCTTTGACAAGATGCGGGAGCATGGCTTGTCGACAATAGCGGTTACCGACCATGATAGTGTTGCTGCCGTTGATGCCTTGAATCGAAGAGCACAGATGTTTAACTTACGAATTGTTACCGGTGTTGAATTAAGTGGAGAGTTCGAAGGACTGGATATCCATTTTCTCGGTTATTTTATCCAGCACCACAACAAACGATTTCTCGACTATCTGTATTTGTTTCAACGGCGCCGCCATCAACGCGCACAGGAAATGGTTGCGAAACTGGAAAAACTCGGGATCCATATTGCGCTTGATGATGTTGTTTCTATAGCACGGAACAGACCGATCGGCAGACCGCATATTGCCGATGCACTCATTTCCGGCGGTCATGTTAGTTCCCAGAATGAGGCATTCGAGAAATATTTAGGGGGAGACGGCCCCGTTTATGTAGAAAAATATAAGATAACTGCATCGGAAATCATCGAACTGATCCACTCAATAGGAGGGGCAGCATTCGTTGCTCATCCGGGTATCAGTTGTTCCGATGAAATAGTGCGCAGTCTTGTCGAAGCGGGCTTGGATGGTTTGGAAGTCGTCCATCCGAAACATTCGCCTGATAAACAGAAGGAGTTAGCAAAAATTGCAACTGAGCTATCTCTTCTTACAAGCGGCGGGTCAGATTTTCATGGTGAACCTGAGCGGGAGGCTGATCTCGGGAAGTATTCTATTCCTGATGAATCTGTAGATGCAATTGAAGAGTATTGTAAAAGTATGAGAGATACATGGGGATATTTAAGTGAAGAAGAATTAGAAGATGACGGAAAAGTCGATGATGAGAGCGACGAGGAAGAATAACAAGAAATTGTTTTCTACGGTAGGTGAACATTATGTCAGTTAATAGTCTAAGCCCGTATACTAAACCTGCACCTGGTCTGAGGATAAAACAAGGTGCACCGGCAATCCCAAGACCGACACAGGAAGATGTTGAACGATATCCCAAAGACGCGGAAGAACTGCTTGATTCCATTTGGTCTAATCAAAAAAGTTTACTCGATGATAACAGGTACGATCTAAACTGGATCAAAGAATCCCACTTTGTGTTTGCCGGTGCAACCGGCCCCGGTTTGGGGGGAGCACTTGCGAGTGCAGTCCTGAATTTATTACAGAACAGTGGTAGCCTTACCGTAATTGCACGGGATTTAAGCCGGTCGGTTGGATACCATACCGGTAGATTAATGGAAGAACGTGCAGAAAAAGCCGGTTTGGGCAGCAGATTTAGTTGGATCAATGACGGTCTTGCACTTGAGGGTGACAGTCTTAACAAAATAGTTAACGCTCTTAGAGATGCGGGTGCACAGAATGTCGTCTATATCAATACGGTAGCAGCAGCAAGTTCTGGCCTGCTTCCGGGAAGTCCTCCTGTATTTGTGAAAGATGTAGATGAAGAAGGACTTTTTCAATGGGAGCTTCAGCTGCTCGATGAGAAAAGAATTAAAACGACAAAATTTATTATGGGAGATATGGCGGTTCAGTTTACCGATATTCTCGAACAAAATGGTATCAATGTAGCAGCAACAGCATTTGCAGATTGGCGGGGGAGCATGGATTTTGTGAGCCGTGATCCTTCATCCGTAGAGTACGGTAGAAATGGTCCTTATTCGACGAGTCTCCATTTACCGAAGGTTATTATCCAGAATGCGACCTCAGATGCATACAATACTGACAGGTTGATCATTGATTTTTTCCTCCCGGTAATGCGGACCCGTGCACTAGGTTTTATTCCGGGTGGCTCGACACTGAATTATGTTTTGAGCAAAATGATGCAACTGGAAGGGGTACGTTATGTTGGTATACCAGAACTTGCTCTTGGCATGCTGGAACGAATTGGCCGGGTGCTATTAGGTGCTGACAAAAATCCTTTTCCAAGACATGATGAGCATGAATCGCAGTTTGACCTGTGGTTTTACGAAGTAATGAAGCACCTGAATAACGACAAAACAAGCGATTTTTATTATAAAAAATGGATCGAAATCGAATAGCAGTGAATTTAAATTACATTGCTATTTCATAATGTCCTTAATATATTAATTCATTTGTTACTTTCGCGATTAACTGCGCATCGATGAATTCCGCTCAACAGACTAATTAGATCTAAGTAATATATATGTCTCATTTATCAAAAATAGAATTTCCCAGTGATCTCAAAAGCTTAAATGTTAAAGAATTGTGCGAGCTTGCTGAAGAGATCCGTCAATATATAATAGATACTATTCCAGCTATAGGCGGCCATTTTGCATCGAGTCTCGGTGTGACCGAGATTACGATTGCGCTTCATCACATATTTAATGCACCGGAAGATAAAATTATCTGGGATGTTGGTCATCAGGGGTATGTCCACAAAATTCTTACCGGCAGAAAGGATGCTCTGAAAAACATCCGCCAGTATGAAGGAATCAGTGGATTTCTGTCGCGCGATGAAAGTCCCTATGATGTGTTCGGTGCCGGGCATGCGAGTACCTCAATTTCTTCCGCACTTGGTATCGCCAAAGCCCGAGATCTACTCGAGAAGAAATTCAGAGTTGTTGCTGTAATCGGCGATGGAGGAATGACCGGTGGTTTGGCGTACGAAGGGCTGAACAATGCCGGCGCAGCAGGGACTGACATCACAGTTGTGTTAAACGACAATAATATGTCGATTTCAAAAAATGTTGGTGCAATATCCCGCTATCTTGTCAATATGGTAACAAATCCGGTTTATCAATCAATCAGGTCAAAGATTTGGGACCTGACCGGGAAAATACCAAAATCCGAAACTATCCGGCTTCTTGCACATAAATTTGAAGAGAGTCTCAAAACTCTAGTAATTCCCGGTATGTTGTTCGAGGATCTCGGATTCAAATATTATGGTCCGATTGACGGTCATAACCTGAAGGAAGTGGTCAATGTGCTTTCAAATATTCGGGATCTGCCCGGACCTCAGATTGTCCATTTTCTGACGCAAAAAGGCAAAGGTTGCGACTATGCGGAAAAAGATCCGATTAAGTATCACGGTGTAAAGGCGCCAAAAATACCGGGAGCTTTCCCTGACGCTGCGGTCGCGTATACAAACGTATTTGGCAGAACAATGATCGATCTTGCAAAGCAGGATAAAAAAGTGTGTGCTATCACTGCTGCAATGAAAGAAGGGACCGGACTTGTTGAATTTGCCGACGCTTTTCCTGACCGGTTTTTTGATGTCGGTATTGCTGAAGGGCATGGCGTTACCTTTGCAGGCGGCCTTGCAACAGAAGGAATGAAACCGGTTGCGGCAATATATTCGACTTTCCTTCAACGAGCATACGATCATATCATTCACGATGTGAGTATTCAGCGTCTCCCGGTGACGTTTGCACTTGACCGGGCAGGCCTCGTGGGCGAAGACGGCCCGACTCATCATGGTAATTTAGATATCGGCTATATGGGAATTATCCCCGGCATGGTAATCGCTGCACCAAAAGACGGCACGGAACTGCGCCATCTTCTCTACACTGCAGTAAACTACACCGATGGCCCGTTTACTATCCGGTATCCTCGCGATAGTGTTCCTTCAATTGACTGGGGTGAACCGTTTAAAACAGTGCCTATTGGCTCGTGGGAACTGCTCAACGAAGGAACTGATTTACTTATCATTGCTTCGGGAACCATGGTTGCCGCTTCGCAGAAAACTGCTGATTTCCTCCATGCACGTGGAATTAAACCGGCGATTGTAAATGCCCGATATATTAAGCCGATCGATACCGAATTTCTCGAAAAAAATGCTGAGCAGTATGATGTAATTGTGACCGTAGAAGAAAATATTCTACGCGGGGGGCTTGGTGAACAGGTTGCAAATTGTTGTGCTGATTTGAAGCAGTTCAAAGGAAGCGTATTAAAGATAGGCGTACCTGAAAAATTTATTGTACACGGTGCTCGAAAAAAACTTCTCGAAACTGTCGGTCTCACACCGGAACAGCTTGCTCTTCGGATGGAAGAATTTTTTACCAAAAACCACAAAAATCTTCTAAAGCAGCTTTTTCAATAAGAGAATACTGTCTTAAATAATGTAGTTAAGGGGATTTATCATATAGCCACGTATATTGTGCTGTATAATTATACTCTGAAGGGAACCGAAGTTTTAAAGGCACCGACAGACACATGAAGGCAAAAAAGTGTTCTGTGATACCGGAGCATATTTTCCGGTTTCCGGTTGAGTAATAAATATCGTACAAATGAAATACACTACACTTGAAATTATATGAGTATACTCGATACATGCGGCAGGGCAATGCATGACCTCCGTATTTCAGTGACCGACCGGTGTAATTTCCGTTGTCCCTACTGCATGCCGGCAGATATATACGGGGAAAAGTACACGTTTCTCCCGAGACAAGACATCCTTACCTTTGAAGAAATCACCAGAGTTGTAAAGATTTTTACTGGATTCGGTATGCGGAAAATCCGCCTGACCGGAGGCGAACCGCTCATGCGTGAAGACATCGAAAACCTCGTCGGGCTCCTTGCGGCAATCGATGATGTCGGTGATCTGGCACTCACGACAAACGGTTATCTTCTACCAAAATTTGCAGCATCGCTTAAACAGTCCGGCCTTTCAAGGATTTCAGTCAGCCTCGATTCGCTCGATGACGAGATATTCAAAAAAATGAACGGCAGGGAATACAGTGTCGAACGTGTCCTCAGCGGAATAAAAGCAGCCGAGGAAGCGGAGTTTGCATCGATTAAAATCAATGCCGTTGTTCAACGTGGAATCAATGACCACATACTGCTCGATCTTGTCCGCTATTTCCGGGGAACAGGTCACATTATGCGGTTCATCGAATATATGGATGTCGGAAACCTGAACGGCTGGAACCTCGATCATGTTGTGCCTGCTGAAGAGATAATCGCACTTATTAACAGCGCATTTCCACTCGAGCCAGTTGACCCGAACTATATTGGTGAAGTTGCGAATAGATACCGCTTCAAAGATGGACAGGGTGAAATCGGTGTCATTGCGTCTGTCACGAAACCCTTCTGCGGTGGCTGTGCACGTATCAGGTTAGCCACCGATGGAAGACTATTTACCTGTCTGTTTGGAACGGAGGGAACAGACCTCCGCGGGCCACTCCGCGCCGGTGCGACCGATGAAGAAATTATAGAATTAATTACAAAGGTGTGGAAAAAGAGAGACGACCGCTACTCCGAATTCCGCTCCCAAAGCACCTCGCAAAAGTCTTCCCTCAAAAAGATCGAAATGTACCAAATCGGTGGGTAAAATATAAGATAATTGTCTTATGTATTTTGCTTTATTATTGAAATACTATATAATTTAATTCGATTAAGATCCTCAAGAATATCGTCAATAACTTTTATTCATTTCTGCAACACCACCCGATACCGCGCATCATTATCCCGCACTCTTTCAACTCCTTTATTCGCATCTGACATCGGCATTGGTTCTGTTTGGGCTTTGATATTGTGCCGGGCAGCAAATTCGAGCATTTCACGGATCATGTACCGCCCGCCGGTGTTTGAGCCGACAATTCCATGTTCGAACACAATAAGCTGATGCCCCGATGCCGGTATCGGCTGAGGAGGGCTGCCGACAACACACAATTTTCCACCCGGTTTCAGAATTTGCAAATATTTTTCCCAATCGAGATCGACAAAGACCGTCGTGATAATAAAATCAAGCGAGTTTTTCGCTTTGTTGAGCGCTTTTGAGTCAGTACTCGAAATAAATTTATGTGCCCCGAACTGTTTTGCTTCAGACTGTTTGTCGGAATGTGATGAAAACGCTGTTACTTCACATCCGAACGCACGTGCAAACTGGAGTGCCATGTGCCCGAGCCCGCCGATGCCGATAACGCCGACATGCATTGGTGGTATGACTCCATTAATTCGGAGTGGAGAATAGACAGTTATCCCACCGCAGAGCAGGGGAGCAGTTGTTTCCGAATCGAGCGAGTCGGGGATCTTAAATGCAAACCGGCTGTCAACGCGTATTCGGTCCGCAAATCCGCCATACTGGTCGACACACGTCGCTTTCTGATGGGTGCAGAGATTCTCCCGTCCGGTCAAACAGTAATCGCACGAAAAACATGCACCTGACTGCCAGCCGATCCCGACCCGGTCTCCGCGTTTGAGAACATCGACATGTTTCCCTTTCATGGTAACCGTTCCGACAACTTCATGTCCCGGCACGAAGGGGTACGTGCTGATGTCCCAGTCATTGTCGATCAGATGGACGTCACTGTGGCAAATACCGCAGTGCGATACGTCCACCTCGATATCCCATCCACCAAGCTGTCCCGGATCATATTCATACTGTTCGAGCTGTCCGCCAGCTTTTTTCGCTGCATAACTCCTTATATTTGTCATTTCTTTTCCGCTCAGGTTAATATGTTTTCAAATTATCCATATTGAATAGTAAAATAATCTTAAATAATTTACCTTTCGATTTCCTCATTGGAATGTAATGCTGGCTTTTCTCCGAAGAGATTTGGTTCGAGACCGGCGGGCGATTTCGTCAATCTTTGATCATGGTAAGCACCATTTTGAATCGCTCAGGAGCATGGAGTGCGTGCGGTTCATTTGCAGGAAGAATGATAAGTTCACCTTTCGACACGGTATGCTTTGCACCCGATATAGTGATCTCGGCTGAACCGTCGACGATCGTGATGAGCGCTTCATATTTCGTTGTGTGTTCCGATAATCCTTCTCCGGCATCAAACGCAAAAAGGGTGACCGTCCCGGTACTTTTCTTTATGATCATTCTGCTCACGACAGAACCGCTTTGATATTCTATCAGAGATTCAACGGCCGCTGATCCCGTAATGTTGTGCGATTCCTCACTCACGTAAACCTCCGAATAATGTAAAACAAATATTGCAGGTAAATTATTATAAATAATCAGTATCTAATGCAGGATCAATTCTTTTTTTCTCACGGTCCCGCCAACGGCAATTCCAGCACTGAGCAGTATAAGATTTTTGATAATGTATTGTCCTTCAAGGGTGAGAACAAATGGAAAATCGGCAAAACAGACGTCAGGGAGCAACAATAGAGGAAGAAAAGTCCCCGGCAGTTGAAGAAAGAGAAGAAAGAGCGCTCCCCTGATCAAAGGGCGAAATAACAGCCCGACACCGATAGCCACTTCCCACCATCCGAGAATCTGGACGAATAAATCAGGCGGAAACCAATATACTGTCCTTTCGACGAGTAATTGAGCGGGACTGACACCGAATAGTTTCAATATCCCGAACCAAATGAATATAATTCCGAGTGAGTATCTGAGAAATTCGGCTCCATACCGTTCCATCCAACTCGTAATGCTGCGGTCATAGGTGTGCAATCTATTTATAGGTATCATATATTTATATATTCTGTATTATGGTGCTGCGAGGTTTTTGTGGATTGTACTGTTTTTTAATGATTGATGTACAAAGGAAATATAACGTTTTTTTTTGAATATATCACAGGTAATTTTGCTTGACTTAATTCAAATAATTGAATACATTTTGTGTTAGTGGCTATTAACTAATACGTTACTATATTTGCCCCTGATGGGTTAAGAACTGAACTGATTAAAGTGATTCATTGAATAGCGATTGAAAGCAGATGCTACTCGAATATCTTAATGTCTTCATCTTCCTCTTAGTCGGCATTTTAATGGTAGGCGTTGCCCTTATTGTCTCGAGGTTGATTCATCCCCGAAAAAGTTCCGATGAGAAATATTTAACCTACGAATGCGGTGAAGATCCCGTCGGTCATGCCTGGATCAGATTTAACAACCGTTTTTATATTATTGCACTTATATTCATCATTTTTGACGTGGAAGTAGTATTTCTGTTTCCCTGGGCAATTGTCTACAAGAGACTCGGCATGTTTGCCTTTGTTGAAATGATGGTTTTTCTTGCGATTCTGGTTATAGGATTTGCTTATGTCTGGGCCAAGGGTGACCTCGAGTGGGTGAAATCATATTTTGCCGACAGCGGTAAAGAGGTGATGAAATCACATGTTGACAGCGCCGATGATGTACTGGTAAAACCCAACGATTAATTTGAATTTATCATATTCTGAATTAAGGTAAAAAAATGGGAATTTTAGAAGGCAAGTTTGGAAACAATATTCTTATAACATCTGTCGATAAATTGTTTAACTGGGCACGGCTCTCTTCGCTGTGGCCCATGACGTTTGGACTGGCATGTTGTGCAATAGAAATGATGGCAACCGGAGCGTCGAGGTTTGACCTTGACCGGTTCGGCATCATGTTCAGAGCAAGTCCGAGACAGTCGGACGTAATGATTATCGCAGGTACTGTCACACTTAAGATGGCAACACGTATTAAGCGATTATATGAACAGATGCCGGAACCGAAATATGTTATTTCGATGGGAAGCTGTGCAACCTGCGGCGGCCCCTACTGGAATCACGGGTATCATGTTCTGAAAGGTGTTGACAAAATCATTCCTGTCGACGTCTATGTCCCCGGTTGCCCCCCGAGACCGGAAGCACTCATCGACGGTTTGCTTGAGTTGAGAGAGAAGATCAAAAAAGACCAGGTGCTGGCGAAGAAGAAAGAAAAAGCAACGGCATGAACTGCCTTGTGGCAGCACTTAAATTATCAAGCACACGATTATAAATCAAAACAGAATAATTTGTTTATTAATAAGTCTCTTATAAAAAGTATGATCTATGAACGCTGAAGAAATCACAAAAAAACTTCAGGATAAATTTGGCGATAAAATTATTGAAGCGGACCTTGAAGTGGTCGAGCCTGTAATTGCTGTCAAACCAGGAGCAATAGCAGAGGTGTGTACTTTTCTGAAAGATGATCCCGGTTTGGACTGTAAATTACTTATGTGTCTTAGCAGTGTCGACTTAGATGAGGAGAATCTGCAGGTTGTTTATCACTTAAATTCGCTTCAGCATAAACATAAAGTCACACTTATGGTGACTGTGCCAAAGAAAAAACCCAATGTCCCGACCGTTTCGGGAATATGGCGAACAGCAAACTGGCATGAGCGGGAAGCGTTTGACCTTATTGGTGTTGTCTTTACCGGACATTCCGACATGAGAAGAATTCTCTGTCCCGATGACTGGGAAGGCTATCCACTCAGAAAAGATTACGTCACGCCGGAAATGTATAACGGCATGCCTGTCCCATATCCGGAAGATGAAGATTCGCAGTCTGAATAATTGCAAATACAGAATAGTTCGAAATGGCTGAAATCAAAACAGAAGATATTTATATAGAGCCGGGTCAATCCCCCAAAACAGGTTTTGATACGGACGACATGGTTCTGCAGATGGGTCCACAGCATCCGAGTACACACGGCGTGCTCAGATGCGAATGTGTGACGGATGGCGAGATTATCAAAAAAGTCACACCGCATATAGGATATCTCCACCGTTGTTTTGAAAAACATGCAGAAAACGAATCCTGGCAGGGGGTCATACCCTATACTGACAGAATGGATTATATTGCCTCAATGGGTCAGAATTTTTCATACGTCCTTGCGGTAGAAAAACTGATGGAAATCGAAGCGCCGGAACGTGCCCAATACCTCAGGGTAATTGTAGCCGAGCTTCAGCGAATTGCGAGTCATCTTCTTTCGTTCGGAACGTATGGAATGGATGCGGGCGCATTTACTCCGTTTCTGTGGGCGTTTCGTGAACGAGAATTGATTCTCGATATGTTTGAGAAATTGTGCGGTGCACGTCTCCTTTACAACTACATGTGGATTGGCGGTGTTTCGCACGATCTCTATGATGGTTTTGCAAAGGAATGCATGGAGTTTCTCGATTATTTTGAGAAGAAAGTTATAGAAGAATACAATCCGTTACTTTCATACAACAAAATATTTATCGAACGGACAGCAAATGTCGGTGTCATGACTGCCGATGTTGCTATCAATTATGGGACATCAGGGCCGACACTCCGGGCGTCTGGTGTAGATTGGGATCTGAGGCGTGACGATCCTTATTCGGTATATGATAAATTCGATTATGAAGTAATTGTTGGAAATGGCGAAATGGGTACTGTCGGTGACTGCTGGGACCGATATATAGTGCGTATTTACGAGATGATCGAAAGTGTCAAAATAATCCGGCAGGCGCTTCAATTGATTCCCGATGGTCCGGTTATGCATGAAAAAATCGGCAAGGTTGTCCGTGTTCCGAAGGGTAAGCTCTATGTCCGAACAGAAGCTCCACGTGGCGAACTGGGTTTTTACCTGATCAGTGAAGGGGGAAAAGGGCCTGCACGGTTAAAGGGAAGATCACCCTGTTTCAGCAATTTGAGTGTACTCAATGAAATATCACGAGGGTATATGCTTGCCGACCTCGTTGTTATCATTTCAAGTATTGATATTGTGCTTGGGTGCGTAGATCGATAACGTTTAGTGGATAGTTAGAGAAGAACGAAGAGAATTGCCGGAGAATGATTTAACGATGCAAAATGAGTTTCAAGGTATTTTCAATAAACTTATCAACAGCATTTCTATCTTTGATGCGTTTCCCGAAGCGGGTAAAATTGTCATAGCATCAATAATCGCCGCATTAATCTTTTTTCATGTTATAGCGGTATTTGCTCTGATAGCTATCTACGCAGAGCGGAAAATTGCTGCCCATATTCAGGACCGGTTAGGGCCGATGGAAACCGGCTGGCATGGTGTTTTGCAGACGATTGCAGATGCAGTGAAACTCTTGTTGAAAGAAGATATTATTCCACGTGATGCCGACCGAAAACTGTTTATCATTGCTCCGTTTATTGTTTTTATGACTGCTCTTGCCGTATTTGTGGTTTTCCCCTTTAGTGAAACAATCTTTGTCAGCGATATCAACATTGGAATCTTATACGTTGTAGCAATCTCGACAGTTGTTGTACCGGGAATTATTATGGCCGGATGGGCGTCGAACAATAAATGGTCTCTCTTCGGAGCCATGCGCTCAGCGGCACAGATTGTGAGTTATGAAATTCCGGTCGGACTTGCTATTGTGTGTGCGGTAATGGTATCGGGGACGTTAAGCATGCAGGGAATCGTTCATGCACAGTCCGGTGGATTCTGGAACTGGATCATTTTCAATAGTTTTCCGTTTAATTTCATTGCTTTTATTATCTATTTTTTAGCATCAATTGCTGAAATAAACAGAACACCATTCGACCTTCCTGAAGCTGAGTCGGAATTGGTTGCTGGATTTATGACCGAGTATTCCGGTATGCGGTGGTCGTTTTTCTTCCTTGCTGAATATGGCAATTTGCTTGCGGTTTCTGCTATCGGTACGGTTCTTTTCCTCGGTGGTTGGCAGCCTCCGTTTGAGGCGCTTGTAGTGATCCCTGGAGTTGTTTGGTTTTTAGGTAAAACATCAGTTCTTGTGTTTGTACAGATATGGATTCGCTGGACACTGCCGCGTCTTCGGGTAGATCAATTGATGTATGTGTGTTGGAAAGTTTTTGTACCGTTTACATTGGTCTGTATTGCAGGAGTTGGTTTCTGGCAAGTTATGCAAGGGTAATCCAATTATTTAGAACAAAATTAACGAAAATAGATTATGCAAACATATTTTAATAATATATATCTTGCCGTTTCATCTGTATTGATCGGAATGAGCCTTACGTTCAGGCATCTCTTCGAAAGATCGGTCACGGTGCAGTATCCTCGGAAAAAGCTGAATATCCCCGAACGCTCCAGGAATCTATTGCTCAACAAAGTTGACGATTGTATCGGATGTGATCAGTGCGTACGGGTATGCCCAGTCGACTGCATCACAATGGATACAATCAAAACGTTTCCGGAAGACGATCTGGGAGTGACTTCCGACGGCCAGAAAAAAAGGCTTTGGGTTACGAAGTTTGACATCGATATGGCTAAATGTTGTTTCTGTGGATTGTGTACGTATCCGTGTCCAACAGAGTGTCTGATTATGACCGATGAATACGAATATTCAACAAGAGATAGAAATAATTTAGTATTTGAATTTGCAAATGTTGATCCGTTAAAAGTTGCCGAACTAAAAGAAAAAGACCACATCAGGACTATGGAAAAAGAGAAAAAAAAGCTGGCGGCTGCGAAAGAAAAAGAAGAAGGTGGATCGCAAGATCAGCCTGTTGAGGGGGATGCATGAGCGCCAAGGATGTACTGTTTTTGCTATTTGCTGTGGTTACGGTAGGATCTGCCTTTCTGGTTGTATTTTCAAAGCGAATAACGTATGCAGCATTTTCCCTGATGCTATCCTTTTTTGGTGTCGGCGGTCTCTATATATTTCTAAGTGCCGATTTTCTCGCTGCTGTTCAACTTATTATTTATGTCGGTGGTATTTTAATTCTGCTCTTATTCGGTATTCTCCTTACAGTAAAAATATCGTCTGTGACTGTTACGACGAAAACATCTCAGCGTGTCTGGGGTTCTATAGCTGTCACCGGATTTTTGATTCTCCTTCTGTCGGTTATTTCAAAAACTTCATGGTTCGGACCTGGAGTCACGGAACAGGGAGGCTATGCACCTCAAAGTGAACTGATCGGAAACCAGTTGATGACCTTATATATTCTTCCGTTTGAAGTTGCATCAATTTTGCTTCTTGCCGCCTTAATCGGCGCACTGTACATCGTTCGATCGGAGGAGAAATGATTCAGCTTGAGACGTTTCTGATAATCGGTGCACTGCTCTTTGCGAGCGGCCTTCTGGCTATTCTGACAAAGCGGAATGCTATAGGTATTTTAATGGGTGTTGAGCTAATATTGAATGCCGCAAATGTCAATTTTGTTGCATTTGCATTTTTCAAAGACCCTGATATTCATGGTGTATTAATAGCGTTGTTCGTATTTGTGATTGCGGTTGCCGAAGCGGCAGTTGCGCTTGCAATAGTCTTAAATATTTACCGGACGCATCAGACGATCAATGTAGATGAAGCACATAGTCTCCGGAAGTAATATAATTGATAATGATGGTTTTGTACTAAACTCTGAAGAGAACACATGGATTTACTAACTACAGCGATTATTATCTGGTTACTTCCTCTTGCGGCGTTCACAATCCAGATTTTCATAGGGAAACGGCTTCCGAGACAGGGGGACTGGGTGGTTGTCGGATCAATGTTTGTTAATCTGGGTCTTGCTCTGTGGATATTCTATACTGTTCTCACTGTGTATGATCCGAATTTCAGAGTGGAGTATCATTTTGACTGGATTCAGCTTGGCAGTCAGAATTTTCCGCTCGGTTTCGCTCTCGATAATGTAACGGCAGTGATGCTTGTTGTTGTCACACTGGTCAGTTCACTTGTATTTCTTTACTCAACTGGCTATATGCACGGTGATCCGCGCTATTCCCGCTATTTTGCTTATCTTTCGTTGTTTGCATTTTCCATGCTCGGTCTGGTGCTGTTCGATAATCTGCTTGGCATTTATATGTGCTGGGAGCTTGTGGGACTCTGTTCGTATTTACTTATTGGATTCTGGTTTGAAAAGGATTCGGCAGCGAATGCTGGAAAAAAGGCTTTTATAACCAACCGTGTCGGCGATTTCGGTATGTTTGTCGGAATGCTGATCGTGTTTTTCTCGGTTGGATCATTTTCATTTGAGGGAATTCAGAATGCCGTCGCTTCCGGCAGTTTTGGAGGGATGACACTGACAGTTGCAGGAATTTTGATTTTTATGGGAGCAGTCGGAAAATCTGCTCAGTTTCCGCTGCACGTATGGCTGCCGGATGCTATGGAGGGTCCAACACCGGTAAGTGCGTTAATTCATGCTGCTACCATGGTGGCTGCCGGCGTATACCTGGTTGTCCGGATATTCTTCATGCTGACACCCGATTCAATGATTGTCATTGCCTACGTCGGCGGATTTACTGCAATCTTTGCAGCAACGATAGCTATTGTGCAGAATGATATCAAACGCGTTCTGGCTTATTCTACAGTCAGCCAGCTCGGATATATGATCCTCGCACTCGGTACCGGTTCATATGCAGCAGGTCTGTTTCATCTAATGACGCACGCCTTTTTTAAAGCATTGCTCTTCCTCGGTTCCGGAAGTGTGATTCATGCAATGGAACACGCTTTGCATGGGGCGAAACTGGAAGGCAACCCGAATGATATTTCGATCATGGGCGGGCTCAGGCGGAAAATGCCAATAACGTTCTGGACATTTCTTGCAGGAACAATCGCACTTTCCGGTGTGCCGTTTACATCAGGCTTTTTAAGCAAAGATGCAATTTTGGCAGGATCGCTGAGTTTTGCAGTTCAACATCCCAGTCATTTTCTTCTGCCAGTGTTCGGATTTCTTGCGGCAGGTATGACTGCATTTTATATGTTCCGTTTGGTCTTCAAAACATTCTTTGGCGAATTTGCTCTGCCAAAAGCGTGGGATCATGTTCATGAATCGAGCCGGTCAATGACCATTCCGCTCGTTGTCCTGTCGTTCCTCTGTGTCTTTGCATTTTACAGCTACAATCCGGTTTCACCCGATGGAGGCTGGTTTTACCACCTTGTGCAGCCGCCGGAGCAGGCAGCTGTTATGGCAATGGAATCAAGTAGTGGACAAGCTCAGACAAGTATGGAAGCTCATGGAGGCGGACACGATTCATCACACACCTATGCACTTGCTTTGTCACTGATTTTTGCAGCACTCGGAATTATTGTCGCATACAGGACCTATTTCACGAAGCAGATTTCTGCAGAAGCGTGGGGAGCAATGTATCCGAAGTTATACAACGGCATGTTGAATAAATGGTATATTGATGAGATATATAATGCTACTTTTGTTAAAGGCGTTTTGCTTTGGAGCGACATATGTAAGTGGTTTGATGAAACGATTATCGATGGGATTGTGAATGGATCAGCACGTATTACTGTGCTTGTTTCCTGGTTGTACGGAAAATTCGACACAATTGTAATTGATGGGTTGGTAAATGCTATTGCATTAATTACACAATTGTTCGGACTGATTGTACGACAGTTTCAGACCGGGAGAATACAGCAGTATATTGTCGGACTGCTAATCGGTATGATGATTATCATAATGTTTCGGATTATGTAATGTTAACTTACTCAGTACACAGCAATTTTGGATCACTATGCTTTAAGGAGTCACCGTCCTTTTTGAGGAGAGATTAATGAAGTATTTAACACTCATAACGTTTATACCCCTAATCGGAGCCGGGCTCATTGCTCTTGTACCAAAAGAGAAAGTGATGCTCATAAAACAGTTAGCGGTTTTAGCGACAGGAGTCACATTATTGTTGACAATTCTAATGCTGCTCCAATTCAATACCACAATGCCGGGGATCGACAGGGAAGGAAGCTTCCAATTTGTCGAACATTACCAGTGGATTGATGCATTAAATATAGAGTATTTTATGGGTGTCGACGGCCTCAGTTTTCCGATGATACTCTTGACAGCGTTTCTTTGCTTTATATGTATATTTGCTTCATGGAAAATCGATCGCTCGCAAAAAGGGTATTTCGCACTTTTCCTTCTTCTTGAAACAGGAATGATCGGATCGTTTGCGGCACTCGATTTCTTTTTGTTTTATGTCTTCTGGGAAGTGATGCTACTGCCCATGTATTTTCTGATCGGTATCTGGGGAGGCCCCCGGCGTGAATATGCAGCGATAAAATTTTTCCTCTACACATTTTTCGGAAGTTTATTGATGCTCCTCGCGATGCTTGCGCTCTATTTTGCGAATGATCCGCATACATTCAATATGTTGACGCTTATTCAGAACAGCAGCACCTATTCAAGAACATTTCAGTACTGGGCATACATTGCACTCTTTATCGGTTTTGCCATCAAGGTTCCGGTTTTCCCGTTCCATACTTGGCTTCCCGATGCTCACGTCGAAGCGCCGACAGCAATTAGTGTTATTCTTGCCGGTGTATTGCTGAAGCTGGGAACCTACGGTATCCTCCGGATCAGTTATCCGATGTTTCCGCTTGCGGCACAATATTTTGCCTACGGCCTCGCTGTACTCGGATTGATAAATATTCTCTACGGTGCCTTTACCGCGATGGCGCAGACAGATTTGAAGAAACTGGTAGCCTATTCGAGTATCAGCCATATGGGATATGTATTGCTCGGAATGGCTGTCTTTACCGAAGCCGGTATCAACGGCGCTGTTCTGCAGATGTTTAACCATGGTACAATCACAGCAATGCTCTTTCTCCTTGTTGGTGTGATTTACGACAGGGCGCATCACAGGGATATTAACGGTTTCGGCGGTATCGGTTCACAAATGCCGATTTTTACAGGAATTACCAGTTTCGCCTTTTTTGCAAGTCTCGGGCTTCCGGGATTGAGCGGTTTCATTGGTGAAGCTATGGTATTCATCGGAGCTTTCAGTGTTTATAAATACATTACGGCTTTTGCGGTCAGCGGAGTCATCCTTACGGCTGGTTATTTGCTGTGGACTCTCCAGAGAGTTTTCCTTGGAAAAATTGATGATAAGTATAAAACGCTACCGGAGATAACCGGCATGGAAATTTTTACATTGGCTCCGTTAATGGTTGTCATTTTGTTTGTCGGTGTCTATCCAATGCCGGTCTTGAACCTGATGAGAACATCACTAAACTATTTGATTATTTTAGTTCACCCATAGTGTGGTAGGTCTATGATTTCGTGGGAAACAATTGTTGCAGATCTCAGGTATTTGTATCCTGAAATAGCGCTGACAGTCTCGATTCTGGTTGTGTTGCTTGCAGAGATAATTCCGGGTATAGGCAAGCGGCTCGTTATTCCGTTTTTGAGCCTTGGGGGTCTTCTCTTAGCAATGATTCTCTCCTTTCCGCTTCTTGATGAACCGGGTAGGTCACTGTTTTCCGGAATGATGGTTGTCGATCCGATGGGAGTATTTTTTAAAATATTTCTCACATTTTCATCCGCAATCATCGTTATACTCTCATTAGCAACTTTTAAGAAATCAGGTGAGTATTATGCCTTGATACTTGCAACAACCTTCGGTATGTGTTTCATGGCTACATCGACACATATCGTTATGATAGCGATTTCGCTCGAGATTGTAGGAATATCATGCTATGTACTTGCAGGTTTTAGAAAAAATGAGATCCGATCAAGTGAGGCGTCTCTCAAATACATGCTCTACGGAGCAGTCTCAACCGGCGTGATGCTCTACGGTTTTTCCTTTCTTTACGGTATCACAGGTGAGGGTACAATCTACGGAATCCGGGATTACCTTGCCGCAAATACCGTTAACGATGTACTGCTTTTGATGTCGGTTCTCTTTGTAATAGCGGGAATCGGATATAAAATCACTATCGTACCGTTTCATTTTTGGTGTCCCGATGTCTATGAAGGTGCCCCGACACCGATAACAACATTTTTCTCTGTTGGTCCGAAAGTGGCCGGAATTGCGCTGTTGGCTCGTTTTGTCTTTACCGGTGTATCTGTGCAGACAGGAGGGGAAACATTCCGATGGGAGTCTATTGGTACTTTAGAATTTCCCCTGATATTTGCCGCTCTTTCTGCAGTTACGATGACAGTAGGTAACCTTGCAGCCCTTCAGCAAACAAATCTGAAGCGTTTGCTTGCATATTCAAGTATCGCACATGCCGGGTACATACTTATGGGTTTCACTATGTTCGATGGTGAGGGGCTCAGTGCGGTACTGTTCTACAGCATTGCCTATCTTTTTATGAATTTTGGAGCATTTATCATCATAGATGGTGTTGCGCTTAGAATCAAAAGTGAACAGATCGACCATTACCGCGGGCTTGGTTCACGTTCACCCTTTATTGCATTTGCGTTCGTTATATTCCTCATCTCCTTAACCGGAATCCCCCCGACTGCGGGTTTTATCGGAAAATTGTTGATATTCGGTGCAGTAATTAAGAATAAATTGTACTGGCTGGCTGTTGTCGGTGTATTAAATTCTGCCGTATCGCTTTTCTACTACTTTCGCATTGCCAAAGCAATGTATTTTACAAATGCAGAAGATGGCTACGATTCGGCAGTTTCTGTTCCTATAGTGCACACTGTTCTCATTACTGCGTTACTCATTCCGACAGTACTGTTTGGAATATTTTGGAATACACTGAGCAACTGGGCACATTTTGGTATTGATTTTATACAAAATATCCACTAATTTTCTCTTTCTTACTTTTTTTCTTGTATTTTTTTTTTTGATTCCTTAGATTTACATCTGTAATTAATTAAGATTACAATTTTAATTGAGGATTGAACAATGACCTATATAGTTGGAGAACCTTGCCATAACTGTAAATATGGAGATTGTGTTGAAGTTTGTCCGGTAGATTGTTTTTATCAGGATGATAACATGCTTTATATAAATCCTGATGAATGTATCGATTGCGATGCATGTAAGCCGGAATGTCCTGTCGACGCGATCTTCCCGGAAGAAGAAGGACCGAGTTACGATGAATCGAACGGCAAACATGATACACAATATTATATCGATTTAAATTATAATTATGAATACGATGGGAAAGATCCTGTCACATCGAAAGATGATGTAGTACATGGTCCCGACTGGGACGAATCAAAAGAACAGTAATTAATGTGTGCATTGCTTAGCACATTTGATCGTTAAATTCGAATAAAAAACCCGACTTCAATTTAATACATTAGAGTCGGGTTTTTTATGTGTACTTTTGTTTCGCAAACGGCAAAAAACCATTTGATCTGGTCAGTAATGCTCTACAACGATACGATAGAAGTAATGTGAATAATCAAGTTTACGATTTATCCGCAATTTTTTTAAGAAGATTGTAGATTTCGCGGTTTTCTTTCAGTGCCTCAAGACGAAAATATGAAATAGACAACATTATGACAGCAAACAGAAATATATCAAAAAATGCATCCACTCCAAATCCCAGTATGCTGAAACGCTCAGTATATATAGTAGTATAAAAAAACACTACCAACACAAGCGGTGTCCAAGTAAAGGTCAGCTTGTTTTTTTTAACATAGGCATTGCTTAACACAGTCGATTCGTTTTCCATTTTTTAACTCCTCTAATATAATATATATGCCATGATTTATCAATGATTTGAAAATATCAATAGAAAATTCTACATACCATTAATACTGGAGTGAATTTCTTACCAAATTATCCCCAAGTTTTATCATAATTCGGTTGTACGCCTAAAGCATCTGCAACACGGGTAATATAGTTAAAGTAGCTGATTACCTGTACCGCATCATGAATAGTCTTATCATCAAGACCACTGTCACGAAGCTTTTGGATATCATTTTCAGCGATTTCATGGTTTGCAAACGTAAGTTTAACTGCAAATTCACAGAGAACCCTATCTACGGTATCGAGCTCCGCTGATTTCCAATCATTCACAATTGTATGCACAAATGAATCCGCTTCGTCTTCAGTATTGAACTTCCTCTCGATCTCAGCACGGAGATCGTTAGCATGTGCCTGAGTTCAGAATAGGCATTGCAGTTCGACGGCAACAACGGTCGCAAGCAGTTCTCTCTGAATTCTGGATAACTGAGAGGGTCCATACATTACTGCTGTGTAGAACCGCATGCTTGAACTTAATACTGATGGATTAAGACTCATACACTTTACAATAGGTGCAACGCGTCCGGAACGCTTAATTGCCAGATCATACTCTTTCTTAACAGGACCGGTTGCATCGTCTTCCGGAATATATTTAATCCACATTAATTAATCCTCTGGATATAAATTGGAAAATTATTGAAAAAGGAGGTGAAGTTTTGAACAATTATTCAATAATTAGCGGGAGCGTGTGGGAATCGAACCCACCAGTCCTGCATAACAGAACCCATCGGTTTTGAAGACCGTGACCGGCACCAGCCATGCATGCGCTCCCTTGTGCAAAAATTGGCATTAGTATACAAATATATATTCATACTAACAAGTCTCTTTTCAGTGTGATTTGTTCATTTAAGCTCAATTTGTATGTTGGCATAAAGTTTATTCTTAATTGAATTGAAGAGAATAATGTGGAGAAATTAACGATTATTATGGAATTCTGCAGAATACCTGATGTTAATTCTGAAGATTGATATAATGGTTAGCAATCAAACAAATTAAATATGAATTACTGATTAAAGAGGGTAATTAAAATCGCACCGTAGCGGCTGTCAACACCAATTATCGAAGGATCAAATTGGCTGACGTATTCAATCATAAGCACATTCCGGGCAGGCATTTGATAAATGGTGTCATAATACAAAACCTGCGTTCCGTCAATGTAAAAAGTAGGTGCATTCTGTCTGCTCAACCTTCCGCTCCCCATCCATTGGGGCCGAAATGTCCTAATGAGGTCAAAAACATTCATAGTCCGTCCTCGAAGGATTTCATCCCGGAGAATTACGTTGTGATGAATTTGAACCGACGACCCACTTTGGGATACACTTGAGCATGAAGTGATTACCGCACACAACACAATAACAAAGAGTAAACTCTTCACAGTATGTTTCAATGTTGAGACACTAAGATTTACTAAGGGGGAACTCATATGACTAAACATATTGTTAAAGATGGATAATGTCAAGCTCAAACCATCTTGAATGTCTATACTATGAAAAATTGCATAATTCAGAATTTGATGAAGACATTTATAGTATAAGATTGAATTTTTAAATCATTGACATACAAATGATATTTGCCTATATTTTTGCTTCTTTTATTAAAAAACGCATTTAAGTATTGAAACCATAAATTCTATTACATGCTCTTGACTATTTTTCTGCCTGTCTGAGCATACCGTTATCTATGACACATTCAATTGATTTTCATAAAGTGCTGCAAAATTTTGCTGCTGCGGCGATTATTGCTCTTGCTACATTGGGGACAACCTCGCCCGGAAACTGCGGGATACAGTCAAACGATGAAATTTATACAAACTCTGCTGTTAAAAAGGAATCCGGCAATACGCAACAGCAATCAAACAGCCAAGATGAATTATGGGAACAGATTGTCTCTTTACCAGGGAAAGTAATTTACTTTACATTACATCTATTATTTGATGTCACAAAAGGAACAATCTGGTTTGTTGATGAGTCCAAAATTGCACCCCGTACAAAAGATTTTTTAACAGCGGATGACGGCAGTTGGGCATTTTTTCCGGTATACTCATCGCGTGGCGGAGCAGGTGTGAAATATTTTCACAATGGCCCATTTGGATACGGTGAACGTGTAACGCTGAATGCTTCAGCAGGGTTGAGAAGGCGACAACGGTATCAGGCAGGCATACAGCAAATCAATCTCTTTAACAATGCCGTCTCAGCCGATTTTATGATAAACTACAGGATGTATTCGGATGAAAGATTTTTTGGTGTCGGACCTGATACGCAAGAAAAATCTGAGACAAACTATGCGCGAGAACAATTGAGTGTTAATGCCGCTTTTTCAGTGACAATGTCTGAACATACATCCGCTGTGTTTCAACTGGGCATTGAAAAGAATAACATTTTAAGCGGCAGAAACACCAATTCACCATCAACTAACACACTTTTTTCCGGCGCATCGCTTCCCGGTCTCCGGACTAGTATTGAGTTAGCAAATGCCGGATTAAGTATTCTACACGACTCACGAAATCATCCCGGTCACACTACGGCAGGAGGGATTGATCGGTTCATGCTAGGTGTGTATACTCAGACAGACGACGATATCTACGGATTTTGGTGGGCATCGATTGATATCAAACGGTACTTCAATCTGTTTTTTGAGCGTGTTCTAATCCTCAGAGTGAGCGGAGCAGTTGTCGAACAGTATGCTGACAGGCAGATACCGTTTTATTATTTGAGCGAACTTGGTCATAAGGAAACAATTCGAGGATTCAAACGAGGGAGATTCCGTGACAATGATATGGTATTGGGTTCACTCGAATATCGTTATCCGCTCATGACTCCAGTCGATGCAGTATTGTTTTTAGATGCCGGGCAGGTTGCCGACAATATTTTCAATGATTTTTCTGCCGATAATTTCCACTATGGATATGGTGGGGGTTTTAATATATGGACTGAAAATAGTATCGCAGCCCAGCTGATTCTCGGAAAAAGTAAAGACGGATTGAGATTTTATCTCAATCTGAATCAGGAGTTTTAACCGGACATTCAAAATCCCATGCATAGATTGAACTCGAAATATGTTTTTATTTTCTTATTGGCTACGTGTATAAATAGTGGTTGCAGTGGGCCAAAATCGTTTACAAATTCCGACAGTGTTGGTGATGATACAAGCAACATATCGCAGCCGAAATCCCAATCAATAAATATTTTAGCTGACGGATTTGAAAAGCAGTTTATGATGAAGATGGAGCATTTTCTGGATATTTCCCGTCATATCAGAAATATTTTTGATATTCCGAAAGAATCTGTCAATATTACCGCGTTCGATGAAGTAGATAACTCATCATGGTTTACCAACAGAAACGCGATGTACCGGATGACCTCAAATGAAATAAAGAAAGGACCCGATTCGGTTGACGGACCCGATACATCGGGTGAATGGACAATTATTCAGGCGAAAGCCCAGGGTAGAACTCCCGGATTTACGATACGGGACAGCAAGAGCAATAGGTATGTCATTAAATTTGATCCCCCCGAGTATCCCGAGCTGGTCAGTGGTGCGGAGATAATTTCGACGAAATTATTTTATGCTGCCGGGTACAATGTTCCGGAGAACTACATTGTCCACTTTAATCCCCGGAATCTCAGACTTGCTGATGATGTAGGATTTATCGATGAAAATGGGAAAACCAGAACCATGATCGACGATGATCTTGAGGAGATTCTTCAACGTGTTGCAATTTTGCCTGATGGAAATATTAGAGCTATCGCCAGTAAATTTATCAAAGGAGTACCACTTGGGCCTTTTAAATATCGGAGTGTCAGAAAAGACGATCCAAACGATCTGATAAAGCACCAGCACAGAAGAGAACTCCGCGGACTCCGTGTTATGGCTGCATGGCTCAGTCATTACGATACTAAAGCAAATAATACATTCGATTCCTATGTTACGGAAGGTGGAAGGAGCTATGTCAAACATTATTTAATTGATTTCGGATCGACGCTCGGTACCATTTCAAGTGGACCGAAACCCAACTACATAGGGCATGAGAATCAGGTCGATCCGGGAGAACTGTTCAAAAAAACTTTATCAGTAGGACTAAAAGTACGTGATTATGAAAAATTTTCCAACAATCAGTATCCATCTATCGGCAATATCTCATCACAGTTATTTCAACCACAGAAATATAAATTTATTTTCCCGAATCCCGCATTCGAGAATTTGACAGACAGCGATGCATTATGGGGTACGAAACTTGTTGTTTCCTTTACCGATGAGCAAATTGCGGCAGCTGTTCAGACTGCCCGTTATACCGACCATTCTGCGGCAGCGTATCTTGTGCAGGTCCTGAAGGATCGAAGAGACATCATAGGAAATTATTGGTTTAACAAAGTAAATCCCCTTGATTCATTTAAGCACCGGAATAGCAGCAATAATAATCAGGAACTTTTGTTTCGTGATCTTGCTTTAGATAACGGTTATGCAGAAAAGGGACATTATAGATATTCTGTTCACATTAATGGTAGTAGCACAGAACAAAATCAACAGATAATCGATCATACCGCAATTCCTCTTCCGGATCTAAACCAATCCCGTAGTGGCGACGATAGCACTTCTCCCCAAAACTTGTCAATTGCCATTCAAACAAGACGGCAGGAATTTGACCGTTGGTCGAAACCGGTCCATGTTTTTTTACGTTCGGATAATAGCAGATATATCATTGAAGGTTTAAGCAGATAGTAGAAAGCAGATTCGAGTGTTACTTCTCCTGACCAAACAAAATACAGCGATATTGTTGGTTCTGTTGATGTTTTTCAGCTGCTCACAAAAAGGTCTTCTTGAAGATGATATATCCCACGGTGATATAACCATAAATACCGTCAACCTGAATGAAATTGTTGACAAAAATCCAACCTTTCTATTTTATGGCGACTCGCGTACTGGCTGGAGACTCGTTGAACGGTTTCTACATCGGGATAATTGGCTAACGTGGAAACATCTTCTTTTTCCGTTTTACGATCTTTACCTGCTTGGTAACGGCATTCTAGGTGGTGCCGAATACTTATCCCAGTCTTCCAATTATGGAGAGAAACAGCGCACTCTTGTCAGTAAGGCTGCGCTGAGAGAAATTGAAAAATCAGGAGCTGATTTTATACTGGCCGGTGAATTTGTCACGGACGGGCGCCGACCGTCTCATTGGAAACAATTTATCAAAGAGTATCCGTTTCCTGATAATATTCCTTTGGCTCCGGTTGTCAGTAATCATGATAATGTTCATGACAAGACTTTCGGCAGTCCGAATTACAAAACGGTTTTTGATTATCCGGGTTTTTATACATTGGATTTTCCGGATGCAATTCTAATTGTAATCGACTCCAATATAATTATTGATCAGGGTGGTTTTATTGACGATGTTATCCAGGATGATATGTTTCAAAAGTGGATCGCCGCAAATGAGCAATCGAGAGAACCTGCATGGCTGGAACGTGTATTAGCTGCAACTGATAAAAAATTTAAAATTGTTGCGATGCACCACACACCCGTTTCGTTTGGTTTTCACCGTGGGGACTGGGAAAAACCAGAGTGGGGCTACAATCTCCCCTCAAAGCGGTCTCAGTTGCTCAATTTGCTGCAGCGTTTTGGAGTAAAATTGGTGTTGAGCGGCCATGAACATTTTTATGAGAAAAATATTCTCCGTTATCGAGATACTGCGGGTTCTGATCAAACAATGCATATTATTGTGTCAGGCGGCGGTGGGGTTCCATTGCGTGACATAGCTGATAATGAGTCCCTCGCACGTTATCTGGACTACTATAGATAAAACAATATTGACATTGCGCATACATCGCAATATAAAATATATAACTTTTGCATGATTTCGGTAAAAAGTGATGTGTTGACAATAAAGGTATATGGGATCAATGATGAGACGGAAAACTCCGTTATACAAATTGACGAAATTATAATTAATACTCATTAAGCAGGCTCAGTAAATCGTGTACCGGCTACTTGAAAAATTTTTTAATATCCGCAAAGGCGAGATTCTCATCTCGCTTTTCATGTTCAGCTATATCTATCTGATACTTGTGACATACTATTTTCTCAAGCCAGCCCGTGACGGATTGTTTCTTGCAAAAATACCATGGACCCAGCTGCCAATTGTTTTTATCCTCATTGCGATTGTTGCCATTCCAGTCAACCAGATGCATGCCGCTGCAAGCCGAAAACTCAGGTTAAACAATCTCATAAATGTGACATTGGTATTTCTGATTGTATCGCTTCTGGGAATGCGGACCATAGTCGCTACCGGTTCAACCTGGGCAATGTATTCATTCTATATCTGGGTCAGTATTTACGGTGTGCTGGCGACCTCGCAGTTTTGGCTGTTTGCAAATGCAATTTATTCTCCAACACAAGCAAAGCGCTTATTTGTCTTTTTGAATCTTGGAGGGATCATTGGGGCGTTCACCGGTGGAGAAGTAACCAGTTTTGCGATTAAAACATTTGGCGTGCAAACAGAAAATCTGCTCTATTTCTGCGTAGGATTGCTTTTGTGCTGTATTGTTATTTGTCAACATCATTTGGGCGTTAAAACGGCAAGAAAGTGATGAAGAGCCCAAAGAAAATATAATGCAAGTATTCAGGGCGATCAAAAGTTCTCGCCATCTTTCGCTTATCGTCGGCATTATCGCGATGACAATGGCTACTGCATCATTTGTTGATGTTCAATTCAAAGGGATAACGCAGGATGCCTTTACTGATAACGATGCAAGGACAGCATTTTTTGGTGTGTTTTATGGACGCCTCAGCTTAATTTCTCTGGCTCTACAGCTCTTTTTTTCGTACCGTTTGCTCAGGATTCTCGGTGTTGGCGGGATTATATCATTTTTGCCGATAGGACTCATTTTAGGTTCAGCAACAATGCTGATTATGCCGGGACTTGTCGCAGGTGTGCTGCTGCGTGGATCGGATGGAGTGTTTAAATACTCACTCGATAAAACCGGGCGTGAGTTGTTGTTTCTGCCGGTGCCGTTGGATATTAAAAAAAAGGACGAAAATCTTTATTGATGTCATTGTTGACAGATGGTTCCGCGGCATAGCGGGTGGATTGCTGCTGCTCTTTACACTTGTATTTGGATTCTCTATTCGTCAGCTTAGTTTTGTAGTACTTGCGTTGCTTGCACTTTGGTTATTCTTCGTCATTTTGATCTGAAAAGAGTATATTAATGCTTTCCGAATAGCGCTCGAACGCAGAGATATCGACCTGAGTGAACTAAGATCAGATATTGCCGGAGCTTCAACGGTCAATGCTTTGACGGAATCTCTCAAAAGTACCAATGAACGTCAGGTTGTTTATGCACTTGATATGCTTTCATCAGTTCGGACTGTAGATCTTACTGAGCATCTTGTTCCTCTCCTCAGGAATTCATCCCACGACGTTAAAGTTGGAGCAATGACTTTACTTAGATCCAGTGAAAATGATACCCTCCAAAATGATTTTGAAATTCTACTTAAGGAGAACGATCCGGACATTCGGTTAGAAGCGATGCGTTATCAATATTTCTCAGCACATGATAACCGGACTATGCTGATGAAGACTTATCTTGATCAGCCAGATCAAGTGCTGAGAGCAACAGCTCTTGTATGTCTGTCCGAATCAGCGGTACCGGAAGAACTAAAATTGGTAGACAGATCTCTGTTCGAGACGTTGATAACCGTAAAAGATGAGCAAGGAATTATATGCAGAAAGTATGTTGCCAGGGCAATAGGAAATCTTAGTGACAGCCAGTATTATGACTACTTGAAGAACCTGCTTGATGATAAATCTTCCGAGGTCGTTAATGAGGCTATATTGAGTATTGGCCGGACTCAGGACCGTCATTTTATTCCTCTGTTAATGGACATGCTCACTACGAGGCGCGTTTCCGCAAGGAAACAAGAGAAGCGCTTGCTGCGTATGGCAGGAGTGTAGTCGGGACAATGTCTGATTATCTCGAGGATCGATCGATACCTTTGAATATCCGAAATAACATTCCTGTAATTCTCAGTATGATACCAACACAAGATTCAGTAAATGTACTTATCGGTGCTCTTGCAACGGATGATATTCTGTTAAAGCAGCGTATTATAAAAGCACTCAATAAACTTCATACAAGATTTCCGGATATCCCCATCAATCAACAGCAAATTAGTGATGCGTTTATTGCTGAAACAAAAACATATTATGAAATCTTGCAGATTCTCCACATCCACGAAAGAAATAGTGATGCGGGACAATTACTCAAAAAATCGCTTGAGGAGACACTTGACCAGAATCTTGAGCAGATTTTTCGACTGCTTGGACTGAAATATCATCCTGATGACATCTTTTTTGCCTATCTTGGAATAACAAGCAGCAAAAAGAATCTTCGAGACAGTGCTATTGAATTTCTCGATAATGTTTTAGGTAAAGACCAAAAGAAATACTTGTTTCCAATACTCGACAGAGATGCGGATGAAATAGCAATTCGTCAGGGGCGAAGTATGTTTGAAATGAATGAAATAACGATAGAAGAATCTTTGGAATACCTCCTTGCAGGAACAAATACATGGCTGAAAACCTGCGCAATCTATTATCTTAAAGAACACGATAATGGTATTCCGGAATCTCTGAGACATTATGTTCAGGAAGCTGCCCATGACGAACATGAGTTTGTAAAGGAAACCGCGCAATACATACTAAATATTACGAATAGTTGAAGTGATTTGAAAAAGTGTAATTCTTTCAAACTGAAAAGTGTACTATTTGAATTGTTTCATGGCTGAGATTGCTTAGTCAACTTCAATTCTAGAATTTATTGCAATGTAATACTTTATATATGCATCGCCCCGATAAAGAGACTGATTATGTGGAGAGTCTCACGAGGTGCACTATTCACGGAAAACAAATCTTTCATTATTTAATTTAAAAGAATTTTAAAAAGGTAACCGAATGCTTACAACGATTGAAAAGGTCATTTTCCTTCAAAATGTCGACGTGTTTTCGGAAGTGCCGACCGAGCAGTTAGCATATCTTGCTGCCATCGCTGAAGAAGAAGTCCTGATAAAGGGTGAAGATATCTATAAAGAACATGATCCGGCCGACAGTCTCTATATTGTCCTTAGTGGATCGGTGAAGCTCCACAGAGATGAAGATGAAATAACCACTGCAAACACCGGAGGAGCATTTGGGACATGGGCACTTTTTGATGAAAAACACCGAGTCTCTTCCGCAACGTGTGTCGAAGAGTCGAAACTGCTGCGGATTGACCGGGAAGATTTTTACGATATTTTGACAGATCATGTTCAGATAATTGAGGGAATTTTTAAAACGCTTGTGAAACGTCTGCGGGGACTCCTGGACCGGGTAGAGATCGATATCCCGAAAAAATCGGAATGATTACATATAATTCGAACTATTGCAGCATGTTATCGTTATAGTATTAATGTGCTTTTCAACATCTACAGTCAGTTGAATATCGAACGAACACAAAACGACATATAGGATGAATAAAAAGACTTTATTGACAGATAGTAAAAGTGTTGATAGCTTGTTTTCAAAATTGATCGATGAACATATAATCTTCATCGATGCAACCATTAATTCTGCTTCTGAAAAATACAATCCGATTATCGCCTCTGTAACAAATTCAACAAGTAGTATGCTCGGATATAATGAATCGGAGTTGATCGGTCTACCGTTAGCGGCACTCTGTCACGAAAAAAAGGAAGTGAAAGACCTTGTTTCACTTGCAGCACGCTGCGGTAAGAGATGTGAGGTTGAAAAAATACTACTGATCAAGAAAGGTGAGGAGCGAGTTGTGCTGATTTCCTGCAGGGCTCAGTGGGAATCAGGTAGAAAGCTCAGAGGGATCCATCTTGTCGGACAGGACATCACCGGCAGAAAAAATGCTGAAGACCAGCTCCTGAAACAGAAAAACTGTTCCTTTCAATACTTGAGAACATGGCTGAAGGTATCGCATTGACAGACGAAAAAGGTGAATTGGTCTTATTTAATCCTGCGGCGGAGCGGATTCTCGGTATGGGCCTTAAAAAAACTAAACCGGATAAACTGAGCAGTCATTACGGACTTTTTATGCCCGATAAAAAACTCCTTTTCCTACAGATTATCTCCCCTTAGTCCGTGCAGGAAAAGGGGAATCTATTGACCAGTGCGAAGTTTTTGTGCGTTCCAAAAAGCAATCTGAAGGTATATTTATTCATGTCAATGCCCGCCCTGTTCGTGATGACAAAGGCCATATAAAAGGAGCAGTCGTAGTTTTTAACGATATTACCGAAAGCAAAAAAGCTCAGGAGAAACTCCGTGAAAGTGAGGAGCGATTCCGCTCACTCATTGATGCATCATTCGAGGGGATTATCATTTATGAAAAGGACAGTATAGTCGATGTCAATAATTCAGCCGCAAAGAATTTCGGGTATTCTATAAACGAAATGATCGGTATGAAAATGATTGATCTTGTTGCCAATGAGAGTAAAAAAGAAACTCAAACGAAGCTTGCCCGTGTTGCAAAGAATCCTGATATTACCCTTGGAGCGTTCGATGTGATATGTGTTCGTAAGGACAAGTCACAGTTTTATGTAGAGGTTTACGGACGTGGAATTAGCTTTCAAAATAAACGAGTACGGGTGATAGCTTTCCGTGATATTTCGACGCGAAAAAAGAACGAACAGGAACTGCAGCAGCATTTTGATTTTGAAAATCTTATTACGAATATTTCAACAAAATTCATCAATCTTGAACCGCACGAAATCGATGAGGGCATTAAAGATGCACTCAAAAGTATCGGCAAATTTTCTGGTGTCGACAGAAGTTACGTTGCCTTGATCAGTGATGACGGCAAAACTATCAATGCAAACGAAGAATGGTGTGCACAGGGAATAAAATCACTCAGGTCACAGATTAAACAGACCGATACCGAGAACATGCAGCACTTTTTGCAGCAGTTGAAGCAGAAAAATCCAATTTATTATCCTCGTATTCAGGATATTCCGAACGAAGCTGCAAGTGAAAAAAAGTGGTTAAAAAATGCAGGAATAAAATCGATTGTTGCTGTACCGATGGTGCTTGGGAGAAAACTGATCGGTTTTATCGGTTTTGACACAATTGAAAAAGAAAAAGAGTGGACGGATGACAATATCATTTTGTTAAAAATCGTTGGTGAGATTTTTGCCCGGGCACTGGAGTTGAAACAGATGTTCAATGCACTTCAGCAGGCAAATGAAGAACTCGAACTGAAAGAAAAACAGGTGCAGCTTATTAACTCAGAAAAAATGGCCGCTCTCGGACAGCTTGTTGCCGGGGTTGCTCACGAGATTAATACACCACTCGGTGCTCTGAAGAGTAACAATGATGTCTTTATACGTTCATTTGCGAAAATTCAACGAGTGGTAAGTGATCTCGAAAAAGACGAACATGAACACGAATATTCTGTGCTCAATAAGCTTTTCAGCAATGTCGATCGGCTTAATGAAGTGAGTAAAACTGCAGCAGATCGCATTACGAATATTGTGAACAGCCTGAGGAGATTTGCTCGGCTTGACCAGGCAGAAAAAGATACGGTCGATCTGCATGAAGGATTGGAAAGCACACTGACGCTTGTTCACCATGAGTTTAAAAACAGAATTACCATTCACAAGGAATACGGTACATTGCCTCCGGTCAATTGTTTCCCGAACCAGATTAACCAGGTTTTTATGAATATTCTTGTCAATTCCAGCCAGGCTATTGAAGGCAAAGGAGAAATATTTATTCGAACCTATGTGTCCGGAAAATATGTTGTTATTGAAATGCAAGATTCGGGTAAGGGAATTACTGAAAATGATATGAAAAAAATATTCAGTCCTGGATTCACAACAAAAGGTGTTGGCGTAGGTACAGGGCTGGGTCTTTCGATTGTCTATCAGATAATTAAAGACCATAACGGTGAAATTGATGTTGGTAGCAAAGAAGGATCTGGCACCGTCATGAAAATTTCTCTGCCAATTTAGGTTATTTGAAAAAATAGTATGATATTTACCCGATTTTTATTTTATTTAATAAAAGAAATGATAACCGATTATACTAAATTCCAACAGGATTAAAACATGTCAAACTCTGAAAGTAATAACACAATCATTGTTGTAGACGATGAAGATATGGTTCTGACAAGTATCGACTCTTTTCTGCAATTGGAGTCAGATTACATAATAAAAACGTTTACTTCCGCGAACGAGGCCCTCAAATTTATCGAAAAGAATGATGCATCACTCGTTATCTCTGATTATTTAATGCCGGAAATGGATGGAATCCAGTTTCTGGGAAATGTTCGAAAAATTAAACCGGAAATACCGAGGATTATTCTGACTGGCTATGCAGATAAAGAAAATGCGATTAAGGCGATTAATGAGGTCGGTCTGTTTCAGTATATTGAGAAACCATGGGAAAACGATAATTTACTTCTGATTATTCGCAATGGCATAGAAAAATTCAAACTGCTGCAACAGCTCAGCGACAAAATTCAAGAAATCAATTCAGCATATGATGATTTGCACGGTATGCAAAAAGAAATTCTGAAAGCTTTTGTTTGAAGTGGAAGCGGGCAGTAAAGAGTTCTAAAATGATTCAAATCAGAAAGTGTAAACTTGCGGTCTATTTCAAGACCCGTTTGTCGCCAATACGCAATGTGATTCCCGCATCATCAAAATAATTCAATAGCGGTAATGCGTATTTTCTACTGGTACCGAGGATGTTTCTGAGGCCTGCAACGGTAATTGATCCTTCTTTTGAGATCGAATCACGTATAGAAGCTTCAATCGAGATTATCTGTTCAAGCTTATAAAGAAACAATTCTCCAACTCGCACGATTTTACCTTCTGCAGAAAGTGAATCTATTATTTTTTTGAGGAACACACCATCGACACCGAGATGCGTACTGGTTTCCTCAATTGTAGGGCCTTCGTGTCCTTTTTCTTCAAGATATGAAATAAACCGTCCCATTAGTATTTTTAAATCTTCGGAAAACTGGGGTTTGAAATTGGATAATCTGATCCGATTGTGGTCAATAGCAATTCGTTTTTGCTTTATTAATGTGTCGAAGAGCCTCGAAAGGAAGCGATGCTCTAACTCAGAACCAATTTTACTTTTTAGCGATTCAAGCTGCAAATACGGTTTTTCTGGATTTTGTTGATGATATGTTGCGATAGTACTCACAATATTCTCACAAGCCGACTCAAAAAAAACTCTGTGTATCCAGAATGAATTCTTTTCAATAGTAGAATTGATGACGTCGTTTTGGTACGAAGAGAGAAGAGAGTCGATCTGTTCAGGGAGCAAGCCAAACTGTTTTCCGAGATCAGCTGATGATACTGGTTCGAGTCCACAATTCTCCACGTAGCTGAAAACTCTGTCTTTTTGAGGTAGAGCGTGTAGCTTTTCTAAAAAAGTAGCAACACCTGCCCACTTCCTTCCTGCAGGTTGCGTATCAACTTCAATAATTTCGCCACCCCCGATTGTCAACGCAGGAGAATAATGCCGAATGATAAATCGGTCTCCTGATACTGCAACAACAGGTTTCTCGAGTATAAACTGAACCGGTGCTGATTCGCCCGGTTCAATAATTTTTTTTCCGAGAAGATTAATTCTTCCGAGTGTTTCAATGGTTCCGCAATGGAAACGGATCCGCTGCTGTTGTTTTAAAGATTTCTCTGAACTTTTGAGAAAGTGACAATAACAATTGATAATAGTGGATGATTGATAAGAATCTTTTAAGGCAACGACATTCCCCCGAATTATCGCCTCTTTCTGAATTCCGCTAAAATTCAATGCGGCCCGATCGCCGGCCTGAACAGTCTCTACTGTCTCATTATGGTGTTGCAATCCACGCAGGCGGAGTTCTTTCTCCTCAGGGAGCAGCTCAACATTGTCATCTAAATTTAGCTTCCCTGACATAACAGAGCCGGTTACGACTGTTCCAAAACCTTTCATAGTAAACGAACGGTCAACCGGCAACCTGAAGGGCTTATCAATATTTTTATCCTTTACGAATGCAACTTCACTTTTGAGAGTTTGTTTTAATTTTTCTATCCCAGTTCCGGTAATTACTGATACTGGTATTATATGTGCATCCGGATAACCATTTCCGGCAAGAAGCAGGTCAATTTCATCGTTAAGAAGTGATATCCATTCATCATCAGCAAGGTCGATTTTGGTTATTGCCACAACAAGCCGCTCAATTGCAAGGAGACGAATAATTTCGATATGTTCACGGGTCTGGGGCATGACACCGTCATCAGCTGCTATAACAAGCAGGGCCAAATCTATTCCGGTTACTCCGGCGACCATATTTTTCACAAATCGCTCGTGACCAGGCACATCGACAATTGCCGTTGTGTCGTCCAGAAATGCAAAACCGAGGTCAATGGTAATCGCCCGTTCTTTTTCCTCTTTGAGCCGGTCAGTATCAACTCCTGTTAGAGCCTTGACCAGTGCGGTTTTTCCATGATCTATATGTCCCGCTGTTCCAATTATTCTGTGTGACATGTATAAATTTTCTCTGGACTACTTATCACGAATTGCAGCAATGCTTTCGGCAATATGTTTGAGCTGATTGCGGAATACTGTTCGCATATCGAGATAGACTTTATTGTTTTTAATGTAGCTGAAAACCGGGGGGAAACCTGAACGCAACTGTGCAGCAATGTATTCTGCTGAAATTTTCTTTGATGCAAGACACAAGGCGAAACTAGGCAACAGTTCGAGGGGCATGGCGCCGCTACCGACTTCAGATTCACATGCCTCAACAGAGATAGTGAGTCCTCTGATCCGCTTCTCTGATGCTATTTCTTTAACTTTTAAGGCCCGTTTCCGGATAGACTCAGGTTTTTCCATAAGCATTTTAGTTGAGGGGAGAGAAGTAAATCCTTCTATCCCTTTAAGATATGATAGAATGGTTCCGTATAGTGCTGCAAGGATCAGTTTGTCGCATCTCATTGCCCGTGCAAAGGGATTTTTTTTGATTTTATCAATATACTTTTTTTTCCCAACAATGATCCCGGATTGCGGACCTCCAAACACTTTATCTCCGCTAAATGTGACGATATCGGCACCATCTCGGATTGATTGAGCAACAATAGGTTCATGCGGCAGACCGACTCGTTCCAGATCAAAAATCACACCGCCGCCAAGATCGTAAATAACGGGAATGTTCTTGCATTTATTGCTGGATTTCAATTCACTGATTGCAGCTGATTCCGAGAAGCCAAGTACTCTGTAGTTGCTTGAATGTACCTTGAGGATAGCTCCCGTATTTTTGTTAACAGCTTTTGTATAGTCGGACACTCTTGTTTTGTTGGTTGTACCAACTTCAACCATTTCTGCACTGCTCGCAGTCATAATATCGGGCATGCGGAAAGATCCTCCTATTTCCACTAGTTCACCCCGAGAAATAATCACCTCTTTATTGAGTGCAAGGGTGTTCAAGAGTATCATCACAGCTGCAGCATTATTATTGACCACCGTTGCAGATTCAGTACGACAAAGATAGCATAACAGCTCCTCAAGAATTTGAGTTCTGCTGCCGCGCCGTCCCGAAGACCGGTCAATTTCAAGGGTGGAGTAACCGCTTATTATTTGTTGAACAAATCTGACTGCTACAGTAGACAAAGGAGCCCTACCGAGTCCGGTATGTAAAACAACTCCTGTTGCATTAACGACTGGTAGAAGAGCGCCTTCGTTGATTTTAGCAAGGTAAATTTCAACACGTTTGATAATAGTTTCGCTTAATGATTTTTTTGAGACGTCCCTGATGTAGGTGCCGTTTTTTATTTCATCACGGGTATTGCCAACCTGTTTCCGAATAATATACGTTATAAAATCTCGTGAATATGATCCGAGAGCTGTCTCGAATGCGGAATTACTCATGAGTGATTCAACAGAAGGGAGCTCTTTTAGCATCGCCTGAATAATATTACTATTGAGTTTTTTTTGTTGCCGAGCATGCATACTCTACAGACCTGTGGTTTATTTTTTTTCAATACGTTGACAATTGCAATTACTTATCTTGAACTCGCACGGAATATTCAAGATCACCCGCGTACACCGTGTGGTCAGATCCGTTGGCGCCCCGAAGGACAAGGGAGCCGTCTAAGTTAATATGTCGCGCAGTTCCGTCAATACTCCGTGATCCTGATTTAATAGTGAGTGATTTGCCGATAGTAGAACATTTTTGGAGCCACGAATGGAAAATCGGCTCGATTCCCCGCTGTTCCCACAAGTCATAGATGGTATTCAGTGTTGAAATTATTTCTATAAACAGATCCGTCCGGTTAATTGTTTCATCGGATTCAATACTCAATGAAGTAGCGGTATCGCACAGTTCTTTCGGGAATTCATTTTCTTCAATATTCACATTGAGCCCGGCGCCGGTAATGACAGTATCCGAGTTTTCTTTTCTGGTAACTACTTCGGATAAAATCCCGCACACCTTTTTCCCATTAATAAGAATATCATTCGGCCATTTCAATTCGATTTCACATTGAGTAATAGATTCAATAGCGGATGCAAGCACAAGTGACATGAAAAAATTGTAATGACCAAACACGACCGGATCATGATTCGGCGGGAATATGACCGAAAACCAGATGCCGGCGTTACGAGGAGAGAACCAGCTCCGTTTCATTCTTCCTTTGCCGCCTATCTGCTCTTCAGCAAAGATAATCATGGGAAGCTGCGATTGAGAGAGGGCATATTGTTTTGCAATTTCATTCGTTGATGTCACCGATTTTTTAAACTCAATATAGCGACCGAACTGATATTTCGATATGGATCGACTAATTATTTCTGTATCAAGGGCTTCCGGTTTCATGGAATATACGTCACATACAATTATAGGGTTTGTGTTGCTTTAGAGCAATAGTCACAATAAAATAATAAACAGGAGAGGAAAATATGAGTGTAAAACAAGAGAGAAATAAAAATTTTGAAGTACGTTTCTTTGAAAATATAACCTAAAAGAGAATCTATGGATTTTTGTATGACAGACCAGAGTTGCGATCGTTGTTAAACTTATTTTTGCTCGACTTCTCCTTTTCTCCGGGTTAGAAGCTGATAAAGTCGCTCAAAGTATTGCATTTTTTTTGCATCATCCTGAAGGTCGTCAAATGCTGATGTTAACCGTGTTTTTTTATCTTTCTTCCCCTGTAAAAAAAGTAAGAAGTCCTTAGTCTTATCAACATCCGGCACGGTGATTTTATTCTCTGATTCGGAGAATTTAATCATCTGAATAAATGAAAAATCCTTGAGCTTGACTAGCAACTCTTCTTTGGAAACACCAAGTATCAATTGCACTTCGCGGAGAACAGGGCCAAGCTCTGCTGATAATTCCGAACCTTCACGTGTGCCGAGCACATTCATGGTGAGCAGAAACATCTTAATTAGGCTGTACTCTAAATTTATATAGTACCGGGATTGTACACGTTTATTGGTTTCCTTGAGCCGCAATGCGAGGGTACGCATAATTGCAACAAACCAATCGGGTGCTTTTGAAAGCTGAAGATCGAGGATACTTTTAGTAATGCGAATCGTTGATGTGTTTTCAAGGGCTCGGATAGTAGCGCTTCTGCGTTTGTCCCCGAAAAGTGCCATTTCACCGAAAAAAGAGTTTGATTCAAGCGTAGCGAGAACCATTTCCTCATCTTGGACTTTTTTGACCACTTCGACTTTGCCGGATTTGATGATATACATCTCCTCGCCAACATCGCCTTCTCGAAAGACAGTTTCGCCTCTTTTGAAGGTCATCGTATTTGTTTTAATCAGGGTTTCCGGCATGTTTTTTAAACCTGCTGATCTTTTAATTCCATAAGTTTCTGTCAAGGCTCCGGTATTGAATTGCTTCACTCACAAATTCAAGTCGGATATCTTCCGATGATTCCAAATCGGCAATAGTGCGTGACACTTTCAAAATCCGGTCGTATGCTCGTGCAGATAATCCGAGCTGGGTAATGGCTGTTTTAAGTAACTCCTGACATTCGTTATCAAGTCTGCAATATTTACGAATATTTTTTGTGCTCATTGCGGCATTTGTAAATATGGTACTACTGTTTTTAAACCGATCAAGCTGTAGCTCTCGCGCTCGGATAACTCTTTTTCTGATTATTTCAGATGATTCTCCGACATTCTCTGATGAGAGCTCTTTGATATTGACTCTCGGCACTTCCAAATGAATATCGATTCTATCTAAGAGCGGTCCCGAAATTCTCGCCATATACTTCTGTATGTGGCTCGCAGAACATGAACATGAATGGGTCGAATCGGTCGCATAACCGCAGGGACAGGGATTCATGGCTGCTGCAAGCATGAAACGAGAAGGATATGTCAGAGACATTTTTGCACGGGATATAGTGACATATCCATCTTCTAACGGTTGGCGGAGCATTTCAAGAATGTGCTTCTTAAATTCCGCCATTTCATCCAAAAAGAGAACACCATTATGGGCAAGGCTAACCTCACCCGGTTTCGGAATATGGCCACCACCGATCAGACCGGCATCTGAAATAGAGTGGTGTGCAGAACGAAATGGCCGACGGGTTACCAGCGCCTGGTCTGAGTTGAGCAAACCTGCGACAGAATGTATCTTGGTCGTCGATAATGATTCTTCAAACGTTAAATTGGGCAGAATTGTTGCAATTCTCCTGGCGAGCATTGTCTTTCCCGAGCCAGGAGGACCTATCATAATAGTATTATGTCCTCCTGCCGATGCAACCTCTAAAGCTCTTTTCGCATTTTCTTGTCCCTTCACTTCAGAAAAATTTATATCATACTCTTTCCAGGAAGAATCAATCAATTCATTATCAATCACATATGGTTTGTGCTCATTATTCCCGTTTAAAAACTCTACTGTTTCCCTGAGGTTATCCATTGGATATATATGGAAGTTGCGGGCAATCGACGCCTCATTCGCATTCTCCTTTGGAAGAATGATGCCATCAATATCCAGTTTTGTTTCAATAGTTGAAATAGGTAGAGCACCCTTGACAGGTCTCAATTTTCCATCAAGAGCCAATTCTCCCAGAATGATATACCGTTCGACAGTTCGCGACTGAACAAGGCCTGTGGAAGCAAGTATGCCAACTGCGATCGGCAAATCAAAAGCCGAGCCCTCTTTCCTTATGTCAGCCGGTGCAAGGTTAATAGTAATACGTTTTTGCGGGAACGGGTAACCTGAATTTTTAATTGCGGCAGTAACTCGCTCTTTGCTTTCTCTAACGGCACCTTCGGGAAGTCCGACTGTCGTAAATGCCAGCAGTCCACTTTCTAAGTGTGATTCAACCTTGACGAGATATGCCTCTATACCTTGAACGGCAGCGCTGATAATTAGTGAAAACATAAGTGAAGGGCAACAGATGACTTTCGGAAATAATATCAAAAAATATACTAATTTAATGAAGTGTTGTCAATATAATCTTACGTAAACAAAAAAAGACGGTCCGAACTGGAACCGTCTTTTCCAACGTTTAAAAACTGCGTCTGAGAAAATGTATTTATGACAAAGACAATTCTTTTTTTGTCTTTCTTTCAAGATTCTTGATGTAAGTCTCGAGGCGTTTGCGCTTTACTTCATTTTTAATATCAGTAATGTACCCACGCTCGATACGGTTTATATATCCGATAGATAAACCGGTATCCAGTGCTACTTCATCAAGGGTTATCTCATTCATTTTGCGCAGTTTTCTCAACTTTGTAAAAATCATACATCATCCCCTTGCATTGTACACATATATGAAACTTATTTTTTTTAAAATAAGTTCCCAATTATTTAAATATTTTGAAAAATATTTCTTCTTTATATCAATATTGTATTTCATGCCTATTGCATGAGTGCATGACGTTATATTAAGTAAAAACAATAGTTTGAGTGCAATTGCAATGAGGGATGTTTATTTCTTGTAAGAAGGGTGAAAGGAGGATACTTTTAAATAATTATTTTATTTTTATTACAGGGATTGAGACGTGCAAAAAATAATAGGAAAATAAAAATGCACTTGTGAGAACCGTAAATATGTATTCAATTAATGTTGCACAATAATTTAATATGTTTACATGAATGCTAAGAATTCTCGGCAATGCATTTATCACATAGTTCCACATCTTCTTTACTTCCGATAATAAGTGGTGTTTTTTGATGAAAGGAATCAGGTTTGATGTCAAGAATTCTTCTCTGCCCATCCGAAGCAGCTCCTCCGGCTTGTTCAACAATGTAGGCAAGGGGATTTGCTTCATACAAAAGTCTTAGTTTTCCATGAGGGTTTCGCTGATCCCCCGGATAGAGAAATATTCCTCCGTAAAGGAGGTTTCTATGAAAGTCAGCGACAAGAGAGCCGATATACCGTGCAGAATAAGGTTTTTTACCGGCAGCATCTGGCTGTTTTAGGATTTGAATAAATTGTTTAATTCCTGCATCCCACGTCTCCGAATTCCCTTCATTTACGCTATATATACTTCCTTTTGCAGGGATCTGAATATTTTCATGTGAGAGTAGAAATTCACCGATGCTGGGGTCGAGCGTAAAACCGTGGACACCGTAACCGGTAGAGTAGACGAGCATCGTGCTTGATCCGTAAATTATGTAGCCGGCAGCAAACAGAGCATTCCCCTGCTGGAGAATATCTTCTTCTGTTCCGTGTTCACCATCGGATATTTTTTTAAAAATCCCGAAAATTGAACCGACACTGACATTTGCATCAATATTGGAGGAGCCGTCCAGAGGATCAAAGCATACAACATATTTCCCGGTGTTGTATCCTTTCGGTATAGAGATCATGCTTTCACTTTCTTCAGACACCAATACACACATTTTACCCGACCGCCTGAGAGTTTGCACAAAAACATTCTGTGCATACATGTCGAGTTTTTGGACTGTTTCACCGTGAACATTTTCCAGGCCGGTAATTCCTAAGAGTTCCACTAATCCTGCTTTATTAACTTCCCAGGAAATAATTTTACCAACGAGTCTGATAGAGCTGAGAAGCTCCGAAAACTCACCAGAAGCATCGGGAAATTGACGCTGCTGCTTTAAAATAAATTGTTCGATCGTTACAACACTACCGGTCATTTATGACTTCCATTACAGTGAAGTGCGTGCGGACTCAAGATCCGTATCTGTTGATGTCTAAAAAGTGCAAAATATAATAAATTTTTTACAATAAACCAATAGTAATGGTTAGACTGGTGCTGAGCTCATTGTGTAATCACGGAAGATTAATTTAAGCATTACTCCATCATTGTTCAGCGTAGAAAGAGTAAAAGACTCGGATTTTGATGAAATTTGTTGTATTCCCTAATATTATCAGATTGAGAAGAGACAATAAACAGAGGATCATTATTTCGACAGTGGAGTGGGCTTTTTTTGAGTAGCATTGTTTTCGAACAAGGTGGGTATGGGATGCATTTTCCTAGTACTAAAAGGGGAGATCATCTTCTTCTTCCGTTACAGAAGGGGCGTCAGCTGCCGAGTTCTGAGGAGGAGGAGGTGAAGAATAAGACTCGCCGGTTTCTTCATCACGTTTGCCGAGCATTTTCATTTGATCCGCGACAATTTCAGTTGTGTACCGTTTATTTCCGTCTTTATCTTCCCATGAACGCGTTTGGATTTTTCCTTCGATATAGACCTGTTTCCCTTTTTTTAAGTATTCACCGCAGATTTCCGCAAGGCGCCTGAAGGCAACTATTCTATGCCATTCTGTACGGTCTTGCTGAACGCCGTCTTTATCTTTCCATGATTCAGTTGTCGCAATTGTGAAATTACACAATGCGTCGCCGGACGGCATATATTTCAGTTCAGGGTCCTGTCCCAAGTTTCCAATCAAAATTGCTTTATTAATGCTTGCCATTTTATCTCATCACTTTGTTTCAATCGTTATAAATTTTCAATAATTTTCTGTGCATTAATAGTAGTTAAATATTAAAAAAATGTCAAGTATTTTATAACCGTAGTATCGATACAAATCGAGGTTGATGTTACCTAATCAGACGGTATGGTGAAAATTATTACATATATCACGGATTATATACAAAATAGACCCGATCGCAGCGCTATGACATACGTTACAATTGTAAAAAGAACGGTAAAATTTCATTGACAATATATCGAAAATTACCTATTCTTTGGTAGTATAATTTGATAAAAAAACATTCCTTCATTAATTTAGTAATATGCCTTTACCATAAACCGAATAATAGATTGTTTTTATACATGTGGCTACTTAATTTATTTATATTAGCGTTGATATGTTCTGCTCCGGTGACAAGTAATTTGTTTATTGGAATTTTAGTAACCTATTGTGGCTTAACTCTGTTAAATCTCTTTCCGTTTCATACTAAACTGCATTTTCCAGAATTAGCAAAAACAGGCATTATGTATACTGCATTGTGGTGTATCGGTTATGGGTGGCGTGCTATAATCAGCAACTCTTTTTACACTCCTCCCGGCATAGCATCATTTATCGGAAGTGCAATATTGATTGCAGCAATGGCAGGGTGGTTTCTCTCGTTAATTGAGCTCTCCATTGCCCGCAGCTCGCTGAGTAACACTGAGGGTCCGGTACGGATACAAGGTTTGCAGAAACTTGTCCGACATCCCCAGATTTTGTTTTCAATATCCTTTCTCTTGGGCCTGACCTTGTATCATTGGTCGCTTTCGCTTGCGTTAACCGCACCTTTATGGACCATCGGATTTATTTCTTATGCGGCATTAGAAGAGAAATACGACCTTGTACCGCGATATAACAAAGAATACCTGGACTATTGCGAATCAACTCCCGGAATTATTCCAAATGCGACGAGTTTCCGCGGATTTCTGGACCAATATAACCTGGATTGATACGCTATAACATCATCTGTTGAGCATTGGCAACAACGAAATTAAAAATGTTCAATATATACATATGAAAACTGCTCATAAGAAAAAAGCACATTCTCTTAAAAAAGCAGCAGAATCATTATTCCACAGATACGGATATAACCGAACGACGCTGACTCTAATTGCAGAAGAAGCAGGTGTATCAGCTAATGAGTTGAACCGCATATATTCGACAAAAAGGGAGCTTTTTCTCAATTTGTATATGGATGAAAAAAAAGTGATTAGAAATAAACTGAGTCGTATTATTGGAGAAGGTAATTATACTCATAAGCAAGACGCCGCTAATACACTCTTAAAAGTATTCTGGCAGATCGAGAAAAACAAATTCCTGAAAATGATTTACGTCTTTGGTGATTTTCCAGTGCAATATTGTCTGCAGCATGCAGATGTTCTCGGAGTCGATCCTCTTTACGGGCATTCATCACTACTCGAGCAATTTCTTGTGCAGTTCCAGAAGGCTAAATCCACGCGAACTGGAAATCCCGCACATTTGGCCGATGCTTTCCGAAGTTTCTTTCATTTAGTAATGCAGAGAAAAGGGAAAGAGAAGCACTTGAAAAAAGAAGATACATTGATGGTCGAAATCTTTATGAATGGTTTAATTGAATATAAAAATAAACAAAGAAATGGTTGATTTGAGCGATAGTTGATGTTTATTGAGAGATATTGATTGAATAAATGAATTCAATTCATACTCACAAAATAATTCTGCGGTAACAATAAAGAGGAGGTGCGTTTTATGTCAGAACCAGAAATAGCTCAAAAAGCCCCCTATATTCTAGAAATGGAACCTGGGGAATATTGGTGGTGTCGATGCGGAAAATCAAAAAATCAGCCCTTTTGTGATGGTGCACATAAAGAGACCGATATAAAACCAATGCAATTCACGATCGGGGAAAAGAAACAGTATGCTTTGTGTGGATGTAAAAGCAGCAACAATCAGCCGTTTTGTGACGGAGAACATAAAAGAATATAAAAGACAATAATATAATAGAAGTATGTTAGGTGTTTTTAGTTGTTCAAAGGATTGTGCACGTATGCAATCCTTTTTTATCTTTATAAGCGGGCGGCAATATTCCATCCAAACTTAATATTCAATCGTCAATATCAAGAAGTGGAGTCATCCCATTGTGTAAGTTTCCGCCGTTCCTTTTTAGTTGGCCTGCCTTTATATTTAGGTTTTTGCTGCTTCTGCGATTTTAACGTTAGTCGAATCAATTCCTGCTGCTCCGGATCTACATCAAGTGAGGTTGTTTCTTCATACAGCTCGCGTGCAAGCTGTACACTGACGTTCCGCTTGATTATTCCAAGTATTTGAAATGACCTGTATTTTCCCCGGAGCCGAATAGTAACCTCGTCACCGGTTTTAATCGTTTTAGATGCTTTGGATGTCACTTCATTAACTTTCACATGCCTGTGTTGCCAATTTTCGTGTTTTAAAGAGGCGGGCGATTGCGAGCCACTTGTCGAGCCGCTGTGAATCGAGTTGATCCTGTTCTCTCATATTATGCTGTCCTAAATTATATAGTAAAGTTCAAAATATAGATTTTAGAATACACTTGCGCAACAAAAAATTATAATATATTGTTTTGTATTGTCGAAGTATTGTCGAAGAATATTGATGGTTCGAATTTTCAAATAATTTCACGATAATAACAGGTTATTATGAAGATTTAAAGTATTCTATACTTCACTCACCTCTTTGAAATCACCAAAGAACTTGAATATTGCCTGTGAAATACCTATATTGGTAACAACTCCAATGCCGGTATCTCCTTGCGAGGTACCGGTTTTTTGTAGGTTTCAACCGTAATGTGTAGCACATTTTCGTGTTGGAACGTATCTACGAAAAATAATATTGAAGAAACTCATAACTGGATTGTAATTATAGCGTTTGATTTTTAAATGCAGAATTGCTTGTATTTTTTTTGTTTGTGTTTTTTTAATGAGGTTTTGAATTCATGCGGCGTAGGTTTTTTGCTTTTTTAAGTACTTTTTTGCTTTCTGTCTATGTATTTTTTTCATTGAATTTCATTCAGGATCTTAACGCTCAGGTGACCGATAATGGATCATCTGTAAATACATATATTCCGTTAACGACATTTCATTACGAAAATGCCCCGTTTTCTATTACTGATCCGGTCAATGTATTGACCGGCGAAAATAGTTTAAGAGCATATTTTAATGTTGAAAATAGAGGCAGTACTAATCTGACAAAACTCAATGTCTGGTTGATGGTCTATATTCAAGACCGCGCAAATCCGGTCTTGTTTGAGAAAACATTTGCCACAACCATTAAGCCGGGTACCAAAAAGAACTTTATCTGGGAGGAAACTTTGTTGGAACAAGGTGTTCCTGTTGATGGTGCTATTGTTCCGCAAAAAGTGGAGTTTACCGATAATACTGTTTGGAACCTAAGCGAAAACTATATAGCAAACGGATATAGTAATGGTAATGGTAACGGCAACAATTATGGTAATGGACATGATAATTACGGCGCTAATAATATTCCCACAAATGGCCACACTGTTTCTACTGTCGATCCATCATACTCCGGAAAAATGTTGCAAGCTGCTCACAGTTCAGGTAAAATAAAACTGGATGGTATATTGGACGAGGATGCCTGGAAGCGAGCAACACCTGCTACCGGATTTCTACAGTCAGAACCAAGAGAGGGTATCGAGCCGACTGAAAACACCGATGTCTATGTTTTGTATGACGAAAAGAATCTTTATATCGGGGCAATGCTTTACGATAGTGATCAGGATGGAATTCTTGGTTTTCAGAAACAACGTGATGAAGGACTCTGGTCGGACGATAGATTTATGTGGATCATCGATACTTTTTTAGATGGTCGTACCGGATATTATTTTGAAACGAATCCCGCAGGTCTGCTGGGTGACGGGCTGATTGGATCCGGTGGTGGTGGCGGCGGTGGCGGAACCAATAAATCGTGGGACGGAATCTGGGATGTACGGACCTCCAAGAATGATAAAGGATGGATTGCCGAAGCAAAAATACCTTTTCAGACACTCAATTTTGATCCCAATAAAGATGTCCGGGGTATTAACTTCCAGCGAACAATACGGCGTAAAAACGAAGAAATGAGATGGAGCGGTCATAAACGGAATCAGCCGTTGACACGTCCTATTCATGCCGGAAGGCTAAATGGTCTCACAGGTATTTCGCAGGGGATAGGCCTCGAAATAAAGCCGTATGGGACATTTGGCACAAACTATGTTCCGAATATTATAGAAGATGATGTGCTTATTCCGAATCCTGAAGATCCGACTGATGTTCCATCGGACATTGGATTTGATATCTCTTATAATATTACACCAAGCCTTCGTGGTGCTGTTTCAATTAATACTGACTTTGCAGAAGTTGAAGTAGACCAGAGACGGGTCAATTTAACACGGTTTCCCCTCTTTTTTCAGGAGAAACGTGATTTTTTCCTTGAAGGTTCGAGCGTATTCAGTTTCGCGTCCAGAAATGGAGTGAATCCTTATTTCAGCCGGAGAATCGGTCTCACAGAAGGTGAACAGATACCGGTAGTGTTCGGTGCACGGCTCGGCGGTACCATTGGCCGAAACGAGATTGGATTGATTCAGGTGCGTACGGATGACAATCTTCATGCCGAATCACCTGCAGAGGATTTTACTATTGCCAGGATAAAGCGCTCACTCTTTGAGCAGTCAACAATTGGTCTGATTTATACTCGGAGGGCAAGTGGTTCAATCAACAGTGAACCGGAATCTGATGACCGTTATACGGTTGGTGCTGACTTAAACCTCTCGACCTCAAAGTTTCTTGGAGATAAAAATCTCCAGTTTGAAGGATTTTTAGTTTGGCATACCGATCCTGAAAGTGGGGGCAATGCAACATTTAATGAGCTGAGTGCCCGCGGCCTTAGAATCAGTTACCCGAACGACCTGTGGTCGGGACATGTTTCCTACCGGGAGCTGGGTGAGGAATATGATCCGGCTGTCGGATTTGTCGGCAGAAACGGTTTCCGCAGAGTAGAGCCACGGTTAGGATTCAATCCTCGTCCCGACTTTTTGCCGGGAGTCAGGCAACTCCAGTTCACTGGTCAATGGCGCTATCTCTGGGGTATGAATAGCGAACTTATTACAAGCAATATACAATATACGCTGTTTGAAGCACGGTTTAATACCGGAGATAATTTTGAGATTCAATTAAACCAGAATTTTGAATTTCTTGATGAGGATTTCGAGATCAGTGATGGTATTATAATCCCGATTGGTGAATATAACTATAATGAGTGGAAAGTTTCGAGTTGGAGTGCTGGGCACCGTCCAGTACAGGCAATGGTCAATGTAAGCTGGGGTGAATTCTGGTCAGGTGATCGGTTTCAATATAGAGGTTCACTGAATTTTAAACCATTTCCCGGGCTAAGTCTGCAAACGGAAGTAGAAATCAATGATGTATCACTTCCACAGGGCGATTTCAAAACAAATGTATATCAGATTCAGACAGGGCTCCATCCGACACCGAGGACGTCGCTCACAAGCAATATCCAGTATGACGATGTGAGTGAAATAATCGGGTTGTTTGCAAAGCTCCGATGGACTGTCAGACCGGGTAATGACCTGTTTATGGTCTATACACAGAACTGGTTGAATTACGGATCGTCGATCTGGGATTTTGACACAAAAACATTATCACGAGGTATGTCTTCCAAAATCAATTATACACACAGATTTTAAGAGATTGCATGTTGAGTGAATTGAGGCAATTGAGATTGATTTTAGAGTTTTTAAAGCAGGTTTCGGACGTGAAGCCTGCCTTTTTTTGTTGAGTTGTGATGAAATAATGGATACTACTTCGATATATTAAGGTCTTCAAGAATTTTTTTGTATTTTAATGCCCGCAGGTGAGCGCGAATCCGATCCACATTTATTTTTATCTTATCCGGAATCCATGATTTGGGCATATTCCGCTTTTGTTCGAGTGTAAATGTTTCCTCCCGGTAATTCAGCAAATAAAATCGGTACTGGTTTTCAAAATCGATTCCGAAACGCTGATATGTTATAATTTCCATATTGAAACAGGAGAAGAGCGACATAATCTCTTCAAAAGTGATGCTTTCATCTACCACCTGCAGCCGTTCAGGATAGTGTTCGCGGAAAAAATCGAGATACCTTGCATCGGGAATGGTTATGGCAATGAGTGTGTTTTCATGCGAGCATTGTTTTATTCTGGAAAACACAAGCGGATGCTGCGGTTTGGGAAAATGTTCTAGAACATCGAAAAGAGTGATCAAATCGTATTTTCGTTCAGGATTCAGCTGTAAAAAATCGGCAGCCTGAAAATTGACATCCTTTACCGTTCTCTGAGCGAAGAGGATATTTTTTTCGCTGATGTCGAGACTGTCGACAACGGGAACCGTTTTTTTGATGTACTCTGAAATGATACCGATACCGCATCCGATTTCAAGAGCCGACGAGATAGTATGCTGTGCAAAGATTTTATCGAGAAAACCGAAAATCTTGGTATGTCGTGGATTGTCGATAATCCTGTCTTTTACAAGATAAGCTGCAAAACTTTCGTAGAACGATTTTATTCTGTCGGAATTCGCCATTGTTATTTCCGCAATTGTCTCAGAATCTCACCGACCTGAGTTGATCTGTTCATTGTGTAAAAATGGAGTCCTGGAATTTTGTTGTCCAAAAGCTCTGAACACTGTTCGAGTGCGAAATCGATTCCGAGCTGAATAATAGAATCGGGATCATCGATGTACAACTTCATTTTTTTCTCAAGCGTACGAGGAATTTGGACACCACACATTTCCGCAAATTTGTTGATATTCTTATATGAAAATACGGGCATGATACCCGCAATGATCGGAACTTCAATACCGATTTTTTCAGATTTCTCTAGAAAATCGAAGAAAAAACCGTTCTCGAAAAACATCTGTGTAATAACAAAATCGGCGCCGTTGTCGATTTTCTCTGTTAACCTGTCAAGATCGTTCTCGATTGACTCAGCCTCGGGGTGTGTTTCTGGATAGCCGGCCACGCCGATGCAAAAATCAGGCATATTCTGTTTGATCTGCAGCACGAGCTGCGATGCATGCCTGAAATGGCTATTCACCAATTCTTCTGGTTGGTCTCCCCGCAAGGCAAGGATATTCTCAAGACCTTTCTCATCGATTTCTGACAGATTCTCATCGATCTCGTTCATCGATGTGTTAATACAGGTGAGATGGGGGATAGCCTCAATACCATATTCATTTTTGATTCGGGTGGTAATCTCAAATGTTTTATCCTTGTTCGTTCCATCAGATTTAGATGTGACGCTGATAAAGTTCGGTCCAAACTCGATTAGGTTTTCGAGTGTTTCGAACACCAGCTCCATATTCTCCTTCGGCGGGAAAAATTCAAGCGAAATTACCGGTTCCGTTTGTGTATATATATCACTGACTTTCATAATTGATCATCTTCATTCGTTAATTAGTGGTAAATACAAAAATTATTTTTAAACTGGTACGTATAATGCAAAAACTATATAATATAGATGATTTAACCGACATTTAAAACAAAATTGTCTCGGTTCTCTTCCACACCATTATTACGACAGATTAGTGGCAATTATTGAGAAATACTACAAATTGATATGATTTATTTCAGTGTTGAATCGAAATAAACAATAATGTATTGACATCTTGGTAAATGATTATATAATTTATACTCAACATACCAATGCATGTTAATGACTCCTAATTTTAACAGTATAGCTCATGACCGATAAACGAATACAGAAAGATCATATTGCACGGTTATCTACAGCATCTATAGACCATGCAATGAATGCGATATTCTGGTTAGATTCAGCCGGTGATTTTCTCCATGTAAACAAAACTGCCACCAAAAAGTTCGGCTATACGTATGATGAGTTTCTCTCATTAAACATTAAAGACTTAGATGAGAGTGGAAGTGATAATCATTGGGAGGTGATGTGGTCAACAATTAAAGGTTTGGGTGTGATTACAGTCGAGACATGCTACAAGAATAAAAGAGGCGGTCTTTTGCCTGTTGAAGTTACCTCAAATAAGATGGAGTTTGAGGGCAGGACCATTGCTTGTGCTTTTGTAAAGGATGTGTCAGAGAGGAAGAAAGCTGAACGGGCAGCACGTGAAAGCGAACAACGATTCCGGGACATTTTCAATGCTGTAAATGATGCAATTTATATTCTTGATCCCGGTACCCAACAAATTATAGATACAAATTATGTGGCTCTTGACCTTTTGGGGTATTCGGAGCATGAAATACGCGGTATGCAGATTGAAGTTATTCATCCGAATGAGATGAAACAGCTTGCCAGAGTATTAAAAAAGGTTCTTTCCGGAGAAGCGGTAATCTCCGACGAATTCACCTGTTTACGGAAAGATAAAAAATCTGTTCCTGCGGACATTTCGTTTTCGCTTGTCAAACTGCGGGGGAAAGTACAAGTCCTTGCAATGGTACGAGATATAACCAAGCGGAAGAAAGCGGAGCGGGATCTGCACAATGCTCTTGAAGAAGTCAAGTCCCTGAAAGACCGTCTGGAAGCGGAAAATATCTATCTGCAGGAAGAGATTAAGGGAGCTCACAATTTTCAGGAGATTATAAGCCGCAGCGGAACGCTCAATAAAGTGCTTAGAAAAGTCGAGCAGGTTGCTTCGACCGACGCTACGGTTCTCATTCTTGGCGAAACAGGAACTGGAAAAGAACTTTTTGCTCGTGCTGTCCATAATTTAAGTATGCGAAGAGACCGGCCACTCGTCAAGATAAATTGTGCAGCACTTCCCGCAAATTTAATAGAGAGTGAATTATTTGGTCATGAAAAGGGCGCATTTACCGGAGCGCTCTCGCGAAAAATCGGTCGGTTCGAGCTTGCAGACAAAGGAACTATTTTTCTCGATGAAATTGGTGATCTTCCGCTTGAGCTTCAGTCGAAACTGCTTCGTGTTTTGCAGGAAGGCGAATTTGAGCGTATCGGAAATCCGAAGACAACGAAAATTGATGTGCGGATTATTGCTGCAACGAACAGAGATATTGAACAAGCGGTAGAAAACAGAACCTTTAGGGAAGGCCTGTTCTATAGACTGAATGTTTTTCCGATTGTTGTGCCGCCACTCCGTGATCGCAAAGATGATATTGCCGTACTGGCCAACCATTTTGTGAAAAAGTTTAACACCAAATCAGCGAAACAAATTACCTTAATACCCCAAAAAGTCATCAACACGCTGCAGCTGTATGACTGGCCCGGGAATGTCCGCGAATTGGAAAACATTATTGAAAGAGCAGTAATTATCAGCAGCGGCTCACAACTAGTTCTGGGAGACTGGCTCGCGAAAAAACAAGTCGCATTGCAATCCTCAAAAGCTATGCCTCTGAATGAAGTAGAGCGGGATCACATTGTTGAAATATTGGAGTCTACCAAGTGGAGAATACGCGAGAAAAACGGTGCTGCAGAAAAATTGGGTCTCAAGCCTACGACATTGGAATCAAGGATGAAAAAACTGGAAATAGAAAGAGCTTAAACTCCGACATGTCGTATAATATACGAATAATCGGAGTTAATACTAGCGATTAACCGAAACCTATATCAAATATTAAAGTAATATAACTTTTTTAAATACAGTCACTTGGTGTGATATCCAAGTGGCTTTTTTTATTGTGGCACACGATTTGTAATAATAGTTAAAGTAATATTAAATTCAGGAATGAATAAATCACTATGAAACCTTCTTTGAGCAGCACAATGAATCAGACACAGAAAGCAGAGGAATTAATTCTGCAACAGACAAATAGAAAGTCGCATATGATTCACTCACATAAGAGTCATGAATTTACCGATTCAAATTTTCATAATGAAGTACTGAAACACAATGATTTTGTCATGGTGCAATTCGGTTCAGAGTGTTCGGGAAATTGCCAGATCATGATGCCTATGATCGAAGAATTATGCACTAAGTTTCAGGATTGTATTAAGTTTGGTACTGTTGATGTTGAAAATAACGACCAAATTGTGGAGACGTATGGAATCAATGAACTGCCGACACTGCTTTTTTTTCGTGACGGAGAAATTATTGACCATATCGTTGGACCAGTACCGAAAGATCTCTTAAAGACAACGTTAACCGGACTCTTATCCGGTAACAACAATGTGTAAACAGCCATAATTGAATGTCTCAACAATTGATGTAGTGATGAAAGACTACGAGGAGGAGAGTATGTGGGAGACACATGAGCAAAAAAATGAGTTATTTCAGAATGAAGCATTGATCTACATGGATGCACTTTTCAATTCAGCGCTGAAATTGACTTACAATGAGCAGGATGCAAATGATCTGGTACAGGAAACATACTTTAAAGCATATAGATTTTTTGATCAGTATAAACAGGGTACAAGCTGTAAAGCATGGCTTTACACAATTCTGAAAAATACCTTTATCAATAAATATCGGAGAAAAACGAAAAAGCCGGATCAGGTGGGTTACGACGCTATCGAACCGTTTGTTGATCTGATAAAGGATTCTCAGTTTAAAGGTGTTGATACGCCAGATGACATAGTTATCAATGATTATCTGAGCGATGAGGTTGATGAAGCACTTACAAAATTGCCCTATGATTTTCGTATGGTCCTCATATTGTCAGATATTGAAGGATTTTCCTACAAGGAAATAGCAGATATTTTATCGTGCCCGATAGGTACAGTAAGGTCACGGTTATCAAGGGCAAGGAAAATGATGTGCAAATATCTGCAGAATTACGCAAAACAAGAAGGATTTTATCACGAATCTGTACAATATCAGCCGGAGACAGATATTGAAGACTGACTCTGATGAATCAAATCAGAATTAATATAATTGAGTATATTCATTTAATGAGAAAATATAGGCATATTATGCTTGTTCAACGCGCACAACAACTCCTTGAGTAACACTCCTGAATTGCGTTGCATCTCCTTTTATTTTCCCGAATACGTTGACCGGACTTGCAGCACGAGGTTTTTCATCCGTGCTAACCGGTGTTGGTCCGAAAAAGATACAAAATGCGTGTCCGACGGGCCAGTAACCTAATTCACCCACGTCGACATCAGCCCGGGCATCGCCTTCCTGACTTGTCTTGACCGGAATTTCAAAGTATATCTCATCTCCCCATATTTTCGCCCGCCCTTCGATCGGAAGAGCGCTGAATATTTTCCCCGCAGTCTCACTCTCATAAAGCTCAGCCTCAACTGAAACATCCTCTACAGTTATTGTAATTGATTTCATACTATCACCTTTATCATTATTTTTTTGTATTCCAGCGCAAACTGATTGAAATGGAATAGTTTAATCCTCCTGATATGGTATAATGACAAGATGAAACGCAACAGGTTCAATGAATTATCAATATTTTATCAGCAGGAGGGTAGAGCCATTCGACGCCATTTTCAGTAACAATTGCATTGTCCTCATACCCGATACGTACTTTTTTACCACCCCATTCAGGTACAGCGGTATACGCCATAAATTCAAATGAGAAAAAATTATTCGGATGAATCGTCAAATGTGCCCGGTCGGGACGGAAATTGGCGATTGATGGTCCGACCGCAATCTCGCTGTTTCCCGTATTGCCAAGAGCATGGAGGTCAACAGCAATTTCAGTCTTGTCAGGATATTTTAAGTGCTCTCCCCGAATTTTGCCGGAATAACCACCATCCATCGTGGGGTCTTCCAAAATGAATCCGAATCCTGCTTCATCCAATGCGATCCCCAGAATTTCCAGTGATTCTTCGGCAGTCCTTCCGGCAATGATATTCCTTCGAATTACAGCCCGCGCTTTCACCGCCTGATCAAAGGCATTTTGAAATCCCTGTGGCAGGGTGGTTTCGCCCTCTCGCAGTACATATCCCATCCTCTGAATGTCAGTTCCATAATTCAGCATCGATACGCCAAAATCAGTCTTCAAGAGATTTCCCCGTTGGATGACACGGTTGTCGGACTCCGATAACACACCTTCCGGGCCTTCGATAACAGCTACTGAAGGCAATCTGAATAGATAGTTGTGCCCGTACAGTATATTTTCTCCTTTCATCCACCATGCAACATCTTCCAGCGTTGTAACGCCGGGAGTAATGACTTCATTTGAGAGTGCCCGTTCGCTAATGTCTCTGGTCATGTTACCTAATTTGGCATAAAATGCAATTTCACTTGAAACTCTCTGCGCACGGAAATCGGTAATAAGATGGTCTGCGGAAATGAGCCTGTCGTTATAGGTGTCACCGAGCCTATCAGTTAATTGCACATAATCTGTATGGGAGAGACCGTCAGATGCAGAGATCCAATCAGACATATTGACCGCAATGCGTTTAGGATCTCGATCTGACACAAACTGTTGGAGGTGTTCAGATGAACCGAACAGGTCATATGCACCACTCTGTGCGAGCAAGATTCCACCGCCACCAAGAACAGCACGTTCGATCCTATCACCACCCTTGTCAGTAAAAATAAAATATCCACCTGTACCACCTAAATCGTGCTCTAAAGGGTCGGGATTCCCATGCCGCATAACATGGATCCACATATCGATGTTATGTTCCTTCATAACCTTTGGAAGAACAATATCGAATTTCTCTTTCCGAATGAGACTTAACATCTCCCATGCTTCACGAAGCGTTTGTGCCTGGGTATCATACGCCTGCGAAATGGTTAGTATTGCTAAAAAGATGGCTGCAAACCGAATTACTCTCATTTTAGACCTCAGATTATTCACTGTTTATAACATAAGTGCTAAAGATTAATTATAAAACTGATAGTGTATTCTTACATTAGTGAATCTTTAATTTAAAATAACAAATAAGAATTTAATTGAGTAGTTTTATTGTGATCAATCGATGGAAAAAGTATTTGGTCTTCACATTTAAATGGTTATGTGCGATTTTCTCATTGGATGGGTGCTAATGATAATTATGGAAATCCTCAGGTGCTTTTGGGTAACCGGAACTTTCAAAATCTAGGTAGAGGAGATTTAATAAATAATGAAAACTTTTTAATAGGATATTTGTTTACTAAAGATGAGTATTACTCTATGCAATAGTCATTTAAACAGGAATCATCTTTACTTGTAGAGTGTTATATGTTAGAATTCAAATCCCGTTGCGAATCCTTTAATTGTTTGAGTAAAGAGAATATACCTATATACAAACTGAAATACACAAATTTCGTATGGTTTGCCGTTATAATTATCTTCATTGTATCGTGTTCTGACTCTAGTACGGATATCATTTCGCCGGAGCCTCCTGATTCAGACGGATTTATGAAAGATTATATTGAAGCAATCTTTTTGGGTACTGGTCCGTTAATTCCGCAGGATGGTTTTACGGCGTGCCCAACGCGAGTCGGACAATGGGCTACATTTCCCAGAGGCACGGATATTACAGTGATTGTTTCAAATACGCTCGACAATGGTAGTGATGGGGAGGATACAAAACTGCTTGTTGAACAGGCTCTGGCAACTGTTTCCGTTGCAACGCTTGGAAATATCCTGACTGTATTTATGGTCACGGATGATCCTGATCCGCATCCCGGTTTAAACGAAGTGACAGCAACCGACCATCCTTCTCCGCAGGATACCGGTTGTACATTCGAACGGGGATGTGTCCATATAGAATTCACAGAACCCGGAAGTGGAGTAATGATATCAAGCCGGTCTACGCTCAGAGAGTCGATACAACCGTCGGATGCTTTTGTCCATGATGTCATCGGACACGGAATTCTTGGAATGTGTCACATTGATCAGGCGTTAATAGGAGGTAATGCTAAATCTTTGATGGCTGGTGGACCTGGAGCATTCACAGGCTTAATACCGGATAAACTCAGCGAATTAGATATTGCAGCAGCTCAGGCAGTTTACGGATCTTCATTGAATCCCGGTGCAACACGAGATGATTTTGTCAATGCAGGACTTATCAATCCTTAAACTACATAATATAAAAGAAGGACTTAGTAACCTATCTAAGTCCTTCTACAATAACCGTCTTCGTTTTTGAGAGTAGCTGTATCCGGTCGTAGGTTTGGAATGTAATGTCACATTCCAATTCCGTATAGAGTGTCATAGCAATTCGGACAGTTGATCAAAATTGCTATCCACCTTACTCAAATTGCTGCAATTTCGATAATAGGTTTATACAATGCAGAAAATTTACATACAGAAATAATAAAAGTTTGCTAATCTTATTTTTTTTTGCTCAATAAATGATCAACTGATAACACATCCTTATCTCTCGGTATCATAAGGACGAAGATTATCATTACCAATTGGGGAATAACAAATGTTGTGAAGTCATAAAACTTATCACCCAAAAGATGGCCGTACGTAATAATGAGCAGGATCAATCCCAATGTTACTATGCTTTCCTTTACCCGGAGACCTATGAATGCAAAGCTGCCTGCTATCAATTCCAGGAACGGTAAAATAATTCCGATCGTCCATAATATAAAGACAGGAATCCACGTGTCTTGAAATTGATCAACGAAAAGCCTTCGAGCCTGATCGATTTCTGTTAGATTGAACACCTTCTCCCAACGCAACATTAGAAATTGAAGACCGATCCACATTCTTGCAAAAAACACAGCCCATGAAACACTCTCAATGCGCGGCAGTTTCATTTCTCCTCCAAAATTAAGACCACAGAAAATATTACGCTTATTAGAAATTAATATATCGTATGACGTCAACACAAGCAGAATAGACTTATTTGAAAGATAAGCGATACATTTTATTCTTACAAGTATTTTCCGCTCTTAGGCCTCTTGATTGGAAAGTAATGGAATTAATTATATGCTTGAATTTAAAATTGAGCTATATGACTATATAATAACTGCAGTAAAGTTATTGTCGCCTTCGATGCCAATAGGTCAAAGGCGAAAAGCCGGAAGCGTGCAAAATGTTTTTTTCCGTCTTGTTTTCCTGTTTTTCTGATTATTAGGGAGCGTTGGAGAATTACGACTCTTTCAAAGTTGATTTCTCAACTGTTATAATAAATAGAAAATATGTGTTTAAAAAAATGAAGACTTTAATTATATTTCGACATAGTATCACGGAGATTTTTTCCTTAGTAAACATCGCATGATATCAGCATCTTTGGAGGAAACAACAATGAATAGAACATTATTTCCCCTACTCATAATGACAGTGGCACTCATATTTGTGACAACGTCGGAAGCTCAGGAACCAATATATTGGGATGTTATACAAAAGATCAGAGTTGAGGGTTTTAACTATTCTCAGATAATGGAAATAGCCAGTTATATTACCGATGTGCACGGACCACGTCTGGCAAACTCTCCGTCCTACCAACGGGCTGCTGAATGGGCAAAACGTCAATTCGAAGAATTCGGGTTGTCAAACGTGCACTTGGATTCATACGGCGAGTTCGGTGTTACATGGAGTAACGAATACACATCAGTGCATATGCTGACTCCTGAATACATGCCGATAATTGCCTACCCGAACACGTTCTCGTTCGGAACGAACCGGAAAGTTCACGGGCAGGCTGTATTTATCAATATTAACAATATATCGTCCCGTACGGACTTTAATGCATACCGAGGTAAATTACGGGATGCAATCGTATTTGTCGATCCCAAGGTCGAGATGTCACCACATTTCGAACCGATTGCTGTTCGGTACACCGAAGAACAACTCGATGAGCTGTCGCAAGCAGTAATAACTCCTCAGGAACAGGGTCAAAACAGACCTCGCCGGGTGCTACCCGGCCTGTCGCGGGACGAGATCATAGATTTCCTGTTTTCTGAGGGCACAGCAACCATAGTTTCTCCTGACCGGCGGGGAGATTATGGAACGGTCACTGTGGGTGAAGTACCTGGAAGAGCATGGGAGAGTATGGATTCCATTCATCCTCCCTACCTCGTCATGGCAGGTGAGCACTACAACAGGATCATACGCATCCTCGAAAAGGGCATACCTGTTGAAATGGAGGTAGAAACGAGGATCAATATTCATGACGATAGTACCGAAGATTATAATGTCATTGCCGAACTTCCCGGTTCTGACCTTGCGGATGAAGTGGTTATGATCGGTGGACATTTCGATGCAAACTCTGCCGGACAGGGCGCCATCGACAACGGCGCCGGTTCTTCTGTCGCAATGGAAGCTATCAGGATATTGAAAGCAATTGGAGTACAGCCGCGCCGGACCATCCGCGCCGCTTTGTGGGGCGGTGAGGAATATGGCATGTACGGATCTCGTGGATACGTCAGAAAGCATATTGGCAATCCCGATACCCAGGAATACACTCCTCAACATGCTCAATTTGCAGGATATTTCAACAACGACACCATCGGAGGGAAAATACGCGGTATCTGGCTGCAGGAGAACGAACGTGTCCGGCCGATCTTCGAAGCATGGATAAAACCTTTCAGTGATTTAGGCATGACCCATATCAGCCCGAACAACTCCCCCGGTTCCGATAACAATTCATTCGACGCTGTGGGGCTTCCCGGCTTCCGCTTCATTCAGGATGACATCGAACGGCGGGCATATCACACAAACATGGATACGTTCGACCGTTATATTCCAGAAGATCTTATGCAATCGGCAGTCATCATGGCAAGTTTTGCGTATCATGCGGCCATGCGGGATGAAAAACTTCCCCGTGTAGCACCAGCCGGTAAACGTGCCCGGTGATCCCGGAAATTTTCTCTTGTTTTACTTGTCCGGCATGCGGTTTCGCATATAATTGAGAATCGAATTTGCCTGTTTAGAAGTGAGCACGCTGTTAAATGCGGCATTCCTTCATCTTCCAATCCCTCAAGGATTATACGAAGCATGATTTGGTCGTCATCGGTGTTGGACCAAACATTATCGGTGAGATTTGAATGAAGACCGCCGGTTAGATTTGGACCATGGCAGGAACTGCAATACATACCTATGAGTGGACTTGCACTCAGTGTTCGCGGATCAAATTCAGTCGTTTCGAGTGCTTCAGATGCTTCAAGATTTGCTATAGGATATTCCGAAAACGGAAAATCATTCGGTACGGTCCGCAGAATCATATCATAATTCCTCCGGGGATTACCCTCGGGTGGATCGTACTGAGTAGTTGTGAAATAGAGTAAGCCTTCCGGACTCATTGCGATTTCACGAATGCGTCCAAAAGCACGGTGAAACCAGCGCTCATATTCAACAACTTCTTTACCATTCAGTCGAATCCGCAGAATGCCTTCTGCACGCATCAGACCGACAAGCAGGTCTCCGTTTAGCGATGGAAAAGCTTCAACAGTGTAGAAAAGTGCGGTGCCCGGTCCAATAGCTGGTGTGAATTCGAGTAATGGGGATTCCATACCTTCACCAGATTCCTGATGAGATATATCAGGCCAACCATAATTGTATTCAGGCGAAATGATGTTGATTTCATCACTCCCATTTGGCCCATGTTCCGAAGCGAATAATTGTCCTGAGACAGGTTGGAAATCGAGTCCTTGTGGATTACGGTGACCATATGACCATATAGCCGGATGAGCATTGGAATTGTTCACATACGGATTGTCGTCCGGAATTGAACCATCAGGATTAAGCCGTAGGATTTTGCCGGAAAGAAAGTCGAGCCTTTGAGACATTCGAGGACGGTCGGCATCACCCGTAGTTATATAGAGTTTACCGTCCGGACCGAAACGTAGACGGCAACCTGTATGATTTCTCGCTGCAGGAATGTCTTCGATCAGCGTAAACGGTTCGACAAGCCGTCCAGTTATCTCACGATAACGTACAATCCGGAGCCGAAATTCATCCTCAACTGCGTAGTTATAGGCTAGATATACATAATGTGTTTCAGTAAATTCAGGATCAAGTGCCATGCCAAGCAAGCCCATTTTTACACCCTGGCTCACTTCGAGTTTAAGAATGGGTTCTTCAATCAAATGCCCATTCTCTATGACACGAACCTGACCGATGCACTCAGTGAAAAAGATTCTGCCATCCGGTGTAAAGGCAATAGACCAGGGAACCCGGAGATTATTGGCAACCACTTCAATCCGGAATTTATCAGGGAAGGTGGTATTATCCAATTTAGCTCTGTCATTTTGAGCTAATGCAGGAAAAGTGAAGTTAAGAATAATGCAAATCCAACAAGATCTTCGGAAAATCGGGTTAGAAATTCGAATCCAAAACTTTAGATCGGGATTAAAGAATGTCTTACTCATTATTTTTTCTTTAGATTTTATTTCTTTGTATTAGTATTTCAATAATCAGTAAGTTACTAATCCTTTTTTTCACCAATCATCGTACAACATGAAAACCGTTTTCCATCGGTCTGTTAAGGTATTGAAATCCGTCTTCTGTAAAAGCAATGATCTGTCCGACTCCTATGGCTACTCCATTTTCCTCCCAACCCGGTATAAAAACTCGAACATGCGGATGAAAAACATGAACAGTGTTATATGAGAGTCTATGTTGGTCGGATACGATCGATGTTGGATAATATTGGGGTTGTGAAGATATCCCCGCTACATACGTCTTATGCGAAAACATATATCCACCCCGGAGAAAACGCCGATTGAACATGGGAGGCGGATGAAAGGTTAAAAAGATGCCGGAATAGTTATGGACATTGCCATCGGATGGTATGGCATGCGAAGCATCTTCTATTTCTTTACCGGTTCTGCCAACTTTGAACTCCCGTGAGATCAGGTCCTGCAGCTTGTTTGCTTTGAGTAACGCTTCGGTTAATTGTGCCGGAACCTCTGTCTCGTCTCCCTCAAGGACATAAGCAAATTGGTGTGAATCGGTAACAAGTCCAAGAAGCATTATATCTGAATCGATGCTTACTAAATCACCGCGCCGTATTACGACATTAACAGCATTATTGGTTCCGCCTCCGGAGAATGATTCAGCCGGATCAGGATATTTTTCAATATTTGCAACTTTTCGCTGCACATAAATAGAAGGATGATTTTCTATCTCTATATCAAGTTCAAGGTATCTGTGCCTGAACCACCAGTTAAGATCATCTGTAGTTGTAAGACCAGGAATAATAGCCCTGTTCGAAAATCCCTCGGCAATAATATCATTATGAACACCCATGACATACCGGAAAAGGTTCATCTGTTCTGGGCTCATAGTCTCAAGCCACCTGACTCCTATAAACCACGAATCGATCGATCGCGAGGCATATTTATTACCCAAAGCTTCAAGCATTTGCTCATTATTGTGTTTGCCAATCGCTATTTTTCGGGGATCACGCTCCCTGACCAGTTCAGCAATATGTTCATAATCACGGGGTTCGACATATTCGATCTCATTTCCGGTATCGTAAAACATCATAAACACGGGTATCAAGGGAATGGACAGGTCACCGACATTATTAACAATAGAGCTTGGGAAGGTCATCCCCTGAAAATCGGCAGGCAAAAGTGAAGTATACACCGGACCTTCGTTGTCGTAGTATAAATCAGCTTCATTATCACGTATGATCCACAGATCAACATTTAGTTCTCTCATGATCATCGGCAGCACGTTCTCCTTTTTCCATTCCAACCATCTCTGCATCAATTGGACACGCTCCCGCATTGGCATTATATTCTGAATATATTCACCAGGTTTAAAGTTGTTAGGGCTCTGGCCATGACCGGCACCCGATCCAACTATAATACAAACAACTATTATTGCAATAATACTAACAAATCTTTTCATTACAATCCCTCCTCATTATCCAATATACCATCTGTTTGTAAGCTGCATCTCTGCTTTATAATACGGTTATCTATGACGAACAGTTAAAATATTATTCATTATGGTGGCTATTCGCTCCTCAGATTCTAAATATTGCAATCATCGGATTTACTACCGTTTATTCTTACGAATATTTTTTGCCAATTCTTCAAGCTTTTTTGCTTCCTCTACGTTTTCGGTCTCATTATATAAGGTAACCATACTCTCCAGAACTCCTGCAACATTGTGATTTTCTGGCCCTAAGGCTTTTTTATATATTTCCAGTGCCAACGTATATTGAGCCTCGGCTTCGGAAAACCTGCCCTGAGCTCTATGCAATTCAGCAAGACCATGTAGGGACACTGCCACATCAGCATGACCTGGACCCAAAGATTCTTCTGTTGTTTCCTGCGCCCGCTCGTATAGAGGTACTGCTTCGTCATATCTGCCTTGTGCGCTATATATTCTTGCCAGATTGTTCAGGGATAGAACCACATCATGATGTTCCGGCCCATGGGCATTTTCTTCAATTCCCAGAGCTTGCTTTGGTAGGGGTTCGGCATCGCTATATTTTCCTTGATGATAATAGGCCATTGCCAGACCGTTCAAAGTTGTTGCCACCTGATAATGGGCAGGTTCTGTAGCTTCTTCTACGATCTTCAGCGCCCTCTCGTATAGAAGAACTGCTTCATCGTGCCTGCCTTGTGCACTATATGTTGCTGCCAGGTTGTTCAGGGAGTTCCCCACATTGGGATTCTCTGGCCCATGCGCATTTTCATCTATCTCGAGTGCTCTGATACTATGAGTTTCGGCTTCTTCATACTTACCAATTTCTATTAACATTTCAGCAATACGGTGCAGGGATATAGCCACATCAGTATGATCAGGTCCCAGGATATTCTCTCGTATTTCGAGAGTACGTTTGTAAAGGGTCTCAGCTTCAGTATACATACCTTGTTGACCATATACTTCCGCCAGATTTTCCAATGGTAGTACCACATCAAGATGCTCGGGTCCAAATATTTCTTCAGCTAAAGCTAATGCACTTGCTGCTATTTCCTCTGCTTCATGATATTTGCCCTGCCATAATTGTTCCAAATATTCGTTATTAAGTTCATCAAGTCCTTGTGAACATGAAAGGCTCAGTACTACAAATAAGACAATTGTTAAAAATATTGTGTTTTTCATTTTGATTGCTCCCCTATGAATAGTAAATGATCTAAATTTCCTTTAACAAATTTAATGGAGCAGAAATATTTTCTCATTCGGTGGCTGAATCCATTCAACTCCCCGGCTTGATACAATTTGTACATTTGAAACATTTACGGAAAGTGGAAAACCAGGTCTTTCAGGAAGATTCGTATGGACCATATATTCAAAAGCAAAAATATTATTCTCCTGGATCACCAGATGGTCCCGATCTCGACGAAATGGCGCCATAGAAGGTCCGACAGTCGTCATGCCGCCACCATTATTACCCATAGCGTGATTATCAATGGAAAATCCCGACTTATCTGTATTAGCAAGCTCCCTCTGGATCATTTTATAGTCCTCAGTGCCTATATCTTGAAACGGTGTATATATATAACCTGCTTCTTCCATGGCTGAAATCATTGCCTGTAAAGATTCTCCGGCGGTCATGCCGACTCTCATATGATCCCGCATAATCCATTGACCTTTTATCGCCTGATCAAACGCATACTGTATACTTTCCGGAACACTTGTTTCTCCCTCTCGTAAGATATATCCGTATGCTTTTGTATCAACTCCAAACGATGAAAATCCAAAGTCCATCCAGTCAGCCCGACCAAAATCACTATAAAAAAAATCACTACGTTGTAATATGTAGTTTCCATAGCCTGTTGCGGATTCAAATGTTTCATTTCCGGAAATTGCTCCTGAAGCTGAATAGAGAACCTGGGCATCTACATCTCCCGCCGATGTTTCACCCGGAGTTATGCCCGAAAATATTTTCTTAAGATTCTGACGAGCTATTTCCAAAGTATTGACCTGTACTGCCACTTCTCTAAGCGTTCTTATTGAGCAGAAGTCTGTAATGATGTTTTCTGCAGACACAATTCTTTGAGAATATTTAGGCCCTAAAATTTTTTCCAGTTTAAGATATTGAGTATGTGAAATACCATCTGCCACAGCAAGCCAATCGGAATAATTTACCGCGATCGTTTGTGGATCTCGTTCTGCAATAAATTCCGTTATTTCGTCGTATATTGAAAAATTCACATTCCCATAATCATACCCGGCAATAGCCCGCGATATCTCAAGTGAACCACGCACATCTATATTCGGTATAGCTGCGCCACCGAAGATTGCCCGCTCGATCCTGTCACCAAGATCGGTAAAGATCAAATAACCGTCGGTCGATCCAAATTCATACTGCAATGGATCGGGATCTCCGGCACGTGTGACATGTATCCACATGTCAACATTATTGTCACGCATCACTCCCGGTAGAATTAAGTCAAGTTTATCGGTTCGTATCAGACGAAGAACTTCATTAGTGTCCGGTGTATAGACATCTGTCTGTGCATTGACAATTGTTACAGTGAACAGCACAGCAAATAAAAAAATCATAACTCGAGATTTCATGATTTCCTCCTAAATTAATTTTGATGATTGATATTACGCTAAGATTTAAATTTACAGGTATTTCCTATTTCTCGAGCTGAACGATTTACGAACTTTCGAAAATATGGAAAAAATAGGCGATGAAGAAGATCTTATTTGGTTAGTGTTACGTTAGTCATTATAATTAAATTCGACTAAATTGGCAATAGCATAACATGTTTACTTCATTAATCTACAAACCCCAGCCTTCTCGAAATGCCGGTTTGATATATTGGTCCGCTTCTGTTGCGTTGGTGGCCTTCATATTCGGACCATCCCAATATATTTTCTTGCCTGTTCGGAGCGCCACATTACCCAGTAACACTGCTTCAGTTAACGGTCCGGAATAGTCGAAATTTGAACTGGCGGGATTTCCTCCTTTGCAGGCGTTTATCCAATCTTGATGATGTCCGGGAACTCGTGGGATCGTCTTTGGAGGCCGCTTATAAGCAATCATCTTCGATTCAGGAATTATTCTCGGTGTACCACCCCAGCCGCCGCACTTTATTACACCCTCGTCACCAACAAAATAAACACCTTCTCCTCCCATCCTACGGCCTTCTTCCAGTTCATGTAGCCGTGGAGGCATCAAACCCCCGTCATACCATTTCAGAGTGACCGGAGGCATATTTCCACGGGCCGGAAACTCGTAATGGTACAAAGCCCCGGCAGGAACCGTTTCGTCATTCAACCTTGTTGCACTGGCCTCAACGCTGGTGGGATAGCCCAGATTTAGAGCCCAAAAGGCAGGGTCCAGGTTATGACAGGCCATATCGCCTATCGCTCCTGATCCAAAGTCCCACCAACCACGCCAATTGTATGGTGCATAAGCTGGATGATAGGACCGGTAAGGGGCAGGACCAAGCCAAAAATCCCAGTTTAATGTCTTTGGCACCGGAGGACTTTCTTCAGGTCTGTCCACCATATCTACCCATGATAATCCTCCATCTATTGTCCAACCATGGACCTCTCGTACCGTACCGATTGCTCCGTCCCGAATCCACTCCATTGTTATGCGAATTGCATCACCTGAGTGACCCTGATTACCCATTTGAGTCGCCACTCCTGCTTTTTTGGCGGCCTCCGTTACCATTCGTGTCTCAAATATTGAATGCGTAAGAGGCTTTTCGCAGTACAAATGCTTGCCTCGTTCGATGGCTGCAAGGCAAGCTGCTGCATGCACATGGTCGGGAGTGGATACCACAACTGCATCGATACCTTTCTCTTTTTCCAGCATCTCACGGAAGTCTTCATAGCCGGTACAACCGTTGTATGTCCCTGATTTTCTTTGTTCTGCATAGCGCTGTTCTACGATTTCAAGTGCAGGTTTCAGTCCCCTACTACGTTCATTACCATTACCCTGTTCAACATCACATATGGCCATTACATGCACATCCTGTTTTTCAAGTAAGTTCTTTAGATTTCCTGTGCCCATTCCTCCCGTACCGATAAAGGCTACATTAACCTTCTCACTCGGTGCTGTATGATCGGGCATTCCCAGAACAGAACGAGGTACGATTGTGAACGCCGCTGCTGTCGCTGCAGAACTGACCATAAAATTACGCCGATTAATTATTTGACCAGGTTGTTTGATATATTTTCCATTACTTTTCATTTAAAATACCCTTTCTCACAAGTGCAAATACTGGAATCACTTTTACCTGGTTTTCCTCGTATAACATTGAATATAATTTTTTCCATCTTTCGAAATGCGCCGGGATTACTGAAGATTTGCTATTATGATATATGATTGTCTCCTTCTGTCCTCATGGTATTTCGTAAGAACAAACCGGATACTCTGATTCGTAAATTAAGAGATACATACTGCTTATACAAGTATTTTCTCCTTTTAGACTGTATGTTATAAGAAACTTTAAACTCAATGGATTAGTAATATTTTTTCATTCGGTGGATGAAGAAATTCAACCCCGCGGCTGGATACAACGTGATTACCCTCAATATTAATGGCAAGTGGAAATCCGGGTTTTTCGGGAAGGTTTGTACTGATCACAAATTCAAATGAAAAAAGATGATTTTCCTGAACCGGCAAGTGATCTCTGTCTGACCGGAAAGCTGCAATAGAAGGTCCGACAGTCACTAACGAGCCTCCGTGATTTCCCTGACTATGCATGTCGATGGAAAAACTTGACTTATCGGTATTAGCTAACTTCTCCTGAACATTCATATAGTTTTCCGGAGATTCGTCGGTGAATGGTGTATAAATATAGTCTGCCGCTTTCATTGCCGCAATGATATCTTGCAATGTTTGTCCAGCGGTTTTTCCAACTTTTATTTGTTTACGAATGATAGCTCGTGCAGCAATCGCACGATCAAAGGCATGTTGCAGACTTTCAGGGACACGTGTTTCCCCTTTCTTCATAATGTATGCATTACGCTTATAATCAGTTTCAAAATAGTCCAGATATCGCAATCCAATATCAAATGACAAAAAATCACCACGTTGTAATACGTATTGGGTTGAATTTGTTTCGGAATCATTTGAAGCAGCAGAGTAAATAACTCCCGGCATACTTGTAGCATTCCACCTGGCTTCGACATGCGACCGTTTAAATAATTGTTCATGAACCCACCAGCCCACATCTTCTAATGTCGTGACACCCGGCATTATAACTTCATTCGACAGTGCACGTTCCTGAATCTGACGGTGTAATTCCACTGCATTTGTCATGAGTGCTATTTCCCTGAGAGTCCTTCTTGACCGGAAATCGGTGATAACCTTTACTGCGGAGACAATCCTATCTGAATATTTCGGCCCTAATATCTTTTCCAGTTTCAGATACTGCGTATACGATATCCCATCTGCTATAGCGAGCCAGTCGGAAAAATTGACCGCAATCGTTTCCGGATCACGCTCTTCTACATACTGTGCTAATTCGTCGAATACCGAAAAGTCCTGTGTATTATAATCGTAACCGGTAATTGCCCGCTGTATATCTCGAGAGCCATATATTTCAAAATCTAAAGCTCCTGCACCGCCAAAACTACCACTAAAGGAGGCCCGCTCGATCCTGTCTCCCAGGTCAGTGAATATCATATAACCGGAGGTTGATCCAAATTCAGGAAACATTGGATCCTGATCTCCGGCGCGAGTTACATGGATCCACATATCCACATTATTATCACGCATGGCACCAGGCAGAATAAGCTCAACTTTTTCTTTTCTTATAAAATCAAGAACTTCTGAGCCTGTTTTTGCAGTATGTATCCCCGGCTGTGCGTTAGCAAAAGGTACAGTGAATAGTACAGAAATATATATTAACAGTATTCGAGACATCATAACAATCTCCTCATTTGATTCATGGTGATAAATATTACATTAAGTATTTAACGATAACTATTGTTTTCTACTCTGAGGATTGTCAAATTACGAAGCTTAGGTTACTAAAGTTAATTATCCTTTTTAGAAAACTTTTTTTCGATCAGATAATCTAAAGACCATTTTCCTGCTCCAAGAAGAATTATTGCTCCAGCCATTGCCCAATACGCAAGCGCCAGCTCTTTTCTTCCAAATGGATCCGGAGCATGACGTATAAATGCCGCTACCCCCATATTTATGAATAAAAATCCTGCCGCAATGCGTGTTCCCAATCCGGAAGCTATGAATAAACCACCAAAAAATTCTGTTGATGCCGCCATCCACGCAAAAAAGATAGCGAACGGAAAACCCATTTCGGCAACACCCTCGGCGAATTGACTGATATTACCTCCGAATACCTTGCCGAATCCATGATTAGCGATTCCAAGACCTGTTAAGACCCTTAGCCAAAGCAGGCCAATTGGGATCAATTTTTCTCGAAGCTGGTTAATGCTCATAATCACACCTTTCTATTTTAAGACATAATATAAAATGAAAATCCGGTTTTTCTTACTACTTTAAATAAATTTACCTCCAGGATTACTTAGCACCGGGCTGAACGACTTGCAAACTTTTAGTTAATTAACCGTATTCCCTGACTCGGTGGGGAAGGAAACTCAATTCCGTTTTCAGTAACAATCGCAGTATCATGGAATTGTAAAAATAATTGATTTTCTCGGCCCCATTCAGGCACCGGCATATGAATCATATATTCAAAAACAAATGTATGATTTAGTGGGATCATCATATCTCGTCGCCAATCCGGTCCCAAAGGGGAAATGCTGGGTATTGCTTCCCTTTTTCCCTTAGCATGTATATCAAAATGAACCTGAGTCTTTTCAGGGTCTGCATTTATGTCATATTGATCCACAGGGATATAAAAATACCCGGCCTCTTCTACTTTATTGATAAGAATTTTCAGCAATTCTCCCGTAGTATGACCTGCCTTGATATGTATCTGTAAGATCTCACGGACGTTCATACTATGTTTCCAAATCTGTTGGAATTCTTGTGGCAAATCAGTTTCCCCTTCCAAAAGTACATAGCCGGTTCCTAATAAGGAAGCATGCATTATCCTATTACCAAAACCTTGGAATATAGTAACCAGGTCTCCTCTCTGGATTTCATAGTCACCTGCATAACTTTTATGATATTTATTACCATTCCGATCCTTAAGATAAGGATCTTCCTGAAGATCTTTTAATTTAGTAACACCCGGAACAATTTTAGCAAACTCTTTATCTAAATTTTCTGCTGCAATAAGGCCAAATTGGCGATAAAGCTCTATCTCCTGCGTCACCCTTCTTGCTAGGTATTCTGTTATCAGATATTCAGCCGAGACTATCCTTTTTGTATAATTATCACCGAGGGCTTTTACCAAAAGTAAGTAATCTGTGTATGAAAGGCCATCGTTAAGTGACGATCTTGCTGATTTTATAGAGTTTCCAAGTTTTTCTGAGAAGTTTACAGCAATACGTTTGGGATCACGTTCGGCAACGAAACTTCCGATGTCCCTAAATCTGTAATCCAATTCTGTTTCCAAATCTCCTGGCTGTTCTATTTGAAATCCTTCTATGATTTTCGAACCGGCGGCCGGATAAGAAGTCTGTAAAACTTCACCATGGATAATGTCATAGGCACCAGGATCTATCACATCACTATCAAAAACAGCCCGCTCGATCCTGCTTTCATTTCGGTCGGTAAAGATAAAAACACCCGAGTTACTGCCAAATTCATACGCAAGAGGATCGGGAATTCCTGGTCTGATCACTTGCATCCACATGTCAATTTTGTTGTCTCGCATGATTTGAGGCAGAATGAGGTCAAACTTTTCCCGACGAATCTGATTCATCAAATCCACTGTATCTTTTGATTCTTGTCCCTGGGCATTTAATTCCTGTTGTCTTAGAAGAAAATCCGGGACATGAGTAGTTTCAGTAACCGTAGCTATCGATTCGGCCGTTTCCGAACTACAGAAGCTCAGAAATAAGGACAAAAAGAGGATTGCATAAAAAAATTGTCGAGTAGACATAATTGAGTCTCCATTATTCTGTTTGCTTTAAGTTCAATGAATCAGTACAATTTTCTCATTTGGAGGCTGAATTCACTCAACTCCCCGGCTTGATACGATTTGTGATCTCATCAAATTGAAATACTATCGTCATTGAAGTAATTGGATAAATCATCGGAGAAGTTCTATTTGTGAATCTACATAGGTTTGTGCTGTGCCAATAAATTCAATATGGTCCTCGAATATTGTCTATGACGTCTTCGTTGTAGAATTCGCAAATACGTTTGTGAAGTAAGGCTGGTAAAGGTATTTGTTCTGACGCCGTAATGTTTTCCCTAACTTGGTCAGGGTGGGATGCACCAGGTATAACAACTGATACTGCATCGAAATCTAAAATCCAACGAAGTGCCATCTGAGCAATTGTCATACCCTCCGGAACCATCTTTTTAAGTTTTTTAGTGAGTTCCACTCCTTTTTGCAAGTGAAGACCTGCGAAAGTCTCACCCACATTGAATGCTTCCCCATCACGGTTGTAATTTCGATGGTCTGATATCGGAAAAACTGTATCTTTTGCGAATTTACCTGTCAGCAAGCCGCTCGCAAATGGGAGTCTAACAATAATACCAACTCCCTTTTCCATTGCTTTTTTAAATACTTTTTCAACAGGCTTTTCCCTGAATATATTAAAGATTATTTGCAAAGAGCACAGCTGAGATTGCTTCATGCACAACATTGCCTCATCCATAGTTTCAACGCTTGCGCCGAAAGTCCTGATTTTACCCTCTTTTTTTAATCGTCTTAGCCAGTCGAATATAGCTCCCTCGATGAGAATTTCCTTGGGAATACAATGAAGTTGTACCATATCAATCACATCACAATTCAATCGCTGCAGAGATGCTTCTATGCCTTTCCGAATCTTTTGTTCGGAATATCTATTTGGATACATTCCACCATTTCGGCCGATTTTTGTTGCAACAAATATGGTTTCCGACGTTCCCTTTAAAAATTGTCCTATGATCTTCTCACTACGTCCATTGCCATACACATCGGCAGTATCGAAGAAGTTTATCCCATTTTCAATCGCTTCCGAAAGAATTTCATGGGCAGTTTGAGATGGTATATTCCCCCAATCTCCGCCAAATTGCCAACAACCCAATCCAATCTCCGAGATTCTAAAGCCTGATTTTCCCAATTGTCTAAAATTCATACCTTCTCTTACGTAACCAAATTGTTTAATAAACCAATTCTATAATATTGTTCCTAGATTCTTCTTACAATTTTATAATTAGTTGATAAAGGAATTCCGTGAAGAAAATTCTTCAGTGTTTTTTAACCAATTGCATTCTGCTCCTCTGGCTATACGATTGGCGAACCATTAACGAATGAGATAGAGCTCCTTTTGCGGTGGAGAAAAATACTCGACTCCACTTTCGGTGGCAATTGCCTGCTCATGATCCCAAAATAATAAATATTGGTCTTCGTCCTTGTTTGATGTGGGCGACGGCATATAGAAAAAATATTCCATAACAAAGTGGTGATTGGGTGGGAGTGGTATATCATACGTCCATTCCGGACCATAAGAACCCATCCTGGGGCCGCGCATTTCCTGGTACTTCCTATTACGTGATCCTTTTCCCATACCATGAGCGTCGATACTGAGGTGCGTTTTTTCAGGATCATAACCTGTTGAATAAACAGGGAAATTGTTCTTTGGCTGAACCATATGCATTTGCGGTTCCCTGACAATAATACCTGCCTCTTCGAATTTCGGTTTGTAGTTTTGAATTATTTCACGAGAGGTAAGACCCGCTTTAATAGTTTCTGCCAGGATCTTATCGATTTTCAGATATTCTGCCCAGATTTTTTGAATTTCCGGAGGAGGTTTTGTTTCTCCTTCGCGAAGTACGTAGGCGTACATACCCTGGCTTGGTGATGCGACCATATCGCCTCCCTGGATCACCATGTTTTCATAGCCTGGATTCCATCCCCTTTGGGATATTCCCGTGCTCCTCCGGCTAAAGAGAGTCACTCCCACATCGCGATTTTTTGTTACACCCGGTACGATTGCATCAAAAGCTTTCTTTACACGTTCAATTTCGTCCTGACGCATTATTTTAAGGAGTTTGATTTCGCTTGGCACAGGATATATAATGAAATCCACCGTTACGTATTCAGACGAGACCAATCTGTCGGTGTAGTTCTCACCGAGTTCATCAGCCAATAAGAGGTAGTCTGTTAGCGAAATGCCGTCTGTTTCTCCTCTAGAAGTCGCCCACGGTCCCAGATCATGCTTAAAATTTACCGCAATTCGTTTGGGGTCACGTGCTTCGACAAATTCTCTGAGACCCTTAAATCGGTAATCATATTCTGTCAACGGCTCTGTCACCGGTTCCTGCACAAATACCGGGTCGTGGATTATGTCGTAGGCTCCACTTTCTTCGATCAACGTCTCCTTCTCTCCCCGTTCACGCTGTGTAGCTCCCCAGCGACGTCCGAGAACCGCGCGTTCGATTCTGTCACCACCACGGTCCGTGAAAACAAACACACCGGAAGTATTGCCCAGGTCTTCAGCACCAAAGCGATCAGGAACTGCTACTCTCATCACATGGATCCACATGTCGATATTGTTCTCCCGCATAACTTTCGGCAGTACGAGGTCAAACTTTTCCCGGCGAATCTGATTATTCCATTCCACCGGAGTCATGTCTCCCACTTCCTGAGCCTGGCAATCAGCAAAAGGTACTGTAAACAGTACAGATATTAAAATTATCATTACTTGAGACATCATAACATTCACCTCGCTTGGTTAAACTGATTTTCCCCATATTAATTCTCAAAAAGAGAATATATGTGGATTTCAAAGATGTGCAAATCTGGCAAATTTTTATGCGGATTTCTCTTCCTGAGGCTTTGTATCACCGAAAAACAACCATGCACCAATAGCAAGGAGCGTCGGCACAGCCACGAATTCATGAAATGGGTCTATAATATCAAATAGCCAGGTTAGACCTACATTATAGTTTATAAAATACAAAATCTCATGAATAAACGTTATTAATAAAAAAATACTTACAATTTTTTCTAATCCTCTGCCTCGCCATGTCGCCAGATAGTAAAGGAATGTACCGACAAGAATCAAAGGAATGCGAGCGAACGCAAGGGCTCTGAAGATTCCATCCATATGCTTATATCCAGCCTGAATGACACTTTTAGTAATTTCGTTCGTTGCCTGAAAGTATCCGAGGATGAGATCATTATGAATGAAAAAGAGCCGTAATGAATGGTTTATCATATCAAGAAGCCACCAAATTAATATTAAAATAAATGCTGTAAGAACGATTGAAGCATGAGTGTTTATCTTTTTAACCGTCATTCCCCAGTAGACCGGAAGATGAAAGAACAGACTGAGTAGAATGACATACATCTGAGCAGGATAATACGGATTGGAAATCATTGCTACGTGTTCATTGAAATCTGCTGGATAGATAAAAGATTTCGCCAGAACCCAACTGATCGATTGAAATACAGCTGATGCGAATGCACAGATTCCCATGATCCTAAAAAATGTCTTTCCGAATTCCATAATTCCTCCTGAATTTATTTAAAAACAGAAATTATTGTATGGCTTTTCAAGATGTGTTTTTGGAGTGGAAAACCAAGTGATTGAATGCATTCCGATTGTTTATGTGGTTGTCAACTATAAACGTTCGGACTTTTATCTGTACAATTGTTCCGATAGATATACTCAGCCCGGGAGAACGTCGAATATGAGGATTCTGTTATTGTTCAACTTCATTCTAACAACTAATGTAAATCATCAGATGATCATGGATACACTAATGTAATATAGTAAGGTGTGTAGTTCGATTTTACAAGCCTTTTCTAATTCATCGGGCTGTACAAATTGCGATCATTTAAAATTAATAAAACACATTAGCCTTACATTTTTAGATCGGATTAATATGCTCTTACCTGATACAAACAATAGTACTCTCTGTGGGTCTCGCCACCGTGTTATAATGAAACAGGTAGATGACGTTAATCTTCTTGTAATCTAATGTATGATGTTGTATAATGTAACTTAGATTGGCTGAATATACATGACACTTTTTCAATTGTACACGGTGGTAAGGATATGGAATAAAGAGATTGAAATAGTCAAAAATAATGATAAAAATGTTAGCAAGAACAGCACTGCACAAAATTTAAGTAAATACGTTTTTTTGAAAGAAATGTCACAATTGGAAATAAGCATATTGAATTTGGATTCTTTGCAAAATCATTGAGAATTCCAGCATTTTAGTTAGGAAACAGAAGAAAGTTAAATGACGTAAATAATTTTAGTTAGGAGGATCACGATGCGTCTTATAACGAGGGGTGATGCCGATGGATTGGCATGTGCTGTTTTCTTATCGATAACAGAAAAATTTGATTCAATCATCTTTGCACATCCCAAGGATATGCAAGACAGTAAAATTGATGTTATGCAAAATGATATAATATGCAATTTACCTTATCACCCTGATTGTAATCTGTGGTTTGACCACCATATATCAGAAGAAAATCGGGACGAAAAGGTTGAGGTTGGAAAATTTAAAGGAAAATTCGGATTGGCCCCCAGTACGGCGCGATTAGTCTATGAGTACTATAATAACAGTAAATTAAAGAAATTCGAAGATTTCTTACTTGCTGTAGATAAAATTGATAGCGCACAATTGGATAAGAGTGATGTGACGAATCCCAAAGGGTGGATATTGTTGATGATGAGCCTCGACCCCAGGACGTCACTCGGTGATTTTGAACATTATTTTTTTGAATTGGTCGAGTGGATTAAAAAATATCCTTTGAAAAAGATTCTAAAACAACCGGAGGTGCAACTTCGGTGTGATTATGTTTTGTCAGATTTAGACCAATTAAAAGAAGCTCTTCTCAAATATACGACTTTAGAAAACAATGTAATCGTGATAGACTTTCGTGATCTGAAGTTGATCCCAATGGGTAACCGGTTTTATGAATATATACTTTTCCCGGAAGGGAATATCTCGATTAGATTATTTTGGGGGAAAGACAAACATAAAATTATATGTGCGGCTGGACATTCTATATTTAAGAGAGATTCCAAAACAAATATTGGATTACTCCTTAAAAAATATGGTGGAGGCGGCCTTCGCGGCGCGGGTACATGCCAACTCGATCCGGAAACGGCGGATAAACAAATAGCTGAAATAATAGAACACATTAAAAAAGATGGTTAATGCTGTACGCCGTTAGATCAAGTTGGACGCTTAAAGTTAAAAGCAAAGAGATATATTTAGTTTTTACTAGTATTTCCTGCTCCTCGGGCTGTACAATTTGTGAGCGTTTAGATTTGAGGCAACTTTATAGTAAACAGAGCAATTCTTAAAACATTAAAGCCGAGTATCCTTGGGCACAACGAGAAATAATTAATGAATGATTATAATTTCTTTGTTTACCGGATATAGATATTCGATACCTTTTTCGGTAATTATAGCGTTATCTTCGAAATTAATACTCATCCTTCTTCCAAGTTCAGGCACCCAGGTATCTACAACAAATTCAAAGGAAAAGAGATTGTTCTGTTGAATTTCATAATGATCACGACCTGAACGGTAGGCAGCTATAGACATACCTTCGTTTATTTCACTGTTTCCTGTATTACCCATCGCATGACAGTCAATTGTGAAACCGGACTGCTCGGTATCTCCTAACTTATTCACGTTAATTCTGTAAAGTCCCTTATCGTCGGAAAGATTGTAGATATAACCTTCTTCCTCCAGAGCACGAATCATAACCTTTAGAGCTTCACCTGAAGTCATTCCAACTTTTAAAGTCGGTTTAAGAATATCACGCGCCCTCTGCCCACGTTCCCACGCGTGCTGAATCCCTTCAGGAACATCTGTTTCTCCTTCGCCAAGAATGTAGGCATTCCGTTTGTAATCTGTACCGAAATTCAAATATCTTATTGCAAGATCCCATGACGTAAATAGTCCCCGCTCATAAACTCCTCCTCTGCTGTCCGGTGCTACCGGACCATATGGTGATCTGTCTCCTGAATCAAGCCCGCGTAGGAGCAACTGGTCCTGAACCCACCAGCCGAGTTCTTCGCTCGTGGTAACTCCGGGAACGATCCTTCTGAAAGTCTCCTCCATAAGCAGTCTCTGTATTTCGCACATTTTCGCAAAAGCTTCTATTTCACTTTGAACTCTTCTTACACGGAAAAGGGTAATGACATTCTCTGCAGATACCAGCCTCTGTGTATATTTATCACCAATAAATTTCACTAATCGTTTGTATGCGCTATAGGACATTCCATCAGCAGAGGGAATGTGATCGGACATATTGACCGCTATGCGTTTCGGGTCTCTCTCTGCGACGAATTTCCTAATATCATTCTCTTTCCCGAAAATATCATATAAATCCCGGTCAGCGCGACCTCCCAGAACTGCTCGCTCGATACGGTCACCGCCCCGATCTGTAAAAATAAAAAATCCCAGAGTGTCATCCACACTATACGAAGCATTGCCGCCGAGATCCATTTCAAGCGCATCGGGATTGCCTTTCTGCATAACGTGGATCCACATGTCTACTTCGCTATCTCTCAAGGCTCCCGGCAGAACGAGATCGAATTTCTCTTGGCGAATAAGTTTCATCGTTTCGTAACGCGCCCGGGCTTCTTGAGCGGCAATATCATTCCCCTGAAGAATAACAGCTATTAATCCTGATATCAGTACAATCCGTTTCATACTCATGATTTTTTCTCCTTGTTTCCATATGGTATGATATTCCCAATATTAATACTCTATAAGAGATTAAATTGGGATTATATAGATATATGACGCTTTTAAGATGTGATATACTTCGTCAGAATGTATTGGATATTATGATATATATGTGGTTTTTACAAGTATTTTCTGTTCCTCGGACTATACGATGTACGAGCCTTTAACGTTGAGTTTCAGCCGAGTATTTTATGGATACTTCTGAATCGTAAAATTTAAAGCTCGGTATTCGGCATCCGGCAGTACTGTCGGTAATTTATACTTCGGATCGGTAAGCAGCGCATATATAGCAGAATCGCCGATTTGTACTTGCTCTTTTGTTCTCAAATCCCATTGATCTTTTCCTCGCTCGAATGTCCCGGGATAATTCTGTCCTCCCAGTATGGAGGTAAGTGCCCAGTGAAGATATTCGTCAATCTGACATTCATAATCACAGGTTTTATCATAATAGGTATGCCATGCATCGTCGGGATATTTCTCCGGGACTTCTTCAAAATATCCCCCTCTTGCCGCTTCCGAAGCCTTCGCTGCATCGGTCCCTCGTTTCCCGCCAAATGCCGAAGGATAGGCAACTTCCCATCCATAGTTAGTTACCAGGTGCAAAACCTCTTCGAGTGCCTCGTCATAGAGTCCGTCAACTCCATTTGGACGGATGTTATCAGCATAGACTTGTTGCCAATTCCGGGATGGGAGAAGTTTTCTATCAATTGCCCGTAATTCTTCCCGGTTCTTTGCTACAATCTGAGTAGCATTCGTCATAATCATCGCATCAACGATTTTCTGGTTGTCCGGGACGCCGTCTTCGTCATTATCAAGATACTCGGCCAATACGTTGGCGGCATGAAGCACTTTATCATCAGGTGAAGCCGCAGTGGCATAAACATGAATGCCAAATACCTCTACATGTTTGGTAAAAGGATTTGTTACCGGGCTATCAGAACTGCAATCAACAAGTAAAAAGACTGACAGGATAAACCCTACAGATAAAATGAATTTCATTATTACACCTCAATAAATGTTATGCTACGATTGAACCAACGGCGAAAAATACATTATTATTAGTATGAGTAATGCTACAATAACCACCGTATTTATAACTTCACTTTTGCCCCAGCTTGCACGGGATGCTTCCTTGTCGGCAGTAACAGTGGTTGCGTACGTAAGTCCTTCAATTTTTTTATAATCTGGTTGAGGTGTTAACAGGCTGACAACTATCAAAAGAACAACGCATACCAGAAAGAGAAATATAGCAAAATGCAGAAAATTGATGGTCGCGAACGCATACAGAATGCCGCTGAGCGCATCCTTATTCAATTCTGCAATCAGCCGGCACATACCGATCAAAAAGCCACCGATAAGCGCTGTTAGTGCACCGTGTGAATTTATCCGTTTAAAAAACAGTCCGAACAAAAAAACTGCCGCAATTGGCGGAGCAATATAAGCCTGGACGCTCTGAAGATAATGATACAATTGTCCGGAAATGATCTGCATTAATGGTATCCATGCGATTCCTGCCACAACAACGACTGAGGTTGCTATTCTCCCGACGCGAACAAGAGATTTTTCCGATGAATCTGGCTTGATTTTCTTGTAGATGTCCATGGTGAAAAGTGTAGAGCAGGAATTGAATACCGCGGCAAGTGAACTCATAAGTGCCGCTAAGAGACCTCCGGCAACAAGGCCCCGTACGCCTGCAGGAAGCAGAGTTTTGACCAGTGTGGGAAATGCCTGATCGGGGTTAGTAAGTTCGAGCTGTCCTGTCTGTGAAAGGGCGTATGCTATAACACCGGGGATTATAAATATAAAAAACGGCAGGAGTTTTAAATAAGCCGCAAAAATGGTACCCTGTCTGGCAGCAGTCTCACTTTTCGCAGACAGAGTCCTCTGGACTATATACTGATCAGTACACCAGTACCACAGTCCAATTATCGGAGGAGCGAAAACCATACCGGTCCAGGGAAAGTCCGGATGATCGGCCGGCAGGAACAAATTCAGACGTTCCGGACCAACAATTGATACCAAATGATTCCATCCACCGATCCGATCTAAACCGATCAAGGTAATAATTAAAGAACCGGCGATCAATATTACGGTCTGCAATGTTTCGGTGTAGAGGACAGCTCGAAGCCCTCCCAGAACGGTATAAAGACCTGTAAGCAGAACAATTATCAGCGCTCCTGTCCAGAATTCGATCCCCATGAGTGCTTGAAATACGACCGCTCCTGCATATACAGTGACCGAAATCTTTGTCAGGACATACCCGATCAACATGATCAGTGACAAAATCCAGCGTGCTTTTGGCGAATAACGCATTTCCAAAAATTCCGGCATGGTGAACACTTTGCTCCTCATATAGAACGGGACAAAAACCCATCCTAAAAGCAGAATAAGCCATGAATGAAGCTCATAGTTTCCCATCACAACACCTGTTTGTGCTGCTGTACCCGCAAGACCAACGATATGTTCGGATCCAATATTCGATGCGAAGATTGATGCACCGATTACAAACCATCCGATATGCCGACCTGCAAGGAAGTAATCCTCAGGTGTTTCCTGTTTTTGTCTTATAACCCACCAGGCTATCCCAAAGAGAACGGCAAAATATATTCCGATTACGAACCAATCGATAATTTGGAAGGAAACACTTTCTTGCATATGGATATACCTCCAATTAAGTATGAAATAACAGGATATATTTACTAAACATGTATGTTATCAGAGCAAATTCGAAATAATTGTTAGATTTTACGGTATGTATTTCAATTTTGCAAGCATTATCTGCTCCTCAATCATGTATTTTACCTACATCATGCTTGATGATATTTACTTCATTTTTTCATTAACAAATATTGAATTTTCTTTGACAAGGATGTGTTTTAATTTATATTGTTTCAGTTTTTATTTCGTTATTTCGCATTCATATGACATGTATAATTATGATCAATACCAACTTTAAATAGAGCAGCAGTATGAAAAAAAGTAAAGCTTCTCTGCGTCTTGGTACCTTTGAAGGGGTTTTTACTCCCACATTGCTCACCATCCTTGGCGTTATAATGTATTTGCGTCTCGGCTGGGTTGTTGGAAATGCAGGATTTGGTGGTGCACTGCTTATAATCATACTTGCAAAGATAGTGAGTATTACAACCGGTCTAGCAGTATCGTCAGTAGCGACAAATACAAAAATTGGTGCCGGTGGTACTTATGCAATGATCTCCCGTGCTCTTGGTGCCGAAATCGGCAGCGCAATCGGCGTTCCACTTTATTTGTCGCAGGGACTTGGAGCAGCAATGTACATAATCGGATTTACCGAAGGCTGGCTGTCCATATTTCCTGAACATAGTGCCCATTTAGTATCAAGTAGTGTACTGGCATTTTTGACGATTATATCACTCTTCGGTGCTCATTACGCTATGAAAGTGCAATATTTAATCATGCTGGTTATCGGGTTGTCTCTGTTTTCATTCTTTTTCGGTACCGGGAATGAATCAGGGCAGGTTGTGTTATGGGGGGATTTCGAAAAGGCGCCGTTCTGGGTAGTATTCGCGATATTTTTCCCTGCCGTTACCGGAATAGCGACAGGCGCCGCAATGTCCGGCGACTTAAAAGATCCGCAAAGGAGCCTCCCCATTGGCGTTCTTTCTGCAATAGTAGTATCGACCGTTATATACATTCTTGTCGCCTTCTGGTTAGATTATTCAGCAAATGCCGGACAACTGATAGAAAACTATACAATAATGACTGAAATATCCCGTTGGAAAACTCTTGTTCTAGCAGGCATACTTGGTGCCACGCTCTCTTCCGCACTTGGCAGCATTATAGCGGCACCACGGACTTTAATGGCACTTGGACAGGACAAAGTTTTACCTTATTCCTTGTATTTCGCCCGAAAGTACAAGAACGGTGAACCATTGATCTCCCTGTTTTTTACTATTGCGCTTATCGAGATTAGCATAGTTTTGACAGACCTCAACACTATAGCTCCTTTATTGACGATGTTCTTCCTGATTACCTATGGGATGGTCAACCTTGTAGTCGTTATTCAACAGGGGATCGGCATTCCGTCCTTCAGACCGAGCTTTAAGATCCCTATTATTATCCCGCTCATAGGCGCGGTATGGTGTCTGATAATAATGCTGCTGATAAACGCTGTTTTCGCTTCAATTGCCACACTATTAATTCTGATAATTTATATAATCCAGGTAAAACGAGGAGTTCAGGCACCCTGGGGAGATGTTCGGAGGGGTCTTTTCAGTTCTATCGCCGAATGGGCGGCAATGGTTGCAGCCAGATTGCCACAGCATGCGAAATCGTGGAAACCGAACCTCCTTATTCCTATAGGGAATCCGACAAAATGGATCTACGTTATCGAATTTGTGAAGGATATCGTTTTTCCACATGGAACATTGAAAGTGTTTGCAGTTGTAAACATTAAACACCAAATAAAAGCCAGAAGAATTAAAAAAGAGGAGATTGAGAAAAATAGCAAGAATGAAGCACATGAAACTGAGTTGAGTGAATTTGAAAAAACTGAAAAACAACTCAATGAATTAATTGTACCGATAAAAAATTCGGGGATATTTGCCACGGCGTTTACATTTGAAGCTCATGAATTTATCGAAGGCGTAAATTTTATGAGCCGCGCAATGAAAGGGATGTTTTTCCCGCCAAATATCATATTCTTAACACTGAGTAGTGATCCCAAAAAATATGAAAAAATGTCTGACATAATTGCAGTTGCACATAGAGACAATCTCGGTCTGATAATATTGTCTCTGCACCCTAAGGAGGCGTTCGGCCAGAGAGAGAAAATTAATGTCTGGCTCACTTTGGGAGGCCCCAATATAAATCTGTCTCTCCTGATATCACTACAATTAGAGAAAAATTGGGACGCCGACATAAAATTGATTACTGTAATTGAGGATGAGAATGACAAGAGAAAAGCAAACGCGTTCATTAACAAGATAATAACCGAATCGAGAATGCCTTCAGACACTGAAAAAGAGGTAATAGTCGGGGATTTTAAAAAAGCACTTGTGGAAACGCCAAATGCAGATATAAATATTTTTGGATTAAGTCAAGAAATAAGTCTGAAGCATCTTCAGAAAATTGTTACTACTATAGACGGATCATGCTTGTTCATAAGAGATTCTGGTCAGGAGAGTATAAAAGTTTAGGTAATTAGGTTATTTCCGACCCAAGTATTATATTATATTTGGTATGGAAGAAGAAGTCATTAAATTTATTGAAGGTAAAGAGTGTCCTACATGTGGCGGAAATCATCTTTACCTGATGAGGGACAATCGTTATAAATGTAGAGATTGTTTTTACAAATACAGTTTTACAAAGTTCAAAGATGATCTGACAATTTTGCACTATTTTTCTCTTGAGATCCCTGCTAATAAAGCTGCGAGGGATCTTGGTTTTGGATACAAGAAGGTACGAGGAAAATACATGCTTTACCGTCAAGAAATTTATGATTTTTTGAGCCAGGAATTTAAGAGACTTTCTGGAGAAATCGAATGTGACGAGAGTTATTTTGGCGGTAAGCGAAAAGGGATACGGGGTCGAGGAAGTGCTGGTACAATAAAGGTTTTCGGCATGTTGGAGCGTCAAGGGAAGATATTTACTACGGTTGTTGATGATGTAACTGCCGAGACATTGATGAACGAGATCAGGGACAATTCTGAAAAAGGAAGTGTTTTCTATACTGATAAGTTTCGATCGTATAAATCGCTGAAGTTTTTTGGCAAACATCTTACTGTCGATCATAACAAATATTTTATTAAAGGACGACGTCATATTAACGGTTTAGAGGGCTTCTGGTCATTTGCAAAAGAAAGACTCTTAAAATACCATGGTGTTAGCAAAAATCATTTCCTATTGTACCTCAAGGAAATGGAATTTAGATACAATTACAGAAACGAAAAACTATACTATTTATTAATCAATATTCACTTTAGGTCGCTTTTGACCTAATTACCATAATTTATTTTATCTGTAATTATTGTTCCCCACACAAAACCAGTATTTTAAGTGTTTTATTAGTTTTGCTTCTGAGATATCAGATAGATATTAGCAGGATGAGATTTAACGACACCCTATACTAATGGGAATCAATATATTTTGTTATAGATTCCGCACCCAGCAAAAGCATTTTACTCTTGCCTAACAAGCATGTGGCCAGGTAGAACATTTAAGCTCAAATGCAGGTCATTTCTGTTGCTGGAATATAATGAGATAGCTGTATTGTTAAATTGAAAGCAGCATGACTCCTCGGGTAGGACTCGAACGTATCACGCTATTCTCAGAAACGTCAATAAAAACAATAATCTACACATCTTTAATACCACATTTGTGCCTAAATTGTGCCTAAATTTTTCAAGAAATTCAGGATACAAGAGATTAATAGAGACTATTAGAGGATAAGAAAAGAAAAACAAGGCAAAATCGAATAGTATCACCAGTAGATGAAGAGTGTCTTAAACTTCCTTACTACTAACTTATTTAAAACTTATCATGTGGGTGTGTAGAAAAAAAATGATAATACTAATTGTATCTTTTAACTTTTTTCGATTTGTTATAAATCCCTACATTTGTCTCAATACACTATTACTCAATACTTTTTCCTTGGCAGCATCATTGACTATAAAGTCAAAGCATTACTGTTTTTATAATAATTAAATCAAATTAATATATATTATCTTCGCTTTTTTTTGCAATAATGTATTAGTTGAATTATAAGAATGAAAGAAGCAAAAATGAGATATTCGTTTATTTCAACTTGTGATATTTGTATATATCAAAATGTTTGTAATTGAGAAAGAACATGTGATTTACTCTGTTTCATTAACGGTCATATATAGATAGTAAGGATTATTTTTTTGATGACGTCAAACATTACGAGTTTTAGGTCATCATAGGAACAGAAGTGAAATATGACAAAGAGAGAGCTATATTATTTGCTTTTAATGATATACAATTCTCTTCATTGGTAATGATCGTGACGATTTATCTGCTGGAGTAAATGCAGCGATTAAGCGGTGATTTATTGATGAAGGTATCTTGTTTTTGGTGGCGGTTGAGGTGGCGTCCGAACCCTGTGGCTTGCCGGATATACCAAAAGTATCACAGCTGCAGTATCGATGAGACCGGTAATCAATCGGTACTTCATTAAATAGCAGAATATTATTTTAAAGACTGTTTAATTGAATAATGAGGCTCTTCCGGGATAAATAAATAAGATATTATCAATATAATTCCACCAAGAAAAACTAAAAAGAGCACCGCATAGTAAGCCGGAGAGATCGAGCTGATTACTTTAGGTGAAATTACTTCCAATACAGGACTAATAAATTTATTGACATTGTTTACTGCATATTGTGCATAATTGAGTGTCCATCCCTTCATATATCGCAACGCACTTGTCCAGATTTCATACCAATAAAAAAGCACAAACGCAGCGGTACAGATTACGGCGGCATATATGCGATTGAAAAACTGTATGGCTGATACAGTGTGCTTTTTAAGCTGTTCATGTACGGCTAAGGCAATATCTTTCCGGGGTTCTTCAAGAGGGGCACTCAATAATGCTGAAGTAATATCCCTGTCCCAGTCCAAAGTGAAATAGCAGGTTTCGCATTGGTTTCTGTGCTTGTCCAGTGATGCTATCTCCTCCGAGGTAGCCTCCTCCCGCAGTACTTTATGGTATATTTCCAGTATATTTTCACAGAGCATATGCATAATTATCTATCCTCCGTACTACTTTCTAATTTTTTCAATACATTTTCCCGAAGCATTTTCAGAGCTCTGTGTAAATGTATTTTGACAGTTGACAATGGAATCTGGAGACTATCGGATATTTCCTTGTACCGGAACCGCTGATAATAGTACAACTGCACCACCGTAATATATTGGTGCGGTAGACGTTTTAAACAGTCCATAACAAGTATCTGAAAATCCTCTTTTGCTTCTATCGCTTCTGAAGCAAAATCAGTTGAAAGTATCGAAATAGAACCTGCCATATCTTCTTCTCGATCTAATGAGATCATATGGTGACGCTTCTTTTGTAAATAGTGGTAGCACGTATTTCTTGTAATTGTATAAAGCCAGGTTGAAAACGATGCATCGCCACGAAACGTTTTTAGTCCCTTATAAACTTTAATGAATACTTCCTGAGTAATATCTTCGGCATCCTCGCGTACTGGAATAATCCTAACGACAAACGTAAAAATCTGTCGCTCATATTCCCTCACTATTTGAGTAAACGCAGAAATATCTCCATTCTGCGACTTGTATATTAATAATTTTTCTAGTTTTTTCTCCAGCGCCAATATTGTCTCCCATTATAATTAGAGTAGACAATGGAAAATATTGTTACATAATACTAAATTTTAATTAAAATTGAAACTTTCCCATTAATTCGTCACTCTATACAAATAGAAAGCAAAAAAAACCCAAATACACATAAATATGGAGAGATTAAAATGAACTCTGAAGTACCAATTTTTATCACTATGTTCATCTGCATTTCTGTAATAGCCTATTTTATAATTAAAGCGCGCATTAAACAGCGTGAACTTGTGCACAAAGAACGAATGGCCATAATTGAAAAAGGACAAACCGATGTTCAATTAAATTTTGAATCGATGCGGACTACTCGTGCTCCTCGTATTATTCTAACCCGCTATCTGGCATTTGGTTTATTTCTGATTGGAATCGGCATAGCGTTTCTTAGTGGACATTACTATATGTCTGACAGCTTTGAAAAAGCAGGAATGGCTGTAGCTGGCTTCTTCTTTTTATCACCCGGTCTTATGATGTTCCTCTTTTATGTTTATATGTCGCACAAAGAAAAAGTCATAAAGCAATCTGAATCTTCGGAGGATTGATGTACGCTGTATGTAGTACATTGCAATAGTTTATATGCATGTTTTAATTCTTCAATATGCTCAATACCCGGCAAATGGATAACCATTTAAATTATGAACGATATATCCAAAGAAGACATCTTGGCATATAAACTTTAAATGGTTTAAATGAACTATTCTAAATTTCTCTTGAGATTAATTTGTCACCTCTGTCTCACATCCTCTAAAAATCCTAACTAAACGTCTTACTTTGAAAAATAGCTTGACATTTAAATACAATTGCTATATAATTTACACAAATTCAACAATTTAAACGGATTGTAATGGAACTAGACGTATTAACCACAACTCAGGCAGCAAAAATATGTAAGACAAGTTTTATGTCTATAAATAGATGGATCCAGTCTGGTTTGCTCAAAGCATATAAAACACCGGGAGGTCATAAAAGAATAATCAAAGGCGATCTTATTGATTTCATGAAGGAAAATAATATCCCCTTCTTCGATGAGATTATTCAGAAAAGATTCAAAGTGATGATTGTTGATGATGATCCGAATGCATGTGACCTCCTGGCACAAGGGCTGCGTTCTTCACAGTATAACATCGACGTTGCAACAGCACATAATGGTTTCGAAGCAGGGGCTCTAGTGTCACGTATATTACCCGATGTGGTATTGCTTGATTTAATGATGCCCGGGGTAGACGGTTTCAAAGTCTGTAGTCATATTAAAAGCAATCCTCAAACCAAAAACTGTAAAGTGCTAATAGTTACCGGCCATGGGAATGATGATAACGTTGAAATAGCCATGGCTGCCGGTGCCGAAAGAGTCCTCTTCAAGCCGGTTAACATAGAAAAGATAGTGGAGGAAATAGTAGTGTGATTGAAGTATGAAACTATGAAGTACGATTGAAATATTTGAATTTGTACTCTACATAAACCTCACGAATTATTTCAATGTTTCAAAACTTTATTCAAATACATTTTTGTGAAAATAGTATCACCATAAAGTTGATTCTTAATGTAAGTAATACAAATTCTTGCAACTATTCTACATTTAAAGAAGGAGGGGTACCATGTCTAAAAAAAGTATCCTTGTCCTGGTATTAACAGTATTCACTGTGTTTCTGGCGAGCGGTTTTTATTCCGATCAGAGTCAAGATGCGCCTGAAGGGAATACTCCCATAAAATCAGTAAATTTAACAAAAGGAATTTATGGGCTGGTCGGTGAAATGATGATCCCGCCGGAGAGCTACGGGCTACTGGGAACAATACCACACGACCTGACAAAAACTCCCGGTGCACAACAATTCAAAACAGAGTTTTCACTCTGGATTGGCGGGAAAAATAATACAGGTGACGTGTTTGTTGTTTCGGGCGATGGTAATGAACTGACCAATCGGCCCGAATGGAGACCACTGCCACGGTTTGGCAAGCGGTTTGAGATCGATAGCACAAATGCTCCGGTTGAACAGTTCCGTGTAACCACGGTCTACGGTGATGTCTCCCAGTTCGATGGTCATAATCCTGTTGGTCTGGAAGTCTCTCAAGAGCTTGTAACGTATACCAATTCGAAAAATGCTTTTCTTCAGTTCGATGTTTCAAACACAAATCAAAATGCACCCCTAACCGACGTCTATATCGGACTGGCAGCAAAAATAGAAACGCCGGGAATTGAAAGCGAATATAGAAACTCGAAAACACGCTTTAATCTTTCGAACAATGGGGGAAATCCTTACATAGTTGCTGCACATGAGAACGGTTCCACCGGCTCATTGTACAGTGTTGTTCCGGTATCGACTGCCCCCGTCAATATAGCCTGGTGGGGCTCTGAAACCGATAAATTGAATGATAAAGAAAGATACCGGCTTCTCAAGGGTACACCTCACAAGAAAGTTAACAATAAAAATGACATCTACACCATACTTGTCAGTGCCGGACCGATCGATCTGGAAGCAGGGGACACAGAAAAATTTTCCATAATTCTGTCAAACGGTAAGGGTGAGGATAATCTTGACAATACGGTTAGTCTCACTGCGGCGAGTGTTGGCGTCATAGAATCAAAACCGCTGCTCTTAAAATCAACAGCAGGTGCAGGATTCGATGCTATGCCATCTACATATGAATTAAAACAAAATTATCCGAATCCGTTCAACCCTACAACAACAATACAATACTCCATAATTGAAAAGTCACTTGTCAATATCACCATCTTAGATGTGACCGGACAAGTTGTGCGGAAACTAATAGCAGATACACAGCCTGCAGGGACTCATCACGTGGAATGGGACAGCAGAAACGACAGAGGTATTACCGTCGCAAGCGGTATCTATTTCTACAGAGTTGAAGCGTCGTCCGGACAGAATGTAAGGTTTCAGGAAGTTAAAAAGATGGTCCTGGTTAAATGACCGGACATTGAAAAATCGGAAAATTGAAAATTTTAAACGGGATAGACCAATGAAAAGGATACTGGAAATTGTATTAGCAATTTTGATATTATTTGGATATAATTCCGAAAGTAAAGCTGCCTGGATATTTCGAGCATATACGGATATTTACTCTGAATGGACTGGAGGCAGTATAGACAGTAAGGTTAATTGGGTTCGGTTGAAGGATGACATACAGGGAACCTGTCGACGATTCCCATGTAGCAGCATACCACTACGACTATAGCATAGTTAACGGCGAGGCGTACAACTATATCGCTATTCCTGAAGGTTCACGTGAAATATACTCATTGGTGGAAATATGGTTAGACGGTAATTGGAGCGTATGGTATTCATCCGGAAGATCAGGATTAGATGAGGGTATTTATACAATTTACCCGCAGTATCAAATAGAAAATGAAGCAGATCTTGATGAAGATCTTATTCCTGATAGTATCGAAGAGGATATAGCCGAACAGTTTAAACCGGTATTAATCGAAAGTGATGATGTAACTCATCCGGAACTTCAACAAGGATTATCGAATTTTGAATACATTATTAACAATTATTCTAATTTAAAAGTCACTACAGTTACAGGACAGACAAATACATATTATGGAGTAACAAATGCACATCGTTGGGGAGGGGCTAATTGGGACTCAAATGGCTGGACAACTACAAATCCTCCGGGGCCAACTTTTTATTGGTTAGATTTAACATTACCTGATGCTCATTATGGAGGACCACCAGGCTCAACACCTTTATATTATCATGTGTATCGAAGTGGTAATTATTACTACGTGCAATACTGGTATTGGTTCAATATGAATGATATCAGACTCCAAACTAATAATAATACCTGGCATGAAGGTGATTGGGAGCATATAAGTATACGTCTGACCAGGAATACAAGTACAAATGTATTTACACCTGATAAAATTAATTTATATCAGCATGAAGGTGGACATACAAAAACTGCTTCGGTGCATGGGAAATGGGTAACAAATGCAGAAAATCCTAATTTTTTAGATACCAATAACGGTTATACAACCACATATGAACATCCATTAATTGTTATTGCTTCTAATGCTCATGCAAGTTATTTTCATGGTGATTTAGTTTATAGAGTTGTGATAGATGCTTTTGGTATTATTGTTTTTGATGATTATAAAGATGAAGTAGACTATATTTTAGACGAAAACACTGAGTATTTTAATTATGATTATCTCGAAAAATTAGGCGAAACAGGTGATGAATCCCCGTATTCTATTCATGGTTATTCCTATCCTACGCATGCTATATTGCCGCCTGGAAATAGCAAAGAATGGCTTGGTTTCAGAGGGAGGTGTGGTCAAGGTTGGAATAATGCTGTTACAGGTACAGGAGCACCACATGTACCTTCACATGGTGGTATAAGTCATGAATGGAAAGCGTTTACTGAAAATAGTTCTCATAATGGATTTGGAAATAGTAATGGGACATTTCATACTATTACTTGGGTAAATCCATAATTAATAATGAAATGAAATATATTTTTTCTACAATCGTAATTGAATATTTATTAATAAGCTGTTGTGTAATTGTACCGGGATCGATATACGCCCAGTACGTATACAAAACTGAAACGTTCCCCAGCAATTACGATGTAGTGAATTACCACATCAATGCTGATACAATCATCCCTGCACACTATTATAATGAAAATGAAGATACACCACCGTCTGCTACGAAAAGTTCAATGATGAAGGCTGCGATAGGTTTAGGATATGAAGTTGTACTCGGTGCTTTCTGGTGCTTGCTTATTCAAGATGCGTTTTGGGACAGAGACGATTTTACCAAATCAGGAAAGATCGATAATCCGGCACAGTATATATTCATGATAGGCAGTACGCTGGGTGTACTCCAGGCTGGCAAAGTACAAAACCAGTCAGGCTCTTCATTGCTAACCTTTTTAGGTGGAATAACCGGCGTAATTGTAGGAAAACAAATAGGAAGTGCGGGAGTGTATTTGGGAGGGCCGGTATTCGCGACGATAGCATACGAGATCAGTAAATAATTGTAGGTACATATGTGTAAGAATTGTCAATATTGTCATATTTAATAACATATACAATGAGTCATAGAGGGAGATAGGTGAGATTGGAAAAGATTGCTGTTTGGATCATGGTAGTGGTATCTCTCCTGTCGTTTTCCTGCTCAACGGTGAAAACGATGAACGCCGGATCCGATGCGCAATTCCGGGAGAGGTTGAGTGCCTCTAATGTGGACTCACTGCAATTCAAGAAGGTCGAGCTCATGCTGCAAAACGGCACAACAGTCAATGGAAGGAGAGCAGTTCTCTCCAAATCGGCAGGTACGGTATCTTTTTCCTATTTGGATAAGAAGTCCGTTTATCTCTTGAATGATATTCAGTCGCTACGATACAGTAATAAAACATTTGGAACCGCTGGAGGTGCTATTGGAGCAGTTGGTGGAGTTATAGTGTTATTATATCTTTTGCGGGATAATGAAACCGATACATCAAGTGGTAGCGAATTTTCATTTGGTACTTTTGACTATAGTGCTATTGCAAGTATATTCTTTGTCCTCCCTCTATCGTTTGTAATAGGAAAATTCATCGGATCAAGAATACCCAGGTGGGAAGAACTGGATTTGAGAAGTTTAGATAAACCAAATCAGGAAATGTCCATTAACCCGGTGAATAATATGGTACAAATAGAAGTGAAAATTCCTTTCCAATAAGTTTGGATTAGTAACAAAAATCTTCTGAAACACAATAAGAATCGACTTCGTAAGCGGCTGACAAAACGGATGGTGTTGGTTAAGTAACTTTTAATAACCATGTTAAAAGCATAGAGGCGGGATGCAATTCTTAATGTATCCCGCCTTCTTTGTATACTGTGCAGCAATATAAAATCATGTATGGGAACGTGAGATAGAATTAAAATCATAGTAAATAAATGAGTACCCCTCTCTGAATCAGCCACATGCACCATTTTGCAGTGCAAATTATTGCACTATATTTCACAATGACTGAGTAGGGATAAATAGTAAGCTATTGTTTATTTACTTGTTATGATGTTGTAAAATCCCGATTATTACTGGAATAGTTTTTGCTTTCAATAATTAAATCTATGATATTGGATATGTGATAGGGGGTTAGCATATCTGGTGGAATGTATTGAATATTCTTTTGCATTTGGGGGATCAAATGAGATGAAACGTTTAAATGTATGGTGTATACTTGCTTGTCTTTGCTTATTTTCAGTACTTAATTTTTGCAGCGAGATATTTCCAACGGAACCTGAAGAGTTCTCGAAAATTTAAATCCATTATACTTTAACTGTTGGATTTACAGGAGAAACTCTGAGGCTTGATATATTTGGCGACGGAACAGTTCAAACAACAGATTGGTCAGGAGAAGTTTCGCAGGGTATTGTGACTACTACTCAGCAGGATTCCCTCATTCAATTGTTCAGCAATTTTTCTCAGTATGATCCGGATTATTTCCCAGATGGAAGTATTTTTGATGGAGATCGTCATAGAATAGTCTATATATATGAAGGAAAAACCGAAACCGTTAGAGTGTATGCTCCACATAAAGCTAATATACCTGAATCTTTTCAGAATATTATTACCTATTTATATGATTTATTTATTCAATTGATCTTCAATTAACACACTAGTATGGAGAAAACGAGCATTTACAACGAGGAGAATTCCGTTGATTTTACAACAGGAATAGGTTTCAGGTTATTATAGTTATATGAAACAGTAGTGAGGATAAAGTGTGCAAAAATTATATTTTCAAGAGTAAATATGTATTTATTGAGAAATTATTAGTGTAATATGTTAGCAGCTTTTCTGGTAGGACGCGAACCTATCCACACATTCCAAAAATATCCAATAACTACAATAGTTTACACTTACTTAACACATAGGATTGTGCCTAAAATGTACCTAAAATTTAGATTTTTATTTTTAGTTGAAAAATATTGGTTTTTGCTTTTGTAAAATAATTTCAAAAGGACTCTACTAATCTGAAAACTTTTATCAAGGAAAAACTGTATCATAATATTGGATATTGGGTACAAATTGCTCTGAGTCGATACATTAGCAAGAATGATAGATAACTTGCTTTATAAGCTGAAAGCCACAGCTGTATCCTGAGCACAAATACAAAGTATTTTAGTTCTTGATATAAAGATAATATACAAAAAGATTTTTTCGGGGCTAAACTAATAAAGCATTCAGAATACTGGTTGTGTGTGGGGAATAGTGTGGGGAATAAAAATTCTGCATAAAGCAAAAGGACTTAGAAATCAATCTAAGTCCTTGTTTTTATTGGGCGGGCCCGACGGGACTTGAACCCGCGATCTCCGGCTTGACAGGCCGGCGTGTTAACCAAACTACACCACGAGCCCATAGAAATTTTCAATCAAATCGGAGGTTAAAACCATTCCGATTTGATCCGCATCCAGCACCGATATGGCACATTTTTGCAAACGTCAATATACTATCTTGATTGGATAAAATCAATACTTTTAGTTTACTCATTTTTGTTGCGGGAATCTTTGATGTGAGGAGTCTCACCCACAATTTCGTGTATTATCATATACACATCTTTCGATAGTATTTAGCCGTTCATTTTCTGCATTAAATTGAGAATAATATGGGGATAACCAACATGCAGGTGATGTACCATTATTCATACATGTTACATGGAATCTTAGAAAGAAAACATATGTAATAGTTGCGTTAAAATAACGCTATGGTACATTATAATGTATTGATTCTTTATTAGATATTTACAGTAAAATGCAGCTGGCTGGTTAGTTAGAATATCTGTTAATAGTGGAGTGAAGATGTTTGCTGTTTTTATGAAATTACATAATTATCTCTTATTAATAACAACATAAATAGAGAGGTAGTAGTTCATTTTTAGCAAGTATTTAAATTAGTGTCGTACTTTATATTATTATTGGACTTTACTCTCCAGAATTGAGTAAAAATTTATACTGCAGGAGCCGTATTGAAATATCTCCGTTGAAACCACAGAGAAACATTGACGAGTGCAATGAGAACCGGGACCTCTACCAGTGGGCCGACAACTGCTGCGAATGCTGCGCCGGAGTTGATCCCAAAGACAGCAACGGTAACGGCGATAGCAAGTTCAAAGTTGTTGCTTGCGGCGGTAAAGGAGAGGGTGGCCGTTTTTGAATAGCCGGCACCTGCAGTGCGGCCCATCCAAAAACTTATAAGAAACATTACAACAAAATATATGACAAGCGGGATTGCGATGCGGACAACATCCATCGGTATCTGAACAATGAGATTGCCTTTGAGGCTGAACATAACGACAATAGTGAAAACCAGTGCAATGAGCGTGATCGGGCTGATTTTCGGAATGAATATATCGGTGTACCATGTTATGCCTTTTAAGCGGACAAGGCTAAACCTGGTAATAATGCCGGCAAGAAAGGGAATACCGAGATAGATAAACACACTTTCGGCGATTTGTCCCATACTGACATCGACAAGACTACCACTCAGTCCGAACAATGGAGGAAGGACAGTAATGAAAATCCAAGCGTACAACGAATAGAAAATTACCTGAAAAATGCTGTTAAATGCCACAAGTCCGGCGGCATATTCAGTATCTCCCTTTGCGAGTTCATTCCACACGATTACCATAGCGATGCAGCGGGCGAGGCCGATCATAATGAGCCCAACCATGTATTCGGGGTATCCGGCAAGAAAAAGAATGGCAAGAGAAAACATCAGTATCGGTCCGATGATCCAGTTTTGTATCATTGACAGCCCGAGAATTTTCCAGTTACGAAAGACATCGGAGAGCTCTTCATACTTCACTTTAGCCAACGGGGGATACATCATCAGGATCAGGCCTATGGCAATCGGGATATTTGTGGTTCCGACCTGAAACCGGTTGATAAATGATTCGGTACCGGGGATGACATAACCGATCCCGATACCGACTGCCATTCCCAGAAAAATCCACAGAGTCAAATATCTATTCAGAATAGACATCTTTTTACCAACTGACGGTTTCATAACAAATATCCTCACAGTAAAATTGTGCTCAAATCTTTATGTGTGATTATTCATTGCACATGTTTACAAATCAATTAAATCGTATAACAGATAATTATATTTTAAAGAGTGTCATTCGACCGGAGTCGCAAATTTTCATAATTATTGTTGCGAGGCGAATCAATCTCATTATCCAATATCTCACTATATTCTACAGTTCTTCGGTTACGACAGATTTTTGTTTCTCCAAATTCCGACGCAGCACCGATTCAACACACCGGAAAAAATCAAACATGCAGTCGCACTGCAGGTGGTAATAGACATTCAATCCCTGTTTTTCATCCTGAATGATTCCTGCTTCTTTTAAGAGAGAGAGATGTTTTGAAACTGTCGACATATCGGCATCAATCAGGTCAGTCAGCTCGCGTACACACTTCCTGCCATGCTTCAACTGGTCGACAATAAAAAGCCGTGTTGGATGTGCCAGTGACTTAATAATCTTTGCTCTTGCCTCAAAAAACAACTGTGTATTTTTATCCATATTTTTGATAAATGCCTGGTTATTTGGCAATATAGCCAAATATTTAAGATAACAAAAGATTATTTTGATTTTTCAAAATAATTATAAGATATTATTCTAATCATTGATTTTAGAGAATTATTTTTTTATTATTAACCAATTAAGATACATAAACGTTACAACTATAAAAAAAAGGGGAATATATGGAGAAGAACTACGAAAATCATGCTCGGTGGGTACCACAGTACCATTTTGTGGTGTCGATCGCGCTTTTACTATCGGTTATCGGTTCAATTGTAAATCTTGTTAAATCATTCGGGACTACAGGATTGTATAGCGCTTCATGGATCTTTGTAGTAACGACATGTGTTTTTATTTTGTTTTTTTACATGAGGACGTTTGCACTGAAAGCTCAGGACAGAGCAATTAGGGCAGAGGAGAACCTGCGTCATTTTGTCCTGACGGGAGCGCTTCTGGATTCTAAAATCACCACCCGCCAGGTAATTGGCCTCCGATTTGCTCCGGATGATGAGTTCGTGGAGTTAGCAAAAAAAGCCGCTGCCGAAAATATGTCTGAAAAAGATATTAAAAAAGCAATCAAAAACTGGAAGGGTGATACCTATAGAGCATAACTATTGCTTGAGAAGTCATTGAGATTGCTATACACGTAATCGATCCCTGAAAACAAAAAGCCCCTATTCACTATGAGTAAGGGCTTTTATAATTTTGATGGATAGTGCGTTCGTTAATGAGAGCCTTATCGAATCACATACCATTCGACTTGACTGCCGCCGAGGAATACAAGATCTTTTTCAGTCATGACGACATTTTGTTCCATCGTGATGCGGACATCCAGCCGCCCCATTCGAGGACCGACGTCATTGTGTGAATTTCCATTGCATACGTCGTATTTGCATAGACCGCATAGCCGCCTTCGGGTTGTAAAGGTGCCGGTTCAATCAGTTCATCACCACCGAGACCGGGTCCCGCTCCATAGCGCATTATAATGAAAAAGTTAAAAAAAGTAAGTTGTTATAAGGAATGGTTTTGCAGAGTGGGCGATACTGGATTCGAACCAGTGACTTCCTGCTTGTAAGGCAGGCACTCTAAACCAACTGAGCTAATCGCCCTTCATTTGTCTAAAAACTTAAACCAAAATTTACTCAATTGCGTTCATTTTGTCAAGTGTATTCTCGATGATTCATTAGTAAGAAAATCTATGCTGATTTAAGAAATTAAAGATTATTCGGCTTCATTCAGATGACCATATATGAATATCATTACCACATGAGTATAATTTAATCATTCAGATTATTCACGGAACAACCAGAGCCAGAAAGCATTAGTACTGTGGTGGAGAAATATCGAGATTATTGCCGGTACGATTACGAGTGGCGGGAAATGAAGCAGTGCAAGTGCTATCACAAGTTGTGTGTTCCGGGAAGAGCAGATCATAGCAAGGGTCTGCTTTGTGCTCTTGTCACCTATTAAAGAACCGACAAAATACCCGAGACCACCCTGTATTATGTATATCGATAAGACAATTACTGAAACACCGATCAGGGAGGTGTCCCATGATATTGATCCGGACAGACCACTCAGTGATCCCGATACAATGCAGAAAACGAGCACCAGTATTGCTTTACCCGAAATTCTGCGAGTCAATCCGATAACACCAGGCCATGGCAGTCTCAAAATAATTCTACTGGCAAGAAACGGTCCCAATACCAGCAGTGCGGTTTGATAGAGAAGGTGTGTGCTGTCAATGTGAATATTCTGCCCTATAATTACCTTTACCATAAAAGGTATATATAGAATTGAACCAAATGTGGTAAATAGAAAGTTACTGAAAATGAGATCATAATTTTTGTCAGGTACATATCTGATTAGGACGAGTAAAATTATACCGCTCGGCGAAAGTGCCACGAGAAGAATTCCGATCCTATAATGCTCATGAAATGGTAATGATAAAAGGTAATAACTGAGTAGCGGCATAATGACAACAGTCAGCAGAAAAGTAACGATCAGTTCCGGCCGCAGTAAATTTTTGTATTGCATTTTGATGTCGATAAAGTTGAACAATAGCATAATTGCTACGAAGTAGGGAAGATACGGCATCAGAATGCGTAACTGTGGAAAAGTAAAACCACATATGACGCCAGTGATGAGAGAACAATAGATCATGTATTTCATAATATCATAATCCGTAGGGGTATACAGCCTTTATGAATTGTGTTGAATAATAATGCGATTTATCTGTATATAAAATGTTATCTATTTATAGATGGCGGGTCGTACAGTTTCAATAATTGATTATTTCTTGCTTTTTGAAGCTTGAACATGTACTTTACTGCCCAATTCCACTGTTGACTGCAATTTTGAAATTATGCAACTTCAAAACAGACATATTAAATCACTCTCAATAGCATACATTCTCTATTTTTCATTATTTGTCCTCACATTTGATATTCCTTTTTTACATTCCGGTGCCGTAACTGAAAATACTTCCAAAATCACGAACATTTTGTCGAGTGCTGAAATCAATTCAGTGCATGAAACCGAAAATCATAACGTCAATGCTGGTAATACTTCGCGTGTCAGTCATATTCATATTGAATCTTTGATAGTGAATAAAATCTGTTTTTTGTGTGCTATCGGTTTTTCATTTAATTCCAATAGTATCAAGACAATTGGAAGCGACTTCATACCTCTTGGTAAGAATATTCAGAATGTATCAAGTTATAGATTAGTATCATTACATCTTTCTTGTCTTCCATCCCATAGAGCTCCACCCCCTGTTATATGATTAATTGCTTTCGTTGAAGATTCCGATTAATCAATCAGCACACACAGTTATACACAGCTATTTGCTGTTGAATGACTGATTGATCATTTGGTACAATATTTCCAGCGAAAGTAAGGTACGGTGTAATAACATTATATGTTATTCCGACGTAACTTATGCGTTAACAATGTACCGAGTTTGGGGCACAGAGATGAAAAAATTAATTACTATTCTCCTATTTGCAAATATAACGATTTTTTGTATTAATTGTCCTGTTTTTGGGCAGGACACACAAGAAAAAAATCAGAATGTATCTGAAGAGCTTGAAAAACTCAAACAAGAATTGCAACTATTAATTTCTCAGCAGGATATAAAAATACAGGAACTTGAAAAACTCATTACCGAATTAAAGAATAAACTTTCCGAACAGGAAATGGAGGACGAACTGCAACTGCTTCTTGAAGAAGCGTCACAGCTTTCCACGCAAGAGCGGGAGGAGACCGAGAATGTCGGCAAGCGGTTTTCGACCGGTATTCGTCAATTACAGGCATTTAATCCAAACATTACCATGACAGGTGATTTTTACGGTGGCGTCAGCAGCTCAAAAAGTGAACTGATCACCGAGGAAATCAATGAATCGGCCTATCCAAATAATAACTTCATTCTCCGTGAGGTAGAAGTCTCACTTCAGGCTGCCCTCGATCCGTTTACACGCGGAAAATCTTACTTTGTATTCAGTGAGGAAGAGATAGGAGTTGAGGAAGCCTATCTTGACTGGTTGAATTTACCGTTAAAATCAAATGTCAAAGTTGGGCTATTCCGTCCCGAATTCGGTATATTGAATAAATGGCACCCGCATGCGCTGCCGCAATTTGACAAACCACGTGTATTGGCAAATTATTTTAGTGTTGAAGGACTCAGAGGATTTGGTATTGAGTCAAACTTTATTCTGCCAAGCATCTTTGCCGATGTGCAGACACTCGATTTATCTGTCATAAAGGGTGGAAGCGGATTCAGTTTTGCGGATAATGGGAAATATCGGCTTGTCTATACCGGATATTTGAAGAACTATTACGATGTGACCAATGACACCTATATTGAATGGATTCTGAGTGGCGCTGCCGGACACAATGATGCTGAAGAAAATTTTGTCACCTATGTCAGCGGACTCGGAATGGTTGTGAAATGGACACCAGCGCTCCGATCATTATACAGATCAATTGACTGGAAAACAGAATTTATTATGAGTAAACAGGAAACCTCCGGTCCTGATATTGACACTTTTGGTTTTTACTCATCACTTCAGAATAGATTAAACAGGCGTTTTGTTCTCGGCGGCCGTGTCGGCTATTCCGAGCTGCCCTACGATAGCGAACAACATGAATGGGATTACAGAGTCAATCTCGATTTCTGGCAAAGCGAATTTGTCTTTATCCGGTTCCAGTACGGTTATACCGATAGGGATATTTTCGTTAATGATGAAGCGGTACCTGATGACAACTCTTTTACACTCCAAGTTGTATGGGCAATGGGTCCCCATAAGCATGAAGCATATTAATCTATTTTAATATAATGTTTACGGAGAATACTATAATGACAATGAGAATTAAAAAGATAGCGTCATCACCTTTATGGATTATGATATTTGCTATTATGTTTTTTAATAATCAGCAGACAGCTTTGTGCCAGAGTAACGATAAATTAAAGATAGTCAGTTCATTTTCTCATTTTGCCTCAATAGCAGAGTATATTGTTCAGGATTATGGCGAGGTGCTCTACATTTCACAGGGAGATCAGGACCCCCATTTTGTTCCGCCGAAACCGAGTTTTGCTCTGATGCTCAGCGATGCAGATATGTGGATTACAACAGGCCTTGATCTCGAACTCTGGTCGGCAACACTCATAGACAAAGCACGAAATTCGAATATCATGGATGGTGAAACCGGTTTTGTATCCGCATCGTATGGCATACGGATGCTTCAGGTTGTGCCGGTTGTGAGCCGAACCGAAGGTGATATTCATCCGATGGGAAATCCCCATATCCACACGGGTCCACTCAACTGGAAGACGATTGCAAGTAATATTACCATTGGATTAAAAAAAGTTGATCCGGCACATGCTGATATCTACAATCGGCGTCGGGATGAATTTATTGATAACGTTGATAGGACTCTGTTCGGCGATGATCTTGTCGATCTACTCGGTGGAGAGACTTTGAGTAAGCTTCTCCAAAATCACACATTGATAGATTTTCTCGCACGCCACTATCAGGGTGAGACTCTTCAAGGCCGTCTCGGTGGTTGGCTGGCAAAAGCAATGCCGTTCCGTAATAAAGAAATAGTTGCCTATCATAAAAATTGGATTTATTTTGCAGATACATTCGGACTTGAGATTCTCGGTTATGTCGAACCAAAACCGGGGATTCCACCGTCTGCAAAACATGTTCAGGAAATTATCCGGCTTATCAATGATCAAAAAATCGGATTGATGATTGTTGCCAATCACTTTGAACGTAACTCCCCAAGAAAAATAGAAGAGCGGACCGGGGTCAAGGCGGTATTCCTTCCCTTTGCGGTGCATGGTGTACCGGAGGTAACCAATGTATTTGAAATGATCGACTACTGGATCGAAGCGATAAATGAAAATATAACGGAGTAAGTTCAATGTGGGATACGATTCTTTTTTTATCTCCACCGTTCACAATTTGTCTGCTTCTCGTTGGAATATTAAGTTACTTCGGTAACCATATCCTGACGAGAGGAATAATTTTTATCGATATTGCTCTCGCCCAGATTGCTGCACTTGGAACAATGATTGGCATTATAATCGGACTCAATGCTGAATCATTATCAACCACCTTTTTTTCTCTCGGCTTTACGATGCTCGTTGTATCGATGTTTCCGCTTTTGAAATTTGATAAAGAAGGTGTGCCGGTAGAAGCCGTTATCGGGGTTACGTACGGTCTTTCATTGGCACTTTCGATTACACTTGCCGAAAAAATTCCGGGAGGTTCGAACTTTATCAAGGAAACGTTTACCGGCAATATACTCTGGGTAACATGGAATGAAGTTTTAATCAGTTTGTTATTGTTTGCTGTTGTGGGTCTCGTACATATATATTTTGGTAAAAAATTTATAGCGATATCATCGAACAAAACTGGCGGAATGACTAAAAGAACACTCATGTCGCTTGATTTTCTCTTTTTCATTTCGTTTAGCATTGTCGTAGTGAAAGCGGTAGCAATAGGAGGAATTTTTGTTGTGTTTGCTTTTCTCATCGCTCCCGCTTCGATTGCGGCTCTCTTTGGAAGTACATGGAAATCAAAAGTTCTTATCTCATGGGGAGCAGGATTTATCGGTTCTGTTCTTGGAATTGTTATATCTTATCAGTATGACTTGCCAAATGGGCCGGCAATAGTATGTGCACTTGGTTTGTGTCTTGTTTTAGCGGGTCTGTTCAATAGATTGGTCACATCTAAATAAGTGTGAGGTAGTACAGCTGTGAACATATTTGTTTTCATGTTTGATCCCTTTATTGCGTGCCTATCGACAATTGGAATACTCGGCTATTTTGGTATTCATGTCCTTAAACGGGAGATCATTTTTATCGACATCGCAATGGCCCAAATCGCTGCTTTCGGAATTACGGTATCATTATTATTTAATATAGATGCCGAAAGCAATAGCACCTATTTTTTTTCGATCGGGTTCACTACACTTGCAGCCGCAGTTTTTGCATATATAAAAGACGAAAAACTTAAAATTCCATTAGAAGCAATTATCGGGCTTTCGTATGCTATCTCATCTACAGCAACTGTCCTGATTATGGATAGAATTGCGGGGGCTGCCGAGCATATAAAAGAGATGTTGATCGGATCGATACTATGGGTTTCAAGAGGAGAAATCGTAAAAGCGATTATTGTATATTATATAATTGGTACAATCCACTATATATTCAGAGCGAAGTTTATTGCAATTTCTGAAAACTCGAAACGAGCTCAGGAATTGGGGATCAATGTTAAATTGTGGGATTTTATTTTTTATGCAACGCTTGGTATTGTTGTCATGCACTCAGTAAAGATAGGAGGGATTCTAATTGTCTTTGCATTTTTGGTAATTCCTGCTTCCATTTCCGCACTGTTTATGAAAAGCTGGTTCTCCCGTATTATTTTAGCGTGGATAATGGGTACGATTGTCTCAGTTGCGGGGCTCTATTTTTCCTGGCAGTTGGATCTTCCGAGCGGTCCCGCGGTAATTCTTGTACTCGGTGTTGTTCTGTTCTCCGCAATGATTCTCAAAAAGATCATCCCCGCAAAATCGTAGTAATTCATTAATTCATTGTGGCGAGAAATTGGGGAATTGTAATACGTAATACCATTTAAAGTGACTCATTACAGAAGTAGGAGTGGGGTAATTAGGATTATGAAGATGATACAATCGAGTTATTATGAACCGGAAAAATCACCGTGAAAATCTTCAATCATACTTTCCAGTTCGTGCCAATGCTTTCCGACTGAGTGGCTCATAATAATGAGGTTGTGCTGTTTGCCTGCAAAGTCTTCGACATGATTTTTGAACAACTGGCAACTCATTTTCTCATAAATCGCTACAATCATTAAATGGAACGGCAATAATTATACCTGATGCGATTCAATTTTGAGTTGGTTACCGGAACAGTCTAAAATGTAAATTATTTATCAGATTTAGTATGTAACGTTCCAAATTTTGCGAATCAGTAGCCTATACGTTTTATTGGGAGTTTTCCACGGATTTTTGAGGAATAATTATGAAGGTATTCGGCAGTATTGCAAAACCCTTAACGCGGTGTGAGGTGATATGAATCTCTGACCGAATCAGACAATACACAGTCTTGACTTTAATCCGAATTTTTTATACATTAATTAGTCTTTTAATAAGCGCCCATAGCTCAATTGGACAGAGCGTCTGATTACGGATCAGAAGGTTGGGGGTTCGACTCCTCCTGGGCGTACCATCTGGAGTACTATTCAAGATAACGGCCCTCACTCTGGTCTAAGTGATAGATCAGAGGCTCTATTCCTCCTTCATATTGGTACTGCAATAACACGATATCTTCTTTCAAATATACTGCACTGAAATGAGGCAAAGATATTTTCATTATTTGTTGAATGTATTATGCAATCAAGCAAAAATAATTAATGATAATTATAATGAAATCCAATTTGAATTAATTATATGTAATTGCTTTTTTATAATAATTTAACATTATGAAGTTATGAGATTTTTATTACGAAAATATTATTCTCCAAATATTCAGCAGTATAAAAAAAATTCAAAAAAAATAAATGTACAACATTATTGAAAATGAGGTATCCTTATGAATGAAAATAGCAAGTGCCCCGTAAATGGGGGAGCTAACAATCCCGTTGCTGGTGGTGGCATGTCGAACCGGGACTGGTGGCCGAACCAGGTGAACCTCAAGATTCTTCATCAAAACTCTCACATGAGCAATCCGATGGACAAGGAGTTCAACTACGCTGAGGAATTCAAAAAACTAGACCTGGAGACCCTTAAGAAGGACCTCTATGCTCTGATGACTGACTCGCAGGACTGGTGGCCGGCTGATTACGGTCACTACGGGCCGCTCTTCATCCGGATGGCGTGGCACGCCGCAGGTACATACCGCATTGGCGACGGCCGCGGAGGCGCAGGGTCTGGCACACAACGCTTTGCGCCCCTCAACAGCTGGCCGGACAATGGGAACCTCGACAAGGCGCGCCGGCTGCTCTGGCCAATCAAGCAGAAATACGGTAACAGGATCTCCTGGGCCGATCTCATGATACTCTCCGGCAACTGCGCACTTGAGTCGATGGGATTACAGACCTTCGGCTTTGCCGGCGGACGCGAGGACGTTTGGGAGCCAGAACAAGACATTTACTGGGGAACCGAAAGTGAGTGGCTTGGTGACAAGCGCTATTCCGGTGATCGGGAACTCGAGAACCCTCTCGCCGCCGTGCAGATGGGTCTGATCTACGTGAACCCGGAAGGACCGAATGGTGAACCGAGTGCAGTCGCTTCTGGCCGCGACATTCGAGAGACTTTCGCGCGCATGGCTATGAACGACGAGGAGACCGTCGCGCTCGTCGCCGGAGGACACACATTCGGCAAATGTCACGGCGCTGGTGATGCAGCGCTTGTAGGTCATGAGCCCGAGGGCGCCGGCATCGAAGAGCAGGGTCTCGGCTGGAAAAACAGTTTCGGCAGCGGCAAAAGCGGTGATACGATCACCAGCGGCATCGAAGGGGCCTGGACCCCAACCCCGATTAAGTGGGACAATAGTTATTTTAACACCCTGTTCGGCTACGAGTGGGATCTGGTGAAAAGCCCTGCCGGAGCCTGGCAGTGGATTCCAACCGATCCGGCTGCGGCGGACGCTGTACCAGATCCCCACGATCCGTCCAAACGGCACGCTCCCATTATGACCACGGCGGACCTCGCACTGAGGATGGATCCGATCTATGCACCGATTTCGAAGCGGTTCCACGAAAACCCGGAAGAGTTAGCGGACGCGTTTGCCAGGGCATGGTTCAAGCTGACGCACCGCGACATGGGCCCCCGCTCGCGTTATCTCGGTGCTGAAGTCCCGGCTGAGGAACTGATCTGGCAAGACCCGGTGCCCGCAGTCGATCATGAGCTGATCGACGCGCAGGAAATCGCAAACCTCAAGGGCAAGATCCTTTCCTCGGGTCTGTCAGTCTCCCAATTGGTCTCGACGGCCTGGGCGTCGGCCTCCACGTTCCGCGGCTCCGATAAGCGCGGCGGGGCGAATGGTGCGCGCATCCGTCTTACACCACAAAAGGATTGGGAAGTCAACCAGCCGACCCAGCTGAAGACTGTGCTGCAGACCCTTGAGAGAATCCAAAAGGAGTTCAACAGCGCGCAGTCAGGCGGGAAGTTGGTTACGCTTGCTGACTTGATTGTCCTGGGTGGATGTGCAGGTGTCGAGCATGCTGCGAAGAATGCCGGTCACGAGGTGATCGTTCCCTTCACGCCGGGACGCACGGATGCGTCGCAGGAGCAAACCGACGTGGAGTCATTCGCCGTACTCGAACCAGCTGCAGACGGATTCCGTAACTACCTTAAAACCAATTACGCAGTATCGGCAGAAGATATGCTGGTTGAACGGGCACAACTGCTAACACTGACAGCTCCTGAGATGACAGTTCTCGTTGGCGGTATGCGTGTCTTGAATGCCAACTTCGGACAGTCACCGCACGGCGTCTTCACCAAGCGGCCAGAGACGCTCACCAATGACTTCTTCGTGAATCTGCTCGACATGAACACGACGTGGAAGTCAACCTCGGAAGACGAAGACGTATTCGAGTGTCGTGATCGCACAACGGGCGAACTCAAGTGGACCGGTACCCGTGTTGACCTCATCTTCGGTTCGAATTCCCAACTCCGGGCCTTGGCGGAAGTCTACGGATGGGAGGACTCCCAGGAGAAGTTCCTGCACGACTTTATAGCGGTGTGGAACAAGTTAATGAATCTTGACCGCTTCGACCTAACTTGATCAAAAAGGTCAAGATTCATTGTTAAATAAAAATATCTTGCCAATTCTTGCCAACATAGGTGTGAAATGGCGTTAATTGTGGCATCCGTGACATGGAATTTGTTAAGAATATATACAGCAGCCATGCGTTTATGTATCTGTTTATATTAAATTTAAAGAGGGTGAATATTTAATCTTCATTCTTGACTACGGATTAGAAAGTAGGAGGTTCGACTCCTCCTGGGTGTACTAAAGAAAGAAGGTGGGGTACGTAGGGGAAGTCGTTAAAACCGAGCCATCATACCGGCTTTTGTGTCTATACGTGCCAAAAACCTCAAGAATATCCTGGATATTTTGAATTTTACGAAGATCATTGTATCTGGAAAAACCCTGATTTTTAACACATGTTGACACATTTGCCAATAGCACTATAAATTCCTTAAAATAATGATAAATCTATATATTTGTTATTAATAGACTTATAGTTGATGCATATAGCACTTTTTCAACATGATCCTATGAGCGCGAAACACGTGGACAACAGAAGAACTATTCAAGCAATATTGTTCGCACGTCGTACAGCCCGGGGAGCAGATAACACAATGCAACTCGATTGCGTATTCAACAGTAATCATCAATTGCACAGTTGGCGCAGTCAATTATCACTCCGTATAATGTCTTTATATTTTTAATGTCAAAAGAAAATCAGCTATAAAAATGCGGCTGCCATTAATTATTTTTTAAATTGTGATGGCCATCACAGACTTTATTGAAATAATTTAGTATAATATACTATATTGAATCTCTGTTAGCGCTACTCATTAGAATAATTACTACAATAACAGTATAAACCTGTTTATGCAGGACAGCATATATGAGCCAGGCCGTGGACATGTTTTCTTCCGACGAGTGACGAATTTGAACTCGTCGGAATTCAAGCGCTCTCAAAAGCACTTCGATACCACCCCGATAAAGAAAGCAATTTTTTGTCAGGACTATATCTTGGTGAAGATCTGAAAAGCTACGATGATGTGATCTTATATACTACAGGTATACCGATCACGTATAAGAATGTAACCCGCTTACTAGGTTTACAGGAAAATCATCCCGGGTGGGATTTGCATTTCAAACTTAAAAGAAGCGCCGAGCTTACTCAAAGTTTCAAAAAAGATATTATTTCCAAGTTAAAAAAACTTACCAAATTCAGGCAGAGTTATAAAGTCTATGATACATTTTTGGGATCAATAGCGGAAGAACTTGATTCGTATATGGACGAATTATTATCCGATGAAAACATTACTCTTGAACTCTATAAAATGAAATATATGACTGATTCCTCCGAATGCAAGGGTTCCTCGCAAATTTTTAATCATACCGCTTCCGTGGCTGTTTTTGCATTCGCTCTATCGAAAACCGGATTATTACCAGATAAAACAAAGTTTTCACAGGATGAATATAAAAATTTGATTAAAGCAGCCTTGTTTCACAATATCGGAGCTATCTTAGAGGTAGATCCAATATTAAAAGCTCCTCTGGATACGAGAGAAAAACACTATCATGCTGCAAATAGAAAATCAGCAGCTATTGTAGAAAAGGTCAAAATAAGCACCGATGCTCTAAGAGCAATCAAATATGTAAGTGACTATTATTTCGGCGACACCGGTTTTGCTACCCACGAAGACAATAGTGCTATTTGGATGGCAAATATTATTACGGTGGCTAATATATATCTTCAACTTGAAAGCGGATTATTCGGAAATCAACTCAAACCTTTGCAAATTATAGACAATCTGAACGTTCGGGCCGTGAATGATTAATTAAATAAAAATGTTGTGAATGCCATTACACACGGTCTGGGAATGAAATCAATCGGGGATTTTTACAATAAAATTGAGAATATCCGCTCTTTATGTAAGTTTGCAGGAGGCGGCAGCGCATGGCCTTATCCGGTTAAGGGATTTAAAAGTCCGTCGCTTTTTATCTGCAGGAAAGATCATTTTGACTGTGAACACTACGAACGTTCAATTAAAGCAGTATCTTTATTACAACCTATGGGACTGCTGAAGGAAGGTAAATACGCACGGTGTAAACTATTGACACAGGAGCTGCAGCTGTATTATCGTGAAAATAAGACACAACTGAAAACGCTTTAATGTATTAGAAATTTCACACACGCTCTGCTCATCATTCTCTTTTTCACTCCTCATTTTTTAAACGTTATACACTTCTATTTTTTGTAATGATTGAAAAGCTTTAAATTAGAATCTCGCCTCTCATCTCATCTCTGTTCCAACCGGAATTTTCAATGCTTCAACACTTATATCCATTCGTTAAAATTCGTCCTTGCAGGCAGATAAAAACTTAATTGTTGTCTATATATATTAGTGGAATGTTATCTGGCAAGGCGACGTATGGAAGGAGGATAATAAAAAACACTTGCATAGACTAACTGTACCTCTTAACTTTTAACCCAATCACTCCAACTTGTTCTGACGACGTACAAACCATTCTTTGTATATGATTATTGCGGAGCATCTTTTTGAATGAGAATTACGTTATTTTCTTTGTTGAAAATATAATCCATTTGAAGATTTAAACAATAATGACATATATATGTATGAGGTATTTATGCATACATCATTGACACAATGGGTACGGAGCTGTATTGTGTCCTGCTTTTTAGTGTCTTTTATTGCAGCGGTGGTTGTTCAAGCTCAAACAATGGTTGATATCCGGCCTGACTGGAACACATCAATGGATAACAAGATGGAATGGTACCACAACGCACGCTACGGCATGCTCATCCACTGGGGACCCGATGCCCTGCCGAGAACACCTGAAGAAAGAGAGTGGTTGATGATTAATGGTGAACCGGTTTACGGCAGTGAACCCTGGAGAAACTATGAAGATTTACTAAAAAGGGGTCTGGTTTTCAACCCGGTCGATTTCGATGCTGAAGAATGGGTGGATGTCGTCCGGAATGCCGGAATGAAATATATCGTGTTTATCGTAAAGCACCATAACGGGTTTAGTATGTGCGACTCACAGTATACCGATTTTGATATCGTGGATTATACTCCTTTCGGCCGTGATCCCCTGAAAGAACTTGCAGATGCCTGTCTTGATGCCGGCATACGGCTGGGAGTGTATTATTCGATTAGCGATCTGCATCATCCAGGATTTCATACCGATTTACTCGCGAAGAGGGAAATAGGTCAGCATTATAATCCGAATCCTGACGCTGACGTTGAGATTTATGTCGAGTATATGAGAAATCAGCTTCGCGAACTGTTTACCAACTACGGCAAGATCGATATATTATTAGGAGATAATTCACACTATTTGGGTGAGGACGGCGCGTTTCTCGGTATGGAATTTCCTAAAATTATGGATATGATACGTTCGATCCAGCCCGAGGTAATTATAAACCATCAGGATTTGGCACGTGAGATTATCCATAGACCGGAAGATTATTTGATCTCCGAAGAATTGTACCCCGAGCTCAATGATGTTCGGTCGTATCATAACTTGCAGGTGGATGTGACAATGAACGGTTCATGGATGTACCACGACAACACACCTGATTGGATAACTGCGGAAATGATAATTCATAATCTCACCCATGTAGCAAGTTTGGGTGGAAATTACACGCTGAACGTCGGACCGACACCCGAAGGCATATTTCCCGAGAAATCGGTTGATGTCCTCCTTGAAGCCGGTGACTGGCTCAAAAAATACGGTGAAAGTATCTATGGGACAAAGGGTACTCAGTGGGAGCAGCCTGAATGGGGAAGGATAACGCACCGGATTCTTGCCGATGGCACAACCCGTTTGTACCTGCACGTGTTCGACTGGCCTGAGGATGGGAGACTGGTATTAGACACGGTTCGGAGACGCCCGATACAGGCGTACGGTCTGCAGAGCATCCCCCGGAAAAACTATCAAGTTGCAATCGAAGGAAACGCTTATATAGTTGTAACATTGGACGGCCGGGCATGGGATCCGGTTAACTCTGTCGTGGTTCTCGATGTCGATAAGCCAAGATAACGAACGAATGGGAAGCAATAAAAACGATCCCGACACATTTTTCAAACCGAAAGGATAATGGATGAAGATTCAAAAAATGCTCAGTGTTTTTTCTCTGGTAGTACTTTTTATAACCGCAAACCAGGTGTATGCTCAGGATACGAGCACACTGAAAACCGTTCTGACTAACTGTGTAGTAATTAATTGTACAGGTGATGCACCGATGGAAGATATGACCGTGGTTATCACTGACAACACTATCACGGAAATAAGGAAAGGGAGTTATCGTCAATCCCCGGGAGAAAAGAATGTCCGTCTGTTTGACCTTGACGGATCCTATGTGCTTCCGGGATTTTGGGATAATCATTCCCATATATCTGACCTTAACCCTGACGTGAATAATATACTTGCATATGAACCGGTATTGCCGGCAGCAATACGCGCAGGCAGAATGGCTATCGATGCACTCCAAACGGGTATCACAACTCTCAGAATGGTCGCGGAGCGGGATTACCTGGATGTTGCATGGGGGAAAGCCTTCGATGCGGGTGTATTTGTCGGGCCGCGGATCATTTCTTCCGGACCAAGCATTTCATCAACTCATGGTGACGGTTATGCTCCTCCTTATCCGGGTGGCGTACAAGTTGATGGTCCTGATGAAGTCCGGAAAGCTGTCAGAGAGAATATTAGAAATGGAGCAGGGATTATTAAAATTCAGGCAAACGTTCTCAACCGGGATGAAATTAAAGCTGCAATAGAGACAGCTCACAGTTTTGGTATTCCGGTGACAGCGCATTCCTCTGAAAAAGCTGCTCGTATCGCTGTAGAACTCGGTATCGACTGCATTGAGCACGGGTATGGACTCAGTGACAAAACTATACAGCTCATGGCGGAAAAAGGCACATTTTTTGATCCTACTATATCGGCTGCCTATTTGGCCGCTGGAAATATTGCTGAGAGGGAGCTAAGAATCGCTGAACTGAACCTGAACGAAGAAAATGAGATCATTGCAGGAAAAACCAAGGCAGCTTTTATTGACGAACAAATATCGAGTTTTGTATTAAACCAGAGGAACATTCTTCGCAAAGCAGTAAAAGCAGGCGTCAGGGTCCTTACCGGCGCCGACGGAACCCCTATCGGAGAGCAAGTATTACTGGAACTTGAACAGCAGGTGTTATCAGGGTTGGATGAAATGCAGGTATTGATCAACGCTACCCGTAATTCAGCTGATATGATGGGTATGCTGGACGATATCGGTACGGTTGAAGAAGGAAAACTCGCTGACCTGATCGTCATTGAGGATAATCCTCTGGAAAATATTTCAAATATCAGGAAAATTACAATGGTGATCAAGGACGGGAAAATTGTGAACCTTACACAAGATGAAGGTCTGACAGGTCTTATGGAGTTATATTATACAAAAAGGTAATTTAGGTCATTTCCGGACCACGTGTCATAGTGCACCTGGTATGGAAGTAGATGATGTGACAGCCGATACATCTTCTAAATTTCGAGTCTGCTCATTTGAGGGGGGACTCAGGCTTTCCATTTTATCCGAAACCCCTCATGAGTTTAACTACTTCATACCATAGTTTTTGACACTATACCGGACAATACTTTCTCAACCGGATTTTGAAGATTTATACACATGTACGTTCAGATTGTTTCAAAAAAAACACGCAGTATGGTGATGATCAATTCAATTACAGGAGGATAGGTACATGAAAGCTCTAAAAGTTCTTGGGATTGTTTTACTGATACCACTATTTACAAATATAAGCCAGACAAATGCTCAGGATACGAGCACGCTGAAAACCGTCCTCACCAACTGTATAGTAATTAATTGTACGGGTGATGCACCAATGGAAGATATGACCGTGGTTATCACTGACGACACCATCACGGAAATAAGGAAAGGGATTTATCGTCAATCCCCGGGAGAAAAGAATGTCCGGGTATTGGATCTTGACGGGGCGTACGTACTTCCGGGTTTGTGGGATATGCACGCGCATTTATCCGATCTGTACCCGGATGTTAATAATATCCTCGCATATGAGCCGGTACTACCGGCGGCAATACGGGGAGGCAGGAACGCCATGGACGCACTCAGGAGAGGCATCACCAGTCTCAGGATGACGGGAGATCGCGACTACATCGACATAGCCTGGAGAGACGCGTTTAATGCAGGTGTGTTTGTCGGTCCGCGTATTTTTGCTTCCGGAAAAATAGTAACAGTAACTGAGGGAAACTACTGGAAGCCGGACTGGCCGGTGGCAATCTTTGTTAATGGTCCCTATGAGATACGGAGGGCTATGCGGGAAAACATCACGCGTGGTGTGGATTTTATCAAGATTGCCGTGGGGAATATGGAAGAGGATGAAATTATAGAATCGATAAAGATAGCTCACAAACACGGTTTGCGGGTGACCGCTGATGCGGGGGATATTGGGGCAGCATTGGCAGTGAAAGCAGATATCGACTGTATTGAACATGGCGACGGGATCACCGATGAAACTATTCAAATGATGGCGGAAAAAGGTACGTTTTATTGCCCGACTATCGCGTGCAATCTGAGTGCCCAATATATTACGGATCGTGAGCGTATAATAGCGAATTTGGGTCTTGAGCAGGATCCGGTAACAGTTGAAGGGAGAATTCGTGTTGCTTATCAAAACGAACGGTCACCGAGTAAAGCTTTGAGCCAGCGTGAAATATTGATGAAAGCGGTCAATGCAGGTGTGAAAATCATTACCGGAAGCGATTCTCCTCCTCATGGGGAGATGGGGATTGTTGAAATCGAGCAGCTGGTATTTTCGGGCATGACCGAGATGCAGGCGCTGATTGCTGCCACTCGTAACTGTGCAGATATGTGTGACGTATTAGACGAGTTGGGAACAGTCGAGGAAGGTAAACTCGCTGATTTAATCGTCGTATCGGATAATCCGCTTGACAATATCTCCAACCTCAGAAAACTGGAAATGGTATTCAAGGATGGGAAACCGGTTAATCTGGAAAAGGATGAAGGGCAGACCAGTTTCTGGGAGCTCTACTTTACAAAGTGGTAGGATAGTGCTGGTGGATTTTACTCCATCATAATTTTCAACCTGTAACACCATGGTACACATATGGAAATTACTATTCAACCACTTTTCTTCTGATATATGGGAAAAATCAATACTCCAAAAGAGATTAAGTGGATGTGCCTCAAGGAAAATGATTATTGAGGATTCTTGGAGGATTTGGAAGGCGGGGAATTGTGGCGATGGGTGATGAGGCGGTAAGGTCGAAGGAGGAATATGATCGGTTTGTTAAGCATTTAGCGGTGTTTTTTAAGAAGCGGCAGCGCAGTTATTTGTTTAAACGATATGAGTGTTTGAAAAAAAACAGGTATTATGATGAAGCCATTGCGTGTGTCGCTGACGAGACAGGCTGGAAAACCGGAACGATTCGGGATGTGCTGAGGAGGAATAGGTGAGAAATTAATACTGAATAGAAATTCCCCATTTAAAAGGAAATAATCATCTACAAACCAACCAACAAGTGAAAAAAACCGCAACTTTCCCCACCTTTAAGTAGTTAAACTCCAAAAAAAAAATAAAATTACCCGATGGGAAAATAAATCTCATCGGATTCAAAGTGGTTCTATTTAGTATTGAATTTTTCAATTAACTACTTTTAGTCATTTTTCTTTTTTAGTATTCTGAATGGAGAGATAAAATGGATGCTACATTGGCAGGAATAATTGGTACTATTTCAGGAATTCTCATTTCCTCGATAGTACAATGGATTTTGTTTGGGAAACAACAAAAAACTGCTTTTAGATTAGCTGCACTTGAAAAGCGGCTAGCAGTTCATCAAGAAGCATATATTCTTTGGACTGAATTGTTAGGAGTTATTCATAAGCCAGATAATTCTGGTGAAAAGCATTCAGTTATTATTAAGGCTCAAGATTGGTGGAATAGAAATTGTCTGTATCTTGATCCTATTTCAAGAAAAGAATTTAAGAATTGTTATATGGATGTCTCTATTTATGATTGCTATCGTGAAGATACAAATGAACTGAAAAGTGTATTCAAAAAAATCATGAAAACACCAGAATATTTAGCACAAGGTGTAAATCTATCAACAGATAGTGATACGGAAATGAAAATGACTAACAAAATTAATGCAAATGGCAATTAAAAAAAGTCTTTGTTTTATTATTATACATCGTAATTTATATTTATTAACCGAAATCATTAATCTAATTTATCAATGAAAAATATATTTAATTTTTTGAAATCCTTTGGAATAGGTAACTGGTTTGCAATTTTGAGTTTATTTGCAGTAATACTAAATTTTGTTTGCGATGAACTGAGAAATATAAAATATGATGAAATAAATTATTTTACCAATGCCTCTACTTTTAGGCCTCAAATTATAATTAAAGATACTCCTGTTATATCAGAAGCAAATTTTGAAAATATGTTTTTTGGTAATGATTCACTTCAGGCAGAATATGTTGATTCACTTTTAAAGCATTCCGGGATTAAAGAAGATCTAATTAAATTCCCATATTTTATTAATATAAAGATAAAATATAATTTTCAAAACATAGGCAATAGTTTAGCAAGAATTATTGCATTTTATTATACTGATACCATTTCCACAAATCCTATTCTCAGGGATAGTTTTTTAGATAGAAGTTTTCACAAACTAAATATTGGCACTCAGGCTCTTGATGAATTTTATGGTAAAGAAATTCTTCAAGGTGGAAATCAATCATTAGATTTTTCATATAGTGTAAATTTTAGTAGTAATAAAGAGTTTACCATACATTTCTTAATATTGTATGAGAATGAAATTGGAAATATTTATGATACGTATTCCTGGACTTCCTTTAAATTACCTTTTGATTACATTGCCTATTTCCCTTCCGGCATTGATCCCATAATTGCTGCTAAAATGTTACCTGAAAAAATCAAAATGAATGTCAAAGCTCAAAAAAATAAGATTACGCACCACATTTATTCAGAAGAAGACACCGATTATATTAAAAAAGTTTTATCACAATAACACTCCTGAAATAAATCTACAACAAATGAATAAAATATCCTACATACCACCTTGGTCTCAGATAAACAGAATGGGAAAAAGCCGTCTCTTGCGTTCATCATATATCTGGTTATTCGCTGTGCCTATGCTTGCAAAGCTGCTGGCAAAAATTGGACCCGAAGTGACATTTTCTTTGTGGGGTAACACCTTCACTATAATTTGGGGATTACCTTTTAGCTGGCAGATGTTCTATTTTAGTGCAGTTGGATTTTCTATTGCCAGTTATATCTACTCTTCATGGTGTCCTCCGATCATTAGAGACTATGAACGTTTTTCAGATTTTACAGATCAAGGAAAAGGGAGTAATCAACTTAGAGAAGACTTTAATAAATATTGCGATTTTCAAAATAGTGCGTTTAAGAGATTGGATCACCATATAAAAAGGCTTCTTGCTAAATATAGAGATTTGGAAATTTCGAGAGAAGATCTTGGAGAAATATTTTGGACAATTCATTCTTTGGCAAATAGTACCAATACGTTTGCGAGATTACTGTGTTGGTATGCTTATATGATTTCATTTTGGATTTATCTTAATTGTCTTAGTACAAAATTTCATGTTTGTATTGAGTTTAGTTCAAAAGATAACCTTCATTATACCATAAATACTTTTGTTTTATATTTTACAACATTAAAAAATGCCATGAAATTTACTCTCCAATTAATCTAATTTAACCTTACATGAAACCAGGCGACGTAATTTCCTATTTAGACATGTGCAGTGAGGAAGGCGCAAATCTGCAACGCGGTATGAACTTCCGGCTCGGACGATCCTACAGTGTCATCCTTAATGAGTCTCAGACCAAACGCTCCATATGCCGATCGAATTGAAGATGAAGGAAACATATTAATCTATGAAGGACACGACCAACCAAAAACAAATGGCATCACCAATCCCAAGTCTTTAGATCAACCAATGTGTAATCCGAGTGGTACACTTTCACAAAATGGATTATTCTTTGATGCCGCACAAAAGTATAAAAGCAAAGTATAAAAGCGGAGAAATTGCTCCAGAACTGGTCAAAGTCTATGAGAAGATTTATTCGGGTATCTGGGTGTATAATGGCTTATTTCAATTAATCGACGCATGGTTAGAAAACAGCAATGCCAGAGATGTATTCAAATTTAGATTAACTTTTATTGAGGACGAAGCATCGGCTTCTGATAACGATACCGATTTAGAACACACAAGAGTCATTCCGGCTACTGTCAAACTGCAAGTCTGGAAAAGAGACAAAGGGCAATGTGTCATTTGCGGCAGTTCAGACAATCTACACTTCGACCACATCATCCCCTACTCCAAAGTTGGATCATCTCTCATCGTTGAAAACATCCAACTACTCTGTGCCCGTCACAACATAATCAAACGCGACAAAATTCAATAAAGTTTTTTTATTCTAAAGGTACACAATAGTAACAACTCGAATCTCAATAAGGGATCATAATGGCAAAACCAAAGAGATGGACTGAAACTGAAAAAAGTCATGGTATACTATATGTCAAGCTTCAATCATGGAATTATTTTTTTGACTATATTAGAGAAGAAATGCTTAACTATCGCGATTATATCTGGCGAGGTCAAAGGTGTTCCGATTGGTTATTGGAACCAACATTGGACCGAGTATTAAAGAAAAAGTCAAAAAGGGAACAAAAATCTATTGTGAATGAACATTTAGATAATTTTAAATTTGCCACAAGAGGAAGGCGTGGAACAACTCCGCATAGAATTAATCATGATAATGATTGGTGGGCCCTTGGACAGCATTATGGCTTATTCACTCCTCTATTAGATTGGACGAGCTCTCCTTTTCTTGCATCTTATTTTGCCTTTATAGATATTGGACTAGATCAAACTAGGAATAGAGCGATTTATGCTCTTTCTACTGAATTAACTAATGGAAACAATGCAGCCAATCCACCTGATTTAGAATTTTTGCGACCTCTATCAGATGAGAATTATCGGTTGGTTAGCCAAGGTGGACTATTTACTCGAGGTCCTGTTGGAGTCGATATTGAGCATTGGGTAAAAAATTACTATCCTGCAGAAAATGATGATTATATCTTTTTGAAGATTACAGTTCCAAATTCAAACCGAAAAAATGTACTGAAGTCATTAAATAGAATGAATATAAACCATTTGTCACTATTTCCGGATTTGTTTGGTTCTTCTAAATTTTGCAATATGGATTTAGAAATTAGTAATTATTGATTTGTAGTAAATGTTCAAGTATTAGAATTGGAGTATTTTTTCAAGGTTCTATCTTTTAACCAGTTGTGTCAAGTAATCATTAGGGGCTAAAAAAATGGCTGAAAGAAATTCCCAGGAAAAAGAATATGATAAAAAATGGTATAAGTATAGAAGGTTGTTTTTATTTCTGCCAACTCTAATTCTTTTCTTATTAGCAGAATTGGGTTGGCAGCCAATTGTAGATTATTTAATTTGGGTTCATACCAATATTTTTTCAAATGAATATACAAACATCATTGCATTGATATATTTGGGCATTATGATTGGTGGAATCTTATTCGGTCTTTTTAAAGGAAGAATTAATTCCAGAATTCTAAAATTATTACAACAAGTTTATAAACCTAATTTAGGGAAAGAGTTTGAAAAAGAATTAGCGGGTCTTTTTGCGGCAAATGGATATAAAGTTGAGATGCCATCAAAGGGAAAAGATTTTGGTGCAGACTTAATAATTGAACGGGAAGGAATTAAAAAAGTGGTACAATTGATATATAGAGAGAAAAAAGACGTGGGGCTCAGAGCAGTTCAAGAAGTGGGACTTGCTCGGGACTATTATAGAGCTACAGAAGGTATAGTGATTACAAATCAAGATTTTACGGATGAGGCAAAAAAAGGGGCTTATGGTACAAATATAAAACTTTTACGTGGTGTAGACTATAAAGGAGTAATTGTAACACAACAAGTTTAAATCCCATGATTATCGTTCATGTTGAAGAGGTACTTGCGTACAGCCTAAGGAGTCAAATAATATTTGCTTATTCTCGATAATTGTTAATTAAAAAAAGCTTGCCATTTCTTGCCATTATTGGTGTGAAAAGGTGTTATTTATGGCGTATGTGACATGAAAATTGCTAAAAATATATACTGTAGCCATGCATTTCGTAGCGGATCAGAACAATTTGGGTAGGGTATTTGGAATTAAGGTGAGATCAATTTTCTACATTGATGAGAAAACGGATGTAAGTACACAATGCAAACCTTACTATGTAATACACAGTCTCCGAGTTAGATTTTGTAGTCATTTTTTATTTATAAAATTCCACAGCAGTGTTTATATTTTTTCCCGCTGCGGCATGGACAGAGATCGTTTCTTTTAATTTTTCCCACTGTTGCCGCAAAGGATTTAATAGCGTCTTTTCGCTGTGCGATTACTTCTTCTTTACGTTGGTTATTCCAGTTTTCCGCAATTTTTTTCAGTTCACTATCGGCATGATTAAAGAATTGTTTATACGACGAGCAAAAGTAGAGAAGATCCTCAGTGTCAGTCTGAATGGTCCGGTACTTAGGACATCCACCCCTGCAGTGTTTTAGCCATTCACAGGTTTTACATTCGGTCGAGAGAACGGCTTTCGCACTGCCGAACGCATTTTGTTGCCCGGAATTTGCCATTTCAACAATATCGTGCTCATTAACATTCCCCAGCAACTGCTGCGGCTCTACATAAAAATCGCATGAATACACGTCACCGTTGTGTTCAACAACGACATAGTTACCGCATTCTTTGAGTAGTGTACAATCCGGCGGGGTAAGATCAACATACGAGTAAAAAATCGAGTCGAAGAACCGTATGAATGTTGTCGGCTCATCATTGACAAAATCCGCTCTCCACAGGTCAAACAACGTACACAGTGCCGTACCAAATCTTTCAGGGTTAATAGAAAATGATTTCACTTGTGTCGTACTATCATCTTCTGTTTCCATACAGGGTATAAACTGCATGTGATTCAAGCCTAAAGATTTATGAAAATTATAAATTTCTTCGACATGCTGCGTATTTTGGTCGTTCAGAACTATCATCGCGTTAACATTTACATCATTGTCGAGGAGCAGCTTCGCACGGTCGACAACTTTCGACCATGTACCTTCACCGCTGTTCAGTACCCGGTAATAGTCATGAATATATTCAGGGCCATCAAGCGAGAGACCAATGAGAAAATTATATTTTTTGAAATAGTGCGCCCAGCTTTTATCAAGAAGAATGCCGTTGGTTTGAAAGCCGTTTGAGACTGTTTTCCCATTACCGAATTGCATTTGATATTCGATCGCTTTTTCAAAGAACGGAAGCCCCATTAAGGTAGGTTCCCCTCCCTGCCATCCAATAGAGAGTAACGGTATATTTTGGGATAATAACTGCTGGGTCATTTTCTTCAGTACATCCTCGTTCATCCTGTGTTTTTTTGCTTGAGGATATAATTCAGACTTCTCCAAATAGAAGCAATAGACGCAGTCCATATTGCAATCGGGTCCGGATGGTTTTATCAGGACTGAATTGAGAGGTTTTTGAGGATATGTTGTTGTATTGTTCATGATGCTCGTTGGATTAAGAATACAATTTTTTTATACTTTAGTCAACCAATTTGAAGTATCTAACCCATTTCCGCTGACCATTGACCAGGCGGCCTGGCATTTGCTTTCAAATCACGGTCAAATTGTTCCATAATCGTGCTGAGCTGCTCTACAATTTCGGGATTTTCTTCCGCTAGGTTCCTTGTCTCAGACATATCATTGTCGAGGTCATACAGTTCCGTAACTCCTTCCACGCGCCGGAGTTTCCACTTATCAGTTCGGACTGCTTCAAGCGTGTTTATACTATAATAGAAATAGGCCTCGTGAGGAGAATGGGCTCCGGGAGCAGAACTCATTATCGGCCATATATCCCTGCCGTCAATGACTCTGTCGCCGGGAACAGCCGATCCCGCAAGCGTTGCAACAGTTGGTAGAAAATCGATAGTGCCCGCAACTTCGGAACATTCGGTTCCGGCTGGAATTTTTCCCGGCCAGCGCATTACGCACGGTACACGCATTCCACCTTCATACGTCTCGAATTTACCACCGTGAAGCGGCAGAGCGCTCCCACCATTTTCTTTCTCACTTAACCACGGGCCATTGTCAGTAGTAAAAATTACCAGCGTATTTTCATTGAGGTTCAATTCTTTCAACTTTTTCAGTATCTCGCCAACACTCCAATCGATTTCTTCAATAACATCGCCATAGAGTCCACGCTCGCTTTTGCCTTCGAACGCCTTAGAAGCAAACAACGGAATATGGGGCATTGTGTGCGGGATATAGAGAAAGAACGGCTCTTTTTGGTGTGCCGTAATAAATTCTAATGCTTTATCCGTATAGCGTTTCGTCAGGGTAGATTGTTCGCAGGGGTATTCAATGATTTGTTCGTCCTGCATCAGGGGCACCCAGTTGCCTCGTGGTTCTTCAGTTCGTAAACGTTCGATTGTCATACCTTCGTTTAATGTAATGTCATCTGCAAGCTCCATAGTAGGATCAATTTCCATATCGTTACTGTAGGGAATACCATAATAGGTATCAAATCCATGTCGTGTAGGAAGGAATTTTTGTTTATGTCCCAGGTGCCACTTACCAATGCAGGCAGTCGCGTATCCGCGATCTTTGAGCAATTCGGCAATCGTTATTTCATCAGTGTTAAGACCCTCAGTGTCGTAGGGGAAGAGAACATCGGGAATGCCGACTCGAGTCGGATAACAGCCGGTGAGAAGAGACGCACGGGAGGGAGAACACACTGAGTTGGCAGAGTAAAAATCTGTGAACCGCACTCCTTCTCCTGCCATAGTATCGATATTCGGAGTCTTGATCAGCGGCGATCCGTACGATCCGAGGTCCTCGTAACCCTGGTCATCGGTAAATATAATTATGATATTCGGATTACTCTCAACAGATTTTCCGCAGTAGGGAAGGTACGGTGCAGCAAGCAATCCACCGGTACCAACGGCGACTTTCTTAAGAAATTCCCGTCGAAGTAATTGCGTTTTTGCTTTCTTTTTTTTCATAATTCTATCCTATTACGTTATTTTATCAAATAATATTCGGTCTGTCTGCCATCCGGATACATCATCCCTTGCGGTGTAAACGCCATGGTCGTTTCGGAAAATATAATGACATTTTGATTGTCCCATTCCGGCACTTCGTACTGTATATCCATTTCAAAGGCATAGACGGTATTATATTGTAGCGGGTTTTCAGGGCTGGCTACTTCAAATGTCGTCGGTACCCGTAGATCAAACCGGGGGCGTTCCCTCCGCCTGTTCCCCTCGCTTCTCCTTTCCGAGTGTATATACGTGCCGGCATAAAATGGCTCTCCCGACAAAAATCCTCCTATAGGACCATAACGACGGAAATAATAGCTGAGGGGGTGACAGTAAACTTTTGGCCGGATTCCTTCTTTTTTCGCGTTTTCCACGGCAGTCCATCCTATATCGCTTCCGGTACGTCCCTGTTTCATTTCTGCACTGACAAGGTCCTGCAATCTGTTGACGTGCCGCAGCGCCACTTTGAGACCTTCCGGAGCATCCGTTTCACCATCTTTTAAGACATATGCCATCTGCTGGATATCCGTATTGAGGCCGAGATACATAATCCCTGTATCGCAGAAAATCAGATCGCCGCGTCTTATAACCGTATTCAATCCCTCTATTGGAGCGGGATCAGTCTTATACCGTTCATCCAGAAAGCTAAAATAATAATCGTCGTCATCATATTTTTCCCGCTCTATAGAGCTTCTCTGGAGCGTTATTGTGGTATGCGACCGTATGTCTATCCCAAGATCGAGATATTTTTGTCTCATCCACCAGTTCAGATCAACCGTGGTCGTAACATCGGGGATAACTACTTTATTTGAAAAAGCTTCAGCTATAACATCGTGGGCGACACCGACAACGTGTCTGAAAACGCTCAGCTCTTCGGGAGTTCTTGCTTCATGCCACCAGATGCTCAACATTTTCGCAGAGACTAACCGCGAAGCGTACGTAGTACCGATCCGGCTTTCCAGTTCAGCTTTATGAGTTTCGGAAAATCCGTAGTTATACGGTTCCCATTTGTGTTCCTCATTTATTCCGATCTTTTTTGGATCCCGTTCTTTAATTATTCCCGTAAGATCGTCAAATCTGCCTGACAACCATTCAATTCCGGCTTCTTCCCCTCTGTCAAAAAAAATCAGGAAGGGGGGCATTCGTTTGACAAGACCGTCTTCTTCTGATTGTAATAGTGCAAGATAAAAAGCTGTTTCATTATTACGGACTATCCACATGTCTATTCCACTGCGCCTCATGACTTCCGGAAGGACGGTTTCCTGCTTCAATAGCAAAAGGCGGTTCATAATCTTTACCCGTTCCAGGAGTGAAAAAATATTTTTACTGTCCTCAACAGATTCAATACCGAAATCCTGAGCATACGAGTTGATGAACGTCAGCAGAAAGAGCAGCCCTGACAAAACGAGTAGTGAACTCTTTGTATTCATTGTAATATACTTCCCGGTTTAAATATTATTTACGTTATTCTGAACTCAGCTTGAATTTCCGGACTCTCTTCATATCCGATCCGTATAGCGCGAGCGCGGATTTTGGCGGTCCCGGTTAATTTTATTTCACGAGAGTAGAGAAGCCAGTGGGGGTCATCTCCTTCTTCTGTTGTATAGGCGATCGAAGCACCTTCTGTCGGACAGGAGAGTTGTACGGAAACAGAACCGGCATGCGTACCGCCCTTCGGGGATATTACAGGTTCTGCAGTCTTCGGCTGTATTCCTCCGGGTTCCATTCGTTCTATAAGTTCCAGTTCGGGGATATGCCCGAGGTCGTTAACGTCGCTCATCCATGTATCAAGTGAACTGCGCATTCGCTCAATAATAACACTATATTCAGCGTTTTCAGCAAGGTTGTTTATTTCATGAGGATCTTTTACTATGTCGTACAATTCTTCTAAGGGCTTGGTTTCCTGAAAAAACAATTTTTGCGCACCTTCAAGCTTGCCTTCCGCGGCAAGCCTTCTCCATTCCTGCATGGTTGGTGTTTTATCCATGTATTCTATGTGCTGTGCATACGGTTTCTCGGGCTGAAAATTCCGGATGTATTTATACTGCTTATCTCGCACACAGCGAATCATGTCATACGCTTCGTCCATTCGGTCACGGTGCGCATAAATGTAATCACGAGGTCCTGCTTTTTGTTCTCCGAGGAACGCCTGCCCCTGCATGTAGGAAGGGACCTCGACATCCGCAACGGAGAGAACGGTCGGGCCAAAATCTACCGAACTGACAAGGTCTGTACTAACCGTTCCAGGTTTTATGACTCCCGGCCACCGCACCATGAGAGGAATGTGAATTCCTGAGTCGTATATCCACCGTTTTCCACGGGGCAAACCCCGCCCATGGTCGCTCCAGAGAAATACAACGGTGCTTTCAGCAAGCCCGTCACGTTCCAGACGCTTGAGAACATCGTCGACCTGTATGTCCACTTTTTCAATACCGTCCAGGTATCTGACCCAATCTCTGCGTACAAGAGGTGTATCGGGATAGTAAGGGGGGAGCGTCACGCTGTTCGGGTCTTTGTCCGGTTCTTTGTCACGGACCCGCCGGATTTCACCTTCGTGCGTACCATGCAGGTTTATTACGGTGAAAAACGGTTGTCCCTGAGCTCTGCCGTTCCAATCAAGAGGAATGGAATCGTTCATATACCACGTCCGGTCTTCATCCGTATTCGCATCCCATGCCGTCAAGGGCGCTTGAAACTGATGATCGGTCTTATCCCGGTTTGTACAGTAATATCCTTCAGCGCGCAGGTATTCAGTAAAACATTTAACGTACGGCGGCGGGACAGTTTCATAGTCAATGTGCTGAAATGATTTAGGATAGACATGCCTTGTTGGCATGTGCATCGAACCTATTGACGTGGGGTACATCCCGGTTATGATGGAAGACCTGTTCGGTGAACAAACGGGTGAGCAGGTGAAAGCATTGGTGAATCTGACGCCTTCCTGTGCAAACCTGTCTATATTCGGAGTGAAAACTTCATTATTTCCATAACATCGAAGGTCGGGACTTATGTCTTCAATGCTTAACCAGAGAATATTGGGTCTTGTTTGCCCGGTTTTTTGGGAAACGCATTGGGGCAGCGACATTGCTATTATTCCCGCACCCATTAATTCCATAAATTCCCGACGTCGAATTGTAGATGACATTATGAATCCTTATTATTGGTGATTCAATTTTATTTGGTTATACATGTTCTAATGCAATGATTCTAACCAACACGTATATCTGAAGCAATGTAATTTTTTTTAGGCAGGATTACTTTAAGTATAAGAGACATATTGGAAATAAACAAGAATTTTAATCTTTTCATGTATGAAATGGAAAAATTTAATACGGATTTTTTATTTATAGTTAATACTATTTGCTTTATCTGATTTTATTTACTTCAATTATGGTGCACTCTATTGAGTATGTCTTTAGAACAAGCTGGACAGATTTAACCTTGAAATTATTCTTTTTCTAAAACAACCTACACACCACTATGCCGTTCTATGTATATGTAATTGAGCTTGAGGACAGAGTGAGAACCATAAGAAAATTTCGTAAAGCAAATCCCTCTATGGATTCAACAAAACCGTGTGTTTATGTTGGTCAATCTGTCCGCCCCCCTAAAGTGAGAGAAAAGCAGCACTACAAAGGTCATAAATCTTCCTGGTGGGTACGGGAGTTTGGAATTCAATTACTTCCGGAATTGTTTGAGATTTACAATCCTTTCAAGAAGCGCGAAATGTCGGAAACTGCAGAACGAATGCTTACAAAGAAATTAAGAAAAGAAGATTATGGTGTATGGTCAAACTAAATTGTGAAAAGGACGCGAGAAAAATAGAGTTGGAAAAACTAAAAGCTTTATTTGTTATTGATTTAGAGGGTATTATTTATTCAGATTGATTTTCAAAAACGTTCAATGAAATTACTCTGAGTATTCTTAATTTTTTGACGCTGCACGTACATGGTTTCGAAGTATCCCTACACCTTCGATTTCTACTTCAACAACATCACCCGGTTTCATCGGCAGCGTACTTCCGGGTGTTCCCGTAAAAATAATATCCCCGGGCATCAGCGTAAAATACGTGGTTACATAACTCATAATCGTATCAACATTAAAAAGCAGATCTTGTGTCCTTTCCGATTGCACGGTTTTTCCATTGAGTCTTGTCTCGAGTAAAAGATCGTTATAATTAAGACCTTGCACAATAACCGGACCGACGGGAGAAAACGTATCGGAGGCTTTAGCCCGCAACCATTGCAGATCGCTCAGCTGCCAGTCCCGCTCACTTACGTCATTTCCGACTGTTACGCCGAATATGTAATCACGAGCATCGGCAGCTGAAATATTTTTTGCTTCTTTCCCGATTACGATCACAAGTTCACCTTCGTAATGTAAATTTTTTGCATCGGATGGTATTTCAATAGCTTCATTTTGGGCAATGATAGACGAAGGATATTTTGCAAACAGTCCGGGATATTCCGATGCTGGTCTTTCTCCCAGATGGCTCTTGTAATTCAAACCGACAGCAATAATTTTCGAAGGTACTACGGGCGAGAGAAGTCGAACATTTGACAATGGTATGATTACCCCTGTTTCCCTCGATGAATGTATAAAATCGCCATCAAGCGCGTGAATTACGTCGCCCCTTAACACGCCGTAAGAATCAGCCCCCATGTAATTGTACCTGACATATTTCGTCATAGAATTTTGAGCGATTGTTGTTTCGACTGTGGTTGAAAAAACACAGGCTCCAACCATGATGCAGTACATAAATACCTTAATCTGTTTCATAACGAACGTTATTCTTAGAGTGGTCATGAATAGGTCTCCTGGTAATTTATTGCGTTTTTGTGTATTGATTCATTTAATGGGGCATGTGTTATACTACTACGTATAATCAGGATTGAAATATTGACGTTTTAAGGATGGTAGTGGATAAATATTACAGAATACTTTTAATAAAACAAACAATTTTTTTAATGAAAATTAAATATTTTTGTACTACACTATTACTTACCTATAATATCATTTGACTTTCAGATTATAATATAATAGGTTTGTTCTTGATTCTTTCCTCAGATTATTAATTTATAACTATCATATCTAATCGTCATTCCACATAAATTTTATTCGCGTAACGTAAGAGAAGGAGGAGCATTATGATATGGGGTAATCGTATTGTCGTTGCTGTATTGGCTGGTTTAGCAGGTCTTATTATTGGAATTTATGCAACGAATATGTCCGGTACCATGGAGCCTATGCCGCAGTCGGAAGATGTACGCACGGTTATTAGTCCTGAGACGTATCCATATTTTGGATTCCCCTACAGTCCGGGCATCCTCGTCGGTAACACACTTTATATTTCCGGTCACCTTGGACGAGATCCAATCACTACTGAGCTGGTTGATGGAGGTATCGAGCCCGAAACACGGCAGATAATGGCGAACATTAGTGAGGTTTTGAAAATGGCTGACATGGATTTCAAAAATGTCGTGTCAGTGACAGCCTTCATAGCAAAGATAAACGACTTTCCGAAATTCAATGCGGTATATCGGGAGTTTTTTCCAGGTGATCCTCCGGCGAGAGCTACCGTACAAGTTGCAGCATTAAACGTCGGCGCACAGGTCGAGCTACAGATGATCGCTGTCAAACCTTAATGGATAAGGCGATAGAAAATAATGAGGGGATGTATGAAACACCGAGGTGTAATTGTAATTTGTATTTTCATGGTTTACTGTCTCTGTGCAATCAATACTGTGTTTGCCCAGCAGAGTAGTGTTGCAGAGAAAGTGGAAAACCTATTGGCACGCATGACCCTTGAGGAAAAAGTGGGTCAGCTTGAGCAGATGTCGATCGGTTTTTCCGATTTCACCGATGATGTCGCTGAAAAGGTCAGGAGGGGAGAGGTCGGATTGTTTTTACGGTTGTTTGGTGTGAATGAGGCAAATACGATCCAGCGAATTGCCGTCGAGGAATCCCGCCTCAGTATCCCAATTCTCTTCAGCGAAGATATTATACACGGTTACCGCACAACGTTTCCCATCCCGTTAGGTGAAGCCTGCACATGGGACCCGGAGCTTGTCCGCCGTAACGCGGAAATTGCCGCAAAAGAATCACGCTCCGAAGGCATACGGTGGACATACTCACCGATGGCCGATGTTTCGCGTGATGCGCGGTGGGGACGAATTGCCGAAGGAACAGGGGAGGACCCATATCTGGGCGCGGTTTTGACTGTGGCGAAAGTCAAGGGATTTCAGGGAACAGATCTCACCTCGCCGCATTCTGTTGCCGTATGCCTGAAGCATTATGTTGGCGGGGGAGCCGCAATCGCCGGAAAAGAATACAACTCACTCGACATGTCCGAACGGACGCTTCGTGAGATATATATGCCCCCGTTCAAAGCGGGCGTAGAAGCGGGTGCGTTAACCCTGATGAGCGGTTTTAACAGTCTTAACGGACTCCCACCGGCGGCAAACTCATATTTATTGAATGATATCCTTCGCAAGGAATGGGGATTCAAAGGCTTTATCGTAACCGACTGGGAAACAATACCGGAACTCCTTGTTCACGGTATCGCAGCCGACAGCGCGGATGCGGCGAAGATCTCACTTATGTCCGGTGTGGATGCCGAAATGACCAGTGGTCTGTTTGGAAAGTTTCTGCCGGAGCTTGTGCGGGACGGTGTCATACCCGAATCAGCAGTTGACCAGGCGTGCAGGAGAATTCTCACTGTCAAATTTATGATCGGATTATTTGATGATCCTTATACCGATCCGGATCTTGGAAAAAAAGTTCTCTTACAGCCGGAGCATATAGCTGCAGCCCGTGATGCGGCGCGTAAATCGATCGTGCTGCTGAAAAATGAAGGCAATCTCCTGCCGCTCAAGAAAAATATCGGATCGATCGCCGTTATCGGGCCGCTGGCTGATAACAAGAGAGAACCGCTTGGTACATGGGCTCTCGGCAGACGAGAAAATGTAGTGACAGTGCTGGAGGGAATACAGAAAAAGGCGCCGAATGCCCGGATAAGATATGCTCAAGGAAGTGAAATTCTTGGAGATGATGAAAGCAACATTGCTGAAGCTGTTGAAATTGCCGGGGATGCCGATGTTGCTCTTGTTGTTGTCGGTGAAGCCGCTGAAATGAGCGGAGAAGCTGCTTCAAGGACATCTCTTGATATTCCCGGAGTGCAAAAAAAGCTTCTTCAGGCCGTCTATGAGACTGGTACACCGGTCATTGTTCTGCTCATGAACGGCAGACCGCTCACCATTCCCTGGATGGCTGAGAACATCCCGGCGATCCTTGAGACATGGCATCTGGGGTTACAGGCGGGGAACGGCATTGCCGATGTTGTGTTCGGCGATTACAATCCTTCCGGAAAACTGTCGGTGACATTCCCGCGGAACGTCGGGCAGGTACCGATTTACTATAATCATGGCATGACAGGCAGGCCGCCGAGAGAGGGGGATAGACGGTCATCCTTACCGAATGCCGGAAACGTCGCGGGATATATTGATATTGCAGCCACTCCTCTCTATTCGTTCGGTTTTGGATTGAGTTACACGACATTTCGATATAGCGGACTGTCGATCGACAAAGATACCATTGGTCCGTTCGGAACAGTAACAGTAAAGGCGGACATCGAAAATACCGGAAAAGTGGCAGGAGAGGAAATTGTTCAACTCTATATCCGTGACAGGGTTGCAAGTCTTGCCCGTCCGGTAAAAGAGCTTAAGGGGTTTGATAAAATTTACCTCGAACCGGGACAACAGAAATCAGTTTCACTCACCCTAGGATCCGAAGAGCTCGGCATGTACGACCGGGACATGAATTTTGTTGTCGAACACGGAATATTCGACGTATGGGTCGGCTGGAATTCAGATGAAGGACTCCACGGTACTTTTGAAGTTGTTGAATAGTTATTATTCAATGTGACAAAGAGTTTAAATGAAGGTGAACAACTATTGTGTAATCGAAGGTTGTTTATAAAAAATCAACGATACATTATGCAAATAATAAGGATGGATGAACGGATATGAACGAATCGTTTACTTCACGGATTAAGAAGGGTGATGCATGTATCGGAACGCTGGTATCGTTACCGTCTCCTGATGTTACAGAAATTTTGGCACTATCAGGCTTTGATTGGCTATTTCTCGATTTGGAGCATTCACCGATAAATGAGTCGGATATTATAAGAATGCTTCAGGCCTCTCAGGATAAATGTCACTGTGTTGTTAGACTTCCATCGCATGACGAGGCGCGGATAAAAAAAATGCTCGATATCGGCGCTGACGGAATCATTGTTCCCCATGTAAATTCAGCCGAAGAGGCACGGAACATTGTCAAATTAACCAAATATCCACCTGTCGGAGAGCGAGGTGTCGGCATATCCCGCGGACAGGGATATGGGTACAGGTTTCAGGAATATCTGGACACCGCGAATAAGGATATAGCAGTCATTATTCAAATCGAACATATTACCGCCGTCCGAAATATCGATTCGATTGTTGACGTTGAGGGAATCGACGGTCTCTTCGTCGGACCGTATGATCTTTCCAGCAGCATGGGACGAATAGGTGACGTAACTCACCCCGAAGTAACTCAGGCGATAGATGAAGTCAGAGAAACCGGTATTAAAGCGGGTCTTCCGCTTGGGATATTTGGAATATCAGCAGACGCAGTAAAGCCATATATAGAAAAGAATTTTACAATGATTGCGGTGGGCGCTTCGCTGCTCGGCAGTTCTGCCAAGAGGTTAATTTCTGAATTACGCTGAATGTTTATTCAATAAATCAGATGAAGTATCCAAACTTCAGAACTTCGAAAAAATAGTTCTATGTTTAGTAAGTCAAACATGTTCTCAATTAAAATAGGGGAATTGCACATGAAACATATACCTGTAATACTGAGAAGTATATATTTCTTTGTGATAGTTCCGATTTTGAGTTTTTTAGTCTCACCAATCAATGCGAACGCACAGGCCGGCAGCGGTGAACCGCTGAGTCCACGGAACGCAAATTATACAATGGTAGTCAATCTGGACACGGAGAACCGCCTCATTAATGGGACTGAAATACTTACCTGGAGAAACATTACACAGTTTCCTACCAGCGAGCTTCAATTTCATCTCTATTATAATGCCTGGAGCGGGGAAAACACCTCTTTTTTTCAATCTATACGATATCTGGACAGCTTCGAATTTTCCGAATACCGGGATAACGATTGGGCTTATTGCAAAATTCGCTCAATGAAAATCATCGGAGATCACGGTTTTCAGGAATCCGAAGTAGTAGGTGATCTGGAGTTATTTAGTCCTGATGATGGAAATGTCGATGACCGCACGGTTCTCAGACTGCCTTTAGCGAGACCGGTTGGCCCCGGTGAAACGATCAGTCTTGAAATCGTCTGGGAATCCAAAATTCCGAGACCATTTGCACGAACAGGTGCACGGGGCGATTATTTTTTTCTTGCTCAGTGGTTCCCGAAAATAGGTGTATTTGAAGCAGACGGAACATGGAACTGTCACCAATTTATCCAGACAGAATTTTATGCGGACTTTGGTGTCTATGATGTACAATTAACAATTCCTTCCGGCTGGACGATCGGTGCAACAGGCAGAGAGATTGAGACTATAGATAATAATAATGGTACAACCTCACACCGATTTCATCAGGAAGATGTGCACGATTTTACCTGGGTGACATCACCTTATTTGTCCGTCCACACCGACCGGTTTGAAGAGGATGGGCTGCCTCCGGTCGATCTCCGGTTGCTCCTGATGCCGGATCATGCAGATAAAGTTGAACGGTATTTTGAATCAACCAAAGCCGGTTTGAAATATTATGGACAATGGTTTGGCGCATACCCGTATGGACATGTGACGATTGTGGACCCGGCATATCAATCTAGTTCAGGGGGCATGGAATATCCGACATTTTTCACGGGAGGCACTCGCTGGCTTTCACCATTTGAAACACGGTCTCCCGAATCGGTAACAATTCATGAATACGGCCATCAAATATGGTACGGAATTGTTGCAAACAACGAATTTGAACATGCCTGGATCGATGAGGGATTTAATTCATATACTCAGGCACGCACGATGAAAGAAATATATCCTCCGCGACCGCTCACAAGCAGGATTTTCGAAGGATTTATCCCGATTATCTATGCAGGTACTGAATTACCGGAGCGGTTCGACGGTGCCGATGCTAATGCAGGATTCTATTCTCCGTTAAAACTCGATCCGATGTCGAAACACTCCTGGATGACAGGACCGGGCAGTTATGGACTCAATTCATATAACAGGCCGTCAATGATGCTCAGGACACTTGAAAACTATCTTGGTTGGGATTCGTTCAGGACTATTGTTTCGACCTTTTTTGACCGGTGGAAATTCAAACATCCCAAGCCGGAGGATTTCTTCGCCATTGTAAATGAGTTTTCGGATGAGAACATGAACTGGTTTTTCGATGATGCTTTCTATTCGGCAGACGTGTATGATTACGGTGTAGGAAAGGTAACTTCATCATCGTTTCAAGAAAGCGCAGATGAATCCGAGGAGAATATTTTATATAATCCGGATTCAATACCTTCAAAAAGTACTGATGAAAATGTATCTGAACAATATCATTCCAGAGTATTTATACGGAGGTGGGGAGAGGCAGTATTCCCTGTAGATATTCTTGTTGAGTTTGAAAATGGTGACAGCGTATCGGAGTACTGGAATGGTAAAGAGAGATGGGTCAGATTTGATTATGAAAATCCGGAACCAGTGAGCAAAGTGATTATTGATCCGGAAAGAAAGCTAATTCTTGACATAAATTCTGTCAATAATTCGTGGGTAAAGGAATCAAATGCGGGGATCGCCTCAACAAAATGGGCATCGCAGTGGATGTTGTGGCTCCAGAATTTCATTGAATTCTTTTCATATTTTTCGTGATGTAGAATGAATAGTGTTATTGTGTGGACGATATCTCAGTAATAAAGATTAACTCAATAAATTATTGGGGGTTTCATGAGTATACTAGCTGCATTGAAAAATGGAATTACAAGTGTTTTGCATACAAAACGGTTTGTTGCTCTCGTTTTTAGTGTCAATATAGTGTTTGCACTCATTTTCGCAGTATCTATTGGTGATGGATTGTATGAATCGTTTGGATCGAGCAGTGCCGCGGACAGGATGCTTGACGGTTTTGACGGATTGTGGTATAGCGGATATTCAGCTCAGGCAACCGGCCTTGCATCGGCTTTCAATCCCGCTTTAACACAAATCGGAGCAGTTTTTAATGGTCTTGATTCTTTCCTCTCCGGAAATCTTTTTGGCGGTTATATTGGCTTTGTAATTCTGGGAGTATCTTATCTGATTCTCTGGACGTTTTTTGCTGCTGGTCTCTTAGTGGCGTATAACAATAAAAGTGGTAATGGCTTATTTTTTCAGGGAGCAGTCCGATTTTTTCCCAGATTTCTTATTTTAGCATTCATATCGTGGATTCTCTATTATTTATTATTTACGCAGTTTTTTGGCCTGCTCGCATTTATTGTAGAAGAAATGAATCGTGAAACCATCGATGAGCGGATACATTTTCTCTGGACGGTTATTCAATATGTACTATTCTGGACCATTGTGTGGTGTGTTAATATAGTGTTCGATTATGCAAAAATTCTGATTGTTTTAGATGATGTTCCGAATGTTGTGTCTGCACCGATTCTAGGGATACAAAAAGCGTTCAAGGTCGTTTTTTCAAATTTTCTCAATACTTTCGGTCTTTATGTGGTATTAGGAATAGTGTGGATTGCCATTATGTTTCTGTATTGGTTGGTTGTACCGGGTGCAGGCATCTCCTCGTGGATTACCATTGCCGGCGCATTTATCATTGGACAACTCTATTTAATAAGCAGGATTTGGGTACGGTGCCTATTCTATGCGAGCCAGACCACGATGTGCCATGCTCTTGCGAAATCAGAATAAATTGAAATTTTTTGTATGAGCATATCTCTAACGAATATTACCGGGGTTGTTCTTGCCGGGGGTAAAAGCTCGCGGTTTGGATCGAATAAAGCGTTGGTACACGTTGGCGGCATACCACTGATCAAAGATATATGTAATCAGCTTTCAGGTATACTCAGGAACATAGTGGTAATTGCAAATTCACCCGAGGACTATTCATTTATAGGTTTGCCAGTCATACAAGATCGCGTTCCTCGTAAAGGGCCGATATCGGGTATCTATACTTCCCTGGAAACAACATGCACTCCCTGGATTTTTGTTGTGCCATGCGATTTACCATTTTTTTCTTATAAACTTTGTACCACTCTTGCCAAATATTCAAATGGTGCTGATGCAACATGTTTTCAGCACAATAATCTAATAGAACCGCTTCCAGCTCTCCTTCATATTGATGTACTGAATCAGACTCGTCTCCTTTTTGAGCGTGGTGATTACGCTCTCAATTCTCTCCTTAACAAGAGTACTACAACGATAATACCGATCGAACACTGCATGAACAGTATCGATCCGAAAATGCTGATAAACTGTAATACAATAGAGGATTATAAAGAGATTATCCTGGAAGACGCCGATCGTTGATATCACCGCCCAAATGTTGCTATAATTTCCTTCAACTGTTCCGGATCTCCGGTAGGGGGAGCACATGCCTTTCCGGCACAGACAAAAGCAGCAGGTAGATCACCGGAATTACTACCTGACATCATAGCTCCAACAATATCCGGTACCCTATCAATTGGAATAGATTCTGAATCAAAGATATAAACCGCTTTTCCCGGTCTGTAAGAGCTGACTGCCGCTTTATAGAGTGCATCTGTAGCAGGATCAGTACGACTTCCGGTAATAACTACCTGAGGAGGCGTGTTAATATGGTAGAGAAGAGCCAGGGCATATGCGGCAGCATACAGTCCCGATTCTTCAATGGATCCGGCAAATCCCGCTAATGCTCTCTCGGAAGCCTCATAGTATACCGGTTCATCTGAAAGATTATAGAGCTTATCAAGCGCAAGAATTGCTCCCGCATTAGGTGAGGCAGTCGGGGAATCGTTTACCGGCTTTTGAATGATAGAAAGAATATCGGTAGCTGCATCATCCGATATACGGTCTTGGAATCCTCCTTCGGGATCCTGGAATTCATTGAGAACATACTGCATCACATCATGAGCAAGGTCAAGATACCGGATTTCTCCCGATAATTCAAAGCCATCAAGAAGTGCATGAATCATCCACACTTGATCAGTAAGCAGTCTGAAATCAGTGGAGCTATTTTCGTTTAACGAGTGGGCAAAACCCTCTCCTTCACTATAGAGCGATTCATTGATAGTGTCCAGAGTTTTTAGTGCAAAAATTTTCAGATCGGGTCTTTTTAATACTCTGTATGCTTCGCTATACGCTGATATCATCAAACCGTTATGAGAAGCAAATAATGTTTTGTCGATAAATGGAGCGGTGCGTTTGTGCCGCACAGTGCGCATTTTGTCATCCGCAGACAGAATCAATTGTTGCACGAGTGTAGCTTTTTTATTAAGCCTGTCCGCGATGGTTTCGACAGATGATTCGATAGATAAAACATTGCGGTCAGGTGCTTCACGTATTTCTCCGGGTTCTTCAGAAAGACCATAATAGAGAGTAATAATTTCCAACTCTTCGGGCGTGAGGATTGCTTTTATTTCTGCCAGTGACCATGTAAAGTAACTCCCATCATCTTCGAGCGATACATCAGCATCCTGATGCGCATAAAATCCCCCCAGTTTCCTATCTGACATTTCTGTCTCATAATATTCGACAATACTTTCCGCAACCTCTTTATATTGTTCAATTCCTGTGCGTTGGTACATATGGAGATAATTTTGAAGTAACTCGGCATTCACCGGTGTCATTTTTTCAAAGTGGGGAACCTGCCATTGGCCGTCGACTGCATACCGGTGAAATCCTCCGCCGATTTGATCGTGAATGCCGCCATTTGCCATCGTCTTGAGTGTTTTCTCTGCAATTTCGAGCAGAAAAGGATCCCCTGTTCTGTCGTATTGAGCTAGTGTAAGTTCAATTGCACTACCACTCGGGAATTTAGGACCGGAACCGAATCCTCCATTTACTGCATCAAAGTTATTTTCAATACTGCGGATAATTGATTGGATAATCGATTCGTCATAACTCCCGGATATTGTTTTCTTTGTTTCTGAGGCTGCCAGAGAAGAAACGAAATTTCGGGCATTATTAACAATGTTATCGGGATCCATTGTGTAACGTTCTAATACAGTTGATAGAACTGTTCGCAGTCCGGGCCTTCCATCCCGGTCTTCGGGAGGAAAATAGGTGCCGCCGTAAATAACGTTTCCCTCCGGAGTCAGAATGCAGGTCAGCGGCCATCCACCCTGGCCGGAAATAATCTGAATAAATTTTTGATATCTTCTATCAATGTCCGGGCGCTCGTCACGGTCTACCTTGATAGCAATAAAATTGCTGTTAATATATTCTGCAAGCTCCTCATTTTCATACGATTCACGGTCCATCACATGGCACCAGTGGCACCAGACCGCGCCGATATCGAGTAGAATTAGACGGTCCATTTCCTGTGCGGTTTCAAGTGCTTCATTGCTCCATTCCTGCCAGGAAACGGGTTGATGTGCCGCACTTCGAAGGTAAGGGCTTGATGATTCGGAGAGATGGTTTCTGAGGCCTGATTGTTCATCAGACATAGCAGTACACCCAATACAAGTACTCACAATGGTGTACATGATTATTATTCGATACACTTTCATTTCATTATATCTCAAACGTTGGATGTCCATAATCAAGGTACAGTTAAATACAAACATTCGAAAGGTAACGTTCCTGATAACTGATAGCAACAATTCATATATTAATTATCTTGTTGACAGTATAAATAATTACCATTATTATTTGAATAATTACTTTTAAACACATTACTATGCAAAAAGAATTCTCATGTTTGAACCTGGCTATCTGACATTATCACGGACTGGTGAACTCTATCAACGTGCAGTAGTGCTTGAATCACTCCTTGAAGAATGCGCCGTTTGCCCCCATGAGTGCCGAATCAACCGAATCAATGGAGAAACCGGAATTTGCAACGCGCCAGCAGATATTATACTATCGAGTGCATTTCCTCATTTTGGTGAAGAACCACCTCTTGTAGGACATAACGGATTGGGCACAATCTTCTTTACGTATTGTAACCTCCAAGGTATCTTCTGTCAAAATTATACTATCAGCCATCTTGGAGAAGGGAAGCATATTACTACCGAAGAATTTGCGAAAACAATGCTTTCTCTCCAATCTCTCGGATGTCACAACATAAATTTTGCGACACCGACACACTATGTGCCACAAATTGTCCGAGCTGTTGCGATTGCTGCAGAACGTGGTCTTTACGTTCCACTGGTTTATAATTCCTCCGGATACGATTCGGTAGAGACACTCCGATATCTCAATGGAATCATTGACATATATATGCCAGATATGAAATTTCCGGAGGAGGCGTCAAGCGAAAAATATACTCAGGCTCCTGATTATCCCGATAGGTTGTTCGATGCACTCAAGGAGATGCACCGTCAGGTTGGCGACCTTCATTTCAATTCAGAGGGAATAGCTGAACGAGGCATGCTTATCCGCCATCTGGTAATGCCGCATGATCTTGCAAAAACAGATATAATAGTCCAATTCGTTGCATATCATCTCAGCAAGAATTCCTATATCAATATTATGGGTCAATACTATCCCTGTTTTAAAGCCGGATCGTTTTCAGAGCTTTCACGGCAGGCATCCGAGGAAGAAATAGAGCAGGCTTGTGCAGCGGCACGAGCAGCAGGACTTCATCGTGGATTTCTTTCGCCCCCATTAAAACTCATTTTTATCACTTTTTTCTTGACTTCTAATGTTCTTATAATTATATTCTGATAAAAAGGTCTTCTAATACTTGTAAAGGAGTATCATATGTCACTCCTCTTCAGTAGATCCTGCGAATACGGTATTCAAGCCACTGTTTTTGTGTCGTTACAGCCTCCCGAAGCACTCTACTCTATTAAGGAAATTTCCGAAAAACTCAAAATACCTTCGCCGTACCTTGCAAAGATATTGCAAACACTTTCTAAAAGAGAAATTCTCGCTTCAGTAAAAGGACCAAACGGGGGATTTAAACTGGCGCGATCTGCAGAATTAATCACTTTGAAAGACGTTGTTGACAGCATTGACGGTCTTCACGCGTTTGATAAGTGTATTCTCGGATTTGAAAAATGCGGTTCGGAGGAAAATCTCTGTCCGGTTCATGAAAAGTGGACAGAGATTAAATCCACAATCATTGAATCGATGCTGACAAAATCGATTGCCGAACTCAATGATAATATGAAACTGCGCATACCTAAAGTGATTGAATCACTATTTTACTAATTTGTGATAATGTCAACAATGGATCAGAGATGTAAAGGTAAATTATTTATATATAAGAGATAAAAAGGTCTTAATATATAACAGTGTTTCGTGATTATGAATGGTGGAAAATGAAACACACATTTTCAGTTGAAGTTCCCGACGATGAATACTGGAAGAAACAGGTTAAATGCCAGTATGCCTGTCCGGTACACACCGATTCACGGGGATATGTCCGAGCAATCGCAGAAGGTGATTTTGAAAAGGCATACCTTATCGCACGTGCACCTAATCCTCTTGCATCGATCTGCGGCAGAATTTGCGGAGCTCCATGTGAAGCAGCTTGCAGGTGGAGTGATCTTGACGAAGCTGTATCCATCCGAGCACTCAAACGGTTTGTAACCGAACAGTTCGGATCGGAATCGAAGGAGTATTCTGCAGGACTTATTCATTTTTTGAAAAAACTACTTGGCAACTCGTATGAATGTGATGGTGCCGAAAATTTCGGACAGTATCTCGATCGGTTTAAAAATACAGAATACACAATACCGGATGATGCACAGAGTGTCGGAATTATCGGTTCAGGTCCGGCAGGATTGGCTGCTGCACACGATCTATGTTTGATGGGCATAAAACCGGTCATTTATGAAATGGAGCCAGTCCCCGCAGGTATGCTTTATCTTGGTGTTCCGGAATACCGGCTGCCGCGGGATCTGATCGAAGCCGAAGTTGAAGTGATCAAGGCGTTAGGTACCGAGATTAAATGCAACACACAGGTTGGTAAAGATATTTCATTTAAAGAACTTCGTAACATTCACGATGCAATTCTGATATCAGTCGGGGCAAAAAAATCCCGCATGATTCCTATCCCGAATGTCGATGCGAAAGGTGTGCTGGGGGGAGTCGACTTTCTACGAGATGTTGCACTGCATGAAGAGGTCGACCTCGGAGAAAGGATTGTAGTCATCGGCGGCGGCAATGTCGCTTATGACGTTGCCCGCACCGTTGTACGACAGACTGAAAATGATGTGTCGAGAACGGCTCTTCGTCAGATGGGAGTGAAAGAAGTTCATCTCACATGTCTCGAATCGTTTGAAGAAATGCCTGCCGATACAGTTGAGATTGAAGAGGGAGAAGAGGAAGGAGTTGTCAGGCACAACTCTCTCGGGCCAACAGAAATTCTGATAGACGATACCGGCGCAGTCATAGGCGTACGGTTTATTCGCTGTCTATCGGTTTTTGACGAGAACAAAAAATTTGCTCCCAAATTTGATGAAAAACAAATAATAAATATTGAAGCAGGTACCGTAATTCTTTCTATCGGCCAGGCTACTGATCTGAGTTTTATCGATTCTGACGATGTCACTTTAAACGAACGCAAACAATTAAAACTCGATCCTTCATCCACACAGACAGAAGCAGAAGGCGTATTTGCAGCAGGTGACGTTGCCCTTGGACCGGGTTTGATGATCGATGCCATCGCAAACGGGAAAGAGGCTGCCCGAAAAATATACACCTATCGGACAGGAAAACAGGTTCCTATCTTGACAGTTGTCGAGCATTCGGAGATACAAGATTACAAAAGAGAGAGTGACTATGAACAATTGCCACGTGTTGGTGTTCCTGCACTTTCTCCTGAAGAACGAAAACAATCAATGAACTCGGTAGTCGAAAAGGGATTCACGACCGATCAGAGTGTATGTCAGGCTGCCCGCTGCTTCAATTGTAACGTTAACACCATATTTAATTCCGAGCGGTGTATTCTCTGTGGAGGGTGTGCAGATGTCTGCCCGGAATCGTGTCTGAAGCTGATCCCTGTTGATTCGATTAACGGCAATCCAGAACTTGAAAAACTCATACTTGCACGATACAAAGAGATACCTCACGACACGGTTGGTGCAATTATTAAAGATGAAACAATTTGCATCAGGTGGGGACTCTGCGCCGAGCGCTGTCCGGTTGATGCAATCACCATGGAAAAATTTACATTCAGGGAGGTCTTTGTCAATGACGAAACATAATTCACACAATGATGAAAAGAATGTTGTCGACAGACGGGATTTTCTGGAAAAAATGGCAGTCGGATCGCTGATCGGTGCAGGAGCAATGGCGTGCGTTGGTATCGTGCAATTACCGCTGCCGAAAGTGTTCAATGAACCGTCGAGTATATTCAAGGTGGGTCTGCCAACCGATTTCCAAAATAATACCTACAAAGTTATTCCTGAGCGGAATGTCTATGTTGTTCGGCAGGAAAACGGATTCCGTGCTTTGTCGGCGATTTGCACACATTTAGGCTGTATCGTCAAAGAGACTCAGGGTGGATTTCTGTGCCCATGCCACGGTTCTATATTTGATTCAGTCGGTAATGTGACTGGTGGACCTGCGCCGAAACCACTTGAATGGCTGAAGGTCAGCATGTCTCCTGATGGACAACTGGTAGTCGACGCTAATACGAAAGTGAATTCCGAGGAAACATTCACGGTTTAAATTCATGGAGAAAATAGTATGTCTGAGCAAGGCTTAAAAACATTTCAGGATAATGTAAAGGGACTCAAAAAAACAGTCCCTGAATCTTTCCGCAGGTATTCATGGCCGCCTAAGTCGGAGAGAGAGCGGTCGCAGGCAATATTTCAAAATTTCTTTCTCCATTTTCAATCTGCACGTATCCACAAATATTGCCTGAAACCGGCATTCAGTATGGGTCTCGGTATTATCACCTTTTTCCTGTTTATAATTCTCTGTGTTACCGGCGTTCTCTTGATGGTTTATTATAATCCGACGACCAGTCTTGCATATGATAATGTCCGGGATATCAGCTTTGTGGTTGCTTCAGGTAAGTATATGCGGAACCTACACCGGTGGGCGGCTCACGGTATGGTTTTTACGGTCATTCTCCATATGGCACGTGTATTTTATACCAGCGGTTACAAACGGACGAGGAATTTTAACTGGCTCATTGGAATGACGCTTTTTATGGTGACTCTTATGCTGAGTTATACCGGATATTTACTCCCGTGGGACCAACTTGCCTATTGGGCTGTGACAATAGGCGCCAACATTGCCGCATCTCCGAGAGAGTTGACTGATATTTTAGGTATTACAAGCTATTTTGATATCAGCGGCTTGATAAAACACCTGCTGATAGGGGGAAATGTCATCGGACAGGAGGCACTTACCCGGTTTTATCTGCTCCATATTATGATTTTACCGCTTGTCGCTTTTGGACTGATCGGCGTCCATTTCTGGCGTGTCAGAAAAGACGGAGGGCTCAGCAAACCGGATAATGCCGATGAAATAATCAACCGGGAAGAGGGTCGTGATAACAGTGGTAAAGAACACATAAAGGGCAACTTTAATCTAAATCCCGAAAAGACCTATGGACTCATGGGCTTGATGAGAGGAGGCTCACCTCAGCTCAGCGGGGGGCCGGATAACACGGTAATGACATGGCCTGTCGCTATCTGGGCAGAAGTCGGTGTGTTTATGCTGACATTGGCTGTGATGACAATTCTTGCATATTTTTTTGATGCCCCTCTCAAAACGATAGCGAATCCGAGCATTCCCGAAAATCCGGCAAAAGCCCCGTGGTACTTCCTCGGACTGCAGGAGTTGGTTTCGTATTCAGGATAAATGGGGGGGTATAGGCATACCGACGATAGTGATTATGGGATTAATGTTGGTTCCATTCCTCGATAGAGAAGACCGCTTTTTCGGAGTTTGGTTTTCCGGAAGCGAAGGGAAAAAAGTCGCTCTGAATTCTGCTGTTATATCGACAGTTTTTACAGTCCTTTTACTGGCGTTTACGGTCAAGTTCGGATGGCTCCGAAACTGGTTTCCAAGTATATCTCAGCTCTGGATCATTATCGTCAATCCAGGTTCCTTTATCGTGCTGTTTTACGCATGGTGGTCGCTCCATGTCTTACGTCAAACCGGATCAACACGCATGTCAGCAATAGCATTGTTCACTGCTTTTCTTGTAGGATTTTTAATCCTAACAATAATGGGCACCTATTTTCGTGGTCCTAACTGGGCTTTTTATTGGTCACCATCACAATGGCCTTTGCATTAATTGGAGCAACGATATGGAAAAAAAGTATATACGATTTTATCAGAAATTGACAATTGCCGGGAGCATTATCTGCTTTATATTTTTCGGACTATCGGCATATGAAGAAAATTCTCTGCGGGAATGGAAAAACTATCAAAAGGAATTTAAAGAGATATTGATTTCCAAGGCCGAAAGCGAATTAGAACAGCAAAATGCTGAAAATTTTCAGGTAGAAATCAAACAAAATATTCTTGATGGTTTCGACCGTGTAGACAGATGTATCAGTTGTCATAACGGTATAGAAAATCCCAATATGACTGATCAGTCTCAACTTCATGCGACACATAGCGGAAACTACATACAAAATCACCCGGTTGAAGAGTTTGGGTGCAGTATCTGCCATGGAGGGCAGGATAGAGCACTCAGTGCAACAGAAGTTTTTGCACAGTCTGAGGGTATACATTGGGAATATCCCGTTATTCCGGTGCAATACGGTCAATCAGCTTGTGGGCGGTGTCATTTGTCGGTATTTGAGACGGACCAAAAGCTCGAAGGAGCTGAAGTGCTTCTGAAAGGGCAGAATATATTTCTCCGTGAAGGATGCCTTTCATGTCATAATGTGCGCGGGACTGGGGGCATTACCAGTGTGGAACTGACAAATCAGGGTAAAAAAACATCCATTGAATACAGTTTTGAGAATGTTCATGGTGAACGGTCGGTTGTGAATTGGCTGGAAGAGCACTTTATCGATCCGCAGACGGTAGCTCCTGGCTCTGTAATGCCGAAACACACGTTCAGTGATGAAGAAATGACCGCTCTTATCACCTATACAATGAGTCTTTTTACTCCTGAATATTCGACTGACTACTATTCTCTTGAAGTTTTAGCGGAAATAAAAGGAGACAGAAAATCACTGCCAAGTAAGGAATCTTATAGAATATTGTGCGCAAACCTGCCATGGCGAAAACGGTGAGAGCAATGTGTACCGGGAATTCGAACGGTTTGTACCGGCTTTGAATAATGAAGAGTTTCTAGCAATGGCTTCTGATGATATGCTTGAATCAACGATCAGAAACGGTAGGGGCGGAATGTATATGAGTTCCTGGGCACATGAAAACGGCGGCCTCCGTGATGAAGAAATAGAAGGTCTCATACAATATATTAAGAATTGGAAAAAAGAAGCACCTACTTTTCGTGAGGTAATGTCTGTACCTCGCAACACACTCATTGGAGAAAAACTCTACCGGTCACGATGCGGTACATGTCACGGCGCTCAGGGTGAAAGTGGAATTGGACCGTCACTCAATTCTCAAGAGTTTCTCTCGATTGCTTCCGACCGGTTTCTGTATGATACGATTGTTACCGGCAGGGAAAACACGGCAATGCTTTCCTGGTCATTTCTCGAAAAGGAAGATGTTGCGAACATTATAGGATTTCTCAGAAGCTGGCAAAACACACCTCAGCTCAGTTTATCATCAACTCGTATTCAGGGTGATGCTGAAAGCGGCAATACACTATTTGTGGGCATGTGTTCCGGCTGCCACGGCATAAACGGTGAAGGAACGATCGGACCTGCATTATTCAATAAGGATTTTCTTGCAGCTGCATCAGATCAGTTTATTTATAATTCCGCGAGCAGAGGGCGTTCCAATAGTGCAATGCTCAGTTTTGCCAAAGAATTTCAAGGTATTGGTAATCTCTCCCGTTTGGAACTGAATGACATTGTTGCTTACATCCGGAGTCATGAAAAACAGGAATCAGACATTATCCATCCGGGAATCAGTCCTGGAACACCATCTCGGGGAAAGATTCTGTTCGATACGATGTGTGCAGGATGCCACGGAACCAGCGAAATGGGACCGCAATGCGGTCGTGGGCAAAAGGAGATCAGGGTAATGTAGAATTAAACGCCGAAGAAATTGACGATATTGTGTCGTATATCCGTACATGGCAAAAAATCATTATACCGAAACATACAAATTAAGGGGTATACCATGAGCAGTAAGAAAAAAAGCCCGGGAAATAATGGGAAAAATAAATTTCAGCTGACAAGAAGAAAATTTCTTCAGGCTTCTGCAACAATGTCTGCTATTACAGCCGGAAATGTTGTAGGATGCAGTGGGAGAGAACAGGAAATAAAAGTTGCCCGTTCCGAAGCAACTCCACAGGTAACCAATAATTTCCTTTCTGCGTGCCCATATTGCGGTGTTGGCTGTGGAACAATGATTCAGGTCGAGAATGGCAAGATCGTCGGAATGGTACCCGACAAAAGCCATCCAACAAATAAAGGCATGCAGTGCATTAAAGGGTTAACTGCTAACGAGCCTATTTATATCGACAGATTGACAAAAGTGCTCGTCAGAAAAGATACGTGGGAAGAGTGGAATAAACCGGGGCACGGAGATCTCGGTTTTTCATCTGAAACTAAAGGTTCTTTTGACGATGAGCATTTTGTTGAGGTGCCATATGAAGAGGCGAGTGAGATGACCGCTCACAAGGTTGCGCATCTCATACAGACATACGGAGGAAACAGTATAGGATTGTATGGATCGGGACAACTCACGTTTGAAGGCCAATAGCTCGAGAACAAATTTATGAAGGGTGTCATCGGTTCCAATACGATGGAAGCAAATGCCCGGATGTGTATGAGCAGTGCGGTCACCGCTTATATCAAAACCCTCGGCTCGGATGCTCCTCCCACAAGCTATGAAGATATTGAGATGTGTGATTTTCTCTCATTCTGGGGACATAATCCCCGCGAGGCACATCCAATTGTGTTCTGGAGGGCTGTCGATCATAAACGTGCAAAAGATATCCCGACAATGGTCGTCGATCCCCGGAGAACTGGAACGGTTCAGGGATTTGAAGATGTCAATCCAAATAACGCATACCATGCACAGATAAAACCGAATGCGGATATTACTCTGCTCAACAATATTGCTTATGTCCTTCTCGATGAACATCCAGATGTCATTGCATGGGATTTTATGCGTAAGCACACATCAGGATGGGAAGAATTTATAGAAGGTATTAAAAAAAGTTATGATCCCCGGAAAACACAGGAAGTGACCGGTGTAGAAGTGTCGTTTGTGCAGAATATTGCAACCGAATGGGCACGGGCAACAAAAAAAGGGCTCGAGCGCGGTACCGGTGGTGTCCATACCTTCTGGGGTATCGGTTATAACCAGAGTGTCCGCGGTCAGCGTAATGTTATCAGTATTATCAATCTTCATCTTATGACAAATAATATCGGACGGCCCGGCTGCGGCCCACATTCTCAGACCGGTCAGCCCAATGCCATGGGTGAGCGGCTTACAGGCGGTTTGACAGGTCGGTTACCCTTCAATCAGGGGTTGAAGCAGGGTGGTCAATATAATGAAAAGGGAATTGATCTCTTCACGAAGCTCTAGAATATTCCTGAAGGCAGATTGAAACAGGTGGCTGATTCGGCCAATCCCGGTTATGCTATCGGAATGATGGAAAGAGGTCTCCTGCCGGAAGAAGATCCCAGAAAAGTCCGGGCGATGTTCCTCATATATGCAACACATATCGATCTTCCGGAAACAAAAACTCTGGTACGTCCGGCCTTAAATAATATGTTTGTCGTTGTTCAGGAAATCTACCGGCATGCGCCAAACAATCTGTATGCCGATGTCATATTCCCGGCTGCGACATGGGGTGAATGCGGCGGAACTTATATTCAGTCTGAACGGCGGATATATGTAACAGACAAAGCTGCCGACCCACAAGAGAATTGTAAGCCCGATCTTGATATTGTTATCGATAAGGGAATAGAGATTGCCAACCTGCTCGGTCTGGATGGACATGCAATATTCCCGTATGAAAAAAATGAAAAAGGATTCTACAAAGTTGAAGATATTTTTATTGAGATCGCACAGGCCAGTGAAGGATCTGATGCCGATTTCTCGGGCATTTTGAAAGCTGCCGAAGAAAGAGGTGTGTCGCCGTATCAGATAATCAGGGATGTTCGTGGCGTGCAGTGGCCGGCACCGACAGCAGAAATTGCGCTTGCGGGTGGTACAAAACGGCGCTACATGAACCAGGAAGCAGGTTGGGCGGATAAACCGTACGGTATGTTCAGAACTCCGAATGGCAGAGCAAATATGCAGCTCTGTCAGCAGGACTATTCGAAATATCCTGAAGTTATCGATGATCTGAGAAGAGTCGGTGTTGATCCGGATTTTCTCCTGATTGATAACATGGACGTACTTGTAAAAGTCCGTGACTACGGTCTTACACCGGATATGCCTGATTTCGATTTTTCGAAAATAGGGTACGACAAGGTCCCGGAAGATAAATATCCTTTCTGGTTAAATCTCGGAGTAGTTTATGAGCATTTTCATACCGCAAAATCGATTCGCTCTGCAACAACACGTAAACTGGTCATGGAGCAATATGTTGAAATGAACGTGAGTGATGCACGCAGAAATAGACTGCAGGATGGTGACTGGATTCGGATTTCGACACGGCGCGGCAGTTATGAAGCTCGTGTTTCAGTTGGACTCGACAGCAAAGTCCGTCCGGCACGAAACATTGTACCGGAAGGTATGTTGTTTTCACCGTGGAATCTGTCAGTTGCAGACGATGCAGATCCTGAACATAATAGATGGCTTGTCAACGAAGTCGCACACCGTGCATTTGATCCTGTCTCGGGTCAGGCAGACTATAAAAAGCTTGCAGCTCGCATAGAAAAAATAACCGATAGGATAGGGTAAGAATTTATATGGTCGCATCGCTGAAAAATGTGCTGCATTCGATTGAAGTTTTTTCAAAAAACCTGTGTCGTATTTATACGAAAAAACAGAATAGAAGAAAAGTTCTTAAATACAGCGCATTAACCGTAGGAATGTATCTCCTGTCGATGCTAAAGTGGCTGCCGGTACAGGCGAAATTCAGATATCTCCGGCCGCCCGGTGCACTCGATGAGGAAGATTTTCTCAAGAAATGTATCCGGTGTGGATTATGCAGTGAAGTTTGTCCGAATCAGTGTATTCGGTATTTTGATATCGGATCGGGAAAAGAAGCAGGAACACCATATATCGTACCCCGCCAACAGGGATGTATTCTCTGCATGAAATGTAACAATGTCTGCCCATCGGGTGCTCTTCAGCCGCTGCAGGATAATATCAATTTAGTTAAAAAACAAGTCAAAATGGGTTATGCGACACTCGATACTAACTTGTGTTATTCCTATAATGACAGAATTTGCGGAGTGTGCTACCGGGCATGCCCGCTTCAGGATGAAGCGTTGAAAATCGGACCGTGGGAGCGGCCGATTCTTGACGTTGAAAAATGTGTCGGGTGTGGTTTGTGTGAGCGGATTTGCTACCACTACCCGCAGGCAATCAGAATTATCCCGGTTCAAAACGATAGAGTTCAGAATGTTTAAAGTTAATTCTATAACTGTTCAAAAGCTTCGCCGGCCGGTTCAGGTGTTTGTTTTTCTCCTGATAATCGGTATTCCGCTATTCAATTATTACGGAATTCTGATCCAGCAGAAAGATGATTTCTCCATTGGGGACTCATGGATTTATTCCTCAATTCATTCGGTTTTTGAAGGAGACAACAGAAACGAGGTAATAGAACTTACCCATAAAGTTAAAGGATCTGTCTGGACAATTGATATATTCGGTTTTAAAATGTCCGATCCTCTTGCTTTTGTCGAATCGACCGTCATTACTGTATTTCTCTATGGCCCGATGCTGCTTTCTATTCTCATTCCCGTTGTTTTGACAATATTCCTCGGTAAAGTCTACTGCGGGTGGATATGCCCGATGAACCTGCTACTCGAATTAAATGATAAGCTTCGCGGTCTCCTTAAGAAAACCGGATACAACACCCGCAATATCAGATTCAGCACAAAAACAAAGTATTATGTTCTATTATTCGGATTAATTGCTGCGTTTGCTGCCGGTAGACCCTTGCTTGCACTAATCTATCCTCCAGCGGTTATCAGCCGTGAGATATTCTATAAAATTTTCTATGGATTTTGGGGAACAGGACTGTTGATAATCGGTTTTATTCTGTTTTTTGAGCTCATCCTCTCTCGGCGCTGGTGGTGCAGATATATCTGTCCCGGGGGTGCTGTCTATACGGTGCTTTCACGAATTCGGATTCTCAAAATTAAGCGTGACGATACTTTCTGTGATAAATGTGGCAACTGTATACCGATTTGTCCCTATGACCTGAAACCCATGACGAAAGAATTAATGGCGGACTGTGACCAATGCGGATTATGTATATCAGTCTGCAAACCGGGTGCACTTGAATACACACTACGTCCACGGTTCAGCAACACAATAGAATTGGCCGGAAGCAAAAAAAACAATATACTCATGGGCTATAAAGACCGGTTTGATAAAAAAAGGATACTTGTTAATAATTACCTTAATGGTGATTCTGAATTATAAAACAATTATGTAGGTTATGGAACGGAGAGATTTTCTAAAATATTCAAGTTTTAATATCCTGCTGTTTTCGCTCTCCTGTAAAGCTGGAGGCAGGTAGCAGGGGTTGTACGAATTTGGTCTTGAGAAAATTTATCTGAGACCTCCGGGGGCGTTACCTGAACCGATGTTCCTGGAGGGCTGTATTAATTGTTTCGCATGCGCAGAAGCATGTCCGAAAGGGTCAATTGTTTTTTTTACAGGGAGTCTTGAAGGAGATGTCATTGCTGATACACCATATATCGTGGCATCCGAAAATGCATGTAATCTCTGTATGAAATGCATGCCAGTCTGTCCGACAGGTGTGTTGGAAGCGATTACGAAACCCGAGCAGGTGGCAATGGGTCTGGCCGTTTTGAAAGAAGATCTGTGTCTACCGTTTATCGGCCGGAGTGTATGTGGCGCGTGTTATTCGGTGTGTCCGTTAAATGCGGTTGAGCTTGATATGCAGCGGTACCCGAAAGTAATAAATGAACTTTGTGTCGGTTGCGGACTCTGTGAAGAGGTATGCCCGGTTGACGCGAAAGCCATTCGTGTTTTTCAATCATGAATCTCTGTTTTATACAGGGAGGTTATAATACATGAAAAGTAAACTCGTAATTTTTGCAATTGTGTACGGAATTTTTCTCTTTCCGACAGCAATCCCTGCACATCATCAGCTCGGACTGCCGCATTATCTCTATTCCAAAAATTATCCTCAGATTCCGACTATGGTGATCGATGCTGATGCCGAAGGATATGTAGTGACATTTTCAACTTTTCCGGGAAATCCGATGCCGGGTGAGACGGTTCGTATCAAGGTTTATATTAAACACAAGATTACAGGGGAAGCATACACAAGTCCGGTGACCTTGTCTGTAACAAAAATAACGTTTCTGGGCGGAGAGGAAGTAATCGCAATACCCAGAATGGTAAAATCGGAATATAATGAATATAAAATGAGTCTTGAATTTCCTGAAGCAGAGCAGTTCTTTTTTAATGTGACATTTGAACCGAGAGACGATTTTTTCGAAAAAATTCCTTTTCCGATAGTAATAGGAACAACAAATTTCAATATGATTCCGATTGTTACAGGCTCACTCTTTCTTGCAATATTCTTACTGGTTGGATTCACCAACAAACGGAGGCAGAAACGTTGAGATGTTTCAAGCTGTCAATTAATCCTTAACTTATCATAACTCATGAGCACAAAACAAGACATTAGCAGATCACATTTTTTGCGAAACGGACTGCGGACATTTGTCGACTATACTGCCGATGCAATCAGCACTACATTATCGAATACAGTCGAAAAAACGGTTATTCCGCTTCACAGACCACCCGGTGCGGTTGATGAGTTGTCGTTTCTGATGCAATGCACAAAATGTGACAAATGTATTGCAGCATGTTCCCATGATTCTCTGAAACGGGCCGATGTAAAATATGGTGCGGCAGTGGGTACTCCGATGATAGAACCCTCAGAGACTCCCTGTTACCTTTGCGACGATTATCCCTGTATTTCTGCATGCCCGGAAAAGGCGCTTCTCTCAAATACTATAATCAATATGGGTACTGCGCATCTCATTCAGAATAAATGCTTTGCTTATCAGGGTCAGATTTGTGACTACTTCTACACGGAATGTCCGCTTAAAAATGAAGCAATCGTTGTTGAAAACGGTAAACCGAGGGTGATATCGGATGTTTGTAACGGGTGCGGGATATGTGAGTATCTCTGTCCAGCACCGGGAACAGGCATAATGGTATTGCCCGAAAGAATATAGAAGGCCAGCTATGGTGCAACAGGCACAAAACATGCAGGAAATGAATCATCAAATGATGAACCATCAGGCAATGGGACATCAGTTGATGTCAGAAGGGATGCCAGCAGATCAGTCAATGATGGGTGAACACCTAATGGCGGGTATTCCCGACTGGCTCTACTATTCATCTATCGTGATTGTCATGCTCCTTTCATTTGTTATCTTTGAAATGATCCGACGGCGACCGAATCATCTTAATTCATATTTCAAATTTGAACTTACACAATTTAAGCCGGTAAAACTTTTCTTTAAGTCACGCAGTATTCAGTTGTTTTTTCAGGCATCTCTCGTGTTTTTGTTCCTCGTAATCCTCTTTGCTGGGTTCTATGGAAATCAGCATCCTGGCAGAAATATCGCACCGACACTAACCTGGAATATCTGGTGGGTCGGGCTAATTTTTATCATTCTGTTTTTCGGTAAAATGTTCTGTTACGCCTGTCCGTGAGATGCTTTGACAAGCTGGCTGCGCAGGATGTCGTTTCTGAAGGTTAAAAACCGGGAATTGTTTAATCTCGGTTTGCCGTGGCCGAAATATTTAAAGAATATTTATCCCGCGATAATTTTTTTTATTGCTCTCACCTGGACTGAACTCGGTTATCAGGTTACGTTTAGTCCTGAAAAAACTGCCATACTCGGTTTATTGATGTTTGGTCTTGTTTTTATTCCGGGATTGGTCTTTGAGAAAAAATCGTTTTGCCGTTACGGTTGTCTCGTCGGAAGGGTCAGTGGTTTGTATGCAATGTTTGCTCCGGTTGAAATCCGGCACAAAAATCCAGATGTGTGCAGGACCTGTAAAACGGTTGACTGCTTCCGGGGAAATGGGACAGGTTACCCCTGTCCGACCGGTATGAATCTCAAAACGATGACTACTAATACCTATTGCGCTATGTGTGCGGAGTGTTTCCGGAGCTGTAAACTTGACAACGTATCACTTAACGTCCGCCCGTTTGCACACGACCTCGTAACCTCACCAAAACCGAGAAAAGATGAATCATACCTTTGCACTCATTCTCTTTGCTCTGACAGCATTTCACGGATTAACAATGACACCCGTTTGGAAATCAGTTTTACAGTCTCTTCAATCAGTCTTTAACATGAGCGAGATGGGAGCATTTTCGATCGGTATGGCCGGCGGCATTCTCATTCCGATTGTTATTTATAATGGATTTGTCTGGTTGACAAAAATAGCCGCAGGAGCTAAAGATCTTTCACAGAAAACTCTGTTTATAAAATATGCATATAGTATAGTACCGATTGCCCTGTTTTACCATGTCGCACACAATATTGAACACTTTATCGTAGAAAGTCAGAAGTTTGTTGTTCTGATTTCGGACCCGTTCGGGTACGGGTGGAATCTGATCGGAACGGCAGGAATGAAAACAGCATCACTCTTCTCTATTGAATCGGTGTGGGCACTCCAGGTGAGTATGATCATAGATCGGGCATGTGTTTGGGATTTATATTTCTCATCGGCATGCTTACTACATTTTCAATGAGAGAAAAACCGCAATAAGAAGCCAGATTCCCATGATTGTCATGATGATTCTGTTTTCTATACTCAGTTTGTGGTTGGTTGCCCAGCCAATGGAAATGAGAACAGCAATGTAACCCTGCCGAATGAAGGGAAAGTTATTGTCCGATATTATTTTGTTGTATAGATTTTCTTTTGTCATAGATAAATTCCAGATTTCCAAAAGAATAGCAATGCATCTGATAAGCTCTTCCGATTCAACCACTCGGAGGAGCTTTTTAATATATGTTTTATGTGACGAAATCCGACACCTTCAGTGAACAATATTATGAATTCGTGCATATAATTATTGACATGTTACATTCATAAACATATATTACAACTACAGCGTTCTGACCTCACGATAGAATCCCAGGTTTCTCTTTCTCCTTCTTGATTGTAACTAACGTCTTAATTAATTTCGATCTTCCAGTGCCGTCGTAGTATTTATATAAATAATATTACACAAATAGGGGGAAGAATTATGGCTGTCTCAGGTCAATTGAAGCAGTATCTTGATGATAATAACGTCGATTATACTGTTTTAACCCATCCACGTGCGTATACAGCTCAGGAAATTGCCGCAGCATTGCATGTTCCCGGCAAAGAAATGGCAAAGACCATTATTGTCAAGTGCGGAATAGAATATGTGATGATTGTGCTTCCGGCAAGCTATAAGCTTAGCTTCGAGGACATGAAGTCCTTTTTCCATACAGAGAATATTGAGCTTGCTACTGAAGACACATTTCAATCGCTTTTCCCTGACTGTGAAGTCGGAGCAATGTCGCCATTCGGAAATCTTTATCACATGCCTGTGTATATGGCAAAGAGTCTTGAAGAAGACAAAGAGATTGCATTTAATGCCGGAACACATACTGATGCTATTAAGATGAAGATGGACGATTTTATGAAACTTTCTCACCCGACCATCGCAAAGCTCTCGAAGCATATTTAAACAACTGATGAACCAAAGCATTGATGTGGCTGTAGGAATGAAAGTACTCTGGTGACGGAACCTGATCATCTGGAAATAAAGCGTAAGACATTTGATTATTCCGATTCTGTTCGGATTAATTATTATGAAATCGGCCGTGGTGATAAAACAATAATTTTGCTGCACGGTTTTTCGGCATCTGCATTGACGTGGGATACTATTTGGGAATCATTTCCAGAAAAGTATTCTGTTATTGCCTTTGATTTAAAGGGATTCGAATACTCGTCGAAACCGGATGATCAATACTATTCTCCGGTTGATCAAGCCGATATTGTTATCCGATTTATCAAAGCGCGAAATCTCTCAAACGTAGTATTAGTCGGGAACTCCTATGGAGGGGGTGTTGCTTTAATTGTTACAGTTTTACTACTAAAAAGTGATTCAAAATACATTGAAAAACTTATCCTGATAGGAAGTGCCGGATATGACCGGAAGCTTCCTTTTTTTATTGATTTATCCCGTAAGAGGCCGTGGCTTGGCAGATTGATACTTCAGTTCGTTTCATCACGAACCATGATGTCTGTCTCATTAAAAAGAGCTTATCATAATAAATCGAAAGTAACGGACAATCGTATAATTAAATATGCACAATTTTACGATTTGCCCGGAAGCAGAAGGGCGACTGCCAATGCAGCACGATACATCTTCCCCGATAATTTTGATGAAATACGGTCACAGTTTCCAATAATTCGTATTCCAGTCCTGATAATCTGGGGTGATCAGGATAAAGTCATACCTGTTGCCGATGCATATCTGTTTCACAAAATCCTGTCACAGTCGTACCTCACTATCATCCCCGAATGCGGACATATGCCGCAAGAAGAAAGCCCAGATGAAACAATTCGGGCAATTAACAATTTTCTCGAAAAAACCAACTGATTTTGAATGTTCCGGTGCTTCATTAGGTATTGACCATAGTCTCTGGAATGATTATTTTTAGCTTAACATTATAATCACAGAACTGAAATAGTGTATTAACTGTTGAAATAGTATCGATTTGCTCAAGATGAATTAAAATCCTCGATAATAAAAAAGGTAGTGGCTGTGACAAATAAGCTTGTACTTGAAATTTATACAGATTATGTTTGTCCCAGGTGTTATCTCTGCACAGGACGTATTGAAAAAATTATTCAAAACTATTCTATTACTACTCAGGTTATCCATTTTCCGCTCCATCCTGATACGCCCGAGGAAGGGATGACACTTGAGGCAATATTTTTTGGAAGCAGTTACGACTTTAAAACCGCAGAAATACATCTCGCAAAGCATATGGATAAAGAAGGGCTTCCGTATAATCGTCCCGAATTCACCTATAATTCCCGATTAGCGCAGGAACTCGCTGCCTGGGCTGTAGATGCACATGAGGAACACCGAATACATGGCGCTCTTTTCAGGGCATATTTTGTTGATAGAATGAATATCGCTAAAATCGATAATCTTATCCGTATTGCTGATTCAATTAATTTACCCGAACGTGAGGCAGGAACGGTCCTTGAGAAACGAAGTTATCAAAGTAAAGTCGACGAAGACTGGAAACGTTCTCGAAACAAAGGAATTACCGGTGTTCCTGCTTTTGCGATGAGCGATTCTTGTGTTGTCGGCGCACAGCCGTATGAAATTCTTGAAAAAATGGTTTCATATTATAAAATTGAACCCAGAACAAGTAACGTTACTAAATAATGTTAAGAGATCGAATAAAATCATTTGTTGTTAGTTACATTATCGCTGTACTTGTTGTTTCCGGGTGTTCACCATCAGAGAAGAGTAAAGAAGCACCTGTTACTGGCGCAGAACATCCCGTCAAGCGTGTCGGTGTAATTGACATCGATGAAACAGAATCTTAACAGATAGATGCTTCATTATTACCGGGTATGTGGGATGATCATGGTTTTCGATTTATCAGAGTAATATATCGGGACTGGGGAAACAGGTGGATGTGGGCAACCGACTATCCTACGGCGGATGACAATCTGCAGGAAGCCATAGATAAAACAACTAAAATTGACATTGCCGGACAGTATCTTGCTCTCACACTTAAGGACGAGCGGATATTTGAGCATCCGATTATGTATCTAACAGAACCTGGTTACTGGATCACGGATGAGACGGAAATTCGAATGCTGCGTGAATATTTCGACAGGGGCGGCTTTGTGATTTTCGATGATTTTCATTATGAACAATGGTACAATTTTTACAACAATATTAAACTGGTCTTTCCTGACAGAGAACCAGTGGAAATACCACCTGACCATCCTATTTGGTCTGTCTACTATACCATCGATCCTGTTGAAGCGCCATCAACAAAGCCGAGAGTCAGTAGATATGAAGATCAGTATTATGCAATCTATGATGATCTTGGCCGCATGATGTGTGTAATAAGTTATAATCAGGATATTGGAGACGGGTGGGAATGGCCGGACCGTAACATCTCAAAAGCATCGACGATCAGCTTCCAGATGGCAATTAACTTCATTATGTACGCTTATACACATTAATTCCAGCTGGATATTTCACTCTTTTTTTGTGATTAAATGGGGATATTCGTCGAGCACTTTTTTTGGGACTGTTTTGCCTTCTTCAAGTGCCCATTTTATGATTTCTTCGTGGAGATTGACAGGGTATTCGATTTTTATTCCGGAATCCGCCTCTTTTTTATCTAAGTATTCTTTCATGAAATCGTGCCATTTCTGTACCATATCAAGAAATTTTTTATCGGTGCATAATTCTCTACCGGTCATATGATTAAAGAATCTGATACTGAATTCATCCTCTGTCATTGCCCACGGTTTCTTCATGCCTGATCCCCGATTTTGACAGAACTCGATTCTGGTTTTTTTATCCCATATTTTTTGATCCTGTACCTGAGATGATTCCGTGTGATACAGAGCACCCGGGCTGTTTTGGACTGATTCCAGTTCGACTCTGTGAGAGCACGTTCGATAATACCTTTCTCAACATCCCATAACGATTTTTGCCCCTCCCGCAGTGCAAACATTCTTTTCTTCGAACGGACAGAATCAATAGTATCGATAATCTCTTGAGGGAGGTCTTTTGGTTGTATCGACGATCCGTTGCCGATAACCATAGCACGCTCAATGACATTTTCAAGTTCACGGATGTTGCCGGGCCATTCGTACTGCTTCAGTAAGAAATGTGCTCCGTCAGTTATTCCCTTATAGTGAAGATTAAGTTTATGGTTTAGCTTTTTGATAAAATGTGGTGTCAACAATTCCAGATCATCAATCCTTTCACGCAGCGGAGGAGCAGTAATAGGAAGAACGTTTAACCGGTAGAAAAGGTCCTGCCGGAATTCACCATTCCGAATGGCTGCTTCGAGTTCTTTATTGGTTGCGGCAATGATTCGTATATCGACTTTGATTGTTTGTGTACTGCCGAGACGCTCAAATTCCTGATCCTGGAGAACATTCAGTAATTTCACTTGAATATTCAGCGATATTTCTCCGATCTCGTCGAGAAATATTGTTCCGAGATGTGCCAGTTCAAATCTCCCGATCCGCTTCTGGAGGGCACCGGTGAATGCGCCCTTTTCGTGGCCGAACAGCTCGCTTTCAAGTAGATTTTCGGGAATTGCCGAGCAGTTTACCTTAACAAAGGGCATATCCCGTCTATTGCTAAGATTATGGATGCTCCGAGCAATAATATTCTTACCTGTTCCTGTTTCTCCTTTAATAAACTCAGTGCTTTCAGTTGCCGCAATACGGGAAATAGTTGATTTCAATTCCAACATTACCGGTGATGATCCAACAATTTCAGATACATCATGGATCAGGCCATGTTCTGTTTGAGACTTCTCATCATTAGTTCGTGATTGCAGACGAGCAATAAATCCATTCTGAATTATATTATGAAACGCCCGCAACGGTTTTTTTTGTTGGAGGAATTCATTGTTGTGTGGGTTTGCTATTTCAAGCAGTGCTATCATCCGGTCGTTATGAAGAATTGGAATATACAGAAGCAGTGAAACATGGCCGGAGCTATAAGCCCGGCTCTTATCGGGATTTGCGGCTAATGGAATTCTCCCGCTGTAGACAACAGGATGATTTTTTCCGCCTAAAATTTCATCGATAGTTTTATTGTCGATAGCAAAATGAGTCTGTTCTTCAAATGAATCATGGACGATATTAAATGCTTTATACTATGCCGGTGCGATTTGAAAATAGCATACGCCATATTCAGCTTTAAGCAGCATATTGACCTGTTTCGTCAGCTCAAAAATAATGTGCTCTATCGATGTTAACTGTGTGCTCATTCTAATCCTAACTGAAGAAATACTGTGATAAATTTATAGTTGATAATCGTAATGAGATAGTTTAGTGTATGTAATAATACGCTCCGGTTATCATAATACCTGAAAGAATAAGTTGATATGTTGCTGACACCGCATTGGATACCCGGATTCCCGGTACGAGTAAATGGAGCTTGTTATGAAAATCAAAGAACCACCTGAGAAATTTATTGTCGAGAAAAAAAGTCGAAATAATGACAACATCCGGAATAACACCTCCGATAATGCCATTCAGTATACCCGGATAATAATTAATTCCGGACTCACCTCCGCTGAACAGGTAGAGGGAAAGTACTATCACCGCCGCAAGTCCGGCAAGATCGAAGAGGCTGGCACGTGTCCTCTTACGTACTGTCTGTTTATCCGGAGATTTATCCTTTGGATACGTTAAAATCAGATCTTCCGGTGGTTCATGCGGGACAATATCAAGCAACAAATGGGAAGCAACACCTCCGATAAACGCCGCGGCCGGTTGCTGGAATACAATACCCACGATTAGCCCTGCTGCCGAATGTGTTGTCAGATACATTTTATATCGGTTCGACGAGTAAAATTGGTTAATATTCACCTAAATATACAGAGAGATTTATATTAAACCAACAAAATTATTGTAGATTTTCTCTCTATTTACCATAGGTCTGTTGGGTGTTTGTCCTTGCTTTTTGCAATTATCACCAGTACATTTTACCAAAATAACGTAAGGTAATTATGTTCAAGACAGCGATACTCACCATAAGTGACCGATGTTTTGCCGGTGAGCGGAAAGACGAAAGCGGGCCGTTGATCGAGGAATCGCTTCCTCCCGATGCATACACGGTAACGGAACATAAGATTCTGCCTGATGAGCTCGATGTTATCAAGGGTGCGATGCTCCATATTGTCAATTCGGATAATACCGATCTCATTCTTACAACAGGTGGAACCGGATTCAGTCCCCGGGACGTTACACCGGAAGCAACAGCCATGGTAGTCCAACGCAATACACCGGGCATTAATTTTGTTCTCTATTCAAGTGGATTGAAATCTACACCGAATGCTGTATTGTCGAGGGCAATCTCCGGAATCAGAAATCAAACACTTATCATCAACCTGCCGGGAAATCCGCGGGCAATTGAAGACAGCATCGATGCATTGATTCCAATCCTTCCTCATGCTTTAAAGATTCTGCGGGGCAGTGTCTCTGAAGATGAAAATCACTAAGAAATTACTCTCATTAAGGAAATAGCGTGCCGTACTGCTCAGAATGTGGCAATGAATATATTGATACTGTTACGAATTGTGCCGATTGCAGTGCTGTATTAAAAGTGCGGGACAGTTTAGCCAATTCTGCTATTGATTGTAATGTTTGTGGTGCTGCAACTGAGGAAAATGACACATTTTGTTGGAAATGTGGCAACGATCTGAGCCGTTTCGATTTTGATGGCAAGCAGCCCATCCATTCCAGTTCAGTGACACAGTGTGAAAGCTGCAAAGACTATACATCCGCACATTATGAGTACTGTATTGAATGCGGATACATACGGGCCGGTTTGCGAATGTGTGTGAATCACCCCGAATCAATGACTCGCTATGTGTGCCTTGTATGTAAAAAAGCGCTCTGTAAGAAATGCTCTGTTGCCAGAAGTGGTAAATATTTCTGTAAAGACGATGCAAACTATCCATTTGTCGGTAACTGGGTAATCGTTCAGTCAGATACTCACATGGAAGAGCTGCAGCCGGCATTACAGATTCTTGAATCGAATGAGATATTCGGTGTGATAAAGGACCAAATGGACAGAGCGCAGCCATATCTGGCTGGTCAGTATGCTCTCTTAGTTCCTATAATCCAATTAAGAGACGCAGAAAACCTATTGGTGCGTGAAGGGCTGATTTTCGAAAATATGTGTATGCACTGCAATCATGCTTTCAACGGAAATCCCAACAGATGTCCGCACTGCGGTGAGGAATTTGTTTATTGATAATTTCACTTAATTACTATTAGATTATTTATATAAAAGGAAATTATAATGTCAGGTTCATTGTGGGGTCCATTTCTTTTATGCTGGATTGTTTTTATCATCACAGGAAAGTTGTCTATTGGAATATTCGCCGCTTTAATGTGGTTTCTTGCGAAGAAAATGACTGGTTTTGTATTCCCTAAGAATTATTCATCATCTACCTGGGAGTATAAGAATGTAAGCGCACGGTACAATCAGGAATCAACACGCCAAAAGGAGTATGTATTTCTCACATACCTCGTAGCATTAATGACGAGTGTGGCGAAGTCGGATAAATCGATCAATGCTGCCGAGGTTGAAGCAATAAAATCATTTTTTCGTAACAGTTTACATTACCGGGGCAGTGAAGGTAAAATTATCGAAAATCTGATTCAGGAAGCAGCGACAAATAAGCTCGATCTTAGATCTATATCGACAGAAATAAAGAAATATATGCAATATCCGGAATTGCTTATGCTTGTCCGGATTCTCTATTCAGTGGCTCTTTCAGATAATGTTTTCAAGAAAGAAGAACAAAAACGGATAGAAGAGATTGTCGGATATCTGGAAATTGATCAAGCAGACCATGACCATATCAAAACGGAATTTTCCTTATCTGTCGTAGATGACCTCTATAATGTTCTTGAAATTACCCCCGATGCAACCGACAGCGAATTGAAATCAGCTTACAGGGATATGGTCATGAAATTTCATCCTGACCGGGTGACCCATCTCGGAAAGGAATTTACCGATATGGCGCATGAAAAATTTCAGATTATTCAGAATGCCTACTAGAGTATAGCACGGGAGCGAAACCTGAACTGATTAAGAGATTTTGAAGCGTGCTGAAGCCGGAAAAGACGGAAAGGTAGTAGTGCTACATTTCTTATATCTATGCTGACCAACAAGCCTGCTTTAAAAACAACACTTTTCTGTGCATGCGGTATCGCTGCCGCATCAGTAGTTGAGTTTGGTTTTAACTGGATTATCCCGATTGCAGGAGGATTGCTGTTTCTCCTTTTGATGTGTCACTACCTATTTAAATCTTCCGGGATTTCTTTTGTACTGCTCTTTATCCTGATAGCTTTTTTAACAGGTTTTTTTCGATTATCTCTTACCGAAACTTCTCGTCTCCCGGATTCCCATTTAACAAAACTTAATCTCTATGACACCTATGTGACAGTTGATGGCTGGGTTTCAGATGTGATCGAATACCATCATGGCGGTGAAACGATTACCGTATCCCTATCACGTATTCAAGCTCGGGGTATAGAGTATTCAGATATCGATGGAAAAATAAATGTTTCATTGCGGGATAGCACAATGCGTGTCGGGATTGGAGATAACATTGAAATGTCGGGGATATTGGTGCGCCCTGCTGAGAGGCGCAATCCCGGAGAGATGAATTCCCGTACGTATCTCGCCCGGAAGGATGTTTATGGTATTCTTCGTATTCCTGATGGAGCACAGATTACAGTTCATGCGGATAATAGAGTAAATACTATCAAAAGTGTTTTAATATATCCAATTCGCACATTCTTGAGTACTACATTGAAGCAATTCCACACTGGTCAGGAATTGGCGTTTCTGCAAGCAATACTTCTCGGCCAGCGGACTGGTGTTGAGACCGACATACTTAACGATTTCAGAAACGCGGGAACACTCCATATTCTGGCCGTTTCCGGGCTTCATGTCGGATTTATAATCCTCATTATTCAGAGCGTTCTTATGTTTTTCCCCCTGGGAAAACGATGGCAGTCGGTTTTTTTAATCGTTATTGTCCTTGTGTATATCCTCCTAACCGGAGCCCGTCCTCCTGTGCTGCGTGCCGGGATATTTGCTTGTCTCTATTATTTTGGTATTACGATCCAACGGAGGCGAGACACCTGGAATATTCTGGGTGTTACCGCACTCCTGATTCTGTTGATGAATCCGAATACACTTTTTGATCCCGGCTTTCAGTTATCTTTTGCGGCAATTGCCGGGATTCTTTATTTTAAAGGATCAATCCAACCGATTATTTATAAATTGGAAGGGATGACGAAGCCATTTTCGTTTTTATGGCTTTGGAGGCAGACCATTTCACTCTTCTTCATGTCTGCAGGCGCATTTTTTGGGACATCGTTCTTTATGGCATACCATTTTCATTACCTTGTTCCGGGCGGGATATTCACGAGCGTGATCATCGTACCGCTGGCAACGCTCACCGTGGGATTGGGTTTGGCGGAATTGCTATTTGGATCCATGAGTGTGCAACTGGGTTCGGCAATAGGTGCAACAAACGATGTTTTGATTCAGACCATATTCGCTATAAACCGATTTGCCGGAGATGTTTCATTTATGAGATTTATAATCGGCCATTATGAGATTATATGGGTATTGATTTCAATAGCAAGTGTGTTTTTTATCGTTTTGGTATACACTAAGCCACTATTTTTCAGAATAACATTAGGTAGTGCAGGGATAGTTGTATTAATTCTCTGGGCATTATGGTTGAATCGTCCGATACCGGTTATGAACGTGACTTTTCTCGATGTCGGTCAAGGAGATGCTACGGTCATTTCATTTCCAGATGACACTCATTGGCTGATCGACGGTGGAAACAGTTGGGATACCGGTGATGCGGGCAACAGACATGTTATTCCCTATTTACGATGGGCCGGAATCCGTAAACTTGATGGAGTATTCCTGTCGCATCCGAACAGAGATCATTATGGTGGACTTGAATCAGTGATGCGGCATGTTGAAGTCGGGAAGTTTTATGAATCGATCGACTCACAACAATTTATTGTAGAGGATGAATTCTTCAATTTACTACAAACAAAAGGTATTGAGAGAAAACTAATACATGCAGGCGACAGCATAATTAGTAGAAGATCATCACACCAAGAAGACAAATCGGAAGATTGGAGAATGTATGTTCTGTCGCCATCCTTGCGTTTGAATCCGGATTCATACTATGGGAATACGAATGATATTTCCATGACACTTCTTATTCAATATGGACAGACAAAATTGCTCATTACAAGTGATATTGGATTTGAGGTAGAGAATGAAATATTAGTAAAGTATGGATCGTTTCTTGATAGCGATATTCTAAAAGTCGCCCATCACGGCTCAAAGTATTCCTCAGATGTAAATTTTTTGGAAGCAGTTTCACCTCAATTTAGTGTAATATCCTCCGGTAAATTCAATTCCTACGGGCATCCCGCTCCCGAAACACTGCAACGGCTCAGAAAAGTCACAACTGAGATTCTCAGGACAGATTCAGGTGGAGCGATTGAGTTTGTGTCAGACGGTATGCAGTGGTCAATCGTGCATAAAGCGAATAAATACCATATTACTGATTGACATTCAGCCCAATAATTGATATTTTCTTCAAAAAAATTGATGCATTTGGTAGCGAAGATTATGGACACGTTTGAGCGAAATCTCTGGGTTCTTGATATTCAATATGTAGCAGGAGTAGATGAAGTCGGAAGGGGACCACTGGCCGGTCCGGTCGTTGCCGCAGGGGTTATCTTTGACCGAGAAGCGAATATTCCGGAAGGTATTAATGATTCCAAAAAATTGTCTGCACCGGTAAGAAATACATTATTTGGGCAGATTCGCGAAGCGGCATGTGCCATTGGTATTGGAATTGTAGAAAAAAATGAAATCGATTCTATAAATATTCTCCAGGCAACCTTTAAGGCGATGAAGGCCGCAGTTGAACAGCTTGATTTAACCCCCGAACACATACTTGTCGACGGTTCGATGACACCTGAATTTAATTCTCCCAGTACTGCTATCATCAAAGGTGACTCAAAATCATTTTCAATCGCTGCAGCCTCGATTATTGCGAAAGTAACGCGTGATGCTATTATGATGGATCTCGACGATCTCTATCCGGTTTACGGTTTCAAATCCAATAAAGGATATGGAACACAGTTCCATATTGACGTTATTAAAGAGCATGGTCTGACCCCGGAGCACAGGGTCACTTTTTGTAGTAAATTTGTCAATCCTCAGCACACTATTTTGTAACAATGCATTGCTATTGTGACTATTCCATTTGATGATGAAAGTTTCGAAATGAGTGATACAAGACACCATAAATTGTATAAAATACTACATTTTAAAGCTCATGAGCAAAAATATTGGTAAACTGGGAGAGGAAGCTGCGGGAAAATATATAAAAAAAGAGGGAATGAAAATTCTTGAGAAAAATTTCCGATTTTACCGTGGTGAGATCGACATCATAGCCCGAGATAATCATCAGATCGTATTTGTCGAAGTTAAATCAAACAGTGCCGGTAATCCTGTTCCTCCAGAACTCAGAGTCACACAAAGTAAACAGCACCAAATTGGAAAGATCGCGAGAGCGTATTTGCAAACAACCGGTAAAACCGATTGCGATACACGATTCGATGTTATTGGAGTTACGTTTCATGATAATGGAAAACATGAGATTTCTCATACACGAAATGCCTTCTGGCTGCCGGGAAATATATAAAACATTACTATATAACAATGCCAAACGGAACTAATCAATTATCACTTTTGAGTGTACATCCCGATCAACTGATACTGACTGATGTGGTTTTTGCTTTTTCATATCCTCAGTCCGGTCAAAAGCTCCTAGACTCCATTTCGTCACTGGGGATCGTAAATCCTCTTACCGTTTGCCCTGATAATGAAAACAGTAAATTCAAAATAATTTGCGGTGCAAAACGGCTTCATGCAGCACAGAGTCTTAATTTTGATTCGCTTCCTGTCAGGGTAATTTCTGAAGTATCGTTGTCCGACGGAGAACTGTTTGATATAGCATTTTTGGACAACATAACGACCCGTCACTTTAATTTGATTGAACAAGCAGGCATTATTTCGATACTCGATTCACTGGTCAGAAAAAATGTCATTAAAAATAGTGACAATTATTTAGCTCAATTGGGTTTGAACGCGGGATCATACACAATGCAATTATTTAAGGATATTTATTCTCTTAATGAGGAAATGAAACATTATTTGCTTCATTGGAATATATCCTCGCAGCACGCTGCACGGCTCGCATTGCTGGAGGAAAATGACCGGGAGGCACTTTTTACAATCATTAAATTATTGCAGATTCACGGGGGAAAGTTGAAACAGTGCATTGAACTGATGTACGAGATTGGAAAGCGGGACCACAAGACTATATCAACGATCATCAATGAAGCGGAATTTCAGTCTATTCTCAATGATAACAAAACGACCCAGACACAAAAACAGGCAAAAATTTTGGCACTACTTCAGGAACGGCGCTATCCGGATCTTACGCAATTCCAGAAAGAATTTGCTGAAACCTCTTCGTCCCTCAATAATATAGGTGCACATGTTATAACTCCTCCGTATAATTTTGAGGGTGACAGCCTTAGAGCATCGATCTCCTTTAAATCGATTTCTGATCTCGATTCATTGTGTGATGCACTTCGTGATGAATCAAACAGAGAAAAAATTCGTTCTCTATTAAAATTATTATAATTTATTTAGTGTCGTATTATATTTCATTCGGTATAAAACCTTAGGAGTCATTAATGGGTGTAACAGCTTCCGACATTATGACACGGGATGTTGTCTGTGTCAAATCAACAGCATCTATGCAAGAGCTGCTGGAGATAATTTCAGCTCATCATGTGAGCGGTGTCCCTGTACTTGACGGGGAATCCAAGTTGGTCGGAATTGTTTCGAAAACTGATTTGGTAACATATGGGCTTGAGCGGGAATTGAGCGCAATTCTGGGGCAGGAAACAGTGAATACTTCTCATGTGGATTTACCGGATTTCAATAATTTACTCGGATCGGAACCGGCAAAAGAATTTGTAAACCAGATCATGACCTCTTCCGTTATCACAGCGGCACCATCGACAGAAGTTAAAGCACTCGTACGATTAATGCTGGAAAATAAAATACACCGGGTTGTTATAACTGACGATGAACGAGTGGTTGGTATCGTCTCGTCCATGGACTTATTACGGTTACTTGATCAATAGTTTGAATTACTTACAATGAATAAAGATCAGATACAAGACTCACAGGACCCGCAGGGTACCGATGAAAAGGAAAATGAGAAAAGTTCTCCAGCATCTGATATCGAAGTATCATTTTCCGATGATGCCAGCCGCTGTTGGCTGTCTCTTTCCCAATCGAAAACCGGAGCTCTACCCGAAAAATCAGCAGTCATACAAGCGCTTGAAAGCCATAATATTTCTAAAGATTTGATACTGGAAGAAGAATTGAACCGAATTTTTGATGAATTAATTGTCGATGAAAAGGTTCTTATTGCAGAGGGAAAACCGAAACAGGATGGAAAAAATGGGGAAGTCAGGTATAATTTCAAAATTAGTATGACCGAGCTACTTGAGAACTATGAACATGAACAAATCGATGTGAAGCAGATAGATTTTATGCAATATGTTAAAAAAGGAGATGTTGTTGCAGAGCTATTACCTCCTGAAAATGGAACCGATGGTATAACGGTAACCGGTTCTATTATTAAAGCGGATGCGGGAAAACCGACACAACTTCCATCGGGTATCAATGTGGAGATATCGAGTGAAAATCCCAACCAGCTTTGTGCTTCATCCGATGGTGTCGTATCGCTTAAAGGGGATGAATTGATAATTGATTCCCTTGTTACCATCGAAGGAGATGTCGATTACGAAACGGGGAATGTTGATTACCGGGGCTCTGTTTTGATTAACAAAGATGTAAAACCAGGCTTTTCCATAAAATCCGGTGGAGATGTTGTCATAGAAGGCAGCGTGGAAGATGCTGTTATTGAAGCGGGTGGAAATGTTGTAGTAAAGGGAGAATTTACAGGAAAAGGGACTGGCAGAATTAATGCGGGCGGCTGTGTCATTCTGACCTTTACAGAAAATCAGGTTGTCTTAGCCGGAGGAGATGTATTTGTATCCGATGCACTGCTCCACGTCACAGTCGAGGCAGATGGCAACATTGTAATTTCGGGATCAAAAGGTGTTATAGGCGGATCACTGTATGCAGGTAAATCGATTACTATTCAAAGTGCCGGCAGCCAGACTGCAACAGAAACCGTGTTGAATGTGGGATTGACTCGAGAGCAGCGAGAGAAAGGCAAACAATATATAGAGGATAAAAAGAATCACAAAATTAATGTAGAGAAGGTATCAAAAGCAATTACAGTGCTCAATAAAATTAATATTATCAAGAGGGGACTTCCAGACAAGCAAAAAAAATTGTACCGTAGTCTTATTGAAACTCAAAAACAGCTTAAAAGTGAAGTTGAATTACTGACAGAAATTGGTAAAGGGCTTGAAAGCGTGTTTAAGGAAGTAGAAAATGCGTCTATTTCAGTCCATCAACGTGTCTATCCGAATGTTAGAATTGAATTCGGCCATTTAAAAAAGGTTGTTAAAGAACACGGAATTGGCGTTAAGTTTAGAATAAAAGACAAGCAAATCGGAGCATTTAAAATCACACAATAAGCAGGATGTTATGATATCGTTAAAACCCGAATATATATATATAGATGAGCAGTCACTGCACGATGCCCTTACAGAGCGGATATTAAACCGATTTCCCGATGTCGATTATGAAATCATAGAAAACAGCGCGGGTTCTACCATCCAGAAACCGGATTTAGAAACAATAACAAAAGGGAAACGTGCTCTCTATCTACAGAAGAGCAGAGGACCTTTTATTGAACGCTGTCCGGGCACGAAAGATGCACTGTGCTGCAACTATTTTGTGGCAAATTTGGCTATAAATTGCCATTTCGATTGCACCTATTGCTACCTGCAGAGCTATCTTAATACACAGAACATAACCATTCATACAAATCTCACCGATTTTATTGAAGAAGTACGGGAACTGGTCCAGTTACATCCTGGAAAATCCTTCCGAATAGGAACTGGTGAATTGGCAGATTCTCTTGCGCTCGATGAGATTACCGGATTCAGTAAAGAAATTGTACCCTGTTTCGCTGAATTTGATTCTGTCCTGCTCGAGTTAAAAACAAAAGGAAGCTATGTCGATAATCTGCTCTCAGTTGATCCGAAAGGTAAAACAGTCATTGCATGGTCACTCAATCCGCAGGGTCTTATCGATAAAGAGGAACACAAAACAGCATCGCTCCGTGATCGGCTTACTGCTGCTCGACTGTGTAAAGATGCGGGTTATAAAATAGCCTTTCATTTCGATCCTATTATTGTCCACGAAGGATGGGAGGAAAACTACCGATCTGTCATTGAAATGATGTTCGATTATGTTGATCCGGAAGATATTCTCTGGATCAGTCTCGGTGTGTTACGGTTTACTACCGCCGGAAAGACTGCGATTCAAAAACGGTTTCCCAATACCGATATCATTTATAGTGAAATGATCCAATGTTCGGACGGTAAACTCAGATATTTGCAGCCGGTACGTGGTGAAATCTTCCGGAAAATGCGGTCATGGATTATCGATAAAAGTCCCGAAGCTCATGTGTATCTCTGTATGGAAGGGGCAGCAGTTTGGAATCGGGTCTATGGTGAAGACCATCCCATCAAACAGGAAATTGCCAACTTCTGACGGGCAACAACAAAATTTAACAAAATTATCTCCGCATTTATAGACTGCTGCTAAACGTGGCAGGTGGATTTTTTATCTCGTTGATTTTTGCTGCAAGTATAAAATCATTTTCGAACAGTCCGTTTATTTTATGGGTCCAGAGGGTAATAGTGACATTCTTGTAATCGTGAACGCACACATCCGGATGATGGTCTTCCTGCTCCGAAATCCTTCCGACTTCATTGGCAAAATCAAAAGATTCTTTGAAATTCTTGAACGTAAAGGTCCTCGAGATTTTATTTTCTATCAAACGCCATTCCGGTACCTGCTCCAAATATTCCTGTAACTGACTACCTTCGAGAGGTGCGACTCCACCCCGGCAGGCTTTGCACGATAATTGACTGAGTGACATATGTATCCTTTCAGAAAATTTCAATAAAAAAACGCATATCACAAGCTGAACACCATAATAGTAATAAATACCTAATAATCAAAGTACACTATACAAAAAAGAGGTAATTATTATCCTTGAAATTTAACTGTTTTTTGTGTTATATTAAAGCACATTTATTACGTGAGATATGCTGCTCGAAATTGTGAGAGAGTGGCACATGAACGCCCATTCAATTAAGTAAATGAGTTCTATGCAGTATTATAGCATAATTCTACACAAGGCTGTTTTTTTGTTCCTTATGTGCTTCTTCAACATGCATCGTATGGCATATTCCTCGTAACAATTATCTACACTAATTCTGTACATATCATCCCATTTGTTTGAACTCAAAGAATATCTATTTCTGAAATTGTTTCAGGGAAAATTCCAATAAATATTGTATCAAATCAATTAAATTTATTGTACCGTTGAGGAGAATTGCTTTATAAGCATATTATATAAACATTCAATTAACAAAAAGTGTTTTTATATACATATTGATTGAGATTAAGTGAGGATGATGCATAAATCTATGATTGATGTAAAACAGGAAGTAATTGCGGCCGAAAAACGGATACGTGAACATATTTATGAAACTCCGCTTGAGTATTCACCGGTACTGAGCAGGATGGGAGATTGTAATGTCTATTTAAAGCTCGAAAACACACAGATTTCGGGGTCATTTAAATTGCGGGGGGCAACGAATAAGTTCCTCTCATTAACGTCTGAGCAAAAGAGAGGTTATATTGTCAGTGCTTCCTCAGGAAATCACGGTGCAGCGTTTGCGTATACCCTCGATAAATTTGGCGGCAAAGGAGTAATCTATCTGCCGGAAACAGTATCTCCGACGAAACTTGAATCGTTGAAATTATTCAAGGTGGATATCGAACTTTTCGGTAATGACGGTATAAAAAGTGAAACTTTGGCTAAGGAGACTGCCAGAAAAAATAATCAGGTGTTTGTATCACCATATAACGACCCGCAGATTGTCGGTGGACAGGGTACAATCGGTATTGAACTGAAGCGTCAACTCAAACATATCGATGCGGTGTTTGTTCCGGTTGGCGGTGGAGGATTGATGTCAGGTGTGGCTGGATATTTGAAGGAGACCGAGTCGTCTATTTCAATAATCGGATGCCAGCCTGTAAATTCAAAAGTGATGTACGAGTCAATCAAAGCGGGCCGGATTCTTGATCTTGAATCAAAACCCACAATTTCCGATGGTACGGCGGGAGGGATCGAACCGGGAGCATTTACCTTTGAACTCTGCCAAAAATATGTTGATGAGTATGTGCTGGCAGAGGAAGATGAAATCAAAAAAGCAATTCGGTTCCTTCTCGAAAAACACTATCTGCTTGTCGAAGGTGCCGCTGCACTGCAGGTAGCATCTTTTCTCAAGACACAAGACAACTATGCCGGTAAAAATGTGATCTTGATTTTAAGCGGAAAACGAATCGGGATGGAAGCGCTGAAATCGGTTTTGGTAGAAGGAGAATAGTCAATGTCAAAAATTTTCAATCTTGATCAGATCAAAAGCGTGTTAGGTTCGATAGATGCCGTTTCAGCAATAGAAGACGGTTTTGTGCAATTTTCAGAAGGAAACGTTGTTGTGCCGCAAGTCGGTGAACTGCTTTTTGATAATCCTCAGGGGGACATGCATATCAAGTACGGCTGCATAGTTAATGACGACTATTACGTAGTGAAAATAGCCTCAGGGTTTTATGAAAATGTAAAACTCAACTTGCCGATATTTAATGGATTAATGCTTATCTTCAAACAGAAGACCGGTGAGTTAGCGGGTATTCTGCTCGACGAAGGGTATTTAACCAACATCAGGACCGCCGCAGCCGGTGCGGTTGCTGCAAAATATTTTGCACCATCAAAGGTAAATTGCATCGGTGTATTTGGTGCCGGTGTACAGGGAAGACTCCAGGTCAATTATTTACAACCGATCGTCGATTGCAAAAATATTCATGTATGGGGGATGAACGAAGCGGAACTTGCTCTGTACAAAAGTGACATGGAAGCGGAAGGCTATTCTGTAGAAACAACACTAGAGCCCGCCGAAGTTGCGGAAAACTGTAATTTTATTGTAACTGCTACACCGACCAAAAAACCGCTCTTGAAAACAGATGATATTAAAAAAGGGACACACATTACCGCCATGGGATCTGACACATCTGAGAAACAGGAGTTAGAGGAAAGTATAGTCGGAAATGCGGATATCGTTGTTGCTGATAGTATTTTTCAGAGCGAGACACGTGGCGAGGTTTTCAAAGCCGTTGAAGCCGGTGTTCTCGACAGGAATTCCGTATTCGAACTTGGCAATGTGATACGAAATACCGCGCCCCGGCGGACGGATGATAGCCAAACAACCGTTGTCGATTTGACAGGTGTTGCAGTTCAGGATATTCAGATTTCTAAAGCTGTATTTTCAGCGTTAGTACCGTAATTATTAAATTTGAAGCATAGTACTAGATACACATCTAATTGAGCATCGTATAAATAGTAATTGAATCATTGTTGAATCTGAAAAGGATGGTCTTCTCATGAATTATGTACAAAGAAGCTGTGTAACACTGTGTATTGTATTGTTTACCGTTTCTTTTGTGTTTGCACAGTCTATTCCGAAGCCCGAAGAGATTCTGGGATTTCGCGTAGGAGACGATTTTAAGCTGTTGAATTATCAGGAGGCGCTCGAGTATTTTGAAGCACTTGACAACTCTTATTCGTTGATTGAAGTGCGTGAAGCAGGAAAAACAACACTTGGAAACTCGATGATTTATGCAATTATTTCGTCCGAAGAAAATATGGCTCAGCTTGACCATTACAAGGACATTTCAAAACAGCTTGCACTGGTAAAGGGACTCGATGATGAGCATGCAAAGCAGTTGGCGAATGAGGGGAAAGCAATTGTCTACATCGACGGCAGCCTCCATGCATCCGAAGTTGCTCACGGCCAGATGTTGCCGCAGCTTGCATATGATCTTGTAGCATCAAATGATCCTGTCACACGTGAAATACGGGATAAGACGATTCTGATTTTAGTGTTTGCAAATCCGGATGGGATGGATATGGTTGTTGACTGGTATCGGTCAAATCTCGGTACCGAATATGAAGTCAGTCCAATGCCATGGCTGTATCACCACTATGTTGGACACGATAACAACCGTGATTCTTACATGAATAATATGGCCGAAACGCAGAATATAACACGGTTGGTCAATCATGAATGGTTCCCCGTTGTGCAATATAACCACCACCAGACAGCGCCGTTTCCTACGAGAATATTCATTCCACTGAGTGCGGAGCCGACAAATCCTAATTTGCATCCAATGGTTATTCGCGGTAAGAATCTCTTCGGAACATCCATTGGCTATGCTCTCGAACAGGAAGGGAAAGTAGGGGCTATATCACGGATTAACTTCGACCTATGGTATCCCGGTTATGTAGACGAGGTTGGACTCCATTTCAATATAATTGCATATATGTCGGAAACAGCACTCTATCGTTATGCAACACCACACTTTTACACATTAGACGATTTTCCCGAAGCGTACCGAGATTTCACCATCTCATCGTTTTATCCCAGCCCCTGGAAAGGGGGATGGTGGCGCCTTAGAGATGCAGTTGAGTATATGCTAACAACATCAAAGGCAACATTACAGACCGCTGCCCGGTTCTCTGATGAGCTTTTGTACAATAAGTTTCAAATGGGTAAAGATATTATCAATAAATTCAAAAATGAGCCTCCCTATGCATGGATTGTCCCACAACAGCAGTGGGACAATCCAACCGCTGCATTGTTAATGAATAAAATGATATTTATGGGGATCGATGTGTATGAGGCGTCAGAAGAGTTTGTATCCGACGGCATAACCTATCCGTCCGGGACTTGGATTATTCCTATGGATCAACCATTTGCATACTTTGTAAAAACAATGTTTGAAGAACAGGACGCGCCCGATCTTGCACAGTATCCCGATCTATGGCAGGGTACGGTCGGACCGCAGGAGTTTGAAAACGTATATATACCTCATCAGGATCAGGATGGTTGGACACTGCCTTATCAAATGGGTGTCAATAGAGTAGCTGCAAATTCGCCTCTCGATATACCTATGGATCAAATAGAAAATGCTGAACCTCTACCAGGCAGTGTGAACGGGAGAGCTGCCTCTTCTTATCTTATAAGTCCAAAAACGAATAACAGTTTTATTGCGGCGAATCGCATCCTCGAAAATGGCGGTGCTGTTTCACGGCTGCAGGAAACGATCGAAGTTAATAATATTGAACATCTTCCGGGCACCTGGATTGTAGAGTCTGGTAGTATTTCCGGCTCATTTATGAATACACTTGCAGATAATCTATCTTTGACCATTACCGGAGTCGGAAGAGCTATAACGAGTAAGACGGCAGCAGTATCACAACCGAGAACCGCACTCTATAAATCGTGGCGTGCCAGTATGGATGAAGGGTGGACCCGTTGGATATTGGAGCAGTATGAATTTCCTTTTGAAAATATTTTTGATGCTGATGTGCGGGCTGGAAGATTGAATGACCGGTTTGATGTAATTGTTTTGCCGTCAATGTCAACAGATGCAATTGTGAACGGCCACGAAACCGGAACAGTACCCCCACAGTATGTAGGCGGGATTGCTGACATCGGTGTTGAAAATTTGAGAAAATTCGTGCAGAATGGCGGTACACTGGTTGCTTTGAACAGAAGCGCTCTTTTTGCCATCGATGAGTTTGATGCACCGTTCATGAATGCTCTTGAAGGATTGGATGACAACGACAATGGTGAACCTCAATTTGCGATTCCAGGTTCACTACTTCAGATGAAATTCAATAACAGCCATCCAATTGCATTTGGAATGCCTGAAGAGGCTCCAGTATTTTTTAACAACAGTCCTGCTTTTTTGGTCAATGACTATGATGAGGAAAATGGGAGTTATGATATTATTGCAGAATATCCTGATAGAGATCTATTGATGAGCGGATTTCAGATTGGAGAAGAATTTCTCTACAACGCTGCCGGTGCAGTTAACTATTCTTATGAAAAAGGTACAGTGATTTTATTGGGATTCGGTGTTCAAACCAGAGCTCAGACGCACGGTACGTTTAAGTTGTTGTTTAATTCACTCTATTATGCTACATCACAGTAATTAATAGTTAAAACAATATATTAAGTACTATTTACATTTAAGATTGGGTAGGTGTTTACATGAAGGTTGAAATATTTGATCTTGAACGAATTCAGTCTATATGGGAAAATAGAGTGGACTATAATCTGACAGAAAGCGGAATACACCCGTATACGCTTGAAGAATTACTGCCAAAAGAGGAGATTGAAAAGCTGCATTCGATCCGTCTTGGTTACGGTCAGACGAATGGTTCTATAGTACTTCGTGAATCAATTGGCCGTCTTTATAAGGATAGTGATCTCAACAATGTGCTCGTAACAACGGGTTCAGCAGAATCGAATTTTATCGCTACATGGAGTCTTTTGGAACCTGGTGATGAAATGGTTTACATGCTTCCAAATTATCAGCAGCTCTGGGGAATTGCACGTGGTTTCAAAAATGAAGTAAAACCGTTTTATCTGCGGCAGGAATTCAACTGGGAACCCGATCTGGACGAAATAAAGAAATTAGTTAACAACAAAACTAAAGTGATTGCGGTATGTAATCCGAACAATCCGACCGGTCATCGGCTTAGTGAGGAATCAATGGATGGTATTGCCCGTATCGCCTCTGAAGTCGGTGCGTATGTATATGCTGATGAAATTTACCGCGGAGCAGAGTTGAATGAAGATGAATCAAAGTCGTTTGTAGGAAGATATGAAAAGGTTATCGTCAACGGCGGTCTTTCCAAAGCGTATGCGCTGCCAGGTCTGCGTATCGGATGGATGGTTGGCCCTAAGACGTTTATTGAGGATGCCTGGGCTTACCACGATTACACTACTATTGCTTCGAATATCCTTAGCAACAAAATTGCAACTCTTGTTCTTCACCCGAATATGAGAACAAAAGTGCTGAGCCGCAGCCATGATATTCTGAATGAAAATTTAGCAATTCTTACCAGCTGGGTAAATGAAAGAAAAGAGTTCTTTTCGTTCATTCCGCCTCAGGCAGGCGGCATGGCGTTTCTCAAATATACAATGGACATTAATTCCACGGAATTCGTGACACGTCTCAGAAACGAGAAAAAGGTGCTCATTATCGCCGGTGACAATTTTGGAATGGATGGGTACATCAGAATTGGAATCGGACCCGAAAAGAGTTATTTTGTTACGGGTCTGGGTCTGATTGATGAATTGATTCAAGAATTAATCTAACCAATCATCATCCTAGTTCGGAAATATCAAAACCGTACAATCTGGCCGCGTTTTTATAGAGGATACCGTCGATCTCCTCTTGTGAAAATGTCGGCCAGCCGCATTTTTGGGCTATAGTGTTCAGTCCTGTTCTGATAAGCTCAATCCACCGTTTCATGTCGGTACCCGGATCATTGGAAAAAACACCGGAACCTGACACCCAGTAATCCGAACCGTACATGATTTTATCAATGACACCCAATTCCTTCGCCTTCACGAGATTCCAGGTAAGCTGTTGCGGACGGTTATACGTCATTGCAAGGTCTGCGTAGACGGTCACATCAGGATTCATCATCATATAGAATAACTCTTCATACCAGGGATAATTGATGTGCTCAACGACAACTTTCATGCTGGGAAAATCGATGAGTACATTATTCAATGATTGGGGTGATGTATACCTGTAAGGAGCAAGAAAAATACCCCCGGGATTAGCACAGTGGTGATATTGAACGATGACATCAAGCTCAACTGCTGCTTCATAGAATGGATATACCTGCGGTGCATCAGATGCATAGTGACCGTAGGGTGGTGTCAACAAAATCCCTTTATAGCCATACTGCGTAATGGCTCGTTTGAAATACTCTAAAGCTGGTCTATTATACCGCCCCCATTTGTCGACCGCTTCTATTGCAGCAAGACCGACAAATAAGTCCGGATACTTATTGATGCAATCAAGAATATAATCTTCACCGCAGTTGGAGTTCCACATACGTGTCATATCCTGACCCATCAAGACCGCTTTTTTTACCCCCGCATCTCTGAGCCATGTGACTATCAGTTCAATAGGTGTGTCTTCAGGATGTTTATGACCTAACTGCGCTTCGGTAACAGCATCAAATTTTTCTGCTTTTAATGCATGAATATGAGAATCGATAACCATGTAAAGAAATTTTTTACGACAGTTTTTTATTGAGTTGATTTGTAATCAAAGTCAAGGATTTGATTGATTTTATCCCATCCACCGATAGTGTCCGCCCACTTGTCATACACTGGACGGGCCGCTTTGAAAAATTCTTCTCGGTCAGGATACGTTATTGTAACGCCAGCGGCTTTCAAATCTTCGAGACGTTGTTCATCAACTGCAGTGTACAGGTCTCGTTCGTATGTTTCAAGCTCTTTCAGCGATTCATCGACGACCTGCTGCAGATCGGCTGGCAAACTATCATAGAAATTCTTACTCATGATGACCGGCGCAACAAGTCTCAGCCAACCGATCTGTGCCCAATATGGGGCGACTTCAAAAAACCTTTTTGAATAATAGTTTGAGTTTGCCGCTTCCGCACCATCAATCATACCGGTTTGGAGAGCAAGGAAGAGCTCATTATATGCCATCGGAAGAGGATTTGCGCCGAAGGACTTGAATGCATCAAGATGCGGAGTACTCTCCATTGTCCGAATTTTCAACCCTTCCATATCAGCAATTGAGTGAATCGGTCTATCAGTTGACATTATATGCCGTACACCAAACGTAAAATATCCGAGCAAATGGAATCCCTGCTCTTCCAATTCGGGTATGAAGCTTTGTCCGATTTCCGAGTCAAGTACCGCAAACATATGTTCATTGTTTTCAAAGAGGAACGGTAATTCAAAAATATTCATAGATGGAACAAAAGCCGCAAGAGGCGAACTTGAGGCCATCTGGACTTCAACAGTACCAAGCTGCAGCCCTTCGCTGACATCACGATTCATACCGAGAGCATTGGCTGCAAAAACTTTTGCCCGAATTCTTCCCTGAGACCGTTCATTCACGAGTTCGGCATATTTGAATAGCGCCTGCGATCCCGGTTCCTCACGTGCTCCCGGAGAGTCAATCTTCATAAAAAACACATCGTCATCACTGTTTTTGCATCCGATTAAAAACAGGAACGTGACTAATATATAGATTGTTTTTGAAGAAAAATTCATTCAATTATGTCTCCATAATAACACTGTTTTAACTGTTTCTTATTGAAACATGTTCGGAATCCACAGAACGATTGCCGGAAAAAATGTAATGATTATTAGCACAATGAGCATTGAAAACGTAATGGGGAGAATATAGGGTGTAATTTCCCGAATACTTTTATTTGTCAAGCTGCACGACACGAACAGCGTCACACCGAATGGTGGTGTGATATAGCCAATAGCCCAGCCGACAGTCGTTATGACGCCAAAGTGTACAGGGTCAACACCGAATTGCCGGGCAAGTGGAAATACAAGTGGTATAAGTACAATTGATGCCGAAAAACTTTCCATTACCATCCCGACCATAATTAACAGAATAATATAGAGGATGTAGAACACATATTTACTTGTAACATTTGCAAGCAGGATACCGGCAAGCGTCTCCGGAACTTCGTTTACTGTAATAAGCCATGCAAATATCGCGGTTGTGGCCTGTATAAACAAAATGATAGTAGCAAGTTCTGCAGCTTTCATGAAAATATCGGGGATGTCCTTCAGTTTAATTTCCTTATACACAAACATTCCAACAACAAAACCATACACGACCGCAACAACTGCCGCTTCCGTTACCGTAAAAATTCCTGCCAGAATTCCGTATATAATAATAAATGGAAGACCGAGGGCGGGGAGGGCAACAAATCCGCTTGTAAAAACACGTTTAAAGCTGAATGCTTCACCGGATGGAATATATGCATCACCACCCTTCAATGCATGGAAATAAACAACAATCATGAGACCAAATCCGATTAGAACACCTGGCACAATTCCACCAAGAAACAAGGCAACTGTCGATGTGTTAGTCAAGAATCCAATAAGAATCATCATGAGGCTCGGAGGGATGACTGGTCCGATTGCCCCCGCTGCCGCCTGAAGCGCAGTAGCGAAATTCATGTTGTATCCCTTTTCTTTCATGCTTGGTAGCATTATAGATCCGATAGCTGCAGTACTCGCAACAGACGATCCGGAAACTCCAGCGAATATCATTGATGCTGCAACGCTGATCATTCCGAGACTTCCCCGAACAAAGGAGAAAAGCTCTGAAGAAAAATCAATAAGCCGTTTAGACATTCCTCCGGAAGTCATCAACTGGCCGGCAAGCATAAATAAGGGTATAGCCATAAGTAACCAAGAATCGATTCCGATAAACATTCTTTGCGTGATGATAGTCAACGGAAGCGATCCGTCCCACAACAGAGCCAACAGCGATCCCGCACCCATTGCAAACGCAATCGGAGTACCGATTAAGAGAAGGAGAACAATTGCTATAAATAATACAACCACCATAGAGTTTTACCTCATGTGTTCTTCAGTGTCTTCCGAAGGAAAAATATCACTTCCCTGCTCAGCACCGATTGTTTTGAGTAAAACAATGAATGATTCAGTGAACATTAAAAAACCGGCTAAAGGAAATGCCATATATATAATTGATATCGAAATACGAAGAGCCGGCGTCATTTCATTAAGAGTGATAGTGAGCATTTGAATTCCAAAAACAATGACCACAATCGTAAAGATCATGGTGAATGTCGACGTGATAATTCTCAATGATTTCGAAAACCGGAACGGTAATGCATGTGTAATATAGTCAACAGCGAGATGCTTCCCTTTTCTGATACATATCGATGCTGTTAAGAGAATCATCCAGACTTGAATGTACCTGGCTAACTCTTCCGACCATGAAAATGGATTATTGAAAACAAAACGCCAGACTACCTGACTGAACACAACTATTACCTGAATTGCAAAAACGGTAATGATAAATCCGGTTACCAGTTTTCTGACAGGCTCCATACGGGAATCAATATGCTGACACAGTGCGTGCATAGTGCAGACCTTTATATTGAAATTATGTGGAGGAGAACGAATGAATAAGTAAAGTGATACAATTTACTTATAGTATACATGAAAAAAACATAAGAAAAAAGAAATTAGTATTCAAAAACATGAATGAATTTGCCTGGACAAGCAATGAACCCAACACCAATGCAACCAAGTAAATGCCTTAAGAACCGAATGATCTTTGGATATGATCTTTATAACATTAAAAGGAATGAATATTACGTTATTAAGCGCCAAAAAGAGGAAATTTAAATATAGCGGCTAAAATCAGGATAATACTGAAACCAGTAAATATTATAAAACTTCCCCAGCCGAACCATGTAGCAAATTTCGAGGGATAAAATACTTTATCCTTTTTTGGGATCACTGTAAAACAATAGTAAAGATTCAGAAAGAAAATTACCGGGGCAATAAAATATGCAAGGGCAGATGCCATGAGAACAAGTTCTACAGGTCGTTCAAAGCCGATAATAATTAGGACGGAAGCAATGAGCGAATATAACATTGTAATCCGGTATATATTATATTCCGAATACCACTTTTTCTTTAAATCGGTTGTTAAATCTTTTTTATTGATTCCCCTGAAATTATATGTTGACCTGAAAATATTCCTGCTGCATGCTGCGACAATTCTTGGCCATCCATCGAAATAGTTAAATGCTGTCGAATACGTTGCTGCGAAAGCTCCAATGAGAAATACTACCATCATCCAGGGACCGACACTGTCGGTGAATATTCTTGCGATTTCTCCCATAACCCCTCTTCCTTCAACTGTACTCGGGTATAACCAAACAGCCGCAAGGAGTAAAAAGACACAGCCTATTATAAAAGAAATAATATGACCTAACCGGAAATCCCATAATCCGATCTTGAACCATTTAGTACAATATTCCTGTCCATGGGGATGGACCTTACTTAAATCGACTGAAAGATCCTCTTTCTTAGACGAAAACGGATCAAAAACTTTAGCAATTCCGATATTTTCCAACGGCTCACGAATCCTGCATAATCCGACTTTTTTTGCTTTTCCCCATTCCGAAGCTTGTAATGAAACATCGATCCCTGTAGGTAACAAACCGAGAAATCCGGCAATTATCAACCATGAACCCGCCGGTGTATCGAATATGAAAAAATGGTTAAATTCCGAGAATGGAGCAGGTTTCACAAAATAAACCGCAATCGTGGACACAAAAAGTATTCCTGCTGCAATTTTGGCTGATAATTCAATTGCTGAATAGTTCCCTTTCAAAATGATCAAAATTGAAGATATTCCCAATATTATTCCAAAAATCGCCATATGTATTTCAAGACCGAACGCCACCTGGAAAAAGTAGTATAGTACTGCTGAAGCTGCGATCAGCCTACCTGATTGACCCACTGCGCATTGTAATAAAGTGGTGAACATAACATACCATAAAGGCCATTTCTTCCAGGCAGTTGCATAAGCTTCAATCATACTTTTACCTGTTGCATTAGTAAATCGGAAAGCCATTTCGAAACCGTAGTATTTAAATATATAAGCTGCGGGAAGGCACCAGAGCAATGCATAAGCAAACCTGCCTCCTGCTGTAGGCGCTGTCACTAAATGACTGGTCCCAACTCCAGTCATCATTAATATTATACCCGGTCCGAAATAAACCAGCAGGCTTCCCCAGAACATATTAGGGATTTCTAATTTTTCAATATCTTTATTTATTTCTGACATTTACACATGTTGATTATTAAATAGACGTTTAATAAAAACTTCTTTGAATTATTTTTGTTACTACGTGAGTTCAGCTCTTAACCTGACAAGTCCTAAAACGGTATCTAATGTCGAAGTATCTACGTCAACTAGTTTACCTATTTCAGATACTGCACTGACGAGAGAATCAATCTCCATTGGCCTGCCTTTTTCAAGGTCCTGAAGCATGGAAGTTTTATGGTTTCCCACATCCTCACCCCATTTTATTCGTGTATCCACATCTACTGGAAATTTCACACCGAGTTTTTCGGCTACTGCTTGAGCCTCAAGCATAATATCCCTGATTACTTTTCTTGTCCCTTCATTACTGCACATCTGCTCAAGTGTACCTAACGTAAGGACACTGACGGGATTAAAAGAAACATTTCCCCATAGTTTCAACCAAATATCATCTCTGATTTTGGTCCGGACAGGTGCTTTTAAGCCGGCCAACATTAACAATTTGCTTAATGTGGTGACGCGTGGAGATTTTGAGCCGTCGGGCTCTCCGACCATAAATCTTTTACCGTCGATGTGTTTTACCACACCGGGTTCGACTATCTCGCATGAAGGATATACAACACACCCTATAGCTCTTTCGGGTCCAATTGTATCCCAGATTTTTCTTCCGGGATCGGCGCATTCAATGTGTTGATTTTCCCAGGCGCCTTGCAGTTTATAGAAATACCACCATAAAATCCCGTTTTGTGCTGTAACAATAGCTGTATTCTTATCCAGAAGAGGCAGCAAGCTGTCGACAATGGGAAGTACGGAGTGGGCTTTTAAAGTGATAAATACATAATCCTGCGGCCCTACATCTTCAGGTTTATCAGTACACCTGATATCAACAACTTTTTCCTCATCCTCCGAAATTAGAGTCAAACCGTTTTTTGTCATAGCCTCAAGATGAGGTCCACGTGCAATTAATGTTACATCGTTACCCGATAGTTTCAACAATGCTCCCAGATATGCTCCGATAGCACCAGCTCCGTATATGCAGATTTTTATTTTTATAAACAAATTCCGGATATGAATTCAAGATCTATTTTAAGAGGTAAGACCAAGTTTTTCTGCTAGACCTATTCTTTGTAATTTCCCGGTAGGTCCTTTTGGTATTTCATCCAGGAATATTACTTTTCGCGGCACTTTGAAATCCGCAAGTTTGCTGCGGGCAAATTCCCGGATTTCTTTATCTGTAGCGGTCACATTCTCTTTCAGAACCACGGCAGCGGCAACATCCTCTCCAAGTTTTTCATGAGGTAATGCAAAAGTCACTGCCTGTTTTACTGCCGGGTGATCTATCAACACTTCGTCGACTTCCCGAGGGGATATTTTCTCACCGCCCCTGTTTATTATTTCCTTTAATCTTCCTGTTAGACGCAGATAACCTTCGGAATCTATGACACCTTGGTCCCCGGTCCTGAACCAACCGTTTATGAAGGAATCATTATTTGCATCAGGATTGTTTTTGTATCCATCGGTGACATTTTCACCGCGAATTACAACTTCACCGATAGTATCTGGAGGAAGCAATTCCCCGTTTTCCTTCATTATCGATATATCCGGACCGGCAGCAAGTCCTACTGTACCGGGTTTACGGTCAAGCGGTGGTAAAGGGTTGCTTGCCATTTGGTGGGCCGCTTCCGTCATTCCGTATGCTTCAATGACCGGAACATGAAATGTTTTCTCAAGTGTGTCCATAACTTGTGGAGGCAGAGAAGCGGAAGATGAACGAACAAACCGAAGCCTACTATTTTCGATAATATCCTTATTCCTGCCAGCTCGGCCAAGAATTGCCTGGTGCATGGTAGGAACAGCTGTATACCATGATGGATTTGATTCCTCCATCCATGCAAAAAATTTCAGTGCATTAAAACCGGGGGTGCAATATATCGAACTCTTAGCTCCAAGTGAACTCAAAACAGCAGCAATGAGACCGTGTATATGAAAAAGAGGCATTACGTTCATGCAACTATCATCAGGAGTTAAAGAAAGAGTCCTGGCAATATTAATAGCCGATACGCAGATATTTGCATGACTTAAAGGAACTATTTTAGGCCTTGACGTTGTCCCGGATGTATGTAATACAAGGGCTGTCTCTTCTGATGATGCGTAACCACTCATGGGTTTTTTACCGCTTTTATAATCGCCCTCTATATCAAATTTTCCAGCTGTGTTACTCTTGTCAGGAATTAATTCTACAATTGGAATTTTAAGTTTTTTTGCAGCAGCCCTAGCCGGTGAATCTATCCCCTTTTGTACAAGTAATAAACGTGCATCCAGATCGCCAAGGTAAAATTCAAATTCCTTTTCACGGTAATTCGGATTAAGCGGAGCGGTAGTTGCTCCTGCAGCGATAGATAAAAACGCAGTGGCCATTTCTGGTCCGTTCGGAAGTACAATTGCGATATTGTCATTTCTTCCCATTCCAAAATCGTTTAATGTATTGACGGTTTTATCGGCCAGCTCTCTTAATTCATTATATGTCAGAGGTTTTTTCCCAGGAGCAGTAATTGCCACTGCATTGGATTCACCTTGACTTAGTAGATTGGAAACAGTTTCAAAATTTGGCATAATATTCGGTTAATTTAATCTCCTGAAATTAGCAATAATTGAATATGGAATTAATAAGGAAAAATATGGAAGAATACATTAAAAATGTAATTTCTGAAAAGATGTTTAACTAAATGTTAAAAGTCAAGCAAAAATAATTGTAACCAATATTGTATCTGTTGTGCAATATTTTTAACACAATTAAATGATAATCATTGTGAAGGATAAGTAATTCCATTATCAATTTGATACTATATAGAAGGAAAAAGAAATGCGTAAGACTTTACTTTCTTTTAAAAGGACACGTAGAGGTTTAATACATATTACACTAGAAAATCTTCATGCCTGCTAAAAACAATTATGTATCATTAGCAGTAATATTCAATACATTATAGAAAGATTTTTGTACTTCAAGTTTAATAATAAATGAGATAATATAGGCAATTGGTACAGTTGCTATATTCGGATCGGAAGGAACTAAAATATTTTAAATTTTTAAAGTGTTGATTTCAAACACTTTACCGCATAGCGGAGGACGAGGGACTCGAACCCCCAAGTGATTTCTCACGGCGGTTTTCAAGACTAATTATTCAGCTACAAAACCCCTCTTTTATACTTATCATCTACACACTTATTTATACTCTACTTAGTTTTTATTACATATCTGTTCTAATACTTGGCATGAATCCGGTACATACTTACAGATATAGTACATGATTGGTCTGAGACCTATACAGGCTACTATATCCTAGACTGTTGCAATACTATAATAGGTAGGGATGACAGAGAAAAGACCTTCCCTCCCTTTAAATTCACTCAAAGGCAGATAAACTGTTTAAGGTGCAAGAGAAAAAAAGGAGAACCCTTTAATGGAAGGACAGGCTAAGAACAAGGAAGAAGCTTTAGCACAAGTAGCCGAGGCACATGAGATGGGAGACCTTGATTTAGAGATATGCCTCAAACAAATGTACTCTCATCTAATCCATCCTCATCAAGAACCTATTACTTATGTTCGGAACTACTCTGGAGTCTCAGAGAGGAATAGAGTTAAGTTAGGGAACTCAATCAGGCTTGTTAGGAATGATATAGATGGCATTATCCATAGTGTAGATGCTAGGAAGATTGACCTAGAACCTCTTAAGGATATATTATTTAGATTAGCAAACAACTGTAGTGACTTAGCAGTAGATGTAGAAGGTATGATGAAAGAAGAGAAAAAGGATAACCCGAAAGGAGTGCTGAAAGATGGGATTAGTTGAAGCAAGACCAATGGATGTAGAAGTCCTAGTAAAGTTTCAAGAGGAGATGACTAGCTTATGTGATAAGTTAGGTCATAACTACATGAAGGAAGACCATTTAGAACAACTCACTGGTAGAGAGATTAAAGATCTAAAAACTAGCTTTCGTAATCTTAGAATACACATTGAGTCCAAAGAAGTACAGCTAGATAAATTCCTTCAAATAGATGTGAATATAGTGCCACAAGAGGAGGATGGAGATTAATGAGTGAGACTACTAACCATACAGACCCTATGAGTGTAATTTCTAACTCGGGAGAAGAAGATGAATGAAACTATCTTCTTAAGTGGGTTCATAGCAGGTATATTGTTTACTGTCTTTGGACAGACTATAGTAGTAGGGATTATAGTTCTATGCTTTTGGATATTTGGGAAGGATGTTAAAGAAGATGAATCGTCACGAAGTTAAAAGAGCAGAACATGCCTTTAACTATGAGAGAGAACAAAAGGAGAACAAGGTGAGAATAAATACGTGGGCAATAAGTATTCTCTACGAAGTAGGGGAATGTTATCCCCTTAATCCTAAGGACAAAAAGGAGAAAATCTTCTCAGGAGCTATTCCTAGAACCTCAGAGAGAATAGTTAAATACTACTTAGAGCAAGTCTCCCCTAATCGGAGGAAGACAGATTATAAGATAGACTCTAAACATTATCAAAAAAATTACCATGCTATAGAGAAAGACCCTATTGCTATTGTTTGTGTTAGGTTCTATAACTGTGCTAAGGATTCAAGGGAAGCTAATCCTAATCATCCTACCATAGGTATCTCTCTCAGGTCTAAAAAAGACCCTTACAATGAACAGACCGGATTAAGAATAGCTAGAGCCAGATGTCATAAGATCTATTTAGACAAGATAGGGAATTGTGGCATTCCTATCTTAGCTCCTGAGCACCCACAATACAGGCACTTATACATCATAATTCAGAACATAAAAGACTTCATCAACAAGGGTCATATACCTAGAATAGTAAAACTCAGTATTGGTGCAAAGCCTCATAGAAAGGTCACTTTCCTCTACTATCCTGTAGAATTACCTATAACACAACTAGATAAAAAAGTTTTCTCTGGCACTGGAAAGGAGACCCCCTCTAATGTTTGAAGAATACAGAGATAGAAAGAAACTCCCTCTTGTATGGCATCCCTCTATGGAAATTATGGACGCTACTAAACTTTCCGAAAATGATGCTTGTGAGAGGAAAGGTTTCTTTTCTAGATGGTGGGGATGGCAAAGTGACACTAGGCAATTAGACCTAGACTTCGGAGCTTATGTTCATCATGGAATGGAGCATATCACCCCTCTCAATAAACGCTTCCGCACCGACTATATGAACATAGCAGAAGAAGCTTATCAATGTGGTCTGGAGCAATTCAGAGAAGAGTGGGAAGTAGATGAAGATGACGATATAGCTCCTAAAAATCCTGCCTTTGCTCTCGAAGGTTATGTGGATTATATGAAGCAGAACGTAAATGATGACTACGAGGTTCTTACCCTTCCCGATGGGAGACCTGCTATAGAGATTTTTGGAGATGCTCTCATTGACCCAAAACGGAATAGACTTGTGACCTATAAGATGGATGCAGTCCTTAGGGATACCTCAGGCTCTATCACAGGTCGGAAGGGAGCCATCTTTTGTATGGAGCATAAGACCTCAAAGGCTGATAATGAGAACTACAGGAATCTTCACAAATTAGGTCACCAAGTTAATCTCTATACTCTAGCTCTCAGACAACTATTTCCTCACGAAGATGTCTTCGGCATAGTTATGAATTTCCTCATCTATAGGAAAGGTACTGTAGGGAAGGATGGTATAAGAAAGAATGGCTTTATGACCTTAAGAATGCCTGTAGAGAAGACCGTTCTACAGATGACTGAATGGCTCTGGAGATGTAATCATAGGCTTGACCTCCTTGAACATGAATTAGACCAACTTGAACGCTGTAATGAACATGATGACATCTTGTTTGCCTTTCCTCTGAATACTAAATCATGCTATGACTTTCACCGACCTTGTGCCTTTTGGGAAATCTGTACTGCTATACAGAATCCTCTAAAGAGATATGATGCAAGTAAGCCTCCACCTGGATTTAAGGTTGACTTCTGGAACCCGAAAGAAGAGCACCTTAAGTTTGGAAGGAAGGAGGTTAAGCGGTGAGTATATATAATGCCTTCTATACCTTTTAGGTATGGTGTGATGATAATGGAAGTAAGAACACTGGTTGTAAAAACAACTTTAAGACTACAGGAGCAGACTTTGACTCTTGTCTTAGGAAAGCTGAGGACTTTGGTTGGACTTTTTAGAGTACAGGAGAGCATCAGTTAGATTGTATAGTCAAATGTAAGAGACACTCTAAATGAAACACTTCCTAACATATATAGGCATAACCCTTACAATAGTAACTTGCTTTGCTACCATAATAGGTGGAAGTTTCTGGCTTCTGATTACTATCTGGAAACTCCACTCTCTATGGCTTAGTCTAGTTTGTATAGTACTCTATGTAGGAGTGACTCTAGGTCTATGTATAGGACTCTTAGAAAGGCAAAAATGAAACACTACAAACGTCTCAAGAATGTCTCCAATCAAAGAAACCTTGTAGGCAAGATAGTTAATGGTAAATATGTCAAGGCTGAGGACTTAGATGAATGGATGACTACCTCCAAAGACCTAAGAAGGATGAGGTCTGCCTTTAATTATGGAGAGCCTGAGGACTACGATGACCGACCTGTATCTGTAATGAACGAAGGTATTGTAGTCAAAGATAGAGAAATCCCTTTAAGTGAGATGGAAAGAGACTAAGCTATGACCTTAGAAGATTATAAGGATAAGGTTAATGTAATAGGTGGATTAATTGAAGATGACATTAAGGAAGTAATAGCTATAGGTTGTCAATCTTATAAAGAGATGAATCCAATTAGATTACAATTATTTATAGCTAAACAGAACAACACTAAAAATACTCTACACTATTTAGCCATTGGCAGAGACTTACTATCAAGAGAAGAAAGTCAAGCAAAAGCTTATAAAAGAAGAAAGGTTATAACAAAAGTAGATGAAAGAAAGCTCAAAGAGTTAGATATTAAATATTTAGTACACAAAAGTAATAGTGTAATCAACTACACAGCAAGAGCTATAATGAAGGCAGGACACTTTGAGGACTACAGCTATAAGTGGTTAAGAGAGAGAGACTTGCCTGTTTAATTTAAGAAAGGAGAGTAATATGGACTTTGGAAGAGATGATTACAATGAGGTATTAGGTTATCACTATGTCCTTCATAACCAAAAGATCATACCAGAGGATGAACCAGTCTTCCTCTTTCGAGCACAAGACCCTCTAGCCTACGAGGCTATAGACGCTTATCGTAAGCTCCTCAAAGAAAAGGGTCTCTTCGAGATGGAGAAGTCAGTCAAGAGACAACTCACAGCTATGAAGAAATGGCGACAGACTCATGCAAAGGAATTGAAGGGAAAGCTCCCCGACCTCCCTGAGGAAAACTAAAAAGGGAACTAACGGTCATACTTATGCTTCTAATTCTGATAATGCTTTTACTTTCACAAATCAATGGAGGCTAACATGAAAGGTAGATTTAAAGAAGCTCTCAAGACTGTAGGATTTCTATTACTTCTCTCTAATGGAGTGTTTGTTGTGTTCCTCATTTTAGGAATAATCGTAGCAAATGTATTCTATGACGGTGTAAGAGAAGATGCCCTAACAAAGATAGTCATATCCTCTGAGTTAACTATACTATTCCTTGTACTCCTCAGAGGAGTATTAGATTTGATAGGAGAAGGAAATGGTAAAGAAGGAAATGGTAAAGAATGAGTTTTTTAATACACCAACTTTAGAACAGTTAAAAGCACAGTGTGATTACTATAATAGTATAAGGGAAATAAGGCAGATTATTTACGATGTAAGACATGGGAAGGAGAATAAGAAATGAGCATTGACACTTCCAAGTTGGAGAATTGGAGTGAGAGGAAGGAAGACTTTCTCCGATTTATAGAAGGAGAATTCAAGACCGACTCTCACAATGAATCTAACAATATAATGATAATAGGTTTCTCAAAGGCAGGTAAGACCTATACTCTAAAGACTTGTCGAAAGCCTATACTTCACATCTCTTTTGATTCTAACAACCTAGATTCAGTAAGAGGATGGATGCAGGAAAATGAAGGAGCCATCTTACCCTATACTGGTTGTGAACAGGATGATTTACACAATCCTATAGCTTGGAAAAACTACATTAACATCAAAGGTAAGCTCCTCCAATCGGGTATCCTTGAAAACATTGGAACTCTCTTCATAGACTCCTCTACTCTGATGGGTAACTCTATGCTCTGGCAGATACTTAAGAAGCAGAGACGTAACGTAGACTTCGACCAAGGAAAGAAGGATAAAATACGGCAGAGTGATTGGGGAATCCTTCTCACTACTATGAGGGATGAGATGATTAACCTAGTTGCTACTCCTTGCGATGTAGTGTTGACTTGTCATCTTGGAGTAGATAGAGATGAGGATGGAGATGTTATAGGCTACTTTCCTCTCCTCTCAGGTCAATCTAAACACATGGTTCCTGCTGTATTTAGTGAGAACTATATCATTAGAGTAAGGAAAACTTCTCAAGGAACAGAGAGGTACTTTATGATACAGCCTACAAACAAGTATACTTGTGGAAGTAGGTTTGCTCAGGATGATATTCTGGAAGATGAAGAGCCTGCTGATATTAAAGCTATCCTCAAGAAAGCAGGAAGGAGACATGAGGACTTACCTCTGTTGCCTAAGCTAGACTTGTTCAAAGAAATAGGTTAGTTTCTTTTATAAGGGTGGATTAGATGATTGGGACTAGCCTGTTTATAATAATATAGAAGCTATACCTATTGATGAAGTAGAAGACCTAGTAAGAGAAAACCGACTCTCAGAAGCTATCTACGAACTCTCACATTTAGAAGTAAACGTAACACCCATAAACCATAATATCTAAGGAGGTATGTATGAGTAGTGAAATTGATTTCCTCGACTTGAATGTTGAGGGTGCAGTCGAACCTTCTCTAATCGAGGACGATAATGAGCATCTTGTCGAAATCGTGAAGGTAAAGTACGTTGAAGCAGACGAGGAAGAGGGAACCTCTGCTCGTATTGATGTCTTGTTGGAATGTCCTGAGGATGAAGCTTCCAGAATGTTTAGTCATGCACTCTGGATTCCCAACAAGGAGGATACCAAGAAACAAAGGAACTCAGCGAAGTGGGCTATCAAGTCCTTCAAAGATGCTTTTGGTATCTCTTCTGATTCAAAGATGGACTTCCCCTCATGGATAGGTCTCCAGACTTTTGTAGTACTAGGAGTCAGGAGTTCCGAAGGATATGATGACCAGAACAAAGTACGGAAATTCCTCGGTCAAGGGAAAAGTAAGAAAGCTAGTTAGGAGGTTTAAGTAAAAGGCAGGAAGGGGGAGATTGTGTAAGTAGTTGAACCTCCTTGCTCAACTCAGCAACTCCCCTAACTGTCTATACTAAAAAGGAGGTAAGAGATGTACAATAATACTCGTGCTTTTGGTAAGATAGTAATGCGGACTCTTTTAGTGATAGCTGTTCTCTCCATCCCTTTAGGAATGTGGGGCTGTCCTCAATACAATATCTATTCAAGGACTCTTGCCGGAGAATCACGTTTAAGACAAGCTGAGTTTGAGAAACAGATAGCGGTAGAAGAGGCTAGAGCAGTGCTAGAGTCTGCTGAGTTCTATAAACAGGCAGAAGTTATAAGGGCACAAGGAGTAGCAGAGGCAAATGCTATTATTGGAGAATCCTTAAAAGGGAATGAAGCTTACCTCAGGTATCTCTGGATAAATGGATTACATGATGGTTCTAGTGAAGTTATCTATATACCTACAGAAGCAAACTTACCCATTCTAGAAGCTGTTAGAAAGCAGAAAGGTGTAGTAGTTAATCTAGGACAATAAGGTTCAAGTACGTCTCTCGTAGCTTAATGGCAAATCGAGGGAACTAGAGATGAGTCTAAACATTATGGGATTGAAAGGTTGCAGGTTCGAGTCCTGCTCTCACTACTATGTTTGATAATAACATTAATACAAATAGAGAGTATCTAGAGTGCCTAAGAAATGACTTTAGTAGGTGGTGTAAAGATATATCGTTAGGTCATCCTTTAGATACTGCTCACCATGAAGCTATGTTTAGAGCTATGAGAGATAATAAAACAGGGAAGTTAGTAATATTTCCTAGAGGAAGATACTAATGCTCAAGCTACAATTACTATACATAAAAGGCTATCTATGGGTACACTGGCAGTGGGTACTGCTATTCCCTGAGATAGTCTGGACTAGTATATGTTCTACTTTTGAAGTTAGAGCTACCATGCTTGATAAGTTAAGAGATAACTTTAAGAAGATAGAGAAGGAGTTATTAAGTGAAGCGTAGAGATGCAATCAAAGCACTAGCCATTTGTCTAACGACTCCAACTGCTATACCTAAGTTGGTCAATGCTTCAACTCAAGTAACCCTTTCTATATATACTGAGACTAGTGTAGTTACTGGAGAGATGGTTGAGGGTTTACAAGGGTGTATTAATTTTCTTATAACTAAGCATACAGAGCATATAAGAAAACTCTTAACTAGTGAGACTTTTATATATGATGGTAAAGAGGGGATTCCTCTAGATGACTAAAAAATCCCTAGTCTACATAGACTCCAAAGGAAAGGTCACAGACGTAGCTATCAAGGAAGGTTATATAACTATATTTGATGGTGCAGATAGAGTTGCAAAGCTCCCTGTCATTACTATATGGGATGCCTTAGTAGACTATCTCTCAGACCAAAACTATAAACCACATAGCTATGGACTACAGTCTAGAAAAGGGCAAGCTAAAAACGCAAAGCTACACAAGAAGGTACAACAAGGAAAAACTAAACTACACAAAACATGAGCAAGACTTACAGGGGAGTAGTCACTACGAGGGTGTAACCAGCCTCCGTTCACAACCTTTTCTTGAGTGATAGACTACTGTAGCTCATGGGGCTTGTTCTTTAGGAGGAGAAGTGAATCCAGACCATCGTTATATAACTTGGTTGCTAATAGGTATAGGATGAGCCTTGACAGTTGTAGTAGTTTTGGGAATGGTTATTTGTAACTCTATAACCTAAAAAGGAGAGAACAAAGCTTTATTAGAAGAAGGATAAGATGCCACACACAACAGAGTACAAAGTTCTTGTAGAGGAAAATAAACACTCTTTTGAAGATAAGCTTAATAACTTCACCTTTATGGGGTGGGGAATTTACTCTACTACGATAATTCCTCAAGAGATAAATCCTGAGTTCCAAACTGCTGTATCTAATGTAATGTACTATGCTCTACTTAGAAAGGATAATACTGGAGTAAAAGGATTGAAGGTTATTATGAAGAAATTTGAGCAAGAGGAGAAAGAGAATGTCAAAGTCTAAGTACAAGTTCAAGGTTCACATCTTAGCTGAACAAGCTATAACACTCAAGACCATCTCTGTCTTTGGAAGAGTTAAGTTCAGTGAAGAGAACGGTCTCTCCTATCCTGAGGAACTCCAGATACCACCTTGGCTTGAGGTACTATCAGTCTCAGAGATAAGAAAGCTATTCAACCACATTGGTAAAGTCCACCTACCTTATACAAAACAGTTCAAGGGGGGATTAGAGAAGACTTATATCTTCTCAGTTCAAATAAACTTAGTAGAAGACAAAACAACAGGGGATAAGTTGGATGGCACAGCGAGACCGAATCTCAATTAATTGTACTCCAGAGATGACGAAGAAACTCAAAGAGTATCTCTCTAGAGGGATTAGACAAGAAGTTTTGAATAGTCTCTGTGAAGCTCTCTTTGAAGGGATGGATAAGTTTGGGCGAGAAGAAGTAATAGGGCAAGCTCTTCGAGGGAAACTCGTCATAGGGTTTAAACAATAAGAGAATGTCAACTTTAAAGGACATTAAAAAGAACTTCCTTTCTGTTCCGAGAGAAGAGGCTCTTTCTGTTATAGAGGGAATCCGTGCCTCTAGATTGATTAGCAAGAAGTCAACTAAATCAAAGAGCTTGAAGCAAAAGATAACTAAAAAGTTCGAGATAGAAGACATGCTTGATAAGCTCACTCCAGAACAAGCAGAGATGATTTTAGAGAAAATGGATAAGGGAGAGTTGTGATAAAGGCTCAGGAATGTGTTAGAGCTAATATGGCTAAGATAATGTCTTATGATGAACTCCCTACTAAGAGGCATGTCTTTATAGATACTGATGAGAAGTTTACCTGTTTCCTCTGTGGACTCAACCTTAATAGAAATTATGTTTATAACACACCTTTCGAGGACATAAGAGAGTCCTATGGTGATTATATCATTGTAAGAGTAGACTAAAAAAGGAGAAAGAGATGAGCAAAAAACCTAGAGACCTCACCTTCGAGGACTACTCGAAGGAGGCTCAGAAAACAGCAGTTTATCCTAGGGATGATGACAGTCCTATAGGACTTATTTATACCGCTATTGCTCTCATGGGAGAGTGTGGTGAGATGGCTAATAAAGTCAAGAAGATAATGAGACAAGACTATGACCGACTTCCTACCGCACTCCTCATAAAGGAACTCGGTGACATTCTCTGGTATGTGAATGCCTGTGCCTATGGATTAGGTATTCCTTTAACGGCAGTAGCTCTTGAGAACTTAGCCAAGTTAGACAAAAAAAGAGAGAACGGAACTATAAAAGGAGAGGGAGATGAACGATGAATAGAGTATATACTAAAGAAGAGACTGAGCTTTTACAACGCTACACTAAGATAAAGCTGAACCAAGTAGTATTCTCTATGGGAGATATTACTACAGTCAATCTATTAATCTATTCTGAGACTCTAGGTACTAGTCAACATGCAGGGGTAGATTTAGATTTAAGAAGTAGAAGGGGAAGTGGCGATGGAGAAGACCCTTTTGTAATTGAGAGACTTCACCAAATAGCCAAGCTAGCTCAAGAGGTTAATGAATACAGATTAGAACAAATGGAAACTCAAAGAGATAATAGAAAACTCCTTCAAGAGAGAGGCATCATTACTTGACCGAACTAATCATACCCAAAACCCAAGTCCCTTTCATAGGTTCCCCTGACTCTCTTATAGCAATGGTAGGGGAAGCACCCGGACGAGTGGAGGAACAGAGAGGAATACCTTTTACAGGTAAAGCCGGAAAGCTTTTAGATAAACTCCTCCCCTCAGCAGGAATCCTACGCTCCAAGGTCTATCTAGGGAATGTGGTTCTAGAACGACCTCACCATAATAACATAGACCCATTTATAAAAATCTCTAACTACGGCAATGCTAAGACTTCTCCTGAATATGATGAGTATGAGAGGAAGCTTTATAAAACTATCAGAGAATGTAATGCTAACGTCATTGTGGCCTTCGGTGCTATACCACTCTATGCTCTGACTCGCAAACACCCTATTACAAAACAAAGAGGTTCTATCCTTGAAGGTGTGGCTCAAATCTCTAAAGAGTTTCTCCCTAATCCTGAGAATCCTTCTGAACCTATACCAGTTCCTCGAAAAGTTATCCCTACAATGCACCCTGCTAGTGCACTCCCTGAGAGAGTTCCCTTAAACGGTCGGCTTATCTCATGGGATTTAGTTCGAGCAAAGGCAGAATCCCTCACTCCAAAACTCTACCGAGTACCTAGAAACATTGAATGGCTCCTTACTCCCACGCAAGTCAGTCTTTGGCTTGAAGAGATTTCCACTAAAAAGGAGGTCTTCTTCGACATAGAGATAGTGAACAGGGAGTTGAACTGTCTCTGCTTTGGAACCGACCATCTTAACTGTAAGGTCATACCCTTCTTTGCACACATGAGGAACGTCTTTACTGCACAAGAGGAGTATGACATTATGCTTAAGATAGCGGAGATAATGGCTAATCCTGAAATCACCAAGGTCGGTCAAAACTTCATCTTCGATATGGGTTTCCTCTACAACAAATACGGTATAGTTACTAACTCCTTTGATGACACAATGATAGCTCAGGGTATTATCTACCCCGACTTTCCAAAAGGATTAGACTTCATCCTCTCAATGTATGGTGAAGGTGAACCTTACTACAAAGCAGAAGGAAAAACATACCTCCGTATTGGTGGAAAATATGAAGACTTTTGGCGTTACAATGGGATGGATGGTATAGCTACTGCCATAGCTCTCCCTAAACAGAAGAAATACTTAGACAAACTCAGTAATAAGGAGACCTACAACTGGACTAAAAAGCTAGTACACCCACTTATGTACATGCAGGAGAGGGGATTCAAAGTAGATGAGGAAGGTAGGAAGGAAGAGAGTCAAAGGTTGGATGACTTGTGTGAACAGAAGGAGCAGGAGTTCATTGAAATTGCAGGGCGAGACCTCAATATAGCTTCTGCTCCTCAAATGATTGACTACTTTTACAATGTCCTCAAAGTCAAACCTATCATCAGAGACAAAACTTCAAAGAGACCGACCACTAACGAAGAGGCTCTTAAGAAGATACTTGCCAAAGGCTATGAAGAAGCTAGACCTCTCCTTGAATTTAGGAAGTTCTCGAAGCTCAACTCTACTTATTATAAAGCTAAAACTCTTGATGGTAGAATGAGATGTTTCTTTAATCCTGTTGGGACTGAGACTTTGAGGCTGTCCTCAGGTAAGAACTTTGTCTATGACACTGGTTGCAATATGCAAACGCTTCCTCATCCTTATACCTATAAGCCGGATACTCCAGAGGAATACAAATTCGACATCAAGAAATACCTTATAGCAGATGAAAACTGTGGTCTGATTAACATTGACCTTAGACAAGCTGAGAATATGATTATTGCATTCATTCTACACCACTTTCTTGATGACTCTAAGATGTGGAATGCCTTCCGAGATGGCACAGACCTTCATAGTCTCACTGCCTCAGCTATATTTAACAAGCCTTATGAAGAGATTTCTCGAAAGGAAGGCTCTTCATCTCTAGGTAGTGGCTCTTATTCTGAGAGGTTTTGGGGAAAGAAAGCGAACCATGCTCTTAACTATGGTATGGGATATATCTTGTTTGCCCATGAGTATGAGCTTTCTTACAAAGAGGCTAAGCGTATTGTAGATGCCTTCCACAATCTCTATCCAGGGATTAAGAGATACTACAAATGGATAAGCCGTAAGCTCTGGAAAGACCGTTCTATAACTAACTTCTTCGGCTTTACAAGGCGATTCATGGATAGTCCAACAAGAGTACTCAAGAGTGCCTATGCTACAATCCCTCAAAGTATGGTTCCTGCTATCATAAATAGGAGAGGTATCATACACCAATGGGAGAATCAAGAACTCTACCAGTTTGTAGAGTGTCTGAATCAAGTCCATGACAGTATGGTTAATCAAATCTCCTTCGATATGCCTTGGAGTTATTGGAAGGAAACTATGGATGACACTTTGAAGAGTTTAGAGACCCCGATTGTAGTAGAGGGTGAAGGGTTTGTCATTCCTGCTGACATAGAGATGGGGCTAAATTTAGGAGAGATGATAGAGTTTAATGAGGAGAACTATAATAAGTTAAAGCAGGAGGTGGCATGAATAAACAAGGAGCTATTTTATTAATAGTGATACTAGCTGTTATGATTCTACAAACAGTTATGTTAGAGTTTTCTTATCAGAGAATAGGTACTATAGAGGACAAACTATCCCTTATGAACGAGAGAGCAGAGTATCATTACTTCAAAGTGAATGACCGACTCTTATGGAGATTTCCTGCTGAGGTCAGAGTAGACACTTTGAGGATTATAGAGGAAGGAGAGGAGTTCTAAATGAAAATAATAGCAATAGGACACAAAGCAAGACAAGGTAAGGACACTCTTGCTGACTTCCTCCGAATCTCTCTAATCAAGAAAGGCTATACTGTAAAAAAGAGAAGCTTCGCTGATGCCTTGTATGAGGAGTGTAGGCATCTAGTGATTATAGCACATGATAAGAAAGAGAAAGGAGACATTCCTTCTTTTGTATTTACGACTCCTTGGGGAGAAGATATAATTGAGGCAAAAGAATTATGGGGTACTCCTTTTATATCTTGGTGGAGAGAATCGAAACATAGATCAAAGTCTTATGAGGGTATGACCGACAAAGACCCCTTCATTCTCCAATGGTGGGGGAGCTTCCGTAGAGAACAAGACTCTTATTACTGGACTCAAAAGGTCTTAGATGGGATTAGAACAGATGTTACTGACTTTACTATTATTCCAGACTGTCGCTATAAAAATGAAGCGGAGTGGGTTAAGAGCCTAAAAGGAGAAGTCTGGAGAGTTGTTAGAACAGTCAACATGCCTGATGGTAGCTTCCAACTAATCTCTCTAGATAGAGACCGTTGCCATCCTTCTGAGACCGATTTAGATCGATACGATTTTGACCGTACAATACTAGCAGGAGCTTTAAGACCCTTAGAAGAAAGAGGGGAAGAAGCTTTACAGGAGTTACTCAATGCCCCTTCGCATGTCGAAAACAAGAGTACTTCTTCTTAAGATAGGAATACCTAAACTTAAAGAGTACTACCTTTACCTGAGGTCTGCTGATGCCCTAGCAGACTTCTTAATGTTAAAATATAAGGAGCAAGAAGTTTATATTACAGGACAAGCCATAAGAGATTTCATAAGGAGGAAAGAGCCAGACTTCTTTAAGCAGAACAGGGGATGGAGACGAGACTTTAGAGGTGGTTTAAAGCATTACCATATTTTCGCACTATATAGAATTTATGACTTATTGGAATGGGAGTCAAAGAATTGTCAGAAAAAAGACTTTTAGAAGATTGGCTAGACTCCTTCTTAGCCTACACAGAGATGGTGAACAAGGAACCTCCTAAGAACTACCGACTTTGGATAGGGGTGTCTGTCCTAGCAGGAGCCATGCAGAGAGAATGCTTCTTCGAGTTCAATCCTATGTTGAAAATCTACCCTAACTTTTACATAGTTCTGGTAGGTGATTCAGGGAAGACTCGAAAGTCAACTGCTCTAGGTTATGGAGAGTATTTCCTCAGGGAAGTAGGTGTACCTCTTGCTCCTGCAAGCCTTACAAAGGAACGTCTTGTAGAGAAACTAGATGAGGTAGGAAAGATGGAGGCAGAAGGGGAAGGAGAGGAGTTAGTCCTCTTGAACCATAACTCACTCACAGGCTTCTTCTCTGAGATAGCCTTGTTCATTCGCTTTGATGACCCTCATATGATTACCCTCTTAACTGATGTCTTCGACTGTAAGCCGGATTGGGAGTGGGAGACAAAGACAGCAGGGAAGTATCATATCCCTGGAGCTTTCCTTAACTTCGCAGGTGGGATAACTCCTAAGACTTTAAGAGAAATCTTCCCACAATTAAGTATTGATATAGGTTTGAGTTCTAGGATGATGTTCATTTATGAGAATAAGGGGGATGTAGTTGCCGACCCTAGAGAGAGCAGAGAGGCAGAACTTTTAAGAGAGAAGCTCCTCATTGATTTAGAGAGTATATTCCTCAAGACAGGTGAGTTTAGACGTACCAATAGTAATGAAAAGCTCTACAATAAATGGTACGAGGAGCAGAGAAAGAATCCTCCTGATATACTCACACAGACTAACTACTTCGATGGTTACTTAGGTCGGAGACAGTTTCATCTCTTCAAGCTAATGATGATACTCTCTATGTCACGTTCTTCTGAGATGGTTCTTAGAGAAGTAGATTTCCATAAAGCTTTAAGGATTTTAGAACAAGCGGAACGTAAGATGCCTCTCACTTTCCAAACCTATGCTGAGACTCCTAGAGCTAAGGCTATGGCAACTATTGAACATTACATCAAAATGAACTCCGGCATTACTATGGAGAAATTTTACCGTAAGTTTATGTTCGAGGTCTCTGGAAAGGACTTAAAAGAGTACCTAAGTTCCCTCCAGAAAGGTAAAAGAATACAAGTGGTGGCTCAAGCAGGGGAAACGGAGCAAGAGGCTAAGTTGGAATATATAGGAGAAGATATAGATGAGTAAGACAAGATATTTAATGTCAATCATCTGGGAAGATGCCTACTTTATGGACAAATTTCTCCCTGATGAAGAGTCTGACTCTGGAGACCATGTTCCACTAAACTCCTCTGGTTTTTTGATAGAGGTTACAAAGAAGGCTCTTAAAATAGGTGGAGAATATAAAGAAGACGATAATCAATGGAGATATGTCTTAGTAGTTCCAAGAAAGTATATTAAGAAACTCTATTGGTTTGACTGTATATATGAATTTGGTGGAGCAGGATTAAATTCTCTAAAAGAACATAGGAGGAAATACCCCTAATGACCCTTCAAGATAAAATAAAAAAGCTAACTCCCTTAGAGCAGAAGGCTCTAGAGGAACAATTAGACAAGATGGTAGGACAATCTGACCTTGACGTACAGAATGTAATTAACTGTGCCTGTATACTCCATACGCTATTGTGTGTTAAAGAACACTCAGGGGAGAAACTAACTTGTACTTTCTATAAAGGGGAGCAAGACAAGAAATCCGACTTTGCACTCTATGTAGACCGGATTGAAGAACTAATGCACCTTCTAAGTTATGCTGACATTGAAGAGTTTTCTCAAGACCTCTCAGTAATAACTCGTGACATTCTCAAAGTTGAGACCTATGAGTTTGCTAAACAGGAGAGACTCTTTATCGCTATCTTCCTAATGAAACACCTTCGAGGCGAAGCCGTCTTATCGCAAGTGTCCGATGTCTTGAACGAGAACGCCTTATCAAAGATTCAATCCTCTTCTTCCGAAGAAGGTCAGGAGCCTTCTGATACGAAGGACTAGCTACAAATTCATCTATTCTCTGTTTCGCTTCTGCTCCTGAGGCTATTGCGAAGTCTCTATAAATCTCATCAGGGAGTTCAAACTGTTGTCTCTGGAAGGTGACCTTTTGAGAAGGTAGGAGGGGAAAGATTTCAAGCCTCTGCATCTCCTGTTCACTAGCATCTTGTTCCTCTTTACTAGCTTTGAAAGGAAGGAGTTGTCTAAGTGCCCCACCTTTGAGTTTCTTTAACTCTCCGAAGGTTTCAAGCTCCGGTTCTAGGAGGGTATTCCCTGAGGGAATTGTGGAAGCTATAGCTCCTACCAGACCTCGCTCTCTGAGAAGAACTTCTCCCTCACTAAGGGCTTCGAATCCTCTCTGAGCAGTTCTAGTGAAGCCTGAGGCAGGTATAAGAGACCCTACCATATTAGCAGTATATTGTCCTAGACCACCAAACCTACCAAAGATACTTCCAACAGCAGAGAAGTAAGAGTTTGAAAGGACAAAGTTTGCTGTATTATCCATAAGTCGGTCAAACTCCTTTCCGACCTCGACCTCATCTCCGGTGAAGTTCTTCAATCCATCAAAGAATACAGCTACAGCACCTAAGATTGTACCAAAGGGTTCTACACGCCTATAAGAGAACCAAGTACCATCTATCTTAATACTCCAAGGAAGTTTGCCTGCTCTAAAGAATGCTTCTCTTTCTCCTTTATCTTCTGGAGCCGCACCAGTCATATCACCTACTGCCAGAGCTAAAAGAGCAGAAGCACTAATAGCGAAGCCTACCGTCTGTCTAGCTATCTTAGCATCTATGGGAGCCTGCTTTTGAAGCTTAGTCCCCACTATCGGAGTGAAGGAGAAACCTTCTTTCATAATAGCACCAAGAGTGTTGACAAAGGGAATGAGGAGTCTACTCTCTGGAACACTTTTCCGAAAGTTATTAACTCCTTGAACAAGTCTACCACCCTTACCCATGAAGGTTCCTTCTTGAGCTAGGGCAATAGCTTTACGCATCTCAGGAGAGTTTGCGTTTGACTTGGCACTCTTCTGGAAGTCGGTCTCAAACTTTGATTGTTCTGCTCTAGTGGTCTCACCTTTAGCTAAAGCTTGAAGGAAAGCTCTCCGACTTTGAGCATTGACCGACCCATCAATGAGCATTGATTTAAACCAGAGGTCTACAGCAAAGAGAGCGTTAGTAGGAAGGTTGAGGTACTTAGCAAATCTCTGAGCACCTTTAGATTCAAGTCTTGAGAAAGCACCAGAGGTTGACCTTCCCATATCTCTAAAGAACTTCGTGGTCTCATTAACAGGTATATTATTACCTACAACAACACTTTTAAACACCTTTACCCCAGGTTTAAAGCCCTGCTTTACTCCGAGCAAGAAAGGCATTAGTTCCTGTGCATAGATAGTTCTATCCTTACCTGTAACCTGACTTATAGTAGCATCAATAGCTCCCCTGAGAAGTCTCTCAGAAGGGAGGTAAAGTAAACTCCAGAAAGTATTATTAACTACATTGACTCCATGAGTAGGGATACCACTCAAGATATTATTATACCAATATTCATAGAAGAGATCTCGAAAGGTAGGATTACCTAACCTTTGAATGAACCGACTTACCTGAGCAGGGTTACGAAGCATCTCCTCATTCTTGATAAGCTCATTGAACTCAGCTTGCTCTCTTGAGTTCAAAGCTCTTTCTATTTTTCTAAGTGCATTCTTGAGTCTCCTGAGTCCGGCTTTCTTCCCTTGAGTTTCTCTAAACTCTCTCAACAATCTCAAAGTCAGACCAGACTTACTAGCCTGTTCTGTAGACCGGAAGAAGTCATTGTCCTGCTTTGCCATAAAGGTGGCAATCTCTTCTCCAGTAGCACCACTAAGTTGCATCTTCTCTAACTCATCAACTCTCTCAGCAGTCACAGTCTCTAGAGCCGCAATCTCTACTTGAGTAAGCTCTTCCTTGTTTGCTACTCGCTCAATCAAACGCTGTATTTCATTAGGATTCTTAGCTAGTTTCACTCCTTCCTCAACAATCTTCTTGAGGTCAACTCGTTCTCTCCGAGCCCTAAACTCTTCTTTCAAAGCTTCTCGAATACGAGACTTTCTATCTTCTAAGGATAGAACCTCAGGGAGTTTCTCTTTAGAGACTTTTTCTAAATCAATCTCTTCTTCTTCCTCAAGAGGTTCCTTTGCGGCTTCTTCAACCTCCTCAGGCGTAAGAGTCTCCTTCCCTAGTCTCTTAGCCTTGATAAACTCATCGGACTTTGCAACAAGCTCTCGAATCTTTTCCTCTTCTTCTGGAGTATTTTCTTCCTTATCAAGCAGTTCCCTCAACTCCGCATTCTCCTCTGGAGTAAGTGGAATAGCGAAACCCTGAGCCTTGGACTTGAGAGACCTCAAAGTAGGCTGACCTTTCGCTTTGGCTTCTTCTACAATCGCTTGTTGGGTTTGGAGGTCTTTGAGTTCATCCTCCTCAACAAGATTAAGAGTATCACCTGAGTCCTGTCTAGCTTGTAGTTCAGCCATCTTCTCTAACTCTGCATCTGTGAGTTCTGTAACAGTTCCCTTTTCCTCAGCTTCTAGTATCTGTTTTGGCTTCCCTTCTGCAACTATCTTCTCCTCAACTTCTGCAACCTTTTGAGTGACCTCCTCAGGAGAGGCAACAGTTATGACCGAGTTAGCAACTCCACCGACTAATAACCCTGCTCCATAAGCATCTCTAGCCTTTTGATAGAGAGTGCCTATGTCAGGGAGAGTCTCTTCTGTAGCAAGGCTTACACCAACTTCGGAGACTCCCTCCTGGATAGCTTCTGTGAAGGCTTCCACATTAGCACTTATGACGGTGTTTATAATTTTCTTTCCTATCGCTCCCTTTCCTGCTTGAGCTATCTTACCTAGACCAATCCTCTCAAGATAGGAGTTTATAGCCCCTACTCCAACTATAGCGGTAGCCTTGATTGTAGGGTCTATTTCACTACCTCTTTGTTCTTCATAATCATTTATCTGCTCTGCAACTGCTCCTCCTTCTACTCCAAAGATAGCACCTAACGCAACAGCAGGACTAGCTGTGAGCGTTACCCCTAAGAGCACACCAGTAAGAGGTAAGTTTTCCCCTATGACCTGATATGCCCTAAAAGGGTCAGTAAGGTATTCTGAAAAGTTCTGTGGACTTTCTGCAAACTTACCTGTTGCTTCATCTAGAGGGAAAGTATCAAGCCAGTTTTGTGCCTCTTGTACTTCATCCTTTAAACCAACAAGCCTGCCTATGTTGAGTAGACCATGAGCCGCATTTCTGATACCTCTAAAGAAAGGATCCCCAACAGAATCATCTCCACCGATTCTAGAGAAGAAGTCTTGCTTAACTCTCTCTTGAACCTCTGGACTCTGAACCTGATATTGAGTGTTTTGCTCAAAGTTCTGGAGAAAATAATCATCTGCTACTTTCCTCTGAACTTCAAAGGATTGGTTCCTAAAGTCGGGGGAATTAGTCACTTCATCCCAAGTAGGGGAGAGAGGATTCAGTATAGTAGGTTCTGCCATTATTTGATTCCTTCGAGACTAACTTTCAACTTACTCTGTTGGTCGAGAAACTCCTCTGCTATTTCTTGAGAAACTCCAGTGAAGGCTTTAGAAGTCTTAAGAAAACTTATTCCTTTAGTAACCTCAGCCCCGCTTGGAGGGTTAGTCAAAAGTAACAACTGCTCTTCTCTTGTAAGCCTATCAAATTGACTAAGGCTTTCTACAAAGGTCTTTACTACAGATAACTGCTGTACATTAAAAGATTTCCTTGCTTCTTCCTGTTCTTTAGACTCTTTCTCTGTAGGAAGTTCCTCGCCTCTTGCTTTAGCTAAGGTGTCTAGAGATTTAATCTGAGGAGTAGGTTGAGTTAGAGGTAGACTTTTTCCTGAGGGACGAGAAGAATCGGTGTCTACATCTCCTCCTGCCGCTTGGATAAGACTCATAACTTGGTCATCAGTAGAGGCTCCTCCTGTATCCTCTGTAAGTGCTCCTTGAGGTCTTAGGACTTTCGACTCTGCCTCTGTGAAGACCCCTGCTCTGACAAGAGTATCTATTCCTTGTTGAAACTTCTCTGCAAAACCTTCAACAGGAAAACCATCTTGGAAAGCAGAAGCAGTAGATTGAATAACAAACCTTAATCCATCTATGCCTAACCTTTGTCTAGCAAGCTCTCTTCCTGAGGCATTGTTCTTAAATTCCGCATCTATAAGAGCCAACTGGTTTTTGAATTGAAGCTCTGAGGTTTGAAACTTCTGGTCTAAACTAAAATCATTATTAAGTTGTAGGAGTTCTAATTGATTACTAAACTTCTCTGAGTCACTCAAATCCCCTTGGTCAATAGCATGTCTGAGGGAAGCCACTCTAGCTTTAGTCAAGTCTGCTTGAGATGTAATCTGCTGTTGATTTTGTCTCAGCCTTGTCCCTTCCGTTCTAAGCTCTGGACTTAACCTATCAGAGGCTTCACCGGATTTGATAAACTCATTAAACAACAAGGCTTGAGAACCTGTCTTAGCCTGTTGAGCCAACTTTCCAAACCCACTCTGAGGATTACTAGATGTAAACGCTAGAGCTAAGTCTGCAAAGATGTCAGAGAAGTCTCCTTGATTGTTCTTCAAACCTTCGTTAATCCTACTTAAAAGGCTCTGTGTATCTGAACCTACTTGAGGAGCATTAGCTACAGATTGTTTAAACTCTGACGGAGGGTTAGCAACTAAAGCCCTATCCTGTTGAGTATTAGTACCAACTAGTTTTCTTATATCATCTGGAGTTGCCATTTAATTTCCTCCTGAAAGTAATCCTGCTAATCCACCAATTCCTACCCCTATAGCTGTGCCTATCCCTGGAGCTATTTGCGTACCTATAGCAGCTCCTGCAAAGGCTCCACCTAGAGCAGACTGTGACTTTGACAGAGGAGCTGAGGATGTCATTGTACCTCCAAAACCAGAGGCTACTATGTTAGCTCCTTTTTGTGCTCTATCAAGTCGGAAGTCTACACGCATGTGAGCGACATTTAAGAGGTCTTCTTGATATTCCTTCTCAGCAATTATAGCAAGCTTTTCACCTTCTATCTCTACCTGTGCACTATGACCTTTAAGGGTAACACCTTGCATAAGAGCAGAAGTCATGGTCTGGACGGCCTGACGATAGTGAGTAAACTTTGCATCTTCATTAACCATCTTAGCTTGCCAGAGAGAACGAAGCTCAGAAATGAAAATCTGCTTATAGGACTCAACTTGTCTTCCATCTAGATATTGTAGAAGACTCTGATAAACTCCTGACATAAGCCTGTGTACTTCTGCATAGACATTAACAACTTGATTATAAAGTGTAAGGGAGACCTGAGCATCATAGTCTACTACACTTCTATCAAGTTCATTCTCTAAAGAGGCATTCCCTAAAATAAAACCACTAGTATTGACAGCATTCACAAGAGCCATCTGACCTCTAAACCTAGAAAACTTCCTACTGAGTCTTCTCCTAGCTCTATCCTCAAAAGCTTCTACGGCTTGTCTCGTAGGTTGCTGTTGAAGGACACTCAGAGCTTCTACAATAGCATTATCCATAATGGTAGTTGATATAGAGGAGGACTTAGTTATGATTGTATCTATTTGAGTATCAGTTGAGGTGTCAGCATTAGAGAGAAGAGAGGTATTCATCTCCCCAACTCTAGTAAGAGCCTTGGCTAGAATACCTGTTGTAGCTGTGTGTATATCTAGGTTGGGGTCTAGAGGAGTAAAGCTACTATCCTTCTCAACAGCTTTATCAAAGGCACTTGACCAATCAACTTCCGCATCCAACCTGTCTGACTCTGTTTCAAAATCAAGAGCACTCTGCTCTACTTTAAGTATCCTTGTCGAAGGGTCTTTAGGTGCGTTCACAGCCTCAGCAAAAACATTAGTAGGAGGGTCTGCTTGAAAGGCTCCAGTAGTAACACTTAGCTCTGCTAACAAACCTCCAGAATATACTTCTTGGTCATTAGCAGGAAGCCAAGATCCGGTATCAACATCAAACATATTGAGACCCATCATCTGTTGCTGAAAGAAAGCAGGAAAACCTACAGGCTCTTGAGAAGTAGCTCCTCCTCCACCCATATTAAACCTCCAAAGTTATATAGTGATAACGGCTATCTCCACCGACCTTCTTAACCAATTCCAGAATCTTCGGATTCATAGAGAAGGCATTAAGGTATTTACACCCATTCCCTTTAGCATAGGTCTTTAAGGTCTCATAGCCATCTACCCAAAGTTCATCAGGAATTATTTCATCAGTGATACTAGCAAGGGAATAGATAAGAAGGTGTTTCTCCTTACTAGTCGGTTCATGGGTAAGCATAGTAGTAGCTATAGCTACAATCTTCTCTCCATAGTACATTACCCATACTTCTAAGTCCCCTATAAGAGCAGTTTCTAAAGTCTTGGCATAGTTTAACCTCCGACCATTAGACATAGGAGGGAGGCTCATCCTAATGCTAAATTCTATCTCTCCCCACATTTCTGCTACTTGACTAGGTAGTAATTTTAAAAGCATTATTCAAACTCCCTATTCACTATTCTCACTGCTTGAGGTTGGACTCCTCTTACATCTCTTAAGTCTTCTCGTTTCCATTTTGCCATGACAGAGTGAATGACTGCCCCTTCAAAGGGATGGACTCTAACTCCAATCATTATGTAGTTGGCTGAAATCATCACAACAGCGGAACCTCTAGAGTTCACTCTTACCCATGAGGTCTGTCTCCATTCGTCTTTTTGGTCATACTTGAAGAAGGCACATACATGAGGGTCATTTTCCCACCGACCTGAGACCTCAACTGTGTCTATAGTTTTCTCTCCCCTATAACCCATATCTAGCTCATCAAAGGTCAGTTCTAGAAAGCTCTCATCCTTCTCATCAAACATTCCTACAATAAGACCTTCTATGTTATAAAGAGAGGTTACCAACTGAGGAGAGGAACCTAGACCGTTCTTTGTGAGGACATAACAATCTTGATTATTACTTATAAAGAACTCTTCTTCCTCTGGTTCATAATTCACTGCTATGTCCGATTTAGCTATAATTAAGTCGGGGTTAGCAAGTGGAAAGAAGAACTCCTTGTAGCCTAAAGTCTGAATTCTAAAGTCACTATCTATTGACCTCAATATTCCATCTTTACCTATAAAGACATGAACCTCACCATTATCAGCAGTTCCTACGGCTCCTCTATCTGGAATACCTACTTTACTCACAAGGTCAACTCCAAAGGTATTGAGAGTCTCCTCTATCATAGTTTCTCTCATTACTGCAATACCATTAGAGCCATAGACCACAATCCCTCCTCCGACTCCAGAAGGTTTCTCCATAGGCATTACTGACTGTATCATACCTTGGAAGGGCATAGGAGCGAAGCCCATTTCATTCTCATTAAGGTGCTCAAGCCAAAGGGGAGTAGAGGCACTTCCGTGAGAGGAGTAAAGTGTTCCACTTCTAGTAACTCCAAAGGTGTCTATTCTTACTCTCTCATCAGAGACCATCTGAGCCGCTTCAAGAACATCATTGTTTCCAAAAGAGGATAAAGAAGGGGTGGTGAGTCTGACAGCATTATCCACAACTTCTGTAGCAGAAATTATACCTGTTGCATCAATAAGATTAGCCTGTATCCAGTTAGAGAGATTAGTTATTGTAGCTGAGATAGTACTCCCTATAGTGACATCAACTCCAAAGGTTATAATTGTATTCCTTACATTGATAAAATCTCCCGGAACAGGAAGAGCTAAGAGTATAACTGTTCCCTGAGCAGAAACATGGTTAGCTATAGTTCCATCATCTGCTAGGTCGGGGAACAGAAGCCAAAACAAATCTCCTGCTCCACCACCTATGTTACTCCACATGACATAATTGTTGTGAATAGAGTGAGCTAAAACTACAGCTTGCACAGTAGCCTCTAGCTCATTACTATAATTAGCTAAGAGAGTTATCCAAGTTGACTTCCAAAAGTTATCGGAGTCAAACCCTGCCATGATAGACCGACCATGATAGACACAAGCAGTATTGACTGTAACTGTATCTTGGACTAAATACTCATCTTCTATACTCAGCTTCATTATAGTACTGACTCCATTAGTGAGTACCCAAGCAGAGCCAAAGTCCTGAAAGTGCCAAGCTCCTCCTGCCTCTGCTAGTTTCACAGTAGTGAAGCTAGGGTCATCTACGTCATAAAGTGTAAGGAGTGTAGTACTCCAATCACTTTCATCTACAGTATAAATAAGGGTCTCATAGCAAAGGAGTGTGACCTCTCTACCTCTGAATAACTGAGGGAAGGGGAAGACATTATCTGTGATGTTCACAGCTTGTTCTATCCTAGTATGTCCTGAGAGACCGAAGGGAGTAGGCTTACCGTTCTTAAGAGAGTAGAGGAAGTCCTTGTTGGCTCCACTACGATAGTCGGGGCGAAGACCCTTCTGTAAAGCATCACTTAAGTCAGCAGGAAATTCCCTAGCCATTACTTCTTCTTCACTTTAGGGGTTGATTTCTTCTTTTTAGTAGTAGGCATCTTCTCTACAGGTGAAGGAGGAGGTTCTTCTGTCTTCTGAGCTTCCTCCTCTGATTCAGTAATTGGAGGTTCATATTTCACCTCTTCTACACCTGAGGTAGAGCTATCTTCCACAGGAGTGAAGTTATTCGTAGAAGTGTCTTCTACAGGAGTGACGTCTGTTCCAGTAAGAGAGGTTTTAGGTTTAGGCTGAAACTTGACCTCCTCTACAACTACAGGAGCAGTTTTAGGTTCAGTCCTTATAGGAAGAGCCTCAATCTTTTCAACTGTATGTTCCATAAAGAGACTCTTACCTTTAATAAAGTGGAGGTTGAATGTAGCTTGAGGGTAGAGAGTAATTCCGGTCATATTACCTTCACCGTCTTCCATCTTGACGACCATATCTCCTATAATTCCGAACTGCTCTCCTTCCACAGTCTTCACATAGCCGGTCTTATTTACCCTAGCCGCTTCTACTATACCTCCTTCATGTTTGCTTTGGTAGAGAGTCCACTCAGCTTGTATATCAGCTACTTGAGCCTCAGCTCTACCCTCAGCAGTATAGTCCTTCTTCTCCATTCTAAAACCTCCTAACCATTCATAATACCATTATCATTCTCTAGCTGTGAGTCTAAGTTCTCATTCTCTATACTTAATAACCAAGTCTCCACTTGAGCTTCCCATTCTTGAAAGCCAGAGAAGTTTCTCCTTTTCTTCTCCAAGATTGCCCGACATCCATCTACAAGAGTATACGGTTCTGCCGAAGTCCAATAACTCAGGTCGGCATCAAGAGCAAGTGTCTTCGCTTTGAACCTCCCCTTAACTGCAAGAGTATAGACTCCATCAGAGGGAGGCATTATGATTAATCCCTTGTATTTGTGATGGTCTCCGAACTTTATTCTAGAGCCTTCATAACTTATAGCCGCATCAAAGGCAGTTTGATTAGTATACAGGTTAGAGGTAACTGGAGCAAGACCTATGGGAAAGTCTTGATAGTTGTTAGGTCTACCTGTATTTATAGAACTAATTGGTCTAGTGTTAAAGTCGGTGAGTATCTCATTGTTCTCTAACAAGGTCAGTTCATGTAATCCTCTACTGTCATTTACAAAGACATTCAATATAGTAGTACAGTCCAAAAGCTCTATCTTAAAGTCACTAGCCGTTAGTTCTTGAAAATACCATAGCGGAGTCCTCAGGTGGGACACTTTCCCATCTAGAAACCTTTGTGTCTCATTTATGACACTATTAGCTCCAGAGGTGGCAACTGCCCCACCGAAGTTAGAGCCGTCATCATTAACTAAATCACGCCTCCCTGACTCTGCAATCAGGAGAGCACGAACCTCTCCTAAATTCATACCAATTCCTCCTAGTCTTTATAGTTTGCTCTGTTTATACTAGGTGCTATGAAGCATCCACTTTACTGTTGAAGTTCCACTGACTACGTCTCCTGCTGAGTCTACAGCAGTGTTAAAGAACCTCAACGTGCCTGCCCTGCCTACAGGTATCTCAAACTCTCTCCTGAACAGAGTAGCATTAGTACCTTGAGTCACTATCATAGTATTTAAAGCAGTAGCACTAATGTTTTTCGGAGCAGTCCAACTATCCAATACAGTAGGACTTGATACCGTAGCATTAAAGAAACTCCCTGTCATACTTGTAGCTATCTGTGCCCGAAAGCGTCTCTGTTTACCTGTGGTAGTCTGCCCAGTTATATCTAACCAAGCATACAGGCTTAAAGGATGAACAAGCCTAATTTCCTCTATCAAACCAAATTCTAGAGAGTCTGATGCAACTCCTAAAATAGTAGAATGTAAAGGAGTAACCCTCCCTATCCTTTGAGGAAATGACTATATGTCAAGAAGCTGAAAACTCTCTGTCTCAGTGGTATCTATACTACCCTTAAGAGCACCAAATGACGCGGCATTCTCTAGAGTAGCAGTACCAGAGGCAATTATCTCCATTCCTTGACCATGAACAACGCCTACCAACTAAGCAGCTACGTTATCTAAGCCAATACCATGATACAGATGGAAGGTATCAGCATGATGGAGTTCCAGACCGCATGACGTTCTGTACTCCTCGATAATTCCATCAATACCGAGGGTATCAGGGTCATCGGGGTTATTTTTCAACTTCACAAGTCGGGTATCTCTATTCTGCATGTACCTATAGACCAAATTTCTAGGGTCTATAATTACAAGAGAGTTGTAATACCCAATAGTCCTGTGATTAAACAAAGGATGAATCAGAAGATGAAGCGTACCCTGTGGTGCGGTTAAGGTTCTTACATTCAACCCATAGGCTACGGTCTGCTGGCTGATGTTATAGTCACCCATATCCCTGATTGCCTGAGAGATACCTTTCAGAGCACCTGAGCCAGTGAAGGCTACTTTGTCCTCTGAGCCGAACTTAAAGCCTGCTTCACCAATATCATCCAAGAAATCAACACCTTTGTCTCTCCACTTCTGACCTTGGTAGGTACTTGAGAGTCGGTAGTCAACTTCATTAGTCGAAGCATACGTTCTAATAAAGGTCGTTATACCCATAGTAGTACGCTCTAACTGATTATTACTGCCTGTGTTGGAAGTCCTAATTCCGAAGAAGAAGGCAAATTCCTGTTCCAGACCATGAAGCAGGAGTTGTCTCCTACGATACCTCTGGCGAGCATCTCCAGTTCTAAGCTTAGTTTCCAGAGCATCCCCTGACATGACAAAGGGAGTACGGAAGTTCTGAGTCAGATTGTAGAACTCACTAGGTTCATAGATGATACCATCCGGCGTACCTCCACCTTCGGGATTGATATTTCCGGCTACATAGATATAATCACATGAGGTAATAGTCTTAGTATTAGCCGAACCATTATCATCTGCTTCAAGGAGCCTTATACCTATATAAGAGTTAGCTCCATTTTTCAAGACACTGGTGACTTTCACCATAGTGTCCATATAGGAGAAGTCTGTAGAGGTCAACAATGCTGAATGACCTACTCTAAACTCCTCAGCTACAAGTTCTGATACTTGAACAAAAGCAGAGGTGTCAACAGCCTGACCTGAGGTCGTACTATAGGCTGAAGCCAAAGCCGCATTAGTCCAAATGTTAGTGATAGCTCCACCCTGTTTGGGAGTACTTTCTGAAAACCAGTTATACCTGACATCATTAGTACTCTCTGAGGGGAGCTTACTGAGCATTCCGGTAAGTGGGGTATCGCCATTGGGTGACAGTTCAAGGATTTTCTCCCTGTAGTTGGTAGGTCTCTGCCCACCAAGGTCTGTGCTCCAATGCCCTGACCCTACCATACCGAGCTTTATTAAGTCTTGTTCCACGATACTTCTCCTGTTAGAGGATGAACATTTTCACCTATAGAGTGAAAAAAGGGTTAGGGTTTAGGCGGCGGCTCCAATGAGTAACCACTGTCTACCGGTACTTTTCCATAAGCTGACACTTCCTGCACTATCGTGAGCAGTGGTATCAGATACAGCGTTAATGCAGTCTCCTGCATCTTGAACAGTCAAAGTATTGGTGTTCCCTACAGGAGCCTCAATAACCAATTCCTGTCCTTCACTTTCTGCTACAGGGGGCAGAGTAAGAGCATAAGCCGCAGAAGACATATCTGCGATTATGAGCCTATCTGACCTCAGAGCAGTATAAGCGGTAGAGATATGAGTAGCATCCCCTGTGTTCACAAGGTCATCTACTAATCCCTTCGCTCCTTGTCGTAATGACATACTTCCTCCTAGATTCCAAGTTCACTTTCCATTCTCTTCTGGAGGGCAGTCTGTTTTGATGGCTTGCCAGAGGCTTTACCTTTCCCTTTTCCTGAGGGAGGTCGTTTACCTTTCTGCTTGCCTGACTTTTTACTAGAGGAGATAACTTTCTCTTTAAGTCCCAAGAGAGTCACCGTCTTGGTTCTCGCTTCATTGAGAGCTTCTAGGGCAGTCAAGTTAGGGTCTTTAGCTCTAATCTTTCCCACTAGTTTGCTCATAATGTCCGTATAAGGAGCAAGTATGGCATTCTCAGGTTTTTTATAGAACTTAGTAACCTCTGCTTGATTCTCTCTAGTCTCCTTCATTAAAGCTGAGTATACAGCCGGTAACGCTTTGAGAGCTTGCTTAAAAGCCTGTACTCCTACTTTATTAAAAGTCTTATTCAAGGAAGCCCTATCCAATGAACCTTCGGCAGTAACAAGACTAGCCATGTCATCCTCTGAGATATACTCTATCTCATCAAACTCTAGCTTGCTAATTACCTCCGGTTCTTTAACTGTATGGTCGATTTCAGGACTAGTATCCAGTTCATCTAACATCCTAAACTGACTTGCCCTGTCCTCAGTCCTTTCCGTATCTCTTTTTGCCTCCTCGGCTTTCTCTTCTTTCTCTTTTTGTTCTTCTTCGGAGAGTTCTTCTTCCTCCTCTTCTTCATCAGATTCTTCGGAGTCTTCTACTTCTTCCTCCTCAGTCTCCTCTTCCTTAGAGGTTTCTTCCTCTTCCTCCTCTAAATCATCCAAGACTTCACTTGCGTCTACTTCTGCCATTACATTTCTCCTTCACGCTGTTTATCTCTTAGTAACTGTATTGCTTCTTGTGGAAATCTCATAGCAGTCCTCAGTCCTAGCACCTTACCTTTAGCTTTTGCTGTAACAAGAGGGTCATCATTATCAAGGTCTGCTGTTTGAATCATCTTAGCTTCAAACTCTAACCATTCTACATACCTTTTCCAGAGATGAGAATGAGTCTGTAGTTCATAAAGCTCTCTACCACTAAGCCCCTTGACACTAGGCTCTGTAGGGTCTCCTTTTATAGCTTCTGCTTCTTCTTGAGAAGTAAGGTCTAAACCTTCATCTTGTTCATCCATAGCCTTTCTAATAGCATCATCTTCTTGGAGATTTTTAGGCTCTTGTCTCATCTCTTCATCTATGTTCCTTATAGCCATTATACAAATTCCTCTACTGGTGCTAGGTTACCTAACTTTGCTCCTTGAGCCGCTTGTTCATCAGAGATGATTTGCCTTTCTTGTGGAGTCCTCTTGAAGGCACTTATGTCTTTGAAGCCCATCTCTGTGAACAATGCTCCTGCCATACGAACCATGTCATATTCTCTCTGTAAAGTCTCGCTTCCTGCTATGGCTTGGAAAACTTGAGCAAGGACATCTATTCTCTGACCTCCTTTAGGAGTAGCTTTCTTACTCACTACGTCATAGTCTATAAGTATGTCGAAAGGAGAGACCTTGATTCTGTCACCTACACCATATTGTTCCTTTAAGGTTTGTTCCCACTCACCAACTGTGTTAGCATAGACTTCTTCACTCATGTGCTGTTGAGTGTTAGAAGCTATTATATCAGCTAAGTCCTGCATAAGTTGTAAGCCTATTAATGAGGCAGAGTTTTCTATCCTAGCCGCCGCTGAGACCTTAGTACCTTCAAACTCAGTTGCAGTAACTCTTCCACTATGGTCTCTAGGTATACCCTCAAGAGCATCAGTAGTAGCAAGGACTTCTTTAATCATCTTATTCCAATAACCCATGTCGTTCATGTGATTAGCTGTAACGTCTTGTACCTTGAGTTGATGGATTCCCTTATCAAGGATTCCTCTTCCTCTAGCAGGAGGTCTCGCTTTGATAAGTTTACCAGAGCCAGGGTTTTTAGCATCCCAATAGTTGATGAGGTAAGGGTCTATAACAAGCATGTCGTGGATTACTTTCCGTACGTTTGACATTCTAGACCGGACAAGCCAATCCATAATTTCTTGCATCCCATAGATGAGTTCAAGATGACTCACTGGAACAGCACTAAAACCATCATAGTTGGGAAAAGCTCCTGCTATAGGGAACCCTCCATAGTCAGAGTCAATAGGTTCTGCCATCATTATAACTTGGTCACCACCTATAGTGAATATCCAATCCTCAGGAGTCTTTCTATCTCCTAGTTTCTTTCCACTCTCTGCATCATACCAATCATTAGGAGTGATAGTCTTCATCATTATTATGATGTCGGAGGGTCTGCCTACTCTAGCGGAGTCTCTATTAGAGTCAAAGGAGCCTCCTCTATTCTCACCGGCTTGCATATTAAGAGTAGACCTAGCATCAAAGTGTTGCAACCACTTGGCATTGAAGAGAGAGTCATTCCACTGTTCCTGCTCTAAAAGAGTAGTCACATTAGTCGGACTTATCCATCCAAAGAGTTCCCCATTCTGAAACTTATGTATAGAGATATTAGGGTCAAGGAGTGTGAGATAAGGGTCAATAGGTTCTATCTCATTACCTTCATACTTCAAAACCTTCTCTCTAGTCTTCTCATTCTTTGTTTCTGGTATCTGAGGGAAGTTTTGAGAAAGGAAGTCAATAAGTTTATCCTTACCTGTCTTAGATTTCCTCACCGTTCTCATCCCATGAACTTCTTTCCACCAGACACCACCGAAGCCAAAGCCATAGGAGAAACCAGACCTCAGAATAGGATTAATGTCAAGAGCCATCTTGGTCTTATAGGCTTGTCTCTGAACTACGAGTTCAAGAAGTATTGCTCCTAAAGTATCACTAGGTTCTGTGCCTGTACCTTCGTATTTAAACAGAGGGTCTTGAAGATAGAGTAGGGAAGTGAAGGTCATCAGAGTATCTAAGGAAGCATAAGAAACTGGAACCACTATAGAGGTTGGAGTTCGGTCATCTTTGTCCTTAACCTTTTTCTCTTCCTCACTCAGGTTTACAAAGGCAGTAAGAGTCTTGTCAATTTTCTCCATTGTAGGGTGCTTCTCTTGCATGAACTCTCTAGACTTAATAGCCTCTGGCATTAGCTTATCAAGGAGGAACCTATGGAACTTAGAATCAGGTTTCAGGTCTAATTTTCTAGGATAAGAGTAAGTATGCTTCTCTTTCCGTAAAGCCTCTTTAAGAGAAATCAACTGATTGTTTGAGAAATCTGCCTGTCCTTCAAAGAATGGCATTAGATAATATCTCCAGACTGATAGGGATCTTCTATAAATTCATTATCATGTTCATACCGACTTTTCTCTAGAAGTTCAAAGTCATCATCATTTACTTCCACACCTTCTAAATCAACTCTCTGCTTGAGTTCTCCTTCAATCTTGTGGTCGTATTCTCCTGTAGTAGCCTCATCAAGGAGAAACTGCATGTTCTCTTTCAGCACTTGAGGAGCATAGGCAAGATTATCTATAACGTCATCTAACCTTCCTGTTGGAAAAGCAATACCTTGAGTCATACAGATGTTGACTATAGATTCTCTAAATTGGAAATCTCCTCTTCGGAAGTAAGGCTCTGACATACCAATTCTAAAAGGCTTACCTTTTCCTCTAGGAGACAACCATATAAAGGTACAAGGAATACCCATCCTTAGAGCATAATCTTCCCAAGGGTGTTGAATATGTTGCTTGAGACCGGTGTCCTCAACACACATAAACATAGGATTGGGAAGTTCAAGGAACATCTCAAAAGCCTTTTCCCTTTGCTCTGAGGGCTGTAAGTGTTCACTAAGCATATCATCTACAAGTATTTTACCTACCTTAGTATCAAGAGCATAACCTCCAATAGAGGTAGGGTTAGCAGAAGAATCATCACTTCTAGCAGGGTCAACTATTACAAAACCTGCACAGTGGAGCATCTTCTTCAAAAGAGCATGAGAGTGGGTATTTTCATCTAAGATATTATCTGTGAAGTACTTCTCCTTCAAAGCTCTTTCCTCAGGAGGCATATCAATACACATAAACTCTCGACAGAATACTCTAAACAACTTATGCTTTCTATGGTTATCAGCTTTCTTTTTCAATCCTTCCGAGGAGTGTTTCTCTTCCCAATAAGAGTTATAATTCGCATCACAGATAGGAAGACTTATCTGTTCCCAATCATCATCATCACTCAATCTCCCTATAACTGAGGCATCTCCAGAAGGGTTACCAATAGCTATTACTCTATCATCTTCTGTTTCATTCTCAGCAAGGGAGTCAAGAAGGTCTCCAAAGACCCATGTGTGTTTCTTTTCTCTGACATCTTCAGAGTCCTTAGGGTCATCTAAATCATCAAGGATATAGAAATCAGGTCGGTAATCATCCCATATAAGCCCTCTTATCTGCTGTGTATAACCTCTAGGCATTACTACAGTTTCATGCTTCTCATCAGTTATCTTATTATAACTACTTACTACCCATAGTTCTTTAGTCTTCTCTACCCATTCAAGGTCAAACCACTTTCTAATAAAACTATGACTTTCCATCTGCCTCTTAAGAGCCTCAGACTGAGCCATAGCATGAGCCGCAGTGACTGAAATCGGGACTATAAAGTTATACTCTCTAAAGAGAATAATCTTAGCAGGTACAGCCAACTGAGCTATAGAAGTTTTACCTATGTTACGAGAACTCTTAACTACTACTCTGGCTTTCTCTTTATCGTCAATAGCTTTGAAGAGTCTATCATGGATAGGTAGACCCTCACTACCATCTTCATTAGGTAAAGGTAAATGTGCAAAGGGGAGCTTAAATCTTCTAGGAAAGAATATCTTGGAGAAGACCTTAGTATCAAATTGACACTGCTTAAGGGTCTGTCCTACAAACTCTTCTTTCTGAGCTTTAGTAAGTTTGACTTTACTTGTCATCTTCTTCGTCATAGATAAAATCAATCAAGGGTTTTAAATAAGATATAGCCTGAGCACTTAAAGCTTCTTCTACTAAAGTATAAGCTAATTTAAACTTCTCTCCTGCAAATTCAATCTCTTCATCTGAAAGTCTCTCTAGTTCTTTAAAGTACTTTCCTCTAAGCTCTTCTTTGAGGATAAACTTACCAGAGCCAGATTCAGTCTCAAGGTTCTCTCCAAACCTATCTTTCTTACAGTACTCATTTAAGAGTTCCGTTTTCATTTTACCATAAGCTCTACTGGCATCTATGATTTTATCAAAGTAGAGGGACAACTTCCACTTAACATTCTTTTGGAGACCTTTATAATTAGTAAGGTCGTTAATAGCTGTACTGTTTGCAAGTCGGTCAAAGACCTCTCCTCTTACTCCAAAGGATTTAGCCTGAGCCTTTGTGTCTGCCTTTTCCATCTCATTCTCCTCTTTTAAGTGCTTACGAAACCATTTGTATCTATATAACCTTCTAAGACTCCTGCTACATAAAATTCTATTCTTCCTGCTGTAAGCCAGATGTAATCATTACCACCATCACCATCTAAGTAAAACTTCTTACCTGATTGTATACTAAAGTCACCAGAAGCTAAGGCCACAGCTCCTGCCGGAGTAATGGTAAACCGTGCTGTATATGCAGACCCAGTCCACACTCCAACAGTAAATTTATTACCAGATGCTGGGCTTTTGATTTGCCATGAATCTGAATTATCATCATCATCGTCTGCCGTCAAATTGATTTCAGCATCTTTTCCTTCACCACCTACTAGACTAAGTACTGCATTTAATGCAGTCCCGGGATAGTCTGAATCAAGAGAGACCGACTTGATAATTTGCATGTCATGATAAGATACATAATGAGTATTGTCCCACTTGCCGTGAATGTCACCATTTGATTTTAATATATGAACTTCATCACTTGAGGAGCCTACGCTCAATAGTAAGTCATTCCCTGACGCTGTTGTTATCTCATTTCCCTGTGTGTCAAGGTCGCCACCTAACTGCGGAGTAGTATCTCCTACCACATTGACAGAGTGAGTATGACTAGTGCTAGCCTTTGCATTAAGCTGTGTCTGAATAGCAGAGGTAACTCCTGCAAGATAGCCAAACTCGGTGCTAGTAACAGTAGAACTTAAACCTGTACCTCCTCTAGCTGTAGTCAAAGTCCCACTAGTTATATCAACCGCAGAGTGAGCATGGCTTTTAGAAGCAAAGGTAGCGGTAGTGTAAGTAACGACTGCCTTCTCTGTAGGTACAGCTAAGTCACTATTCCCTGCCATTGTACCGTCATTAGAGAACTCATTCACACCTACTCCAGAAGCTAAGGCCACAGCTCCTGCCGGAGTAATGGTAAACCGTGCTGTATATGCAGACCCAGTCCACACTCCAACAGTAAATTTATTACCAGATGCTGGGCTTTTGATTTGCCATGAATCTGAATTATCATCATCATCGTCTGCCGTCAAATTGATTTCAGCATCTTTTCCTTCACCACCTACTAGACTAAGTACTGCATTTAATGCAGTCCCGGGATAGTCTGAATCAAGAGAGACCGACTTGATAATTTGCATGTCATGATAAGATACATAATGAGTATTGTCCCACTTGCCGTGAATGTCACCATTTGATTTTAATATATGAACTTCATCACTTGAGGAGCCTACGCTCAATAGTAAGTCATTCCCTGACGCTGTTGTTATCTCATTTCCCTGTGTGTCAAGGTCGCCACCTAACTGCGGAGTAGTATCATCTACTACATTAGATATACCTGTTCCACCACTAGGGGTTACCCAACTCAAAGTACCTGCCGCATCTGTCTTTAGCACTTGATTAGCTGTACCATCTCCAGTAGGGAAAGTCATTAGAGTTGTTCCAAAGTAGACCTTGAAGAGACCAGAAGAATTGTTGGCTCCAAGGATGAGGTCTCCTGTAGTACCTGGACTAATAGTGATGTCTACTGTAGCATCAGAAATAATAGTACCACCTGAGTTTATGGTAATACCTCCTGCACCGTCTATATTGATTACAGAACCATTTATGTCTAAATTCCCCCCTAACTGAGGAGAAGTATCAAGAACAATCCCTATCTCAGTCAAGGTTTGATTAATCCAAGCAGAGCCGTTCCATTGAAGGAGTTCTCCAGAAGTGTTAGAGGTAATAGTAACATTAGTTATAGCACTTACTGTAGCTACAACAGCACTAGGAGCTACCCATGAGATAGTTCCTGATCCATCAGTCTCCATAACCTCATTAGCGGCTCCGTCTGCACTAGGCAAGGTAATTAAAGTAGTACCCATATAGACTTTTACAAGACCTGTAGCATTGTTAGCTCCTATGATGGCATCACCAGTTCCATGAGGAGCAATAGCTATATCTGCATTAGAGAGGGAAACTACTGAACCAGAAGTAAGAGTCAGGTCTTTACCAGTAGATAGAATCAATCCTTCCGCAAAGGTTACAGAAGTAGCCGAAGTGAAGGTTGCTATAGCAACAAAAGAACCTGTGCTATAACTCTCAATAGTAAGGACTCCAGAGCCTTCATTGACTACTTGCCAGTCATCATCATTAGCCGCACCATCAGCCGCAGACATAAAGATGATAGCTTCCTTTGCAGTACCACCGATTATATCTAACTGCATATCCTGTGCTATGCCGGTCTTCGTAATGATGACTTTACCAGTACCAAGAGGAGCGAGAGTTATAGGATTGTTAGAAGTAGAAACAAAGTTAAAGGTAGAGACATCAAGGTTAGCACCTAATTGAGGAGTAATGTCTTCTACAATGTTCTGGAGAAATCCTATCTCAGTAATAGTCTGGTTTATCCAAGCCGCACCATCCCACTGAAGCATCTCATTAGCTCCAATAGAAGTCAAGGTAATATCTGTAAGGTCACTAACTTCATAACTTAAAGCATCAGCATAGGCTTTAATACTTTGTTGAGAAGCCAACTTAGTAGCAGAGTCGCTTACTAGAGTATCCTCATCAAGGAAGGCAGTTCCACTTACTGAGGTATTCAAGATAGGTGTTTCTAAAGTCGCTACTGTAGCACTTAAGGTATTTGAGCCAAAAGTCACCGTTCCTGTACCTGTTATGACTAGTCCCCCTGCCGCTATAACATCTAAACCTCCGGCAACTATGTCTACAGTTCTAGAAGCAAAAGCAGTACCTCCAAATCCTCCTATAGTTCCCCATATTCCATAGTCTCCGGTACTTCCCATGTAACCTAATTCTGCTTTGGCTACTCCGGCTAGAGAGGTTCGGAAGACTCCAAGGATACCTTCTGAGGCTCCTGTGAACATCTCTATTCCAGAACCTAAAGTAGCAGGATTGGAGATAGTTGTTGTAGAGACAGTAGCTCCTGCAATTAAGCCTGAGGTCTTATTAGCCCCTGCTGTTGCAGTAACTTTCTCTATAATCTGTAACTGGTTACCTTTTAAGAAAACATTTGCTCTACCCATAATTACCTCGATGTACTTTTCTCTAAAATTATCTTACCCTCTAAGAGAAAGAAGTCCTCTTCTCCTGCCTTTGCCATTAAGATGTCGTAGTATGCTACTTGGAAGTCCATAGCGGCTATGGCTGTGTCTGAGATGTAGATAGTAAAAAGGCCTGTTCCTGTATCTATGTCTATGTAATCTCCTGATGAGTCTGCACTAGTTAGTTCTAAGATTGCAGAAGCATCATCCTTCTGGAGTCTGATGTCCATTGTGATGACGTAGCCTGTGAGGTCAAACAAGGTATCAGGATCTTCATACCATCCAAACTCTCTATTCCATCCCTGACCTTGACGGAGAGTAATGTCCTTGTATCCGGGGTATATATTCTCTATAGGCACTTAGTTATCTCTCCTTGTACTATCTGAGGCTACTGCTTCTCTTATCAAATCGAAGCTTTGTGAATTAAGGTATTCTAAAAGCATTTGGAGCTTGTCTTCTATTCTCTGAATTTGAACAACTTCTTGTTTAATGGCCTCTGTTAGGAGAGAGTCAGCTAAAACTAAACTATCTACATGAGAGTGCTTTGTTGTATCTTGAGGTTGAGGATTGCAGAGGATACAAAAGAGAAGCACCAATGCCATTACTGACTCCTTATCATGTGATTTACTAAAGCATCTACCTGAGTCTCTATATGGTCTAACTGGTCTTTCATACTACTCACTTGTTGGACTAAGACTGCTCCTTCTGTCTTATCAAAGTGTGCTGTATTCGCTACCGTTTCCATTATCTGAGCCTCAACTTTAGGAGCTATATAGCCATTATAGATGAGAGTACCTAGAAAGCCTAAAATAGTGATAGAGGCTACAATAGAGTAAGCATTGGCTTTGAACTTGCCTACTAAGGTATCCGAGTCTCTACGTTTCTCTTTAGGCATATCAGTTATCCCTTACGTTTTTCTCTTTCTCTCTAGACCTGAGGTAGCCATAGCCCATGAGGCTCCCTTGTATAAGAGTCCACATGAGGGGAGGTATGTCTGCTTTAGGAATAGGGAACCAATAGGAGACTACAGGATGTGCAAAGTAATTCCAGAATATGAGCCAAATGAAAAGGTACATTAAGACCGGTCTCCAACTTCTCTGTAAAGTATTCCCTGTGAGTTCAAGCATCAGACCTTTAAAACTAAGCTGATAAACTTGAAGCTGTATCTCATCTAGCTTGAGCTTAATTTTCCCCTTTTCTTCATCAGAGGTATGGATGGAGTCTACAGCTTTCCCTGTTGCCTTTACTAGTTCAGTAAGAGCACCTATTACTTTACTAAATCCAAAAGCCATTTACTTTCCCACCTTTGCTTGATAAAGGGGAAGGATAGCACTAATAGCTTTCTCACCAAACCAGAAGCCAAGGACTAAGAGATTAACTATCCAGAAAGCACTCTCAACCTGAGTTCCGGCTTCCAGAGTCCAAGAGCCTGAGAACACTTTCATATCAGTCCAGAGAATAGCAATACTCCAGATACTTCTCATAGAAGCTCTAATGAAGAGAACAAATCTCCCTAGAAAAGGAACACCTATGAAGTCAGTTTCTTTAGTCATTACTTACTCCTCTAAGTTTTTTATTGTTGAGGTCTATAGCCTACTCCAAAGATAATAACACCTGTACTTGTTCCTCCAACTGCATCAGGGTCAGTAGGATAGTTAGTAAGACTCATTCCACTGGTTACACTAGAAGGTGTACCTAATCCATAAAGTCTATCCTCCTCAGAGTAAATCTTAAACCAGTAAGTCTTGTTATTAGAAGGAGGCACAAACTTATAAGGACTTGTAGCTCCTGTAGTCAATACCCCAAAGGTCGAATCATCAGAAGTTCCAGAAGTATCTATCCTTGCTAGCCCTGTCATAGGTGGAGTCATTACAGTAGTATTCCAAGATACAATAATTGTATCCTTTAACCCTGTAGAGACAAAGACATTCCTAGGTGCTATAGGTGGAAAGGTTAGATTATCTAAAGAGACTACTCTAAGATGTCCTATGTTAGCTACAGGAGTAGCTATGCGCTCATCTTCTGTTAAGCCTACAGCTACTCTATTTGAGTTTACAGCTATGTTAGTAGGGACAGAACTAGCAGAAAGACTAGGCTGCTTTATCCACTTAACAGAGTCAGATATAGCTAATATAAGGTTATTAGTTAGGTCAACTGTCACTATTCTAGAAGTGTATACATTAGCTCCAAAAGGAGCACCTCTTTGATTATAGTTAATCATAAAAGCATTTGTATCTATATAAGTAGTAGATATATGTTCTGGGATAGGAGAAACTGTAATACTATCCTCTACTCCATAAACAGTATCTCTTACAACAGTCAAGGCTATAGCATCTACAGTACCAAAGAGGATAGTATCTTTTGCTGTAGTAGCTTTCTGATATGTTACAAATCTATCTTTAGCCGTACCTAAGACCGTAAGTATTTTCGAGGTACCCTCTATCTTATCTACTGCTAGAGTTATAGAACTTCCTGATACTACAGAATCTGTTCCTGCATCATATTGTAACACTATAGCATAAGGGTTCTCTATAACAGTACCTTCATTATAAACAGCCACAGCAGTAGTATCATCTATAGCATCTATATCATATGCTCTAGACCCTGTATCTTCCACAGTTACTTCACCAACAGTGCTAAAGAGAAGTGAACCATCACTTGCTTGATGAGTACCATAGACAGCTGCTCCCTGCGTCGCTCCTGCCACTGTAAGGTCTCTAGTAAATATCATAAAGGTAGAGTCTGTTAAAGCGGTCATAGCTCCATAGTGCCCTGATACACCAGTAGGAAATGCCGTAGTGGCATCAGAGGTATCTATAGTACCATCATTCTGGAATGTAAACCTCTTAGCTCCACTTATTCCATCATCTTCCCTCTGCCAATAGAATATAAAAGTAGAGTCTGTTAAAGAGATACCAAATAAGTCTGCTAGAGCCTCAATAGTGATTTCAAAGTCTACTAAAACTAGAGGGTCATTAACTCCATTGAGTTTAAAGACCTTCCCCCAAGCTCTGTCATTATCCTTCTTAACTCCTATAACAAAGACAGAATCCTCTAAGAAGAATATAGCTCCATCTCTAAGGGTAGATTTATCAATAGTAGTATCCCCTACTGCGGCGATAGAGTCTATTACAGAGATAGGTTGATTAATTTGTCCTAAGAGAGGACAGGCTATTAGAACCAAGAGTATTGTTAAAAGAATCTTTTTCATTCTATCTATCCTCCGATAAAGTAGTCCAAGCTACATCTGGGCTTATTGTGGTATCTCCTGCTGTAGCTCCAAAGACTAAAAAGTGTATAGAGTCCTCATTAGCAGGTGAGAATGTAGCACTAGAGAAGTCAGGTGGAATCAATAGCCAGTTACCACCATTATCAAAGCTAATCCCTAGAGTGTCATCTGCATCAGGGTTTATAAGCAATATCTGCCCTGAGCCTGCATTAGAGAGAAAAAAGGCTGTAGTATCTGCATCAACGATACTATCCCTCTCTACATTCCAATGGGTGTAGTTTACCGACCTAACCACAGTCCACTCTGTAACATCAGGGTCAAAGTTCATAGTGAGGAGTGAAAGCAGGAATAATCCTCCTATTATGAGGAGTCCTAAGATTCCCTTCTTGGTAATGTTTGACTGAAAAGTCATCACACTCTCCTAGATGAAGCGTATTGTTAAAATTAGACCAAGTAGGAATAGGGTAGAGAATATGAACCGACTTGGTTGATTATATTCTTTATTGAAGAGTTTCCAAGGGTGAGGCTTGTACCAAAGCTTCTTATACCAAGGGATAAATATCCTCACTCTACCAGAAGCAGTCTCAAGAGGTATACTGCTTTGACCTAGAGTAAATACTGCTTCATAGAGGGTATAGCCTAGGATTCTGACACCTAAATAGAGCCAGAGATAGCTCCAAGGAAAGTTTTCCCAAGGCTGTTCTGGAAACCACCTATATATAAAGGTAAAGAGAGAGCCTAGCGAGAAGGTGGTGAGAATGGTCAAGTCGATACTTCCGGTCTCTAAAAGTCTCCAGAAGTGATAGATTCCGGTTCTCTTCTGTGAGCCGGAACTCATTCTCCAAGTCTCTCTCTCTGTAAAGCCTTCCCATATCCAGTAGGAGAGGAAAGCTAAGGTGAATATTAGTTTAAGAGTTTGTTCCATTTCTCTCTTTCTCCTTTTCTGGAATGTAATTATAAGAAGTAATACCTATAGGATTATATAGCCAATCTAAGTCTCCTCCTAACTCTGGAGATTTAGAGTCTATCTCTACTAATCTTCTAGTATAAGTTTTAGGTTTAGACTTTTCTATTTTAGGATAACCTCCACCAAAGAGACAAGCGACTACTCCTGCTAAAGCTTTACCAAAGTCTCTTCTTTTCATTTCTCTTTCTCATTATTGAGCCTTTGCTCTCTTCTCTTCATCTCTCTTTCCATGACCTTCTTCTGTCTCTCCTGAGCAAGCTCCTTAAACTTAATAGTCCTTGCTCTCATTACTCCTCCTTGTACCAACAAATATGTGTAGATTGATGACCACAGACAGAACAATGCACATACTCAGGAAGCTCATCTTCTATCACGAGGAATAGTTCATTCTGATAAGAACAATCAGGACATTCCCAAGTACCATCTAGTGTTTCAGGAACCTTCATAACATGAACGCTCATCCTTCCCTCACCATAGCTACTAACTCTCTAGCCCTTTGACCGACTTGACTATACCATAGTGAGTCCTCCATCTCATCAGCCGCTTTCTCGAAGTCCTCAGCCTCTATAGCCTTTCGAGTCTTTCTAAACTGGAGCAACTTCTTCATTCCTAGATTAAACATCATGTTAGTGAGTGCTCTCTGTCTTTTCTCACTCAGGTCATAGAAGTTCTTAAAAACTAAGTCCATAGACTCTATGTGCCCTTGTAACCTTCTTGTGAACTCAGCCTCTAGGAGGTCGGCAGAGAAGGGAACATCACTTATATTAAGTCCTTTACCTATAGTTATCTTGCCCATCGTGTCTATGTAGGCAAGGTCTCTACTACCTTCATGTCTTGATATTTCGTTTTTCAGAGCTTGTTCATCCATCAGAGGATACCTCAAACTTCCCTTGGAAGTCGGTCAATACATTAACTTTAGACTTAGAACATTCCCTCAAGAGCAAACTCTTAAGACTCTCACCTGACCTAAGGGAGGTATCTAAAGGGACTTCTTCAAGAGATGCATTTCCCAAGCATAGACTTTTAAAGAATAGACCGACTTTCGAGGAAAGTTCATTCACTCTTCACTAACCTCAGCATCTTCAATAACTACCTCTACCATCAAACCCTCTCTCTTTGCTTGAGCTACATTACTTTGAAGCTCGTCCATAACCTTGTCACCGGCTTTCTGCTCCCTCTCAGGTGGATTATTAGACATATCTACGTTAGTCATTTGGAGAACTTTGACAGCAGTATTAGCTCTTACATTGGCAGGATTGAAGTCCTTATCCACCGGACTATCTAATATCTCCTGAACGACTTGCACAGCCTTTGGAGCCGCTGACCTCTGTAGTTCGGTCTGCATCTCCATAGTAGTCTTATAACTCTCTCTGTTCATCTTCTCTATCTGAGCTATAACCAGAGGATGCTTCCTCCAACTAGAGATAGTACTAGAATGAACATCTAACCTTCTAGCTATTTCAGATGAACCTCTTCCTACAAAGATGTACTTAATTGCCATGTGCATCTTCTGAGTCAGACCATTCAGGTCGGAGAAGGCTCTCTCCTTCAAAATCGGTTTAGGCACTCTATTTAACTCCTCTAAACTATAAAGAGGAAGATCTTTACACTATTGTCTTCCTCTAACTCTTAGTCTATAGATACTCTATAGTCTCCTAATAGAGGCTTTAGCCTCTTAGGTAGGAAGAGGGAAGAGAATCCACGAGACTCCTCCCTCTTAGACTGTTCAGCATCCAAAGGAAATATAAGTAATTATAGTGATATAGACAAGTATAATGTCTATATATTGTGGTATTGTGTAGGTATAGACCAACTTTTAGGGTAGGAAGGGGCTAATCTCCTCTGATGTCACCTTATAGGGACACTCCTGTCACCTTAATCTCCTTTCTCGTCACCTTTATATCCTAAATCTCTGCTCTACCACATACAACCTGAATATACGTAGTGGAAAAGAGGCGCTTCCCCTTGACCCCCCTTTCCTTTATCTCTTAGAACAAGAGTCTGATCTCCTCTACATTATATTACTGATGAGATATTTGTATACTATCTTGAGATATAGAAATCTCTTGAGATATAAAAAACTATTGACTTTTAGGATATATATAAGTATATTGATAGTATCTATAGAGTAGTTATGATGCTCTTAGAGTTGGTCACTATAAGTGTAGGCGAACAAGTAGGTGAAGTTCATAAACTAAAGAGATATGGAACAATAGAATAAGGTATAAAACACAAGGTGAATTAAAGAAGTAGGTTAGAGATTGGGGTAAACAAAGTAGAGGACACTAGTAACTAAAAGAGAGGAACATGTTAGACCCTTTAGTTTTGTGTGTGGTTTTGATTGTAGTTGGAATACTAATAGCAATAGAAAGAGGAAAGTAGAATGGAGAGCAGAAGACCTTTAGAGAAAAGGTTGATTGCATTAAGATTGACCTATGGATTGGATGTGAGTAGAGAGTCTACTTATATGAAGTTGAGAGCTAGAGAACTGAGTGACTAACAGGTTGTGGTCTTTGGTAAGTTGCTTAGAGAAGAGAATCGTAATTAAAAAGAAAGGAACAAGTCATGGCACAGTTTAAAGCAATAATAAAAGGAAATCGGGGCAAAGCGTCTCGACTAGGAACAAAGAAATCCGGCATAGAAACTCGTGTAGATGGTCGGAGTTTAGGTGTAGCAGTTAGAGGAGAGTCTTACCAAGATAAAGAAGGATGACTAAAGAATGAACATAGAACTCAAGTATACAGTCAAGGAGAAGGCTTACTGATTTACGGGTAAGTCCGGTACACCTCAAGAAGGAGTGAAGTATGAACTCTGGAGCAACAGGTCGGGTAGGAAAGTCAGTCAACATAGGAGCAAAGAGCAGGTTGAGTTAGCTCTGGAGAAAATCTCTCAGAGTAAGAAAGAGAAAAGGTTAAATAAGAAAGGAAAATAAACTATGTATTCAGAACTAACAATGAGAGTGCTCTTAGTTCAGTCTAAGAATCTAGGGAAGTACTACTACATTCATATAATTCAAGGCTCTAATTATATGTATATGGTGAGTGTTGATGGTACTCATAAATCAGGAATGAGAAGAGATATTCGAGTCTTTGAACTGACTCAATATTATGTCATCCTAGATAGTCTAGGAGATATAGCTATTAGTAATGTTAGACTGTAGGAAAGGAAGGAGTTAGTACAATGTTAGAAATCAAAGAAATATTTATAGAGAAAGACAAGCATATCTTTGGAGATACAGGTTGGTATGAACCTTTTACAGATGATAGAGGCAAGCTCTTTCGATACCTTCAAAAAGAATATGGAAGATGCACTGGTAATCTATATAAAGATAACGTACCTATTTACCTCTTAAACAAAGGTATGATTCAATATGAAAAGGGAAGAGAGAGTAAACAAGTTGGATGGGTCTTTGAGTCCAGACAGGAATATACAGACTATGAAGAGACTTATATAAGAGAAGTATGGGTTGAGTTTAGAGAAACTAACTAAAATTTAAGGAGACCAACAATGAAAATTCAAGAACTCAAAACACATGGAATGTCAGCAGAGAAGATTTTTGACTTGCACTTCACCGGAGACCAAGGACACTTTAAAATGTATCTCCTGAAGGCAATCACTAGAGCAGACAGTGAGAAGCAGGAAAGGCTTAACTTGTGCAAAGAGATTAAAAGAGGAAAGGCAGAGACTTTAGTAAGTTATGCTCTGGTAAGGACTTAGAGCACAGTAAAACTTAGAGGAGAGCAGAAATAAGGAAAATTTTGCTTCATAGGAGCAACAGAGAGAGCACTTTGCGAGGTAGGCAAGGTTGATAAGATGGGTGTTTATGAAAGTGTCTTAGAATTGATTTATGGAATGGGGGATTTCTTTAAGTTATTGATATTACTATACTTAGATGATAGAGGCAAGGGTCTAAAACACAAGGTCTTCTTTCCTCTTCTTTTCAATCATAGTAAAATATAGAGTTCTTACTCAAAACAGACCCCCCCCCTCTCAAATTTAGAGGACAAGAGAAAAACCTCTAACACTATATTTTATATATAGTTAAATAATAAATAAAAAAAATAAATAATAAAAAGTAAGAAAGATTTTGTCTGCTCTGAAATAGAGGAGCCCCCCTTAAATATTAAACGAATATAATAGAATTAAATAAAACTCAACAAAATATAATAGAATTTACTTGCATTTAATGAAAAAAATACTTACTTTTCAACCGTTCAGCTTTACCACCAAAAAAAGGTACTCACATGACTCAAGACAAAGAGAAGACCTCTCCAGTCATAACAGTCACAGACCCCCTAAAGCTCAAATTCCTCACACAGGCACAAACAGAGGAGAGTATTCAACAAGAGGAAGGAAACTTAGTGGCTCAGCAGATGATAGGTAAGTATGGAGAGTACTTTAATTCTTTGAAGTAGAGTTTAGAGAAGAGCCATTCATAAAAGGAGAAAGTAATAAAAGATGACTACAAAGAAAGAGTTACTAAACATTAGACATAAACATCTAATAGAGATTAAAGACTATATTCAGGAGAACTCAGGGCTCACTTTTGAGAAACTCTATATAAGATTCTATCCTGAAATGTCTACTAAGAATTTCAAGGATTTTATAGGTACTCTTAAAGAAGTAAATCTAATAAATATAATAGTTCAAGAAGGACAAAGGAGCCGAGAGAGTGTAGTTGAGTATATCGGTGAAGACTTTACACAAAGTCAAAAAGAGGAGTGTTTAAAACATTCAGTCTCCTATCAGACTAAAGACGGTACACCTTATTTTTATATAGGGAGAATAGATTATGAAGGATATACAGCAAAAGACTATATTTATAATGGGAGAAGTTTATCTAAAGCAATAGAAGAATTAGAAGAAGCAGAAGAACAAACAGAAATTACCAAAATTAATAAGCAGAATCTTAGTATTATCACTTATATTAAAAGACGGTTAGAAGAGGCTAAAGGTGACGAAGAGGCTAAAGGTGACTCGGAAATTTGGAGCTTCGAGCCAAGTTTTTTACTTAAGATAACTAAATAACTAAGTTGAAAAGTCACACTTCAGAGGTATGAAAATTATGGTTATTAAGAAAGAAGCGCAAGCATTCTATGAAGCAAAAGTAGACATCAGAGACCTTGCTACTATAGCGTCTTACTTTGTTAAGGCTGGGAGACCCATAGGATCATACAATATGTTAGGAGCAGAGATTACAAGAGACTTTGCAGAGATTTTAATAAAGAACTCTTTGGGAGAAGAGTTTAGGGCTGTTGAAGATGCAGAAGCCTTTCTTGAGACTACTAGATTAAAGCAAACGAGAAGAGTCTCAAGATACAGACAAAAGATAATTAAAAAAATTACTCAACAGAGTATAGAAAACTCAGTCAAAGGAGCAGATAGACCTATAAGTCCGGGGCTACAAAAAGCTATAGATATTGATGCGGCTGACCATGCAGATAAGGAGAAGAGGAAGAAAGAAGGTAAAGATGAGCCCGAAAAAAATGACGACCTTTATGACTTTGACTTTGACTTTGAAAAAGAGGATTAAAAGAACTTTGGAGCTATAACGATAGCTTCTTAATTCAGAACTAGTATACAGATAACTAAATAACTAAGAGGTATGAAAATTATGGTAGGAGAGGCTCAAGGCATAAACAGTAGCCATAATAAACCCTAAAAAGGAGAAAGAGAAATGAAAGAAGCAACAATTAGTACACAGACTCAGGATGGTAAAAGGTCTGTGTCGGTACAACACAAAGAGGCTGAGAGCTTTACAGACCTCCAGAAGTTAGATGAAGGAGTCGTAGTCTACCATTACAACAAGAGTGTGAAGGAAGCTCTTACAGGAGCTTTGAAAAATCACCTTGTTAGTAGGAATGGTGATAGGAAGTTTGTCTACACTCCCGAACAGATTGCTCAGCTTGAGAAGTTCAACCCTTATGTTCCTTCTATTCCGGCTCAGAGACAGACCCCAGTTGACAAGACTCAGAGTGCTATAGGTAAGATGAATCCGGCAGACCAAGAACGCATTCGAGAGTACCTCAACAAAGTAGCCTCAGGACAGAAATAGCTCAAGACAATTCTCAGTAGAGGGAGAGGGCTTTGAAACCTTCTCCATCTTCTTTGAGCCTAGTTGTAATAATGTTCACTCTCTAAGTGAGAGAGTTCTCTGAGACAGTTTCTAAGCTACAGTCAAGCTAGCAATAAGGGAAAAGAACACTCCGAAGTAGGCCAGATGAGGCTTGCAGAAAGGCTAAGGACTCGAGTACTACACTCTATGAACTTACCTGAGTACACTTCCTTGATGTTCTTGTGCACAACCTTAAGTCATTTGACAGACTTAGCAGGGTTTTGAGACTGTCTCATAGAGCTAATTTGAAAGAGGTCTAGACTCTAATTTCTTTCTAGAAATCGGTCGTTCTAATTAGACCTTTAGAGAAAATAACTAGGACTTGACTTTATGGACTTTATTTCTTATGGTATGAGCGGCTACCCTTTACGAGAAGGTTTTTTATGCCCAAAACAGGGCAGATTTCCGATTCATTAGAAGTAACCTTCTTGTGAGTGTAGCCTCGGATTTCTGCCCTTTCTTTATTTATAGGAGTCAGAGAAGAAAGTTTGAAAGGATAGCCCGATTTCTTACCAGAAATTAGAGTTTCAGTAGACCTTAAAAGGAGATAACTTAAATGCCAGAGCCTACAGTCTGGATAGTTAATAAAAGTGCTCACAACTTTGAGAAGGCTAAGGAATGGGGAAATGTTAAGTACATCTCTGATTCTTTTATCTCTCCTTTTGGTACTACTACTATGTATAGGTTGGCAGAACAGGCTTTGAAGCATTCCAAACCGACCGACTACATTCTACCGACCGGTCTACCAACAATGAATATAATAGTATGTTCTTACTTCGTGAATAAACATGGAAAGCTTAACCTCTTGCTCTTTAAGAGAGATAGAGGTAGAAACTCTCTCCAGAGTTTCACAGAATATAAGGAGAGGGAAGTTATCTTTGGAGAAGAAGAATGACCTTAGAAGAAAAGAAACTAATCCGATTTGCACATAGGCATAAAGTTCAATTCTTAGAGAAGGCTGAATGTGGTCTTGAAAGAGCTTGTGTAAGCCTCACTAAAGAAGGCAATCATATTGAATGGACTAATCCTACAAAGCCAGAGATGTACATGATGTTATTACTTATGAACAAATTAGAGTGTAGAGCCTTCATCTTTAAAGATAGAGAAAAAGGCTGTAAGAAGTTATTAGAAAAAAAGGGAATAAAGATAAACGAATGAACAAACTAACAATAGACCCTCAGAGCAAGGAGCACTTAATAAGAAAGCTCACTTCCTCTAGAGTACAGCAGAATCAAGCTAGACCTGATAGGTCACCAGAGGAGAGGAAAACTCTTGAGGGAGGAACATCTAATGTTCATATCCGGTCATTGGAAGAGAATGCTCGAGCTGAGGCTAACCTCAAACAGATGCGGAGTGACCGGAAGGTCAGGGAAAGGAAACGGAAGAAACAGCGTAGACAGAGAATGACTCAGGAAGAGCAAAGAGTAGAAGTTAAAGAGATTTTCGACTCCCTTACTCCTTATCAACAAAAGTTGTTAGTTGGAAGAAGATAAGTAATGAGCTTTGACAAATATGACATGCACCAGAGTCGTAATGAGGAAGCTATGAAGAGTTGCGAAGCAAGCTACCTTGAGCCTTCTTGTGAGCCTTGTCACATCTGTGAACAGATAGACTGCACCTGTCCTGTCTGCATAGAGTGTGGCTTCGTTAAAGAGGAGTGCTCCTGTCCTTATGAGGTTAAACTCCTTGCTCAGAAGAAAGAACTTGCTCTTAATCAACTAGAGAAACTTGAGCACGACAATTTAGGGAAGAACCTTTCTCTTGAGACTAAGAGAGAGTTGTACATATTAGAGACTCTAATCAGAGCAATCAAGCTTGAACAGAGTGCTATTACTGCTATTGATAAGAAGCTATCACTTCTATCCATAGTTAAAAAAGAGTATGAGGAAAAGAAAGAGGCCTCTGCTGTAATTAATTGTGATACTAGAATCTATACTCTTAAAGACCTTAAAAATGAGTTCCTAATCAAAGGCTAATATTATGACTTCTTCATGGATTAAAGGTTACAAAGCTGTAGCAGAATACTTTGGAGTCCACAAGGCTACGATAATTAGTTGGGTTAAAGATGGAATGCCCTGTCATAAGAAGGGGAGTTGGATATTCTTTAATAAAGAAGAGATTGACAAATGGATGTTAAGTCATGGGAGGGTCTCAGCTTAATGTCCTATCACATTCCAGTCACTTCAGACAAACACAAGAACGGTATCTACAGAGTTCGCTTCGTTCTTAATGGTAGGGATAGACGCATCTCTCTCCAGACTAGAGATAAGAAGATTGCAGAGCAGAGACGTTTCAGTTGGGAGCAGAAAGTAAATGGAGAAGGAAATACCACTCCTTTAAAAGTCCTCCTCTTTTCTGACCTCATAGATGAGTACGTCAAAGAGAGAGAGCCTTACATCAAGCCTAGTCACTGGAGAAATATTATTTATAGGTCTAAGTATATTAAGAAAGCACTTGGCAACCGACTTCTCAACACCTTAACTTCTGATGACTTCAAACAATTCCTCCTAAATCTCCATACCATAACAGGAAGAGAACTTCAACCTTCTACTAAGAACAGATGGCACGACCATCTATCTGCCTTCTGTGCTTTTGCACAGAGCAAGGGCTATATCCCTAGAAATCCCCTTCGAGATCTTAAGAAGTTCAAAGAGAATAACACTTCCGAAGGGATTAGACACCTTTCTGTTGATGAGTGCCTCAGACTGATAAACTCTACACCTAAGACTAAACCCCTTTGGGCTACTTACATCTACACAGGGATGAGACAAGGAGAGATGATAGCTCTCACATGGAGTGAGGTAGACTTTGAAAACAAACTCATAAAGATAAGGAGAAGTAGAGCCTCTTCAACTAAAAGCAACAAAGAGAGAATCATAGGAATCAATCCTCAACTAGAACCTATACTTAGAGCCTTGAAGGAAGAGTCCAAGTCTAGGTATTTGTTCCCTGCTCCTAATGGAGAGATGAGGAAGTCCGACTTTAGAGCCAGTTTCAAAACTGCTCTCCAGAATGCTCAAATCAAAGGCAAAGTCACAGAGCATAACCTTCGACACACTTGTGCGAGTCTCCTCTCAAAGGCAGGTGTAGAGGTTGTTGAAATTCAGAGGATATTAGGTCACTCGGATATAAGTATCACACTTAGGTATATACATTATACTGTGCAAGATTTACAGGAGTCAATCAACAAGATTGAACTGTGGTAGTAATAGATATGTAGTAGGGTAGGAATAGGGTATAAGTAAGGAATTATGGTAAGAATACGGTACACTTTTGGAAATCGGAGCTTTGAAGATACTCTAACCTTCAAAGCCACAACTTCTCTAACCTCTTGTGTGATAAGGGTTTGTAGAGTTGCGGAGGACGAGGGACTCGAACCCCCAAGAGGTTTCCCTCGGCGGTTTTCAAGACCGCTGCCTTACCAATTAGGACTAGTCCTCCATTGAGAGATGTGCGTATATTTCGCACTGAATAATCGGCAACCAATGTACTATTTTTACTTTTTATATTCAATAGTTTTGTTCTCCAACTGTCATATAGTATCTTTAATTTCATCTCCCTTGATTTCACCATCAATTTACATATTTCAAATGCGAAGATTTCATTAGAAATAAAATTGTGTTATCGTTATATTATCGTAGTAAAATGAATTAAAATTTTTTTGTAACTGAATTGTGATATGGTGCATCATACTATTACGGACACAAATGGATTCTCGGAAAAAGATTTAGTGCTGAGAGCACAAAGCGGAGACTCAAATGCAATTACTGAAATTGTTACAGCTTATACCGATAAAGTTTATAATTATTCTTTACGGATGCTCCACAATAAAGAAGATGCGGAAGATGTACTTCAGGAAACATTCTTAAGTGTCATTAAGAACATAAAAACGTTTGAAGGCAGGTCACGGTTATCGACCTGGATATATCGTATTGCAACTAATGCAGCGTTGATGAAACTAAGATCCAGGAAGCGCGTGTTTGAGACACTTGATGATACTATCGATCTTTCACGTGACTATGAATCTGTTAATAAAAAGTTGTCACAATCACCGTTTGAGATAGTACAGAACAAAGAAATTGCCGAAAAAATCATGAGTCATCTCGAGGATTTAACACCGAATCATCGTTCAGTATTTATCTTGCGGGATATTGAGAACTTTTCCACACAGGAAGTAGCAGATATGCTGAAGATGTCAGTTCCGGCAGTCAAAACAAATCTGATGAGAGCCAGGATAGCTCTTCGGGATAAACTTGCAGATGAGTTGTTGGCACAATAAGGAAACTTAATATGAAATGTATAAGAAAAATTGAAGAGATTTGCGATCAGCTCGGTGAAGATCTCGATTCGGATAAGTGCAAGGAGATAAAGAAGCATCTCGAAGACTGTCCGACCTGTTGTGCGTATGTTGACACAATTCGGAAAACAGTAGAGCTGTACAAAGAGCTTCCGGAAGATTGTATACCGGAAGATGTTCAAAAGAGGCTGATGAAAGTATTAAAGCTTTAATTTAGTTCAAATCTGTTTGTGTCATCGTTATTGGTTAAAAACGTATAATTTTAAGATTTTTCGCATCGCAAAAATATTAAATATTCCCTATCAAAACCAAAATTCTGATTATTGATTTATCCGCTCATAATAATGTGTAACCTTTTTCACTTCGGTGCATCCATTAGATTGAAAGAGTTGATAATATAATTGATAACGTCTCATGGAGGTACGTGAAAATGGAGTATCATGTAACACTGAATGAATCTAACTTTGACAAGGAAGTACTCAAGTCTGAAACTCCTGTCCTCGTTGATTTCTGGGCGCCGTGGTGTGGACCATGCAGAATAATTGGTCCTGTGGTTGAGGAACTAGCACAAGAGTATTCTGGAAGAATTAAAGTCGGAAAAGTCAATACTGACGACAACACACAAATAGCAGTAAATTATAAAATTATGGGCGTTCCGTCATTATTGCTTTATAAAGACGGTAAAGTGATTGACAGGATAGTAGGTGTGGTGCCGAAAGAAAAGATTGCCGAACTGCTTGACAACCATACTACACACAACTAACCGGAGAATTTGATTGTGGATATTGAAGCCCGCTGGCAAGGTGACATGCATTTTACCTGTACAGCACCATCACAACATACAATTGAACTTGATTCGGGAAAACCGGGTACGACACACGGCCCGTCACCTACGGAGGTGCTTCTTCAGGCAGTCGCCTGCTGCACCGGAATGGATATTGTAGTCATATTGGAGAAAAAGCGGAAAACACCAGATGATTTTGTTATAACCGTCTCTGGTGAGCGTGCAGAAACACATCCTAAAAAGTTTACAGCAATTGCAATACATTATACCGTAATGAAAAATGGACTAACTGAAAATGAGCTGAAACAGGCTATAGATTTATCGATAAATAAATACTGTTCTGTCGTTGCTTCATTTGCACTGGCAACGAAAATCACATGGGGCTTTACGTTGAAAAACTAAAATTGGATACCCCTCATGGAAGTTCTTCTTATTATTGCTGTATATTTTGTTATAACAGGTTACATTCTGCCTAAACTGGGAGTACCTACTTGACTTGGCGATGCCTGCTCCGTGTCGAGCAGACAGGATAAAATAGGTTACATGTCAGATCAAGATGAGGAGGAATCATGCAATTCGGATATTCAAAAGAATTAAATTATTCTTTTAAGGAAGCTCGTGAAATCCTTTCGGATGAGTTGAAAAAGGAAGGATTCGGTGTCTTAACGGAAATCAATATTACTGACACGTTTAAAGAAAAAATTGATGTTGATTTCAAACCGTATGTAATACTTGGTGTTTGTAATCCGCATCTTGCATACAGAGCACTGCAGCAAGAAGATGAAATTGGTCTTCTTCTACCGTGCAATATTATACTTTACGAAAATAAACAGGGCAAAATCACTGTTTCTGCAATTGAACCAGATGCAATGATGTCATTTGTCTCGAATAATGAAATCGAGCAAGTAGCCAGAGAAGCGAAGCAGAAACTTCATACAGTCATTGATATGCTTTGAGGAATGATTAAATGCCAATATTCGAATTTAAATGTTCACACTGCGAAACACGGTTTGAAGAACTACTGTTTTCTTATAAAACCGAAACCAAAAGGATACGATGTCCGTCCTGCGGTTCGGAAGATACAGAAAAACTAATGTCTGCCTCGTCGATCGGCAGTACGGCAGGTGACTATTCATCCAGTTCACAGCAGCCGAAATGCCCATCAGGATATACGTGACAGATGTGAGAGACACTGGTAGTTTGCCTGGGATTGGAGACTGTAGATTTTGTGAGTCTGTATCATTAATTATTGTTCTGAAAGATCAACATAATGAATGAAAAGCAAAAGATTGATACTGTTGCGAATAAGAGCATAAATTGCGAATTTCCGGATATAACACCACTGCCTGAGGAGATCAGGACGCTATTAGAACGTTCAAAAACAGTTGCTGTTGTCGGATTATCTCGTTATCCGGAAAAAGACAGTTACAGAGTGGCCCGCTATTTAATTCAAAACGGTTATATTATAATTCCAGTCAATCCGAAAGCTGGTGATATCATGGGATTACATTCGCACCCATCATTTACCGATATCCCCGTTCCTGTTGATATTGTCTGTATATTCCGTCCTTCTCATGACGTTCCGTTTATTGTTAATGAAGCTATAAAAATAGGCATTAAAGCTGTCTGGATGCAGCTCGGAATTGTTCATAATGAAGCAGCCAAAATAGCACGATCAGCCGGCATTACTGTCATTATGAATAAATGCATGAAAATTGAGCACAGGAAATTTTTTCCCGAACACAAACCTACCGGTTAAATACTGCGATTATGGGGGATATTTCCGTCAAGGATAGATAAATTCGTGAAGGAACTAAAGTAAAACTTCGGTGTGAATTAATCGGAAAGAATAGATTGAACGCTTGATATTAACTCTTCAATATCCAGCGGTTTATCCAGATAATCTACAGCGCCCATTTTAATTGCTTCATGCTTAATTTGTTTATCGACAAACGTTCCCGACATAAAAATAACCGGTGTGTTCTTTGTCACCTCTAATTTTTTCAGATCATAAAAGAGCGCATTGCCGCTGATTCTTGGAAGCATCATGTCTAAAATGATAAGATCAGGGGGAGAGGCCATGATTTTTTCGAGTGCTTCTTCACCATCATTGGCGGTAATAATTGCACACTCTTTTATTTGGCTTAAAGCATCTCTTAATAATTCTTGAATATTGTGATCATCATCCACAATTAGTATAGTTTTCATGAATCACCCCGATATTAATGAATGAATATGGAGTACGAATTACAGCAAGATATTTACAAGACTATTAATATAATACATATAAAACGGATATTTATAAAGAGTGAGAAATCACTATTGCAAATCAGCGGGATTGCCTCCAGCCTCCTTTGATTCTTTATCGGCAGGATCGCCTCCGGCTTCCTTTGATTCATCTTTAGCTTCATTTTTGTTTTCGCCGGCTTCTTCAGTTTTTGCTCCCTGATCATGCGGCTGATTTCTTTCGGGAGCAGTAGCTTCATCATCATCGTCTTCTTTATTCAAACCGAATTGTTTTGCCATCACTTCTTGTTTAATTTCCTTATAGTGTTCTTCATAAAACTTGATCAACCTCTCAGATAAACCCTCGCATCTATTGTATTGTCCTTCTTCTAATCCGCCCATCTCCTTGAATACATTGATCACATTTGCACTTGCAACATACTCTTTACACTCGTTTAGGTTTTGCTGGCAGACAAAAATTATAGGACTCTTGAAACCGGTCATCGGATACGCTTTTCCGGCTTCACGTTTACACGAGTTGTCCAAAATCTCGAGTTCACGATAAAAGTCAAATAAATCAGTAAACTGAAGGCTTTTTGCGAGAGCATCAACATAATGTTTCGGCATTTTTTGTGACTGCACCTTTACATACATGACATCAACTACTTCCCTTGCGGTGCGTGAAGATCCCCATATTCCGGATATGGCCTCATCAAAATAACTTGCAACACAGACAATTTTAGCATAGAGTCCGGCCTTTGAATCGCTCGCAAAAAAGTCGAATTGTTCGGCTTGAAATTCATAACAGTACTTCACTGCATTGAGAATATTATCATCTGCAAATGTTTTTGAGATCTGTTCATCACTTTTCAACGTTTCGTAATTAGTTGCATTTGCTTCAATGTATTTTGCTTTTCTATCCTCAAGAGGTATTTCAAAAAATTCTCCGCTTGATGCCCATCCACCGATAGCATGAAGCATTGCCAGAATTCCCACATTCCCGATATCTTCGGTTTCGATCTTTTCCTTTGCCTGATCCTGCAGATAACCAACAATACCGAGAGAGAAAATAAGTGTATTCAGCATATGGTTGTAAAATATACTGATTATTGATTTTTTAGCTTTGTCTTCAAGAAATTTTAATTTGCTTATATATTAGGATAATTTCTGTTGACGTAAATATATCCTGAAAGCGGGTTTCGATTATTTTCATGGTCATCCCAATGAATCGGGCATAGACCTTGCGGGATGCTTTTGATTCAATAAGCTGCTTGATTGCGGCAAGAATTTTTGCCTGTTCGATTTTGATCACAACATCATTGAGCTTTACGGCAAATTTAGGTTTAACTTCCGGATTATTCTCGATAATTCGGATCAATCTCCCAAGACGTGAGGCATCAAGCTCGGTGTCTTTTGCATACAGCACACCACCTTTATTATTGAGCATATCTTCGGCAGTGACATATCCGGGAGGTATTGACTTGGCGTTTTTCGCATCATATCGCAGGAAAATACAAAGATCTTCTATGGTTTCGAATTCTAACGCGTCAGGCAATATTTTCATATTTATTCCAATTAAAGTAAGTGTTACAGTTAGGGAGTTATTTGATTATAAAGACTGTCGAATCCGTTGATGATTCTCTTAGTATAGTGGGCAATCAAAATCTCTATTTCTCATCACCATCTTCTTGACCTGAATCTTTCATGTCACTTTTAATGTCTTCGTAGTGTTCTGCGTAAAAATCTTGCAGTTGTGGTGACGTAAGAAGACAGCGCGCATATTTTCCGTCCTTGAGTTTTCTCATAGGTTTTAAAAGCGTTACAGCCTTGAGGGACTTTTCAAAATGTTCACAAGTAGTGATTTCCCTCTCGCAGATAAACAGTGTCGGACTTTTAAATCCCGACATTGGATAAGGCCAAGCATGCCGGCCTCCCTGAACTTTACACAAACTCTGTAACCGTTCCATTCCCATATAAAAATCAAATATATCTTTTAGATTCAAACCGAGAGAGAAGGCCTTGACAACTTCCATATTAAGTTGCTCTTCCCGGCCCATTAAATTGAGCTTATCAATAATTTTTGATGGTTTTAGATGCGAGCCGAATAACCCTACTTCTAACTGTGAATAGAAATCAGCAGCAACAATAATGTTAGCAAACCAACTCGCTTTTTTTTCGGTATCATTCACAAATTCATACCGCTCAAAGGGATGCTCACCGATAAACCGGATTGCATCCATTATCTCAAACGGAAGCTGCAAGCTACTCAACGAAAAACCGCTGTTTCGGTTCGCTTCATAATACTTTTTCTTTCTATCAGAATCTCCCAGATCCATGAATGTATCTACAGTAGTCAACGCGCCAATATTATGAAAAAATGCTGTTTTCAGAAGATTAGTGTAATCATCCTTAGTAAATTTGATTGTATCTTTGAGAGAAGCAGACTGTGCTATTGCATAGGAAAAGAGTACAACGCTAATTGTATGATTAAAATAAAGGGTCGCATTTTTATTGCCGGTTGTTTCTGTTGAAAATTTCATCTTAAATATTGTTAGAATCATGTTTTCATCGGTGAGCATCTCATCGATCACAGATTGAATGTCTTGGGCAATAGAGCCTATTAATTCCGCATATACTTTATAACTTTTTTTAAACTCGGTTAATTTTGCAACCTTCTACAGGATATCTTTTTTGAAATTTGCAATCAACTCTGCACTTCTCTTGATTTTGAATTTCATTACGAAGTCTGGTTTATTGGCTCTCAGGTTTACCAGTCTTTGTACGCGGTCGACCGAAATTGAAGTTCCCTTGGTATACAAAGTAATTGCCTGATCATCAACCAAATCATCGGCAAGTTCTAAACCGTTAAAGAATTTATCTTTTTTTTTGAGGATTGAATTTACATATTTTTACTAGAGACTCAATACCAGCAATTTCAATGCTGTCACCTTCTGATGAAAATAAATCTGGAATTCCCGCCATATTATAGCCCACCTATAATTAAGATGTCACAAACCTTTTTGATTAATTAGTCTATTAATACGTGAAAAGTGCTCACCTTGGCAATTGTTGGTTGGAGAATACTGTGTGGATATGTTCAATATTGTTATGACACTGCCAAATGAACGACAAAAGTTACAAAAATGGTGATTGAAATACAAGTATAAATATTGAAAATATTAGTTGCCTACAATGGAATAATTAATTCTATTTTTGTGTAGTATCTGGTGCAGGTTCGCTTTCGTTATGGATTTTATGTGTATCGCTTTAGTATTCATATATAATGCAGACTGTAAAATTTCAGCAATCTTGTAGTGGTCAATATACAGCGTGCATAGTGGCCTTCCACAAAACCTTCAGTATTTTGTACGATTAGGCAGATTAAGGGAGAAATGTATTAACGTCTCCATACCTGCTATATCAATGGTATCATTTTCCAGGGTAAGTATGTCAATTACACTCATGGCACCTTGAGGTCGTAACATTGAAACTGCGCTTGTTTTTCATTGAGCTATTAAGAAAAGAATTAATCTTGAATGAATACGGTGCTGATGTCAGGTGAGCTCATTACATTTATTTGCTCATTAGTGATACTAGATATAAAATTAAAGAAAAACAAATAGATTGTCTGCTTTTTGAACAGTTGTGGATAATAATGACGGAGAAATTATGTGCTTACGAATAGTTTTAATCATTAGAAAATCCGGTGTCTTTACTGTTACATTTTTTATGCTTCCAAAAATAAACTTTTATACCAATTTATCCGACAATTAGACAAAGGAGTTTCAAGACAACCCGTCTTATATAATCACAATTACCCTTCATTGTCGTGAACAAGGAAAAGTTCTGTGGACAAAATTAGCGTTATTATTCCCGCAATAGAAAATATGGATTTTTTTTCAAACTGCCTCTCTTCAATTTTTAACAGCACATATAGAAATTTAGAAGTTATCATAATCGATAACGGATATCATGATGAAGTAGTAGAGGCTTCTGAAGAATTTAAGAAGGACATAATCCATGTTTCATCAGGATTACTCAATAAAGCAGAAGCATATAATCTTGGATTTACAAAAGCACAGGGTCATTATCTGTCTTTTATTGATGCACAGGATATTAATGGTAAAATGCGCTATGAGCTCAGCGTAAAACGCTTTCAGGATGAACCTAAGACCGGAATGGTATTTTGTGCCACCACATTTATAGATGAATGTGGAACATTTATGACCGGTGTCAGCAAATTTCCTTCCTTCTCATCAAACTACTTTCTCGGAAAAATGTTTGAGAGTAATAATATTAATACCATTTCATCAACACTTATATTGTCGAGTATTTTTAAAAAATCCAGTGGTTTTGATGAATCGTTTAATCATGCGTATGATTACGATCTCTTTCTCAGAGTCGGTTCTAAGACGAGAGTCGAATATATCGATCTACCGCTTGTTAGAAATCGAATAACTCCTGAGCGGATAAGTTTAGATTGGAATGACTACAGGAATTTTGAAACAAAGGCAATTCAAAAACACGACCCGGTAGTGATAGCTGAGTATTTATCGCGGGCTTATAATAATGAAGAAGAGTTTCGTATCTCACTGGGAAAATTGCTCTACCGTATAGGAAAAACGAATGATGCCTTGCTGCATCTCAATAAGGCACAAAAGCTCAATTGCGAAAATGATGATGCTTATTTCCATGCAGGAAATTGTTACTATAAAATTAGAAAATACAAATTAGCACATGACGAATATTCGAAATGTCTTAATCTCAATCCTGAGCATGCAGGTTGCCGTAATAATGCAGGTGTATTATACTTTCACATGGGTGAATACGAAAAATCTGTCTCAGAATTAAAAAAAGCATTGAAATATGGCGATAACTTTTTAGAACCGAAATACAACTTAAAGTGTATCAAGGATGATCGCTCCCGGGGTAAATTGCGTCTTTCTCTTTTTGGAAAAGCACAGTTACCAAAAGACAGGGAATTACATTGAATGAATGGTTCACATGCAGTAATGTGAACCGGGTTATCCGGATAAAGCGATGTGACGAGCAGAGTATCATTAACAAGTATGCCTTGACATATATTCTGCTTTTGTCTATATTTTTCATCGATAAACCAGCGTTCAATCCGGAATGGCTGGTTTTTTATTATGGTTTAATAAAAAAGGTCAACACACATGTCTGAATACGATCCGTTAGCTATTTACTATGAAGCTGAATGGCGGAATTTCACACAGGACATACCATTCTTAATTCAAGAATCTCAAAATTATGGTGGACCTATTCTTGAGCTTGCCTGCGGTAGTGGAAGAGTAACGTTTCCTCTTGCACGTGAAGGATTTGAAATATGGGACATTGATAACTCACCGGAAATGTTGAAGATATTTGACAGAAAATTGAAGGATGAAGACCCCGATGTCCGGGAACGTGTTCACTTTTCTCAACAGGATATGCGTACGTTTCAACTTGACCGGAAATTTAAAGTTATCATTATCCCATTTAATTCATTTCTGTTATTAACCGATAGAGCAGACATCGACAAGTGCTTGCAGACATGTTTGGAGCATCTTGAAGATGACGGCCAATTTATTATCGACGTGTTTTCACCGAATTTTGATCTTTGTGCTGTCCGGGAACCAAAAATGCAGTTTCTGCAGCACTTTTACATTCCCGAAATACAAAAAGTAGTTGTGCAGTGGGAGCTTGCCAAGAGGGATATGGCAAATCAACTTATTGACATTGATTTTTTATATGAAGAGTATGATCAGAAAGGAAAAATTACTCAGCGAGTAATAATCTAAAGATGAGTATAATATTCCGGTATGAATTGATTTACTTGTTGGAAAAAACGGTTTTACTGTTAAAAACGTTTTTGGTAATTATGACCGATCGGCCTTTTCACAAACAAGCCCTCAAATTATCTGTCTCTGCTCAAAGAAGAACGGTACCAACTCATAAATTGCTGAATATCCTGAGTAAGTTTTCGGATGATAAAACTACGAAAGTCTAATAACTAAATTAAATTTTCTGACTTGTCGATTAATATATCGTTAGAGAATTGGTTTTTTAACTATATACAATGTGCAGAATATATCGGTATTCGTTTGTAAAAGTTGTATGCCAATTGATTTTTACACACAAGCAGTTATTATGCCCGAAAAAGTTGTAAATCTCTTAGAGCAAGGCAGGGAATTACTGTCTCAAAATAGGCCGAAAGATGCGTTAAAGCTCATCCGTGAAGGTTTAGAACAATATCCAGACCAACATGAAGCTTTCTATCTTATGGCGAATGCATGTGAGCTGTTAGATATGCAGGATCAAGCACTTGCATTCCTGTTGAAAGCCCACACATTAGCTCCTCACAACAATCAGTATATCGAACAAATTGCGCTCCACTATTTTAAAACATCTGATTACCACGAGGCATACAAACATTTTAAGATAATAGGGATTCAAAAGCTTGATTGTTTAGAGTCCTTGAATGCTTGCGGAGAAAGTGCAGCTGAAGTCGGTGATATTTCCAGCGCCATTGAGGCATTTGAGAGGTCGTATTCTTTCAATCCCGATCAGGATGGGATAAAGAAAAAACTTCGGGAACTGACTGGCAATACGATGCAAAAGCAGACAGATAACCGAAAAACTCTCACATTTTTTACGACGAACGATTTTTTTCTCAAGGACATAAAAGCACACTATGAAGGAAAACTTAAAGTTCGGCAGTTTTCCGGGTCGACCATATCAGAAATTGCGGGAATGATGAAAGAGAGCGAATTGTGCTGGTTTGAATGGTGCGATAATTTGATTGTTCATGCTTCAAAGTTACCGAAATACGGGAAAACAATCTGTAGACTTCACCGTTATGAAGCCTTTACCGATATGCCGTCTAAAGTCAATTGGAAAAATGTTGATCATCTGATTTGCGTTTCGAATCATATGGCTGATTTTGTAAAAGAAAAATTTGAGGTACCCATTCCCATAACAGCTATACCAAATGGAATAGACCTCAGTAAATTTGCACCGCCTGAGAACAACATATACGGAAAAAATGTAGCGTATGTCGGTTTTATAAAAAAGGAAAAAGGACCGGAACTCCTTGCGCAATGTTTTGCTAAAATTCATTCGTATGATACCGAGTACAGGTTTCATATTGCCGGAGTTCATCAGGACCCAGTTATAGAGAAATACTTTAATCATTTATGCACAGCATTATCGATACCAATTCAATATCACGGATGGATTGATGACATTGCTTCATGGATGGCTGATAAGGATTACATTATTTCGAGCTCCATGATCGAAGGGTGTCCATATTCTGTTATTGAAGGTATAAGTAGCGGGCTCATACCACTGGTACATAATTGGCCAGGCAGTGATGATTTTTATCCGAAAGAGATGATGTTTAAAACAGTTGATGAATGTCTTGAATTATTGAAACAATATGAGAAGAGCAACAAACAATCAGTTACTAGTGTAAACAGGAAGATAATGACGGAGAAGTTTTCTCTGAAAAAGCATCTTCGTGCTGTCGATGAGATTGTAAATCTCTATTTATAATTTTTACTATACAAATAGTGCATACACTAATGACTATCAAAAATCCTAGCACAGTATCATAATGACAAAGAATAAGAGCATTGGGGATAAAATGGATAAATCTATTGAAAAAGCAATAGACACAATGAATTCGGCACTTGGCATGGATGATTTTACTCAGGCAGCAATCATTGCACAGGAGTTGATTACGCTACCGCTTGACGAATTAGGAACAACAAATTTTGTTCAGGTATCTACTATATTCGGATTTTCTCTTATCCGTTTAAACAAAATTGACGATGCAAAAATGATTTTGCAGCCGCTCCTTGATAACAATCTGGGTGTGGTGGATGCTGCATTTCTTTTGTTCAGCATTGCCTATACCGAACGTGCTACGGACGATGTCATACGGTACGGAAAGTTGTTTCTCGATGCGACTCAGGATGATAAAAATCAACCTGCAAGCATAACTTCCGCAGTGCAAAATGCTCATGAACTGGCCAATAATTATGCCACAACATTGCTCAATTCAGAAAGAAACGAAGAGGCAAAGGAAGTACTGAAAAAAGGAATTCAGCTCAAAAATGACTACCCGTTTTTTTATATCAATCTCGGAATTATTTATCATAAAGAGGGTAGCTTTGAGGATGCTCAAACAATACTCCGCGAAGGTCTTAACAACTGCCCTGAAAAAGATGAGATTCACCGTTTTATCGGCATCATTTACGCTGAAAATCATTTCTATATTGGTGCTGAAATTCAATTTATGAAAGCGAAAGATGCCGGCAACATTGAAGTGCTGCTCGATATCGCATTAATTTACCATAAGTTGTATAAAATTTATGATGCTGAAGAGTATCTTCTTGAATATCTGAAACACTTTCCTCAACATCAGGAAGCCCTGCAAGTACTGGATGAGCTGCGGAGCTATCCATTTTATGGAGATCCCGAACCTAAGATTTCAGTAGCAATGATCGTTAAAAATGAAGAGCATATGCTCGAGGAATGCATCCAGTCTTTCCGTGAGGCAGTAGATGAAATCGTTATTGTCGATACGGGATCAGACGATAGAACTGTAGAAATTGCGAAGGAATTTCAGGTTTCGTTGTACCATCATGAATGGAAAAACGATTTTAGTGAAGCGAGGAATTATTCTATCAGCAAAGTGACAGGTGAATGGGTTCTAATTATTGATGCAGATGAGCGACTGGCACATGAAGATATACCTGCTATACGATCCATGAAATGGCAGAAGGATCATGATGTCATATGTTGTGCAGTCTACTCAACATTGCCGGGACAGGCGGGAGGTGCAAATTTCGGAAAACATTACTCTCCCCGAATGTTCAGAAAATCACCAGACATCTATTATGACGGCATTGTTCACAATGTTCTTCAGATTCCCGCTGCTATGGCTGTTTCGGAAATGAAGATTTATCATTTGGGATATGATCTCGATAGAGAAAAGATGAAAAATAAATTCGAACGTTCTATTAATCTTCTGCTCAACCAGGTTAAGGAACAGCCTGACAATCCATTTGTTCAGATGAATACAGCACAGATGTTCTTGAGTAGGAATTTTGTTGATAAAGCCGAACCATATGCTCAAGAATGTGTACGATTGATGGAAGAAAATCCCGGCAATAATGAGCATTTACTGCTCATGGGATTGTTTCAACTTGCTGTGATTTACCTGAACAAAGATGATTACGAACGTTGTGAAGAATATTGTCTTAAAGCGATCAAAAAGAAAGAAAATTATATTGATCCCATCCTAATATTAGGATTGTGCTACTATTTAGTAGGTGAGCTCGACAATTCAAAAGAGCAGTTGGAAAAGTATCTCGAATACAGAAAAGAGCATCTTGATAAAGGTGAGTTTAATCTTCTCATACTCAGTAAACTCGGTGGTGATTATGAAGCACATTTTCTCATTGGAGAGATTCATAAAAAGCGTGGGGAGCATGATGAGGCGAAAGAAAGTTATTTTAATTCGTTAAAAAGTAACCAGCTTTACTGGAAGGCGCATAACAGTTTAGGGAATATTTATCTCGAAGAAAAAAATTATGATGCCGCTGTTGATGCCTTCGAAAATGCAATCAAATATGGTTATCTCAATGCTGAGAAATATGGAACGATGGGCGCAAATGTAACAGAATACAAAAGTGCAATCGAGAATTATAAACTCGCAATAGAAAATGCAATCAATTCTCAGAAAGCAAAACCGAAGGTGTTTGATGCTTTGGCAAAAGTAGATGAGTTCCTCGGTCTTTAGAGACGAAAAAGAAAATCATGAAAAAGTATTATTCCAGTATGAAAATCCTAGAATAATTTATGCTGCATTCAGTTGCCAGTCACAAAGTAGTATATTAAAAATCGAAAAAAACAGACAAAAGAATAAAGGTTTGCCGATTATTGCCGATACCTATATAGATAGGTATGGTCGTATCGGAATCGCTCATTGTATTCTAAGCAGGAATCATAGGAGAAAATATTGCGGAAATCAAATTCGACGCTGATGGATGGAAAAAAACTTCAATCACACCAGCAGAGCCAGATAATGGGTCTTGATCCGATACAATTATTGATAAAAGTTTACGATTTTGTTATTGTTCAGTGCAAGAAGGGTGATATGGATAAAGCCAGTAAAGGCCTGGTAGAACTAATTTCATCGTTGAATTTCGAGTATGCAGAGGTTTCACTGGGGTTATTTCGGTTATACCAATACTGTATGGACTTGGTAAGACAGAGTAAATTTGATGAAGCTATAGAAATATTACATAGCCTTCGTAATAGTTGGATTGAAGCTACAGGAGCTAATAATGGAGGTACGAAGGTAAAAATATAATTGATTTCATAACAAAGTGAGTTAAGATGGCGGCAATAAGTGGACTCAATGGACAAATTGATATTAATTCATTTGTCGAAAACTTTCTACAGGTCGAACGTAGACCCGTAGAGAGATTAGAGAATCGCAAAAGCGATATTCTCAATAAAAGTTCGGTTTTTTCGGGATTAAAGACTGAACTTTCAACACTGTGCGACAGAGTGAAAGGATTTCGGTCATTCAGTGCTGATTCGAATCTCAGTGCTCGTGCAGTGATATCAAGTAATGATTCAATTGTGACGGCAGAAGCCGAAGCGAATACAGATATTGGTGTCAATACATTATTTGTTTCGCGTATTGCGAGCCGTGACACAGCGCTCTCTGACATCGTAAAGGCGGATAGTAATTCGCTGGCAAAAAAGTTTGATGGTTCGACAAAGCAGTTTTCAATCCAGATAGGTGACGATCCTGCCGTTGAATTTACAGTTTCCTTTAATGATAAGAATGAGACGAATGAGGAAGTTCTGACGCGTATTGCAGAGAGTATTAATAATGCCGGTATCGGTGTAACTGCAAATTCGATAAGCGTTAATAGGAACTCCTTGAGACTATCAATCGTATCAAAAGAGACAGGCTCATCAAATACAATATCGCTTAATGATACTTCGGGAAAAGGCCTGCTCGATAATATTGGATTGAACTTAGGATCGCAAAGAACTGAGGCCACAAACAAAAAAAGTGGATATATTCAGGAAAACAGTGAAGAACTTGATGCTCTTTTCACCTTGAATGGTGTTGAAATTACGCATGACAGTAATACAGTATCGGGTGTTGTAAAAGGATTGACACTGTCATTATTGAAAGCGCAGGATGAAGGGGAAAACGCCGAAACACTTACAGTTTCAACGGATGGCGATGCACTGCAGGAAGAGATTAAGAGTTTTGTTGATGAATATAATACGGCGTTGAGTTTCATCAATAAAAGGCTGCAGAGAGATCCGTCATCAAATGTCCGTGGAAAATTTGTTGGAAATTCGACGATTATTCAGTTGCGGATTCGATTGCGCGAGCAAATATCGGGTAATATAACCGGTAATGGAAACACAACGATTACTAATATTACAAATTTAGGAATTGAGATTGAGCGTGATGGAACACTCACAATTGCAGATCAGGAAAAATTTGAACAGTCAATTGAAGAAAATGCAAATGAAATACGGAATTTTTTCAGAGACGATGGTGGGCTGGCACAGAAATTAGACGATGAACTTAAAAAGTTTACCAGTTTTAGCGGTGTCTTTCGGGGGATTGAAAAGAGTTTCCGAGAAAATATTAAAACTATTGATAGACACGTAGAACGATTAAATACAAGATTAAAAGGAAGAGAGTCAAATCTGAGGCAGCAATTTACACAACTGTCGAGACTTTTAAGCACACTTCAGTCGCAGCAGCTTACGCTTCAGAGATCGGGTTTTCAATTTGGTAATTTGGCCACAGGAGGATTAAATACACCACAGTTTAATACATTTTAAATGTATAGGTGTAGTTTTGATCAGGCTCTCTACTGTAATAAATAACATATACAATGGAGTAAACAACCTTATAAAAATTGAATAGTGGGTGAACCTATGGTACAAGATGGGATAACATTAAATCCCGGGATTGACCAGCCGGTGAACATACAGCCATCCTCGAATCAGAAAGTCCAAGTAAGTTCACAGCCGGTTATTAGCGAAACGCCCCAGGAAGAAGCAGCTGTTCCAATTAGTAGAAAGCTTGATCCGGAATTGCTGAAAAAAGTTACTGAAGATCTTAATGAGAATTTTCGAATATTTAATACTACTATTAATTTTTCAATCGATGAGACTTCCGGAAATACTGTTATAAAAATAATGGATCGCGAAACAGAGAAAGTTGTCCGGGAAATTCCTCCTGAACAACTTTTGGAGCTTGCTTCCCGTTTAGCGGAAATAATTGGCAGAATTGTTGACGAGACTGCCTGATTTGATTATGAACTAATGGATGACACGTATGGATATTAGTAGTATTCACGGGCTGCCGTCTGCACAGAATAATTATAATGTGCGAAAAGAATCGGCACGGACAAAGAATTCGGGAAAACAGGATGAAGTTCATATCTCTACCGATGCCAGACAGCGGTACACGATTGAGGACTTTATTCAACGAGTCAAAGAATATATAGGTGAACTACCTGAAATTCGTATCGGTGAAGTGCATTCGTTTCAAAATGAACTGAGCAACGGATATGCCCTTAGCCGAGAACAGACCAGTTCAATTGCAGAACAACTGCTTGTTCAGTTTGGTCTTTAACGTTTACTGAATTTTACTCATTGCAATACCTGACTATTTTACAGAAAAACCGATTCTCAAACGGTGTATGGATCACTTAGATGAAGTGGTCCGCCTTTCTCAAAGTATATCGTCCCTCATAGAAACCGAAGAATACAGCAAATTAGAGTCGCTTTTTGCCAGTCGCGGACAGGAAATTGCTGTTTTGTCAGAATTGGAAAAAGCACTTGGACGCCTCCTCAATGATTCTCCCGATATGGTGAGTTCTCAGGAACTTGAACGCTACAATACAAAGCGCGGGTCGCTTATCCGTGATATAATGGATGTAGATGCACAAGCATCACATATATTAACAACGTCTAAAGACTCTGTTTTGGAAGAAATGAAAGAACTTTATCGTGGCAGAAAAATGAATGAAGGTTATCTGAATCCCAAAAAGATTGTAGATTCGTTTATTGACACCAAAGAATAACTATCACACCTTTACCAGCAGTCTATTATTTAACTTCCGTAGACACAATTTCCACTTTTCTTTATATCCTTGACATTTTGAGCAGTAAATCTTACTTTCCATCATGGGATGATTATACCTTACGTGAAATAAATCATCTCATTTTTTGCATAATAGTACTTTGCGTAACATACATATCCGAAAACGCTATGGCTGAAGGTAATACAGACAAAAGAGATAGTAGTGTAACGGTCAAAGTTTTAGACAAGGGCATGAGGGCTTCGATACAAATTGTGTCGGCGTCTGACGGAGGAACTGAACCAACTGCAGAAATGGTGTTTCAGGCACTCAAAAAAGAAAAGATTATATATGGTATTGATACCGATCTCATTCATAATATAATTAAAAATGAGCAATTCGACGAAAGTATCGATGTTGCTTTCGGTACTCCATCAGAAGATGGTGTAGACGGCTATGTGAAATTTTTGTTTTTAACGAAGCGGAATGTGGCACCGAAGGAAGATGAAAAAGGGAATGTTGATTTTAAAGAGATACAACTCATTCAAAATGTGAAAAAGGAAGACAGGCTTGCAGAAACTATTTCTCCAGTACCTGGTAAAGACGGTAAAACTGTGCTCAATGAGACTATTCTCCCTGTAGTTGGAGGAGTTGCTAAATTGCCTGTTGGTCCCAATACGAATGCTTCTCCGGATAATCCTAATATTTTAGTTTCCAGTATTGACGGTAATGTCATACTGAAAGGTGGTTCGGTTTCGGTCGAATCAGTGTATATTGTTCCAACTTCTGTTGACTTTCAGACGGGTAATATTGATTATGTTGGTTCTCTTTTGATTAAGGGTGATGTGAAATCGGGATTCGAGGTTCGTTCAGAAAATGATGTTCAGATAGAAGGACTTGTGGAAGATGCTAAAGTCATAAGTGGCGGTAGTGTTGTTATAAAAAAGGGAATAGTCGGAAAAGGGAAAGGAATCATTGAAGCTAAGGGTGATGTAATTCTTAAATTTTGCGAAAATCAAACGATCAAAGCAAAAGGAAATATTATTGTCGGTGAAGCCGTACTCCACAGTACACTGATCTGTGAATCAACTATAGAAGTTCAGGGATCTAAAGGAACAATAGTCGGAGGTTTGACACGCGCAACAAAAGGTTTAGTTGTAAAAGAGTTGGGTAGTTATCAGGAAACTAAAACTGAAATAATAGCAGGAGTTGATGATGAGCTGACGAAAAAGCTGGAAGACTTGAAAGAGCAGCACGTAAAAAGCGATCAGAATATGGATGAGATTAAGAAAGCCATTTATGTACTTTTTAAAAATAAGATGAAAGTTGGTAAATTACCTCCTGAACAGGAGCAGCTTCTCAATAAATTACAGGTTTTGCAAGGACAAATTCCCAATCATAAAAAAGAACTTGAAGAGAAAAAAAACCAGATTGAAGAAGAAATGAAAAAATATAATGATGTAACTATTGATGTTCTCTCAAAAGTCTATCGTGGTGTTTCCATAACCCTACTCAACCTGAAAAAAACTATCAAGGATGAAACAACAAAAGTTCGATATAGAGTAGAAAACAATGAAATAATAGAAGTGACTTTGTAAAATTATAAAAACTATTTATCCTGTTTCAAATAAGTATTCTGCCTGTTGGGATCAAGCTTTGCGAGTATGTCCAGAATGTTAGCGTTGGTGGCAAATAAAGCAGATAATTGTGAATATTCTTTATCGAAAAAATTTTTCAAGAACTTTTCTTCTGCCGGGATTTTCGCAGTTTCTTCAAGCAGCTTGATTGTTTCCTGCATTGCATAGAGTTTTTCTTCTTCATTATTCACCGATTTCCAATAAAGTGCAGCATCATAAAAAGCTGTCATTGTCCGAAAAACTTTGTGCGATTCGTTTAAATATCCAGCAATAAACTCTTCTCTTTTATCCCACCAGAAATTGTACCGGTCTGCTCGACCGAAAAGTGCTATGTTTCTGGCCTGCCGAAAGAATGAATCACCTGCAAAATGTTCAAGACGATCCATGTATTCACCAATTACAATCAAAGTGTAAAAATTAAGTAATCCGGTTAAACCGTCAAATAGATTCACATTCAGAGATAGAGACTGGTTCTGCTGATACGGAAACCGCCAACGGCGATCAACTTCCTTAAATCCAGTCTCGTCACTCGCAATAAAAAGGCGGCCATGATAGACATCCTCAAATGACGTTTGCATGCGATCTAGTACTATTTGGATTTTTAAAGAGATTTTATAATCGTATTTTCCCTCCGGCCAGGAAGAAAATTCAAAATACTGTTTGATAATGTTGTGGAAGTTTTGAAGTTCAAATTGTTGTTCAGGAACAAGCTGCTCCAAATTTACTGTAACATCTGCCCTTATCCGCTGTCCTAAAGCAGTTGACGCCGGGATTATTAATGTTCCAGTATTAATTACAAGACAAATAAGAATCAGCCTTATAGTGTTGTGGCAAGTCATGTAGCCTACCTATTATATTGAGTGATAACTAATTAAAAATACCGATCTTGGGAAGATAAATCAAGATTATTTGTCATTTCTTATAATAAATACGGTATTATTGTTCGTATTATTATAATACGCAGTTTGGACGGAAATGGTTCAGAAAAAAATATCAGATGTGAATTCATTTAATCTCTAAAAAATATGATTTCAAATATTGATTATCATTGACACTACAGTTCTCTGCACAATATACAGCATCAGGGTTAACATTGCACGTTGGAATTTTATTTTTGCTTGAATTTATGAACAGCATAATATATCCTGCTAACCTTGATGAAATGTGCACATAAAATAGGTGGAAAATTACCATTTTGATTTCCTGATGAAATTTTGTATTTTGTTCGCTACTTATTGTGTTTTTACAAATAAAATGTTGAGGGAACTATGACTGAATCAGAATTGAAAAAAATGACAGTAAAGCAACTCAAAGAATATGCATCGGAGCATACAAAGCTCAGTGGTATGAGTGGAATGAAAAAAGACGCACTGGTGTCTGCAATTATTGATGAGCTTGGAATAGATGAGCCTGGAAAAGAATTATCAAAAGTTGAAAAGAAAAAAGGTTTAAATGATAAAGGTGCGATAAAGATCGAAATACTCAGACTGAAACAAAAAAAATCTGAATTGCAGGAACAGGACGTCAATAACAGCAATCAGTTCCGCAATATCAGACGCCGAATACGCAATCTTAAAAGGAAGATTCAAAAAGTGTCCTAAACATGAGCATCTTTTCTAAGATGCTTTGTGTTATAGAATATAATTAGAAAAGAATTTGCTTATTAGTATTAAAATGTCTGCCAGTCTTCAGGGAGGCATTTTCTGTTTTCGGTGAACATTTTATCCCTTTTTGTCGTTCACTACAGTAAATAATAAAATAAAAAATTAACATAATAGTAACATTCCCATGATATATCGATTGAACCGGATATTGAGCAGTTTACTGATAGCGACTTTCTTGTTCGTTAATTGCTCAATTCAGAAAATAGCAGTCAATGCTACAAGCACCATCATCGACAATACTCTGACGGCTGTATATGAAGAATCCGACCGGAAACTGGCACAAGATTCCATTGCAGGATTTTTGAAAATGTTGGAAGGATTACTGAAAAGCGATCCTGATAACCGAATGCTCCTTCGACGAGCAGTTGAAGGGTATACCGGGTATACTCTCGGTTTTATCGAAGACTACGATGAAGAGCGTGCAATAGTGTTTTATGGACGGGCCCGTGATTTCGGCCGAAGATTGTTGTCACGGAATAGTTCTATAGAAAGAGCACTGAAAAGCAATTTGGATGAGTTCGAATTGGCGCTTCAGACGAGAAGCAAAAGTGATATTCCGGATCTGTTCTGGGCAGCAAATGCCTGGGGCAGCTATATAAAAACAAATCCCAGTGATCTTTCAGCTTTAGCCAATATGGGAAAAGTGAAGGCAATCATGGAACGGATTCTCGAGCTTGATGAATCGTATTATTTTGGCGGAGCCCACCTTTTTCTGGGTGTTGTCGAGGTCGAGATTGGGGTAGCAGGAAATCAGCGATCTGCAAAGGATCATTTCGACCGGGCTCTGGAATTCTCTGATGGTAAATTTTTGTTAACCAAGGTTCTCTATGCCAAGCACTATGCTGTCAGGACCTTTGATGAAAAGAGTTTTGTTACAGTATTAAACGAAGTACTTCAGACTCCGGGTGACGTTTTGCCCGAGTATCGATTGATAAACGAAATTGCCAAGGAAAAAGCTCGGTTGTATCTTGCACAAAAAGATGAATGGTTTTAGTGATTACGTGGAAACACTCAAAGAGACAGGAAATATAATGACCCGTATTTACAATTTAATTGGTTCACTACGACAACTAGCTGGAACAATACTTCTTGCCTGTGTTTTGCTTGTATCATCGGCAAATGCCCAGAAAACCCATGAGATAAAATTTGCATCGATTGCGCCGTCAAATACAACCCCGGATAGAATTATCAAAAGTTTAAGTAAGGAACTAAAGCAGCTTTCGAGTGGAAGGCTCACAATAAAAAATTATGCAAATACACAAGGTGATGAAAGCGATATAATCAGGAAAATGAATCCCCGTGTTGCTCGATTACATGCAGCGGGATTGACTGGCAGGGGACTGGGAGATATTGTGCCGTTGATCCGGGTACTTGAACTTCCATTCCTGTTTGACAACTACAATGAAATCGACTATGTCAACGAAAAGCTTTATGACCGCTTTGCCGGAGAATTTGAAAAAAAGGGATTTATCCTTCTTGGCTGGGCTGAAGTCGGCTTTGTCTATATGTTCTCAAAAGACAGAGTTATAACATCCAACGATTTGAAGAAAGTTAAAATGTGGACATGGACAGGAGATCCTCTTGCACAGAATTTATTTCAATCGCTTAACGTCACTCCAATTCCATTGGCACTGCCCGATGCTTTGACCTCTCTGCAGACCGGTCTCATTAATGCAGTATACGTTCATCCATACGGTGCACTTGCTCTGTCATGGCACGAGAGAACAAATTATATGTCACTTCTCCCGGTAACGTATGGTGCTGGAGCAGTCCTTATCACAATAAATAAGTTTGACGAACTCGAACAGGATCTTCAGGAATTGCTACTTACTTCAAGTAGAAAATGGTTCGGGGAGCTGGTCAAACATACTCGAAAAGATAATGAAGAAGCGCTTGCCTATCTCGAAAAGAATGCAATTGAATTTGTTCAGAAACCACAGGGAGAGAATCTGCAAGTATTTTTAGATGCGGGTCAGAAAGTTCGAGAAAACCTTTCAGGAGAATTATACCCTCAGGAACTCTTAAATGAAGTGCTCATACTCATTGAGGAAGCCCGGTCAAACTAAAACAGCCCTGTGTTATGTTGAAAATTCTACATTGGATTGACGAAAAGCTCTCTGTTTTTGAAAATATTATTCTTGTTACCCTGCTTTTGACGATGGTGATGCTTGCGTTTACGCTGGTAATTCTTAGGAATATTTTTGATACGGGCATTAGTGGAGCCGACGAATTTCTCAGACATTTAGTCCTTCTTGTCGCCTTTCTCGGCGCCTCACAGGCGGCCCGCCTTGAGAAACATATCAATGTCGATGTACTTACAAAACTTTTCAAAGATATTGCCAAACATTATGTGCGTATTGTAGTCAACGGAGTATCACTGACTATTACAGCGCTTCTTGCACGTGCTGCATGGGAATTTGTAATGATCGAACGCTCATTTGGCAGTCCGGAAATTTTCGGGATTGTGACGTGGGTTTTCCAGCTTGTCATACCGATAGGATTTTTTCTGATCGGCTACCGTTTTTTACTCCATTTTCTGGATGAACTTGTTCTCCTCATTAAAGGGGGGAAGAAGTGATAGCCATTCTCGGAATAGCATTGGTCATTTTGGCATTGTTTGGCACACCGCTATTTATTATTATCGGAGGACTCACCTTCTTATTTTACGTGTCCAGTGGATATCCGCCTGCCGGTCTATTTATTGAGTTGTATAAGATTGCAACCTTTCCAACACTGCTTGCGATACCCCTGTTTACTTTTGCAGGTTATATGCTTGCCGAGAGTAACACTCCAAAGAGGATTATTAACATCACATCAGCGCTGCTTGGCTGGATGCCCGGAGGACTTGCTGTCGTAGCACTCTGTGCCTGTGCATTTTTTACCGCATTCAGCGGAGCCTCCGGTGTTACCATTATTGCACTTGGGGGATTGCTGTATCCAGTAATGCTAAAAGATCACTATGAAGAACGGTTTTCACTGGGACTGCTAACCACTTCCGGTAGCCTTGGTCTCTTATTTCCACCGAGTCTCCCCATCATTCTCTACGCAATGATTGCCGGCATAAGTATCGATAATTTATTTCTTGCGGGTATTATTCCTGGTATTGTATTGATTCTTTTACTTTCGCTGTACAGTATGTACGCAAACAAAAACAAAAAGACAGAACGGCAGCCATTTTCATGGTCTCGGCTTTGGAATGCAACAAAGAACGCAGCATGGGAGATTCCTCTCCCGTTTATTATCATCCTTGGTATATACGGTGGGTATGTAACTGCAACAGAGGCCGCTGCAATAACCGCATTTTATGTATTGGTAGTGGAAGTGTTCATTTACAGAGATCTGCATATTTTTCGCGATGTCCCAAAAATAATGAAAGAGAGTATGGTACTCGTCGGAAGTATTCTGGTTATTATGGGTCTTGCCCTTGGGCTGACCGGATATATGACTGATGAGGAAATACCACAGAAAATACTCGCGTTTATGCAGAATTATATAACAAGCAAAGTGATGTTCCTTATAGTATTAAATATATTTCTTCTTGTTGTCGGATTTCTAATGGATATTTTCTCCGCTCTTTTTGTTATCGTTCCTCTCATTCTTCCAATTGCAACACAGTTTGGAGTAGATCCTGTTCATCTCGGGATTATTTTTCTTACTAATCTTGAAATTGGTTATTCCACGCCACCAGTCGGGCTAAATTTGTTTATTGCCAGTTTCCGGTTCAACAAACCAGTTATTAAGCTTTATCGGGCGGCTGTACCATTTATTGTCATTATGCTGATTGCACTCATTATTATTACTTATATACCTTCTTTAAGTTTATATCTCGTGGAGATGTTTGGTAGATAGTGAGAGTGCGAAATCACTTCAGCAACGCAAATTAGATGTTGCATCTTGAGATAAATATTCATTCATTTGAATAACTTTTACCAAAACTCAATCTGATCTTTATGATAATTCAATACATAATTGCCGGTATCGTGATCGGACTTACTGCCGGGATACTGTTCGGTCGCTGGTCGTACGCAAAACGAATAGTTGCGGAAAATCGGAACCGTTTTGCAAGAAAAAAAGAGCTCAAAAGACTGAAACTTTCCAAGCAGCTTACTAATTTTGATATTATCTATAAAAACTACAATAAACGGCTTTGTAAAGTTGCAGATAAAGAGTTGATGCAGGTGTTACGAGAATACTATGAGGAATTGCACATGGTAGAAACAGCAAACGAAACGCATCTGAAATTTATCGAGAAAAATATACAGCCGCACGAAAAGCTTGAGGATGATATTACTGCACTTTTCTACAATTCAATGGCAGCAGGAATAATCGGTATAATTGAGAAGATTGTAGAAAAAGGTCCGGTAATCGTCGGGATTCTAGAAGAGAAAATTGAAGCACTATAATCCACTCTGCAAATAGTTATAATCTTATTTTCCGCGTCATTAGATTGATTTTTCTATCCAATTAGTAAGATTGAAATATTCCTAATTGTATGTTTCTACATCGGAGTAGAATGTTTCCCGGGCAAAACAGTAGGTAAGGAACGAATTGGTCAGTATAAGTTTTTCGCCTGTACTCGGGCCAGATACCACATTTCCCAAAACATCCCGCAATGTCCTTTCATTATTATTCATCACTGTTGGAAGCTCATCAGTGTCTGAAACAAAGTAAAGTATCGAGCCATCTTCCAAAAGTTCTATCACAAGAGATAACAAATTATTCTCTTCTACTTCCAACAACAACGACCGATATTTAGAATTCAAATAATTCAGGTGCGGGATAAAAATCACCCCATGCAAACCAGAATGCAATGTAGGAATTTGCTTTCGTAAGGTGTTCGCCCTCACGCGGTCCCGAAATACCGTTGCCGAAAATATCCCATGATGTTCCTTCTCCATCGGTCATGATTATGGGAAGTGCATTCTGGACCGGCTGAAACCTGAGAACAGTTCCATCAGGCATGTCTCGCCTGTACGACACTATAAAATCATCCACGGCGCTTCCTGTAATTACCAGATCCTGACCACGGTAAGTGTCATTGAATGTTGTGATTCCTTCAGTGAAGGAGGAAAATCGGAATGCTTTAACTTGGTCATTTACGATAATACCATGCAGACGCTCTTTTTTTTCGATTCTCCCATCATCATTTCTGATAGGAAACAGGATGTTACTGTTATTGACACTATAATCACCATAGAGTGCTGGACCGTAATTCCGGTTATGGCCTGTATTTCTAGAAAGTACAAGAGTTTCGGGGTACATCCTTTTCCATGTTCCCCATGTTGTTTCAACTACCTTAAATGTTTCGAGTTCTTCTGTTATAAATGAACCGTTGATACTCTTATTGAGCATCTGAGACCAGTTACTGTCGGTTAAACGGTCATAGTGGACAAGGTTGTTTTTGTAAAGAAGACCGGATACGCCGAATGTTGTAAGAGATCCTTCGAGTGTTCTGTCCCACCCAATGGACGAGTAGGTAAGAGGGCAAAATGATACACTAACATGACTACCTCCGATCTCAACATTAGCAATTTCATGATGTTCCATAATCATATGTGGAAATGCCTGAGCATCACCATTAATAAGAACACCCGCAACAAGATCACCATCCGATAAATACGTCGCTGATCCTGCAGAAATCATTGTCGGATTCTCGAGAGAGGGTATGCCGTCTTTGCCGGGACCTCCGTCAAAAACATCACTCACCGGTACAAGCCATTGTGCCGAATCACCTGGACTGGGAGTGTTTACACTATTAAAGGAATTACTGGAGCAGGAGAATAAAATGGTAGACAGCATTGCTAAAACATAAAGGAAAAAGTAATGTTTCATAATATTGCTTTCTTAAAAAATTTGCAGTTTCGGTTGTTTTGTAATAGCGTAAAAGAGGGTAACTGATGCGGTATATGACGTTGTGAGCTGTGATCCTTGCAAATCACGGTAAACCGGAATTGCACCGGATGCCCTCAAACCCAAGGAGTTTGTCAGTTTAAAGTGGATACCAGGAACGAGATCGCGCCATAATGCGCCGGTGTTAGGCTGGAGTGCTCCATTTAATTCATATTCTTCAATTGTTCTAAACTGGAGCAGGAGTGAATAATCGAATGGTGTTGATGTTCCGTAACTGGTACCGAGTGTGATTGACAGTTCGTCACCATATCTGAAATTTCGCCAGTTTTTACTGCTTATTTTGTAGGAAGTTGTTGCGAAGAATCTCGCGGCAGTAACGGGCTGAAATCCCTGATAGAAGTAACTCCAGAAAAGCAAATCCCAGGAACCGGTTCCCGGCTGCAGGCTTTCAGGAAGTAGTATGCCTTCACTGGTTTTAACCTTTGAGTCTCCGACAGGGATTTTTGGACCAATCCCTAATGCAAGAGAACGTTGTGTTTGTGCGTTTAGAGGAATTATACTATACTTTGCCAGCATAGCGATGTCTCCCAAACCCCTTGTCCGCACGGAATTTGCCGAATGTCTGTTTTGCTGAACAATTGAAACAAGTGTCGACAAAGAAAGCCGTGATGTTAATCCGTAACTGACCTCGAATAATCCTGCGTGGGTTTTCCGTTTCAGAGTACTGCTTAATTCGTTTGTTCCTGAATAAAAATCAGCAATGTTATTGAAATCATAGGTTAGTGCGAACTGCCAATTTCCCGGCAGTGTCGCCGGAAGTTCAAGTGAACCGAGGAGAGGTGTGCCACCGCAGCTGCACTGTGCAGAAACAAATGATGGAGTTATGAAAAGAAGCATACTTGACAATAACAGCTTCCATCTCATTGAAAAACCTTTCGTTAAGAACTGCGTAACACTGATATCCGGTATATAATCTGGTCATCATTCCAAACCTACATCCTGTTTACCAAAAGTCCGGAGTATTTCTACAAGTTCCACTGGGTCACCGGTAGGTGGCGAGCATTCTGTGCCAGCACACACATAAGCAACAGCATTTCTACTGTTGTTTGTTCCAGCAATTTTTGATTTTATCAATGGAGGAAGCTTTTGATTGGTCTCATTGTGGTCATTGAAGACATAAACTGATACCCCGGGTTGGGCAGAAGAATACCCTGCTGAGATGAGTTTTTCTGTTTGCTCTGATGTGTCTGAATCGATTATTATCACCTGTGGTGGAGGATTGAGATGATAATAGAGCGCTGTTCCATACGAAGCAAGGTAAAGGCCGTTACGCTCGATACTGCCTGAAAATGTCTGAAGTGTCTTTTCTGATGCCGATCGGTACCGTTCTTCTCCGGTCAGTAAATACATCCGGTCCAAAAATCGAATGGCAATCGAATTAGAGGAGGCTGTCGGGGTATCTTCAAACGGTTTATGATTGATTTCCATGACGGGAGATGGATTGTCGCCACTAATCCTATCAAAAAATCCGCCATTTTCGTTATCATAGAAATTGTCAAGAATGAAATCTGCCATTGTAACAGCATAGTTAAAGTATCGAAAATCACTAGTGATTTCAAATCCGTCTAAAAGCGCGATTGCCATCCAAACCTGATCTCCGAGGAGTCCGGTGATTTTTACTGTATTTCCTGTACACGAGTGTGCAAATCCATGATCAGGGGTGAAAAGCTTATCAATGAGGAAATCGAATGTCTTTATTGTAAATAGTTTGAGATTTTTGTCCTTGAGAATTTTGTACGCTTTCATATATGCCGAGATCATCATCCCGTTATAGTTGGTAAAAATCGTTTTGTCGATATAAGGAGCCTGACGTGTTGAGCGAATTTTTAACAGTTTTGATTTTGCAGCGTCGAGCACTGTTTCAGCTTGTTCGATTGAGACATTCAGTTCTTCAGCTACAATAGACAGTGACTTAACCGAATAGAGGACATTTCTGTCTGGTGTTCCATGCAGATCGTGCGGCAATTCGGAAATGCCAAAGTATGCGTTAAAAACTTTTTCCTGTTCTTTATTTAGATGATCCGAAATCTCGTTTTTTGTCCAGGTAAAATAATCTCCGTCATCTTCGAGTGTTATATCCGCGTCCTGATGCGCAAAGAATCCGCCAATTTGCTGATCTGTCATTTCGTCTGTATAGTATCTGATTATTCCTTCGGCGATATTTTTATATCGAATGTCATCTGTAACGTGGTAGAGTTCGATGTAATTACTTAAAAACTCCGCATTATCATACGTCATTTTTTCAAAGTGAGGGACATGCCAGTTTTGATCGACAGAATAGCGGTGAAATCCACCTGCGAGATGATCGTGAATACCACCTGAAGCACACTTATCAAGGGTGATCTTTGCAATATCGAGATATTGTGAATTTCCGTTTGCTTTGTATGCCAGGAGTGACAGGGCAACCGCACTACCACTTGGGAATTTCGGTACCTTACCAAACCCGCCATAGGCCGGATCAAACATATTGATAATATCTACGAGAATTTTGGTGATACTGTTTTTGTTAAGTTCACCTGGTTTGATCTTATTCTCTTCATACTCCGAAATCTGCTCAAAAATACTTGAGGCACTTTTGAGAACTTCACCCTTTTTTTCCTTGTATGAGGCGCTCATGTTTAACAAGACAGTCTTGAAAGCAGGTTTGCCAAATTTATTGTCGGGTGGAAAATAGGTGCCGCCGTAAAAGAGTTTTCCTTCGGGAGTTAAAAAACATGTAAGCGGCCAACCACCGCCTCCACTCAATGCCTGGACAAAAGTCTGATACCGACGGTCTACATCAGGCCGTTCATCTCTATCAATTTTAATTGCAATAAAATGCTCGTTTATGATTGACGCTGTAGTACTATCTTCATACGATTCCCGGTCCATGACATGACACCAGTGGCACCAAACGGCGCCTATATCGAGGAGAATCGGCCTATCAAGTTCTTTAGCTAAATCAAATGCCTGACTTCCCCATTCTTGCCATTGTATCGGCTGGTGCTGCGCACTTTTCAAATATGCGCTGGAGGCTTTGTCAAGATTATTTCTCAATTCTATGTTGTTCAATTCATTTGTCATATTTAAATTATCCTGAGATGTAAAGGTGCATTTATGTGTAAGAGAAGTTATTTATGTAACTAAAAAGTTGCCAGTTGAGTTTCTTGCAAATGGAAGATTTGTATAAATTAATAAGAAGCGATTAGGAAGGTAAAGAATATATATCTAATGTGACAGGTATTAAAACCAATAGTGAGCAAAAGAGTTTTGTGAATATAAGTGAGTATAACTCTTTACGCTAAAATATCAATTTTACCAGCTTGGAACTGCCGTGCTACTTTTGTAGCACTGAAACCGATATCACGCGGTGTTCCCCTTGCTATATCTTTGTTTACCTGAGACAAATCCCGAAAACTTTTGACAGATGCGCGCCGTCGGACATTGATTGCTTTATCCTTGGCAAATCGGGGTTGAAAGTCCGGTTTAACCGGATTTCCGGTGGCGAGGTCTCGTATTTGAATATTCAAAGGCATAAGAAGTCCTTTCAAACTATTTGTAATAATCTTTTTATTGTATTATTGATACAATGAACATGCTGCATCATAACCGTATGGATTTCCGGTATCGAAACACCGTCCATTTATAAAATATCCTTCCAGCATTTCATTCTTTATCAAAGTCTGTACAACGGGGTAATCGTCTTTTTCCGCTCCTGTTGCGTAAGATATATTGTGATAGATTTCGAAAAAATCGTGCGAAAAGAGTGCTATACCAGCGGATCTATACACTTGATCTCGAAAATTCTTCGGGAAGTTACCTTTTTTTTTTCAGATACTGAAATTATTTCTACCATTTTTTCTGCGGTTTCTTCGAAAGTGACAATTCCGGAATAGTTAAACAAATGCGCTTGTTCAGATTTCAATGTGATAATACCTAAACAACTTCGACCTTTATGATAATTATTAACAAGCTGTAAGGACGGCGATGGTTTATCAGGATAGTAGTAATCGGGCATCATCGCAAGGAAATCGCCAGATCCTATATGTGGTTCTGCTAAAGAATATGCATGTGCAAGTCCGAGCTGATCTTTTTGCTCAAGAAAAGTGTAATGAACGTCACGCTCCTTGAGTCTGCAGAATTCCGTTTTTTGACCATTCACTGAAACGACCGCTTTTTTATTGAGGTATTCAAAAATTTCCGGTTTCTTTCTGCTGATTACTATATACAATGACCGCACACCGGCATCAATCGCTTCCTGTACTGTATGCAGAATAAGCGGTTTTCCATTCACTGGCAGTAGTTCTTTCGGTCTGCCGCGAGTAATACTGGTCATTCGTGTACCCTTGCCAGCAGCAGGTATAATCGCACTCAACATACCTCCAAATCTCCGTAATAGTTGCTTCTAAGATCGTATGCAGATTTAATGTCGCATTATAGCGGAGTCGAAGATATAGTATATCAGTCTTTCAAATTAAATACAATTAAAAAATTGGTTATATTTAATCTGAATTAATTTCTAACAGGCTTAATGCTTAGAATACGATAAAAACACTTCTTGTTTGAAACAATTATAGTGCTAATTTTTTGGAAAATGAGTCGCCATAATAATAGAATAGAATGAGTACTTAGACAAACAAGGCAGCCCCTGATTGGGGGCTGCCTTTGGAGGTGTTTTTTTGGCTATTGGTGTTCCCTCCGTATGTAACACGGAATTTTGAATTTGAGTTCGCAGCCCGCGCGACTGTTTACTCATCAAAAATCCGGTTATCGTCTTATTTATCGTTAAGCGTTTTACCTCTTAACAGAATTCAGGTGCATTTCCAATGGGGATTTATCCCATTCTATATATCGGTTAATTTTAGGAATACTTGAGTGATTTTGGAAATTTTTATTAAATATTGAGAAAATGACAAAAACACAAATCCTGCATTTGCTAAAAAGTCAGATGTGGAAAATGGGATAATTTAATAATGCAAGGTTAATCTATTTTTTCCGAAGCGTATTCGAAAATGTATTCGCGGATTTTAGGGAGGATATAGACTTTATCCAGCTCAAGTGTACTTAGTTCTCGGGCAAGGAAAGTTAATTTTTGCTCGACAAGGAATTTTTTGTTGATAATAATGATACTTTCATCTTTTAAGCGGCACAAACCGCCTTTAAAATCTCCATCTTCATAGCGCACCGTAATATCGAATCGCGTGGCAACTTTTTCAAGTTCTTCAAGAAGCTGTTCGTCTTTCATAGTACATCCCTGTTTTTGCTATAAAATATTAAAATCGAACGTCAATTTCAATACTTGTTTTCTATTATTTTCTTTAGTACACTTAACAAATAAATGGCAAAATTGCGATTGAATTCGTTAAGATAAATTATATTCAATGAGACAGCGGCAGATGCGCATTTCTCCAGAAGAACTCCACATAAGGTGCATTGAATAATGCGAATTGCACTTTTATCACGGAAACGATTTTTATACTCTACAAAACGTCTTGTTGAAGAGAGTAAAGCCGCTGGTGTCGAATCTGTGGTGTTTAATCCGCTGAAATGCGAAATAGTTCTTTGAATAGAAAAGCAATATCTCTATTACAATAAAAAGAAGTTTCCGCATGTTGATGTTGTTATTCCCCGCATAGGTGGTTCGATTACCCAATTTGGTTTGGCTGTACTCCGGCAGATCATCCATCAAGGAGTTCCCTCCGTATCCGATCCTCAAGGAATTGAATGTGCCCGGGATAAGTTCTACACCCTGCAAGTCCTTGCTCAGTCAGGTATTCCCGTACCCCGTACAGTAATGGTGCGTGATCCAAAAATCATCAACCTAGCAATTGATCGAGTCGGCGGTGTTCCCGTAATTGCAAAGTTGTTGCGAGGAACCCAAGGACTTGGAGTCATAATCCTCGACTCAAAACAAGCAGCACAATCAACCGTTGAAGCCCTTTGGAAAATTGGTAGAAACATCCTCATTCAACAATATATCATTGAATCGAGAGGAGTTGATATCCGTGCAATTGTTGTTGACGGAAAGTTGGTTGCCAGTTATAAAAGGATAGCGGTAGCCGGTGAGTTCCGATCAAATATGCATCAGGGTAGTGTTGGTGAACCGTTCGAGTTATCCAAAAATCAGCAGAAATTGGCTATACATACCGCACAAGTTCTTAACCTCGGTGTTGCTGGAATCGATATGATTGAATCAGTGGACGGCATGAAAATTCTTGAAGTCAATGTATCACCCGGAATCGAGGGAGTGGAAAAAGTGACAGGAATTAATGTAGCTAAATGTATTGTAGATTATGCTCTTCAATGTGCTCGTAAGAGGAAATCTTAAGAGGGTTTGCTGTAATGTTGAACGGAATATTTGAATTAGCAGGTACAACAATAGACCGGGGTGAACGAAAACAGCTTAGACTTCAGGTGAGCACTTCATTTGTTTCACGTCCGACCTATATTCCGATAACCGTCCTACATGGGAAAAAACCGGGACCGGTCGTTTTAATAACAGCTGCGATTCATGGCGACGAACTAAACGGTATTGAGATAGTCCGACAACTTATATACAATTTTGACATGACAGAACTTGCCGGAACGTTGATATGTGTCCCGGTTGTTAATATATACGGATTTCAAAATACATCCCGCTACCTCCATGAAGAAAAAGATCTGAACAGATTCTTTCCAGGTGATCCCGCAAGTGGTTCATCGGAAAGGTATGCATCGATTATCTATAATGAACTGGTTTTAAAGAGTGATTATGTTATCGATCTTCATACAGCATCCGAAGGACGAAGAAATTTATCTCATGTCAGGGCTGATATGACTCACCCGGAAATTTCCCGAATTGCCCGAGCATTTGGGACAACTGTAATCCTGAATAATAAAGGATATGATGGGACCCTCCGGCGAGCAGCAACAGAAAACGGTATTCCGACAATTATATTTGAGGCGGGTGAAACACGCAAATTTGAAAAAAAAATTAGCGAACGGGGACTCAATGGGGTCCTGAATGTATTGAAAGTACTCGAAATGATACCAGGTGAGCACGAAAAAGCTCCTGTGCAATTTGAAATCCAGGAATCAACATGGGTCCGTGTTGATAGTGGTGGGATTTTGTCGATTAGTGCTAAACCGGGACGTCTTGTACAGAAAAATGCGGAAATTGCCATCAATACGAATCCTTTTGGTGTTGAAATTGAGTCGGTAAGGGCGCCATTCAGAGGCATTATTATTGGTGTTGCCACCTCACCGACCTTACGCCGGGAGAAGGGATCTGCCATATTTTCAAATTAAATGAGCCTTTGAAAGATATCAGAGCCCGGTTAATGACACACTACGGTAAAAAACGAATCGTTTTTTAACATTTTGAATTCTACTGAATATGGAACACATTCTCTACGTTGCCGGAGAAGCGGTTAAGCGGGGTTCACAGTCAGAAGTCCGTCTGAAAATAAGTGAATTTTATACCCATAACCCTGTCCATATACCGGTAATTGTGAGTCACGGTATTCATGACGGACCGGCTCTGTTTATCACTGCCGCAGTTCATGGTGATGAGATTAATGGAATCGAGATTGTCAGAAGACTTATACATCACATTGATCCTCAAGAATTAAGCGGATCGCTCTATTGCGTTCCGATCGTTAATATTTTCGGATTTTATTCAAATACCAGAAGTATCGTAGACCGGCGTGACCTCAATGATTGTTTCCCTGGGATAAAAAAAGGATCAACAGCGTCGCGGATTGCGTCGATTCTTTATGATGAAATAATATCTCAATGCGATTTTGGTGTCGATATTCACACACCGAAAGCAAACCGGCTTGAAATACCTCATTTAGAGGCAAATCTCAGCAACTGAGAAGTACATCAATTAGCCCGAGCATTTGGCTCCTCAATTATTATTGACACCCCTGCGAATGACAATTCATTGCAGAATGCTGCCACAATTTCAGGAATTCCGACAATTGTATATTCGGGAGGAGAAGTCCTCAGGTTTCATGAAAATGTTACCTTAAGCGGTGTTGATGGGATCCTCAATATTTTAGCTTATCTTGGAATGACGAAACAAGAGATAAAACAACCAGAGTACTCGATAATAGTGCAGGAAAGCCGGTCAGTTCTTACACAAACCGGAGGTATTTTACATGTACATACACAGCCGGGTGATCTTGTCTATAAAGATCAGGACATTGCCGAGGTAATGAATCCGTTTGGAACCGCTGTCGAACATATTGCTGCACCGGAAACCGGTCTAATCATCAGTATTTCGACTAATCCTCTTGTCAATCCCGGTAATGAGGTTTTTTCATAATGTTATGTTGGACAAATCGTTAGAAATGGTTGAAGCAGCATTGAAAAGTCGACAAGTGTAAGCGAGATAAAATAAGCGATTTAAGATCGTAGAGTGCGTAGATTGTTGTATTATACACATTCTAAACAAAAGGCACATTTCGTGAGATCAATTTTTAGATAGTTTTCAGAAACATTTAGCGCATTTTCGGGACAGCGGGTCGGCAGGTCACTGGGTAGTTGTTCTCCGAGAGCCAGCTGAATCTGTTGGATAAGCAGTTCTTTTGCCCGGATATCACAATTTTTTGTAAACCTCGCTTGAAAGCTGTTCCTACCGATTACAATCATTAATCTGAAGAAATTTTCTCTACTGATTTCATAATGATTTCTCGCAATCAATATGGGATAACCAAAAGGTTTTAAATACTCGAGAAAATGTTGGTTGATAGGTTCAGGGAGATCAAACAAAGCATTTTTGAGCTCACCCTTGCAGCTATAATTTATTTTAGTCCGGAAACCATCATACCGTTCAAACTGCGTTTTTTTTCTCTTTAATCCGAAGAGTGCCATATAGTTCAGTAATATTGTTGAGTAGGAAAAGTAGGAAGAAATTTGAAAGAATCAACACATTTCGGATTCATTCCGAAATTTTTTGCACGAGGTTATTACTAAGGTGATTGAGCGAATCGTATTCCAACGTTATAGGGCCGTGCCGTCGGCAGGGCCTGAAATCTTCTACTAATGAGGATATCACTCTCAACATTATCGAACGATCCTCCTCGAATGACTTTCAGTGTTCCGCTTGCTGGTCCTGAGGGATTTGATGCAGGTGAACTATTGTAATAGTCCGCCTGATACCAGTCAGAAACCCACTCGCCAATATTTCCGAGCAAATCATACACACCATAAGGCGAGCCATTATTGATTGTCTGAATTGAGTTTACTGTTTGACCAGTATAGGTAGCCACCGGGGCCAATCCGTCAAACGGACGTCCCACAATTAAATAATTTGCATGATTAAGACTGATACCGCCGTTTCCCCATGGATACTGTCTGCTCGGAAGAAGATTGGGATTTGAATTACCTGCTTCGAGAAACAGCCCTCCACGTGCTGCTTTTTCCCACTCTGCCTCAGTCGGGAGACGTCCTTGATTCCATTCTGCAAACGCCTGAGCAGCATTCCACTCAACATACCGGACAGGAAAATTTTCAGATCCTTGTAACGAAAGATATACTCCTGATTCAGGATTGGTGATGGAGATTTGGCTTGAATAATAAGCGGTACCATCTGACGGATTTTCTGTCAGAAATTGTGCGAATTGCCAGTTTGTCACCTCGAACCGTCCTATATAATAATCATTTATTGATACTGTATGTTGGGGTTGTTCATCAATTTCTGAACCTGAAGAAACTCCCATTTTAAAGTCAGATGCCGGAATGAAAATTTTCTCCGGAACCAGTAAAATCACCTCATCGGTCAAACCTTCGTTATCCCGAACCATCATTCTGATGAAATGAGGCTCATCACTGACTGTATAAGAAAAATCAGCAGTTTTGATACTAGAAAACTGCGTATCATAAATGCCGTCATTATCAAAGTCCCATTTTACTACCATAAGAGATGGTGAATCTTGTGTATCATATATACCAACAGCGTCGAGATTCAATTCAACTGTATTTGGAGCCGGCGGCGGTAATGTCTGCACCATACCAAATCGTGCTACCGGTGGAGAATTTGTGGTGCCGTTTATAAACAAAGTGATACTTGTTGAATGTTCTTTTCCGCCGCTGTCTCGTGCCGTAAACGTTATTGTGTGTTTACCTGGCTGAAGTGAATCAATAAATAACGATTGTCCTGTTCCGAGAACTCCGTTTATATCGGAAGACCAACTGAGACGGAATCCCTGAATGGTCACATCCTCCGGATCGGTACCCGAACCCTGCAGAATAACCAAATTTCCCTGATTAATTACTTGCTCATTTGACGGCTGCTGAATTTCAGCTGTGGGGGATTGATTTCCTGCACCGATTGGTGTAATGTTGATGGTTATCTGCTCAGTGTCGCTGGCCCCTCTTGGATCTTCGACCAGCAATGTGATTGTATGTTGTCCAACGCTGAGTTCGTTAGTATTTATTATAAATCCCGAGCCTAAAATGATTGATTCATCGGCTGACCAGGTGTATGTTAAATCGTTAGGGTTGTCTTCAAGATCTGTGGCAGAACCGCGGAAGATTATGTCTTCGCCTTCTGCAAATGAAGCGTTGTTATCGGGCTCATCAATCTGAGCATTCGGTGGTGTGTTTGTTGAACTGTCAATAATAATCAGAATCTGTGTTTCATGGGTAAGTCCATCGCTGTCGGTAACCTGGAGTGTTACTGTATGTGTGCCTTCCGTTAATAGAGTCGAAAGTTCTGATCCGTTTCCCAAAAAATTGTCAATTGATGAATTCCAACTCAATTTGTCGTCTGCTAATGCACCATCCTCCAAATCCCGTCCTATTCCCCTAAGCATAATGGTATCTTCATCACCGAATATAGAGCCACTATTTGGGAATTCTATTGTCGCCGAAGGTGCAATATTATCTGCAGTTGTATCATCAACCGCTATTACAATAGATTCTGAAGTTGTTTTGTTGTGAGTGTCGGTAGCGGTGAGTGTAATGGTATGAATCCCGGCACTTAGAGAAGTGTGCACAAAAAAACTGTCTTGACCGACAGTGCCGTCAATATTCGACTGCCATACAAGGGCATTGCCAGACAAAGTAGTGTCTTCGATATCGGTGACTAAAGCTCTGAACGTAATAGGGTCATTTATGTTAAATTCGGCATTATTTGCAGGTGCAAGAATGGTGACAAACGGAGGATTGGTAAGTTCAATGCCGGTTGTAAAAGACCAAACATTACCAAATGTCCAGTTACCGATCTCGTCGCGGACATTGATTTTCCAAAAATATTCAACATTTTGAGTAAGTGCTTGATTAAGTTTGAACGTTTTTTCGGTGGTACTGAAAATGTCAAGGATATTTTTGAAGGCAGATGAATCAGGACCAAAAAATACTTCGAAGCTCAATTCTCCGTTATCGTCGTCGGTTGCGTTCCAGGTTAATATAGTTGTGCAAGATACATTCGTCGCCTTATCTGAAGGAAATGGTTCAAACGGTAAACTCGGCGCAGTATTATCCGCAATTTCATCAACAAGTGTTGGAATTGGGAATGATTCTTCTCCTTTACATGCAAAGAGAGATGTAATCAATCCAAGGATAATTCCGTAGAGAACGGAAGTATATAGTGAATGTCGCACACTGCCAGACAGCATAGATCTGTCTCGGTTTTATTGAATGATTGTGTACTACCTCCCTGTACAGATTATTTCCTTTGTACTACTTCTCTAAAAATATCGGCATTTTCGTTCGGTAAGCTTAATTTATACTATATTTTTAGCAAACAAGTTCTAAAATCGGAAAACCGAATTTGATACATAAACATATTGTTTTTTATGGAATATTTAAGGGAGGATTAATTTATTTATAAATAAAACTACTCATGTGATACTTTTTTGTGCTTCCAGTGGCCAAGGCGGAACCAGATTGCAGCTAGCACAGCCTGTAAAATCAGTGACCCTGATATAGCAAGCCAGATTCCTTTTGTACCCATATCCAATGTGCCGGTAAATAAATATGCAGCGGGAACACGGATCCCGAGGTGAGCTATTGCAATAAGCAGCATCGGAACAAAGGTATATCCTGCTCCGTTCATCGCCATGTTCAAGATAAGTGCAGTCGAAAGAAATACATAACCGACCGCAACAATTCGGATGTAGCTCCCTCCGATTGAAACGACTGTTGGATCAGCATTGAAAAACGCAATAACCTGTGGAGCAAAAAGCCAGAGGAGTCCGCACACAACGAACAGTAATAGAAAGTACAAACCTGCTCCGTGCCAGCCGGTCTTTTCTGCTCTGTCGGGTTGTTTAGCGCCAAGATTCTGACCAAGAATTGTTGAGACCGCTGCGCCGATCGCCCAGCCGGGCAGCATCACCATAATGTCGAGGCGAATTCCGATACCATACGCTGCGACCGCGACCGTACCGAAGGCGGCTACCAGCCGCATGAGGATAACTCCGCTGATAAAATACGTCAGGTTTTGCAGAGAGCCGGGGATAGAAATGTTGATAATTGATTTAAGTGTGTTTGTGTCAATAGGGAAAAATATGTGAGCAAGTTTTATTCGGGAAAATCCTTTAAACAGAATATATAAACTGAAGAGTGCTCCAGAACCCTGACCGATTACCGTAGCAATCGCAGCTCCTTTAATGCCAAGCTCCGGAAAGGGGCCGATTCCGAATATCAGTAAAGGATCAAGTGCTATATTGAGGAAAGATGAAATGCCGAGTGTGTACATCGGTATTTTAACATCACCGCTGCCCCTGAACAGTGAATTGATAATAAACATGAATATCAATCCACCGGCACCGCTGAAAACAATTCTTGTGTAGGTTGTTCCGAGCCTGACGACTTCTTCCGATCCTCCCAGCAATTTCAACAGTGCCGGTGTCCAGATAATTCCGAAAATTGCCAAAAAGAGAGAGACAATAAAAGATAGAAGAAGTGAGTGGTAAGCAATTTTCTCAACCATTTCCGCATTCTGAGAACCGTAATACCGTGCCGTAAGAGACGAAGTCCCGATTGATAATCCAACAAGAAGTGTCCATGCAAGAGACATCAGAGTTCCGCCCATACTGACTGCAGCGAGTGCTTCCGGACCCAGTCTGCCGACAAAAATCATATCGATGATATAGTAAGCATTTGCAAAAAAATGTGCAGTAATAATAGGGAGAGCGAGAACAACAATGTTTTTGGTTATATTGCCGCGGAGTAGCGTGTCTTCGAATTGTACATGTGGGGAACTCATCAGAATTTATAACCGTATGCAAAGTATTTGATGTGGTGTCTTGTCTTCATTCGAAATAGCAGCCGTTTCAATCATTGAATTGCAAACCGTTCTGTAGACGATAATGAATTCAATTTCTGCGGGTCTTTTGTAATAGTAGCGACTTTCCAAGTGTACTCAGTTCCTGATATTAATGCTGTTTCTCCGTTATATTGTATCGAATTTTGCGAGTTTTCCACTAATGCAGTCCAAAGCTCTTCTTCTTCGCTTGAGGATTGTACAAAAACCATATATTGAATGGCATTTTCGACTGGTTCCCAGGTAAAAAACGTGATTGGCTGCACTTGAAGGCCATTGACCGGCGACAATAATTCAGGTTGCAATAGTGCGATATCCGAATCAATTTCAGAAGCGTTACTTGTCAATCCTCCTTTGTCTTTAGCTTTGATGGCATAATAATAATGAACGTTAACTGAGATTTCAGTGTCGAAGAACAGTGGTGTACTTGTCGAGTCAAGAAATGTCGATTTGTCCGATGTGAAGTTGTTTTCGATTGATCGGTAAATTAAATAAGTAGATACATCAGTTTCAGGATTTTTATCCCATGACAACTCAACGAGAGGTGAACTGATGTTTTGACCAAAAGTTATAAGATTTACCGGATTTGAAGGAGGAAGTGTATTGTGTGGTATCCCTGATGAAGCATTACTCAAATCGCTCACATTTCCGGTGGAATCGTAAGCAGATACACGGTAATAATAAACGGTTGTATACACGAGATTTATATCGTGAAAACCTATTGCAAGAGAGTCGAAAACTATTTCGAATTTGGATAGATTGTCTTCATTTGCTGCGCGGGAAAGTCGGTAGCCTGCAACATCGGGCGCATCACTTGCAAGCCACGATACAGATATCTCACCATTTCCGACATCGGAAAGTGTAGGCTGCGCAAGCTGATCAGGAGCTTGAATATCTCCTCTGTCAATCAGCCCGACAAGGGGATTGATATTAGAGTCTGAACAGGATATGAAGAGTAAAATTACACATGCGATAATTGGCCGTAAATACATTAAAATTTTTCGCTTTCTACAAAAAGCTCTTTTAAAATTAAGGACACAATATACAAAGAATTCATCCAAATATAAAGATTTTTTATGCCTTGAAAAGTAGAGATTGTAAGAGTGTTCGGATCAGTTTTTATGCTTGCATTTTCTTTCATCAATATGTATACTTATGCACCGTTTGGGGGTTCGGAACTAAATGTTTTCTACGGAATTTGAAAATTAACATCACACTGAAGTGAAATTTCTCTTAGAATATGTTGTAACACGTACATTAGTATTTATAATACAACTTTTACCCTTATCACTTGTCAGCAGAATCGGCTCAGGTGTTGGATGGTTTATCCATTATGTTATTCCGATTCGACGTAGTGTTGCACATACCAATCTGCGAGCTGCCTTTCCTGAAAAATCTCAACGAGAAATCCAACAAATTTGTCTGAACACATACCGGAATTTCGGCATGACATTTCTGGAATATCTGTGTTTATCGTCTTTACCTCCGAATAAACTCGACAAATTAGTGCAATTTAGCCCTCCCAGATTTTTACATGATTTGATGGCTCAAAATAAAGGGTGTATTGGAGTGACTGCCCACTTTTCTTCATTCGAGTTGATGGGAGTATCATTTGTACGTGCTGGCATCCCCACCGATATTGTTGTGAAAGCGATGAAAAATCCGCATGTCGAAAAGCTTGTGGACTCCATGCGATCAAAAAACAAGATTGGTGTTATAAAGGTAAAGGACGGATTCCGGATGGTATCCAAATCGGTTGCACAAAAAAAAGTGGTTGGGCTTGTTGCCGATCAGGATGCTGGATCGAAAGGAATCTTCGTTCCCTTTTTCGGTGTCGAATCTTCTACACCTGCAGGACCAGCGATCCTTGCTGTCCGCTCAAATGCACCCATGTTTGTCAGTATGATTATTCGGACAGGACGAACGGCATACCGGGCAGAATTTCAATCGATATCGTATGAAAATCTTCCTGAAAACAAAAATGAAAAAATTCGCGAAATAACGAGGCGTTATACTTCAGTAATTGAATCGTATGTTCGGCAGTATCCGGACCAGTATTTCTGGATGCACAAACGGTGGAAAACAGCTGGAATTTACCATTGAATGGATAATCACGGATAATCAATGATGTGTTTATTATGAATGTTTTGATAATTCAGACAGCGTTTATTGGTGATGCGATTCTGTGCTCGCCTCTTATTGAGTCTCTTCACCGGGATGGCCACACAGTCGATTTAGTTGTCAAACCGGAAGCTGCACCTCTCTATGAAGAAGATGAACGGATTACACATGTGCATATTTTTGACAAGAGAGGAAAGGACAGTAATACGAGGGGTTTTTTCCGAATATCAAAACAGATTGCGCTGAACAAGTATGATGCAGCGGTTATTCCGCATAGGTCTCTCCGTTCAGCACTGCTTGCGCGGTTTTCTGAGATTCCTGTCCGTATAGGCTTTGCGACAAGTTCAGGATCGCTACTCTTTACGCACAAAATAGAATATACAAAACATCTGCATGAAATTGAGCGAAATCATAAACTTCTCCAACCGTTGAATATTACTGGTGTGCCACCTGATCCGGTCATTAAATATTCTAACAAAGATAGAAAAAATGCTGAACTGTTTTTGCAAGAATCCGGTATTAATGATTCAGAAACCATTGTCGGAATCGGACCGGGTTCGAAATGGTTTACAAAACAGTGGGGCGAAGAACGATATAAAATGATTGTTGCACAATTGACTAATAATTCTGATACTCATATTGTCTGTTTTGGGGGACCGGAGGAGCAAACAATGTGTGAAAGAATTTGTGCAGCAGGAACAAAAAACACTCACAATGCTGCCGGAAAACTGCATTTGCGAGAATCAGCTGCGGCACTGAAGAAAGTAAGTGTTGTGGTCACAAACGATAATGGCCTGATGCATCTTGCTGTTGCTTCTGGAACACATGTTATTGCGCTCTTCGGGCCGACTGTGCCTGAATTTGGTTTTTCTCCCTGGGGTGATCAGCATACCATTATTGCGAAAGACATTTACTGTAGGCCATGCAGCATCCATGGAACAGGATCATGTCCCGAGAAACATTTCCGTTGTATGGAGGATATTAGCTCTGAAGAGGTTGTTGATAAGGTGTTTTCAATCATTCAAAAATCTTAACATATCTTCACTTGTGAATTTAACGATGAATTAGTATTAATGAGTCAGATAATATCCATCGATCCTGAAAATCTGCGGCAGGATGAAATAAAGTTAGCAACAGATATCCTAAAAAAAGGTGGAATGATAATTTATCCCACTGATACAGTTTACGGACTTGGTGTCGATGCGGAAAACAGCATGGCGATTCAACGTTTGTTTGCATTAAAGAAGCGGGATTTGTCCAAGTCAATTTCGGTTATGGTTTCTAATGTCGCATCAGCACAACACTATCTAACTGAAATTTCAGCAATAGGAAAACAACTGATGCAAGCATTTTGGCCGGGAGCGCTCACAATTGTCGGAAAAGCTTCTACTTCTGTTGCTGAAGCACTACAGGAAAAGGATGCGACTATAGGCATTCGTATTCCGGATAATAATCTGTGTTTGCGGTTGGGAGAAGCATTCGGGAAGCCTATTACCACAACAAGTGCAAACCTCTCCGGTGATCCGGAATGCAGTTCGATTGAATACATAAATACGGCAATCCTTTTATCTGCAGAATTAATTCTTGATGCGGGAATCACACAGGGTACTATCCCCTCAACGGTCATTTCAATTGTTAATGAGGAACCTTTGATTCTTCGGGAGGGAGCAGTTACCAAAAACGAAATTGAGAATGTTCTTGATATAGATTGTGCTGTATTGTAGTACCGTAATAAAAATCACACGCAGGTAAGTAAAAAGAAACGAAAGAGTATAATGCGTTACAACACTATACTATTTCTCTGTACAGGTAACATGTGCAGAAGCCCAATGGCGGAATATCTACTGAAGGAATGTTTCAAAGAAGCTGGTGTGACAATACATTCTGCCGGAACACATGCTGCGGATGGACTGCGGGCATCATCACACAGTATTACTATAGCGGAAGAACATGACATCGATTTATCAAAACATTCATCCAGAATGCTGACCGAGGAGATGCTCAATGAAGCCGATCTTGTTCTCGCAATGTCACCGGAACATCTTGAGTATATTCTATCATATCATCCAAAATATTATGATAAAGTCTATTTACTGATGCGGTTCGGTCGGGAAAAAGAAGAAGTGATACATGACACCATTCACGACCCGATCGGCAGTGATGCTGATGAATACTACGAGTGTTTTATGAGTATTAAGAAGGAAATAGAGCGCATCAAATCTATTCTACTCCTGGATAACAGTCAAAGCGGTGCTGAAGGAAAGTATGGAAATGAAAACTGATAATCAGGAATATAAAAGTCTTCGAACCTTTTTATTGGTTCGGACAGACCGAATCGGTGACGTGATGCTCTCTACTCCTGTAGCTTCTTCGATTAAATCAATTGTACCGGAAGCCCGGATATCACTTTTATGCAGCCGTGCAACTGCAATAATAGGAGAACGTAATCCGGACATCGATACTATCATCAATTACGATTCTGAATCGGGGATTGTCAGGCCATTTTTAGAACTACGCAAAGAACTTCGATCCAAATCTTTTGACTGTGCAGTTGTGATCCATCCGACCTTCAGGCTTGCACTTCTCATGTGGAGTGCAGGTATACGGGTCAGAATCGGAACTGCTTACCGATTCTACTCCTGGTTGTTTAATAGAAAGCATTATGAACATCGCAAAATTTCTGATAAACACGAATCGGAATACAATATTAATCTCCTTAAAGCAGTAGGTTTACCGGTAAGTACTCCCCAATTTAAATTCTCTGTTACGAAAGAAGATGATAAAATTGCCCAACAGATTTTTGAAAATCTTGGTTTGAGTACAAATGAACAATGTATTGTTGTTCATCCGGGCAGCAGAGGATCGGCAATGGACTGGCCGCTGAAAAATTTTGCAGAAGCCTGCAGACTCATGAATGAAGAAATAAAAATACCAATTATCGTAACCTGGGGACATGGAGAGAAACATTTAGCAGAATATATTTATCAACATGCCGGTTCGGGAGTGTCAATTTTACCAGAGGTATATCCACTGCCTGTCCTCGCGGCATTTTTGCGATCTGCAGCACTGCTACTGGCTCCAAGTACTGGTGTTTTACACGTGGCGAACACAATTGGCACACCGATTCTGGGTCTCTATCCTCCTGTCCGGCATGAATCTCCACAGAGATGGGGTGCCTATGGAAGAGAAAAAGATATGCTTGTGCCGGACATGAATGTATGTCCGGATTGCAATGGAGGACCATGCAGAAAAAAACGATGCATGGAGTTGATAACACCTGACATGGTATGCCAGGCAGCCAAAAAACTAATTCATGAAAATTCGGGCAAAAAGAAACATTCTCATGCGTGAGTCAGTATATTATCCTAATGGATTTAAATAAACACGTGATTCTTATATGGCTCTACATACTTCTAAATCATATACATGTTTCCTGATTCTTCTGGGGGTGTTTTTTTTAAGATCCGAAATTCATTCCGATCCGGATGAAGGAAAGCACAATGAATTAATCCGTACATCCCAAAATAGTGCGGACCAAAGAGTAATTTCTAACAACGCGTTCTCTGTCGGTGAAAAACTCACCTTCGACATCGATTGGGGTCCAAGCACGGTCGGAACGGCGACAATTTCTATTCCGCAAGTGGTAACGAGAAATGGCAGAGGAGCATTTGAAGTCCGTTCACGTGTGCTCTCAAACAGGTTCATTTCAGCTATTTATCCTGTAGACGATAAAATTATCTCTTATATCGATACATTAGGGATATATTCGCTTGGATTTGAAAAAAAGTTGAGTGAAGGCAAGTGGCGTCAGGAAAGAAAATTTGTACTCGATCAGGAAAACAATACTGCATTTAGCCAACATGATACGGTTGATATCCCGGCATATTGCCAGGATGTTCTGTCTGCATTTTTCTATGTCCGTACGCAGGAATTAAAGATTGGTGACATCATTGAAGTTCCCCATTATGATAACGATAAAGTTTACGATATTGAAGTCAAAGTACAGGGAAAAAAGCAGATCCGGGTTCCGGCAGGCAAATTTAACTGTATTGTTGTTGAACCGAAGCTGAAAACAGAAGGCTTATTTAAACACCAAGGAAGAATTCATATATACCTGAGTGATGATGAGCGAAAAATACCGATATTAATGGTAAGTAAAGTGATATTCGGCCAAGTGGCTGCAAAACTGACTGCTATCGAGACAGAATTTCTCCCATAAAAAGCGGAGTAGTATGAAACATCACGAGATTGATCTTAACCGGATTAAAACGATTTCGATTCACGACCGTGTGAGTAAAGTGACGATTCAAGATCTTGCGCAAGTGTACAAAACCGGGGGATCATTTCAGGATTTCCTTGTTTCCATGCCTCCTCTATTGAAATCGTCGGATTTTAAAGCAGTAGTGGATGCGGTTGTTTCTGCATACAAAGACAAAAAAGAAGTAATTTGGATGATGGGTGCTCATGTTATTAAGTGTGGACTGGGACCGGTAATTATTGATTTAATAGAACGTGGAATAATAACAGCAGTTTGTACAAATGGTGCGGTGGTAATTCACGACCTGGAACTTGCATGCTTCGGTCATACATCAGAGGATGTTGCGGCAAATTTAGTTGACGGAACATTCGGAATGTCTGCCGAGACCGCTTATATGATTAATGCTGCACTTTTTGCCGGGCAGCAAGAAGGATTGGGGTATGGCGAGTCAATTGGCAAAAAACTTTCCGAAGAAACAACACCGAGTGGAGATGTGAGTGTTTTTGCAGCTGCATATAAAAAAGGGATTCCCATTACCGTATTTGTGGGGATTGGCACAGAAATTACCCATCAGCATCCTTCATCGGATGGAAAGATTATTGGTGAACTTTCAATGCGCGATTTTAGAATATTGTCGAATACCTTATGCAATTTAGACAGCGGAGGAGTGGTACTTAATGTAGGTTCTGCTGTAATTCTCCCTGAAGTTTTTCTAAAGGCATTGACGGTAGTCCGTAATCTCGGACATCCTGCCGAAGGATTTACTGCTGTAAATATTGATATGATCCAACATTACAGGCCTCATGAGAACGTAGTGTCCAGACCCACATTAACGGGAGGAAAAGGATATGAAATTACCGGTCATCATGAAATTATGATTCCGATACTTGCAGCAGCGGTGAAAGAAGCTTTGTCAGACTAATGTGATTTGCTGTAATGAAGTGTGCGAAGAGGTTTCTATTTCCAACGGTATTTATTGATATATCCTTTTTCAATCCAGTCAGTGATTGCTTGATTAATCGTCACTTTCCTTTTAAGAATATGTGCTAACACTGTCCTGTATTCCAAAATCTCGTCCATGTGATTTTTAGCTATTTCAAAATCACGGGTGTCCATCTCCATCCTCTGTTAATAAACCCATTAATAATATCGACAGAATTCTACACCTCTTTAAGACGCTTGCCATCATTTTGAAATATGAAGATACTTTTTCAATCAGTGTTTGCAATTATTCACACTACTCGAATAACCATACAATTTTGTGATAAGATGTTCTCATAGGAGTTGCCAATACAGCGATATAGATACCTGGCACTACATTAAAAGCAGCGTCAGTTGATCCATTCCAGGTAACCCGGTAGGTGTTTGGTTCTAAAGTTCATGAAAGTAGTGATGTGATTTTATTGAATTCCTTGTTATATATATCCAAAGTCACCCACTCCTTCGAGGTGAGTTCAAATCTGATGATGATTGCAGCAATATATGGATTTGTGCCGTGATCACTCAAATCAATAACTGTTAATTCAACTTCTTCTGGAGCAAGTATATTCTCATCGAATTCCTCGAAGATTTCGGCAATGTCTTCATCTGATTCAAGTTCTTCCATAGACATTGGATTGTCGGCTTCAATATCTTGGACATCACTTTGAAGTCCGCCGAGAAGTTCTTGTCTGTCACCGGGAGTAATGGTGGTAAAAATATATACGAGGAATACAATTGATGCTATAAGAATACCGACAATAAGATACGTAACTTTAGGTTTTTTTCGACCTTGATCGTGCTTAATTAACTGAACAGAACCGTCAAATCCGTCTCCGGAATCTTCGTCATCCCAGATGTCCATTCCCTCAAGACGGACGACCGCTCTGCTTGTTTCGGGCAGCACTTTTATTTCTTGAGCTTTGTCAAGCGGCAGACGCGACACAAGAGTCCAGGGAGTATTTATTACGTTTTGCTTAACCTGTTTTTCAGATAAACCAGTGATTTCAGCAATCAGCGAAACCGTACCTTCTCGTGCACCTGGTTTTATCAATATTATTTTGTAATGGGTATATTCCTTTTTTACTTCCTTTGGTTTACCTGTATTGACGGCACGTGGAGTGCCACAATGTGGACATAGTTCAACATTTTCCGGTACTTCTTTATAACAACCTGGACATTTCATTGCAGCCGTATATTCCCTGTATTAATTATAATTGATTGCAAATCAGTGAATTACTATCAGTATTATCGGCTATTAATTTAATAAAATCATGAAATACAAAAAGGTATTACTGTGTAATAGCACTTTGAATGAGATTAATTACCATATTCAGAAAATCTTGAATATTAATTGCATCAGGTATACTTCCCTGTATCATCGTTGTGCCACCACCGCCCTTTACCGGATATTCTTTCTTAACATCCTCAAGAAGCAGAGTGAAATCAAGCAATACATCTTCTGAGCAGGAAAATACAAAACCTTTCTTACTTCCGGAATATGCGAGAAGTGAAATACAGGAACCACATTTGCGAAGCTCCTGAGAGAGAAGTTGTAATTCAGCTGTAGTACTCGATTCAAATATATGAGTGACAAGCATACTATTACCAAATGTTTTACCATGTTGATACAGATCACGAGCCTGATATGATATGATATCCTGTTTCATTCCGGCGAGCGCTTTGGAAAGCGATTTGTTTTCATCTATCAGTTTGGTTGCTTTTTGTACTATTGTATTCTCGTCTGACGATAATGTCATGGTCAATGATTGCAATAGCGAATTCTTGCAGTCATAATCGTTAAGTGCATTTTTCCCACAGTGAAATATCAATCTGATATTGCCGCGATTTTTTTCACTTCCGGTAATTTTTATGATGCCGACTTCTCCTGTACGTGAGCAGTGTGTTCCCCCACAGGGAATATAATCAAGACCATCGATATGGACAATCCTGACTTTTTTTCCTTCCGGAGGTTTTTTTCTGAGAGGCAGCTTAGTTAGCTCTTTTCCAGTAGGAAACAAAACGGAAATGGGAACATTCTTTAGTATCCATTCATTGGCAGTGTGTTCAGCATTGCGAATTACACTTGGTAATATTTCATCTTGTTTGATTTCTATTGTAGAGTGATGAAGTCCTAATGATGCTGAAACTGTTTCTGCATTCCAATTGTCCAACAGTACTGCAGAAAGAATATGCTGCCCAGTGTGCTGTTGCATGAAGTGGAATCGGCGATCCCAATCTATGGAGCCGTGTACTTCATTTTCAATATGTTTACTTTCGATATAGTGGACAATCTCATCATTGCTTTCTACAACATCAGTTACAATGCTGCTATTCAGCGTACCTGAATCATGTAATTGCCCACCGGAAGTAGGATAAAAAAGCGTCTGCTCAAGTATAACTCCTGTCCTGTTTTTTTCTTGTCGAATATCAATTATCCGGGAATCAAATTCTGTTGTATAAGAATCGCAATAATACAATCGGTTTGTCATAATGGACTCTCTCTATACACAAAGTTGTCTTATATAAGGTAGTTTGTGTTATTGTCTTTTGGAAATTCATGCAAAGTATAACAGATAATAATATTCAGGTAAAAAGTTCTGAATAAATAACTGTTAAATTAATGACACACAACCGAATCGATAAATAATCCGTATAACCCGGTACTATCAAACAGGTTTGAAGGATTCATTAAATCTGCTATCGAATAAAAATGTCTAACTTCTCATGAATGAAATAGGCTATTAGAATTTAGTGAAAATTTGTTAAAAAAATGTTAAATAATTGCCTATATTTCACTTGACATTAACGAGCTTAATCCTATTTTACTGGCACATTCAACAGGAGATAATGGGCAGTGGAAAACATGTTGATAAGTTCAATTCATAACAAATCTATCTGCTGTAAATATTAAAGTTAGCCCAACTCCTCGACATTAGAACACACGCATCGGTTCTACCTAAATTATTTAATTACAACACCTTGTAAAACTTTGGTAAGCTTTTCGTCAATGTGGATAACTAATACTTGTTCTGATTTTTGAATAGCTTTCCCGATCGTTGAAGTATATGTTGATAAACCACATTTTAATGCTTGCTTTGCAATAACTTAAGGGATGGAGCAACAATGAATAACTCTCATGTCCATGTATGGGACGACGTGTTGTCAATTATCAAGCCCCAAATACAAGATCAAAAGTTCTCAACATGGTTTGTACCGCTAAGACCTGTTCAACTAAAAGATAAAAAATTAAAAGTAGGAATTCCGAGTAAATTTTTCTCAGAATGGTTAGAAGAGCATTATCATGGCCTGATTTATTCTGCTCTTGGCGAAGTTTTGGATGAAGATGCAAGCATTGAATACATTGTTAATAAAAAAAACGGTGAGAAAAAATCGAAAACCAGTATCATCCCAGAAACAAAGGGTTACTTTAAAGAACAATTGGCTCGATTTAATTCTGATTTTACATTTGATACGTTTGTGGAAGGTTCGTGTAATCAGTTTGGAAGAGCTGTTGCAATGGCTGTAGCAGACAAGCCGGGAAAAACAAAATTTAACCCACTTTTGCTCTGGGGTGGTGTCGGATTGGGCAAAACCCATTTAGCTCAGGCAATTGGAATACATTCACTTCAGCATAGACGGGTAAAAGAAGCGGTCTATGTCTCATCAAAAAAATTCACACTCGATTTCATTAATTCGATCCAGGATAAGAAAACAAAGCAGTTCTGTGATTATTTTGATAAAATTGATTTGCTGATTGTTGACGATATAGAGTTTTTTATTGGTAAAGAATCGACACAGGAACAATTTTTCCATACCTTTAATACGCTTCATTTACGCGGCAAACAGATAATTCTGACCTCTGATAGACCGCCACGGGAGTTTTCCGCTCTCGATATACACGAGCGTCTTTCTTCAAGGTTTCAGAACGGACTTGTTGTTGATATAAAACCACCTGAGCTTGAAACACGAGTAGCAATACTCCAACGGAAAGCCGCAGATGACGGAATTGAACTGGATTATGAAGTGGCATATCTCATCGCGTCCCACATTACGAAAAATATTCGAGATCTCAACGGTGCATTAAACAGACTCATGGCTCAATCGATTATTCTCAATACTGATATTGATGTAGCTCTGACAAAATCTGTATTAAAAGATCTAAAATTTTATGAGATGAAACCAGTTTCAATTGAAGAGATTCAGCGTTTAGTTGCTGATCATTTCAGAATTAACACTGACCTCCTTCGTGATAAAACGAGAAAGCAAGAAGTAGTGATTCCCCGGCAGATTGCCATGTATCTTGCAAAACAACTGACCAACAATTCCCTTAAAACAATCGGTCTCCACTTTGGCGGGCGTGACCACACTACCGTCCTGCATGCAATCAACACGGTAAATTTACTTATGGATCAGGATGAGCAATATCAGGAGACGGTGAAGTCACTTCAGGAAAAAGTGGGATATACTCATAAGTAATATGAATCATTACTTGAACGAGTACATATAGAACGAAAGCAGTAATCATGTCGATGGACTTCTTTTAGCTCACAACATTGGTATAATCGATATCAATACTGCCAATTTCTGCTTTGATTCTATGTTGACATTTCACGGGTTTTTACCTACCTTACACTATTAAATCCGTACCAAATAATCTCATGGAGCGTTTATATGCAAAGCCATCTTTGCATGAGAATCATTATTACTACTGTTCTTATTACTGTGTTCAGCGGGTGTAGCTCAAAGAGTGATCGTACTTCAGAAGCAGAGCAGACAGGTTCTGCGTCTGAATCAGCATCCCGTGGTTTTCCTGGTAATACCACGGCACCTGTTCCTCCTAATCACAGCAGGATTATAGGAGTTGTTGCAAATATAGATGATATTGCAGAAACATCGAATCTTTCAAAGCCATGTTCACAGGCGCCATGCCAGGCAATAATCAGAATTGAATCGGTTTTGGGATATGGATCTGCGTTTGGCAGACCGCTCGCCACAGGATCGGAAATTTCGGTTTTTTTCCCATTCACCCTCATGCCTACACACATGTTATTTCCCACATTAGAAAAGGACTATCCGGGTCTATCAGTCGGATCAAGGTTTCTTGCAGATGTTGAATCCCGTCTGGCATTTCAGCCGGAGAGTGGGGAGAAAGTTTTGTATATAATTTACGGCTACGAAATACAATAATACCTAACTTGCATCGCTCGCTTGCGCACGTGTTAATCATCAGACCCGGAGAATAAAATATCATTAAGAATAATAATTACTTCAGAACTTCAAACGGAATAATGTTGTTGTTCGTTGGTATGAAGAAGAGTTAGAGAAATAACGATAATGAAAATAAGGGCGCTGTAATGTTAATAGATTTAAAAAAGGTAGTGTTCTTCCTAGCGGTAAGTGCTATCTGCGTTTTAGGTGTATGGAGTTTTATTTCGAGAGATGTTCAGGGGGATGAGCAGATAAAGGTACCGTCGGCTATCGGTACCAAAGAGGATCCGAACGCGAGAGCACGGTATGAGCAGAACCGTCTCCGTTCACCTGAGACGGGAGAAATCCCACGAAATATTCGGAGGAAGGAACTCGCGTTTGCAAAAACGATTCCGACCAAAGAGAGCGCGATCCGACTCGGGCTCAATAAAAGTGCCAATCTGTTTTCATCAAAGGTGTATGAGTGGGAGCGTGTCGGGCCGTATAATATCGGCGGCAGAACGCGGGCATTGGCGTTTGACGTATCCGATCCCTCCGGTGGAACGCTTCTTGCCGGTGGTGTGTCGGGAGGAGTTTGGAGGTACACGGCAAATACTTCTACGTGGGAGAAAACTACCCATCCTGCTGATCTCCATAGTGTGACAACGATTGCGCAGGATCCACGTCCTGGTAAGACCAATATCTGGTATTTTGGAACGGGAGAATGGTCAGGGAATTCAGCATCTGATTTCAGTGGTGGTGGATTTCTTGGTAACGGTATTTTTAAGTCAGAGGACGGGGGAATGGCATGGAGTCAGCTTAATTCAACGGCTTCCGGTACGCCGCACAAATTTGATTCTGAATTCGACTTTATCTGGAGAATTGTTGTCGATTCGTCACGAAGTGTTTTAGAAGATGTTGTTTATGCTGCGGCTTATAATTCCATTCGGAAGAGCAGTGATGGTGGTGTGACTTGGGAAACAAAACGGAGTGGAGGCAATCAGCCGTTCGTATCTGAATATACCGATGTCGCAATCACCTTGGACGGTGTAGTTTATGCAACATTAAGCAGCAATGGCGATGATGGAGGAATCTGGCGTTCGGTTGATGGTGAATCATGGACAAATATAACTTCTGTCGGTTTTCCCGCTGTTTATCGCCGGATTGTTATTGGTATAGCTCCTTCGAATCAAAATACAATTTATTTTCTTGGAGAAACGCCAGGCTCGGGAAAGCTGGATCACAGTTTATGGAAATATACCTACCTATCCGGTGATGGTACGGATGTTGGTGGCATATGGAATAACCGTTCGGTAAACCTGCCAGAATTCGGCGGTGCAGCCGGAAATTTTGAATCTCAGAATTCTTATGATCTTGTTGTGAAAGTAAAACCTGACAATCCAGATGTTATTTTTGTCGGCGGTACAAACCTGTACCGTTCCACGGACGGATTCGAAACAGATACAATAACCACATGGATTGGTGGTTATGATCCCTTCAAAAATGACTTTACAATACTGATGAATCACCACCCCGATATTCATGAAGTAATTTTCTCACCTTCAAATCCTTCAATAATGTATACCGGTACGGATGGAGGAGTCAGCTGGACTGCAAATAATCTTGCATCGACAGTGTCGTGGGTATCGTTGAATACAGGGTATTACACAACACAGTTTTACACCGTTGCGATAAATCGTACAGCAAATAACAACTTTACTAATGTGATTGTTGGGGGAATGCAGGATAATGGCACTTATTTTTTTAATTCAACTAGCTCTTTCGATTTCTGGATAGAAGTGTTCGGAGGTGACGGGAGTTTCAGTGCCATTTCAAATGACGGTGATCACTACTATGTATCGGCTCAAAATGGTCAGATCTTCAGAGTAGAACTTAATACATTGGGGGGTAATATTACTGCTAATACTAGAATTGACATAGGGGACGTTGCTGAAACATTTCTTTTTATTGCACCTTTTGTTTTGAATTCGAATGATAATACGATGATGTTTTTGCCCCGTGGAGAGGAACTCTGGCGAAATAGTAATTTACTTGGTATTCCTACAGGAAATAATCAATCAACGAATGTAAACTGGACAGAAATGACCAATGCACGGATTAATGGTGAAAATATTACTGCACTGTCTATGACGGAAACACCCGCAAACAGATTATATTATGGTACTGATAAAGGTCATATTTACATGATAGAGAATGCACAATTAGGAGATCCGGTTCCTGTAGATATTAGTGATTTTGGATTTCCCAATAACGGTTATATAAGCTGCATAGCCATTGATCCAAATGATGGAGATGAACTAATGGTTGTTTTTTCCAACTATCAGGTTGAAAGCATTTTTTATTCTGATGATGCAGGCACTTCCTGGGGAGAAGATGTGAGCGGTAATCTTGAAGAGAATAATTCTGGAAGTGGGAACGGCCCTTCAGTTAGGTGGGCATATATCCATCATAGTAACTCTGTGCACGGCCCTGTCTTTTTTGCAGCAACGAGTACCGGATTGTATTCTACAACCGAATTGAATGGCAATAGCACCATCTGGGTGCAGGAAGGCCCTTCAACAATCGGTAATGTAGTTGTGAACATGGTAACAGGCCGGGATTCTGACGGGACTGTTGTAGTAGCGACCCACGGCGGGGGTGTATATAAAAGTTCGGTTATAACCTCAATTGACGGTACTAACATTGCGGTTCCTTCGCAGTTTGATCTTCAGCAAAATTATCCGAATCCATTTAATCCTGAAACTACAATTCGCTTCATTCTCCCGGCTGCGGCACCGGTAACGCTGATAATTTATAATGCGCTTGGTCAGGAAGTGAGAACACTACTCTCAAACGAAGAACATATGTCCGGTGCTCATTCAGTTGCATTCGATGGCAGGAGCGAAAACGGAACCCAGCTTGCTTCAGGGATCTACTTTTATCGACTGCAGTCTAGAGAATTCTCTGCAATTAAGAAGATGCTTCTTGTTAAATAAATATAATTCATTAAGTACAGTAAGAATCATTGAGGTCATCATGGCACAAACACATAGATCGGTCCATTTATTTGCTGGAACGCATAAAGGTGCGTTCAGGTTTACCGGTACACCTGAACGTGAAGATTGGGAACCGCACGGTCCTTATCTCAAGGGTGATGATGTCAATCACTTGATAGTTGACTCCCGAAATAGCACACGTTTGTTTGCGTGTGTAAATTCCCCGTTTTGGGGATCGAACAAAAAAATAAGCAGTGATTTTGGTGAAACGTGGATTAACTCTGAATCTGAACCGAAATTCGGTGATAAATCAGACTATACGGTTAAGCGAATATGGTGTATTGAAACGGGAGGTAGTGCGGCACCGAATGTTTTGTATGCAGGAGTCGATCCGGCAGCCTTATTTCGCTCAGATGATAACGGAAATACATGGAAAGAGATAAGTGGATTGACGAACCATTATTCCCGCGGTAAATGGCAGCCTAGTGTCGGTGGCTTGATGGTCCATTCCGTCTGTACCAACCCTGTTGATTTGCAAAAGCTATCTGTCGGGATATCGGCAGCAGGAGCTTTCTTTACGGAAGACGGAGGATCAACGTGGGAACCGAGAAACAAAGGTGTTCTGGCTGATTTTCAGCCTGATACATTTCCTGTATGTGGGGCAATGTGTCCACCACATGGAATCGCATCAGGCCAAACCTGAGCTGCTGTACCAGCAGAACCATTGTGGTGTATACCGGAGTGAAAATAGTGGCAAAGACTGGATTGATATAAGCGAGGGACTCCCGTCAAGATTTGGTTTTCCTCTCACTATCCATCCGCACGATCCAGACACTATCTATGTTATCCCTGAAGAAGGACCTGATTTCAGATGCCCGGTTAATGGGGAGTTTGCTGTCTTTCGCAGTAAAAACCGGGGCGGTAATTGGGAAAAACTCGAAAACGGACTCCCCGGTAAACATTCGTACCTCCATGTTTTCAGGCAGGCCATGACAGCTGATACGTGTGATCCGTGTGGAATTTATGTTGGTACAAGCACGGGCCAAATATTGTACAGCCGAAATGAAGGTGATTCCTGGGATGTGCTTGCTCAATGGCTTCCTCCGATTTATTCCCTTTCGTGTGCTGTATTATAGCTTACATTGGACATCTGAGAAGTGAATTTCATACCTCCAATCCTTAATTGCACGGTGTATTCCTTGCAATCCGAAGTCCATATCAGCAGATTCAGGCTGTTGAATTGTATATCACTAACATCCTCATTTCCATTATATCCATCTTGACATTATCTCTATATTTTTGTAATTTTATAAGTTTAAATTTTCATATCAGAAATTAAACTGGTTTTCGTGTGCGGAACTGCCGTGTTTTTCTAAAACCGAGCGAGTTTTGTGCATATATTTATATGGCTAATAAAGATTCTTATTGTGAGGGTTTGCGTTGCATTGAATGCGGTCATCGCTATCCAAAACAACCGGCTTATTTTTGTGAGTATTGTTTTGGGCCGCTTGAGATTGCCTATGATTACGATAAAATCAAATCGTCTATTACCCAAGAAAAGATTTCAGAGCGGCAGCCTACGATGTGGCGTTTCAGGGAATTGTTGCCTGTATCCGAACCGGTTTATGAGTTGCCGGTAGGATATACACCGCTTGTAAATGCGGATCGCCTGGCGCATAAACTGGGCATAAAAGAAGTATGGATTAAGAACGATACGGTGAATTGCTATTCGCATTCGTTTAAAGACAGAGTTGTCGGAACAGCGATTGAAAGTGCAAAGGAGTTTGGGTATCAAACGATAGCCTGTTCCAGCACAGGTAGCCTTGCTCATTCAGTTGCAGCGTATGGCGCGGTGTGTGGAATGAACAGTTTTGTTTTTGTCCCAGGTGATTATATTGGGGATAGTGATAGTCTATTAAACTTTTACAACTCGAGCATTGTAGCTGTTGATGGTACGTATGATGACGTCAATAGACTCTGTTCTGAAATTGTTGATCAGTATGAATGGGTATTTGTGAATATCAATTTTCGCCCCTTCTATACTGAAGGTTCAAAAACAATCGGTTATGAAATCGCAGAGCAGCTCGGTTGGAAACTTCCAGGCCATGTCATCGTGCCAATCGCGAGCGGCGCACTGCTTGTGAAATTACACAAAGCTTTCGAAGAATTGAAAACGCTTGGATTTGTAGAGGAAAACCACATTAAAATTCACGGAGCACAGCCTCAAGGATGTTCTCCGGTTATAGATGCACTGAAGAATAGTGCCGATTCCGTTACTCCGGTGGAGAAACCAGACACAATCGTTACATCTCTTGCTGTCGGTGATCCGGGAGACGGTTATTATGCGTTGAAGACTATCAGAGATTCCGGAGGATGGGGTGAGAATCCGGATGATGATGAAGTAATGAATGGAGTAAAACTACTTGCGGAATGTGAAGGGATATTGTCGGAGCCGGCAGGCGGCGTTGTTGTGAGCACGGCCAAACGGCTGCGCGATCTCCGGAAAATTTCGCATAATGATTCGGTAGTTCTCTGCATTACCGGCAGCGGAATGAAAACATTATCAACGTTGAGAAGTGAAAATCACTCATTACAGAGAATTAAGCAGAATCTTGACGATTTCGAACAATTTTTAAGTATTAACGGAGCGAACTAAGGAGAATATATATGGCAGTAACCGTTAGAATTCCGACGCCTATGAGAAAACTCACCGAGAATAACAAATCTGTAGAGGCTCAGGGCAAAACCGTTGGCGATGTGATAGGCAATCTTCGTCAGTTATTTCCTGAGTTTGGTGACCGTCTCTGCGATGAAAAAGGAGAAATCAGAAGATTTGTTAATCTCTATTTAAACGATGAGGACGTTCGATTTAAAAACGGAAAAGACACTCCGGTTTCGGATGGTGATACTTTGTCGATAATACCAGCTATTGCAGGCGGATAAAAGGAGTTGTTTTTCTACATTGTCGTTGTATTGATGTCGATTGATAGTGATGTGAAAACCGAGAATATGAAATAAATAAATGTGATGAACGGATAAGACGGTGGAGATAGTAGTTCAAAAATATGGAGGTACTTCACTCAGTACTCCTGATAAGATAAAAAATATTGCCCGAAATCTTATCGATCGGCAGAAAACGGGGAAAGCCATTGCGGTTGTTGTGTCTGCAGTTGGCGATACAACCGACAAGCTCGTGGAACTTGCTGCAGAGATTACTAGTAATCCGCCACAACGGGAAGTAGACATGCTTCTTTCTACCGGTGAACAAGTTTCAATAGCCCTGCTGTCCATGGCAATTCAGGATATAGGCGGTCGCGCAATGTCATTGACCGGTATGCAAAGCGGAATTATTACAGATAACCAGCACAACAGAGCTAAGATAAAGAAAATCAATGTTGACCGTATTCTTAACTTATTGAATGACTCGTATATTGTCATTGTTGCCGGATTTCAGGGTGTTGGCCGAGGTGCTGAAATCACAACACTGGGACGAGGAGGATCCGACACAACGGGTGCTGCATTGGCAGCAGCGCTTCAAGCCGAATGCTGCGAAATTTACACAGATGTCGATGGGGTATATACGGCAAACCCCAAAATGGTGCCGGATGCAGTGAAGCTCGACTGCATCTCGTATGAAGAAATGCTGGAACTCGCAGGGAGTGGAGCGCAGGTACTCCATCCGCGCTCAGTAGAAATTGTTATGAAGTTCGGCATTCCGATGATAGTAAAACCAGCACATTCTCCCGGTACAGGGACAACCATAATTGAAGGTAACATGTTAGAGGCGGCAACTATAACCGGTGTGACAGCAGATAAAGAAATTGCTAAAGTCACAATCCATCAGGTTCCCGATTCACCGGGAATCGCAGGTAAAATTTTCGGAGAAATTTCCCGATCCGAAGTAAATATTCAACTTATTATACAGGGTGTGAGCGACGGAAAGTTTTCAGATATCGCAATGCTTGTTTCGAGAGACGATAAAGATAAAGTCGTCAAAACCCTGGAAGATCTCTCAGGAAAAATTAATGCCGGTCGTGTTTCCAGTGTTGCAGATATGGCTGAAGTTTCAATTGTCGGCTCAGGTATAGCAAGTACATCAGGTGTTGCTGCAAAGATGTTCAGAACATTGGCGAAAAATAAGATCAATATTGATCTTATCAGTTCATCACATATTCGCGTAGCCTGTGTTATAGAGAAAGAACATGCTGATACTGCGATCGTTGAATTGCATAAAGCATTTAAACTTGATAAACTTAATCGTCGAATGTTATAATGGATAAAATAAAAGTTGGCATCCTTGGTGCCACCGGCCTTGTTGGGCAGCGGTTTGCCCAATTATTGGAAAATCATCCATGGTTTGAAATTACCACATTAGCCGCATCAGACAGATCGGTCGGCAAAGTCTATGAAGAAGCGTGTCTCTGGCGATTATCCACGCTTATGCCGGAAAGATTGAAAAATTTGAAAGTCAATCCTGTCGAACCAGAGTTGGATTGTGATTTTGTTTTTTCCAGCCTTCCCTCAAGCATGGCAGGTGAAGTAGAAGAGACATTTGCAAAAGCCGGATATCCGGTCATTAGTAACTCAAGCAATTTCAGAATGGTTCAGGATGTGCCTCTTCTGGTACCGGAAATCAATGCGGATCACTGTGATATAATCCATTATCAGCGAAAACGGCGAAATTATGAAAAAGGATTTATTGCAACAAACCCAAACTGTACAACCATCACCCTGGTGCTGGGATTGGCTCCGATCGAACAGGCATTCGGGATTGAAAAGATTCAAAGCACATCGCTACAAGCACTGTCAGGTGCCGGTCAGTCAGGCGTGTCTTCAATGGATATTATAGATAACGTGATCCCGTACATTGGTAATGAAGAAGACAAAGTTGAATCAGAACCGCAGAAAATATTCGGATTATTCAAGGATGCTGCTATTCATCCCGCAGATATCGGAATAAGTGCTCAATGTACACGAGTAAATGTAAGTGATGGTCATACGATTGCTGTATCGGTTAAGTTGAGAAGATCACCTGCTGAGAATGAGGTAATAGATACGTTTTCTCAATATACATCTCCGCTTCTGAATATGAACCTTCCGTCTGCACCGGACAAGCCGGTTATCTTACTTCTCTATGCCGACCGACCTCAGCCCCGTCTCGATCGTTATCTCGGAAACGGTATGGTTTCCGTTGTCGGTAGGATTCGACCGTGTCCGCTTCTGGATTATAAATTTGTCATATTGGGACACAACACCATTCGTGGTGCCGCAGGTGCAGCGATTTTAAACGCAGAACTACTGAAAACAAAAGGATTTATTTAATAGTGATATAGAGAGCATACGTTAGTATCAAATAACAGATGTTCTATAATAATGAAATAAAATAATATTATATAAATATAGTAGAGATGTTGATCATGTAGAGGCAGCATCAGATAAGGAGTTTCGTAATGCTTAAAGGGAAAAAGCTTGCAGTAGTCGGAGTAGGGAAGATGGGTGAAGCATTGATCAAAGGCATGGTTAAGCAAAAGGCATTTAAAGGTGTCAAAATTGCAGGTACCGTTGCTCATAGAAAATCTATTGCACGGGTACGTGAGCGGATAAATATTGATGTTTCACTCGATAATAAAAAGCTTGTTAAAGGTTGTGATATTATTATTGTTGCAGTAAAACCTCAGAATATGGAAAAAGTCTTAAAGGGATTTTCTGATTCTCTGACACCGGATCAGCTTATTATTTCTGTTGCTGCTTCAGTTACCTGCGGATTTGTTGAAGAGAGGTTACATGGCAAGAATCCTGTGATACGGGCAATGCCCAATATTGCAAGTGCGATTAATAAGGGCATGACAGCAATATCTCCTGGAAAATATGCAAAAGAAAAGCACTTAAAAATAGCGGAAAGCATTTTTCAATCAGTAGGTGAAACGGCCGTCCTCGATGAGCATCTCATGGATGGAGCAACAGGATTATCGGCAAGTGGTCCTGCATTTCTTTACGTAGTAATTGAGTCACTCGCTGAAGCAGGTGTGAAGCTGGGAATCCCTCGAAATGTTTCTACTCAATTAGTTGCACAGACAATGCTTGGCACTGCCCAATTAGTAATCGATTCAAAAGCTCATCCTGCTCTTCTCAAAGATGAAGTGACAACACCTGCCGGCTGTACAATTGACGGCCTGATGGAGCTCGAAGAAGGAAAATTGCGTGTGACACTTATTAAAGCAGTCATAAAAGCAGCCGGACGCGCACAGGAACTTGTCTTTAAGCAGAATTCACTTTAAAGCACACTATTACCTCATAATGAAGTACACAGTGTTCATGCGTATCAGGAAAGAATAGAGAAGTAATATAGCGGTAGAGGATTCAACAAAGTTAGTACTTAATCGTCTTGGGCTCTTTTATTGTATGCGTAATTACTGAGAGTGCGCACAACCGGTTGTGAAGATTCCGGATCGTTTTCTTCATCAGGATTTAAGAGGTAGCTGTTGCTTTTGACAATCGGGGATTTATATCTGAATTTGAACCTGAACGGTTTTTCTTCGGGGGTTCTAAAGTTTGCAATTTTTCTATGCGGGGTACTTTCATCCAAATCGTCAGTACCCAAATCGTCAATATCCGGATCATCAAAGTCACCGGCGCTATTTAAGAGATCATCAATTTCACTTTGTTCAAGGGGTTCAGCCATAATACTTTCCTTGAGTTGTTAGAAAATATTTTTATACAAAGGCTATTACCTGCGCGACAATATAATGCATACATGTCCAAAATGAAAGTAAAAAGTTAATTTTTCGACATATATTCTTACTTTAGCAACGGTTTGAAACTTTTCTCTTTGTTTTTCCTGCTATGCTTTTTATCTTTTATAAGGTTATGCAATTCTGACATTGCCTACTTGGAAAAAGCAAATTACTGTGGACGAAAAAAAGAAAAAAACTATACTCATTTTAGATGACACAAAGCCAATTCGGCTGCTCTTGCTCAAAAAACTTGAGAAAAGATATAATTGTCTTCTTTCCGGTCATCCTGAGCAAGCGTTAAAGTTGATTGATGAATACAGAGATGAAATTGAATTGATTATTACCGATTATCAAATGCCGGTAATGAATGGATTCGAATTTCTCAAAATCGTTCAATTAAATGCGAGTGAAATTCCTGTCATTATGATGTCCGGCAGTCTCAGTGAGATCAGGGTTAAAGAGCTCTATCAGCTTGGGGTTAGAATATTTATGGCAAAACCGATTAAAATCAACCGGATGATAGAAGAGATTGAAGAACTTATTGGAGAATCTGAAGATGAAGATAGTTCAGACAGTTAATATCGGTGAAATATTCTTCTCAGTGTAAAACACATCTAACGAACGGTCTGATTCGTGTTTTCCCTTGACGATAAAAAGGCAATGTTTCACATTGCCCGTAATGCTCTGTCGGAGCTTCTGGGAATTCAGGATGCCGCTGATATTTCGATCACCTCAGAAGCACTTTCAATGCAGAGTGGTGCATTTGTAACGCTGCGCAATAAAGGTAATCTGCGCGGATGTATAGGTCTTATCATATCCGATCGTCCTCTATATGAAACAATTTCTGAGATGACGAAAAGTGCTGCTTCACGTGATTACCGGTTTGCACCTCTTACTGCGGATGAGTTCAATGAAATTGATATTGAAATATCGGTGTTAACGCCATTTAAAACAATTTCAGATATTTCTGAAATTGTAATCGGAACACACGGACTCTTCATTCAGCAGCCGCCTCATCAAGGATTACTGCTGCCTCAAGTTGCAACTGAGAACGAGTGGAACAGGGAATCTTTTTTGAATTATACCTGTCTGAAAGCAGGACTGTCTGAAGACGCATGGAAAGACAAAAACACAAAAATACAGATATTTTCCGCAGAAATTTTCAAGGAATCTGATGTGCTGTAAATCGTTTCAATTCACGTATTTCACTTGACAAACGAACAGAATACGATTATATTGGTTAAAAACATCTACAAAAACACCCATCATGCCAATCTCCGCAAAAATTACAGCCGTATCGCAAAACATTAGTTTCGGTCCATTACGCTTCGTTGGAAATGGACGTCCGGTCCGTCCCGCGCGCGCCTGACCGTTCTCCGGGAGTTCGGGGGATCCGGTTATCAGGAAAAGTGAGTTATTCAGAATTCACTCAAAATTTACAACGTTTATCACAGCCCACGATCGAAGCAATAGGCCGGAGTGCTACTAAGGTCCAGAGTTCAATCGGAAACAATATCAACATCAGCGTATAAGGTTACCGCAGTTGTGCTCCCTCTTACTTTCGTTTTTCTTCTCATTGCTGTAGGTTTTTTAGGAGGTTCAATCGGTTCGCACCTCGGAGTTGGTGGCGGACTGATCATGACACCCATCCTTATTATACTCTATCCGCAACTCGGAATCGACCCATCCATATTATCACATGTTCTCTTTGGCACAAACATGTTTGTCGTAAGCTTTGTTGTACTCTTCAGTGCATTCCGGTATCATCAGCGGGGATGTGTTTTGTGGCGTTGTGTATTCCCAATTGCAGCTGCCAGTTTCGTCGGCGCTTTGGTTGGAACAACGTTCGCGGCACACCTGTCAAGTGACATACTGCTCAGACTGTTCGGAGTCGTGTCGTTAGTTGCATCGGTAAGAATGTTTTATAAGGTTAATGTCTCTGATGATAGAATTCCAGTGTTTAATGTTCTCGCACTACTGCTGACCGGATTCGTATCCGCTATGTTCGCTGTCATGGTCGGAGTAGGCGGAGGAATAATAACAATCCCGGTCATGATATTCTTTCTCCGGTTTCCGGTTGACAAAGTACCCGGAACATCGAGCGGGATTATTTGCTTTACTGCACTTGCCGGTGTGATGGGGTATGTTTACAATGGATGGAATGATCCACTAATACCGGAACATGCACTGGGATACGTATATCTCTCAACTGGAATTCCCCTCATGATCGGCGCCATTACCGGTGTGCCGCTCGGCACCTGGCTCAATTCCAGAATCTCCACAAAACGGATCCGTCAACTCTTTGGAATCCTCCTGTTTGTCGCCTTTATCAAGATGACGTTTTTTTAAGATTAATCCGCATTTAAATCGGTAATTCAGGAGATGAACAAGATCATTGTTCTGGACAATAACATGGAAGCACATTCATGGTACTAGGCGGTCTTTATATGGAAGATTTGGGATCGATACTTGGCCCATCTATTGGTGCGATGAAAGCATTCAATCTGACTCGAAAATACAATCAGAATTCAGATGATTCATTACTTTTTTTCAAAAAAGTAATGAATATCAATTAAATGTAGCCGGAGTTGGAATAGGGTAGTATTCAGACAATGTTTCAATCGAACCAACAGTTTCCGGAAACATATTCACTCTGCACTTCTGATCTTGTGTGCACGGTCGGGGAAATCGGTAATGACTCCCGCGACTCCACGGTCGAGCATCGCCCGGATTTTCCGCTCTTTATTCACTGTCCAAGGCAGAACAGTTAATTTCATCGAATCGGCCCACTCAATGAATTGTGAATCGACAAATGACCAGTGGGGATGAAGTTCTTTGATGTGTTTTACGAGGCTTTGCTTTACGATATATGATCCCGGCTGAAACAGCGACCGCCAGTATTCACGGGGAGTAAGTATCTTTGCAAACCGCAGTTCGGTGGCAATAGACTTAAAGCTGTTGAGTATAGTTATTCGTGATGATGACACAACAACGTCATCACTGATTTTCTGTGACTGAATGAGGGAAACGATATTCTGTTCAATGTTAGGATAAATCTGAGAGCCGTCCTTCACTTCAATTATAAGACCCGCTTTTCCTTTTACAAGATCTATTACATCGGAGAAGAGAGGAATACGTTCATTTTTAAATGATGAATCGAACCACGATCCGGCATCCAATTTTTGCAATTCTGTATAGGACATGGATGAAACAGAACCGGATTGTGACGTAGTTCTTCCCGTATCGTCATCGTGTAGTACAATAAGCTTGCCGTCGGCTGTCTGACGCACATCAATTTCAATCGCATCCACACCAAAATCAAGGGCTTTACGAAAAGAAGTAAGTGTGTTTTCCGGAGTGATGCCTGAAGCTCCACGGTGCGCTACAATAGTAAAATGAGTCATTAATTATACCTTAATCGTTGTCGGGTTTTAACATAGGAAAACCCCATTCCAGCTATTGAGACTATTGATGATACAGAGAGGAGAGAGCGGAAGCTTTATTGGAAAATTGCCTTAATACTTCCCCAAGTTTGACGTGTGCTTGAAATTCGGGGTGCAAGAGAGACAACATTTGACTCCTGAAACGATCCGTTATCTAGCTGTATATGCAGTTTATAATAAAATGTTCGCGCAGATGTTTTAAAAATGTTGCCATCGATAAACTCATATTCAAAATTGTTTCCCTGCGGCTGCAACGCTACCAACTGGCCAAACGTCATATTATCGATGCTTCTCACTATTTGGTAGTGGTCAACGGCAGATTCATCAATGCTTTTCCATCTCAGCAATATTTTGTCTTCAATGGGAACAAAACCGATTCTGAAGTTTTCAAAAATATCGTCGGCAAAACGAAATGACGAAAACGTCATTAACATCACAATGCTGAATATGATTGTAGAAAGAAACTTATTCATCGGAAGGAACTCTTCTAAGAAGAATGTTATATGATCCTAATTAATAAGACCCCGAAAAGTAACTCTGAATCGAGAAAAAGTCAAGCTATTTCAGTAATAGCCGGCTTAATAACTCAAAAAATAACATAAATTTAATAGAGAAGGAACTATAGAGCGCTGTTTTGCGTGGATAATTACATTGCAGTTTGTTATACTACGTTCTCATATTTATAAAGAAAATTATCAAAATGTATAAAATGGTATTGTAATCTATGACAGCGCACGAACACAGTTATACAGAAGAAGAACGTTTGAACAAATCCTATGATGGCCGGTTAATGCGCCGTCTCCTGGCATATCTGAAACCGTATAAGAGAAAGGTAATCCTTGCGGCTCTGCTTTTGCTGGCTACATCACTTTTTGCTCTGACACAGCCGCTAATAACACAGTATGCAATCGATAATTATTTTATGTCGGGTAATATGTCGGGATTGACCTTTATTACCATCATTTTCCTTGCACTCTCAGCGATTAACTTTTTTTTTGAATACCTCCATTTCTATATCATGCAGATGACCGGCCAATATATAATGTACGATATGAGAAAACAGGTATTCAGCCATTTGCAGAGTATGCAATTATCATTTTTTAATAAAAACCCGATTGGCCGGCTCGTTATCCGCTTGACAAGTGACATAGATGCGCTGAATGAAATGTTTACTTCTGGTGTTGTGACTATTCTTGGAGATTTACTGCTGCTTGTGGGGCTTGTATCGCTCATGCTCTACTATGATGTCAGACTTGCGCTCATAACGTTATCGGTAATGCCGCTGCTTTTTATAACAGCATTTATTTTCAAAAAGAAAGTACGTGAAAGTTTCAGAAATATCAGAGTCTTCATTGCAAAGATAAATTCATTCTTGCAGGAAAATATTACAGGAATGCGAATTGTTCAACTTTTCAACCGGGAAGATAAAAATTACCGGCAGTTTGAACGGATCAACGAAGATCATTTGAAAGCCTACACAAAGACAATTTTGTATTTCTCGATATTTTTCCCAACCGTAGAAGTGTTGAGCGCTGTTGCTATTGCCCTGATAATATGGTATGGCGGGGGATTCATCCTTTCAAATGATCTTACCTATGGACAGCTTGTCGCATTCATCTTTGCTGCGCAGCGGTTTTACCGGCCGATCCAGGATTTGAGTGAAAAATATAATGTATTGCAGTCTGCTATGGCATCGTCCGAGCGGGTTTTTAAGCTGCTTGATACGGTTGATGAAATCGCCGAAGATGAAAATGCAGTCGAATTTTCTGACGTAAAAGGCGAGATCGAGTTTAGAAATGTGTGGTTTGCTTACAAGGAGGAAGATTGGGTATTGCAAGATGTATCGTTTTCAGTAAAGCAGGGCGAAAAGGTAGCGATTGTTGGCGCAACCGGTGCAGGAAAATCGACGATCATCAATCTTCTGAGCAGGTTATATTCCATTCAACAGGGAGAGATAATTGTTGATGGATTGAATATAGAGAAAGTGACTAAACATTCGCTCAGGCGTAACATAGGAGTTGTTTTACAGGATGTTTTTCTATTTTCCGGTACGGTACGTGAAAATATAACTCTTGGCAATCTCGAATTCACTGATGCAGAGCTTATTAATGCGGCAACGGACGTCTATGCTCATCAGTTTATTACCAAACTTGAAAATGGATATGACGAAGAAGTCCGTGAGAGGGGAAGTAATTTTTCAACCGGTCAAAAGCAGCTTATATCATTTGCACGGGCGCTCATTTATAATCCGAAAATATTAGTTCTTGATGAAGCAACATCAAATATCGACACCGAAACAGAACTGCTGATTCAGAAAGCGCTTAACAGGCTTATGCAAAACAGGACATCAATTGTTGTCGCTCATCGTTTGTCAACAATTAAGCATGTCGATCGGATTATTGTTATTCATAAAGGAAAAATTCGTGAAGAGGGCTCCCACAGCGAACTTCTCGAACAAAAAGGACTTTATTTCAAATTATATCAATTGCAGTACCGTGAGCAGGAAAGTGACGTTAGCGCTATTGTTAACGGGATTACACAGTGAATATTCAAGCTATACATTTTGTATTGTTAGTACAATGCAATAGGACACTGCATTAGTATTCATTTATGATTACAGTTATTAATTTCCACATATTCTATTCGAATCAGGTTTACGGGAGGAATCATGAAGCGTTTTTTTCAAGGCTTTTTTGTTGTATTTCTGTTAGTGGGAAGTGCAGATGCTCAGCAAATATTTTCCTTACAAGAATGTATCAATATTGCATTTGATAACAATACGCAGGTTCTTAACGCAAATTATGAATTCAATACCGCAAAAGCACAAAAGCTCGCATCGTACAACAATATTCTGCCCAGTATCAGTATCGGTGGTGGTTCCAACAGGTCTCACAGAGGACCTACAAAAAATGTAGATTATGGTGTTATAGGACGCAATGAAGAAACAGGTGAAATCGAATATGGTACAACTACCCAGACTTCGCCGGCAAATACCAGTACGAATTATAGCTTTGCGCTCAGCCTGAACCAGACATTATGGGACCAGGGCAGGATGTGGCGGAATATTCAGCAGACGGAATCGAGTGTTCGGTCTTCACAGTTAAAAATAGATGCAGCAAGACTGACAATGGTAGCTGATGTGAAAGCGAGGTTTTTTGAGCTGACTAAAGTACTGGCACAGCGTGAAGTACGGGTTGAGTCGGTCAGCCGGGCTGAAGAGCAGTTAAGCCAATCTGTAGCAAAATATGAAATCGGCACAGTAGCTCAGATCGATATATTCAGGTCTCAGGTCAATGTTGACCAAAGTAAGATCGCACTTATTGATCACGATCTTCTGATTAATCAGGCGAAGAGAAATCTCAATCTTGCAATGGGCAGAGATAGTAATGCACCGATAAATATAGACACCAGTTTTCCACTTACCGTTAATTATATTTTTTCCGAAAGAGAACTTGTTGAAAGGGCACTCAGAAGCAATCCTAACATTAAACAGCAGGAGGAGCTCCTTGTCAACTCGGATCTCGGTATCAAGATAGCAAAAGCGAACAGGTATCCAAGTCTTAGCTATAGCATCAACTACAATCGGCGTAATTCCGATCTTGAATTCCTGTACACTGATCTATCAAACAATTTTTCTTTCAGTGGAAATGTTAATTTAAGCTATAACCTGTTTGATGGGTTTCAGACACGAGCGAATATCAGGCAGGCTGAAAATACCTTCATGATCAATACGGAAACGCTGGAATCGACGGTACGAACTATCGAATCAAATGTCACCAACTTATTCGAGCAACTTACAGCCTTTCAGCAAAAAATAGAAATCAATGTGAGTATGGTTGCTTCTGCCGAAGAGGATCTCAGGCTTGCGAATGAGCGGTATCGTGTGGGTTCCGGAACACTGTATGAAACTATTAACACACAGGTTGCCTTAACAACTGCCCGCTACAGTTTACTGGAGCTTCAATATAACGCTTTAATTGCGGATTCAAACTTGCAAGCAGCCGTAGGAAGATCAGGTTTGGAGTAATATTACATTCAGTACATATATTAATCTGATAAAAAAATATTAATCAGAATTTGATCGTCGGATAAATAGCTGTTTCTGCATGAGTATAAGAATTTCATCCATTCTTGTAATTCCTCACAAGTATTCCACCAAGCATATATACCCACGCTGTTCTTGGTACCATAAAGATACCTTGATTTTGAGATGAAATTTTATTATGTTACTACGCTAATGAAATACGTTGAAATTGAATTATCGGAAGTAATGAAATGAACGTTTCTATTGAATACTGTGTTCAATGAAACTATTGGCCGCAAGCTTCCAGTTTGGGAGCAGAACTTGAAAAAAAACTCGGAATAACAGTCGAATACATAAAATCCGGTGGTGGAAAATTTGAGGTGATGGCGAATGGAACATTACTCTATTCCAAAAAAGCTACCGGACAGTTTCCCGAAAACAGAGATATTGTCAGTAAAGTGAAAAAAATTGCGTAGACCGAACCTTATTGACTAATCTGAGTGCACTTAATCGTGTCAGCGAATAAGATTATATTGATATTTCCCCGTACAGCATTGTTAAATTGACTCAACACTTTGAGGCTCATCACTTGATGAGCTTTTAACACTTCCGTAATATCCTGAATGGATCAGACCAATTCAACCTCAGTAAAGAACGATTTCGGCAAGGAGCTATCCAGTCAGTTTTCAAAACTGCTGAATACTATCCGTCGGAATGGAAAAAATGCGTTGAATGCAGTTGCAAAACAGGCAGCGAATTCCCCATCGCTCATCGAATCTCATTTGCAAAGTATCTGGCTCATAGAGCATAAAATTGATAATTTACTTCAGCTGCAAATGCTGGAACGGGATGAATTCTCTCTCATGCGTGAGCGAATCAATGTTTTTGATGCTTTGCTGGAGCTCTGTACAGAATTGCAAAATAAATCTGAGCAGAATAAAACGGTCATAGAAACAAAATTGCCACAGGATAAGCCATTTGTGCATCTCAACAAGTCTTTGTTTCGAAGATGGATGTTGTGGTGTATAGATTCTTTTTATCGTGAACCTGCTGTAATTCATATAGTCATCGATGTTGCCTACGAAAATTCAAATGTTTTAATGCGAATTAGCCCAAAACGACTTGCTTCCGATTTTGAATTGTCTCTCCAGTCGATCGACCATTTATTTGCCGAACGATATTTTCAATTGGAAACAGGTTCTCTTACTGTACATAAGAGAAATCGTTTGGAAATAACCATTCCCGCTATTGCCCAATCAGCTGAGGCTGATGGGGCGGATAAAGGTCAAAAATTAAATATTCTTCAGAAAATTCACGAAGGCGAAGACCTGCCGACCCTTTCACCAGTCGCAATTAAAATTATAAAACTTGCTTCGAACGAAAACACATCAGCAGCGGAAATTGCCAAACTTATTAGTATTGATCCAGCGCTTACAGCCAGAGTACTGAGGATAACTAATTCTCCGTTCTATGGATTTTCAAAAAAGATCACCTCTTTGTCACAGGCAATATCGCTGCTCGGTATGAAAGCTATCAGGACGCTTACGCTTGGAATTACTGTCATGGATACATTTGGAGATTCTGAGAGTGGTAACGGATTCGCGTACCGGGATTTTTGGCAGCGTTCATTTGCGGCGGGCATTACATGCAAGCTGACTGCCCAGAAAATCGGCCTACATATAGATGAAGAAGCGTTTATAGCGGGACTTACACAAAATATAGGCGGTCTTCTCCTGGCAAGATTTTATCCAGATCGATACGGTAAGTTGCTCAACAGACATTATCAAACGGGTGAAAATCTGTGTGAAAAAGAGCATTCATCATTTGGCATAGACCATGCAAAATTGGGATATGAGTTATTTTCTCAATGGAAGATGCCGGCATTGTTGAGTAAGTCAATTCTCTACCACCATATCCCGGAGGAGCTGCCCGAAAACGATGGAAATTTGAAGTTATTAACCAACATTGTTTATCTTTCGGATATTGCATCTCACGTCCTTTTTGACGAACAAAAAGGACCGTACCTGACGAGATTGAAGTCTGAATTCAAGTCATTATTGGAAATTGCTGATGATGAAGTAGATGAAATTATGGAGCATGTTTCACATGAGGTAAAGGACATTGCAAAGGATTTTGATTTGGCAATAGATGCTGCTCAAGACTATACACAGATTCTGCAAAATGCTAATATTGAACTGTCCCGGATCAATTTAGATTATGAGCAATTAACACGCGAACTCATGCTCGAGAAAAACGTGCGGAAAAACTAACAAATGAACTGCAAAAAGCAAACAAGCTGCTTGCAGAAGAAGTCAATACTGATGGTCTGACAAAATTATATAACCACAGATTTTTCTTCGATTTGATCTCAAAAGAGTTCTCAAATACATATCGGCATAATCTGAAGTTGAGCTGTATTATGCTTGACATTGATTTTTTTAAGAAAATTAATGATACGTATGGGCATCAGGTTGGTGATAGAGTTCTTGAAGAATTAGGTGTGATTTTGAAAGATACGATTAGAGAAGGTGATTATGCTGCCCGATATGGTGGTGAGGAATTTGCAGTTATTTTACCGAATACGTCTCTATCGGATGCCGCAATGGTTGCAGAGAGAGTTCGGAAAACTGTTGAAGAGACGCAAATATCCAAAAAGATAGAGATAGGAGAAATTACAATCAGCGCAGGTGTTGCAAGCTTTGATAAAAGTACAATGAAAAAAGCAAGCGATCTCGTTGAAAAGGCCGATACCGGAGTGTATAAAGCTAAACACAGCGGAAGAAATAAGGTTGAATGTATTGAATAATAATAAGATTTATTTGCACATTATATTTTTACATTTTCACATCGTAACGGCTATCGCTTAACTCAGGGCAATACAATAGTAATCCTCCGATTCAATATATAATCATATTTCATTCTAAATTATTAAGGGTTTTTTTCTTTGGAAAATGGCAATTCATGTATTAAATTTTAAGGTTTGAATTGTGGTAGTTATTTCAGCACTTAATTAATAAAGTAACGAGTGTGTTAAAGCTTATTTGCAGGAGTTTACGTCTATGTCGGGACATTCTAAGTGGTCGAGTATAAAGCACAAAAAATCTCGAATGGATGATAAACGGGGTAAAGTCTTTACTAAGCTTATTAAAGAGATTACAACCGCAGCCCGGACCGGAGGCGGTGATGAAAATGCTAATCCCCGTTTGCGGCAGGCAATTTTATCGGCAAAATCGCTAAATATGCCGGTTACTAATATTGATCGGGCGATAAAAAAGGGTACGGGTGAACTTCCAGGTATAACATATGACGAGGGTTCATATGAAGGATATGGACCGGGTGGCGTGGCAATTTTTATCGATGTTTTAACCGACAATAAAAACCGCTGTGTTTCTGAAATTAGGCATGCTTTAAGTAAACATAGTGGAAGTCTTGCAGAGTCGGGTGCTGTTGCTTATATGTTTGAGAAAAAAGGTCAGATAATCATCGAAGAATATAGCGGTGATGAAGACAGCCTGATGGAAATAGTATTAGAAGCTGGAGCTGATGATTTTGTAGAGGATGAAGGTACGTTTGAAATTTTAACAACTCAAGCATCATTTGATTCGGTCCGTGAATCGTTGGAGTCGGCAAATGTTCCGATTGCAAATGCTGAAGTGACAATGATTCCCCAAAATCTTGTAAAAGTTGAAGGAAAAAGTGCCGAGACCGTATTGAAGCTGATGGAAGTGTTAGAAGATCTTGAAGATGTTCAAAATGTGTACTCAAATTTTGATATTGATCCCAGTCAGGCGCAATTAGATACTTAAGAGGAGCGAAATAACATGCGCATCCTCGGAATTGATCCGGGTTTGGGAATTACCGGGTATGGCTGTATCAGCATGAGTGATTCGGGTCTTGAGCTTGTTGAAGCTGGAGTGATTCGCACAAAAAAAACCGACCAACTGCCGCAGCGTCTTACCGTTTTATTTGATAACATTTCTGAGCTTTTAAAGGATGTAAATCCTGATGTTGTCGTTATTGAGGAGTTGTATTCGCACTATAATCATCCACGAACGGCAATTATTATGGGTCATGCACGGGGAACGCTTCTTCTTGCAGCAGGCCGCAAAAACATAGATGTTGTTTCGTACGGCGCAAATAGAATTAAGAAATCTCTTACAGGGAACGGCCACGCATCTAAAGAACAAATGCAGTTAATGATCAAAAGTTTGCTTGAGTTAGATGAGCCTCCAAAGCCGCCTGATGTTGCTGATGCACTTGCGGTAGCACTGTGTCATATAAATGTAATAAACCGCTCCTAACGCTTGGTTAAACAAGCACTGTTGATTGAGTCTGAAAGTCGTGAGACACAAGAAACATCAGTGAAACCAATATTTGGCTGCATGATATGATTTCAAAAATCACAGGTACAATTGACCGTATTGCGGGAATGGAGCTAATTATTGAAAATTCCGGGATTTATTATGCGGTAAGTATGCCTCCGATCCAAATTGATCAGATTTCCAGTACACATGCTGTTGGAGATTCAATTCTTTTATATACAAAGTATTATATTGAAGGGGGAGTTGGTGTCGGAAATCTTTTTCCTAAGCTAATTGGTTTCCTTGCTGAGACTGATAGGGAGTTTTTTAATATTTTTACCACTGTTAAAGGTTTAGGAGAGCGCAAAGCGTTGCAGTCGATGATTAACCCTATTTCAGAAATTGCTTATGCAATTGAGTCCGGCGATGTAGCTTTTTTAAAAAAGCTTCCCGGTATCGGCGGCCGCATGGGTGATAAGATTTTGGCAGAATTGAAGGGGAAAGTGACAAAGTATTCAGCGGCAGCCCATGAAAGGAGTTCGGAATTCGGTTCAGGAAAATTAACCGAGTTCGAAATTGAAACACTCGAAGTATTGATCGGACAGCTTGGGTATCGACGTGTAGAAGCTGAAAATTTAGTTGATAAAGCACTGTCGCTTGATGATTCAATTGATTCATCCGAATCACTTCTTCAGGTAATATTTAAACAGCGCGCTTCAATGGAGAATGAGTGAGCAGGGAGCGACTGATAAACAGCCAGCAGCTTGCCGAGGGTGAAGATACCAATAATTACGCTCTGCGGCCGACACGGCTTCAGGACTTTGTCGGTCAGACTGTAACGGTCGATAAGCTAAAGATATCAATTGAAGCGGCTAAGCAGCGTGGAGACCAGCTTGAACATGTGTTGCTTTATGGGCCTCCCGGTTTAGGGAAGACAACACTTGCTCATATCATAGCTCATGAAATGAAGAACAAACTAACTTCGACCTCTGGTCCGTCATTGACACGTCCCGGAGATCTTGTAGGAATATTGACAGGCTTGAAGCAAGGAGATGTGCTTTTTATTGATGAGATTCACCGTCTCGGTACTGCTGTAGAAGAGTTTATCTATCCTGCAATGGAGGATTTTAAGGTTGACTTTGTAGTAGATAAGGGCGCTTTTGCGAAAACAATAAATATTCCGCTGCAGAAATTTACGCTGATTGGCGCTACAACCCGTGCGGGGCTATTGTCTGCACCGCTGCGGAATAGATTCGGACTCCATTACCATGTCGATTTTTATCCGATCGATGATATAAAAAAAATTGTGCAAAGTTCTGCAGAAAAGCTTGAGACAGATATCGATGAGAAAGCTCTGCATGAAATTGCAAAACGATCCCGAGGTACTCCCCGGATAGCAAATAGAATATTGCGAAGAGTCAGAGATTACTGCCAGGTAAAAGGTGACGGAACAATCCGCCATGAAGTTACCATAAACGCTATCGAGTTGGAGGGTATCGATGAAATGGGACTTGATGTGCTTGATAGAAAATATCTCCGTGTCATTATAGAGAGTTATCAGGGAGGGCCGGTAGGTATTGACGCGATAGCGGCAACTCTCAATGAAGAATCGAATACACTTGAAGAACTGGTTGAGCCCTATTTGCTAAAGGAAGGGTTCATCCAACGGAGTAAGTCCGGAAGAGTTGCGTCATCAGTAGCATACGATCATTTACAGATTAAACATGTAAAAGGGCAGTTTAAAATATTTCAGAATTAAAACATTCAATACAATTAAATTGTTAATTTCGATTGTGTCTATGACAATAAAAATACGGACAGCTGATGTAACACTAATGATTCTTGAGTGAATCGCAGGAGAGTAGTACATGAAACTTTCTGATTTCAAATATACAATTCCGGAAGAGTTAATAGCTCAATATCCAAAAGTACCTCGCGATAGTTCTCGACTGATGGTGTTGAACCGGCAGGATGGAAAATTTGAACATAGTGAGTTCAAGAATGTTATCGATTTTTTGAATGATGGCGATTGTCTCGTAATTAATGAGACCAAAGTGTTTTCAGCACGTCTAATTGGCATAAAAGAAAAGACTGAAGCCGAAGTCGAAATTTTTCTTTTGCGCGAACTAGAAAACAATCTCTGGGAAGTATTAGTGAAGCCTGCACGAAAAGTACGGATAGGAAACAGACTAATTGTTAACGAGAATATTACTTGTGATGTCCTTGATAATACGGTTTCTGGTGGACGTGTTGTCCGATTTGATTATCCAGGTGACTTTCTTGATATCATTGAAAAAATTGGACAGGCACCGCTACCTCCTTATATAACCCGCGAATCCGAACCGAATGATAAAGACCAGTATCAGACGGTCTATGCAAAATCCCGTGGGGCAGTAGCGGCCCCGACAGCCGGATTACATTTTACAAAGGAACTTCTGGAGTCAATCAAGGCAAAAGGGGTGAAGATTGTCCCGATCGTGCTTCATGTCGGTCTTGGTTCATTCAGACCTGTGCAGGTAGAAGACTTGACACGCCACCGTATGGATTCGGAGTTTTATGAAATTAGCGAAGAATCTGCAGAAGAAATAAATGAAACAAAGCGGAATGGAAAATCAGTCGTATGTGTTGGCACGACCTCTGTCCGTTCATTGGAATCTGCTGTGACGTCAGACCATTATGTTAAATCTTATTCAGGATGGACTGATAAGTTTATTTTCCCGCCGTATGAATTTAAAATTGTTGATCAGTTGATTACAAATTTTCATCTTCCCTGCTCGACATTGTTAATGCTAGTTTCGGCATTTTCATCGCGAGATTTGATATTTAAAGCGTATCGGAAAGCTATAAAAGAAGAGTACAGGTTTTACAGTTACGGCGATGCCATGATTATAACGTAATTGACGAGATGTGTTCCTTCAAAATTATCTACCCGCAAGTACATGCCTCTTATTCAAAAAAGCGATTGTGCAGCGATTATTGTAGCAGCTGGGAGAGGAATACGGTTCCACAATCAAACTAAGAAACAGTTTGTTATACTGTGCGGCCACCCAATTCTTGTGTGGTCAGCATGGGCATTTTCAAAGTCTGTATTTAGGGATAATATTGTGATTGTTGCAGGTGAAGATGATATCACTGAGATTCGTGATCGCATGTTCGATGGATATGAATTTGCCAATTTGCTTCGATTTGTAGTGGGAGGAGCATCCCGACAGGAGTCGGTTTTTAATGGACTGCAATCTCTCAAAGATGATGTGAAGCTTGTCGCTATTCATGATGGTGTCCGTCCAGCGGTAACGCATGAGCTTATTGATTGTGCGTGTAAGGAGGCATCTGAGCATGGAGCAATAGTGACTGCAACGCCGGCAGTTGACAGCACATTTATTGGGAATGAATGTGTTGTGTCTGATTATGTCGAGAGATCGACAATCTGGCAGGCTCAGACGCCGCAGGTCTTCAAAGTAGATAAAATCATTCAGGCGCATAAGAGTGCTCAAAAGGATAATGTGTCTGCAAGTGATGACGCATTCCTGTACCGTAATTATGTCGGTACCGTACGTATTGTTCAGGGAGATATGACAAACATAAAAGTAACTCATCGGCATGATTTGAAGGCAGTTGAAGAAATTCTTAAAGCACGAGGGCAATACCCGAAATGATCCGCGTTGGATTCGGAAAAGATGTTCATAAATTCGTTGAAGGGCGTCCGTTCATACTGGGAGGAGCCACGATTCCTTTCGAAAAGGGGCTTATCGGTCATTCCGATGCTGATGTTTTGACTCATGCTGTCATAGATGCGCTTCTCGGAGCGGCTGCACTTGGGGATATCGGGACCCATTTCCCAGATACCGACATGGAGTATAAAGATGTTTCAAGTATGGTGCTTTTAAAAGAGGCGTACAATATTATTGTTGCACAGTACTGGAATATTCAGAATATCGATTGTGTTGTGACACTTCAGAAGCCGAAAATTGTTGAATACATTCCTCTGATGCGGGAAAACATTTCAAGGGTTTTGCATCTTGACATTGATGCGATTTCCATCAAAGCCACAACATCAGAAGGATTAGGATATGAAGGATCGGGTGAGGGTGTTATCGCTGATGTCGTGGTTCTGATTGCAAAGCATGAGAACACGAGCAGGTGACGTAAAATGGAGGGGTTGTTTGAATATCTGAGACAGGTTGATGCAATTTGGGTTTACGCGCTATTGTGTCTTAGCGCTTATGCTGAAAACATTATACCACCGATACCCGGTGACACAATTGTTGTATTCGGAGCTTATCTGGTGGGTACCGGGGTTATAGATTTTACGCCGGCATTTATTGTTACGACAATCGGAAGCCTGGCTGGATTTATGTCACTCTACTGGCTCGGGAGAGTCTTTGGGCGGACCGTAGTGGAAACAGAGAGATGGAAGCTATTTGCGTCGGATGATTTCAAACGTGTTGAATCCTGGTTTGAACGGTACGGCTATGCGGTCATAGCGATGAACAGATTTCTTTCCGGGGCTCGTTCAGTGATTTCTCTGTTTGCTGGTATTGCAGTCCTGCGATTGAAAAAAGTGCTTGTGTTTGCTCTCATAAGCTGTGCTTTGTGGAATTTCATTCTGATGTATGCAGGATATACAATTGGGGATAATTGGCAATTAATTATAGAGTATATCAAACAGTATAATATTATTGTGTTTGCAGCAGTCGGAATTCTTCTGCTGTTTTTAGTGTTTCGGAAATACATCTGGAAAAGAAGAGTCCAGTAACTTTGAGTCAAGATTCGATGATAGGGATTTTTTGTGAGTGATACTGTTCGTGTTCGATTTGCGCCGAGTCCTACTGGACGCCTCCATGTAGGAAATGCCCGGACTGCCATATTGAATTGGCTTTGTGCGAGACATTTTGGCGGTACCTATGTAGTAAGAATTGAGGATACCGATGTCGAGCGTTCGATACATGACTCGGAAATAGGGATTCATGAACAATTAAAATGGCTCGGTCTTGAAGAAGACGAAGGTACTGTAAAGGGCGGTGACTACGGACCATATAGGCAGTCCGAACGTCTTGCACTGTACACAAATCATGTGAATATTCTGCTTGAGCAGGGGAATGCGTATCACTGCTACTGCTCAATGGAGGAACTTGAAACACAACGACGGCAGGCTCTTGCGGATAAGCGTCCACCCGGTTATACCGGCTATAGTGGCACATGTAGAAATTTAACAGATAGCGAAAAGAACAGGTTACGAGACGAAGGAAGGCGTCCTGTAGTACGGTTTCGTGTTCCTGAAGGTTCTCTCGTTTTGAACGATCTTGTGCAAGGCGACATTACGTTTGATATGGCAACAATTACCGATTTTGTGATTCAGCGTGATGATGGTACCTCACCCTACAATTTTGCTGCGGTTGTCGACGATCATGCAATGAAAATGACACACATTATCCGCGGCAATGATCATGTCTCGAATACCCCGAAACAGATTATGCTCTATAATGCATTCGGTTATGAGTTGCCGAAATTCGCACATATTCCGATGATCACGGGAATGGATGGAGTCAGACTTTCAAAGCGACATGGCCACACATCGGTTGAAGAGTTTAAAAGCGAGGGTTATCTCCCGCAGACATTAATCAATTTTCTGAGTCTTTTGAGCTGGTCATCCGAAACAGGAGATGAAATTCTTTCGCTCGACAGGCTGGTGAGCGAATTCAGTTTTGAGCGGATGTCCCGTTCGCCGGCATCGTTTGATCAAGTAAAATTGAATTGGCTCAATGGAATGTATATCAGATCTTTAACCCCCGAAGAACGGCTTGAGCAGGCGACGCCATATCTTGAAGAAGCTGGTATGGTTGAATCCGATGCAAAAAGGCGTTCTAAAATTATCGAAGCTGTCAAAGACAATGTAGAAACTTTGAAGGAATATCCTTCTTATGCATCACTATTTTTTAAGGATGACATCACAATTAATGGAGAAGAAGAAATTGAGCTTATTCAAAGAGAATCCTCACAACAGGTGTATGCTGAACTTTTGGAGTCATTGCAGAAGCTTGAAGAGTTAACAGTTGATAGCTTTCAGAGCGTCATGAAGTCGATTCAGCAAGAGACAGGTATAAAAGGAAAAGATCTCTGGATGCCTGTCCGGATTGCGCTCACCGGAAAAGTTCATGGACCTGAACTCCTGAAAGTTCTCGAAATTCTCGGTCTTGAGCAGTGCACACGGCTGATATCCGCGGTTGTTCAATAAATTTTTTATAAAACTAACAGAATTCATAGTAATCCAAAATAGATTTCTTATTGTATTATGGCTGATAATGTTTCCAAAGACATATTTCTTTATAATTCTTTCAACCGTAAAAAAGAAAAGTTCGAGCCGGTCAGACCGAATGAGGTGAGCTTATACCTATGCGGTCCGACGGTATATAGCTATATCCACATTGGTAATGCCCGCCCGCTTATTGTGTTTGATGTTGTCCGGAAATATTTCAAGTATCGTGGCTACTCAATGAAATTTGTTCAGAATATTACCGATGTAGATGATAAGATTATTTCACGGGCAAATGAGGCTAATACAACAACAGATGACGTAGCAAAACAGTATATAGAGCACTTTCAGCAAGATTGTGATGCGCTCGGCGTATTGCCTTCCGATGCAAATCCGAAAGCATCTGAGTATATCGAGGAAATGGTTGAGCTTATACAGAAGCTTGTCGATAAAGGATTTGCATACGAAACCGGTGGGAATGTCTTCTTTGAAGCTGCAAAAGACGCTCAGTACGGCTCTCTTTCGGGAAAAGATTTGCACAATATGGAAGTCGGTGAGCGTGTTGAAGATGGGATTCAAAGGTTGAAGAAAGACTCTCATGATTTTTCATTGTGGAAGCCAGCAAAACCAGGAGAACCGAAATGGTCGAGCCCATGGGGTGATGGCAGACCAGGTTGGCACACTGAATGTGTTGCAATGTCTTTAAAAGAGCTTGGTGATACCTTCGATATTCATGCTGGGGGCATAGACCTTATTTTTCCACACCATGAAAACGAGATTGCTCAAGCACGGTGCGGTGAAGATGCAGAGTTTGCAAAATATTGGATGCACAACGAATTTGTCAATCTGAAAGATAAGAAGATGGCAAAATCTGAAGGCAATGTTGTACTTGTTCAAGAGTTGACCAAAAAGTATTCAAAAGAGGCGATACGTCTGTTTTTTCTCCAAAGTCATTACAGAAAGCAGATTGCGTTTGAAGAACAGTTTCTTAAAAATGCAGAATCTGCAGTCGAGAGAATTTACTTGATAATGCAGAAAGCAGATGAGTTCATAAATATTAGAACAGAGATTGATTCTGATGAAGAAATTGACATTCAAAACTGTGAAGATGTCAACAATTGCATGCAGAGTGTATTAAAAGCTATGAATGACGATTTCAACACGCCTCAGGCATTAGCAGCCATGTTTGAGTTGGTTGATAATATTTCAAATATTTTAGAACACCAGAGTGATGTTTCTGATGAAGACATAAAATTAGTGCGAATGGGGGTAAATTTACTCAATGAATTGAATGATGGGATATTTGGTATTATACGTCCCATGGTGAGAGATTTGTCCAAAAAAGAAACTGAAGAGGTGTTGAAACGCCTTGGTATTGCTGATGTAGATGATATAAATAATAAGATAAATGAGTTGGTAGAACAGCGAAAAATTAGCCGTGCAGAACGAAATTGGGAAGAGGCTGATCGTATCAGAGATATGTTGCTTGAGATGGGTATAGCTGTGGAAGATATGAGAGACGGAACGAAATGGTGGTGGAAAGGGAAGAAAGATTGAAAATGTTTGAGAAAAGCATTGACACTTTGAAATAAAAATATTAAATTTGCGTGTTTATCATAAAAATTGCTTATTCTTTGATTTTTGGACCTTGATTTTAGGTTGTGCTGGCATAGCTCAGTTGGTAGAGCAGCTGATTTGTAATCAGCAGGTCGTGGGTTCAAGTCCCTCTGCCAGCTCTACTTTTTATAATAATAGAAAAGTAGTGATTTGTGAGCTTGTGCCGTACAGGACTGCAGTTATAAAATAGAGATGAAATTTTTGGGAGAGGTACCCAAGCGGTCAACGGGAACAGACTGTAAATCTGTCGGCGAAGCCTTCGGAGGTTCGAATCCTCCCCTCTCCACGTAATTCCAGATAACCGGAATTATGCGGGAATAGCTCAATTTGGCTAGAGCATCAGCCTTCCAAGCTGAGGGTTGCGGGTTCGAGTCCCGTTTCCCGCTCTACATCTTCCGGGAATTATTGGAAGGCAAATCATAAACAATCTTAGTGCCTACGTAGCTCAGTCGGTAGAGCACATCCTTGGTAAGGATGAGGTCACCGGTTCAATCCCGGTCGTAGGCTCGGAAATTCTGATCAGGATTTAAGAAAGGACTCTCTCAAAGAGGGAGTAAGCGCTATGTCGAAGAAGAAGTTTGAGCGAACGAAGCCCCATATCAATATAGGTACTATAGGTCATGTTGATCATGGCAAGACAACATTGACAGCGGCGATAACGATGTTACTTGGGCAAAAGGGTTTGGCAGAGGTACGTACGTTTGATTCGATAGACAATGCACCTGAGGAGCGTGAGCGTGGCATAACGATAGCGACAGCTCATGTTGAGTATGAGACGGAGAATCGTCATTATGCACACGTTGACTGTCCTGGTCATGCTGATTATGTAAAGAACATGATTACAGGGGCGGCTCAGATGGACGGAGCGATACTTGTGGTATCTGCAGCTGATGGTCCGATGCCTCAGACACGCGAGCACATTTTATTGTCCCGTCAAGTGGGAGTTCCATTTATTGTTGTATATTTGAACAAGGTTGATCAGGTAGATGATCCTGAGTTGTTGGAACTGGTAGAGCTTGAGCTTCGTGAGTTATTGAGTCAGTACGATTTTCCCGGAGATGACATACCGATTATTCAGGGCAGCGCATTGGGGGCGATGAATGCAGCAATAGAAGGCAATTTTGACAGTGATAAATGTGCGAGTATATTTGAATTGATGAAAGCTGTTGATGAGTATATTCCGATGCCTAAGCGTGATATCGACAAGCCATTTTTAATGCCGGTAGAGGATGTTTTTAGTATAACTGGCCGTGGAACAGTTGGTACAGGCCGTGTAGAGCGTGGAGTAGTGAATGTTGGTGATGAGATCGAAATAGTCGGTCTTGGTGCGAAGCGTAAGACGGTAGTAACCGGAGTTGAGATGTTCCGTAAGCTTTTAGACCGTGGTGAAGCGGGCGATAATATAGGTTTACTTCTTCGAGGTGTAGAAAAGGAGTCGTTGGAACGCGGCATGGTTGCATCGAAGCCGGGAAGTATCACTCCTCATACGAAATTTAAGGGTCAGGTATATATATTGACAAAAGAAGAAGGAGGGCGCCATACACCGTTTTTCAAGGGGTATCGTCCTCAGTTTTATTTTCGGACGACAGATGTGACAGGTGTTGCAGAGCTTCCTGAAAGTGTAGAGATGGTTATGCCGGGTGATGATGTGAAAATGGAGATTGAGTTAATTACACCGATCGCGATGGAAAAAGAGCTCCGGTTTGCAATCCGTGAAGGCGGAAGAACAGTTGGCGCCGGTGTCGTTACCGAAGTTATTGAATAGTAAACATTTGCCGTTTTGGCAGTCCAAAAAAGAAATTAGATAGGCTGTTTAATTAAAGTGTCGGTGTAGGCATATAGTTGGTGAGCGTGACCTGTGGCTGATAAGAAAAAAAGGGATATAATTACGTTAGAATGTACGATTTGTAGTCATCGAAACTATTCGATGACCAAAAACAAACGTCTTCATCCCGACAGAGTTGAATATAAAAAGTACTGCAGAAACTGCCATTCGCATACTGTTCATAAAGAAACTCGATAAGATAAAATCTATTAGCCAGGTCTGTAGCTCCAATTGGTAGAGCACCGGACTCCAAATCCGGGTGTTGGGGGTTCGAATCCCTCCAGGCCTGCTACTGTTCTTCGACTTGTATGATACTGATATGCTGAAAAATATTAAATCTTTTTTTGATGACGTCTGGCAGGAAATGCAAAAAGTAAGCTGGCCGACATTTCCTGAGTTGAGGGGATCGACCGTTGTTGTCATTGTCGTTTCCTTGATATTTGCCCTTTTTATATTTGTAGTTGACCGAGGTTTAACAACTATAATGCGATATATATTGCAATAGACTGATGGATAAACCCGAAACAAAATGGTATGCTCTGCATGTATATTCCGGTCAGGAGCAAAAGGTGCAGTTGTATATAATGAATGAAGTGGTGCGGTCGAAGCTGGAAGATCGTGTTTTACAGATTCTGGTCCCTCAGGAGAATATAATTGAAATGAAAGATGGGAAAAAGGTTGTAAAGACGAAAAACTTTTTCCCCGGATATGTTCTTGCAGAAATGTCTCTCGACAAAGATACACAGCACCTCGTATTGAATACGCCCGGTGTGATTAATTTTCTTGGATCGCAAAATGCGCCTCAGGTCATTCATCCAGATGAAATTGAACGCATCCTCGGCAGAACTGTGGAAAAAGAAGAAGTTGATGCTGTTTCTATCCCATTCAATGTTGGTGACTCTGTTAAGGTTGTCGATGGTCCATTTAATGATTTCTCCGGTTTTATAGAAGATATTAATCCGGAAAAAAATAAAGTGAAAGTTATGGTTTCGATATTTGGGAGGCCGACTCCGGTTGAATTGGATTTTCTCCAGGTAGAACAGGAAAAATAAGTATGTCGAAAAAAATTGATGGTATAATCAAGCTTCAAATTTCTGCAGGACAGGCAAATCCATCACCTCCAGTTGGTCCGGCACTTGGCCAGAGGGGTGTCAATATAATGGAATTTTGTAAAGCGTTCAATTCAAAAACTCAGGACAAGGCCGGATATATAATTCCTGTCGTAATCACAGTATATGCTGATCGTAGTTTTACATTTATAACAAAAACTCCGCCTGCGTCCGAGTTGATAAAGAAAGCATTGAAACTCGAAAAGGGATCAAGTGATCCGAACAGGGATAAGGTTGGGGAGATTTCACGGGTGCAATTGGAAGAAATTGCAAAAGCAAAACTCGTCGATTTAAATGCAAATGATATAGAAGGCGCCATGAAAATTATTGAGGGTACTGCCCGCAGTATGGGTGTCGATGTTCAATAACTTGAATCTAAGATAGCGATGAAAAAATCAAAACGTTTTAAAGAAGCTCATGGCAAGATTGACCCTAATGCTGTGTATTCATTAGAAGATGGTGTTGGTAAGTTGAAAGATTCGGCAACGGCAAAGTTCGATGAGTCGATAGAAATTTGCATGAATCTTGGCGTTGATCCACGGCATGCTGATCAAAATATCCGTGGTATAGTGAGTCTGCCGTTTGGTACAGGTAAGACAAAGCGTGTTCTTGTTCTGACTCAGGGGAGTAAAGAAAAAGAAGCACAGGATGCTGGGGCGGATCATGTGGGACTTGATGATTATGTAAAAAAAATCGAAGACGGATGGGCGGATGTAGATGTGGTTGTGGCTACACCGGATGTTATGTCTGTGGTTGGGAAGCTAGGAAAGATTCTTGGTCCCCGTGGTTTGATGCCGACTCCGAAGAGTGGTACAGTTACTATAGAAGTGGGGCAGGCAGTGCAAGAAATCAAGAAAGGTAAGATAGATTTTCGGGTTGATAAAGCCGGTATCCTTCATGCTGGGCTTGGTAAAATCTCATTCGGAAATGATAAAATAAAAGAAAACATAATATCCTTTTTGCATGCTGTCCAGAAACTTAAGCCGGTGGCAGTCAAGGGTCATTATGTTAAGAAGGTTACTATATCTTCAACGATGGGTCCTGCGGTTAAGCTTGATCATCAATCAATAATTCAAGATTTATAAATTTCTGGTACTATCAATGCTGAAAAAAGATAAAGAAAAAGTTGTTGAAGAGCTTCACAAAGTTTTTGCTGAGGCTAAGGGTGTTTATCTTGCCGATTTTACCGGTATTAATGTTGAGATTGTAAATGATCTCAGGAAGAAATTCAGGGAAAATAATGTTGAATACCGCGTTGTTAAAAACACTCTTGCGCAGAGGTCGTTAGAGGGTGGTTCATTTGGTGAATTGTTGCAGCATCTTAACGGTCCAACTGCTCTTGCATATAGTTTTGAGGATTCGGTAGTCCCCGCGAAAATTATCGATAAGTTCCACAAGGAAACAGACCTTCTTTCCATAAAAGCTGGTGTTGTTGAGGGTGTGATTATTGATAAGGATGATGTTGCCAAGATTGTAGTGTTACCCTCACGTGATGAGCTTTTGACAAAGATGCTTGGCACTCTCAATTCTCCGATTACCGGATTAGTCGGTGTGTTGTCCGGCTTGATACGGAATCTTGTAGGAGTACTCGCTGCGGTCAAGAATAAAATTGAGAAAGAGAGTGGAAGCCAGGTGTCTCAGATTGAGGTGAATACGCCCGAATCTGGATCGAAGGAATCCGCTAAAGAGCAAAGTGGTGTTGCAGACGTGGTTACTGCGAATGGTAGCGAAAGTGAAGAGAACAGCACTGTTGATGAAGCTGCGAATTCTGCTGAGCCGGAAACTGTTGAAGAAGTAAAAAGTGGTGAAGAGCAAGAGGCGGATGGTGGTGATGCAGCGCCGGCTGATGATGAAAGTGAGTCTCGGGAGAAATCTGATTAAAGTTTACATGTTTTAACTCACTAAAATTAAAGAAATCAAAAATTTATTAAATGTCGTTTTTTGTACGACAAATAATACAAAATTAAGTAAGAGAGGAGAAAACCAGTGAGTGCGATTGCCGATATTAAAAAGTCAATCAAGAAACTTACCGTTGTAGAGCTTGCGGATCTGGTAAAGGACCTTGAAGAAGAATTCGGTGTTTCGGCGGCTGCTCCAATGATGGCCGCGGTTGCTCCTGTTGCAGGTGCTCCTGGAGGGGCGGATGTGGCAGCTACTGAAGAACAGACAGAATTTGATGTAATACTGACTGGATTTGGCGAGAAAAAAATTCAGGTCATTAAGGTTGTCCGCGCGGTTACAGGATTGGGTCTTAAAGAAGCAAAAGACCTTGTTGATGGAGCTCCGGGAACGGTGAAAGAAGCGATTGCGAAGGATGAAGCCGAAAAGGTGAAAGCTCAGATTGAAGAAGTTGGCGGAACGGTTGAGTTGAAATAGCCTGTTTAGGCTGTCAGTTGAAAAACATCTGAGTAATCAAAAGAGAATTGCCTGCGGTTGGGTTCTCTCGATTTTAGATAATCGTTTAGGGGGTACTTTGAATAAACAGGGAGTATCTGTGAACAAAAATGGAAATGGCGAACGCATTAATTTTTCAAAAATTTCGTCGATTATTGACATGCCGGACCTTTTGGGCATTCAATTAGATTCGTTTCGTGATTTTTTGCAGCATGATGTATTGCCAGCACTGAGGAGTAACTCCGGTCTGGAAGCGGTATTTCGTAATATCTTTCCAATTATTGATTCACGCGAAAATTATCTCCTTGAGTTTATAGAATACTATGCAGATCAACCAAAATATTCTGTTGTTGAGTGTCAGGAGCGTGGCGTTTCATTTTCTGTTCCGCTCAAGGCGAAGCTTCGGTTGTCAGCGAAAGACACGGATGACGAATCGGGTACATTTAAGCAGACAATAGAGCAGGATGTCTACTTGGGGAATCTGCCGTTCATGACGGGAAAAGGCACATTTATCATTAATGGAGCTGAGCGGGTTATTGTAAGTCAATTGCATCGTTCACCTGGTGTGTTTTTTGATGAATCTCTTCATCCGAATGGAACAAAGATTTATTCCGGAAGAATAATACCATTTCGAGGTTCATGGGTTGAGTTTGTTACCGACATTAATGATGTTATGTATGTTTATATTGACCGGCGCAAAAAATTCCCAGTCACGACTCTTTTGAGAGCATTGGGTTTTTCGAGCGATGCGGAGTTGTTCGAACTTTTTGGATTGATAGACAAAGTTGAAATATCCAAAGGACGTTTGGATAAGTATTACGGTAAAAAAATTGCTCAGGATATTGTCGATGAAAAATCTGGCGAAATATATGCAGAGCAATATTCTGAATTTGCTAAAGAAATTGCTGCAGTACTCAGAAAGGCTAAAGTGCCGTCTGTTACTTTTTTAAAGCATGCAAGTAGTATGTATGCGGAAGTGATTTCAAATACTCTCAGAAAAGATGTATCAAGTTCAGAAGCTGAAGCCCTTGAAACTATTTACCGGCAAATGCGCTCCGGTGAAGCTCCCGATCTCGAAACTGCCAAGAATCTTATCGACAGATTGTTTTTTAATCCGAAGAAGTATGATCTTGGTATTGTGGGCCGCCATAGAATAAATAAGAAGCTTGGATTGAAAATTTCCGAAGAAGTCACGGTTCTCGATAAAAAAGATATTATCACGATCATAAAGTATCTCCTTGATCTGAAAAGTGGAAAGAAGTCCACAGATGATATTGATCATCTGGGTAACCGCCGTATCAAGACAGTCGGTGAGCAGTTGGCTGCTCAGTTCAGTGTTGGATTGGCCCGTATGGCCAGAACCATAAAAGAGCGAATGAATCTCCGTGATAAGGAGACGTTAACTCCACAGGATCTTGTTAATGCGAGAACGATTTCATCTTTAATAAATACTTTCTTTGGGACGAGCCAATTGTCCCAGTTTATGGATCAGACAAATCCGCTTGCAGAATTGACACATAAGCGCAGGTTAAGCGCACTTGGTCCGGGAGGATTAACACGTGAACGTGCTGGATTTGAGGTTCGAGACGTGCATTATACACACTATGGAAGGCTTTGTCCAATTGAAACACCGGAAGGTCCAAATATTGGTCTCATTTCTTCGATCTGTATTCATGCGCGTGTCAACGATTTTGGTTTTCTCGAAACACCATACCGAAAAGTTGGAAGTGGCAAAGTGTCAAGTGAGGTGAAGTATTTGACTGCTGACGATGAAGATCTCCATACAATAGCACAAGCGAACGCACCGCTTGACAACAAGGACAAGTTTGTCAGGGATATCGTTAAGTGCAGGTTAAAAGGTGACTTTCCTGTTCTTTCTCCTGATCAGGTTGATTATATGGATGTGTCGCCAAATCAGATTGTGAGTGCTGCTGCGGCATTGATTCCGTTTCTTGAGCATGATGATGCTAACAGAGCGCTCATGGGATCTAACATGCAGCGGCAATCTGTCCCGCTACTGAAACCAGAAGCCCCAATTGTGGGAACCGGGATGGAGGGGAAGGTTGCTCTCGATTCGCGCTCGCTGGTAACATCTGAAAGCGCTGGTGTGGTAGCGAAAGTGAATGCTAAAGAAGTGGTGATCAAGAAAAGTGGCAAAAAAAATGAAAGGTTTGGAGGAGTATCTCTCGGTTTTGATGATGAGGAATGTGTATCGTATCCATTGACAAAATTTTTCAGAACAAATCAAGATACTTGTGTTAATCAAAAACCGATTGTGCATGTTGGTGATAAAGTTGAGCCCGGTTCGACTCTTGCTGACGGTTGTGCAACTGAAAATGGTGAATTGGCACTTGGGAGAAATGTTTTAGTTTCCTTTATGCCGTGGCGTGGTTATAATTTTGAGGATGCCATTATCCTTAGTGAGCGGGTTGTTAGTGAAGATGTTTATACTTCAATTCATATTGAGGAATTTGAGCTTCAAGTGCGCGATACTAAACGCGGTGAAGAAGAGCTGACGAGAGAAATACCTAATGTTAGTGAAGAAGCGACACGAAATCTTGATGAAGATGGCATCATTTATGTTGGTGCAGAAGTGAATGCCGGCGATATTATTGTCGGAAAAATTACGCCAAAGGGTGAAACTGATCCAACGCCGGAAGAGAAATTGTTGAAGGCGATATTCGGAGACAAAGCCGGAGATGTGAAAGATGCATCTCTCAAGGCCCCTCCCGGAATGCACGGGATTGTTGTCTATACGAAATTGTTTTCCCGTAAGAACAAAGATGCCGATGCAAAAAAAGAAGATAAGAAAAAAATCGACTCTTTAGAACGGAAAATGAAAAAAGATATTCTAGCCGCTACTGAGTTAAGGGATGAAAAGTTGACTACTATATTATCCGGTATGACTGTTAAATCCATGAATAAAATCAGTACAGGGAAAGCTGCGTTTAAATCGGGAACTAAATTGACAGAAGCAAAGCTGAATAAACTTGAATTTGACGATATTAATCCGCTGAGTGAATGGACTACCGATAAAAAGGTCAATGAAGCCATCGGAATGCTTCTAAGAAAATATGCTGAAAAAGCATACGATTTCGAGGAAGAATTCAAAAAGCTAAAATATAAAATTGTAGTTGGTGATGAGCTTCCTCCCGGTATCGTTCAACTTGCAAAAGTGTATGTTGCGAAAAAGCGGAAACTGCAGGTTGGCGATAAGATGGCGGGCCGGCACGGCAATAAGGGTGTTGTTGCTAAGATCGTCCCATTTGAAGATATGCCGTTTCTTGAAGATGGAACGCCTGTCGATATAATTCTCAATCCGCTGGGCGTGCCTTCTCGTATGAATCTTGGACAGATTTATGAAGCCATGCTTGGAATGGCGGGGAAGGTACTTGGATGCCGTTTCGCGACTCCAGTATTTGACGGAGCAAGTGCGGGGGATGTGGATGCATATCTTAAAAAAGCGAATTTGCCTGATTATTGCAAAACGGATTTATTTGATGGGATGACGGGTGAAAAATACGATCAAAAAGTAATGGTCGGATATATTTATATTATGAAGTTGTCCCATTTGGTGGAAGATAAGATTCATGCGCGGTCCATAGGACCGTACTCGCTAATCACTCAGCAACCTCTCGGAGGTAAGGCGCAATTTGGCGGGCAGCGGTTTGGCGAGATGGAAGTGTGGGCGCTTGAAGCGTATGGAGCTGCACATACTCTCAAAGAAATTCTTACTATTAAATCTGATGATGTTAAAGGCAGATCGAAAATATATGAGGCAATTGTCAAGGGAGAAAATCTTCCTGAAGCTGGAATTCCCGAATCGTTTAATGTTCTTATGCGGGAGCTCCAAGGTTTATGCCTTGATGTCAAGATTGTGTAAAACAGGTGGGGAGTGAAAACGTGGCAATACAATCAAAAGCAGGATTATTCGGCGGAGTTTCAAAATCTTTTACGAAGATTTCGATAAACTTGTCATCGCCGGATACTATTCTTGCACAGTCATTTGGGGAAGTGACAAAACCGGAAACCATTAATTATCGATCATTTAAACCGGAAAAAGACGGTTTATTTTGTGAGAAAATCTTTGGTCCGGTTCGTGATTGGGAATGTCATTGTGGTAAATATAAGCGTATCCGTTATAAAGGGATTATCTGTGATCGTTGTGGTGTTGAAATTACAATGAAAAGTGTTCGCAGAGAACGGATGGGCCATATTCAGCTTGCTACTTCTGTTGTTCATATCTGGTATTTTCGTTCTCTACCCAGTAAAACGGGATATATTCTCGGAATGTCCGTTAAAGATCTCGAACGAATTATTTATTATGAGTCGTATGTAGTAATTGCCCCTGGTAACACAGGATTGAAACCCCGGAGCCTCATCTCTGAAGAAGAATATTTCAGGATTATTACTGAATTTCCTGAAGAAAAAGCAAAAGCTGCAAAAGAGGATGAGGATAAGTTTGTTGCAAAAATTGGTGGTGAAGCCATCAAAGAGATGTTGAAACGTATTGATTTAAAAGTTTTATCGAAAGAACTCCGTGCTCAACTTAAGATTGAAACATCCGTCCAGAGAAAAACTGATATCCTTAAGCGACTCAAAGTGATTGAGCCGTTTAAGATTGAGGGTGATGAAAATTGTAATAAGCCTGAATGGATGGTTTTGGATGTTATACCGGTAATTCCGCCAGAACTTCGACCACTGGTGCCACTGGAAGGTGGGAGGTTTGCGACGAGTGATTTGAATGATCTTTACCGCCGGGTTATTATAAGAAATAATAGGCTGAAAAATCTTATGGAAATTCGCGCACCTGAAGTTATTCTCAGAAATGAAAAGAGGATGCTGCAGGAAGCGGTTGACTCCCTATTTGATAATGGAAGAAAAGCAACGGCGGTTCGCAGTGATGGCAACAGACCATTAAAATCACTGAGTGATATGCTGAAGGGGAAACAGGGGCGATTCCGTCAAAATTTGCTCGGAAAGCGAGTTGATTATTCTGGTCGTTCTGTGATTGTCGTCGGGCCTGAATTGAGGCTGCACCAATGCGGTTTGCCGAAAGATATGGCTGTTGAATTGTTTAAGCCGTTTATTATAAGGAAGCTCGTAGAGCGCGGTCTTGTGAAAACGGTAAAGAGTGCAAAAAAGATGGTTGATAAAAAGGGTAAGGAAATCTGGGATATTCTTGAATTAATTATCAAAGACCATCCGGTGATGCTTAACCGCGCACCGACTCTACACAGGCTGGGTATCCAGGCATTTCAGCCGGTATTGATTGAAGGTAAGGCAATTCGTGTTCATCCTCTTGTTTGTGCAGCATTCAATGCTGATTTTGATGGTGACCAGATGGCGGTCCATGTGCCTCTGTCCTACGAAGCACAAATTGAGACAAGAATGCTCATGTTGTCAAGTCATAATATTCTATCTCCCGCAAATGGGCGTCCTATAGCTGTGCCGAGTCAAGATATTGTCCTTGGTTGCTATTATCTGACAAAAATCCGCAACGGTGACAAGGGCGAAGGAATGAATTTTGCAAATCAAAAAGAAGTTATTATTGCTTTCAATAGTGATAAGCTCGGTCTTCATGCATCAATCAATGTCAGAATTGACGGCAGTCTTATTAAAACAACCACTGGTCGTGTGTTGTTTAATCAAGTTGTTCCCGAGGGCCTGCCCTTCGTAAATGAAATGTTGACGAAAAGAGGTGTGGAAGAGATTGTCTATCAGTCATTTCGATTACTCGGCAACATGGTGACCGCTGAATTTTTGGACAGGTTGAAAGAGCTTGGTTTTTATCACGCAATGAAAGCCGGTATATCAATCGGTATTGATGATGTTATTATTCCTGAAATAAAAGAAGTAATGATTAATGATGCTGCCGAAGAGGTTGCAAAGATTCATAAACAGTATGAGCGTGGAATTATTACGGATGGTGAAAGGTATAATAAAATTATTGATATCTGGACCCATACAACAACCGATGTGTCTCGTGCTATGTTTGATGGATTAAGTACATCCCAGAACGGATTCAATCCTGTATATATGATGGCCGATTCCGGTGCGCGGGGGAGCCGTGAACAGATCAGGCAACTTGCAGGTATGCGTGGATTGATGGCGAAGCCCCAAAAGAGTATGACGGGTCAAACCGGTGAAATTATTGAATCCCCGATAACTGCTAACTTTAGAGAAGGGCTTTCTGTGCTCGAGTACTTTATTTCGACGCACGGTGCCCGAAAAGGTTTGGCAGATACGGCATTAAAAACTGCTGATGCGGGATATCTTACACGCCGACTGGTTGATGTTGCTCAGGATGTTATTATTTCTGAAGACGATTGCGGTACAATTCTTGGTATTGAAATCTCAGCATTGAAGGAAGGCGAAGAGATTATTGAGCCGCTTCCGGAGCGTATCCTTGGACGAGTGACCGTTGATGATATTTACGATCCCCGTACTGATGAGCTTCTTGTTGACGCAAATGAGATGATTGATGAGGAAGTTGCAAAGAAAATTGCTGATACGATAATTGAAACCGTTAAAATCAGATCCGTTTTAACCTGTGAATCGAGTTATGGTGTCTGCAGGCTGTGCTATGGTAGAAATATGGCAACCTGTCGTCTTGTCAATATAGGTGAAGCAGTTGGGGTGATGGGTGCTCAGAGTATTGGTGAGCCAGGTACGCAGTTGACATTGAGAACGTTCCATATTGGTGGTACTGCTCAGGTCGGTGCCTCGCAGTCAGAAGTCAAGGCAAAATATGCAGGTACAATAGTCTTCTCCGACAATTTACGCTTTACCAAACAGGAAATGACTCTTAATCAAAAAATCGCCATTGCTTTGGGTAGAAACGGCAGAATAGATATTATTGACGAAAACAACCGTGTTGTGGCAAAATACAATGTTCCGTATGGCGCAACACTCTTGGTGTTCCCGGGCGATACTATTGAGAAAAATCAGCTGGTATTTAGATGGGACCCGTATTCACTGGTTATTATTTCAGAGTTTGATGGTGTTACATCATTTAATGATATTAAAAATGACATTACAGTTAAAGAAGAGCTTGATGAACATACCGGAATGCGCCAGCGGGTAATCATTGAATCCCGCAACAAGAAGCTCAGTCCTGCTATTACAATAAAAGATGAAAATGGCGATAAACTGGCTAATTATATAGTCCCCACGAGTGCCCGTTTAATAGTGAGTGATGGCGATCACGTTAAATCCGGTGATGTTCTCGTAAAAATTCCTAGAAGCCTGTTGAAATCGAAAGATATTACTGGTGGTCTGCCACGTGTTGCTGAATTGTTTGAAGCGAGAAAACCGAAAGATCCGGCGGTAGTATCCGAAATAGACGGTGTTGTTAAATTCGGTTCTATCAAACGTGGTGTTAGGGAGATAATTGTCGAAGGTGAATCTGCGAAAAAAACATATTTGATTCCTTATGGTAAGCATGTGCTTGTTCATGATAACGATACCGTTGAAGCGGGTGAACGGTTATCGGAAGGTTCTATTACACCGCACGATATTCTCCAAATAAAAAGTGCCAGTGCAGTTCAGGAGTATCTTGTCAATGAAATTCAAGAAGTGTACCGATTGCAGGGTGTGCGGATAAATGATAAGCACATTGAGGTAATAGTGCGACAAATGCTTCAGAGGGTTAAGATAGAAGATCCGGGTGACACCAACTATCTCGAAGGTGACCTCCTTGACAAATCGAAGTTTATTGCTTCAAATGAGAAAATATCGGACTTTGGTGTAGTTGAAGAAACTGGCGATTCGAAACTTGCAATAGATGAAATGGTTGAACTTTTTGAGCTTGACAGATTGAATGAGCGATTAGAGAAACAGGAAAAAGCAAAAATAAAATTCAGAAAAGCCAGTCCGGCAACTTTTGTAGCGCAGCTGTTGGGTATTACGCAGGCATCTTTAAGTACGGAGAGTTTTATTTCTTCTGCATCATTTCAGGAAACAACACGTGTGTTGACTGAAGCTGCGATTCAAGGTAAAGTTGATAATCTAAGAGGCCTTAAAGAAAATGTTATAATTGGACATCTTATACCTGCTGGTACCGGTATAAAAGAATGGAAAAATATATCGGTCGAATCTGATATTGTAAAAGAAGAAGAAGCTGAAGAAGCTGAACTAGCTGTTGAGATGGAAGAGGCCAAAGAAAGCGTTGAGGTCCTTGATAGCGGTAAATAATTAATATACTTTTTAGAAAAGAGAGGTTTGTGTGCCGACAGTAAACCAGCTTGTACGAAACAGTCGGAAAAAGATAATAAAGAAGACATCTGCGCCAGCATTGGGGGGGTCACCACAAAAGCGCGGTGTTTGTACCAGGGTTTATACTTCAACACCAAAAAAGCCGAACTCGGCTTTAAGAAAAGTTGCCCGCGTACGGCTTTCGAACGGTATTGAAGTTACTGCCTATATTCCTGGCGAAGGCCACAATTTGCAAGAGCACTCAATTGTGCTTATTCGTGGCGGTCGTGTAAAAGATCTTCCAGGTGTGCGGTATCATATAGTGCGAGGCACCCTTGATACTTCTGGAGTTCAGGACAGGAGACAGAGTCGGTCGAAGTATGGCGCAAAGAGGCCCAAATAACATATATAACCTTTTACCTTAATTAATCGGAACATATCAGCCTTATGTCAAGACGAAGAAAAGCACAACGCAGAATTATAGCGCCGGATACTTTACATAACTCCATACTGGTGAGTAGATTTATCAATGGTCTTATGCGAAATGGTAAAAAAAGCATAGCTGAGCAAATTTTTTATGATGCGCTTGAGATTATCGAGGAAAAATCAGGCAAACCTGGTCTTGAAATGTTTGAGAAGGCTATTAATGAAGTGAAGCCTGTATTGGAAGTTAAATCACGCAGAGTCGGTGGCGCAACCTATCAAGTTCCGGTTGAGGTGCGTGAGAATCGTAGAAATGCACTTGCAATTCGGTGGATTGTTCAATATGCAAAAGCAAGAAAAGGAAAATCGATGCATGAGCGGCTTGCGGCAGAACTTTTGGATGCTGTCAATCATAGTGGTGCAGCGATGAAGAAGAAAGATGATACACACAAAATGGCAGAAGCAAACAAGGCGTTTGCACATTTTAGATGGTAATTAATACGACAACTTATTAGAAAAAGTATAGATAGAATGTCTGAGAATAAAAAAGAAAATAACGGCGTAAATGGTTCGCTCACCGCTATAGAAAGAACGCGGAATATTGGTATCATGGCGCATATTGACGCAGGTAAAACGACTACAACGGAGCGATTTCTCTTTTACTCCGGTAAGGTTCACCGTTTGGGTGAAGTACATGACGGTCTTGCAACAATGGACTGGATGGACCAAGAAAAAGAACGAGGAATTACTATTACGTCTGCTGCAACAACGATAGTATGGCGTGATCACTTATTGAATCTTATTGATACTCCGGGTCATGTTGATTTTACCGTCGAGGTCGAAAGATCACTCCGTGTTCTTGATGGTGCTGTTGTTTTGCTCGATGCTGTTGCTGGTGTTGAACCGCAATCGGAAACTGTATGGCGACAGGCAGATCAGTACGGAGTACCAAGAATTGTATTCATCAATAAAATGGACAGGACTGGTGCTGATTTTTTTAAGGCAATGGGATCAATTGAATCCCGTCTCGATGCACATCCGATTCCATTGCAAATTCCAATTGGAGCTGCTGAGCTTTTTACTGGATTGATCGATTTGATCATCATGAAAGCAATTATATATAATGAAAACAGTCTCGGTAAATTGTATGAAGAGATGGTTATTCCAGATGATATGATGGATCAGGCACTCGAGGCTCGTAAGCATATGATCGAAAACCTCTCCGAATATGATGATGAGCTCATGGAAGAATACCTTGAGGGAAAAGAAATTAAGGTTGACGCATTGCGAAGAGCTGTTCGGGTTGCAACATTAAAATCAGAAATAGTGCCTGTGTTTTGTGGATCTGCATTCAAAAATAAAGGAGTTCAGCGTTTGTTGGACGCAATTCTTCTTTATTTGCCATCTCCGCTCGATAAAACCGAATTGACTGGGATTAATCCGAAAACGGATGAAACAATTTCACGCACAATGTCTCTGGATAGTGATTTTACTGCTTTGGCATTCAAAATTATGTCTGATCCCTATGTTGGCCGATTAACCTATTTCAGAGTGTATTCAGGCACTGTCAAAAAAGGGCAGAATGTATTTAATCCAATTTCAGGGAAGCGAGAACGCCTCGGGCGTATTCTCCGGATGTTTGCAAATAAGCGGGAAGATATAGAAGAAGCGAAAATGGGAGATATTGTTGCTGCAGTTGGGTTGAAAAATACAAAAACAGGCGATACCCTCTGTAATGAAGGTCATCCTATTATTTTAGAGCAGATGCATTTCCCTAATCCTGTAATCAATATTGCAATTGAACCAAAAACGAAAGCCGATGAAGAAAAACTCAGTATGTCTCTTGGAAAATTGTCCGAGGAAGACCCCTCGTTCAAGGTTAATATAAATAAGGAAACGGGACAGACAATCATTGCGGGAATGGGGGAGCTTCATCTTGAAATAATTGTCGATAGACTTCTCCGTGAATTTAAAGTGGATGCGAACATAGGCGAACCGGAGGTTGCTTATAAAGAGACGATTATTGGTGAGACGGAATCAGAAGCGAAATTTATTAAACAGAGTGGAGGTAGAGGACAGTATGGCCATGTTGTTATAAAACTTGAACCGTTGCCTCCGGGAGGTGGATTTGAATTTGTTGATAAGATATTTGGCGGGGCGATTCCAAAAGAATTTATAATGCCGGTGAAACGGGGAATTGAAGAAACTATGAGGAATGGGATACTTGCCGGTTATCCAATGATTGATGTAAAGGTGACATTGCTAGATGGTTCGTATCACGATGTTGATTCTTCTGAAATAGCATTCCGTGTTGCTGGATCTATGGCATTTCGGGAGGGTACAAAAAAAGCGGAATGTGTATTACTTGAGCCGATAATGAAGCTTGATGTAGCTGTTCCTGAGAACTATTTAGGTGATGTAATTGGCGATATCACATCACGTCGAGGCAAAATTGAAGATATTGTTGATAAAAACAATGCAAAACATGTTCATGCAAAAGTTCCATTGAGTGAAATATTTGGATATTCTACATCATTGCGATCAGTAACTCAGGGAAGAGCGGTTTTTTCGTTAGAGTTTCATCATTATTCCCAAGTTCCGAAATCATTAGAAGAAAAATTATTATACAAGATTTCCGGTGAAGTAGCCACTGGATAATTCAAAGAGGGAGTAAGCGCTATGTCGAAGAAGAAGTTTGAGCGAACGAAGCCCCATATCAATATAGGTACTATAGGTCATGTTGATCATGGCAAGACAACATTGACAGCGGCGATAACGATGTTACTTGGGCAAAAGGGTTTGGCAGAGGTACGTACGTTTGATTCGATAGACAATGCACCTGAGGAGCGTGAGCGTGGCATAACGATAGCGACAGCTCATGTTGAGTATGAGACGGAGAATCGTCATTATGCACACGTTGACTGTCCTGGTCATGCTGATTATGTAAAGAACATGATTACAGGGGCGGCTCAGATGGACGGAGCGATACTTGTGGTATCTGCAGCTGATGGTCCGATGCCTCAGACACGCGAGCACATTTTATTGTCCCGTCAAGTGGGAGTTCCATTTATTGTTGTATATTTGAACAAGGTTGATCAGGTAGATGATCCTGAGTTGTTGGAACTGGTAGAGCTTGAGCTTCGTGAGTTATTGAGTCAGTACGATTTTCCCGGAGATGACATACCGATTATTCAGGGCAGCGCATTGGGGGCGATGAATGCAGCAATAGAAGGCAATTTTGACAGTGATAAATGTGCGAGTATATTTGAATTGATGAAAGCTGTTGATGAGTATATTCCGATGCCTAAGCGTGATATCGACAAGCCATTTTTAATGCCGGTAGAGGATGTTTTTAGTATAACTGGCCGTGGAACAGTTGGTACAGGCCGTGTAGAGCGTGGAGTAGTGAATGTTGGTGATGAGATCGAAATAGTCGGTCTTGGTGCGAAGCGTAAGACGGTAGTAACCGGAGTTGAGATGTTCCGTAAGCTTTTAGACCGTGGTGAAGCGGGCGATAATATAGGTTTACTTCTTCGAGGTGTAGAAAAGGAGTCGTTGGAACGCGGCATGGTTGCATCGAAGCCGGGAAGTATCACTCCTCATACGAAATTTAAGGGTCAGGTATATATATTGACAAAAGAAGAAGGAGGGCGCCATACACCGTTTTTCAAGGGGTATCGTCCTCAGTTTTATTTTCGGACGACAGATGTGACAGGTGTTGCAGAGCTTCCTGAAAGTGTAGAGATGGTTATGCCGGGTGATGATGTGAAAATGGAGATTGAGTTAATTACACCGATCGCGATGGAAAAAGAGCTCCGGTTTGCAATCCGTGAAGGCGGAAGAACAGTTGGCGCCGGTGTCGTTACCGAAGTTATTGAATAAATTAAATTGAAAAAGGAGTAGTTCTTTGGATCGTCGACAAAAAATAAGAATAAAATTGAAAGCATACGATCACATGTTGATCGATAAGTCCTCGGATAAGATCGTTAAAACGGCGAAATCAACGGGAGCGATGATATCAGGACCCATTCCACTGCCCACGAAACGGACAGTATATACTGTATTGCGGTCACCTCATGTTGATAAAAAGTCTAGAGAACAGTTTGAAACCAGAATTCATAAGCGTTTGATAGATATTCATCATACGTCGACAAAGACAGTTGACGCGCTTATGAAGTTGGAGTTGCCCGCCGGAGTAGATATTGAGATTAAGGTGTGATATGAAAATAATTGGATATAAACTGTACATGAAAACTATATTTGATGACCAGCGGAATCAGGTGCCGGTAACCGTTCTGGATGTTAAGCCCAATTATGTGACACAGGTGAAGACAGAAAAAAGTGACGGTTACACGGAGATCCAGATAGGATTCCGTGAAACAAAAGAGCAGCACCTCAATAAGCCGCAACTCGGTCATTTGAAGAAATCCAGTGTTATACCGGTTGCGAAATTGACTGAATTTAGAACCAAAGACGCTGATCAATTCAAAGCGGGTGACCCTCTTACTGTTGAATCATTTTCAAGAGGTGAGTTGATTGATGTATCGGCTCTGTCGAAAGGTCGTGGTTTTGCCGGCGTGGTAAAGCGGTATAAATTTAGTGGCGGACCAAAAACTCACGGACAGTCCGATCGTCATAGGGCTCCCGGTTCAATCGGGCAATCGTCCAACCCTTCACGTGTATTTAAAGGAAAGAAAATGCCAGGCCGAATGGGGCATACACGTGTAACAGTGAAAAATCTTGAAATTATTGATATAGACAAAGATAATCATCTGCTTCTGGTCAAAGGTTCAGTACCCGGAAGTCGTAACACTCTTGTCGAAGTGCGAAAAAGGTAAAACGGAATGGAATTACCAGTATACAATTTAAATGGTAGTCAGTCAAAAAACACCGTTGCATTGAGCGATGAAGTTTTCGGTGTTAAAGAAAAAGACCATCTTATTCATCAGGCAGTATTATCGTATCTGGCAGCGCAGCGTCAAGGTACAAGTATGGCTCGTAACCGTTCGCTCGTGAGCGGCAGTAATCGTAAGCCGTGGCGTCAGAAGGGTACGGGAAGAGCACGAGCCGGAACTTTGAAATCAAATATCTGGCGTGGTGGTGGAAAGGCATTCGGCCCAAATCCGCACAAATATTCAGTAAGTATGAATAAAAAAGAACGGCGGATAGCCAGGCGCGCAGCTCTGTCAAATATGGCTTTGAGTGATGCAATCATTCTTATTGAAAATTTTAATCTTGAAAAGCCTGAAACCCGGTTTGTGTCTAATCTGCTTCAGGCGCTGAATATTACGAACAACAGCAAAACATTGCTCGTCATTAAAGAACATTCGTCGGATTTATGGCAGTCATGTCGAAATGTGAAAAATCTTTCTTTGGTACCGGCCGACCAGCTCTGCACGTATGATATTGTAAAGCCGGCCCGGCTGGTAATTCAAGAGGGAGCCCTGGAACGTATAAACGAGGTGTTTTAAGTGGAATTGTATGAAGTCATAATAAGGCCGCTCATTACAGAAAAAATAACAGGTCTAACAGATGCGCATAATCAGTATGGTTTTATAGTTGACCGCCGCGCAAATAAAGTTGAAATTAAAAAAGCTATTGAGAAGAAATTCGAAGTAAGAGTAACGTCTGTTCGTACAGTCAATGTACAGGGGAAAGTAAAGCGGCTAGGCAGATTTTCCGGTAAAAGAAGTGATTGGAAAAAGGCATTGGTCACATTGGCAGAAGGAAACAAAATTACGCTGTTTGAAGGAGCATAATATTCATGGCGTTGAAACAGTATAATCCATCTACTCCTGGTCAGCGGTTCAAAACTGATATTGTAAGAGATTTTACCGTTGATAAACCTGAGAAGTCACTTACCAAAGGGCTTTCAAATTCGGGTGGAAGAGCGAATAACGGTAGAACAACTGTCCGGTACAAAGGTGGGGGACACAAACGTAAATACAGGATTTTGGATTTTAAACGTGATAAAATCGGTATTCCTGGTAAAATTCATTCGATAGAGTATGACCCCAACCGGAGCGCATTTATTTCATTAGTGCACTATGTAGACGGCGAAAAGCGGTATATACTTAATCCTGCGGGTTTGAATGTGGATGATATCGTGTACTCAGGACCTAAGAGCGAAATCAAAGTTGGAAATGCTCTCCCTATGGAAAAAATCCCTCTCGGTACATTTATCCATAATGTTGAGCTTCGTCCGCAAAAAGGCGGTCAAATTGCGCGAAGTGCCGGTTCTGCTGTACAGTTGGTTGCAAAAGAAGATAAGTATGTAATTGTAAAAATGCCTTCAGGAGAGATGAGGAAAATTCTCCAGACCTGCTATGCAACGATAGGGCAGATCGGTAACCTTGATCATGAAAATGTATCGATTGGAAAAGCAGGAAGAAACAGGTGGCTTGGCCGGAGACCTCATGTTCGCGGTGTAGCGAAGAATCCAGTTGACCATCCGATGGGTGGTGGTGAAGGAAAATCTTCGGGTGGACGTCATCCTTGTACCCCATGGGGTAAACCGACTAAAGGGTATAAGACCCGTTCAAAGAAAGCCAAAGCAAATCCATTGATTATCAAAAGACGTAAGTAACCGGAGAGTATGACGAATGGCACGATCCTTGAAAAAAGGTCCAAACATCGATCAAAAGCTTTTGAAAAAAGTTTTAGATGTGCAGAATCAAAATCAAAAACGAGTAATTAAAACATGGTCACGAAGTACGACTATTCCCCCTGAATTTGTCGGGGTTACTATTGCAGTTCATAACGGCAACAAATTTTTACCCGTATATGTAACAGAAAATATGGTTGGTCACAAACTGGGAGAATTTGCTCCGACCCGGACCTATAGAGGTCACGCCGGAAAAATCCTGGACCGATCATCGGCATTGAAGTGATAAACTCTAAAGGTATAAAAGCGATAGTGGTATGGAAGCAAGTGCACGAGCAAAACATGTGAGATCATCACCCCGTAAATTACGGCGTGTCATAGATCTGTTACGGGGCAAAAAAGTCAATGAAGCAATAGACTTGCTCCACTTTATGCCGAAAAAAGCGGCGCGAATAATTGAAAAAACGCTTCAGTCTGCTGTTGCGAACCTTGGTCATTTGAAAGGTTCTCAGAAAGTTGACTATACAAATGTGATCGTTTCGAAAGCATTTGTGGATGGCGGACCCATGGCAAAACGGTTTCGTGCAGGACCTATGGGGCGAGCCAATAGAATCCGGAAACGGTCTAGCCATGTGACTCTTGTAGTCAGTGAAGAAGCGTAAAGTACTAGGAGGAAAGTTTGGGTCAGAAAACACATCCTATTGGATTAAGGTTAGGAATAATAAAAACTTGGAACTCAAATTGGTTTGATGAAAATTCATTTGCAGAAAAACTCCAGGAAGATATTATGCTCCGCCGTTATATTCAGAACCGGTTGCAGCGTGCAGGAGTATCCCGGATCGATATTGAGCGTACGGCGAAAAAAGTAATACTCAATATCAAAACAGCACGTCCGGGAATAGTTATCGGCCGGAAGGGAGCAGAAGTCGATAAGCTTAAAGAAGAATTGAAAAAAATAACAAAAAAAGATATTCAGCTCAACATTGAAGAAATTAAACGACCTGAACTGGATGCAGTCCTTGTCGCCGATAACATTGCGCGTCAGCTTGAAGCCAAAATATCGTTCAGACGAGCCATGAAAAAAGCAATCATTGCAACAATGCGTATGGGCGCAGAGGGTATCAGAATACGATGTGCAGGTAGGTTGGGTGGTGCAGAAATGGCGCGTGTAGAGCAGTATAAAGAAGGTCGTATTCCGCTTCATACACTGCGTGCGGATATTGATTATGCTCAGAGAACAAGTTATACGACATATGGTTGCATAGGTGTCAAGGTGTGGATATGTCTTGGTGAAGTGATTGGACAAGCTGGGCAATAAGAGCCGTTCATATTGAAGGAAAAACGTAATGTTAGCACCAAAAAGAGCAAAATTCCGTAAACTACAGCGTGGCGTCAGCAAAGGCAAGGCTCAACGGGGTAACCAAATAAACTTTGGTCAGTATGGTCTGAAAGCACTCGAAGCCGGGTGGATTACGAGCCGTCAGATTGAAGCGGCCCGTATTGCAATAACACGTTATGTGAAACGTGGTGGGAAAGTTTGGATCAGAATATTTCCTCACAAACCGATAACGGCTAAACCGGCAGAAACCCGGATGGGAAAAGGAAAAGGTTCTCCCGAATATTGGGTTGCTATTGTGAAACCTGGACGAATAATGTTTGAACTTGATGGCGTGTCAGTTGATGCGGCAAAGGAAGCAATTCGTTTAGCAGCTCATAAGCTTCCTCTGAAATCAAAATTCGTTATGGAGGAGCAATTCTGATCATGAAAATGCTAGAGATTAAAAATATGACTAGAGTTGAGGTTGAGCATGAGCTTGAAGAATTGCTTGAAGCACATTCAAATATGCGGTTTCAGCAGGCAACTCATGAGCTTGATAATCCAGTGAAGCTGCGGTATATACGAAAAGATATTGCCCGGCTTAAAACTGTTCTCAATGAATTCGATATGAACATTCGAGCATCGAAAGTTCAGGCGAATAATGATAAAATTGATGCAAAAAAATAGGTAAATTAAGGTAATTATTCAATGGAAAAGCGGAACCAACGAAAAACTCGAACAGGATTTGTGGTTAGTAATGCAATGGAAAAAACGGTCGGTATTACCGTTGAACGCAAGATCAAACACCCTGTTTACGGGAAGTATATAAAAAGAACAAAAAAGCTGCATGCACATGATGATAATAACGAGTGCAACATTGGTGATTTTGTAAAAGTGAGAGAGACTCGACCGCTCAGCAAATTAAAGCGTTGGTTAGTGATTGAGATTTTGGAAAAGGCGAAATAGGTTGTATCATGATTCAAGAAGAAACACGATTAGCTGTTGCTGACAATACCGGTGCCAAACAAGTGCTTTGCTTTCGGATACTTGGTGGAACCAGGAAAAAATATGGCCGGATCGGTGATATTATTAAAGTAACGGTCAAAAGCGCAATCCCCGGTGCAACAATGAAAAAAGGGACAATTTCTCTAGCTGTCATTGTACGTACCAGAAAAGAACTCAGAAGAAGAGATGGTTCGTACATCCGATTTGATGATAATGCAGTTGTGTTGATTGACGAAAGCAACGAACCTATTGGAACCCGAATTTTCGGTCCAGTAGCTCGTGAACTGCGTGAGAAACAGTATATGAAAATTGCATCGTTGGCACCGGAAGTTTTATAGCCAGAATTAAGCAGGGTCTAATAATGAATGTAGTGAAAAATGACACGGTATTGATAATTGCAGGAAACGAACGTGGAAAACAGGGACGTGTGTTGAAAACGTTTCCTAAGACACAACGGATAATCGTCGAGGGTGTGAATCTTATAAAACGACACTCAAAGCCATCTCAAAAAAATCCTCAGGGTGGTATCATCGAAAAAGAGGGAACTGTACACATTTCCAACGCGATGATAGTTTGCCCGAAATGTAACAAAGTTATTCGGGTCAAACATAAACTCCTGGAAAATGGAAAAAGTATGCGTGTGTGCCGCAGTTGCTCAGAAATGTTGGCAACAGCAGAAAAATAAAAATAGTATTATGAGAGTTAGATAATGGCGGATAAAGAAAAAATAAATATTACAGCAGCTCCGGATTCGGAACCCAAGGCTGAAGAGAAAAAGACAAAAGCTAAGTCGAAATCTGCAAAATCATCTGCTGTAAAAGAGGCCGGGAAAAAGACTGCGGATAAGCCGAAAAAAGATAAAAAAGAATCTACCTCTGTAAAGAGCAAAAAGGACGATAAGAGTAAGAACATCCCTACAAAAAAGACAACAGCAAAAAAGGATACTTCTAAGCAGGAAGAGAAACCGAAGAAAACTAAAGTTTCCAAAGGTCGGAAAGAAAAAGAATATTTGCCGCGGCTTATGGCCAAGTACCGGAATGAGATTGTTGCGGCAATGATGAAGCAGTTTAATTACTCCAATGTTAATCAGGTGCCGAAACTTACAAAAATATCGATCAATGTGGGAATGGGACTTGCACTTCAAAATAGTAAATTGCTTGATTCGGCTGTAGAAGATCTTCAAATCATTACCGGTCAAAAACCAGTTACAACCTTGGCAAAACGGTCGGTATCAAATTTTAAATTGCGTCAAGGATATAAAATCGGCTGTAAAGTGACATTGCGTGAAGAACGAATGTACGAGTTCCTTGACCGGTTAATCTCTATAGCAATTCCGCGTATCAGGGATTTTAGAGGTTTATCAAATAAATCGTTTGACGGTTTTGGAAACTACAGTCTCGGAGTAAAAGAGCAGATCATATTCCCAGAAATAAATTACGATGATGTTGAATCAATTCATGGAATGGATATAAGTATTGTCACAACGGCAAATGGTGATGAGGAAGCTCATTATCTGCTCAAACAATTCGGAATGCCCTTTGCAGATCAAGCAGAAGCTGCTGCAATAGCGTAATTCAGGTCGAATAATAAAACGAAGAGTTGAAATAAAGTGGCTAAAAAATCATTAATTGTTAAATCTCAAAAAGAACAGAAATTCAAAGTTCGCGCATATAATCGCTGTAATCGATGCGGCCGGCCTCGGGCGTTTATGCGGAAATTTGGGATTTGTAGGATTTGTTTTCGTCAGCTTGCACATCAGGGAGATATTCCCGGAATTGTTAAGGCAAGTTGGTAATATTCCAAACGATTTATTAGGAGAATTGGTATGACTGTTACTGATCCGGTCGCAGATTATCTGACACGTATTCGTAATGCTCTAAAAGCAAAAAAGAAACATGTTGATATCCCGGCATCAAATCTGAAAAAACATATTTCAAAAGTTCTGCTTGACGAATATTACATTCGTGACTATATCGTTATTGATGACGGCCAGCAGGGCTTGATTAGAATCTACTTGAAATATGATCAAGGCGAACCTGTCATTGCAGGTTTGAAAAGAGTATCTCGTCCGGGACTTCGGAAGTATGTCGGTACGAATAATATTCCGCGAGTCTTGAACAATCTGGGTACAGCTGTTTTAACGACACCTATAGGTGTAATTACGAATAAAGAAGCAAAGCGCCGTCATATTGGCGGTGAAGTGCTGCTCTATGTGTGGTAATATTTCGATAAGGAGTTTAGTGTGTCACGAGTTGGTAATTTGCCGATTGCTCTGCCGAAAGGCGTAACATTTAAAATTGAAGACAACGTGAGTGTCGTAACCGGACCAAAAGGTGAATTGATGCAATCGATTCCTCCTGAAATTTCGGTTCAACAAGAAGAATCGAATATTGTTGTCCAAAGAACTGGTGAAACAAAAAGACACCGGTCGTTTCATGGGCTCTTCCGTGCATTATTCAACAATATGGTTGTTGGAGTTTCACAAGGGTATCAAATTGATCTTGAAATACAGGGCGTCGGTTATACAGCAGAGTTGAAAGGAAAAAACCTGATTCTTAATTTGGGGTATTCACACTCGATTTTGTTAAAGCCGCCGGAGCCGATAACATTGGAAGTTCCGTCTCGTACGCAAATTACTATTAAAGGATTTGACAAACAACTTGTTGGAGAAATTGCTGCAAAGATCAGAGCGTTTCGACATCCTGAGCCGTATAAAGGAAAAGGTATACGGTATGTGGGTGAAGAAGTCAAACGGAAGGTTGGAAAAACTGCTCAGTAACATTAAATAAGCGAGTTTGAATTTTATGAATTTGAAGGAAAAGAAAAAGTTAGAAAAGGAGGCACGATTGAAACGTCGTCTCAAGAAAAAAATCAGAGGTACACCAAAATGTCCCCGACTTCTTGTTGTCCGTGCAAATAACAATATATCAGCACAACTCATTGACGACGTTAATCAAAAAACACTTACTACTATTGCTAGTGTCGCAGGTTCATATGCACAATTAAAAAAATCGACGTCGGGTAAGTTGGAAATTAGTAAACAAATCGGCCTCGATATAGCCAGTGCAGGTAAAAAACTGAAAATAAAAACTGTGGTATTTGACCGGAACGGTTGTCAGTATCGCGGTAGGGTAAAGATGCTTGCAGAAGGTGCCCGTGAAGGCGGTCTGCAGTTCTAAACCTCTTTTTAATAAAGGAGTAAACTCTTGGACATTAAGAATCCGGCCGAAATTGAAGTTAAAGAAAAAGTTATTCATATCAACCGGGTCTCGAAAGTTGTAAAAGGTGGTAGACGTTTCAGTTTTAACGCAATAGTTGTTGTTGGGAACGGCGATGGAGTTGTTGGTATTGGACTGGGCAAAGCAAATGAAGTAACAGATGCCATTACGAAAGGTGTCGAAAATGCAAGGAAAGCATTATTTAAAGTACAAATAATCAACTCAACGATAACTCATGAGATTATTGGCAAATATGGAACTGCTCGTGTTTTTCTCAAACCTGCTTCTGCTGGTACTGGAATTATCGCTGGGGGGCCTGTCCGTGCAGTCATGGAACTCGCAGGTATCCAAAATATTTTGACAAAATCACTCGGTACATCAAATCCGCATAATGTTGTAAAAGCTACTGTAGACGGGCTCAAAAGCCTGATGGATGCATACTCAGTAGCACGCAAAAAGGGAATCCCGATTAATAAGGTGTACAACTAAGAATTTAAATAAGATTATGCCACGAAAAAAGAATACAGCAACCGGAACACTGAAATTACAGCAATTTAAAAGCGCAATCGGTTACAGTAAACGTCAAAAGTTGACACTTGAAGCGCTTGGGTTTCGGAAGTTACATCAAATAATTGAACACAAAGATACACCGCAGGTACGCGGTATGGTGCAGAAAGTTACGCATCTTGTGAAAATTATTGAGGATTAGTATGGAATCTTTAAAGCTGAATACATTATCCCCAATTCCGGGATCTAAAAAAAATAAGAAGAGAATAGGACGAGGTCCAGGCTCTGGGACCGGCGGTACTGCTGGTAAAGGACATAAAGGACAAAAATCCCGTTCAGGAGCGTCAATTCCGGCCTGGTTTGAAGGCGGTCAAATGCCATTGCAACGCCGGATCCCGAAATTCGGTTTTGTCAATATATTCAAAAAGAAAGTGCAGATTATAAACGTTGGTAATTTAAGCCGTTTGAAAGATAAGAAAAAAATAGAAATTGCGGATTTGGTTGGTGCGGGATTAATTAAAAAAATCACTCTTCCGGTTAAAATCCTCGGTAAAGGTGAAATCGATTTCAAAGCAGATATTTCAGTCCATTCAGCAAGCAAATCGGCGGTTGAAAAAATCAATAATGCAGGCGGAACGGTTACTATCCTATGATACAGAAGATCCAGAGCATATTTAAAATTCCGGAACTCCGTAACAGAATTATCTTTACTTTGGCGATTCTTGTTGTATACAGAATAGGCGGCCATGTACCAGTTCCTGGAATCAATGCAGATGCATTAGGTGAATGGTTCAATGAAATTTCATCGTCAAACACGCTGTTTGGCCTATATGATATGTTCGTCGGTGGCGCCTTTCAAAAAGCAACTGTATTTGCACTGGGGATTATGCCGTATATTAGTGCATCTATCATTATTCAGCTTCTCGGAGCTGTTGTGCCTTATTTTCAGAAGCTGCAAAAAGAAGGTGAAGAGGGTAGAAAAAAGATTACCCAGTTGACCCGGTATGGAACTGTATTAATCGCTGCGGGACAAGCGTGGGGTACCAGCGTATTATTAACGAATTTGAGTGCCACAAGGAGCGGTAGCCTAATTGTTTCGCCCGATGCAGGATTTAGTTTTTATCTATTGACAGTTATCACACTAACATGCGGAACAATATTTATTATGTGGCTTGGTGAACAGATTACCGAACGGGGTATAGGTAACGGAATTTCTCTTATTATTATGATCGGTATTATCGCCCGTTATCCGGATAGCTTTATCCGAGAAGCTTATCAGCTTATTCAAGGAAACAGGCAGCTTCTTATCGAGGTATTTCTCCTTGTAATAATGTTTTGGACAATTGCGTTTGTAATATTGTTAACACAGGGGACAAGAAAGATTCCTGTTCAATATGCCAAGCGTGTTATCGGAAGAAAAATGTACGGTGGACAATCTACTCATATACCATTGCGTGTAAATACTGCCGGTGTTATGCCGATTATTTTTGCTCAGTCTATTACATTTATTCCACAAACAGTTGCATCCTTTTTCCCCGGTAGTTCAATAATGCAGAGTTTTTCACGCTATTTCGCATTTGATCATGAAGTCTACTGGATATTCCAATTTGTGTTAATTGTATTTTTCACCTATTTCTATACTGCAATAGCATTCAATCCTATTGATGTAGCAGACAATATGAAAAAACACGGTGGTTTTATTCCAGGAGTAAGACCAGGGAAGAAAACCTCTGAATTTCTCGATAATATATTAACGAAAATTACTCTGCCCGGAGCAGTTTTTCTGGGCGTCATTACTTTATTTCCCTATTTCATTAACAAAATATTCAATGTTGATTTTGGCTTTGCATTAATGTTCGGCGGAACCGGACTTTTAATTGTGGTTGGAGTCGCACTTGATACACTTCAGCAGATTGAATCTCATTTATTGATGCGTCACTATGATGGCTTTATGAAAACTGGCCGGCTGCGCGGGAGACGGTTTTAATGAGACTCGTTTTGCTGGGAGCGCCCGGTGTTGGTAAAGGTACACAGGGAATTCGAATTGCTCAGAAATATGAAATTCCTCAACTCTCGACCGGTGATATTTTAAGAGCTGCTCTGAGAGATGGAACGGAGCTTGGTAATCAAGCAAAATCATATATGGAAAAAGGGGAGTTAGTTCCGGATTCAATTATTATTGGTCTTATGAATGAACGGTTGCAAGAAAAAGACTGTATAAATGGATTCATTCTCGATGGATTTCCCAGATCACTTCCGCAGGCAGAAGCCTTGGATTCGTTATTAGATGATATTGACAAGCCATTAGATGCAGTCGTGAATATTAGTGTTCCGGAAGAGGAAATCGTCAGCAGATTGATCAATAGGCGGCTGTGTAGAATTTGTGGAAAAGATTATAATGTTGAAACCAATCCTACACCGAAAAGTATGAAATGTACTGCGTGCGGGGGAGAGATTTATCAACGTGATGACGATAAAGAAAGCACAATCAAAAACCGGTTATCAGTGTATAAAAACGAAACAGAGCCTCTTATCGGACATTATAGCAGTAAAAATCTTGTAAAAACGGTTGACGGATTGAACAATGCAGATGATGTTTTTAAATTCATTGTATTACTACTAGATGAGGTGACTCAATGATTTATCGCCGTTCTCCGGAAGAATTAGCCAAAATGAGATCAGCTGCGAAAATTCTTGTAGATTCATTTCATGTTGTTGATGATGTCATAGAAGCTGGAATGAAAACGTCAGACCTGGACAAAACAGTAGAAAAGTTTATAACCAAATCGGGTGCAAAGCCGGCATTTAAAGGTTACAGAGGATTTCCCGGAAGCACCTGTATTTCGATTGATGAAGTTGTTGTGCATGGAATTCCGAATGGGAGAGAGATTCAAGAAGGTGAACTGGTTAGTGTCGATATTGGAGTGGAGTTCAAAGGATACTTTGCTGATGCAGCACGAACTTTTGCAATCGGTAGCATCTCTGATGAAAAATCCAAGCTGATGAAAATAACAGAAGAATCTTTACAAATAGGCATAGATCAGGCGATTGAGGGGAACCGAATATCGGACATCTCCAGTGCAATTCAAGAACGGGTAGAATCGGAAGGATACTCTGTTGTTCGTGAGCTCGTTGGACATGGTATCGGATCCTCACTCCATGAGGAGCCTGAAATACCGAATTTCGTTGACCAGAGAAGAGCAGCTCAGCCACAGATTCAATCGGGGATGGTTTTTGCCATCGAACCAATGGTCAATGTTGGGGGATGCGATATCTCTTTTTTACAGGATGGATGGACCGTTATTACATCGGATAGAAAACCGTCTGCACATTTTGAGCATACGGTTGCAATAACATCGAATGGTCCCGAAATCCTAACTGAGGGGAGATAATTTTTGGCAAAACAAGAAGCAATAAAAGTAGATGGTGTTATAACTGAGACACTTCCGAATGCTACTTTTCGTGTGAAGCTTGAAAATGGGCACATTATTTTGGCCCATATTTCCGGAAAAATGAGAATGCATTTTATAAAGATACTTCCCGGAGATAAAGTGGCTGTTGAAATGTCGCCATATGACCTGTCGCGGGGCAGAATAGTATATCGCTATAAATAATTTTTAATGGAGATGGAGCAGTTGTATGAAGGTACGATCGTCCGTAAAAAAAATGTGCGATAATTGCAGAGTAATCAAGCGCAGGGGTGTTGTGCGAATAATCTGCAAAAATAAACGCCACAAACAACGGCAGGGATAAAAACGCAATTAATGCTAGAAAATATCAGATATCTAATTGTTTAGTAAATGTGAAATTCAGGAGGTTTGATTGGCACGTATCGCCGGAGTAGATTTACCCAAAGAAAAGCGCGTTGTTATTGGCCTGACCTATATTTTTGGAATCGGTTTTTCAACTGCCAAGGAGATACTGAATGCTTGTAATGTTGATGAAAATACAAAGATTCAGGACTTAAGTGAGCCGGAAGTCGCTGCAATCCGTTCCCATATTCAGAACAATTTAAAAGTTGAAGGTACGTTGCGAACGGAAGTAACAATGAATATTAAACGGCTTATGGATATCGGTTGCTATCGTGGTCTCCGTCATCGACGCGGCTTACCTCTGCATGGACAAAGAACATCAACGAATGCCCGTACACGAAAAGGTAAGAAAAAGACCGTTGGAGCAAAACAAAGAGTGCGGTAAAAAAACATGTCTGATTAAAGTAGGAGGTTTCTGTGGCTGAACCCAAAAAGCGTGGGACAAAAAAGAAAGAAAAAGTCGAAGCAAACGGTATTGCACATATAAAATCGACATTTAATAATACGGTTATATCATTGGCAGATGTGTATGGAAATGTGATTTCTTGGGCATCTGCGGGGACGGTTGGTTTTAAAGGTTCAAGAAAGAACACCCCTTTTGCAGCACAGTTGGCTGCTCAATCATGTGGTAAAGTGGCAATGGGCCTTGGATTGCGGAAAGTCGAAGTTCTTGTTAAAGGGCCTGGCGCCGGTCGCGAAGCGGCTATTCGTGCATTGCAGGCGGTTGGTCTTGAAATTACAGCGATAAAAGATGTAACCCCGATACCACACAATGGATGTCGTCCACCGAAAAAGCGGCGTGTTTAAGAAATACAATTAATCGAAAAAAGGAGTTGGAGCATACATGGCTCGTTACACAGATGCGGTTTGTAAAATATGCAGACGGGAAGGTGAAAAACTTTTTCTGAAAGGAACACGTTGCGCATCAAGTAAATGCGCATTTGAAAAACGTGGTTATCCTCCTGGGCAGCATGGTAAAAGAAGAAAATTTAAAATATCTGATTATGGTATTCAGCTGAGAGAAAAACAAAAAATTAGACAAACTTATGGATTACTTGAACGTCAATTCAAAGGATTGTTCAAGGAAGCTGAAAGAGAAAAAGGTGTCACAGGTGATAACCTTGTCAAACTGCTCGAGCGGAGACTTGACAATGTTGTTTATCGGCTTGGATTTGCACCATCACGGAAAGCAGCACGTCAGTTGGTGCGCCATCGTCACTTTGTCGTGGAAGATCACATCGTTGATATTCCATCATATTTAGTATCACCTGGAGAACAAATCAAGGTTCGGGCTAAAAGTCGAAAATTAGAGGTGATTCATAATTCAATCAGACAGATCAAAGATTCGAAACCGTATTCATGGTTAGACCTTGATAAAGCGAACTTGACAGGAACATTTCAGGAAGTTCCTGAGAGAACAGAAATTCCGCTCAATGTTCAAGAACAACTTGTAGTAGAATTGTATTCTAGATAATCACCAGAATCGAAAATTTTAGGAGTGTGGAAATGAACGCCATCACTTTAACAATGCCTGATGCAATTGAACTCGAAGAATCTTCTTATACGGATACGTTTGGAAGATTTGTTATTAAACCGCTTGAGGGAGGATTTGGTACTACGATCGGTAATTCGCTGCGGCGGGTATTACTTTCATCTTTAACAGGGGCAGCAATAACAGTTATAAAAATAGATTCAGTTCTGCATGAATTTTCGACAATACCGGGTGTACGTGACGATGTATCGGAAATAATTCTGAACTTGAAAGAAGTCAAGATCAAATTAATAAATAAACGTCCTGATAAAGTATATCTTAATTTTAAAGGTAAAGGTGTTTTTTATGCTCGGGACATCGGAAAAGGCTCAAACGACTTTGAAATCCTTAATCCGGATCATCTGATTGCGACTATGGATGAGGATGCCGATTTTGGTATGGAAATCAGAATTGGCCGTGGGCGTGGGTATGTTACTGCTGAAGAGAATAAACTGATCGATCAGCCTATTGGAACAATACCAATTGATTCTATTTTTTCACCGATTGTATCTGTGAAATATAATGTAGAGCCAACGCGAGTCGGACAGAGAATCGATTATGAAAAACTTGTTATGGAGATTGAAACGGACGGCAGTATAACTCCTGATGATGCCCTGACCCATGCCGGTAAAATACTCAAGGACCACATTCAATTATTTATTATTTTTGATGTTGAACCGGAAGAAGAAGAAGAAACGGAAATAGATGAAGAAGCTCTCCAAATTAGAAAACTGTTAAAGATGAGTGTTGATGAATTAGAGTTATCAGTCAGATCTCAAAATTGCCTCAAAGCAGCAAACATAAAAACTATCGGCGATTTGGTTTCGAAAGATGAACCTCAGATGTTGAAATTTCGTAATTTTGGTCGTAAATCATTAACAGAATTGACAAAGATTCTTGAAAAGCGGAACCTCCATTTCGGTATGAATGTTGAAAAGTATCTCCAAGAAATTGAAGAATAAAGAGCGGATCAATAATGAGACACAGAAAAAGAGTGGTTAAATTAGGAAGAACGGCAAGCCACAGACGCGCACTTATGTCTAATCTTGCATCTTCACTAATATCATACAAAAAAATTAAAACAACTGCCGCAAAAGCAAAAGCACTACGTAGCTTTATTGAACGGTTGATAACTAAAGCCCGACGAGGCGATCTCCATTCCCGGCGGACAGTACTAAAGCATATTCGCCAGAGAAATGTAGTTAAGGAATTATTTGATGAAGTTGCTCCCAAATTTGCCGATAGACCAGGCGGTTATACTCGTATTACGAAAATAGGAAGACGCAGATCGGATTCTTCTGAAATGTCGCTTATAGAGTTGGTTGGTTTTGAAGGAGTGTATAAGGAGCGTAAAGAAGAAAGCGAGAAAGAGCGACAGAAACGTAAAGAGAATAAGGATAAAGAAGCCAAAGAAATGGATGAGGCCGCTGACGCTGATGCGCAGACTGCCGAAGCAGGAGCAGAAGTAAAAGAAGAAAAGTAATGATTACATTTGAATGTTCGAATCATTGTAGAGACATGAGTTTGAAAAAGGCAGCATATATGTTGCCTTTTTTTGTTTTAATACGTAAATAAATTATTTGCATGAAAAAAGTAACTCCTCACACACTGGAATTGCGAGCAATACTATGAAAGGTGTTATATTAGCAGGAGGTCTGGGTAAAAGACTTCATCCGCTTACTGCTGTTACAAACAAGCATTTGCTGCCTGTGTACGATAAGCCTATGATCTATTATCCGATTGAATGTCTTGTTAAAGCAAATATTCTGGATATTCTTCTTGTTACCGGTGGCAATAATGCGGGAGAGTTTTTAAAATTGCTTGGAAACGGTTCCGATTTTAATCTTGAACACCTAAATTATGCTTACCAAAAGGGGGAAGGGGGAATCGCCGATGCCTTGAAACTTGCTGAGTATTTTTCGGGGGGTGAAAAATTGTGTATTGTCCTTGGTGACAATATAATTGAAAAAAATATCATTACTGCTGTTGAAGCATTTGAGGAACAAGAGTCAGGTGCAATGATTTTGTTGAAGGAAGTGGATAATCCAAAGCGATTCGGTGTTCCGGTGTTTGATGATGGACGGATTGTAAAAATAGAGGAAAAACCGGATCATCCACAGTCTAATTATGCAGTTACCGGGATATATTTTTATGATAAGCAAATATTTGACATCATTAGAACATTGAAACCTTCACAGCGTGGTGAGCTCGAGATTACTGATGTCAACAATATATATATTGAACAAAATAAACTAGAGTACAGTTTCTTGGAAGGGTGGTGGACTGATGCAGGAACTTTTGAGTCATTACAAAAAGCAAACTCTCTTGTAGCACAGTATGGCGCTAATAATGGTGGTAATGATTAAAAATTATGAAAGCTTCTTATGGGATTTCCATCTAAGATATTTTTGAGTTTCGTGTTTTTGATTATAGCAAACTCCTCTCCTAAAGCACAATCTGTATATGTTCCTCTTAATCATAGAGTCTACCGTTTTGTTGAGCGGTATGAAGCAAAAGGTGTTCTTAAAAACGAACTTACAGGAACGAAACCCCTTTCACGTGCAAATGTAGCAGAATTACTCTATGAGATTCAAAAACGCAGTGAGAGTGATATAACACTACCAAAAATTGATTCCGAACTTCTGCTATTTTATGAGCAGGAATTTCGAGAAGAATTAGAAGTAATTGATTCGAATATTGAAATTGAAAAGCCGGGGGTTCCCGAGTGGCTTGGAGCAATTCGAGAAGGAATGCTTTCCAGATTAGTATATGAAAACGGGAGAAATCTACTTGCTATAAATCGGGCAGAATTTTCACTTTTTGGAGATATTATAGCCTATCAAGACAATAATATTACCGATTCTGATTCATTGGATTCTTTGGATGAAGTATTCAGCTATACTACTGGTATACGGATACGAGGTGCTATCGGTGATAAGCTTGGTTTTTTTGTCGATGCCCGTAATTCCAAAGAATGGGGAAGTAGATTTTACAGAGAAGGCAGAGACACCACAGCACCTGGATTAGGATGGGTGAGCAATAGAAAAACTCACCAGTTTCATGATGAAACAATTGCCTATCTTATAGTACGGTTCTCACATTTCGAGTTGGAATTTGGAAAAAATTTAAATAAGTGGGGACCGGGATTCAGGGGAGGGCTGTTATTGTCAGATAATGCAACCTCCTATGATTTAGTAAAACTGAAAACGAAGGTTTGGCGATTTAGTTACTCGCATTTATTCGGAAGCCTCGTTCAGTTTCCCCGAATTATTGAAGCAGAATTTGATGAAGATTCGGGCAGAAAAAATAGATTCGCAAAAAAATATCTGGTAGCACATAGACTCGAAGTCAATGTATTCAATGGTGTAAAAGTCGGTATTCAAGAATCCGTGATTTACGGACAAAGAGAAATTGAATTTGCCTATCTCAATCCGATAATGTTCCTTCGATCTGCAGAACATTTTCTGGGAGATCAGGATAATGCACTCATGGGTGCGGATATAACACTTAATATTCTCGATGGCTGGAAGTGGTATGGCGAATTTCTCATGGACGATATTTTTATCAGTCGGCTCGGAACAAAATGGTGGGGAAATAAATTTGGATATGTTACAGGCACTTTATGGGAGGATCCGCTTGGTCTGTCGAACACAGCTGTCCGACTGGAATACACGAGAATAAAACCTTTCGTATACACGCATAGATTTCCAATAAATGTCTATAAACATTATAACTCTGGATTAGGGCATCAACTGCAACCTAATAGCGACGAATTGTATCTATCAGCACAGCAGCAGATTTCACGAAAATTTTTCTACTCTGCTGAATATATCTATTCACGTCATGGAATAAATACCGACAATCAAATTATCGGGGGAAGCATCGACACCCCGATTCCGAGCACAGGCAAAGAATATCTTAATTTCCTTGAAGGAGACGTTGAAAGGATAAATTGGTTCCGTTTCAAACTTTCTTACGAACTTTATAGAAATCTTTTCATTGCATCGGAATTAGAGGTTCGATCTGGTTCAAATTTTACGATTGCCGGAGTGCCGGGTCAGGATTTTCTAAATAGGCGGTTTTTTATTTCTGTCGGACTAAATAAGTAACACGTTCAGCTATAAAAAGTTTAATATTTTTTAATATGCATTAATGGCATTTGCAGTTCCCTATTTGTAAAGTTTTGTTGACGTAAAAAGTTCTTCCAAAGTATGTCCGCATACAACAATACGTTGCAGGGAATAATGTCATTACTTGTTTGATACAATACTTCAAAGTGAAGCAAATTATTTTAAACAAATAACTTTTCGTGTAGTTTACCCCTTCACACTATCCCACTGATTTTTGAGAAAATACATTTCAAGTAATATCTAATTTTAGTTGCAGTTTTAAACAGAAATCTTTAAATTTCCGGTTAACCTATAGATGTTTATAATATGAAATGTTTATTTGCTATCATCGTTTTCCATTTTGTTTATTGCTCAGGCATAACATCACTGAGCGAAGCAGAACGGGCAGAAAAGCAGCATCTGGAAGACCGCGCCAATCAGGAAGAATTTGATCCAGAAAAGCTAACGGATGGATTTGTAATAGAAACACCGTCTTTTGATTCATATTTGACTGTTCCGGGAACAGATTTCAAAAATTCGTTTTTTTTAGATAGCACAGATGTTGACAGCACTATATCCATTCCTGGTTTCAGGATTCAGATATTTTCCTCAACAAGTTTTATTCGTTCCGAAGAAGTATACGAAAGTGCTCTTGCAAGTATATTTGATAAGCCGATTTACAAGATATTCGATCCGCCATTTTATAAGATTCGTGTTGGTAATTTTGCTTATCGTGAAGAAGCAGAATTTTATAATCTTCAGAAAATAAGACGGTTATATTCTGATTCATGGGTTGTACAATCGACTATTCAGCCGTATGACCAAGTCAAATACATCACCATTTCCGATTCACTTTTATTTCCTGATCTTTTTCCAAGTTTGGTTGACTCGGTATTTACCGAAATTGACTCAATACGAGTCCGATAATATAATCCAAGAAAATTTATTATCTATATAGAAAACCTTCCTGCATAAATGCGTATACAAGAAGGTTTATCTATAAAAATTATAGTGCTTTTTATCCGCAACGGGAAAATCCACAGCTCCGGCACACCACACAACCACTTTCATGCTCAACCGGGCTTCCGCAATCAGGACAACTTGAAAAATCATTATTAAAACCGTTGTTTTTCCTGGCCCCATTGCTGGATTTCTTTGGTAAATTGATAAAATCTGGTACCTTCATTGTAATCTGCGATCCGTCTTCATTAAGATATCGCGATAGGGCAATGCCGATTGCATCAGGAACGGAAAGAATTTGTTCGCCTTTCTGCCATATCGGTCTGCTTGTAATGCCCCGAAGCTGCTTAATGATCGAGTCAAGTGAAACTCCTGATCTAAGACAGAGTGATATTAACCGACCTACCGCTTCGGAGAAAGCAGCAACATCACTTCCGTGTTTGCCGATATTCGTAAACACTTCGCATAATCCCTGGTCATCCTGATTGATTGTTACATATAGGGTTCCTTCGCCGGTAACAATCTTTTCGGTAATGCCGTAGGTGGTATTGCCACGTTTTCGGGGTGTAATGAGATGTTCTTCACTTTTGTAATTATCTGTAACTGAATCCGGCTCATCTGTATTTTCTTCCTTATGAGCAATATTTAACACCTGATTGTCACTACCTCTGCAACGGTCACGGAAAACGGTCACTCCCTTACAGCCAAGTTTATACGCCAAGAGATAAACACCCTTAATGTCCTCAGCAGTAGAATCGTGGGAAAAATTCACGGTTTTAGATACAGCATTATCACAATGTTGCTGAAATGCAGCCTGAATTTTTATATGCCCTTCTGGTGACAGATCGTGTGATGTTATAAATAACCGTTTCACATCTTTGGGGATAGAGTCGATATTTTGAATGCTTCCTTTTTCAGCAATCTCATTCATAAGCTCTTCTGAATAAAATCCCCGCTCTTTTGCAATCCGCTCGAAAAGAGGATTCACTTCTACAAGTATATCGTTATCCATTACTTTGCGGTAATACGAAACAGCAAAAATAGGCTCGATACCACTCGAAGAATTTGCAATGATACTGATAGTTCCTGTGGGTGCGATTGTCGTTGTGTTTGAGTTGCGTATTTCCGGAAGACTGTAATCGTTATAAATTGAATCCTCAAAATTTGGAAAAGCTCCTTTAACAGATGCAAGTTCCATAGATTTTATCTTCGATTCCCTGTTAATGAATTGCATCACTTCGTCTCCGATATCCAATGCCTCGGGAGAGTCAAATGATATTCCAAGTTCGATCAGCATATCAGCAAATCCCATGATACCAAGGCCGATCTTTCGGTTTGCTTTCACAATACTATCAATTTCAGGAAGAGGATAGTGATTTGCGTCGATTACATTATCAAGGAAGTGAATACAAGCGTGAATCGTCCGTTTAAACTTTTTCCAGTCAATTGACATTACCCCATCTTCACGTTTCAACATCTTATCGAGATTGATTGAGCCAAGATTGCACGCTTCATATGGAAGAAGTGGTTGCTCACCGCAGGGATTCGTGCTCTCCATTTCTCCAAGTTTCGGAGTAGCATTATCCTTATTGATCCTATCAAGGAAAACAATACCAGGGTCACCGTTCTTCCACGCCATATTTACAATGGTATCAAAAATTGTTTTCGTATTTTTCTTTCCAACAGACTTACCGTTTCGCGGATTAATAAGATCATAATCCTCGCCTGATTGTATATTCTCCATAAACTTTTCAGTGAGAGCAACGGATATATTGAAATTATTAATTCTCTTATTGTCAAACTTACACGTGATGAAATCAATAATGTCGGGATGATCAACTCGGAGAATACCCATATTCGCACCTCTCCGAGTGCCGCCTTGTTTTACTGCCTCGGTTGCAGCATCGAAAACGGACATAAACGATACCGGCCCGCTAGCGACTCCATGTGTTGATAATACTGCATCACTTTTAGGTCTAAGGCGGGAGAATGCGAATCCTGTTCCGCCACCAGTTTTATGAATTAATGCTGCATGTTTGATGGAATCGAATATTCCTTCCATTGAATCTTCGACAGGAATAACAAAGCAGGCGGACAGTTGTCCGTTTTCCTTGCCGGCATTCATGAGTGTCGGAGAATTCGGCATGAACTCAAGACGTGCCATCATGCCGTAAAATATATCTTCAAGTATCTTGACTTCTGATTTTTCTGCATATTTCAAATCAGGAGCAGCAACACACTGGGCTACTCTGCGGAATAATTCTTCCGGAGTCTCTACTATATTACCGTCATCATCTTTAAGAAGATACCGCTTTTCTAATACACGCATTGAGTTTTCAGATAACTCCAATTTCTTGGGTACAGTATAATGTAATTTGTACTGTAATTTACTGGCGGTTTTTTCACTGTTAAACTCGTGAGCATCATCACTTGTAAGATCGATTATTGCTTGAACCGGTCCTGGTAAATCATCCAGGGGATCTATTGTTTTTGAGTGTTCGCCATTATTACCGTTTTGTCCTGTATCAGATTTTCCTAATGCTATATCGAGCAAATCGGCCATTTCACCTCCAAATGAAGATACGTTGTGAAAGATTCGAATCCAAAATTAATTATTAATGAGTCAATTGATGAAAATAAACAAAAAAAGCCTTGAATCAGCACCGTATCCAGTCATATTACTTTGCTGATCTCCAAATTAAGAAATAATCATAAAAATCCGTCAAAATTCCATAATTGTTCCACATATACGTATGTTTTCTTACTTGTGTTTACCAATCTTTAGGAAATGCGGATTTAATGATTAGAAGAACAACTTTTAACGTCAACAAGATAATATTCGGAGAGATGAGCATCAATATCAGAAGTCCCTGATGAGTTCAATTTGAGTATAAGCGAAAAGAAATTGGCAAATGCAAAAAATTTATACACAAAGTTATCTCCGAAAACTCTTCAATATTTGTGGATATTTATAAGTGAAAAATAATTCTATATAAAGTCACCACGGATAACGGCAAATACGCCCTTCTAAGACATCTTTTATTTCTATTTTGAGTGTGCAATATACTCCCATTAATATTGTTTGTCAAGAAAAAAATCAATATGTAGGTGTAAATGTCATAGCTCCATACTATATGTTGATAATGTTGTGGATTATATGTGGATAATGTCGCATGGATTTCACCAGTTATAAAATTGAATAAATACGAAAGAATTATGTTCACATTAACAAATGAACATAATTCTTTTATGTTTATATAATATAATATACAAATGTACACTATATATGTCAAGAGTTTATTGGCACGTGCGAGGTGTTGGCAGGTAAAGTTATCAACATGTAATATTTATAAATCATTCAATACTTAAAGAATAGGTAATAGTTTCGCATTAAATTTATTGAAAAGATTTATATGATTGCCATGAGTTTCCCAATGTAAAATCGGTAAATTAATAACTTTACTCTTAAGAATGGACGATATTATTGGTGAAGTATGTTTACACTTATTTTGACAGGTGTTTTTTCTTGATTTTAGAATCGTTTAACTATATATTTAAAACTGAGCAAATTTCAAAGAGATAGAATAAATATGGCTAAAGACGATTTTGTCGATATATTTGATTTCGGTACTGATGATAGAGATGATGATGAAGAAGGTACTTTAAAATCAGTTATCAAAAATGATGAACTGACAGTTAAGGATGATATTGAGCTTGTCGGTCAGAAACAAGTAATCGAGAGCGAATCTTTTATCCTGAAATTGTTTAAAAAAGATGGTGTGATTGATAATATTGAAATTGAGTGTAAATGTGGTAGAACTGCTACTATTCAGCTGGAGTATCAAAAACAATCAGATGACGATGATGATAGAGACGGGATGCCTCTACAAAATATTGCACCAGAAAATATAGAAGAAACCAGTTATAATTCAAATGAAGATTACAGCAGCACTGGTGTTGAAAGTGAAAATGTAATGGCAAATCCAGATTCAGATAATGAATCTTTAACGGATCAGTCTGCTGATGTCAAAGAGGAAGAAGTCGATATCGGACCTATGCAGTCTGAAGATAGTGAAGAATTTCAAGAAGGTATACAGGCAGATATTGTATCCATCAAAGAAGATTCCGAAATTTCCCGGGATGGTGATTACCAAACTGAAACCGCGGAAAATGATGAGTCGTAAGTTAACTGCAATTACTTCTCTGAATGAATAGCTTTCAAGAAAATCACCTTAACGCCAATATTACTCGCTTTATAATAAATATTTATCACTAATTTCCCTTTCATTGTATGGATTACGTTAGCGAAATAGAACTCGAAAAATTAGGCCTTAAAGTTGAAGACGACGGTATTTACGTTGTAAAAGCCGAACATGTTGATAATCTTGATGTTTCCACTCTTGAACAAAAACTTTTGCAACTGGGCGTCCTTGAAGCGCCCTATAGCAAAATTATCGATCTTTACAAAAAGAGCCTTGAGAAGCCGGTAAAAGTAGCTGATTCCTTAGTTGAATATCATCCTGATTAAAAATGAGTTCATCCGTATAACCGTTTCACGTGACGGTCTTGAAGCGTACATGGATGTAACTTTCCCGCCTACAGATGATCAGGAACTTACTGAGAGAGATATTCTGCACAAAATTCTTGAAGCCGGAGTGACATACAAAATTGATACTGAAAAAATCAAACAGATAATTCGTAACAAAATATTTGTTGAAAAAGAAGTTATTGCCCGGGGTGATGAAGCCATCATTGGTGAAGAGGCACAAATTGTTCTTGAAGTTGACACTGAAGTCAGCAGCGAACCGTTAGTCAAAGAAGATGGCAGCGTCGATTTTCACCAGATCAGTTCACTGAAAACGGTTGAAAAAGACCAGCTTCTTGCAGTTAAAATTCCTGCGACAAAGGGCAAAGATGGTAGAAGTGTATTTGATGAGGAGATCGACTCAACAGGTAAAGATAATAAACTTCCTCTTGGAAAAAACACTTACATATCTGACGATGGTTTGTCGTTATACGCTTCTTTAAGTGGCAGAATAATTCAAGAGAAGGAACGACTCAGTATTGAAAACATTCTGGCAATCCACGGCGACGTCGATTTTACAACTGGTAATATTGAATTTACTGGAGACGTTGCAGTATCCGGCGATGTACTTACTGGTTTTAAAGTGAAAACAGAAGGAGATATCAGGGTTAGAGGTGTTGTTGAAGGAGCAGAATTGATATCGACTAAAGGGAGTGTTGTTATTGGACGAGGCGTTGTTGGCCAGGAAAAAGCCAGAATACTTGCAGCTAAAGATGTCCGGGCGGAATTCATTAATGAGGCTACAATTGAAGCTGGGAATGATGTTACTGTCGGTGAGTATATCATGAATTCTATTATTAGTGCGGATAATGAGATAAAAGCCAATGAAGGCCGTGGTTCAATAATCGGAGGGAAACTTTACGCGGAAAAGGCAATAGAAGCCAAAACAATTGGTTCTGCAAGTAATTTGTTGGCAGAGGTAAAAGTCGGCGGCCGTGTCGAAGGAGAATTGTATGAAAAGATGCTCATTATCGAGCGTGACGAAGAGTACCTAACAAAAGCCGAAAATAGCCTTGTCAAAGAAATTGAATTTATCGAAGTTTTGAAGAGAAAACTGCCGAAATTTCCGGAATCCAAACAAAAGCAGCTTAAGGAGTTATTAATTAAGCTCAAGAAATTCCGAGAAAAGAAAAATGAAGTTATTAAAAAGAAAGAAGAGCTCCAAAAAGAGTTCAAGGTTATGGTGAGTGAAAATCTGAAAAAAATTTCAGCAGATACAGTTTTTAGAAATGTTTTGGTGAGTATAGACCAGAGTAAACTGAAAACAGAGTTTACCTATAAGCAGGTTCATGTCTTTTCCAGAGGTGGTGAAATGAAAATAAATTCCCAGTCAAAATTTGCGTAATGAGCCCTACCATTTGAAATTTTCCGCATTCAATATTTAAGCGTTTTATACTGCACAAAATGAGGAGCAGTCTCCATGGAAAAAATTCTGGTTATTGATGATGAGGTAGGAGTTACAGAAATTTTGAATGAAGTGCTCACTGAAGAAGGATATTCAGTCGACACCTTTCAAAATCCTGAAAAGGCACTGAAGCGAATTCAGTCAGAATATTATGATGTTATTATAACGGATCTTCAGATGCCTAAGTTTTCCGGGCTCGATATTGTTAAAGCTGCACACAAAGTTTCGGTGGATTGTGAAGTAATTGTCATTACTGGTCATTCCAGTATCGAATCTGCAATTGAAGCAATGAAACATGGTGTCTATAACTATATTCATAAACCGTTTAATGTCTCTGAAATAGTCATAACAGTAAATAAAGCGATTGAAAAAATAAGATTAAAAAAGCAAAACCTCGAATTATCTCGTAAAGTTGAAAAAGCTTTAGCAGATTTAACAACACTTTATGAGATAAGTAAAATCATAAACTCAAGTGAAGAAATGGATGAAATTATTAACTTTGCATTAGGTACTATTGAAGCAAGCCTTGATATTAATCTGGCAATGCTTTTGATACACGATGAAGAGAAAGAGGAATTTTTTGTAAAAGATAGTGTCGGCTTCACAAAGAAATCGACAACAAATTTTAAAATTCAATGGAAAAAAGGAATTATAGGACAAGCTATTCGAGATAATGAAGTTGTCCATGTTTCTGATTACAAAAAAGATGCAATATTTTCAAAAGCAATTGCTGATTCAGACAAGAAAAAAATAAAGAATTTTTGTGTTATACCCCTTAATGCACAGAATCATCTTGTTGGGCTTATTACAATTCATCAGCTTGATGAATCAGACCAGAGTGACCTTGAAAAATTAAAGCTACTCGAGGTTATGTCAGTTCAAATTGCACCCATGATCCGGCTTGGGCAATACAATGTCGAACGGAAATTGCTCATTACTGATCCGATGTCTGGAGGCAGAAGCGAACTGATGGAAACGATTAGAAAAGCCGGTCAGTATAGAGGAACATTAAGTGTTCTTATATTCAAGCTTTATCTAAAAGATAAATCTAACTATGGAATAAAGATTTTCAGTATTGGGGATCATGTTTTTGACCATATTAAAAATATGATAACACCGATTGATTCTGCTGTAAAAATTGGCATGGATTCCTTTATGGTTGTACTTCAGGGAAAAACAAAGATTACAACCGAGACTATTGCCGCAAAAATCAAGAAAGTCGTTGAGACCGATAAATTTATTAAGAAAAATGGTATTCTATTGGATTATGGCTATGCTGATTTTCCTATGGATGGTACAACCTTTGAAGACCTTGTGAGCAAAGCCCAGGTAAGTTTATGGAAGTTCGTAAAATCCTAAGAATCACATTTATAAATCATACAATGTGATGTTTTTGAAAACACTTAATCATTTTTAAATAGTGTGGAGCAGATTTTTATTACAAAAGTTCTCCATTGAAATAGCGGCGGTTTTATACCGCCGTTAGTGCATTATAGTAACAAACAAATAATATAATATCTGATGAAAATAGCTTATTTTGACTGTTTTGCCGGAATCAGCGGTGACATGATGCTCGGCGCACTGGTAGACTGTGGGCTCGACATAAAATCTTTAAAAGATATGGTAAGATCCCTTGGAATCAATGGAGTGTCCATAGATGCAAAAAGAATAACTAAGAAGGGAATTGGTGCTACAGACTTCAAGTTAACCGTTACTGAACAGAAAAAGCACAGACATCTAAAAGACATCATAGCAATAATAGAATCCGGAGATTTGTCAGAGTCTACACGTGAAAAATCGAAAAATATTTGCAGGAGAATTTCTGAAGCAGAAAGCACAATTCACCAGATTCCTTTAGAAAAAATTCATTTCCATGAAGTTGGCGCGGCTGATTCAATCATTGATATCATCGGATCAGTATGGGGGCTTGAGCAATTAGGGATAGAAGCCTGTTATTGCTCTGAAATTTGCCTTGGTTCAGGATCGGTCGAATGTGAACATGGTACAATTCCTGTCCCGGCACCTGCAACACTGGAACTCGTTAAAGGATTTCCCGTCACAAAAAAAGAGATTGGAGCAGAGTTGACGACACCGACTGGTGCGGCTCTTGTTACAACGCTTGCACAATACAGTGCTGCATTACCAACAATGCGAATAACCGGAACCGGATACGGTGCAGGTGACAGAGACGATAAAAATTTCCCCAATGTATTTAGAATTATCATATGTGAAACAGATGCAGATTTTGAACAGGATAAAATGATTGTCGCTGAATCTAATGTTGATGATTTGAATCCGGAAATGTTTCCGTATATTATGGAAAAGTTGTTCAAAAAGGGTGCGGTGGATGTGTTTCTGACACCAATTATTATGAAAAAGGGTCGGCCCGGTCAGAAAATTACAGTTGTACTCGAAAGGAGTTATCTCGATACATGTATGGATGTGATTTTTCAAGAGACAACTTCATTGGGCATTCGGTATCATGATACCGACAGAACAAAACTTGTACGTGAAATCGAAAAAGTACAAACTCCATGGGGTATGCTGAAAGTAAAATCTTATTTCTATAATGGAAAGAAGCATACTTCTCCGGAATATGAAGAGTGTAAAAAAGTTGCAGAAAAAGAGAATATACCCTTAAAATATGTTTATGATGTAATAAAGCGGATTGGCAATCCCGATGATTAATTGTCATAATATCAATGTTTCATACCCTCTCGATCCGAATAATTCTTTCCAAGCGATCAGCAATGTATCAATTGATATTAAAGAAGCAGAATTTACTGCGATCATAGGTCCGAACGGTTCGGGAAAATCGACTTTAGCGTTGGCAATGTCTGGATTACATTTAGCACAGTCCGGTTCAATTTCAATAGATAATACGGATATTAATGTACTGCTGCGCTCCCGATCGCTCTATGATCTTATAGGAATTGTATTCCAGAATCCTGATGATCAACTCGTAACTAATTTTGTTGAGAGGGAAATTGCATTTGGGCTTGAGAATAGAGGTGTTCCCCGGTCAGAAATTGTCAGGCGTGTAAACCGGATTTTAGAAGAATTTAACTATTCCGGATTAAAGAACAGGTCTCCATTTCAGCTTTCTGGTGGACAAAAGCAGAAATTAGCACTAGCTTCTGTGTTGGTGGCTAATCCGAAGTATCTTATCCTTGACGAACCGACTTCGTTTCTCGATAGTCTTGACAGGAAATCAATATTTACTCAGTTACAAAAAGAGATTGGGGAGCAGAAGCGGGAGGGATTTTCTGTCATATTGATAACTCAGTTTTCAAGAGAAGCAGTCCAATGTGATAGAGTTGTGGTTTTGAATCAGGGAAGCATAGTCGCTGATGGTATTCCAGAATTTATTTTCAGTGAGAAGCAGGAATTGCTACGAGAAATAGGTGTTGAGATTCCAGTTGAATACCGGCTAAAAAAAGCATGTCCTGAAATTCAGTTGCCAGAGACACTGTTTAATTATTCATAAATAAGTAGATTCAAATACATGAATATTGAACTTGAAAAAATAAATTTTTCTTATAATACTACCGATAGCACTCCTGCTGTAACAGATATATCGTTCAGAATTACTCAGGGAGAACTTGTCGGGATTATCGGCAGAACTGGCTCGGGTAAATCGACAGTCCTTGAGCTATGCGCGGGATTGTTAAATCCTGATAGCGGTATAATCTCGATGGACAGCACTGCACTGCTCAATGCAAAAGACTGGAATGCTGTCCGGTCCAAAATTGGCATTGTCTTTCAATTTCCTGAAAAGCAGATATTTGAAGAAACTGTCATCGATGATGTGTCGTTTGGAATCCCCAAAAATGGCCATGCTAACTCTGCGCTGCTTGAAAGAGCACGTGCATCTCTTGAAATGGTTGGTCTTGACTCGAATGAATTTGAAAACAGGTCCCCACATAGTTTAAGCAGTGGTGAACGGAGAAAAGTAGCAATCGCAGGTGTACTTGCTATGAAACCTGAAGTTGTATTGTTTGATGAGCCGACGATTGGTCTCGATTTTAAAAGTGCGCAGGATGTTGAAAAGATAATTAAAGATTTACATGAAAATGGCAAGACAGTATGTGTTGTATCACACAATCTCGATTTTATAGTACGGGTTGCACAAAGGATCATAGTAATTGACGATGGTACGATCAAGTTTGATGGTGAAAAAGAAGCCCTTTTTTCCGATAGCGATATGTTGCAAACTTGTGGCATTGACAAACCGGATATAACACAAATTTGCGATACTCTGCGTAGTACACTTCCGGCTTTGAAAAGTTATGTTTACGATGTGCAGGGACTAATTCGATTGGTAAATAATGATCAATAAAATCGTAATTCGTAAATTGAAAATGTTTCTTCAATACTTAAGATAATCAGGTGTGAGGTTACCCAATGAACCTTGATGCGTTACTCAAAACAATGGTAAAGCAGGAAGCATCCGATCTCTATCTGATCGTTGGTGCGCCTCCGTCATTGAGTGCAAAAGGAAAATTTGTTAGAATCGGAAAAGATGATCTGACGAATGATCAAATTGTTGAGATGTCTAACGGATTGATGAGAGAGGATCAGGCTCAAGAATTTGAAGTTAGTTTGGAGCAAAATCTTGCATACAGCCTTCCTGGGATAGGCAGGTTTCGTGTTAATATTATGAAACAACGTAATTCTGTTGCAATGGTTATCCGGCAGATTAAACTCGACATTCTTTCGCTTGAAGACTTAAAACTCCCTGCAGTACTCGGAGAGCTAGCACTTGAATCACGGGGGCTTGTTTTAGTGACTGGAGCGACCGGCTCTGGTAAATCGACAACACTTGCTGCTATGGTCGATTACAGAAACAGAACAAAATCGGGGCATATCATTACTATCGAAGACCCCCTTGAGTTTATCCACCAGCACAAAAAAAGTATCGTTACGCAGCGCGAAGTGGGCATGGATACCAAATCGTACAAAGATGCTTTGAAAAGCGCACTGCGTCAAGCACCCGATGTTATGCTCATTGGAGAAATACGGGACAGAGAAACAATGGAAGCTGCTATATCTTTTGCTGAAACAGGGCATCTCGTCTTAAGCACGCTCCACTCAAACAACGCCAATCAAACACTTGAGCGAATATTGAATTTCTTTCCGGTTCCTGAACACCGGCAGATTTATATGCAGCTCTCTCTCAACTTGCGAGGAGTAATCTGTCAACGGCTTGTTAAAACACTGAATGGTGACGGACGGGCAGGAGTCCTGGAAATTATGCTCGGTTCTCCCCGTATCAGCGATCTCATTCATAAGGGAGACACCACGGGATTAAAAAGTGTAATATCTGCAAGTAACCATGAAGGAATGCAGACGTTCGATCAGCACCTGTATGAACTCTACAAATCCGAAATCATCGACTATGATATTGCTATCCGTGCCGCAGATAGTGCTAACGACCTGAAGCTTCGTATCCGGATGGAAGAAAGTGGTGAACCGGAAACAGGCGATCTTACTCTGGAAACGACATAGGCGCAACCGCAATGCATATTTATAAGTACTCCTGTCCGATTATTGCTATTACCGGAAATATGGGAAGTGGCAAATCTACTGTTGCAAAAATATTTGAGGAACAAGGTGCCTACATCATTGATGCTGACCGCAGGGCAACGGAGCTACTCTGGAACGATGATACATTACATCAGCAGGTTATTGATGCGTACGGCACTGAAATTTGCGGGACCGATGGGCGGATCAGCCGAGAAAAATTGAGAAAAATAGTATTTCAAAGTAAAAAAAGTTCAGAAAAATTAAATCGTATTATACATCCTGAATTACGGAAGCTGTACTGGAAAGACATTGATCAAAAAGCGCAAAGCGGTATATATAAGATGATAGGAGTCGATGCGGCACTGATTTTTGAAAGCGGAACTGAAAATCTATACGATTTTATCGTAACGGTTGCTGCTGATAAAGACCAAATGATAGAACGAGTTAGAATACGTGACCCTATTGTTGCAGATGTTCTCTTGCAGGGAATGGATATTCAGATGGTCCAGGATGAAAAAATCGAAAAATCACATTTTGTAATCCATAATACCAACACTATTGATGAATTAAAAAAACAGTCACTTTCTGTATTTGAATCAGTTTTACATCAATTTGAGAGCAATAAAATTGAATAATCATAATGAACATTGTTCTTGATGTAGTAGTGCCATAAAAACAACTGTTTTAATTGTTATACTGAAATTATTGCAGCATCTCAACGTATGGTTATCATAACTATTCATTTTTCAAACACGCTCTTGATACTATGAAAGTCACGTTAACTATAATTCTCATTGTTATGATCGCATTTTTAGGATTTGCGATTTACGATTATGGTACAAAATGGGGATCATTGGATGGTGAGGTGGTAATTGAAGGTGCGAGTGAAAATGTAATCAAATCTGTACATGATATGAATATTTATCTGATATTGCCGGAAATTAAGCCATTCCTTGATTCTCTTTCTGTATATTATGATAAGAAGGTTGCTCCGCTTGAAGATTCTGTTTCATATTACAGAATTCTCAAAGAAGAGTATATTGATCTTGCACGGGAAGAAGAAATAATATTCCGTGTCACACTTGGCAATGCGGATCCTGCATCACGGATTTACAGACAGAATAAAATTCACCTTGATTCCGTTTTTGCTGAGAGAGATTCAATAGAAAATATATTTAATAATTTCCGCAGTGAACTGCTTGATGGACAAAACGGTTATAACGGTGTTATTGCTCAGCTAATTGATAATAAACTACTGCTCAAAGCACAGGTTAATGGTCAGGGGAAATTCAGATTTCCGAAACTGGAAAATGGCGATTATTATCTCTATTCATTATTAATTCTTTCGGGCGATCAGGATGTTACGAGAATTCCGGCGGAAATGTATCATATCTATGCACTTTCGGGTAATCTAATAAAAAAGTACTCGTGGATGGTCAATGTAACTGTCCAGGAGAATACAGCCATACGACTTGATGCTCAGAATACATCTGATATTTTTAAGTGACACTATAATGAGGTCCTATACCCCAGCCCAGTGCACTGAGTATTGCTTGCCGATAAAACCCCAGTGATTAACATTTGAATTATTTTGAAATCTCTGATTGATGCTTCCAGTTCACTTATTGAGCTTAATCGAATATGATCAGTAAATGAAACAAGTTGCAATAGTTCCTTGTTTTTACTAAATTTTACGTTTTCATTTATGCTCTATTACTGTGAGTGTCCGAACGTAAGGAATCTGCGCAAATAAACATCATGTCCGAACGATCAAAAAAAAGAGTATTCATCAGAATTCTGCTCTATTTAAAGCCGTTTAAAGTGAGAATTCTCGGCGGTTTAATTTCTACAGTATTCATGGGTTTTTCAGATGCATTGCTTGCCCCAATTGTAGGATGGCTGATTGATGGATTAAGTCAGGTAAACACGAGTCTCGCGAATACGGGGAATTTAGAGATGGTCTTCGAAGGTGCTAAAATTGAACGATTCGGATTTAACTATACCTTGTTGGAATCATTTACTGTTGAAAATATTGATCAAGCCAAGTCAATTCTCATTAATATCGGTATTTTCATTGTTGTGCTGATAATGTTCAAGGGTATATTTATCTATGCCAAAGAATATCTTATGGCGTCTGTTGTTCAGAAGACCATAAAAAACTTTCGGGATCAGCTCTACAGTCGCATGCTTCATCTTGAAATGCTTTATTTTGATCGCGGGAAAACAGGCGAAATCATGTCCCGTGTTACAAACGATGTACAGGTTATGGAACATTCTCTTTTGGCGTTTGTGAATCTGGCACAAGGTATTATTTATACTATTATATTTGTTTCAGCACTCTTGATAACAGACTGGCAATTAACGTTATTTGCACTTGCTGTTGTTCCCATTGCTGCAGGAGTCCTGAAATTTTTCAGCGACTCGATTCGGCAAGCAAGCAGAAAAATCATGATGAAGCTTGCAGATATCAGTGCGTTTTTACAGGAGACGATTACTGCGATCAAAATTATCAAAACATACAACAGAGAAGATTACGAAGAAACAAAATTTTCACAACAAACATATCAAAATTATGCTCATTCGATGAAAGCACACAGACTTTCTGCTTTTTTAAAACCATCGAACGAATTTCTCAGCACTGTCGGGATGACGATCGTTATCCTTTTTTGCGGATTTCGCATTCTCAACCAGCAAATGGACATTTCGGTTTTTACAACCTTTGCCGTTCTAATTTCCATGGCTTATAAACCGATTAAGTCGCTTGGAGAAACACAGCCGGTTATTCAACGGGCACTTGCCGCAGCTGAGCGTATTTTAGAGCTTATTGAAGAAATTCCTGAGGAGTCGTCTGAGACGACGGCAACCCTTCCGAAACCTTTGAAGGGGAAAGTTGAATTCAAAAATGTATTGTTTTCTTACAATGGAGTTGATACAGTGCTGAATGATGTTTCACTAATTGTTGAGTCTGGTGAAACGGTCGCACTGGTTGGGCCAAGTGGTGTTGGTAAAAGTACGATTCTTAATCTTCTTCTCAAGTTTTACGACTTACAGTCCGGGTCTATACTCATTGACGGGATTGACATCTCAACAATCAGCAGAAAAGACCTGCGGGAGCAAATGAGTCTTGTGCCTCAGGAGACTATTCTGTTTTCGGGAACGGTGCGCGATAATATTCAGTATGGCAATCTTAGTGCATCAGAAGATGATATGATAGAAGCAGCACAGATTGCAAATGTGCACTCCTTCATACAAGAGCTTCCTGAAGGTTATGAAACTGAAATTGGGGAACGAGGAGTGCAAATCTCAGGTGGACAGCGGCAGCGCATTGCTATTGCACGGGCTGTACTGAAAAATCCGCCTATTCTCTTGCTGGACGAAGCGACATCTGCAATTGATTCAGAATCGGAAAAGTTTGTTCAGGAAGCCACTGCTTATCTGATGAAAGACCGGACCACTATTGTTATTGCACACCGGTTATCAACGATAAAAAATGCAGATAAAATTGTCGTTATGGATAAAGGGTCAATTCAGTGTATTGGCAAGCATGATGAGTTAATTAATCAGGAAGGTCTCTACAAAACAATGTATAATTTACAGTTTTGATGAGGAATCAACGAGTGGCGATATTGAAGCACATTGAGCGGCGTGGTAAAGAATTACTGCTTATTGCATTACGTTCTATATTGTGGCATGGTGAACAATTTTCCCATCTTCACGACAAAAACAATAATATTAAAAAAATATTATTGTTGAGATTAGAGTGCAAAATGGGGAATCATGTTATGACGACCTTTTTGCCAGAAGCACTCAAGGAAATTTACCCGAATGCGGAAATCGATGTGTGTATACATGAGGCAATGGCTTCAATTTGGGATCAAAATGCATATATCAATAGATTAATACCATTTTACCAAAAAGCATATTTTTTCAATCCTTTTAGGTTAATAGCGTTACTTTTGTCTATTCGAAAATCTAAATATGATGTTGTCATAGATTGCAGTACTCCATCGGGATTTTCATTATCCAATGGTTTAATGACACGTTTAACAGGTGGAACATATCGGGTAGGATTTCTGAGAGGAGAGAGCAGTTTTTTTTTGAATTGCACAGTAATTCCCGAAAATGATAAGCATTATATTGACATAATACACGATTTACTGACGCTCTTAACACCCATCAGAAATACGTATGCCCCAAAAATATGTCTTACTCATTCTGAGGCTGCTCAAGCGAAAGAAAATCTTATTGAAAAGGGTGTGAATGAGAGTGATAAACTGGTATTATTTTGGGTGGGAGCTGGAGTTGCCAAGCAATGGAATATAGAAAATTTTGTGTCACTCGCCGAATTGCTTCGGGAGCACAATTCATATAAAATAGTGTTTCTGTGCGGTCCGGCGGAGAAAGAACTCTATGAATACTTAGTGGCCAACGAATCTGAAACTGTTCTATACATTGATGATTTCAGATTGTTAGCCGGATTAATACAATGCTGCACACTTTTTGTCTCTGGAGATACCGGACCTTTACATTTATCGGCTGCATTGAAAATACACACGGTTGGAATATACCTGATTGATAATTATTCTGTGTATGGTTACGATGATGGATTATATCATAAAGTAGTAGACCTTTCTGATGAGCATGATAATATTCAGAAAGTTGTTAATGCGTGCGACGATTTTATATTAGTTGACACAAAATAAGTGTGTGACCGTAATAATTCACGCAATAATTTTCCAATTATAGCATAGGGATTTTTACTCTAAAACACGTTTGGCGAAACAAATATGACGATTGTTAATAAGTACATTGAACTTGATGATTTTAATTTGACGCAGTTTAAAATTATTCTTGACGACATTCATAGCTTTTTGAAGGTCTCCACCAAAAAAAGAAATTCAGCCGAACGATGCCGTGGTAGTTCTCTGCTTGAACCGGCAGTTTTTGAGTCTTATAAACACTGGGATAATCCTTGGGCAATATCCAATGCTGATCTGAAAAGGGATATGAAAATACTCGACTGCGGATCGGGAAGGGGAGTGCTGCAATTTTATCTTGCCGGCAAAGGATTAGATGTCCATGCAATAGACATTAGCAACCTCCGTTCAGGAATAGTAAAGAATTTAATATCACGTTTGAATAGGATTGGTATCTCTTTCACCATAAATCCGAATAAAGTTCACAGAAAATTAAATAGAAAATATAACGTAAAGGTGAAGTTTACCCAGGAAAGTGCAGAAGCACTTTCTTATCCTGATAACTTTTTCGAGAGGATATTCAGTATTTCAGTTATCGAACACATGGAGGACCAGGTAATAGCGGATTCTATGAAAGAAATGGAACGGGTACTTAAACCGGGAGGGCTTTTGCTGCTTACATTCGATTATCATCCGTTTCCCAATGACGCAATAATAGGTTTTACCCAAGAAGATTTTGAAAATAAAGTCTTAAAGCAATGCAATTTGCATATAATTGGCAATGAACCGGATTATGCTATTTCCGATTGGAATCAATATATTGAAAACGTAAATAATTTTTTCAGAACTCACAATCCCAATACATCATATGGAGTAGTACTCCAGAAATAAGACTTACGAAGAATGTATTAAGTAATTCGGAACAATGCCCCAATAGCGTAATGCTGAAAGACATTAAGAAAATATTAATTATACAATTCAGGCCGATTGGAGATGTGCTCCTTTGCACCCCCATGATTTCACTGCTTAGAAAACACTATCGGCAGGCGCACATTGCATTCATGGTTGAACCACTTGCAGGCCAGATACTAGAAAATAATTCGAACCTTGATGAAATAATCTACTATCGGCATAAAAAGGATGATATTCAGGGGTCTTTGAAATTTTTTCGTGAAACAGGAAAGAAAAATTGGGACCTTGTCATTGATGCTTTCGGAACTCCCGGAACTGCCTGGGCAACACTGTTTTCAAAAGCCCCGGTTAAGGTTGGCTATGATGTCCGGATAAGAAAATATGCCTATACACATAGAGTGAGCACACAGCAACCTGAGCGTTATAGCGCACTAAAAAAACTTGCACTCCTCAAATCAATAGGCATCGATGATGAGACACATGAACTGACGCTCTGCCTTAGTAAAGCGGAATTGACATATGCAGATGAGTATTTCAATTCGGAACAAATCGATATTTCCCGGCTGACTGTTTGTTTCGCTCCGGCATCGAAACGTGAATCACGCGCTTGGCTGCCGAATCGTTGGGCTGAGCTTGGAGACCTACTCATGGAAATCTGTGAAGCGAATATCATTCTTCTCTGGGGGCCGGGGGAGGGACAACTCATACAGTTTATTGCCGAATCGATGATAACAAGGCCATATATGATACCGATGACAAATCTTCGTGAAATGTCTGCAATCATTGAAAAATCGCATTGTGTGGTTTCAAACAGCAGCGGACCCGGACATATTGCGGCGGCAGTGGGTATACCGACGGTCACTATTCACGGACCAACTACTCCGGTAACCTGGACCTACCCGGATCCCAAAAATCATAGATATGTTCAGGGGGATGTTCCCTGTATCGAGTGTAACCACAGTGAATGTATCTTTCCCAAAAATGATCCGAAGTTTATGCAGTGTATGGAAACTGTTAGTGCATCGAATGTAGCAGACCAAATGAAATCTATACCTGTACTTAATTCATATTTTCCCGCTGAGATTGTTTAAAACGAATATGATGAGATAAGAGATAAATACAAATGACGATAGAAATTCCAGAATGCAAAAAGTTTACAGGATATAAACCGTGCCATCCTGGTGAGCAGGGTGAAGCGTGTGTGAATCCTGAACCTATGGGGACAAAAATTCTTATCATCAACCTCGGAGCACTTGGTGCCGTGCTGATGACAACAACGATATTGCCTGCACTGAAACGAAAATTTCCAGAGTCTACTATTCACTGGTTGACCGAACCGCGAGCCGCAGAGCTTTTACAACACAATCCATATATTGATTTTATACACCCTTGGGATATCGGTTCACTACTCACATTGCAGCAGATGCAGTTTGATGTTGTTTGCAATAGTGATAAAATTCATGAAATGTGTGCATTGACGAATGTGCTTATTGCAAAAGAGAAACTTGGTTACGGTCTGAATGAGGATGGTGTCATGATTCCCCTCAATGACGGTGCATGCTATAATTACCGGATGGGAATCGATAATAAACTTAAATTTCAAAACAATACACGAACGTATCCCGATATTCTCAGAGAGACGTTTGAACTCGATAAAACAATTGATCCCTACGTATTCAGATTTTCAGATGAAGAAAACAAACGTATCGATCAACTTCGTGAAGATTTCGGTCTGTACAAGGATAAACCGATTGTCGGTATCAATACCGGATGCTCAAACTTATATCCTAACAAAAAGATGCCGGAAAACGAATTGAAAAAAATAATCAGTTGGCTCTTCAAAAGAGATCGTTCTCAATCTATTCTCCTGCTTGGCGGAATAGAGGATACCGAAAGAAACAGTGCTCTTGCTGGAGAATTCGAGAATGTTGTCATAAATACGCCGACAACTGAAGGGCTGAGGCCGGGCATGGGGTATATCGATCTCTGTGACATAGTTTGTACCGGTGATTCATTAGGAATGCATATGGCAATAGGTTTAGGGAAAAAAGTGGTTGCATGGTACAATGTCACCTGTGCACAGGAAATTGAATTATACGGTCGGGGTATTAAGTTAGAATCGGGTGTTGACTGTTCACCCTGCTGGAAAAAAATATGTGACAACGGGTTAATCTGTTACGAGGAAGATATCAGCGGTTCCATTATTAAGGCAATAGAATCGCTTGAAACAAAGGTATAATTTGCGCTATTTGAGGAGTTTGTAGCTTTTGTATTCACCGAAACGATAGCTGCTAACAGATTCGATTTTATTAAGTATCCGGTGTTTAAGTAGTGTGTGTTTGAGGTTTGCCGATTGGTTAAATGTGAAATCCCAATCCTGTTGAGCAATCCTGTTTTTCATAACAGATGGGTGGTCACCGATAAACGGTTTCAATGAATCGATTGCGCTGTAGTCGAATTCATTATCGTCTTTGACATTATTATCGAGCCACTCGTCAGAGTGCCATAACCGGTTAAACCATCGCTGTTTCGATTGCTGTTTTTGAGGAGACTTGACCCAGCCGTAATGATATACATAGGCATCAAGCGGTTTCACTTTCAATCGCCTGCCGTCGATTCGGAAACCTTGTGCGTCTTTATGTGAATTGATATTCTTGTTGTTACGAATGACGCGGATTTCATTCCTATACCATTGGCGAGTAGAACCGACATAATCGTAGCTGCCGTAAAAATGTAAATAATTAAAGAGTAGGCCTTCGACTAACTGATCGGAATGGTAACGCTGAGCCGCTTCACGAATACCGGGAAGATATTGCTCATGAACAACCTCATCTGCCTGAATATAAAAGCACCAATTACCGGTGCAGTGGGATAATGCAATATCGGTTTGCTGTGCAAGGACCTGGCCTCCTATACGGAGTTTTTCGTCCCAGACAGATTCAACAATCTTTATTTTTTCAGAACCGATTGAAGTAATGAGGGAAAGCGTATCGTCATCAGAATTGCCGACATTGACGATGAATTCATTACATATCGGTAGGATTGACGTAATGGCTTCAACAACTGGATAATCGAACTTGACAGCATTCCGTATGAAGGTAAAACCACTGATTGTGCATAAATTGTCCATATGCATCATTAATATACGGAACAGAGAGCATTGATTCAATAGAAACGATGAAAATACTTTTTTTATATTATTCACCTTGGTGGAATGCGACCGCATACTATAGTGTGACTCTTGCTCAGGGTTTAAAGGCTGCAGGGGATGAAGTGTGGTTCGGTACTGACAAGAATGTACCGGCGGCCCAAAAAGCTGATGAAAGAGACCTGCGAATATTCGACATTAAACTACAATCGATGAATCCGATTAAAATCGCAATTGAAATAGCCCGTTTAGTCCGGTTAGTGAAAAAAGAAAAAATTGACATAGTAAACGCAGTAAGCCCACCGGGACATTTGTTTCATTTTTTGGGGAGTATACTATTCGGTTTAAATGTTCCTCTTGTCCGCACCTGTTGTGATGCACGGAAACCAAAAAATCACTGGTTTAATAAACATATGTATTCGAAATGGGCCGATTGGCTTATTTTTCCTTGTAAAGCAAACTTCGAGCGGTATTATGAAGTCTTGAAAATGCCGCCGCAAAAAACATCAGTGGTCTATGCAGGAATTGACGTAGCGGCATTTGATAATTGCAAGCAGGAAAACAGAGCAACCGATTTAATCAAAACTGATAAAAATCAAAAGATTGTCGGCATTGTCGGCCGCCTTTCCCCGGAAAAGGGACACCGACATTTTCTCCATGTTGCTGCAAAAGTTGCCACAAGAGTCAAAAATGTCAGATTTGTCATAGTCGGTCAGGAATTCCAGGTTAAAACAGATTCGCTTAGACAGCTTGCAGAAAGTCTCGGCATTGCAGATAAAGTACATTTCACCGGATATGTAGAAAATGCGCGTGCAGCAATTGATGATTTTACTATAGGCGTAATCACTTCGCGTTTTTCCGAAACCATTGCCCGGGTTGCGCTGGAATACATGACAGCTCGGAAGCCTGTCATAGCAACAAATGTAAATGTTCTGGTAGAGATCATTAAGCATGAAAAAACTGGGATGGTCTTCGAGATAGATGACATTATTGGAATGGCTGAGCAAATTACAGTACTCTTGAATGATGAATCAAAATGCCGCGAATGGGGACAAAGTGCCAGAGCTGAGGTGGAGGAGTTCTATACAATCGAATCAATAGCCAAGAAAACAGTAACGATTTATAATAAGGTTCTTGATGGACGAAAAGCAGATATTTAGTAAACTGCGAATTTTGACCATTGTGTTTTCGAAGTCTTGGGGTGGACTCGAAATGGTTGCATGCACTGTTGCCCGAGAATTGAACGAATTGGGGCACGAAGTTACAATTGTATCTGCGGCGAATTCACCTATATGTAAGTATTGTCCTGATCACAATACATCACATATAGCAATGTCGCCATTGATTAAGTATTGCGATATTATTACAGCATGGAGGCTGGCAAGAATAATCAAAGAAAAACAGATCGATATTATACATGTGTATATCTCAAAAGATTTAAGCACAGTAGGATTAGCAAAAAAATTTGCTGGCAGGGGTAAAGTGGTATTTTCACAACATATGGATTCCCATTACCCGAAAAAAGATATTTTTCATCGGTGGGTGTTTGGCAAAGTGGATATGATTACTACTGTTACAAAAGCAGTCCGGCAGCACGTTCTTGACCATACCTGTATGTCTCATAGCCAGGTTACCTGCATTTATAATGGGGTAAATCTCGAAAAATTTAATCCGCAAGTTGCTTCGGTTAACCGGAAAGATTATATGATTCCTAAAAATGCAAATATTGTAGGGATTGTTGGGAGACTTGACCGTCTGAAACGTCAAGAGCTTTTAGTCAACGCGGCACCAATGATTCTTAAAATATATCCGGATACTTTTTTTCTCATAATTGGCGAAGAATCCAGAAGCAAGACGGGCACCGGATATAAACAGGAACTGATTAATCTAATTACCAGAAAGAATTTGAACGAAACATTTCGACTCATTGATTTTGTTCCGGATGTGCAGAGGCTGTTAGGATTGTTTGATGTTGTCGTGTTAGCCACTCCAAAAGAGACATTCGGAATGGTTCTCATTGAAGCAATGGCAATGAAAACACCGGTTGTTGGAACGAACGCAGGCGGTGTGCCTGAAATTATCGACAATACTATTAACGGGCTATTGTTTGAGCCAGATAATGTTGAGGATCTCAGTGAGAAAATCATTGCTCTTTTGACCGACAATGCTGTTCGGGATACAATGGGGAATGAAGGAATCATAAAAGTTCGGGAACAATTCGATCTGAAAAAGAAAATAAGTGAATATGAGCGGATGTTTTATTCGCTCCTTGAACCGGATTTTCATTAACAATATTAAATTGCAAATTTATGATGAATGACGTAATCAAAGATACGGAGAGACAGCCCGTTTCACTTTGTATGATTCTCAAAGATGAAGCTCCAAAAATCGATGCGTGTCTGAAAGAAATAAGCAGTATTGTTGATGAAGTACTTGTTCTCTATACAGGCTTCGAGGATAATACGGTTGAAAAGGTAAAAGCTTATGGTGCAAAGGTATTTACCTTCGAATGGGATAACGATTTTAGTAAAGCGCGTAACATGCTGCGGGACAGGGCTACAAATGATTGGCTCTTATGGATAGACGGAGACGAATATTTTTCACATGAACTTATTCAGGAAATTTGTGAGAAGCTGAATTCGAACTCTGAAGCAGCCGGGTATTTTTTTCCGAGAAAAAACTATTTTTTCGGAACCTGGCTGAAAAACGGTGGTAACTATCCTGACTATCAATTGAAGATGTTTAAAAAATCTCAGTCTTCGCCTTATGAATATCGTGTTCATGAAAAAGTGCAATTGAATGGCACGATAGAATTTATGTCGCATCCTATCGACCATTATCCTTATGATTCGATTAATTCTTACTTCAATAAATTCAACTATTATACATCGCTTGACGCATTAAAACTCAAAGATAAAAATGTTCGCATTAATGTTGGAAACACAATTGTCTGGCTGCTGATAAAACCTATTTTGAGATTCACGAGACGATATATACTTAAACAAGGTTTTCGTGACGGTTTTCCTGGTTTTTTTGCAGTTGTTTTTGATGTTGCAGGATACATTGTCCGATATATTAAGCTGTGGGAGCTTGAAAAACAGCAAAAAGAGCAATAAAAGCAGTGTTTATTTGCCAGTTTATATACTATAGAATTAAAAAAAATAGTGCAATCTCTCGATTCACAATATACAACAAGCAAAACAGCATTTATTCCAAAAAAGTTAAAAATACTTATATGTTATTGCTATTGCCGTTATAACAAATGATAGAAAAGGAACTTATACTTATGAAACTTTTCAGCTATACAAAAAGTGGATATTCTTCAGTCGGAATAGAGCTAGGTGACAGTAGAATCGATTTCAATAAAGCTGTCCAACAGTACAATCGGAAAGAGAAACACAATATTCCCCATTCACTAAACCTCAAGGAAATTCTTGAATTTGGATATTATAAAAAATCCTTTCTCAACAAACTTGTCCGTTTTGTAATCAACAATAAACTCGAAAAGAAGTGCCAAGTTGAACCGCGCTTTACTTTTGAGGTGCCCATCCTTAATCCACAAAAGATTATCTGTCTCGGATTAAACTATGCAAAACATGCCAAAGAGTTCGGTGTAGCTAAACCGAAACTGCCACTAATCTTTGCAAAACTTCCATCATCGTTGCAGAGTCATGGAAAACCGGTTATTATTCCTAGCTTTGAGCAAGGCAGAGTAGACCATGAAATAGAGCTTGCAATAGTCATTGGGAAAAAAGGCAAAAAGATTTCACAGGAGCAAGCTGAAAAATATATTGCGGGATATACTATACTTAACGATATGACTGCCCGCACGCAACAGAAAAAAGACATGCAAACAGGAAAACCCTGGGTGACTTTCAAAAGCTATGATACATTCACACCACTTGGACCGTATTTTACACCACAAGATTTTATTGTCGATCCTCATAATCTTGAATTGTTGCTTACGGTAAATGGTAAATCAAAGCAGCATTCAAATACATCAGATATGATTCTTAAGATTCCTGGAATTATCGAATATGTCTCAAAATATTTCACACTCTATCCAGGAGACATCATCGCAACAGGAACTCCTGAAGGTATTTCAGGCGTTAAAGATGGCGATGATGTAGAAGCATTCATAGAAGGTATTGGTTCGTTAAAAAACAGAGTAGTGAAAGAAAAAGCATATTAAAAAATCAGTAGATTAAAATACAACAGAATACATAAGTCATAGTCAACATTTACGTACCAAACCCTTAACTCAATTGGGTATGGTGCGCTTATTACTGGGGTTACTGATAATACAGTTCTTGCGGGTGTATGAAAATGCTCGTGCAATACGGTAAAACAATAATAAGCACTGAATTATTTTTGTACCTAAGTCGGAATGGTTAACTGCTATTACTGATGCCATCCCATACTACTTCAGGATATAATTGACAATAATCTGGTATATAGTGAAAAATGTATTAATCGTTGCATATTCATTTTAGATTTACTATATTAATCTGGGTTCTTGTCCGATATTCTTCCTTCTCCTATGCTTAAATATAGTTTTTTCTGTACTTCCTTAAAACTTTACAAATATTGACCGATAAAATAAAAGAAGCGGACTTCTATCACACCAGGATAAAAGATTGGCCTGAAGGTGAACGTCCTCGGGAAAAACTGTTGCAAGTTGGTCCAGCTCGCTTATCTGACGCAGAGTTACTTGCAATATTATTGCGGACAGGTGCAGGATTGATTACAGCTGTTGATTTAGCAAAGAGCCTGCTCGTGGAATACAAGAGCCCTTATGAATTGTCTGCAAGAAACAGTGGTGACTTTATGAGGTTGAAAGGTATTGGGCAGGCAAAAGCAATTTCCCTCATTGCTGCATTTGAAATCGGCAGACGCATCGCTAGCGGGACACGGCCTGACCGGATGAAAGTTTATTCGCCTGAGTCTTGCAAAACGGTATATTCCGTTGCTGGAAACAGTAAAACAGGAGGAGTTCAGCGTTATTCTGCTCGACACGGCTAACGGTATTATTGGTGAGTACGTTATTACAAAAGGAAGTTTGAACGCGAGCGTAGTGCATCCACGTGAAGTGTTCAAAAAAGCCATTACCGAGTCGGCAGCACGCGTCGTTCTGATTCATAACCATCCGAGCGGTAATCCTGAACCGAGCAATGAGGATAAAAGTGTTACGAAAAATCTTGTACAGGCGGGTGTGGTTGTCGGCATAGAAGTTATCGATCATCTAATCATTGCCGGTCAGCGCTATTATAGTTTTGCTGACCATGACTTGTTGTAGAGGATTTTCCTTTAATGAGTGTCAATTGCGTTGATTTAATCTGAGTTCAAGACAATATTGGCAGCTTTTCAACATTTAGAAACAAAAAAATGATGAGTAATCATTCTGACAATGGTAGTAGTACTGTTCTGAACGGTGTCAAAGCCAATATTTGGGCTATTGCTGGTGGTAAAGGGGGTACCGGAAAGTCTGTTATTACAGCGAATCTCGGTATTGCTCTTGCCTCGCTCGGGAAAAAAGTGATTCTCATTGATGGTGATCTCGGAGGAGCGAACCTCCATACCTGTTTGAATATTCGCCACCCACAGGCAAACCTGAATGATTTCATTGTAAATGACAAGAAAAATCTGAAAGATATCTTGCTTGAAACACCGTCCGAAGGACTCAAGCTCATCAGTGGCGGTTCGGAACTCGTTGGTGTCGCCAATTTGCAGCATGGTAAAAAAACAAAGCTCCTCAGACATATTTTACAGTTGCCTGCCGATTTTATTATTGTTGATCTTGGAGCCGGGCAGTCATATAACACACTTGATTTTTTCAACCTATCAAACGAAGGAATCATTGTCTGCAACCCTGAACCGACTGCCAAACTCGATGCCTATTCTTTTTTGAAGAGTGTTGTTTACCGAAAAATTTTGACAAGTTTTAAGACAAGTTCAGAAGAATATCATTATTTGAAAAAAATTCTTGTAGATGATAGAAATAAGACGTTCCAAATACCGAAGCTTTCGATAATAATGGGACAGCGCTTTCCGGAGGCAAGTACTAAGATATCCACGATACTTCAAAACTTCCGTCCCCGTTTAATAATGAATAAAGTAAGAAAGCGTAGCCATATCGATGAGGGGCAGCAGTTATGTACACTCGCAGCAGAATATCTCGGTATTAACTAGAAATTTATTGGGTATATTGTCAGAGATGATAAAGTGGTGGAAGCATCGGAAAAAATGATGCCGTTTCTTCTGCAATACCCTCGCTGCAAAGCTTCCCAGAATTTATATAAGATCCTCGATGACATAGGTTCCGTAAATGGTAACGGAAAACAGTTCAAGCATTTTTATCAATTCAAGCAAGAAATGAAAACACAAGCAAAAACATGGAAATAAGTCATTCTTTTTGCAAACGCAATTAGTACATGCAACGTATTGATTCAGACTGCTACAAGATATTTTTTGATTGATATTTGCGAATAGTTTTTGTATGTTACGCTTGAGAAAGCGACCCCTAGATTATCATTACATGAAGAAACTTAATATCCTCTTTTTATCTTCCGAAGTAGCCCCATTTGCTAAGACCGGTGGATTAGCCGATGTTTCAATATCCCTTCCAAAGGGTCTGAAAGAATTGGGGCACGAAGTTCGGATTATGATGCCAAAGTATAAAGTGGTCAATGACCGGAAATATATTTTGCGTGATGTGATCCGTCTGAAAGATATTCCTATAACAGTTGGCGATTCGGTTAAAAAGATCTGTGTAAAATCTGCCTTTACACCTGATCCGGTAAAAATCCAGACTTATTTTATTGATTACCGTCCCTATTTTGGCCGTGAGGGACTCTACAGTGCTCCAAAGACAAACAAAGATTTTCCAGACAACGATGAACGGTATATATTATTTGCAAAAGGTGTTCTTGAAACATTGAAGCTTCTTTTTTGGCAGCCCGACATTATTCATTGTAATGATTGGCAGACCGGTCTTATCCCATTTTTCTTGAAAACGTTATATAAGGATGATGAGTTTTTCAAAAAAACATCAACCGTTTTTACGATTCACAATGTCGGCTATCAAGGTAATTTCCCCCCGGAATCTTTTACAAAAACAAATGTAGATAAATCGCTGTTTCATTCCGATGGTATGACGGAATATTACGGAAAATTCAGTTTTATGAAAACAGGCATTTATTACTCCGATTATATCACGACGGTGAGTGAGAAGTATGCAGAGGAAGTGCAGCAATCCAAAGAATATGGATTTGGCTTTGAAGGTATCTTCAAAGACCGAAGCGATGTGTTTTCAGGAATTATAAATGGTGTTGATTATTCGACTTGGAATCCTGAGACAGATGAAAATATCAGCAGTAACTATACTGCTGCCGATCTTTCAGGTAAGCTTGAGAACAAAAAAGTTCTTGCGAAAAAGTACAATTTTGCATTTGATGATGCTACTCCAATTATTGGAGTAATTACAAGATTGGCTGATCAAAAAGGTCTTGATCTCTTAGAAAAAATAATTGATGATCTTATAAAGCTCAATGCGCAGTTTGTTGTTCTTGGAACCGGAGATAAAAAGTACCATACACTCCTTACGAAAATCAACAAGAAACATCCCAATAAATTTGGAGTAAAACTCACCTTTGATGAAGCGCTTGCACATCTCATTGAAGCCGGTAGTGATATGTTCTTGATGCCATCACGTTATGAGCCTTGTGGATTGAATCAATTATACAGCTTAAAGTATGGCACGGTACCAATTGTAAGAAAGACCGGCGGATTAGCCGATACAATTGAAGAGTTTAATCCCGAGACCGGCAAAGGTAACGGATTCGTTTTCGAAAAATATGACGATAAGGAATTGCTCAAAACAATTAAGCGGGCAATTGAAATCTTTGGAAATCAAAAAATCTGGAAGAAGATCATCAAGAATGGGATGAAACAAGATTTTTCATGGAAAGCTTCGGCCAAGAAATATTCAAAAATTTATGAAAAAGTTCTGAAAAAATAATTGTGTATTTATGAACTTCTTGTTTTTTTTGGGTTTGCTGGTAACTACATAATAATAAATTTGATGTCAAACTTGTATAAGTTTGACATTTTCTTTATTTTGAGGAATAAACGTAATAATAATCTGTTAGTACTATGAGCACAGCTGACAAAGCAATTTTTTTAGACCGTGATGGAACAATCATGTTTGAAGAAGGTTATATTGATAATGTGAATGATGTGAGATTGCTGCCAGGCGCTGTTGATGCACTTGCTCAGGCAAAAATTCTTGGTTTTAAACTTGTAGTCGTTACGAATCAGTCTGGTGTTGCGCGAGGAATGTTTCCGGAGTCGAAAGTAATAGAAATAAATCAGATGTTGTGTGAGATACTTGAACAGTCCGGAGTGAGTTTTGACGGTATCTATTACTGCCCGCATCACCCTGAAGGAAAACAGCACGAGTATACACGAAAATGTAATTGCCGGAAACCCGCAACGGGCTTGATTCAACAGGCAGTAGACGAACTCAAGCTCTCATTGGATGGCTCATACATGATTGGTGACAAGTTGTCCGATATCGATTGTGGAATCAATGCTGGTTTGAAAACGGTGCTTGTACGTACGGGATATGGAAAAGATACAGAATATTCTCTTGCAGATGCAGAACATAGTATTCATCCGGATAGAATAGTTGATTCACTAATTGAAGCTGTTGAATGGATTAAACATGATTTGGAATAATATGCGAATAATTGTTACAATTTTATTAGTTACAACTGCAATTGTCTCGTGCGATGATCAGCCACTTATATTTGAAGAAGATGAAATTCCATTTCGGGAACCTGCAGGTAACGTTATAGAAACAACTGCGGTTATTGATTCGACTTTCTTTTATATTTTTGATCCAGTTTTCGGTAGGGGAGATTCACCAAATCTAATGTTAGGTGAATATAAAGATCAGGAAAGCAGCATATTGCTACGTTTCAGGGATATCCCAGCAAATGTTTCTGTTGATTCTGCGCGAATTAGTTTTATTCCATCTTATGTTTATGGTGAAGCACTTGAATCGTTTACTGCTCATGTATTTGAGGTGACATCAGACTGGAATACAGTAACATTGCCCGAAGTGACAGTCAATCCGATTGAGGCGGCATCCTTTCAGGTTAGCTCCTCACTTGAAGAAGTTGAACTCGTAACTATTCCGGCTGATTTAGCCCAAAAATGGGTCGATGCTACGGGAGATTCGACACTCCCCAATTATGGCATTCTAATTTCATCTGACAATGCGGGATTCGCTAAACAGTATATTCATGATGTCTCTAATCCCAATGGTCCGGTCTTGGATATAACTATGTTATTGTACTACTCAGATAATGGGGGACAGGACATTGAATTATTAATTCCTACGGCTACTACCTACCTAGTTGATGGTCCGAAAGAATTAGAAAATGGTTTGGTGCTGAGTAATTTTGGGAGTCATAGAGCAGTGGTCCGTTTTGGTATCGACCATATTCCGGATAATGCAATCATAAACTTTGCAGAAATGGTATTAGTCCTAGATGAAGATAATTCTGATCTCAAGAGTAGTGAGACGTATTCTTTACAATCGAATCCGCTTATTTCAAAATTGTGGGATCCTGATAATATTTTACTTTCCATTGCAGCGTTTCAGCAGAGAACCATTGGATTGAACAGTAATACTGAAAGGCTTGAGGTAAGATTTAACATACTTTCTTTATTTCAAACTTGGGTTAATTCTAGGGAGACAAATAACGGAATTTTATTTACATCAGGAACTGAAGGGCTCGACTTTTCAAAGTTTGTCTATTTTTTTGATACAGGTGATGGGGGCATACAACCCACTATACAAGTTCAGTATACAATTTTTAATATTGTTAGTCAATAGGTCGTTTCCATTATGAAGCATATAATAAAATTACTTACATTAATTGCACCCATATTCTTACTGATACCAAGTATTGGAATGGCCCAATCGATATTTGGAGCCGGAGGAATTGGGGAATTGCGCTACCTTGCAAATATTCGTTCAACAGCAATAGGTGGCTCAGGTATAGCCTTAGTCGATCCAATTGCTCAGAATCATTTAAATCCGGCCGCATGGGGATATCTGAGATATGTTTCTTACGGCATTGGTGTCAGATTTGAGGGGGTGAACAATGAAAGATCTACTCAAAATAGCACGAGTGAAAAATCCGGGTTGAATGATATCTCATTTGCTTTGAACACAAAGGGCAGCCTCACATTTGCAGGTGGATTCAAACCTCATTTTGATACTGATTTTAAAGTACTATCAAAGACTGACGTATTTGAGAGATTGCTGGAAGCATCAGGTGGTACATCTTTAGGATATTTTGGTTTCGGATATTCATTTGGAGAAAGAGTTTTGATTGGTGCACAGTACAATTATGTTTTCGGAACAGATGTTGAGAATTGGAGTCTTGATATTTTACAACTCAATAATGCAAGTAATTCAGATGCAGCAATACGGTCGACTCGCCAAAAAAGGGGATCTGGATATGCTCTTGGAACAATTTTTCGTTTTTTTCCTCAGATGCAAATTGGTGCAGTTTATATGAGCGAAACAAAATTGGACACTAAGCTTCGAAAATCTGATACTGCGGGGAATGCCGGAATAGTAGAACAAGTTGACATGACGATTCCTCATTCATTTGGGATAGGTCTTGTGTCAGAGTTGAGCACGGCAGTACTATTTGCGGCAGACATCTATAGGTGGCAGTACGAGGATCTCGATTTGGGTGCACCTACAACGCAAATATTCAATAATTCGACAAGATATTCGGCCGGATTTGAGTTCGGAAATCGTGAAACTGAAATAAGGACATTTGCACGTGGATTGAAGTATAGAATTGGGGGATATTACTGGCAATTATATAATACGGATGTTGATGGAGCTGCAGTTACTGAAAAGTTTATTACTGCTGGATTTGGATATCCATTCAATGGGGGAGGGGCGAGGCTTGATATTGCCTTTGAAGGTGGTTTTAGAGAATCAGAATCAGGGTTACTTGGAAAAGATAAAGTTGCTCGACTATTCGTAGGGATTGTCGGTGGGGAGGTCTGGTTTAGAAGAGTGATGACCAGATGAACATCAAGATAAAAAATTTATTGATATAGCGTCAATTTCTATATATATTACACAGTTGCAACAAATTACATTTTGATACATTTTGAAAATGATAATATCTTATAAACAAAGGCCAAATTCCATATGAGACATATGAATCAAAACAAAATAATCCGGACAGTTGTGTTATTGAGCATGTTTTGTGTATTTGCTGTTTGGAGCGGGTGTGCAAGTTCATCGCAGACTGCTACCGATAATGCGTCAGCTAATAATGTAAAACAGGAAAAATCAACTGAAGAGCTGACTCAGGAGATGATTATCGCATTTAATTTAGGCTATGATAGATATCAGCAAAAAGATTATGAAAATGCCCTCCCGTATCTATTAAGAACCAACGCAATTGACCAAGATATCAATGGCAATAATCTGAGATACCCCCGGATTTATCTCCAGATAGGAAGAGCCTATTTTGAACGGGGAATCGTCGATAGTGCATTTTATGCCTATGATGCGGGTCTTGGGTTCAATGAGGGTAACCTGACATTTCTAAACTGGCTCCAATGGTATTATCTCAACGAAAACCAACTTGATGAATATATTGAAACCACATTGGATATTTTAGAATATGAAGAAGATCTAATTAAGCAACAAGATAATATAATCAGAGTAAAAGATCTGTATAAATCACGTGGCGAAAATGAAAATGCCCTTGAATTCATCGAGCTACTCTTAGAGCTCGAACCGGGCAATATCGCCTTTGATAATGAAAGAATCGGATTAATAAGAGAGTTACGTGGAGATGATGCATTATTAGAGGAATTCGAACGCCGCTACCAAGAAGACCCTTCTGATTCAGAAGTCCTCTGGCAGCTTTTGTCCGCTTATGCCGATCAATCACGACATTCTGAGGTAGTTGAACTTGCTGATGCTTTCATAGTATTGAATCCGGATGATATCGACGTTCGTCTGCTAAAAATTAATGCACTCAGGTCTACGAATCGTGTCGATGATGCTATCAGTGCAATCCGCGAAATTACTCAACTTCGTCCACAAGAACCGCAATATCTGCTTGATATTGCCGATATATACCGTATTGACAAGCAGAATGTACGCGAAGCACTCAATTGGGCATCGAGAGCGCGTCAGATTGACAGAAATCATGGAAAAGCAAATTACATGATAGGTGAGCTGATAGTAGAATATATAGAGAACACAATGTCAAAATATGGCAGATCAACTGCCTCATATGATGATAAACTTATTTATGAAGTAGCTGTAACCTATTTTCAGGATGCCGCCCGTGACCCGAATACTCGAAACGATGGTGAGCGTTATGCAAGTTTTTATGGGGAAAATTTCATGCGGACATCCGAAGATAAGTTTATGAATAAAGGTTACGATATACCAAAAACGCCCGAATATGAGTGGATCTGGCGGTTTAAAAGGTAACTCATTTTGAAAATTGTTGTTGGTAGTGACCATGCCGGTTTTAAGTTAAAAAAAGCAGTAATTCAGTATCTTAAAAACCGGGAAATAGATTGTGTAGATTTGGGAACATATTCTGAAGAATCGGTAGATTATCCAGATATTGGAATTAAGGTTGCGCGTAAAGTTGCAGATGGCATTTACGATGATGGTGTCCTGATTTGTGGTTCCGGTGTCGGTATGTCAATTATTGCCAATAAAGTCCCCGGTATTAGAGCTGCGCTCGTTATGACTCCCGAACAAGCAGAAATGAGCAAACGGCATAATGATTCAAACATTCTTGTTCTTGCCGGAAGAATGATAGATGAATCGACGGCTCTTGCGTCACTCCAATCGTGGCTACAAGCATCTTTTGAGGGGGGGAGACACGCTATCCGAGTTCAGAAAATTCATGATTTATCCGATAAATGATGTAAAAGTCATTAACTATGCCGGATTTCCATCTTTGTAAGATTATTAAAATGTACGCTGTGATTGCACCGGCCCTTCCTGTTTCCATTTACGATCAAACAATTAGGATTCAATGTATAGTCATTTAAAAAATTCCGATCCGGACATTTTTAATGCCATCTCAAGTGAAATTGGTCGTCTAAACTCAACACTCGAATTGATAGCATCGGAAAACTTTGTCAGTAGGGCAGTCCTCGAAACAGCCGGCTGTGTCATGACAAACAAATATGCAGAAGGCTACCCGGGAAAACGGTACTACGGAGGTTGCGAATTTGTTGATATCGCTGAGGATCTTGCCCGGGAGCGTGCTAAAAAACTATTTAACGCTGAATACGTCAATGTTCAGCCACATGCTGGTGCTCAGGCAAATCTTGCTGCCTTCTTTGCACTCTTGAAAGAAGGCGATTCGATTCTCGGTTTGGATCTTGCTCATGGTGGTCATCTGACTCATGGGAGTCCCGTCAATTTTTCTGGTAAGCTTTTTAATGTTGTTCCTTATGGTGTTGAAGAAGATACTGGAATGATTAATTATGAAAAGTTGTCTGAAATAGCGCTAAGAGAAAAACCGAATCTTATTCTTGCTGGTTTCAGTGCTTATCCACGCATTTTGGATTTTTCAAAATTCCGAGAAATAGCGGATAACGTCGGGGCATATTTACTTGCGGATATTGCGCATATTGCGGGACTTGTTGCTACCGGGCTGCACTCATCTCCGGTTCCATACTGCGATATTGTTACAACCACAACTCATAAAACACTAAGAGGTCCGCGTGGTGGTATGATCATGATCGGACCGGAATATGCAGATAAAATAATTACCGATCCCTGGACAGGAAAAGAGAAAAAATTACGTGGTGCTGTGGCAAGCAGAGTGTTCCCCGGAACACAGGGCGGACCGTTGATGCATATTATTGCGGCAAAAGCCGTTGCATTTCTAGAAGCATTAAAGCCCGAATTTAGTGAATATTGCAAACAAATCATTGCAAATGCCGCCACTCTTGCCGGTATTCTGAGTAAACTTGGATTTTCCTTGGTATCGGGAGGAACCGACAATCATCTTATGCTTGTTGATCTCTCGTCCAAGGGTATAACAGGCTTGGATGCAGAAAACGCGCTTGAAGCATCTGGGATTACGGTCAACAAAAACATGGTACCGTTTGACAAAAACTCTCCAATGGTGACAGGCGGTATAAGAATTGGAACACCGGCGTTGACAACACGGGGTATGGAAGAACCTGAAATGGAGAAAATTGGTCAAATGATTGGTGATGTTCTCCACAATTTAGGCGATGAAAAGCTATATGCTAAGGTGCGGAATGAAGTAAAATCGCTTTGCGATACATTCCCGCTTTATGATTTTTCTAAGGAGTGATACTCGAGGTTTAGACTATGAAATGTCCATATTGCCAAACGAGTGAAGATAAAGTTATCGACTCCCGTACCGTACGAGAGGGCAGTGCCATTCGGCGGAGACGGGAGTGCTTATCATGCGGACACCGGTATACCACATATGAATATATTGAAAAGGTCACGCATACCCTTGTCAAAAGAGATGGAAATCGCGAAGACTTTGACAGACAAAAACTTGAAATCGGCATAAAGTTAGCATGCTCAAAACGGCCTATACCCTATGAAACAATCGAGTTGGTCGTAGATACTATTATCGAAAAACTGCACACACTCCAGCTCAAGGAAATACCGCATAAAATTGTAGGTGAATTGGTCATGGAGGAGTTGAAAAAGATAGACCACGTGGCATATGTCCGTTTTGCTTCAGTGTACAGAAAATTTGAAGCAAAAGAAGATTTTGTGAAAAGTGTAAAAGAAATAGAAGACGATGAAAAAACGTGAAAATGTATCCTCAGTTGTAGATACGTAGTATACTAGCCAATTAAAACTTTGTACCACACTCCTTATTACATACTACCCAAATATTAGCAATATTGATTACTATTTACATCATAGGATTACCCGGAAAGCTGTCAAGATTAGGTATGATCTGCATCATTGGAAAACGTTCGTGATATAACAAGGTATACCACCCTATATAGCACAATATTATTAATGAAGAACATATACAATCAGTTGGAACAATGAGAACACTCCAAAAATTTAAAGAGTCTTATATAAATTCCCTTGTTGCGCTCGAATCGTTTGATGAGCGGTGTACGTGGTTGAGTGATAATATTCATGAAATATACAATGCTCAAAAAATTCTTGTCATTTTTCACTCAGAGCGGAAGTCGCGCTATACTATCCGAAAAACAATGGGTTTCAAAAGATCATCCGTAGTCCGGTTCAATTTCTTCCGGCAAACGTATATAACTTTTTCTCCGGATGGTCATGCAACCGAATCATTCAGCAGTAAAATATCGCTTGATGACTGGCCTTGGTTCCAAAAATCATTGAAAATTAAATTGAAAGAATCTGGTTTACAATGGATATTGCCATTATGGTCCGGATACGAATGTCTTGGCGCAGTTATTTTTTCATCAGGAACTGGCAAAGCCGCCAGAAAAATGCAGGCGTTTGAAAACTCGCTGCCTGATATAGCGAATCTGCTCGAAATTGCTTTTTTAAAAGCACTATTGAAGCGTGAAACTTGGGAAAGGCAGGTACTTCTTGATCTTGGTCGCACGATAGGTCATTCATCTGAATCAAGCGAGATTCTAAATCACATATTAGATGCTATAACAGATGTGATCGATTGTGACGCTGCTGGATTATTTCTATTGAATTTACCCGACAAGTCGCTCGAACAAACTGCTGTTCGGGGATTTTCAAAAGATCTACAGGATAATGTTCTTCTTAAAGCGGGGAAGGGTATTGTTGGCTGGGCTATAGCAAATAATAAAGAAATCGTTGTCCCGGATGTTCGTAAGGACAAGCGGTATGTTATGGCTCGTAAGGGGACACGGTCTGAAGTAGCTGTTCCGATTAACTATAGGAATAGTGTCATGGGAGCTTTTGTTCTTGAAAGCGATAAAGTGCATAATTTTAGATATCATGATGTTGAACTTCTTCGTGCCTTTGCTGCCCAGACTTCTATCGTGATTGAAAATTCAAAACTTTTGTATCAAGCACTTGATGCAAAGCAGCTTTACAAAGAGCTGGAGATTGCCAGAAACATTCAAAAAGCTCTGCTGCCGAATAAAATGCCGAAGTTGAAAGGTTATGATTTTGCCGCAGTGAACAACACAAGTCAGGAAATCGGAGGAGACCTATTTGACTTTATGAAAATTTCTGAAAACAAGATCGGTGTTGCAATTGGTGATGTATCGGGAAAAGGCGTTCCGGGGGCGCTTCTGATGGCTGCTTTAAACTCAACATTTCGCGGATTGATACAGCAGGCGGATTCTTCCGAGGAAATAGTGAGGCTTCTGAATAATGAACTTTACGAAGTAACGGAACCGAGCAAATATGCTACATTTTTTTATGGTGTTATCAACGCAAAATCGGGCATATTCTGCTCTACAAATGCCGGACATAATCCTCCTTTGCTCATGCGAAAAAATGGAGATTGGAAGGCATTGAAGAGCGGCGGCCCAATCCTTGGTGTGATTCCCGATTTTGATTATGAATCTGAAGTCAACTTTATGAAGTATGGTGATATTCTTTTCTTTTATACCGATGGAGTCTCTGAAACATTCAATCCCTATAATGAAGAATTTGGAATAGAGAGGATTGTTTCCTGCCTGCAAAAATGGATTAAATGTTCGGCTGCAAACATTATTCGCAATATAAAAAAAGAGATTCAAGAGTTTTCAATCAAAGATCAGCAGGATGACGATATTACAATGATTGTTATCAAAAAAACCAACACAGCTTCCGAAAAATAGTTTTCCTGAATTTTTCAACTACAACCCACAAAACAATTTATTAAGTCTATTAATTTTCCGGTGAAGGCCTGAGTCCTTTCAGCTTGTTCTGTGCGACAGAGTCAGCAGGGTGATCTCCCAGCCATTGTTCCAAAGCAGATACAGCTTTGGAGATCTGACCGGAAAATTCATATATACTCACAAGTGCTCCCAGTGCTTTATTGTCATTGGGATCGGATTCCCACAATCGTTCATATGTTTTTTCGGTATTTAATGTATCTTTAAATGCAGAAAAGAGTAATCCTGCATATTCAAATTGTTTGTCTCTCGAAATTTCCGGTGTTCCAATCAGAAGTTCTAAGATGCGCGATCTAAATGCCTCCTGTTGACCAGCAGCATAATAGTGGCGTCCGATAATTTCAATTATATTCCGGTTTGTCGATCTGAATTCCGGAACATGTTCCGTCATGAAATCCAATGCTTCAACAGCTTTTTCAGGTTGTCTTGTATTGATGTAATTTCGGGAAAGATCTAGAAAACCCTGCCGATAATTGCCTAGTAGCCGTACTGTTCCGAAATCTAAATTGACGTCAGGATCATTGATGCCGCGATACTGGTATTTTTTCATTAGGTTATTGCCGAGTGTTTCCGTTAGTACCGGAGGTGACTGAACGGGAGTAACTCTATAAACAAGCCCCTCAAGTCTCAAATATGGTTTGAACCCAAGAAAGTATGACGGTGAGACGGTGATTGCAAAGTAAACAGGTCTATCCCATTTATTTGCATCAATGATATGAAATACCATAATATCCCTGACCTGAACACCTGTCTGGCTTCCAACTGTGAGAGTAGGATCCACCTGTACGGATAATGAGGTGGTGTTTACCAGCGACTCCGGTACCGGTTGGTTATATTCTTGGTAAAATGACTCAAAAACTTGCTGAGTTACCTGCACCTGCAATGTTTTTGATTCCCATGCGATTGGTCTGATTGCTTTTATTTGTTCATCCTGAAGATTGATAGCTAATCGTGGTTCATAGTATTTGAGCTGCTCAATATACCACGGTGTATTCAATAAACTCAAATTAACAATTCTAACATCTTTTCTAATACCTTCGACTTCCTGAAGGTACCATAATGGGAATGTGTCATTGTCACCATTCGTAAAGAGGATTGCATTTTCTTCACAGCTTGTGAGGATGTTGTATGAATAATCCCAGGGAACAAAATTACCGGTCCTGTCCCCTTCATCAAAATTAAACTGGAATTCGTTAATTGGGCAGAAGAATAATAGAATTCCCCCCGCAAAAGCAGCACCGAATTTTCTAACTGAATCATTTGCAAAAAACATTTTCATGCTGTTCATTATCCCGTATGCACCGAGTCCAATCCATACAGCAAACACAAAGAAACTGCCAACATAGACATAGTCCCGCTCTCGCGGCTGCGGGTCGGGTTGATTAAGATAAAGGACAAGCAGGAGGCCACTGGCAATAAAAAATACAAACATTGAGATTGCTTTTTTCCAATCTTTTATCGAATGGTACACAAATCCGAAAAGACCAATGAGAAAGGGGAATCCTAACAATCCTCGTAGAGCAAAGCTCTCTTGAATAAAGCCTCTGGTGTCAAAAGTAATCCCTTTTCCAATAAAATTCCATCCGAAATAGCGGAGAAACATAAATTTAATCTGATACTCCCAAAGGGGAGCTGCTCGGTCAAGTGCAGTTGATAGCAGACTGGTCGTACCGTATTGCTCACGGTTAAGATAATAGAGAAGATTCGACATAGTTGACGGATCATTTTCATTAATAACGGGGTCAAGACCTGAGCGAATTAATATGAGTGCATAGGTAGATCTTCCTACAGCAACAATGAACCAGACCGCTGCTGTTGCTAAACTCATTGATAAAAGGAGTGATTTCCAGTTTGTCAATAATTCAGGTTTGTATTCGAGAATGACAAAACCTGCAGTAAATGAAATAACCATAAAAACTAAATAGACAAAAAGGGGATTGTCAAAACCGACTAATATAGGCAATTCCCACGTTCCCAGTGTTGCGTTAAGAACCGAAAGTTTATCGATACACACTGTCAAGGCAATTAAAATGCCGCCCACAGCACACGAAGCTGCTATCAATACATTTTCCAAACTGAATTGAATGAAACTTTTGTACGTATAAATAAAAGATCCGGCCAATAGAAAAAGAACACAATTGAGCACAAAAAGACTGATTAAATGGTCCATCTTCCCGCCAAGCAGCATAAATACTAATATTGTAATCGTTGATGCGACCAGCATGGCCAGGTACCACAATCGCCACACAAATAAAAAACGTGGTTTGTGAAACAGGATGAGAAGAATGATTGTCGGCACAACGAGAATATTTAATAAATGAACACCATAGGAAAGCCCAACTAAATATACAATTACAATTAAATTTCTTATAGAAGAGAGTTCTTCACGATGCTCAAACCATCTTAGTGCCAGCCAAAGCGTAGCCGATGTAAAGAGCATACTGGGTGCGTACACTTCAGCTTCAACTGCGTTGAACCAAAATGTATAGCTGAAAGCCAACGTCAATGCACCGATTAATGCTGCTCCGCAAACAATAAATTTGTCGAACTGTTCTTCAATTGTACCCTGATAGCTCCTAATCAGCTGCGTAATGATTAGGTAAAGAAAAAGTATGGTAAATGAACTCGATAGTACAGAGATCATATTGACGCGAAAACCAATGTCGGCATGAAAAGGAATCAATGAGAAGATTTTTCCGATTATGAGATAAAACGGAGCTCCGGGAGGATGTGGAACACCGAGGATATATGAACTAGCTATGAACTCACCGCAGTCCCAGAGAGATACAGTCGGTGCAACAGTCCGCAGATAAACAAAAAATGATATAAAAAATGTAAGCAATCCTCCTAATACTAATTCAGAATCATTATTGATTTTTCTTCGTATCATGTTCACAATCGGTTTACTCCCTGTGGTTTGTCAGAATGAATTTTTATCTTATACATCCATACCCGTTTGAAAGTACACAATGTTTCATAATTTTTTGATTTTAGCAATCTTTTTTCTTCTTAAATCATAAAAGGTGTAATATTTTTGGAAATAAAAAGGTATTGCAATAATTATACGAGAATTATACATTGACTCTCTCATGTACGTGTATCCGAATAAAATCAGGTCGGATCATTATGAGAATGAGCGTATAGCAAGGGAAGATGAACGATGTCATGGTATAAAAAGTGGTTTGGTAATGATTATATTGATGTTTACAAACACAGGAATGAGGAGGAAGCACACACACTTATTACTACATTAGAGGAAATATCACTTCTACAGTCGGGACATAAAATTTTGGATCTGTGCTGCGGAGCAGGGAGGTACGCAATCGCACTGGCAAAGAAGGGATATGAAGTTGTCGGTATAGATCTCTCATCGAATCTTATTCATTTCGCACAAGAAAAAGCGCGAGAAGAAAATGTGACAATTGAATTCCACATCAGAGATATGAGAGATATTCCCTATGAAGATTATTTTAATGGCGTCGTGAATATGTTTACTTCGTTCGGCTATTTTGAATCTGATACTGAAAATGAATTGGTTTTTCAAGGAGTGTCGTGTTCGCTCAAAAAGGAAGGATGGGTTGTTCTGGATTTTATGAACAGAGACTATATTTTAAATCATTTCACTCCGTATGATGAGCAGATTAAAGGTGCTGTTACAATACGCCAGCAGAGAGAATTTGATAAAAAGTCAGAACGAATTAATAAAACTATCTCATTAATCAAGAACGGAGACAAGAAAGAATATGTAGAGTCTGTAAGGTTATATTCCCCTCAGGATCTTGAGGACATATTCATTCGAAGCGGGCTGGAACCTCTGCACAGATTTGGAGACTATGATGGCTCATCTTTTCGTGATGATTCACCACGCGTATTATTAGTTGGGAGAAAACGGTAATGGATACGGTTGGTTACAAAGATATAAAAGGATATTCCAAGTTATTCATAGATTATATAGAAAATTATGATAATGTTAGCGAATTTTTTAACGGCAATCCTAATGAGAGAAAAGCATGGGAAAGCCAGTTGTCTGCCTGTGATTCCCATGATTATCAGAGAGAACAGCTTGTAAGAATACTGCTTATGCATAATCACGACAGGACAGAAAACAATCTAATAACTCATGAAATCCATAAATTACTTGATCCAAAATGTATTGCGGTAGTGACCGGACAGCAAACAGGTGTTTTTTGGGGTCCCTTATATACAATATATAAAGCCTTGACGGCTGTTCGATTTGCTCGAAAGCTGGAGCAGGAGTATAATAGGCCTGTTGTGCCGTTATTTTGGATGGAAGTAGACGATCACGATTTTGAAGAGATTCGTCATGTCAACATGATGACTCCTTCCGGGACTGTCAAACGGTTCGAATATTCTGATAAGTACGCTGAAAAACCGGTGCCGACCAAATTTCGATCGGTTGATTTAGATTTTAATAACCTTTTGAATGAAATAGCCGAAAATTTCGGTGATGGAGACCATGCAAAAAATATAATTGATACGTGTGAGGCAGTCTATACTGCCGGAAAATGTCTTACGGATTGTTTTGTTGATTTTTTTCGTGAATTCTTTCCGGATGAACCACTTATTTTTCTCAATCCCGGCGATTCGGCTGTTAAGCAGTTAGCATCGCCGTTTTTTGTGCAGGCATTGAGACAAAATAATGAGCTTCACAAACAATTAAATATTCAAACAGAAGCTCTATCCTCCAAAACATATTCTCCTCAAGTTTCACTCCGCCCAGATATGTATCATCTATTTCGCACGGATGGTAAAATGAGGTTGCGACTCAATAGCTTGGCTTTTGGTAAGAATTCTACTGACACAGTTGCCTTGACCGATGTTGAGATTGACACGTTTGTCGAACAAGAAGTCAATTCATTAAGCCCAGATGTGCTGTTTCGTCCTCTTCTGCAGGATTACCTGCTTCCAACAGTTGCATATATCGGGGGTGCATCAGAAATTTCTTATATCGCACAACTGAAGAAAGCATATGAACTACTTGGTTTATCAATGCCAATATTGATTCCCCGCTGGAGCGCAACTGTTATTGAGTGGAAAAAAATAAAATTCTTAAAAAAAATGAAGTGCGATCCTATGCAGATTATTAGAGGGGATGGAAAAGAGCTTTTGCAGGAATTAACCAAAGAAGTGTCGGGAAGTAGTTTTGACGATCAATTTGAAAATGCATTCGATCAGCTTCAAACCCGTCTCGAAGAAATTCGGAAACTTGGAGAGTCGCTCGATTCAACGTTAGTGAAAATGGTGGATAAATCTGAGCAAAAAATGAAATACCAACTGGAAAAAATAGAAAACCGATTTCATACGGCACTGCAAACAGCGAATAAGATTGCCGCAGACAGATCTCAACGTGCACTCAATGCCGTGATTCCGAATAATTCGATGCAGGAACGGATATTCTCGATTTTGCATTACATGCTCCGTTATGGACGGGAATTTCCTCAATTTCTCTCGCAACAGGTCACAGTACAAACCAATCATCACCATATAATTGAGTTTTAAGCGATATGATTAAACATGTTGATGTTCTTGCTATTGCTGCACATCCCGATGATGTAGAAATGGGAAGCGGCGGTACAATGATCAAATTTATTAAGTTGGGATATACCACAGGAATCATTGATCTTACTGCCGGTGAACTGGGGACGAGAGGTACGCAGGAAATTAGAGCTCAGGAGGCTGGGTGGGGTGCCGAAATTCTTAGCACCTCATTTCGCACAATTCTCGATAATGGTGATGGCAGACTTTCTAACAACGATGCTACACGTATAATAATTGTAAAAGCAATCCGTGAATCAAAACCTCGATTAGTTGTGACACTACACTGGTTTGACGACCATCCCGACCATGTTGCCTGTGCTCATCTGGTCAAAGATGCTGTATTTCTGTCCGGAGTTAGAAATTTCGAGCCGGAAACCGCAAGCCACCCGGTGCACGGGCTTATATATGCAATGGGCAGAGGTGAATTTGATCCCACCTTCATTGTTGATATTACCGATGAATTCGAACAGAAGATGGAATCGATAACTGCATTTGCTTCACAGTTTTATAAAGCCGATTCAAAAGAACCGGCAACAGCGTTGAGTGATCCGGAATTTTTGAACTTAATTGAAGCACGCGGTAGATTTTACGGGAAAATGATAGGTTGCCGTTATGGAGAACCGTTTTACTCCAAATATCCTCCTCAGATTCTCGATCCCGTAGCTATTTGGGGAAGCAAGTGAGAAATCCCTCAGAAAATCCCTCCAGAGTACCATAATTTTCAAATCTTGTTTTCGCTTCTTATATGTTTATTATTTGATAATATTGAGCATTATTAACGCTCCTTGCAGTAATCTAAAAACAATTTGGATTTACCATTCAAATTATGTAAACTACAAGGCTTTACCGTATGCTTGTTTCCGATTGAATCTATACAATGTTTGATGAATTAACTCAAAAGCTAGACGCTGTCCTTAAGAAACTCCGTGGGCAGGGGCGGATAACCGAAAAGAATATTGAGGAATCGCTCCGGTCTATCAGGTGCGTATTACTCGAAGCGGACGTTAATTATAAAGTTGCAAAAAACTTTATAACCCGAGTGTCTGAGAAGGCAGTCGGTCAAGAAGTCCTGAAAAGCATAACGCCTGCTCAGCAGATAGTGAAAATCATTCATGATGAACTTACAAGTCTGCTTGGCGAGCCATTCAGAGATATTCAGCTTCAACCAAAACCTCCGACAGTTATTATGATAGTCGGGCTTCAGGGTTCGGGTAAAACGACATTTTGTGGAAAACTTGCCCAATACCTTCTGGAAAAAGGTAAGAAACCAGTAATGGCTTCGACCGATATTTACAGGCCTGCTGCGCGGAAGCAGCTTGAAGTTCTTGGGAAATCGTTAAATGTCGAGGTTGTTGTACGGGGAGAAAAGAAGCCGGTTGCCATAGCCGAAGCAGCCGTCAAAGAATGTTTGGACAATAATGGTGATGTTATTATTCTTGATACTGCTGGACGTCTCCAGATCGATGAAGATATGATGAGGGAACTGGAGGAATTAAAAAGCAGAGTGCAGCCACATGAGGTCTTTTATGTGGCTGACGGCATTACCGGTCAGGACGCAGTAAATACTGCTTCTTCATTTTTGGAACGGATCGATTATTCGGGTGTAGTTCTAACAAAGCTCGATGGCGATGCACGTGGCGGTGCTGCATTGTCAATTCGTTCTATTACCGGGAAGCCAATTCGGTTTATATCGGTTGGTGAGAAGCCGAAGGATCTTGAGCCCTTCCATCCCGACAGGATGGCATCCCGAATTCTCGGAATGGGTGATGTGATTTCGCTGGTTGAAAAGGCACAGGATGCACTTGACAAAGATGAGAGTGATAAGCTTCAGGAAAAACTCAGCCGTGCAGAATTTACGTTTGAAGATTTTAAAGTGCAATTGCAGCAGCTTCAGAATATGGGTTCATATGAAAATCTGATCAATATGATACCCGGTGCAAACAAGATGGGTCTCAAGGGGATGTCAGTTGATCCGCAAGCATTTAAAAGGACCGAAGCTATTATCAATTCAATGACACTTCAGGAACGGAGAGTTCCGAAATTGATCAACGGAAGCAGAAGGATGCGAATTGCTAAGGGGAGCGGGACATCAGTTCAGGATGTTAACAAGCTTATAAATCAATTTTTTCAGATGCAGAAAATGATAAAAAAGTTTTCGCAATCAGCGATTGGTGGTAAAAGTAAGCGAAATAGAATCACCCGGCAGATGATGGGATTCAACTGAGAAAAGTTATTTTATTATTGACATTATACCTTATTTATTATTATTATGAAATGGTTTATAATCTACAAACATAACTAAAGGAACAAGTGAAAAGTGGCTACGAAGATACGACTTTCGCGATTTGGACGTAAAAAACGTCCATTCTATCGAATAATGGTTTCAGACAGCAGGGCACCTCGAGATGGGCGCCATGTAGAACAAATTGGATATTTTGATCCCTTGACAAATCCAAAAAAGGTTGAAATTGACAGAGGTAAGGCGCTGCAATGGTTGGATTTAGGGGCGACGCCAAGTACTACAGTCAGGAATTTGTTTTCATCCTCCGGCATTTTGCTTGAGCGTGAGCTGAAGAAGCAGGGTAAACCCGAAGAGATTATTCAGGAAGAGATCCAAAAGTTTGGACTTCTTCAGGAGTTGAAGCTTAAAAATAAAATCGAAAAGCGAAAAGAAAAACAAAAAGCTAAAGCCGCGCAGACAGAAGCAGTTATAAGCGAAGGTGCAGATTCCGTAGCAGTTACTGAAGCTCCTGCAAAAACAGCAGTTGGACAGGACGCGGAAGTGCCACAGGACACGGTACCGGAAGCAACTGATGTCGTAGCTCAGGCTGATGATGCCGCTGTTGAAGCGGCCGATTCACCAACTGAAGATGTGGTTGAAGCTGAACCTGCTGAGAATGTGATTGAAACTGCTCCAGCTGAAGAGCCGGCTGCACGTGATGATGTGGCTGATGAGGAGAGTTTGGAAAGTTCTATGGAAACCGATACCGATATTGTGAAACAGGAAGAAGATTTGGATGAAGAAGAAAAATCAGAATAAAATAATAGATGCGATTTACCGGTACGTATTGCTTTCATAATTTTGATAGTAAAATTGTCCGTAAAATTAGGTAGGGTTTACGAGGATCTTTTAGAATTAGATGGGAATTTGTATTGCTTTGAACGTTAGTCTGAGTCCTGAGAACCTAAAGGAGAAGGATAATGAAAGAATTCGTTGAATTTATCGCCAAACATTTAGTTGATAAACCCGATGATGTCGTGGTAACAGAAGTTGAAGGCGAACGGACTACTGTATATGAACTGCGGGTAGGTGATGGCGATCTCGGGAAGGTAATTGGTAAACGTGGGCAGACAGCCAAATCGATTCGTACTCTTCTGGGAGCAGCTTCTGCGAAGACGGGAAAGCGTGCTGTATTAGAAATACTGGAGTAATCCTCTCGGAGTGATTCGGATTTATTGAGTTTTAGCGGATATTCCGGATTGAATTGTGAATATTGTATATATCGGAAAAATTCTTCGGCCATTTGGGTTGAATGGGGGTGTTGTTGTACAGGCGTTCGCTGAAGATCCAAGAAATTTGAAACCGGATATTTCTGTTGTGCTGGAGACCGGTAATAACAAAGAGTACAAGAGACTTACCATAGAGTCCGTTCAGCAGTATAAGAATATATATAGGGTGACCTTTAGAGAGGTAATAAACCGCACACAAGCTGAGCAGATATTAGCAAAACATTTTGGTATTGAAAAAAAATCGCTCGAAACACTTCCTGAAAATGAATATTATAACTTCGAGTTGATTGGTTGCATTGTGAGGTCCGGTTCCGGAGAGGAACTGGGTCAGGTTGATGATGTTATGAGCAATCCCGGAAACGACCTGTTAAAGGTCGTTCGTCACAATAAGTCCTACTATGTTCCGATGGTTAAGGAATTTGTGCTGTCTATTGACTGTGACAAACGTGAGATTGTGATTGATCCGATCGAGGGGCTTTTCGATTTGGATTGAAAAGATGATTCAAGTGTTGAGTCATGTTGATTGTAATTCGTGAATTTGTTATGAAATTTATTGTTTTAACAGCGTTTCCCGATATATTTGAAAGCCCACTTAACCAAACGATACTGAAGAGAGCCCAAGAAAAGGGGCTTGTTGATATTGAAATGGTTCCGTTGCGTGATTTCGCCGACGGAAAGCATCTGCATCTTGATGATTATCCTTATGGCGGTGGTGCGGGAATGGTTCTGATGCCGGAGCCGATTTGTAAGGCTTTTGAATCGCTAGATATCGATAGAGAGAATAAACGTGTCAGAACGATATTTATGTCTCCGCAGGGAAAAAGGCTTGATCAGGCAAGATTAAAAAAGTTGTCACAGTATGAAACATTAGTTATATTGTGCGGCAGATATAAAGGCGTTGACCAACGTGTCATCGACATGTGGATCGATGAAGAAGTTTCTGTTGGCGACTATGTCTTGTCAGGTGGTGAAATCCCGGCGCTTGTCATTATCGATGGTGTTTCACGGTTAATTGATGGTGTTTTGGGCAATGCGGAATCCGCTGCGACTGACACGTTTCATGCGCAGCTTCTTGACTGTCCTGTTTTTACGCGTCCTGCGACATGGAGGGGTATTTCGGTTCCTGATGTGTTAGTGGGTGGAAATCATGAAGATATAGCAAAATGGCGCAACGAGATGTCGATGAAAAAAACAGCGCATGTTAGAAATGATTTATATGTGAAATTTCTTGAAAGTACAGAGGGAAAGAGTAATGAGTGAAGCAACAGTTACAGAAAAAAAAGTTGAGAAACAAGATATCCCCCAGTTTAATGTCGGAGACACAATCGAAGTCCATGTCCGGGTTATAGAAGGGGACAAGGAAAGAGTTCAGGTCTTTAAAGGTGTTGTAATAAAAATGCGCGGTTCAGGTGATTCACGGACTTTTGCTGTTCGAAAAGTCTCAGAAGGTATCGGTGTTGAAAGAATATTTCCACTTGTATCGCCAATGATTGCAAAAATTAATGTTATCAGCAGAGGACATGTCCGCCGAGCAAAACTATATTATCTGAGAAATCTCACGGGTAAGGCTGCTCGCATCAAGGAAAAACGTTAACGATTGTCTAGCTCTACATTTGTTGGAGTGCTGTGCATAAAGTGCCGATATTTAATATATTACCTTATTATCTGAAAAGTCCGGAGAAGCTTATGAATATTCGTGTTCTGGCCGGTTTGCTTATTATTCTTACCGTATCTACGTCTTGCACGAAACATATTGCCGAAACATCACCCAATCCACCCACACAAACAACTCAAAAAGCTTCCCCTAAACGTATCCCTCCAACAAATAATTTTCCTGATAATCTTGCAGTCAATTTGCAGCCGGAGATTGTACGAATACTCCAGGCAATGGATGCAAGCGCCTGGGATTTTTATGTGCAGGGAAATCTTCTTGAGTCGAGGAGGTTATTTGAAGAAGCACTGGACATAATTGCGGATTATGAAGAAGATGAAAACTATATACGATATCCTGAGTATATAAATTCGAAAAATTCTATTCTCAGGAATTTTCGCGAAGTTCTCCGAAGAGAAGGATTCGATATTAATGATACCGACAGTGATATTCTTCAGCAGGAAATCGAGATATTGCGGGTTATACAGAATGCTGAGCGAGAAAGCGACATAACACCGAATGTTTCTCTTTCAGTGGGTGAACGTGTAAAACCGATTCCCGTAGAGATGAATAGTAGTGTTCAAAAATGGATTTCTCGTTTTGCCTACGGTAACCAAAGAAAACATTTCAAAGTCTATATTGAGCGTTCCGGTAAATATCTTCCTATGATTTTTGAAGTACTTGACCAGGAAGGGATGCCTCGAGAACTGGCTTATCTTGCAATGATTGAAAGCGGCTTTAATCCCGTTGTTAGGTCGTATGCACGAGCTGTAGGTCTCTGGCAGTTTATATCAGCAACAGGAAAGCGGAATGGCCTGAAGATCGATGGGTATATTGATGAACGGAGAGATCCGTTCAAAGCCACGCGTGCTGCCGTGAAACACTTGAGGGACCTGTATTTTTATTGGGATGAAAACTGGTATCTTGCCTTATCTGGGTATAATGTGTCTGAAAGACGTATCAGACAGGCGATAAGCAGATATAAAACAAGAGATTTCTGGAAATTGGGTTGGCCGCTTCCGCGCCAAACAAGAGATTATGTCCCGAAATTTCTTGCTGCAGTAGAAGTTATGAAAAATCCGAGAAAATACGGATTTGCTCCTCCCGTAATGCAGCCGATACAGTTTGAAGAAGTTGAAATTTTTAAACAAGCAAGTCTTGATGTCATCGCGCAAGCAGCTGTTGTCGATGAAAAAATTATCCGGGATTTGAATACTGAGTTAAAGATTTATATTACACCCGAGATAAATTCGAAAAATAAATCGTATACAATTCGCCTTCCAAAGGGAGCAAATAAACACTTTGCTGAAAATTTTAATGCAATCCCCAATAACGAGTTGATAACAAAATTGACGTATACCGTCCGGAGAGGTGACACAATTTCGGAAATCTCTGATCTTTTTAAAGTCGACCAGCGCCAAATCATGCTTGTTAACAATATTAGTAATGCGCGGAGACTGCAAATAGGCCAAAGATTGACAATACCACGGCCATCTTCTGGATTTACTCCTGGATATATTGAGCGGAGTATAACTGCCAGTACTGCGCTTGCTGTTCCGTCGGATTCCAACCGGCGCCAAAAGATAGACTATATCGTGAGGAAAAACGATACATTATGGGATATTGCTCAGGCACACAGAGTGAGCGTGCGGAATTTACAAGCCTGGAATGGATTGAGTAGGAATAGATATATATATCCGAATCAGAAACTTGCTGTCTGGCTGCCACAATCGGCCAGTGTAGCTGTTCAAATACAAACAAATTCCAATAATTCTTCAAACTCGGGCAACAGGCAGGTAGTGCATACTGTTCGAAGAGGGGATTCGATATCTCGAATTGGGAATAAATATGGTATTACAGTTAATAATTTACTTTCCTGGAATAATTTGACGAATAGAAGTGTCATTCATCCCGGAGATTCAATATATTTACTTCCTGATGATGAGACTAGAGCAGCAATAATTACTGCAGATGGAAGCGAAATAAAGGAAGAACGTGATATTGTTTATACTGTTAAAAGGGGCGATACACTTTGGGAAATAGCACAATTTCATGATACATCTGTGAGCGCTATTAAAAGTGTGAATAATCTCAGATCGTCTAATTTGATCCGTCCCGGAGACAAATTGGTTATTCCTTTCTCACAATCCGATTCAAGGGCACTTACCTATCGGTGAAATTAACCTTTTTTTATTTGACTTTTTGATAATAAATCTTTAAGTTTGACATTTGTAAGTTTAGCTATGATATAGTCTTTCGGCGATTTCTTAAATCTCTTGCAATGTATTCGCGCACACCGTCAATCTTAGATTTTCCTGTCTTGTTATAATCGGAAATGAAATCAGACGCACTGCAATAATATATTATATATACGTCAGCCAAACAGACTAAGAATAAAGAGTAGAGGAGGAGAATCTGTGACGAAAGCCGATGTTGTCAATCGTATTGCACATGCAACCGGACTGACAAAAGTTGAAACTGAAGCTGTTGTAAATGGTTTTATATTAACAATACGTGAAGCATTAAAGGACGGTGAAGGTATTGAAATTAGAGGATTCGGTACGTTTAAAGTGCGGGAAAAGAAACCGCGTGCCGCTCGAAATCCCCGAACTGGTGAAAAAGTAAATATTCCGAATAAATTTGTACCAGTCTTTAAGCCGTCCAAAGAGTTGAGAATAATAGTAGATGATGAGCATAAAAGAAATATTTAACTTTTAAGGAATCGTTGTAAAGGAGGTATTGCGTTTGCCGAGTGGAAAGAAGCGAAAACGGCATAAGATAGCGACCCATAAACGGAAAAAGCGCCTGCGTAAGGATCGGCATAAAAAAAAGGGTAAATAAGCATTAAGTTCATGGTGACTGCTTTGATCCATGGACTTTTTCTAATAAACGTAAAACATTTATTAGAACACATTGCCTTAATATAGCCTCACATTCTTAATCTTATGCATCAGGTTAAATCCGAAAACAATCTCGAAGCCGAGACACATTATACAGTATCGGAAATTACCCGGCTTATCAAAGTAACGTTGGAAGATGCATTCTACTCAGTTTGGGTTGAGGGCGAAATATCCGATTTTAAACGACATTCGTCGGGTCATTTTTACTTCACATTAAAAGATGAGCAAGCTCAGCTCTCGTCTGTTATGTGGCGTGGCAAAAATATGAACCTGTTTTTTACGCCACAGGATGGGATGAAAGTACTCGCAAAAGGGAGAGTAACGCTCTTTGAAAAGGCTGGACGGTATCAGCTTGATGTAGATTTGATCCAGCCTCTTGGAGTGGGTGAGTTACAAATTGCCTTTGATCAATTAAAGAAAAGACTCCATGAAGAAGGGCTGTTCGACGAAAAATTTAAAAAACCCCTTCCCCTTTATCCGGATTCTATAGGAATTGTAACATCACCTACGGGAGCTGCTATCCGTGATATCAAAAGTGTTATTCAACGGAGATTCCCAGGTGTACAGATGATTCTCTGTCCCGTTCGTGTACAAGGTGATGGCGCAGCCGAAGAAATATCACAGGCTATAAATGATTTTAATGAATATGGTGCAGTAGATGTTCTGATTGTCGGCCGTGGCGGTGGCTCTCTCGAAGACCTATGGCCATTCAATGAAGAAGTTGTCGCACGGGCAATATTCAATTCAGATATTCCTGTTGTTTCTGCTGTTGGACATGAAATTGATTTTTCTATTTCTGATTTTGTCTCAGATTTGCGTGCTCCTACTCCATCAGCTGCAGCAGAGCTAGTTGTACGTGATGCAGCAAGGGAGTGGAGACACTGTGTCGAAATATTGCAGCATATTCATAAAATGATTGTGGACAGAATACAGTTCTATAGGGATAAGGTTGAAAACCTCGAACTGTCCCGTTCGCTTCAAATGCCGCTGGAACTTGCAAAGCAATCTTCATTACACCTTGATCTTCTTACCACGAAGCTTGAATCAGCATATAAAAATCTAATCGGTGATAAAATAAGTTATATTCGGCAAATAGAACTTTTGCTGAAATCGTACGATCCTGAGGCTGTGCTAAAACGAGGTTTTAGCATTACTTATCTGAAAAAAGATGATAGTATCGTAAAAAATAAACGTCAGCTTGATATTGGAGATGAGATCGCGGTGAAATTCGCTCATGGTAACGCAGATGCATCCGTAACAGAATTGTTTTAAGGTACGCTCAAAAACCGGAATAAATGGATTATGACAAAAAACGAAAAAAAATTTGAAGAAGCTCTGAAACGGCTGGATGACATTGTGCATAACCTTGAGCAAGGAGAAGTAGCGCTTGAAGATACAGTCGTACTCTTTCAGGAAGGAATTTCGCTTGTGAAAATATGTAAGGATAAATTGCAATCTGCTGAAAAAGAGATTCAAAAGATAGTTAAAGACAGCGATGGTGATTTTCAATTAACAATTCTGTCATGAGCATGTACATTAGCGGGTACGGTTGGAGAAAAAGTGAAATTTGGAATTACAGGTAATATCGAGCGAAAAGAAATTCATGAACCTGTCCGTAAAGTTATTGACAGACTTGAAAATCAAGATATATCTTTTGTAATTGAAGACAGCTTTGTACAAAAACTCAATCTGCCGGATAAAGGAGTTTCCCGTAAAGAGCTGGGTAAAATTTCGGATATGATTCTGGCTTTTGGCGGTGATGGAACACTCCTGTACATAGCAAAAACACTCGAAAATTTTAATATTCCGATATTGGGGATCAATACTGGACATCTTGGATTTTTAACAGAGATCACACCAGAAGAACTGCCAGACAAAATTCACGACTTAGTCAAAAACAAGTTTACTGTTGAAAAGCGGATTATGATCGAAGCCGTGACAGATACTAACGGTTCAGAACATTTGTTGGCTGTCAACGACATCTTTATTGATAAGAGTGATTATGAACGGACAATAAAACTCGCTTTAACTATCAATGATAAATTTTGTCACACATATGTTGCAAACGGTATAATTGTTTCGACAGCTACTGGCTCTACTGCTTATTCTCTATCTGCAGGCGGTCCGATAATGTATCCAACAATTGATAATTTACTTATTAATCCTGTTTATCCCCACACACTTTCCGCACGTCCAATGATAATACCTGGTGATTTCACTATAAAAATAGAACTGCAATCGGGACCTGATGAAGTACCTATTAGTGCAGATGGACATGTCACAACAATTTTAAAGCCCGGCAGCAAAGTGCTTATACGGAAATGTCCAAATTTTCTAAATTTAGTCCACTTACCTTCACATAGTTTTTTTAATGTCCTGCAATCTAAATTGGGATGGGGAACCAGAAATGAATTTCCAGGATCTATTGTAGCAGAGGAGTTTCATGTCAAGAAATGATAAAATTCTCATTGTTGATGATGAACTACACATTCGTGAGCTTCTCTCACAAATTCTCAAAGAAGATTTTAATGCCCTCGATTTTGCGGAAGATGGTGAAGAAGCATGCCAAAAACTTGAAAAAACAAATTATGACCTTGTACTAACAGATTTAGCAATGCCTAAAGTGGATGGGCTTGCTGTTCTCAAAAAAGCCCGTGAGCAGTATGATGATATCATTGTCATCATCATGACAGGTAGAGCCTCTCTTGAAGCAGCAATTGAGGCTGTCAATCTTGGAGCCGACCAATTTATCACAAAACCGTTCGATGTGCAGCACCTTTATCATCTTGTTACTATTCATCTGGATAAACAGAAGCTCTTTCGGGAAAATATCAGACTCCATCTTCAGACGGAGCGTGACCGCGATCTCCTCAAGAAAAATCTTGTTGAACTTTCAAATATTTTCAATTTCACTAAGAACCTTGCATATAATTTCGATGTGACTGAAGTATATGCAAGTATTTTTGAATCCATTTCGGAAGCTGTCCACATTGATTTTTGTTCCATACTCGATATCAGACGGAAAACCATTACAGTAAAATCTTCCAGAAAACTTGGACAAAATACGCTTGAGCAATTGAAAGAGATTTTACTCACGAAAGCAGGTGCTTCGCTGGATGGGAAAAGCATTACATTTGAGTTTCGGTTTGAAAATGAAGAATTGGTCTTTGATGAAGCAATTTCTGAAAGCTATACTGTACAACTCAAAGGCAGCTTAGGGGTGTTCGGTGTACTTTCGGTCGGCAGGTATTTACAGAGCTCATTTTCGTTAGAAGACAAACAGTTTATAGAAAAATTGTCCCAACAGGGTGAGACCCTCTTTAACCAGCTTCAGCATGTTGTGCGAAGCCAGAAGACTAAAATGCAGCTTATTATTGAAGATCTTCCTGATGGAATTATTGTATATGATCTGCAGGACAGTTCAATACAAGTGAACAAAGCTGCAAACGACCTGTTTTCTGATGCAGGTTTAACAGAAATAGATAAAGCGCATATAGAAGGTTTTCTGAAATTAGATTTTAAGAATATTTATGATCGATTAAAGCTGCAGCATGGTACATTTATTCAGGAGTTCACTCTGGACCGAAAAGATAATAAGACCACTGTTGTCGATGCACATGTTGCTAATTTGCTTGCAAATGATGGAATGAGTCAGGGCATTATGATGGTCCTGCGAGATGTAACCAGGGAGCGGGAAGTTGAGCGGCTTAAAAGTGAATTTATATCTAATGTGTCTCATGAACTGCGTACTCCTGTTGCAACGCTCAAAGAATTTGCTTCAATTATAAAAGACGGTATTGCCGGGCCAGTTTCTAAAACGCAAATGGATTACCTGAATATTATGTCACATAATTTAGAGCGGCTTAACAATATTATAAATAACCTACTTAACATGTCACTTATTGAAGCAGGGATTATGAAATTACGGAATTCATATTTCAACCTTCACGATTTAATTGAGAATGTAGTGCGAAGTGCTGAGGTTCATTATAAGAAAAAAAATATTGATCTTAAGCTGGAAATCCAAGAGGATATTGATGAAATATATGCAGATCCGGATGCTATTACTCAAATTCTACTCAATTGTTTTGACAATGCTCAGAAATTTTCAGAAAACGGATCAACGGTTATTTTAAAAGTACGAAGTAATGGATCGTCACTAGAATTGGAGGTTCAGGATTCCGGCCGGGGTATTTCGAAAAAGGACCTGCCAAAAATTTTCAACAGATTTTACAGAATAGAAGATAATGAGAGAGCCCGGGAAGATGGTTCCGGCCTTGGTTTGTCAATAATTAAAGAATTTGTTGACCTTCATGGAGGATCGGTAAAAGTAACAAGTGAGCTCAATAAAGGCACTACTATACATATTAACATACCGTTGCAGATGAAACAAGAAAATGCCGAGGTGATTCTGTGAGCGAACGAAGAATTTTAATAGTCGAGGATGAATTCGATTTTCTAAAAGCCCTGCAAACACGTCTGGAATCAGAGGGATACGAAGTGTTAACAGCGCATGACGGATTTGACGGACTGAATATTGCCCGGAAGGATAATCCTGATTTGATTATTCTTGACGTCATGATTCCAAAGATAAACGGATTTAAAGTCTGTAGATTACTGAAGTACGATGACTCATATAAACATATTCCGATTGTTATGATAACGGCACGAACTGAGACAGAAGATAAGAGATTGGGGGAGGCAACAGGGTGTGATTTGTTTTTTACAAAGCCATTAAATACGGATCAGTTGGTTGAGTCTCTTGAGAAATTGTTAAATTCTGATGTTACATAGCATAATGGCGTATTTCGGGATAGGCGAAATTACCGTGACCTTTGTTTTCCTCTTTGGCGCTTCGATTGGAAGTTTTCTGAATGTTTGTATCTATCGAATCCCGAGAAATATTTCGATTATTTTTCCTCAATCTCAATGTCCTGCTTGCAGCAAAAAACTCAGTGTAATCGACATGGTGCCTATACTGAGTTTTTTACTATTACGAGGCAAATGTAGATTCTGTCATTCTAATATCTCAAAACGCTATTTCATTGTTGAATTTATTACCGGTTTATTGACACTCTTAGTGTTTCAGTGGCATGGTTTAACATTGATAGGAATTGAATCGATAATCTTTATATATTTGTTGATAGCGATATTTTTCATAGATCTAGAATTCCAAATAATACCCGATTCATTAGTTATAGCAGGCGTTGTTAGTGGAGTATTATTTGGCTTGCTATCCCAACTGTCCAATTGGTTGGATATGGTGATTGGAGCACTTATTGGCGGCGGATTTTTGTTTTTATCTTCTGTTGCCGGATCTCGGATTTTTAAAAGAGAGAGCATGGGTGGTGGCGATATAAAATTAGGATTTATGATGGGACTGATTCTAGGTATACAAAACATTGTTGTCGGCTTGTTTTCTGCATTTTTATGCGCGGCATTGTTTGAAGGCGGCAGGATGCTTATTAAAGGGAAATTGCCAAAAGGTGTAATCCCGTTTGGACCATATCTTGCTATTGGAGCTGTGGTAGGTTTGCTTTTTGGTGATATTATTTCGGACATATATATTGCTTGGTTTTTCATGACCTAAGAAAATTCAATATTAGGTGATAAACAATTTTCATATATTTAAGCTAATACTTATATTAATCATGTATTTTATTAATTTTGAAAACTCAATTGATCCTGAATTCTCGGATAAAATAGTAAACCATAAGGAGAGTGACCGTGCAAAAGGGGGGTAGACTTAAAATAGGTGATCTGCTGGTATCGGTTGGAGCTATTAATGAAGATCATCTGAAAAAGGGATTACAGCTTCAAAAGCAAAAGGGAATGCAATTGGGTAAAGCCCTCATCCAATTGGGATTTACAACTCAGGTTAAAATCATGGAAGCCCTCAGTGAGCAACTTGAACTACCATCTCTGTCGCTTGGCATGTACCATATTGATACGGAGTCGCTGGCACATATTGATGAAAATTTTGCCAGGATGAAAAAAATACTACCATTGTTCCAATTGAACGATACATTGACAATTGCCATGGTGGATCCGCTTGACGTATTTACGCTCGATGAGTTAGGCCAAAAGCTTAATCTCGAAATCGAGGCAGCAGTCTGCACTGAAGAAGACTTGAATAGCGCACTTGACGTCTATTACGGGACAAGTGGTAAAATGGATGAAGTCGTTCAATTTATTCAGGATGAAAAAGTCTCTGATGAACTTTATGCCGGTGATGATGTTCTTACTGCTGATGCGACAGGTGAAGAAGCGCCTATCATACGTCTCGTTAATCTGATTTTTTCTCAGGCGATCAAAGACAAAGCTAGCGATATCCATGTTGAACCCGAAGAAGATCTGCTTCGGGTTCGATTCCGGGTTGACGGTATGCTGCGTGAAGTATTCGTTCAGCCAAAGCATCTGCAATATGCTATCGCCTCACGTATAAAAATCATGTCCGAATTAAATATTGCTGAGCGAAGGCTCCCGCAGGACGGACGGTTTCAGATTCGAGTTGATAATCACGATGTCGATATTCGTGTGTCTACAATTCCTACTGCGATGGGTGAAAACATTGTCATGAGGATTTTAGACAAAACAAATCTCATCGTCAATCTTGATCACATTGGCTTCACACCGAAGACTCAGAAGGAATTTGAAAAAAACCTTCATAGTCCTTATGGAATAATTCTTGTCACGGGACCAACCGGGAGCGGAAAAACGACGACGCTTTATTCCGCGCTACATTCGATAAATGATCTATCTAAAAACATTATTACTATTGAAGACCCGATTGAATACCGGTTGAAAATCATTCGCCAATCACAGGTTAATAGTAAAATAGGTATGACCTTTGCAGCAGGGCTCCGCTCAATATTGCGGCAGGACCCCGATATTATCATGGTCGGTGAGATTCGTGACTCTGAAACAGCTTCCGTGCTGTGCAGGCCGCGCTTACGGGACATTTGGTTTTAAGCACACTCCACACTAACGATGCTTCTGGAGCCGTAACCAGACTTGTTGATATGGATGTTGAGCCGTTTCTGGTTTCATCATCACTTACGTGTGTTGTAGCTCAGCGACTAGTCCGGAAAGTCTGTACAAATTGTAAAACTTCTTATGAAGCTTCCGATGTACTGGTAAAAGAATTGCGTCTTCAGTCCAAGAAAAAGTATACCTTTTATAAGGGGAAAGGGTGTAGAAGCTGTAAGGAATCCGGATACAAAGGACGTTTGGCAATCTTTGAGTTTCTCACGGTCGATGATGAAATTCGATATATGATACTTGAAAGAAAATCGCCATTAGATGTTCGCGACTACGCCATGAAAAATGGAATGAAATCACTGCGCCAGGATGGCCTCCTCAAAGCACTGAATGGATTGACAACGGTTGAAGAAGTCATGAATTCAACACAGGCTGTTGTATAATGTCCCAAAACGAAACAAAAAAAAAGATAATTGTTGTATCACATGACAAGGCAGCGCTCAAGAAAATCCGCTCTTTGAAGACGGATTTTCCTGTGGAATTTTCGATCTTACAAGAGTCATATGGCCTATTAAAAAAACTCAGAAATCTCAAAGCTAACCTGTTTATCCTTGATTTTAATCTGCCGCTAATATCTGGAGAAGAACTTATTAAGATCGTTCACGACAGTGCTCCCGATGTCCCGATTATAACCATTGTGAGTAAAGTAGATGCAGAAACAAGCAAGGCGGTTATAAACGCGGGCACTTATGATTATATAACACATCCGGTTGATGCAGACGAACTTCAGGCCAAAGTTCAAAATCTCCTCTTTTCAGAAGCCTACCATTTCCATGTTGCGTCTTTGCGCGACAAGATAAAAAATACTTTTGGTCTGGATAATATTATTGGTGATTGTGATGAAATGTGGAAAGTTTTTCACGCTGTCCATAATATTTCCAAAAGCAATGTTACAGTATTTATTTCCGGTGAGAGCGGAACAGGTAAAGAGCTACTTGCACGGGTTATTTATCATAATAGCCTGCGGCGTAATAATCCTCTTATTGTTATCAACTGTGCGGCAATACCCGAAAACCTTCTCGAATCAGAACTCTTCGGCCATGAAAAAGGCTCATTTTCAGGAGCCATCAGCAAGCGCATCGGCAAATTTGAACTTGCTGATAAAGGAACGATCTTCCTTGATGAGATAGCAGAAATGTCAGTGTATATGCAGTCAAAAATTCTGCGGGTCCTTGAAGAACAGGAGTTTGAGTGGGTCGGCGGCAACACGACGATTAAAGTTGATGTGAGAATTATTACAGCAACCAATAAAATTCTCGAGGAAGAAGTTAAAGAAGGCAGGTTCCGTGAAGATCTATTTTACAGGATAAATGTGTATCCGATTAATCTTCCACCATTGAGACAACGTGTAGAAGATATTCCACTTCTGGTATTCTTATTTCTAAAGGAAATAAGTGAGCGGAATAACAAAGAAGTTGTGAGTATTACTGAAACGACAATGGAGAGATTAAAACAATATCCGTGGCCGGGTAATATCAGAGAGCTTGAAAATGTTATGGAACGGGCGATACTCAACTGTCCGGGTAAAGTATTGACAATCGAGGAATTTAATCATCTGGATGGAAATGCACTCTTAAAAGATGCGGAACCTGCAGAAACAGAATTGAAAGATTATAGTGAGGAATCATATAAACAGTCTGTTATTCCGCTCAAACAAGTTGAAAAGCATGCAATTGAAAATGCTTTATCTGTAAATGAAGGGAATATATCGAGCACTGCCCGTCTGCTTGCGATAACACGTGCACGGCTCTACCGAAAATTAAAAGAATTTGACATCCGCTTTGATGCCATTAGCTAAAATCAAAAGAGTACATGAAACTCTGAATTAATAAAAGAGTTTTGTCATTATTAATTACGTACTTTTGAAATCTTACAAAGTTATGCATCAGAAAAGCGGATTTTTTGTAACACATATTTACTAAGTTTCACATTATAGGGGCATGTAAATTAACGTGAACAATGAAGCAAATCGCACAACTGAGATTATTGCCGAACTGTCCGAAATTGAAATAACCGGTATGGCAGTCGGTGGAAGAGGAGTTGGAAGGATCGATGGGAAAGTTGTTTTTGTCGAAAATGGCGTTGCGGGACAATGTGTTTCGGTGAACATTTTCAAAAACCGTAAAGACTATGCTGAGGCTCGGGTCGTTGATGTTCTAAGATCTTCACCGATTCAAAGAGAACCACAATGCAGCCACTTCTTTGTCTGCGGAGGTTGTTCATTGCAGAATGTAAACTATAAAGAACAGCTTAATATAAAGAAAAGCTGGATTCAGGATTCTCTTGAGCGAATAGGGGGAATTGAGCAGTGCACCATTGATGATACGGTACCGTCACCCGACGAGTATTTTTACAGAAATAAAATGGAGTATTCATTCAGCGATAGAGTGTGGGATTTTGATTCAAAGAAGATTGTCAGCGGAGCGGTTGACCTGGGTTTGCACCTACCGGGCAGGTTTGATACGATTATACCTGTAAAGACTTGCTACCTCCAATCCTATGCAAGTAACAGAATTTTACGCTTAGTGCGAAAATTTGCTCAGGAAAGCGGTTATCCTGCATACAATATTCGTAAGCATAATGGATTTTGGAGATTTCTTGTAATACGGGAAGCAAAATCTGCCGGTGATGTGCTCATCAATCTAATAACAAACGAATGCAGTCTTGAGCAAAAACAATACATCGACTCACTTTGCCAAGCAGTTCAGAAGTCGGTTCCGGAAATTGTATCAATCTATCACGCGGAACACTCGGGAAAATCTCAAGCTTCCGTCTGGGATTCAATTAGAAAGGTCTATGGCGAGGATGAAATTTATGAGCAGGTCGGCACATTAAAATTTGCAATAGACTGCGATATTTTTTTTCAGGTTAATTCACGGCAGATGGAAAATCTTTATAATTTGGTAATGCAAGCATGCAAGCTTACCGGTAATGAAGTGGTTTACGACCTCTATTCAGGGGCAGGTACAATATCACTGTTTCTTGCTCGTCACGCAAAAAAAATCGTTGGATTGGAACTCAACCCTGCCTCTGTTGAAAGTGCAGTAGCAAATGCTCACCTGAACAATATCGATAATTGTCATTTCATTCAGGGAAAAGTACGGAGCCTCATTAAATATCCTGATCACTTATTTGAACAATTTGGGAAACCCGATATTGTTATTGTTGATCCGCCACGCAGTGGTTTAGATCCGAAGTCGACAGAGCGGGTGATGCAATTGGGGGCATCGAGGATCATATATGTGTCTTGCAATCCCTCGACACTTGCGAGAGATGTAAAGATTTTAAGTGACGGCTATTCTATTGATAAAATTATTCCGGTGGATATGTTTCCTCAGACAGCGCATGTGGAATCAGTGACAATATTGCTCAGGGATTAAATTCCGATGAGTTGGAGATTTTAAGTTTGAATACTCACAAAAAAATAGTAAATTATAACGATATTGAAATTTGAATTGTCATGATTTATTCTCATAATTATCCTGTACACATTGGTAATGAATATACAGTCAAACCGGCAAATCCGGTAGAAATTCCGTGTAAAGACTTGGATCTGGATTGTCTACCTGATAAATACGGAGAAGTACCGTTTGGAAATTATAAATTATGTTTTGCTTTTGATTCTTCACAAGGGCTTTGTCCATTTGTCCCGCTGAAAAATAAAAGTCATTAATGCAAGATTATAGAGGATATTGTGAAGAAATTGGTAATATTAAATTGTTTTTGACTAAATATTTGGTTGGCGAATAAGGTTAAAACGGTGGCGCGCAAAGATATTGATTTCCTAGTATTGGGGAGTGGAATTGCAGGTCTGACTTTTGCATTAAAGGCCGCTCTATTCGGAACAGTAGCGATTGTTACGAAAAAAAATGACATTGAATCAAATACAAACTATGCGCAGGGTGGCGTTGCCTCTGTTTTTGGTGAAGATGATTCATTTGATCTCCATATCAAAGATACCTTATCAACTGGAGCCGGCATATCGAACCGGGAAGCGGTTAAAATCATGGTTCATGAAGGTCCGGACCGGATACGGGAGCTTGTTGATTTTGGTGCACAGTTTACTCTTGAGGAAGATGGACAGTATTTTGATCTCGGAATTGAAGGAGGACACTCCAGAAAGAGAATTGTCCATGCGCGGGATTATACCGGAAACGAAATCGAGCGGATACTGGTCGAAACAGCACGAAATAATCCCAATATTGAGCTTTTTGAAGATCACAGTGCAATTGATTTAATAACTGAACATCAGGTAGAACCACATAAGCAATCAAAAAAAATAAATTGTTACGGTGCCTATGCTTTTGACAGGATTTCCTGCACAGTTGACGTATTTGCCGCAAAAATAACACTGCTTGCTACCGGAGGAGCAGGTCAGGTTTATCTCCATACGACTAATCCAAGTATAGCAACTGGAGATGGGCTTGCAATGGCATACCGTGCTGGTGCCACCCTTGCGAATCTTGAGTTTATGCAGTTTCATCCAACGACACTGTATCATCCTAAAGCAAAATCTTTTCTGATATCGGAAGCGGTCCGTGGAGCAGGTGCTGTCTTGCGTAATAAAAATGGTGACCGGTTTATGACCACTTTTGATAAGAGAGCAGAACTTGCGCCGAGAGACATCGTAGCAAGGGCAATTGACTCCGAGCTCAAACGCTCCGGTGACGAATGTGTTTATCTTGACCTTTCGTCTATTGGCGATAAGAATATTGTTGAGAAATTTCCGCAGATCTATTCAAAATGTAAAGAGTATAAGCTGGATATTAGCAGAGAACCGATTCCAGTTGTTCCTGCTGCACACTATTTATGCGGCGGGATTGTGACTGATCTTTACGGCAAAACATCGATTGGAAATATGTATGTCTGCGGAGAGGTTGCTCATACCGGTGTTCATGGTGCAAACAGACTTGCCAGCAACTCTCTGCTCGAAGCACTTGTATATTCCCATAGGTCCGCATTAAAAGCAACAAATAAATTAAAGCTTCTCAAAGAACCGCCGCGGGTAATTCCCGAGTGGAATGATTCCGGAACCATTAACAATGATGAGTGGGTACTTATCAAGCACGATAAGCATGAAATCCGCAATTTGATGTGGGACTATGTTGGTATTGTGCGGTCTGATTTTCGTCTAAATAGGGCCGAAAAACGAATAAAAATGATTCTTCATGAAGTGGAGGAATTTTACCGTAAAACAAAAATCAGTGAGGAGTTGCTCGAATTAAGAAATCTTGCTACGGTCTCCTCGATGATTGTCACTTGTGCAATTATGAGAAAAGAGAGCAGAGGACTCCATTTTACAACCGACTACCCTGAAATCGATAATAAATATTTTAAACATGATACAGTAATTAAACAAAGTATTGGAAATGTCCAGGCAGTCATGAAAAATACTGCCTGATAACTATTCAGAATAATTGAAAGATTCTTTACATATATGGCAGAAAAAGATAAAGATGCAGCAAATTCGCAACCTGCGGACGAGAATGTAAATAACAAAAGTGCTGAGAAAAGCGGAGCCGATAGTGATGACAGTACATCCGGAAAATCGGATTCAAAAGGTAGCAAGCAAAAGGAAAAATACATGCCGTTTACTGAGCACCTTGAGGAGTTACGGAAACGGTTATTCATCTGTATCGGTGTGATAGTATCCTTCAGTTTTGTGGCATATTTCTTTTCAAGTGAATTGCTTTATTTTCTAACAAAACCGAATCCGGGAGGGCAACTCCAGATATTACGGCCGACCGGAGGTTTTATTGTACACCTCAAAGTTTCATTCTTTGCCGCTCTCATTTTTAGTATCCCTGTGTTGACATTTCAATTCTGGCAGTTTATAGCTCCGGGTCTGTTCTTAAACGAAAAAAAATATGTGTTTCCTGTAATATTGTTTACAATATTATGTTTTGTTTCCGGCGCACTATTTGCATATTATGTCGTACTACCTTTCGGTTTAGCCTTTCTGCTCGGATTTGAAACCGAATCGATTAGAGCGCAATGGACAATTGACGATTTTATTAGTTTCGTGACGATGATGATGATAGTATTCGGGATAGTTTTTGAACTCCCACTTGTTGCTATGTTTTTAGGGAAATTAGGAATTATAAATCATGCAATGATGTCAAAATACAGAAGGCATGCAATATTCGGGGCAATTGTTTTCGGTGCGGTTTTGACTCCACCCGATTTTATCACACAGCTTGCACTCGCTATCCCGTTGTGGATATTATATGAATTGAGCATAGTCCTGGTTAGGATTACCGCCAAGAAAAGTGTTCAGGATGATGAATAACGTTGCATCATATTATGAAATCAAGTAAATTAAACGCTTTTAATTCAGTAAAAACAACTTAATAGATTCTGATTTGCATAGTTTAAATGAGATTATACGACCTGTTGCTGGTGAAATGATTACGGTCAAGGAGACAATTGCCGAACTGCTCCACTCGCCAGTAAGAGTGATCAACATTATTGCAAACCATCTCATTAAACAAAAAGGAAAAATGCTGCGTCCTCTGCTCGTGCTTCTTGCAGGAAGAGTGTGTAGTGATTTGACACCGGAAACGTTTAGAGCAGCCGCTTTAGTGGAGATGCTCCATAATGCGACGCTCATTCACGATGATGTTGTTGATGAATCGACTGTCCGACGGGGCGGCCCGACCATAAGCGTAATATGGAAAAATAAGATTTCCGTATTAGTGGGGGACTACATACTTGCAAGATCTCTGACAACGGCAGTTAAGCTGAACAGCCTTGCGGCGATTAATATATTATCTGAATCGAGTGCACGGATGAGTCAAGGTGAAATAGCACAACTGATAAAAAGCCGTAAGAAGGATTTATCGGAAGAGGACTATTTTCAAATAATAGGTGATAAAACGGCAGCACTTATATCAGCGAGTATGCAGCTCGGTGCAATTTCGGTTTCAGCATCTCAAGAGCAGGAAGAAAAATTGAAACTGTTTGGAGAAAAAATAGGTCTTGCGTTTCAAATTCAGGATGATCTCCTTGATATTGAGGGTGAAGAGAAAGTGTTTGGGAAAAAGCGGGGAACGGATATTAAAAATGGTAAAATAACGCTTCCTTTGATCTATGCGCTTAAGCAAGTAGGTAATTCCCAACGAAGCAGGATCCTTAAGAAGGTAAAAAAGAATCCATCCAGGTCGGATATTAAAACAATAATACATTTTATACGGGATAACGGTGGTGTTCAATACGCTTCCAAGAATGTTGCTCATCTTGCGAAGGAAGCCTGTGCCGAATTATCAGACTTTGACGATTCTGATTATAAGACTTCATTACTCAATGTAACCGACTATATGATACACCGGAGTAAGTAGGTTTCAAAAAGAGTGGATGAAATGCAGAAAATAGCTCTTATCCGATTAAGTTCAATCGGTGATATAGTATTGACCACTCCCTTAATTCGAGCGGTCAGGAAAGCATATCCCGATGCAGTAATTGATTTTATTGTAAAAGCTCAATATGTTGATCTTTTGAAAACCAATCCGCATTTGAGTAATGTCATTGCGTTTGATCATACGGCAGGATGGAAAGAGCTATGGAGACTGAAGCAGATAATTAAACAAGAGCAGTATACGTATTTAATAGATTTGCACAAAAATCTGCGGAGTGTTTATTTATGTATGGGTTCTCGTGCTTCGGTCGTTCTACAATACAAAAAGGAATATTGGAAAAGATCATTACTCCTTTGGTTGCGTATTAACAGGTTTAAGCCAGCAGCACCAATTTTTAAAAGGTATTTTCATGCTCTCGCATCCTTGAACATTGTTCCGGATCAGGATGGTTCTGAAATTGTTGTTCCTTCAGATGTATTGAAAAAAGTTCGAACCATTTGTGGAAGAGACGGTTTGAGAATCGACCGGCCCACTGTGGTGCTTTGTCCTGGAGCAGGATATTCAACAAAACGGTGGATGCCGGATGGGTTTGCAGCAGTCGGAGATTATTTCTGCAATAACTATCAGTCCAATGTTATAATTCTCGGTGGAGAGAGTGATCGATTGGAGTGTGAAACTGTTCAAAATCAGATGATGAGCAAGGTATGGAATTATACAGGTGCATTTACGTTGATGGAAGCTGCCGCCTTGCTAAAACTAAGTACAATTGTTATTACGAATGATACCGGATTAATGCATATTGCACAGTCTCAAAAAAAACCTGTTGTGGCTCTTTTTGGTTCGACTTCTCAGGAACTCGGTTATTTTCCGTTTCCTGAGAAGAGTTTTGTAATTGAGAAAAGCCTGTCATGCAGGCCGTGCACACATAATGGAAAAAATAAATGTCCGAAAGGACATTTTAATTGTATGAAAGGCATAGAGCCGGATGAGGTTATAAAAGCAGCCGAACAACTCTATTTGTCTGAAAACCATCAAACGGGTAACAATATTGGGAAAAATGTGGTTTCTTCTGTATAATATTTTAGCGGTGCCCGTGCAATATGTTTTTTATCAAATTGCCCGTTTTTTTAATAAAAAAATTGCAGATGGTATTGCCGGAAGAAAGAATCAACACAAGCGAATCAGAGAAGCTCTTTCGGATGTGGCTGACGACAGGAGACGGTATTTATTTCACTGTGTTTCGGTCGGTGAATGGGAGCAGGCTCTTCCTTTAATCAAACAGATTAAAAAGAACGATCCAACTTGTTATGTTGTCGTCGCATTTTTTTCACCGTCAGGTTACAATTTTTTAAAAGAATCAGCAGATGTCGATCTAAAAGTTTATTTGCCATTTGACAGTTATTTCCGAGCGAAAATATTTTTAAAGACAATACAACCCGATTTGTGGATTGTCGCAAAACACGATATCTGGCCGAATCATCTTTATGCTGCCCATGCTTTACAGGTGAAGGTTATCCTTATCGATGCAACGCTGCCGGGAAACTCGTTGAGGATATTCCCTGTTTTTAGAAATTTTTTCAAGTCATTTTATTCAACTTTTTCTTTTATGTTCCCCATATCAGAGCTGGACAGAGATCGGATGCTTCTTCTTTTTCCTTACCCCAATAAAATGGTGGTAACAGGAGATACACGGTTTGATCAGGTATATCTACGGGGACAAAATGCGCTGAAATCGAACGAAATTCCAATATTCGAAAGTGATAATATCAATGTTTTGATTGCCGGTAGTACCTGGCCATCAGATGAAAAGCATCTTCTGCCGGCTGTTCAGAAATTATTGGGAATATATCAAACACTCAGAGTGATCCTCGTACCCCATGAACCGAAAGAGCGGTATTTAAAAGGTATTGAAGCAGTTCTCGAGCAAGCAAACATTCCGTCAAAAAGGTTGAGCAAATTTTTGCACAACGGCGATAACGGAATCCGCGTAACGATCGTAGACAGTGTCGGGTTATTGGCGAAATTGTATACGAAATCGGATATTGCCTATGTTGGCGGCAGTTTTGGGCCCGGTGTCCACAATGTAATGGAACCGGGAATTCTCGGTAAACCGGTACTCTTTGGACCAAATTATCTTAACTCGTTAGAAGCAAGTGAACTAATACTGTGTGGCGGCGGTTTTTTAGTTAAAAACAGCAGCGACATTACCGACATTGTGAGCGAATTTCTTAATAATAATTCAAAAAGAACAGAAGCAGGCAGGAAAGCCCAGAAATTAATTCAGAACAATCTCGGTGCGACCGACAAAATATACTATCAATTGCGAGAACTTTATGATTTTATTCCCCAAAATAATTCAAATTGAAACAACAATGCTATGCAACAGTGAATGCATGTTCTGTCCACAGAATGAGCTGACACGTGGTCCAAACTACATGGAAGAGCATGTATGGAAAAAGATTATTGATGAAAGCAGAGGCAAAGGCGTTTTATACCGTCCTTTTCTTGTGAATGAGCCCTTTGTTGACCGGCGCCTTGCTGAAATAATCAGCTATATCCGTAAAGATGAAACGGCAAAAATCGAGCTTAACTCCAATGGAAGATTTGTAAACAGGGAAATGATTCCTAATGTATTGAATGCAGGAGTTGACTGGATCCGGTTTAGTGTTGACGGTTTTTCTCCCGAAACATACAAAAAGAGTGGCCGAGGCATGAATTACGAGAAAGTCGTTGACGATGTCCATTTTTTTATTAATGAGCGTAATAGATTGAAAAATGACTGTTTTATTGAGATACGAATGATCGATATTGACTTCAATAAGCACGAGCAGGAACAATTTGTAACCTATTGGAATAAGTATGCTGATCAGGCTACCATAACGGAACTATACAAATGGCCTTGGATGGGACAGACAGAATCGGTCAAACTGCCTTGTCCGAAAATTGTTGATGAAATGTTCTTTATTGTAGACGGCAGAGCTGTATTATGCTGCTGGGATTTTCAAGAACGTGGCATTATTGGCGATATAAAAGAACAGACGATAGATGAAATCTGGAGCGGATCTGTAATTCAAAGGTATAAACAATTACTCAATGAGGGAAAAAGGGACGAAATTGATTTATGTTCACGTTGTGACGCTTATGAAAATTATGATTTTTCTAATTGGAGTGGTTATTGATTGCGTTTTCCCGTTTTACAGGAATAGAAATCCTAAAGATGGTGTATATTGTATAAATCGGTTAAGAAAAAAGGCTCTTTAATGAAGAGATATCACATAATTCTAATTCTTGTTTCATGTTTTTGTATCTATGGTCAAATAATCGTTCCGGACAGAGCAATTGCCCAACTGGACGGTTATGAAATTCTCAAAACCGATATATCCGCACGAGCTTCCGGAATGTCGGGTGCCTTTGTAGGAATGACGGGAGATATACATGCTTTATTTTATAATCCTGCCGGTCTGATTGGTATACAAAAGAAAACGGTAGGATTAACCTACATAGATCATTTGCTTGATTTTAAAGCGGGGAGTATTATCTATGCTTTTCCATCCGGGTTGAAAAGCAAATATGCCTTTGGGATAAATTATATCAACTATGGTTCATTTGATGGTAGAGATAGTAGTGGAGCACCAACTACGTCATTCTCGGCACAGGATGCCGTATTTGTCGCTGGGTATGCCAATGAATACTCATCAAATATTTATTATGGGATTAACAGCAAATTTCTCTACTCTAACATTGATGATTTTTCATCAACGTTGGTTGCGTTTGATGGTGGTGTCATTTATGCAATTCCTGAATACATGCTCACTATCGGTATGAGTGTTGCAAATATTGGATTTGTAACGAGTGCATTTGTTGATACTAAAGAAAGCGTGCCGGCAGTTGCCAAAGCAGGGCTTACAAAAAAACTTGCTCATTTGCCTCTTTTGATTAGCACTGAGTTCCGTCAGTTCTTCGATGGAGAATTTCAAGTAGTCGGTGGTGGCGAATTAGCCTTTTCGGATTCGTTTACCGGAAGAGTAGGGTATGATTCTCATGGACCGGATCAAAAAATTAATGATGAAGGAGGACCCTTCGCGGGTGCATCGTTTGGATTCGGATTCCAATGGCAAGGTTATACTTTAGATTATTCTTATAATTCATTTGGTGTGATCGGAGATCTCCAACGGATAACCCTGACAACAGGGTTTTGATCAACTGTTATTGTTCTTGCTGGTTACTCTGCTGCACTTGTCTTCGTTCAAGTAGTCTCCTTTCACGTGCTTGCGTAAGAATTTGTTCCAGTCTATCCCAATATTCATTTTCTGTTATAAAACCTTCCCTGAACAACCTGGCCAGCTCAGTCTGTTCTCTCAAAACGTCTAAATCTTTTATCAGTGCGTCTGCTTGTGTTTTGCTTATTCCCCACCAGCGCATAAAGTTACTGGAGATCTCGTCTATGTCAAACGGAATCGGTTTTCTTAAATTGTCTTGATATAATTGTTCTTCAAACTCACTCTCAAAAGATACCAGTTCCCGATCCCGTCTGGAATAATCATTCCAGAATTTTTCATAATCGGAGATTGCTGTAGCAGCTTCCGGAGTATCAACAGTTTTGATAATACTAATTGCACCCGAGCGTACTGCCGGATCAGGATGGATCATTGACTGTAAAACACCATCAATAACCCAGGGTTCCCTTTTCTCCAAAATGCGGATAGCTTCAACAGCTTGCTGGCGTTTTTCACGGTAAGGACTCGATTTTTGTCGCGAAAGCAGTAAAAGATCGGGAATCACTGATGGATCTTGAATCATCTCAATTGTTTTTCCAATCGATTCTATACGCTGCAGATATGAGACAATGTCGCTACCGACATCCCAATTAATTGTAACGTTTTTTCTGTCAGCCAATTCGTTGACTGTTACATCAGGTAACGTAGCATTTCTCCATGTCCTTCCTCTGTCAATAGAGTATTGTGCAATCGGTTTTGAAGAATCGCTCTGGGCAATTGAATAAGCCACCTCGACAACACCGCTTCCTAAACCTTGTGTCAATTTTGTAAAATCCGAATTCTTGAGGTAAAAATCAGGCGAATCGACAAAAAGACTGGGATCTCTGTCCGAAGGGCGCAGTCGGAGCCGAATTGGAATGTCGGTAAACTCGGTTATATCAAATTCGGAATACCATTTGACAATACCAGTGTAACCTGCTGAAGTTATAGTCGACAGGTCACCGGAAATGGTAGACTGTCGCCATGTTCTGCCTTGATCGATCGAATATTGGACACCGAGTGAAACCGGATCATCTTCCATATCGCTAATGGTGTAACCGATATGAAATATGCCATATTGATCTTCATTAAAATCACTGAAACTAACTGTGGGGATAACATTATTGTCAATATGAAATGGCCTGGAAATGTAGAAATTTCCGTACGTATTTCCCTTATTAGCCGATATTCGAAATAAAACTTCGTCTATATCCTGATTAGGAATGTCGATGTCTGTTGACCAAACTATATACATGGAATCCCGCGAAGCATCTGTAATTCCGGCTCCAAGCCTGACAGTAGCAGCATTCCAATTGGAACCCAGATCAATAGAGTAATGGTACGCAAAACTATCGAGAGCGGCACGTGCAGGGTTGGGGTAATAGAATCGCAGTAAAACATCACCTTCCTCTTCAACATCTATATCTGCAATGTCAATTGATGTAGTGTCAACACCGAAGTTCCAGATTGCAGGCACACCATTGCGGGGTCTTGGCTGTTTATCGATTGGTGTCAGTTTAAATAGCAATCCGGCAGATTGATCCGGTTGCACCATATCAAGATTAATGTCACTGTCAGCTCTCCAGACGACGCTCCCTGTATAGTTTTGATCAACAATCGAGGTCAAATTTCCTTCTGTCGACGCAGCATGCCAATTCATTCCGCTATTTACTGAATATTCAGCTACTATATCAAGTGAATCGAGCTCTGTGTCTTTTAGGATGTATCTTAACAATATCTGTCCTTCAGGGTCCATGATTCTATCAGTGATTTCAATTTTAGGTGGCAAATTTGAGGGGACTTCAAATGACAATAAATGTTGAGATTCATCTTCCTGCTGAACAATTCTAAATTGAATTGCTTCCGGACGGGCTTGAGAACTTTCTTTGAGCTTTCTTATGAGCAAATCTGAAGCATTCTGGTCCCTGATTTCACCCAGACCGGCAATAGCGGTGAAGGAATAGGGACGATCTTCTTCGACCACTGTCAGCAAAATTGGGAGTGCCCTAGGATCTCTAATTTGGCCAAGAACTTCGATCGCGATCAAGGCATGCGGTTTATCGAGTTTTACTATCTGAATTAAATCCGGTACAGCACGAGTATCGCCTATCATTCCAAGTGCTCTAATCGCTTCTTCCGATGCACGTCTGTCATTTCTGATAACCTGCATCAGGTACGGTATAGCTCGCCATATCACCAAGGCGGCCGAGAGTGTAAGCAGCATCTCGTGAAGCCTCACTGTCTTCCAGCAATATCTGCACTATATGGTCAAATTGATCCGGTGTCCCTTGTAGGACATTATACTCAGCCTGGCGGAGTATCCGTACGCTGCTTTCCGTTGCACAAGATGCAATGAAAGCAGAGAGAATCAGTAATAGTAAAAAGGGCCGCTGCATAGTAATAGTACGATTTAACAAAGCGAGAAAGTTCCCGTTCTGCATACCTTATTTTTGTAAATGATACTTGTAATTGCTATATTAGTCCTGATTTTCAAGGATAATGCTCATTCTAATTTTCGGCATAAAATCAGTAAAAACTTAGTTTTGCAGCAGCTTTGAACAATAAAAATCATACTTATTTGCTATAGATAACCATGAAAAGATTGTTTCCAGATAGAAAGTATAGTCAACAAGTAATTGCTCTTGCACTGCCTATTGTGCTCGCAATGCTATCACGAACAATCATGAGTCTCGCTGATGTAGCAATGGTTGGACGGTTAGGTGCAGTACCGTTGGCTGCAACGGGCCTCGGTGCTCATATTGTTCTAATTGTTACAGAATCGTACGGATCCCTGAATGTCGGAATCCAGACACTTACAGCCAGAAGATATGGAGAACAGAAATTTGCCGGTTGTGGGAGCAATGTCAATGGATCTCTACTAACATTGTTTGTTATTGGGGTGCTTATTTCATTAGCAGGTTTTGTGCTTGGCCCGCTTGTTACACAATTTATGGCAAATGATCCACTCGTAGAACAGCTTTGCAGTACCTATGTCTCGATTCGATTTTTAGAGGTTCTTTCATATGGTCTCATTGCCGTATACAGAGGTTTTTTTGATGGAATCGGCAAAACAAAAATCTCAATGCGTGCAATGGTTATAGTCAATGTAGTAAATATTGCTTTGAATTACTGTTTGATTTTTGGAAACTGGGGATTTCCACGACTGGAAGTTACAGGTGCAGCACTTGCTTCTACAATAAGTACCTATGTCGGTGTTGGTATTCTGATAATACACAGCTTGTCCGGCAAGTTTAAGGGTAAATATGGACTCTATAAAAATATCGCTCTCGATTTTTCGATTCTTAAAAAATTTACGTCAATTAGTCTGCCAGTTATGATGCAGAAGTTTTTTACATTTATAGGTTTTTTATTGTTTATTAAAATTCTCGGAATGATAGGTACAGTTGAACTAGCTGCAAGTACCGTATGTATATCGATTATGTCGATGAGTTTTATGCCGGGATCCGGAATAGGAGTGGCAGCAGCAACACTTGTTGGACAGAATCTTGGGGCAAAAAGGTATGATCTTGCAGAACGGTTTGGCTGGGAGTCGGTGAAACTTGGTGTCTATGTAATGGGGACTATGGGTATTGTGTTTATTGCAATTCCTGAATTAATCATGAAGATATTCACGCCCGATCTTGCTATTGTGGAAAAGGGGACAGGTGTTATTAGGCTTATAGGATTTGTACAGTTTATCGACGCGTTCGGAATTATTTTCAATTATTGCTTGTGGGGAGCAGGTATGACTCGGTTTGTCATGATTGCAGAAGTTAGTGTGAATTGGTTCATATTTCTACCAATCGCTTATTTACTTGGGATTACTCTGGGGTATGGAATTTTAGGTGCGTGGGCGAGTCTGGCTCTCTATATGTTTCTCTATGGCATAATCATGACATCGATGTTCATCAGCGGAAAATGGAAGCAGATAAATGTGTAGATATTCAGAATATATGTTTAGTTTCTTAAAAACAAGTTGTTTTTAAGAAACTACTCCGTGTTTTTTTCCAATTTCAACAAACTTTTCAACCGCTTTGTCGAGGTGTTCGTACTCATGAGCTGCTGATATCTGCACCCTGATTCGTGCTTCATCCTGCGGTACAACCGGATAACTGAATCCAATCACATAAATACCCTCATCAAGCAGGTCGGCGGCAATATTTTTCGCTAACATCGCATCTCCAAGCATTATCGGTACTATCGGGTGACTGCCTGGTTTTATGCCAAATCCGGCGTCAGTCATCTTTTTTCTGAAGTGCTTTGTGTTGTCATTCAATTTTTTCCGAAGGTCATCGGATGATTTCAAAAGTTCGATACAGGCAATCGCTGCCGATACGATAGTGGGAGCGAGAGAATTAGAAAAGAGATACGGTCGTGACCGTTGCCTGAGCAGGTCGACGAATTCTTTTCGGGCGGCGGTGAATCCTCCTGATGCACCTCCCATCGCTTTGCCAAGCGTAGATGTAATAACATCGACTCTACCCAAAACATCACACAATTCGTGCGTACCTCTTCCGTTTTCTCCGATAAATCCGGTTGCATGAGAATCGTCTATCATGACAAATGCATCATATTTGTCTGCAAGGTCACAAATGTCTTGAAGTAGCGCTATATCACCATCCATAGAAAAAACTCCGTCGGTGGCAATCATTCTGAAGCGCATTGAACGCGTTGACTTTAAAGTGTCTTCAAGAGCATTCATGTCGGAATGTGGATATCTGTGCCGCTCAGCCTTCGAAAGCCGAACACCGTCGATAATACTCGCATGATTGAGTGAATCGCTGATAATAGCATCTTTGTCGGAGAGGAGTGTTTCAAAAAGCCCACCATTAGCGTCAAAACATGAAGAGTATAAGATGGTATCATCCATTCCGAGAAAGTGTGAGATTTTTTCTTCTAATTCCTTGTGAATATCCTGTGTGCCACAGATAAAGCGGACGGATGAAAGCCCATAACCCCATGTGTCAAGGCTGTGTTTTGCAGCTTCAATAAGTTTGGGATGGTTAGCAAGTCCAAGATAATTATTAGCACAAAAGTTCAGAACATTCTTTATACCAACTTTGATTGCGGCATTTTGCGGAGAAGATAGAATTCGTTCCTCCTTATAGAGTCCTGAGTTTTTGATTGAAGTTAATTCATCTTTATAAAATTGTGTGTTTAATTTGGTCATATCGTTCTCAGATAGTTAACATTTGCGATATTAAACTAATGCATACTTTTATAAACAGCAATATAACTCTTCATTGTTTGGAAATTTTGCTTCAACAAATTTCTGGAGCGCTTTTGGTGTGAATGCGGCTAATTAAATGCTACAGTTATATAAATTCTATTTGGATTATTTGCCCTTGGATGAAGAGATGCAATGAATTCGAAGGCTATGCTGGCACGTAGTTCTATCGTGCTCATTAACCGCGTAGTCGATGGATTGCCCTGATCATAGTCGAAAAAACCGTATTGTTTTCTCAATTGTCAATTTGATTCAGCTATGTATCTCCACAAAATATTGAAAGTATTTTCTGCGATTACCAGAAGGAATTGTGATGATAAGTACTCAAATATATGAGAAATGTTGGTGCCGATAGAAAAAGATAGACTATTGATAAATAGAAAACTATGTAAAGAATAGGGCTTGTTATTGCTGGGTTCTCATTGACACACTGAAAGCGACTTTATTCAACCAGAATTTTGCCGTTTTCCTTGACTGAGGATAATACAAGAAAGGTTCGGATGTTTCGGACACCGGAAATTTTCATTACTTTCTCGAACATAAATCGTTCATATGTTGTAATATCTTTTACTGCAACTTTCATGATAAAGTCTTCGTCGCCGGTAACATGATAACATTCGAGAACTTCAGGCCACTTTCTAATTGATTCATAAAACCGTTTAAATTCACTCTCATTGTGCAGTTGCATTGAAATTGCAACCATCGTAACAATTTCTTTATTGACTTTCTTTGGATTAATCAAGGCTGAATACTTCGATATTATTCCGGCTTTTTCCATTTTCCTGATACGCTCAATGATCGACGGAGAAGATAATCCAACTTTTCCAGCAAGATCGGAATTTGTAATACGCCCTTGATCCTGAAGGATATTCAATATTTCTTTGTCTATTTTATCTAATTGCTTCATATACTTGCTGTTAGGCTGCTTCTGAAAGCAAATATACTAAGTAGAATTTAAAAATTCAAGAAAACATATGCATCATAGCCAATCTCATCGAAATATTAATCGAATCACCAAATGAATTTCATAAATGGATCTTCATTGGCATACTGGCTGCTCTGCACTCTATTTTCGACTATACGCAAGATATAATTATCTTGATTATTATTGATTTTTAAATTACATTGTAAAGCTTTATACTCGAGAGATTTAATTGGTGATTTTAAGCATGAAATTCGAATATTAAGACGTTATGTTTATAGATAGTCACACACATTTAAGTTTCAATAATTTCGATGAAGATCGGGACGATGTCATCAGCCGTGCACGGGAAAAAGGTGTGGATAGGATTGTGACTCTAGGTACCGATCTTGAAACAAGCGAGCACTCCCTGAAACTTGCAAATAAACACGATGATATATTTTCTACAGCTGGTGTTCATCCTAATGATGCAAAAACGTACAATGCTGATGTAAAAAAGCGACTTCTTGAGTTGTTGCGTGAAGACAAAGTTGTTGCGGTCGGGGAAATTGGTCTCGATTATTATCGTGACTATTCACCGAAGGATGTTCAAAAAGAGGTGTTTGCAGAGCAGCTTCTTATAGCTCGTGAATTGGATAAACCCGTGGTAATTCACGTTCGAGATGCCTGGGACGATATTGAAGATGTTATTCACAAGACTACTAATGGGGCAGTAAAAGGGGTGTTTCACTGTTATTCAGGTGACCTTGAAACGGCGCAGCGTTTGATAAAAAATGGTTTCTATATTTCGTTCGGCGGTAACATAACCTTTAAGAACTTTAGAAATATCGAGCTTCTTGAAAAGATTCAAATTGAAAAAATTCTGATAGAGACCGATTCACCGTTCCTGACTCCAGAACCGTACCGTGGAAAACGGAATGAACCCGGAAATGTTCCTCTTATTGCACAGAAACTTGCTGAAATAAAGAAGCTGTCGATTGAAGATATTGCCCGGATTACTTCCTATAATGCGCACCGATTATTCGGCATTGCTCCTGAGCTTGAAAAAGTAAAAATTGTCTATACAATTCGGAATTCTTTATATGTCAATCCTACGCTTCGTTGTACAGCTGATTGTGTATTTTGCTCTCGATTAACTGATCCGGTTGTGAAAGGGCATAATCTCGGATTATCGGAAGAGGATGAACCCAATGTTGAAGAAGCTATTGCACTCATCGGTGATCCATCACCGTACGATGAAGTTGTTTTTTGCGGATATGGTGAACCGACACTCAGGCTCGATTTTATCAAAGATGTAAGCCGTTGGCTCAAATCGAAAGGCGCAAAGGTACGGCTCAATACAAACGGCCATGCAAACATGATTTTTGGAAGAAATGTTGTTCCTGAGCTTGTAGGCCTTGTCGATTTGATTTCTATCAGTCTAAATACACACGATCCGGCACAATATATGAAAATAATGCGTGACGATTTCGGGGACAAGTCGTTTGTCGGAATGGTGGATTTTATCAGAAAAAGTGTCGAATCAGGAATAAAGACGCAGCTCACTATAGTTGATATTCCCAGTGTCGATGTTGAAGCGTGTACAAAACTCGCACGGGAGCTTGATGCAGAATTCCGTGTGCGGGCCTACAATGAAGTCGGATAAATAGGGGTTTCATTTCAGTACTTATGGAAATCCGTTGGAAGAAAAGATTCGGACAGCATCTTTTACATGACCGGAATATCTTAAATAAAATTACTGCTGCAGCCGAACTTTCCGGTGATGATTGTGTCATTGAGATCGGATGCGGTTCGGGTGCGCTGACCGAATTTCTTGTAGCCAGTGGTGCGCAGGTGATCGGGGTAGAGATTGATCCCCAGTTTTATGATTTATTGCGGGAAAAGTTTGGGCAGCATAAGACATTCACTCTTATTACTTGTGATATATTAGAGGTTGAGCTGAGTACACTTCTGTCTTCATCAAAAAATGCTGTTATCGTAGGGAATTTACCCTACAATATTTCAAGTCAGATTCTGTTTCATCTCTTTGAACAAAGAGATTTGATTTCCCGAATGCTTTTTATGATGCAGAAAGAAGTGGCACAGAGAATAGTTGCTCCCGTACGGACAAAAGAAAGAGGAATCCTTTCAGCTATATGCCAATTTCATGTTGATCCGAAAATTGCATTTCATGTGTCACGGAATTGTTTCTACCCGAAACCACAAGCTGATTCGAGCGTTGTGTCACTGAAACTCAAGGAACTTGCTGCAGGAGTCAAGCAGGAAGATTTTAAACAGGTAGTAAAAACATGTTTTGGAAAGCGCCGTAAAACACTGAAAAATTCTCTTTCTGCCTATAATATTAAAAACTTAGAATATATTTCTACACAATTTGACCTCAATCTCAGACCGGAAACACTTGAAGTTGAGGAGTTTGTCGCTCTGACGAAGGCATTGTGTAATAAAGATTTAGAAGAAACGTCAGTTTCATAGTATGTTTTCTGACACCGTATTCAATGTCCATAATAAGAACAGAAGCAATTGTTTTGTCACAAATGCCCCATAGTGAAACGAGTAAAATTATCAGAGTGTTTTCGAAGGAGATGGGGCGGCTCTCGTTTATGGCGAAGGGATCGCGAAAACTAAAAAACCGATTTGGTGCTTCGCTCGATCCCCTTACGTTAGTAAATCTGGTGTTTTACTATAAAGAGAAAAGAGATTTACACACATTAACACAATGTGACATAGTTAACCCATTCTTACGGATAAAGAGCGATTTGGATAAATTATCATTCGGCTTTGCAATTGCAGAAGTTGTGTCGAAGCTCGTCATAGAAGAAGAAGAAAATGTCCCACTATTCAATTTAATGGAACAGTCACTCGAATGTCTTGATTCCGTAGACAAAAATTATGATAATGTATTTTGGTACTTTATGACTCGATTTGTAAAACTAAGCGGCTACGGATTCTTCATTAGTGATTGCGAAGAATGCGGCAGTGAAATAAAAAAAAGTGATGCTTACGTGTCATTAATGGATGGTAGTATTGTCTGTTCATCATGTGTCAGACCGGCTATGAATAGAAAGCTATCACCGGACACGGTTCAAGTGCTCAAAGCAATCATGAATAAACAGCCGGATAAGCTGGTGAACCTGCAAGTGTCATGCAATACGGCTAAGGAAATTACGGATCTCATAGAGAGTTATTTTAAATACCATTTTGACGGGTACAGTTCAATTCAAGCGCTCAAACTCATGAACTAATTTAAGATTGCGGTTACTGATTTGGATAATAAGAATACATATATGGATAAGCTGGTCTCTCTTTGTAAAAGACGAGGATTTATTTTTCAATCAAGTGAAATTTATGGCGGTATCAATAGCTGCTACGACTATGGACCACTTGGTGTGGAATTGAAGCAGAATGTAAAAAACCTCTGGTGGCGGGCAATGACACGTGACAGAGACGATATAGAAGGGATCGATTCATCAATTTTAATGCATCCGAAAATTTGGCATGCATCTGGGCATGTTGAAGGGTTTACCGATCCTCTTGTAGATTGCAGAAAATGTAAAAACCGCTACCGTGAAGATGAGCTTGATACAGAAGTATGCCCAAAATGTGGCGGAGAATTAACCGATCCCAGAAATTTTAATTTAATGTTTAAAACTTTTATGGGACCAGTTGAAGACAATGCTCATGTTGTTTTTCTAAGGCCGGAAACTGCACAGGGAATATATGTTAACTTTCTCAATGTGCAAACGACAGCCCGCCGGAAACTGCCATTTGGAATTGCACAGATCGGAAAGGCTTTCAGGAACGAGATTACACCTGGAAACTATATATTTAGAACGCGTGAATTCGAGCAAATGGAGATGCAGTTTTTTATCCACCCTTCGGAAGATTCAGAGTGGATGGAACATTGGAAGGATAATAGGTTTAATTGGTATGATTCAATCGGACTGGATAAAAATAAACTCCGTTTCCATCAGCATGGCGATGATGAATTAGCTCACTATGCTAAGGAAGCATTCGATATTCAGTATGAGTTTCCTTTTGGTTGGCAGGAGCTTGAAGGGATCCACAACAGGACAGATTTTGACCTTTCCCGACATCAAGCCGAATCGAAAAAGAAACTGACCTATTTCGATGAAGCTCGGGGAGAACGATACCTTCCTTATATTATCGAAACTTCTGCTGGATGCGACAGAACAATCTTGACTGTTCTTGTTGACGCCTATGATGAAGAAGATGACCGGGTTGTTATGCGGCTCAGTCCTGCAGTTGCACCAATCAAAGTTGCCGTGTTGCCGCTAGTAAACAAGGATGGCATGCCTGAAAAAGCTCAAAATATTTATAACGATTTACGAAAAGACATGAAAACATTTTACGATTCGGGAGGAGCAATCGGAAGACGATACAGACGACAGGATGAGATAGGTACTCCGTTTGCTATTACCATCGATTCTGATACCATGAGTGATGGAACTGTGACACTCAGACATCGAGATTCGATGGAACAGGAACACTTTCCAGCGGATTCCATTAAAGAAGTCTTGAAGGATAAATTAGAAAATGCATGCTAAGAAGTAATGATAGTCCAATGTGATTGGAGATTGTTTCATACTATAGCGTGATAGAGCTCTTTGATAAAATTGTTATTACAACCGGAAAAATAGTGTGGAGTCCCCATCTGCTATTATTACTAGTGGGATCTGGGATTTATTTCACAGTGCGGCTCCGGGGAATTCAGATCAGGCATTTTGTTTATGCGTTAAAGAATGTTGCACTAGGTATTCAGCGAAAAGACAGATCGCAGGATAAAAAAGGCGATATTTCACCCCTACAAGCATTAATGACCGGTCTGGCAGCAGTTGTCGGGAACGGAAATATTGTTGGTGTTGCAACAGCAATTGCACTGGGAGGCCCAGGATCGATTTTTTGGATGTGGGTTGCCGCGCTTTTTGGAATGGCGACGAAATTCTGCGAAGCAGTTCTCGGTGTTCATTATCGACAGTCAAATCCAGATGGGACTATGCTTGGCGGGCCGATGCTTTATCTTGAAGATTCAATTAAAAAGGGTGGAATCGGTAAAATATTAGCAGGTTTTTTTGCTTTATCGCTTGGTCTTCGCGCACTACTCTCGACATCGATGGTTCAGTCGAACTCAATTGCGATTGCACTGGAAACGCAGATCGGACTTGATAAGTGGATATCAGGCCTTTTGCTCGCTTTTCTGGTCTGGGTAGTGATAATTGGGGGAATTGAAAGTATCGGTCGGATAGCAGAATTTCTTGCTCCTTTTATGTCGGTGATTTATATTGTTGCGGGAATTGTGATAATGGTTTTATACTGGCGTGAACTGCCGGCTGTTGTAGTGAGAATTGTTTCTGAAGCGTTTTCAGGATCGGCAGCAGCGGGAGGATTTGCCGGATCATCGATCATGATGGCTATGCGGTTCGGTGTTGCCCGCGGCTCATATTCAAATGAAGCAGGGTCTGGAAGCGCTGCTATCGCACATTCTGCAGCCAAAACTGACGAGCCGGTACGTCAGGGTCTAATCGCGATGATCGATGTGTTTATGGACACGATGGTCATCTGTTCCATCACTGCATTTTCGATATTACTGACAGGAGAGTGGCTGACCGGATCGACCGGTGTAGAATTAGCGACAAACTCTTTTCAAAAGAGTATTCCCTTAGGAGGATGGGTTGTTGTGTTTAGTTCTATTTTGTTTGGTTATACGTCTGTCATTACCTGGCCCTATTTTGGCGAGCAGTGTTTTGCCTACCTGTTTGGTTTCGGGGTGAAAAAGTATTTCAGATGGGCATTCTGCGGTTTTCTGTTATTAGGAAGTATGGTCAAAGTGAGTTCAATCTGGCTTCTTGCAGATACCTTGAACGGTTTGATGGTTTTACCGAATATGATTGGAATATTAGCTTTAAGCGGATTGATAGTTTCTATTACTACTGCCCATTTTAAAAAGAATTTAAAACATAATAATAAATAATCCAAAAACTGGAGGATTTGAGTATGCCGATTACAATCGATTTCAAAAGGATTGAAGAAAAAGAGGAAACTATCTACAAGGCTGTTGTTATGGCTGCAAAACGGGCAAATCAGATTCATAAAAAAGTGAACGACGATCTTAAAAAGCAGCTTGGTGAAGTAGAAAATGAAGTAGAAAATGAAGAAGATCTCGATGAAGAGATTGTGGATAGAGAAAAAATTGTTAAAGAATTTGACAGTATGGACAAGCCGAGTGTTTTAGCAATGCAAGAGTACTTAGATGATAAGCTGCACATCAAGAAAGATGAAGAATAACCGGTGCTTATAGGATACTTTTAGATGTCATTGATAAAAAAGCGCGGAGTAACCTTACGGTACGTTGTTCTGTTCTCCTGGATGAAGGTTCCGAGACATTTCGGGCAGTTATAAAGGTTGGTCGGATTTTTTTTGTTTTTGTCAATAATTTGCCCGATAAGTTCTAATTCTTTTACATTACACATAGTCTCTTCCTTTTCATTCAATGTATACTTCTGTAAGTTTTATCGGTTAAAATGGAAGGTGTGTTTAAAATTTGACAGATAAATTTCACACTTTCCTTTTTTTTTGATACAATGGAAGATAATTAATATGAAAACGCAAACACTCTGACATAGAATAATGAAATTGGCTGGTATAGGTGAGCTTTTATGGGATATCTATCCCGAATCACGCCATCTTGGTGGGGCACCATTCAATTGTGTTCACCATATTAAGCAGTTAGGACAGCAGGGGATCATTGTTAGCAGAATTGGCAAAGACCAGGCCGGGCATGACATATTGAATAGTCTGCGTAAAAATGGGATTGCTTTAGAGTATATTCAGATTGATCTCGATCATAAGACAGGTTATGTAACCGTGAAACTCGATGAAAATGCCCAACCTCTCTTTAAATGTTCTGAAGCCGCATCATATGATTACCTTGAGTGGTATGATCAATTTGAGAAATTGATTCCTACACTTGATGCTGTTGTTTTTGGGACATTTGGACAACACGCTAAACAGGCTGCAAACACTACACAGGAATTCCTTAAACTCTGTTCAAATACATTGAAGGTATTTGATGTCAACTTCCGCGAGCGGAGAGAAAACATACCTGAAATTGTACGCACATGTTTGCCATTGACGGATATTCTGAAAATGAATGAACATGAATTGCGGGATATGAGACAGATTTATCCCGAATTACCGGAAGATGATATTGAGTCTTTACAAAAACTTGTTGAGATTGGAGAACTCAAGATTGCATGTTTGACGGTAGGGAAATGGGGGTGTCTTCTTGCAAATGGTACGAGTGTAGTATATTGCCCTGGTTTGAACTTGCAGCCTATTGATACGACAGGATCAGGAGATGCATTTATTACAGCTTTGACACTTCAACATTTTCAAGGTGCTCCACTGCATAAAGCCGGGCAATATGCAAATAGTGTGGCCGCCTATACAATGCTTCAGATGGGTGCAACACCAAAGTATACACCTGAAAGAATATATGATTTCATATCAGACAATCATCGTTTTCACGTTTTTGACCAGTGGAATAAATTTGGGTAACGTAAATGATTATATTTGATAAATTATCTTTACATAGTGGTCTGAATATATAATTCCAAATAAAATTATAAGAGTAGATTTTACTTTCCAAATATTCTGGACAGCACCCCCGGCCCTTTCATAAGTTCATTTTTTACATATTCTGCATATTTGCTTTTCCCTTTTGAAGAAAATTCTTTAAACTTATTTGTAATAGGTCCTTTGATTTTATCGGAATGCAGATTAAATGAAGTCTTAATCTCTCCTGCAATTGACAGGTTATTCTTCGATAGTTGATCTAAAAATATTTGCGTAGCCACTGCAGTGCAGGTGTTTTTCGGCATCGGATAATCATTTGCCACTTTTTTTGCTGAACTATACTGCCGCTTAACAATTAAATTTTCATAGCTTTTTTTTAAGAGACGGTTCCATCAGTTTCGAAGGGAGTTTGTATTTTTTCATAAGAGAATACGATACTTCAAACAACGTTTTTTCGACATGATAATTGAAAACAGGCATCACAATTGAATAAATATGTTCATTCTCAATCTTAAACTTTTTCTGCAGATAATTTGCCTCATCAAAATTGCCGCTGTCAAAACGTCGTTTAAATTCCTCTATGATGATGGTATGTTTTTCTTTTTCCTTTAATCCTGATTCTTTAATTAAATTTCCAGCTAAATCAAATTGGTTCATTTTAAGTTGCCGCGTGATAGATTGCTTAAGAGCATCATTGACCTTGTCAGAACGAATACCATATTTCTTTCCAAGCTGCGCGGCCATATCATACCGTTTTCGCTTAATATTCAGGTCTATTGCTTCCTGTACAGCATCCCTGATTTTCTCATTTGGAAGCGGGAATTCACTGTCTATCTTAAATGCTTCTTGATAGCGCTGCAACTTCATGCGTGAGTTGAATGCAGTTACTGCTATGTCGAGATATGATTCTTTCGGCATGCCAAATTGTTTGCCGATCCGTGCTGCAAGCTCATGTTTATTTTGCTTTACCCGTATGTTCATCACTCGTTTGACGCTTTCAGCAATTGCGCTGGCATCAACATTAAATTCCTGCATTATTTTGAGCGCTTCTCTAAATTTGCTCATGGCAATCTTTCCTTTGCAGTCTTCTTCAGCATATATTTGTGCTTCTGCTAAAGCTCCTGTTTCTTTCAGGAATATCGCCTTTGCATGATTGTCCTGTCCAGACATTATCTTTTTTCTCTGTTTATCTATATCCGGCATAAGTTTTATTCTATATTAGTGTGGGGTTAAATAGTGATGATTAAATATATTGAAGATTTAGAAAAATGCAAATGAAATTCTAGACCCATATAAAAGTTTGCTTTTTTATCTATTAATGTCTAAATTGACAGCTTATTAAAAAGAATGTTCAGCACCTTTTTAGCTACTACTACCTAAATTCTACTCCAAAGATTCTTTAAAAATTGTTGATACTCAGTGATGACCAGCAAAAGTGACATCGACCGTATTCTTGCTGTTTTCCAAAAGTATAATACGTTTGTTCTAACCTCGCATATCAATCCGGATGGAGATGGACTTGGATCGGAATTAGCACTCTACCATTATTTGCGGAGTCTTGGAAAAATGGTCCGCATTATCAACGAATCTCCGGTACCTGCTCAATATCGGTTTATGGATCCGGATGAAAAGATTTTCCATCGGTATGAGGAATCGGATTTTGAACTGATTCAGGGGATTGACGTAATTGTCGTATTGGATATTTCGGTTATGCACCGCCTGGGTATCGTTAGTCGGGCAATCAAAAAGAGTAATGCCATCCGGTTGTGTATAGATCACCATCTTCGGAATAATTTTGATGCCGATACCGTTCTTATTGATGAAGAAGCAGTTGCAACCGGAGAATTGGTTTACAATATATTGGAGCGTGACAATGATGCAATAACTCCTGAAATTGCGAAAGCTTTGTACGTTGCGTTATTGACCGATACCGGATGCTTCCGGTTTTCTAATACCAATACGCGTGCGCTGCAGCTTGGTGCTAATCTTCTCAAGCATGGCGCAGATCACCAGAAAGAATATCGTGAGATATATGAAAATGACTCATGGGAAAAAACTGAACTGTTTGCACGCACTCTCATGACAATTGAACAGTATGCGGACGGTAAGGTAGCTGTCATGCATATTTCGCGAACAATGATTGAGGAGTCAGGTGCAAATCATGACGAAATTGAGGGATTTGCTGAATATCCGCGAAAAATTCATAGTGTTCTCGTGTCTATACTTTTTGTTGAGCAAGAAACCGATAATATTAAAATAAGTTTTCGGTCAATCAACAATGTTCCTGTAGATAAGCTTGCCGGACAATTCAAAGGCGGCGGCCACAAAAATGCTTCTGCAGCTATTCTGCATTCAATGACACTTGATAATGCAAAAGATATTGTAACAAAAGCAGCGGTTGACTTTGTCAAAAATTATTAATTTAATAATTACATATAAATTCGTACATTTTATTGAGAAAGAGTATGATCATGGAATCATTAATCCGGGATATTTTAGTAAAGGTAGGTGAAAATCCGGATCGTGAAGGCCTTGTTAGAACTCCGAAACGTGTTGCAGCAGTATATGAAGAATTCACCAGCGGGTACTCGGTTGATATTGAAAAATTGGTGAACGGAGCAATATTCAATGAGAATTATGATGAAATGGTTTTGGTTAAAAATATTGATATGTTTAGTTTGTGTGAGCACCATTTGCTGCCGTTCTACGGTGTCTGTCATGTTGCCTACATTCCGAATGGAAAAATTATTGGTTTGAGCAAAATTCCCAGAATTGTTGAGATATTTACGAGGAGGCTGCAAGTTCAGGAACGACTTACCGATCAAATCGCTGAATCCGTGCAAGAAGTTCTTGAACCGAAGGGAGTTGGTGTCGTCGTAACTGCCCGACATTTATGTATGATGATGCGGGGAGTGAAAAAACAAAACACTATTGTTACGACAAGTAGTATGCTCAAATGTTTTAAAAGTGATCCGAGAACACGAAGCGAGTTTCTCAGCCTGGTGAGTCAGACTCAGAATCCAATATAGTAAAACCTGAGCCTGATTATACGTGTTTTATGATGCATATACGAAAATTATACATCTGAAAAGAAAAAATTTGTTGTAAATTTGATTTCATATATATATTTTTCTTTAAAGCGACTTTGTTGTACAGACATTTTTTGAGCTCTGATGCTGTTTCACATTATTTGGAAAGTTGGAGATTGAAAAATAGTCAGAATATTAATATTGTTCTGAAACAGCAAATTCACCTATAAATAATTCGGGAGTATATAGTATGACGAAAATTATTTTTTCCGTCAGTTACGAGATTGCCCTCGACAAGAGGAGCGAGTATTTAACACTCATGAAGAAGGTCAAAAAGTAGATTCAAAAATCGTCCAAGCAAAAATACTCTGTTTATGAAGATCCATCTCAGCCAAATTTGATGACGGAAGTCTATTTCCTCGAGGAATCCAGCGATATAGAGGAAGTTAAGCGGCTTCAGGAGAAAAGAACTGAAAAGTTGATGAGTCAGATTGATCAGTATATTTTGAACCAGACGCTTGTCTCAATACGGACTTATAACGAAGTCGTATAATTTTGTCCGGTTTCCTCTGTTAAATGTGTTTACGATATCCTTTGCCATGTTTTTCCCCATCCTTGCCGTATAAGTATTATTTCATTGTATCCATATTTCCAATTCCAGAGTTTTAAAGCTTACCATGAGTATTCCCGAACATATTCAAATAGAAATCGACAAACTTCGTGCAGCTATTCGTGATCACGATTATCTCTACTATGTGCAAAATGAGCCGAAGGTAAGCGATTATGAGTATGATATGCTCATGAATCAGCTTCTTGAGCTTGAGCAGAAGCATCCTGATGCAGTTTCGCCAGACTCTCCGAGTCAGCGGGTTGGTCGTGATATTACCAAAGCATTCCGGACAGTGCAGCATGATACTCCGATGCTCAGTTTATCAAATACCTATATGCAAGAAGATCTAACTGAATTTGACAAAAGAATTAATTCCCTCTTACCGGGAGAGAATTATCAATATGTCGCGGAGCTCAAAATTGACGGTGTCGCAATCAGCTTAAGATATAAAAATAATGTGTTTGAAAACGGTGTGACACGAGGAGACGGTTATCAAGGGGACGATATTTCTACAAATTTGAAAACAATACGGGCGATTCCTCTTGCTGTGAGAGATGTTACAGACATACACGAAGATTTTGAAGTCCGCGGTGAAATTTACATGGAAAAATCTGATTTTGTAAAGTTAAATGAAAAACAGGAAGCAGCTGGTGAAAAGACTTTTGCAAATCCCCGGAATTTTACAGCCGGAACACTGAAAATGCAAGACTCCAAAATTGTAGCGGGACGTCCTTTAACGATGTTTAGTTATTCTCTATTGATCTCAGGAGTTGACTCCCGTATTTTAACTCACTGGGAGGCGCTGACTAAGCTTGAAGAGCTTGGTTTTAGGTGTAATCCTATTAGAAAATTGTGTGACTCTATCAGTGATGTGATGGAATTTTGTAATGAATGGGCGGAAAAAAAAGATGGACTGCCATACAACATCGATGGTGTTGTTATAAAAATTAGTGATTTTGACCAGCAGAGAAGACTGGGGGCAACTGCGAAAAGTCCGCGCTGGGCGACAGCCTATAAGTATTCCGCAGTACAGGTTGAAACAGTGCTCGAAGAGGTTACATGGAGTGTGGGGAGAACAGGAGTAGTGACGCCGGTAGCTTCCTTGAAACCGGTATTCGTCGCAGGAACTACAGTAAGTCGTGCTACATTACATAATCCTGAAGAAATAGCCCGGAAGGATATCCGTATAGGGGATTCGGTTATCATTGAAAAGGGTGGTGATATTATTCCGAAAGTTGTAAAGGTTTTGACGAATAAACGGCCTAAAAACACCGTTAAACTTATATCTTCGGTTCAGTGTCCTGTTTGTAGTGAGCCGCTTGTACAAGCTGAAGAAGAAGTAGCAATTAGGTGTGTCAACATTCTATGTTCTGCACAAGCAGCCCGGAGAATTGAACATTTTGCATCCCGTAGAGCAATGAATATCGAAGGTCTCGGAGAAGCTCTTGTTGATCAATTGATATCTGAAAACCTTGTTTCAGATCCCGGTGATCTCTATTTTCTCACGTATGAACAATTAGCGGTTTTAGAACGCATGGCGGATAAAAGTGCACAGAATCTACTCAATGCCTTCGAGCAGAGTAAACATTCCTCTCTGGAGCGTATCATATTTGCACTTGGAATACGTTTTATCGGTATCAATGCTGCCAGAAATACTGCACGTTATTTTGCCTCAATCGATGAGTTGTTCGCTGCTTCCCGGGAGGAGCTTGAAGCAATCGACAGTATCGGAGCAAAAATGGCGGATAGTATAATCCATTTCGGCGGCTTACCGGAATCAAAATCGCTTATTGCTAAGCTTAGAAAAGCCGGCGTTATGCTTCAAAAGGATCGTGTTCCTCAGACTAAGTCCGGTGGACATCTTGAAGGGAAGACGTTCGTTTTGACCGGTATACTGGGTGCCTTTTCGCGAGATGAAGCTGGTGAACGGATCAGGAAGTTAGGTGGAAGAGTTAGTGGAAGCGTCAGTTCAAAAACAGATTTTGTTGTTGCCGGCAGCAATCCCGGCGCTAAAATTGACAAGGCCGAGCGGCTATTAGTTACAGTTCTCAATGAAGCAGAGTTTCTCCATTTGATCGGGCCGGAATCGGGAAATAGTCGTTGACTTTTCTGCTTATTAGTAGTATATTTTTGCTTTAAATTTGTACAATTATGCAATGAAATTATTGTACAATAAAGACTTGAAATGATGATAAATCGACTGCGATAACAAGATTTTAACCAGTTGATTTTTAACAAGTTGCGAAAGCTCTGATACAGTTTATGAGAGAAAAAAAAATTCGGCAACTCATCAAAATACTTGACGACACCGGTATTGATGAAATTGAAATTAGAAGATGGTGGGGTGAGCGGATTCGTGTTGCAAAAAATGGTTCAGCTAACAAGGTTGAAATTCCAGATTCTAAATCCGAAATTCATGAAGATATAGCGCCTCTGCTTAAACAATCCGATCATGAACAGGAAAAACCTTATACCGTTGTTTCCTCCCCAATGGTTGGAACTTTTTATCGCGCACCAGCCCCTGATGATCCACCATTTATATCGGTTGGCGATACAGTAAAAGTAGGACAGACGCTCTGCATTATTGAAGCTATGAAAGTTATGAACGAAATTGAATCAGAGGTTAGTGGAACAATTGTTGAGACACTGATCGATAATGCTTTGCCCGTCGAATATAACCAACCGCTTTTTTACATCGACGAAAGCAAAAAATAATGCGTCGACTGAGTATTAACAGTCTTAAACCCGGAATGCAGTTAAGTCTTCCTATTCGGGATGAGAATGGTAATATACTGCTAAATCGAAATGTTGAATTGACAAGTCGATATATACAACGGCTTGTCGATTTAGGTTTTCAGACTGTTTATATAGCAGATCCCGATCTTCTGGATGTTGAACATGAAGAGATGATTTCGGACAACACTCGAATTGAGACAACAAAACGTCTGAATGTGACGAACAATTATGTGAAGAAGGCTATCCGGGATTTCAAAGACCAGTCCGCTGATAAAATCATTGATAACTTACGGTCGAAAACGGTAAGAAAAGCGATTGGCTCGATCGGTATTCACTCTCATGTTTCCAGAGCGGTTGATGATATAATTGAAGATGTCATCTCAAGCGCGGAATTAAACGGACTGAATTCACTTAAAACACACGACAATTATAGTTTTAATCATTCGATCGATGTCACTATATTTTCGTTAATGATCGGAAGAAAACTGCAATTGAATGTCCGTCAGCTGCATGAGCTTGCTACCGGATGTCTCCTGCATGATATTGGAAAGGTGTTCATACCGAAACATATATTGCAGAAAAGTAGTAAATTAACAGATGAGGAATATGAACTCATCAAAGAACACGCTTCAATGGGATATGAACTGCTGAAAGAATCACTGCCAATCATGCCGACACATGTGGCATATCAGCACCATGAGCGACAAGACGGTTCGGGTTATCCACGTGGACTGACAGGCAGCAATTCCATAAAGCGTGACGATAGTAATATTCAAATCGCACTTTACGGTGAAATTTCAGCTGTTGCGGATATGTATGATGCGTTAAGTTCGGATCGTCCGTAAAGAAAAAGCCTTCTGCATGATAAAGTACTCGATATAATAAAAAACAGTGCATATTCACACCTAAATGCGGAAATTGTCAATGCATTTCTCAGTATTGTGCCGAGGTATCCAGTGGGTTCAAATTGTGAAATTGTATCTGGTAAGTTTGCGGGATATCAAGGTGTTGTCATTTCACTTAATGAGGGTAACCTTAATGCTCCTCATATCCGGTTGCTTTATAGCGATAAAGAGATCCGGATTGATCCGATAAATATCAATCTTGATAAACACGTTTGATGTTCAAATTAAATTAGTTGATATTTAAATTAATATGATTTCTAAATTGTTAATTGCAAATCGAGGAGAAATTGCTCTCAGAATCATCAGAGCATGTAAAGAACTTGGCATTAAATCAATTGCTGTATTTTCTGACGCCGACCGGGATTCGCTCCATGTCAGATTTGCTGATGAAGCAATATGTATTGGTCCTGCCCCTTCTCAGGACAGTTATCTTAACATCTCTCGCATCATAGGGGCAGCCGAAATAAGTAATGCCGATGCAATTCATCCTGGATATGGATTCCTTGCCGAGAACACAAATTTTGCAGATATTTGTGCTACGAATGATATAAAGTTTGTAGGCCCTTCTGCAAAAGTTATCTCACTAATGGGTAACAAGGCGGCTGCAAAGGAGACAATGAGAAACGCAGGAGTTCCCGTTATACCCGGAAGTGATTCAATTGTCAGTGATGCTGCTGCTGCAAAGAAAATTGCTGATGAAATCGGATACCCGGTGATTGTCAAGGCTTCAGCTGGTGGTGGCGGTAAGGGCATGCGGATTGTGCGAGATTCCAGTGATCTGGAAAAATTCTTTACTATTGCTCGGAACGAAGCTATTAAAAATTTTGGTGATGGTGCGATCTATATTGAGAAATTTATTGAAAATCCCCGCCATATCGAAATACAAATCATCGCTGATGAACACGGAAATGTTGTCCACCACGGAGAGCGGGATTGCTCTATACAGAGACGGCATCAAAAATTAATAGAAGAATCGCCATCCCCTGTCCTAACAGCTGAAATGCGGCAACAAATGGGGGAGATAGCTATAAAAGGAGCAATGTCGGTAAACTACACCAATGCTGGTACAATGGAGTTTCTCCTGTCTCAGGACGGGGGATTTTATTTTATGGAAATGAACACCAGAATTCAGGTTGAGCATCCGGTAACAGAAATGGTGTGTGATATTGATCTGGTAAAGGATCAACTCAGGATTGTAGCAGGAGAAAAGCTGAGCAACGGCTACAAGGATAAAAAAATGAAGGGACATGCAATTGAGTGTCGTATTAATGCAGAAGATCCCCTGAATAATTTTGCGCCGTCTGCCGGAAAGATCACAAGTTTTCACTTGCCGGGAGGTCCCGGAATTCGGGTTGATACACATGCATATGCTTCATATTATGTACCTCCATATTATGATTCATTATTGGCCAAATTGATAGCGTATGGTGAGACCAGACATGAAGCGGTTTTGCGCATGCAGCGGGGACTTGAGGAGTTTATCATTGAGGGTATTCATTCGACCATTCCGTTTCATCAATCGGTCATTGCATCAGAACAATTTCAACAAGGAACCTATCACACTGGATTTATTGAGGAGTTTAAAAATGGCAATTGAAATTCCCGATGATTTGTCGTATACGCAAGAGCACGAATGGGCTTATATTGAGGGTGACGATGTCGTAGTTGTTGGTGTAACCGATTTTGCACAGGACCAACTCGAAGACATCGTCTATCTGGAATTACCGGAAGTTGGAAGCTCAATTGCAGCCAATGAGCCCTTTGGTTCAATTGAAGCAGTAAAAGCAGTAGAGGATCTATTCTCACCCGTTACCGGTGAAATTGTTGAGGTAAACCATCAGCTTGAAGAGAAACCGGAACTTTGTAATAAAGACCCGTATGGAGATGGATGGCTTGTCAAAATTAAAATGAGTGATAAATCTGAATTTGATGGCCTCCTATCTGCAAAAGATTATAAAGCATTAATTGAGTAGTGTGCTTCTTGCGGATTTAAATTGTATTTACTCAAACTTATTCGATTAATCGAACTACTCTAATACTTTGCTGCAATCGATAAATGAAAACGGCACTCTTGATGAGTGCCCTAATCTTTTTATGGGAACAATACATTTCTTGAAATAATATAACTTTTTAATCATTCGTTAAGTAATTTGCTACGACCGATTCGCAATCGGATTACATCAAACCTTATCACAATTATTTTTGGAGTTGCAATGCCTTTTATTTCTAACTCGGACCAGGACCAAAAGAAGATGCTACAATCTCTCGGTGTGTCGAGTGTCGATGGGCTTATGAAGGGAGTCCCGAATGAGTACCTCATACAGGAAGATTGGAAACAGTTTCCGGGAAAATCCGAACTGTCAACATTTGAGTATCTTAGTCAGCTTGCATCAAAAAATGCTCAGAATTATATCAGCTTTTTAGGAGGCGGATCGTACGATCACTATATTCCATCAGTAGTGAATCATCTTACAGACCGTTCTGAATTTTCAACCGCATATACACCATATCAGCCTGAAGTAAGTCAGGGGACTTTGCAGGCTATTTATGAGTACCAAACAATGATTTGTGAGTTGACGGGAATGGATGTGAGCAATGCATCTATGTATTGCGGAGTATCAGCAACAGCAGAAGCTGTTCTTCTGGCAACATCATTCAAGAAAAAAGAAAAGATATTAATCGCAGAAAATCTACCGGTTAATTATAAGCAAGTAATCAAGACCTATTGCTTTGGACGTAGTATCATCATCGAAGAAGTCTCGTGCAACAGTGGCTCAATAGATATTGATGATCTGAAGCAGAAAATGGGTGAAGAATATGCAGGACTCGTGCTGCAATATCCGAATTATTATGGCATTATTGAGCCTCTGTCTGAGTTGGCATCAATTGTCCATAAAGCCGGAGGTCTCATTATAACGGCTGCTAATCCGATTGCACTTGCGCTGCTCAAGTCACCGGGTGAATGTGATATAGATATTGTGACGGGTGAGGGACAAGTACTTGGAAATCCGGTTAACTGGGGCGGTCCCTATTTAGGTATATTTGCAGTGAAGCAGAGTCTCATTCGTAAAATTCCGGGAAGACTGTCCGGTAGAACAGTTGATATGCAGGGGCGTCAGGGATTTGTTCTTGCGCTTCAGACGCGCGAACAACATATAAGAAGAGAGAAAGCAACATCGAATATCTGTACCAATCAGGGTCTGATGATGCTCAGGGCGTGTATCTACATGTCGCTGATCGGAAAAGAAGGGATTCGTGAAGTGGCAAAACAGTGTGTGCAGAAAGCTCACTATCTTGCAGAAAAAATTGCCGAAATTCCTGGATTTTCACTCAAATATAATCAGCCTTTTTTCCATGAGTTTGTTGTGTCGTGTCCGGAACCGGCTCAAAAGGTGTGCAATGTGTTGCTTGAACATGACATCTTTGCTGGTATTCCATTAGACAACATGAACGATCCTCACGGGCTTTTGATTGCTGTTACTGAAAAACGGACAAAAGAAGATATGGATACTTTGCTTGATAAACTGAAGCTATTCGCTTCAGTGCAGAACAAAAAAGTTGTTGTAGAATAATTTATATGTAGTGGAGAACTTTCAAAATGCCAGAAAAGATTCTTTTTGAAATGAGCAGTCCCGGCCGCAAAGGCTTTACTTTAGACAATCTCGATGTTCCGGAGAAACCACTTGACGAGCTTCTTGGTGGGGCATACGTTCGAAAACAGCCTGCACGACTACCAGAAGTAGCGGAAAATGAAGTTGTCAGACATTTTGTACGGCTCTCTCTGATGAATTATAACATAGACCGCGGATTTTATCCTCTCGGATCGTGTACAATGAAATATAATCCGAAAATCAATGAAGATACTGCCGCACTTCCAGGGTATTCTACTTCTCATCCACATCAGCCTGCATCAAGCGTGCAGGGTTGTCTTGAGGTTGTGTGGGAAATCGAACGAATACTATGTGAAGTTACCGGACTAGCTGCCGTGACAGCGCAACCTGCTGCCGGTTCTCATGGTGAATTTACCGGAATAATGTTAATGCGGAAATATCATGACAAAAACAAATCCGGTCGAAACATTATCCTTATTCCCGATTCTGCACACGGTACTAATCCTTCTAGTGTAGCTATTGCGGGATTTGAAACACGCGAAATAAAGTCGAATGACCAAGGAACGATCGATCTTGAAGATTTTTATACGAAGCTCACTGACAATGTTGCAGGGCTTATGGTTACAAACCCGAATACGCTCGGATTTTTTGAGAAAGATATTGCTGAGATAGCCGACGCGCTTCATAAAAAGGATGCGCTTTTATATATGGATGGAGCGAATCTGAATGCGCTTCTCGGCTTTGTAAAACCCGGTTCACTTGGTGTCGATATTCTTCATATTAACCTCCATAAAACGTTTTCAACACCGCATGGTGGTGGTGGACCAGGAGCTGGACCTGTCGCTGTTACGGACAAACTTGTCGAATTTCTCCCTGTTCCGAGAATTATCAAATCGGGAGATACATTTCACCTTTCTCATGATTATCCCGATTCGATCGGAAAGATCCACGGCTTTTTCGGTAATTTTGGCATACTGGTGAGGGCACTAACCTATATGACGATGCTCGGTAAGCGGGGAATGAGACGGGTGAGCGAGAGCGCAATCCTGAATGCTAATTATTTATTATCATTGCTTGGTGATCATTATGAACATCCCTACGGTTCGCCGATCATGCACGAACTTGTTCTTTCTGCATCCAAACAAAAAGAAAAGGGAATCCGGACGCTCGATATCGCAAAACGGCTGCTCGATTTCGGATTTCATGCTCCGACCACCTATTTCCCACTGATTGTCAAAGAAGCATTGATGATCGAGCCGACAGAAACCGAAACCAAAGAAACATTGGAAGCATTTGCAGAAACGCTTATTCAGATTGCCGATGAAGTCGAAAACAATCCTGATATTCTTAAAAGTGCGCCGCACGTGACTCCTGTATCGCGACTCGATGAGGTAAAAGCCTCTCGGGAGATCGACGTCCGGTATAATTTCGAAAATGAGTAATTATATTATTTGGAAGAGTGGATGCCGGCAGATTTGTTTGTTATATCTTAGTAAAGAAGTATTAGAAAAGTATATATAATCAAGGAGTATTCTATGCTGAATCAGGAATTGCTTGATATTCTTGCCTGCCCAAAGTGTAAAAGCGAGAAAAAGGTTAACAATGAGCAGGGTGAAGAGGAAATTCAGGAAATAGATCTCGAATACGATAAAAATAATAATCTGTTGATCTGCAATAACTGCCGTTTAAAATATCGTGTCGAGGATGACATCCCAATCATGCTCATTGATGAAGCGGAATCGTTTTAAGTCAATGCACACATCATAATCATCAGCAATAAGGCATTGCACCTTTCTCTTTAATCTGCAGAGAGTATAAACGTCCCCGTATAGATTTTATTTTCTCCATCTTCCATATAAACGAGTTGCGGCTCTGATCCTTTTCTGCCGCGGATACTCGCACATCCGAGTTCACCATCTTTATTTAGCGCGACAAATTTGTCATTAAAATTGACGTGACCGCCATAATTATCAATTATCCGCCGACATACAGCCTCACACGCTTTTTGAGGGCTCATACCGCTGCGCATGAATTCTACAAGAAGAAAACTGCCGCATGTTTTTATCACTTCCTCACCCCGGCCAGTTGCACCTGCCCCGCCGATGTTATTGTCCACATAAAGCCCTGCTCCGATAATAGGTGAATCACCGAGCCTTCCCGACAGCTTGAATGAAAGACCGCTCGTCGTTGTGATGCCGGCAATATCACCATGATAATCAACGGATAAAACATTGACCGTACCATGAATCCTTCCGTCAGCTGTATATTCTTCATCAAATAGGATCCCACTTTGATTGTTGTCCTTTTTTTCGGGCGACTGCCAATCATCCTCGTCACTCATATTTTCTTTCCACTCGAGCCATGCCTTACGTGCTTTCTCAGTAAGTAGGTTTTCCTCCTTGAATCCGTGCATTTTTGCAAACCGGAGAGCTCCATTCCCAACGAGCATTATATGGTCCGTCCGTTCCATAACAAGCCGCGCAATCGATGAAGGTGTTTTTATATTTTCAATTGCTCCAACTGCACCGAAGTTATAGGATTTACCGTCGGCAATCTGTGCGTCGAGCTGCACGACGCCATCTTCATTTGGAAGACCACCATACCCAACGCTTGTATCTTCCGGATCGACTTCAATCGTGTTGGCACACCTTTCTACAGCATCAAGAGCGGTTCCGCTGTCTTCAAGAATTAGCCATGCGGAGTTGTTCCCTGACGATCCGAGGGCGCCGCGCTGTTCACTGCCGTGACTGTTCATTATGATTGGTCTGACCTGATGATGCCGTTTCGAATTTTTCCCGAAAACCGTTCCGGTTCCCGCTAAAATTGTGAAGCCTGCCCCGGCTGAGCTGCCTGTTTTGATAAATGTTCTTCTTGACATTTTTCGTGTCATATACCGCTCCTATTTCTGAAGAGATAAGCAAATAATAGTATATTTCAAGCCTGAAAATTAATATAGATTATTTATCGAGTAAATATCGCTGGAAATTAGTTCCTGATTCTTTCATAATTGATTCGATTTTATCTATTGATCTCGGTGCCCCATAAGATAAATGAATATATCCCGATTCCGTTATGAGAAAGTCATCTTCTATCCGCACTCCAAGTCCTTCTTCTCGTATATATAAACCCGGTTCAACGGTAATAATCATGCCTGCTTCTAGTGTTGATAGATTCGTATTGTCATGAACGTACAATCCTATTCCATGGCCCAATCCATGATAAAAGTACTTTCGTAATTCTGAATCCTCTTCAATCATTCCAAATTTTTTTAAACCTTTCCGCAATGTCTCATTTACCGCTTTATTAATTTCACTCCACTGCACACCTGGTTTGAGTAAATCAATGCCTGCATTTTGAGCGGCGAGAACAAGGGAGTAAATTTCTCTTTGCCGATGTGAGTAGGCGCCGTTTACCGGGATCGTTCTTGTAATATCCGCTGTATACATACCATATTCTGCTCCGATGTCGACGACAACCAAATCTCCGTCTTCCATTGTTCTACTGTTCTCATCCCAGTGGAGCACAACGGTATTCGGCCCTGATGCAATAATGGATTTAAAACCAGATTTGGAATTGTTGATAGTAAATACATGCTCAACAACGGCTTGCAGGTGATATTCCTTTATGCTCGGTTTAATGGAGCGCATTGCTTCTTTATGTGCTTCAGCCGTCACATTGATAGCGGTCTTCAACAGAATGATTTCCGAATCAGATTTGATTTCTCGCAGCAACAGTACTAAAGGAACAGGAGACATGACTTCAAAGTGGGCACCCCGTTCCCGTGCATTATGAAAAAGTGCTTCATCAGCAGTCAAAGGGTCTGTGAGTCGTTTTGAACGGGAATAATCCATGTAAACAGTTGAATAATTGTTGCGGAGAGTCTCTTCCAGAACCTCCTGAAAGTCCCGATAAGGCAACACTTGCTGAAATCCAAGTTCTGTTTGTGCTCCCTCAATGCCGAGAGATGCCGGGTCCCAATCAGCTCGATCATTATTACGTTCCTGAATAAACAATAACGCATGCTGAGCATCATTGTATAAACTATTATCTCCCAAAGATTGTTTTGCAATAATGAGGGCGGAATTGGGCTCCATCACACCTGTCAGATAATAGAAGTTATTCTCCTGACGGTAGGAACTGAATTCCTCAGATGGTTCAAGTGCCCGCATTATGAGGACACTGTTGACATTCATTGTATCAAAAATGGCGTTACGACGGGTAGCAAACTCGTCTGAAGATTGCCCTGCAGAAGTTATATTATTGATTGATAAAATCAATATGACAAGCGAAAATATACCAGAATTCCTGTAGAAGTGAAACATAACAGGGTTACCTTTATTCAATTTCAGTTATTCGGAGTTGTCATCCATTGGAGTAAAAGATGCTCTCAACAAATAATGAAGTAAATCGGGAACATGCTCAGGGAGTGATTGCAAATATCTTTAATATGAAAAGGTACAAAACGCTCACTTGCGAGTCAAGATATTATTGAAAGTCAATTCTAGAGGTTGCTTCTTAGTGATACGAAAAGAATTTGCATTTGCATACATAAATATATATATTTCTCCACTGATCTTAGCTATTAGTTCACAACTATCTTGTCTCATAATATGCAGCATTGACTCCGACAATTTCCGATAATAATGCTTTCTGATATTGATTGTCAAAATGACGCTATTTAAATAAAGAAAATCTATCATAGTTTTATACTTTGGGAGGGCTTTACGTGAAATGTCCAATATGCAGTGAATTTGACGAAACGGATAATTTTTCATGTCCAAACTGCAATCGTGACAATTTATGCGGTTCACATTACGATTTTGACTTCCTTGTCTGCAGTGACTGTGCAGCCAAGATGAGGCCAGCTGTAGAGAAGAAGGCTGCAAAGAAAAAAGCTGAAGCTGCGGTTGCAACAGAGAAAGCCGCTCCTGTCGCAGTTGCGGAGGAAGATCCTGATAAAAGTCCATTCTATATTAGGAAGACAAAATGCCCTGTGTGTGATGCAGCAAACGAGCAGAGATGGTTTCATTCAAAGATATATTCTGAACGTAATGTGGATTTAGATAAACATGTCGGAAAATACATGTGGACAGAAAAGGCATTTGAGAACTATCTTCCGCACCTTTATTATATATGGCATTGCCCTAACTGCCACTACTCAGATTATTATGCTGAATATGGAAATCCTCTCAAAGATCAGTACAGCAATTTCCGATTTCTGAAAGACGCATTTATCGATAAGTATCACGATGACCCACGTGTTGAGAAAATAGTCGATAAGCTTGGTGAAAATATTGATTACAATAAAATGAATTATTATCAAGCAATTAAACTGCATTTGCTTGCTATTTTCATTCAAGAGATTATGGAGGAAACCGAAGAACGTAATGTATTTAGAATCGGAAGGTTTTACCTCCGTTTAGGATGGCTGTATAGAGAGGTAGATTCGAATAAAGACGTCAGTGATAAAATTATAAACACACTGAACAAACTAATCGAATTTCTCAAAAAAGGATGGCCTGAAGTTCCAGGCGAAGAGGCAGCAGCAATGAAAGCTGCCATAAAATTTTTAAATTTAGCATTCACGCATTCTCAGGCGATCAAAAGTGTCGTTGCTGAAGTTGACCTTCTGATACTCATTGCCGGGATCCATTTAAAAATCGACGAACAGGAAGAAGGATTTAAAACTTTAAATTCCGCACTCGGACGAGGGCAAAAAACAAAACAGAGACTTGAGCAGAAAATCAAAGAGTCAGAAAAAAGTGATACACCTATACCCGTAGAAGATCTTCGTCGGTTCGATTTGCAGTTAAAAAAACTTGATGCACTTATGAGCAAAGCCAGAGATATTATGGGAGATATAAAAAGTGCAAAAATGAAAAAAATTCGACAGGAAGCTAAAGAGATTATGAAAAAGATTGGTGATAAACCGCCGGAAGAAATCCGGGCAATTCTTATAAAAAAAGGTATTGATAAAGGCGTTGCAGAAAGTCTGACGCCCATACAAAAAAAGAAATTCATGGGACTGTTCTAAATGAATTAGGTATAACAATGTTTACGCAATTTTGGAAAAGATTAGTTTTTACCGTAAGGCTAGTACCGATGTTCCTGAAAAGTTATGCATTCTATAGTATTACATTTTTCTTTCTCATTGTATCGTGCTCTCAACAAGACACTCAATCCGATGCGCAAATCACTCAAATGCATCATCTGAATCCTACACCTGAAAATGTTGTCTGGGGCCATTATTATTCACAAACAGAGCCGGCTCTCACTATAAACTCAGGTGATGTTGTACGGATCAGAACACTCCTTGTAGGCAGCCCTGAAATGCTCGAAGAAGCGGGAGTTCCCCAGCAGGATATTGAACAAGAACTCAGAGATGTTCATAGTATTGTTTCTGATAGAGGACCCGGGCCACATCTTTTAACCGGGCCGATCTATATTAATGGTGCAGAGCCCGGTGATGTGCTTGAAGTTAATATACTTTCGATTGAAACAGCCATACCCTATGCTTATAATAAGATAGGGGTAGGGAACGGTTTTCTTTCAAATGAATTCGACAATCCTGTAATTAAAATTGTGCCCCTTGATGCGGCGAGAAAAGTTGCGAAATTTAGTAAGAATATCGAAGTGCCATTAAAACCCTTTTTTGGAAGTATGGGTGTTGCCCCTCCAGAGGATGCCGGAAGAATAAGCAGCTCACCTCCATGGATACATGCAGGGAATCTTGATAACAAAGAGCTTGTTGCAGGTACGACACTTTTTATTCCAATTCATGTCGAAGGGGCACTGTTTCAAATAGGTGATGGTCATGCTGCACAGGGTAATGGAGAAGTTGATATAACCGCTCTGGAAACCTCACTCAAGGGTGCATATCCTTTCATGTCAGAAAGGATATGCACCTTACTTGGCCACGTGCTGAAACCACTACCCATTATATTACAATGGGGACCGACGAAGACCTTACAAATGCAACTAAAATTGCGGTGCGTGAAATGATCGATTTTCTTGTTCATGAAAAATCGATGACACGTGAAGACGCATATATGTTAAGCAGTATTGCGGTAGACCTCAGTATAACACAACTGGTCGACGGGAAAAAGGGTGTCCATGCAATGTTGCATAAAAATATTTTTGTTGATGCAATACAATAAACAAATTCGTATTTTTATTTTTAGATATTTGACGATTATCAAATTATGGCCTCTAAAAGAGTAAAGACCTATAAAACAAAGAATGTATCAAAAGTATTATTGAAGCGGAAAAAAACTGCGAAGCAATTTTGTGCTGCTCTTTTGATACTGTTTGTTCTGTATGTTTTTGGTTTTGGCGACTATGGTTTCTACAGGTATTATCAGCTACAGAGAGTTGAAGTTGAGCTTGCAACACAGTTATTGCAGCTTGAACAAGAAGCAGAAAAGTTACAGACAGAAATGGATCTGTTAAAAAAAGAAGATCCGGAATATATTCAGCGTATAGCACGGGAAAAATATGGGCTCGTCAAACAAGATGAAAAGGTCTATATTGTAAAGCCATCTTCTCAAGACCGTGATCACTAATCTCCCTACCTTAATCTAAGCTTACCTTTAATAATCATGAAATTAATCAGTAGAAATTATGTATTATTAAAGGGACTGCTTTTCGTATTAACAATGTTCATCCCATTTGAGCTCGTTGCACAGGTCGGTATGCCATCTCCAGTTAGAACGAAGAACACACCGCAGCCTTGGAATTTTGCGGTCAGTTATAATCAAAATAATAATATCTATTATTGGAGAGGAAAAGCTGCATTTGCGAGAACTGTCGGAAAAGGATATCTGACTATAACGAATACATTTGATGTAAGCAGAATTAAAATACCGTTATTTGATGATAAATGGAAAGACATAAATCGCTTTTCTGCACAATACTCGTTGCGTATGTATGAAGCTGTCAGGCCGGTTGTAAATGTATCGTCACACTATTTGTCGGATCTCCAAACAGGATTTTTAAATAAAATTCAAGAAAACAGCTTAGATGTTCAAATACCTATATCTATCAACAATAGTATTGTGCTATCACCTTCATTTGGTTATAAAGCAGATAAGCGAATTGATAAGACCGATAAAGGACCTCAGTTCGGCGTAAACCTTATTGTCCTTGAACAAAAAGTGGGTGATTATACAACGGAAGCTCAGGCACAATATTTTTCCGAAAATCTGAGCGTACGGAAAAACAGAAACCACTCTGTATCATTTTCTGTTTTTCGACAATTTTCCAAAGAGGCTGCAGATACGCTTACCTATCACAATTCATCACAAAGAAGAGATTATTATGTTTCAATTGCAGGAAACCTTGAAACACGAAAAGAACAGGTGCAGACTGTTACCAATACTTTGAATTATGCAATTACCAAAACAGCTCAAGTAAGAGTCAACACTGAGATTATTGCCGGGGATGTTGATATATCATCAATATCAGGGGGTGCAGGTGTCGCTCAGCGTTCACGCGATGACCGGAACATAATGGTTGATATTGCTGTTCTTGCATCTCGATTGAAACATAGGAGTATGCTTAACCTGCGTCTGCAAAATGTGCAGCAGCGTTATAAAACGGATAGGGATGAGGAAATTGTATTTGGTTCTGTTCCATTCAGCTTACCCGATAACGATGTGAAAAAAATTGCCCTCGGGTTGGAAGCAGAAGGCGCAGGATGGAGGAACAGCAGCTTTATGTTAGAAAGTTATGTGGAAAAGTTGCAATATAATACGCCGTCTCAGAGTAATTTTGATGATCGAGATGAATTGCGATACAGGGTGCAGGGAACCTATGCCTTTAATATCAATCCAAACACACTAGTCTCATTTGAGTCGCTTGCGAGTCTAAATCATCTTATCTATATTTTTCAACAACGAAGTGCAGATAATAATTGGAACAGAATATTTCAGACAGGCAGCACAATTACCTATAGATCACCCTCGGGATTCCGATTAGCAAGTACATTCAGTGTGCTTGCTAATTATGTTGATTATGATTTTGAAAATACTTTTATCCGTATCAGGAGTTTTGTGTTCAGGCGGTATTCGATGAATCATGCTTTTGAATTTCCCGTAACCCGTCATGGGGAAATTGAAGCATCTTTTCAGCTCAATCTGGAAGAAAATGGGCTCCTTCGGTGGAAAGATTTTGTGCAGAATATTCTGATTGATAGAACGATAGTTTCCGGAATGTTAAATTACGCTTATCATGTGACACCAGCTTTCACCCTTAAACCGGGGATACAGTTTTTTTCACGTAAAGAGACGCATCACCAGGTTAAAGTATTGAATGAATTTCAGAAAAGATTCTCGAAAATAAATGATACAGGTATATCGCTTGCAATTAACTACCAGATAAATGAAACATCACTTATATCCTTAGGTGCATCGAAACGGTTTGTTACACAGGGCAGCAGCAACCGGGAATTCCAGTTTGTTGATCTATCCGTAGACTGGCTTTTTTAAATAATAATCCCTATACTATTAATCTTATTTTTGTTTTTGCAGAAACTCAGTAATTTAAAGATTGATGACTATGACTTTAAATGATAAGCATGATTGTGAGTTGAAGATCACAAGTGACATTGTCAATCTTGAAAGAGTTGAGCAATTTACAGAAAAGTTTACGCACCTTATCGATATTTCAGATGACAAAAGGGAAGACATTCTTATCGCTGTGACTGAGTTGGTCAACAATGCTATTATTCACGGAAATAAACAGGATAAATCGAAACACGTGTCAATCTGCTGCATTGCGTCAATTCACGAAGTTTCAGTGTCAGTAACCGATGAAGGAAAAGGTTTCGATCCTTCAAAAGTGGGTAATCCACTCGATCCGGATAACATCGAACGGATCAGCGGAAGAGGGATTTTTCTGCTCAATAAACTGATGGATAGCCTAGATTATTCATTTTCAGATAAGGGGACCACAATCACTATTATCAAGCATATTTGATTTGCTGCAATTCCTCATTAGAAATTGCACAAAAAAAACCCGCTCGTGATTAAAGAGCGGGGTTTTTTATAAGGAACAGTAGGACAAAAATTAATACATTCCGCTCATTCCGCCGCCAGGAGGCATTGGAGGACCAGCTTTTTCTTCTTCCGGCTTATCAGCAATAATCGCTTCAGTCGTCAGCATAACACCGGCTACACTGCTTGCATGCACTAATGCAACACGGGTTACCTTTGTAGGATCGATAACACCTGACTGAATCAAGTCTTCATATTGTTCGGATGCTGCATTAAATCCATACGAGCCGGATTTTTCTTTGACATTATTTACTACAACAGAGGCCTCGAGACCGGCATTGGTAATAATCCATCTGATTGGCTCTTCAAGAGTGCGACGGACTATATTTACACCGATTGCCTGATCACCTTTCAGTTTCACTTTCTCTAATGCACTCGAAGTACGCAGTAATGCTACACCGCCGCCGGGAACAATTCCCTCTTCGACTGCTGCGCGTGTAGCATGCAGAGCATCTTCAACACGGGCTTTTTTCTCTTTCATCTCAAGTTCAGTTGCGGCGCCGATATTGATAACGGCAACGCCGCCAGCCAGTTTGGCAAGGCGTTCCTGCAGTTTTTCACTGTCATAATCAGAAGACGTCGATTCGATCTGGCTTTTGATCTGTTCAATTCTTCCTTTAATTTCTGCACTTTTTCCGGCACCTTCGATAATAGTGGTATTATCTTTATCGATAATAACTTTCTTTGCTGTACCGAGATCTTCGATTGTGACGTTTTCGAGTTTGAAACCGGTATCTTCTGAAATAACCCGACCACCGGTTAATACGGAGATATCTTCAAGCATCGCTTTTCTGCGGTCACCGAAGCCCGGCGCTTTAACTGCGGCGACTTTCAATGTGCCGCGGAGTTTGTTGACTACGAGTGTCGCAAGTGCTTCACCTTCAACATCCTCAGATAAAATTAAGAAGGGTCTTCCCAGCTGGGCAACTTTTTCCAGAATCGGGAGGAGATCTTTCATAACACTGATCTTTTTCTCGTAGATAAGTATGAGCGGATCTTCAAGATCAGATTCCATCGACTCAGGATTGGTTACAAAATACGGTGAGAGGTATCCTCTATCAAACTGCATACCCTCAACGACTTCGAGACTTGTTTCGGTACCTTTTGCTTCTTCAACGGTTATAACACCGTCTTTACCGACTTTTTCCATTGCATCGGCAATTAAATCACCAATTGCGAAATCATTATTTGCAGAGATAGAGCCGACTTGAGCGATTTCCGTTTTGCCGGGGACCGGTTTGCTAAGCTTCTTTAATTCTGCAATGACAGCTACGACAGCCTGATCGATTCCTCTTTTGACTTCCATCGGATCGGCACCGGCTGTAATGTTCTTCAAACCTTCGTTAAGGATCGCCTGAGCGAGCAAGATAGCTGTTGTTGTACCGTCACCGGCAACATCACTGGTCTTCGATGCAACTTCTTTGACCATCTGAGCACCCATATTCTCAAACACATCTTCGAGCTCGATTTCTTTTGCTACGGTTACCCCGTCCTTAGTTGAGGTCGGTGAACCGAATTTCTTGTCGATCACAACATTGCGACCCTTAGGTCCAAGGGTCACTTTTACTGCATCTGCAAGGGTATTGACACCCTTCATCAGAGAGTTTCGTGCCTCAGTATTGAATTCTAAAATCTTTGGCATAGTTTAATACCTCCTATTTCATATAAACAGCTAATTTTTTATCCTATAACAGCGAGAAGTTCACTTTCACGAACGATCAGATATTCTTCGCCTTCAACGGTCACTTCTGTTCCGCCGTATTTTGAGTAGAGAACCTGGTCGCCAACTTTGACACTCGGTTTGATAAGCTCACCGGTATCAGAATGTCTACCCGGTCCAACGGCTATTACTTTGCCTTCCTGAGGTTTTTCCTTTGCTGTGTCAGGCAAGTAGATTCCTCCTTTAGTTTTATCTATCGGATCCAAAGCTTTTACTACAATCCGATCATCAAGCGGTTTAATCTTCATATTACTGCCTCCTAAATTGTATTATATTAAAAATTAAAACGAGAACTTTAAACGTAATTACATGTCAGATTACGGAAATTAAGCGCTAAACAAGGTGAGACCTTTGTTAGCACTCTAAATGGAAGAGTGCTAAATATATCCATTTTATCAAAAAAAGTCAAGGAATTTTTACTGATTATATAAGAAGAGTGAATGAGTCGTGAGAAAACAGAAAAAAGAGGGTAATATGATTCAAACTACACAGTAAACATCAAACATATACTTCATAAATTTTCTTAGCCTGAGGGCCGACCATTCCGACTACTTCTCGGATGTTACTGACAAATTTCTGCCCCTTTACAGGCACGTGCCGCGGTGGTTTTACATCGAATGAAGTTTCGAGAAAAGGGAATTGCAAATACATCGATTCGGTGATAAGGACTTGACTGCTACCCGCTGAACGTGAGATCCCCTTGGCAATTGCTGCAGTTCTTCCATTCATGGATACATAAGGTTTACTATCATGGTCTTCCAGAATTTCAACATCACCGAAGTTTATGCCGAATCCGACCTGCCATGCATTTCCGTGATATTGGTCCCAATCGTGGTTGAATTTATTCAATACATATCGCATTTTCAGTGCAGCGACAAGTGTTTTGATTATTGCGTCACGGGGGTTCGATGTAATTTTGAACGAAAACATTGCTCCCGTTCCGGAGAATTTCCCGATCATCCCGTCATCCGAAAGGACTATATCATTGTAGGTCGATACGAGCTTATTCAAGTACCGCCCGAACGTTTCGGGATCGTCCTTCATGCGGAGAGTTATTTCTTTAAGATTTTTAATGGCAAAACACCCGATAACAGTGGTTTCCGAATAGCTGGCGGAAGTGCGTGTAATTGCCGCCTTGGTGATGGAAGTATGTTCTGTGCTATTTCCGGAATTCTCAAAATCTTTGCGGGAATAACGGGGGAAGGCGATTTTCTGAAACCGCTTGTTGCTGATTTTTGAGCGATGAACTTTGATCTTCATAATACATTCATCACCTGTATATCGGTGCTATACAGGCAGTTTGCCGCTCATATCATGGGTATATGAATTGAACGCCGCTTATTGTGTAGATATATGAGAAGACATCTTGTGCATCGATCGAAGATATGAAGTCGAATGTTCCGGTCCTTCCAGGTGAAAGAGAACTGGTGCTGACCTGACGATCACGATATCTATGTCGCTGCCCACTGATGTACGTCTCAACCGTTTCCAGTATTTCTCCTTCACGATCACGCAGTGTGAAGGATACTTTGATAAAATTTATCCGGTTTTTCTCTCTGTTGATGATGGTACCGGAAAACCGTTTTCTACCAAAAAAATCTGTTGTGTCATTCAGCTTTCCGGATATCTCCAGCTTGTAATCGGTGCTGGGCAGTATTGAAACATCCTGTGCCGATACCCTGTTGGGACTGCTGATGGTTATGACAGCACATCCTAACATTAATCCCAAGACTGTTTTAATATAGACTGCTTTTTTAAGATATAAAAGCATTTTGTTCATCTTCACGCTGGTAGAATCAATTATTGTTCACACTATAGTTTCTTCATAATAGTTCCCAAACTTTAATATATCAGCCCGTTTTGATGAAGGAACGGCACATATTATTCAATAAATATACATTTTTTCCTTGACAAGTGAACGTTAGTTCATTATTTTATAGGCAGTTAGTTAACCTGTTTATATGAACATAAGGTAGTTTTAGCCTGTCCCTGATGTTTGAGAGGTGCTCAAACCGGATAATAGCAAATAACACATAAGCTGAAAAGGAAAATACCATGACGATTGGATTAACGATGCGTCAACAAGAAGTCCTTGAATTTATTCGTGATGAGATGACCGAACACAGCCGTCCGCCGACATTTCGTGAAGTTGCCGCACGTTTTGGAATCAAATCCACGAATGGTGTTAAAGTCCATATGGATGCCCTTGAAAAAAAGGGGTATATTACCCGCGATTCGCATCTTGCACGGGGAATTGAACTCACACCATTGAGTGGTGAAGAGAAACGGCCGGTGCAGAACGTTCGCTATCTTCCTGTTGTCGGGAGAGTTGCCGCCGGTGCGCCGGTGCTTGCAGAAGAGAATCTTGACGGATATCTCGCAGTCGATTCCTCATTTATTCAGGCAGATGGTGTGTTTGCGCTCACGGTGAGTGGAGACAGCATGAAAGATGCAGGTATTTTTAACGGCGATTACGTCCTCGGTAAACCGGTTTCTCAATATTTTCCCGGTGATATTGTCGTTGCCATTATTGGTGATGAGGCAACAGTCAAGCGGTACTACCCGGAAGATGACCGGATCCGTCTCGAACCCGAAAACCCTGCATACGGACCTATCATAGTTGAAACAGATCTTTCCAGTTTTCGGGTTGCCGGTAAAGTCATCGGTGTAATGCGGCGCATGTAATGTGTATATGCACAATAACCTCAGGACACTGCATACGATTCCTCGCAGCAACACCTGTGAATTAGTACAATGAAAGGATCTATAGATGAATTCAAGAACTGTATCGTTGGTACTTTCCGCACCACAGGACAGTGTATTTTCGTATTTGTCAACAATAGAAAACCTGCCAAAATGGGCCACTGAATTTTGCAGGGAGCTTAAAACGGAAGAGTCGGATTATAAAGTTACAACTCCAATGGGTGAGATGTATTTCGAAATAAAAGCGGACTTCGGGACCGGTGTGATCGATATGTTTGCAGGACCTGATAAAGATACAATGGGTGTGTTTCCGGTTCGTGTTCTGGGGCTGCCCGGTGGAGCAAGCGTTGTGCTTTTTACAATGTTTCAGGCTTCTGATATGAGTGACGAGGAGTTCCGGAAACAGCACGAATCGCTGTTGAGAGAATTTGAGAATATCAAACGAGAGTTTCAGTAGTAATTGTAATCGGTATGGAAGCACAATCCACCGTTATGTATGGAACAACAGCAATGACGTATGAAGATGTATTTCAGCCGGTGGAAGTTATTACCCTCTTTCAGCACGGCAAGGTGAAACCGCTCCGATTCCGATGGAACGAGCGGGTGTATAAGATATCGAAAGTAAATGGGGGATGGGTTAGCGATGAGGGGATCAATCGTCTTTATCATTTTTCGGTCATGGTGAATGGCCCCGACTGTTTTGAGCTGACCTTTAATCTCCGCAACCTTTCGTGGGAGCTTTCCCGCATTTGCATGGATGGATGAAGATGTGTATTTCGGTAATAAAAGTGTGCCTGTCAAATAGTATCTTGACATTTCGACCGGAGCACTGAAATAATTCATTGAATTCAGGGTGAAGTGGAGAAATTTCATACCAAGATGTTTTCTTTACTATTCAGAACTCGAAATGAGATCGAAAAATAAAGTAAAAATCAATAATTAATTAACCGAATTAGTTTTAATTAAACATAATTACCATCAAATTAACCATGACCTGGCACCCGCTTGAAGAACTCATTAAACTGCAGCGAACAACTCACAAAGCAGGACAGAGGAATAAAACACTACAAGTCCCGCAACAGCATGAAACACGTATTCTTCATGTCGATATGGATGCTTTTTTTGCTGCAATCGAGCAGCGCGATAACCCCCATTTGAAAGGGAAACCAGTCATTGTCGGGGGGGCGGCAGGAGCACGAGGAGTCGTATCAACCTGCTCGTATGAAGCACGGCAGTTTGGTGTCTGCTCCGGAATGGGGTTAACTGAAGCAGGACGGCGATGTCCGCATGGAGTATATCTGAAAACAAACGGGAAAAAGTATACGAGTACCGCTATTAAAATCGTTGAAATATTCCATAAATACACTCCGATTGTCGAACCTGTTAGCATTGATGAGGCATACCTCGATATTTCGAATATGCAAAACAATTTTGAGAATGAAGTTCAATTGGCCAAAATGCTGAAACAGGAGATTGTTGACTCGCTTGAATTGACCTGTACTGTTGGAATAGCCTGGAATAGAATAATGGCCAAGTTAGCATCTGGTCTGCAAAAACCTGATGGATTAACTGTGTTGCATAAAAAGGAAATAGCATCTCAAGTCTTTCCTATTTCTGTTGGTAAGTTGTGGGGAATTGGAGAAAAAACAGAGTCCGTACTGAATTCTATAGGGATATATACAATAGGGGATCTTGCGGTTCATCCGGTTAATAGATTAAAAAAGTGCTTCGGTGTTAATGGCGAACACCTTAAAAAAGTTGCAATGGGCGACAGCGCCGCGTCAGTTGTTCCTATTGATAAACGGATCGATGAAAAGTCGATCGGACATGAGCACACTTTTCAACATGACATGAGTACTCCCGATATGCCGCTTCGTATGCTCTTGAAATTATCCCAAAAAGTAGGACGAAGAATGAGAAAGAGAGGATTTGGTGGCAAGACAGTTACGCTAAAATTACGGTATGCCGATTTTGAAACTCATACTCATCGTGAGACATTTCCTGAACTGATTTGGGACGATCAAGAAATATATATTGCGGGGAAAATGTTATTTCATCATCTTTATAACAACAAAAGAGCGGTCAGACTTCTCGGTATCTCAGTGTCTAAACTCGTTCCCCTTGTTGAGAGTGAGGGTATGTATGAGCACCAGCACGATTTGTTTGAGAACTCTTTTCGAAAAAGTGATGTTCTTCCAGTCATGGATATTCTCCGGGATAAGTTCGGAGAAAAAATCATATCCCGCTGTGGTGGTCAGGTGTGATAAAATTGTTTTGCCACTTCCCGTATTTATAATTATCTAAATTGTTGATCCCCTCTATATTCTTTTTATATTGCATTTGAGTGACATGCTTTCTATTTTATTTTCTTCCATAAAATAATTTATCGTATCTCACAATACAAATTATGAGTACTATTCTAATAATTGAGGATTCACAACCGGTTATTTCACTTCTTACAAAGAAGTTGATCCTTGAAGGTTTTGACTGTGAATTTATTCTTCAAACTGGTACGTATTCGCGTGAGTCAATCGTCGATGATATCATTGAAAAGGCTCCCGATTTAATTATTCTCGATTTGAATATGCCCGGGACCGGAGGGATTGCGATTCTTGAGGAACTGCGGCATAGAGAGAAGCAAATTACTCATAATGAAATTCCCATAGTAATTCTTACTGCTCTTGATGCTGACGAAGAAGAAATTGGGTATCTCAAAAAAAATGCCCAGATAACCGAATTTGTTCAAAAACCAATCCGGGATATCGAAGAATTCATTGCTCTTATTAAGAATATCCTTTCAAATGGTAATGCATCCTGATTAATTTTTTCTAGAATTGTTGACTATTAACCTCTTCCAATCTCTATGATTTCCAAAATGCTACGTTGTTGTGCTCTTATCTCCATTGTAAGTACTGCATTCTTCAACTGTTCTTCAGGGCAAGTATCGTTTGGAACACCTGAAAATGGAATCTTTATGTCATATCGGCTGGAACTTGATACGCCGGTTGAGTATGAGTTAACAGTAGAAAGTTTGCAAATGAGTGAAGTGCAAGGTACTACATCTCAGACTGCTCAACGTTTGACTTCACGGTTAATACAGCAGATTCAGGGTATAAATGATAACAGGATATTAGTATCATATCTCTTTCGCGATCCTGCTGTTACGATACAGGGTGACTATCCGTTTTCATTTAATACTGACAATCTCAAAAATAAAGCAATGACTATATCTGTAAGTGATAGAGGTGTCGACCCGACAATTACAAATTTAGAAGACTTTAATGAGAAGCTGAATTACAATTTGGAATCAATATCTCAGCTTTTTTTCCCTGAGTTATCCGACAATTCTGTCCCGCTCAACGGTTCATGGACATCGGTTCGTAATGTGCCCATTGAGATGTCAGAAATGACCTTATCGCTTGATATTATCACACAATACTCATTTATTGGTGTCGAAACAATCATGGATCAGGAATGCATGGTCTTTCAGGGTGAGTCTGATATTTCACTCAGTGGGACATCGATCTTTGAAGGCGTATTTATCGATCTTGAGGGTAAAGGAATAGGTATCAGTAAATATTCATTTGCCTATAAAATCGGTAGGCTGATTACCGGACACCGGGAAGAAGCGCTCTCCATGACAGGACAGGTTAAGGACAGAAATATAGTTGTGCCCATTAAACAAAGATTAGCATCAGAGTTTAAGGTTATTGAATAATTATAGTTATGTATAATCATACTTAGTTGTAAGTGGTAAAATATCATGTCATTTGTTAATATATATAGAAAAATTTGCTCTGTCGTTCAAAATGAGAGCACTGGTGTACTGGCAACAATCATAAAGACCCGGGGCTCGACACCTGCAAGCGCGCTATCAAAAATGGTCATTCTTGACGGTGGAGCAAATATTGTCGGAACAATCGGCGGCGGGTGTGTTGAAGCTCAGGTTATTACTGAATCAAAAGAAGTATATAAATCAGGCGTTCTCAAGCGGTGCAGTTATAACCTGACTGAAGATGATATTGAGGGGGGACTGATATGTGGCGGAACAGTAGACATAATGCTTGAGCAGCTCCATATAGGAATGCTTCCTGTTTTTAAGACACTGATTGACCGGAGCATTGAGGGAAAAGATTCAGTTCTCGGAACTTTATCCTCAGGAACTGGTCAACCTCAAAAAATTCTTATTGCAGATAACGGAGATACCGTAGTCGGTGCGGAATTTACGCACGCGGATGTAAATCTTACTACACATGCTCAGGAAGTTATACGTTCGGGGAATACGGCTGTCTTTCAAATAGATGATTCGGAAATAGTATTGGAACCTGTTTCAGGAATGTATTCGATTGTTCTTTTTGGAGGGGGGCATGTGTCAAAATTTGTAGCAGAAATTGCTCATCAGGCAGGATTTTCTGTTAATGTTGTTGATGACCGATTAAAATATGTTTCCAAAAAACGTTTCCCATCTGCTGAAAATGCAATATGTGCCGATTTCAGGGAATCTTTCAATCAACTTCTGATACATGCAAAAACGGCTCTGGTTATAGTTACGCGGGGACATTCCTATGATGAAACTGTTCTAGAGCAGGCACTTAAAACGGATGCCGGATATATCGGAATGATCGGAAGTAGACGAAAGATTACGAAATCATACGACAATCTGGTAGAGGGGGGGGTAAGTGCAGAGCAGCTCAAACACGTTTTTGCTCCTCTGGGCCTTGAAATAGGTGCTCAATCAGCAGGAGAAATCGCAGTGAGCATTGTCGCAGAGTTAGTGAAGTGGAAGCGAGGTCATTCAGTCCAGGGATCACCTCATTTCCGTGATTCAATGCAAAAATATTTTGAGAAAAAGAGATTATAGTTCAGTGTACAGTATCATGTAAGGGTCAGAAATGAAAATGGTATTTGGAAGCAATTATTTTATCAGATATTCTGTATTAATGGTATTTTTTAGCACAGTCATTATTTCTATTCTTTTCTATGCTTTTGCTCCTGACCGGAGTCTGGTTCCGGCTGAAGTGAGGAATGCGATTCTACAGGAATATTCCGGTGAACTGGCACAAAGGCATGTGGAATTCCTGTCGGTCAACAGAAACCGACAGGCGGAAGAGTATCTCGATACTTTTCTTGAAACAGATTATTTAGTGGAGCATGCTGAACAGTATGGTCTCTCCAACGTGCAGGTCGATATGTTCCCTTCCGGTACAATCTGGGACGCAGAAAATGCTGAGCTTTGGCTGGTCCAACCTGTCAGAAAGAAAATAGCAAGTCTGAACCAAATACCGGCTTCACTTGCAGAAGGCAGCAAATCTTCCAATATAGAATCAGAAGTTATTGATATCGGTTCAGGAAACGCAGCTGACTATGAAGGTAAAGATGTTGAAGGTAAAATTATATTCGGCAATGCTTCTGTTGACCGATTGTTTCAATCGGCTGTTGTGCACAGGGGGGCAGCTGGTGTACTTGGAACGGGAAGTTGGGGAGTCGGTATCGATGCACCGGGTTACAGCCTCGATCAAATTGGGTGGCAGAGAGTCAGTCCTCTTGAAGATGGCGGAGGATTCGGATTCGTATTGTCGAAGCGGCAATATGAAGAGATCAGGGATTATTTTGATAGAGGACAAAAAGTTGTAATGCGGGCACAGGTCAGCACTACCATATACCCTTACAATATGAATGTTATTTCTGCGACAATTCCCGGTACTGGCGAAGTAGAAGGAGAGTTTCTTATTTCGGCACATGCTTTTGAGCGAATCGGAACTCCCGGTGCCCATGACAACACTTCGGGTGTTGGTGCAACACTAGAAATAAGCCGAACACTGGCAACTTTGATTGATCAGGGTGTTCTCGATCAGCCGAAACGGACAATCCGATTCCTTTGGATACCGGAACACGCCGGCACAAGAGCATTTATGTATAAGTATCCAAATCTACAGAATGAGCTACTTGCAGCCATCAATTTCGATATGGCCGGACCCGATTTGGAACTGACTGATTCATATCTCCGCATGAAACTGACTCCCGATGCACGGCCGAGTTATCTCAATGATCTTATTCGCGACCTTCTCAGGATTACTGATCAGACAAACATAACGACACAATGGGGTAATAACAGTCCGTTTAACTATAGAGTTGTCCCTTTTATTTCGGGAAGTGATCATATTCAATTTTTGTACGCTGGGATACCATCGATCCAGTTTGGACATTGGAATGACAATTTTTATCATACAAGTGATGACCGCTCCCGCATTACCGATCCGACGGAATTAAAGCGAGTTGGATTCATGGGGGCATCAGCGGTCTATTATCTTGCTCAAGCTGGGGCAGAAGAAGCAAAAGACCTTGCCTGGGAGAGTGCTGCGAATGGAGATAAATGGATTGCAGAAGTAACACGGCAAAGTATTCGGCTATTAGAGAATGGACGAATACATGAGCAGTATAAATCAGCGCGGAATAAAGTAAACTGGGCTGCTAAAAGAGCGATTGCTTCCGTTCGCTCGGTATTCGATCTTTCTCAGAATGAATTTGTTCAAAATCGGGTTGAGGCACTTGTAAGTGGTCTGGATAAAACCCGGGATAATCACATTGCCCGATTACACTACATATACAGAGAACAATGTATAGAATTGGATGAACAACCACGTAAAATATCATTGACCGATGAAGAAAAGAAGCTTGCCCGGTTAATTCCAAGCTATAAATATCCATACTATTCCGAAGAATATAGGATTAGCAGCGGTGCAGTAAATCAGTTTCTTTCAACCGAGAGTGTCAAGCTCTCTTTACTGGCTAAGTTTGAAATACCGAATTTCATCGATGGCGAGAAGAGCATACTCGATATATACAATGCAGTTCGGGCTGAATATGGTAATGTTACTACGAGCAATTATGAATGGAAATATGCATATGAGATAACTCCTGATACTGAAGATATTTCATTGGAATCGGTGGAAGGTTATATAAATGCAATGGAACAGGCAGATTTAATTGAAATAGAACGAAAATAGTTTTGTTTTGTAGGAGTGGCGGTGGTGTAAAGTCTTTGCAGTATTGCCTTGAATCAAATAAAAAATCTCCTTATATTTTATCCCCATAATTAATTCTTAACCAAATTCTCTCAGGATGGACAGCATTAAAGGCGGTATATGCAATTTGTGAAGGGATACAGTAATATATCTTCTCCTCAGGCGGCGATTAAATCATTATTAAATCGATTTCAGGTCAGACGCCATGTACTTTCAAATGGCCTGACGGTACTAACAATGGAAAATTACGACATTCCAGTCGTAAGCATGTATACTTTGTATAAAGTTGGATCACGAAATGAACGACCAGGTATTACAGGAATTTCACACCTTTTTGAGCATATGATGTTCAACGGGTCTCGAAATTTTGGTCCGCACAAGTTTGACAAAATCTTGGAGTCAGGAGGTGGTCGGTCCAATGCATATACTTCGAGAGATTTAACTGTTTATTACGAAGATTTTACTCCTGCGCTTCTGGAGAAAGTGATTGAGCTTGATTCCGATAGAATGGGATGGTTGAACATTACATCCAAAACGCTTGAATCCGAACGTGAAGTGGTTAAGGAAGAGCGCCGTTTACGAACAGATAATTCGGTCTATGGGCGTCTTGAAGAAGAATTGTATGCTGCAAGTTTCCATTGCCATCCTTACAGGTGGCCAATAATCGGATGGATGGCCGATATTAAGAATATCAGCGTCGGTGATTGCAAGCGTTACCACAAACACTTTTATGCTCCGAATAATGCTGTTCTAGTCCTGTCAGGAGCATTTAACACCGACAAAGCATTAAAGCAAATAGAAAAATATTACGGCCCAATTCCATCGGGAAAAATCCCGTCTGTGCCAACAACTTCAGAGCCAGCACAAAATGGTGAACGGCGACTGCATTACAGGAAAAAAGCCGAGTTACATAATTTTATAATAGGATACCATGTGCCCGAATTCAGCCATAAAGACGTTTTTGTGTTGGACGTATTGCAGACAATTTTGGCAGATGGAGAAAGCTCGATTCTCTACCGCTCGTTAGTCCGAAAACAGGAAATTGTTCTCTATCTGCATTGTGATTATACATGGCATATCAATCCAGGTCTTTTTGAGTTCTATTTCCAAATGAAACCGGGTAAAACATCACGTACTGGTGAAATCCAGCTTGAAAAAGAGCTCAAAGCAATACGCAATCAATCGATCAGGAAGGCTGATCTTGAACGAGCAAAAAATGTACTTGAATCGGATTTTATATCGAGTTTTCAGACCAATAACGGCCGTGCCCACAGGATAGGACTGACAGAAATATTGTTTGGAGATTTCAACAAGATAACAGAACCTGTACTGGAATATAAAAATGTGACTAAAGATGATATCAAACGTGTCGCAAATACCTATTTCAGGCCTGAAAATAAGACTATAGTGCAATTGGATATAAAATAAAAATGTGAAGTATCCTACAGTTCATAAAATGCAGCGGAATAATGCAGAATTTAAAAATGAAGAAAACAGATAATAATCAAGTAGTATCTCTTGATAGATTTACCGATGTTCAACTTACCGAGCAAGTGCGTGCTCTTGTTGTTGAGCGGAAAATGCTTCCATCTGTTTCAATAGAGCTGATAATTAGTGGAGGTGCAACGCAAGATCCTTCCGGTAAGGAAGGACTTGCTAGAATTACAGCACAAGCACTCCAAAAAGGTGCAGGGGACTACTCCGCTGAGAAATTCTCTTTTGCTATTGAGGAGCGTGGTGCATCAATTTCAGTATATGCGGGGTACGAATCAACAACAATATCAGGAGAATTTCTATCCAAACATGCTGAACTCGGACTTGAAATGATGGCCGCAATGGTTCTTGATCCCCGTTTGGCGAGTAAAGAGATTACACTGCTCAAGGAAAAAACTCTCAGCACAATTACCGCTTTGATGGATGAGCCGGGTCAATTATGTTCATTGCTACACAGAAGCAACCTTTTTGAAGATCATCCGTATGGCATACCGGTAGTTGGTTATCCGGCATCAATTCGCTCTATCACAAAACAGAATGTCTCAGAGGCATATACCAAAAAAATTGCCAAAGCACCCGTATTATTGACAATTGTAGGAGATATTTCGGGTGAGAAAATTCTTTCACATGCCAGAAAAGTATTTTCACGGTTAAATCATTCCGATAAAGTAGAAAAACGTGTCTCATACAAAGCTAAAATATCAGGTTTGAAATTTTATCTGATTGACAAAGCTGATCAGACACAGGCACATATTAGAATTGGCACGGTCGGAATTGCACGTAATGATCCGGCATTTTACCGGCTTATTGTGACGAACACGCTATTTGGGGGGAGTTTTACCTCAAGGTTGATGACCGAAGTACGGGTAAAGCGGGGTTTGACCTATGGAATCAGAAGCAACGCTTCATTTTTGAAAGATCCCGGCTCTATTGTAATCGCCACATTTACGAAAACCGGGTCTGTAGTTGAAGCGGTCGATGTTATATTTAATGAAATTCGAAATCTCCAGTCGGCGAAAGTCCCGATGAAAGAACTATCTGGAATTAAACAGTATTTAATCGGATTATATCCCTTTTCGCTTGAAACGAATAAGCGTCTTGCACAATATATTGCCAATCTCTATTTCTATAATTTGACGAAAAGTGTAATCAACAAATATTCTGAATCTGTTTCTGATGTTTCACAGGATAATGTTCTGCAGACCGCTCAAAAATATTATTCTGATACAGATGCGGTAGTAACAATTCTTGGAAACACAAAAAGTATCGCTCGGGAATTAGAAAAACAGGGGATGGTGATCTCTCAGAATATGAGTAAGTTTGACCTCTAAAGATCTGGAATTAAATTGTGAATGAGTATGTCAATATTTTGGTATTGTTTGATATAGATGGAACTCTGCTTCATCCCAGTGCAGGAGCCCGCCGTTCTATGTCACAATCATTCCAGGATACATTAAAGAAAAATATCTCATTCGAACCAGGTTTTTTTGCAGGTAAAACAGATATACTCATAGTAACTGATTTGTTACAAAAAGAAGGTTTCTCAGAAGCTGATATTAGCAGTGTACGTGATGATATTCTTGATCGATATATCACCTATTTGAACCTCTACTATAATGCGAAAAATGATGCGCGGCTTTATCCAGGTGTTGCCGCACTCATCAAGAGACTACAAGCAACTCCATATTGCCATCTTGGACTTTTGACCGGGAATATTGAAACAGGAGCACGAATTAAGTTGGGTCCATTTGAGCTCAATGAGGCATTTCCTGTTGGTGCTTATGGTAATGACGGATATTTACGGACCGAACTTACTGAAATAGCAGTCCAACGTGCAGAAGAATATTATGATGTAGAATATTTGCCTCACAACGTAGTAGTGATCGGTGACACAATTGAGGATATAAAATGTGGAAAAATTGTGGGTGCAAAGACGATAGGAATATCACAGCATTTAAAAAACGAGCAGGAGCTGCAAACCATGAATCCAGATTATGTATTTACGGGATTTGAAAACAGCGACGAATTAGTGGATGCAATCTTTTCCCGGAATACAATACAGGAGTGAATGAATTGTTAATGATTCGAATCGCAAATTATACAATTGTCACTGTCTTAATGAGTTTCATGCCTTATGATGTTTGTTCTCAAACACTCATGGACTATGTCTGGCCGATTCAGGATGTAAAGGAAAATGGGCGATATATAACTTCGGCATTTGGCGAGTACAGACCTGACCGATTTCATGCAGGAATCGACATTAAAACAATTTGGCGGGAAGGACATAAAGTAATTGCGGTGGAGGACGGATCGCTCTATAGATTACGGATTGCACCAAATGGTTACGGTCGTGCCATTTATCTTCGGCTCAAGAATGGTAATATTGCTGTATATGGTCACCTTCGTGAATTCGAGAAAAATATACAAGTTCTTGCCGAAGAGGAGCAGAGAAAAGCGGGTAAATATACTATCGATTTATGGTATTCACCCGGAGCCGTTCCGGTTTCAAAAGGCGACGTGCTTGGTACAACAGGACGGAGTGGAACCCGTTTGCAACATTTGCATTTCGAATTACGTGACCGGAATAATGTACCGCTGAACCCGATACAAGAAGGACTACTAGACGATGACAACATGCCTCCCCGACCGACAAAAATAAGTCTGAGACCAATGAACATGTACTCGACTGTTGAAGGTGACTGGCAGCCGCATATTGTCCGGTTGAATAATTTCCGGAACGATGCTTATATAATTGAAAAACCGATTAGGGTAATGGGTGAAGTCGGTATTGCGGTCGATGTGTATGACCGCAATGGTACATACGATAACAATTACGGTATATACAGTCTTATACTGTCAGTGAATGGTGTTGAAGTGTATAAGGCCCGGTACGACCAATTCAGTTTTAATCAAAATCGGTTAATTAATCTCGACAGAGATTATCGCTTAATGCGGAGAAATAAAGGGAGATTTCAGAAACTCTATAAGGATATAGAAAACTCACTCTCATTTTACGGGAATTATACGGCTGGAGATGGTATCATTGATTTACATACGTTTCAGAGCGAAACTGTTCCGTTTGAAATAACAATAGCAGACTATTCGGGCAACTTAACTAATGTTCGTGGGGAGTTAGAACTTGAAGATTATGCTCCTGACGTTTCGTTTCCTGCAGGCAAAACAGATGCGATTAGTGCTAATGAAACAGCACCTGTATTATCCAATGATCAAAAACCATTGAAACCGGTACGTCAGTTTTCAATCTATGAGGATTATCAGGATGATTTTCTTCGAATAGTGCTGACTGCAAACAGGGACCAGTTGAGGCCTCCAAAGGTGAATCTTAGAAAGAACGAAGGAACCAGTATCGAGCTTCCGGTCAAACCGTTTTCAAAGAGAAAATTTGTTGCTATGATTCCCCTGTCTGAAGTTGATTTTGGTGAAAGTCTCAATATCCAGGGAGAATCATCAAGCCATCAGTTTCATGGAGAAATTCCGCTACATTTGGTGAAAATTCCCCGGAATGGCGGAACGCACGATTTTGATGATTCTATCGGATCAATAACATTTCCGGAAAATGGTTTATACAATGATATCTGGCTCAGGGCATCCCGTGAAGACGGCACCGTTATACAAGATCAGTATCCAGTTGCGGGCAGCATTATACACCTGGAACCAAAAGAGCTATTCCTCAAATCAAGTGCAAGAATTGATATTAATGTTTCGGGTACGCCGTTTCGTAAAGACAAACTCGCTCTCTATGCACAAAGTAGGGTTGGTAGATGGCACTATATCGGCCGTGACCGGAATCATATTGACGGAACATTAAGCACCAATCTCAGCAGTCTTGAGACAGTAGCCGTCATCCTCGATACACTTCCTCCCAATATTTGGCGAATTCGCCCCCGTAATGAATCGTCCACTACGTCCACAAGACCGGAAATTGCCGCCTGGTTTGATGATGAGCTTTCTGGAGTGCAGAGTGAAGATGATTTAGAAATGTATGTTGACAGTGATAAAGTGAATGCAGAATGGGACCCGATTTTTAATAAAATATTTTTTCTGCCCAGAGAACCACTTGGCTCAGGCTCTCATACTGTACTGTTTCGCGTAGCAGACAGAATGGGAAACAGTTCGGAACAGTCATGGAATTTTACGGTTGAATAGAATTGATTATCTATCAGGCGCAACATTTCATTTTTTGTCGTACAGCCATAGAAACTCTCTAAAAACAGCTTGATATTGTCCGAAAATTTGATACCTTTATACACATATTGCGGGGTGGAGCAGTCTGGTTGCTCGTTGGGCTCATAACCCAAAGGTCACAGGTTCAAATCCTGTCCCCGCTACTACTTGTAAGTAAAGGACTTAGGTGTGATGCTTGAGTCCTTTTTTATTGTCACAATGTCTTATTCCACACACTATTCCCTCACAACATCGCTTTTGCTACAATAACTTTTAGTATAAAATCAGATCAAAATGTATTGAAAATACTATTTCAACTTAATACAGATTCATTTAGATTTATATTTATGAGAATTGGTGACGTACCCTATCATTCCGGACGCACGCATCACATTTATAACCCCTCGTGAAAATAGGTGAAAAATTTTTGGAATAATAAATTGATTTTATATGTTTAAGTAAATGTGGGTCCTATGGCACACAAAACATTTTTAAACACAAACCCATTTCTAAACAGGAGGGTTTACTTTGGTTACCAAAATTCATACTCGATTACTTATGGTGTTAACGGCAGCCGGTGTATTCGTATTATCAGGCTGTTCCGCAACAAAAAACATTTCTGAACCCGACTTCCATTACTTCGACAGAGGACTTCATTACGTGTCACAACTTACAGATGGAGGTAAATTTATTTTGTTAGAAGATCAATCTCTGTGGGAAGTTGACTCATTCGATGAGTGGGAAGTTCATCTCTGGCAGCACGTGGATGAAATCAGAGTGGTGCAGAGTTTTGGCGGCGATAATCCTTATTATCCCTATACACTCATAAATTTGCGAAGAGGAGGGTCGGTGGAAGCGAAGTTACTATCAAAAAGGTAAAACTTGGCATTGTTACCGATTTTCGAGAATTACAGTGACATTTACAGAGTAAAGAATATATTGCTATGAACTGTGTATCGCATTGAAAAACATATTTGGGCTCACAACCCAAAGGTCACAGGTTCAAATCCTGTCTCCGCTACTAAAGTAATAACAGGGGCTTAGATACTATTCTGAGTCCCTGTTTTGTTAGTAATAAGTGATATGCCAACCACTATTCCCACCAAAAAGCACTTATTTTAAGTAGTTTCATTGAATCATAATGATCAATCTTAATTGGTTAAACTAAGGTGAAAGTATTTCATTCTTACCATTTCATTTATGTGTACTCCATTATAGCATGGTCAGGAGTCCCACATTGTTGCCATTTATCTACCTACACGTACATTTTTGTTTCTGAAAAAATAATACAGACAGTACAAATAAAGATGTTTTTTATTTTACAACATGCCAGGAATTGTCCGGTCGTGCAACATATTCCACCCCATCTTAAGTCATTACCGTAGAGAGAGGGGAATACTGGGGCCGGTCAAGATATTCCATACCATTTTCTGTAAACACCGTCATTTGACCGATTCCCAATTCGACTCCTGTTTCGCCCCATCCTGGGACTCGAACACGCGTATGCGGTTCATAAGCGTACATGGTATTGTAATACAGTTTATGCTCGTTGCTGACAATGGGGTGAAGTTTATAACCGGGACCGGATGAGAGTCCTGCAACATATGATCCGCGTGAGAACATAAGGCCATTTTCAGAAAATCTTCTGATAAACTTGGGGGGTGGGTGAAAACCAAGGTTTGAACTGATGATACGAGGATCTCTCGGAATCGACTTGGTTGCTTCAACGATTTCTTTACCTGTTCGTCCTACAATGAATTCTTTTCTGAATTCGTCCTGCATATGGTTGGTAAGCCGCATTGCTTCTTTAAGATCTTCCGGGACATCGTTCTCGCCTTTTAGCAGTACATATGCATGCTGATGTGAATCGGTAATTAGTCCCATGACCATAATATCGGAATCAAGGCTTATAATGTCACCGCGCCGTATAACTACATTACCACTGTTTCTTATGAAATCCTCGGGTGAATCACCATAATATTTCACATATTCAGGTCTCCGCTGTACTCTCACAGATGGATGGTTCTCAATTTCTATATCAAGTTCAAGATATGTGTGCCTGAACCACCAATTGAGATCATCCGTTGTAGTAATATCCGGTACCACTACAGCGTTTGAAAATCCCATAGCAATAATGTCATTATGCAAACCTTGCACAAACCTGTAAGTATTGATCTGGTCAAGTGAATTTGTTTCCAGCCATCTGACGCCAAGTGTCCATGAATCGATCGCTCGTGAAGCATATTTGCTTCCAAGAGCCTTCTTCATGTCATCGCTGTCATTCCGGCTAATAGCAATCTTTTTGGGATCCCGTTCTCTTACGAGATCGGATATCTCATTATAGCTCTGGGGTTCAAAGTATTCGATGTCACCACCGGTATCATAATAAAATAAAAAATCAGGTACGTCCATTGACGACTTCGCAAATTTACTCGGTAAAACCATCCCCTCATGATTTGCAGGCAGTAATGAGGTAAATACAGGGTGCTCTTTGTATGATGTCATGCGGTAAAGTGGCTCTTCATTATTGCGAACGATCCATAAATCGACACCCTGTTCGCGCATAATTTCAGGAAGAAGATTTTCCCTTTTCCAGTCCCAGAATCTTTGCTCAACTTGTACTCTTTCACGCATGGGGATTATATTTCTGATATCCTGACCTGCATTCAACCGTATATTCTGAGCGGTCACGTTACCGTAAATAAAACTCGCCAAAACGACAAACATAACTAATTGTAATTTTCGTAACATTATTAGTTACCTCCTATATTAAATTATACTACGAATGATTATTGAGTTTGATAATTTCTACTTTGAGCACTTGATGAGGAGTATTTTAATTTTTACTGAATTACTTCACTAATATAACAATAGATACTTGATGAACAAATATAAAACAATATTTTGAGTAAGGATATTAATAATTCAAATAGAATAGTTCTCAAATCGTACTGCCCAGAGAGTTATCAATATATACATACCACAGTGCTCTCTTTATAATCATAAAAACCGAACATATAACGGAAATAAACAAACGGCATGTATCCGACACTTCCTGGGGTGTGTGTTGGCACCGTAGGTGACAGCAATTGTACTTCAGTTATTTAATCGTCATACAGGGCTCTCAGTTTTTCAAAAGACCGCACTAAAATGGTCTATTCGTACAGCGATTTTAATACGCCTGATGATATTTATGTATCTTCGGTAGATAATTTTAACCCGGTTCAATTAACGAATGCAAATCCCTGGATCAAGGAAGAAATAAGATTGGGAAAAGCGGAAACGTTACGCTGGAAAAGCAAGGGGGGAATGGAGATTGAATGAGTGTTTTATCTGCCTGGAGATTATCGGGAAGGAGCTAAAATTCCCCTTGTTTTATTTGTTCATGGAGGACCCTCTGGATATTTTTCCAACCGGTTCAGGACAGGTTTCCATATATATACCGGTTTTGGATATGAAGTCTTCGGACCGAATGTCAGGGGGAGCAGCGGCTATGGCAATGAAATATTGATCGGACTTATAGGGAAGGTTGACAACTGAGAATATTATGATTTGATGAATGGTGTTGACCATGTCATCAATTTAGGGTATATTGATCCGGATCAGCTCGGTATACATGGTTGGAGTTGGGGAGGGGTCAGCAGCGGTTATACGATAACTCAAACACAGCGCTTCAAGGCCGCATCTGTGGGTGCCGGTGTTTTAAATTGGGATGGCGAAATCGGACCCGGTTTTAGTTTTGACGTAGGACTTTGGTATATCGGAGAAAAACCGTGGACAAATTCAAAAGAATGGGTAAAACAATCCAGCGATCACTCATGTTGAAAACGTCACTACTGCAACATTACTTCTGCATGGCGGCAATGATCAAACAAGCAGTGTTGGACAGAGCCTTATGTATTTTACCGCAATTAAGGATATTGGAAATGCTCCCGTCAAGTACATTAAATTGCCACGCCAGGGACATGGCGTCAGTGAACCCCGGTTAGAACGTATTCTCAACATCGAGGAAATTAAATGGATGCAGAAATATGTGCGTGGTATAGACTGGAAGCCATGGGAACGGAAAAAACCTGTAGATAAGTAAGACATTTACTGCCGTTTGTGTATTGTTGAAAACATAATAATTGTAATTGACAATAAGATGTTTTTTCAATTGTGTGCAGAATTGAATAAAGTAGAGAAAGTAAAATTTCATCTGGCAGTCCTGCGATAATATGAAGCGAAATTAGCAACCTAATCCGGAAAGGAGCAATTCGTGAGTACGACGGAAATTATTTTAATTGGTTCTATTGTTTATGTCGGAATTCTCATATTCGTAGGATTGTATGCGAGTAGAAATATAAAAAACAGTTCCGATTTCATAATTGCTGGACGAAGGCTACCACTTTGGTTGTGCGTATTTACCGTTTTTGCCACCTGGTTTGGATCAGGGACATTGATAGGTGCTGCTGGTGCTGCATATAGTAAAGGACTGCCTGGTGTATTGGCGAATCCGTTTGGCTCGGCAATATGTCTGTTTCTCTCAGGTTTGTTTTATGTACGGATTCTCCGTAGGTTACGTCTATTTACACTACCTGATTTATTCCGCCGCCGTTTTGGAAAATGGTCTGAAATCTTATGCGCTGCTTGTATAATTCCGGCATACATAGGCTGGGTTGCATCAATATTTGTGGCTTTTGGGTATGTTCTGCACACCATAACAGGAATGGACACAACGCTTGCTATAAGTATTAGTGCTGTAGTCACGTTGGTTTATACTTTTGCTGGTGGTATGTGGGCTGTTACCTTGACAGATTTCATTCAGGCTTTAGTGATAATTGTCGGGCTATTGATATTATATCCGGTGGTGATGAATGAGGTCGGGGGGCTCAGTGCTCTGCAAATCAATGTACCGGAAAGTTTTTTTACCGTTTTGCCGGACAATTCCTTATTAGATTGGCTTTGGTTTTCACAGGGTATACTCGTCATTGGTTTAGGAAATATTGCCTCTCAGGATTTGCTTCAACGTGCATTCAGTTCCAGAGATGAACGTGTAGCTCAGTGGAGTATGTACATTTCTACATTTCTCTATCTTACCATTGCAATGATTCCCGTTATGTTGGGGATTGCAGGTTCTGTGCTTTTACCTGAGTTGTCGGATCCGGAATTTGTCCTTCCAGCGCTCGGCATAAAATATCTTCCTCCGGCTGCAATGGCTATTTTTGTAGGTGCATTGTTTTCTGCATTGATGAGTTCTGCCGACGGCGGCATCTTAGCGCCCGCTTCGATATTCGGTCAGAACATTCTTAAGTTAATCAGGCCAGACATGACTGAAAAGCGGTTATTGTGGTCGATTCGCTGGTCCATAGTGGTTATAGGGATATTAAGCTTAATGACTGCTCTCTATTTTCAAAATGTTTACCAACTTATGGTCAAATCATTTTCAATTTTATTTGTCGGTCTTATAGGTCCAATGACAGCAGCAATTTACTGGAAAAAAACGAATACACCTGCTGCAATTGCAAGTATCGTAACCGGTGTTGTGAGCTGGTTGGTTCTGGATTTTTCTCAGTCGACGTATCCGGCAGAATTAGTTGCAGTGGTAATTGGTTTGCTCGTCCTCATAGGAGTCACCTATGCGACTTCCGGGAAAACACCTGCTATGGATTTGACCGATATCGAAGGCAATAGATTTGACTATAAAGATAGAATAGGAATTTTGGGATTTCCTGCAAGGAATAACAGAAAGTGAACAATACTTAAGGGTAGAGAGAATGGGAAATTCGTCAATAATTATTTGAAACGGTAAGAAATTTCTATTTCACAGAATTGGTAATTTTTTAAGAGGATAAGTCGCAAGATAATTGTGTTAATCAAGCCTGAATTAAACCAATCAGACGCAGTCAAGATGTACCAGAATTAACTTTCAAGCGAGAATATTTACCTTATTACCCATTACCCGATGTCGGTAATGTTGATTTTGTATTTACAACAGGGCTTCTCCGAATCGAAGCTCCGGTATGAACCTGCTTTTGTGCCCGTGGCAACCTTGTTCGTGTTGCGGGTGCGCTCGGTGCCGGTCTAGCTCCTATGGGGACAGAATCAACCGCCATTATAAGCCCTTCATAATTATAAATAATTGATCGTATAACTCAAATAATAATATGAAGTCAGTAAGGATCGAATTTAGATTCAGGAGATTTTTATATTGAGTTAATCGCTAAAATAAGTACATTAAAAAATTAAAATCAAGTGATTTTTAGTGATTTGTAATAATTTGAAATGAAAATTTAAAAATTGTATTAACGATTGAATATTTGGATATTAATAAATATTTTGGACATTTTTTAAAAATTTACAAGTTCTGTGAATCTGTGATAATACACCGTTATTGCAAGGAATTATTTATAACTAAAATTTAAAGAATATTGAAATAATTGTTTAGAATGACAAGTCCTCCCAAAATTATCAGCATTCCAATCATTGACATGAGTGTTCCATATTGCGCCATTTCTTTTGTGGTTATTTCCCTCGTAGCAAATGCAATGGTGTTAGGAGGGGTACTGACCGGAAGACTCATAGCAAATGAGCAGGCAAATGCGACAGCTATGGCGCCGAGACGAGGATCTATCATTGCGAATGAAACAATTATAGGTATTATGAGGTTTGCAGCCGCAGTGTTACTCATGAAATTCGAGAGAACGAGTGACAATACAACAAATGCACCTATAATAATTAAGGGGGTCATGGGTAAAAATGACATTTGACTTACCAAAAATTCTGACAATCCCGATCGGCTCATTGATACACCGAGAGTCAATCCGCCCGCAACTAATATTATTACATCCCAATCAATTAATTTTAAATCTTTTCTATCAATAATACCTGACATGGTAAAGATCATGATAGGAAGAAGTGCGGTAACTGCCGAAGGAATATGGTGAAGTGGTTCAGTCAGCCAAAGCAGTATAGTCAAAGAGAATGTCGCAACTACGACAACAAGGTCCCATGTCAGTTGTAAGTTATCCGGAAATAAGATTTCAAAATGTTCTTTTCGTGGTTTAAAAACTGCAATAAGGATCAGCCAGAGTATCAACTCTAGTAGGATAACGAACGGGACTGCAATAATCATCCATTTTGTAAATGATATTGAATTTCCCATTCCTGCCAGGATACTAGCTGCAACAGCATTCGGCGGCGTCCCTATAATTGTTCCGATGCCTCCGATATTTGCAGCAAACGGTACCGATAAGACAAGTGCCCGCTTAAATGGTGTCCTGCTCTTGAAATGCTTAAAAAGGGGATGCAAAATTGCGATCATCATTGCAGTGGTGGCTGTGTTCGACATAAACATTGAAAAGAGGGCAGTGGTTGAAATAATGCCGAGTAATACCATGCGGGGATGCGTTCCGAACGGCTTGATGAACGCTTTGGCAAGTCTGACATCCAGTCCATGCTTTGTTGCCGCAATTGCAAGAATAAATCCACCAAAGAAAAGCACAATAACTGGACTTGCTATCGGGTTCAAAAATACCTGATAACTATCAGTACCTGTCAGTGCAAAATTCAGAGGTCCTTCGGGTCTTCCGAGAAGGTATACGTTTAGTACGATAACCATAATGCCAGTTGCAAATGGCGGAATAGCTTCGGTAATCCAAAGTCCCGCAGCTCCGATAAATATCATAAGACACAATCTGGATGCTTCAGTAAGTTCAGGAATCGGGAGGAAATATGATGAAATAGAGAGGAAAAGGACTATGAAAACTTTGAGTAGTCGTTTCCAGTTAATTTTAAATACTAGATATCCATTTTCATCGAATACAATAGGTTCAGGCATCGGTAACTCGGATATAGTTATACATAAAAAAGCTATGCAAATTATCAATTATTTTAATAATTATCAATGGCAATATGTATCTCATTATTCAGAAATTATTCTTTATAAAAGATTTGAAGAACAGAGTAAAAACACTCTTTTAGCTTGACTTTGCCCGAATTCAATGATAACTTTATACTCAAATTTGGGCGAGAAACTATTTCAACACTTTTCTGCATGGGTAAAAATCAAGAAAACTCCCAATCCGCAGTATCTCAAAATGATCATAATACAGATAAGCCTGTAAGTAATGAGGAAATTTCCTCACTTATCCAGGCTTTCGAATATTTTGCAGAGCACACAGACCGCCTGCGGGAATCGTACGACAAACTGCAGGAGCAGCTCTCCGTCATGGATCTCGAACTTACGAAAAAGAACGATGAGCTGGATTTAAATCTGCAAAAGATGGATACCATTAAAAACCATCTTGAAAATATTCTCGAAAGCATGTCTCTCGGAGTTGTGGTGCTGAATCTTGAGGGCACTATATCGATATTCAATCAAGCTGCATCAGAAATAACGGGATTCACACCTTTATCTATGGTCGGCAAACCGTACGCAGATACCCTTGGTAAGAAAGTACCGATTGATGAAACACCTTTATATACCCTGCATGAAGGCAGAGACAGACGTAACAGGGAAAAAGAGATTTTTTCGAGGAAGAATAAACCAATACCTGTAGAATACAGCACATCTCTTGTAACAAATGAGCTCGGAGAGACACTTGGTGTTGTGGAGATTTTCAGCGATCTTCGCGATATGAAAAAACTTCAAGAAGAAGTGCAACAGTCCCGTACACTTGCAGCACTGGGAGAAATGGCGGGACATGTAGCACATGAACTGCGAAACCCGTTGGGTGGTATCGGAGGATTCGCTGCTCTGTTAGACAGAGACCTGGACAGAGAAGACCCCAGAAGAAAATTAGTCCAGAAAATTATTGAAGGTGTTTCGCGGATTAATAAAACAGCAACGAACCTTCTTGTCTATACGCGGCCGATGCGTCCGAAAAAGCGTCCAGAAGATATTATCCAGGTTGTTGATAATGTTCTTGCTTTGGTTCAGGTTGAATTGGAACAGGACGAGAGTAACGTTGAAATAGTAAAAGAATTTAAGAATAAATCGCTGAATGTTCCGATCGATCCGGAACTCCTGGAGCAGGTCTTGTTAAATATTTTAAAGAATGCGGTACAGGCGATGTCATATAACGGAAAAATGACTGTCGGCATAAAACATAAAAAGAATGCAGATCATATGGAATTATACGTTAGAGATACTGGCAGCGGAATTCCGGATGACGATAAGAAGAAGCTTTTTCTTCCGTTTTTCACAACGAAAGCTGACGGAACAGGATTGGGATTGTCGATTGTAAAAAAAATAATTGACACACACGAAGGTACCATATCTGTTGAAAATAATAAGCAAGGCGGTTCCACATTTAGCATATGCTTGCCAATGTAAAAATCTAATAGGGAATGTGCATGGAAAGAAAGAAAATACTCATTATCGATGATGATTCATTAATCCGGGATTTTTTGGAGGAGACTTTGTCGAGAATGGATTTCGAACTGGCGACTGCTCCTAATGGTAAATCGGGTATAGAAGAATTCAACAATGGAAATTTTGATCTGGTGATATCAGACATCAGGATGCCTGATATCAATGGGATGGATGTGTTGAAGCATGTAAAAGCTGCAAAGCCGGATACGTCTGTCGTTATGATGACCGCTTACGGAACAATAGATAACGCAGTTGAAGCGATGAAAATTGGTGCATTTGATTATATAACAAAGCCATTTTCCGCAGATGCTATAGAGATAGCAGTACAGAAAATATTTAAATTTATAAAATTAGAGGAAGAAAATCGCCACTTGCGGAAAGAAATTGACGGTATTTACGGTTTTGATCAGATTGTCGGTAAAAGCACAAGGATGAAAAAAATCTTTGAGATTCTGGAATCAGTAGCAAAGAGTTCAGCAACGGTTTTTATTCAAGGACCGAGCGGAACCGGTAAAGAGCTTGTTGCGCGAGCGATACATTTTAATAGTCCAAGAAACGGACAGTCGTTTATTAAAACAAATTGTGCGGCTTTGCCGGAAGGTATTATGGAAAGCGAGTTGTTTGGTCATGAAAAGGGCGCATTTACTGGCGCTATTAAAACAAGAAAAGGGCGGTTCGAAGCGGCGGACGGTGGAACGCTGCTTTTAGACGAAGTCAGCGAAATGAGTCCTCCGCTCCAGGCAATGCTTCTTCGAGTGTTGCAGGAGAAAGAATTTGAACGTGTCGGTGATCATGCAAGCATTAGTGTCGATGTACGGATTATAGCCACAACAAACAGGGAAATCAAAGAAGAAATCAGCAATGGATCGTTTCATGAGGATCTCTATTATCGGTTGAATGTTATTCCGATCACACTGCCGTCATTGAAAGAACGGAAGAAAGATATTCCACTGCTTGCTGATCATTTTATTAGCAAATACAACATAGAGCACACCAGAGAAATAGCGGGTATTTCTGAAGAGGGGATGGACCTGCTAATGCGACTCGACTGGCCAGGCAATGTCCGTGAGTTGGAAAACAGAATTGAGCGTGCAGTCATCATGTCCCGCAGTGACATTTTAGAGCCGAAGAATTTTGTTTTTGAAGATGATAACTTTGACTATTTCAAATCGTATGTCTCTGAAGATACGAACCTGACACTGTATGAAATGGAAAAACAGCTTATATTCAAAACGCTGAGAACCCTTGAAAATAACCGTACAAAGACGGCAGATACCCTTGGTATCAGTGTGAGAACGCTCCGGAATAAACTTAATGAATATAAATCAAAAGATGAGCTTGATCCGGCTCTTATGAGCACATTGTAATAAAGAAATATTTTTTGTGAAATTCCTCAAGTATTAGGCAATTCTTGCCGATTACCCTGTATCTTTTTCCAGCTTCACATTTTTAGGGTATATTTTTTTTGTAGCATTTCATCTCAGTTATCCCTTCGGATTTCTCAATTCTCTTATTGGCATAAATATTGCCAGTTGCGTCACTGATTTTTTATTTGAACGAGTGGGACAGTGCGTCCCGGAACGTTTAAGGGGAAACACTCATGAAGATCAGTGATTTTATTTTTAGCAGGACGAAAGTGCCTGTTCTCCATAAGAGCCTGGATGCTTATTCGATGCGCCAAAAGTCTATTTCAGATAATATTGCAAATGTCGATACTCCCGGTTACAGGAGATCAGAAGTAGGTTTTGAAGAAGACCTCAAAGCCGCTCTTAATAAACGAGGTTTATTCGGTTATCGTACCGACCCAAAACATCTTAGTGTCGGTAAACCCAGAATAGACGACGTGAAACATATTCCTTTTATTCCGAAAGATGAGTCGCTTGCCAGCGGTAAAAATAATGTCGATATCGATCGGGAAATGTCAGAACTTGCAAAAAATCAAATCCGATTTACGTATGCTGCACGATTTATGGAACGGTCTTTTAATAAATTGAAATCAGCAATTCGTGGAGAACCAATTCGCTAACAGTTAGGATAGAATTATGCCTATCGGAGGACTTTTTTCAGCAATCGATATAAGTGCTACGGGATTAACATCCCAGAGGACAAAAATGAACGCCACCGCAAGCAACATTGCTAATGTGGAAACAACCCGAACAGAGGAGGGTGGTCCGTATCGCCGGCAGCAAGTCATTATGAAGTCCGGAACAAAAGCGGAGTTCATTACGCTCCTGAGTGAAGAAATTATGCGGATCAAAAGAACGAAGGAAGGCCATTTCGATAACGAACAAACTGTTGAGAGAAAAGAAAATATGTTTCAGGGTGTGGAAATTGACCAGATTTTTAAAGAGAGTTCACCGCCTCGTCTTGTATACGAGCCGTCACATCCCGATGCGGATGAGAACGGTTTTGTCGCGTATCCGAATATCAATATCGTGACTGAAATGGTGAATATGATATCTGCTACCAGAGCGTATGAAGCGAATGTAACCGCAATGAATGCGTCAAAAAACATGATGATGACAGCGCTTGAAATATAAATTTGCATAACTAGAATATCTGACAAAAAAAATGGTTGTAAACAAAATACAAAATTTTCAACCGGAGGCAGTTCGGAGAGCACCAGGCTCGGATGGGCTGAACCAATCTAAGAAAATTGGCTCATCAAAACCATTTACGATTCCCGAAACCGATAAAGCAACAGCATCAAAGACGATAGCCTCGAATGTAAAAGCATAGAATCTTCAGAAATTGTTATCTGTTGAGGAAAAACAGCTTTTCGAACAGTTATTTCAGGTTGATAATGTGCAAAGTACAGCTCAACCGTTAAAGGTATATACATTACTACAGAAAAGTGAACCAAGTATAAATCCCGGGTTATCAAGGAATGGGATACTCGGAAATCACCTTGATATAAGAGGATGAACAATTAATCCGGAGTGAAGTATGGTACAAATATCGAACATACAGCAAGGAGCTATAAAGCCGCAGGGAATTCGTACTGATATTACGAGGCCCAAGCAGCCGGAAATAGACCATACGAAAGAAAATTACAAAACGTTTTCTGAAACATTGCAGGGATTTGTGAAGGATGTCAATGATCTTCAGCAGGAAGCGGGAAAGTCAGTTGAAAAATTGCTCACGGGCGAGATAAAAGATGTCCATGATGTTATGGTTGCAGTGGAAAAAGCAGGTACCAGTTTTGAACTCATGATGGAACTACGGAACAAAATGATCGAGGCATATCAGGAAATTTTGAGAATGCAGGTGTAGAATCTAAGTCAGTGAACTGGATAGTTCTCGTACAGCGACTCGCGTTCTATCAGATTAAAAACAAAATTCATAATTAATGTGAGCATTAAACAAAAATCCTCTAATTCGGAAACACGTTAGCCATGTTTGATTTCTTTGTACAGTTTATAAAACAAGTAAAAGCAGTTTTCACAAAACTTGATGCTAAACAGAAGGCCGTTGTTGCCTTTGCGGCAATATTCGGTGTTGTTGTCATTGTATCGGTTATGACTTGGACCGGTGAGCAGCAGTGGGTTGTTCTTCAGTCAAATTTACAGCCACAAGATGCTCAGGCAATTGTTCAGTATCTTCAGGAGCAGGGCACCCCATATCAATTAGAAACTGAAGGAACAGCGATTCTTGTTCCGCAGGGACAGGAGCTTGAGCTCAGGCTTGAAATAACTACGAGCGGTCTCATAACCGGGGGAGTGATTGGGTATGAGATTTTTGATAGAACTAATATCGGCATGACCGACTTTATTCAGCAGGTCAATTTTAAGCGCGCTCTTGAAGGTGAACTCAGTAGAACCATTCGGGCAATGCAGATGATTGAGATGGCGCAGGTTCGGATCGTGGTTCCACAGCAAAGTTTATTTGTACAGGATCAAAAACCGACAACAGCTTCAGTACTCCTGACACTTCAAGGAAACACAACATTAACGTCGGAACAGGTTACGACTATTGCATCATTGGTAGCGAACAGTGTAGAGGGATTGCTTCCGGCAAATGTCATAATATCGGATTCATTCGGAAGTAATCTTTCGAGTGTTATCAATAAAGATCCGCTGCTGGCACTGCGGTCTGAGCAATTACGTTTAAAAAGTTCTATTGAGCTCGATTTGAGATCGAAACTCGAAGGGACACTTATAGAGGCATTGGGACCGAATAACTCCATTGTTAATGTTGCCGTTGATATGAATTTTACGCAAAGAAATATTACGAGCAAAACGTATGATCCGGCGTCAGCGGTAATTCGTTCGCAGGAACGTGAATCTGCCGCTGGTGGCTTATCTGATACAGTTGGACAGGCATCGAACAATGAACGCACTACTACAAATTATGAAATAAATGAGACTATAGAAAACACGGTCGATGACTTCGGTCAGGTTGCAGGTATTTCAGTTTCCGTTCTTGTGAATGGAAGAATGGTTGAACAACCGGATGGAGAATTTGCTTATCAGCCTCGTTCGCCGGAGGAACTTAGCTCCTTGGAGCAAAGTGTAATAAACGCAATTGGCGCAAATACTGATAGAGGTGATCAGGTATCAGTCGTCGATTACCAATTTGATAATACCATCGTAGTGGAACAGGCAGAAAGACTCGCGCAGCAGGAACAGACAACACTTATCCAGAATATTATCAAATGGTTTCTTATGACAGGTGCTGCTATATTATTCATCTTTGTTCTGAGATCTGTATTCAGAAGCCTTGACCTTCTTCTGCCGAAACCGAAACCTGCCATCGATATTGAAGCTGAAGCCATCGAGGAAGAAATTTCTGCTGAAGCACAACGCCGTGCTCAAATGCTTGACCAAGTATCCAGATTCACGAAAGAGAAACCTTCAAACGTAGCGTCATTATTGAATACATGGCTGATTGAGGAGAAGTAATACATGACTGAAGAAGACATTACACTCAATGTAGAAAAACTATCAGGTCGACAGAAAGCAGCCATTTTAATTATTGCAGTTGGCGCTGAAGCTGCTTCTCAGATATTCAAAAATTTGAAAGAAAAAGATGTAGAGCGTCTTGCCGTTGAAATTGCGCAGATGAATGATGTTCCCTCAACAATAATGGAATCAGTTATCGAAGAATTTTATCAGATGATAATGGCACAGGAGTATATTTCGCAGGGTGGCCTCGATTATGCACAGAATGTACTAGAAAAAGCGCTTGGTTCCCGTAAAGCGCATGAAATTGTATCGAAAGTCGAATCAGCTATTCATGTAAGTGGTTTCAAACTCTTAAAGGATGTCGATGCAAACCAGCTTCTTAATTTTATTCAACATGAACATCCGCAGACAATTTCGCTGATACTCGCTAATCTTGAGCCGCAGCAAGTCGCGTCGATTTTAGCAGATCTTTCACCTGAATTACAAGCTGAAGTTGCATTCAGAATCGCAACTATGGGTAAAATTTCTCCAGAACTCCTGAACGATATAGAGGGTGTGCTTGAAAATCAAGTAGAAACAGTGTTTGGTCATGATCTAAGTTCTGCCGGTGGTGCGCAATCTGTTGCGGAAATACTGAATATGGCAAACAGATCGAGAGAAAGAACAATATTAGCTGATCTGGAGAAACGGAATCCTGAACTTGCGGTAGAAGTTAAAAATTTGATGTTCACTTTTGATGATCTTGTAGTGCTTGATGATAGATCAATTCAAAGAATACTGAGAGAATTAGACACGAAGGATTTGAGTATAGCATTAAAGGTTTCCGGTGAAGAATTAAAAGAGCAGATATTTCAAAACATGTCCGAGCGGGCTGCTGGTTTAATTAGGGAAGAATTGGACTTTATGGGTCCTGTCAGACTCAAGGATGTTGAGGAAGCACAAATGAAAATTGTAGAACTTGTCCGTTCTCTTGAAGAAGATGGTGAGATTGTAATATCCGGCAGAGGTGGTGAGGAAGAAATCGTGGCATAATATATGGCAGATTTTAATATAAATATTTAAAAGCCCATTTCGCAGATAACGAGTGAAGACAAAATCGATTTTGTTTGGGTTCCCGAACCGATCGAGGATGTGCAGAAGCGTGAGTTTAACAGGCGTTTACAGAAAGAAATTAAGCAAAGACTCCCAGTCCTTATAGAGCAAAAGATAGCTGAGATTCAGCCTAATTTAGAAAAAGAGAAAGCGGAAGAATACAACCGGGGGTACAGTGACGGTGAAACTTCAGGCAAAAGTGAAGTACATTTGCAGCTTGAAGAGCTATTGAATAAGCTGTCCCAGACGATTCGTGAAACAATTGATTTTAATAGCAATCTGCTGAAGGAAGCAGAGAAAACTATTATTAATTTGGCTTTCCATTTTGCAAAAAAGATTGTTGGTGAGTCAATAGTTACGCAGGAGAAAATAATAAGAGACCATGTCAACAAAGCATTGAAATATATAGTTGATGAGAGCAAATTGTTATTCCATGTTCATCCGGATGATGTCGATCAGTTTAATGAGAAGGAGAAATTTATTCCGAAGGAATATGTCAACCATATTGAAATTATTCCGGATGAAAAAATCACCAGAGGTGGTTGCGTTCTTGAAACGAATTCAGGTATGATCGATGCCACTATTGAAACGCAATTGGCCGAATTGGAATCGTCAGTAAATAAAGGATTGGAGCAGAAGATTGATCGAGATTCTGGAGAAAATATCGAATAAATATTCGACGATCGCGGATGATTCCAGGCATGTAAAGTTGAAAGGGCGTGTTGATCGGATTATCGGTTTAGTCATTGAATCGGTTGGTCCGACAGTCAGTATCGGTGAAAAATGTTTTATAAAAACTCCTGGAATTCAGGAGGTACAGACGGCCGAGGTTGTCGGATTTCGCGATAATAAAGTATTACTGATGCCCCTCGGTGAAGTGCATGGAATCAGTCCGGGTGCAGATGTAATTGCAAGTGGGGAGCCGTTCTCAATCAGAATTGGCCCTGAATTGCAGGGAAGAGTTCTTAACGGATTTGGTGAGCCGATTGATAACAAAGGCCCACTTGTGTATGAAGAAGAAATGTCTATACAGAATAGACCGCCGAGACCGCTCGATCGTGACAGGATTAATGAACCATTGGCTACAGGAATAAAAGCGATAGATTCGCTCATTTCTCTGGGAAAAGGTCAAAGAGTAGGAATCTTTTCCGGTAGCGGTGTTGGAAAGTCAGTGCTTCTCGGAATGATTGCACGGAATACATCTGCTGATGTAAATGTTATTGCGCTTATAGGTGAACGAGGCAGAGAAGTCAGAGAGTTTATCGAGAATGACCTCGGTGAAGAAGGACTGAAACGGTCGGTTGTAATTGCCGTTACTTCCGATGAACCGGCTCTTGTGAGGATTAAAGGTGCCTATGTGGCAACAGCAATTGCAGAATATTTTCGACATGGCGGAAATGATGTAATGTTTCTCATGGATTCAGCAACAAGAATCGCCCAGGCACAAAGGGAAATAGGACTTTCAATCGGAGAGCCGCCAACAACAAAGGGATATCCGCCTTCGGTGTTTGCGATGCTTCCAAAATTGCTTGAAAGAACCGGCAAAACATTTGAGGGTAGTATAACAGCGATCTATGCGGTCCTTGTTGAATCGGATGATATGAATGAGCCAATCTCGGATGCAATGCGTTCTATTCTTGACGGTCATATAGTTCTGTCGAGAAGGCTGGCTTCGCTTAATCACTATCCTGCTATAGATGTACTTGACAGTGTGTCCAGATTAATGATAGACGTAACTGATAAAGAGCATCAGGATGCCGCAGCCAAAATTCTCAGGCTCATAGCATCATACCGGGAAGCAGAAGATTTAATAAACATCGGAGCCTATGCAGAAGGTAGTAATCCCGATATTGATCTTGCATTGAAAATGAACAGTAAAATCAATGAATATGTCAGGCAGGGCATTACAGAATAGTTTGATTATCAAAGCACCATTAATGAGTTAAAGCTGATAATACAGTCAGAATCTACGGCATGAAAAAATTTAGATTTCGATTACAACGCGTATTAGATATAAAACACACAATTGAAGAAGCACGTCGGAGAGATTTTCTTGCTGCTCAAAATGAACACGATAAAGCTGTAGCAAAACTCAATGACGTAAAACGGAATCGTTCTAAGTATATTGATATGCTTTATACCCGTGAACAAGATGAAATTAATGTTTTGGAAATCAATATGTATTACCGATACTTTCAGATGTTAGAGCACCAAATAGCACGGCAGTTTGAGTTGATTAAACTCGCCTGTGAAGAGGTGGAAAAACGGAGAGTAATCCTTGTGGAAGCAGTAAAAGATCGCCGGATCATCGAACGACTTAAAGAAAAGAAATTCAGTAGTTATATGAAAGAGACTTTATCAGATGAACAGTTCATATCTGATGATTTAGCAGGCGGAAAGTTTTTTCAGCAAAAAAATAATCCTGTGAACATATCGATTCAGGGTGTATCATGAGAAAATTAATTGCAGCACTCTTAAAATACATTTTCATTTTTGTGATTATTCTAGCAATTGTAGGATTTGCCGGATACAAATTCCGTTCTAAAACAATGCCATATGAAGAGATGTTAAAACCGACAGTCACCAAATTGTTAATAATGGCTGGCCTTGAGGCCGATTCTACCGGTATGGGTATACAAATTGATACAACATTAACACCTGCACAGGAATTACAGCAGCAGATTGATGACAGGATGTTTCAACTTGCAAATCGTGAAACAGTACTTGATTCTATTGAATTAAACGTTGCAGTACGCGAGGATAGCATTGCAGCACTTCGGGATCAATTACTTGGACGCCAAGCGCAACTAACAGCCTCCCAAAATGCTAATCTGGCGAAATTAGCGCTGCTCTACAATAATATGGTGCCCCAACAGGCAGCCCAAATATTAATTCAATTGCCGGATCAGACTGCTGTTGGAATTCTTTACCGGATGACTGACCGAGAAGCAGGAAAAGTGATAGAAGCTTTAGGTGATCCGGTGCGGGCAGCGGATATAATCAGACGGTACCAGCAACTTCAGCAGGATTAGGGATGGATCAGGGAAAACTTTGCCGGTTATTTTCAACACTCATGTAAAATATTCCGGCTTATTGTTGGTAGTCTATTGTGTTAAGACAGACATTAATTAATTTTTCAAGCTTATAACTACACTATTATTAGAATGCACTATTATTCTGGCACGTTACTTGCACAATGAGAGCCGGATACTAAAATTTGAATTGGCAATAAGTGGCTATAGGAAATAGTCAACAAGGACAGATACGGCATCGTTAATTTAAAGAGTTGATGCGGTTGTGTATAATTCCTTAGCTACTTTATTTGGATTTACAGGACAAGATTTAAACTCATTGTCGGGATTCGTTTCAGGCGAAAGGGTGCAAAGTGCCCAGTCGCAATCTGATTTTGAATCCTTTTTAGCGCGGGCTGTTCCGGTCACTGCTGTCCAAGCATTAGCTCAGAACCGGTCACAAAATGCTCAAGAAGCAAATGTGTCCGGAACTGCCATTTATACACCTCAAACTAATAAGCAATCTTCGAATCAAATTCAATCCGTCAATCCTGCTGAACCACAACATACATTACTACCCCTTGTCGTTAATTCTGATTCACCAGTTGATTATAATAACATCCAAATCGATAGACCGCTGCATATTCCTTATTTATTGCGTATTCAGGACATTAATCAAAATATTTCTTCTGCAATCCAGAATAAACCGATTTTTCTAGCCATTAATGAAGATAAAGATCTTTCAAACAACATTTCTAATGCAGCGGAACCGACTTTACCAAGTGTAGTAGTTCCGCTCAATAATTCATTTTCCCTATTAGATATTCAGACTCTGATTCCTGACGGAGAAAATAATAACGGGGGATTCGTTCTTGAATTGGAGTTGCCGTCTCAACCTCTTATTCCTGAGGGTGAAAATACGCTCATCGTCCCGGCTCGTATTGTGCCCTTGAATAATTCGGAGACGCAAAAACAGGACTCTGAAATTGAGGGTTTTTTCCTAATCAATGCTCTTGAAATCGCAAAAATTCTACAGAATAACCTGGCTGCAGGTGACAAACAGATATCAAGTGATAACATCAGTAATTATAAATCTGTATTACCTGAAAATGATATTCCTTCTATACCTGCTCTTAACGTTCAATCTCAGGATCCGATTCAGAATGAGAAGCATGTAAACACACCTCTTGAATTACCATCAAAGAGCAATAATAATACTTTTGATTTAAAATATTTATCTAATTTAAGCAAAGAGAATGTTTCCAATACAGGTAGAGTGGATACTATTTCTGTTCAGGATATTTTGCGGTCGGTTATTGATGAATTGAAGCAAGAATATCTCCAATCCACTGGAAATAAAAATGAGAAAGAGCAGCTGAATGACAATGCGGCAGATTTTAGTCATGCCCAACCAGTCATGGAAATAATAACGCAAAACGTTCGTTCGTTATCGCTTCCTGATTCATCAGTTTCGCTATTGAATGTATTAGAAAAAATTGCCAATCTTTCGGACACAAATATTACTGAAACCATTACAATGGGTGATTCCGAAACTTCCATTCTTATTTCTGTCGATACACAGGAAATAGTTGACGCTATCAACGATGCATTGGTAAGATATAACAGATCCACAGAGAATACCGTGGCTGATAACTTCTCATCGAATAATATGAGAAAACCTTATAATGGTGAAACAAGCGAGGATATTCATTCATTACTGAACAGTATTTCATTGCAGGCGGAAAATGGTGATGATAAGGCTATTACTATACGCTTTGAAATCGCCGGAAGTTTATCAAATGAAGAAAACTCAGATATTGTTCCAAACAATTCTGAAACAAATAAAAATAAGCTTGAATCGAATGATCTAAGTGTTCCGATAACAAAATCAAATCAGAATTCGCACATTACTCCGAACCTATCTCAAGTATTTCCATTTTTAACAGAAAATGTTCGGAGTGAAATTGCTTCTCTGATACAAGAGGCTCAATCCAACGCACCTAAGCAAGATATTTCGAAACACACTTTCACATTTGAAGTATCAGTTCGAGACAATTCGTTACCGAAGGAAATCGATATCAGTAAACTGCAGGCTTCCTTAAGTCAAATGGTCTCATTATTGCATTCCGGCAGTAATTCTTCACAGTTGACAATCGATAATTTTATTGCGTCCCTGCCGGAAGAAATGCACGATGCTTTACAAAAGATTGAGTTCTCGTTTACATCTGTTTTATCCGGAATGGAAGTATCACAGAATATTGGTAATAATATTGAACACAATTTAGATTTGCTAACGGATTTCCAGCGGAGTAACATTAATCATGATTTTACTGATAGAGTTTCCGAATCGCTTATTCAGAGAGTGAGCAATGAAGTTGAAATCAGATTAGCAGATATCACTGGAAATGAAACGTCTTTATCTATTTCGATTGAATCGAACTCTGAGGTAAGTATTAAAAATACACTACCTCAGGTTTCTCAAATTGAAGCTGTTGCATCTAAGACACTAAACGGGAACACACTATTCAAAGATCAGAATTTAGTTATTTCGGTCGCAAATCTGACTACAGCTTTGAACTCTGCTGACTCCGAAATCGGATATGTTGATATTCCTGTTGATATGTCGACAAAGGACAATAATTCGCAGTCTTTACTCAGAATATCATATGACTCAGCAGTAAGGCTTCTTGAAATCAGCACAGGTAATATTGAAAATATCAATCCGAGTATTAGTGAATATCCTAATGAAATTAAAGTAAATCAGTACAATAGTATGAGTACCTCAGTACAAGAGGATGAGCTTATACAAGGTGTTGTTATTGATCATGTTCAATCCGAAATTGATTATGTTGTTCAACCAAAATCGCTTGATCAACCTGAAGCGATTCAACAGATAGATGATAGACCTGTCACAATAAGAATTCCATTAAATACCGTTGAACCATCCAGCAATACTATGGCGGACGATCAGAATGGTTTAGATCACAGAAATGCTGAACACAATGAGCCTATTCAATTGCAAGATGACGCTGATAATGATGATCTTGTCAATAACGGAAAACGCGAACAGGCAATTAGTGTGAGTACAGACACAAAAGTTCATGTTCCCGAATCTGGGCATAAAGTTGATGTGCAAACCATTTTGAGAGAAGATGAAGACACTTCTAAGATAGTAGGCAGAACAGATGACGCTGCAAAAGTTGAGGTTCCTAAAAGTGTGTCTTTTGTAATCGAAACATCCGTTACAGATTATTCTGAAAAATTTGAAGGTGAAAATTTGAAGGTGCAAGGGATGTTTGTCGAAAAAACAAACGAAGCACGAACTTCAAAAGATATTGAATTCGGTGATGACGGTAGTAATCCTGATGCAAAATCAAGAGGCGATACTTATTTTGTTCAGGAGGCAAGCGATTCTCACACTGGCAACAGTGGTGATCGCCGTGATTCTCTCTTTGAAAAACCTACAGTGACTCAGGAATTTATTGATTCAAATGGAATTGACTCAAAAGCTAGTAAAGCTTTTGATATTCAAAATGTTCTCCGGGTTCAGGAACATTCGGATAAAATGCCGACAACTCATCGGCAGCCTGAAGTCTGGGAGTCGAAGGACCTTGCTGAACATTTAGTGCGTCATGCTCAAATGAGCCTCCGAAAAGGCGTATCGGAGATGCAAGTGCGTCTTGTACCACCGCATTTAGGTAAGATGATGCTCCGTATTCAGATGGAAGACAATCAAATGTCGGCGATTGTTAGAGTTGAAACACAGGAAGCAAAAGTTTTATTACAGAATAATTTAGCTCAGTTGCGGGAATCGATTGCGGAAAAAGGAGTTGATATTCAGACCTTTGATGTACATGTTCAGCAGGATATGCAGCAGGATCTTAACCAATCCCGCTGGATGAAGAATGATCGGGAAGCACAAAATCATTTCAATCAAAATGATGATAATTTAACTGAAGAGTTACCTTACGACGAAACCAACAACCAGGCGATAAGTCGAAATTTTGGGTATAACACCATGGAATTAGTGGTTTAATTAATACCCATATACAAAGGAGTTGTTATGGAAATTACACCAATAGACGTACTGCTTAATCCACCGAAAAAAGAAGAGGTTGAAAAGGTCAGCGGACTTTTGGGGAAAGAAGATTTTCTCCTGTTGCTCGTGACACAGATGCAGTATCAAAATCCTCTCGATCCAATGGAGAATCAGGATTTTGCAGCGCAGCTGGCACAGTTTTCGTCACTTGAACAATTGACAAATTTGAACGAGACCATGCAGCAGTCACAGGAGTCGAATACAACGCTTACACAGTCGATTTCGAACTCTTTTGCTGCGAATTTGATCGGCAAGCAGGTGTTAGCAGAAGATAACAGGTTTGTCCACATTGCACCAAATCACAGTCTCATGCAGTATGCGTTGACAGATGCGGCAAGTGGTGTTAAGATTCGAGTGAAAACAAAAGTCGGTAATGTTTTGATTGAGAACAACCTCGGGGCTCAACCGAAAGGTGTCCACCAATTTACATGGGATGGCGTTGATAAGAACGGCAATCTTGTGGCGGACGGTGAGTATTTGTTTGAGGTAATTGCTGAAGGAGCAGATGGTAATAGTGTTGCTGGTACTGCAATGACTGCCGGAACTGTTCAGGCAGTCCGTTTCCACGATTGCGTCGCTTTTCTCTTAGTTAATGGTGTTGAAATACCGATGCAGGAGATTAATACTATTTTACCGGATTTACCGGGAAGTGAATAGGACAAATGTTTAATGAATGGATTCAAAAGGAACAATCAAGATGAATTTGCTTAATATACAACGTCTTGGCCAGCTTAAGGAGCTGGAACCGAAAAGCAGAGCACAAGCTTCGCAGATTGAAAAAGGTCAGTTTCAGAGCATTCTCGAAAGTTCTCTGGAAAAGTCGCAAGTACCTGAAATCAAGTTCTCTTCGCATGCGATAAGCCGACTGCATGCACGTAATATTTCGGTACAGAATGAGGATGTTGCGCGTTTATCCAAAGCAGTACAGAAAGCGGAAGAAAAAGGAAGCCGTGACTCACTGATTATTTTGAACAATCTAGCGTTTATTGTCAGTGTGAAAAATAAAACGGTAGTGACCGCAATGACTCAGGATCAGATGCAAGAAAACGTTATTACCAATATTGACAGTACAGTACTAGCATAAGTGTAATTGGTTTGGTTAAATTTTCAGAAAGATTATTGTATAACCATTTTACGTAAATAGAAATCAACTAACTGAACAGGGCTGGTCCTTGATAGGAGGCCCTGACCCGTTGATCGATTGATACGGGTTGTGTCATAACCTTAAACCATGGAGGTATTACATGGGTATATCACGGGCATTATTTTCAGGGGTGTCAGGCTTACGGAACCACGGTTCAATGATGGACGTTGTAGCGAATAATATCGCAAACGTCAATACATTTGGATTTAAAGTAAGCCGGATGACCTTTGAAGAATCATTCGCATTCCTGTTGCAGGGTGCCAGTGCCGGAACCGGCGGTGGATTGATCAATCCAAAGCAGGTCGGTGTCGGTTCCTCAATAGGAAGTGTGGACGTTCTCCATACGCAGGGTTCGCTTGAAACTACTGGTTTTACGACAGACCTTGCGATACAGGGCAGCGGATTTTTTATTGTGAATGACGGTAAAAATGAATTATTTACGCGGTCCGGTGCGTTTCAGTTCGATGCAGTAGGAAACCTGATTAACCCGAATAACGGTGCAAAAGTTCAGGGGATCACTGCAGATCCTCAGGGGAATATCCAGACCGGTGGTGCAATTGGTGGTATTAAATTGCCGTTCGGTCAAAAATCTCCTGCAAGAGCAACGACACAGGTTTCATTTACCGGTAACCTGAATGCTGGTGAAAAACCGTTAGGTACGATATTGCGGTCCCAGGCAGTATTTGCGAAAGAATTAAGCGGAACGACCCAGCCGGGCAGTAATTCGAATATTCAGGGTATGCTTGCCCTGAACACAACCACCGGCTTAACAACGGTCCTCGAAGGTATTACCGCAAATACAACAACGGTAACAATAAACGATGGGATCGATAGGAATGGTGACGGGCTGTTCGATGACGACGATGCATTTGTCTTCACCTATGTCGAGACAAATACCGCAAGTAATTTCGACTTCACTTCTCTTAACGATATGACTGAAGGAATCACAGCAGTATTTGGCGCAGCAGGAACCAACACGTTGAGCGCAGCACTTGATGATGAAGGTGTTATAACATTTACCAGGCTGGGAGCCGCGCTTGCAGGTAATAATTCATTGAGAATTACCAGTACAAATAGTAACCTTCAGCGCTCACTCGAAACAGCAAATAACGATACACTTGGACAAGCTGCCTCGACAACAAACCAGTATTCCCATACTGCAACGGATGCTGATTTGCTAACCAACCTGAGAAATTCCTTGGGTGCGGACATCGGGCTTGATGTAGGCAGTGTAATTTCTATTGATGGCCGCCTCGGCGGAAGAATCATTACCTGTATTACCACTTTGACGCTGGATGCAGCTTCTGATATTGGCTCATTTACGGAAATTATCAGAAGCTCTCTCGACATTACAACAGGTTCAGTTCTTTTGAATAGTGACGGACAGCTCCTAATTAACGGAGACGGAGGTACTACAAACGAAATTACTGCTCTCAATGTTACTGCTCAAACGGCAGGTGGTGTTGACGTGGCATCTTTTAATTCGCTGTATGATAGTACACCGAATAATTATGTAGAATCACAGTCAGCAAAAGATGTGACCGCTGCTGCTTCAGCGACCGTATTCGACTCCCTCGGACAGCGGCATATTATGACACTGTCATTTACGAAAGATGCAAAGATCGATAACAGGTGGACGTTTCAATTAGGAACCGCTGAACCTGCATCGCCATCAGGAGGTGAAACAGGGGTCATAGCGTTTAGGACTGATGGATCGCTTGCCAGTTTCATATTCGACGGAGCTGCAACATCGTTTCAGTTCGAGCCGAAGACAGGAGCGTTGAACCCGGTAACCATCGGTGTTGATGTCGGAACTGTGGCTGCATTTAACGGTATCACACAACTTGGTACGGATACATCTCTGGTTGCAAATGACCAGGATGGATTCGGACTGGGAGAGTTAAGCGGAATATCTTTCGACGAAACCGGGCAAATTACCGGTCAGTTTACGAATGGTAGAACGCTGCTTCTTGCACAGGTTTCGATAGCGGTATTCAATAATCCGAGCGGTCTGCTGCGAGTTGGCGATAATGCCTTCTCACAAACAGCAAACCCAGGAGTTCCGATTATCGGTGCTGCCGGAACAGCAATTCAGAGTTCGATCGTAACGGGTGCGCTCGAACAGTCGAATGTTGATGTTTCTCAGGAATTTACCAATATGATCGTGGCACAGAGAGGTTTCCAGGCGTCGGCACGAATCATAACAGTTGGTGACCAATTCCTGACGGAAGTTGTCAACTTGAAATCATAATAGGTCTTAAGTAATTCCGGGTAGGAGGTAAGGAAATATTTTCCATGTTCTTCCGATTCGGATGGAAATCGTTGACCTTTTATGAAGAACAATGATGATAATGTCATATAAAAAAATCCCCTCGGGAATTCCGGGGGGATTTTTCGTCTGAAAACGATGTAAGTGACTATAATCACTGATTTTAATATAGGATATTTTTCTTTCATTCGGTTTAAAAACTGTTATCATGTATCGGTAATTAAATTTTAATCTTTAATATTTATTGAATATTTATTTAATTGGCAGGAAACTTGCCACTGTCAACTTAGTGTTTGTATTACAAGTAGGAATATATGATAAGCGTAACACGTCTTAACGGTTCTGAAATGGTGATGAATGCTGAGCTGATTGAATTCATCGAATCAGCACCAGATACAATTATAACAACGACAACAGGGAAGAAGATTATCGTTCGTAACACTGCTGACGAGGTCATTAAAAAAGTTATCGACTATCGTCGGCTTTGTTTTCCGGAAAAAAAATATAAACCGATGACAAATGGAGAATTAGACTTGTATAACAAGAATAATTCTGCAAGTAATCGGAAGTCTGACGATTAATGGAATATTACCACGCTATAGGGCGGTAGATTTTCGGATAATGAACGGTTAAGAATTTATTGGAGCGTATATGGATATAACGACCATTTTAGGGATTGTTCTGGGCGTGATTTTTGTCCTGGTTACCATGCTTCTTGGAGGGTCACCAGTACTTTTTTACAACGCACCTTCCATAATGATTACAGTTGGCGGAACAGTATCCGCAATTGTAACATCATACACTATGAAGGAACTGACAAATTTTATTAATATAATTAAAAACACTCTTTCCATGACGGAAGAAGATCCCGCTGAGATCATAGGTCTGCTTGTGAAATTTGCTGAACGTGCCCGTCGCGAAGGAATTCTTGCTTTGGAAAAACAAATGGAAGAAGTAACCGATACCTTTTTAAAAAACGGAATTCAACTTGCCGTTGACGGAACAGAGCCTGAACTGCTCAAAGACATCATGGAAACCGAGTTGTTCTATCTGGAAGAGCGCCACAAAAAAGGTCAGGACCAGATGGACCAGTTCGCAAGTCTGGCTCCGGCATGGGGAATGCTCGGGACACTGATCGGTCTTATTCTGATGCTTGCGAACCTGAGTGATCCGGATGCTTTGGGTCCCGGTATGGCTGTCGCTTTGATTACGACATTTTACGGCTCGATAATGGCGAATATGATTTTTATTCCATTGAACACAAAATTAAAAGGACGCACAAAAGAAGAATTACTGATGCGTACCTTAATGATACAGGGGATTCTTTCAATACAGTCGGGAGATAATCCCAGAATTGTTGAGCAAAAATTGAACTCATTTATAGCACCAAAGGAACGGGTGCTGAAAGAAGAATAAAGGATGCCTGGGAAAAAAGAGAAAGAATGTCCACCGGTAGGTGCGCCAGCGTATATGATGACCTACGGCGATATGATGACATTACTTTTGACATTTTTTGTGTTGCTTTTGTCATTCTCCTCCATGAGGGAGGCGAAATTTCGGAGAGCTATCGGTTCATTGAAAGGCGCGCTTGGTGTGCTTCCTCATGAACAGTCGGTGATGGTTCCTCAGAATATACCTGTGCCGCAGCTTTCGAATTTACAAGAGTCTGAAATCTCTGAAAGTATCGTTGAACTGCAAGAAGCGACATCGGAGATGGATGTTGCAGAAGCGGTAAAACTCGAAACGACAGAAGAAGGCATTCTCATAACCATTAGTGATTCGGTCCTGTTTGATCAGGGTAGAGCAAGGTTGAAAGATCCTATTCTGCTGCTCTTGGCATCAGTAGCAAATATCGCACGGGGGTGGCCGAATAAAATAATTATTTACGGCCATACCGACAGCGACCCAATTCGCGCAAATGTTGAATTTCGAGATAACTGGGAGCTTTCATTCGGACGGTCATACGAAGTGTTACGGTTTTTTGCAATTCAAGGAATTGCGGAAGAAAACATGGTACCTATTCCGATGGGCGAATACCGGCCAATAGAATCAAATGAAACAGATCAGGGTAAGGCAAAAAACCGGCGAGTAGAAATTCTCATACGGTATGAACGTGGTGCGGGAGACATTCCGCAGAATGTCCGGTCATATTTAGACGAGTTAAACATAAGCTACTAAGGAGTTTTCAATGGAAGACGAATTGGAAGATGAGGGTTTAGGCGACGAGGGTGGCGAACCCCAACCAGAAAAGGGCAAAGGCGGCAGCCCACTCAAGATGATTATTATACTCGGTGCCTTTGTCGTAATAGCCGTAGTTCTTGTATTTTTCGGTCCACTTAGTTTTATATTAGGTGATGCTCCTGAAGAGGGTGAAGAAGTGGTAGTCGAGATAAGTATTGCCGATACAGAATATGGCATGGAATATATTCATCCTGAGGTAGTACACTCAATGCTTGATGAGCGTGGACGTGTTAAAAATCTTGTTATCAATGCGACTTTTGAATCCGTGCCAAGTCTTATCCCCGAGTTGACAAGACGTGCAGGGCTTGTTACAGATGTTATAAAAGACGAGTTAAGTAAGTTTGCATTTAAACAAATTCTTGACCCTGCGGTTCAAGATACTCTTAAGATAAAAATCCGTGATCAAATGAATATTTATTATCTTGAAACAGATAGTGACAATAGAGTAAATAGAGTGTTTTTACAGATAATCACCCAGTAAAGGACTACTCATGGCTGAAATATTATCACAAAAAGAAATTGATGCGTTGCTTTCTTCTGTAAGCGATGAAGATTCTGGAGGATTAGAAGGAGGTGACGATGATTATGGTGATGATGATGTTGCGATGGAAGGAAAAGCGGCAAACGTTTATGACTTTAAACATCCGAACCGTGTTTCAAAAGACCAATTAAGAACACTCCAGACGATTCATGAAACATTTGCAAAGACGTTTAATGCATATCTTGCTGTCCGGCTTCGTACAATTGTTGATATAAATCTGATATCGGTTGACCAGCTCCAGTATTCCGAATTTATCCTTTCAATTTCGGATCCGAGCTGTATCTATATATTCAGAGTTGAAGAACTTAATGGAGTTGCGATCCTTGAGCTCAGCCCCAACCTTGTCCTTTATGTTGTTGACCGTTTGTTCGGTGGAAAAGGGCAGGCGACTGAGGAAGCACGGGTGATTACAACGATCGAACAAACAATCATGAAAAAGATTATCGAGAAAGCGATGGAAACGCTTTCTACTGCCTGGCAGCAGGTTGCCCCGCTGACCTTCATACTTGAAGGATTTGAGAGTAATCCTGATGTTGTACAAATTGCTCCTCCCGGTGAGACAGTGATCACGATTTCTCTCGAAATTAAAATTCAGGATACTTCAAGCTTGATGAATATCTGTTTTCCATACCTCATTCTCGAAGATATTATTTCTAAGTTGAATGTTCAGCACTTTATATCTATGTCGAAGAAAGAAGTGTCTGATGAGCAGATTGCAACAATCAATGATAGGCTTCGGTTATCATCGCTACCCATTGTGGCATTTATGGGTCGGACTGAAATAGCGGTTCAGGATATAATCGATCTGAAAGTCGGCGATGTAATCCGCCTCAATAAAAAGATCGATGAACTATTGGAAATTACCATTGGGGGAAATAAAAAATTTCTCGGTAGACCTGGTGTCAAAGGCAAGAAAAAAGCCATAAAAATTGTGCGAAGTGTAACAGGTGAAGACATAGAAGAGCATGAAGTCATATAAATGGAATAAAATAATGAAAAAAACGAAGAAAATAATAATGAATTTATTTAATAGAGGGGTGCAATATGGCCGTTAAGCCGGAAATAGTGGATTATATCAATTCACATGCCGAGATGGTTATTTCCGAGGCCAAAGAGATCCTTGGAACCATCACAAACAAAGAAGTCGAAATTGAATTTAAAGAAGTGGCTGAATTTGATTATGAATCTGTGAGTTCACATTTCTCTGAATCTGTCGTCAGTATCGATTTTAAACTTGAGCACGATCCGGAAAGTGCACTTCATCTGTTTATCGATAAAGGGACTGCGGCAAGAATCGGCTCCCTGATGATGATGATGGAAGAAGAAGATGTAGAATTTGCAGAAGAGCATGTCGATGCCATGAAGGAGACGGCAAATCAGGTTCTCGGGGCTATTTCTACGAAAATGAAGTCATCGGATGAAACTGACTTTTCAATCACCGATTTAACCGGGCAGGAAGTTGAGTTGAATGCCGAAATATTCGACAAACCCGATCTTGCAACGCTAACGTTTTCACTCAAAGTCGGAGAAGACGAGGAAAAAATGGTAGTTGGTGTGCTGACCTCCAGCTCCATTGAAAGCATGCTTGGTGAAGCTACAGCATCGGAAGAAGCAACTGAAGCGGAAACAGATACTGAAGCTGGTGAAAAAACCGAAGAAGGTGCAGAAGCAGCCGAAGAAGGTGCAGAAACAGCAGAAGAAGGGGAAGAAGACGAAATTGGAGTAGCTGATTTTGACCTGACAGGTATGTTGGAAGATGATGCCGAAGATGCAGGAGATGTCGACGAAATTGAAGTTCCTGAAGTCCAGCCACCACCTGTGGCTGCACTACACGCTGAACCTGTAGATCAAAAAATCACTTTTTTGATGGATCTTACTTTTCCGGTCTCAATTGAACTTGGCAGAACAAAAATGCTTATTAAGGATATTCTTGATCTTGGTCACGGTTCTGTGATCGAATTTGAAAAATTGGCGGGTGAGCCTGTTGATCTATTGATTGAAGATAAGAAAATAGCTGAGGGCGAAGTTGTTGTGGTCGATGAGCATTTCGGTATCAGGATAACAAGTCTTATCCATAAAGATGAGATGTTAAAATCAATTAAGTCACGCGCTTAATAATCCGAACAATATGTTGTGATATTATGAAAAACATAATGATACATAGAATTTGTCCGATGCTGCTTATAGTGGCATTGTGCTTCATAGAATATCACATTGTCTATGCTCAATCTGAACAGCAATTAGTGACAGAAGAGACAGGACATGCTGTAATTCCGGCCGAAACAGAGTCCGGTGGGGAGCAGACAGAATTTCAATTTTCAGGGGCCAATCAATTAAATCTGACCGGTCTCATTGCAAAAACCGCTGGGTACTTTTTGCTCATTGTTGCATTGATATTTGCTACAGTTTTTCTTCTGAAACGGTTCGTATATAACAGAAAGAGTATTTCAGGACCCGGCAAAGCGATACAGGTAATCAGCTCAACATATGTGGGCCCTAAAAAGTCTCTTATGCTCGTTGAAGTAGCTGGGCGTATGCTTGTTATCTCTGTCACAGACACAACGATGAATTTGATAGCTGAATTGAAGAAAGAAGAATTAGAACAATATGGAAATCGGCCCGATTCGGAAAACTCTGATCCAACAGAAATCGGGAGTCAATTTGGAGATATATTCAGCAAGCTTTTAAAAAGACCCAAATAATTAAAAATAAATATTTTACAATAATAATATTCGTAATAACGTTATTTATAATTGGTAATTCCGATGCTTTTGCTCAGATACAGGGAATTCCTCTACCGAGAGTCTCACTAGGAATTGATGAAGCGCAGAATGCAGGGGATGTAGCAATTTCGCTACAGATTCTTGCATTACTGACCATACTAACGTTGGCACCGGCAATACTGATCCTGATGACATCATTTACGAGAATTATTATCGTATTTCACTTTGTCAGGCAGGCGCTTGGGACTCAGCAGATGCCGTCGAACCAGATTTTGATCGGGCTTGCTTTATTTCTGACGTTTTTTGTAATGTCACCTGTCTGGAAGCAGGTTAACGATAATGCGCTACAACCGTATCTTGCTGAAACAATATCTGATACCGAAGCCTATACAGAAGCACTTAAACCGGTTCGCCATTTTATGATGAACTTAACGAGAGATAAAGATTTGATGCTTTTTATGCGATTTGCCGATGAAGAAAAACCAATGACAGCAGATGATATACCGATTCAGGCGCTCGTCCCCGCATTCGTGGTTTCGGAGTTGAGAATTGCATTTCAGATAGGATTTCTTTTATATGTTCCTTTTTTAATGATCGATATGATAGTAGCTTCGGTGCTTATGTCAATGGGTATGCTTATGTTACCGCCTATTATGATATCTCTACCATTCAAAGTATTGCTTTTTGTACTTGTTGACGGGTGGTTCTTGATAGTGAACTCGATTGTCACCAGTTTTGGTTAGATGATAAAAATATTCGATTTTAATTTTGTAGTTGGAGATGTTTCATGACTGAAGAATTTGTAATAACAATTGCACAAACTGCAGTATTTACTGTATTACTTGTTTCGTCGCCAATGCTTGGTCTGGCACTGGTGGTCGGACTTGCGATTGGTGTCTTTCAGGCAGTCACCTCCATTAATGAAATGACATTGACGTTTATTCCGAAAATTATAGTTGTTATTGTCTCAGTTGTTGTGTTTGCACCCTGGATCATCCAGATAATGCAGACATTTACTACCGAAATTTTTGGTTCAATATCACAAATAGCACATTAATGATGGATATTTCAAATATCACATTTCATCAGTTTATTGTATTCTTTATTGGGTTTGTCAGAGTAGGAACAATAATCGCTTCGGTTCCGGTATTCGGTTATTCTTCCATTCCAATTCCCATTAAAGTAGGTCTTGCATTTTTTGTGAGCTGGGTATTGTTTCCGATGATCGAGGCAGGGCAATTTTCAATCCCGATTGATCTTCTCCCGTTTGTGTTGATGATTCTCAAAGAAGTTGTAGTCGGGCTTATTATAGGTCTAGCCACCAACTTTCTTTTTGTCGGAGTTCAGATGTCAGGCGAGCTGGTCGGTCTCGATATGGGATTTGGTATGGTAAATATTCTTGACCCCCAAACAGGTGAACAGGTCTCGATTGTTGGACAGTTCCAATACATAATTTAACTACTCATTTTTCTTTTAATCAATGGTCACCACTTTCTATTAAATGCATTGAGAAGCAGTTTTGTGGCGATACCACTCGGCACGGCACAATTTTCTAAGATCAGTACTAAGAATATCATTTATATGAGCACAGAGGTATTTAAAATTGCACTACAAATTGGTGGTCCGGTACTTGTTGCACTGTTTTTAACAAGTTTTGTTATGGGAATTATAGCAAGAACGGTTCCTCAAATGAATATATTTATTGTCGGTTTTCCTTTGAAAATAGGTGCTGGACTGGCTATGATGGGAGTAACATTACCAATGTTCGTGTATGTTTTTGGTAAACTTGTTGACCAGTTTGAAACATCTGTTATACGAATTATACAGGCAATGGGATAAGTAAGGTACAGACGCAATGGCAGAGCAGGAAGGAAATCAACAAGAGCGCACTGAACGTGCAACTCCAAAACGGCGGGAAGAAGCCCGCAAAAAGGGTAACGTTGCTAAAAGTATTGAAGTCAGCACCACAGCAATTATTTTGGCAAGTTTGCTGTTTTTCTATTTTGGCGGCTCGTATATGTTTAATCTGATGAGTCATTACAGCCGTGTGATCTTTGAAAACATTGACTGGGTAACTTTGAATTCCGATAATATGCAGGACTATTTACAAATTGCTGCAATCGGATTTCTGAAAGTTTCGTCTCCATTTATCATCACAATTATGGTTATTGGAGTGACGATCAATTATGCACAGGTTGGACCGCTTTTTACACTGGAACCGTTAACACCGAAATTTTCTAAAGTCAACCCACTCGCCGGTATGAAGCGTGTCTTGTTTTCACGTAAAGCGCTCGTAGAGCTCGTGAAAAACATTTTAAAAATCGGCATCATCGGTTCTATCGCTTACTACTCAATAAGCGGAGATGTTCAGGATTTTATTCCTCTTATAGATCAAACTCCGCTACAGATATTTGCCTACGCCAGTAGAGAAACATTTGCTCTGGGGGTGAAAATAGCAATCGCACTTATTGCGATGGCAGTTTTAGACTTCATGTTTCAGAAATTTGATTATGAGGGCAGCATTCGGATGACAAAACAGGAAATCAAAGAAGAGATGAAACAACTTGAAGGTGATCCGCATGTTAAAGCACGAATTAGAAGTGTGCAGCGTGAAATGGCACGGCGCAGAATGATGGAAGAAATCCCGGAAGCGGATGTTATCATTACAAACCCTGTTGAAATAGCAATAGCTCTGAAGTATGCACCGGGTGATATGGAAGCTCCGAAAGTGCTCGCAAAAGGTAGAAAGAAAGTGGCAGAAAAAATAAGAGCCATCGCAATTGAGCACGACATCCCGATAGTTGAAGATAAACCGCTTGCGTGGGCACTGTTTAAAGCAGTGAAAATCGGGGAATTTATTCCTGAAAATCTATTCCATGCAGTCGCTGAAGTACTGGCATATGTTTATAAATTGAAAAATAAAAAACTATAATCAATAAGTATGGACGAAAAAACACAAAATCCGATTTACACAGCTCTAACGAAAAACAGTGATGTTGTCCTCGCGGTATCAATTATCGGGATACTAATGCTCATGATTATTCCGCTGCCGACTTGGATTCTCGATATTCTTCTGACGTTCAATATTGCGTTTTCACTCATTGTTATAATGGTCGCACTGTATATTGTGCAGCCGCTTGAATTTGCCGTATTTCCTGGTCTTCTCCTTGTCTTGACATTGTTCCGTCTTGCGTTGAATGTTGCATCGACACGATTAATATTGGGTCAGGCAGATGCAGGTGAAGTAATTGCCGCATTTGGTACCTATGTAACAAGAGGAAATTATATAGTTGGGTTTATAATTTTCATCATACTAGTAATCATTAACTTTCTTGTAATTGTGAAAGGTGCCGGCCGTATTGCTGAGGTAGCTGCACGATTTACTCTTGATGCTATGCCCGGTAAGCAGATGGCGATCGATGCTGATCTGAATGCCGGCGCAATTTCGGATGAGGACGCACGACTCCGCCGTCAGGAAATTTCACAAGAAGCGGAGTTTCACGGAGCAATGGACGGTGCAGCAAAGTTTGTTCGTGGTGATGCAATAGCAGGAATCATTATTACCGGAACAAATTTACTTGCCGGATTTTTTATCGGCATTATTCAAGGAGGTATGACATTTACCGATTCGATTCAAACCTATTCGATGCTGACAATCGGAGACGGTCTTGTATCCCAGATTCCTGCTCTCATTGTTTCAACATCAGCCGGTATTGTTGTAACCCGCGCAGCAGCTGAGTCGAATCTCGGAAGTGACGTACAGAAGCAAATTCTGGCACAGCCAAAAGCGCTTTTTATCGCTTCCGGTGCGCTCTTTATGTTTGGCATTGCACCCGGATTGCCATTGATTCCGTTTTTCCTTCTTGGATCTGTGTGCGGTCTCATGGGCTATATGAATAGTCAGGAAAAACAGGTCGAATTTGAGATAGCGGCCGAATTAGTGGGACCACCGCCTGAACCGGAAGAAAAGATCGAATCGTATCTGCAGGTCGATCCATTAGAACTTGAAATAGGATATGGGCAGATTCCACTTGTGGATGTTAAGCAAGGTGGAGACCTGCTTGGACGAATTAAAACTATGCGAAAACAGATTGCGGCTGAAATGGGATTTGTTGTTCCGCCTATCCGCATTCGAGATAATGTTCAGCTCGGTACAAATCAGTATGTGATCAAAATAAGAGGTATTGAAATATCAAAGTATGAAGTGTATCCGGGGCTATATCTTGCAATGAATCCAGGAACTGCTACGCAGGAGCTTGAAGGATCAGCTACTACCGAGCCCGCATTTGGCTTGAGTGCTTATTGGATCGAGGAAGACAAAAAAGAAGATGCAGAGCTTGCCGGATATACCGTGGTAGAAACATCAGCGGTCATAGCAACGCATCTAATGGAAATTATACGAAACAATGCAGCTAATATTATCAGCAGACAGGATGTGAAGCAACTACTTGATAATCTTAAAGCCGATAATCCTGCAGTAGTGGAAGAGGTTATTCCGCAACTCAGTGTCGGTGCCGTGCAAAAAGTGTTGCAAAGTCTGCTGAAAGAAAGAGCACCTGTGCGGGATATGATTACCATTCTCGAGACACTTGCCGATTTTATTCCGGTTACGAGAGAAGTGACCATTCTAACTGAATATGTCAGGCAGTCACTCAATAATACAATAACGCAAATATTTAAATCAGACGATGGTAAAATCCATGCGATGACTCTTGACCCGCGAAATGAGCAGATGATTGACGAGTTAATCAAACAGGCCGCACAAACCGGTGCCAGAGCCAGTCTGCCGCCTGATGTGATTCAGACGCTTACACAGAAAACTGCAGCAAAAGTAGAAGAAATGATATCAAAAGGATTTACACCAATTATATTGACAGCACCCGGTATACGGATGCATTTTCATTCAATGATCGAGCCGATAATACCGGGGCTGGTAGTGTTGTCATATAGCGAATTAACGCCAACCATTCAGGTTGAATCGGAGGGAGGTATTAGCAGTTATGAGGATTAAAAGATTTGTAGCGCCAACATTAAAAGAGGTACTTGCACTTACTAAGAAAGAACTTGGGGCGGATGCTGTTATTTTGAAATCGAGTACGATGAAAAAGGGTGGATTACTCGACTTTAACGGTAAAGAATCTGTGGAGGTCATGGCGGCAATAGATCAGGGATATAAACCTATCTTACCACCTCAGCAAGGACAAGTGGCACCGTCTGTAGTACAGCAAATTACACCTTCGGTACAATATCAAAAGCCGGCGGCCAATAATCAGCAGATGATTATACTACAGACGGATGTAAATGAACTCAAATCAAATATCGAGCAGGTGAGCAATTTCCTGAAATACCAGAATGTTCCGGCGCTCCCGAAGAATCTTCAGTTTCTCATGAAACAACTTCTTGACAACGAAGTTGAAGAAGAAATTGCAAGAACTATTGTAGAAGATATCCATAATGAAATTTCCGGTGATCAATATGATAATATGCGCCTGATTCTTTCAATAGCCTTGGATAAAATTGGGGCCTTGCTCAGAGTGAACGGTAGTGGTACAACTCAGAATAATGGACCACGGATTATTATGCTTGTCGGACCGACCGGTGTTGGGAGAACGACAACTATCGCTAAACTTGCAACGAACCAGAAACTGCTAAACAAAAAGAGAGTAGCACTAATTTCTGCTGATACATTCCGGATTGGTGCGATTGACCAATTAAAGACATTTGCTAATATTGCAGAGATTCCTCTCTCAGTGGTCTATACACCTGATGATATGAAATCAGCTATAAAGAATTACAACGATATGGATGTAATCTATATTGATACAACCGGGAGAAGTCAACGGGATACCACAAGAATTAAAGATATGGAAAAATTTGTTGCGAGCGCACGACCACATGAGAATCATCTGGTACTTAGCGTTACAACACGGTTAAAAGATATGATCGATGCTGCAAACCGATTTTCAAAATTGAAGTTCAATCGTCTTATAGTAACAAAAACTGATGAAACGACCAGCCTCGGCATGATACTGAACGTCGCAGCAAAAGTTAAAACACCAGTAACATATATTACAACTGGTCAAAATGTTCCCGAGGATATTGAACGGGCAACCGTTCAAAAGCTTGCACGAATGATAGTGAGAAGGAAAGGGAATTAATGTTAGACCAGGCTACAAGGTTACGAGAAATAGCGACGGAGTTGCAGGCCGATGAAGAGGAGCAATATCTGCCGGATAACCGGAAAAAAACCCGTGCGTGCGTCTATGCCGTTACAAGTGGCAAAGGTGGCGTCGGGAAGTCATATATTGCCGTCAATCTTGCCATTACAATGAGAAATCTGGATAGGAAAGTGCTTTTGTTAGATGCAGATATCAATCTGGCAAACGCAGATATTCTCATGGGTCAAATACCACAGAGAACAATAGCAGATGCGATCATTAAAGATTACCCGGTTAAGGAAGTTATTTATTCGGGACCGAATGATATCCATATACTTCCAGGTGGTTCCGGATTTTCAGAACTGTCCGATTTGTCTGCTGTTAAGCAAACTCGAATCCTGCGACAGCTCGAAAATATTGAGTATAACTATGATTATATTATTGTCGATACGCCGGCTGGAATTCATAAAAATGTATTGGATTTCGTCATGTATGCTTCGCATGCGATTGTCATAGCTACGCCGGAGCCGACATCGATAGCAGATGCATATGCGATGATTAAGTTGCTTACACTCAGCCAAAATACAGGCCGTGTCTATGTGCTGTTTAATATGGTAAAAGACTATGAACAGGCAAAAGATTTGTTTTTGAAAATAAAACTTGTAGCAGAGCGTTTTCTACAAGTAAAACTGTTTTTTATGGGATATGTAATACAAGATAAAATGATTCCCCGGGCAACGATCATGCAAAAACCGTTTGTGTCACAATTTCCAAATAGTCCTGCATCTCTATGTATTAATACTATAGCGGAACGAATTGTGTTACAAAGCAATTTAAAGATGGTGGAGCCTAATGGATCGTTCTTTAAACGACTGGCGAAATTTTCGATCTTCCAATAAATTTTACTTGGATTAGCGGATGAAGATTCTGATATTGAAACTTGGTATTTTAATGTTTACATTTACGTTCCTTGTGGGTGCAATTCGAGAAATGCCCGTATTCACAATTGTGTTTCGGTCGTTTATTGGATTTCTAGTGGTTGAAGCAGTTCTTGTATTAATGGCTGTGGTGATTATTAAAACAACCGAAGAATTGAGGGCGGAAGCGGAAGAAGAATACAATGATGAGACCGAGGAATAAGGTAAAAGGGATTTTACGATGAGTCTCCCGACAAAGACATTATGGACACAATATAAAAAGTCCAGTGATCCGAAAATCAAAGAGCAGATTATCTTGCAATATGCAAACTTGGTAAAGTTTGTTGCCGGACGCACGATGATCTCACTGCCGCCTTCTGTTGAAGTAAATGATCTTGAGAGTGCCGGAATTATGGGACTTATTGACGCTATCGACAGGTTCGATCCGAAATATGGTGTAAAGTTCGAAAGTTACGCAATCCCGAAGATAAAAGGATCTATGCTTGATGAGTTACGAAAACTGGACTGGGTTCCCCGATCTATTCGGAGCAAATCACGGGAATTAGAAAAAGTCATTAATGAAATTGAAAACGAAAAAGGTGGCCCTGCTACCGACGAAGAAATAGCAAAGCGCTTAAATGTTTCAATAGAAGATTACTTCAACCTTTTAAAGGAAGTGAATACAGTTTCACTCATGTCACTTGACAGTGTTATCTATAACGAAGAAGGTGGCAAAGGTGAACTGCATGAGGTGATTGAAGGTAAAGATGAAGAGGAGCCTGATGAGGCATTGAACAGAGAAGAACTGAAAGAGATGATCATTCAGTCTATCGACGACTTGCCAGAAACAGAACGTCTGGTGATTGCGCTTTACTACCACGAAGAACTGACGCTTAAAGAAATAGGGCAGGTGGTGCAATTATCTGAGTCTCGTATTTCTCAAATTCATACGAAGACAATCTTAAGTCTGCGCGGAAAGTTAAATGCAGCAATAAAAGGGTAAATATTCTCAAGAAATGCGCTATATACAATCTAAACTCTACTTATAATTTCAGTCATAAAAGAAAACAGACGATTTAAAACATATACTATCTAATCTTAGAATTATAATGGGCGAGCGCGGTTAGAAATCATTACGGGGATTTATGCGTAATATAGATTTTCAAACTGTACATACTCAGACCCGTCAGGCGGTGACGGTTCAACAACAGACTGCTGATCAAAAATTAAAGGAAACGCAGCAGAATCCTGAGTCGGAAGGACCGCAACTTCATGTTACAAAAGAACAGGAAGAAAAAGCTCGCAAAAGGAAAAAAAAGAAACAGGATCAAGCCGAATCTCCGGAAGGTAATGTAGTGAAGGCTCAGACTATTATAAGCAGTAACTCAAATCATATTGATATTCGAATATAGGCTTTGGTGTATTGATTACTTGATTTAGAAAAGTGACTGTGAATAATAAGCAACAGAACGAAAGAATAAAGCGCATTGCGCAAAATGTTCTTAGCCTGCCGGCACTTCCTACGATCATTGCTAAAATGATCGAACTTATTGATGATCCCCGCACTTCAGCATCACAACTTACCAAGCTTATCTCAACTGACCAAGTATTAACTGCAAAGATTCTGAAACTTGCAAATTCAGCATTCTATGGTTTTCCCAGAAGAATCGGTACCGTTAATTTATCAATTGTTGTATTGGGATTTGACACAATCAAGGATCTCGGTCTCAGCGTATCCATAATCGACAGGTTTAAACGACATAACAATGAATCATTATTCGATATGGGACGATTTTGGGAACACTCCATTGCATGCGGTGTTTTGGCGAAACTTTTGGCACGCCAGATGCGGATTCGTTTAACTGGAGAGATTTTTGTAGCTGGTCTTATGCACGATATCGGCAAACTAATCCTGAATCAATATTTTCCGAAAGAGCTTGTAGAAATCAATGAACGCATTGAAAAGGAAGGTGAAAGATTTCATCAGGCTGAACAAGCTGTCCTTGGCACTAATCATGCTGTCATTGGGAGCTGGCTGGTGGAAAAGTGGAATCTACCGGCGCAATTAGTTGAAATGATCAAATACCATCACGATCCGGAAAATGCACCTGAACATGCTCAGTTTGCTGCCACAATTCAGTTTGCAGATTTCCTCTGTAAATGGAGAGAAATAGGATATTCCGGTGATTCAATTATTCCGGAATTGAGTGAAACAACAATGCAGCTCTTGGATGTACGGATGATAGATGAGGAAATTGATTTTGGATATTATGCAGCACTGATTGATGATGAGCTCGAAAAAGCGGAAACATTTATTAGTTTAATACAGGGGAAACATGTTACTGAACGCACATACGTTGAATAATATTAGCACCATTCTTAAATCAAATATAAAGTTGACGTATGATTTTATTTCAAACTCATATATTACCATAACATTTCACTCCTTTTATTAGGTATTGTTTTTACCTTCCAAATATACTCCGATTTAAAATTAAAGTATTCATTCCAATCTGCCGAAAAAAGAAAATTGCCCAAATTCCGTATTCTGGCAATCATTTTGCTACAGTAGTAGTATGAATTGTAAAATATGTGCCTTTTTCTTTATGAACCACGCACAATCTAAGCTATGGTTAAGGACAGTAAGGACGCCTGTAAAAGAGAGGAAATTCTTTCCATGCTCAGAGAGTTTGCGGGAAAGATTGTCCTTGTAGAAGAAAGTGAAATGTTTGTGTTTGAAATTCCTGAAAATCGAATGAAATCGTTTAGTACAAATGAGGACCATTTCTTAGCGAGTAAAATAAAAGTTTATATTGAAGAAGGAATTATCGACTGGGTCATAGAAGAAAATAGACCGGTCGTGATAGATGATTATGAATTAGTGAGAGAGACAAGTGAATCTGAAAAAGAGAAGAATATCGTGCTGATTCCGCTGCAATTGAGTAATGATAAAATAGGTATGTATGCTCTTTCAACGATGAAACGGAAAGAAGATTTTACAAATAGGGACTTAACAAAATTTGCAGCCTTTGCTGAAAAAGGCGCTAAGGCTATTAGGAAAATTGGACTTTAATATTACACATGGTGTATAGAATATAGGATATAATTCATTAGTTATGAATTCATTATTCTAAATAAGGAACATACAATGAGAGAGTTAGGTAAATATATTCTTATAATGGTACTTGAACTTCTACTGGTTGGTCTTATGGTCGCCGATATATTTGCGGGTGATGAAATTAATGATATCAGGTATAAATTTACGGGAGAAAAATCCCGGTTTCAAATCACTACCGAACAAGTTAGTTCATTTGAAATATTTGAAGATTGGGAAGACAGGACTATTACTGTTGTCATACCGGGTTCGGAAAATTTACGTGATCGTGATTTTGATCTTTCTCATGCACACGATTATATAATAAAAAATGCATTTTCCACGTACACAGGTGATGGCTATACTCTTACCATCAAAACAAACAGTGATTTTAAAACGAATGTTATTGCCAACTCAGATAAACGGTTAATACTCATTGATGTCTATTTAAATAAAGATATACCAAATACAGCAACACTTTTTGAGCGAAGTAAGGCGTATGAAAAACGTGGACTCAACAGGAAAGCCCTGAATCAGTTACAAAAAGCACGCGAAATTGATTCGAATAACAGTGAAATACTGTATGGTATATTTCTTCTAGAGGAACGAGTAAGTCAAGAAATTTCCTCTCAATCAGAGCTCCCGGATATCGTGCGCACTTATACAACAGGAGAGTATAAGACTGAGGAAGATGAATCAGCATTGTTGGTGAATAATGCAGATGATAAAGGCCGTAACGTTATAGAAGATTCGCAGCGATCCATGATTGTGAAATCAGACGAATTGGAATCATCAGATGCTACTGATCTCATAGATACGGATAATAAAATGCAGAGTATTATTAGCACCATCTCCTGATGCTATTGTTGAAAATGAAGTAAGTGAAAATACCACTCCCAAATAGAAATCAAGAAGGTATAATTGGATTCCAGGCACTGCTTAGAAAAAGCGGTACAGAAATCGCAGTTCTTGCAGGTCTTTATACCATTGTCGGTGCATTAGCGTTGGTGGTTATCATGCTTGCCAGGAAATTGATGAAGATGCACATTAAAACAAATAAGAAGAGCATTGCCGGAAAAAAATCCCGGAAATTAAATAAGTCAAATCCACATTCCGAAAGTAAAGATGATCAGAAAATTGTAAGTAATAAACATATTCAAGATGTCCGACAGTTTGCACGAAAGCTTGCGCACCTCTACTCACAAACAGATGATGGTATACACAAACAAAAGGGCGAGTTTAAGAGGCGCGCACCTCAACCGGCTGAAAGTGAACATTCACAGAAAATTGAATCTGTAATGAGTAATTTTGGTAAATCAGGATATGATTCTGAGACGGTAAATTTAACTAAGAAATTCCGCTCTCATAATATTCTGCAAAAATCTTCTGGTGATAAGTATGATGCAGTAAGGGATTTGTCGGGACAAAACTGGGAATCATGGGAAATAGCCACAGTGCTGTCAATGGGTGTGGAAGAGGTAAATATGGTTCTTGGTTTGGCCAAAAACACGAGTAGTACAAGGGAGCAGAACACATTCTTTGACCGGATATCGGACACTTTTGATAGTGCCGGAGGTCAGGGCAATCATTCTGAAATTGCCGAAAAACTCAATGTCGGTGAAGAAGAAGTAAAGCTTGCTCTCAAATTACAAAAAGGCAGATCTAAAGCAATCTAAGCGCTGAAACTAAATGGTACAGGCAAATAAGGCGAATCAATCTGAAAAATCCGATCCAAAACTTCCTGAGGAAATAATTACGTTTGCTCGAGAACATGGAATAGATATCGAAAGTGATCAGGATCTTTCTAAATTATTGAGTAATTTGAAATCCGATAAAAAATTACCGGAAGAGGTATTAACCTTACTTTCCGAATTGATTCTTTATATTTATAAATTACGCGGTGAGTGGAATACATAATTATGGCAATCATAAAAAGTAAAGCAAAATGTTCTGTGCGGCTCTACACTGTATTATTTTTATCAAGTTTAGTAATACTCATACAATGCAAGAGCAGCACTGGGCCAGGTAATACTGCTCCGCAAATCCTGAGTCTTATACCTTCAAAAAGTATAGTTGATTTCCAGGAAACTATTTCTGTAAAAGCCGATGTAAGTGATATAGAAAATGACAGTCTTGCATTTTTGTGGATAGCAAATCAGGGTAGTTTTACATTTACATCTCTTGATTCGGCAATTTGGCGGGCACCGAGTGTGTCCGGCACGGCAGATATTGTTCTGAGGGTCAACGATCCTTTTAACGGAATCGATGTCGACAGTGTAATAATCAATATTCAGAATCAATTGCCTGTTATATCGTCATTGACTGCATCTGAGAATAATATATTAGTCGGTAACATAATTATCCTTAATACAACAGCGACGGAACCGGATGGAGGTTTGCTAACGTACCAATGGTCTTCGGATGACGGGGAATTTATCGGCAGTACAACGGAGACGCAGGCAACATGGAGGGCAACAACTTCAGTATCATCCGTGACGATTACAGTAACAGTAACTGATGAAGACAATGGTTCTGCATCAAGGGATATTGAAATCAATGTCTTCCAGGAGCTTGGTAGTGTATGGATTTCTGATAAGTTTAACGATCAAATCGTAAAATTAGCATCAAATGGAACACAATTATTTCGTATATTCGGGCTAAAGCAGCCCCGTGGTATGGCTGTCGATAATTCAGACAGGACACTCTGGATTGCCGATTGGGGCAATGACAGAGTTGTAAAATATTCCGCGGACGGTGAGGAATTATTTGTAATAAATGGGGTTGACCAGGGATTTGAGAGGCCAACAGATATTGCAATTAGTTCTAATGGAAATGTTTGGGTCACTTCGATGAGTGATTCAAGTCAGGTTATTGAAATGTTGCATGACGGCAATTTATTACGAAAGTTTACCGGATTTTCGGATCCTCAATCAATAGATATATTTCTGTTGACGGGAGAAGTCTGGATTGCAGATACCGGCAACAACCTGATCCGAGTGTTCCCGATGGGTATAATCTCGATTCGATCAATGTTGTGTCAGTCCGGTTCGATAATCAGGTTGGGAATATGTCACAACCAGTTGCATTGGATATTAATCAGGAAACGGGAGATGTATGGGTAGCCGATACCGGGAATGACAGAGTACTCAGAATTAGAGTTGATCTTACTTCATTTATCATAGAAGGATTTCAAAATCCAAGAGGCTTGGCAGTCAATAAATCGGACGGTTCGTGCTGGATTTCCAATACAATTGATAATGAGGTAATTAAAATATTTGACGATATATTTGACCTTCCAAATAATTTTCCTCTTGCTGCTTACAATATCGATACAGATGCAGGATTTCATCTAACGGTAACCGGATTCACGCAGCCAATTGCAATTGATGTTAACGTCAATGAAAATATTGTCTGGTTTGCGGAAGAGTTTAGAATAATCAAGCTGCTTGACAATGGTCAAACTTTTTCAAAGATTGCCGAATTTACCAATTTTAATGCACCGCATGCGCTTATTGTAAATCCCGGGACAGACTTCTAATTTCCAAATAAAATATGACAATTTGAAAATATTGTTAAATGTATTGAGAGCTGATAGATATACACTTAAGATTATCGAATAATCCAGGTTCATATTTTCCCACCACGCAGGCTATTTAGGCCAGTATTGATTAAATTCTTGACATTTAATGGAACAAACTATACCTTCAAGTGCGTTACAAAATATAGACGTGCATTTTTTTAATTGGGGGTTTTATGGCTATTGGTGATATACAGAATAGGTTTGATGTTGGTGGACAGTTTAATCAAGCCAGCAGACTTCCAAACCAAAACGAGCAGCAGTCCGGTCCGGCACAACCTCAACAGGTCAATACGGAAAACCAGGCTCCTACTGCAGCAACTCCTCAACCACAGGTACAGAATACAACGCCGCAGGGTGGCACTCAGCAAATAAATAATTCACAAAATCTTCAAGATAGTGTTGAATTAACAAACAGGACTCAGCAGGTACAATCTGTGCAGACGCCTCCTGTTGGGCAGAATAATGGCAGGAAGTGTAGCAGCAGGTTCGACACCCGGAACCGATGAAAATACACTATTGAGTATTAAATAGGACGGAAAGTGCTCCTGGAGCGGCAGCACCTGCGGTTGCAGAAAATACTGCAGACAATGCTGTACAGCGTACATCTCAGGAACAAGTTGACAGAATTGATAATGCAAATGCAAATGAAGCAAACAATACGCCGCAGCTCAGGCTGTCTCAAAATGCTTTAACTCAGGAAAACCAGATTGGTAGCAGCGTGGATGTTTTAGCATAAAACTTGTTCTGCTTTTTCGGCAGCATTATTGTGTTCAGTAATAAAGCCATTTCTATAATCTTCGGCATGCCCGAGAGCAATCCAATTTATTATTGCTTCCGCTAACGTTATATTTCGGTCCAGCAGTTTTGTTAGCTTCCCTTGGAAGCTGATGATTGCCTGAAGCTGACTGTCCGAAAAAGACTCATCTATAAATAATGCCATTATAATGCCTCCCGTTTTATTTCCACTATAATTAGTGGCAAAATCAATACCAGCAAATTTATATAAACAAAATTAGTATAGTATATCTGCTGAATTAAGCTCGTATAAGTATGCTACGATTTATACACCCATATATTTTCATCGGAATTTATCAATCGATTATTTATTTTTTAGAGGAAAAAATGTCCGATTTTAACACGAACTGTACAATAGTGACCAAGTAAAAGACTGCCAGTGGGAATGGAGTGAAGTTAGTGACTGCAGGATAAGGTAAATTCCTGTTTTGTATGGTTTTGTGGCTATGAGAGTGCGGGAATAATGCTTGACTATTTCTCATAATTATCATACATTAGATAGTTTTTGTAGTACTTAAATATCGGGTATGCATTTATTGTAGATGATGATGAAGATACATAACTGAACTGATGTGAATTCCGACTCCTAGTCTGAGAAATAAAATATATTCGGAAAAGCCACTGTAATATAAGGTGTTTCCAAGGTATTTCTAATGCTCAACAGGAAAGTACTGGTTCTCAATCAGAGTTACGAACCGCTTTGTGTTTCGAATGTGCGGCGGGCAGTATTGATGCTGTATCTCGGTAAAGCGGAAGTTATCGAACCGATGGACCATAAGTTTTTGCATTCAATTCATACAAAAATTCAGGTTCCTTCTATTGTCCGTTTGTTTCTATACAAAAAAGTGCCAGGTAAAAAGGTTGTGCTTTCACGAAAGAATATTTTAATTAGAGACGACTTCCAGTGTCAATACTGCGGAAAGAAAAACGTGGAGTTGACAATTGATCATGTTATGCCGAGAGATCGTGGCGGACATATCACGTGGGAAAATCTCGTCTGTGCCTGTGTCAAATGTAATAATGATAAAGGTAACAGAACACCGGAAGAAGCAGGATTGTCAATGCTCAAGATTCCCCGCAAACCAAACCATGTGTCGTTCCTCAGATTTTATGTCGATTCACTTCATGATACCTGGAAACCGTACTTGTTTATGAATTGAGCTGAATAATACTGTGTCGATAAAAGGAAGAATTCTCAGCGGCATGCGCCCGACGGGCAGGCTCCATCTCGGAAATTATGTTGGGGCTCTGGAAAACTGGGTTAATCTGCAAGATACTTTTGAGAATTATCACTTGGTAGCGGACTGGCATGTTTTAACAACAAACGCCGCGAATACTGACACGATTTTTCAGGATACGATTGATATGGTGATTGACTGGATTGGAGCTGGGCTTGATCCTGTAAAAAGTCCTATGTTTATCCAGTCAAAGATTAAAGAACATGCTGAATTGCATCTGCTTTTTTCAATGTTGGTTACGCTCAGCAGGCTTGAAAGAAATCCTACGGTAAAAGAGCAGATCAAGGAGTTAAACCTTGAAGAGTCTGTCAGCTATGGACATCTCGGTTATCCGGTATTGCAGGCAGCAGATATTCTTATTTACAAAGCCAATCTTGTTCCTGTTGGAGAAGACCAGGCTCCGCATGTTGAAATGACGAGAGAAATCGCCCGGAGGTTCAATAAGATGTACGGGAAAGTATTTCCGGTGCCCCAAGTTAAACTAACGAAATTCAGCAGGCTGCAGGGTATGGACGGCTCGAAAATGAGCAAATCAGCAGGCAATGCACTTTTTCTGACAGATGAGCCTGACACTATTTTGTCCACATTGCGCAAAGCGGTGACGGATACGAAAAAAGTCAGGCGGGGAGACCCCGGCAGACCGGAAGTGTGTCTGGTGTATCAGCATCAAGAGAAATTTAATGATAGCAAGAAAGATGAAATTGCTACTGAGTGCCGGTCTGGTGCACTTGGGTGTGTCGATTGCAAAAATATGCTCGCAGATAAGCTCATTGTTATTTTGGAACCGTTCAGAAAGAACAGACAGTATTATGAAAAACGGCAGGACGAAATAGTCGATGTTCTGAAAGACGGAGAGAAGAAAGCAAGAGATATAACTCAATCTACCATGGCAGATGTGTATAGTGCCATGAGAATTGGATAACGTTTCCGGTAATGTCATATCAAATTAAAATAAATGTTTTTGAAGGACCGTATGACCTCCTTTTGTTCTTAATCAAAAAAGGCGAGATTGACGTCTATGACATTCCTATTGCTAAGATTGCGAAAGAGTATCTTGAATACATTGATTTGATGCAGATTCTTGATCTCGAAATTGCCGGTGAGTTTATTGTCATGGCGGCGACGTTGATGAGGATAAAAGCCAAGCTTCTACTTCCTGTATATGTTGAAGAAGAGGACGGAATCGAAGATCCCCGTACTGAACTTGTCCAGAATCTTTTAGAGTACCAGCGTATTAAAAATACGGCTGAAGAGTTGGAAGAATTTGAAGGGAGCAGGCTCTGCCATTTTACTCGAGGTAAGATTCAGAGTGATATAGAATGTGAAGAGGATGATGAGATTTATGAGATGCAGATGTCAATATATGAGTTAATGCTCGCATTTGACAGGATTCTGAATGAGACAAAAGAAGAAAAATATCATATTGTTGAGCCGGAACCTATTACCGTTGAAGAACGAATGGATGGTATTCTTAAATTACTTGATGAGCAAAAGAAAATCTCTTTCAAAAGTATAATGATGGAGTACCATGATAAGATTATCATCGTTGTAAATTTTCTAGCTATTCTCGAGCTGGCGAAAATGCGTGTTATACGTATTGCCCAGTCGCAACCTTTTCAGGATATATGGATTTATAAACAAACTCAAAATACGGTATAAAAAGATCGTCAATATATGGCTGGTAACGGAACGAAACAAATAGTTGAGGCATTAATATTTGCATCCGATAAGCAGATAAGTGTAAAAACGATTTGTCAGATTGTTGATGACCTGACTGAGCAAGAGGCGCAGGAGATTATCAGCGAGCTTGAAAAAGAATTTAAGGATAGTGATAGGGGAATAGTATTAAAGAATGTAGCGGGGGGGTATGAATTTGTAACCGCTCCTCAGTACGCAGTATGGGTGCAAAAACTGATGTCGGATAAAAAACGATCCAGACTATCCCGTGCCGGATTGGAATTGGCTGCAATAGTAGCATATCGTCAGCCGATCATTCGGGCTGAGATTGAAAAAATACGTGGTGTCGATTGCGGTGCGCCACTCAGGACGTTACTTGAACGAAACCTAATTAAAATTGCGGGACGCGAAAAAGCACCGGGACGCCCGTTGATTTATGCAACTACGGATGAGTTTTTACATTATTTTGGAATTAATTCGCTGGAAGATCTTCCGAAACTGGAAGAAATAGAGGAAATAATGTATCATGATGCCGAAAAGGCAGGACTGTCGATTGAACAGCTATCTTTCTCAAGCGGGAATAGCAGCCCGGAGGAAGAGCGACAAGCTGATTAAGGATGGCAGTGTTACGGTTAACGGCCGGGTAGTCCTTGAGCCCGGTTTACGAATCGTGCCCTGCGAAGATGAAGTCAAATTCAACAATGTCGCTGTTCATTTAATAAAGAAGAATTCCTATATTCTGCTCAATAAGCCGAAAGGTGTTGTCTGCACCGTTAATGATGATAAAAATAGAAAAACTATTTTTGACCTTGTCAATTCAGACAGGAGATTATTTTCTGTAGGCAGATTAGATCTCACAACGACTGGGCTTTTACTATTGACTGATGATGGCACATTAAGTTTTAGACTGACCCATCCAAAATATGAAATTGATAAAGTGTACCGTGTAGCTATACATAAATCATTAACACAGAGCGACAAAGACCGGTTAAATAAAGGTATTGAGATCAGTAGAAAAGAAAAAGTGTCCGCCCGTATAGATTCGGTATCATCTAATGGTATGCATGTTACCATGGTTGTCCATGAAGGACGAAAAAATATGATAAAACGAATGTTTGACCAGCTTGGCTATAAGGTTGAATCACTTGACCGATTCGAATTTGCAGGACTCACTAAATATAAACTGCCTAAAGGCGGTTGGCGCTATTTAAGTCAAAAAGAGATTATAAAATTGCATCGGAGTGTCGGATTGTCATATCAATCCAATTAGATAATTTGGGCAGTTAATATAACATATTAATTTTAACGATGAAATAATAACATGAATAATGTAATTAACCCCTGTATGTTAAACCTTTAACCCAGAATCATTTTTTTGGTTTTTGGAGGTATTTTTAATGAGTGAAAGTGAAACTAATCTTGATCAGAAGACCGAAGATAAAGACTCGGTTCAAACTGATGAAACCACTGAAGCTGCGGTTGTAGAGAGTCCGGAACAAAATGAGTCCGAAGATAAAGTGGAACTTCTGTCCGGAAAAGTAATAAAGCTTGAGGACTTAGAAGAAGAATCTGAATATGATCAAAGAGAACTCGATGTTTTAACAAATCTTTATGATAAGACAATACTCGATTTTTCTGAAGGTGAAATTGTAAAGGGCAAAGTTCTTTCAATCAATGATAAGGAAGTCGCAGTAGATATTGGATTTAAATCAGAAGGCGTTATTCCGCTTAACGAATTTAAGTCCGTTGAAGATTTATCTGTTGGTGACGAGATTGATATTCTCCTCGATAAAATGGAAGACAATGACGGACAACTCCGTTTATCGAAAGAGAAAGCCGATTTTGCCCGCATTTGGGATGTTGTTGTACAGAGACACGAAGACAATGAAATAGTAGAGGGAAAATGTGTGCGCCGTATCAAGGGTGGCATGGTTGTTGACCTTCAGGGACTCGATGCATTTCTACCCGGTTCTCAAATTGATGTTAAGCCGGTGCGTGATTTTGATTCGCTTCTCGGTCAAACAATGGAATTCAGGATTGTGAAAGTCAACCACCTCCGGAAAAACATCGTCATTTCACGCCGTGTGATTATTGAAGAAGGTCTCTCCGAACAACGCGAGAAAATACTCGAAGAACTTGAAAAAGGTCAAGTGCGCTGGGGTGTTGTCAAGAATATCACCGATTTCGGTGTCTTTATCGATCTTGGCGGTGTTGACGGACTGCTTCACATTACCGATCTATCATGGGGTCGCGTAGCTCATCCATCTGAGATTGTAAGCCTTGACGAACAGTTAAAAGTTGTCATTCTAGATTTTGATTCAGAGAAGAAACGTGTATCGCTTGGTCTTAAACAGCTTCAACCGCATCCATGGGAAAATGTCGCAGAGAAATTTCCTGTTGGCGCTAAAATTACGGGTAAAGTTGTTTCAATCACTGATTACGGTGCTTTTGTAGAACTTGAAAAAGGAATCGAAGGACTTATCCATATTTCAGAGATGTCATGGACACAGCATATCAAGCATCCGTCTAAGATTCTCTCCATTGGTGAAGACGTTGAAGCTGTCGTCTTGAATTTCGACAAGGATGACAAGAAGATCTCACTCGGATTGAAACAAATCGATCCTGACCCATGGACTTCAGTTGTTGAAAAATATCCGGTCGGCACGAAACATGACGGTAATGTCCGAAATGTTACGAACTTTGGTGTGTTTGTTGAACTTGAAGAAGGTATTGACGGGCTTGTTCATATCTCCGATCTCTCATGGACGAAAAAGGTGCGCCATCCCAGTGAAATTGTGAAGAAGGGTGATGCCATAGCAGTTGTTATTCTGAACGTGTCAATTGAAGACAGACGAATTTCACTTGGACATAAACAAATCGAAGATAATCCTTGGGAATCCTTCGAAGGTGAACTGCAAAAAGGTGTAGTCACCAAAGGAAAAGTTGTGCGTCATGTGGAGAAAGGTACAATTGTTGAGTTAGTTGGCGGTTTTGAAGGTTTTGTTCCTTCTTCCCATGTGCAGTCGGAAGAAGACGGTACGAAGAAAGCTAAAAAACAGCTGAATGTGGGCGATGAAGTTGCGTTGAAGATAATAGAGTTTGATAAAGATAATAAAAAAATCGTTCTGTCGCATTCGGAATATATAAAAGATGTAGAAGAGAAGGATGTGCAAGAATACCTCGATAAACAGAGCGATTCTAGTAAAGAGACCCCAACAGAAGTAGAACAGGAAGTGAGTTCAGAAGAAAAAACAGATGAGGCAGAAACTGTTGTTGCGGATGAGCAGCCTGCTGAAACAGCTGCAGATGAAAAGGAAGCTTCGCAGGATGAAGCCGAGACAGCATCTGCAGAAACGAGTGATGCTGTTGAAACCGAAACGGAAACTGTAGTTGAGGAATCTGTAGAAGAAGAAATAAAAGAGAAAAAATCCAAAGAGAAAGAAGAGACATTAGTAGAAGCTGAAGAATCAGTAGCAGATGCAACGGGAGAATCAGAAGAGAAGGCAGATACTGAAAAACAAGCCGTTGTTACGGATGAGCAGCCTGCTGAAACTGTTGTAGATGAAAAGGAAGCTTCACAGGATGAAGCCGAGACAGCATCTGCAGAAACGAGTGATGCTGTCGAAACCGAAACAGAAACTGTGGTTGAGGAATCTGTAGAAGAAGAAATAAAAAAGAAAAAGAAGAATTAATAGTAGCAGAAGAAACAGTGGCAGATGCAACCGGAGAATCGGAAGAGAAGGCAGACACTGAAGAAGAAGCTGCATCTTCCGAAGAAACCTCTGAAACAGAAGAAAAATAGCTCGCTTAAATGAATTATGGCAAAAAAAGTTGCTTTTTATACACTCGGCTGTAAAGTCAATTCGGCTGAGTCGGATGTGTTAGCAGCAACGTTTCAAAAGCGAGGACTTGCTGTTGTCGATTTTCTGGAACCGAGTGATATATATGTGATCAACACCTGTACTGTTACGCATCAAGCTGATGCGCAGTGCAGGCAGGTGATCCGGCAGGCCAAAAACCGATCCCCTGAAGCACTCATCGCGGTAATAGGGTGCTATGCACAAGCGGACCCACAAACAATTGCTGCAATTCCCGGTGTCGATCTTATTCTCGGAAACAGTGAGAAGATGTCAATTTTTGATCATCTTAATAATAATTCTTGTGTATCCGAGCCGATCATCCGCACCGATTTTTCTACCAACCCATTCGAGTCCGAAAAAGACATGGCATACGGCACGAAGCGAACCCGTGCATTTTTGAAGGTGCAAGACGGTTGTTCGTATTCATGCACGTACTGCATAATACCCCAGGTCCGCGGTCCCAGTATTAGCAGACCAATTAATGATGTCCTGGACCGGATACGGGAAATACGGGATGCAGGTTATCTTGAAATTGTGCTTACAGCGGTTAATCTGGGTGAGTATAAGGATGAGGTCGGGAATACTCTCCTTAATCTACTGGACAGTATTGTAGCAATTGACGATGTTCCGCGTATTCGTTTAACGTCCATAGAACCAAATTGTTTTTCGGAAGATCTTGTCAAATTTGTTGCCGATTCAGATGACATGTGCCGGCACTTTCATGTGCCGCTGCAAAGTGGTTCGAACGATGTTTTGAATATGATGAAACGAAGATATCTGAAAAAGCAATATGGGAGAGTTTTAGATTGGATCGGCAAATATTGTCCCGATGCTGCGGTAGGAGCTGATGTAATGGTTGGTTTTCCCGAAGAATCGGAGAAACACTTTGAAGAATCATTGTCGTTTATCGAATCATTACCAATTACCTATCTCCATGTTTTCCGTTATTCGCCCAGATCCGGTACCAAAGCTCCGGAAATTGGGCCTGCAATACATCCTGAAATTACCCGTAGCAGAAGCAGAGAGCTTCAACGAGTAGGCCTGAATAAGAAAGATCAATTCCTAAACAGACAAATCGGAACGTGTGCAGAAGTGTTGTTTGAAACAAAGCAAAAAAATGGCATGTTTGAAGGATTTACAAGGAATTATACCAGAGTCCAGAGCAGCACTGTCAAAAAGGGCAATGCTCTTGAGCATGTTTTGCTCACAGAGAAAAAAGGTATGGTCCTTTCCGGCTGTCAGGTATCGAATAACTATACTATTAAACCTGAAATACAGGAATATATATAAATGGGTTCAGTCTTTATAAGAACATACGGCTGTCAGATGAATGTGTATGATTCTCAGCTTGCTTCGGGTATACTAACGAGTAACGGTTATACCATAGCTGAGAATGAGGAAAGCGCAGATGTCATCCTTGTTACGGGGTGTACGATACGTGAACATGCGGACCAACGTGCACTTGGTTATCTTCAACAAGTCTTAGCACGTAAAAGGAAAAGAAAAGACTTAATTGTTGGTCTTATGGGTTGCCTCGGTCAAAGGGTAGGTTTAGAATTACAAGATTCCCTTCCAGCACTTGACCTGATTCTGGGACCTGATGCATACAGGAACTTACCAAAATTGCTGCAAAACCTTCCAAACAGGTCATTTGTGGAATTGGAAAATCCTCTTGAAAATTATGATGATATACCACCTCTCAGAAAAGAAGGCGCCACAGCATTTTTGGCTATATCACGGGGATGCGATCATGATTGCACCTATTGTATAGTACCCTTTACTCGGGGCAGGGAACGGTCACGGAGTGCTGACAGTATCGTCAAGGAAGTTGAAGGGCTTGTCGCAGAGGGATTCAAGGAAGTTACGTTGTTAGGTCAAAATGTGAACTCCTACAAGAATGAGGATGTTGATTTTCCTGAACTTCTTACGATGGTCAGTGACGTTCCGGGAATCATGAGGGTAAGGTTTACAACATCGCACCCAAAAAATATCTCTGAAAAACTTGTCCACATTATAGCAAAGAAGCACAATGTGTGCTCACATGTGCACTTGCCAGTTCAGTCGGGTTCCGATAGAGTACTTGAAATTATGGGACGCGAATATACTGCACAACATTATCTTAATATTATTGATCTTATGAAACTCGAAATCCCCGATATCTGTATAACTACAGATATTATATCGGGATATCCCGGTGAATCAGAAGATGATCATCAAAAAACACTTGAATTAGTGCAACATGTAGTATTCGATGGAGCGTACACATTTAAATTTTCTGCGCGGGACGGGACCCCTGCACATTTAATGGAAGATACGGTAGATGAAATGGTGAAAAAGCGCCGATTGAACGAATTATGCGCGCTCCAGCGGGATATTACTGCCAGAAAAAATCAAAATTATATCGGCAAAGAAGTTACAGTTATGGTTGAAACAACAAGCAAAAGGTCTCCGAAAGATGTACTCGGTAAAACCGACGGCAATAAAAATGTCATAATACCCGACATCGATCTACCGGTCGGTACATTCTGTGTTGCGAAAATAAATGCGGCTTCAAGTCAAACATTATTGGGTTCATTTGTACGAGTGCTCAATGACAACGAAGTGAATTCTTGATTTCTGTTGCATTTCAATACAATAAAACCGTACTTACTACGTACGAAAATTATTTCATTAGAATAACAAAACCTCTGGAGTGTATATGTGGGTATTTCGATGGATTTTAGCACTTTTGCTCATTATTTTTGCACTTATCGTCGGTTGGCTAAATATTGATCAAATGATCACTATGGTAACATTCACTTTTTGGAATTACCAGATTGAAACACGTCTTTTTATGGCTTTGTTTGTGGCGTTGATTCTTGGCACACTCGCTTGGTTTCCTGTTGCAATAGTACAATTTATCAGCAACAAAAAAGAAATCAGACAGCTTAAGAGAGATAACAGCCGGTTTCAGAAAGAACTCAGTGATTTAAGAAATATTTCGATTGATGAAGATGGGAATCGTGATAAGGAAGATGAATAATGAATGTGTTTGGTCTTGAGGATATTTCACTTTACTATAGTATTGGAGGAGTATTTTTAATTGTTGTATTCTTGCTCATTGTTTTCCGCATTAAATTTAACCGTAATCGTACTCTCCATTTAAAAAAATCCAATGCATATGTGGATGCATTAAATGAACTTATTGCCGGAAATAACAATCGTGCAATGAATTTATTGAAGGCTGCCGTAAGGTTTGATACAAACAATATTGACGCTTATATAAAGCTTGGGATGCTCTGCAGAATTCAGAATTCTCCTCAACAAGCTTTGAAAATTCATAAAGAATTGACTATCCGGTCCGGACTTTCTGACAATCAGTTGATTGAGATCTACCGAAACATTATCAGTGATTATATTGAACTCAATCTATATAATGATGCACTTCGATACTGTGATAAGTTATTAGAACTTGATGTTAAGAATGCATGGGCACTTGAAATTCAACCAACAATTTATGAATACAAGAAAGATTTTAAAAATGCTTTTAAATATCTCCAATCGAATGCAATAAATTCTACCGAAATAAATCATAAGCTGGCACTCTATAAAATTGCTTACGGATTGAACCTTGTCAACAAGGGAGAGTATCACGATGCCCGAATAATTTTTAAAGAGGCAATAAAACTCGACAGAGATTTTCCCGCCGCCTATCTCTATCTTGGTGATGCTTATGCACGGGAAAAGCGCCAGGAAGATGCATTAAAAGTCTGGAAAGAGTTTGCCGATACAGTCCCGCAAAAATCGTATCTCGTTTTCGATTATATTAATGCGGCATATTTTGATTCGGGAAACTATAATGCAATGGAAGGATTTTATTCTTCCATAATAGAAAAAGATACCGATAATTTTCTTGCTCTCCTCCGGTTAGGTGAATTATATTTCAAAAAAGGTGAGCGAGAAAAAGCCCTTGAGTTGACTGAGCGTGGCTTGAAGATTAATCCGAATTCGGCGGATGGTCTGAAAAATCTCATTATGTATCTGAATAATTCTGAAGATATACAGGTTATTAAAGAAAAGGCATTGTCGCTCGCTGAAATGGTTACTGATTCAACTTCATACCTGTGCAGATATTGCCAATTCGCAACTACAAACATTTTGATTCAATGCCCTTCCTGTGAGAAATGGGATGCCTTTGATTTTTAATGTGTATATTTTGAGCATAAAAGCCATATCCTTCTAACTGAAATATATGAACAATGGTACGTAAATTACCAAATTTTGCTCCGGTAATGTTTTCATTTATTATTGCAACGTTTATAAGTACCAACCTCTTTGCACAAGATTTATACAGTGCGTTACAGGATTTCAACAATGGACGATTTGATGCTGTCCGAAATACTTTATCTGCATTAGAAAGCACCCATTATAATCAACCGGAATACATATTATTGAATGCCCTCTTAGAAGGAGACGGTGAGCAGGCGTTTACGCTGTACAGTTCAATGGATGATCTGTTACTCGATAATCCTTTAGTTGAAAAAGCTCTTTGGCGTATGTGTCAATATTTCTATGCAAAAGGTTTGTACCAGACATTTGGAGAAAATGTTGACCGTTTTTTAACACTATTTCCTGATTCAGAGTTACGAGAAACTGCATACCGTTTACAAGAACGAGTTGCACAATCGTCAACAATGATGACTCAGGTAATACCGGCAGAAGAAGAAAATCAGGAACCGCAATTTACTCTTCAATTTGGTGCGTTTGGTAATGAAACCGGTGCACGGACACGGCTTGAATACCTTCGAAATCTTGGATTGACCTCATCGACAATTCATCAGCAGAATGTGGGTAACAGGATATTATATAAAATTTGGGTAGGTGAGTTTGTGTCACGCGGGGAAGCTGACAAAATGAGGGACGAGTACAGAGGCCGGTTCCAGATACCTGATATTTTTGTTGTTACTTTAGAATAGCAATAACTTTGTAAAAGTACGAAATGAATTTTCCCTGAATTGGTTATTAGATGATGATTAAATGTATAAAAGTAGTGCTATAATTCTTGCTTTTGTCTTTATACGTGCATTCCGATCATTGCTCATCCAGATTTAACAAGATTTCCATGAAAAAAACAACACCGCTGATGGAGCAGTATCACTCTATCAAAAAGAAATATCCCGGCACTGTACTATTTTTTCGCATGGGTGATTTTTTTGAAATGTTCTACGATGATGCTCAAATAGCATCGGATGTATTAGGACTGACATTGACGTCCCGTGCCCATGGTAAAAGCGCGGATGTCCCCCTTGCAGGATTTCCCCACCATAGTATCGAGACTTATTTATCAAAAATGGTCAAGGCGGGCTATAGAGTCGCTGTCTGTGAACAGGTAGAAGATCCGAAAAAAGCAAAGGGGATTGTCAAACGGGCGGTTCTGGAAGTCGTTACTCCGGGAACCGCGACTTCTGACAGTGTAATCGATGCCGGCTCAAACAACTATCTTGTTTCGCTTTTTGCAGATGGTGATACCATTGGTATGGCTGGCATTGATATATCAACAGGAGAATTTTTCCTGACAGAGGGGAATAAGAATATTTTGCTTTCTCAGGTGGAAAATCTCAATCCGCAGGAAATTATTTATCCGGTTGAGCAGTCCGACCATATTAAAAGTCTCATTACCTGGACAAATCAGCCACTGTTCACTATAGTTGAAGATTATTATTTTAGTTATGACTACTCGTATACAACATTGACAGAACATTTTAAAACCGTATCATTGAAAGGATTTGGCTGCGAAGAATTACATGCAGGTGTCTCTGCTGCAGGTGCCGCACTTAAGTATTTGCACTCTATTCAGGAAGGAAAACTCGGTCATATATTAAAATTGTCTGTCCTGAATCTCGAGCAGTATATGGTTCTCGACAATACGACACGACGTAATCTTGAGATTATCGCGCCAATGCATGAAAACAACAGAGAAGGAAGTCTCTTATCAGTAATCGACAGTACCAGTACAAAAATGGGTGCGCGGTATTTAAAATCGTGGATACTCCGTCCACTTTTAGACAAAAAATCAATTCAGCAACGACATCAAGCAGTCGAGGAACTGTACGGCGAAATCAACCTCAGAGAACAATTAAAAACTACCTTGAAAGATATGAATGATCTTGAGCGGCTGACTTCAAAAATAAATACGCAGCGCGCAAATGCACGAGACGTCAGAGGGTTGGGCCAAAGTCTGAGATTGATACCTGAAATTCGAGACTCTTTGAAAGAGTGCAATTCTAATTTATTAAAAATGTTCACAAAGGAGCTGATTCCTCTTGATGATATTGCCGACCGGATAGAGGAGACACTTGTTGATGATCCCCCTGTATCTATTTCAGAGGGAAACATTATTCGGGACGGTTATGACGTTGATCTTGATGAACTCAGAAAAATTTCCCGCGGGGGAAAACAGTGGATACTCGATCTTCAGGAACAGGAAAGAATTGTCACAGGAATATCTTCTCTCCGAATCAATTACAATAGAGTATTCGGGTACTACATTGAAGTCACAAATTCTAATAAATCGAAAGTACCGGAACACTATATTCGAAAACAGACACTTGTTAATGCCGAACGCTTTATTACTCCGGAAATGAAAAGCCGTGAAGAACAGATCGTCACAGCTGAGGGAAAAATAGCGCAGAAAGAATTTGACCTTTTTCATACGCTGCGCCAGGCCATTGCTGAAAGAACACAGATACTACAAAAGAACGCGGGAATTATTGCAAGCCTCGATGTGCTATGTGGTTTTGCACATGTAGCTCAGGAAAATGGATTCTGTAAGCCGACAATCAATGATAGTAATGATCTGGAACTGATTGAATCACGGCACCCGGTTGTGGAAAAACTACTGCCTGCCGACGAACCGTTTATTCCGAATGACCACAGTTTTACGGTTTTACACGATCAGATTCATATAATTACCGGGCCGAACATGGCCGGTAAATCAACGTTTCTACGTCAAATTGGACTCTGTGTTCTTCTTGCCCAAATAGGCAGTTTTGTACCGGCTCGTAAAGCTGTAATTGGTATTGTTGACAGAATATTCACGAGAGTTGGAGCGCATGATGATGTCAGTAGAGGAGAAAGCACATTTTTAGTAGAAATGTTAGAATTGGCAAATATCTTGAACAATGCGACTCCAAAGAGCCTCCTTCTGCTCGATGAAATTGGCAGAGGAACCAGTACGTTTGATGGTCTTTCAATTGCCTGGTCTACTGTAGAATATCTGCATAACGAACAATCTGTTGCTGCGAAAACACTCTTTGCAACACATTATCATGAAATCACGGCATTGTCGCATCATTTGCCCCGTATTGCGAATTATTATGTGCAGGTGAAAGAGTGGAAAGATACGGTGGTCTTTCTGCGCAAGATTATTCAGGGAAGTAGTGATCACAGTTATGGTATACATGTTGCCCAAATGGCGGGCGTACCCCAGGCAATAATCGAAAGGGCACGCGAAATACTTGACACATTAGAGACAATGAATATAAACCCGTTGAAAGGTGGGTCAGACAGCGATTCAATCATTCACAATCAATCAAACAATTTCCAGATCAGTCTATTTGATATGGAAAACACAAAGATACGAAAGGTACTATTTGAAATCGACCCCGAATCACTCACTCCACGTGAAGCAATACAAATACTTTTTGATTTAAAACATATTCTTTTTGAGCATTCAAAATACCAATCTCACTCTTCCTGATCATTGTACATTTAGAATATATTGGCTGTTTTAATACACTCAGTGGGAAATAATTGCCTTATTATGTGCAAACATATCTGAGCACGTTGAACATTTAAGGTGATATTAGGCTCGTTTTTTTCATGGCACAGTACTTGCATAACATTTTTTGTTTATTAAAATTTCATCATTATACAAGTATGAGAGTAATGTTTAACAATAATATTGAAAAAAAATTCAATAAATCATTTAAAGTTTTTATGAATCTTGACGATAACATAGTAAGCCAAATGAACCTGTGCGTATTCGCAGGTCGGTTTTATGCAGTAGATAATCATATCGAATCCGCCTTAGGTGGATTGTTAAATATACACAAATTTAGCTGGAGGTAAGGACAGAATTGATGACCTTGCTATTATTTTACTGTATTTCCATATTGCATAATCTAAAGAGCAAAATTTTCCATTGTGGAGCCCCGGCTTCAAAGGGGATTTTTATGTCTGGTATGGGTTGTGCACACAATAAAACTATAACTTAGAATATTAATCAAGAGTTTAATTTTGAATAAAAAAAACACACTAAAAAAGGAGTTAACGATGAGGTCGAAATCCATAGTCGTTATAGGAGCCTTATTGGCTGTCATTATGATATTCGGAACCAGTCCTTATGCACAGGTTGATTGGTTTGCAGATGGTGCAGGTATCACCCTCTCGAATGATTCGACCGGTAAGGCATCTGACGCAACCCTTGAAGTAATTCTTGGCGTGGGAGCTCAGCTTACCGTCGGCAACTGGATGGAAATTGACCTTGGCAGTTTTCAGGTTGATGAATCTGCGGCTGAAACAGAGTCGAACTACACATTCTTCGGTTATTCCAGCGATGCTCAACTGAAGATGGGTTCCACTGATTTCAGTGCAGATTTTACGGAATCGACCGGGATTGTCCGGCTCACATTAGTAGAAGACAACAGTTTGGTTCCGTCAGACTCCTTACGGATAATTATCAGTAATGTGCTGACAAACAGCGGTACAAAGGGTGCTGCTTCTACAGATGATTATACCATTAATATCAGAACATCGGATCAACCGGTATTTGCGTCCGACAATGAGACTGACAGTCAGTTTGGTATTCCAAATGACAATGCAATTTCAGCCATTACCGTGGCCGATTCTCTTTCAAAGAACACGAATTGGATTATGATTACATTGACGGCAAACGGACAGTTCCCGAAAGACGGTTTAATTGATGTGATTCTACCAGATAGTTTCTCTTTTAACACCTCTGTCGTCAATATTGCAGCTCAGAAAGACACAATTGTTGTTAAAGACGATGGCGTTGTCGTAACGTTAGATGCGGTATCAGCCTCTGGTAGAACCTTGAGAATAGATCTCAATAATGCCAACCCAATTGCTGACGGTAGTGTTGTTACTATTCAGCTTGGTTCCGCAATCGGTGTTGGGAAAGTTATTAATAATCCGACTGTTTTTTCCCGTGCAGCTTCCAATAATAATCAGACCATTACCTATACGGATGGATTTGACAATGGTATTGTTCTAAGCGATAATGCAACAAGTTATACAGTTATGACTTTTGATGCTGACGGAGATACGATATCGCTTGACAAAACCGACGACACAAAGTCTTTCTTAATCCGCTCAAATTGGTTTCCGCAATCCACTGCGAATGCCGGACAGGGCGGTGTTTTTATTTAATGACAATACGGCTGGAAATTTGACTTCATTCGATATACAATTTAAAGTGAGTACTCGACTCGATACGGCAGGATTAGTTGCAAATGGCGTAGTTGATACACTCGTTTTCAAATTTGATACGGGTGATTTTACTGTTGATGCCAATGCTGATTCAGATCAGGTGTACACATTTACCGGGGGCAGTTTCTCAGATACTACAAAATTTGATATTGTCAGCGCAAGTGCTACAACAGGAGAAATAGTAATAGTACCACAGGGTGATGGTTCACTCGATTTTGATACCGATATTTCTTTAAATATTGCAACTGGGTTTATCAGGAATCTTGCAGAAGCAACAGATGTCGTCATCCAGTTGCGGACTACCGATCAATCAACATTTGTTACCGATGTTGAAGATGATCGGATTGCTGCAGCAACTGGCGGTATTGTTACTGTGTTTGCATTAGCAGATTCAAATTCCGGAGAATCGAGCGCGATTGATTCTATGTTATTTACTGTATCTTCATTTATCCCGCTTGACGCCCAGTTTGTGATTTCACTTCCTTCACAGTTTACTGCTGCCACTTCTATTGATTCCGTACATGTGCTCATCGACACAGATAGGGACGGCAACTATGAAAACGATCTCACAAATACCGGTGTAGGTATGGGAGATTCAATTGCTGTAATCTCATCTGCAGCTGGGACGATTCAAAATAATGAAATTACGTTACAGTTGACAAATGTAACAAAAGACATTACCGACCCTTTTCCTGCAAACTCAAATGTGAAAATTATTCTTGGTGATACCACATTAGGGGTCAGTAATCCCGCATTTACGAATCCGATTCCTACAGAGTCTGGAATATTTCCGACAGCGGGGACCTTTAGCCCGATCAGAGTAAAAGTGCAGACTGCAGGCGGTGGACTGCTTGCTACTGGTGACAATAGTACTGCACCGATCAACATTAAAACAAATGATTGGGGTCTTGCGAATTATACAGCGGCGTGGCATCCGTTTACTGCAGCACAACCTGCTGACTTCTCAAGCCGCGTTTGTATCCACTACTAGGGCAACAGATACAGACACAGCTGCGCATAAGGTTGAACTCAGGTTGTTTCTCTCAGTCAGTACGGAACTTCGCGGTGGTTTGGACACATTATTCATTAAATTGGGGAGCGATTTTCTGATAGATCAAATTGAATCAGAACAAGGATTTGGAGCAAACGCTATTGACATCGTATCCGGTGGTAGAGACAACGATGTAAATGTTGGCGGAAGAATGAATGGTTTTCTTGCCACTTCTATATTTTTACCCGCTTCAAATGCATTGGCGATAGCGCCAGCTTTAACAGACACATTGACAGCTGACTCTCTCATTTCAATGACTATAAGCGGTACAGGTAATGAAGCAACTCATAGTGGTGGTATGCTGAGTAACTTGGGTGTTGATACAGATATCAATCTGAGTTTTTGGACAAATAGGCAAACTACACCAGTATCCATGGACAGTGTTGATCTTATTGCTGTAAGCGATACATTGAGGACACTTGAAATTGTGAAATCTGATTCCACTGCCGGAGAAACTTCGAGCGATACGCTTATTGTGACCTGGGATACAGGTGTGATACCACCCGGATCCTATTTTACCGTACAGCTCGATACTGGAAATACATTTACCGGTGCATCTGATGCAAGCTCTGATATATCGATTTTTACAAGTCAGCTTACGCCAATAAATCGGTCTAATATTACTACTTCGGATATAACCGGTACAAATATTGGTGGTAAAGCAAAAATAACGATCGATAATGGTGATACACTCGGATTTACCGGAACAGGTCCCGGTGACACATTAAAGATATATTTTGGTAACACTTTGATCACTAATGTTCATCCTGATAGCTTAACGTTTCGCAGCAAATCATATCTTCCCACTAGTGATGGAACGATACCGCATTACTATACGGTCCGGGCGTTTGATGCAAATGATGACACTATTTTCACGTACGGTGTAAGTGAGATAGTTGCGGAAGAAGAAATCGCGGTTGTCTCTAACTTTTTTGATGGCGGCCCAATCTTCAACAAAAGTAGTACTTTTACGGCAGGTGCAGCAACTGATACCCTTGAAGTACCGTTTCAGGTTGGAACACCGATTACAAACACTACAATGGTATTTACATTTGATGGTGCAATATATACTGATGAAACAGTCGCGGAGACTGCGACAAACTATGTGGTTAAGGGAGATACGGCAGGTTTTACAACCTTATCTCTTGTTTCCGCAAATACTCCGCCAGACAATGTCATTACGTTTACATTGGCAGCCGGTGATTCTGTAGGCGGTACTGGTACTGTTGGTATCGCGTATCAAGAAACTCTCCTGGTTATCGGTGTCTTAACGGCTCTCGGGACTGACGGTACAGACGGTTTGGATGTTTCTTTTACAACGACGAATGTACAGAGTATCGCTGCGACAGATACATCCAATGTAGCTTACGCTCTTAATTTAGCTGCTCAGGATGTTACCGGTGGTGGCCCAGTATCTGGTGTCTCTGGTACAGCCACGAATTTTAAAGGTGGATGGGATGCCACCACTTCACATGGCGTAGTGATACCGGGTGGTCAAATTGTATTTCGTTTTCCGGTTGACCAAGATATAACAAAAACACATGCCGGTCTCGGTACTGGAAGATACGAGTATAGTTTCCCAAGCTTTTCACCTGGTGCGTTGAGTACGGGTGATTTTCTGGTGACCGGTGAAATTGCCGCCAGTACATTAGATACGTTAACGCTTTCAGCTGCGTCATATGCTGTTGAAACAGGAGCCGGTGCAATATCAGATACGGGAGTAGTAACCTTAACAGTTGCAGCTGGGAATAATATTATAAATAGTGATTCTTTGTTAACTGTTGAAATAATAAACAATAGGTTGACTAATCCGCTTGAAGCTACAACAAGTGGTGCTGGTGCAACAATAAATACAGCTCATAATTTGACATCTGTTGGCGGAACTGATTTTTCGAATTTACCTGCTGCCGATGTTGATTATAGGACAAGTATAGAAATTTATGATGACAGTGGTAATAAAATGACTGCAGGCAGGTCCGATTTGGGTTGGTCAACGTTTACTGCGGGTGTATTTTCAAAATATGTCATTCTCTTGCCTGGCCAGAGCCACGATCCGGGCGGAGATGGAAGTCTAAATGATCCTGATACAGTGATTGTTTCTAATGGCTTAATGCCCTTGGTACTTGCCACGGATGCTAATAATAACATAATATCTGATGGATCAAAAAATGACAATCTTACAATAACGCTTCATACTGGCGCTGCTGCGGCTGATGGACCAGCAATTCGTTTCATAGGTGACGAAGTATGTGGATCATCTGATGATCTTGATCCAGGTGATGCTGCTGATGGTGCCGCAGGTGCCGATCCTCGTAACGCTCAAGCACATTTTGATACTGCGGATAGTCTCAAATTCTTCCAGGCAGCAGATGGAAAAGCGAATCTTGGTAGAAGTGGTCTTCTGAAGAACATAAAAGTTACCGATGGGACAGATTCTGGTACTTCAGACAATATTCCGGTCACAAATAGTACTATTGCTGGTATTGTCGTGATTGTTGAAGATTTCGAAGAAGTGGAGCAGACCGGCGATTCGACCGGAACAGGTAAGAAAACGATCAGAGTGCCGTTCGAGCTTGCTCAGGGAGCAACGTTTAATGTCGAAGCAGTACCTGTTGATAATTATTTAAACAGAGTGGAGACAACAGCAGCACTGTTGTCTCCAGCTACGACATTAACAATTACTGCTTCAGGACTTAGCCCAAGTGACGCAACTACGGATTTTACCGAAGCCAATGATTTTAAGGCTACGTTTACTATAACTCCGCAAAGCACGGGAACGAGTCAATCGGTAACCGTTGCTGTGACGTCTACTCCCACTATATCAGGATCAACTACCTTTGATGTGGTAGGTGTTGTTTCGTCTGCGGTGTTTACAGCGTTAGCCGATACGTCAAATAAACTTGGGGATTTCCATAATTTCACAGTTGATTTGACATTCAGTGGTGCGTTCGGTGGAACGGATACATGGTCGTTTTACGCCCATACTGACTCAACGTTCGCCATTATGAATGAAGATCAGGGCGGAATCAGACAGACACAAAATGGAACTATTACATCAGGTGCTTTAGGTGTAACGGCTTCATTTGGCGGAAATATTGATCTGCGACCGTTTACGAAAATGAATTGGTTTATATCTATACAATTGTTTCTGCAGACAGTCCTAATGTAATTAGCAGAAGTTCTGGCATATTTGTACGCCACTTCCCGCAAATTACGACTGATTCGATCTTCCCGAAAACGGCTGATGGAGATACAGTTGTGAATTCGAATAATCTCGAAGAAATTGACCTGAAATTTGAGGCGAAGGACGTTGACGATCCTGCAAGTCAGGTACCTGTATCTGTTTTCCTCATTGATGAAAGTAAACCGAATCTTGATGAAACGGATTTCACAGGTGGATAATTGAATGGTAATGATCCAATTTCGACCAGTCTCGATGCCAACGACTCTACATTCACCTTTAAGTTTGTCACGCGTTATAGTGATAATAATGTAACTGCATTTGAGACAGCCGGTATCTTTTTTGTCTATGTTGTTGCTGATGACAGCAAGAATGTTGATGTAAAACGCAGTCAAAGTAAATTTCAAGTCAAACACAGCCCGACTATAGGGTTGGATAGACCGGTTTCCGGTTTGACAAAAATAAATTCCAAAAGCCAGCAACTCTTGACGATAAACTGGTCACGTACCGGTGACGAAGATATTGATCAGGATGCAAAGATTGCACTGTATGCTGATACATCCGGATCAAATCACACAGCTTGGCCAACACTTATAGCAAATACCGCACGTATAAATATAACAAATGGTTTCACTGAAGTTACTGAAAATAGTGCAACTGACCAGTTTGTGTGGGATCTGAGAACTGCCTCGACAGTGCCGACAGAAGCACAGGATAATGAAATCTATGCCCTGATTACCGATAATGTAGATACTGTATTATCGAAAGCACCCGGTGAGGTACAGTTCACACACGATCCTGATTTCCGGTTCAATGTGAACCTTGGTGTTGGTGCAGGTAAAGGCACCGGCGCTGCTCAGGCACAAATTGTTATCGATCAGGTTCAGGTCTTCCGGCTGAACTTCGATGCGTTTGATCTCGACAATGCGCAGCAGTTTATCAGGTTGTATGCAACTCAGCTTGATACTGCTTCGAACGATTTATCTGATCTTGATGCCGTGGAAGGTACATTTGCATGGTTAATAAACAGTACAACCGGTCTTCGAAGCCAATGTTCAGAATTTGACAACCTCTGATACGGAGTTTAATTGGTTTGTAGAGAATATGAACGGTTTGTCGACAAATGGAGACTATTTTATCTATGCATTCATTACCAGAGATGGTTCAAACAACAATTGGACAAATGCAAATACTGATAAAATAATTGCGGCTGGTAAAGTTAAACTCACTGGTCGTGAAAGAACGGCAATCGAATGGGATCTCAGACTTGTTCCTGATATTATTAGTGCTTGATCCGGTGAAACTATCACATTTAATGTGGTAGCTGATACCAAAACAGAACAGATCGATCTTGTTGGAGTTCACTTTAATATTGACACAACGGTAATGGTACTCGCTAATAATGATACTCCGTTTGTTGATCAGGGTCTGTTTGCGAATGTATTTACAAATACGTCAACTGATAATGGCGATGGTACAAGAAGCGTAGATTTGGACCTGTTCGCTGGTGCGGTAGGCGGTGCAGGTGTTAGTCTGTCAGATCAAACAATTGCAACCTTTACCGCAACAATTCAGGCGAACGATTCCTCGAACTCGGTTACAAAAACAGTTTCGTTCACGAGTGCGACAACAATGAACAAAGATGGAGTACCGCGAGCTATCGCAGTGACTTCACCGGCTATTAGTATTATTCATAATCCACTTGGACGAGTTCAGGGTCGTATCCCACTTCAGAGCCGTACGAATAATGCTGCAACAATATCTTTAGAGCTGAGAGAGCTCGGAAAGTTTGAATCCTATCGATCATCAGACCATTGTATCAGGTAATGCTGAAATCGGTACGGAAAACAGCGGTATTAAAGTTGTAACCGACGTGGACGGATTCTTTGAGTTGAAAAAAGTTCCGACAGGCAGCTATTACTTGGTTGCCAAGACAAATGGATATCTCTCATCGCAATTTCCAGGCGTTACAGTCTTTCCTGGTGATATTCAAGTAGGTATCAACCCGACATTCAACAATGCGGCAATTCCTGACGATCTTGGAGAATTGCAGGGTGGTGATGTTTCTTCCGGTGATGCTCCTGGTGTCCAGGATGACCGTGTTGATGAAGATGATATCAACTTTCTTGATAATAACAGCGGTACAGTTGACCCTGCTGTTCTTGCAAACGGAGACATCAATGGTGATGGAGCAATAGATGGAGTTGATATCATAATTGCCAGTTCCAACTTCTTAGCTGGTTCGAATGAAGGTATTCCGCCTATTGGAAATAAGAGAAGCGGTGGCGACAATGGTTCTGCAACCTTGTCTCTCAAAGGTGTACCGGAAGTTACTCAGAACAATCAGGAATTCGTTGTGTCAGTATGGGCAGAGAATGTTGACGATCTCTTTGGATATATTTATACTTTAGACTTTGATCCTGCTCAGGTTGAACTTGTTGAGAATGAACCGATTGTAGAGGGTGATTTCCTGAAGACCAGACAGGGTGAAAACAGGACAATTTTCTTTGACCTTGCAGCCAATGTAGGAAGAAAAATCATCAATGTTCTGTTAGGTGTCAACGGCAAATTTGTCACGGGCAGTGGTGTCATAACTGAGGTTCATTTCCGTGCACTTGCTGACGATATTCATCCGGATATCAGACTACTGAATGTGAAGGTTGCCAACAGTGAAGTTGATATCGCCAGACTGAGCGATACCATTCAGATTCCTGATGAGTTCGGCTTAGCACAGAACTATCCGAACCCGTTTAATCCTGTTACCAATATCCGGTTCGAATTACCGAGAACATCGGATATAACATTGAAGATATACAATGTTGTGGGTCAGGAAATAGCTTCACTGGTCAATACTGAATTGACTGCCGGATTCCATAAAGTTGTATGGAATGGCCGTAACTCGTTCGGTAGACCGGTTGCGAGTGGTATTTACTACTATCGCTTGACAACGCCTGAATTCACTCAGACGAAGAGAATGCTCTTAATCAAGTAAAGATGATAATGATAATTGAAAAAGCCGCGCCACAGTGTGCGGCTTTTTCAATTTTAAACAATAATTGTAAGTGAGATACTATAAGCATGAGGAGTTGAGTCCGGGTAGATAGTAGATACTAAATCTCGGTAAGAACAAAAAACTGCTACAGTTTTTCTCATAATACTTTACGGTACGCCAAAGAAAAGTCCGACAATTCGGAACTTTTGTAGCGGCAATCGTGTGAGGTATAATGAGGGGGGCTGTAGCTTTTTTAATTTAAAGGGGGTAATAATCGCACAACTATTGGGAAAAATGTACCCGGTGAATTCAAATTATCTAAGTAGTATGTGCAGCTCTATCGAAAGCAATAAGAGTAACTTGATAAAAAAGTCATGATAATAATTGTACATCTAACCTTGATTGTACGTCCAATCAAGAATGATTAGTAAAAAACTATAGACAAAGTAATGTATAATACACGGTACAATTTACTATGGCACACCATTTGCCCAAATCAACTCGAATTATAACCTTACGAGGTTATAGTGAAGAAACCAGCAAGGAAAGCACTCAATAACCAATGAACGTACTGCGAACCGGCATAGCGCTGAGTATAGTCTGTGTTGTTTTGGCAATCGTATTTGTTAATCCCTTTAATGCGAATGCTCAGACTACCCTTGTTCTCCAAAAGGGGAACACAGGCGCTAATGATCCCACCCAAACGGGTATAACTTCCTTCGATGTGAAACTCGGTGACACCTTTGCAATTGACGTTTGGTTTAATGTTGGCGCAAATGACGTAACCGGAATTGCTGCTTTCCTGACATTTGATGAGGATGTATTTGAGGTTATCGATCAGAGTCTGCCTACAATTGGTATTCAACCATTTCTCATGGGTGCAAGCTATTCTCCCTTAACTGCGGCACAGGGGAATATTTATGAAGAACCAAATAACATAGATGGAATACAGATCAACGCATTTGCATCATTGTCCGGGCAGCAGACGCTGAACGGTTCGGGTAGACTGGCCAGATTTCAATTAAGGGCAATCGGAACATCGCCGAGCAGCATAGTTACAATTGATGATGATAGAGGCACTAGCAGAGACACAAAGATGCTGTTTCCGAATAGTACGAACAATTCATTTGGTATTTTACAGGGTGTGATAATTAATGTTCTCGGTGTTAATGTGAAAAACATTCCTGATGTCCTCATGGAACCGGGTGATGTTTTACCAAACCATTTTGACCTTGACGATTTTTTAATAGATGCACCTGACAATACGTCAAGCCTTATATGGTCAGTTAGCGGATTACAGGACAGTGTAACTGTTGACATTAATGCTTTGACTCATCAAGTAACAATAAGTGCGGATCCCGGTTTTACCGGTTTACGAGATTATATTTTCAAAATAAGAGATCCTCTTGGTGTGGAAGACACCGACACCATGAATGTTGGAGTGACGTTTAAACCGGAATTTACCGAAAAACTACCCAGTGTGATAGATTTTAATGAAGATGAAGTGTTCATCTCTTTGCTCGATACGTTAGCACGCGACCTTGATGATGACTCAACAACAATTTCCTGGAGCGGTACATCCTCAAATCCCGACATATTACTATCCATTGATAATGCGACACGCTTTGCCACATTTCAAGGCACACAGGATTTTAATGGCAACGGTATAGTCCGATTTATAATTACCGATCCGAAAGGTGCAAAAGATTCCACTGATGTCAATGTAGTTATTTTACCGGTCAATGATCCACCCAGAATATCAGGTTTGCCTGACATACATATTCTCCCCAATGAAGAAAATACTGATATTCGATTAATTGAATTCACCACAGATGTGGAAGGAAACCTTGCACAGACAAATTTTTCCTGGACCGGTGAAACAAAAGTTAAAATTGTTATAGATACCGATTCGCGGCTCACATTTTCGAGTATAGATCCGAGTTTTCAAGGTTCGGAGACAATAACGTTCAGGGCATTTGAAAATAACCCGGCATTTGCAACATTTGATGCAATGGTGGTGACAGTGGGGCCAAAACCACCCCAAATTGTCCAATCACTGCCGGATACAAGTATAATTTCTTTGAATATTCAAACAACGGTCCCCTATGTCGATCTTGATGATTTTGTTAGCGATGAGGATAATCCAAAAGGTTCTTTGATTTGGACAACCAATGATCCGTCGTTTGTAAGAGCAAATAATCCAATTCACAATGCAGAGTTTGTTGTACCTCCGGGAACGCATGAAGAAAAAGAGATTATATCTACTGTTACTGATCCCGCCAACGATACTGTAGCGGATACAATAACGGTACTGGTATTTAATAATGGCCGTCCACTCATTGTTGATCTTCCCGATGTCATAACAATAGCGGTTGGATCAGACACAACATTGATACTCGATAATCATGTAAAAGATGATATTACTTCTCCTACAAACATGGAGTGGATTGCTACCAACAATAGTAGCACAACAATCAATATCAGTAACACGGCCCCACATATCGCGACAATTTCTTCGGTGAGTCCGACATTTTCCGGTGAGGAAACAATAACCTTTACGGTTACTGACGAGGAAAATAAGATTGATTCAAAAGATGTGTTGATCCGGTTCGTAACTCCCGGAGTGCCGATTATTACAGGAATTCCTGATATCGAAATCACAAAAAACAACTCCAAATCCATAGATCTCGATAACTTCCTTACAATTTTTCCTGAGAGTGATCGGCAGAATATTCAGTGGTCATTGAGTCCGACTAATAATAATGTTAGTGTGTCAATTAATCAAAATACAAATGTTGTTACATTTTCTGTGTTAAATGAAAGTTTTTTGTCATCTGTCAACTTTACATTTACTGCAACCAATACGTCTAATAGCCAGTCCACTAGTGATGGTATGACAGTGACAGTAACTTTTGGAAAAGTTCCGATTCTTGGTCACCTTCCAGATATTGTCTTTGTTTCCGGTGATACAAGCGATGCTCTTGAGCTTAACAAATTCGTATTTGATCAAGATACTGAAGACGATTCACTACTTTGGGAAGTCGAGAGTATCAATATTATTCCGATAGACGGTCATCTTGCAAGAGGAGAAGATCACATTTTGTTCATGACAAGCGTACCGGGATATGTGGGAGTCGAGCGGAATGTTGTCATCAGTGCAACTGACCCCGAAGGCAATAAAGTAAGCGACGAGATCGATGTTTTTGTTCTCTCAGCGGCAAATTTAGAATTAAAAGTATTACCGAATCCGGTTTCGGTAGATTACATCGATGCAGTTGTATTCGCTACTGATACACTTATTGGTACTCCATCGGTTACACTTGACGTGAATAATGAAAAATTTACACTCAATATACACAAAATTGGAAATGAATTGATATGGAAAGCAGATTATGTGTTTAGCGATAATCAGACGGGAAAAGTTACAATCGTAACAGAAGCAGCAGATGTTTTTGGTGGTTCAATCAAGGACAGTACATCTTTTACTCGAGGTGTTTTCTCGAAAGTTGCGGGATTCACATATACAGACAATGATATAAACATTTTCTTGCCCTCCGAAGTAAATCGAAATAATGAAAGTGTTATTGTTATTCCCGATGTCAGAAATAAGTATTATGACTGGTTTACTCAGAAACCTGCAAATCTCAATACGAAATTTGCACCGCTTATCAGCTATTATGTTAGAAGCGATGTTAATGTTTCGAGTGCTTCCGAAGACGGAACATTAACATTTAATATTGGTTCCCTTACAAACAGCAGAACAGCACAAAACAAATTGGGGATATACACAGTGCCGGTTGGCTCAAATGAGGCTGAGTATGTAGCGAGTACGGCAAATAAGGAAAAATTACATATTACTGCACGTATCAGGAATTTCGGGTTATATTTTGTCGCTGTAGATGAATCTCCTCCGATTTTAGAGAATATTGAAGCACTCAGCACAGAATCATATCAATTTAAAGTTAATGTTAGTGATTCGGAGAGTGGAATAGAGTCATTTAATACGTTATTGAACGGGCAAATTGTAACTAATCAATTTCATCAACTATCTGACAATGAATATATCATTACGTTCAATAGTGATGATATGATAATCGATAAAAGCGTTCTTAGTGTATCGGCACAGGATAGAGCGGGTAATTTTTCAGAAACGTTTTCACTGCCGCTATCTGTGAGAAATGTTACTCTTCCGATAGCGTATGAACTGTTTCAGAACTACCCAAATCCCTTTAATCCGGTAACAACTATAAAATATCAAATTGCTCAGACCAATATAGTGACACTCGAAATATATAATGCACTGGGACAAAAGGTTAGGACACTGGTCAGCCGGCAGCAGACTGCAGGTACCCACATAGTTGATTGGAACGGTAGAAATGATCAGGGACAACCGGTAGCGTCTGGAATGTATATATATAGACTAACAACACAAAACTTTACTAAAATCCGTAAAATGATTTTGCTGAAATGATACAATGAATGATACAATGAATGATACAATGAGAAAACTTATTTTCTTCGTGCTAATTACACTCTCCTGTGGTGGGTCGAATTTTGGAGTCAATCCACCTCCGGCAGATAAAGTCAAAGCACAGGAACTTATCGATCAAGCTTGGATTGAATTCGAAAATGACCGTTTTCAGAAGGCTATTGAACGTTTTAATGAGGCCAGGAATGCCGATAATGCTATTGTAGACACATTTAACGGGCTTGGATGGTCCTATTTTCATGCACACGATCTAAACAACTCTTTGTTTAGTTTTGCTTCTGCCATTGGTTCAGACTCAAGCTTTACCGATGCTATGGTTGGGAATGGGATTGCAGCATTTGAGGAAAATGATTATGAAATATCCATTACTTCTCTCACAACTATAATCCGTGTGGACTCTTTAAGTTTTGATTTTCAGGGTACTGACTATATATTTGAACATGATAATTCTGTCACGGCAAAATTGGCACGTAAAATATTAGCATTATCTTATTATTATTCAAGCGATTTTGAAATGGCATTCGATCAGTATATTAAATTTTTCGATTCCAATCCTGATTTTAATAAAGAATCAGAAAACTATTTAATAAGTTTATTAGAAGCTTTGGAAAGAATATGAAAAAAATACAATTTTTGGGTTTATCTTTAGCAATCAATTTGATTGTATTCGGATCGGTGTTTGCACAGCAGATGGGTGGTGATGATTTTTATAGAGTCAGATCGGCTCTCCTTGCGCAACGCAGAGCGTTTGATTTTCGCTTAACCACAGCATATCATACGACAAATGAGGTGTTCAGGATACCCTCGGGTATCGATACCCTTACCTTTAGAGGATCAAGTGCGCTTGCTGATTTGCAGTGGTCGCTCCGGTATGGGATAAATGAGAACTGGGAGTTTGGAATAAGCGGAATGTCCTTTATGGACCAGCTCCCCGGCACGTATAAATATGGTGCAGGAGATATGCGAGTTGGATTGCGTTATGCATCACCCAACGTCGAAGAAGCGGAATTCAACTGGTCGGCAGAAACATATTACTCGTTTCCAGCTGGTTTTGATGAGGGCCAGCGTTTGATTCGCGCATTTACTTCCTATAAAAGCAGTTTTGGTTCAAACCTCTATGTGGATTTTAACTGGAGTAATTGGATTGCAAAAATAAATGCCGGATATTTTCACGGAGGCAGCAGAGTTTCAGAAATAACAGAACCGGACAGTACATTTTGGTATAATGTCTTAAATGGTGTTTACGGTGTTTCGCCAACAGATGAATTAATACAATCAAGCCAATTCCATGTTGGCTTTGGATTGGGCAGAAATTTTTTCTTCGGGACAAATTTATTTGGTGAATATTATTCTCAGAATATTCTGACCCAGCAGGGTGATGGACGCAGTCTTGGAAATATTGCGGTAGGAATTAAATTTTATGAAAGACCGGGCATGCAACTAAAGCTCGGAGCAGATATTCCTTTGGGGAGTAAGCGGCCCGGTACGGGTATCTTTTTTGATGTACGCATGAACAGCATTATTGGACGGCAACGAAGGGTTGCTGCAGCGCCACCTGTTAATCCTCTAGAAGAACCGGCACTCGAACCAGGAAGGAAGCCATTTATCAGTAGAGAGGGAGTTCTCTATTCTCTTCCGCGTCCCCCAATTAAAGATACCGTGTTTATTATCGATGGAACGCCATCAATGATCGGTAGGGGAATAGGGGAAGGACGGACTGGTGAAGAGGTTTTACAGGGTATAACTGAATTTGTTCAGGTTCTTATTGATAGTATTTCGGACAGATCAAATGTGTCGTTGATATCGTTTAATAATGAAATCAATACTCTTTCCTGGCAGTCATTAGATGCGGCAAAAAAAGAAGAAGTGAAAAATTCGGTAAGAGATATTCCCGATGAGATAAATACGAAAGCCGATGAGCTTGATGCGCTCGGCTCTGAATTAAGGTGGAGAGAATTATTTGAATCTTCTCTTCTTGAAGCATACCGGCAATTAGACACATATCAGAGCAGTGATTATAACCGGCAGCACTTGCAGAGAATTGTGGTCTTTTCTGACGGTATCGACGAATCGACAATTCCACATAATCTTGCGCCCGGATTCGATTCTATACAAAGAAGGTTCGGATTAAATAGAGAAGATTTTCGGTTTTTCTATTATGTTCATACCAATCCCCAGACTGAAGGTGCCCGGGTAGATGATAATATTATTACCTTTTCCGAACGTGAAGATGGAAAAGTCCGGCGTTCTGTTGATATTAACAATGTCGGTGAAGAGTTGATAGCCGAGCTGAATTTTAATAATGTAGAAAGAGGTAATGCCATACAATATTTGTCTCAGATCAGCAAGCTCGCTGTCCTTGAATTTAATACCCGGGAACTTGGGAAGATCAGAGAACCACTTGTTGAATCGTTCAGATCGGTTTTTGACTACAATGAATATTTTGTATTGGTTCCGCAGCGCAACGTTCAAGCTGTCATGTCGAATGAAGGGCTCAAACAAAATCAAAAGGTTGTAATGAGCGATATGGTCAGGATGGGTAAACGGCTTGGTGTAGATTATGTTGTTTACGGGGAAGTGGTCAATTATAATGTGGAGAGAGGTAGAGGGCTCTATATTCCATATTTCATGGGACTTCCGAGAACGACAATGGAAATAGAAGTGGCAATTCAATTGATTAATGTAGCTGAAGGTACGCTCGCTTTTGTAGACAACATAGCTGCCACGAGCAGCAGGAGTGAAGGGATTAAGATATTTCCGACAGAACGTGAAAATAAAATGAATCAGCTGTCCGGATTGGATTTATCGGATCTGCAAAAGAACTTATTATCAAACTGGGCAGAAGCTCTCCGTATCAGCATGTTTCAAGATTTGGGTCTTGTGATCGAGTAGTGCATCCAATCATCACAACTCAAAATCAATGATTGAGACGATCGGATCAGTTGATTCGATCAGATTGAGTGTTTGAATTTTTGTAACTCCCTGGTATAATGCTTTGAGTGTATAATTCCCCTCAGGAAGCTGAAACGATCCGCGCCAAAAATTTGACTCTTCTATAATTGCACCTTTTTCATCGATCACTTGAAAAATCACTCCTGTTGCAGGGGTTTTCCGCAATTCATTCCTGAAACACTGATAACTAAACCTATCCTGTATAATATTAAATGTAAACGTCAATGCACTCGTAGAATCAGAATGGATTTCAATTTCTTCCATTCTGATTATACCCTTGTAATTTCCTTCCACAGCGTATTGCCCGACGGGTAAATAGGGAGTGGTCCCACGCCACTGTGTTTGCTCAAGTACGAGTTCATTGTAAGGCTGTCGATACATTTTGATAACAGTACCGTTCGCCACATTCGTTTGGCTCGGATCAAGAAAACACAAGTACGATATTCTTCCCCGGCCGACATCAAATTCGAATGTGATTACAGGATCTGTGCCCTGTTGAATAATTACTTCTTTCGTTTGAATGGAAAGTCCTTCAATATATGCCTCAACCTGGTATGCTCCTTCAGGTAAGTTGTCGATTGCGCCTCGCCAGGAAGTTCCGGTATAAATAATCTCCCCACTTGAATGGTATACTCGCGTAATTGTACCATATGCGCGGCTACAGACAGTATTCTTGATTGTATGGTTAAAAGTGAATCCGCCCGATGCAAGATCAAACACAAAGTTGTGGTCGTTTCGCACGCCAGGAATTACTGCAATTGGTGCTGAGTGCTCTATTGTTCCATGTCTGGCAACAAGCATATAATTTCCGGGGGGGAGGTCTTCGAAAATCCCTCTCCAAAAACTGCGCATCTCAATTTCCTGACCGGTTGAATTTAAAAGTGATACTTCAATACCATATGCTGGAAAGCTGTTGACTTCGTTGATGAAACTACGATATCCGATCATCCCTGAGAAGCTTCTCCTAATTTCTTCATTGATTTCAGAAAAATAATTTTGGATGAGATCTTCCGATTTTTCAATTGGATAATAGTTTCCACCACCTCGTTGCACAAGTGCATCTAATAACCTGTTATCTTCAATATTCTCGGCAAAGCTAACCACGTCTAGTCGGTAAAGTAAACCCTGCTCAATAAGTGCTTCGGTAATTGAAACAGGTCCTCCTCCGCTGTCCTCTACACCGTCGGTTATCAAAATTATATAATTTGCATTAGTGACATTAAATGCTTGACTTCCTGAAGCCAGAGCAGATGCAATAGGACTCATTCCGGCTGGTTCCAAAGAAGTCAATTCATTCATAATAACATTGGCAGTTTCATCTGCTGGTAATACGGGAGAAAAATATGCTTCGGATCCGCTTACTTCGTCTGAACCAAAAACGGTCAGGCCAATTTGAGCAGGAATCTGCGCATTAATAAAATCTTCGATTACTTGCTTTGCTTTGTCAAATTTAGTTAGTCCTCCAATGTCTTCCGCCATTCTCTTGGAGGAATCCAGAACAATTAAAATGGTGTGGTTTTGCTGGCTAATTACCGGATTATTAATAAAAAGCAGGAATGCAAGGACACCAATAAGTTTCAAGAAAATCATACTTGGTTTCATAGTGGATAAACTTAGGTATATTCTATTCGCGGAGCAATAAAAATCTTTCATTATAGATGATCTACACTTCAGAAAACGGGCAAAAATTTCCGATTTCAATCCAGAGGTCATAACTATTTTCCTTAGTGTCGAGTATGCACCGGGTAAATGTTTGATTTTTCAGTGCTTACAGGACACTGAAACGTTTGTCAAGTGTAGTATGGCACGCATATTGCCCTGACAAGCTACGGTAAATATTAACTATGCACAATGCTCAATATAACCAATACTCACTTATAGTATCGGCTGCTAAGTTAAGCAGTTTGAATTTTTTCGATAAACCACCTAAAAGGAAACGCAATGCTACGCGGAATTTACACCAATGCTGCAGCTATGAATTCACTCCAGCTCAAGCAAGAAGTCACGGCTAATAATCTTGCCAATGCCAACACCACGGGTTTCAAAAAAGATGGTGTCTTCAGAAAACATCTTGTTGACCATGACACGATCCTTCAACAGAATTCAACAGATTTCAAAAAACTTGAAGATGTTGATGAGGACCATACAATGCATCAACAAGGTAATTTAACACCGACAGGAAACCCACTCGATACTGCTTTTGAAGGCGATGGTTTTTTTGTTGTTCAGACGACTGACGGAACGAGGTACACACGAAACGGAAATTTTCAGCTTGATGAAAACGGTATTCTCATAACTGGCAATGGATATCAGGTACTGGGCAATAATGGTACAATGCTGCTTCAGGGGCAATCAATATTTATTGGCGATGATGGTGCAGTTCAGGTAGATGGTGTAACCATAGACTTATTGTAAATTGTAGACTTTCCGAAACCGTATCAATTGAATAAATTAGGCGATGGTTTATTCGAAGCTGAGGCAGGTTCAGCTACTCCTCTGAATACGAGTCAATTCAAACTACGGCAGGGAACACTTGAAGAATCAAATGTAGAAGTTATAGAAGAAATGGTAAGTTTGATTCAGTCAGCACGTGAATTTGAAACGAATGAGAAAGCAATCAATATGCAGGACGAATCACTCGACCGGGCAGTCAACGAAGTTGGTAGAGTGCAATAACAGTTTTAATGAATAAACGGAGGATGCTTTAATGAGCAGAATATTACGATCTGCTGCTACGGGAATGCTTGCTCAGCAATTGTTTATTGACGTAGTTTCGAATAATCTTGCGAATGTCAATACTACAGGTTACAAAAAGAGCAAAGTAGAATTTCAGGATTTGCTGTATCAAACGATCAGGGCTGCCGGATCTTCAAATTTGCAAGGTAGTTTTGTTCCTACTGAACTTCAAGTTGGTTCAGGAACCCGTCCAGTTGCAACACAAAAAATATATACACAGGGGGAAATGATCGCGACGAATAATCCACTTGATGTTGCGATTAATGGGAACGGCTTTTTACAGGTCAACCTTCCCGACGGTCGGCAGACATATACACGTGACGGAGCTTTGAAATTATCGGAACTTGGTGTATTGGTTACATCTGACGGTTTTAACATCGAACCACAGATCACAATTCCACAGGGCGCACTCGATATAGAGATTGCTGCTGACGGTGTTGTGAATGCCCGGGTATTCGGTCAGGAAACGCTTCAGAATCTCGGACAATTACAAGTTACTCTGTTTATTAATCCAGCAGGTTTGAAAAATATAGGACAAAACCTGTTTGAAGCGACGTTTGCATCAGGCGCACCGATTCAAGGTGTACCCGGAATTGACGGTGCAGGAAACATAGTGCAACGGCACATTGAGGGTTCAAACGTTGATTTGGTTGAAGAAATGGTCAATATGATCGTTGCACAAAGAGCGTTTGAAACCAATTCAAAAGCTGTGCAGGCAGCGGACGACATGCTCAATACATCGAATCAATTACGAAGATAAACGACAGGTTATAGCAGCATGAAAGCGTTGAGATACAAAAGATCACTCTCTCTCATCATATCATATATATATTTGGTCTGGTTAGGTGGAACATTTGCTTTTGCTCAGACAAAAGTAATACTAAAAGAAGAAGCGATTGTTCAGGGACCGACGGTTAAACTCGGCGAAGTAGAGTAATTTCGGGGGGGCTTGCCGATTTTATTGAGCGTATCAAAAATGTCAATCTCAGCGCCGCTCCTTTACCGGATTACTCCGATACAACTGACCGGGCAGCTCATTGAATATAAACTCAAGGAAAACCGCATCCAGATGACTGAAATTGCAATTGGGGGTGCAGCAAAAGTTGTAGTGTATCTTGACACGGTAATGATTGCAGGAGAACGAATTGTTGAAGCTGCACGGGGGAATATATTGAAAGTATTGATAATACACGAGAAATAAAAAAAAGTATCGAATTTGTCCGGATTCCTCCACCAAGAGCGGCTGCGCGAAAAGACTTGTCAATAAAAGCGCGTCCTTTGGGAGTCGGACGGTTAAAAGGGAGTTTTTCTCTCTACGTGGGGATTTATAACGGTGATAGACTCACCCAATCGGTACCGGTACAGATTCGGATCAAAACATTTGAATCCTTTATTGTTGCTGCGCGGGACATAAAACGGGGTGAATTGCTTACTGAAGACGATATTGTAATTATTACAGACGAATCCACAAATTTTAACAACGATCTTGTTGCCGATAAAGCGCTGATTGTCGGAATGGAATCGAGAATTCCGATCCAGACAGGAAAGCCGGTCAAATTGCAGGACGTTGTCGAACCAGTGCTTGTGAGGCGTGGAGAATCGATTGATGTAGAGATTGAGCGGGGTGGCATTGTAATATTGTGTAAAGGTGTTGCACAAAAAGATGCTCGTGCAGGAGATACTATACCAATAAAGAGAACAAATAGAAATCAATTGTTATATGTAACTGTTGTAAGCGAATCGAAAATTATTGTTCAGTAGTACATCTCTGATTGAAAGGAAATATTCATGAAGTACCGTATCATTAAGGTATTAACACTCATAGTTACTGCTACCCTGGTATTCGCCGGTGGAGCAATTGCGCAAGAAAGCATAATCGGCGCAAGACTTAGCAAGGGTGGGTTAATTGGCGATGTTCGGGCAAAACGGATCGGTGACGTAATTACTATTCTGGTCAACGAAAATGCACAGGCATCAAATTCAAATAATACTCAAACAAATAAGCAGAATACCCTGGAAGCCCAGGCTAATTTTGGGAACAGTTTTCTCAACGGACTGACCGGCTCGATTTCTTCGGAGTCCTCAAATCAGTTTCAGGGAAGTGGTCAGGTATCTACTCAAGGGCAGTTTACTGCCCAGGTAACAGCGCTCATTATCGAAGTGAAGGAAGACGGTAATTTTCTCATCAGAGGGAGCAGAGAAGTTGAAACAAATGGTGAAAAAGTTGTGACAATAGTTGAGGGAATTATTAGACCGGAAGACATATCAAGAAATAATACAATTAACTCTACACTTATTGCTGATGCCAGAATATTTCATGAAGGGACAGGTGTTACAACGCAAGCACACAGACCAGGTCTTTTTACCCGAATAGTCAATTGGATATTTTAATGCAATAATCTAACAGAGTCATACTGAATATAAAAATAATTTTAATAATAAGAAGTAACAATTAAAAGATGTAAGGATACATATGATGAATGGTAGGATGCTAAATCAGCAGCACAAGATAAAGTCACTTATAATTGTAACCATGCTTCTATTGGTGTGGTCAGGATCATTGTTTGGTCAATCCAGAATTAAAGACATTTCTATAATAAAAGGGTTGTCAAGTAAACTCTTGACAGGTCCCGGATTAATAACCGGCCTGGCAGGTACCGGAGACGGAACGCAGGCAATATTTACTCCGCAAACCATAGCAAACTATTTAAGAAATTTTAATATTACGGTTGATGCGGGAGCAATACGGACAAGAAATTCTGCACTGGTAACGGTAAATGCTACGCTTCCACCGTTTGTAAAAAGAAGCTCGACAATTGATGTTATAGTATCATCTATTGGAGATGCAACGAGTCTTGCAGGAGGAGTTCTGACACCGACAGTTTTGATAGATCCTGAGACAGAACAACCGATAGCTATTGCCACCGGCCCTATTTCAATCGGGGGACTTAATGTCGCCGGTGCTGCAACACAAAATTTCACTGCCACGGGGCGCATTGTCAATGGAGCTACTATTCTTAATGACATCGAATCTTCATTTTCATCAGAAAGTCAGATTGTCCTTATTCTGAGTCAACCCGATTTTACTACAGCCCATAGGATTGCCCAGGCAGTTAATAATGCTGTGGGAGCCAATACTGCTGAAGTGATCGACCCAGGAACAGTAAATGTTAAGATTGTGCCCCAACCGGGCCAGCAGGCATCCGATGTGAATGAAGTGGAGTTTATTTCCATTATTGAACAATTGAGAGTAATGTCCGATGTACCTGCTGTCGTTGTTATAAATGAGCGTACAGGGACCGTTGTTTCGGGAAATGATGTTTCACTGTTGCCAGTAATGATCGCACACGGAGATCTGACGATTCAGATCAGACCGGCGGCGGGCGCACCTGCAGGTCAGGCACCTGTTCAGGGAGCGGCAGTTTATCTTGACGAGCAGACAGGCAGCACTGTTGCTGATCTTGCTGCAGCATTAAATGCGCTTCAAGTAACACCGAGAGATCTTATAAGTATATTTCAGGCTCTTAAAGCGAATGGGGCATTGCGTGCAGCTCTAAGAATTCTTTAAAAGGAATGAACATGGTGAGCTTTATGGATAAATTAGGCGCTTTATCAGATATAACAAAACTCAACAGCGATGTAGATCTAAATTCCGCGAATTATAAACGGATGGAGCGTACGCTTGATAATCTCAAGGGTACAAAGGGTAAAGAAGGAATAAAAAAAGCTGCTGAGGGTTTCGAATCGCTTTTCGTCTTGAGAATGCTCAAGGAAATGCGCAAAACCGTTCCAAAAAGTTCTCTGTTTGGCGATAGTTATGCAATGGATGTCTTTATGTCCATGTTTGATGAAAAACTTGCCGATCAGATAGCGCAGTCAAAGTCGTTTGGGCTTGGTGATATGGTTGTCAAGTATCTTGAGAAAAAGTACCAAGGAGAATTCGACTCAAAACCCGAAAACATCCCGAAAACAGATGAGATTAATAAATCGCCGATTTCAAATGCAAATCCGGTCAATGAAACAATGGAAAACCGTGTGAACAGGTTTCAATCCATTATTGTCGGCGCTGCTCAACACTTCAATGTTGATCCTGCCCTCATTAAAGCTGTTATTGCACAGGAAAGCAGCGGTCATCCGGATGCAGTATCGCGGAGCGGTGCAAAAGGATTAATGCAGCTTATGGATTTAACCGCTCAGGAACTTGACGTGAATAACATTTTTGATCCGAAGGAAAATATCATGGGAGGTGTACAGTACCTTAAAAAACTGCTAGAAGAAAACAACGGTGATATTTCACTCGCACTCGCATCGTATAATGCCGGCCCGGGTACTGTAAAATTATATAACGGGATACCACCGTACGCAGAAACACGGAATTATATTCAAAATGTTTTAAAGATGAAAGAGCAGTTTCAGCAGCAGACACAAATTTAAAGCCGAACAGAGAAAATGTCGATATTTAAACAGTAGTACCCGAAAATCATAACAGACTGAAAATTAATAACATAGAGCTGATAAACGTATGGAATCCCTTGAAAAAAGTGTCCGAGAATTATCGGGAATTATTGAAAAAGAATTTGCAATGTATAAAGCCGTTTTTGATCTTGTGAAAAAGCAAAAAGGTATTCTGGTAAATGCGGATTTGGTGGGACTTGATGAAAATATCCGGGAGCAGCAAATGATACTGAGCTCAATAAATAAACTTGAAGAAAAGCGGCTCCAAAAACTTGAAGTTATCGGGATTTATCTTGGTGTAGTTCCGGAGCAGCTGAAATTAACTTCTATTATTGAAAATTCTCCCAAAGAATTATCAGGACCTCTCGGAGAACTGGAACGAAAATTTAAATCAGTAATTCAGGAAATTTTAAACATTAACAAGAGCAATAAATACCTCATAAACCGCTCTCTTCAGTTCATTGACAAAAACATTCAAGTGTTTTATGGTGCGATGGAAGAAAAAGGTGTCTATGTATCTCCAAATTCAAAGGCAAAAACAGCTCCCAAAAACAACAATCTATTGGATAGAAAAGTTTAAGGTGCAGGTAGGCTGATATGAGTGGCTTTGGTATAAGAGCAGCGTTCGATATTGGAAAAAAAGCACTCCGAGCTCAACTCGCCGGGCTCAATGTTACCGGTAATAACATTGCGAATGTTAATACTCCAGGATACAGCCGGCAGGAAGTAAATCTCGCAACAGATGCGCCTTTAGTATCGCCGGAAGGAGTTTTCGGTACAGGTGTCAAGGTAGAAGGTGTCAGACGGATCAGGGACACCCTCATTGACCGCCAACTGCGTAATGAACTCCATACAAAGGGGAGAAATACGGCGTTAGAGCGAATTTTCAATTCAGATAGAAGTTACGGTTAATGAACCTTCTGAATTTGGGCTTCGGGCACTAGTATCACGGTATTTTGACAATTGGTACAGCTTTTCAAACGATCCCGAGAATGCAACAACTCGATTTAATCTGCGTGAATCGGCAAAACTTGTCACTGAAGCATTTCATAGAATTGATAAACAACTTACTGTATTAAGTGATGATATCGATTTTGAACTCAAGCGTGCCGTTGATGACGTAAACAGATTGTCATCGCAAGTTGCGACCCTCAATGGACAGATTCTTGCTACAGAGGGGATTGCAGCTGGAACATCAAATGAATTGCGAGATCAGCGAGACAGGTCTCTTGATGAATTGTCCGAACTTATGGATATTTTCGCATTGGAAAAACAAAATGACGTAATCAATGTAGCCGGTTCGGAACGCTCACTTGTAACTTCAAATTTTCCCACAGTACTCGAAGTAGTCGTTCAAAACATTAATGGAAATTTGGTTTCTAACATAGTTGATTCAAACACCGGTGAACAGTTTAAGATTAGAGACGGTAGTATTGCCGCACTTATTGAATCACGAAATGAAGCCATACCGAAATTCAGAGGGCTTTTTGACGAACTCGCAAAGAATCTTATTGACTCAGTAAACAATGTTCACAAAATCGGTGTCGGGATAAAAGGTACCAATCCAGCAGTGCCGAAAAACAATTTGTTTTTCACCGGCAATAGTGCGGTTAATATTGAACTGGCTCAGGTAATTGTTGACGATGTCAATAATATTGCTGCGGCACGAAGAGTTGATACTGTATTGGATACTGGGGAGATACAGACGACAGGCTCACCCGGTGATAACACTATTGCATTAGCAATTGCCGATCTAAAGCAGAAACTTATACTCAGTAATGGTACAGAGTCTCTTGTTGATTTTTTCAATACAATTGTCAGTGAAATAGGAATTGATGCCAAAGATGCACACGACAATGTTTTGAATCAGGACCTCCTGATCAATCAGTTTAAAAATTTGCGGGAGTCCACAGGGGGTGTGAGTCTCGATGAAGAATTCGTGAATCTCATTAAATTTCAGCGTGGATTTGAGGGCAGCGCAAAATTAATCCAGACAGTAGATGAAATGTTCGAAACCCTCATTAATATCTAAACAAAAGGTATGTCATGAGAATTACAGACAGCTTTCGTTTCAGAACAGTTACCGAGAACCTTAATAACAGCAGAGAACGTCTTACTGATCTACAGGAGCAGCTTGCTACTGGAAAAAGACTGAATAGACCCTCAGATGATCCGGAATCAATGGCAAACGCCATGAAATTGCGGACAATATTGGAAAGTAATTTTCAATTCCAGGACAATATCGGTGATGGATTAACCCAGCTCACAGCGCAAGAAGAAGCACTGAATCAAATATATGATATTCTGGTTGGAGTAAAAGAAATAGCAATAGAAGGTGCTTCGGATTCTATTACAGTCCGGAGTAGTCTGGCTCAACAGCTCGATCTGGTGTTAGATAATTTAAATGAAATAGCAAATTCAAAGTTTAATAACAAATATTTATTCGGGGGTACGGAAACACAAAGTGCACCTTTTGAACTGAATCAGAACGTAATTAATGGATTGTCGAGTGAGCCAGTATCCAGTTATCGTGGAAATAACGGCAAAATTAACAGGCAGATTAATGATCAGACAACGGTGGAGGTAAACTTGACTGGGAAAGAGATTTTTAACCAGTCAACTTCTGGAGGAGAAGATATATTCCAATTAATCTTCGATCTCAAAGGGTTCCTTGAAACCGATGATACCAGCGGAATCAATGGGAAAATTGAAAATGTAAATGGTGCCATCGAACAAACACTGCAAAATTTTTTGAAAATCGGTACAAGAAAACAGTTAATCACATTTAATGATGACCGGTTTATCTCACAAAATATTCAAGTCCAATCAGCACTCTCTTCTTTGGAAGATACCGATTTCGGCGAGGCATTTATTGCTTTTAAAGCAGAGGAAAATGCGCTCAACTCGGCCCTCAGCGCCGGTGCTCGTGTTGTTTCTCCAAGCCTAATCGATTTCCTCGGAGTATGATAATCGTCGACTTCTAAAGCATATTCGTAAAAAAATATTTTTTCTTGCTATCAAACAGAATTTTTTATACCTTTTTGCTATGGAAAAGTACATTACAATTGAAAATCCTCAGTTGGGGTCAATTAAAGTTGAGACGGATAGGATAACGACTTTTCATGAAGGTTTAATTGGTTTTGAAGAATTAAAGCGATTTGTTATCATCGATTTAGAAGAATACAAACCGTTTCAATGGCTTCTGAGTATCGATGACCCAGACATATCATTTCCAATTATCAGTCCAATTCTGGTTATTGATGAATATTCACCTGCTATCTCAATAGCTGAAGCATATAATTTAGGTGAATTTCAAGATCAGGACCTTTTGCTTTATGCTATTGTTACGATCCGGCCTGAATTAAAGAAGGTATCTGCTAATCTAAAAGGTCCGGTGATTGTTAATATCAAGCAGGGATTGGGACAGCAGATTGTTCTTGATGATGACCGATATTCTACGAATCACGAATTTATGAAGGATTAGAAACCAGGGAAAGGTATATGTTAGTTCTCACCAGAAAAGTAGGCGAAAGCATCAACATCGGTAACGATATAAAAATCACGATTATAAATCTTGAGGGTGGACAGGTGCGCCTCGGTATTGAAGCACCGAGAGATGTAATTGTTCACCGCGAAGAGATATATAATAAGATCATTGAAGAAAACAAACAAGCCGCAAAAACATCAATTCTCGATCTTAAATCCATAGCAAACGACTGGAAGAAAAAGAAAAAGGGATAGGATAGCACTACCCCTTTTAAAAATGCCTCTGATTGCAACCACATTTTCCTTATTACAGCAACACCTTTTCAAATATTGACATTGCATAATCAATATCATCTTTTGTACAAATAAGCGGTGGTGAAAACCGTATAACCCATTTGTGTGTTTCCTTCACAATCAATCTTTCCTTAACAAGCTCATTTGAAAAATCGTAACCACTTTTTCCCCCATGTTCTAACTCAATACCAATCATCAATCCAAGGCCTCGCACTTCCTTGATATGTGGAGATTTCTTTGCAAGTTCCTGTAGCCGGGAAAGGGCATAAGCACCTAGTTCGGCAGACCGCTCATGTAGTTTGCAGCGAAGTGTTTCAACGACCGAAGCGATAGCAGTCATCATTGATAACGGAGAACCGCCAAAAGTTGATCCGTGTGATCCGGGTACAAATGTTTTCATCACCTTTTCGTCAGCAAGTATGCCGGATACTGGCATGAATCCTCCAGACAGCGATTTTCCGAGGCATAGAATGTCGGGGCGAACACCTGTATGTTCCCATGCAAACATCTTGCCGGTACGTCCCCAACCAGTCTGAATTTCATCATAAATGAGTAAGGTATCTGTTTCGTCACACAACTGACGAAGAGTAGTCAGGAATTCCTTATCGGGGATATTAATTCCTCCCTCACCTTGAACAGGTTCGATAAGAACGGCGGCAGTATTTTTTTTAATAACCGATTTAACCGCATCAATATCATTAAACTTTACCTTGATAAAGCCTTTTGGGAATGGTCCGAAACCATACGTAGACACATCATCTTCCAAAAATTGTGTAAATGTTATCGATCTTCCATGAAAACATCCGGAAAAAATAATAATTTCCGGATTTATATAACCTTTATGGTGATGGTATGAACGAGCAAGTTTTACAGCAGATTCCGGTGCTTCGACACCACCGTTTGAAGGTAGAAACACTTCATATCCGGTCAGCTCTTTGAGAAGCTTTCCGGCAACAGCCAGTGGTTTAGATGCAAGAAATCTTCCGAGTACTGTTGGGGATTTTTTATTTAAATAGGCAATAATAACCTCGCGTACAAAATCATTATTATGACCTAAATTAGCTGCAGAGTAGGCTGAAATACCGTCAAAATATTTTCTGCCATCATCAGTATAGAGCCACGGCCCCTCGGAATTGACGAGAACAAAACTATCAAAAGGATCATAATTTGGGGCAATTGTCTCATTAATATCTGCAATCGTCTCATTGTCCGATTTTTGAAATACGAATTCAACCAGTTCATCCGCAGTAAGATTTGCAAGTGTATCAATCATAGCAGGTACTTCCTTTATTAACAATTCATAATACTTAATACACAATAACTTTTCATAAATAATCTGGCAAATATACGCATTAAAAGAAAACTAATCCATAAAATTTACACTCTTAACTATATATGTTCATGCATGGATTTACCCTTAAAAATATGTGGAATAATTCAAATAATATTGGTATATTGTTCCATAGAAATATTACGTTACATTTCGACACATACCGCTTTTCGAGGCGACTCTTTTTTATGTAAAATCTTCCTCAGCGCATACGTTCAGACTTGGCATTAATTATACGTCAAAACGAAACATCAAATATATTATTCATTATTATTTATTGAGGAGAATATCATGGCTATTCGTGTAGGAATTAATGGATTTGGTAGAATAGGACGTATGGTCTTAAAAGCAGGATTGTCAGATCCCGAGCTTGAATTTGTTGCAATCAATGATTTAACTGATGTTAAGACCTTAGCACATCTTTTTGCATACGATTCGGTCCATGGACCCTTGGGGAAAAACATTGAAACAGGTGAGAATTCGTTTGACGTTGACGGGAGAAAACTGCAAATACTCTCAGAGCGTGATCCGGCGCAGCTTCCTTGGGGTGAACTTGATGTCGATGTTGTTGTTGAGTCAACAGGTATTTTTGCTTCGAGTGACAAAGCACAGCTTCATCGTGATGCAGGAGCTAAAAAAGTGATTATCTCTGCGCCTACAAAAGGTGATATCGATTTGACAGTTGTGCTCGGAGTGAACGAAAATGTATACGATGCCGAAAAACACCACATTATTTCAAATGCCTCTTGTACTACAAATTGTCTTGCACCTGTTGTGAAAGTATTGCATGATAACTTCCTTGTCAAACACGGTCTGATGACAACAATCCACTCATATACAAACGATCAGCGTATCCTTGATTTTCCTCACTCAGATTTGCGGCGTGCCCGTGCTGCTGCAGTGTCGATGATCCCGACAACAACAGGCGCAGCAAAAGCAGTAGCATTAGTCCTTCCTGAAATGAAAGGGAAACTGGACGGCCTGGCAATTCGAGTACCCACTCCGAATGTCTCAATAGTTGACCTTGTTGTGGAGGTTGAAAAAAGTACATCAAAAGAAGAAGTGAACGGTGCAATGAAAGCAGCATCAGAGACTTCACTTAAAGGATACCTTGCGTACAGCGATCTTCCTCTTGTTTCTATCGATTTTAATGGATCGGCTTATTCATCCATATTTGATGCAGAATTAACGCATGTCATGAGTGGTAACCTTCTAAAGGTTATGTCTTGGTATGATAACGAATTTGGATATGCGAACCGTGTGAAAGATTTAATTAAATTCATTGCACATTAATAGTACCATTGAGCATGTATTGAGCAACTCTTTTTGTAGAGAATAATTATCAATGAGTTGATTCTGTGCTATTGTAATAATCTTAGTGTTGTTAAATGAATTCCGGATTGTTAATTGTCCTGGGATACTTACTATGAATTCTCGATGGAATGATGTTCTATGGAAAAAATCGATGCGAATTCGGGTCGATTATCGTAATGTGCTTACCGATGTTGTGGGAGTGTCAAATGGACTGTCACATAAGGATCTGGAGTATATTTCTGCTGGCACTAAGAAAGCACATGATTCTCTGGCAGAATTACGGAAAAAGAAGCTCCTTGGTTTTACCGAACTTCCGTATCAGGATGAAATAGTTGAAGACATATTAGGTTGTGCCGGAAGGTTAAAACAAGATTTTGATTCCTTTGTTGTCGTTGGGATCGGAGGGTCGGCATTAGTTAGCATTGCACTTCAGACAGCTTTAAATCCTCCTTTTTACAATGAGCTGCCCAGTTTAAAAAGAAATGGTGGACTCAAAGTATATTTTCCGGACAATATCGATCCCGATCTGATCCGAGCTTTAATCAACACTGTTAATATTGAAAAAACTGTTTTCAATATTATCACAAAATCCGGCAGTACAGCTGAAACACTCGCTAATTTTCTTATTATTCGAGATGAAGTTACCAAGGCAGTCGGAGAGCAAAAAGCTCATGAGCACTTTGTCTTCACGACAGATCCTGACCATGGTTTTCTCAGAAAACTTGCCCGCTCCGGTGAATACCGGACTTTTGCTGTTCCTGCAAATGTTGGCGGCAGGTTTTCGGTATTATCTCCTGTAGGGTTGTTATCAGCAGTGACGGCAGGTATTGATATTGAAGAGCTTTTGGCAGGTGCGGCCTTTATGGACGATGTGTGCTCAAATTCAGATATCTTCAACAATCCTGCAGCAATGCTTGCCGCTGTACACTATCTCATGTACCAAAAGGGCAAGAATATTGCGGTTATGATGCCCTATGTTCAGGCATTGAAAGATGTTGCAGACTGGTTCCGGCAGTTGTGGGCAGAAAGCCTTGGGAAGAAATGCAACAATAGCGGTCGCGAAGTTCATGTCGGACAGACCCCGGTCAAAGCACTCGGTGCTACGGATCAACACTCTCAGTTGCAGCTGTATGTAGAGGGGCCGAATGATAAAATGATTACTTTTGTAACTGTTGAGCGGTATGCTGAGACAGTAACAATTAACTGCCCTTATACTGAAGAAGCAGCATTGAACTATCTGGATCAAAGATCGCTGAATGAATTATTGCAGACCGAGCAGAAAGCGACAGCCTGGTCACTCTCGCACAATCAACACCCGAATTGCAGGATTATACTTCCTGAAATTAATCCATTTACTGTTGGTCAACTGCTCTATATGCTGCAGCTTCAAACAGCCTATGCCGGTGAATTGTTTCAGGTGAATGCATTTGATCAACCCGGAGTTGAAGAGGGGAAAAAGGCCACATATGCACTGATGGGACGCACTGGATATGATCACATGAGGAATGAGTTGAGTGCTTCAATCGATTCAACGTCTGATTATATTATTTGACTTTATATTTGTGTGGTAATTTACCGGTATTAAAAATGTGTTACAATAATGAATTAATACGAAACAGAGCGTCATGATATGAGACAATTAAGCAAATTAACCGTAGATGATATCGATGTAAAAGGGAAGAAAGTATTGGTACGTGTTGACTTTAATGTTCCCATGGACGATGAGGGGAATATTACTGATGACAGCCGTATTCGTGCAGCTCTTCCTACAATTCAAAAGATACTTGGTGATGGCGGAAGAGCAATTCTTATGTCGCATCTTGGACGTCCGGAAGGAAAAGTCGTTGAATCAATGCGGTTGAAACCGGTCGCCGATCGGCTAAGTAAAATCATGGGTAAAGATATTCCTATTGCTCCCGATTCGATTGGTCCGGAGGTGGAACAGATGGTCAATAATCTTTCAGAAGGCGATTGCATTCTTCTCGAAAATGTCCGATTTCATCCGGGTGAGACCGTCAATGATGCTGAGTATTCCATGAGTTTGGCCAAATTAGGAGAGCTTTATGTCTATGATGCTTTTGGGACGGCTCACAGGGCTCATGCTTCCACAGAAGGGATAACGAACTATATAAGCACATGTGCGGCTGGATATCTGCTTCAGAAAGAGATAGAATATCTTTCAACAATTCTCAAAAAACCAAAACATCCGCTTATTGCAATAATCGGGGGTGCAAAAGTTTCGACAAAAATTGATGTAATCGAGCATTTGTTGGATTTAACCGATTCACTTCTAATCGGCGGTGGAATGATGTTTACTTTCTTGAAAGCATCTGGATATGAGATCGGTGATTCTCTCATGGAAGGAGATAAAATTGAGGTTGCACGGGAAACTATTAAGAAAGCGGGAAGTAAATTGATCCTACCGGTTGATTGTGTCATAGCCGATAGTTTTTCTGAAGATGCGGTAACAAAAATTGTGAATGTAGATGAAATTGGTTCCGGCTGGAGAGGTATGGATATCGGACCGGAAACAATTCGTCTCTACTATAAACATATTATTGAGGCACAAACAATATTATGGAACGGCCCGATGGGTGTTTTCGAAATGGAACCGTTTGCAAACGGGACTCGTGAATTAGCACAGTTCATTGCAGATTCAACGGAAGCCGGAGCTATTTCGGTCATCGGCGGAGGTGATTCTGCAGCTGCAATTTCGAAATTTGATTTAGAAAATGCAATGACACACATATCGACGGGTGGCGGTGCTTCCCTTGAAATGCTCGAAGGAAAGGAACTGCCCGGACTGACGGCTCTTACAGATAAATAGCACTAAAATTGCAAGATAAGTGTTCACAATTATCAAGAGGTATAATCATGTTAACTATTGACCACATTTACGCCCGTGAAGTATTGGATTCGCGAGGGAATCCGACGGTAGAGGTAGAAGTCTATCTCGATGACGGATTTTATGGCAGTGCAATTGTTCCTTCCGGTGCTTCAACCGGAGAACATGAAGCCGTTGAACTGCGGGATGGAGATTCGACAAGGTTTCTGGGAAAAGGAGTGAAAAAAGCTGTAGAGAATGTAAACGAAATCATTGCTCCTGAGCTGTTTGATCTTGACGCATCCGATCAGGTCAGTATAGATAAGATGCTTATTGAATTGGACGGAACACCAAATAAAAGCAAATTGGGTGCAAACGCAATTCTCGGTGTTTCAATGGCCCTTGCTCACGCAGCGGCGAATAGTCTTAGTATTCCCCTTTATCGCTATCTTGGTGGGGTAAATGCAAAACTCTTGCCCACGCCAATGATGAACGTCTTAAACGGTGGCAGCCATGCAGACTGGAATATCGATATTCAAGAATTTATGGTCGTTCCGGTTGGTGGGGAATCATTTCGCGAAGCGCTCCGTATGGGTGTTGAGGTTTTTCATAATTTGAAAAAAGTTTTAAAAAAGGCCGGGCATGTTACGTCTGTCGGTGACGAAGGAGGATTTGCACCTGCACTCAAATCGAATGAAGAGCCGCTTCAATTTATTGTCAAAGCCATTGAAGAAGCTGGGTATAAACCTGGTGAAGACGTTGCTATTGCTCTTGACCCTGCAGCAAGTGAATTTTATGAAAATGGCAGCTATATCCTCCGGTCTGAAAACAGAACACTTTCTGCTGAAGAACTGATCGGATTTTATGAGAATATCGTTGAAAAATACCCAATTGTGTCAATAGAGGATGGTCTTGCAGAAGATGACTGGGATGGCTGGTATAAGTTGACTGAAAAACTCGGTTCGAAAATTCAGCTTGTTGGTGATGATCTGTTTGTTACCAATATCGAACGCCTTGCTCGTGGCATTGAAAATGGCGCAGGGAATTCGATTCTGATTAAACTTAACCAGATCGGAACCGTTTCGGAAACATTTGATGCGATAGAAATGGCACAAAAAGCCGGTTTTACGGCGGTCGTGTCTCACAGGTCTGGAGAAACAGAGGACACAACAATTGCTGATGTTGCTGTTGCATCAAATGCGGGTCAGATAAAAACAGGCTCAGCATCGAGAACCGACAGGATTGCAAAGTATAACCAACTCCTTAGAATTGAAGAAGATCTTGGTGATGCAGCAGAGTTTTTGGGTGGGAAAGTCTTTGTCCAATAAATCATGTTCAAAAGATGTGTTGCTGTGATTTGTCTAATGTGATGTAATAAGAAATGATTGATGATGGAAACTTCAGAGAAAGTGCAAAGGACATAAATAATGAAAACGATTACACCGTTCAAAGTTAATCCGGCAATTCCGGAAAATCTGAAAGTATTTGAGTCGATTGCCTATAACCTGATGTGGTCATGGAATCACGACGCAATTGCATTGTTTCTCGGACTTGATAGCGAACTGTGGGAGACAACGAACCATAATCCGATTTTGATGCTGGGGACAATTGAGCAAGAGAAATTAGAGAAACTGTCTCAGAATGATAGTTTTGTTTCCCATGTAGAACGTGTTAAGAAAAACATGGATGCGTATATAACAGGAGAGACATGGTTCAAAAAAACATTTAATAATAAGTCCAATATGACGTGGGCGTATTTTTCCGCTGAATTTGGTTTAACAGAATGCCTGCAGATCTATTCGGGGGGACTAGGTATACTTGCCGGGGATCACTTGAAATCTGCCAGTGATTTGGGCATCCCGCTTGTTGGTGTTGGTCTGTTATATCAGGAAGGTTACTTCCGGCAGTATCTGAATATCGACGGTTGGCAGCAGGAACTCTATCCGAAAAATGATTTCCACAACATGCCGATTAAGCAGGTGTTAAAGGAGGATGGACAACCGTTAAAAATCTCAATTGAGTTTCCCAATGGCGATGTATATATTCAGGTTTGGAAAGCTCAATCTGGAAGAGTGCCCCTCTATTTGCTTGATACAAACTTGCAGGAAAATAATCCAGAAGGCAGGGCCATAACGAATCAGCTCTATGGCGGGGACAAAGAGATGCGGATACGGCAGGAAATTATTCTTGGAATCGGGGGGCACCGGATGCTCGAAGCTCTCAATATGGTCCCTGATGTATGCCATATGAATGAGGGACATGCTGCCTTTCTTACATTTGAGCGGCTGCGCTATTTCATCGAAAAGTACAATATGGATATTGAGCAAGCTCGTGTTGTGGTAAAATCGGGTAATGTGTTTACAACGCATACACCGGTTCCTGCCGGAATTGATAAGTTTAAAATTCAGTTAATGAAGAAGTATTTTACCGGTTTCGCAGGCACATTAGGTATCCCATTGGTTGAAATCCTCAAACTAGGCTGTCTTGATCCTGAAAAAGATGAAGAATTCAATATGGCTATACTTGCCTTACGGATGTCGTCGTATTGCAATGGAGTGAGCAAACTCCATGGTTATGTCACACGGCAAATGTGGCGGGATGTCTGGCCCGAAGTGCCGGTTGATGAAGTTCCGATTTCATCAGTCACGAACGGTGTCCATGCACAGTCATGGATTTCTCATGATATGGCAGGTCTGTTCGACCGGTATCTCGGCACTGAGTGGTACAATGAGCCGTCAGATCAGACTATATGGAAAAATATTGAGCAGATACCGCCTGAAGAGCTGTGGCGGACACACGAGCGGAGAAGAGAGCGGCTTATCAGTTATGCTCGCAAACGTCTCGTCAAACAGCTTGAACAGCGTGGAGCATCGGAGTATCACATTAATACCGCATATGAAGTGCTTGATCCAAATGCATTGACAATTGGATTTGCCAGACGGTTTGCTCCTTATAAGCGGGCAACACTTATTCTTGAGGATAAAGAACGGTTAAAGAGACTTCTTTGTGATAGAGACCGTCCTGTTCAAATCATCCTTGCCGGTAAAGCCCATCCGAAAGATGAAAATGGAAAAGAGCTCATTCGCGAGATTATTCACTTTTCACGGGATCCGGAAATACGGAGGCATGTCGTTTTTCTTGAGGATTACAATATTACGACCGCTCGCTACCTCGTGACTGGTGTCGATGTCTGGTTGAATAATCCGAGAAGACCCATGGAAGCGAGCGGAACGAGCGGTATGAAAGCGATGTTTAACGGTGTGTTGAATTTCAGTGTTGTTGACGGATGGTGGGCCGAAGCGTTTGATCTTGATCCTGATGTCGGCTGGTCGATCGGTAAAGGAGAAGATTACGAAGACACCGATTATCAGGATAAAGTAGAATCGAATATGCTCTACAATATCCTTGAAAAGGAAATCATACCACTTTACTATGACCGGGGCAACGACAGAATTCCGTGGGGATGGATCAAAAAAATGAAGAAGACGATGCAGGTGCTCTCTCCGTTATTCAACACAAAATGGGATGGTGAAGGACTATACGGAGCAGTACTATCTGCAGGTTGCCGACAGATTCAAGCGATTCTGCGAAAATGATTTTGAGTATGCAAAGTATTATTGTGATCTCCGGAAAAGAACGGAATCGCACTGGAATGAGCTAAAGATTTGCAATGTTGAAACTGAAAGCAATGACGGTATATTTGTGAATTCCGATCTACAGGTTAAAGTTGCAGTCGAACTAGGAGCACTGCAGCCGGATGATGTCGATGTGCAAATTTATTTTGGAAAGTTGAATCACGACAGCAAAATAGTTAAAGGACAATCACGGTCTATGGAATGTGAAGGGAATAAAAGTAAAAAATTCCATTATACTGGAACTATTTCAAGTCCAACAAGCGGATTGCATGGTTTTACGATCCGTATAGTTCCGCGCTGCTCTGATCAGGTGAATCCTTTCGAATGGCATCTTGTTCATTGGCAGAACTAAGGAGATAATGTGCCGGTTCCGGAAGATTTTATAGTCAAAACTTTAGGAGCAACTCAAGTTAATTCGCCGATTGGGCTGTCGGTAGTCAATGGCGATGGTACTGGTAATTTTGTGCCTGATGAGTCCCGAGTCCGATATCAAGTTGAGTATTTTCCGGGTGAGGAGAAACTGGATGGATTGCTTTTTGAAAAATCAGGCCCCCGGGAGCGTCTCTTCTTTAATCCTGCAAAGACGAAAGCTGCAATTGTGACCTGTGGCGGTCTCTGTCCCGGATTAAATAACGTAATCAGGTCAATTGTTCTGGAATTGTTCCATAATTATGGTGTCAAAGAAATTCTCGGTATACAGTATGGTTATCAGGGTTTAAATCCTGCTCATGGAAAACCACCTGTTAACCTGACACCAGTATATGTCGAGGATATTCATCAGGAGGGAGGGACTGTCCTCGGTTCTTCACGGGGACCGGAAGACCCAAAGACTATTGTCGATTTTCTCGATTACAACGGGGTCAATATTTTTTTCTGTATTGGTGGTGACGGGACATTGAAAGGTGCTCATGCAATATGCGAAGAAATTGAGAAACAAAAAAAGAATATCGCTGTTATAGGAATTCCAAAAACAATTGATAATGATATCAGATTCGCCTGGAAAACTTTTGGTTTCAGTACTGCAGTAGAAAAAGCAAAAGAGATTATCGACTGTGCGCATGTGGAGGCACGTGGTGCTCCAAACGGAATCGGACTAGTAAAGGTCATGGGTCGCGAAACAGGTTTTATCGCTGCTGCGGCAACGCTTGCAAGCCAGGAAGTGAATTTCACATTGATTCCCGAAGACCCGTTTGAGCTTAACGGAGAGAGTGGGTTTCTTCAGACATTAAAGAAACGAATATTGGCGCGAGGACATGCAGTTATTGTCGTCGCTGAAGGTGCAGGACAGGATTTAATGGAAATGCACACTTCGAAAAAAGATGCTTCTGGAAATGTAAGACTCGACGATATTGGAATGTTTTTACGTGGTACAATCAATATCTATTTTAAAGAAAATGAATTACCGACAAACTTGAAATATATTGATCCGAGTTATATAATTCGCAGTATACCGGCAAACGGTGATGACCGGCTCTTTTGTAATTCCCTTGCCCGTCAGGCTGTTCATGCTGCAATGGCAGGTAAAACCGATATGATGATTGGATTCTGGCACAACGTATTTGTGAATGTCCCGATTACTGCCGCTATCAAGGAAAGGAAACGGGTTTCAACCGAGAGTGCTCTTTGGATGGGTGTTATCGAGTCAACCGGACAACCAAAGAATTTCCGAAACATGTAAGGGAATTATGTAGATTAAAGCATATACAAGTATTTTAAATTAGACAATGATTGGTTCGTATGTTTATTGAATAAATATAAAGGAATGAATAATGGGAGATATTAAGAAAATACGGGACATGCTAGGTGATGAAGCAGAATATTTACTGGATTTTAAGAGCCCAAAAATCAGCAAAGAAACAATTAGTGTTCCCGGTCCTGATTGGGTAGACAGAATTTTTATTAATTCAGACAGGTCTATTCCTGTTCTACGTAATCTAGCAACAATGTTCAGTCATGGTAATCTGGGGGGGACAGGGTATTTGTCAATCTTGCCAGTAGACCAGGGAATAGAACATTCCGCAGGTGCTTCGTTTGCTCCAAACCCAGCATATTTTGACCCGGAAAACATAGTTAAATTAGCAATAGAAGGCGGTTGTAATGCTGTAGCGTCAACACTTGGTGTTTTGGGTAGTGTGGCACGAAAATATGCGCATAAAATTCCGTTTATTATGAAAGTTAACCACAATCAGTTAATGACCTATCCTAACACATATGATCAAATTCTTTGTGGAAGTGTGCAGCAGGCGTTCGACATGGGCGCGGTTGCAATCGGCGCTACCGTATATTTTGGTTCCGAAGAAAGCAACCGGCAAATTCAGGAAGTGAGTGAAGCGTTTCAAATTGCACACGAGTTCGGAATGGCAACGATCCTATGGTGTTACACCAGAAACCCGGCTTTCAAAGTTGATGGTACCGATTATCACGCAAGTGCTGATCTTTCAGGTCAGGCCAACCATCTAGGCGTTACCATTCAGGCTGATATTATTAAGCAGAAACTACCTGAGAACAATGGTGGTTATCGGGCATTAAATAAGAATGGTTCGTTTGGGAAATTCAGTGAAAAAATGTATTCGGATCTTTCATCTGATCATCCAATCGACCTGACGAGATACCAGATTATCAATAATTATATGGGAAGGGCCGGACTCATTAACTCAGGCGGTGCATCAGGAAAAGACGATCTAGCACAGGCAGTTAAAACCGCGGTTATTAATAAACGTGCCGGTGGTATTGGTCTCATTAGCGGACGAAAAGCTTTTCAACGTCCTATGAGTGAGGGTGTTGAACTGCTCAATGCAATCCAGGAAGTTTATAAGATCGATGCAATTGATGTTGCCTGACGGTTATTCTAAAATTACTAAGTAATCTCAGTAATCGGGTATATTATATACAATTATCAAAAACACCAACATATTCATTAATAGAAAATTCAGGTTTTATAAATGACAAAGACAGATATTAATATCTCTATTGTTGAGGAACTGAAATCGAATTCGGGAGAGTATTTCCGGCAAGCGCTGATAAAACCGACCGGTTTCAGAGAGTATGACGTGCGTTGGCTGGTCGAAAAAGAGTTGAATTACAGCGGTGTCGTCATCCTCGGTGCGGCGTACGGGACGTTCCTGCAGCAAGATCATAGCGTCAATGATATTGTTGTTGGATATGATTTCAGATATTATTCGGAGAATATTAAAAATGCATTTGTTGTCGGACTTTTAAGCAGCGGAATGCATGTTGTTGATATTGGATTGGCTGTTTCCCCAAGCCTTTATTATGCCCAGTACCATCTGGGTATCAAGGGCGGGGCAATGGTGACTGCCAGTCATAATGAAAACGGCTGGACGGGAATCAAGCTCGGCTATGGATTTTCACGGACGCTTGGTCCTGATGGAATTACCCGGTTTAAGGAGATTGTTTACTCGGGTGACTACCTCAAGGGGAGCGGATCATACAAAACAGAGACTTCAATTCCAAAAGCGTACATTGATGATCTAATTAAGACAATCGAGATTGATAGAAAGCTCAAAGTTGTTGTCGCAACGGGAAATGGAACGGCAGGTCTTTATACACCAGAAGCGTTCCGGCGGGGCGGACATGAGGTCATCGAACAACATGTAGAGCTCGACTGGAATTTTCCGAATTTTAATCCGAATCCAGAAGATATATCATTTCTGAAAGATATTGGTAACAAGGTAAGGGAAGAAAATGCTGACCTCGGTATAGGAATTGATGGTGATGGTGACAGGGTTGGTATTGTCGATGAACTAGGTGAAGAAGTCTACAGTGATAAAATAGGCCTGCTTCTTGCCCGTGAATTTGTGATCTCTCACCCCGGCGCTACCTTTATTGTTGATGTGAAATCGACCGGTCTTTTTAAGGTTGATGATATTCTTAACGCGCATAAGAGTAACACTGTGTATTGGAAGACCGGGCATTCGTATCTGAGATCAAAAGTGCAAGATGATAATGCACTTGCGGGATTTGAAAAAAGCGGTCATTTCTTTTTTAATAAACCTCTTGGTAGAGCATATGATGATGGTACATTATCTGCAATACATTTTTGTAACCTGCTGTCACGGCACAACAAATCTGTGTCAGAATTGCTTGCCGAGCTGCCACAATCTTATCAGACTCCGACAATGGCGCCATTCTCTGATGATGTTGAAAAATATGATGTAGTTGATCAGATTACCGCACAATACCGGAAGGATAAAGAGGATGATGTACTGCAGGACGGGATCGGAATAGAGGAGATATTAACGGTGAACGGTGTGCGGGTCCACTACACCGATAAAAGCTGGGGTCTGGTGCGTGCTTCATCGAATAAACCGTCGCTGGTTGTTGTTGCAGAATCGTTTTCAACACGGAAACGGATGTACGACATCATAGATGATATTACAAAAAAACTCAATTCGACCGGCAAAGTTGGAAATTGGGATCAATCTCTTCCCGAGTATCCGGGAGAGGACAAATAAACAAGAATACTATGTCATTTTCACTCAAAAAACTCGCAAATTTCACCGGAAGACCCGGACCGCTCCTTTTGATAATAATGGACGGTGTCGGTATCGGTAAAAAAGATGAGTCCGATGCAGTGTTTACTGCCCGGACACCGGTTCTTGACTGGTTAGCAACAACTCCGTTGAAAACAACATTGAAAACCCACGGCACATCGGTTGGTCTTCTGAGCGAAGATGATATGGGCAACAGCGAAGTAGGTCATAATGCTCTCGGGGCCGGAAGAATATTCGATCAGGGCGCAAAACTGGTTAAAAAATCGATAGAATCGGGAATATTGATTCGAACTGATCTCTGGAAGAAAATAATTGATAAGGGAAAACAGGGGAGAACAGTGCACTTTATTGGCCTCTTGTCCGATGGGAATGTCCATTCACATATTGATCATTTGCTTGCACTGCTCAAAGAGTGTGCAGCTCAGGATGTGCGGAATGTACGAATCCACACATTGACAGATGGCCGGGATGTAGGAGGACGGAGTGCACCCGACTATCTAAAAAAAACAGAAGCGCTGTTGAGCATGATTTCGAACAGTAATGGTTTTGATTACAAAATTGCTTCGGGCGGCGGAAGAATGAAAGTTACGATGGACCGTTATAAAGCCGATTGGGATATAGTGAAGTGTGGTTGGGATGCGCATGTTCGAGGTGTTGGGAGGCAGTTTAAATCTGCACTCGAGGCGGTTGAGACTCTGTACTCAGAAGATTCTGAAGTCATTGATCAATTTCTCGATCCGTTTGTTGTTGTATCTGACGAGGGAGAGCCGGTCGGAAAAATAGTTGATGGTGATGTTGTCATCTTTTTCAATTTCCGAGGAGACCGTGCAATTGAGATATCGCAGGCTTTTGAAGATCCCGAATTTCACGAGTTTGACAAAGTGGTCAGCCCTGATGTTTTCTATGCAGGGATGCTTGAATATGATGGTGATCTCCATATTCCTAAAAATTATCTTGTGCCTCCGCCACACATAGATAGAAGTGTTTCGGAATATTTGTGTGCGGAAAAGGTGACGTCGTTTGCAATATCCGAGACACAGAAATATGGTCATGTAACCTATTTCTGGAATGGAAACAAATCGGGTTATGTCAATGAGTCTCTCGAAACTTATGTTGAAATTCCATCGGATAAGATTCAGTTCGATAAAGCTCCAAAAATGAAAGCATACGAGATTACGGATAAGACAATCGAGCTTTTAGAATCAGAGCAATACCGGTTCGGACGAGTGAATTTTCCTAATGGTGATATGGTCGGTCATACGGGTGTGTTTGATGCCGCCGTATCAGCTGTTGAGTCAGTGGATGAATGTGTTGGCAGGCTGCTTGAGACTATTGAAAAACTCAAGGGGGTAGCAATAGTAACTGCCGATCATGGTAATTCCGACCAGATGTTCAAGATTGTGAAGGGTGAAAAGATGATTATTACATCGCATAGCCTTAATCCGGTCTGGTTCTTTATTCATGACCCGCTCTATGATGGTGAATTCCGTATGGCTGATTTTGAAAAGCGAGGATTAACAAATGTTACCGGCACTATTTTGAATCTCCTTGGTTATGAAAATGTGGAAGATTACGACAGGCCGCTCATAGAATTTGATGGGTAGTATAATTGCATTCAGCGTGTAAATTGAGTCAATTTAGTATGAAAGTGCTGTGCCGTAATGCAAACGAAGTTTAAAACTTCATGGGGGATGCCTGCTCGATCACCGTTCGGTGCAATTGTTGAAAAAAATGGTGTACTATTCAGGATTTTTAGCCGGCACGCAACTCATGTCTGGCTGATGTTCTTTGACAAACCGGAAGACGTAGAACCTTTTGCTGAGATTGAGCTTGATCCAAATTTATATCACTCCGGTGACATTTGGCATGTCTTTGTTGAAGGTATAAAACCGGGACAATTGTATCTGTACCGTATGGATGGGCCTGATGATCCTGAAAGTGGTCATCGGTTTAACCCGAATCAATGTCTTCTTGATCCGTTTGCACGGGCTGTCTCGAGTGATTTGATCTGGGGCGATACATCTGCTAAAGAGCGCTTAATGCATCTTGAACAAAATGATAAAAATTACTTTTCCAAGCTCAAATTTGCCGGAATGCCGAAATGTGTTATAATTGATGATAATTTTGATTGGGAAGGTGACCGCCACTTAAATTACCCGTCTAAGGATGTGATAATCTATGAAGCGCATGTTCGTGGTTTGACCATTCATTCATCCGGTTCCTTTTCACATCCCGGAACATTTCAAGGTGTGACGGAAGTGATCCCACATTTGAGAGAACTTGGAATCACGACACTTGAGCTCATGCCGATTCATGAATTCAATGAATATGAATTAGACAGATCGAACCCATTGACTAACGTGCCGCTCTTGAATTACTGGGGGCACAGTACAGTATCATTTTTTGCCCCGAATGCACAGTATGCCTGTGACGGAAAAGAGGGAGGGCAGGTCGTTGAGTTCAAAGAAATGGTGAAAAAACTTCATGCTGCAGGAATTGAGGTCATCCTTGACGTTGTCTTCAATCATACGGCTGAGGGAAACGAAAACTGCCCTGTTTTATGCTTCAAGGGAATCGACAATTCAATTTACTATCTTTTGGGAGATGATAAAAAATCTTATCTCAACTATACCGGGTGTGGTAACACAGTTAATTGTAACCACCCGGTCGTTCGACAATATATACTGGCCTGTCTGCAATACTGGTATCTTCATATGCATGTCGATGGATTCCGATTCGATTTGGCATCGATACTTGGGCGCGACCAGAATGGCAATCTCCTTGATAATCCCCCTCTGATTGAAGCAATTTCCGAGGACCCTATTTTGCGGAACGCGAAAATTATTGCTGAAGCCTGGGATGCGGCAGGAGCCTATCAGGTCGGCTCTTTTCCAGGTGGAAGGTGGGCAGAGTGGAATGGGAAATATCGAGACGATGTGAGAAGGTTTTGGAAAGGAGATCCCGGAACACGGGGAGCATTTGCACAAAGAATTACCGGCAGCTCCGATCTCTATGATCAGGATGGTAGAAAACCGTACCACAGCATCAATTTCATCACATCGCACGATGGATTTACACTCAATGATCTTGTTTGCTATAGTGATAAACACAACGAAATAAATGGTGAAGATAACAGAGATGGAGATGATTATAACAACAGCTTTAATTACGGTGAAGAAGGGGAGACTGACAATCCGGCCATAGAAATCATCAGAAACCGACAGATAAAAAACTTAATGGCAACGCTGCTGCTGTCACAGGGGGTGCCGATGCTGCTTGCGGGGGATGAGTTCAAGCGTACGCAAATGGGGAATAACAATGCATATTGTCAGGATAATGAGATAAGTTGGATAGACTGGGCTCTCAAAGAGAAGCATAACGATATTTTCCGATTTTGTTCATCGCTCATTGCATTTCGTAAACGTCATCCCGTATTTAGGAGGTCGAATTTTTTCACTGGGAAGACGGTTGCAAGCGAGGAAAGTCCAGATATTAAATGGTATGAGCATGACGGATCGGAACCAATGTGGAATGAAGATGTTCTCACACTTTCATGCTTTATTAATGGATTATCTTCTATGGTAAATGGCGATGATAAAGATAATGACTTTTTTATTATAATCAATGGCAGTGATGAACATGTCCGCTTTACTATTCCGGAATCTTCTCAGGGAAAACAATGGTTTGAAGCAGTTAATACGGCACGATCGGATCCACATGATATTTATGAACCTGGAACTGAACCTGTTCTTACGGGCAGTGAATTAACTTACTGGACTGTTAATCGTTCCCTTGTTGTACTCATAGGGAAAGATTCATAGATTTTCTTGTTATTTGCATTAAATGAACTACTAAATTTCCATTATGATTGGAGCATTACTATGGCTAAGCATAATAACAGTAATGAAACCTTTGATGTTGAAGATCAGGGTTTGATCAACACAGGGAAAGTGTATCGGAATCTCCCAACATCGGTACTATATGAGGAAATTGTTAAACGGGGCGAAGCACTTATATCTCATATGGGTCCTGTGGTTGTCCGCACCGGTGTCCATACTGGTAGATCGGCAAAGGACAAATTTGTTGTAAAGGAACCTTCATGTGTTGATAAAGTATGGTGGGGTGATGTGAATGTCCCGTTTGAGCCTGATAAATTTGACCAGCTTCACCGCCGTATATGTAGCTACTATCAAGGAAGAGATGTATTTATTCAAGATTGCTTTGCCGGGGCAGATTCGGACTATAGACTGCCGATCCGAGTTATTACTGAGCAGGCATGGCACAATTTATTTGCCCGCAGTCTCTTCATAAAAGCGAAAAATGAACAAGAACTGTCTTCTCACAAGCCTGAGTTTGTTGTTCTGCAAGCTCCCGGATTTTTAGCTGATCCTGTGTTAGACAGTACCCGGACATCAACATTTATAATTGTGAATTTCGAGAAGCGCATGGTTATTATTGGGGGTACCAGTTATGCCGGAGAGATTAAAAAGTCTATTTTTACGGTCATGAATTACCTGCTTCCGCAAAAAAAAGTTATGTCAATGCACTGTTCTGCCAATGTCGGTGCTGCAAATGATGTTGCTATTTTCTTCGGTCTTTCCGGAACTGGAAAAACAACGTTGTCGGCAGATCCGCATCGACGTCTGATCGGTGATGACGAACACGGATGGAGCGATAATGGTGTATTCAATTTTGAGGGTGGATGTTACGCAAAAGTGATCAAGTTATCTAAAGAAGCCGAACCTGAAATTTTTGAAACCACCCGTTCGTTTGGAACGGTCCTCGAGAATGTTGTTATTGATGATAAATCACGGCAGATCGATCTGGATGATGATGTCTTTACTGAAAACACAAGGGGTGCTTATCCAATATCACAAATTCCTAATATAATTCCGGAAGGATATGCAGGCCATCCGAAAAATATTATCTTTCTGACAGCAGATGCGTTCGGCGTTATGCCGCCTGTTGCAAAACTGACAAAGGAACAGGCAATTTATCATTTTTTATCGGGATATACGGCAAAACTGGCTGGAACGGAAAAGGGTGTAACTGAGCCGAGTGCAACATTCAGCACCTGTTTTGGTGCACCATTCATGGCGCTTCATCCAACGGTTTACGCAAAATTGTTAGGTGAGAAGATTGAAAAGCATGGTGTCAACTGTTATCTCATAAACACCGGTTGGACTGGTGGGCCATATGGAGTGGGCAGCCGTATTCGCATTCAGGATACCCGGGCAATCGTCAATGCAACACTTGACGGTTCACTTGCAAATGTACCTTCGGAACCGGATGAGATTTTTGGGCTGAATATTCCGAGTGAGTGTCCTAATGTTGATGCTTCTATCCTCAAACCGCAAAATACGTGGGACAATAAGGGTGACTATACCTTGAAGGCAAAGGATCTTGCGTCGCAATTTGAAGCGAATTTCAAAGATTTTGAGGGAGATGTGTCGGATGAAGTAAAAAAGATTGCAATTAAAGCGTAATTTATTGAAATTATAACAGAATATTTCTATTTTAAAGGGGAGTTCTCGTACATATTGTAAAGTAAAATACATGTTTGAAAAAGAATTCCAATACATATGGAAATGGAATCTGGACGTATCACCTGAGTCTCTCTGGCCATATATCTCTGATACGAATAGGTTTAATCACGACTCAAAATTGCCGGAAGTTTCTTATGTTCCCGGAAAAGAATCGCAGCTATTGCTTGGGCGGAAGCTGCGATTTTCCATTTTGGGAACGAAAATAGAATACGAAGAACTCCCTTTTGAGTGGGTCAGACCGAGTTATTTTAGTATAATACGTCTGTACAAAAATGGACCGATACGAGAGCTCCATGTCCGGGTAGAACTGCACGAAAGAATATCACACGGGACAACTGTACATTATGGTGTCCGCGTTGTGACGAGCTCGTTAATCGGTACCCTCATTGTTCCTGTCAGTCTGGGGATTTTAAATGCACGAAAATTTGAAAGAGTGTTTAGAAATTATGATAAACTTGCACAGAAAAACGATCCGGATATTGCATATTCGTCAACAGTAGCGCCGAAAGTGCGTTTTGCTTCAAACGGTAGAGAGCGAATTCGAAGTATTTGTACGGACTTGCACGAACATACCGATAGTGATAATGTAGTAGATAAAATAGCAGATTTCATGATGACAGCTGATGAAATGGCAGTTCTTCATATTCGTCCGTATGTACTCGCAGATCAGTGGAAAATAGCTAGAAAATCTGTACTTGAGCATTTTTTGTATGCGACTCGAGCAGGATTAGTTGATTTTCAATGGGATTTAATGTGCCCATCATGCCGCGGGGCGAAAGACGGGAGCAAACATCTTAAAGATATGAAATCTCAGGTTCATTGCGATTCATGCAACATAGATTTTACAACTCAATTTGATAAGTCTGTCGAATTAACGTTCAGACCAAATCCATCGATTAGAAAACTGAATGAGGTCGAATTTTGTGTCGGAGGACCACAAGTTACTCCGCATATACTAGCACAACAGCAACTTAAACCGGCGGAAACAAGAACGATTCAGCCAAATCTCGTACATGGAATCCACCGTATCAGAACATTTGATGAATCGTTAAATGTTACATTTGAGGTCGCCGATACCGGTGCAAAAGAATTGACAGTCGGATTTGTTAAACGTGAAGAGGGAAGTGATACATTGCAAATCTGTACCGATCCGATAATTCACTTAAACAATACATCAGATAAACAGCATTTGTATATTTTAGAACATGCTCAGTGGATGGATGATGCTGTTACTGCATCCGATGTTATATCGTTGCAACTCTTTAGGGATTTATTTTCTGATGAGGCGCTTCGGCCGGGAGATCAGGTGTCAGTGGGTACGGTAACGATTTTATTTACCGATTTAAGAGGATCAACAAAAATGTACAGGGCAATCGGAGATGCACCAGCATTCGGAAAGGTTATGAACCATTTTGATGTTTTAAGAAAAGAAATCAATGATGAGAATGGAGCGATTGTAAAAACAATTGGTGATGCAATTATGGGAGTTTTTACGAATCCTGCTGCCTGTTTGCGGGCTATAATGAATGCTCAAAAAGAGTTTGCCAAAGATGGAGTCGATGCAATATGTTTGAAAGCAGGTATACACTCAGGGCCTTGTATAGCTGTAACATTGAATAACAGGCTCGATTACTTTGGTACAACGGTAAATTTGGCCTCACGGCTGGAGGGTTTTTCAAACGGTTCAGATATAATAGTATCCAATTCAGTATATGAGGATTTAGAGGTAAAAAAAATTATATCTCAATACTCACTATCCGTAGACAGTTTAAATACGGAAATAAAAGGATTTGATGAAGAACAGTTTCGATTATGGAGGCTCAATACAATTAAGCAATAGATAATCTTCACCTGATAATAATAGATTTGTAATAGAACTGAAGTTGTGGTATTAATAAAAAGGGACGGCCATAATGCCCGTCCCTTTTTACCGTATTGAAGGAGGAAAGATGATATCTTATTGGAATAACGCCAGTACGTTTTGTGGCGCAATATTTGATTGTGCCAGTTGTGCTGTTGCTGTCTGCTGCAATATCTGAAGCCTGGTCGATTCGACCTGCTCCCGTGCAATATCGGCATCGAGAATTCTACTCTTTGCTGCCTCAGTATTTGTGATTCCGATCCGGAGCGTAGCCTCCTTAACGGTCATTCGTGCAATATTAGCACCGATATTCTGCAATGTAGAGGATATGGTGTCAATTGCACTATCAACCGCATCTTGTGCTTCCGCAGCGCTTGCAGCACTAAAAACTTTATTTGCAACATTACCAGATTGAATGCCGAGTCCGGTTGCATTACTATTAGTGTCAATGCTGAAAAATAGTGTATCAGTACTTCCTTCACCGGTCTGGAACGATTTGTTAACATATGTGCCGTCTAAGAGAATGTTTTTATTAAACTGGGTTTCTTCAACAATGTCGTTGATTTCTTCGGTAAACTGCAATATTTCAGCTCTGATAGCGCTTCTTTCACTTGTGCCAAGTGTATCATTTGCAGCCTGAATCAGCTTTTCTTTCATGCCGATGAGAATGTTGCTTATATTAATGAGACCACCCTCGGCGATAGAAAGGACGTTTTTTGTCGTACCCACATTATCAAGCGCAGCACCAAATCCCCGAATTCGGGCATCCAAACGACGTGTTATAACAAAGTTTGCCGGATCATCGGAAACTTCATTAATTCTGAGACCCGTTGCAAGTTTTAGCTGCCGTTTTTCAAGATCAACGTTTACCCGCTTCAATGCAGCAAGCGCATTAAACGCCGCAATATTAGTGTTTATTCGGGTCGCATCTCCTAATGCCATTTGATACCTCCTTTAACTAGCCAAGAGTTGACCAGCATTTTCCTCATTAATATTATTTGTTTTTTAAAATTTTCAAATTCATCTTAATACGAGTAACCGCATAGCTAACTTAGCAATTAGCGTGCCATAAATATATTACAGATTTCTTTATTGAATGTAAGTGGTATAATAACAACAACATGAGATTCGTATTAGATGTAATTATTTTTTTTTGAATCACTTGGCAATAGGACCATAACAAGGAAAGTAATGGAAGAAGCGTCTGGTGCTGTAGGTAATATTTTCCTATTTTGTGTGATAGTGTATTTAAATGACAATAAATCAGTTAAAATGTTCGAATTTCTAATATTATTTTAAAAAAAATACGTGACAAGCAGTAAATTATTTATTATATTCACATTAACATAAGTAATTAAAAATATTTAATTTCAACACTATTATATTATATTCCCAATTGAGTTGAAGCGAGGACATAATAGAAACGGTCGTAAAAAAGGACATAGTCCGTGTCGTTGCTGATAGCACCGGTCTTAATAAAGATAAGGTTGCCGCAATAGTTGATGGTGTATTTAAGACCTTAACTGAATTCCTCAAGGACGCCAATCCCGAAGTCAGAGTTGAAATACGGGGATTTGGAGTGTTGGGGATAAAAAAGGCAAAAGCAAAGCCAAAAGCACGAAATCCCCGTACAAATGAAATTATATTTGTACAACCCCACAGAAAAACATTTTTTAAACCTGGCAGAATTCTCAACAATGCCCTCCAAAACGCCGACGATTAAGATTACATAACTATTTGTATTCTATTTTCGGCTCCACAAAATTCACCAAATTGGTAAAGTGAAAAGTGGTTATTTGAACTCATTTAAGATGAGGAGCGTTTTATTATGGAGCATGTGCTTTTCATTGCGTAACCGACAAAAAATTCCTATATTCAACAGTTTTTAATATCAACGATAATGATGGTGGTAACCGGCTTCTATGGCTAAAAATTCGACAAAAGCAGATTGGGAAAATTTTTGGAGTCGAGACAGAAGTGTTGAGGAGATTTATCCCACCTCTGATAGTATCATACATAATTTACTTGAATCTGTTGATGTGCAGGGGCTTCGTGTGCTTGAGGTTGGGGCGGGAACTGGCCGTGACAGCATTAAGTTAAGTGAAAATAATGCCAATGTGACGGTGCTTGATTATGCAGACAATGCCTTGTTGAGAGTACAGCAGGCTCTGAAACACTCCGAATCAGCCCTGAATTTAGTGCGTGGTGACGGTTTAATATTGCCCTTCGATGATGAAAGTTTTGATATTGTGTTTCATCAAGGATTGTTGGAGCATTTTCACGATCCTCAACTATTGCTCCGAGAGAACATTCGGGTACTCAAAAAGGGGGGATATCTTCTTGTCGATGTACCTCAAAAATTCCATGTTTATACACTTATAAAACATGTTCTTATTATATTTGATAAATGGTTTGCTGGTTGGGAAACTGAATTCTCGATTGGGGCGCTCCGGAAATTATTCAAAAAGAACAGTTTAATAATAAAGCGCGAATACGGTGACTGGATGAACCCATCACTATTCTATAGAATGGTTCGTGAAGCAGCAAAACCGGCAGGTGTCAACCTTCCAATGTATCCAAAAGCAATTCCCGTGCTCGGCGTAGTCCGCAGGTCCTGTAAAACATATTTACTAAAACGAAAATTATCACTTTATACTTTCTTGACAATAGGTATAATCGGTCAAAAAAAATGAATCAGATTGGACACAAAATCGGGGCATTTTTTACCTTTTTTGTCTCGTTTATAGTCTATTTCATAACGCTCTCACCAACGGTTTCTCTCTGGGACTGCGGAGAGTTTATCACATGTGCAGTAACGATGGGTGTTCCGCATCCTCCAGGAGCTCCGTTGTATCTCATGGTCGGGAAAATTTTCAGCATGTTCCCTTTTGGTGCAGACGATGCCTTCAGAGTGAACACAATATCAGCCTTGTCTACTGCATTTTCAGTTATGATTCTTTATCTGATTATTGTCAGTTTATTACAGGAATTTAAGGGAATACCGCATTCGTGGTGTGATAAAATATCGATTTATGGAGGAGGAATTCTCGGTGCGTTGACCTTTGCTTTTACCGACACTCTCTGGTTCAATGCAGTAGAAGCGGAAGTATATGCTCCGAGTATTCTGTTCACTGTGCTGACACTTTGGCTTGCTTTGAAATGGATGGAGCACAAAGAGGATGCATCTTCACTCAAGTATTTTCTGGCAAGTATATATCTGATCGGGCTATCGGTTGGTGTTCACTTGCTCAATGTACTCGCTTTCCCAACGATTCTTATGCTTGTGTTTTATTATAAGCGGAACCTTGCATTTAATATTGTTCTATTAGGAATGACATTAATCTTCGCAGTCTATTTTATCTGGCCTCTGCTTTTGCGAGTGTTCGGATTCAGCGCAGAATTTCCCAATTCGCTTATGTGGCTTTATGCAATTATATTCATCATAACCTATGTATTTCTAAAAAATATTATTCAGCTTGACTTTAAACTTTGGTCCATTGTTATAGTACTATTATGTATCGGATGGACAACGTATATCATGATCTATTTACGTGCGGGACTCGGTCCGGTAATTAATGAAAACGATCCGTCTAATTTGGAGCGGTTTTTAAGCTACTTGAACAGAGAGCAGTATGGGACGGAGAGCCTTTTTACAACAATATTTCAGCGCAAAGCACCACTATGGCTCTATCAGATCAAAAAAATGTATCTTCGTTATTTTGCGTGGAATTTCATAGGACAGGGGACAACACTCGGTCCTGACAGGTATATTCTCGAGACATTCAGCCCGAGAGGCCTTTACTATTTGCCGTTTGTTCTCGGAATTACCGGTATGTGGTACCATTTTAAAAATGATCCCAAAAGAGCATTAGCTATTCTAGCTTTATTTATTTTCACAGGAGTAGCAATTGTTTTGTATCTAAACCAGCCTGATCCCCAGCCGCGCGAACGTGATTATGTCTATATTGGAAGTTTTTGTGCGTTTGCGATCTGGATCGGCATAGGATTTTCTGGCATTATTGCGAAAGTTGGAGATTATTGTAAGAATAATAAGCCCCTGCAGAAACCAGCGGTAATTGGAGTAATTGCAGTATGCTTTGCTGTTGGACCCGCACTAGAGTTCAATCATAATCTTAGCTCACACGATAGACGCGGCAATTTTATGGCTTGGGATTATGCATATAATATATTGCAATCCTGCGATCAGGATGGAATAATATTTACAAACGGTGATAATGATACATTTCCACTCTGGTATCTGCAGGAAGTTGAAAGTGTCCGAAAAGATGTCAATGTGGTTAATTTGAGTCTGCTCAACACAAATTGGTATATAAAACAGTTGAAATATGGTGATCCTGCCGTACCGGTTTCTCTTTCAGACAATGATATTGAAAAAATAGCTCCGTTTGCCTGGAATGAAACAGAAAAATCTATGCCTGTTTCTGCGGCAGTATATAACGAATATATCCGGGACGTACATGAAAAATTTCAGTTACGTGAAGTTACTTCGGATTTTGAAATCAACTTTACCATGGCTCCAACATTATCAGCTGGAGGGTCTGATGGGATCCGTGTTCAGGATTTTATGGTAGAACATATCATCCGGGCAAATGGTTGGAAACGACCAGTTTACATTGCGATGACCGTATCGGAAAGCAACAAAATAGGATTGCAGAACTACCTCAGAACAGACGGATTATCATTTAAACTCGTTCCATTTAGCAATAGAAATCTAGCAGTACATACTCTTGAATCGCGACTCATTGACACGTTCAAGTATAGAGGAATTAATGATTCTGATATCTATTATGACCGGACACAAAGCGATATGATGCAAAATCTTCGGGTTGCTTTTTTGAATGTGGCAAATTTCTACTCGACAAACTCAATGACTTCAGATGCTGCGCGCGTAATTGATGCTATGGAAGAGCGAATTCCTGCAGATGTAATACCATTTCCAGATCACAATACCAGACTACAGATTGCCCAACTTTATTTTAGTAATAAAGAATTTGAAAAAGTAAGCGGAATTCTTGAGCATATTCTTGAGGAAGATCCGGGAAGTTTTCCCAAAAAGAAAGATGTTGCTCGATTTTATGCTCAATTTCTGAAAGACTATAAAAAATCTGCTGCATTGCTTATTGATTATCTTCAAGCAACCCCATTTGAGTCTGAAGCATATTCACTTCTGATTTCAATTTTCCGTCAGGAGAATAACTACTCAGATGCTGCTTTGTATTTAAATAAGTGGTTGGAACAATATCCGAATGATTCAAATGCACAATCACTCTTGTTAAACTTAGAGCAGCTTCGATCTGAAATTGATTCAACACAATAATATAACACCGGAACTAGTGGTGAAAAAGCATTTCGGCACCATCATTAAATTACTGATAAGCATTCTGCTAATACTATTTCTTCTCAACAAGTATAACGCAGATGCAATATACAAGACATTTCTCAATGTTAATGAAAACTGGGTATTGTCTGCTGTTTTATTTATGATTATCAGTAATATTTTCGGAACGTTTCAGTGGAATACCATCTTAAAGCATCTCGATATTCACCTGCCATTGAAAAGCGTATTTGCTTACTATTTTACCGGTTTGTTTTTTAATAATTTTCTTTTGAGTTTTATTGGTGGGGATATTGTTCGTATGTACGATATTAAGAAAACATCCGGTAAAAATTCAAAAGCCATATCGACCGTATTGATGGACCGGTTTGTCGGATTTATAACATTGACTACAATAGCCGTGATTGGAATATTGTATCTCCTTGGTAAAATGCGTTCTCTTTTTGTATTGTGGACAATTTCCGCAATTTTTGTTGTGATGCTCTTGACAATTTTGTTTCTCTTTAATAAACCGTTCGCCAAACGGTTTGAATCATTTGGTATGAAAATAACGCCTAAACGTGTGCAGGGAACTCTGCGTGAGATCTACAATTCTTTGAATTATTTTGGAAAACATCCATCTCTGCTTGGAAAAATATTCATTCTATCGCTCTGTGTCCAGACTGCCCGGGTAACAACCCATTACTGCCTGGCACAATCTATCGGTGTTTCCATTAACTTAGCATATTTTTTCATGTTTATACCGATTATTACTCTGGTCATTTCACTGCCGCTATCATTTGGTGGCATTGGAATGCGTGAATGGTCAGCAGCAGAGCTATTTGTGTTTGCGGGTGTAGTCGGAGAAGATGCTGTGCTCTTTGAAGGGATGGCATATATTGTTGCAATTTTATGCAGTTTACCGGGAGGACTCGCCTTTGTTTTTAGAAAGCATTAAACATAATATTAGTAAATCAGTAATATTTAAAATATTGCCGATAGCACTTATTATATTATTATTAACAGGATGCTCTTTGAAAACGTCGGCAACAGGGCTATATGAAAATGTTGTAGTTTTCGCTGATGATTATGAATGGAATGTTGTTAAAGATGCAGTGAAAAATATTTACGAACGGGTAATCATCACGCCACAAAAGGAAGTAACGTATACATTATTACGTGCACAATTGGAAGCACGCCATGCATTTGAAAAACATCACACTGTTGTTTTAGTCGGCACATTTGAAAGCGAAAGTGAAGTAGGAGATATAATCAATTCACTCTTAACTCCACAAGAACGGAATGAATTGGAAAGCTTGGAGAGGCTTTATGTTCAGAAAAGGGATGTGTGGGCTAATAATCAATACATTCTGATTGTGGCTGCACCAAATATCCAAGTGTTATTGAGCAAATTGACGGAGCATAGCGAAGAGCTTTTTCATTTAGTAGACCAAGAGTCAAAAAATTATCAAAAATTAGAAATGTATGAAGATTTTGAACAATTAGACTTGGCAAAGGAGTTGTTTGACAAATACGGTTTTACATTCAGAATTCAGCACGACTATATTTTTAAAGAGTGGCCAGATAGTAACACAGTTTTTTTTAGGCGCTTTCAGCCTGACAGAATGATCACGATTCACTGGGTAGATACAACCGATGTCGGATTTATATCGAAGGATTGGGTTATCCAAAAACGTCAGGAGCTTGGAATAAATCTACTCGAAGGCAGAGTCATGGATCTCAACAGTGCAACATTTGAAATGGGCACATATACTGATTATTCGGCACTTGTGTGTAGGGGAATATGGGTCAACCATGAGGAAATGTTTGGCGGTCCTATGAGTATTTATACTTTTTATGATGAAACCACAAGCAGGATATATATGATCGATCTTTCAGTATATGCTCCGGAACGAAGTAATGAGAAAATGCCTCTTATCAGACAGCTTGAAATCATTGCAGGAACCTTTACGACAAATCCACGCAATACTCCGTTCTGAAACAGTATATCCTCTTGGTTGAAAATTCCTTTGAAGATAAAAATCAGGAACTTGTATTATTGGGGATGTGTTTAAGCAACCAGTTGTAGTAATAGTTAAAAAAAGGATTTCTGAATGCCTGATATTTCTTTTATTGCTGCGTTCATTGCAGGTTTAATTTCTTTCATATCCCCATGTGTACTACCGCTGGTGCCCGCGTATATTTCAATCATGTCGGGTGTATCGATCGAGGAACTTCGCTCTGAAAGTTCTGCTCAAAATAAAACAAAGGTTGTTTTAAGTTCTCTTGTTTTTATACTCGGTTTTTCTTTTGTTTTTGTCTTGCTGGGTGCATCGGCGACCTATGTTGGTAAGTTTCTTCTGATGAAGATGACTCTTATCAGAATAATTGCTGGTAGTATAATAATCATATTCGGACTGCACCTTACCGGTTTATTTAAAATCAAATTTCTGCTGTATGAGCAAAGGATTAATAAACAGCATAAGAAAGTGGGCTATGTCAGCACTTTTTTTATAGGAATGGCTTTTGCGTTCGGTTGGAGTCCCTGTCTGGGGCCGATACTGTCAGGAATACTTGGAATAGCCGCTTTGAAAGAACATGTCTCTCAGGGTATTTTTCTCCTGTCGATATATTCTCTTGGTCTGGGACTTCCGTTTTTTCTGACAGCCCTTGCTACCAATTATTGTGTCGGAATCTTTGACCGGATTAAGAAACATATGCGGTTCATTGAGATAATGAGCGGTGTTTTTCTTATCATTGTCGGTATTCTAATATTATTTGACTTTTTTACGATATTGTCGAGTTATGCAAACAAATGGTTTCCATTTTTGCAGAAAATTGGTTAGAGGATGAGACGTATGAAGAGCGCAAAAGAATTTTTGACAATAGTAGTAATAGCATGTAGTTTTTTTGTCATAAGCTGTTCCGGAGGAGAATCGGAAGTATATGAGGTCGATGGTATTTACACGTTCTCACTGACTGGATTGAACGGTGAGGAAATGAATATTTCCGATCTGAGAGGGAAAGGTGTTATGTTGAACGCATGGGCGACATGGTGTGCACCATGTATCGATGAAATGCCAATATTTGTCAGGTTGTATGATAAATATAAGGATAAAGGCCTTGAAATTTGGGGTGTATCAACAGATATTGAAGGCAAAAGCGTAGTTGAGCCGGCAGTGCAGAAAATGGGCATAAATTATCCTATTCTTCTCGCAAAATCTTCAGACTTGACACAAATTCTCGGTGTACCATTTAGAGGACTACCGGTAACTATATTTTTCAAACCTGACGGCAGTATAAACTACACGCATTTTGGCTCAGTTGACGCTTATATTGATGAAGAAGCCGGTGAATCGGTAGAATCCTGGTTTGAAGGACAGATTTTGCAGATTCTTCCTGAATCTGAATAATAATGGCAACCGAAATATCGAGCATTACTTCATAATTAGTAGAATTTTATTGTACTCTCCCCCTATTTGATAATTGAGTTTCTCAATATATCATAATAAGCATTTTCGCCGCAGTACATCTCTTATTATTTCATAATCATTCATTTCTATTCTCATTAATATATTGAGTATATACTATTTTCACAGTATATTGGACGGTTTGAATTCATACTGGAATGCCTCACTTATAGCATATTATGGATAAAAAATCAGTAGCAGTTGTTGATATACTCCTTTTCTTGGTTGCAGTAATCTGGGCATATAATTTTACTGCTGTCAAACTTGCTTTGGCAGAATTTCCTCCGCTCGGTTTTATTGTTCTCCGATTTATAGCTTCCTCACTATTTTTTATGACTTATTATCACTTTTATATTAGAGATTACTCAATAATCAGAAAATATTTTTGGAGATTGCTGTTTCTGGGATTTGTAGGAAACACACTTCTTCAAATTGCATTTATATTTGGGCTTAAAATCACTTCAGCTGGCAATGCATCACTTATGTATTCAACAGTTCCCATTCTCGTTGCCTTGTTAAGTTCTGTGTTTAAACTTGAGAAAGTCAATCTGTTTGGGTGGATCGGTGTGATCATATCATTCATAGGGATTGTGCTGGTAATCAACAGTTCTGCATCCGGTCTTGAAATTACAAGCGGCAATGTAGTAGGCGATGTGCTTATTTTGTGCTGTGCATTGTGCTGGAGCATTTTTACCGTATTTTCCAAACCGCTCATTCAGGAATCTTCATTGAGTGTAGTGGTTGCACTCACTTTTATAATCGGAACAATTTTGCTCATACCATTTGGCATTTATGATTTCATGACAATGGACTGGCCATCGATATCAATGGAAAGTTGGGGCTATTTTACTTTTTCATTCTTGTTTGCAAATGTATTTGCTTATACGGTTTGGTTTTATGGCGTATCAAAGATTGGAAATGTACAGACAGCAATTTTCCAAAATATGGTGCCGATCTTTGCCGTAACTTTTGCTGCAATATTTCTCCATGAAAAATTAGGTTTTTATCAAATTCTGGGTGGCTCATGCATAATCGGAGGTGTAACATTGACACGTCTTTCATCTCTTATAAGAAAAAAGCAACTGAATGGGCCAAATGATTCAAAAAACTCGTAAAATAATTAAGAGTATTGAAAATATCCAAAAATAGAAATCTTGATTATAATAATTTATTTTTGTAAATATCCTTGACTAAATTTTGAATACTATTATGAATACACAAAGTTTCAACAGAGATCAGCTCATCACAATTAACCACCGTTAATCATCGGACCGTTGCCGGTCAGATATTGGTGGGTTTATAACTATTTAAGACTCAATTGAAAATAGCAACTAACGAAACTCACCATATTCTGGTGGGTTTTTTTGTTTTATACTATAATGAATAAAAATTATAAATTCATAGTATCAAATTGAGGGATAAATGAATTTAAAAGAAAATATAAGGCCGCTACTGGAAACAACTCTGGATCATGCGATAAATTATCTTGAGACATTAGATGATTCCAAGGTATCTGCAACATTGACATTGGACGCAATAAGGAAAAAGCTTGATAAACCATTACAGGATACTGGAATGGAACCGGAAAAAATTATCAATGAACTGGTTGATGACACAAGAGGTGCACTATTGGGAAATGCCGGAGGAAGGTTTTTCGCTTGGGTTATCGGAGGTTCCGTACCTGCATCTCTCGCTGCAGATTGGCTGGTTTCAACGTGGGATCAAAACCCGATGATATATGCCTGTTCGCCTGCTGTATCAGTAATCGAAGAAATAACCGGTAAGTGGCTGAAAGAATTACTTGGATTATCGGATTCTGTGTCTCATGCTTTTGTTACGGGTTGCCAAATGGCTCATGTTACTTGCCTTGCCGCCGCTCGAAATTACATTCTGGAAAAGCATGGTTGGGATGTCGAGAAAAAAGGATTGTCAGGATCTCCAAAAATCAGAATTGTCGGCAGTGACAATATGCATACAACAGTAGATCGTGCCACGAGGATAATCGGTATTGGAACTGATAATATTATAAGGATTTCAGAAGATGACACAAGAGGTTTTAGTCCGGTTAGCCTTGAAGATGCATTGAAGGTATCGCCCGATTCACCTACTATTGTTCTCCTTCAAGCCGGAGAATTAAATACGGGATCATTTGATAATTTTGAGAAGTTGATCCCTATCGCACACAAGTACAATGCATGGGTCCACATTGACGGAGCATTCGGATTATGGGCAAATGCCAGCCCTGATTACCGGCATTATTTAAAAGGAGTTGAAAATGCTGACTCATGGGCAACTGACGGACATAAATGGTTGAATGTTCCTTATGACAGCGGATTTGCATTTGTTGCTCACCCACCATCACAAATAAAGGCGATGTCGAGCCGGGCAAGCTATATGGTACTCGTTGACGGTGCAAGAGATCAAGTAGATTGGAATCCCGATTTTTCTCGACGAGCAAGAAGTGTTGCTGCTTATGCTGCTATCAGGCAGCTTGGAAAAAAGGGGGTGACCGATCTCGTAAACAAATGTTGTAAACATGCTCATTCGATCGTTACCGGCATTGGCAAATTGAAAGGTGCTGAAATGTTGTGGGAGCCGATAATCAATCAGGGCCTTGTTAGATTTCTTTCACCAAATGAAAATGCTTCTCAAACAGACCATGATGAACAAACTGACAAAGTGATTGAAGAAATATTAAAAGACGGCAGAGCATTTTTTGGTGGTGCTACCTGGAGGGGTAAGAGATGTATGAGGGTTTCCGTTTCGAATTGGAGGACGAGCGAGAAAGACGTTGAAACTGCAATAGATTCCGCGAAGAATGCGATTGAAAAATGCAGGAAATAATAACTTTGTAATATGCCATTTCATTAGAAATATTTTTGCATAATATACATTTTATTTTGATGCACAATTACTGAAATTAATCAATTTGTCATCTCGAAGGAAGGATAAAGATCATGGCAAAATATTCGGAAATTAATGATACCCTAAAAAGTTTTATTGAGCGGCAAAAATTATTCTTTGTTGGGACAGCTGATGTAGAAGGCCGCGTCAATATTTCTCCTAAAGGTGGCGATTCTCTACGGGTGATTGATAAAAATCGAGTCGTATGGCTCAATTTGACTGGGAGCGGCAACGAAACAGCTGCACATATGGTCGCTATAAATAGAATCACAATAATGTGTTGCGCATTTGATGAAAAACCAATGATAGTGAGGCTTTATGGAAACGGACGAATTGTTCATTCAAAAGATCCGGATTTGAATAAATTAGCTGATTTATTCCCGGAATATATTGGAGCAAGACAGATTTTTAATGTTAGTATAGACCTCGTTCAAAAATCGTGCGGTTATCAGGTCCCATTTTATGAATTTAAAGGTGAACGAGATCTTTTACGTAAGTTTGCAGAAAAAAAAGGCCGTACCGGGATCGAACAATATTGGGAAGAAAATAATAGAATAAGCCTGGATGGGAAGCCAACAGACATTGAATAAGATGGTACGCTTTTCCACTTATTCAAACTGTTTATACACCCTATGGAAGATGAAAATGAGATACAAAGAATTTCGATATTATTAAAAAATCAATAAATTTGCTGTATATGATGATAGTTGTAGTGGAATAAGTGATAGTATTAAAAGAAAAATCTTGATTATTATAAATATTATTTGTAAATATAACCTTTAATAAAATCGAAAATTATCATGAATACACAAAGTCACTACAGAGTTCATCGCCATGTACACGTTCATCATCAGGCCGTTGTAGGTCAGATATTGGTGGGATTATAACTCTTTAGGACTCATTTAAATTTGAATCTAATGAAACCCACCATATACTGGTGGGTTTTTTTGTTTTATACATAAACAGAGGAGATATAATGTCAGCGCTCGCATTTAATGATAACGGTAATGTACTGCGATTGGGTCTTCCGTCGGGAAGTCTGCAGGATGCAACCTTTTCTCTACTGGCAAAAGCAGGCTACAATTTCTCAAAGAATACCCGCTCATACAGCCCTTCAGTCGATGATGATGAAATACAGGCGGTGTTAATCAGAGCACAGGAAATTGCCGGATATGTCGACAAAGGAATCTTTGATGCCGGTATAACAGGCAAAGACTGGATTATGGAAAATAATGCGGATGTCATTGAAGTTGCCGAACTGGCATATTCTAAACAGTCTATGAGGCCGATACGATGGGTAATTGCAGCACCAGCAGATTCTGCTATTCAAAAAGTTGAAGATTTGCAGGGGAAAAGGATAGCAACTGAATTGGTAAACGCAACAAGAAATTATCTTGCTGAAAAAAACATTGATGCATCCGTTGAGTTTTCATGGGGTTCCACAGAGATTAAATCACCGCTTCTGGTCGATGCAATTGTTGAGGCAACTGAGACCGGCCGGTCATTGAAGGAGAATAATCTCCGGATTATTGAGACCATTCTCACATCAACACCCCGGCTTATCGTCAATAAAGAGAGCTACCAGAATTCCTGGAAGAAGGAAAAGATCGATCAAATTGCTTTGCTGACGAAAGGAGCATTGCAGGCTCAGGATAAAGCAGGTTTAAAATTCAATCTCCCGAAAGACAAAATTGAGACCGCACGCAGATTGGTACCAGCTATGAAAGATCCGACTGTTTCGTCTCTGCTTGATGAAAACTGGGTGGCACTCGAGATAATCATTCTTGAAAAAGAAGTCAGGACGATAATACCTGAATTAAAAAACATCGGAGCACGGGACATTATTGAATACCGACTAAATAAAGTGATTTATTAACTGCGGATAAATCAAAATGAAAAAATTTGACACACCAAAAGAAGTGATCGATTTCTGGTTTTCCTCCGCAGAGCAATCCGGAGACAGAACATCAGAAGTTGTACGGGATATTATTTCTAATGTGCGATTGAGAAAAGATTCAGCACTCAAGGAGTATACTCTGAAATTTGACAGTGTATCTGTTGAGCAGATCAGAGTGGATGCCGAAGATATTCAGGCTGCACAAAGAAACCTCTCTCCTGAATTAAAGGACATCTTTTTGCAGGCTGCGGAAAACATCCGATCGTATCATGCAAGGCAAATACCGCAATCATGGCGAGAAACAGATGAAAACGGAATTACACTTGGACAACAATACACACCTGTTGAATCAGTTGGCATTTATGTTCCCGGGGGAAGAGCCGTATACCCATCAACCGTACTTATGAATTGTATTCCGGCACAGGTTGCTGGTGTGGAACGCATTGTGATTGTTTCTCCTCCCGGTCAGGACGGAAAACTTGCTCCCGCTATACTTGGATGTGCCGGACTGCTGGGTATCTCTGAAATCTATGCAGTTGGAGGTGCTCAGGCTATTGCAGCGCTCGCATATGGAACCGAATCGATACTTCCGGTGGCAAAAATTACAGGGCCTGGGAATAAATTTGTAAACGAAGCAAAAAAACAAGTATTTGGAAAAGTGGGAATCGATATGCCGGCCGGCCCGACAGAAGTAGCGATATTAGCCGATGATTCTGTCCCGGTCGAATACGTTGCATGGGATATTGCGGCTCAGGCAGAGCACGATCCTGATGCGAAAACAGTATTGATTACAAATTCCAAAGTACTCTTGAGCACATTCGAACAAACGCTTGAAAATGTAATGAAATCTTCCCCAAGACGGGACTATATCAGTCAGTCAACAGAAAATAATGGTGGGATTGTTCTCGTTGATTCAATAGAGTCAGGTATTGAGCTCATCAATCAAATTGCACCGGAGCATACTGAACTGCTGATTGATAATGCAAATGAGTTCAGCAAGAAAATTCGTAATTCGGGCGCGGTCTTTTTAGGTCAATACACTCCGGGCGCTGTGGGTGATTACTGGGCAGGACCGAATCACACACTGCCTACCGGTGGTGCGGCAAAGTTTGCATCACCACTCAATGTTCTCGATTTCATGAAATTCACTTCATATACCGGATATACTTGGAAGGCTTTGTCAAACGCTTCAAAATTTGTCAGTACATTTGCGAAAATAGAGCAATTATTTGCACATGCACAATCAGTGGAGATACGAAATGGATAAGTGGCGTGACGTTATTAAGGCTAATATAAGAAATGGGAAAACGTACCCATTTGAAAATAAGCCCGGTATAAAGCTTGATCAAAATGAAGTGCCGTTTGATATTCCTGCTGAAATTAAACAGGAAATTTTTGAAAAAGCTGCAAAGCAGGAATGGAACAGATATTCTTCAATGTTTGGTGATCCGCTTAGAGAAGCGTTGAGTAAGAATCTTAACGTTCCGGTTGAGAAGATTGTTGTCGGTGTCGGTTCGGATGAAATGATTCAGATAGCAATGTCAATGGCTCTTGGCAAAGACAGTACGGTCATGTTTCCGATTCCGACTTTTCCTATGTACGAATACAATTTGCGTTTTCTCGAGGCTAAGGCTATCAATCCCCAATTGGGTCCCGGTTTGACATTCCCTGTTGATGAGATGGTTAACATTGCTCAGAATGAAAAAGTCGATATGGTTATTCTGACATCTCCGAATAATCCGACAGCAAATTCTATGGAAATCGCCGATATTGAACGAATTGCGAAGGTCACTGATGGCATTGTTATCATTGACGAAGCATATTTTGAATTCAGTAATAAAACAGCGCTCAATCTCTTGAAACGCTATAAAAATTGTATCATTTTACGGACATTCTCAAAAGCGTTCGGTATTGCCGGTCTGCGTGTCGGATACGCAATTGCCGATCCTGAAGTTGCAGAGTATCTCCACCGTGTCAGATTACCGTTCACCTTAAACATATTTTCCGAAACTGCCGCAGTTGTAATGCTAGGCCATCAGGATCTTATTCAGAAGAATGTTGAGACAGTAAAAAAATTTAAGACTGCAATGATTCAGGAACTAGAAACAATAGTATCGATCAAAGTGTATCCTTCTGACACGAATTTCTTTATTGTTGAGGGAGAAATGAACGGTTCGGAAATTGCTCAAAAGCTTGAAGAAGCAGGCATTTCAGTGCGCGATATGTCAAAACATCCGCTCCTTGAGAATTGTATCAGAGTCAGTGTCGGTTTGCAGGAAGAAAATGAACAATTTGTTGATGCACTAAAGAAAATTTGTAGCGGGGTGAACTAAATGAGCAGTGTTGTTTGTACGCAAGAGATGAAGGAGTATATAGAAAAAATAGATTTGATCGTTTTTGATGTTGATGGTGTTCTCATCGATACACTGCCGTCATTTATTGCAACAATTGTTGAAACAACTCGTTTTTACATCAACACCTTGCTCAAACTACCAATTGATCTGAACAGGCTGACAATCAAGGATGCACTTACGTTTAAACAGTATACAGGTTTCAATAATGACTGGGAATTGACCGAAGGAATGGTGTCGTATCTACTATTTAAATACAAAAGTAGTAATTCATGTCCGGACCTAATTGAATTTCTTGACGAAGCTGGTGCGATGAGTGCCGGAGTCAATGGAATTAACGAACTTCTGAAACAAATTTGTTCCGATGATGTATTGAGCTGGATACAGAATAAAGTTGATAAAATAAAAATCAAGAAAGTGTTTCAGGAAATATACAGCGGCGATGATAACTGTGAGTCGCTGTATGGATTTCGACCGGAGTTTTATTCCGGTGTTGGCAGTGTTGAATCGGAAACTGTGCTGTTAGACAGAGAGCTTTTAAACAAATGGAGTGGTAAAATTGGTGTTTTAACCGGCAGAATGATGCATGAGACTGAATTTGCCCTAAAGATGCTTAAATTTGATAAAATCGATAGAAACCTCGTCCGCTTTACAGATTTAATGTTTCCAGATAAACCCGATCCTGCTAAAATGATCCAAATTATCCACAATGCACAAAGTAAATGTGCATTGTTTATCGGTGATTCAATCGATGATTATCTTACAGTTGTAAATTTCGACAAGTCCGGTGAACCGGGCGATTTGAGGTTTGGATTGGTTGCGGAATCAGGCAGGAATTTTCCTGAAGAAGCACAACAATTCACAGCTTCTTCTGTAAATGACTTACTTGGCTTTATTGAACTAAACAATGAGAATTTTTGATCGGACGTCCACGAATAATTACGGAGTAAATATGCGAAAAGCGTCGTTGCAGAGAAAAACCGGTGAGACCGACATATCGGTTACGTTCAATCTCGATGGTTCGAAACAGAGTACCATTGATACCGGTATAGGCTTTTTGGATCACATGTTGACACTCTTTACTTTTCATGGTGGGTTTGATCTTGATGTGACCTGTAGAGGTGATCTGCATGTTGACAGTCATCACACAATGGAGGATGTCGGACTAACGCTCGGACAGGCACTCAGAAAAGCACTTGGACCGGAACCGAAAATCACACGGTTTGCTTTCAGCTTTGTTCCGATGGATGAAAGTTTGAGCAGAACGGTTGTCGATATATCCGGCCGGCCGTATTTGGTCTATATCTGTTCGTATGCACATGAGCGGCTCGGTGATCTCGAAACCGAAACAGTTAAGGAATTTTTTAAAGCATTTGTCCAGGAGAGTAAGATTAATCTCCATATTGTAAATCTTTTTGGCGAAAACACCCATCACAAGATAGAATCAATATTCAAATCGTGGGGTAGGGCTCTTGCTGAAGCATGCACGGAGATACAGGACGGTGTACCGTCAACGAAAGGTATTTTATGATTACGATTATTGATTACGGTGCGGGGAATCTTGCGAATGTTACCAATGCCCTCAATTATCTCGGTATTGATTCAACTGTTGTGTCGGACCCGGATAGTGTTTATAAAGCAGAAAAAATCATTCTTCCGGGAGTCGGTGCTTTTGCACCGGCAATGAAGGAATTGAATGATTTGGGACTTGCCGATGCATTGGTCAAAAAAGCTCAGGAAGGTATTCCGTTCCTTGGAATTTGTCTTGGAATGCAGCTTATGTTCACAGAAAGTGAAGAAGATGGAATCAGTCAGGGTTTGGGGTTAGTCCCGGGAAAAGTTATACGGTTTACTGGCGACATGAAAATACCCCATATGGGTTGGAATAGCCTGGAATTTACCCGCGAAACACCTTTTAATAAAGATATTGATAACGGAAAATATGCATTTTTTGTTCATAGTTACCATTGTGTTCCGGATAATGATGAGTGTATTATTGCAAAAACCGAGTACAACACAACGTTCGTATCGGTTGTTGGAGTAGGTTCAATTTATGGTGCTCAGTTTCATCCGGAAAAAAGTCAACAAACGGGGCTCTCACTTTTAAAGAACTTTTGTTCAATATAATTTTTGGAACTAATACCGGCTATTGACATTAGAGTAGGGCGCTGCGTCCGTCTGTTTCAGGGTAAATACGATGATGTTACCGAATACGGTGATGACCCTGTTGCAGTAGCACAGGATTTTGAAGCCCGGGGAGCTACACGGCTTCATGTGGTTGATCTCGACAAAGCGGTCATCGATACAAGCAGCAATTTCGACATTATTGCAAATATCTGCCGCGCCGTGAAAATGCCAGTCGAATGCGGAGGAGGAATCCGGGATTCTGAATATGCCTGCCAACTCATCGAAGCCGGTGTTTCGGAGGTCATACTCGGAACCGTAGTAATTAAAAATCCTGACTTAGCAGAAGCAATTATAGAATCGACAGGAAGACAACATGTTCAGATCGGGCTTGATTTTCTAGAGGATAAAATTGCAATTAAAGGCTGGAAAGAGTTAGTGGAAGGCTCTGTGATTGACGAAATAAAAAAATGGCAAAATAAGGGGATTCAGCGCTATATTTTGACCGATATTAACCGAGACGGAGCAATGACAGGACCAAATATTGAGGCATACAGGGTCATAGCCGAAAAAACAAACACAGGTATTACTGCATCAGGTGGTGTTTCCAAACCAGAAGATATAAAACAGCTGCTTCCACTCGAATCGTTTGGTGTTGATAGAGTGATTTCCGGCAAAGCAGTGTATGAAGGTACTATTCGAATAGAGGATTTTGTGTAATGCTTGCATTAAGAATTATACCCTGTCTCGATGTGATGGACGGACGTGTTGTAAAAGGAGTGAATTTTAAAGGGCTGCAAGATGCGGGCGATCCAGTAGAGCAGGCTAAGTTTTATGATGAAGAAGGTGCGGATGAACTAGTCTTCCTCGATATTACTGCCTCGAAAGAAAAACGGAAAACTGTCATTGAGTTAGCCCGGAACGTGGCAAAACAAATATTTATTCCTTTTACCATTGGTGGGGGTATATCGACGGTAGAAGATATTCGTGAAATCCTCAAGCAGGGTGCCGATAAAATATCAATAAATACCGCTGCCTTACTTAACCCGGATTTTATCAATAACTCTGCCCGCATGTTTGGATCGCAGTGCACTGTTGTTGCAATAGATGCAAAAAAAGTTGAAAAAGGTTGGACCGTTTATACACATGGCGGCTCTAAAGATATGAAACGGGATGCGCTTGAATGGGTGAAAGAAGTGGAAGACAGAGGTGCGGGTGAAATTTTACTGACCAGTATGGATACAGACGGTGTCAGGGAGGGATTTGATATAGAACTTCTGCGTCAGGTTAACAGTCTGGTGTCCATTCCTGTAATAGCATCAGGCGGAGGCGGAGAGCCAGAACATTTCTATGATGCTGCGGTTCATGGTAAGGCGGATGCTGTACTTGCCGCATCGATTTTCCATTACCGCTATTTAACAATTGAACAAATCAAAAACTATTTACGTGAAAGAGACATACCAGTGAGGATAATATGACCGAGATTTACGATGAACTGAAATATGACGAACGGGGTTTGATTCCAGCAATAGTGCAGGATTCAGAAAATGGCGAAATCCTGATGGTTGCTTATATGAACCGTGAAAGCCTGAAAAGAACACTTGAATCGGGGGATACATGTTTCTGGTCCCGCTCTCGGCAGGAATACTGGGTAAAAGGTGCAACGAGCGGTAACACGCAGCGAGTGAAAGAAGTCCGATTTGATTGCGACGCCGATGCACTATTGGTCAAGGTTGCGCAAAAGGGTGTCGCCTGTCATACTGGTAAACGGTCATGCTTCTATCGGGTCATCGGTGATAACAACGTGGTGACTGAAGAGTAGTTTTTGATAAGATACACAAAAAATTATATGCACATCAGATACAAGTTCAACTTCACGGATCATTCAGGAAAATATAATCTTATTCAAGCGAGCACAACGATTAATTTTTCTCTTCTCCTTGGAATAACAAGCCTCTTGACATTCTGTGCATTGGGCTGTAATGCGAAACGGCTAACGGGTCCGAGCACATTACTGCAAGAACGAATTGCATTTATGTCCGAAGGAATTGGTGATGAAGGCGACTCCGAAATATTTGTCATTGATGAGAATGGTTCAAACCTTACGATTCTGACTGACTCTGCAGACGGTATTTCAAACGGTTTTCCTGCATGGTCTCACGATGGGAGCAAAATTGCTTATGAGTTGATGGGCGGAAGAACTAATAATCAGATTATGGTAATGGAAGCAGACGGTTCGAATCCAGTTCAGCTCACGAATAACAATTTTACCGATGAAGCCCCACATTGGTCCCCGGATGGCTCACAATTAGTATATGTATCAACAGGGAATGGAAACCGTGAAGTTTATATTATGGATGCCGATGGTTCAAATAAAGTCAGGTTAACCGACAACAATGCTGACGAATTCGATCCTGTCTGGTCCCCGGTAGGTTCTAGGATTGCATTTGCTTCGGACAGAGACGGCAACCGGGAAATATATTGTATGAACATCGATGGTTCAAATCAGGTTAATTTGACAAAAAGTATCTATAATGATAATAAGCCATCCTGGTCCCCGGACGGATCAATGATTGCATTCCACACAAGAAAATCTAGTCTGAATAAAATAAATGTCATGAATTCAGATGGATCTCAGCAGGTCCAAATCAATGATGAACTATTAAGCGAGTTCGACCCAGCTTGGTCTCCGGATGGTACGCAAATCGTCTTTATATCCCCGTCAAATGGCTCAAATGATATATTTATCATGAAAATTGATGGCAGCAATATTCACAGAATTACCGATAGTTTTGGCGAAATAAGATGGCCTGCATGGTCATTGACTTCTCAGTAAATTAATTTTTCATTATGAAACAACCCCAGGCAAAACTGCGGCAAATCGATGAGTACCGGTGGGAAATACCCAAAGCGGGCAAGATGCGGGTACCGGGAAAAATCTTCGCCGACAAATCTCTCATTAAAGATATTCACCACGATCAGGCAATTCAACAGGTTGTAAATGTTGCCCACCTTCCCGGAATAGTTGGCGAGTCGCTTGCTATGCCCGATATTCACTGGGGCTATGGTTTTGCAATTGGTGGTGTTGCAGCGATGGCTATTGAGAATGGAGTTATATCACCGGGTGGTGTCGGATACGATATAAATTGTGGTGTCCGTCTTCTCAGAACTGCACTTACAAAAGATGAGGTGCTGCCGAAAATTAAAGATCTTGTTGGACATCTATATCAAACAATTCCCACCGGAGTTGGATCATCAAGTTCAATAAATCTGTCTGTTAATGAATTGAAAAAACTTCTTGCTAATGGTGCCGAGTGGGCAGTTGAAAGGGGTTTTGGAACAGAATCGGACATCGATCGGATTGAAGAAAATGGAAAGCTGCGGAGTGCCGACGTGAGTACCATCAGTGAACGTGCACTTGAACGAGGCAGAAAACAGGTCGGTACACTCGGAAGCGGCAATCATTTTCTTGAAATTGGGTATGTTGAAGAAATTTATGACGAAAAAGCAGCTGAAACGCTTGGGTTGTACCTCGACGGGATTACAGTTATTATCCATACCGGATCACGTGGATTTGGGTATCAGGTCTGTGATGATTACCTTAAAGTGATGATGCACTGTATAAAAAAATATGACATCGAGCTTCCCGATAGGCAGTTGGCGTGCACACCGATAAATTCCAACGAGGGGAAAAATTATTTTGCAGCAATGTCCGCTGCAGCAAACTACGCATGGGCAAACCGCCAGACAATAATGCACTGGACATGTGAATCGTTTGCAAAAGTCATGAGTGCGTCTCCCGGAATGCTTCAAATGAGTCTGGTGTACGATGTTTGCCATAATATCGCAAAATTCGAAGAATATGTAATAAACGGAAAGAAACGGAAGGTTTGTGTACACCGGAAAGGCGCAACGCGTGCACTGCCGCCGGGACATAAATATACTCCTTCTCTCTACAAATCTGTCGGACAGCCGGTCCTCATTCCCGGTGACATGGGGCGCTATTCTTACGTACTTGTCGGTACGGAACAATCGGTTAAGGAGACATTCGGTTCAACTTGTCATGGAGCAGGTCGTATGCTTAGTAGAAAGCAAGCAGTAAAAGCGAGCAGGGGTAGAGATATATACAAGGAACTTGAAGAAAGAGGAGTCTATGTCCAGTCTCACGGTAAAAGGACAGTCTTAGAAGAAATTCCGGACGCTTATAAGGATGTCAAAGATGTTGTCGATGTTGTCCATAATGCCGGAATTTCAAAAAAAGTTGCCCGGCTCAAACCGATCGGCGTTATTAAAGGGTAAAACAAATTGTCTATATTTTATCTTTTTATGGACATTAACTATACTGTTACGCCACAATTTTCTTACCTTATAATTACAATATTTTGAAAATTTGAATAAAAATTTATTGTTTTTTGGAATCTATATGTACATTTGATAAATATTAATGAAAGAGAAAATGAGTAATCTACAGTTAAAAATAGAGGATATTGTATAAAAAGGTCTTTTTTGTTGTTTATTGGCATATATTTTGCATTTTTACTGAACAACAAAAATTGTATTTATTAATTGGAATGTATGATTTCACTTGAATTTCAATGGACGAATTGATATATTTTATGTTGCTATAGTTCAAGCGTATGAGCAGGCTGCTTGAGGCAGCTCAATAATTATAGATAGAAAGTTTGGCATTATGAAGAATAAAAAGTTTGCTGTAGGGATATCGGTTATCGTTCTGACTATCATCTATCTTGCAGTAACAGGATTCCAACAGGATTATTCTTATTATCTTACTGCAGATCAGTTTGTTGCACGACTTGATGAATTTGGGGATAGGGCGATGCAAGATAATTATCGTGTTGCCGGACAGGTCGTTATGGGATCGATTGACCGTTCACAAAGTCCTATGACCTTTGAAATTGATTATAATGATATTACTTTGTCGGTTGCGTATATTGGCGATGGTCCGGTTCCCGATACTTTCAAAGATCATTCTCAGGCAGTTGTTGCCGGCAAAATTACTTCTGATGGAGTCTTTCAAGCTGACCACATTCAGGCAAAATGTGCATCAAAATACGAAGCAATGCTCGATGAGGAAGAAGCAAATTATTAGTAGATTCGAAATTTGAGTCGTACAAAATTTAAAAGAATAAGACAAACCTCATAGGTTTGCTTTTTCTATACCTTTTACAATTACGAAAAAAAATAGAAAGTATATATATGGGAACAGTAGGTAATTTTGCACTCATAGTTGCGTTTTCCCTTTCTTTATTTGCAATTGTTGCATCACTCATTGGTGCTTCCCGCCGAAGAAATGATCTTGTGATAAGTGCGGAACGGAGCATGTATGCAAGTTGTGCTATGGTTGGTCTCGCTTCAGCTTCACTTATCTCGCTAATTGTAATGAGTGATTTTAGCTATACATACGTTTCGAGTTATTCGAATCAGGCACTGCCGCTTTTTTACAAATTTGCCGGTTTTTGGGCAGGTCAGGCAGGATCTCTTTTGTTCTGGCTCCTTATTCTCAGTGTAATATCAATAGTTGCAGTTTATCAGAACAGAGAACATAATCGTGAACTTATGCCCTATGTTATGGTAACAATGAGTACGGTTCTCCTATTTTTTATTTTCCTAAGCTTGTTCATTTCCAATCCGTTTGATCAATGGATGTTTCATACACCAACCGGGGGAATTCCTTTTGCGCCACCCGACGGAAACGGATTGAATCCTCTGTTGCAGTACTGGGCTATGGTCATTCATCCCCCCGTATTGTTTGTCGGATATTCAGGATTTTTAGTCCCGTTTGCGTTTGCAATAGGTGCTCTGGTAACTGGTAAGCTCAACCCTAATTGGATTCGTACTACCCGAAGGTGGACAATCTTCGCATGGATGGTTTTGAGTACAGGAGTATTGCTTGGTGGCAAATGGGCATATGTTGAACTCGGATGGGGTGGTTATTGGGCATGGGATCCGGTAGAAAATGCGTCGATCATGCCATGGTTGACGAGTACCGCATATCTCCATTCGGTTATTATTCAGGAAAAAAGGGGGATGCTCAAAGTTTGGAATATTGTGCTTATCTTACTGACCTTTACTCTGTGTATTTTCGGTACATTTCTTACTCGAAGCGGTATAGTTTCCTCTGTGCACTCATTTGCACAATCGTCTATCGGACCGGCTTTTAGTACATTTCTACTCTTTATGATAACTGTATCTTTGTTACTGCTTTTCAAGCGGCTACCCGATCTGAAAAGTGAAAACAATCTAGACTCGCTTGTATCGAGAGAGAGCAGTTTTCTCTTTAATAATCTGATACTTGTTGGTGCAATGCTCGCAATACTCTGGGGAACAATATTCCCTGTCCTATCTGAATGGGTACGGGGTACACAGATAACAGTCGGTGCTCCTTATTTTAACAGGATCAACATTCCGATTGGGCTTTTTCTTCTCTTTTTAACCGGTGTCGGACCTCTCTTTGCATGGAGAAGAACATCCAATTACAGCCTTAAACGAAATTTTTTCTTTCCGGTTAACCTCTCGATTGTTTTTGGAATAGTGCTTTATGCGTTGGGCGTTCATCATATGTTTGCGCTTATTTCATTTTTTTTATGCTTCTTCGTAACGGTTACGATTGTGCAGGAATTTGCAAAAGGAATGAGAGCCCGGCATAAAAACCTCGGTGAACCGTATCCGAAAGCGTTTGTGAATCTTACTCTGCGAAATACACGCCGTTATGGAGGATATATTGTTCATTTCGGCATAGTTTTTCTATTTATGGGTTTTACCGGTAATGCATTTAATATCGAAAGTAAAGCCGATCTTAAGATAGGGGAGTCGATGGTAACCGGGCCGTTTGAACTTCGTCTGGACAAAGTTCTTAATGACAGAACAGAACTCTATGAATACAGTGAAGTGTATCTTTCTGTTCTAAAAGAGGGAAAAGTTGTTTCCAATGAAGTAGCACAAAAACGCTATTATTTTGCCAGTGAGCAACCCACAACCGAGGTCGCTATCTATTCAACGTTCACGGAGGATTTATACATTGTTTATTCAGAAATCCCTGCGGACGATAGAGCGGTATTGAATACGTATGTAAATCCGTTGATAATTTTTGTGTGGCTCGGTGGTCTTGTTCTCATCCTTGGAAGCCTGATAGCAATGATTCCCGATTCGGTAACACATCGCTCTCTATCTGCGTATGAGGAGCTTGCTGTAAAGAAATCTGAAACGGAAGATGTTTCTTAATAATTAAAATCCCTATGATTATAATTACACTGATTTCGATTATCCTTGTTAGTACGTTGTATGTTTTAACACCCTTTATGACAAAAGGGAAATTGCCGAACAGGTTTGTTACGAAGAAGCAGGTTCGGATTAAGGAACTAAGGACGAGAAATGAGTTCCTCCGATCTAGTTTACGTGATACCAATCTTGAACATGCGACCGGTATGCTGTCAAAAGGCGATTATGGTAAGCTGAGAGCAGCCTATTTATTGCGTCTGAAATCAGTAACACAAGAGATAGAGTTACTAGGAGGTCAAGACAGCTCATCTGATGTCAGAAAACAGATAGAATCGGAGATTGCTATCAAACGAAAATCTCCGGCCGTCGTTGTGCTTGCTGATAGGTTCATCATATGCGAAGTTTGTTCGAATGAAAATATAACCAGTAGTAACTTCTGCTCAAAATGCGGAGCAAAGTTAAAACAATAAAATCAGAATTTTATATATGATCAAATCATTACTGAAATACTATACGACTTTATTTGGCATCTTTGCAATCTTAGTGCTGACCCATGCATCAGCATCGTATGCTCAGACAAGTATAATCAATGGTACTATAAAAAATGGTACAACCGGAGGCAGCGCACAAGTTGCAAGCTTGACCCTTATGGGATTTGAAACAGGCATGGACATTATAGACGACTTGAAGAATGTTGAAGGTTCATTCACATTTGATAATATACCGTCATCCACAGAACGACCATACCTGTTGCAAGCAGAGTATAAAGGTATATTGTATAATGCGAATGTAACTATTCCGCCAGGTAAAGAATCTGTATCGGTTGAATTAGTCGTATATGAACAGACCGGTTCACAAAATGATCTTAGCGTGACAAATGCACAATACCAGATTTCAATGTCCGGAACGACGCTTCAGATCTTAAAAACGTACAATGTTTCAAATGAATCCGAAATCCCAGGCACATATTTAAATGAAGAAGGCACGTTTTTGTTTGCGATACCTGAGAACAGCCACGGAATAAACTATATTACGGTGAATACTGGTCTTGTGCCGATAAATCAGGATCCTATCAGCACAGACAGACCTGATGTGTTTGCAATAAATTATCCAATCAAACCGGGTGTAACTCAGGTTTCGGTATCTTATCATGTGGATTATGCACAGAAAGTGCATTTTTTCTCGGAAAACGTACTCTACGAAATGCATAATCTGATGGTTATAACTGCACCTTCAAATATTGAATTACAAAGCAGTCAACTTGTACTGACAAGTGCAGACGCTCATCAGGATTTCAGTATATACACAAGTGAACATCTCTCAAAAGGTGACCAACTTTCATTTTCAGTTGCGGGAGGTGTGCCCAGTCCGCTTTCGAGCGTTCCTGCCGGACAGAATGCGGTCCCGACGAGTAAAATAGGTATGCAAACATCGGTTTTACTCATTGTCATGATTCTCGGATTGCTTGGAGTAGGATCCGCACTTTCGAGAAACAAAGCGCCGGTTAGAGAAAAAAAGGAAAAAGGACTTCCCAAGAAGATTTCAAACCGCAAAAATGAGCTAATTAGTGAATTAGCAGCGCTTGATGATACATTTGCAGATCACAGAATTCAGGAGTCAGACTATCACAAAAAACGGTCGCTTTTAAAAAATCAGTTAGTAGAACTTTATAAAAAGATAGATCAGGCTGAGTAATAGATAATCCCTCACATCCGATCAAAAAATACATTCCCGTGCAAACGTCAATTCCTGTTTTAAAAGCTCAATCACTTATTAAACGATTCGGCCGGTTTTCGGCACTCAAAGACTTTAATCTCACGATTAATAAAGGTGATTTTGTAACTATATTGGGTCCGAACGGTGCTGGTAAGACAACATTTCTAAAAATAGCTGCAATGGTAATGGCTCCTTCCGAAGGGACACTCTTTTATAATGATCAGCCAGTTAATAAAGTGGATGATGCCATTCGAAAACAGATCGGTTTTATATCACATCATACCTATCTCTATCACAACCTGACAGCACGTGAGAATCTCATGTTTTTTGGTAAGCTGTATAACGTACCTGATTTAATGAGCCGCATCGATGTACAGCTTGAGATTGTAGGATTGTCCGAACGTGCTGATGATGAAGTTGGAAAGTTTTCACGGGGGATGCAGCAGCGACTGACAATTGGTCGTGCTTTCTTACATAATCCCTCTCTGGTATTGCTTGATGAGCCATATACGGGGCTTGACAAGAATGCTTCCGAAATTCTAAATGCAATGATTCAAGCTTACAGTTCTCCGGAGCGAGCCGGGATTATGACGACACATAATATTGAGCAGGGATATGATATTGCTACCCATGTGGCAATTATCCGGAAAGGCGAGCTAAAATATTTTTCTTCTACATATGAAATCAGTAAACAGGAATTGAGTGATCGTTATAGTGAGATCGTAAAATGATGAGAAATAATTGAAGCAGCTATGCGATACTGGAGCTACATAGTAACAATTGTTCAAAAGGATATCACGACTGAAATACGGGCTAAAGAGGCGGTAAGCGCTATGCTTGTGTTTGGTTTGATGGTAATCGTCATCTTTAATTTTGCATTCAATCTCAGCATTCAGGAACAGATTTCTATAGCACCTGGTCTATTGTGGATTGCGTTCATCTTTTCCGGTATTTTAGGATTAAATCACTCATTCTCAACCGAGCAGGAAAATAACAATCTCCAGGGTTTGATGCTCGCGCCTGTACCACGAAGTGTAATTTATATAGCGAAGCTGACCAGTACACTTCTCTTTATGATGTTTGCAGAAGTGATTATGCTGTTGTTTTTTGTTTGGCTCTATGATATCCAATTTTCCGGGCAGTGGCACTGGCTCATTTTTACGATATTTTTAGGGACGTTCGGTTTTTCTGTTGTCGGAACATTGTTTTCAGCAATTTCGTCCGGTACGCGGATGAGAGTATTTTTGCTGCCAATTCTGCAATTTCCCTTAGTCATTCCGATTATAATTACCGCAGTTGAGTCTACGGCAGTACTACTGAATGGCGGTCCCATGGAGAATTATTACGCCTCTCTGAAAATATTATTGCCTTTTGATATAATATTTTTTACTGTGTGCCTGTTATTATTTGAATATATACTGGAGGAATAATTTATAAATGAAGCCTTCTCAAAAATCAAACATTCTTCTTTTACTCTCTGTAGTGTGCATAGCGATTTCACTAATTCTTGTTTTTCTTGTCGCCCCTACTGAAAAGACAATGGGAAATGTTCAGCGGATATTCTATTTTCACGTATCAAGTGCATGGGTGGCGTTTATGGCGTTTGGAGTGACGTGCTACTGTTCCGTTGCGTTTCTCATCAAGAAGAACATGTCATGGGACAAATACGCAAATGCATCGGCTGAAATCGGCCTGCTGCTTTGCACTATCACGCTGATAACCGGATCGTTATGGGCACGTCCGGTGTGGGGAATCTGGTGGACATGGGATTCAAGACTGACAACTACACTCATTCTCTGGTTGATCTATCTGTCATATATGATGCTTCGTGGGTATGTTGATGTCGAGATAAAAAGAGCCTATCTGTCTTCTGTTGTGGGAATTATTGGATTTATTAACGTATTTCTTGTCTATTTTTCCATCAGGTTATGGAATACCCAGCATCCATCTCCAGTAGTTGCTGGAGGGGAGGGTTCCGGTTTAGAGTTGACAATGCTGTTGACTCTTCTTTTTAGCGTCTTTTCTTTTACACTTTTTTACAGTTATCTTCTCGGCAGACGCAAAGAGCTTGAAGATGCAATTGAAGAGGTAGATTATTTGCATAAACTTGTTGAACAATAAATATTAAGGTAAATATATGAGTATGAATTATTTGTTTACGACCTACATGGTAATTTGGATTATGCTATCAGGGTACATTTTTTCTCTTCATAAGAAGCAGAAAAAACTCTTTGAAGAGATCGATCAGTTGAAACGCAAATTGGAATCAAGCTCATCATAGTAGTTTAGCAACAATAATCATCACAGCTTTTTAGAATATCGATAACATATTATAAAATAACACTATACATAATTAATATAAAGTAATAGATTAGATTTAATGCCAAAGATTTGTACAAAAACATTATGTGAAGTAGATCGATTTAATACAACAATCATATTTCTCTCGTAGAACATAAAAGTTATTTTCACTAATCGACCGCTCTCCGGTTCCATCCCTACTTTTAGTTTCTGTCCTTGAGAAAAAACCGTTTTTATCGTATATTATACGTTAGTGCTCAACTGTTCCGATGTATAGACATCTCAAACTTAGATTATGAAACATAAATCCATTATTAAACAGATTCAGCGCATTATCGGAAAAGACCGGATCATTACCGATCCCGATGAACTCATGGTCTACGAGAGTGATGGATTTACGATTGGGAAGGCCATTCCTTGGGCAGTATTTCTCCCGCATTCTACTGAAGAAGTTTCGGCAATAGTCACAGTGCTCCACAAATCAGATGTGCCGTTCGTACCACGAGGAACAGGGACCGGACTCAGTGGAGGATGTCTTCCGATAGGTGGCGGATTTATTATATCTTTGACACAGATGAATAGAATTCTCCAAATCGATGTGCCGAACAGGTATGCAGTAGTCGAGCCGGGAGTTGTCAATATATGGATTAGCCAAGCTGTAGAAGATGACGGTTACTTTTTCGCACCAGATCCATCGAGCCAACAGGCGTGTACAATCGGTGGTAACGTTGCGGAAAATGCCGGTGGACCCCATACAATGAAGTACGGAGTAACTGTCAATAATGTCTTGGGTTTAGAGATTGTACTGCATGACGGTGAAGTTGTCACTATTGGAGGGAAGTATTCGGAAACACCCGGATATGATCTTGTGGGTATCTTAAATGGATCGGAAGGTACCTTTGCAATTGTAACAAAGATTATTGTTAAACTGATCAGATTGCCTGAGTCCTATTTGACGTTCTGTGCAATATTCGATTCGGTTGATGACGCTACTCATTCAATATCGGGAATGTTGGAGGCAGGATTATCGCCTGCTGCACTCGAAATGATTGACACAGTCTTCATTGAAGCAGTCAATAATGCTTTTGGCCTCAGTCTTCCCGAAGATGCGGGGGCGGTATTGATAATAGAGTTTGACGGCCCGAATGCAGGCATGGAGACACTCAAACAGCGTGTTATTGAGCTTACCCGCACGTATAATGTGAGAAGTATCGACTATGCAACTTCAGAGGAGGAACGGGCAAAGCTTTGGATTGCCCGGAAACACGCTTTCGGGGCAATCGGTACAATCAGTCCTTGTTATTATACACAGGATGGTGTCGTACCAAGAACAAAGCTGCCGGATATTTTAAAAGTTATATATAGTGTCGGCAAAAAATACGGAATTCGCATTGCAAATGCTTTTCATGCTGGGGACGGAAACATTCACCCCTGTATGATGTATGATGACACTATACCGGGATCGGTGGACATCATAAAGCAAGCTGCGGCCGAAATTTTGAAAGCATGTGTCGATCTGGGCGGGACGATATCAGGTGAACACGGAATTGGAAGTGAGAAGAAAGACTATATGCCGTGGATATTTACCGAGCACGATCTACAATATATGACCGATCTCAAACAGATATTTAATCCAACCGGAAAACTTAATCCGGGTAAAATTTTTCCAACATCGCGAACTTGTCTTGAAATCCGTACGCCAAGGAAAATCGAGGGATGTTAAAATTATCAGCTGGAATGCGAAATCAGGTTGGAAATTGTTCATACGTGTAAAAGTAAATGCAAAAATTTATTGAAGCGGTAACAACGCGGTTAAATAGCAGCTCAATTATTAGCCGTAAGAATACTGACCTATATAAAATTGATGATTTAACTCCTGAAATTGTTATATCACCTGATTCGGAAGAGCAGGTATGTGCTATTCTGCAAGAGGCACATAATAATGGTGGTTGCGTGTGTCCATGGGGTGGTGGGACTCGAATGGATTTCGGTTATGCACCCGGATCTTATACTGCTGCTCTTAATTTAAACGGGCTTAATAGTATCAAAGAATATGAACCGGCTGACCTCACGGTTATTACTGAAGCAGGGATGACAATCGAAAAGCTCAATGCTTCTTTGGCGGATCATGGGCAGTTTATTCCACTCAATCCACCTCATCCTGATAGAGCCACCGTTGGGGGAACACTTGTCTCCAATGGATATGGATTTCATCGGGAATATTATGGATCAGCACGTGATATGACCCTTGGTATCCGGTTTGTACGTGCAGATGGTTCTCCAGTCAAAGGTGGTGGCAAAGTCGCGAAAAATGTTGCAGGATATGATCTTACAAAACTCATGATCGGATCGTGGGGGACGCTTGGAGTAATAACCGAAGCAGCCTTTCGGGTAAAACCTCTTCCGGAAGATACAAAAACAATATCAGCAGGTTTCAAATCTCTTTCTGCAGCACGTCTTGCGGCATTTTCTATACTGGACTCATATTTTGCGCCAACATTTCTTGCAATATTAAATGCAAAAGCAGCCGGAAGGATGTTTCTACTAGCAGCACAGCTGTCTTCGGAGTGCGAATTCATGTTTCTTGTTGGTGTTGATGGCATCGAAGCAACTGCGAATTGGCAGGAACAAAAAATAAAAGAATCCTGCACGAAATCTCCATCAATTCATTTTGAATCGTTGGATGAAAAGATCGCCAACAATACAAGAACTGCTCTCAGAGATCACTTTTCTAACACTTATCCCGGAATTATTGTGAAAATAATTTCAAGTAGAACAGGGACCTTTGAGCTTATCGAAATTGCTGAACAAATCGGAACGGAAAACGGAACACAATTTGAAATTGCTTCTTTTCCCGGTAGCGGAATAACCCATATTGGTATGCATGAGAATGATATGCAGGATAATGAACAAGGTTGTCTCAAAGCATTGCAGTCTCTGGGAGACTATACAGATCAAGGAAGGTGTGTATTCATACTTGAGAGGGCACCGCTGCATGTGAGGAGTAATTTTCCTGTCTGGGACGGTTTGCCGGGGGCAAAGCTGATGAAAAAAATCAAAAAGCAATTTGATCCGAATAACATCTTGAATCCGGAACGATATATTAGTTTACTTGATTGAATTGCATAATTGCATACAATTAATTTTAATTATGGAATCAAAACCAGTAAAAAGTTTGATAGATTATCGTTTGTTGCAGGACTGCGTCCATTGTGGATTATGTCTGCCTAAATGCCCGAGTTATGCTGTTATGGGTACAGAGATGGACTCGCCCAGGGGGAGAATATTTTTAACAAAACTTGTCGCTGACGGCAGGCAGGATGTCGGCGATGCATTCAAAAAACACTTTGACCTCTGTCTGGCTTGCCGCTGCTGCGAAACAGCATGTCCAGCAGGTATTCAATATCATGAAATATTTGATACAGCACAAAAGCTGATTCAAAAGGATATGCCAACGCCGCTGTTTACTCGAATCACTCAGGATATTATACTCAATCATATATTTCCCCATCCCGGACGGCTGGACTTCATTTTCAGATTACTCAAGTTTTACCAGAGATCAGGTCTACAGAAACTTGTTCGCATTACCCGAGTGCTCAATCTGTTTCCGAAGAAAGTTGCTCTATCAGAATCATTTATGCCTGATATTGTGGGATTCCATAAGCTGAGTGAGTCGGATAATGGTATGATTAACCAAAAAATAGGAAACAAAAAAGTTGGGTTACTGCGGGGTTGTGTTATGGATTATATTGAACCGGAGTCAAACAGAAACACAATACAAATTATTAATACATGTGGTTACCACGTTGTCATTCCTGAAGCAATACACTGCTGCGGAGCGGTCCATATGCATAGCGGAAAAACTGATGCTGCGTCACAATTTGCCAAAGATGTTATCGATGCATTTGAAAGGACACAAGTGGATACAATTCTTGTCAATGCGGCAGGATGCGGTGCAATGATGAAAGAATACACTGCTTTGCTCGCCAATGATCCTGAATATTCTGGAAAAGCTGTTGCGTTTTCCAAAAAAGTTCTGGATATTTCCGAGTTTTTGGAGACTGAATCTAAAAAACTGACATTTCATCCTGTACAAAAGACACTTGTTTATGATGACCCCTGCCATTTACTGCATGGTCAAAAGATTTCAAAACAGCCACGAGATATACTGAACGCAATTCCAGGTTTACAGTTGAAACCGCTCCATGAATCGGATATGTGCTGTGGTAGTGCCGGTACTTTCAACATAACACAACCTGAACTTTCACTTAAAGTTTTGCAGCGAAAGATGAATAATATTTCAAAAAGCGGGGTGGATACAGTCGTAACCGCAAATATCGGTTGCATGATCCAACTGAAACGTGGATCAAAATTGTTGGAAAAGAAAATCGATGTAAAGCATATTGTCGATATAATTTACGAATCTCTGTCACAAGAAACAAACGGGAAGTGAATTTGAGAAGTAGTCTGAATTCTAATACTATATATGATACACAATAAACATTTCACACTCGAAGAAGCGAGGGCACTTCTGCCTGATGTTCAGTCGAAAGTCATTAAGATAGTCAATCTGAAGCAGGAAATTGATGCATTGGGTTATGATCTCTACCGGCATCACTATTTCAGCAATAAATCACCGAATGGTGAGCAATACCATGTCAAAGAGTTGGCAATAGTTGCTATAATCAAGGAGCTTGAAAATAGTGGTATTCTTATAAAAGGTCTCGATAATGGCTTAATAGATTTTCCGAGTATCCGTCCGAATGGCGAAGAGGTCTACTTGTGTTGGCTGTTGGATGAAGATGATATTACATACTGGCACCCAATTCAGGAAGGTTTTATGGGACGCCGACATATCGATTTATTCGATAAAGCGGATTAAATCACTAATTTTACAATCAGCATATATCATTCCAAAAAATCTTTTTTTTTTCAATATAATGTATTATATTCTACATAAGTTTCTCCACCAATCATGTAACAAAGTCTTGTCTTAACTGAGTAATTCTTCACAGAATAAATAGTATATTTAAACTATTTTGTAACCCTCAAAATGAAAGGATTTTGTATGTCAAAATCCAAAAATAGTCTCCCGGATGACACTGGAGGTGTAACCCGGCGCTCTTTTATTAAAGGTGTCGGTGCAGGGGTTGTATCCACATCTGTCCTTCCAGGTGTCGTGTCAGCCTACGGTGAATCTCGAGAAGGAATGCTTGCGGAAGAAGGTGTAACAGAAGCAACCATAACTTTACGCGTTAATGGTCGGACGAGGTCCGTGTCAGTAGAAAGCAGAGCAACTCTCGCCGATACATTGAGAAATAAACTAAAATTGACCGGTGCAAAAGTTGTCTGTGACCGGGGAGAGTGCGGTGGATGTACCGTACTGCTGGATGGAGAACCTATGTATGCCTGTATGATGCTTGCATTCGATGCGGTCGGTAAAGAGATTGTCACTATTGAGGGTCTGGCAAAGGATGGAAAACTGAGTTCTGTTCAACAGGCATTTATAGATCACGATGCTTATCAATGCGGATATTGTACCCCGGGACAGATATTAGCAGCCGAAGGGTTACTCAAGAAAAATGGTAATCCGGGTCTCGATGAAATTAAGAGAGGTATGTCGGGAAATATCTGCAGATGCGCGGCGTATCAGCACATATTTACTGCTGTAGCAGCGGCAGCAAAAGAGAGGAGGGGATGAGATAGATGGAAACGACAAATTATTTTGCAAAACGTGTCAAAACGATACATGAACGTGAAGGCGAATTTAAAGTAATTGAGGTCATTCTTCCCGGCTCCGAAGCCCCTCATATTGCGGATGAAGAATTTGAAATAATTGGTAAACCGCTTACGAGAATCGAAGCATTAGATAAAGTAACCGGAAATGCCGAGTATACCACTGATGTGCAGCTTCCTGGTATGCTGTATGGAAGGCTCTTGCGAAGTCCTCATGCACGTGCAACTATTACCAATGTTGACATAAGCAAGGCACAACAAATGCCAGGAGTAAGAGCAGCCGTTATCGAGAACAGTGAACAAGTTAATTTTCAGGGTGAAATCATAGCTGCTGTTGCCGCTGATTCTCCCGGAGCTGCAGATGATGCCATCCGGGCTATTACTGTCGGATATCAGCAGCTCCCTCATGTTGTCAATATGGACCGTGCAATGCGGAGTAACGCAGAGAAAATCCATGACGACGGTAACTTGGGTAGAATACGGGAGGATGCACGAGGTAATGTGGAACAAGGATTCAATAATGCAGATAAAATTGTCGAGGCGGCGTATTCTACACAAGTCGAACTGCATAATCCACTCGAAGCACACGGGAGTGTTGTCCACTGGAAAGATAACGAAATACTGATATACACATCCACACAAGTTGTTTATGAAACCCCTCAAGAATTAGTTGAATGGTTACGACGTGAGTATCCTGACGAACAAATTACCGAAAAAAACATCCGAGTTATATGTCAGCATCTTGGAGGCGGATTTGGGAGTAAGCTCGGTATCAATAGTCATATGCCTCCTGCGCTCCGACTATCAAAAATGGCAAAAGCACCGGTCAGAATGATCCTCGACCGATACGAAGAGTGTCTCGATACGGGTAATCGTCCGAGTTCCAGTCAAAGTTACAAAATTGGTTTCAAAAATGACGGAACAATTACTGGCATCCAACTCGAAGGATTTACCAGCGGCGGATACACTCGAGGCGGCGATCGGCTTACTTCCGCAGCAAGTGAAATGTACAGATGTGCGAATCTGAGCACAAAGAGCACATCGGTCTACACAAATACTGGTGGCGGTATGCCTACCCGAGCGCCAGGCCATGTCCAGGCATTTTTTGGATTTGAAAGCCTTATTGACGAAGCTGCCGAAGCGGTCGGCATGGATCCTCTGGAATTCAGAAGGAAAAACTATACTGATAAGAGTGGAGGAGGAACGGGGCTACCCTATTCCAGCAATGGCCTGCTCCAATGTTATGCAATTGGTGCTGAGAAAATCGAGTGGTCACGCCGCAGAAGAAATCCTGGCAGTGATGCCGGAGTTAAAAAAAGCGGTCTTGGACTCGGCTGTCTCCAGTGGGGTGCAGGTGGTCATCCTGGCTCGGTAGTTCTGGTTGAAATCTTCAAAGATGGATCAGTGAATGTCCGATGCGGAACACAGGATGTCGGAACCGGGACAAGAACGGTAATGGCTCAGGTTGCGGCAGAGGAACTTGGTGTGAATGTTGAAGACATAAACATTCAAATCGGTGATTCCTATTTTCCGCCAGGTGAAGGAAGCGGTGGAAGCAATACGGCTGCATCGGTTTGTCCTGCAGTACGAAACGGAGTTATGGAAGCTGTAAAAAAGCTCTTTCCTGTTGCCGCAGACCGGTTAGGTGTTGAGCCCGAAGATCTTGAAGCGGTCAATGGGCGGATTCGAGTGAAAAATAATACCACTTCAGGTATGGATTTTAAAGAGGCAGCGGCGCTAATGCCAGAGGATAAAGTTTATGCGGAAGGCCGACGTGGAGAGAATCCAAAAGAATATGCCGGAAACACATTTGGTGTGAATTTCTGCGAGGTCGAAGTTGATACCGAGACAGGACAAGTGAAGGTTATCAAAGTTGTTGCTGTCCACGATTCCGGAAGAATACTGAATCCGTTGACCGCTAGAAATCAGGTTATCGGAGGTGTCAATCAAGCGCTCAGCTATTCCTTGCTGGAAGAACGGATTATGGACAATTACACCGGACGAATAGCGAATCCGAACATGCACGACTATAAAGTAATCACTTCTCAGGATGCGCCCGAAATCGATGTGGTATTTGTCGATATTGTCGATCCTTATAGAAATAATCTCGGTATAAAAGGACTGGGAGAACCGCCCCGCGTAGGTTTTGCTGCTGCGCTAGCGAATGCTGTATATAATGCAATCGGTGTACGGGTCAGAGACTTACCGATTACTCCCGATAAGATACTTGACGGATTAGCTGCACGAAAGGAGAGTGACTAATGAAAAACTTTACCTTTATTCGAGCGCAATCCATCAAGGATGCAATTGCGGCACTCGGGCCAAACTGGGACAGTGCGGCTGTTATGAGTGGTGGTACGGATCTTATTGGTGAGATGAAGGACTATATCTATTCACCGGAAAAGGTTGTAAACCTCAAGGATATCGCTGATCTTAACTATATCCGAAATAGTGGTGGTAGCATCAAAATTGGTGCTTTATCAACAATCTCTACAGTGGAAAATGATCCATTAATCATAGAGCACTTCCCGGCTCTTTCCAAAGCTGCAAGGCTTGTTGCCAGCCCCCAACTCCGAAATATGGGTACAGTTGGAGGTAATGTATGCCAAAGGCCCCGGTGCTGGTATTACCGCGATTCGGAAGTTGACTGCCTCCGAAAGGGTGGACCGCGCTGTTATTCGATTGCAGGTGAAAACAAATATCATGCTATATTGGGTGGTTACCGATGTTATATTGTTCACCCATCCGATACGGCAGTAGGTCTGACTGCATTTGATGCCGAAGTGAAAATTGCTCATTCAGGTGGTGAGAAAACAGTTGCGATTAACGACTTTTTTGTTCTGCCTGAGGTTGACCCGAACAGAGAAAACATATTAAAACCGGGTGAGATTGTTACAGAGTTTTCTATTCCAATTCCCAGTCAGACAACAAAAAGTACCTTTATTAAGATTCAGGAACGCGAAGTCTGGGATTTTGCCGTAGCAAGTGTCGCAGTCAGCTTAATGTTCGACGGTGACAGATGCCGAAAAGCCCGAGTCGTACTAGGTGCCGCGGCTCCGGTTCCGTGGCGGGCTGTACAGGCAGAACAGGAACTGGAAGGTAAAACGATTACAGAATCGGTAGCGTCTGCAGCTGCGGAAGCATCAGTATACGGCAGTAAAGCAATGACGAAAAACGAATATAAAGTGCAACTATTCAAAAATATCGTCAAACGGGCGATTCTGGAATTGGTATAATTAGTATGTAAATATGTATTTTTGAGAAAGCAGGGCAGTAATGTCCTGCTTTTTTATTGCTCAATCGAAAAGAAGCATGATAGAAAATGTTTTTGCGCCCGGTATTGACAATGTTATACGTAACTTAATTACTGATGACGTAGTTTATACATTATTAAAAAAGAAAAAAACCGTGCGAAACTCTATTTAAAAGAATGAAAACCGCTACAGTAAAAGAAACCGGTTCATTTAGACGGAAATTCGGACTGTTTGCAGGTCCCATTATATTCGTTATATTGGTTGTGTTGCCCACTCCATCAAGTATGCCATCGGAAGCATATTATACTGGAGCTGTTGCGGTTCTTATGGCTACTTTATGGTTGACCGAGGCAATTTCAATTTCTGCCACAGCTTTAGTTCCACTTGTCCTTTTCCCATTGTTAGGTATCCAGAGCATTACCACAACAGCTTCTTCATACGGTGATAGTAATATTTATCTCTTCTTTGGAGGATTTCTACTTGCCGCTGCAATGGAAAAGTGCGGACTGCATTTGCGTATTGCTTATGCGATCATTTCATACATTGGGAAAAATTTGCGCCGGATTATTCTTGGATTTATGGTGGCGACTGCATTTCTTTCGATGTGGATATCAAATACTGCGACTTCCCTCATTATGTTGCCCATTGGAATTGCGACAATCATTGCAGTCAATGCTTTGCCGGGTGCAAAGAATAATGATTTTCGGAATTTGGGCACTGCGCTCATGCTTGCGATTGCTTACAGTGCAAGTATTGGTGATATAACAACACTGATAGGAACACCACCGAATATAATTTTTGCCGGTGCTGCGGTTTCACTCTTTCCGGATTTGCCGCAGATCAATTTCCTGGAGTGGTTACTTATGGCTTTACCAATATCCATCGTACTGCTTGCCTCTACGTGGATTTTGCTAACACAGATTATCATTAAAATTCCCAAAGTAGATATGTCGTCAGCGCAGGAACTATTAGTGGAGAAAAGAAATGAACTCGGATCGATGCAAAGAGACGAAAAGAAGGTGCTTGCAGTATTTCTTGCCACAGCAGCAGGATGGATTTTCCGAAAGGACATTATAATCGGATCAGTAACTGTTTCGGGTTGGTCGCGCTTGTTTGAGCATCCTGAATATATCAATGATGCAACAGTTGCGATTACGGCGGCACTTTTATTATTTATTATCCCCGTAGATCGGAAATTAAACGACTTTCTGTTAACATGGAAGGAAGCACAGCAAATTCCCTGGGGAATACTCATACTATTCGGCGGCGGTATTGCATTGGCCAAAGGTTTTAGCACTTCTGGCCTTTCAGAATGGTTAGGAAGTAATCTTGCAGCACTACAGGGAGTTCCGGTCTGGCTATTTGTGCTCACGATTGCGCTGCTCGTAACTTTCTTAACAGAAATCACTTCAAATACTGCAACAGCGTCACTTTTTATGCCGATTATGGGAGGTCTTGCTTCAGGTGTAGGACTTCATCCTTACCTTCTAATGATTCCTGCGACTTTGTCAGCCTCATGTGCATTTATGCTGCCGGTAGCAACACCACCGAATGCTATCGTGTTCAGCTCAGGTAAAATAAATATGGTTGATATGGTAAAAGCCGGCATAGTAATTAATATTCTTGGAGCAATCGTTATCACAGTGACAATATTATTTGTTGCCGTACCGTTGTTGGGTCTTTACTGAAACCTTGTGATATAGACACACTGATTATTACCGGTTACATGTATGATTGAGACATATCCGTGGTTATCAATTGTGCCGCCGCTTCTGGCTATCGCTATTGCGCTCATGACACGGCAGGTGTATTTTGCACTCATTTTCGGCATCTGGTCGGGAACTACAATCCTTGCCGAGGGAAATGTGCTGCGGGGAATAGCCGATGTTTTAACTGCCTGCGTTGATGTATTCAAGGACAGCAGTAATACCGAGGTAATAATGTTTTCCGCATTCATAGGGGCACTTCTGGCATTTTCACAGCGATCGGGAGGAGTGGAAGGTTTTGTCCGATATGTTTCCAAGAAAGGATTTCTATCTGACAGGAGAAAGGCACAGCTGTTTGCTGTGGGTGTCGGGACAGCCATTCCCATAGAGTCAAATATTAGCGTGCTTATTACCGGTACGGTAGCCCGACCCATATTTGACCGGTTAAAGATATCCCGTGAGAAGCTTGCTTATCTTTGTGATTCGACGTCAGCACCAATATGTACTCTTATTCCCATTAATGCATGGGGAGCGTACGTTGCGGGATTGTTAAATCAGCAGCACATTCAACACTCTTTTCAAACCTATCTTTCGGCAATTCCGTATAATTTTTATTCATTATTAGCATTTGGAATTGTAGTGCATACTGCGATAACGGGCAGAGACTATTTCACTATGAAGCATGCCGAAGACCGTGCTCTGAAATACGGAAAAGTTCTACGTGATGGTGCTACACCGCTTGTGTCAACTGAAGTTCTTTCACTTCCGGTAAAAGAGGGTATTCAGCCTTCCGCATCTAATATGGTTATTCCGGTTTTGACTATGATAATCATGATGATTGTTAGTCTTATTATAACCGGCGGAGGAGATATAACACGGGGATCGGGATCAACATCTGTGCTTTGGGCAGTGAGTGCGGCAATAATGGTTGCGGCCGTAAAATATAGGCTGCAAAATATTATGAATAGTAACGAGCTTGTTCAGTTGTTTATCAAGGGTGTTGGAGGGTTAATGCCTATTGCTCTGTTAATGATGTTTGCTTTTGCAATCGGTAATCTCTGCAGAGACTTACACACCGGGGAATATGTGGCCAATACTGCAATGAATATAATATCACCGCAATTTCTCCCGGTCATCCTGTTTATCACTACGGGATTTATAGCTTTTTCTACCGGAACCTCATGGGGGACCTGGGCAATTATGTTTCCAATCGGTATCGGTATTGCACAAGGATTTCAGATAGACATAGTCCCGGTTACCGGTGCGCTTATAAGCGGAGGTGTGTTTGGAGATCACTGTTCACCAATATCCGACACAACACTTATTTCATCGATGGCCTCTGCTTCTGATCATATGGACCATGTAAATACACAATTGCCGTATGCTCTCATTGCAGGTGTTATTGCGGCACTCTTATTCCTAATTGCAGGAGTTTTAGTTTATTAGTGCTTCTATATGGATATTGAATAATGACAGGCGAGAAAAAATCAATCTGATGGAATAAGTAAATACTCCTTATATTGTTGATAGATGTTAATTATTGAAATCGCGTAAAAGTGGTTGGATTTTTATAGATAGAGGCATGAAACTTCTTCCCGGGACATAAATATTGCATTTCAGGCAAGATTTAGATATATTTCGTTGCTATGGAGATGCTATTTTTTCGTATCGGGAAGAAATTATGTGCTGTTCCGACACGCAACCTTAAAGAGGTAGTGCATAAACCCGCTCTTCTTCAATTTCTTCCTGTTATACCCTTCATTAAAGATCTCACAGTGCGTCATGACCGCGCTATTGGTGTAGTCGATCTGTCATATTTTTCAGAAAAAGAACATTTTTTTATACAGAACGTGCTCCTTGTGTTTTTATGTGAGGGTATTGAGTATTCTATTAAAGTCTCAAAAATTATCCAGGTTCGTAATGTAGCAAAAACCCGATTGATATCACCGGAGAAATCGACATATTTTTCGCCACAAATACTGGACAGTTTGTGTATTGTAGGCAATACTCACATTCCAGTCATTTCACCGGAGAAAATTCTCCATCATAAACGTATTGAACCGTTATGGCAAGACCACAATAATAACCGGCCGATTGCGCATGGTCATAAATCTGTAGCCAATGATACAAGAATATCTTCATGAAACTAAAAATTAATCGTGTTATTTTTTACGGATATGCATTTGTAATATCGCTCATGGTTGCATGGTTCTGGTATTTTAGCAAAGAAAGTACCGAGGATTTGAACTTTCTTCATGCGAGAATATCGAATGTTATAAGCGTTGAGCAACTAGTTGGCGAGCTGCAAATATCAGATTTCAGCCTCCTGATTAATACGCATAATCAATTTTTGAAGGGGCCGTCGCAGGCAAACCTGCAGACACTTCTTGAATCTGCTCAATTATTACGTGATGATTTAGATGTTTTTCAAAAGTCGCTTCCGGGTACTATAGTGCAAAGAGTTTCAGGCACAGTTAATAGTATCGTTAATAATTTGAATAATCTATCTGAATCTGTTCAAAAGTTTTCTTTATCAAATAGAAGAACACCGCTGACGATTGAGATAGAAGCACTTTTAGAGCAAACAAATCTGATTAATCTTATTCGTGTTGAATTGCACACAATTCAATCCACAATCGCTCAGGATATAATGCGAAGTGAAGTCGATACAATTCCGACGATTTTTGGTAAAAATTATCAGTTGTTTGGTCTTGTGTTCGCTGGTGTTACGCTCGTGAGCATTCTTTTTGGTTTCTTCTTTTCTGCAAAAATCAGAAACAGAATTAATGGAATATCGAATAAAATCCACGATGTGTCAGAGCAAATTCTTGAAGCGGCAAACCAGGAAGAATCTGCATTTCTCAGTCAATCATCTTCACTTGATAACACAGCAAACACGCTTGAAGTATTTTCGAAAGCTGCTTCTGACATGGCTAAAGACGCAGAAGACGCATCTATGCAAATGGAAAATAGCGCTGAGAAAATGGCAGATCTTCAACAAAAAGCACATCAGATCGATAAAATTTCCACGACGATAGAAGAAATTACTGCACAGATCAACATTTTATCTTTAAATGCCTCCATCGAGGCTTCACGAGCAGGTGAACAGGGAAAAGGATTTTCAGCAGTTGCAGGTGAGATAAGGAGATTGGCCGAAGATACTCGTGGATTTACAGACAATATTGGTCTACTAATCAAGGAGATTCAGGAATCGATTCAAACAATGGTCGATTTTTCAAATCAGGCAGTACAGCTTGTAAGAAACATTAGTGGATCGGTAAATAAACAGACCGAATCAACAGAAGAAATCAATAAAACGGTCTCCAAGATCAACGTGAGTATGAAATATACATCAGAGAATATCCGTTCTACAGTTGAATCTGCTGAACACCTCCTAGAGGCGGCAAATCAAATGGAAGCATTAACATAGCACATTAACTAATGACAGACAATAAACCATATACAATTCCTGCTTCCGACGATGTTGATCCTTTTGAAGGGATGTCAGATGAAGATATTGACGATCTTCTAGAAGTGTTTTTTGAAGACACGTCCGAAAAATTGGATGAATTGTCGCAGCTGATTCTCGATCTTGAAGAAAGTGCTGATTCGGATTCGGTGTGTAACCAGATGCTCCAAGTTTATCATAGTGTTAAAGGTACGGGAGGCACATTCGGATTTCAGGTTGTGACAACAGTTGCTCATAAATTTGAATCCTTAATTGAATCTGTCAAGAAAAGCCCAAAAAAGATTGATTCGCTTCTTATTGACGGATTGCTCAAATCCCTTGATCTATTCAAAAATTTAACTGATTCGATTCGAGACAGAAAACCGACCGTTGATTTAGAACAGGAGATATTAAATCTAGCTGAGCAGCTTGCAACTAAAGATAATTCATCGGTAATAGAAAGCGGTGTTGATGTAGCAGATGTCAAAATTACAAGAGCTGAGACTGCTGAAGCAAAATCTAAGAAAGATGATGAATATGTTAAATTAAAAGTGGCGAAAATTGACAAAATTGTTGCTCTTACAAGTGAGCTGTCGCTCAAAAAACATAGTGGAAAAAAACAAATTGTTGGATTACGAGATTTATTAAACTCGCTGAAACGAACAATTCGAAACGGGGAATCATTACAGAGCGAGGTATCTGATTTTTCAGCACAATTGAATTCTGCCGCATACAATGAAAAATTTACAAAGAAATTCAATGATGTATTATAATGATTACAAAAACATTGAAACTGTCCTCATTGATACAATTTCTGCATATCAGGCGTCCAATGAGCATAATTCTCGTTTGATTGATGAGCTTCAGCAAGAAGTGTTTCATGCACGAATGGTGACGATTGGTGAATACTTTCAGCAGCTGAAACGGACAGTCCGGGATATAGTCAAAGACAGCAGTAAAAAAATCCGTTTACAGTTTGAAGGGCTTCAAACGGAATTAGACAAGTGGATTCTGGAAGATTTGAAAGATCCAATGATCCACTTAATCCGTAATGCAATTGATCACGGAATTGAAGAACCTGACATTCGACTCAAATCAGGCAAGCCGGAAGAAGGTACAATAAAAATTTCCGCTCACGCAACGGGGAGTGAAGTTACAATCAGGATCAGTGATGACGGTAGTGGTATCAATGTTGAAACAGTAGGAAAGCGTGCTGTAGAAAAAGGTGTAATAGATAATAAGCAATTGGAACAAATGTCTTCTCAAGAGGTGTTGTCTCTCATATTTAAACCGGGATTTTCTACTAAAGAGGCTGTTACTCGTGTTTCGGGCAGGGGTGTAGGTATGGATGTGGTCAAAACGAATCTTGAGCAGATTCATGGGTATATTCAGATTGAAAATGATCCAGGCAATGGGGTCTGTTTTGTCTTGAAAATTCCTGTTACATTAGCTGCATTCAATGCGGTTTTATGCAGATTGGGAACATTTAATTTTTTATTCAATCTATTGCTGTTGAAAAAGTCATTCGAATCAACTCAGATGAGAAACGTCCTGAAGGCAGAATAACCAATGTGGTAGTTCAGAGTACGTCATATCCCTATACATATTTAGGAGATTATTTTTCGCTTGAGTCTCGTCCAGCACTGTCACAGGGGTATTTTCTTGTGATATTACGATCTGGTAACGCAACTATGGCTTTAGAGGTGGACGAATGCATTGAGCAACAGGAAATCGTAATAAAACCGCCTGCAGATATTGTATCGCAAATTCCCGGGATAAGTGGTATTGTTACAATGTCGGATGGTTCAATCGCATATGTTCTGGAATCCTCGGAGCTAATAGACAAGTTACAGGATAATAACACTGGAATAGCTCCTGAAAGCTCTTGGATTATTAGCTCTGTTTCAAAATCACCTCTACAGTCAAGAATATCAGTAGTGGAAGAAGCGGAGTTTAATATAGCGCAGGATGAATCAAAAGTTGTTGTTCTGCATTGTATAATTGACGGAAGACACTACGGGATACCGGTCCAGTCAGTTGAGCAGGTTTATAATATGATGGATTCTTCGCATAAAGAAAAAATTGATTCTTTATATGATTCCATACTTATTTTTGATAATGAGGCAGTATCATTAGAGGAGTGCTCTCAGTCATCTCCTGATGAAAAAAGTATACATAGCATGAAAAGCGGAGAAGCGGCACTGTTGCTCAATGTGCACAATCATAAAAGCATTATTATGCCTGATAAGCTTCTTTCAATAGAAGCATTTGATAGAAAAAATGTTGATAGGATAAATAAAAAAGGTAAATGGAAGGAAATTCTACCTGATATTATTAAAATTAAACACGATGCATCTCCCTTACATTGATGAATGGAGCAGTTTTCTACAAATAGACTGATTTTATCAGCCTAATATAGTTTGATTAGTATGAAAGGTTTACAATGCGGATAGGCATTACCTGTTATGCAACATACGGGGGCAGCGGTGTCATAGCTACTGAACTTGGCAAATACCTAGCAAACAGAGGCCATGATATACATTTTATATCCTCGGACCTACCATTTCGGTTACGATCATTTAACGGAAAATTTTTATTTCATGAAGTTGAAGTTGTTACATATCCTTTATTTGAATATCATCAGCCGTATGCACTTAATCTTGCTGCAAAAATGAGTGAGGTCATCACATACCAGAAGCTCGACATAATGCATGTTCACTATGCAATTCCCCATTCTATTAGTGCAATTCTTGCACGACAGATAACAAATAGTCCGGCAAAAGTTATTACGACGTTACATGGGACCGACATTACGATTGTCGGGAATGAACCGGCTTTTCTTCCTGTAACCCAGTTTGGAATTAATGAAAGTGATGGTGTCACCACGGTTTCACAGTTTTTAAGCGATCAGACTTACGAAACATTTGATATAAAGAAAAACATCAGAGTCATTCACAATTTTGTCGACACAGAACAATTCATCAGAAGGTCGAACAGAGAACTGAAGGAAGAGTATGCACCGAATAATGAGTTCATTGTTACCCACCTGTCAAACTTTCGTCCCGTAAAAAGAGTTGATACGGTAATTGAAATATTCTGGAAAATTCTGGAAAAAGTAAAGGCTAAATTACTCCTTATCGGAGATGGTCCGGAACGTGGAAAAGCAGAAAAAATGTGCAGAGAACTTGGAATTTGTGACCATACTATTTTTCTGGGAAAACGGTTAGAGGTAGAGGATTTTCTTTCGATTTCTGATTTGCTGATTTCTGCCAGTGTAGTAGAAAGTTTTGGGTTGTCGATTCTTGAAGCAATGAGTTGTGGTGTGCCAATTGTTTCTTCTAATTCAGGAGGTGTTCCTGAAATAATTGTTGACGGAGAACAGGGCTTCCTTATAAATCCGGAAGATGTCAGTGGATTCGCAGATGCAGGTATTGAAATATTGAGCAATCAGTCTTTACAGCAATCAATGTCGAAATCAGGGAGTGCCCGTGCCCGTGCACTTTTTGATGTTAATTCCATCGGACCTCAGTATGAGCAGTATTACAACGAAATATACGATTCTTCGAATAAATAACAAGATTTGAGTAGGGAAATGTTGCATCTAATTTTGTAAGCGATAAAATCTTATGATACAAATCAAAATTAAACGCCTTAAGCAGCTTCTTGAACAATGCAGAAAGAAGACAATAGCGGTTATTGGTGATATTATGCTCGATAAATATGTCTGGGGAAGTGTTTCCAGAATATCTCCTGAAGCACCGGTTCCCGTTGTTGACGTACATGATGAATCCAGCAGGCTCGGGGGTGCGGCAAATGTTGCTAATAACATTAAAAGCCTTGGAGCTTCACCGATATTGTTTGGATTAGTCGGTAACGATTATACCGGTGAAGACATAAAGAATTTACTCAAGAAAGAGCAGTTGAATACAATTGGTATCCATACATCAAATTCCAGGCCGACAACATTGAAAACAAGAATAATTGCGGATAACCAGCAAGTTGTCAGGACCGATTTTGAGAAAACAGATGATATTTCGGGCAGCGAGGCTTCGGGTCTCATAAAATCGCTTCGTGAAAACATTACTCATATTGATGGGATTATCCTTCAGGACTATAATAAAGGTGTTATAACGAAACAGATAATAAAGGATGTTATTCAACTTGCTCATGAGCATGGCTGTCCAATTACCGCCGATCCGAAGTTTAATAATTTTTTTGAGTATACCGGTGTAACTCTGTTTAAACCGAATATTTCTGAAACCCAAAGCGCACTCGGTTTTGCGCTTGATTCGGATGAGCGGGTGGAAATAGCAGGCAAGTTGCTGATAGAGCGCCTTGGCTGTAATAACGTCCTGATTACACGTGGATCGGACGGTTTGTCACTTTTCTCAAATACAGGAGAGATTTACAAAGTGAATACTAAAGCCCGTATGATCCACGATGTATCCGGTGCAGGAGATACAGTGATTGGCACATTGACCCTGATCCTAGCTGCTGGAGGAACTATTCTGGAGTCTTCTTCGATAGCAAATTTTGCTGCAGGAGTAGTATGCAGCGAAGTGGGAATTGTGCCGATAACCCCGGAGAAATTATTAGAAGTTTTTCATAATGACACAAATGATAATGTTACATAACTGTTCTTGTATCACTATATATAACAATAAAATGATAAAATGATAGAATGACTTAATGTGATTTATGAGAATTTGTTCACGTAAAGATTTTGTCGAATTTGCACAAAAAGCACAGCAGAAAAATCAAACTGTTGTTTTTACTAACGGCTGTTTTGACATTCTGCACAGAGGACATGTTGATTATATTAATGAAGCATCAAAACTAGGTGATGTTCTACTTGTCGGTGTAAATTCCGATAAATCTGTAATACGAATCAAGAGTAAAGGGCGACCGTTGATAAGTGAAGCGGACAGAGCGATGTTGATTGCATCACTCAGGAATGTTGATGCTGTGTGTTTATTTGACGAAGACACACCGTTGCAACTCATTAGAGAAGTATTACCTGATATCCTTGTAAAGGGAGCAGAATATCAATTAAAAGATATCGTCGGGTATGAAGAAGTGGTTAATAATGGCGGAAAAGTAATACCGATATCAATGACTCCTGGTATTTCTACCACAGAAATCATCCAACGGATAAAAGGATTGCCTGATTGAAAAAGTTAAGAATCCTATCTGCATGTACTTTTTCATCGTTATTAGTATCCGCAATAATAGCCTTTATAAATGTTCAGCAAGTTGTTCCACTGCCGACAACTGGAATAGAGAATCATCCTCAGCTTTTCACCTATGCTGGAGCAATTCATGTTCATTCCAACCGTTCCGATGGCAGCGGTGTAGCTGAATCTATTGCTTATGCTGCTCAAACAGCAGGTGCTCAATTTGTGATTATGGCTGACCACTCTGTCAGTAGCGAAGCCAGATTGGATAACGGTTACTATGATTCAGTCCTGGTGATGGCGGGTTGTGAAGTTAATATGGAAGAAGGCCATTTTTTATATATCCCTCATCCTGACTCCACATTTCACGATTATTCCACATATGTACTGGAGCATTTATACGATTTTGATGAAGAAGCTCTTATTATCGGAGCTCATCCCGATTTGAAGAAAAAACCGATTGATAAAAGTACACTTCAAAAAATAAACGCTCTTGAAGCAGTCAATGCAGACGTTTTTTGGCGTGAATCATCTGTATTGAATCTTGCTCAGGCATTTACCATGTATCCATTTTCTGATGCTTCATTAAATCTGCTTTACTACTATCCGGAGTATACCTTAAAGTTGTGGAATGACATTCAGCGGGAATTGGATGACAATTATGTAATATTCGGTAGTACCGATGCACACGCAAAAATTAAACTGAATAGTTCGTGGTATATACCATTTCCTTCATACGAAAGAACATTTAAAATGGTGCAGACATCTATTGTGTTGCAGGAACCGATGTCCGGGGAGCTTTCGCAAGATTCAAGACTGATTTTTAATGCATTGAAAAAGGGGAATTCGTTTATCAGTTTTGAAAACCTGGGAGATTCAGAAGGATTTTTATTTTATGCAGAAATAGATTGCACCAAGTATCTACCCGGTGACACAATCGATCGACAGAACTCCGCTCCGGAAATCGGAATTTTGTCGCTTCAGGTTCATGTCCCTCTCGATAAAAATGTAAGGATTTATCTCAAATCGCCTACACGTACTATTGCAATTCACGATGGATCAAAAAGAGAATTTAAAATTACGGAAAATGATAAATATTATGTTGAAGTCTATCAATTGCGGCCTGAACTTGTGTTTGGTAAAATGCGGGAAGAACTATGGATTATTTCGAATGCTATATGGGTAAATATGTAATGGACTATGAGTTAAAAAATTGTCAACAAATAACTTGAGAACGTGAATTGGATTTGTTATTATTGGTATATGACAAATTGTTAGTGTTGTTATGACATTGTGTCATATGTATTAAAGGAAATTCCAAAATGTTAATAATTTACTAGTACTCAATGTCGAAATTTAAACTGGTTACAAACTACTCGCCAAAGGGTGATCAACAGCAAGCGATCGATGAGATTAGTGCAGGTATTCTGGACAGCAGAAAGTATCAGACACTTCTCGGAGTTACGGGATCAGGCAAAACCTTCACTATGGCGAATGTTATACAGAAGTTAGACAGACCCACGCTGATCATATCTCACAACAAGACACTTGCTGCTCAGTTATATGGAGAATTCAAAAATTTCTTCCCCCATAATGCCGTCGAGTATTTTATCAGCTATTATGACTACTACCAACCGGAGGCATATGTAGCAGTCCAGGACCTTTATATTGAAAAAGACACATCGGTTAATGAAGAAATAGACAAACTCCGCCTGAGAACAACAAGTTCTCTTCTTGAGCGCGAGGATGTGATCGTTGTAGCGTCTGTATCCTGCATATACGGTTTAGGTTCACCGGAAGATTATGCCAACCTCCATATGCAGCTTAGAAAAGGCCAAAAGATAGAAAGACGTGCGATACTCGAAAGTCTTATTGACATTCTCTATTCACGAAATGATATCGATTTTCACCGGGGTACCTTTCGAGCACGAGGTGATGTTATTGAAATTTTTCCATCATATACCGATACTGCAATCCGTGTTGAATTATTCGATACAGAAATTGAGCGGATATCAGAAATCAATGTAATAACAGGAGAAGTGATTAGCGAGCGGGAGGCAGCTTATATTTACCCAGCACGCCATTTTGTTACTACTGTACCCAAGCTCGAAAAGGCGATAGTAAAAATAAAAGAAGAACTTGAAGAGCAACTGACAGAATTCCGTTCGGAGAACAAGCTGCTTGAGGCACAGCGAATAGAACAGCGGACAAAATATGATATTGAAATGATGGAGGAGCTGGGGTACTGCTCCGGTATCGAAAACTATTCCCGGCATATAACCGGAAGAGATCAGGGGCAGAGACCGTATACGCTTATAGATTTTTTTCCTAAAGATTATATCACTTTTATCGATGAATCGCATGCTACACTACCGCAAATCAGAGGGATGTCAGCAGGTGATAAGTCCCGCAAGCAAACACTTGTTGAGTACGGTTTCAGGCTACCGTCTGCTCTTGATAACAGGCCGCTCTATTTTGAAGAGTTTCAATCTTTGATTAATCATGCAGTATTTGTTTCTGCGACGCCATCAGAATATGAATATGAGCAATCAGGTGGAGTTGTTGTGGAGCAGATTATTCGGCCGACCGGTTTGACTGATCCTACTATTATAATTCGTCCGATTAAAGGTCAGATTGACGACCTTATCGATGAAATAAAACAGCGTACAGAAATTAATGAACGGATATTAGTGACAACTCTGACCAAGAGAATGTCCGAAGATCTATCAGATTATCTTGCTTCATTGGGTATTAAAGTTCGCTATCTCCATTCTGAGATCGCTGCACTTGATAGAGTGGAAATTTTGCGGGAACTACGCCTTGCCGAGTTTGATGTTCTTGTTGGCATCAATCTTCTGAGAGAAGGATTGGATCTGCCGGAAGTTTCGCTTGTAGCAATTCTTGATGCAGACAAGGAAGGGTTTTTGAGATCAGAGCGATCCCTCATGCAGACCGCAGGCCGCGCAGCGCGAAATGTTAATGGAACAGTATTGCTCTACGCAGATAAAGTAACGAATGCGATGCAAAATCTTATTGATGAGACAGAGCGGCGGAAAAAGATTCAGGAAGCCTATAATAAAGAGAATAGTATTACACCGATGACTGTATATAAAACTATTGATGAAGTTTTGATTTCTACATCAGTGGCAGATGCAAAAGGACAACCTGTTATTAGGGAAAAACGGGAAGAGCGAATTCTTTCCGCATTAGAGAGAGAAGAGATGATTGACAGGCTAGAAAAAGAGATGAAGGTAGCTGCGAAAAATCTATCTTTTGAAAGAGCTGCTGCTTTGAGAGATGAAATAGAGAGTTTAATAAAATCATCTAAAGTGAATTATTAACGATTGAAGGTTGAGTTGAATTATGAAGATTCTTGTTGTAGGAAGCGGAGGCCGGGAGCATGTGCTTATCTGGAAAATGAAACAATCTCCCCGTGTTGAATCTATTTTGTGTGCGCCAGGAAACGGCGGTATACAAGCAGTTACCGATTGTATTCCCGTTGCGGCTGATGACATTGATGGACAACTTCGATTGGCGAAAGAGCACAAAATTGACCTGACGGTCATAGGCCCGGAAGTTCCGTTGGTAGATGGAATAGTTGATGCATTTCAGAGTGAAAACCTTAAAATATTCGGTCCGACGAAAAATGCAGCCCGGATTGAAGGTAGCAAAGCTTTTGCAAAGGATCTGATGAGGAATTATTCTATTCCTACTACTGAATATGAATCGTTTACCGATCCGGATAACGCTTTTGATTATTTATCGACCCACAAAGCGCCGATTGTAGTAAAAGCTGATGGGTTTGCAGCAGGTAAAGGTGCAATTGTGTGCCAGACCGATGAAGAAGCGCATAGTGCCATCCAATCAATCATGGTTGAGCGAGCATTCGGCGATTCCGGTAATACTGTTATAATAGAGGAGTATTTAACTGGAGAAGAGCTTTCAGTTTTTGTATTAACAGATGGAACCAATTACGTTATACTACCGTCCGCGCAGGATCATAAACCTGTATACGATGGTGACAAGGGGCCGAATACAGGAGGTATGGGAGCGTATGCTCCGGCACCAATAGCGGATGATGTTCTCATGATGCGAATCAGTAAGGAAATAATCCGCCCTACAATTGATGCACTGAAACAGGAAGATTCGCTTTATACAGGATTGCTGTATGCCGGCCTTATGATTACCAATACGGGACCGAAAGTGATAGAGTTTAACTGCAGGTTTGGTGATCCTGAAACACAGGCTGTGCTACCTCTTATTGAAAACGATATAGTAGATTTAATGGAAGCAACCTGCGATGGAACACTTGATCAACATTCACTTCGTTCTCTCTCTCTCTATTCTGTTTGTGTCGTGATGGCCTCAGGTGGATACCCCGGATCATATGAAAAAGGAAAAGAAATTAAAGGTCTAAACTCGATAGTAAGAGCAAAAGATAAAAATGTCTTTCATGCAGGGACGAAATTGATAGATGGTAAATTCTACACAAATGGGGGGAGAGTTATCTGCGTGAATGCTCTGAATCAGGACTTGAGTTGGGCTATAGACAACACCTATCTTTTGGCAGATTCGATTCATTTTGAGAAAGCCTATTTTAGAACGGATATTGGGAAAAAAGGGCTTGCCAGGCTTCAGAAATCATGATATTGTTGTTTCTAATTGTAAAATCAAAATAGCAAAATTATTATGAGCAATACGATGAATGACGACTCCTGGGGAATCATTGGTACATCTCAAAAAATACTCGATGTGCTTGAGATCATCAGAAGAGTTGCAGATACCGATGTAGCTGTTCTCATTCAGGGTGAAAGCGGGACAGGAAAAGAATTGGTTGCACGGGCTGTACACGGGCAGAGCAGCAGGGTGAATGGTGAGAATGTTTCGGTAAACTGCGGAGCAATCCATGAAGGAATTCTGGAAAGTGAACTGTTCGGGCATGAAAAAGGTTCTTTCACCGGAGCTACCGCACGGCGTATTGGTTATTTTGAATTGGCGAACAACGGCACTATCTTTTTAGATGAAATCGGTGAAATGAGCCTGATAACACAGGTGAAATTGTTACGGGTTCTTGAGTTAGGTGAATTTATTCGTGTCGGAGGATCGAAGAAACTGGTTACGAATGCACGAATCATTGCCTCTACGAATAAAGACCTTGAGCAGGAAGTACAGAGGGGAAACTTCAGGCAGGATCTGTTTTATAGATTAAAATCAATAACAATAACGCTTCCTCCATTACGAGAACGTGGTCAGGATTTAGAGATGCTCATTTCACATTTCATAAAAGAACTTGAGCAGAAATATGCGATTAAGCATAACGGTTTTGGTCACGGCGTTATTGAAGGATTTTATAATTATTCGTGGCCTGGGAATATCCGTGAATTGAAGAACCTTCTCGAAAGTCTTGTGTTGCTTAAGAAAGGCGGCACAATTGAGTTGGCTGATTTGCCTGAATCAATAAAAAACAATCAGGTAGGGATAAGCGGTCTACCTGTTCATGTAAATAAAACAACGGATCAAGCTGAACGGGAATTGATCTACAGAGCATTGTTAGGTCTTCGAGTGGATGTAGAAGACCTCAAGACAATGATGCAGGATTTAATGCATCTACATCGCCGACAATCGGGAATTCCACAATTGGACCGTTCATTTGGTGATGTATCTGGACTCGTCGATATTGGGGACGATGAGTTTGAGGATTTCTCAGTGGAAAAAATTGAGGCGGATACTATACAAAAAGCACTACATCGCTTCAACGGAAACAGAAAACGTGCAGCAAAAGTGCTTGGTATCAGTGAGCGTACACTGTACAGAAGATTGAAAGATATGTAGGGAAAATGAATAAATACATACTGAATTCAATACTCATTTGCATCTTAACTATCGGATCAGTTTCATGCTGGAGTTATTCCTTTTCTGAAAAAGCGTTGCCGGGTGTCGAAAGTATAGCTGTACAACTTTTTAACGATCGAACAGATGAGATACAGCTTAGTGAGCGGTTGCAAAATTCAATAATAACTATTTTCGTTGATGAAAATATTTTTACCATAGTAGGGCAGAATCAAGCAGATGCACTGTTGTCAGGAGTGATTGAATCGATACTGGATGTTGCTACTGATCTTGCAAGCAATGAAAGGGCGAGTCAATTTGAAGTGCAGATAAATGTCCTGGTTAAACTCGCTGACAGAAATTCTGGAGACGTAATAGTATCTGAAAGAGTAAAAGGATCAGGTCTTTACACAGAACTGCTTGGGAGTGGTGAAGGGAGCAGAGAGGCGGCAATAAGCCAGGCACTTGAACAGGTTACAAGAGACATTATTGATAAAATATCATCGGGGTGGTAATTCCGGAATATTTATAGATAAATACGTTTCATATATTGGCAAAATTACAGAAATGTAATACGATAGTAATCTTTTGTGAATTCTCACTGTGTATATTTCACAAAGATGTAAAAGATAGACGATCTATTCTATTGCTCAATTGTCAGAGATGGATAATGAGGACCTCTTATGTGAATACACTAGTAGTTGTGTTTATCGAATTATTCAGTTCCATTTCTATTCTGTGCTCAATATTGGGGATAATGAACAAAACGCCAAAATAATTGATGCAACAATTGTGATTGACGGCTTGCACGACGAAAATGTGTGTGTGGATGCCGAATTTACTACCGATTTTATTCAATTTGAACCGGTATACGGATCACCTTCACAATACAAGACAGAGGGAAAACTCTTTTCACAAAAGTTTCATGGATGCTATAATAAAGGTTGTGTCTCATAACTATTTGTAATTATGGAAATTATAGTTTGCTACAGAAAATTTAATTATTATATTACTGTGCATTTTAATATGCAAAAATATTTTTTAAATATTCCTAAGGGTCGGACAGATGGACCAGAATCTCAATAAAGAAATAAAAAATTTAGAGAAAAAAATTGCTAAAGAAAAGAATTCTGTTCTTTTTGCCCGACTTGCAGATGCGCGGTTTATGCAAGATGATATAGAAAAAGCCATTGAAATATGTGAAAAAGGGATACATAAGTTTCCCTATTATATAACTGGACATTTGATTCTTGCAAAGTGCTATTATGCAGCTTCAATGAAGGATCAGGCGAAGGAAGAATTATACAGAGTATTAACATTCGATCCCAATAATATAGTTGCAAATAAGTTGTTGAGCCGACTGCTAAAAGATGAAGGGGATGAAAGTTCCGCTCGAGATTACTTCAATTCCTATTCTCTATGTGACCCACTCAACGAAGAAGCCGAAGTTGTAGAATTAGAATCTACACAGGTTGAATCTGCAGAAGTTGTGAGTATGGATGAGGTGGGAGTGCCTGATGTTGAAACAGAAGTGTCTGATGCTGAAAGCCAGCCTGATGAAGAACAGATCGGTGTGCCAGATACGGAAGAAAGCGAGCAGATTGCTGAAGAAAAAGTTGTTGATGAGGAATTGTCTGCTGCAAAAGAAGCAGAGGAAGCAATTGAAGCTGCTCTTGATGAAGAATCTGCCGATGTTCTTGAAGAGGTGGAAACTGAAGAAGAAGTCGTTGATGACCTTGTAGAGGAAACTGTTGAAACAGAGGAATCTTTATCCGATGACGAATCTACAGATGAAGCAGTGTTGGAGGAAGAAGCTGGCGAAGAGTTAGAAGACGTTAACATAGAGGTTGATAGTGACCTTGAATCCCCCGAAGAGTCGCCAGAGGATATTTTAACTCAAACTTCTGATTCAGATGAAGAAAAAATTTCTGATGAAGTTGAAACAATAGAGCTTGAGTCTGATGAAGTAGAAGAAGCTATTGATGATGCAGATGAAACTTTAGATGAGACAGAAGAAGAAATTGATATTGATGAAGTTGAGAGTTCAGACGAAACAGATGAATTAGAAGAGGTTGAAGAATCAATAGAAGAGGTGGACGACACGGAAGAAACAGTCGAGTCGGAAGAAGCAGATGAGGAAGATTTTTCACTCGATGAAATTGAAGAAGTAGATGAAGAGGTTTGGGCAGAAGCAGATGAATCTGATGATGACGCGCTGACTATTGAATCAGAGGGCGATGAGGATGATGATGCTATAGAGGTTGAAGGAGTTGAGATTGAGTCAGAAGAATTAGCCGATGAAGAGGTTTTAGAGGTATCTGCCGATGATGCGGTAGACGAGGTTGAAATCGAAGCAGATGAAGATGAAGTCGTTGAGATTGATGATGATACCATAGATGTGGAATCCTCGGACGAATTAGATGATGTTGACGTTGAAGATGTCGAGATTGACGCAGAAGAAGATAGTGAACAATTTGAAATAGAAGAAGATGATTTAGAGTTTACATCAGGAGATGATGCGGCAGACGAAGAGATCGAAGTTGATGCTGCCGAAGAATCAAAAGAAAACGTTGAAGAAGTAGATTTGGAAGATGAAAGTGAAGAAGTATCAGCCGAAGCGGACGATGATGTTTCGTTTGAAGAATATATGAAATCTGACGAAGAAATCGATATTGAATTTGACGAAGACGCAACAGAAGCGGTCGGTGAACCGGTTATTGAGTCGCTTGATCTTGATAAAGATTTTGAAATAGACGATTCTATTGAGGACGAAGAAGAAATAGAAGTAGAAAGTACCGAATCGGAAGACGAAGACATTTCTGATATAGAAGAAGTACAAGTGGATGTAGAGTCTGAAGAAGAATCGGAGGCACTTAATATTGAAGATGTCAGTGTTGATGTTAAGCTTGATGATGAGAGTGACAGCAGTGAGGATGAGCTTGTTGTTGACGCCGAAGTCGAATCTGAAATTGACCTTGATGTAGAAGATGTTGTGTCTGATTCTGACGAATTGGAAGATGACAATCTGGAAGAAGTGATTGAATCGGACGAAGCAGTACAAGAAATCGATGAACTTGAAAATAGTGAAGGAGAAGGAGAAACTGATGATGCTGCAGAAGCAATTTCTATTGGTGATGAAGAAATAGATGTTTCCTCTGATTCTCAAACAGAAAATAAAGATGACTTCACAGATTTTCTTAAAGATGATTTTCAAGAAGATTTTGATGCTGAAACAGATTCTGAGGAATCATCGGAAGAGGAGCAGGAAGCATCTGAAGTTGACCTTGATGAAGTGGAGTTTGAATTAGAAGATGATAGTAGCAAAGAGGAAGAGGTTGAAGTAGACAGTGAAGAAGTCAGTGAAGAACTTGTTCTCGACGAAGAAGAGGTTGAGTCAGAGCAGACTTTAAGTAATGAAGAATTGGATGAGTTGGAACCTATTGATTTGGAAGATGATGATGTTGCCGTTAGCGAGATTGCTACAATGACGCTTGGGGAAATATATATATCACAGGGTAAATTTGAAAAAGCTCTCAATGTGTTTGAGACGCTTAAGGAAAAGGAACCGGATAATCCCTTGATTGATGAAAAAATCGAAGCGATTAAGATAAATATGGATGAATAATACCCGCCTTAATAATCTCCGGTCAGTTCTTGTCTCCCGAAATTTAGATGCTTTTCTTATTAGTAAACTCTCAAGTTTGCGCTATCTTTTTGGATTTACCGGGAGTAACGGACTCGGTATTATTTCGGAGAAAACATCTGTGTTTCTAACTGACTTTCGCTACCAGTATCAGGCTGAAAATGAAGTGACCGCAGATGAACTCATCATTGCCCGCAATTCTCTTCCTAAAAGCCTCCCAACAATCAAAGATATAAATTCTTATAAATATTTGGGTTTCGAGGCTGAAGATCTCTCTTTCAGAATTTATCAGCAATTTTCTGAAGAGCTGAAGGATACTACACTTGTTCCTTTTACTGAGGAAATTGATAAAATTGCCGCAAAAAAATCACTTGATGAGATTCAATATATTCAAAAAGCGAGTTCCATTACTATTGATGTTTACCATCAAATTCTTGAGGTGTTAGAAGAGGGTGTATCTGAAATTGATGTAGCCGCTGAAATATCGTATAGAATCAAAAAAAGCGGTGGTGAAGACGATGCATTTAACCCTATTGTTCTTTTTGGTGAGCATTCCGCCCTTCCGCATGGTATACCGAGTAGAAAGAAACTCACTCAGGAAGAGAACATCCAACTCGATTTCGGTGCCGTATTTGCAGGTTATTGCTCTGATTTCTCTCGTGTTGTTGTGCTTGGGAAGGCAGATGAGGAATTACAAAATATCCATTCAGTTGTCAACAATGCTATCGGGTGTGCAATGGAAGAAATTCAGGATGGAGTGCAGGCTAATGTAGTTGATAACGCAGCTCGATCATATATTACGTTACACGGGTATGGTGATTATTTTGGGCACGCTCTTGGGCATGGAGTCGGGATATCAGTGCACACGTATCCAAGGATTTCATCTCAATTGAATGATCCGATTGAATATTCGAATGTATTTACTATAGAACCGGGAATTTATATTCCCGGCCGATTTGGAGTGCGAATTGAAGACCTTGTTGTGCTTCAAAATGATGGTATTTCAATTCTGACAAATGTATCACGTGATTTGACTGTCCTGTAGAATATGGCTGATATATCGTGTATTATAGTAACATTTAATAGTCAGAAAGTAATTCGAGAGTGTCTTGAATCCATTCTGAGGGATATTGACTCATTAGTGGGTGAGATTCTTGTTGTTGATAATAACTCAATGGATGATACGGTTGATATCATCAAATCAGTGAAATATTCAGATCGATGTACCTTAAAAGTTATACAAAATCATTATAATATTGGCTATACCAGGGCAATAAATCAGGGGTTGGCTGCTTCAAACGGCAGCTTTCTGGTTCTGCTTAATCCTGATACTGTATTGCACTCAGGTTTTTTTGGTATTGTGACAGATACTTTGAATAAGAACCGCGATTATGGGATTGTCGCTCCTCAACATCTTTCAGTTGAAAATAATATTATTCCATCATGCCGGAAATTTCCCACTCCGTTCTCAATCCTGCCATATATGCTGGGATTGAACCTCATTTTCCCAAAAAGCAAAGTAATGAATGGTTGGAAGATGGGATATTTTGATCACAATACTCCTGCAACAGTTGATCAACCAATGGGCGCTTGTCTTGTGACACGGAGAGAAGACTTTGTAAATGTTGGCTATTTCGATGAACGGTTCACAATGTTCTTTAGTGATGTAGACTGGTGTAAGCGAATGAAATTGAATGGTAAAAAGGCGTTTTTTTTGACCGAGGCAAAAATTACACATCATTTCGGGCACAGTGTAATGCAGCAGCGGATCAAAATGATAGTTTTATCACACCGAGCATTTCTGCAATATTTCAGAAAATATTTCAGAGGAATTCACTGGATTGTACCAAATATAATTGTAGGAGTTTTATTATACTTAAGTGCTTGTCCAAGGATTATATATGCAGTTTTGAAAAGGTAGCAATGCACTGATAGTAATTGAATAAGTATTATTATACTGTTACTTAACTCTCTTCAAAGATTAAAGTTAAGTCATATATGTAAAGTAAATTCTATTAATAATAATTCAATTATTCTACAAGTCAGTTTCATCAATTCCAATAAATACTAATTGCTTTGTATATTTAGAATATGTAAATTATTAACGTAAAAAATAAATAGTTTACCTGTTTATACATTGTAATTTGACTGAACAGTCCACAAAAGTTCTCAGTTACATCAGAGCGGAGTTGTGAATACTTAAATGGGAGATCATCAATGGAGAAGGCTCATCCAGATTGCATGAAATGTTCAAAAGGTGTACTTATTCCACTATCGGATTATGGGCGCGATGGTGCCACAATCGAATACAAAGCATGGGTTTGTACAAATCCGGAATGTGGATTTAATCTTCGTATAGATAATGGTGAGATCAGTTTTGGGAAAGATGTCAGCTTTTCAAACAAATAGGTGAGCTCTTGAGCGCAGGGGGTAGGTTATCTATTGGAAATATCATATAATTCAACTATCGCACTATGTGCTCTGCATTTTGATAAACAGCAACAATAGTTACTTCTGCATACTAGCATGAAGGTTTCTTTGTTTAAAAAACAGGGTTCAATTCTCAGGCTGAAAATCGAAACAATTGCCCTCGCTTGCTTTTTGTGGTTTTATGTCACGCTGAATGAGACCTACTCCAACGAGATTGAGTGCAGAGTTGTCCCGGTCAATATCCAAGAGGGAAGAACGCTTGCATCGCAGCTTCCTAAGACTATTACGCTAAATGTATCGGGGCGCGGCGTCGACCTAATGTGGCTCAATTTATTTTGGAAATCAGATTTGACATTTAATGTCGATTTTCAAACTATATCAAGCCACTTTGATCTTATTCTGGAAAATTACTTATCTTGGGTTTCGGTACCGCGCGGTTTTGAAAACACCATTACAGTCAATAGTATATTATATCCGGACAATATTGTTGTTGATCTTGATTATCTTGATTCGTTAAAAGTACCGGTGTCAGATATAAATGTTTCTGTATCAGTATCGAACGGATTCTATAAGGTTGGTGATGTAATGTTTCAACCCGACTCTATATCCATAACCGGTCCGAGACGTATATTGCGTGAACTCTATGATATTCCGACTGCGGCTAAAGTTTTTGAAGATAAAAATAATGATTTTTCTGAATCTGTTGATCTGCAGTTATTAGATAATAAATTGGTTTCATATTCCCATAATTCTGTTATTGTTAGTACGGATATTCAAAAAATCGGAGAAAAAGTAATAAATAATATTCCGATTGTTATTACTCGTAATCCCTCAACATACGCTATTGAAATTAAACCTTCTACATTGTCCATACGAATAACCGGCGGTGTCGACTATATTAAAAATTTAACAGTTAATGATTTTATTCCGACTGTTGTATTTGACAGAAGCTGGATACGTGGTGGAGAATATTTTGCACCGGTTACTCTTGTATTACCAGATGAAATCCTCGATTTTGAAATAACTCCTTCAAGTATTACGGTTGAATTAAAATAAACTTTCATTAATTCTATAAATGTCAATTACTTATCATGGTGTAGTGAAATAATGCTTATACTCGGTATTGAAACGTCGTGTGATGAGACCTCCGCGGCCCTATTTGATGGAAAGAAACTTCTGGGGAACGTAACCGTAACGCAGATGGTTCATGAGGAATTCTGGGGTGTGATCCCTGAACTTGCTTCACGTGAGCATCTTTTGAAAATCACCACTGTTGTCAATAAAGTGTTTTCCAAAGGAGGATGTTCCTGGAGTGATGTTGAAGGAATTGCAGTTACCCGTGGACCTGGTCTTATTGGATCGCTGTTAGTTGGTGTTTCTTATGCGAAAGCTGCTGCATTTTCTCGAAGTCTTCCAATTGTTGGTGTTAACCATATTGAAGCACATTTATGGTCTTATGTTTTTGAATCTTCGGAAATAACACTTCCGTTTATCGGCCTTATTGTTTCGGGCGGTCATACCCAGTTATGGTTTGTGAATGATTTTGGAAAATACAAATTGTTAGGGCAGACATATGATGACGCTGTTGGTGAAGCATTTGACAAAATTGCCAAGATGCTTGGCTTGGAATATCCAGGTGGTCCGGCAATAGACAGATTGAGTAAATCAGGAAATCCCGATTACTATAAATTCCCGCGTCCTGCATTAAAAGATAATTCATATAATTTTAGTTATAGTGGATTGAAAACGGCGGTGCTCTATTATTTGAATAAACTTTCTGATCAGGAACGAATAGATCACGCAGCTGATATAGCTGCAAGCTTTCAAAAAGCTGCAGTTGAGACATTGATTGAAAAAACAATTCGTGCTTCTCGGGAGTATAATATTCCTGCAGTTGTTATAGGAGGTGGCGTGGCGGCAAATAGTGCATTAAAAGCGTCGATTACCTCTGCAGCCGACACTCTCGGCATAATGATTTCCATCCCTTCTCAACAGTTTTGTACAGATAATGCCGCAATGATTGCCTATGTTGGTTATAGAAAATTACAAGGAATGGGATCGGAATCATATAATTTTGCTGCAGATCCTTCGTTAAAAATTACCGAATCTTAATTTGTTAAGCAGTCACATGGCACATACTACTATCCCTTATGTTACGCTTTATACAAAAGAGGACTGTTCACTTTGTGAAAAAGCAAAAGATGTACTCAAAGTTGCATCACAGAATACAGTTTTTCACTACGCAGAAATAGATATAACAAAGAATCCTGATTTGTTTGACAGATTCAAAGAAGAGATACCGGTCCTGTATATTAACGACCGGAAAGCCTTTAAATATACAATTGATAGCAAAAAATTATTGGAGAAATTGCAGATATGCAGATAGGTCTTGTCGGTCTCAAGAATTCAGGGAAATCAACTTTTTTTGATGTATTAACTGGTCACCATAGTACGTCGGGATACCAGGATGGTATAGAAGATAGACAAGGCGTGCTGGAAGTACCTGACGAACGTCTTACTGCAATTCAATCTGTCCTCAACACAAAAAAGCTTGTCAACCCTTCAATGATGATATCGGACTTGCCGCCGTTGCAGACCGGGAAACAATCAGTTAAATCAGATATTACACAAATTATTGAAAAAATCAAATATTGTGATGCTCTCATCCAGGTTGTGCGGCAGTTTTCTAATCCTACTGTACCATTTGAGGGAGACTGTCCCGATCCTGTACGGGAAAAAAATACACTCGACGCAGAAATGATTCTGCTGGACCTTACCATTATAGAAAACCGGCTTGAGCGTATTGAAAAAATGAAAAACAAAATTAAGGATTTCTATCAGCCGGCTGAACCTGAACTGCTTGAAAGGTGCAAAGAGTTTCTTGAAGAAGAAAAGCCACTTACAGCTCTTGATTTAGATAAGAGTGGTGAAAAAATGCTTCGTGGATTTCAATTTCTGACAATAAAGCCGCGCATCACGATTATAAATACGGATGAGTCAGAAATCAATAATCGTTTAACGTGGATTCAGCGTTTTGAAAACAGTTATCCGGCTCAGAAAGGAACATTTGAGGTGATCAGCGGCCTAACAGAAGCAGAGCTTCTAGATTTGGCAGAAAGTGAGCGGGATGAATTTCGGAATGAACTCAAGATTGAGCTACCAGCTCAAGTATTGTTAACCAAACTTTTGATGAAGACTATGCAGTTAATCAGGTTTCTGACAGCATCTGAAAAAATTGCGCAAAGTTGGATTGTGGAACACGGTGCTGCGGCCAATAAGGCAGGTGGCACCATTCATACCGATATGGATCGGGGATTCATTCGTGGAGAAGTTGTCACTTTTGACGATTTTATGCGCTATGGCGGTTTTGTTAAATCTAAAGAAAATGGATGCTTGAGATTGGAAGGAAAAGATTATATTGTTCAAGATGGTGATATCATTCATTTCAGGTTTAATGTATAAGAAAAGGGAAGAGCAGGCGCCCTTCCCTTTAAAAGAAGCTACAACAAAATGATTAAGAGAAATTGTTAATAATTAATAAGCTTTTCTGCTTCCGGGAAGTAGTCTAAAGATTTCCATAGCACATCATCTATTATCGAGGATGATTTTATCCACCCTTCGTTACCCCACAGGAATTCCCCGATTTGTCTTCTGAACCGTAATTCGAGCTCGCTTATGACTTCTTCAGTAAAGTCCTCATCCGTAAATTCAAATTCTCCTTCTTCGAGCATCGATTTGAATGTCTCCAAATCGTCAGTCTGAATGGAAAAACCTTGAACAAATTCATCAACATTATTCCAAGTTTCTTTATGATTGAATGCATATTTCTGTGAAAAATTAAATATTGGATCGTTATTTACTTTTGAGTAGAAGCCCGAAACAAATTCAGTTGCCGACAGTTCTGATTCTAATTCGTAATCAGGTGTTATTCCTCCTCCTCCGTACACTTTCCTTCCCTGTGGGGAAACAAAAACAGGACGTTCAGCATTGTTCTTCTGTACAGTATTTAAAGAATCATTAAGCGAGTCACTTCTATATTGCTGACGAGATTTGTTTTCATAGTCTTTTTGAATCAATCGTCCTAAAGGAGTATACCACCTGCCGATTGTCAGCAGCAATGCAGATTCGTCGTCAAACTGGATCTGGGACTGAACCAACCCTTTACCAAAAGAGGATTTACCTACTATGATAGCTCGATCCCAATCCTGAAGTGCTCCAGATACAATTTCCGAGGCACTTGCCGAAGACCCATCAATGAGTATGAGCATCGGTATATCTACATCAAACCTGCTATCTGTTGAGCTATACTCAGAGTTTGAGGTTGGGTGCCTTCCTTTTGTTTTTACAATGAGTTTATTTCCTTTTAAAAAACGGTCAGAAATATCAACAGCCTGCGGTAGCAATCCCCCTGTGTTTTGACGCAAATCAAACACAAGTCGTTTCATTCCCTGACCTTCCAGACGGCGCAGTACTCGCTCAAGCTCAGTGTCTGATGTTCGGGCAAATCTTTTAAGCTTGATATAACCAGTCTCATCATCCATCATAAAATAGTATTTAAGCGATTCTAAAAACGCTTGCCCTCTCGTAATTGTAACATCAAATGGCTCTTCGTCACCGTATCGTTCAATTGTTACCGAGACTTTGGTGCCGGTCGGGCCTTTCAACATTGTCGGAACAATGTTCTGATCGATACCCAGAGCGTCCTGTCCTTCAATTTTAATAATTCTGTCACCAAGCTTTAATCCGGCACGTTCAGAGGGGCCATCCCGAAGAACGCTAATAACTGTTATTTTGTCGTCTAACATTCTGAAAGTGATACCAATTCCCTGATAGCCTAAAAATTGATCGGTCATCCGTCCATAAGCATTTGCCGGCACATAATTACTATGAGGATCGAGTTCCTCGATCATTGCATTTATTGCTTTATCGACGAGTACATCGGAATCAATATCATCGACATACTCGTCGGTTATATGTACTAATGCTTCCGTGAATATTTTTGTTTTAAGAAACAATTCCGCACGTTTGTCAAAAGCATTAATCACTTTAAAACCAAAAAACAATGCAGAAAATAAGAGAGTTATACCAAGTCCTGCTGCAATATAACGGCGGGTATTCATGTAAAATTTCCTTTCATCCTACTAACACTCATGTCAATACGACATAATGATGTGTTGAGGAGTACGTTTTGAAAAGTTTCCTTATCATCAAACTTAAATATACTAAAAATGTTCCATTACCCAAGTAAAAACATTTCTTTTGCATAAATAGTTCTTTGGAAAAATTCAAATAGTTGATTTTTGATCGAATCTTGTCTATATTTATTCAATTATTATCCCGGTTATTTTCACAAATATAATAGACGACAAATTTATTATAACATTTATTTGATGCAATTGTCAGATTCATGCTGATTTGCTACATTACGTAAGACATGAAGCATTTACTATCCTTTTTTCAGCCTATAATATTAGCATCACAATCACCTCGTCGACAGGAAATTCTTACAAATCTTTCTATTCCGTTCGAGGTGTATCTGGGAAATGTGTCTGTACAGAAATTCCCCGATCTTCCTCCATGGGAATATGTCGTAAACCTTGCGGAGCAGAAAGCCATTGAGCCAGCTTCTCATTATACTCATGGTTTAATAATAACTGCTGATACTATTGTTTACTGTAAAAAGGAAATAATGGAAAAGCCAAAAGATCGTGATGATGCAGTCCGGATGATAACTATCCTTCAAGGGGCAAAACATCATGTATATACTGGGATATGTTTAACAGATAGCACATCGGGATTAAAAAAATCTGCGGTTGCCGTCTCAGAGGTGTCATTTTCGGTTATGACTGAAGAAGAGGTGAACTGGTATGTCGATACACGGGAATATCGTGATAAAGCGGGGGGATATGCAATTCAGGGAATCGCATCTCAATTCATAATTGGGATTAACGGATGTTATTTTAATGTAGTTGGATTCCCTGTAAATACATTTTACAGACTCATGAAAGAATTCAAAAAAACGCTGGAAATTGAGATCAATGGATAAGAATATTGTTAGTTTAGGTACGATATTGCGACGGACTCGCGAAGAACAAAATTTAAGTTTGGAATCAATTTCAGCAACTACAAAAATAAATGTAAGCTATCTACAACACATTGAAGGCGATGAGTTTGACTTTCTGCAAGGTCCTTATGTATTGGCTTTCCTTAAAACATATGCACAAGCTATAAGTTTGAATGCGGAGGAGATTAAAGAGAAATATTTCAATCAAGAAAAAGCATCGCTTGGTGCGGTTTATGTTAGTGCGCATGAAACTGCACAGGTAAGAGAATTGTCAGATACTGCTTCTTTCAATTCTCAAAACGATTCAAAGAACCGCATTTCTCTCACAAAAAGCAGATCGGTGAAAACCATTCCAGTTATAGGGATGATTGCTGCTCTGCTGATTGTTGTACTTCTTATGCAAAAATTGTTTACACCGTATGAGGAACAAGCTGTTGTACAGGTTGAATCGCCGCAGTCACAACCGCTATTACAATCTGAGAACATTAAAATAAATGAGGAACAGCAGCAGGCACTTGTATCACCTTTAACACTTAGACTGGTGACACATGAACAGTTGTGGCTCTCTGTCACTGTAGATGCTAACGAACAGCGTGAATATTTATTGAATCCCGGTGAAACACAGATGTGGAGTGGTTTTAGTACGATTAGCCTAAGAGTAGGAAAGTCGACAGGATTTGATCTTTATTTTAATAATGAACAAATTGAAAATCTCGGTTCTGAAGCTACCATGATTGGGCGGTTGGTATTGAGTAGATCAGGTATAGAGGATTTGCAGCTTCTCAACAGGACAATTCAACAGTCTCCTGATAGTACGGTTGAATAGAACATATGATTACTATTTTCCAACTAAATTAGTTATTTATAATGGAATATTTTAATGAGTATACTGTATTTATAATAGATGGCATTATTAAAAAACTGAAATTGCCTTTGCGAGTGGAAGATGGATAATTCAAACAGTAAAAGAGAAGATAAATTGCCGTTAGTTACCCAGATAATGGAATTCAGAAAGTTAAGAAAATGGCTAGGATTGCCTCTTGTGCTTATTGGATTGCTTGGCCTTTTGGTACCGATTATTCCCGGATTCATTTGCCTTGTGCTTGGGATTATTTTTATAAGTCCTTCTCTTGGAGATAAGATAAGTGAAAAGTTATTGTGATTTATTTCGAAAAAAGTTGTAATCAGTGAATCTTTTTGTTGTTAATTTTTGTTAAAAATAATAGAGGTAGGTTTCATTTCCTCGGAAGGGAGCAAAATGAAATCATCTAAGACAGGATATCTTTTACTCACTTTTGTAATGGCATACGCGATATTTGCAAGCGGCTGTTATACAGTAGTATTGCCACCGGTTGATGAAGAATACTCATCCGATTATGAAAATGAAGAGTATTACGAAGATGAGGATGAATATGAAGGTGAGTATGATTACCAGTATAATAATTACGATTACCGCTCTTATCATCACCCTTTGTATTGGAGGAATTTAGGTCATTACACTCCGCATGCCTTTGGAGACCCATATTGGGATCTTAACGCATACTACTATCCTAATAGATTTGATTTTTATTTCGGATTCAATTACAGCCCATATAATTACTATCAGCACCCCTTCTATCAGCCATTTGGATTTTATGGGAGGCAATATAATGGCTATTCAGGATTTTTGGGTTATCCTTACTATGTAGGCGGTTATTATCCGGTTTATGCTACGAACGCTGTGATTCAAACAAAACGCGATTTTGCCAAAAGAGGAACGTATACAGGCAGGAGAGTGGTAACCCGTGGATCGGATTCTGCTCCGGCAGTGAGACAATCCGGTTCGACTGTCGTTGCTAAGGAAGGGTCAAGTTCACAGGATGGGCAATCCAGTGCCTCGAAAAAACGTACCGTTACCCGTTCGACAACAAAAAGTAGAACCAATGCAAACGGTTCAAGTAAAACAGTAAACCGTGGAAACACCTCCTCATCCGGTTCCTCAAAATCAACAGGAAGCCGGACAGTAACCAGAACGTCAACTAAAAAGTCATCCTCATCTGGGAGTTCTTCATCCTCCTCCTCTGGCAAAAGGACTGTGACAAAAAGGACGACCACCAAGAAGAAAAGTAGTCAGGGTACTTCATATAACCGATCATCTAAGCGGAAAGCTTCATCAGGTTCCGCTTCACTGAAGTCAGGACAGAAACGTTCTTCAAAGAGTGGTAATAAATCAGCAAAAACTGTAGTAAGATCGCCTCAGCGAGGGAACTCTCAGGTTCGATCTGGTACAGCATCCCGCTCAGGCAGTTCTTCGAGAGGAAGTGCACGTCCGTCAGGAAGTTCTTCCGGAGGAACGAGAAAAGTTATTCGAAAATAGTTACTCATGCATTGCCATAAAAAAACCCCGGCAAACGTTATGCCGGGGTTTTTTTATGGCAATGCATGAGTAGATGCAAAATTATTGATATTGATATAGTATGTATGGTTCTATGTGAGAATAACAATCGTTGCACCCCACCCGCCTGCATGGGGTGGAGCATCGTGAAAATGATCGACAAGTGGATTATTTTTCAGAGCTTTATGAACGGTATGTTTTAGTACGCTTTTACCTTTTCCATGTATGACGCGAACTTTAGTAAAACCCTTTTCATGACAAACCCGTATATATTCATCAACGACAGAGTGTACATCAGAAGGATGAAATGTGTGCAGGTCAAGCTCATCAGTCACTGGATATTCGACCGGATCGTTTGAATTGAACTCTTCCATAACGTATTTTTAGTGTTAATTGTAACTGCAATATATTAGGTTTGGAAAATTGATTAGTAATAGTCTGAAAATACATGAATTCCTTTTTCTAATCAAGATAAATAATAGTTGCTATTATTAGCAAAAATTGTTAAAATTGACGAATTTACAAATGGGCATTTGCCGTTATGCGTTTTTCCTGCTCATTACATCAATGCCCTTCAGAAATATCTCTTTTACTATAAAATATATATAGATTATGACAAAAAAACCAAGTAAGAACGGGAAAAAAAGAGCTGTTGGACTTTTTTCTGGTGGACTGGACAGCACACTCGCTGTTCGCCTGATGTCCGATCAGGAGTATGAAGTTACAGCTCTGAATATAGAAACACCTTTTTGCAATTGTACCGGTGACAGTAAATGTACGACGACTCGTAAATCTGCAAATTTAAAAATTGACTACCGTCGTGAATATACGGGTCAGGATTATGTCTCATTAGTTCAAAAACCGCCGAACGGTCATGGTAAAAACATGAATATCTGCATTGACTGTAGAATTTATATGTTGAAAAAAGCAAAAACGGTCATGGATGAAATCGGTGCTGATGTTGTTTTTACTGGTGAGGTTCTCGGTCAGCGGCCAATGTCGCAACATAATAGGGCAATGGGAGTAATAGAAAAAGAGGCTGATCTCGAAGGCAAGTTATTACGCCCACTCTCTGCAAAACTTATGAAGCCGACTATAGCAGAACAAGAAGGTAAAATCGACAGAGAAAAATTATTAGGCATACAGGGCAGAAGCAGAAAAAGACAGATGGAACTTGCTGATCAGTTTGGAATTTCGGACTATCCTTCTCCAGCTGGCGGTTGTATGCTTGCGGATGAATCATTTTCCGAAAGACTTCGAGATGCATTTAAACATGACGAAAGCGATTTGAAAGATGTATCACGGCTCAAATATGGTCGCCACTTCAGGCTTGAGGACGGTACGAAAATAATATCAGGAAGAACCGAAAAAGAAAATAAGATGCTTAAAGCACTCTGCGATAAATCGATGCCAGTATTCACGGTTAATGGTTCCAGCAGTACGTTTGTATACCTGCTGGGAAATTGCACCGAAGAGAATAAAATGTTTGCCGGGGGAATTGCAGCACGCTATAGTAAAGTCAAAGATGCTCAACGTGTTGAAATTAAGTGGTGGACCGGAAAAGATAATAAAGGTTTACAACAAATGTTTCACGTCTCGCCTCTATCAGATGATGAGCTGGACAAATACCGTATTTGAGCACCGCACCATTTCTGCCTCTAATTAAATTATCGAAACATGTTACTAGGCTTTTACCAGTTTGAACCGTCTTTTGGTTCTGTGTCGGATAATCTGGATAAAATTGAGACAGTATTGCGTTCACATCAATTTGACCTTGTTGTCCTACCGGAACTCTGCACGACGGGGTATCAATTCACCTCGCTTGAAGAGGTGGAAAATATTGCGGAGAACATACCTCAAGGAAAGAGTGTGCAACGGTTTCAGCAGATTGCACTAGAAAAGAATGCATTCATTGCTGCTGGCATTGCAGAGGAGGAAAATGGGCATTATTATAACTCTGCAGTGATTGTGGGACCGGAAGGTGTTGTGACACGGTATCGAAAACTGCACCTGTTCTTTGAAGAAACTGTATGGTTTTCGCAGGGTACCGAACTGCCGAAAGTAGTTAATATTAAAGGGTCGAATGTAGGAATTGCGATCTGCTACGATTGGATATTTCCCGAATTGATTCGGTCAATTGCCTTATCCGGAGCGGAAGTGGTTGTTCATCCTTCAAATCTGGTGCTGCCATACTGCCAATCTGCAATGAAAACAAGGTCGATTGAAAATAAAATCTTTACCGTTACTGCTAACAGGATTGGGACAGAAGATCGGGGCGGGAAAAAGCCGCTAACTTTTACTGGTAACAGTCAAATCACGAACGTTCGAGGTGAAATACTTGCTGCTGCGTCAGAAAATGAAGAAGTGTTCCGAACGGTATCGATAGATTCTAAAGATGCAGAGGATAAAAAGATAACACCATACAACACTTTATTCGAAGACCGTCGACCGGATATCTATGCGGAAGTTCTCTTGAGTAGACACAAAAAGGGCGATTAGCTCAGCTGGTTAGAGCGCTGGTTTCACATACCAGAGGTCAGGGGTTCAAGTCCCTTATCGCCCACAATTGTTATTATTTGATTTATGAGCTGTTATAATTACCTTCATGCTGCCATTTACTGAGTTTCCTCAGCACTATTCCTTGCATAGATCAAGTATTTCGGTAATTAATTTAAATTAGCCAGTACTATATAGTTGGATGACTTTAAAGTGATAATTGGAGGCGTACTATTTCATCTTGGGAAGAACACATCACATTAAAACCCTCATGATAACTTCTGAAAAAATTGACTGTTTATCTGCTAAGTAATCATGCAGCCCGAGGAGCAGGAAATCCTTGATAAAGTTAAATACCTACCGTACTTTATGTAGCACAATATCCAGTTTGTTCTTACGAAGTACATCACCTCTTAAATTAGCATCATTTCTTAACAAACCCAATTTATTTTCTTATTGAGATTTAATATGGGATTATAAGGTAAATAAAAATTATCGTAGAAGGAGTAACAGATGACCAATACCAAAGAGATCCAGGACTTATTCGATAAAATTGACAACAATAAAGAAAAGCATATCGTTTTTCTAAAAGAGCTCATCAAAGCACAAAAAGAGGGTGAAGAAGCCGTTCAAGGCCTTGTGGCAAAGAGGTTTAAGGAAGTGGGATGTAGTAAGACAGAAGTGCTGAAGGTACTCCCCTCGAGTATTAAAATGGAGCATGAGTTTGCTGCCGATGAATGGATTAACAATAAAGAACGTATAACCGTCGTCGGTACGTATTCCGGTGCGGGAAACGGCAGAAGTCTCTTAATGTATGGACACCCCGATCCCGTGCCCATATCAACAGCTACCACCAAAGACTGGACTCGTGACCCATTCACTGCTGAAATTGAAGGAGACAGGCTCTATGGTTACGGTGTGGCAGATGACCTTGAAGGTATTGCCATCATAGCAGAAGCCCTGGATGCTGTACGTAGCGCCGGACTTCAGCCCGGGGGTGACGTATATCTCGGCAGTGCAGTAACGAAGCAGCAGGCACGGGGTATTATTGCTCTGTTAGACAAGGGTTACCGCGCGGACGGTTGTATATACCTTCACCCTGAAGAGTTGGGAGTGGGTATGAGTGAAATACAAAATGTTACGCCGGGGATTGTAATTTTCCGGATTACCGTTTCAGGCAAGTCGCCTAATACAGATAACCCGCGTAAAACGGCGTATGCCCATCTTGGTATTAATGCCCTTGACAAAGCGATTTTAATTATTAAAGCGCTTAAAGAGCTGGATGCGAAAAGAGGTGAGAGGGTCTATTATAAAGTTATAGACGAAAAGGTCGGACGGTCCACTAATTTACTTGTCGACCGCATTAGTCTCGAAGGCACAGGACTCGATCAGCATCATGGAATCCCCGAAAAATGCACTATTGAAGCACAAATAACCTTTCCACCTACTGAAAGACTCAAGGAGGTTCAGAAAGAGGTAGAGGATTGTATTTCCGAAGCCTCTAAATCGGATTCCTGGCTGAATGAACACCCTGCTTCGCTCGTGTGGTTGTTTGGTGGGGAAGCTACGGAACTATCTGAAGAACATCCAATGTTCAAAACAGTGAGTAATGCTGTTCAGACCGTCACTGGTGAAAAGCCTGGTACTAATCCAATGCACGCAGCAAGCTCAATATATAATACCAATATGTATGCCGGGATTCCTACAATCGCATACGGTCCGCTTGCAGGTAATTTAACACAGAACGGGGTTCCTGACGAGTGGATTGATTTGCCGGACTACATTAGAGCAATTAAAGTAACCGCGAAAGTAATATTGGACTGGACAAGGTAGAAATTTGTCAATTGGTATGCAATTCCTGATGAATTTATATAGCTAATCAGGTTGTTTTCATGCTATAATTTATTGTGTCGCCTGTATGGCAACATAAGTACATAAATGTGTTTTGAATAAAGCAAATTATGTACTTTTTAGGCATTTTCACACCTACACTAACTTCTATAGTATCTGCTGACATCGTGTCCTTGAGAAGCCTTATAGTATACGTCAAATTTTAGGCAAGATTTGACCTGAATCCAAGATTTTCCATTTAGGAAAAATGATAATGGAATTATCAGCTTATGATTATTGACTGGCTGGTTATTTTTCTGTACCTGATCGGTATAACACTGATAGGAATCAGAGCCACTAGAAAAGTAAAGGCTGCCTCAACTTTTTTTATCAGTGACCGCACGTTCGGAAAAATCATGATGATGTTCTTTTCATTTGGGACAGGAACACATACTGATTCGGCGGTCGCTGTAGCAGCAAAAACTTACCAATCTGGTGCTTCCGGAATCTGGTATCAGTGGTTATGGTTGTTTGCCACGCCTTTCTACTGGTTATTGGCTCCCCTCTTTAGGCGTATGAGAGCGGTAACAACAGCGGATTACTTTTCCAAACGTTATAGCAGGAGCGTAGAAGTTCTTTTTGCCTTGGTCGGCATGGCACAATTGACCGTCGAAATTGGCTTAATACTCAAGGGATCAAGCGCAATGATTACCGCTGTATCCGGTGGTGCGATCAGCCCTGCACTTGCAATTGGTGCAATGACAGTTCTGTTCGTAATCTACGGTGTCGCTGGTGGATTGCATGCAGCGGTTATAACAGATTTAGTTCAGGGTCTTTTAGCACTTGTGCTCTCTTTTCTGATTTTACCATTTGCCTTAAATGCAGTGGGGGGATTGGGAGGATTAAAATCGATTGTCGATGACCCGTCAATGTTCTCGATTGTTGCCCCCGGTGAGATCACTATATTTTATGTAATAATAATATCTGTTAATGGACTTGTCGGCTGGGTTACAGCTCCTCATTCCATGACAATGTGCGCTGCCGGCAAAACTGAGATGGAGGCGAGAGTAGGACTTGTCGGTGGGCATTTCTTCAAACGAATAGTCACTATCTCGTGGGTTCTGATAGGATTATGTGGAATAGGTTTATACGCAGGCAAAACGATTCATGTAGACTATGTGTACGGATATCTGGCACGTGATCTGTTGTCTATGGTTGGGCCGGGTCTTATCGGGCTTTTTATTGCTTCCATGCTGGCAGCGGTAATGAGTACATGCGATTGCTTAATGATCTCGTCAGCAGCTCTGTTTACGGAAAATATTTACAAACCTCTGATCAGACCAGGCCGGGATGATAAGCATTATCTTTTAATAGGAAGAATCTCATCTGTTATTATCGTGATCGGTGGAATCATATTTGCGTTTAGTTTATCGAGTGTCGTGCAGGGTTTAGAGATCTGGTGGAAAGTGCAGGCAATGCTGGGAATAGCTTTCTGGGTAGGTTTGTTCTGGAGAAAGGCAACAGCTACTGCTGCCTGGGCCTCAACATTGAGCGGTTTTGCAGCATGGTTATTCACCAGCACGAATGATCTCATTGGCTGGGACTTTAATGCTCATTTTGCCCGCTTTTTACCCGATTTCATGTTATATGAAGGGAACCTTTCTCTGCCCTGGCAGATGATTATCTATCTGACAGTTGGTCTGGTTGTCATGGTGGGTGTCAGTCTTTTTACAAAATCTCAGGATAAAGAAAAGCTGGATCGCCTGTATGAATGTCTTCGTACTCCGGTAAAACCGGATGAACCGAAAGTTGAACCGCTTACTCTCCCTGAAGGAACAAAACCTGCTCCACGATCAGTTTTGATAAATCATCCTGATTTTGAGATCATGAAACCGAGCCTTGTTAGTGTCCTGGGTTTTCTTGCATCATGGCTGGGAGTAGGATTATTAATTGGTGTATTTGTCTGGATCCTGCAATGAGATCAGCAAGGCAGTTCACCAAAACGGCGTGATTGCCATCGATAATGGCGTTGAGTTTTACTATCCACCGGACCAATTGATACGTACCATTTAGAGACTATGAAGGATTCATATCAAAAGCCCCATGTTTATTACCATTGTCTGGCCGGAGCCATCAGCGTTCTTAATGTAAACATCCGCATTATAATCTCTGTCGGATCTAAAAGCAATCTTCGCACTTTCTGCGGACCAGGCTGGAATAATCGTCCAACGTATCAATGAGTAATTTTAAATAATTGCTGAATTGCTAAATTGAATAAGTATCTGAGAAAGTATTGCTGTATCAATGAGTTAATGGACGAAAAAGAGGATTGTAAAGGAGGTCACATAATGAGTAAGACACGGATTTTAACGGCATTGTTTTTAGTCATTATCCTCATACCGGGATGCGGTGCACAGGCGCAGGAAGCGCGCTCCCGCTATGAAACGATGAAAATGATCCGTAAAGAGAAGTTCGACCTCGTCCTGCCCGGCGCCATGAGGGATAATAATATCGACATGTGGATCCATGTGATGATGGGTGGTATAAATGATCCCCTTACCCTGGACCTTGGCGTTAGTGGTAGTATAACTGTGACCGACACCCTGACTTTTGTTATTTTTACCGACCGTGGTGGTGACAGGATCGAACGTGCACTACTTGGTGCCGGTAGAGGGGATCTTGAACTTTACGACATATTTAGTGCGGAACGAGATCTGCATGATTTTGTCACTGAGCGCGAACCCAGACGCATTGCCGTCAATATGTCGGACTGGCTTCCCGCATCCAACGGGCTAACCCATACCGGATATTTGAGATTGGTCACGATGCTTGGCGATAAATATGCGTCAAGACTGATCTCTGCTGAGAATCTTATAACCGATTTCCGAGTGAGAAGGGTTCAGTCTGAGATTATAGCCTTTGCAAAGATATGTGAAATACAAAGACAACTTATGGAAGAAGCCTATAGAAGGATAGTGCCGGGTGTCACCACACGGGAGGAACTCGGTTGGTGGTTTCAGGAAGAGCTTTTATCAAGAGGATTAATTACCTTACCGAATGGTCTGAGCGCTCCAAGTGCTTCATATTCCATGGCTCCTGGAGTAACAGGAGAAGTACCCCATTCGGAGAAAGGAAGAGTTTATCAGCGGGGTGATTTTTTGACGTGGGATGTGGGTCTCAGATATTTGAATTTCGGTACGGACTTTAAACGAAAAGCATATATTCTTAAGGAAGGCGAAACGTCCCTTCCGGCAGGAGTCCAACATGTATGGGACCGGGGGATACAGGCACGTGAAATTATCCGTAAGACCATCAAGATTGGCTATACTGCCGGTGAAATGGAAGGGATGGTTATTCGTGCCCTGGAAGATGCTGGATTTATTTACACGGAGAATACCGACATTGGGTCAGAATATAGGCTGTTGATTAATGCACTTGGAGATTCCGGAAAAACCGGGTTTTTTACCAGCAATCATAGTGTGGGCAATACGGGAAACAGTGAGATTGCAGCAGGTCCTTCAATGGGAGCTTTCCGTAAGGGTCGCTTTCATTTTAAAATTCAGCAGAGCCATCTCTTTGCGTTTGAATTCCACGTCCATACCTGGGTGCCCGAATGGGGAATTGTGTTGAGTATTAATTTCGAAGATGACTCGATTGTCACCGAGAAGGGAGTTGAGGCGCTCTATCCTCGGAACGATGAGATTATTTTAATACCGTAACTGTATCTGTTCAGAGCGATTTGGATTGATTTCAGACTTTTAAGATAAGAAACACTATTGGCGCTGCAACGCATCAATTTCATCTAAATGGCGCTTCTCTTGGAACTATATCTATCCAATACACAAAAATAAAATGCCTAATGAATTTAAAGTATCTTATAGGCATTATTTTTGCTAGAATTGTTTCCTGTTTATTCGATTATCGATATGAAATTCCTTTATCAAATTACCATTGTCTGAAATTCCCTCAATGTAATAAACGCCTTGATATTTTGCAATTAATCTCATGTGTTTTGGCATGTCGAATCCATTGAAAAGTGAAATAAAATAGTTTGATTTATTATAAAAAATTTATAACTTGTGCCCTGACCGATAATCTTGTGTTATTGTCCCCAATATTATCCCCAGCATTTTGGCAATATTTTTATATCAATAGATAGCAACAAGCGAGAAATTTGTGTGAAAATATAGCTAAAATTATATTCAAAATAGTACGTAATGATGATTGATTTAAATGTTGTACAGTTATATCATTGAGACCGATACTGAAACATGATAATAAAATAGTTCTACCACTATGAAAACAAAAATAAAATCTCAGCTCCTTGATAAGTCGACACTCCAGAAAACTGTTGAGTACATGGCTGGAGAAATCAAAAAACTCAATCCTAATACGGAAAGTTTGGTGATAATTGGTATGCGTACAAGGGGTGCACATCTTGCACGCAGAATTTCCGATATTTTGTTTGGGAAACAAGATCATTCATCACTTCTCGGGTTTCTTGACGTGACATTTTACCGGGATGATTTTCGGACTCGTCTGAAAACACCGAGTGTACAGGCTTCACAAATTCCATTTTCAATTGATGAGAAAAACGTTGTCCTTGTTGATGATGTTCTCTATACCGGAAGGACAGTACGGGCCGCGTTGGATGCGTTAATGGATCTCGGAAGACCTGCCTGTATTCAGCTCGCAGTCCTTATCGACAGAGGGCAGAGAGAACTTCCAATCCAACCTCAAGTGACCGGAAAAGATTTTGTCACTATGCACGGAGAAGAAATCAAGGTTCAGGTTGAAGAAGAAGACGGAGAAGACGGCGTGTATTTAGTTGAATTAGAGGCTAATAGTTAAATAAACGAAATACGACAATGGGAAAGACAAAATTTTCATTTGCACGAAAACATCTTCTTGGATTAGAAGACTATTCTCGGGAAGAGATTCTTCATATTCTTGATACTGCGTTCTCATTTAAAGAGGTTTTGGAGCGACCGATTAAAAAAGTTCCTACTTTGACGGGTATTACGGTCGTGAATCTCTTTTTTGAGCCGTCGACAAGAACGCGAATATCGTTTGAGCTGGCGGAAAAAAGGCTCTCTGCAGATGCAGTTAACTTTTCAGCAAGCACAAGCAGCTTGAAAAAAGGTGAGTCACTTAGGGATACTGCTCAAAATATTGAGGCAATGAAGATAGATATGGTTGTAGTACGTCATTCCTCACCGGGGACACCGCTATTTTTATCTCAAGTCTTACAATCATCTATAATTAATGCAGGTGACGGTACTCATGAACACCCGACGCAAGCGCTGCTCGATATGTATAGTATCAGGGAAAAATCCGGAGATTTGAAAGGTCTTAATGTTTGTATTGTCGGTGATATTCGCCACAGCAGAGTTGCACTTTCCAACATATATGGATTGAAAAGTCTTGGCGCAAATGTTGCCATTTGCAGTTCTCCGACCCTGATCCCGAGAGATATTGATAAGTTCGGCATCAAGGTATTTTATGATCTGGATGAAGCGTTGCAGTTTGCAGATGTATTGAATGTTTTGCGCATTCAACTCGAACGTCAGAAAGGCGGGCTTTTCCCATCGCTCCGTGAATACCGTGATCAGTTTGGTATTACCATGGACAGACTGGATAAATTTGATAAAAACTGGATTATAATGCACCCAGGCCCTATTAACAGGGGTGTGGAAATTGACACTGATGTTGCTGATTGCGAACACTCCATCATTCTCAATCAGGTGACAAATGGGGTGGCTGTTCGGATGGCAGTACTCTATTTATTAAGTGGAAGAGAAAATCAATAATATTGATTAAACTATGACTAAACAACTTCGTGATAAGCAAATGAGCGGTTATGTGCTGCTCAAAAACGGGCATGTTTGGAATGTGGCTAAGCGCACGTCGTACAAGGTAGACCTTCTCCTCAAGGATGGCCGTATTGAGAAAATCGGCAATGTCGAAGCTGTTCCGGAAGACACCAACGTAGTTTCAATTGATAATTGTACCGTTTTGCCGGGCCTCATTGATTTACATGTTCATCTCAGGGAACCGGGCCAGGAAGAGAAGGAAACAGTTGAGAGCGGATGTGCTGCCGCTGCTGCAGGAGGATTTACAGCTGTATGCTGTATGCCGAATACGAAACCGGTAATTGATAACCAGGAAGTAGTTAGATTTGTAAAAGAAAAAGCTAGAGATTTACTTGTTGAGGTTTACCCTATAGGCGCAATCAGCAAGAATTCAAAAGGAGAAGAGCTTGCTGAAATCGGATACATGGTTAAGGCCGGAATTGTCGGAATAACTGATGACGGTTTGCCGGTTCAAGATAGCAGTATTTTACGGCGCGCTCTTGAGTATTCTCAGATGTTCGATATTCCGGTAATTGAGCATGCACAAGATATCAGACTGACTTACAATGGCTCGATGAACGAAGGATACTATTCGACAAAATGTGGACTTACTGGAATGCCGATTATTGCTGAAGATATCATTGTCTCGCGGGATATTCAGTTGCTCGAATATGTTGGCGGACGGCTTCATATTCAACATATCAGCAGCGCTCAGTCGGTTGATCTGATCAGAATGGCGAAAGACAAAGGATTAAATGTGACCTCGGAAGCGACGCCGCACCACTTTACACTTACTGACCAATGTATTCAAACATACGATCCAAATTTTAAAATGAATCCGCCATTGCGGTCGGAAGATGACCGAATAGCAGTGATAAAGGGGCTTAAAGACGGCACAATCGATGCAATTGCAACAGATCATGCGCCGCATATCATTGATGACAAAGAAGGGGAATTTGACAGAGCTGCTTTTGGCGTAACTGGCTTAGAGACTGCAGTAGGGATTTACTTTACCGAATTGGTCAATAAGCAAGGTTTCAAAGGGATTGAAGACCTGGTTAATCTCTGTGTAGTGAATCCGAGAAAGATCATGAATATGCCAGTGCCTGAAATCAAAGAGGGTGTTCAAGCGGATCTTTGCATTTTAAATCAGGATACGAAGTGGACTGTGGGGGAAGAATCATTTTATTCAAAGTCCTCCAACTCCTGTTTTCTCGATAATGAGCTTGTAGGTAGAGTTGTTGGAGTTTTCGGAAAAGGCCGCTATTGGCTTCGCCGTGATTAAAAAGTTAAGCAGAATAAATATTGACAAAAAAAAATTATATTAGTACATTATAACTTTTCAGAAAAACAAGGAAACATATTGAAGACTTTTACAATAAAAGGCGAGTACAACGACAGGAAATGGTTTATAATCGATGCGCAGGATAAAATTCTTGGCCGTATGTGCAGCCAGATAGCTTCGATTCTGCGTGGTAAACATAAGCCAGTTTTTTCTCCAAACAGAGATGTCGGTGATTTTGTTGTTGTGGTGAATGCCGACAAGGTAAAGCTAAGCGGCTTGAAGGAAGAGCAGAAAGTGTATTATAAGCACACAGGATATGTCGGTCATCTTAATACAACATCATTTAAGCATATGCGGGAAACTAATCCTGAATTTATTGTTCATGACGCTGTCAGAAAAATGCTTCCGCACAATACTCTTGGGCGGAAGATGCTGAAAAAACTTAAGATATATGCGGGCGATGAGCATCCTCATACCGCACAAAAACCGGAACCATTGGTATTTAAAAACTAATCTGTCAGGAAAATTATGGATGTTTATGTTGCCACCGGCCGGAGGAAAGAATCGATTGCACGAATTCGGTTGTTGCCCGGCAAAGGTGAAATAAAAGTTAATAAACGTGAATTAAAAGCTTATTTCAAGCGTGATTCATTAACAACGCACATATTGAGACCAATCGAATCGATTGGGCAGACTGACAAATACGATATTATTGCCAATGTTCATGGTGGAGGTTTGTCGGGTCAAGCAGGTGCAATGCAATTGGGGATTGCCCGGGCACTATCTGAAGTTGATGGAGATTACAGAATTCAGATGCGCAAGGGGAATTTTTTAACACGTGATGCCCGTATGGTTGAGCGTAAAAAATATGGACAAAAGGGAGCTCGGAAACGCTTCCAGTTCTCCAAACGTTAACCTATTTTTAGTAAGGATTTATTAAGGAATGCCGAGAGTCACAATTGATGATTTGTTAAGCGCCGGGGTACATTTTGGGCATTTGACCCGTAGATGGAACCCCAAAATGCGCGAATTTATTTTTATGGAACGCAACGGAATTTATATACTGGATTTAAAGAAATCGCAAAAGTGTCTTGAAGATGCGTGCATTGCTATTCAGAAAATAGTACAAAAGGGTGAAAAAGTAATGTTTGTCGGCACTAAGAAACAGGCAAAGGATATTATAAAGTTTCATGCTGAACGGAGCGGTCAATTTTACATGAATGAACGGTGGTTAGGTGGTACACTCACCAATTTCAGCACAATTAAGAAAAATATCAGGCATCTCCACAATTTGGAGAAAAAAGAAATCGACGGAACCTACGACAAGATATCAAAAAAAGAGATACATACTATAGAAAAACAAAAAGAGAAACTTTTAAAAGTTTTTAGTGGTATTTCTGAAATGAGCAAATTGCCCGGTGCAGTCTTTATAACTGATATCATAAAAGATTTTATTGCGGTTAATGAAGCACGAAAGCTTGAAATACCGATATTTGGTGTTGTGGATACTAATAGTGATCCCGATGGAATAACGTATCCGTTACCAGGGAATGATGATTCGTATAAATCAATTGAGATTATAACTAGGATTATTAGTGATGCTATTATTGAAGTGGCGGTAAAAGATCAACCTGAAGAAGTTGAAGTTTCGGAAACGGCATAAGAAATCAGGAGTATTTTTCAGATGGCTGATATTAGTGCAGCACTTGTGAAGGAATTACGTGAGAAGACCGGTGTCGGTATGATGGACTGTAAACAGGCGCTTATCGAGGCTGATGGAGATATAGAAAGAGCAATTGATGTCCTTCGCACCAAAGGAAGAGCAAAAGGCGAAAAGAGAGCTGGAAAAGCAGCAAAAGAAGGCATAATCGAAGCGTACATTCATCCAGGAAGCAGATTGGGCGTACTCGTTGAACTAAATTGCGAAACTGATTTTGTTGCAAAAACAGATGTATTTAAAGCACTCTCACGCGATTTGGCCATGCAAATTGCAGCTTCGAATCCAAGTGTAATTCGGCGTGAAGATCTTAATCAAGAAGATATCAATCATGAGCTTGAAATCTACAAAAATCAGGCACGAAACGAAAAAAAACCAGAAAATATTATTGAAAAAATCGCACTTGGCAAATTAGAGAAATACTATAAAGAAGTGTGTTTGCTTGAGCAGGTATATATAAAAGATTCCAGTCTGACAGTGAACGATCTTGTTATGGATTACAAGTCCAAACTGGGTGAAAATGTTCAAATATCACGTTTTGTAAGATACAGACTCGGAGAAGATAATTAGTTTTTATTCCTCCTTAATTTCTTTACAAACCAGTACAAATTCTTAATCTCAAATCCATGTCATCCGCACGCTATAATCGTGTAATATTGAAAGTAAGTGGAGAGCTTCTGGCCGGGTCGAAACATTTCGGCATTGATCCGGAAGTTATGCACTCTGTCGCCTCAGAAATCAAAGATGTGCACGATTTAGGTGTCGGTCTTGGTATTATTGTTGGTGGCGGAAATATTGTTCGTGGACTCGATGCTGCTGCCAAGGGCATGGAGCGACTCACAGGCGATAATATGGGCATGCTCGCCACAATTATCAATTCTATTGCACTTCAGGATCATCTAGAGCAGCTAAATGTTGATACACGGGTTTGTTCGGCAATCAATGTCGAGCAAATAGCAGAACCATTTATACGGAGAAGGGCACTTCGCCATCTTGAGAAAAAAAGAGTAGTTATCATTGCCGCTGGAACAGGCAATCCAAATTTCACAACTGATACTGCTGCAGCGCTTAGGGCAGTTGAGCTTGATGCTGATATTATTCTCAAAGGTACGAGAGTGGACGGTGTGTATGATTCTGATCCTGAAAAAAACAAAAATGCGTTTCTATATGAGGAGCTTACCTATTTAGATGTTGTCAGTAAGGGATTGAAAGTAATGGACACGACTGCTATTACACTTTCAATGGACAACGATGTTCCGGTCAGAATATTTAATTTCACAGAATCGGGAAATTTCTTGAAAATTATACAAGGAGAAAATATAGGTACAATTGTGAGAGGCGAACACCATGGTTAACGAGCAGATTCAACATGCCAAAGAAAACATGGAAAAAGCTATCCAGACCGTCCACAATGAATTGATTCATATCAGAACTGGAAAAGCAACAACAGCGCTATTAGATAATGTCAAAGTAGAGTGCTACGGACAAATGATGCCGTTGAATCAGGTTGCATCTATCAGCACTCCGGAAGTCCGTCTATTGACTGTGCAGCCATGGGATAAAGGGTTGATGAATGAGATTGAAAAAGCGATTATGAAATCGGATTTGGGTCTAAATCCTACAAACGACGGACTCTTAATACGAATTGCAATTCCACAACTCACCGAGGAGCGCAGAAAAGAGTTGGTGAAGCTTGTGAAGAAGTTTGGGGAAGATGGGAAAATATCGGTTCGTAATGTCAGACGGGATGTTAACGATAAGTTGAAAAAGATGCTCAAAAACAAAGAAATTCCTGAAGATGAGCTGTACCGTGCTCAAGAAGAAACCCAGAAAGCTACTGACAATGCTATTACAAAAATAGATGAGATAGTTGATAAAAAAGAAGCCGAAGTAATGCAAGTTTAACAACTATGATTTTTTCAAAAGCCTCGATTATTATCGGGGCTTTTTTGTTTTCATATTAAAAAATGACAATGTCGCTTCCCCTTACTGCTATAGAATTATAAGGTTTGTACATAGTGGAACGTATTTCACGCTTTTATGGTTGAATACCAAAAAGATACACTCTCAAACATATTTCATGGTATATTTATGATCAAGCGTAATGCGATCATCATCTTCGTGTATGTTATTCTTTTCATTATTGCTGCACCGGCATATGCCTGGCAGACTCTGCAATTCAAATTTGAATCTACCAGCGGTGGTAATGGGATTGAACCCGGTTCATTGAATGCTCCCTCTGGAATATCCGTAAGTTTGTCCGGTAACATTTATGTAGCTGATACAGGAAACAACAGAATACAGTACTTCTCTTCAGAAGGGAAATTGTTAAAATTTGCAGGAGGATTCGGGTGGAATGAGGCACAGTTTGATGAGCCTGTTTCAATATGGGCACAAGATGCACTTCATGTCTATGTCGCAGATAAAAACAATCACAGGATTCTTCTCTATGATAGTAATCTGAATATAATTTCGGAAAGTCCATTGTCAAGAGAAGTTGACGAGAATGTAGAGATGCAATATCCTGTAAGTGTTGCCAGGTCACGCCAGGGAGATCTATTTGTAGTAGAAGGAGAGAATAATAGGATCCTGAAGTTTTCTGCTATTGGAATTTTTGAAGGTACTTTTGGGGGATTTAATGATCTGGGAAGACCTCTTATTGATCCGGTAAAAATCATTATTTCTGAAAACGATATAGTATATATTTCTGATGCGGGATTGAATGAAATTCTTGTCTATGATATTTTTGGCAATTACAATTTCAGCATTGGTACGAACCAAATAGAAAATCCTGCAGGTTTTACAATTGATGAACAAGGATTTATTTATGTTTGTGAAACTAACAAGGCTGTTGTCTCAGTATTTGACATTCAAGGCCGTTCTGTAGGGCAGATACAACACCCGGCATTACATACTCCCATAGATGCTGCATATTCCAATAATAAAATATACATATTGGACTATCTGAGCGGTCAAGTTATACGATTCGGTGTCGCGTATCAGTAGAATGAGCAAAATTCATCACAAAAATCCTTTATTGATCTGTTTTGTCGCATTGTTGATTTTTAACATGCTCAATGAAAAGGTGTCTGCTCAATCCCTCACAATCACACAAAAAATTAGCCAATACCTGCACGTGGATTCGATTGCAGTTACTCAGCACGATTCTATTTTTTCCGTCGCTCCCTCTATTATCCAGATTGATACTGCATATATTGTCTATCAAGATTCGACTTTTCCTGTCCACTATAAGTATTTGATAGAAAAAAACCAGATTGTTGTTGAATCTTCTCCGGTTATTGGTTCATTTCTCATTTTGCATACCTATAAAGTCCCATTTGCCAATGACTACTCATACGCGAAAAGACACAAGGTGTATCTCCTAAGTGACTCGACCGAAAAAGGACAATCAGTCATAAAACCTTCTTCAGAAACTACGGATGAGAGATTAATAGCACCTTCACTCTTTAAAAGCGGGAGCTTAACCCGCTCTTTTGCCATTGGTTCGAATTCTGGTTTAGAACTGAAGTCCGGTCTCAATATGCAAATTAGAGGGAAGTTAGGAAATAATTATGAGCTCAAGGCAGTATTGACCGATCAAAATGTCCCTTTGCAACCGGAAGGTAACACAAAGACACTCAATGAGATTGATAATGTGTATATCGATATTACAGGTCCGGGTATAGTTTCGCGGTTCGGGGATTTTTATTTGAGCAAATCGGGTGGGCAATTTGCATCGGTTTCAAAAAAAATGACGGGTGTATCGCTGCAATCGGAATATAAGAATAATGATGTGTCCTTTGCTTTTGCAACTTCAGAGGGACAGTTTCGAAGTATGCGAATGTTGGGATTGGAAGGAAATCAGGGACCATATTTACTAACAGGAAAAAACACTGAACGCGGAATTATTGTATTAGCAGGAACGGAAAAGGTATATATTGACGGAAATGTGATGGTGCGGGGAGAGGATAATGATTACGTAATCGATTATGCTTCTGCTCAAATTACGTTCACCCGAAACAGGCTTATCACCGGTGACAGCCGGATTGTTATCGATTTTCATTATAGTGACGGAAATTTCAAAAATAGTTTTTATTCTGTTGGAATAACGAATAAGGTGCAAGACGCGGGATTTACGTATAGTGCCTCGATTATGAGAGAAGGTGATAATAAGGATAATCCGCAAATCGGAAGTTTTTCCGAATCTGATTTGACAACATTAGCAAGTGCAGGTGATAATCCCATACTATCTGCAGAAAAGAGTATACGTTTTGTAGGTGACGGGCAAGGAACATACAAAAAAGTCGTAGATGGACAAATTGAATATTTTGAATATGCGGACTCGGCAGATTACAGAGTACAGTTTTCTAATGTTGGCGACAGTAATGGTGATTATGAGTTTGAACGCATCGGTGTTTATAGCTATGTAGGGGAAAATCAGGGTAGCTACACTCCTGCAGTGGTTTTACCGCTGCCAAAGTCTCATTCTGTGGCAAATGTTTCATTGGGTTTCCGTGACGGTAAAGTACCGGTGCATTTTAATGCGGAATATGCATTATCGACTTTAGACAATAACATTCTGTCAGGTAAAGACGATAATGACAACAATGGAAGTGCGGTAGCTTTAGAGCTAGGTATAATACCATCAAATGTAAAGCTTTTTGGGTCATCACTGGGAACTGCTTCTGTCACGGCAAAAATCAGAAAAACCGATAAACGATTCAATTCGTTAGACAGAAAAACACAGGTTGAATTTGACCGACAATGGGACTTAACTGAACAAACAATATCAGGAGAGCGTATTGTCGAAATTGAGGCAGATTACAAGCCGGTTAACTCAGTGACAATACGTCCTTCACTTGGCTCTTTAAAATTGTCAGATCGGTTCAATTCCAATCGGCAGTCTGTTTTGGTAGCCATTCAAAATACGGTTTTACCGGTAATGCAGTACCGGATTGAAAATATTGCGAGTGAGAATGACGGTATTGCGCAGGATTGGCTCAGGCAAAAAGGTACAGCTTCGTATAGGGTACATGGATTTACTCCTTCAGTTGTATTCGAACGTGAATCGAAAAATAATACAGAACTAAAAGAGCAAGGATTTGGATTTAATGATGTTTCAGGGAAACTTCAGTATGACCGGGATACAAATTTGACTATGTATGGGATTTTTCAGGTTCGAAATGATGAGCGTTACAGAAGCGGAATTTTGCAGCCATATTCAAAAGCAGAAAACAAATCATTTTTTCTCGAATACAAGCAAAATACGGGATTTTATTCCCGCTTTAATGTAGTACGCAGAGTGCGGACTCTGCATGAAAATAATCTGAAAATTCATACTAATCTGGCTGATTTGAAAACACAATCATCCTTTCTGGATGGAGCTGTTAAAGCAAAAATGGATATTCAGATGTCCCGTGAGAAAATACCGCAAAAGGAGCAAGTGTTTTTGTCGGTCAATGAGGGTGAGGGTTCGTTTTCATTTGATGAAAGGAGTCAGGAGTATATACCAGATCAGAATGGTACCTTTCGACTCAGAACTTTCACAATTGATAAATTGATAGGTGTAGAGCGTGAAAAAGTCGGTGTTACACTTAATTTCAATCCTGTAAGAATGAAAAATCTCAGTAAATTGTTTCAATTTCTCGAATATTTAAGATCAACAACGATTGTGAGATATGAAAATAATACAGAAGATGAAAGTGAAAGTACCAATACTCCATCAAATCGCAATCCTGTTTTTCGCCTTTTCAACATTAATCAGGACCTTTTTCTATTTGAAAAGCAAGAAGGATTTAATGTGAGAATAAGAAATGTGATTAGAAAGACCGATAACAATCAGTTTATTGCACGGAGTGAGACGAGGGACACTTTTGAGCACTCTTTTCGTATGCGTTCAAGAATACATTCGTCCACAACGCTTGAATCCACGGTTGAATATAACCGGTTATTCAAAAATGTTGTGAATAATGCACTTTTAAATCACAATTTAAAGACTATTAAAGGTGATGTGACGCTTACTATGCGTCCATCCCAGAGCTGGAGATTGGCTATTGTTACTTCGGTTGCACGACAAACGGACAGTATCAGTGAGTTTGCACATGTGTCCTATTTTACCTTGAAACCATCGTTTGAAAGAGGATTCTTTAGAACAGGAAGAATCACAGGAGATGTGCAATGGTTTCATGTCCGGTCAAGACAGGGAGACTATCTTCCATTTGATTTTGCGGAAGGAAATCAACCTGGAAACAACTATGTGTGGTCTCTGAATGTCAATTACAGAACAACACAGAATTTCAATACATCATTTAATTATTTGGGGAACAGAAAAACTCGACATGATAGGACGTTTCATACAATACGGGCAGAAATGCAGATACTATTTTAAATCTGCTTACTTTTTGATCAGTATATTGTTTATCCTTTGCATTCATTATTCAGAACTAATTGCTCAGGAAGAAACAATCACAATCGGAACTCTTTCGATAACGGGAAATACATTGCTTTCTGAAGAAGAATTGGTTTCATTGGTTTCGATAGCTTTGCCGGGTACTTTTCGATTGCGAGATTTTAGAAATGCGATTACAAAGTTGCTAAATTCCTACTATGAACTTGGTTATATTGCGGCTGTTATTGATTCGGTTTCATTGATACATAATGCTGATCGTGACGATTACAAGGCGAATGTTTACCTTACTGAAGGAAGTGTTTTTCTAATTGGGTCGGTTACATTTTCTGGGATTTTTGAAGAAGAATATAAAGATATTGAAGATCTTTTGCCTGATCCCAACATGGTTTTCACGCAAAATTTGATAGAGAATACCGCAGAAAGAATTACAAGCTATTATGAAGATGTTGGTTATCCTTATAGCTTAATTAATAATAGGTTATTGAATATAACCTCAAGTGATGGTTTAAGAGAAAAACATGTTGATGTTGAGTTTGTTATATCGAAAAACAATTTTGTAAAAATTGATTCTATTATCGTGAAAGGACTTGAGTATACTCAGCAAAAGGTAGTAATTCGTGAAGGAAGAATTAAAGTCGGAGATTCTTTTCGCGCTCAGGATATTGAACAGTCACATGATTATTTATCACAGTTACACTATTTGTCTGATGTGCAAATGCCTGAACTTTTTGAAGCTGAGAATGGGAAATCGATCCTAAGCTATGAAGTATCTGAAAGAAAATCGAACAATTTCAGCGGTCTTATCGGATATATACCTTCTGCTTTCGGTACAAACGGTTATTATATCGGTACATTTACAATGGATTTAGGTAATTTGTTTGGATCGGGCAGAAGATTTCAAGGTGAGTGGCAGAAACTTGATAAATCTTCTCAAAAACTTCGTGTCTTTTATGAAGAACCTTGGGTAGCAGGGATTCCGTTGTTCTTAAGCGTGCAATTTGAACAATCACTTCAGGATTCGAGCTATATTAAACGTGCATTTATGCTGCGTTCGGGTTATCAATTAAGCAGTGCGCTTCAAGCTTATCTATCAATCGGAACCGAAATGGTTATCGCTGAAGAAATAGCCAAAAGTGAATTCGATTTGTCAAATAGTACCGGAACACTGATACAGGCAGGAATATCGTATAATAAACTTGATTACAGATTGAATCCTCGAAAAGGGATCTTATATACAACAAGTGTAACGCATCAAAAAAGAAAACTGAACTCTGAAAATAATATTGATAATGATAATGTGACCGATAAGAAGATAAATGCCGATTTTGAGCTGGCGTATCCGTTACAAAGGCGTCTTGTCACGTATCTGCATGGAGCATGGAATCAAACAACATCATCTGAGCAAAGAGTGCCTATTAGTGAACAATGGTATCTGGGAGGCAGCCGTTCGCTCCGGGGATTCCGGGAAAAGCAGTTTCTCTCAAGTAAAATTGCCTGGTATAATTTAGAGTTGCGCTATCTAAACAGTCGTGATTCACGTCTGTTTCTCTTTTTCGATGGCGGTTTTTTTCAAAATCAAGGCGAAAATTCGCACAATAAGTTTGGGTACGGTTTTGGATTCAGGACAGATTCCCGAGTCGGAATGGTAGGATTTGATTTCGGATTAAGTACACAGGATGACTTCAGCGATGGAAAGATCCATTTTACTGTACAAAATGCGTTTTAAATTATAGTCATGATAAAATCTCTTATATATTCAACTCGTCCGGTGAATGCTCTTCTTGCGGCTGTTTCTGCATGGGTAGGTTACTATTTCAGCTCGGGGCTGAATATTACAATACACATGTATTATGCTTGCATGGCCGCAGCGTTCATTTGTGCGGGAGGCAATGTTTGGAATGACTACTTTGATTGCACAATTGATCAGATTAACAAACCTTATAGACCTTATGCATCGGGGAAGATTCCAGGCTCAATAATGGTGCTAATGGGAGTCAGCTTTTTATGTTCAGGTATGATTCTCAGTATGTTCATCAATAAGCAGGCGGCCATTATTGCAAGTATGGCTGTTGCAGTAGTAATGCTCTACAACATTTATGTAAAACGAATTGTTCTGCTTGGCAATATACTGATTGCGGTCTTGTCAGGATTTACTTTTCTATTTGGAGCTGCAGCAGGAAAGGGAATGCAATATGCGATAATTCCTGCCGTTTTTGCATCACTCTATCATTTAGGACGTGAAGTACTCAAAGATGTTGAAGATCGAAAAGGCGACCGCCAACAGGATATTAAAACATTTCCGATAAAATATGGTAATAAAGCTGCTGTAATAGCAGCTAATATAATTTTCAGTGTAGTAATAGTAGCAACACTCATTCCTTATATTTTTCTTGATTACAGTCTGCTGTATTTACTTATTGCAGTTGTAGGAGTCGATTTACTTATCATCGCTGTTATATTTATGAGTTGGACTGCGCAGGATCCATCCCACATGCACCGGATAAATAATATTTTGAAAATCGGAATGATATTCGGCTTAATTGCTCTTCTATTTAAATGAGTTTTGGGGAATACGTGCATTACGGTTAAGAATTCTCACCTATTTTATGCTTTCAATAGAAGTATAAATCCCTTATATTTAAAACGTGCTAATTACACAAATGGGGTGCGTTATATCTTATGAGCTTATCCTGGGATAAAAATCTTCGCAACCGGTGGATTGTCAGTTTTGTAGGCGGTCCGCTGATTCTTCTAAGTGCCTTTGCAGGTGGTTGGTATTTTTTTACACTCATAGCAATAATTATAGTTTTTTCGCTGCTGGAATTTCAAGTGATTGGCTCAGCGAAAGGATTTGCAAAATTTGAACTTCTAGGATATCTATTTGCTCTGGGAACACTTGTTGAGTTGTATCTAAATGGAACGTCCCGGATTTTCCTGTTTCTCCTGATATATTTCATTGTTCTACTGGTGTTTGCGGCTTTAGTAAATAAACCAAATAAACTTGAAGAAATATCATATCGATGTGTTACGACACTGTATGTACCGCTCTTCCTTGGCAGTTTCTTACTATTACGTGAATTTCCGTTCCAGTCCGGGTATGATACGGGTGGAAAAATTGCAGTAACAATATTCGGAAGCATTTGGGTGCTGGATATGTTTGCCTATTTTGTGGGTAAGTTATTCGGTTCTCATAAGCTTTTTCCCCGCGTCAGCCCCAAAAAAACGGTTGAAGGCGGCATCGGCGGATTCATTGGAGCAATGGCTGTTTTTTATGTATCAAGTGAATATTATTGTACAGAATTACCTGTTTTTCATGCTTTAGTTATTGGTGTTATTATAGGAATTACTGGACAGTTAGGTGATATAGTAGCATCTTTTTTTAAACGGCAGATGAATACTAAGGAATCATCTGCCATCCTGCCGGGGCACGGTGGTTTTCTTGACCGATTCGACAGCCTCATCTTTGTCAGTCCATTTGCATATTTCTACTTTAAGTTTCTGCTTTCCGGTATTTAGGAGTAGATTTAATTATTATTTTAATTAATATGCCGTTCGATAATTTTTTTTGAGATAATATTATTGTCTTCAAATCACATAAAATTTACTGTTGTTATTGCATGATTATTCATATATTTATCAATCTGAAATCTACATTATCTTCCTAATGCTAATGATTAAAGATTTGTTTCTCATTTCTAATTTACTCAGCGTTATCAGGATACTGTTAGTGCCGGTTGTAATGTATTATCTGTCTCTTGATGATGGTACACTGTATGCAATTGTTTTAACGATTATTGCAATTCTTACCGATTATTTCGATGGACTTTATGCACGAAAGTTCAATCAAGTTACCGAACTAGGTAAAATTATTGATCCTCTGGCGGATAAAATTGCTGTTGCTGGTGTTTTATTGGCGCTTGTTCTCTTCAGAGATTTTCCTCTCTGGGCATTGATGTTGATACTGCTCAGAGATGTGATTATTTTACTATTCGGAATATATGTTATGAAAACAATGGATTATGTTCCGTCTTCTAATTTGCTTGGCAAAATAACTGTTTCGATTTATGCCCTTTTGATACTCTCATACATGATTAATATCGAAAGTATCAAGCTCTATGTCTTGTATTTTTCATTACTATTATTATTTCTTTCTTTGTTCGGATACTATAGGACTGTATTCAAAAAGTAATTCAAAAATAACGTAAAAATTATGATATATGGAATTAGTACAAAGTAAATATAAATATTGTGACAGCCTACTTTCGTACCGACGTCGAGAAAGCAGAGAAGTAGCCATTGGCAATACTCCATTAGGCGGTGTGCATCCGATACGTATTCAGTCTATGACTGTGACACCAACAATGGATACTGATGAAACGGTTGCGGAATCGATACGAATAATTGATTCAGGGAGCGACTATGTTCGTATAACTGCTCCGAGTATAAGAGAAGCGGAAAATCTAGCTGTTATCAAGAAAAAGCTCCGCGATAAAGGGTATAATCATCCACTTATTGCAGATATTCATTTCACACCAAACGCAGCGGAAGTTGCAGCCCGGATTGTGGAAAAAGTACGGATCAATCCGGGGAATTATGCAGATCGCAAGAAATTCAGTGTTACCGAATATACTGATTCTCAGTATAACGAAGAACTTGAGCGAATTCATGATCGGTTTACTCCCCTAATAGAAATTTGTAAAGAATACGGAACAGCAATGCGTATCGGGACAAATCACGGTTCACTGTCTGATAGAATTATGAATAGATACGGCGATACCCCGCTCGGTATGGTTGAATCGGCAATGGAGTTTATCAGAATCTGTGAGGATAACCGCTATTTCGATATAGTCCTCTCTATGAAAGCAAGTAATCCGCTTATTATGGTACAAGCCTATCGTCTGCTTGTCCATAGAATGGACATGGAAAACATGAATTATCCACTGCATCTCGGAGTAACGGAAGCAGGTGAGGGTGAAGACGGGAGAATTAAATCCGCAATGGGTATTGGTACACTTCTTGAAGACGGACTTGGAGATACAGTAAGAGTTTCCTTGACGGAACCACCGGAAGTTGAATCTCCAGTAGCATTGAAAATTGTAAACCGCTATACAAATAGAGAACCTGATTCAGCCGGTTTTATTGAATATGACAGCCCTGTCAATCCATTTGAATATATTCGCAAAACAAGTAATGAAATTACCCCATTTGGCAGTAATCATCCACCGCAGGTAATAGCAGATTTTCACAATGAGGTATTGGATTACACGAATCTTGCAGCTATTGGATATTCCTATGACACTGCAACCGACAAGTGGAAAATTGCTGATGCAGCGGCAGATTTTGTATATCTGGGAAACCGAGAACCCAGCATTAATATTACACCTGCGTTGCAATTCATTTATGATTTTGAATACTGGGAATCTCTTAGAAATAACACGTTATCATTTCCGATTATACATTGGAATCAGTATGATGCATCGCAATTTCCTAAAGGAAAATTGTATTTTATTGAAATTCCGCTAGATGAATTTGATTCTGATAAGCTTTCCTCTGTCACTAACGCGGTAATTGTCCTTAAAGGGAATAGTAATAATACTTTACATGATTACCGTAAAGTGTATTATGAATTTATAAATAATGAAATATTGCTTCCAGTTGTTCTGCAAAAAACGTATGTCATTACTGATGATGAAGAATTTCAACTATTGAGCGCTATTGATATAGGAGGACTTCTCATTGACGGATTCGGAAATGGTGTATGGTTGAATCCGAGTAGCGAGCTTACTGTCCGTACTGTATTCGGAATTCTCCAAGCCAGCAGAACACGCATCTCCAAAACAGACTATATCTCTTGTCCTTCATGTGGTAGGACCCTATTTGATCTTCAAATAACAAGTGCGAAAATACGTACTCGTACCGATCACCTGAAAGGTTTAAAAATCGGCATTATGGGTTGTATCGTTAATGGTCCGGGTGAAATGGCAGATGCAGACTATGGGTATGTCGGCTCCGGAGTAGGAAAAATCACATTATACCGCGGTCAAGAGGTAATTAAAAAGAATATTCCGACAGAGCAGGCCGTCGATGCACTTATTGAACTTATACAGGAAGATGGAAACTGGGTTGATCCGTAAATTGACTCAAGTTGACCATTTCTGTTGAATTAACAATGTTCTATTAAACCTTACAAAAAAGAAAGAAATGCTATCAGACTGACGACTATAAATTAGTTACTTATAAGCCGTTAGTTCAAGAATGCTACCAAATTGTATGAGAAAATTTACTGCAGTAAAACAGTTTTTTTTATTCGTGATTCTATTTACATTTTGCTTTCAAATCAACTCGTGTTTTTGGATGATGAATAAATCGAATTCAAGAAATTCGATTTTTAACAGAGAGTATGTCCTGCCTGTTATAGCTGAGTCTTTTCCTGAATTTGAATGGAATGATGCTGCCAAAAGGAGTTATTCGATATATCTGAAAAGCTTGAACGACTACTATTTCTTAAAAGATTACGATACAGCAATTATACTCTTTTTTGACGCTATGGATCAAAAAATCCCTATGACGCACGTGTTTATGTGCGGCTGGCGGAGTGCCAGGCGCGGTTAGACGATATTCCTAGCGCGCTCAGGACACTGAATTTGGGATCAGAACAACTGCCGGGATTTTTTATTATATTCGGGAATTCAAGAGTATAGAGATGAACTGAATCAGACGTTACAGCAAAGAAGTGTAGTTTCAGAGCCGGCACAGCCGAGAGGACTTATTGGTAAGTCTATTGCTGCAGTTACATGGCTACCAAAAAAAGCAACTGGACTGGTAAAAAAACTATTTTGGTTTCTTTGATTTTATATTAAAAAGAATTGATATTATAGGCGAAATAAATATATTATGTTCAATAGTTTATCGATACAGTGAGTCGAATGTTGTATTGTAAAAAATCACAAAATGTGCGGGCATAGCTCAGTTGGTAGAGCACCAGCTTCCCAAGCTGGGGGTCGCGGGTTCGAGTCCCGTTGCCCGCTCTTACAAGTTTAAAATATTAATCGCAGTTACAACCGATTATTCGCTTTCTACCTGGTATCGATTGTTATTAATTAATTAAATCATTTTTACTTAAAACATCCTTGCAAAATATATAAATATTTGTAATTTAAATGTTTGAGGCGAACTTACTTCATGACAATATGCATGATAGCGGAGATATAGTGAATTAGATATTTGTCTTTACGGATAACGATAACGTGCAAGATCATGTTCTTCTTGAGTTCCTGAAGTACGACGTAATTAATGAGGTTGGCAATGGAAGTGAAGTGGGAAGACAGATTTTCAACCGGCTCACATATAATTGATAACCAGCATAAGCGGTTAATACAGAACATCAATAACCTGTCAAAAGCAATTGATCAAGGCAGGCCGGGTCTGGAAGTGAGAAAAGTGTTAGAATATCTTGAAGGTTACACTGTATCACATTTCAAAAAAGAAGAAGAGTTTATGCTGAAGTATAATTACCCGGAATATACCTTTCATAAAAAGGAACATGCTAAATCTCTGAAAATCATAAAAGAGTTGAAAACTATTTTTCGCAGAACTCATACTCAATAGAAGCGGCAAAGTCACTTCAGTATGAACTGTGGGCATACTTTGGTGAACATGTTTCAGTTATTGATGCTGCACTAGCAGCCTATCTTAGAAAAAAAGGTGTCAAGGACGGTATTTAGAAATAGTCTCACTGTCAATAGTAAATCGAGTGAGTATAAATTTAGTCTTTTTAATTGTAAAATATTTGAATTATATTACTATTGAGTAGTATTATTTATCGTGAGAGCAATGCTTTACTGATTTTTCAATATCTTTAATAAACCTACTTTTTGAGAAGAAATCCTGTCGATATTTGTTTTATCAGATGTTAAATAAGGTAGATAAAAATTTTAATTATGTCTAAATTTTAGTCATGTAAACTTGAATCCAATTTGGGGTATAAGAAATTTACATACTGTAATTGAATCTTGTAAGTTGAGATGAAATGTACTGATGTGGCATGATAAATTTAGCTTATGAGAATACGTCAGTAGGTCAATAGTAATTATAAATCAATTTACAGAAATAAAATAATAGCCTTATATTTTGGAGATAATATGCAAAAATCAGGGGATTATGAAATTCCAAATTTAGTTGAAAAATCTTTTGATGTAGGAGATGTCATTATTCGTGAAGGTGAATATGATACAGGAGCTTATAAAATTATAGAGGGCGAAGTTGAAGTCTCGATCAAAAATGAGAATTCAGATGTTAAACTTGCCACACTCGGCAAAGGCGCCTTTTTTGGAGAAATGACTCTCATCGACCACAAACCCCATTCAGCTAGTGTTACTGCACTTACCGACGTAGAGTGCATTTTTTTTGAAAAAGAAATGTTTGAACATGAACTTGCTGAATCGAGCCCGGTTATACAGGAAATGCTTCGGGCTTTCAGCAAAAGACTGCGCGGTGCAGATGACAGAATTTGCTCAGAAATAAGTTGAGCATAGTTAATATTACTATATATCTAACCGTTTCAGATATTAGAGTTATATAGCTATATTGAATTATATCAAACTATTCATTTTCTTGTTTATCAAGCAGAGTTCCAAAAGTGAGGAGATGTCATGAAAATAAAAGTATTTATGCTACTTCCGTTAATTTTGTTATATACTCTTTCATGTACAGAAAAACATGAGAATGTTATTTTGCAAACGAATCGCCTACCCGGTAATACACTGCCCGACATAAATATTTCAGGATCTCCAAATGGTATTGTTCCATTTCCGGAAAATACGCCATCACTATTTACTGATTTATTTTCGAAATATACAAAAATCATTGCACCGAATGGTAAACCGATTCATTTCATTGCTCAAGATGCGTGGAGCGATGATAAGATACTGAAAGCTCGGAATATTATGGAATTTATTCTAACCGATTTTCCCGGCTCAGAATACGGCAGTAATAAGTTGATCGTTGCTAACACTATGTCGGACAACAAAGCAACAATGACACTGTTCAATACATCAGGATCCGCACAAGAAGCGAGAGAAGGTCCATTTGGAGATGGTACTGACCTCTTCACGCAAAGCCTATGGGAAAATGAGACAACTGCTGAAGGTAGTGATGATTATATGAATCATATTACCCGTGATGCAGCCTATGAAGAAGTATTGCATTTGGTTCAGGGTTCAGGCATCATCCCAGCTTTGCCAAAGTATAATGAAGAAATTATAGAAGCGAAAGATGCAGCGGTAGCGAGAGGATGGGGACCACCAAACGACGATCCGCCGGGTTGGCATTTTGAGTATATTGCCCAACAATTCGACGTTTACCTTGATTTATGGAATATTCTGCCTAAAGTATGGGAGGGAAGAAAGATTGAGCCGGGACAAATGCCTGAAGGAACAGCACACTGGGGGCAGAATCCTTCCAATACCCGTACACGATTACTGGAGCTCGATCCGGTTGGATATGAGCTGGTTGAAAAATTTTTTCACCCGTATATTATCTATACACCACTTCTGCCGATCGATTTTGAAGGGACTTTCTCAATACGATTTGATGAATCGCTTGTCTATACCCATAAATCACAACATCTCAGAAATGCAACACTTCGCGGCAGCAAGAATGCCAACTTGACAGGAAATGAATACAATAATATTTTAACCGGAAATGACGGGAATAACATACTCAATAGTGGAGGTGGTGACGATGAGCTTGACGGCCGTAGTGGCGATGACACAGCGGTATATAGCGGGAGTTTCAGTGAGTATTCAATTGATGACACTAACCAATATGTGCGTGTTACGGATAATATTCCTAACCGAGAAGGAAACGATACCCTGCAAAACATAGAATTTCTCCAATTTTCAGACCGTCGGATTGATATTAATTAGATAGGTGAATAGCATTTGAATTAGCGAGAGGAACATTATGAAAATGTTTAACCTCTAAAATATTAAGATATTCTACAAAAACAATACCAGATTAATTGTTTGAATTTTATTGACATTATAAAAATATTTGAGTAATAGATAGGTGATTATGGATAATTAGACCTGTAAGCATTCTGAACCAAAAATGTGATCAGTTATTTTCAATAAAGTATAAAATAATAGGTAAATAATCTGCCAAATCTGTCGATTGTATACTGGAGCATAGTATTGTAACTAGTATTGTGTCATATTATTATCGTCACATTTTATAAATGGAGACAGTTTTATCGTACTTTTTTGGTACGATACATTTAGGAAAAACAACGTGCAAGAAGCCGAACCATTAACTATAGAGAACTTAACAGGGCGCCAAAAAACATCAATTCTGGTTATCGCAATCGGTACAGAAGCCGCGTCACAAATATTTAAACATCTTAAAGATAAAGATGTTGAAAGGCTTGCTGTAGAAATTGCAAACATGAAAGATATCCCTTCGACAATAATGGAAGCAGTTATCGAGGAATTCTACCAGATGATCATGGCTCAGGAGTATATCTCTCAAGGCGGTATTGACTATGCAAAAGGTGTCCTCGAAAAAGCCGTTGGTCCGAGAAAAGCACATGAGGTTATCTCGAAAGTAGAATCGGCAATCAACGTTAGCGGTTTCACGCTCCTGAAAGACGTCGATCCGAACCAGTTGTTAAACTTTATTCAGCACGAACATCCCCAAACAATTTCGCTGATATTAGCGAATCTTGAAGCCAAACAGGTTGCTACCATTATAGCCGATTTACCACCTGAACTTCAAGCAGATGTCGCCTACCGAATAGCATCAATGGGAAAGATTTCTCCCGAATTGCTCAATGATATTGAAAGTGTGCTTGAAACTCAAGTTGAAACTGTTTTTGGACAGGACCTCAGTACGGCTGGTGGAGCAGAAGCTGTTGCGGAAGTATTAAATTTGGCGAGTAGAACTGCTGAAAAGACTATTCTTGCCGATCTTGAAAAAAGAAATCCGGAGCTTGCTACTGAGATCAAAAATCTGATGTTCACCTTTGATGACTTAATTCTGCTCGATGATCGTTCAGTTCAACGGGTCATGAGAGAAATCGACACAAAAGATCTCAGCATTTCACTGAAAGTTGCGAATGACGAATTAAAGGAGTCAATATTTAGAAATATGTCTGAGCGGGCTGCTAATCTTATTAAAGAAGAACTTGAATTTATGGGTCCGGTCCGTTTGAAGGATGTTGAAGAAGCTCAGATGAAGATAGTTGATATTGTTCGGTCACTTGAAGAAGACGGTGAAATCGTCATTTCTGGTCGTGGTGAAGAAGAAGAGATTATAGCATAAGAATAATATTTAAATATTTAATTGAGATATATAAAATAATCTGCTTTGCAAATTCCTTTCTGACTGTAATTTTCCGCATTCATTTCAATATATTAATTCAAAAATAAATTACTGCATTACTCTACGAGATCATCTTCCTCATCATCAATTCCGGCTGCTCCTGGCAGGAGTTTAAGATTTGTGGAGCGAAGACGCTCTATCAACGCTTTGAACATTGTAACAAACCATGATGGGAGTCCGTCAAGCTGATTGTCCATTATTTCACCAGTTATGACAATTACAGATGTGTTTTCAAGTGCAATGGCAGAGGCAGTTCGTTTATTTTCATCGAATAGTGACATTTCTCCGAAGAACTCATTTGGTCCGAATGTATTCAGTGTTATAGATTTTTTATCATCGGATTTTATGCTGATCCTCACGCGTCCGCTCTCAATGATATACATTTCATTACCGGGAGAGCCCTCTCTGAATATAATCTGCCCCTTCATAAATATCTTTTTGAATTTTCGGTCTGATGTATTTGTCATTTTTAGTAAGTAATAATGTATGTATTGATAAAAATTAGAGTTTAACGTTTTCTGAGCACTTCAACCAGAGCAGTCTTGCTATCGGTGCTTTTGTCTCGATTTTTTATAAATTTTGCAGGAATACCAGCGACAACCGAGTTTGAATTGACATCTTTTATAACTACAGCGCCTGCGGCAATAACGCTATTTTTTCCAACCGTCACACCTTCAAGAATGACCGCATTTGCACCGATCATAACACCGTCACGAATAATAACCGATTTTGCACTCGGTGGTTCTAATACACCGGCAATGACAGCGCCGGCACCGACATGGCAGTCTTTACCGATTATACCCCGTGCACCGACAACAGCATTCATATCTATCATTGTACGAGGACCTATTTCTGCCCCAATATTGATTACAGCACCCATCATAATAATACAATCCTTACCTATCTTGACTTTATCACGGATAACAGCACCGGGTTCAATCCGAGCAGGAATATTTTTCAAGTCAAGCATCGGGAGAGCAGAATTCCGTCTGTCATTTTCAATGTAGAAATATTCGATTGATTTATTGTTTTTCTGAAGCAGCGTTTTAATTGAAGAGTAATCTCCAATTGCAATGAGTGAGTCGACACCGGGGAATATCATTACATCACTGGAAATTGCTGTAGCAATACTACCTTTTATATAGACCTTAACCGGAGTTTTTTTTGTTGCAGTTCCTATGAGCTGCGCAATTTCATTATAATCCATGATCACTTTCCATACAATCTCTCATTGAATACCAGCCTGGTTTCTGTAAATGAATAAACTTGAGTGCTTGCAATGCCCCTTCAACAAAAACCATTCTATCGAACGCCGTATGGGATATAGACACTTGGTCGTGTTGTCCGATAAATAGAATTTCATGTTCAGCTATAAGTGCGCCTGCACGAACTGAATGAAAAGTTATTTCACCTTTTTTTCGAGGAGAATCGCCGTGTCTTCCGAATCGTGCTTTGCGTGTCAAAATATGATTTCTTCCTTTTGCTATGTCGGACCCAAGTTTTAGAGCAGTGCCGCTTGGCGCATCTTTCTTGGTTTTACTGTGTTTTTCAATAATTTCAATGTCATATGATTCAGGTAGTACACTTGAAAGTAAATGTGCAAATGAGCCGAGCAGATCAATCGCAGAAGCCATATTCGGTGAATGAAGAATGGGGATAGATTTAGATGAATCTTTTAATTTTTTAATTTGAGCGCTTGAATACCCGGTAGTGCCAATCACCATTCCTTTATCTGCCTGTTTGCAAGAGTCCAAGACATTCATTGTTGCATCGGGAAGGGAAAAATCGACAACAACATCACAGAGATGAACGAGCTTCGATATATCAATTGAAACAGGTACGTCAACGTCAAACGCAGGTTTGTTTTTGTCATAACCGCCGACACATTGCAAATCCGGACTACTTTTTATACGCTCATAAATTTTTCTGCCCATTTTACCGGATATGCCGACTATGAGAACTTCGAGTGCCATATGTTACTTTCCAATGGATATTGTGTGTTATAAAAGCCCAGCTTCGGTCATTGAGATTTTCAACCTGTCAATTTGAGATTCTTCCATGGAGATGAGGGGTAATCTGCATGAACCGACAGAAAACCCGAAAAGCTCCATCGCATGTTTCACCGGAATAGGGTTAACATCAATAAATAGATCATGAAATAACGGAAGATATTTCAAAAATAACTCTCTACTTTCATCATGTTTTTTTTCAAGATAAAGACGAACTATTTTAGACATTTCGGTAGGAATGATGTTTGCGGACACTGAAATTACTCCAACACCTCCAACTGATAATATCGGAACTGTTTCGTTATCGTTCCCAGAGTAAATCGAAAAATGAGGATCAGCATCCCGAGCAATATGGGCAATTTGAACAATATCACTGCTCGCTTCTTTGGTGGCAACGATGTTTTTTAGTTTCGAAAGGGCAATAGTTGTATCCGCACTCATATTCAAACCTGTCCGGGAGGGGACATTGTACATAATAATTGGGAGAGAGCAAGCATCATTAATCTGCTTAAAATGCTCATATAATCCCCGTTGCGAGGTTTTATTATAATAGGGAGTGACAATAAGGGCAGCATCTGCACCTAGTTCCTCGGCACGTTTTGTCAGCTCCAAAGCACGGCGTGTTTCATTACTGCCCGTTCCCGCAACAACAGGTACCCGTCCTGCAACAAAGCGGATAGTGTGTTCGATTAGCTCTTCGTGTTCTTTATAAGTTAGTGTAGCTGACTCACCGGTTGTGCCGCATACAATAATTGCATCGATTCCGTTATCAAACTGAAAGTCAAGCAGTTGGTCAAAGAGGGGGTAATTTATAGAATAATCGGGATTGAACGGAGTAACTATGGCAACACCGGCACCATTGAATACCATTTCTATCTTCTCCTTCACTGGTTCAAGGATTCAATTTTACAAAATATGGTTCAATAAGCAAGACTTAATTCCGAGAAAAATGTTCTTTTCAGCATATTTTCTGTTTCACCGAATATTTGCGAAGTGCCTCTTCATCGAGATTAAATCCAAGCCCTGGTGAATCTGGTACACGAATATAACCGTCCTCAACTTTCACTTTCGGTTTGATAATGCTCTCCCTATATATGGAAAGCTCTGTAAATTCACATGCATAGGGTAGGTGTTTCATCGAAGCAGTCAAATGGAGTTTCGCACCCACAGTAAAACCCGGAACTATCTCATTTCCAATCCCCCAAGACAGCCCGTATGCTTCCGCAATTGCCTCAACTGATTTTGCAGAAAACAAACCACCTGTTTTTGCAAGCTTTATATTGACAATATCTACAGCATCTTTCTGAGCTAAAGCAACAACATCTCCGGGCAGCCAGATGCTTTCATCTGCCATCAGAGGTATGTTTATATTTTTCCGAATCTTAGCAAGTCCGTCAATATTTTGTGGATTTATCGGCTGCTCGAGGAACTCAAGATTGCAGTAGTCAAGCATCTTCATTGCTTCAATGGTTTCATTGACTCCCCAGGAACAGTTTGGATCAAGTCTTAGTATAACCGCATTTCCAAGTGCATCTCTCACTGCTTGAACTTTGTCGATATCACCGCGAATGTCGTGTGATCCCTTTAGCTTTAAAACATTTATGCCCTTTTTGATGAATGTCTTTGCATTGCGTATCATAGCTTCTTCAGTATCAATGCCGAGCTCGCTTGCAATGTGGATTTTGTCCCTATATCGTCCACCAAGTAAGGTGCAGACCGGAACTTCGAGTATTTTCCCCACAAGGTCATGCAAAGCAAGATCGACACCCTCTTTAGCACCGGGACATTTTGCAACGGTACGATCAATTTTTGAAAGAAGGGGATGGAGATGGCAGGGATTGTGTCCAATTAGGATAGGTGTGAAGTAGTTTTTTATTATCAGTTCGACTGTCTCAAGTGTTTCCCCGTAAAATGTCGGTTCCCATGCGCATGATTCACCAAAACCGGTATGACCGCTGTCAGTCGATATTACTACTACAACCGAATTCGACGTAGAAATACTTTCATGCGCATCAGCAAAATCATGAATTGGAACCGCAATAGGATAGGTCTTGACACCTGTAATTGTTACATTTTCACGTTGTTCCGACATGGCGTGATCAATCATTCAAAGATATTAATTGATAATAATAAACAATATTTTGTTTAAAGTAAAACATTAAGAGCGAAAATCCAGATAGAATCGAAATGGATCAGACAATGTTTATCCCGTAATTGTCGACACATAGTCTCCGGAGAGACTGGTAGGCGGACTCAAGTGTATAGACACCAGTAATTTTACTGGCGCGCGGACTTTTGATTTCAATCCGAAAAGCAATCCCCTCGGCATCAACTTCAATACTATGTGAATTAACATCGGTATTGGGATTTGCAATCATTTTCGAAATCGTGTTTTCGAATCCAATACTCGCCATTGCCACTGCGGCATGTGTATTGACGTTCCTCGGATAAAGGGAACATATTTCTTTGGTCGGGCCTTCGAAAATCACAGTTTTTTCAGTATCGTCTCTATCAAAGTTGTTCGGATGTTTATCACTACTGATTGTCACTCTTTTAATTATGTTTCTGCCGTCATAAATGCCATCAAGTCCAAGAATTCCGCCATGGACCGCAAATAGTTTCGTTTTGTGATTCCTGCAAAGAGATACAATAGAATTCCTGAAGGAATCGTCTGCTAAAGCGGTATTCGACATAATCATCATGTCGCAATACTGCAGTACGGTAGGAGCAAATTCCCAGACGACACTATTTAATGCACATTCGACTACAATATCGGGCCTATAGTTAGTAAATCTACTGAAATCATCCAATTTTAAATTGCTGAGTTGCGCTGATTTGAATTCATCTTTTTCGTAAACAAAGACAATCTCAATATCATTATCTTCTTTGATTCTCTTTACAAGATATGATCCGATCGTACCGTATCCAATAATACCGACTCGTTTTCGCATATAGTCCCCATCATTTGTCGTATTCATGGGTAAATGGTGCCATATTAGTAGGGAATTAGACCCATAATGTCAAGCTGATTTTGGAAATAATGTAGGCGTTGCAAAAAAAACAGCAAGGTTTGTAAGAGAGAAGAAATGGCAGAACGTAAGATGTGATTTAGGGTGGAATTTTGGTGAGCACTTCACTTAAAATCTAATTTTATCAGCAGATAAAAAGTGTCGTATGAAAATGTATAATACCAATGTTAAAAACTACTGGTCAAAAGTAATTATTGATAGATTATTTACATTGAAGTACGAAAGGAATATTAATGAAATCTGCATAGCATCATTGATTGTACTATCTAAATTCTCATATTGGAATGGATCTTGGAGGAAATCATGAATGCCGGATTCTCTGGTGGTGTAAGCCACTGATAAATCGATACTATCGAATATACAGATGACTTTTGTCTTTTTTATATTGGAATGTTTTTTCTAATGGGTAATGATATCTTTACAGTCTAAATTGACCAGAAAAATGTTCATAAATAAGAATATTGGGCTCACTACTACTGAGGTTGAACATTGTATTCAAATCGGATTTGGAATAATCAATATTGAAGTGGTCATTTTCACGAAATTAAAATACATATACTAATTAAGTAATGTGGTGAATTGTCAAGTATTTATTTACTTGAAAATGTTTTAAAAAACTCGTACGTTATAATAATAAAATCAATGTCACGTAGGAACGAAAGAATAGTATGTATTGTTGAATGTTCGTATGAATCAAACAGATAAATCTCAAGATGTAACGTGCCCATTGTGCCAGCACAATTTTAATACCGTTGAGGAAAACTGCCATTCGGGCTGCCCGGTCGCTTCTCATTGCCACGCCGTAAAGTGCCCAAATTGCGGATATGAATTTGTTGAGCATTCCAGTGTTGTCTCCTTTTTTAGTAACATCTTCCGCAAAAATAGTAAATCGTGATATTTCTATGAAACCACTTATGGTATCCGTATCAGGTGTTCGGGGTATAGTAGGTGAGAGTCTGACGCCGGACGTGATCGCCCGATACACATCCGCATTCGGTACAATGTGCAATGGCGGAACAGTTGTAGTAGGCCGGGATACAAGAATTTCAGGGCCGATGGTAGAACAAGCAGTAAGAGCTGCCCTAATGGCTGTGGGCTGTACGGTTATTCCGCTCGGCATAAGCACAACACCTACTGTACAGATGGCAATTCCGCATTTTAGTGCAGATGGCGGTATTGTTATTACTGCAAGCCACAATCCCGCAGAATGGAATGCACTTAAATTTGTAGATAATAAGGGAATGTTTATCGATACCGATAAAGGCATGCTATTACAACATATAATCGACTCAAACTCTTTCGCTTATACTGACCACTTAGGTCTGGGTACCTGTAACGACCAGACATCGCATGACTATGACCATATTAAGGCAATCCTCTGCAGTGAATTTATAATGCCGGAAATAATTAGAAAAAAGCGGTTTAAAGTTGTTGTCGATTGTGTCAATGGTGCTGCAAGCTCTATATTCCCGTTATTACTTGAAGAACTGGGCTGCGATGTGATAAAGCTGCATTGTGAGCCAGATGGGCATTTTCCCCGCGGCACGGAGCCGCTGCCTGAAAACATTACAGAACTGTGCTCGACTGTTTTAAACGTTGGAGCAGACATTGGATTTGCCTTGGATCCCGATGGAGACCGTCTTGCAGTTGTCGATGAATCTGGTATTCCGCTCGGAGAAGAATACACCATTGTTCTTGCTGCCACATCGGTTCTTGAGCATCAAATTGGCTCAATTGCTGCAAACGTTTCGACTACCTCAGCTCTTGATGACGTTGCCGACCGCTTTGCTGTTACAATCCATCGTTCAGCTGTTGGAGAAGCACATGTTGTTAAAAAGATGATAGAATCGGGATGTATAGTTGGTGGAGAAGGAAATGGGGGAGTTATATTCCCGGATATCCACTATGGTCGTGATGCGTTAATTGGTGCTTCTCTTATATTGCAACTCTACGCAGAGAGAGGGAAACCGATGAGTGCAGTCAAAGCAGATTTTCCCCGATATTATATGACAAAATTGAAATCGGAAATTGATAGCAAGACTGTTGAGAATGCAATTGAGGAAATTCGAGAAAACCCGGGAGGTGCTGAGGTAGATATTACCGATGGTCTGAAACTTATTTTTCCGTCACACTGGGTGCATATACGAAAATCGAACACTGAGCCAATAATTCGCGTTATCGCAGAAGCACAGACAAAAGAAAAAGCAGATGAAACAGCATTAAGGTATCTGAAAAAAATCACAAGTGGGATTTAATCTGAATGGTTCGATTCCATGGTGGAAAATTGTATACTACACTCCTCTTTTCTTTTGCACATAGCTGTGCGTTTTACATTCTGTTGTTGGCTGGTGTCGAGTGTTGAATATTTCCTGAACTTTAACTGGACAGTACCTGCTTGCAAGATCTTTTGTTTCATCACAAATCGTTAAACGTGTTACCCCAGCAGGCATCTCAAAATCAACAACAGGTAAATTAAGTGTATCGTGAGCCGCTGCCATAAACTTTGACCAGATCGGTAGTGCTGCAACTGCGCCCGACTGACTGTTTCCGAGCGTAAATGCCGGATTGTCGAGCCCCACCCAAGTACCTGCAATTATCTGTTTGCTGTATCCGACAAACCACGCATCTGTATGGTCATTAGTCGTGCCTGTTTTTCCCCCGGCAGGATGATTAAATCCATAAACTATATGCGAATTTCTTCCGGTACCGCTCCGCACAACACTTCTCATGAGATCGGTAACAATATATGCAGTTTCTTCACTGAGAACCTCCTGTTTGACAGGTTGAGTGATTGAATATATTTCACTACCGAATCTATCCTCAATGCGTTTAATGAATACAGGATCGACTTTGATACCCTTATTAGGAAAAGCACTGTATGCGGAAACGATTTCTATAGGGTAAACTTCAGATACGCCGAGCGCAATAGCATCAACCTCTGCTATGTACGAGGTAAGCCCCATTTTTTTTGCCACCAATACTACCTCACGCGGCGGAATGATTTGCTGGATTAATCGTACAGTAATGAGGTTCAATGATCTAATAATGCCTTCACGTAATGTTGTAAGTCCACCAATTGAGTTATCGTAATTTGTAGGAGTCCAGCGTGTTCCATCTTCCAGCATGACCGTTACCGGCTGGTTAAGAAGTTGATGTGTAACGGGATATCCATTATCAATAGCAACGGCATAGACTATCGGTTTAAATACAGAACCAGGCTGCCGGAGCGCCTGGGTCGCACGGTTGAATTTTGATTCGGCAAAATTACGCCCGCCAACCATAGCGATAACATGACCGTTTTCGAGATCCATTGCTACAAAGGCTGCCTGAATAATATTTTCTTTACGAGATACGGAATCCATATATGCTTCATCCCGGATAAGCTCGGGAATTTTCACAAGATCGATATCGTTCGAAAAGCTCAGTTTTTCCAAGAGCTCTGTCCGAGCTTTAGGACTGCGCATTCTGCTATCGGCGATTCGCTGCTGGCGTTCCAATTGTTCGGCAACCGCTTTTTCTGCAATTGCCTGTGTCCGAGTATCTATCGTTGTGTAAACTTTCAAGCCATCTCTGTAAATATCGAAGTTATATGTTTCCTGCATTTCTTCGAGATTTTGGCGGACAAGCTCAGAAAAATACGGCGCGATACCATACGATGCAGGCTCTATGGCCCGTAACTTTGCAACAGTCAGCAACGGTTCTTGACGACCGTTTTCGTATTGAGTGCGGTCTATATAACCATGCCGGAGCATATTATAGAGGACAAGATTCCGCCGATCACGAGATCGTTCTGGATGAAGTATTGGAGAATAGCGAGTTGGAGCATTAATCTGAGCTATGAGTTGAGCACTTTGTACAAGAGTCAGATTTTCAATCAGAGTATCAAAAAAAATATCAGCTGCCTGATCTACACCGTATGCGCCATGACCAAAATAACTGTTATTGAGATACATCTCAAGAATTTCATTTTTCGAATACCGTTTTTCGATCTGAACCGCGGTAATAATCTCTCTCAGCTTTCTTGCTATTTCTTTACGGGGACTAAGGTGCAGACCGCGTGCAATTTGCATTGTAATTGTACTAAATCCCTCTGCATATCTGAGTGATTTCACAACCTGAATTACGGCACCAAAAAAGCGGTAAGAGTCAACACCCCAATGCTGGAAAAATCGGTGATCTTCGGTAGCGATTGTAGCGTTAATCATATTATGTGGAATTCTGCTCAAGGGTATTAATACACGCTTTTGCTTAGCCAGCTCTGTAATTACGACTCCGTCAGCTGATATAATCTGTGACGTTAAGTAAGGTTCAAATGTTTGTAAATCCTTAAGTGAAGGAAGGCCGCTAGATAGATACCGGAAATACAATCCCGAACCAATGACAAGTAGTAAAATTGCTATGAAACTGATAACATACTTGTGAGTGGAACTCAATCTTTTTATTACGTTTTTTTGCATACGCTCGTCATTACTCTTTTTTCTTAAATCCAATATTTATTTTTTTCGTAAAAATCCTGCTTAAATCTTGCACTGCTATGGGAGTAAAACCTTTTAAATGAATAAAAAATGCAATCATAGAGAATTAATGGAAAATATTTCAAATTATCAACCGATTAAATAAGTAAAACGGATACTTTCAAGATACCATTTAGATTCTTTCATGATATATGCTGTTATAATGAAGAATAATTCAGTATATTAAACATTATTATTCAATAATTGTTTCGTATGCCCGGAAATATAAATATAAGATCGAGACCGGTTCCAAGAATAGACCTTTCATCGGTCAGGCTGCAAAAGCTCGGAGCTATACGAGGCACTATTTCTATGCGTGCTGTCATACCAGGTAAACTGAAAGCCGGTGGAAGTGTCCGAAGAGAATTTAAAGCGGAAATTACTCCAAAAGGCGTTGTTGTAGATTTGTCCGTTTGAATGTATTGGCAATTTAATGCTTAATCAGTGATATAAACAGCTGATTTCGTTTAATTGAACGGAACTTTTATTGTCCGACCTTAGTAGATTTTACTGACAACTAATATATTGAACAAAATCCTGTTCGTTATTGTAGTAATAATATACGGAGGAAGTAATAATGCCTTTTTTCTTTTTCGATCCGACAATGATTTTCCTGATACCTGGAATACTCTTTAGCCTGTATGCTAGCTCAAAAGTGCGTTCAACATACAACAAATTTAAACAGGTTCCTTCGCACAGGGGCATTACAGGTAAAGAGGTTGCTCGTTTAATTCTACAAAGTAATGGTATTAACGATGTGGAAATTGAACAGACAGACAGAATGTTAAGTGATCATTATGATCCGAGAACCAAGACGCTTCGGCTATCACCTGAAAATTACGAAGGTAAATCAATTGCCGCTGTCGGTGTTTCTGCACACGAAGTAGGCCATGCAATACAGCATGCTCAGGAGTATGCGCCCTTGAAAATAAGGACTGCACTTGTTCCGGTTAGCAGGTTCGGTTCATGGCTGGCTATGCCGCTGGTGATAATCGGTATGCTGTTTTCACATCCAATGCTCATCGATTTCGGAATATATCTATTTGGTGCCGTAGTGTTTTTTACTCTCGTTACTCTTCCGGTTGAGTTTAATGCAAGTTCTCGGGCGCTTGTATCGATAGAAGGATTCGCCATTCTCGACAAAGATGAAACAGAAGGCGCTCGAATGGTATTGAACGCAGCTGCACTTACGTATGTAGCCGCGGCAGCGGTTGCAGTATTGCAGCTATTGAGATTGATACTCATCAGAGGATATATGGATCGTTGACAAATGAATGAGGAGAACTGCTATGACAAATGAATCCGGATTAAGCACAGACGACCTGCTCAGGTCTCTTATATTGAATTTTCAAGTAACCGCTATGATCGGTATGGGGAAAATGATGAATCCGGTTGCACAAAAAATCGAACGTAATCTGTATGAAGCACAGATTGCTATCGATATGCTTGGAATGCTGGCAGAAAAAACAAAAGGGAATCTCTCTGACGAAGAAGAAAGGATGTTGCAACAAACCTTGACCGATTTGCGGCTGAATTTTATTGCAGAGAAGAATAAACCTGAACCTGAGGAAACACCGGAAGCAACCGAATTAACCTCGGAAGAGACTGATGATCAGCCTTCCGATGATGCTCAAAGCAAAGACACCGATAATGAAACTGCAAGTAATGAAAAATAAATGAACCGTAAAATTCAATTATTTTTGGAGAAATAATTATTGAGGGAGGTATTTTAGTATGGTGGATAGGCTTCAAATATATAAAAAATTGTTTGTAACTGCGCAATTGTTATTATTGTTGAATGTTGTATCCATAGATTCTGCATATTCTTATCAGAGTGATGTCAGGCAATTAAAAGCATTCAGCAATGCGTTTGTTGAAGTTGCAAAAGAAGTTACTCCTGCAGTTGTAAGTATCACTGCTACAAAAAATATTTCACTTTCTCAAATGCATGAGGGGAGAGGGAGTGGTGAGTTTGATGACTTTTTTCGTCGGTTTTTTCCTCAAGATGAAGAGTTCAGCCAGCAGGGTCTCGGATCAGGCGTACTCATTGATAAGGCAGGTTATATCTTGACAAACAACCATGTCATTAAAGATGCATCGAAATTGGAAGTGAGACTCCTTGATAAAAGGAGATTTAATGCGGAAATTGTCGGAGCCGATCCGTTAACTGATGTTGCTCTCATAAAAATTGAAGGAGAAAACCTTCCATATGCAAGGCTCGGAAATTCTGAACAAGTGCAAATTGGTGAGTGGGTAATGGCTATAGGTACTCCATTCGGAGAAATGCTCAATTCTACAGTCACTGCAGGAATTGTCAGTGCCATCGGGAGAAATCTCGGAATAATAAATAGACAGGATCCGAATAATTCAAATAATTATAAGATTGAGGATTTTATTCAGACTGATGCCGCAATCAATCCAGGTAACAGCGGTGGTCCACTCATAAACCTTGATGGAGAAGTAATCGGTATTAATACCGCGATTCTATCAAATACAGGATCATATCAAGGGTATGGATTTGCTATACCAATTAATCTGGCAAAAAACATCACAAATGACCTTCGTATTTTTGGGACAGTGAAACGGGGGATTATCGGGATATCATTTCAAGAGATTCAAGACCAAAAAGAGATGAAAAAATATCAACTCGATAATCCATATGGTGTGGTCATAAGAGATTTCACCCTGGGCGAAGATTCACCGGGAAAACGTGCTGGTTTACAAAAGGATGATGTTATTATTGCCGTTAATGACAATCCTATTGGAAGAAGCGGCCAACTACAAACTATCGTAGCAAGTAAAAAACCGGGTGACAAGATTAAGCTTACTTACATTAGGGATGGTAAAGTTAATAATGTGGTTGTTACACTTGGTGATATGCCTTCGGCTCCAGCACCAGTGCTTGTTTCAGGTCAGCTCAGCTTTCCGGAAATTGGGTTAGGAGTGAGTGATTCACCACATACTCAAGAGCGTATCAGTGATGAACCGAATGGAGTTATTGTAACACGGGTATTGAGAAATAGTGTGGCTTTTAGTAATAACATAAAGCTTGGTGACATTATTTATAAAATTGAAAAAACAGAAATACATGGAATGTCCGATTTTACAGAAGCAGTAGAGCAGTACAGAAATCAGTCTTCAATTGTCCTCTACATTCGAAATGAAGAAGGTCATCAACTCATTAATCTTCGCCTTGATCAATAAATAAGAGATGGACTGTAATGGGTGAAAAACAGAAAGCAAGATCTTTAGTTGAATCATTCGAAGCTGGTGAATACATCTGTAAAGAAGGTGACAGCGGTTATGATATGTATATCATTCGTTCCGGGAAGATAGAAGTCCTCAAAGAAATGGGAGGGACTGAAATGAAAGTTGCCACGCTCGGCCCGAAAGATTTTTTTGGTGAGATGGCTCTATTCGGAGACAATAAACGAACTGCTGCAGTTCGTGCTGCTGTAAAGTCGGAAGTGATTGTTGTTACCAAGAAGATGCTTATTACCCAGTTTAATAAGATCCCCGAATGGCTTGTGACGATGATCAATACCATTGCAAATAGGATTAAAACGACTTCAAAAGGCGTAAAGGGAACGTATAAGGTTGGCCTTGATTTCACAATTCTAAAATGTATTCACCATATGAGTGAAATGTCCGGTACACCGACAAAGAAAGGAGCAATCATTCCCGTTGATGTTTTAAGAGGTGATATTAAATACACCGTCGGGATTGATTTTGATGAAGTTGATGTATGGCTCAAGAGATTTAATTTGGTGAATTTTGTTAGTATAAAAGGGGGCACTGGTATGCTTGAGATTCCCGATCTGGAGCGTATCCGGTTATATGGTGACTATCTTCTGTCCAAATCGAGAGAAGGCAGAGATATGAAATTTGATTTTGATACCGATACATTAAAATCGTTTGAGAGAATATTTAAACTCATGACTCGGTAATGATCAACTCCCATTAAGAGTGAACTATAATCCGGATTAACATTTGACACAAGAATTTTTGCTTGAATAATTGCACATAAATTTGTACCTTTATTACAAAGTTTATTAATTGTGTTTCTATCTTCGGGGCCGGGTGAAAATCCCGACCGGCGGTTATAGCCCGCGAGCTGCATCTGCAGCAGGAATCGGTGAAATTCCGATGCCGACGGTTACAGTCCGGATGGGAGAAGATAGAGCAGGTAAGGTGTATTGTATACCTGACGTGCCCCGAAGTATAGCTACTTCGGGTTTTTTTGTTTATGGGTGATTATGACTATATGCAATATGTGCTGAAGCTTGCACGAAAAGGAATTGGAAAAGTAAGGCCCAATCCTTTGGTTGGGTCTGTTATTGTTAGCAACGATGTTATAGTAGGCTCCGGGTATCATAAGGAATTCGGCGGCAGTCACGCTGAAGTAAATGCGTTGAGAAATGCTGGTTCAGCCGCAATTGGCGGAACACTTTACTGCAATTTAGAACCATGTTCACATACCGGTAAGACACCTCCTTGTGTTGGAGCGATTATTAATGGAGGTATCAAGCGGGTTGTAATCGGTATGAAAGATCCCAATCCAAAGGTAAATGGTAAAGGTATTGCAATGCTGCAGAACAATTCTATTGAAGTTACAACAGGTGTATCGGTTAATGAATGTGAAGCGTTGAATGTTATGTTTATTAAATATATTACAACAGGTATGCCATATGTTACAATCAAAATCGCCCAGACACTCGATGGAAAAATTTCCCGAAAAGAAAATGTCCGAACTCAAATATCGTCAGATAAAGCATTGCGCTATGTTCACACATTAAGAGCAGAACACGATGCGGTTATAATCGGAAAAGATACGGCACAAATTGACGATCCTTTACTGACAACACGATTTGCCCGTGGTAAAACACCGGTAAGAATTATTTTGGATACTCATTTGGAATGTCCGGAGTCATTAAGTTTGTTTGGTACGCTTAATTTGGGGAAAATTATTATAGCAACTGCATCACAAGATCGGGAACGCATTCAGTTTTTTGAAAGAATGGGTGTAGAAATTCTTTGCATTAATAAAAACAATACCGGCATGGTGAATATTCAGGAATTACTTACAATGCTGGGTAAACGCTCTATCAGTTCGGTTCTAGTAGAAGGAGGGGCTCATGTTTTTACGAGTTTTTTATACGGTCGTTTGGTTGATTCAGTCAAAATCGTAATTTCACCTCTTATATTTGGCAGCGGTTTAAACGGAATATCAAATTTCACCGTTAACGGAGACTACGTAAAACTCAATAATATCACAAAAAAAATGTTAGGTGATGATATATTACTGTCAGGAACGCCAGTTTATTTGAGGAATCAATAGATAATGTTTACAGGAATAATTGAAACAACCGGTATTGTTGAATCAGTCGCAAATAATACTCACGGTTCGAAATTAGCGATTTCAGTTAAAAACTTTCTCGATGATGTGAAGATTGGAAGCAGTATTGCGGTAAATGGTGTCTGTTTGACGGTAATTGAAATGAAAAATAATTCATTTTTGGTAGATGTTATAAAGGAGACATTGTCTAAATCAACCTTGTCGGCAATAAAAAAAGGAGATGTTGTTAACCTTGAGAAAGCGCTGAGAGTTTTCGACAGGTTTGATGGCCATTTTGTTCAGGGACACATTGACGGTACAGCCGAAATTACACGGTATGAAAAATCGGGTGGTAATATTATAATTTCGGTACAACTGCCGAAGGAATTTTTGGGAAGTGTTGTCAAAAAAGGTTCAATTGCTCTCGACGGAATAAGCTTGACAGTGGCTGATGTCAATGAGACAGTTGTGTCGGTCGCTTTGATACCATTAACGCTGAAATTAACTACTTTAGGATCAAAAAATGCCGGTGATCGTGTCAATATTGAAACCGACATTATTGGAAAATATGTCGCACAATTTCAAAATAAAACCGGTCAAAGGGATAATCAGGTTTCATTTATGAGTATGTATACATAGTAAAAATTTATAGAATTCGGAACTGGGTTATGTCAATTTTGTCCTGAAAATCGGGATTCGATATAATAAACATAAAGTAAAAGTAAAAAATCCGAAGAAAAGTGAGAAATCTTAATGACAGATACGAATGAACAGCTTGAAGAACAATTCAATTCGATTGATGATGCAATTAAGGACATTAATGATGGAAAGATTGTCATTGTTGTCGATGATGAAGATCGCGAGAACGAAGGGGATTTTATCTGTGCTGCAGAAAAAGTGACGCCAGATATCATTAATAATATGGCGAGCCGGGGGAGAGGCATTATCTGTCTCGCTTTGACAAGTAAGCGTACAGATGAATTACAGCTCGATTTAATGGTAGACAGGAATACGGCATTACACAATACGCCGTTTACTGTGTCAATTGATGCGAAATACCATACGACTACAGGAACATCCACATTTGACAGAGCAAGCACAATCCTTACCGCGATCGATCCTGAATGTAAACCCAATGATCTAGCGCGTCCGGGACATATCTTTCCACTTCGCTCCAAGACTGGTGGTGTTTTACGGAGAGCAGGGCATACAGAAGCAGCAGTTGACCTTGCACGTCTTGCCGGCTTAGATCCGTCCGGTGTGCTTTGTGAAATTATGGATGAAGATGGTTCAATGGCGAGGCTGCCGAGATTATTTGAAATAGCGAAAGAGCTTGATCTGAAAATCATTTCGATTACTGACATTATTGAATATAGAAGGCGTAATGAAAAACTGGTGAAGAAAGAGTCAGAAGTAGACTTTCCTTCAATTTTCGGTACATTCAGATTGGTGCTTTACAAAAATATTAATGATGGAGATTATGTCATTGCCTTGATCAAGGGTGAAATAAATCCGGATGAGCCAGTACTTGTGCGTGTTCATTCGGAATGCTTAACTGGTGACTCACTGGGTTCCCTCCGATGTGACTGCGGAAAACAACTTCACCGGGCTTTACGTCAGATAGAAAAAGAAGGTAATGGTCTCTTGCTTTATATGAGACAGGAAGGCAGAGGTATCGGATTGGCAAGTAAGATTATGGCATATGAGCTGCAGGAAAAGGGTATGGATACTGTAGAAGCAAACGAAGAACTGGGATTCAAGCCCGATTTACGTGATTATGGTATCGGTGCGCAGATTCTGTATGACCTCAACGTGCGAAAGATGCGTCTAATTACTAATAATCCGAGAAAAATTGTTGGACTACAGGGATATGGTCTCGAAGTTGTTGACCGGGTGCCAATAGAGATTCCACCGAATTATGTAAATGAAAAGTATCTAAAAACAAAACGGGATAAACTCGGTCACTTTATTCTTGAAAAACTGCCTTGAGTATTTGATTATAACGTGTAAGATATAGAAAAATAATGACATTGGAGGTTGCTGTGGTTCAAGTACATAAAGGGAAAATCACCGGTAAAAATTTAAAAATTGCAATTGTGATCAGTAGATTCAATGAATTTATTACGAACAGCCTGCTCAAAGGGGCTCTTGATTGTTTAGAACAGCATTTTACGGACTTGAATGCCGTAGAGGTGTTCTGGGTGCCTGGATCGTTTGAAATAGCGCAAATGGCACAATCCGTAGCCAAGAAGGGCAATTTTGATGGGATGATCTGTCTCGGAGCGGTCATTCGTGGAGAAACACCCCATTTTGATTATATTGCTGCTGAAACGACAAAAGGGATTGCACAGGTCGGCATTCAATCGGATTTACCGGTAGTGTATGGTGTGCTGACAACCGATACGGTTGAGCAGGCTATAAATAGGGCAGGTACTAAATCAGGCAACAAAGGGTGGGAAGCAGCATTGACCCTATTAGAGATGTCAGGTTTAATGAAGTCTCTGAAAAAGTAAAAATTGTATAAATTGTCCTTTTCTTTTGATTGAAATACTTGTACATTTACGCCGGTAAAAATATTGTTAATGTGAACGGGAACGAAAATGCTGAAACCACGTAAAAGGCTGACAAAAAAACAACTCAAAGAGGATAAGCTTCTCACAACTGTTGTAAAAGTTCAAACATATCTTGAAACAGAGTGGAAACGGCTTGCTGTTGTAGCAGGATCCGCACTTGTAATCGTTTTGCTAGGATTTGTTCTTTATCAGAGAAGTATAACACAGGAGCAGGAAGCATCGTCAAAGCTCTATGCGCTCGAATTTGAATATATTGAAAAAAGAATTTATAATACGCAATTGATTCAGGAATTGCAGGAACTGATTGAGCAACATAACGGTACACTCAGCGCAGGAACCGCCTCAATTTACCTCGGGAATGCATACTATTTTCTTGGCGATTTTGTAAATGCCGAAAAATACTATCAAATATATATTGACCAATATAAATCGACGGATTTTTTAAGCAGCTCTGCTCTTGCAGGTATTGCAGCATGCAATGAACAGCTCGAAAATTTTGATAAAGCCATTCAGTATTACCTGCAGTCTGCAAATGATTATCCGAATGAATTTATCACTCCGGATAATATGCTGGGTGCTGTGAGAACACTTCTGCTGACAGGCAATGATAATGATGCTTTTGTACAATGCCAGAATATCATCAGCAATTTTCCTAATTCCAGCGCAGCACGTGAAGCTGAAGTTATTCTTGCACGACAATGATATGAAAATTCTTAGAAACCGGGATACGAGGTAATCGCTTCCCGGTTTTTTTTGTGGTGGTGTTCATGGGAATTGTCAAATTTAGCACTTCGAGATTCAGTTTTGTAGACTGGACGGGTGTCTTTTACCTACCGGGTACCAATGAAACGCGATGGTCTTCCTTTTATGTCTACAAATTTGATACTGTAGAAATAAATTCGACTTATTTCCGTATTCCAGCTCAAAAAGTGTTCGACACTTTGGATGAAAAGACCTCTCAAAATTTTGAATATATTGTTAAAGTTCACAAGGAAGTAACCGATGAAATAGAGAATTACAACGATTCACTTAAAGTGCTACATAAGCATACTTAACCTTTAAAAGCGGCAGGTAAACTCTCTGGTTTTTTTGCGCATTTTCCCTATTCGTTTAAAAATACCAAAGTAAACAGACTCTGTCTGGATAAAATCAAAGAAAATTACGGAGATATTCCTCTGTTTATTGAATTCAGAAATTCTTCCTGGATAAAACCTGCAAACAATGAATATTGCCGAATGCTGAACATGGGCTACTGCTGTGTGGATGAACCGTTACTGCAGGGATTTACTACCTGTACAGGATATAACAACCGGAGACACAGGTTAAGTCAGGTTTCACGGAAGAAACAGTAAAACATGGTGGGATTCATCGAAAGGTGACAGGTGCGATTATCTTTACACTGAACAGGAGCTTGTAGATTGGATAGAACAAATACGGGAAATTAACAGAAAAACGTCAATAACATACTCCTTTTTAACAATTGCCACGCTGGCCATACTATTCGAATTGCAAAGGCAATGGCAGCGATTCTCAAAAAGTAGTACAATCTTGACACGATACTGCAAGATATGCCGAAAGTACCAAATCAATCATCGGATTAATTGTAAAGTATTACCGTGATATTGGGAACTAAACTTGCATAACATCACTTTAATATTGTGTTGTGCTATGAAGGGCAATGTAGCACACTTTTGTTTATAGATTTGTGGCTTTTTAGTGGTGAAACAATTATGATAGAGCAGTTTTACGCAGTATTCCTGACTGTTTCAGACAATTCCATAAGATAATTTACGTACAGAATTCTGCAAGTTTGTGGATGCCTGTGATTAGTACAAATTTCAAGGAATATTATATATATATGCGTTTCAGATACACAAAATGGAACGGCAAAGAGCTTAGTAATCTTCATTTTGACGATCTCCTCAATATATTCAACCAGCTTTTGCTTCAACTTAGCGGAAATGTTGAAGAGGCACTGGAATGGATGCAACAACTTAATAATAAGTACAGTCTATTCCAATTCGGAATTGATTTCGAAGATTTTCTCAATCGTCTGGAAGAAGAAGGATTTATAAAGCGAAACATAGATCGATTTTCTCTAACCTCTAAAGGGTCTCAAAGGATTCGAAAGGACTCGTTACGGCAAATTTTCAGCTCACTTAAGCCCGATTTTTATGGTGATCATCTCATACCCAACCCTGGGAAAGATATTGAGAAGGCAAATGAGACACGTCCGTATGAATTCGGCGATAACATTACCAACCTTGATATAACTTCATCACTTAATAATGCTCTCAGAAATCATGGGATAGACGCCTTCCATTTTGAAGAAAATGACCTTGTTTCGTATGAAACAGAAAATTCCGTCACTTGTGCGACTGTACTACTCGTCGACATTAGTCATAGTATGATTCTTTATGGTGAAGACAGAATAACTCCCGCAAAACAAGTTGCACTTGCTTTATCAGAACTCATTATGACCCAATTTCCCAGAGACAATCTCAGTGTCTGTGTTTTTGGAGACAACGCAAAAGAGATTTCGGTAAGTGATTTGCCTCTATTATCGGTCGGTCCTTTCCATACGAATACCAAAGCTGGACTTCGTCTGGCCAGGGATATTTTAAATAGGCAGAAAACAACTAATAAGCAAATCTTTATGATAACCGATGGTAAACCGTCAGCAATTTTTCATCAAGGCAAGTTATACAAAAATTCTTGGGGTTTAGATCCGCTGATTGTGAATCAGACGTTAAATGAAGCAGCGGCGTGCCGAAAAGATAAAGTTGTCATTTCGACCTTCATGATTGCCCAGGATCCCCATTTGCAAAATTTTGTCGAAAAATTAACGAGTGTAAATCAGGGAAGAGCGTTTTTTGCATCGCTCAAAGATTTAAGTGAATTTATATTTGTTGATTATATACGCAATAGGAAGCGCAGAGTAAAATGAAAATTGATACAAGCCCCAAAACACTGAAGGATTTGAAAAAGACCGGCTATGCTGTTATTTCGGTTAAAGAGGAACTCCGTAATAATCTCATCACAAAAATGAAGAATAATGAGACGCTCTTTCCCAAGATAGTGGGTTATGATGAGACAGTGATTCCACAGATTCAGAATGCAATTTTATCAAATCATGACTTTATTTTTCTGGGATTGCGGGGCCAGGCTAAAAGCAAAATTCTTCGTGAACTGATCAATTTACTTGATGAGTCAATTCCTATCATCGAAGGGTGTGAAATTAACGACAATCCCTATATACCAGTGTGTAAACGGTGTCACGAATTACACAAAGAGCTGGGTGATGATTTACCTGTTGCCTGGCTTCCTCGTGAACAGCGTTACGCAGAAAAGCTGGCTACTCCTGATGTATCCATTGCCGATTTGATCGGGGACATCGATCCCATAAAGGCGGCTGCACAAAAGCTGCATTATGCCCATGAGGGGACAATACATTACGGAATTATTCCAAGAACAAACCGCGGAATATTTGCAATCAATGAATTACCCGACCTGCAGCAGCGTATACAGGTTGGCCTTCTTAATATTATGCAGGAAAAAGATATTCAAATCAGAGGTTTCCCCATACGGATTCCAATGGATATTCTTATCGTATACACAGCAAATCCGGAAGACTATACAAACCGGGGAAATATTATCACTCCACTCAGGGATAGAATTGCCTCCCAGATACATACACACTATCCACGCTCCATCGAAGACGGAATCAAAATTACAGGGCAGGAGGCATGGACAGAACGAAATAACGAGCAACCTGTTGTCGTACCCCAGTATATGAAGGAAATTATCGAGTTTATAGCTGTTCAAGCACGAAATAGCGAATTTATTGACCAGAAGTCGGGTGTGAGTGCTCGCCTTCCGATTACTTGCATGGAGAACCTGATAAGCAATGTCGAGCGGCGAAACATTATTCTCAAAGAACATGATTGTTGTCCAAGAATGTGTGATTTGGAAGCAGTTGTCCCTTCGATTGTCGGAAAAATTGAATTGGTGTATGAAGGAGAGCAAGAAGGAGCCGTTAATGTTGCTCGTCTTCTGATAGGACAAGCTGTTAAGGAAGTGTTTACAATGTACTTCCCAAAAGTGTACACAAAAAAATCAGAGGTATCGGAATCGAACAGAGCATACGAAAAAATTAAACTGTGGTTTGGTCAAGGCAATACACTGGATTTATCTGATGATTTATCGACTGATTCATATTTCAGTGCATTGGAATCAGTTACAAACTTAAAAGAGTTGGCCGTTCAAAGTATTAATATCAGTAATCCTGATGATAAAGCAGAAGCTGGAAGTGTAATGGAATTTGTGCTCGAAGGATTGCATCAGCACTCAGTTCTCAGTAAGGAGATGAATGGTATTTCAACCTCATACGGGGATTATGTCGACAATATTTTCAGTTCTTTAAGTGATGAATTTGAAATGGACATTGAAGATTAAACGTTGAAATTGATTTTATTATAATACGGTAATAATATGGTCAGTTTGTTCATAGAGTGTATTTGCCCTGCCACCTAAACGCATTCTCCTTAATTATTCCTTACCAGACGTATCCATCGTAGTGTAAAAAGAATTATTATTTTTTATTGCAAAGTTTATTATATTTTTGTGATAAACAGCACTACTATTGCAATAAAATTGTAATTGATCATAGTGAATAAACCTTTGAATAGCAAAAAAAGAGTACTGCTGATTTCGTATTATTTTCCTCCTTGCGGAATGGGAGGAGTCCAGCGTGCAGTGAAATTTGCCCGCTATCTGCCACAATTCGACTGGGATGTCACTGTACTTACGGTAAAAGATATACTCTACTACCAACGTGACGAATCATTACTGGAAGAATGTGAAAATGCTGAGATTGTTCGGACAGGTTCTCTTGATCCACTGAGAATAGGTTTTTTGTTTTCCCGGAAGAATGCGAAGAAGCGATCATTTACAGAGAAGTCTCGCAAGCAGAATGTATTGCGTTTCTTGGAAGGATTTATTCTTATACCCGATTCTAAGATACTTTGGATTCCTTTTGCGTTTTTCCGTGCATTGTTTCTCATGAAACGTGACAATATTCAGGCAATTATTTCAACAGGACCTCCATTTTCCGCGCACCTGCTTGGTTTGTTGTTGGCAAAATCGTTTCGATTACCATGGATTGCCGATTTCAGAGACGGCTGGACAAGTAATGATTTTTTACCTCACCACAGTAAGATACATTTTTCATTACACAGATTATTGGAAAAAATAACCCTTAAGAATGCAGATAAAGTTACATGTATTTCTAATACTTTGTATTCATATCAGAATATATTATTCTCTGGAATGAAAGAAAAACTCAATCTTATTTATAACGGTTTTGATCTATCCGATTTTCCATTTAGTATAAAAGATGACAAAAAATTTACTGTTACTTTTACTGGTACCGTGACAGAATGGGCTAATCCCAATGTCTTCATATCAGTGATTTTACGTTTGACCGAATTAAATCCTGACATCAAAGACAATCTTCGAATCAGAATAATCGGAAGCGTGTTAGAAAAACAATTTATAAAAGAACTTGAAAAATCGTTTTCAGGCGAATGCATAGAACTGTGCGGTTATCTTCCGCATAAACTGGCTATTGAAAAGATGCTAAATAGCAATTTGCTACTATTCCCAATAACCAAAAATGAAACTCCGGGTATTATAACGAGTAAACTTTTTGAATACTTGGCAACAGATATACCAATTCTTGCTCATATTCCTTCTGGTGAGGCACAGTCATTATTGGAAGAATATGCTTCTGATGTTTTCTTCCAGACAGGAGATAATATTGTTGAAACAACAGAATATATTTACAGGATTTACATGCAGTGGTCTCAGAAAAAGCATAATACTATCAAGAAGAGTGAATATGTTCAAAGCGAAAAACTGGAACAGTTTAATCGCCAAAAACAATCGGAAGCAATGGCATTGGTTTTAAATGATCTTCACGAGGTTTCACACAAATGAGTTGGAGAATTTGATGAGTTTTGAGGCAATTAGGTATACGGATAAACATGAACGAGAATGGGATGATTTTGTGAGTGCATCACATGAGAGGACACTGTTTCATTACCGGAAATTCCTCAATTACCACCGGAAAGGACGTTTTCAAGATGCCTCGATACTTGTAAAAGATCAAAATTCACTTTTCGCTGTTGTACCTGCCGCGGTTGTTAGCTTGGAAGGGGAATCGGTTTTGTACTCACATCCTGGTGCATCGTATGGAGGTCCGGTCACATTAAATCCGGTTACACTCAACGAAGCTGAGCACATTGTTCAAATACTCGTAAAGCATGCAAAATCAGTCGGCACTCAACAGATAATCTTAACGATACCGCCGATCTATTATAGTTCTACACTATCTAACAATTTTGAATTCGGATTGCACACACACGGATTTTTCTACCGCAGACGCGAGCTTTCATCTGTTTTACCTCTTGAAAATTCACTTGATACAATATTTGATCGTTTTCCCGAAAGTCTCAAAAGAGCACTGAGGAAAGCAGAAAGGTTGAATGTTCGAATTGTCGAGTCTAGCGATATCAATCCATTTTATAAAATTTTACAAAACAATCTTGAGTTGCGTCATAATGTTACTCCTACACATACTCTTAGTGAACTTAAGAGGCTAATATTGTTATTTCCTAATGATATTAAACTCTATGTAGCACAATTGAGTAATAGAGTTATAGGAGGGGTTGTTACTTTTTCGTGTAATTCAAGGGTGAATTTAGCTTTTTACATAGCTCATGATCATGAATTTCAAACCTTTAGAGTTATTGATAGTCTCATCTGGCATATTATTCAAGAATCGAAAAAGAAGGGAATTGCTTTGCTTGACTTTGGGACTTTTACCCTCAAAGAAAAGCCGAACAGGGGGCTGTGCCGTTATAAAGAAAAATTCGGCGCCCGTGGTGTATTTCGTGACACCTTCGAACGCCGAATTTCTTAATGGAATTTAGTTAAATACTACCGGGTAAAAAACTTGCTTCTATAGTCTTTAATATCTGCATTATCACGCTGCTGTTGCATCCATGCGCTGAATGTCTGATTTACTTTTTGTTGATATAATTGGCTTGTAATGGTACTTTTTTGTTGTGCGAACTGTTCAGCATCAAACTCATCTTTTTCAATCAGCCGAATTAAATATCCGCTGTTATTACCTGCCACAGGACGTGATATTTCACCAGAATCAAGTTCGAATGCTGTAGACGTGAATTGGATTTCTGTGCCGACGCCAGGCAAATAGTCATTCTGTTTAAAAGGACTTGTAGTTTCAATAGTTAAGTTTTCATTGCTCACTGCATCGGCAAATGATGTACCGCTATCAATAGTAGCTTTGATTTCGGCCAATAGATTAAGAGTCATTATTCGTTGTTTTTCTGTCCTGATATTCTGCTCAATTGTAAAGCGGACATTGTCGTCATTAAGAGTCTTTGTATGCGATTCATTTACGGCAATGAGTTGAAACACCGCAAAACCTGCAGGAGTTTCAATCACTTCACTAATCGGTTGATTGTCATCAGCATAAACACTCGTAAAGATAAAATTGGAAATCTCAGAATTCGCGCCAAAGCCGGGTATGAAACCGTTGTCAGGGAACGGTATTGTTGAAGATATTGTTAGCCCACTGGCATTTGCTACGGATTCAAAATCTTCTTCCCGCGCAGATATTACCAAATAACCTGCGTCAGATTCAACTTTTTCAACCGTACTGGCGCTCGCCGTATAGGTAAATAACATGTGTTTTGCCTCGACAGAATCGACAGCGCCTCTCCGTTTAACCAGACGCTCAACTTTTATGATGTGTCTGCCAAATTGTGTATCCACTGGGCCGACAATATCACCTTCCCGGACATTGCTGTCAAATACTGCTTCCTCAAACGCTGGGACCATTGCTCCTTTTGCAAATGTTCCCAAATCACCATTTGAATCGGTATATTCAACCGCCAGATCAGTAAATTCTTCACCACTTTGGGCTCTTTCTAATGCTTCTTGAATTTGAGCATCGATAGCTGCGGAGTCAGAGTTTGTTGGTTGTGCATTAAACAACACGTATCGTATTTGCCGTGTTTCTTCTTGATGAAAATCATCTGAGTTAGTGCGGTAATATTGATTGATCTCTTCCTCTGATATGTCAATTTCCGAATCTGCAAATTTGTTATAATCAATCTTAACAAATTCAACAGTTGCTGTCAACTCATCTTTAATAAACTGTTGTTTCAGTTCGTTATCGGTAACTCGTACGGTAGAACCGATAGCATTTCTTAATTTGTATTCGGGAATTTGGGATCTGGCATCTGCATCAAGAAAGCGAATGTCCGCAGCATTCATTTGTGCAAGCTGTCTCAGCACAGTTTCATATTTGTTTTTGTCAAATTTACCGTCTTCGGTGATGAACTCAGGATTATTAAGAAACTCAGGCCTGGGCCTGTTAAGAACTTCCTGAGTAACTTCTGCATCGGTCGCTGTGAAACCCAATTTTTCAACTGCAGCCTGAACCAGGATTGCATTGACCATTTCATTAAAAACCTGATCGCGTACCATACGCATAGTTTGCTCATCAGGGGCTGTTCCGAAACGATCTCTGAGAAGAACGAATTGTCTTTGAATATTATTCCAGAATGCCTGATAAGTAATTTCCTGATTGTTAACTTCACCAATTATACCTTGATTAGAAGGAGAGCGAAGACCGACAATATCCATACCCCACTCAAAAACGATTAAGCCAACAAATGAGAAAACAAGGATCCATAGAACAATATGCGTTTGCTCCCGCATTCTTTTCATTATTCCGCGAGATTCAGATTTTTGAACCGGTTCAGTCATAAAATTAAATCCTTTAGATAAATACAATTAGGTTACGTTCTTATATGCTGTCGTAACACTTTCAATGAAAACACTAATTTTACGATTTAAATACGAAAAAGTCAAACAAAAAGAGAGTGATGAAAAACGGCATTTTATTTTAATTAATTGACCTGCATTTAACAAAATGATAATTTAGCTGCGCATTGGGAAAAATAACTTGCGAATGGCAGTAGAAATGACAAAATTTATACCTTTTTAATTTAGGTGAGTGCACCATTGAAATTTGTTAAAATAAAACAGGTTGATGCTTTTACGCGTATTCCGTTTGCCGGAAATGCAGCAGGTGTTGTAACGGCTGCAAGTGGACTGACTGTTAAGCAAATGAAACTTATTGCTCGTGAAATGAATATTTCTGAAACGGCATTTGTTCTTCCGCCCAAAACACCGACAGCAGACATGAGATTGAGATGGTTTACTCCAGCTTCAGAAGTAAATTTATGCGGGCATGCAACAATAGCTGCGTTCCATGCTCTTGCTGAAGAGCATAAGTATGGTATGAACAGGGCGGGACTCTTTAAGTTTAATGTAGAAACACGATCCGGAATATTGTCTGTCGATGTTTTAATAGAGAAAAATGAACCGCCATTGATTATATTTGAACTTCCTGTTCCGACGTTTCATTTGGTTGAATATGAGAAATACGATCTTGCAACTGCATTATCTATGCATGTTGAAAGTATAGAAACCACTTATCCATTGTCAAAGAATAATTCACACCTTTTTCTTTCAATGAAATCAAGAGAACAACTCTTCAAGATTATCCCGAATCAGAGGCTTATTGCTAAAATATGTTCTGATACACAAACGCACGGTTTGACTGTTTTTACAACAGACACAATTGAAAGTAAATCCTCAGTACATTGTAGGCATTTTGCACCGTTGGTTGGTGTTATTGAAGACCCGGTTACGGGTTAATCTCTTGGATCACTAGGTGTCTATCTCGTAGATAATGGCATAATAAAGCCATCTAAAGGAGTAGTTCGATTTGTCGCCGAGCAAGGAGACTTCCTTGATAAACCCGGAAGAGTAAGTGTCGAGCTTGTCAAAAAGAACGGTGTGTTTGAGTCGGTTAAGATATTAGGTAATGCAATAACTGTATTGAATGGTGAAATTCGGTTAGAATAGTGTGGTTTCACCTTAATGTTTTACCAAAAAAACCCTAACTTATCAATTAGTTAAAATAAAGGCGGAGTAGCTCAGCTGGTCAGAGCAGTGGAATCATAATCCACGTGTCCGGGGTTCGAGTCCCTGCTCCGCTACTATAAGTAATAACAAGCACTTAAAAGGTATTCCGAGTCCTATTATTGGTTATTATTTGTAAATTTCCACTGTTGTTTCCAGAATAACGCACATATTTTAATTGGATTCATTGAATGATATTGATCAAATTGTTTGAATGACGCTGAGGTAAGAATTCGAGACGTACAATATCATACTGGGAATCTTGGTATAATGTAATAATCCCAGGCTAGATTCTATAAATAAGTTTAAAAAATTTGGCTATTTTATCTGATGAAAATCAATACGTTGCCGTTTTAATAGTTGATATGATTGATTGTATTTTATAAACCAGTACTCCCAAATGAAACGATTCTGCATATTTCTGTGAATTATCGATAGTTAAGTATATTACCACAGAATTTCCATTTCATCAGTGAGACCCGTCAGTTCCCACCGTACCAGCGACATAGGGATCATACCTCTCGATCTGAAATCGTCAACAAACTCCCCAAGTACAAAATCGTCACCGCGTACTTTTGCTGCATCTTCTATTAAACTCATCATCTGGATTTTTCCAAGAACCATGCCCATGTGCCAACCGGGAGCGCGGAGTGTTGTCTGCATCTCATGCCAGACTTCATATCCTCCGTCGATCATCCAGTTGTACGGAGTTTCTTCATAGCAAAATTTGAGCGCATCGGAAAGGTCGAATTCGTTGCTATGTAAATTCAAGTCGGCAAGGCCGCGCACGGCACGAAACGCCTTTGCTATCAGGTTGATCTCTTCGCCCCTGGGCCGTTTTTCATAAATCCCGGCATGGAGAAATATTTCTTCGAGCCCGAATGCCATACCCTCGTTGCGTATCATATCGATATCATATAACCGGTTTTGACCCCGGATGGGTCGGTCGTCCCGCTGATGCATTAACTCATCTACATGGTGTCCTAAGGCATTATGGGCAATTTCGGCGATCATATCGCGATCCCTGCATTGTTCAAAGAAATCCTGAATACCGTTCCTTTCGCGGGCATTCCACCATTCACCGGGATCGTAGGAAGTGATATAATCGGGAAATGTAAACAGTTTTTCGTCCTGTATGAAATCCAGCATATACCGTTCATCATTTCTCCATCGGCTTAGATACTCATCTGCAGATGAAATCAATTTGAGTGGCGGCAGGTCACGGTTCTTATGCTCTACTATTTTAAGGGCGCCGAGTGAATGCTCGTACTCCCGTTTCAGGCTGGCGTATATTTCATCCCAGGTGTAGGGTACGAAATGTACATTTTTGAGCCACCAGTTATAATTTTCTTTGCCGATTCCCGCCGGAGCAGTCATCGAACTCATGTTTGCTTCAAGCCATGTACCATAATCTTCAACTGCGGCAACCGCTTTATCGATGTCGGGGATTATATCTGAGTGGTGTCCGGTCAACCGCTCACCAAGATTTTGATACATCGCTATTTCTTCGTCAAGATAATGTAGTGCGAAACGTGCAAGATCTCCGGCTGCTTCGGAAAGATTGCCCCGCGCCTGCTCGAGAAATTCGGGCACAGCTTGAAGTTTTGCTTTGAAAACAGCCGCTTGTTCCTGTGACATCGGAAGCCCGGATAAGTGCGGCCTTCCATAAGCTGCCGGGCCCGCACCTGCTTGTGAAAACAGGTAGAAAACTGGGTCTCGTGCCCACGGTCTTCGGATCCGGTGATCGAACTCAAGGCCGTTCATCTCTGCGCGTACCACGTGGTAGTCCACCTGTTGTGCAACAGGCCAATCCTCGATATCTATAGCCGCTAATCTCTGCTGATACTCCCGTACCCGGCTGTACTGTTCGCTCATGGCGGATGCGGTATAGTCGGGCACACCGTCTATCTCCTTCGGTCTCTGAAACTCGCGAAACTCCCCGAAGAGCGTAACGAGATCATCGTAGGTATTCAACGCCGCCATATCGGTTCCAATGTTCTCCGGTGCGCACGAATCAAAAAGTAATATGGAAATAAACAAGCTAAGACAAAAATTCAGATGGTATCTGCACATTATTCTCTTCCTCCTGTAATTGATTATTCTTATAAATACTTGTCATCCATTCGGTTAATGGTATTTAATATACCAGTGATCTTTCAGGATTTCCGCTTTACGGGTCAACTCCTTGTCGTTGACAGATAGTTTAACGGTATATTCTCCCGGCGGAAGTTCTGTACCAATATGGTTCGGGCTGTCAGGATCAAATTCAACATCGTGATAAGAGACTTCCTGAAATTTCGTATAAGGTTGGTCAATAAACCACTCGTAGTTTCGCTTCCACTGTTCTTTTTCTTCTTCTGTCCGCTCCCGTCGAGCATCCATCCGCCACTCGACGCTATTGAGTCCTGCGATACCTGACCCATGTAGTTCGTTTATCATTCGTTCTCCCTTGTATACACGAACTATTACATCAGAATTAACGCTGTTTTTCAGGTAATAATTGATCATAAGCCCATAGGGCTCGTTCTCACCTGCGAAGTTCTGGGAACTCACGACGTTTTCCCGGGGAATTACCCACTGAACTTTGGGTTCAATATTAAATAAATGGACTTCCTGACCTAATAACTCCGTTGTCAATTCCTGCAGCGGGGATATATCGGTTATGAAAAAACCTCGTCCGTATGTTCCCACCACGAGATCATTCTCGCGGGGATGAATGACGAGATCAAGTACCGGTTGGGTTGGCATGTTGTTTTTCAATTGTGTCCAGTTCCTACCGCCATCTATTGTTACATAGACCGCCTTGTCATTCCCGACAAACAGCAAATTAGGATTCTTATGGTCTTCCTGAATCACATTGACCGATTCATTCGGCAGATTTGCGGATATTGATACCCATGTTTCACCATAATCGGTTGTTTTGTACACAAATGGCCGGTAGTCATCCCTGTCCCTGCCTCGGAACGATACGTATGCAGTACCTGCATAATGATGTGAAACTGCAACTCTGCTTACCCAGTATCCGGGATAGCCCGGTATGCGGTTATTTAGTTTTTCCACGTTTTACCACCATCCCGTGTCAGCTGTACATTGCCGTCATCAGTACCCGCCCATATCACCCCTTCGGTAACCGGTGATTCAGCCATTGTAGTAATGGTATTTTTCACGCGCCGAATAGTGTTAATTTTATTTTCATCATAGTTTGACAGATCGGGACTTATCTCTTCCCAGGACTCACCACGGTTGGGAGATTTGAGGAGAACATTAGATCCATGATAAATAACATTAGGATTGTGAGGAGATATCAGAATCGGAGTGTTGAAATTGAACCGCAGGTCGGGATTTTTCCTGTATTTGATATTTTTCCGTCTTCCGCTTCTCTGATCGATGCGCTCGATATCGCCGTTCTGTTGTTCATTATACAACCAGCGACTGTTTGAGGGATCCACCTGTACGTGTGACCCATCGCCGGTACCCCAATACTGCCAGTCTTCCAAACGGATGGGGTATTTCCCTTTCTTAGTACTCGGGCCCCTGAAATTACCGTTGTCCTGCGTACCTCCGTACACATCATAAGGATAGTTCATATCGACAGCTATTGCATAGAGCTGGGCAAGAGGCAGCTCATCCGGGTGGTACCAGTTTCTCCCGGCATCATAGGTTATACCCATACCATGGTCGGTACCGAGCAACATATGGCTTGAATTCTCAGGATCGATCCACATCGCATGGTGGTCATCATAAAAATCAACCCGTGCCCTTCTTTTTTCGTCTCGTTCACGGTACGGGGTATCCCATGTTTTACCGGCATCCTTTGTTTCATACATATTGACACTCAAAACATAGATATGGTTTTCATCATTGGGGTCGACTCTGATCTGGCCAAAGTAAGAAGCACCCCGCAATCCCTCTCCACTCGGTTGCCCCAGTCTGTTCCACGTTCTCCCTGCATTGTCGGTACGGTATACCCTGTTCTGTGAATTTCCACCGGATGATTCGGGCACATGGATAACTCCATAGAGGATATCCGGATTGCTCAAATAAATATCGAGACCGATCCTGCCCATTCCTCCTTCAGGAAGACCGTCTGAAAGCTTTATCCAAGACGTTCCGCCATTGATCGTTTTGTAAATGCCGCTGCCGTCTCCATTGGGTATATCGTTATGTCTCCCGGCGCCCGGACGGTCATAACTCGCGGCATAGAGGACTTCAGGATCACGGGGGTCCATAACCAGATCGACTACCCCGATATATCTCCCATTCTCGATTACCTCAAGAGATTTATCCCATGTTTTTCCTCTATTTGTCGTTTTAAACACACCACGTTCGGGATTCTGTGAGTTAAACCGGCCTGTTGCCGCCACATATACAATATCAGGATTTCCGGGATGGATCCTGATCCGACCTATCCGGCTCGATTCTCGTAATCCCATATTCGTCCATGTTGTGCCGCCGTCTGTCGACTTATACATTCCATCACCCCAGTAGTCACCGTTGGCTTCACCGGTGCCGACCCACACGACATTTGGCTCGGAGGGAGCAACGGCAACATCTCCGATGGCAATCGAATGCTCATGATCAAATATTGGTCTGTAAGTAATCCCATTATTATCCGTTTTCCAGAGTCCTCCTGAAGCTGTTGCAACGTAAAACGTGTAGGGTTGCAGCACAGGTAGTGCAAAATCAGTGATCCTGCCGCTCTGCCTGGTTGGCCCAATCGAACGGTAGTGAAATGTTTCAATAATATTTTCCGGGATTAGCTGACCGTACGTCGTCTGAACAATAAAAAGAAAAGTGGTCATGATTGTAAGAAACCAATAGGCATACGTGGTATTTTTTTTCATCACTATTCCTCGTTTATTAGATAATTGCTTTGTAGTAATGTAAAATCATAATTGATATAGTACAATTTATTTTGATGAATGTCAGATTTAACGAAATTCCATTTCATTCTGGAAAGAATTCAACATAATTAAAACCCCTCGTGAAAATTTTTAAAAATTGACTATTCTTATTTATTACGTGATGGAATTGCTCGAAGAGAAGAAAACATTTGCATAAGCAAATTACATACTTTACTATTAATAGTATAATTTTTAATATTTTAAATCAAGTTCATCACTTATTTTAAAATGTCATATTTCAACCAATTCCCAATTATTCTCAATAATAAAAATTGATATGGGGAATATAAGTTAATACATCCGAGAACCTCCACCAAGTTGAAAGTCAAGGTCAGGAGGCTTCTTTAAATGAAAAGTAGGGAGGATAACAAGTGCGTTACTTAATGATTGTTGTTTCATTATTACAACTTGTTTCTGCGGATGTGTTCGGACAATTGCGTTCGGAGCCGATTCGCGGCTTTTCATTTGATTTCGGGCGCTGGCCTTACCCATTGCATGCAGAAGTAAATGCTCGTCTTCAAGAACTGGCTTTGAAGTACCCGAAGATTGCCCGCACCCATATTATCGGCAAGACCGCTGCTGGACGTGAGATGTTGGTGATAGAGATAACAAACGAGGCCACAGGATCCGGTGAATCGAAACCGGCAATGTGGATGGACGGTAATATGCACATGGGCGAGGAAACCGGGCGTCTTTACCTATCGTATTTTATCGAAAGGCTCCTTTTCGAATATGATAAAAGCCCTGAAGCAACTCGTCTTATTAATACTCGAACTTTTTATGTGTTGCCGGTATTCGATGCCGACGGAGGCGAGCGGATGCTTACTCGTCACACGGCGTGGAAAGGTTATATACCGGAGGAGCATGCCGGAAGGGACATAGACGGAGATGGTTATATTACCCGGATACGTGTAAAGGATGATTCAATGGAGAGGGGATATCGATACTATATTGAGGGGCCGGGTGTTATAAGTCCTGAGGGGAATCCGTTGGTGAAAGAGAGGAGAGAACGTAACGAATTAACTGGTGAGCGTGAGGACACAGACTTCAACCGAAACTGGTCTGCAGAATGGGAACCTCAAGATGGAGGCGCCGGTCCTTATCCATTCTCAAGACCTGAGGTGCGTGCTGTCGCGGATTTCATAACTTCGCACCGGAACATCTTCTTTGCCTACAACATCCACTCAGGCGGGGGTGCCAAGAGCTATATGGTCCGTCCGCCAATGAACCATCCCGACGACTTTATGCCACTCGAAGACAATGATTTCTATGTGCGCTTAGGCGCTATCTGGGCAGCACTGAGTGAAGGCGGCATAATGCAGACCAACTATATGAGCTGGAATTTTAATTCCCGAAGGCCTGATCCATCAGAGCTTCATGGGGAAGGTTCGATAGTTAATGACAGATGGCGCATAACCGGGTTTTCGAACGATTGGGCTTACATGCATGTTGGTATCCATAGTATTTCGCCTGAGGTTGAGGGATCGGCACCAGATTACAACAAGGATGGCTTTATTCGTCCGGACGAAATTGATCGCTGGCACCAGGAGGAAAAGGGGGGTCAGTTTTTCTCGCCGTGGAAACCCTATAAACATTCTGTGCTTGGTGAAGTGGAGGTCGGGGGTTCTCACGGCATTCCTGCAGCTCTTGACAAAACAGCCAAGATGCACTCCGAGTGGCAATACGATTTATTGCGTCACATTGCTAATCGTTCACCGTTTCTACAAATTAAAGATTTGACATCAGAGCCAATTTCTGGTGGCAGGCATCGTATTATGGCCACTCTTCAAAACACGGGATTTCTGGCAACGTATGTCACTCAAAATGCAATAAAGATCAGGCGCGATTATCCAGTCAATGCAAAAATACATGTAACAGGTGGCGAAGTGGTAGAAGGGGAGCCGATCATAAATGCCGGACATCTCCCTGGTCGGCTTACGGTTATCAGCCTATGGTCTCACGGAGAGGAGGTGCCAACGAAGACCGTTGAATGGACGATCAAAGCGGTAGGTTCTGCACCTCTCAATGTGTCTGTCGAGGCTTGGGCTCCAAAGGCCGGCCGAGATGAAAAGACAATTACAATACAATAGTACTGCTAAGAAACAAATCCTTGAATTTTGTTTTGGTAATTATTTATTTATCAAACATGAAGGACAATAAGCCAATTATTATTACTGAGTGGAATGAAGGGGCATTATCTGGCAAAAAAAGCAACTTGCAGAGGGTATAACTTCTGCATATGTGAATATCGGTATTTCTTCAGAAGATGTTAAAATCATCATGAACAGCAATACGGCATATAATTATTTTTCTGGGAGAAAATATTGATTTTGAAATCTTATAGTATTATCGATACGTGGAGTAGAGTATTTCTCTTTACCCCCAACGCAAAATCATATTATTCGTTGTGGTTCGCACATCGTACAGCCCGAGGGGCAGAATATTCTTGTAAAATCTTAATGAATATCTTACTATTAAACTCAAAGTGTTCGAATGGTCCAGATGATTTACAGAATCTTCTCGTGAAATTTGGTATTGTTATTATGATATAGGCGCAAATCCCAAATAAATGGGAGGTTAAAAATGTTATACGACATTCTAAAGTTTGTACACGTCATAAGCTTTGTTTTTATGTCTATTCCCCTATTTAATCTAATCGCAGTAAATGAACGGGCTAAATTTGGTCCCGGACTCAATTATTATGCTGATCATTATATGGAAAATATCATTCGTGGCGGTGTGAAAAGATGTTATGTATTCCAATCATCAGTGTTGATTTCTGGAATACTTCTTCTTATTTACGGACCGCTGGGGATTGAGGCACTATATACTAATTGGATACTGTTGATTAAAACTATACTGTTATTTGCATTGATGGGATCACTTTCTTATGTTCATCTGTATTTGCAGCAAAAAATAGATGCTCCATTAAATGAAATTAAACCCGATAGCCCGATCTCTGATGAAATAGCAAAACAAATAAAACCTTACCGGGTTCGCAGAAAAAAGCTTGCAGCTAATTGTCTATTTTTCGTTATAACAACAATCATTTTGGGGATGCAGGTTTTTGCTGTTTTTACGCTAACAATAAATGCGGTATTGATATTATTAGCAGCATTATTTTCATGGCGTGCATACAAATCATTAATTCAATATGGCTGGATTTAAGGAAGGTTTAACATTATTACAAAAACCATATTTTTCTTGTTAGTAATGTAATAATAATATGTTCATTAAGAAAAACAACATACAAAGAGAGTCTCTTTGAGTTAATTGCTTTCCATTCGATCCGATAGCGTCAATAATTTTTAGATTATTTTGTTAAATTAGGTTTTCCATTCGTGATATATCATGAAGGACTTCTCTTTAGAAACAGCTACAGTAATGTATTACAGCATCCATTTTTTTGTCAAATTTTAAACTGCCACTATTCAATTCACACTTTTGACTTGACGAAAATCGCGACTTCTCATTTGTGTTCAATGAAATTTCTGATTTCATTAACGTAACAAAGAGTGTAACACTATGAAAATTAACAAATACTATTTCAAAACAGTCAACATTTTTGTTCCTTGTATTAATAGCTACAATATTTTGGAACATGGAAGATGCACAAATGACTCAAGAAGGGATTATTTGGGAATACAAAGTAGACATAATTGATCATGGCAATCCTTATATTGGTGAAAATATTTTCGGAAACTCTCGTTTTGCTAATAAAATTCAAGAAAGAATAAACTTTGTTAGTGAGCGAGGATGGGAATTAGATAAAATTGAATATACTCAACACAATTTAGGATATCCCATTGAAATATGTATTTATAAGCGTAAAGTAACTCAATAATTTTGGAATGAATAAATGTCTTGTTAAAATTAGAAAGATAACTTTTTTACGTATTATTTGTTGTAATACTATCCCGCAATAACTGTATTGCGAAGACTAATCCCCACGCCCGCACTTGCTTGTGAACAAGTGTATTTCAATTTTCTATGTGACTGACTTTTAATTCTCAGCCAATTGTGCAGTCTGAAAAATGGTTTTTACATTGCGTATATAATTTCAATCCTAAATGTCCTCCGTTTAACCAATTAGGGTCCACAAATAATCATCTCAAATTATTGTACTGCTTGACTAAGATGCAGCATTTTCTTCACCATCCTGGAAAAAATCGGTTTTATCTCTGAGTATGCAATGGGAACTACTTGGAAGTAGTGTGGGTATACGGCTGTTTGGTCAGTGAAGGAAAGATCCAAATTTCATACCATAATATTGAAAATAATATGATAAACCAAGCACTTCGAAATATAAATGTATATACATATAATTCGTTGTTTTGCTCTAATAAAATATGTATATGCAAATAATACATACTTTGGCATGTATGTATCTGTGGTCTGGGAAAATGGAGAATTCGGTATTGAATAACAGGTGAGTATGGAATGGTGTTATTGAATGCGGGAATACTCTCCTATCAATATGGAGCTTTTTTTCCTGTATCCGACTTATCTACATAGTCTCCGCGAGAAGTTTTTCAAATGTATCTTTCGACAGGCCGATTGATTGGTCTACGAGAGGTCCTCGTGAAAGAACTGGGTCGGATTCTTCATATATTGATTGATTTACTTGATAGAATATCCCGATAGGTATCCGCTCTTCGGAAGATCTCACAATATCCAATGCAGCATTGATATCGGTAAGGTCTCGATCGGGTTTCTCATCGTCGATCTTGTAGATAATTTTCTTAAGTACATCAAAGGTGTTGTAGTACGTAATGCATGGACTGTAAACGTCGATGATTGAAAAACCGCGGTGCTTGATAGCCTGATTAATTATCGAAGATAATTGCTTCACCTGTCCGGAATAAGCACGGGCGACAAACGTGGCACCCGATACAAGCGCAAGTGCTAAAGGATTGAGTTCTTTTTCCTGATTTCCTTGAGGAGTAGATTTTGTTTTAAGGCCTTGCGGTGTTGTCGCGGAAGCCTGTCCCGTTGTCAGTCCGTAAATCTGATTGTTCATAACGACATATGTGAGATCGAGATTTCTCCGCATAGAATGGATATAATGCCCTACGCCGATACCGTATCCATCACCGTCTCCACCGGTTATCACGACATTCATTTTCTCATTAGCAAGTTTTACACCCGTTGCGAGCGGAAGGGATCTTCCGTGCAATCCGTGTACTCCATATGCATTAATGAATCCGGGCAGATTCGAAGAACACCCGATCCCGGAAGCAACGAATAAATTATGCGGCTCAATTTCCTGTAAATCGTGATCTATAGAGCCTTTCTTCAAGCCCTTCAAAACACCAAAATCACCACAGCCGGCGCACCAATCCGGATCAACAACAATATCTCTGGTTTTGACTTCTTTTTCCGCTACTATTTCCATAATGCAAACCTTTCAGTAGTGATCATAGATAGGACAAATAAAATTTTGATTATCATGTTAGTCTTGTAATGCAATAGTCATGATACCGGTTCCCATTTGTGTGTAGAACCTGTCTCAACACCGATTGCCAATTTTCCACACATATCACCCGTTTTTCTGTCGACAAGTTCGAGGTCCCAGATGGGTTCACCATAACCGTTCTGATTGACCTGAACGATATTTTTCGGACGAGCCTTGTCACTAAGATGGACTCGAATATAATGGTAGGCGATCTCTCGAGCTTCTTCTTCAGTAACCCGTATATCATTGGGTTTCCCTTTTAAGATATCAGCAACTCTGTCTGTAATCGCTTTCGGTTCGATAGGTTCTCCATCGTAAACTAACATTTTCTCGTCGACCGTAAAGCCTGTTTCGGCACGAAGATGACGCGCGAACTGACCTGTATAATTAACTTCGACAACAATTGTTTTATTACATTTTTCCAAGAGCTTCAAAGTTTCTTTTTCATGAAACGGATACATATATCGAAAGTGAATATGATTTGTTGTTATCCCTATCTTGTTGAGTTGCTGTACAGACTCGTGAATCACCCCCCATGTCGATCCCCATCCGATGAGTGTTACCTCCGCATCATCAGGCCCTTCAATCTCTGGAACAGGAATTTCTTTTAGAAGGGTATCCATTTTTCGCATACGCTTTTCCATGATTTTTCGACGCATTGGCGGGCAGGTGAATACATCACTTATCAGGATCCCGTCTTCATCATGGTCGTCTGTTGCGGCAACATGCACCATGTTCGGAGATCCGATAACCGGTCGTGGAGATACCCCGGACGGTGTAAAAGCATACCGCTTGAATCCGTCTTTTTTAGCAAAATGCTCCGGGACCTCCCTGATCAATTCTCCACGGTCAATAGGTACATTATGAGACCATGCATCTTGTTCAACAGTCTCAAAGTTCTCGCCGAGCAATAGATCGGAGAGGACAATTACCGGGATTTGATATTTTTCTGCAAGATTGAGCGCTTCGACAGCAGTGTGGAAGCAATCTGTCGAGCTCTTTGGAGCAACAATAACCCGGGGAAAATCCCCTTGAGATGCCCCGAAAGCCTGATTTAAGTCTCCCTGTTCGGTTTTTGTCGGAAGTCCCGTCGATGGTCCTCCCCTCATAACATTGACGATGACTATCGGTGTTTCTAGCATAGCAGCCTGGCCAATTGCTTCAGACATCAAGGCAAAGCCGCCGCCGGAGGTAGCGCACATCGACCGTACTCCTGCATGTCCCGCGCCGACAGCCATGTTTATGACCGCAATTTCATCTTCGCACTGTTTTACTACTACTCCACATTCCTCATTATGCGCGACGAGCCAGTGCAGAATATTACTCGCAGGACTCATCGGATATGCTGCATAAAATTTCAATCCGCCTGCAGCAGCCCCAAGTGCTAATGCATGGTTTCCGGTAAAGAACGGTTTCGGCTGTTGAGACAATTTCCATTTTTCAGCGTTCCGGGCAGATTCAAAATTATTTTTTGCATATTCATAACCACCCCGTGCTACCTTTAAATTCAGGTCAACAATTTCTTTCCCTTTGTGCTTAAATATGTTTTTTAAAACATCTTCAAGAGCTTGAATTTCGAAATTTGCCAGGTAAAGAAATGCGCCGACCGCTACCGTATTTTGCATTATTGGCAGAAGTTTCCCCATGTCCTTAGTAATTTCCTTGACGGGAATCGGAGCGAGATGTACATTGTTGCCAATCAGAGATTTGTCGCATGACACCTTATCGGAATTGTAGATTACAGTGCCGCCTTCTCCGATTTGTTTCGCATGCCGCTCTACACTGTCCTGGTTCAATGCGATGAGAAAGTTTTGTTGATCGCCGATACAATGAGTCTTTTTTTCAGCGATACGGATTCTGAGAAACGTGTGGCCGCCGCGGATAAGGGACTGATAACTGTTATACGATTGCGCATACAAGCCGAGTCGGTTAACACTCCTTGCAACCAGATTGCCGGCCCGGTCAAGACCGTCTCCAGCCTTGCCACCAAAGCACAGAGTTACTTCCTTACCAACAAATCCGGGATTGCCCGCAACATCGCTTTTATCATTTTTTGCCATTGATACTACTCCTGAATATAATAAGCTGTAAATATGATGGTTTTAACAAAGATGTACATGCCGGACGAGAAAAAGCTTACGATGAGCTCTCATGACAACAGTTATCCTTGCGGAAAATTCTATGAATGTAGAAAGTGAAAAAATGTAAGAGTCATACATAAACAAAATGCTACGAATCGGGACCATTGCCTCTAAACGAGATCAGAGAGTGCCAGCTCTATTAAACGTCGCCCTGATATACATATAAACGGATTGCTTCATCTGACTCAGGTACGCAAAAAGTTAGTGGGCCGACACTTGAATATTTAAGATTCTACATTTTAAACTGGAAGGAGAGTACTAAGATTTTGCTTAATAATCAAGAGTTTTTATTTGTGAGTACGTTGTTGTTATAGTGTCGCTATAGTAATAAAATACAGGTTCATAAATTTCTCATCAACAAAATATTTTCGATTTTTGTTGATGATATTATTTGATTTTATACATTGAATGCCTCTAATTTCACCTTCCACCGCAGCTATGCATCGTTTACTCATTACTAATAGCCGGCTAACTTCTATTCATGGAAATTCATACACTTGAGTTAAAACAAGCACAATATAACGGAAACAGTGAAAGGAGAGAAAAATACAGCGGCGCGAGCCGAAGTTTGGTGTATGTTCGACAGGATTGCGGACCACTCATATATTTTATGTGATTTGTGTAATTGATGAACAAGAATGGAGAGCAGAAAACACTTGTATAAGCCACATGTATATCTTATTATTTATATTAAATATATCTAAGTAACCTATACGCTCTGTCAAAGTACATCACATCTTAAAATTGCGTCATATTTCATATATAACCCAATTAATCTCTTTCAGAAAATTGATGTAGAAATATTGGCTTAACTGTTATAGAGTGGTATTACAATGCTACCTACGATAAAACGCCGGGTATTTGAGATACTCCTTCCCGGTACACCACCCTGGAAAATGAAATAATAATAACTGGCAAAATGGTAGTAGTTCAGACATTTTTAAAACATATATATTTAAATGATTTCAAACATTTACAAGTACTTGGTTTCAGAACTTTCTACGGTGAAATTAAGAGATAGTTATAGTTAATTTGCCTAAAAAGATGGGAGTCACAATAAAACGAATTTGGAAACTTCTTTTAGCTGTTGGTCCCGGATTATTTTGTATCGGTTATACAATTGGTACCGGCAGTGTTACATCCATGGCTAAAGCAGGTTCGCAATACGGTGTGGAACTCTTGTGGGTACTCGCGTTGAGCTGCCTGTTTTCCTGGGTGCTTATGGAAGCATACGGACGCTATGCGGTGGTGAGCGGAAATACTACGATACACAGCTTTAAAACCCACTTCAAATACGGGAAGGTTATCGCCATTTTGACAATAATCGGGGTCGTTATGGGGCAGTGGTTTGCCCTTTCCGGAATAGTCGGGCTTTCGGCTCATGCTATATACGAAGGTTTACAAATATTTTATCCAAGTATAAGTCCGGGTAGCTATTGGGCGGTTCTTGGGCTTGCCATTGCAATCATTCTCGTTATGTATGCACTCATTTATGTTGGCAAGTATTCTTTCTTTGAAAAGGTTCTGGTATTTTTTGTTACGCTTATGGGGGTTTCTTTTATTGTATCCATGTTTTTTGTTTTACCTTCACCGGGAGAAATTGCACGAGGATTTATTCCTTCCATCCCTGACGTAGAAGGAGCGACCTTGATGGTTGCTGCTTTTGTGGGAACAACTATGGCGGCGCCGACATTTGTTGTCAGACCGCTTTTAATGAAAGGAAAAGGATGGATCTCAAATCATACCAGAGAGCAAAGTCGTGATTCTTTTGTTTCTGCTCTGTTCCTCTTTATCATCAGTGGCTCCATTATGGTTTGTGCCACTGGTGCATTATTTCACCGTGGTGATGTTATTATTAAAGTCTTGGATATGGTTCAGATACTCGAACCATTGGCAGGCAAGTTTGCTGTTGCTATTTTTTTAGTCGGAATTCTGAGTGCCGGTCTGTCCTCCATATTTCCCATACTCATGGTTTCGCCGTTGCTCATTGCCGATTATAGAGCGGGGGAACTGGACACAAATTCCCGACTTTTTCGTATTCTGGCAGGAGTGGGATGTCTGTTTGGCTTAGTTGTTCCGATTTTACGGGTCAATCCTATTGCTGCACAAATTGCAACCCAGGTGGCAACCGTTTTCATTCTCCCTGTCATTATCCTTGGCATTACATACCTTATAAATCGCAGAGAATACATGGGTGAATATAAATCGGGAATTCTTCTGAATCTGGGTTTGTTCTCAGCTCTTATTTTCTCATGTATTATATCATATACAGCTGTTGTGGCGATAAAAGATTTATTCGGATTATGATAATGAACGCTTCACTTTAAAAATTTTTCTATAAATAGAACAGTGGCATTGCCGTATCGACAAAAAAAACAGTATAACATTTCACATTCATCCCCAATACTGAACCCATTTACAGAAGAGTAACAATATGAAGGCTCTGATTCTGGAGGAATACAATCAATTCGTTTATGAAAATGTACCGATGCCGAAGATATCCCCTGATGACATTCTTGTAGAGGTAAAAGCATGTGGGATATGTGGAAGTGATGTACAAGGTATGGATGGAAGCTCTGGAAGAAGGATACCGCCTATCATTATGGGTCACGAGGCTTCCGGTATTATTGTTGAAGTTGGGAAAAATGTGAAAGATTTTTCTCAAGGTGATCGTGTCACTTTTGATTCAACTATCTATTGCGGTACCTGTCGCTATTGCAGTCAGGGACTAATAAATCTCTGTGATAATCGGAAGGTTATGGGGGTGTCGTGCGATGAATACCACCGGAATGGTGCATTAGCCGAGTATGTATCTGTTCCGGAGCGTATTGTGTATCGTTTACCTGAAGAAGTAAGCTTCGAGAAGGCTGCACTGATAGAGCCATTGTCGATTGCGTTTCATGCTGTCGATCGAATGCCGATTTCTGTACACGATACCGCCGTAATAGTCGGGACAGGGATTATTGGTTTGCTTGTTATACAATTACTGAAAAACACCGACTGCAGAAATATTTTTGCGGTAGATATTATACAGAACAAGCTGGATATTGCCGGTAAACTTGGTGCAGATGAAGGATTCAGGTCGGATATTCTTGATGTCCCGGCAGAAATATTCAAAAGAACTGAAAACCTTGGTGCCGATATTGCTTTTGAAGCTGTCGGTATTGCACCAACGTTTACTATAGCGGTTGAAAGTGTAAAAAAAGGCGGCTCGATCAGCCTTGTCGGCAATCTGTCACCTACAGTTGACTTTCCTTTACAGAAAGTAGTGACCCGGCAGATTTCGGCGTATGGTTCGTGCGCATCTTCCGGAGAATATCCAGCGTGTCTGGATATGATAGCATGCAACAAGGTGAATGTTGATGCCTTAATAAGCAGGGTGGCACCGCTTTCTGAAGGAGCATTGTGGTTTGAGCGGTTGAAAAAGAAGGAAGGCGGACTCTTGAAGGTAATTTTAGTTCCTTAGGATAAAAACATAAAGGAGTTACTAACGTATGAGTAATAACACTTTTGATTTATCGGGAAAAGTAGCAGTAATAACAGGTGCCAGCCGCGGACTCGGGCAATGCTTTGGAAAGGCTCTGGCAAAAGCAGGTGCCGATCTCGTGATTACAAGCAGGAAGCTCGATTCATTAACATCATTTAAAACCGAGATTGAAACACTCGGTCGTAAGGCGGTACCGTTAGAATTGGATGTTCTCGATTATGATAGTATCCAGAAGATGATGGATGCCGCATGGGACGCTTATGGCAGGATAGATATTCTCGTAAATAATGCCGGCTGTAATGTTCGCAAAACTCTTTTAGATATTACCTGGGATGACTGGAATCTTGTACTTGATACGAACCTGCGGGGTACGTATTTCGTAACCCAGTCTGTTGCACGGAAGATGATACCACGCAAATATGGAAAAATTATTAATATTGGTTCGGTGACGAGTGTGTTTGGTTATGCAGGAATAGGACCATACTGTGCTAGTAGGGGCGGAACGAAGCAGCTTACCATGAGTCTTGCCGATGAGTTGGGCATTCATGGTATAACGGTCAATTGTATTGCTCCCGGATGGTTTAAAACTGCACAGAATGTTGCTCTTTACGAAGATAAGGAATGGGTTTCATATATTTGTGATCGCATTCCTCTCAAACGCACGGGACTGCCGAATGACCTTGATGGTACAGTTGTTTTTCTTGCTTCCGATGCAAGTGAATATATTACTGGACAGACAATACTTGTTGATGGTGGTGTTACCACTGGAGCTGTACGTGCATCGCAGAAAAAGTAAAAATGCTACAAGGTTTCTTTCTATTTAAAGAGAATTCACCTTTTAAATTTTTCGGTCGGAGGGATAGTGGATGAAGTCATTTCTCAATGTTTACACTGTCAGCAGTGCAACAACACTGCCCATTTGCGACAGAAGTATATTGGGATTTCGCGGTATGAAATAAATGACTTTATTTTCTGGTGTTCAAACAAGCTGGTTTTAGACACAGGAGAGGAATAAATAGCAATTTTTCATAACACAGTATAGTTTTAAATTACATGGAGGAACGTTTCATGAAAAGAATAAGCAGAAGGCGTTTTCTCAGCAATTCCACCAAATGTGCTGTGGGGGTTTCTGCTGGAGCGGCAACATTAGCAACTATGGAACCAAAACGAGCAGTAGGAGCAAATGATAAAGTTAACATAGCATTAATCGGCTGCGGGTCCAGGGGCACGGAAGAATTAATAATTAGATTTTCAGAAATGCCAGATGTGAATATCGCCTATTTATGCGATTTGAATGAAGACAGAAGTGCATGGGCGATGGACGAGTTAAAAAAGGCGGATTATAAAGCAATAAACTCAATAAAAATAGTTAAGGAATATCAACGGGTTCTGGATGACAAGAATGTCGATGCAGTAATCAATGCGACTCCCGACCACTGGCATGGTCCGCTAACGATCTATGCCTGCCAGGCTGGAAAGGATGTTTATGTTGAAAAACCGCCTTCTCACAATATTTGGGAAGGGCGCAAGATGGTCGAGGCAGCACGGAAGTATAAGAGAATTGTTCAATCGGGCACTCAAAACCGAAGTGGTGCATATAATTTACGTGCTGAGGAGTACATTAGAAGCGGCAAATTGGGTACTATCCATTTATGCAAGGTCTATAACCATTTGTTTAGTAGAGCTTTTGCGTTAGGGCCAGATAGTACTGCACCTGCCGGTTTTGATTGGAACACATGGCTTGGACCCACTCCAATACGTCCGTATAATCAAGATATTTATCAAGGTCACTGGCATGCGTTCTGGACGTATTCCGGCGGATTATTAGCTGATGACGGCGTCCACCAGCTCGATCTTGCCCGCAGGTTGGTCGGTAAGGATTATCCTAAAGTTGTCTACTGCAGTGGCGGTATTTTTGCCGCAAAGGGTGCTAAAAACGATACCGAAGTTCCGGATACTCAGGTCATCAATTATGACTTTGATGATCTCATTATGACGTATGAACAAGCACCGAACCGGTATATGAGGAAAACCCCCTGGCCTACACGCTACAGCAGTGAAAAATTCCCAAACTGGCCGATGAATTCCACCCGTATCGAAATATACGGTACAGAAGGATTGATGATTGCCGGACGTCACGGTGGAGGTTGGCAGGTTTTTACGGAAGACGGTGAAGTTGTCGCTCAGGAATATGGATATCTTCCGGATGTTGAGCATCAAACGAATTTTATCGATTGTATTCGCAGCCGCACATTACCCAATGGGGATATTGAAGAGGGACACCGCAGTGCTGTACTTGTACACCTGGGCAATACTTCTTTACGCTTGAATTCCCGCAAGCTGGTTTTTGATGCAAGGACGGAAAAAATTGTAGGTGATGTCGAAGCAAACAAGTTCGTAAAACGAACATATAGGGAACCATTTGTCATATCTGAAAATGTGTGAGTGATATTTATTAGGAGAGTTGTGTGGAATCATTAATGGATAGACTTGATAGAGGAGAAATATTAGTCGCAGATGGCGGACTGGGCACTATGCTGGTCCAAAAAGGGCTTGAACCGGGTGAATGTCCTGATGTTCTTAATCTTACTCAGCCGAATATTCTTGAGGAAATTGCTGGTCTTTATTGTGAAGCAGGTGCGGAAATTGTTCAAACTAATACTTTTGGAGCCTCATAATTAAAACTTTCAGACTATAATACAGGATAACAAAACCGAAGAAATTAATACGGCAGCGGTCGCAATTGTAAAAAAAGCTGTTGATAATCGTGCATATGTTTCGGGTTCCTGCGGACCGTGCGGTAAGATATTGAAACCATACGGAGATGTCGATCCCAATGAGGTATATGGAAGTTTTGAGCGCCAGGTCATTGCACTCATAAAGGCGGGTGTAGATTTAATTAGTATTGAAACTATGACGGATCTTCAAGAGGTCGAATTAGCAATAAAAGCAGTTAAATCCAATTCGAAAGAGGTTCCTGTCCTCGCCACCATGACGTTTAATAAAACACCTAAAGGCTATTTCACCATGATGGGTGTAAATGTAGTCCAGGCTGCAGAAGGCCTTCGGGAAGCAGGAGTTGACATTATTGGGTCAAACTGTACCAATGGAATTGAAAACATGATTGAGATTGCAAGAGAATTTAAAAAGCACTCATCTCTTCCCATCATTATCCAACCTAATGCGGGACAGCCTGAACTCAGTGATGGAATGGTAACGTACCCGGAAACACCTGAATATTTTTCACAAAGAGTAGAAGAATTTATTAATTGCGATGTTTCAATTATTGGTGGGTGCTGTGGTACGACTCCGGACCATATTCGGGCAATAAAAAAAATAGTAAATAGTTATCTGTACCTCCAGGACAAAATGCAATTCGATATTGTTTCCAAATCTTCTACATTTCATTCTATTAACTATCTTTGCACTTGTTCTTTAGTATATGTATAGCAGAACGGGCTTACAAAGCTCTTGTTTGATTTGACTATGAAATTTCGTATATTTTATTAAGTAAATTACAGTGTCTTGCAAATAATGAGAACAAGAAACATATTAAAGAATAGATTCCTTGATTATGTGAGCAACCATGGATTACTATTCGAAAATGATAAGGTGTTAGTTGCCTATTCTGGCGGATTGGATTCCTCAGCATTGCTTCATGTACTAAACACAGTAATGGAATCTATGCATCTATCGCTTATAGTTGGCTATTTTAACCATAATTTAAGAGGTGATGAATCGAATCAGGAAGCAAAATTCGTTCAAGAAGTATGCGACACATATGGATTGCAGCTTGAAATCGGAACGGGGGATGTGAATCAATGTGCAAAAGAGCATAAAATATCTATTCAGGAAGCAGCGAGAAAATTGCGCTACATGTTCTTTGAAAAAATTGCAGAATGTTACAATATATCAAAAATAGCCACAGCTCACCACAGTGACGATCAGACTGAGACAGTTCTTATGCGATTTTTTCAAGGAGGGAGCCTTACCAGTTTGCGGGGAATACCCATAAAACGAGACAAGTATATACGGCCTTTGTTATGGGTAACTCGGTCTGATCTGGAAGCATATGTGCAAAATAACAAAATAAACTATTTTGCCGATTCTTCAAACGATAAAGAGGATTATCTGAGAAATAAAATCCGGTTGAATATTCTGCCATATTTACGAGAACAACTTCCTCATAATATAGATCTTGTACTCGAAAAACACGGACAAAAATTTCAGCAGATATCAGAGTTGGCGGATGTGCTAAAGAAGGAATCGTACACAGCAGTATTGGTTTCTGAGGAAAAAGACAAAATTATTCTTGATATTGCTTCTTTCAAAAATTACTTTTCTTTGATACAACAGCTTGTTATACAGGAATGTTTTGACAGGCTAGGTTGTTATAATGATTCAGTTAATGAAAAACATGCTAAAACTGTTGTCGAATTTATATATGATGCAGGGAGGAAAAATAGTCTCAATCTGAATAATGAGATTATTCTGACAGTAAATAAAACTTCACTTGTACTTAGTAACTTATCAGTAGCTTCGTTTGATTTTCCCATTGAATACGGATTGAAGTACGAACTTCCTTGGGAAGGTCATATTTTTCAATCTGAAATTATTGATGTATCATGTAAAGATATTGACTATTCAACAGTCCGGAATGAAAAAAATGAATGGAATGAGCTCGTTGATCGTAATAAGATTAATGAGCCGTTACGATTGAGAACTTGGCAGGCCGGTGATGCATTCTGTCCATTGGGGATGAATGGCACAAAAAAGCTCAGTGATTTTTTTGTAGATTTAAAAATTCCGTTACATTTAAAAAACAAATATCCGGTATTGACAGACCGTGAAAAAATAATATGGGTCTGTGGATTGCGGATAGATGATAGAGTGAAAATTACTTCGAAAACACAAGATATAATTGGACTTCACCTTTATGTTTCATAGTCGAACTAGTGGTGTCGTTGTGGAAGGAAAATGATTTTACATGTCTGATAAGAAAACAAATAAGAATAATCAAGATAAACAAGATCCGCGTAAGGGATCGATAAAGTTTAAAGAAAAACGTAACGGTCGTAAAGGACGAGGGAATTCAGGTAAGAATTCTGACACTCAGTGGCAGCGAGGAGGCCGGACAGCGGTTGTGTGGCTCCTGTTCATAGTTGGGATGTTGTTTTTCTACCAGCTTATGAATTCACTTCAATTGGAAGGTGAGCAGGAAATTAAATATGATCCTTATAGAGAGTTTCTTGAAAACGGAAAAATTGAATCGGCAGAGATAGTCGAACGGGAGTTTCATGGGGAATTATTCAATGAAGAACCTGTTGTATTGGATAACGGGACCACAGTGATGGCTAAGAATTTCAAAGTGATTCTTCCGCCTTTCTATCCTGCAATGGAAGATGAGTGGAGAGAAAACAACGTTCGGTATACATTTGGCCAGAAGGAGATTGAGTGGTCAATGATAATGATGCAGACCTTACCGTGGATTATAATTATTCTCATTTGGGTATATTTTTTCAGGAGAATGCAAGGGGGGGGAGCACGTGGCATTTTCTCATTTGGAAAAAGTAAAGCTAAACTATTGATTGAGAATAAACCGAAAATTACTTTTGATGATGTTGCAGGTGCCGACGAAGCGAAAGTTGAGTTGCAAGAGATAATTGAATTTCTCAAATTACCCGAAAGATTCCAGAAACTTGGCGGGAAAATACCGAAAGGAGCACTACTTGTTGGTCCTCCGGGCACAGGTAAAACCTTGCTTGCACGGGCAGTAGCAGGAGAAGCGGGAGTTCCTTTTTTCAGCATAAGTGGTGCAGACTTTGTTGAAATGTTTGTCGGTGTCGGTGCGTCACGAGTACGTGACTTGTTCGAACAGGGTAAAAAGAACGCACCGTGTATCATTTTTATTGATGAAATTGATGCAGTTGGACGCTCCCGTGGTGCCGGATTGGGAGGCGGTCATGATGAACGGGAACAGACACTGAATCAGCTTTTAGTGGAAATGGACGGGTTCGAAGATAATGAGGGTGTCATTCTCATCGCAGCCACAAACAGGCCTGATGTACTCGATACAGCGTTGATGAGACCGGGTCGGTTTGACAGGCAAATTATTGTTGACAGACCCGATCTTCTTGGAAGAGAAGGAATATTGAAAGTTCATACAAAGAAAACACCCTTAGATTCAAAAGTTAAACTGGATATTCTTGCCAAAGGGACACCGGGGCTCTCTGGTGCCGATCTTGCCAATATTGTGAATGAAGCTGCACTTCTTGCTGCGCGGAATAATAATAAAAGTTTAACGATGGAGGATTTCGAGCAGGCAAAAGACAAAGTTATGATGGGCGCAGAAAGAAAAACGCTTCTGATCAGTGAGGAAGAGAAAAAAAGTACTGCATATCATGAGGCAGGCCACGTGCTTACGGCAATGTTCACTCCGGGAAGCGATCCGATACACAAAGTGACGATAATTCCACGAGGAAGAGCGCTTGGTGTCACCACGTCGCTGCCGATTGATGAACGACATACTTATTCAAAGAATTATTGTGAGGCATTGTTGGTCAAAATGATGGGTGGGCGGGCAGCAGAACGGATTGTATTCAACACGCTTACAACAGGAGCCGGTAACGATATTGAGCAAGCGACTGCTCTTTCAAGGAAAATGGTATGTGAATGGGGTATGAGTGAGAGACTTGGACCGTTGACCTTTGGCAAGAAAGACGAAGAAGTGTTCCTAGGTCGTGATTTTGGTTCACAGAAAAATTATAGTGATCAAACAGCACATATTATAGACGAAGAAATTAAAACTATCGTAACGACGGCAGAAGTTTATGCAGTAAAGCTGCTAAAAAAGAACATCGATATTTTACATAAATTGGCAGATGAATTGTTGAATCATGAAATCCTTGATAGTAATCAAATCAAAGCGGTGGTAAATGGTAAATCCATTAAACCTAAATCCAGATCGCGGAAAAAACAAGCTCCGGCGAAAGACAAGGATGATGATTTCAAATCTGCGGCACATAAAAAAGACCGCCGGACATATACCAGGAAGAAGAAAACATCTGATCCGGGTCCCAAACAATCTGTGGAATCAAGTTGATCGCCGTATAAAAATTGATAGATATAGTGAATGAGATAGTCCATAATTGGAATCTTCAAATCATAGAGTATGCCGGCTCGGAATCAGGGCCGGCATTTTTATAATTAAATATGACGGAAGTAATTGATAATAGTAGTATGGTAAGAAAAACATATAGGCTCAAGAGCGGTACAAAAACACTTGAACTTGGCAATCAAACCCATATAATGGGAGTGATAAATTGCACTCCGGATTCATTTTCCGATGGCGGTGCATATAACACAACAATAAAATCTTTGCAAGAATGCCTTGAAATGGTTGAGCATGGGGCGTCTGTCATCGACATAGGCGGTGAATCGACACGGCCCGGAGCCGATCCTGTATCTGTGGAAGAAGAAATGAGCAGAGTTGTACCAGTCATTAAAGCACTTCGTAAAAAAACAGATGTCTGGATTTCGATCGATACCTATAAGACCGCTGTTGCACGTGAAGCGATTGATTCGGGAGCAGATATAATTAATGACATTAGCGGATTGCAATACGATAAAGGAATGCCGGTTTTTGCAGCAGAAAACAAAGTTCCTGTGATAGTAATGCATATAGCCGGAACTCCAAAAGACATGCAATTAAATCCTGTGTATCAAGACGTCATAGAGGATATTCTAACCTATTTTAAAGAACGTATGACTTCGCTTGTGAAAGCGGGAATAAGTCGTGATTGTATTATGTTGGATCCGGGAATTGGTTTCGGTAAGACAGTAGAACACAATTTGACCATTCTAAACAATCTTCAAGTCTTTGCAAAGCTAGATAGGCCAATCCTTATTGGCCCGTCTCGTAAATCATTTATTGGAAGATTGTTAGACCTGCCTGTTAATGAAAGACTTGAGGGGACTGCAGCGGCAGTAGCGCTTTCTATCGCTCATGGAGCTCATATGGTTAGAGTCCATGATGTATCCGAAATGCAGCGCGTATCATTGGTAACAGACGCAATCTTGGCGGAGCAATCCCTAGATGTAACCGAGTAAGGTGAGGATCAATTATGGAGTTTCTGAGATTTGAACTATTCAAGATTTTCTTCCTGAGTGTATCTATTATTGATGTCCTCGATATTCTGCTTGTTTCTTATATTTTTTATAAATTGTATCAGATCATGAGCGGTACTCGCGGAAGCCAAATGATCGCAGGACTTATTGTGATTCTCATTGCCTCTTTTATTGTTCAGGGGCTCAATATGAGCGGTATGTCATGGATAATTCAGAATATACAGACAGTGTGGGTTATTGCATTTGTTATTCTATTCCAGCCTGAGCTCCGCAGGTTATTGACGGTCGTCGGTCAGAGCAAACTTGTCAGAGCTTTTCTTAATCTTGAGCAGACACCGCTGTTACATACGATTGCCCGTGCCGCAGAAGAATGCTCCCAACGTCGGTATGGTGCTCTAATTGTCCTAATCAGAGATACAGGACTCAAAGCAATTGTGGAGTCTGGTGTACAGATCCAGGCGCACGTCAGCGATGCACTTCTGGTTTCCCTTTTTTCGCCTCGATCATTATTACATGACGGCGCAGTTATCATAAACCAGGACAGAATCGAGGCTGCAAAATGCCTGCTTCCTCTTTCACAAAATCCTCATCTTGATAAGAAGCATGGTACACGACACAGAGCTGGCATTGGTATAACAGAAGAATCTGATGCTTTAGTCATTATTGTATCTGAAGAAACCGGGAAGATATCGGTAGCAAAAGACGGCAAACTAGTTTCGGACATGGATTACGATAAGCTCAATAATTACCTTCTTAGAGAATTTAAATCCCCGTAGAAGCTTCACAATCTCTATGAAAAACGAATCATTTAAGCACATTAAGGGTAAATTAGATTCTCTTCCCAAAAAGCCAGGCGTTTATCTTTTAAAAGATAGCTCGGGTACTATTCTCTATATCGGAAAAGCAAAGATTCTGCGCAATCGGGTACGCACTTACTTTCAGAATTCAATGCCGCAGTATATTAAAACACATCTACTCACAAAGAAAATCAAAGATCTTGAAATAATAATTACAGATACAGAAAAAGAAGCGCTCATACTTGAGGCGAATCTCGTTAATCTGTATCGTCCGCGCTACAATGTTAATTTAAAAGATGATAAAAGTTATCCGTATATCAAAATCACCAATGAGGATTTCCCCCAAGTATATGTTACCCGAAAAAAAATGAATGATGGTAGTACCTATTTTGGGCCATATACAGAAATTAAGGTAATGAGATCGCTACTCTGGACGATGGGTAAAATTTTCCAAATTAGGAGCTGCAAATTTAAACTGACACCGGATACAATTCAGAAGCGGAAGGTGAAACTCTGTCTTGATTATCACATTAAGAGGTGTGGTGGTCCGTGCGAAGAACTCGTTTCGAAAGAAGACTATAATGAAATGGTAGATCAAGTGAGAGAGTTTTTTCGTGGTCACACAAAAAATCTGGTAGCCTTGCTAAAAGAAAAAATGAATGAATCTGCAGAAGATCAGCATTATGAAAATGCAGCATTGTTCAGAGACAGACTACGCGAAATCGATAATTTTAACTCTAAGCAGAAAGTGGTAGATATAAAACCTGTTGATAGGGATATAGTTGCTGTTGCCGTAGAAGAGGATGTTGCATGCGGAGTTGTTTTTATGGAACGGGAGGGGAAAATACTTGGACGGCGACATCACGCGCTTGATGGTGTGGGGAGTAAATCACATGCAGAAATTCTCAAAAGTTTCATGATGCAGTTTTATTTGAATATTGACTATATTCCCCCGGAGATTTTCGTTTCACACGAAGTAGAAGACAGGGGATTCATAACAGATTGGATGTCTGGTGAGCGGGGCAGCACTGTTAAAATAATTATTCCACAAAAAGGTGATAAAGCGAAATTAACTGGGATGTGCATAAAAAATGCTGAGCTACTTGTGCAAGAACTTATTCTCCAGCAAAGACAGAAAAAGGATTTTCTTGCTTATTCCGTTAAGACGCTTCAGGAGAATTTGAAGCTTTCACATCCTCCTAAGATAATAGAGGCATTCGATATTTCTAATATACAAGGTAAAGATGCTGTTGCATCTATGGTCTCTTTTTCAAATGGTGTGCCTCAAAAAAAAGAGTATCGTATTTTTAAAATTCGGTCCAAAGATACACCGGACGATTTTAAAATGATAGCTGAAGCTGTTAAAAGAAGATATTCGCGGCAGATATCAGAAAATGGTCAGCTTCCAGATTTAATACTAATCGATGGCGGTAAAGGGCAATTGTCTTCCGCTGTTGAAGTGCTTCGGAATCTTGATCTGATGTATATACCAATTGTCGGACTGGCGAAGCGTTTGGACGAAGTCTTTATACCGGGTGTATCAGAAGCACAGAATGTTCCACGGACTTCTGCAGGACTTAGATTGTTACAGAGAGTAAGGGATGAAGCGCATAGATTTGCTATTACACATCACCGTAAGCAGCGTAAAAAGAGAACGATAACCTCTGAACTCGACAAAATTCCAGGTATCGGTGTAGAACGAAGAAATGCTCTGCTTCAATATTTTGGCTCAATTGCAAGACTTCGTGAGGCTGAACCAGAGACAATAGTAAATGTAAAGAGCATAAATTTTGATTTAGCACAAATGATTCATAACCATTTGAATGCACATTAATTCAATGAAGTAGAAAATTCCACGTATGGTTAGCGATAAAAAGCAAATATTTGGTTGGGCAATGTACGATTGGGCAAGTTCGGCATTTGTCACAACGGTTGGAGTTGCTATACTGCCAATATATTTTTCGGATGTAGTTGTCCCTCCGGAAGGCTTTGTAATCGGTGGTACAGTTTTTTCTGCCGCAGCACTCTGGGGGTACATGCTGAGTTTCGTTGCATTGCTCGTATTTCTTCTATCGCCGATTCTCGGAGCAATCGCAGACTATTCAGCTTCAAAAAAGAAGTTCTTGCTGACTTTTTGCTATGGCGGAAGTCTATTCGCAATATTGTTATATTTCTGTGGTTCGGGCGAAGTATGGCAGACTATGATATTTTTTGTTGTAGCTCAATTCGGTTTTGTCTCTGCAAATGTCTTTTATGATGCTTTTCTGCCCCATATCGCACAAAATGATGAACTGGACTGGGTATCGGGTAAGGGGTATGCATATGGATATGTTGGTGGTGGATTGCAATTTGCATGTTCGCTTGGTTTAATCGTGGGACACGAATCTCTAGGAATATCTGAAGATCATGCGGCGAGGCTGGCGCTTTCGTTTGCAGGGTTGTGGTGGGCAGGTTTTACGCTTTTTACTGTTTTTTATTTAAAAGAGGGAAAAAACTCTCAAGATGGTAACCTTGCAAATACAGGTATTAACCGTTATGTTGAATATATTGGGTTGGGTTTATCACATGCGTTATCAACAGTCAAAAAAGTCAAAAGTTATCGGAATTTAGTAATTTTTTTAATTGCATACATGATATATAATGACGGTATTCAGACAGTCATTAATATGGGGACAATATACGGAAGACAAGAATTACAGCTTTCTCCAACGGTTCTCATGATTACGCTTCTCATCATTCAATTCATTGCATTTTTCGGAGCCCTTCTTTTTGGTAAGTTGGGAGAACGGATCTCCTCGAAACATGCGCTGATGATTACGTTGGTACTGTGGTCGTGTATCGTCATTTATGCATATTTTATGACTTCAGCTAATGAATATATGGTTCTGGGAGTTACAATCGGTTTTGTAATGGGAGGCTCACAGGCACTAAGCCGATCGCTCTACAGCTCGATTGTACCGGTAGAATCATCCGCAGAGTTTTTTGGATTTTATTCTGTTTTTAATAAGTTTTCATCTATTTGGGGACCATTTGTTTTTGCTTTTATAGGCCAAATGACCGGCTCGCTTCGGAATTCAATAGTATCACTTGTTGTGTTTTTTGTTGTCGGTATGATTATGCTTATGTTTGTGAATATGAATAAGGCTCGTGAGGCTGGCATGGAGGTGGCATGATTGTACACTTTTTTGTTGCTTAACGAAAAAATATTGCATATATTTAGTGCTTAAAGTGGGTTTTTTACCCACTTTTTGCGTTAAGAAGGCACAAGTTTATGCTCAGCGATACGATTTTTAAAGATATTGTTCCTATAATTGAAGAACAGGGTATAGAGGTGGTCGAAGTGCTTCAGGAACAGCATTCCGAACAAGTTTTATTCAAAGTATTTATTGATAAAGATGACGGTATCACGGTAGATGACTGTTCTCGTGTTGCACGGTTGATAAATGGCGAATTCTTAAAGCGCGATACGGCGGATATGAATTACCGGCTTGAAGTTTCATCGCCAGGCCTTGATAGGCCATTGAAAACTGCCCGCGATTTTAAACGGAATATTGCAAGAAGAGTGCAAGTTATGTTAACACAGGATAGCAGTACTGCGATTATAGAAGGGCAACTGATTTCTGTTGATGAGCACATACTCGTAATAGAAAAGAATAATAAAAGCGAAAATATACCATTTGAAAAGGTTGTGCAGGGTTAAGTAATTTTGCCTTGGTAGAGTGGAGAAAGATTTTCTTCAAAGGGGAGCCGCAAGGTTATGAATAAAGATATTGTAGATGCCTTTAAAGAGATTGCACGAGATAAAAACGTTGACCGTGATCTTCTTGGCGAAATCATGGAAAATATTCTTGTGATGATGATCAAGAAGAAGTATGGGGCTTCTGATAATTTCGATGTGATTGTAAATATTGAAAAAGGCGAAATTGAAATATATCAAGAGAAATCAATTGTCGATAATGTCGAAGATCCGATTACCGAAATTTCTCTTGAAGAAGCTCGAAAATTTGAACCGGACTTTGATGTTGGCGACGAGTATGTTGAGATTGTTGATCCAACAAGCTTTGGAAGACGATTAATCATTTCTGCAAAGCAGAATCTTAGTCAGAGAATAAAAGATGTGGAAAAAGAGGTTATTTTTGAGGAATTCAAAAACCGTGTTGGCGAGATTGTAATTGGCGATATTACGCAAATCAACAAAAATGAAATCATTATCAGTCTTGATAAGACAGAAGTTGTTTTGCCCCGTTCGGAACAAATCAGTAATGAACGGTACTGGCGCGGTGATAGTATTAGGGCAATTATTAAGTCGGTTGAGCGCACTGCCCGGGGACCTGAAATTGTCGCCTCACGAAAAGATACACGGTTTCTTGTACATCTTTTTGAATTGGAAGTCCCTGAAATCTATGATGGAATTATCGAGATCAAAGGTGTAGAAAGAGAGGCTGGCGACCGGACAAAAATTGCAGTAGAGTCGTCCGATAAAAGGATTGATCCGGTTGGGGCATGTGTCGGTATGAAAGGTGTTCGAATTCAGGCTATCGTGAAAGAACTTAACAACGAAAAAATTGATATTATCAGTTACAGCAGTGATTCGAAAATATTTATTTCGAGAGCATTGAGTCCCTGCAAACCTAAAAATGTCGAGATTGATGAAGGGCAGAAAACAGCTAAAGTGATTGTCGAGGAAGATCAGATTGCTCTTGCGTACGGCAAGGGGGGGCAAAATCTGCGGCTTGCATCTATTCTAACCGGTTATGCAATTGAAATTGTCAAAGAATCGGAGCTGAAAGGGAAGGACGAAGAAGTCATCGACATTATGATGGTCGAGGGATTGTCAGACAAAATTAAGCAAAAACTCATTGGTAGTGGTTACGAAACCGCCGAGGATATTCTTGACATAAAGTATGATAAAATTATGGAAATTCCTGGTATAGGTGAAAAAACTGCTAAAAAAATTGTTGAGGTTATGAATTCTTATTACGAAGAGGAGAACTGAAGGCTTTGGGAAGTAAAATCCGCATATTCAAATTAGCGAAAGAGCTGAATATTGCGTCAGATACACTGATCGAGTATTTGCATGACTCTGGTTATAAGGTGAGCAATGTTAATAGTCCGATTGACGATGAAATGTATTCAAAAATCATGGATCATTTCAGCGCTGAAAAGACGATTGCCGAGCGTAAAGTGTCATTGCGAATTAAACGGGCTCAGATGCGGGGTGATGCTGAAGGCGTTGATGGACAGGCGGCAGTGGATACTGTTGACGCCGATGTTAAACAGCCAAAAGAAGCAAAAAAACCAGCTATACTTGAGGCTTTGGCCTCTTTGAAGAAGTCGGCTGATGCGGATAAGTTGAAAGCTGCTGCTGACGATGGTAAAGTTGCGGATGAAGCTGCTTCTGTGGAAGAAGTAAAGGCGACGACGAAAAAGACAAAAACTGAAAAGAAGGATGCGGTTGAACTCAAGATGGCAATTAAAAAACCTCTGCCTGAAGTTATTGAAGGAGTAGTGAAAGAAATAACTGAAGAAGAAGTCAGTGATTCTGATGTAGAAGTTCAAGAAGTGAAGCCTGATGAATCGGAGCAAGTTGCTGAAAAAGATGTTAAGGAGATTTCTGCCGAAGCGCCCGTAGCAGAAGATGAAACAGAACCTGAGCCTGAGAAAGAATATGTTCCGAAAATTGGTGAGCAAGTTGATACGATTGAATTGCCGGTTGAAAAGCCTAGAAGGAAAAAGAAAGTAGTTGTAGACGATTCCAAAAAATCACGTAAGTTGTCAAAAAAAGGCCTTGGTCTTGCTGAAAAAATAAAGGAAAAGAAGCATGTAACATTAAAGACCGATTCGGAAGCAACTGATAGTGATGATAAAAGAGGGAAAAAGCGGAAGCGTGTCCGTAAAAAGAGGATAGATTCTCGTGAAATAGATGCCTCCATCAAGGAAACAATGGCAAAGATGGATGAGTCGCAGAAACTTAAAAAGTATAAGAAAAAAGCACAAGACAGTGACGAGGAATTTGAAGATGAGAGCATCATAGATGTTACTGAATATCTATCAGTTGCTGAGCTTGCCAAATTGATGGAGGTCGAAACAAATGAGGTTATAAAGAAGTGTCTCGAACTCGGCTTAATTGTATCTATTAATCAGCGACTCGATATGGACACAATCACAACGGTCTCTGATGAGTTTGGTTTTGAAGTAAATGAGATCAGTGAGTATGAAGAGTTTGGATTTGAGGAAGATGAGATCGATGAGGAAAATCTCGAAGAGTGTCCTCCTGTTGTGACGATTATGGGTCATGTCGATCATGGAAAAACTTCTCTTCTTGATTATATCAGGCAGTCAAATGTTGTTGCTGGAGAAAAAGGGGGGATTACTCAGCATATCGGTGCTTATGAAGTTGAGATTCAGGGGAAAAACATTACATTTCTTGATACACCCGGCCACGAGGCCTTCACCGCTATGCGTGCTCGTGGTGCGCAAGTAACCGATATTGTAGTTTTGATTGTTGCGGCAGATGACAATGTTATGCCACAGACGCTGGAAGCGTTGAACCATGCCCAGGCTGCTGAAGTGCCGATTATTGTTGCTATCAACAAGGTTGATAAACCTGAGGCCAATGTTGAACAGATTAAGCAGCAGCTTTCAGAACAAAATGTTCTTGTTGAGAGCTGGGGTGGCAAATATCCTTCGGTTGATGTTTCTGCGAAAACAGGGCAGGGTATTGATGAACTTCTGGAGACTATTCTGTTACAGGCGGAACTTCTCGAATTGAAAGCGAATCAGAATGGAAGGATAAGAGGATTTGTCATTGAATCAAGAGTTGAAAAAGGCAGGGGAACAGTGTGTGCGATTCTCGTTAAAAACGGAACACTAAAAGTTGGAGACTATTTTGTGAGCGGCCAGCACTATGGCAGAGTAAAAGCTATGTTTAATGAGCGTGGTGTCAAAGTTAAGAGTGCACCATCATCCACTCCAATCCAGGTCATTGGTTTTTCCGGAATGCCTCAGGCTGGTGATGTTGTGACTGGAATGGACTCCGATAAAGAAGCGAAAATACTGAGTTTAAAACGGCAGCAATTGAAGCGTGAACATGACGTTAGAAGAGTTCAAGTGAAAAGTCTATATGATATATCTGAGCAAGTGAAGCTTGGAAAGATTAAGGATCTGAAAATTGTCTTAAAAGGTGATACAGACGGATCAATAGAGGCAATTGAGGATTCACTATTAAAATTGAGCAACGATGAAGTCGATGTTAAATTTATCCATAAAAGCATCGGTGCAATAAATGAAGCTGATGTTCTGCTTGCTACCGCATCTGGTGGTATCATTATAGGTTTTCATGTCAGGCCCAATCTTAAAGCCAGGATTCTTGCTGCGGCCGAAAAAGTTGATATTCAGCTTTATGATGTGATATACGATTTGATTGAAGATGTAAGAGCTGCTCTTGAGGGTATGCTTGAGCCTCATATTAAAGAAGAAATAGAATCCACAATAGAAGTAAGAGATACATTCCGCGTACCAAAAGCAGGTGTGATAGCGGGCTGTTATGTTGTATCGGGTAAGGTGTTGAGAAATAGTAAAATCCGACTTGTTCGTGATGATATAGAAATTTATGATGGCACAATAGACTCCCTGCGTAGATTTAAGGATGATGTAAAAGAAGTTGCGAGCGGATTTGAATGTGGAATAGGGCTCGAAAATTTTAATGATATCAAAGTTGGTGATTTTTTAGAATCGTATAAAAATGTTGAAGTGAAAAGGGTTTTACAGTAAACAAATTTTTCTATGGTTGTCGGAATTATTTCTCTTGAGCTATATTTGCCCCAGGTTCGTTCACTAAAGGAAAAACGATCAATTCTTAAAAGTTTGATTCAGAAAATCAGAAATTCGTTTAATGTATCTATATCCGAAGTCAATTATCACGACAAATGGCAACGTGCTGGTTTAGGTGTTGGTGTTGTTACAACAGATCAGGCACAACTAGATTCGATTTCTGCAAAGCTTGAGATGTTTATTGAGCGTGAGATAAGGGTGAATATCACGCTCTGGAATATGCGCTTGGTGTAATGATGGATTTCAAGAGGAAGTTGCGATTAGAAGAGCTTATTAAAACAAATCTCAGTTTAATTATACAAAGAGATGTATCAGGAATGCTGCCCGGTATGGCGACTATAATGCGGGCAGAGTTGTCAGATGATGCAAAATACGCAAAAATATTTGTCAGTTTTTATGGGCCTGAACCTGCAAAACGAAAATCGCTTCATATTCTGAAAAAGGAATTGAAAAATATCCGAAGGAAATTGGGCAAGGGAATAAATCTGCGCTATAATCCGATGTTATCGATTGAAGTGGACACTTCGCTTGATAATGCGTTTCGGATCAACGATCTCTTGTCACAAATAAATACTGAACCTGACGACAGCGAGCATAAAGAGGAATGAGTGATTTCGGGTGTGTAGTTAATGTTGATAAGCCTGTTGGGAAAAGCTCTTTTGCTGTTGTTTCCTATGTCAGAAAATTGAGCAAAATCCGTAAAGTCGGTCATGCAGGTACTCTTGACCCTTCAGCTTCCGGAGTACTGATTGTTGTTATTGGGCGTGCAACGAAACAAGTTGAATCATTAATGGGGCTTAGTAAAGAATATATCGGAACTATTCAGTTCGGATACGAGACAGATTCATATGACAGTGCGGGTAAAGTAATTGCAGAATACCCGCTACAGAAAATTGACAGCGCTGTCATCCTAACTGCATTACAGGATTTCCGAGGTGAGATTGTGCAGGTGCCCCCAGTATATTCTGCTCTGAAATATAAAGGCCGACCTTATTATGTTTATGCGAGAAGAGGGGAGCCTGTTACACCGGAACCGCGAACTGTTCATGTGCACGATATAGTTCTGGAATCGTATAAGAACGGTGTGGCAATTGTTAAGATTTCTTGTTCCAAGGGGACATATATAAGAAGTATCGCTCATGATCTTGGTAAAAAACTTGGCTGTGGTGGTGTTTTGTGTGGATTGACGAGAACTAAAGTGGGATCTTACATTATTGATGACGCAGTTACCTGGAATCAGTTGCCGGATCATGTGGCGAAAATAGTGCAAAATTGATTATGGAAGTTATCAGAAGTTTAGAAGACTGTCAACGTCAATCAGATAGTGTTATAACGATAGGGACGTTTGATGGGATTCATAGAGCGCATCAAACGATCATCGATAAAGTTGTTACCGTTGCAAAAGAAAAGAGCGCGCCATCAACAGTAGTAACCTTTGAGCCGCATCCGCGCTACGTAGTGCGCAAAAAAGCAAACGCACCGATAGGGCTTCTCACCACTGTTGATGAAAAAGTAAACCTCATTGAGCAGCATGATGTCGATCGTCTTATCATTATTCCATTTACAGAAGCGTTTTCTAAGATACTGCCCGATGAATTTATCGAACAAATTCTCTTTCAGACTATTGGCTTTCAAACGCTTATCATAGGTTTTGATCACGGCTTTGGAAAAGATAGAGCGGGAGATAGGGATTTTCTGAAAAGTGAAAGTGAGAAACTGAATTTTGATTTTATAGTTCAGGAATCCATTTCGAATCAATCAGGTATAATTGCCAGTACTCAGATTCGCAAGTTTATTTTGGATGGGAAAATGGAGTCTGCTCGTGGCAGTTTGGGGAGATCATATTCGATATCCGGAACGGTTATTCAAGGTGATGGTGTTGGGCGTAAACTGAATTATCCAACGGCAAATATAAAAATTGATGATGAAAAAAAGTGTCTTCCCCCGCACGGTGTCTATGTGGTATCCGTCGATTTAAACGGTAAGAAATTTCAAGGAGCAATGAATGTTGGACTAGGTCCGACATTTAATGGAAAATCAACTAAACTAGAAGTTCATATTCTTGATTTCGACGAAGATATTTACAATGCACAGATTTCTGTAGAATTTTTAAAAAAAATAAGAAATGAAAAGAAATTTGACTCTCCTGAGTTGTTGAAACAACAAATTCAAAAGGATGTTGACATTGCACGTTCGTATATTCACGAAAGTATTGTATAATAATAGCTATAATATGTTTAACTATTTCAAGGTTTAGTGTAGAGGAAATTATATGGAATACATGAAAGAACAGGTGCCGGAAATCATAAAGAATTTTGGCAAATCGGATAATGATTCCGGTTCTACTGAAGTACAGGTTGCAATTTTATCCCATAGGATTAACCATTTAATTCAACACTTTAAAACTCATCCTAAAGATAATCACTCCAGAAGAGGTTTGTTGCAAATGGTCGGTAAGAGAAAACGGTTGTTAAATTATCTGATGAAAACAGATACTGAACGTTTTCGTACAATAAAATCAGAGCTCAATATCAGATAAATCCGGAGTTTTAAGCAACAATGATTAGTGTCGAGAACGTCTCCAAACAATTTAGTGACAAGCAAATCCTCCATAATGTTTCTTTCGAAGTGAATAAAGGAGAAATACTTGGATTTCTCGGACCGAATGCTGCGGGTAAAACAACTACAATGCGGATTATAACATGCTATCTTCTTCCCAATGAGGGGTCGGTTACGGTTGCAGGTTATGACGTTATTGAACAGTCTTTGGATGTGCGTCGCAATATTGGGTACATGCCTGAAAATCCTCCGATATATCCTGAGATGACGGTTCAGTCGTATTTGGAGTTCGTAGCACGAATTAAAGGCGTACCTGGCCGGGAAGTCAAAAAGAGTATAGAGCAAGCCATGGAGCGGGTAAACATTACTCATGTTCGTCAAAGAATATGCGGCAAATTATCAAAGGGATACCGTCAGCGTGTTGGATTGGCGCAGGCACTTGTACACAATCCGCCGATTTTGATTCTTGATGAACCTACATCCGGTCTTGATCCGAAACAAATCATAGAATTTCGTGAATTAATTCAAGCCCTTGCAGGTGATCACACAATTATTTTGAGTACTCATATTCTTCCCGAAGTAAAATTGGTTTGCGATCGGATTGTAATTATCAACGAGGGCAGGATCGTTGCACAGGGCACAGAAGAAGACCTTACTCAGAATATTAAGGGTAAAGAGAAATTGCAAATTGAAGTTGCGGGCCCGGTAGATGATGTTGACCAAGCTTTGCGGAATGTCAAGGGAGTTATGAGTGTTGAAGTGGTTCAAAAGGAACATAATGGGCGCAACAGCTTTGTCGTTGAGAGCGATGTGCAGCAAGATGTTAGGAAGGATCTTGCACGCATTGTTGTTGATAATAAATGGGATTTGTACGAACTTCGATCATTGAGCATGACACTTGAAGAAATATTCATGCAATATACCTCTGGAAATGCATTTGCTAATATTGAGGAGAAAAAGTGATTAATATCTGGGCTCTATTCCAAAAAGAATTTCGGTCGTATTTTGTGTCACCAATTGCATACGGAATGATTGCTGGTTTTCTTGTTGTTACAGGATTCTTTTTTTATGTATCCTTGTCGTTTTTTCTCGATGTGTCTGTTCGTACGATGATGGAAGCACAGATGTATCGACAGGCGCCTCCTCCAATCAATGTCAATACTATGGTAATCAGGCCGCTTTTTGGAAATTTTGCTTTTTTGATTCTACTGATGCTTTCAATGATAACAATGCGGTTGTTATCGGAAGAAAAAAAGATGATGACAATTGAACTGCTTATTACTTCTCCTATTACTACGATGCAACTGGTGATAGGAAAGTTTCTGGCAGGTTTTTCATTATACGTAATAATGCTTCTGCCAACATCAATTTACTTCTTAATTCTTTCCTGGTACGGAAATCCCGAAATTTATCCGATTATAACTGGGTATGTTGGACTCCTGCTGATGGGTGCAGTGTTTGTTGGGATTGGATTACTAATTTCCTCATTCACGGAAAACCAACTTATTGCAGTTGCAGTGAGTTTCAGTGTATTTATTCTTCTGTGGGTGATCAATTGGCCTGCTCAGTTTATTAGTCAACCAATTGTCAGCGCAATTTTGAATTATGTGGCTATACCAGTGCACTTTGATGACTTTACCAAGGGTGTTTTTGATACAAAACACATATTTTATTTCTTGAGTATTATAGCTTTAAGCCTTTTTCTAACATACCGTTCCCTCGAATCTATGAAGTGGAGGTCTTGATTCGTATGAACAAATTATTCCTTAAAATTGCCGGATTTACTGGCATTGTTCTTTTGGTATCTGGCTTAATTAAATATTACGCAGATGGTTTTTTCAGTACAACTACCATTATTGTTTTATTGGCCGGCTTGGTGTTGACTCTTTTCAATGCTGTTAATAATTTTGAATTAATTAAAAATTTCTTCCAACGCAGAGCTACTCAATATATAGGAAATGCGCTTGTGGTATCGCTTTTTATGGTCGGTATAATTGGGTTGCTTAACTATGTGTCAAATAAGCATAGTCTTAGAGTCGATTTAACAGAAAACAAGCAATTTACGCTTGCTGATCAGACAATTAAGGTGCTTCAGAACCTTGAAAACAATATCAAGATTACAGCGTTTTTTCGTTCCACTAATAAAGCAAATGTCGAAGATTTAATCTCCGAATACCAATATTATAGCGGTAAACTCGAGTTTGCATTTTTTGATCCTGACAAAAGTCCTGAAGTTGCCAGCAATTATGGGATTCAGACATATGGAATGTTAATTTTAGAAACTGATGGAAAATCCGAAAGGGTTGAGAATTTAAGCGAACAAACACTGACCAATGCCCTTATTAAGGTTACTCGTGAAGGAAGTAAGGTTATTTATTTTATGACCGGACATGGGGAACACGATATTGAAAGCCTTGAAGAAAAAGGATTTGGCAGTTTGAAGGAAAAAATTGTCGAACTGAATTATCAAGTGGAAGGGCTCAATCTTGCAAGGGAGAAGTCTATCCCTGTTGACTGTTCGGTTCTCATAGTCAATGGACCAAAGACAAACTTGTTTAGTGCTGAACTTGATTCCATCGATTCTTATATTAACCATGGTGGAAAAGTATTGTTTTTGCTTGATCCTCCTCCTGATCCGGGTATGGAAGATTTTTTTGATAATTGGGGTATTACAGTTGGGAGTGATCTTATCATTGATTATTCTGGAGTCGGACAGATGTTCGGATATCCGGCTTCGGTACCTTTGGTGACAAATTACAATACTTCGCATCCGATTGCCGCCAATTTTAATATGAATACTTTTTTTGAACTTGTTCGTTCAGTAACGCCGAAATCGGAAAATATCCCAGCAGGCGTAACAGTCGATTGGCTGGCTCAGACAACACCGCAAAGTTGGGGAGAATCTAATTTTCAATGGAACACAGAAAATCCAGATGAAGGTATAGCAGTATCGTTTGATGATGGTGTCGACCTTGAGGGTCCCGTCATCATAGCTTCTGTTGCAACGAAATCGCTTGGCTCAGCGCCTGGGCCTGGTTTGACAGGCGACAGAGGTGTGCTTGTTGTGTTTGGTGATTCAGATTTTGCAACAAATAACTATATACAAACGCCAAACAGCATTCTTTTTCTCAATACAGTGAATTGGTTGGCAGAGGAAGAAGATCTCGTTGCAATCCCTCCGAAAAATCCTGAAGACAGGCGGGTTAATATGACTGCTCAGCAAGCGAAATTTTCGCTGGCACTCACCGTATTTATCATTCCCGGACTGGTGTTACTTGCAGGATTAAGTGTATACTTTCGACGAAGAAAACTGTAAATAAGAAGTGTTGATTTTTAATATTTAATATGAAATTTAAGAGCACGTATTTTATCGGCCTGGCTTTTCTTGCATTAGGAGCATATGTCTACTTCTATGAAATTCTTGGTGAAGAAGGGAGGATGCTGGCTGAGGAAGAAAAAAACCGTTTTATTGTGTTTGAAGTTGATGATGTTGTGAAGGTGAATATTGACCGCTCTGATGCTGCTATGTATTTTGAAAAACGTGGCGACGTCTGGTTCATGATTAAGCCTGTGGAATACAGAGCGGATGCATCAAATTTGCGCAACCTGCTTGACAGTTTCAAACGCTCTGACAAGGAAACGCATGTATCTGATATTCGGGATGATCATGCAAAATACAATCTTGACCATGCTGCTTCTCAGCTAACAATTACGCTTAAAAATGACAGTACATATTCAATTTTTGTCGGAAATGAAAATGCTATTAGTGAAAAAGCATATGCCCGTATTTCAGGCGATGACAATGTCTATCTTACTCTCCAGTCGCTGAGAAACCGACTCAATGAAGAACTTTTCTATTATCGCAACAAAGATATCGTTGACATTGATAGGGACGATGTCATCGAGCTGGTGTTTCAAAGAAACAATGAAAGAATAGTCCTCAAAAAAGACGAAAAAAACGATTGGAATATTGTAGAACCGCTCGATTATGATGCTGATAATACCCGTGTTATTGAAACATTTAACAAGATCAGTCTTCAAAAAATCAAGAATTTTACTGAGGATTCACCTCAATCTCTGAGTAAATACGGTCTTGACAAACCGAATTTCTGGCTAGAGATGTCCTCTGGTGATTCATCACGAGTTCTATATTTTGGTAATCCGATTGACGGAAACTATTATGCGACAACTGACCTGAAAGATCCAGTCATAGAACTTGATTCAAGTACAGTACATTATTTGACTCCTCGGCTATTTAATCTAAGAGATAAAGATATTGTTGATTATAATACGAGTATTGTGGATGAGGTACATATTACCAAAATCGATTCTACATTTATATTTACTAAAGAGGATTCAACAGAAAATTGGTATATGACTGATCCCGATCGAGGCAGAGCTAATAAAATACGGTTTGAAAATATATTAAATGAGTTTTATGTTAATAAAGCAATTGGATTTATAGATAATCCAGCTGCAAATAAATCAAGATATGGTCTTTCTCCTCCTGTTGCTGATTATGTAATGTTCAGCAATGGCGAGGAAATTGAACATATCCAAATTGGTAATGAGGAAAACGATAAAAGATACTTTTATAATGTTACAAAAGGGCAAATGTTTCTATTAAAAACGGATTTATACCCGCAGCTCTTTGTTCCTGTTAATAATCTTTTAGAACCTCGGAATGAATAGAGGATAATTTTAATGATCGTACGCAAGGAAATTGAAATCGGGGGACGGATGCTTTCACTGGAAACAGGGAGAGTTGCACGGCAGGCCAGTGGTTCTATATGGATTCAATATGGTGAAACGGTAGCGCTGGTTGCTGTTACGCGGTCAAATAATCAAATTGAGGACAGAGGATTCGTTCCGTTGACCGTTGATTATAGAGAAAAAGCTTATGCAGCAGGAAAAATACCGGGAGGTTTTTTCAAGCGTGAAGGGCGCCCAACTGATAAGGAAACATTGAGTGCTCGTCTGATTGACAGGCCAATCAGATCGCTTTGTTTTAAGGAATTCCTCTACGAAACAATGGTTACTATTAATGTTCTGTCATCTGATCAAGAGAATGACTCGGATATATTAGGTATAATTGGTGCTTCAGCGGCGATTACCATTTCGGACGTGCCGTTCGATGCAACGATTGCCGCAGTGCGGGTTGGAAAAATTGATGGTGAATTAATAGTCAATCCAACATTCGAACAACTTCATGAAAGTGCGCTCGATATAGTGGTTGCTGCTTCTGCTGAATCGTTAATTATGGTTGAAGGAGAAGCAAAAGAAATATCCGAGCAGGAACTTGTAGAAGCGTTGGAGTTTGCTCATGAAAACTGCAAAAAAATCATTCCAATCATAGATGAAATGGCACAAGAGATTGGTGTGATTAAGCAGGAGATTACGGTTCCGGAAGTTGATGAAGAATTGCAAAAGAAAGTTTGGGATACAGGATTACCGATTATCAAGGAATCTATTAAATTAAAAGAAAAGATGCCACGGCATGATAAAATGCGAAAAGCGTTAGACACTACACTGAAGACGTTGGAAGAGGAATATCCCGATTCAGAGAAGAAAATTAAAAAATACTTTGGTGAGATAGAAAAAAACACTATCAGGGATATTATCCTTAAAGACAGTGTCAGACTTGATGGACGGAGTAATACAGATGTCCGGGATATAACGTGTGAAATAGCAGTATTACCTCGGACACATGGGTCAGCGCTGTTTACCAGAGGCGAGACACAGAGTATTGCCGTGACTACGCTCGGGACAAAAATTGATGAGCAGAAAATAGAGGGACTTGACGGTTCGTCCTGTAAAAGTTTTATGCTGCATTATAACTTCCCTTCATTTAGTGTTGGAGAAGTCAGTTTTCCCAGAGGTCCAGGTAGGCGTGAAATAGGTCACGGTCGTCTTGCTGAGAAAGCTATACAGAGTATTATTCCTGAAGAAGATGAATTTCCTTATACATTAAGAATAGTTTCCGATATTCTTGAATCAAACGGTTCATCGTCAATGGCAACAGTGTGTGCAGGTTCATTGTCTTTAATGGATGCCGGTGTCCCAATAAAAAAACAGATTGCCGGAATCGCAATGGGTTTAATTAAGGATGAAAATGAGGTCATTATACTTTCGGACATTCTTGGAGATGAAGATCATCTTGGTGATATGGATTTTAAAGTAGCTGGTACTGCGGAAGGTGTAACGGCTATTCAAATGGATATCAAGGTCAAAGGAATCTCAATTGAGATAATGAAAAGTGCAATCGAGCAAGCACGGGAAGGTCTGAACACTATTCTTGCTATTATGAATAAGACTCTTGATAAGCCGAAGCCGAATATATCTCCTTATGCACCGAAAATCATAATCTTTAAGATCGATCCTGCGAATATCGGTATGATTATCGGACCAGGTGGGAAGATTATTCGAGAAATACAGGAAAGAACAGAATCAACAATCAGCATAGAGGACGATGGTACTATATTCATCTCTGCAGTAGATGAAAAGAATGGGAATGAAGCAAAACGGATTGTAGATGAGTTGCTTGCTGTGCCGGAAGTTGGCAAAATATACGACGGAACAGTAAAGCGCATCACCAATTTTGGTGCGTTTGTAGAAATACTTCCCGGTAAAGATGGGTTGCTCCATATTTCCGAAATTGAGAACCATCGAATTAATAAAGTCGAAGATGTATTGAAGCTTGGTCAAGAATTACAGGTCAAGGTTCTTAAAGTTGATCCGTCCGGTAAGGTAGATTTATCCAGAAAAGTGCTCCTGAAAAATTCCGAAAACCGCTCATCAGAAAAGAATGAATCTCATTCAAAATCGGATAATTAATGAATTCTGTTGTTAATAAAACAGTATTACCCAGCGGAATACGGGTGGTTACCGAATTTATGCCTCATGTCCGTTCTGTTTCGATTGGAGCTTGGCTAAATAACGGTTCCCGCGATGAGTGCAGTGAGAATAATGGGATCAGTCACTTTCTTGAACACATGAATTTCAAAGGTACTAGTAATAGAAATACTGCTGAAATTGCCGAATCTCTTGAATCGGTCGGCGGAACATTAAACGCATTTACATCCAAGGAATTTACCTGTTATTATGCAATTGTGCTTGATGAACACTCTGAACTTGCCGTCGATGTTGTAATGGACCTCTTATCAAGTCCGATCATAGATGAAGGAGATATAGAGAAGGAAAAGAAGGTGGTTCTGGAAGAAATAAGTAGTTTGGATGATACTCCTGATGAGTTGATTCATGACTATTTTCATAAGAACTTATTCCGGGATCATCCACTATCCTTTTCTGTGCTCGGTACGAAAAAGAACATTAACTCCTTGAACAAAGATGCTATTGTTGAATTTCGTACTGCACACTATACAACAGATAGTCTTGTGGTCACTGCTGCTGGTAATGTTGATCACGATTCGTTATGTAGTTTTGTAAACAAATATGCCAATATTCCTCATGGTAATAGAGTAGCCAGGAATAACAACGGATATATTAAACCTGGTCCAACTGAAAAGATTTATTCCCGTAATATATCACAGGCACATGTCTGTATAGGTAATCGGGCATTACCGTATAGTGATGATCGAAAATATTCCCTTCTCATTCTCCACGCTCTTCTGGGTGGCGGAATGAGCTCCCGTTTGTTTCAAAATATCAGGGAGAAATATGGTGTTGCGTATTCAATTTACACCTTTGCAGATTTTCTTTCGGATACTGGTGTGTTTGGCGTCTACATAGGTGTTGACAAAGCAAACATTACGCAAACAAGAACTTTAATTGATGACGAATTTAAACGGGTAAAAGATGAGGCCTTATCTGAGGAAGAACTGGATAAACTTAAGTCACAGCTTAAGGGAAATTTAATGCTCGGTCTTGAAAGTACTCATAGCCGTATGAATAGACTTGCAAAAATGGAATTATATCTACAGCAATATTTCAACCTCGATCAAGTGTTGGACGGAATTGATAAAGTGACCCCACAAGATCTTGTGTCCGTTGCTCAAGAAATACTTGATGAAAATACAACAACAACAATGATTGTACCCAAATAGCCTAGTTCCCAAAAAATATTTTAAAAACCATTTGCTATAATCTTTTTGATATTATATACTGCAAGAGTGCATACCGATTGATGACTATTCTGCCGAATTGATTTTCCGGAAAAGTAAAGATTTTATGAAAATTGGAGTACTGAAAGAAATTAAAAAACATGAGTACCGTGTTGCGCTTCTTCCTGTTGGGGCACATATTCTCAAAGAACATAATCACGAAATATATGTCCAGAGTAATGCCGGCGTTGGAAGTGGGTTTGCAGATAAACACTATGATGTTGAAGGAGCGACAATTCTCAAAACTGCTGAAGAAGTATATGAAACAGCCGACCTAATATTAAAAGTAAAAGAACCTCTTGAATCAGAATTTTCTTTGATTACTGAAAAACACACAGTATTTACTTATTTTCATTATGCAGCGAATAAACCGCTGACTACATCAATGGTAGACACGAAAGCGATTACAATTGCATATGAAACGGTTCAAAGTGAAAATGGATCATTACCGCTGCTTGTTCCTATGAGTGAAGTTGCCGGGCGGATGTCAATTCAGGTCGGAGCGACATTTCTGGAAAAAATGAATGGGGGAAGAGGAATTCTTTTGGGTGGTGTCCCAGGTGTTTCTCCTGCAACAGTCTTAATTCTTGGTGCCGGTGTTGTTGGAACAAATGCCGCTTTTATTGCCGCAGGTATGGGAGCCGATGTTTATATGCTTGATATAAATCTGGACAGATTGCGGTATCTTGATGATGTCATGCCGAAAAATGTCAATCTCGTTATGTCGAATCCCCATACAATCAAGCAATATTTATCACTTGCCGACCTTGTAATTGGTGGAGTATTAATTCCCGGAGCAAAGGCGCCAAAGTTAATTACACGTGACATGCTGGGCCTTATGAAAGAAGGCTCTGTTATCGTTGATGTTGCAGTAGATCAGGGAGGCTGTATCGAAACAGCAAAGCCGACTACGCATGATGATCCAACGTACACCATTGATGGTGTTGTCCATTATTGCGTTGCAAATATGCCCGGAGCCGTTCCATTTACTTCAACAATTGCATTAAACAATTCCACATTTCCATTTGTTTTAGAACTTGCCAACAAAGGAGTCGAAAATGCAATCAAGACGCATAAAGGACTCTGGCATGGAGTGAATACTTACAAAGGTTCTATTACATACGACAAAGTAGCAGAAGCATTTGATTTACCATACACTCCCCTTGAAAAATTAATCTAAATCCACATAGCGGAGTAATCAGATGAGTGCACAACCGATCAAAAAACTTTATTACTCTATTAGTGAAGTTGCTGAGATAACGGGGCTTAAACAATATGTTCTTCGCTATTGGGAAACGGAATTTTTAGAACTGCGGCCTTCAAAAAATCGTGCAGGAAACAGAATCTATAAGGATAAAGATATCCGTCTGATAAATAAGATAAAAGCTCTGCTCTATGATAAAAAGTACACGATCGAAGGCGCAAGAAACCATCTCCATGAGATGCATGATGCTCAAAGATCAGCACCACCCAAATCCGAGCCGCAAAAAAACCTGCATATTGAGCTGCTTGACGGCATTCAAAGTGAATTAGAGGAAATTCTTAAGATTCTTGATGAAAAAGTGAATTGAGAAATTGATCGGAGCGTAGCGCAGCCCGGTTAGCGCACCAGACTGGGGGTCTGGGGGTCGCGGGTTCAAATCCCGCCGCTCCGACCATAAATCTATTTAAAATATGAAACACACTTTATAACTGACGATTCTGTATATTCGGAGGCAACTATGGCATTGATTAAATGGATATTGTATGTTCCGCTTGTGGTTGTATTCGTTACTGAGCTTTATTATTTTGTATGTGATATATTTATTCTCCCTGATCTTTTCGTCTCATGAGTGAAACATATAGTCTTGTTATTTATAGGTGTTCGATGCACACGGGTTTCCGTGATCGGACACCTTATTTTTTTGCTATATATCACAAAATTTGGATAAGCTGAAAAAGTTATATGTCATGGGAAAATTAACAAAAAAAGAGATAGATCTGTTTCACAGTACGGTATATTCGTTTTATGAATTAAACGGCCGGGAACTTCCTTGGAGAAAGACAGGCAATCCATATCATATTATAGTATCGGAAATTATGCTTCAACAGACTCAGGTATCCCGGGTCGTTCAAAAATACAACGATTTTATTGAGATGTTTCCAACATTGGAATCATTGTCAAATGCTTCTCTGAAGGATATCTATACGGTGTGGCAGGGGCTTGGGTATAATCGTAGAGCGCTTGCATTGCAGCAATGTGCACACACTATTGTGACTGATTTTGGCGGAAAAGTACCAAGTTCTGAAGTGGATTTGGTTACGTTGCCGGGCATAGGCAAAGCTACAGCATCATCAATCGCGGCATTTGCGTTTAATATTCCTTCAGTATTTATAGAAACAAATATCCGGTCTGTATATATTCATCACTTTTTCAGCGATCAGGAATATGTTTCGGATAAGGAGATAATTCTTTTGGTTGAGCAAACTGTTGATAAGAAAAATCCGAGTGATTGGTACCATGCCGTGATGGATTACGGTGTGATGCTAAAAGCACACTATCCGTACCTCAATAAGAAAAGCGCACATTATCACCGTCAATCACCATTCCAAGGATCGGAACGGCAGGTTCGCGGTGCAATCCTGAAACACCTGAATAGATCTAAATCCGGAAATACTGTCAAGGAACTTGCAAAAATCATTAAATCAGACCAGGATCTTTGTTTAAAATTAGTACTTCTATTACAAAAGGAAGGATTTTTAACAATGTTGGGTAGTAGATGGGTGATGGTGTAGTATAAATTAACGAATAGTATTCTATCAGAGTCCGAGATCTTCTGCAATTGTTTTCATGCCTTCGATACAAAATTGTATATGTTCGTCCTGATCGATATCAAGCTCTTTGATACCTGTTTGGATGTCTTCCCGGCTCACTGAAGCAGCAAACGCTTTGTCTTTCAATTTTTTCTTCACTGATTTCACCTTTACATCCTCAAGTTTCTTGCTCGGACGCACAAGGGCAACTGCCGTTATAAATCCGGAAAGCTCGTCAACTGCAAAGAGTGTTTTTGCCATGAGCGTGTCACGAGGGACCCCCGAATATTCGGCATGTGACATTATTGCCCGCCGGTATTCTTCGGGGAAACCAATTTCCTCAAGAATTTCCGATCCGCGGTAGGGATGGTCTTCTTGTGTTGGATATTGTTCATAGTCAAAATCATGAATAAGACCGACAATTCCCCATATATCTTCGTCTTCACCGAATTTTTTCGCATATGCCCGCATCAATGCTTCAACGGCAAGAGCGTGTTTAAGTAATCCGTCTTTTTTTGTGTATTTGTTCAAGAGGTTCCAGGCCTCATCACGTGTCATTGTATTCTCCTTAAAAAGGAATTATTCCTATTTATCTGTCCAGGGTGGAATCGTTTCGTTCCAGTTGAGTGCGTTATATTTCTTCAAAATATTCATTGTTTTGTCTATCGGTAGTGCTTCTTGTGTTCTTCCATTACCTGTAATTTCATGAGCCATAAAGAGCGAATTGATAAGTGCTTCCTCAGTCGCTTCAACAACCGCAAGAAAAAGTGGTGACATCCTACTGTTTTCAACATCTAATGTTTTTCGTTCAACTTCGCTGGACTCATTTGTTATTCTGATTTCTGAGTGCGTTGAAAATGCAATAGAATAATCTCCGCTTCCATTTGATGAGTATGCGCCGATTTTACCGAACGCCAGAAATGACCTTTTAGCGAGACGCTTGAGATTTCGTGCCGATAGAGGCGCATCGGTTGCAATAATAATCATACAAGATCCTTCATCATTGTCATGGTAAGGAAAACGGTCTGCATATGGGAATTTTTCCAACTCACGCCCGACTGGCGCACCATTGATGCTCAGAATACCACCAAAATTAGATTGAACAAGAACTCCGATTGTATAACCGCCATCAACATTAGGCAGAATTCTGGAAGATGTTCCGATTCCTCCTTTAAAACCGAGAGCTCGGGTGCCTGTGCCTGCACCGACAGACCCTTCTTCAATAGAGCCGCTTTTCGCAGAAGCAATAGCCTGGCGCACATTTTTTTCTTTTACATGCATACCCCTGATGTCATTTAGTCCGCCATCATTTGTTTCTCCGATAACAGGATTTACGGAGCGAACTTCTTCATTACCGGGTAGAGCAAGCATATATTCAATTAGTCCGGATGCAGCTGTAAATGTACTGAGTGTATTGGTCAGGATGATGGGCGTTTCAATTGTGCCAAGCTCATCTACCTGTGTGAAACCAACAGCTTTTCCGAATCCATTACCGACAAATACCGCACCGGGCACCTTTTCCTGAAATAAATTGCCCGAATGGGGCACAATTGCAGTTACTCCGGTCCTGATATTGTCACCTTCAAATAAGGTAGTGTGACCGACCGTCACACCGGGTACATCGGTAATAGCATTATATTTTCCGGGTTTTAAAATTCCAATGTGGACACCTAGTTCCCGTGCTCGCTGGCGTTCTTGTGCGTTAGATGTTCCATATGCGATACACAAAAGTGCTAAACTGAAAATAAGTCCTATTGTCATGTGTTCATCCCTTTTCTAATCCTAAAACTTGTGTATAGAATGTACATATTTGCCGGAGAAAGGAAAAGGGAAAAATAGAAGAATGTAATCAAAAAAACACTATTGATCTGAATTGACAAATAGTTTCAAAAAATCTTATTAATAGCGGGAATTATGCCGATACTTTAACAAGTGGGGAAATTATATGGCATAGAAGTTGCATAAATCGCCACTGAGCGATGTAATAATAATTAATCGGGTGAGTACAATGAATGGCATTCTCAAAGAATCTGTCGCATTTAACGGATTGCAGTTCAAACAGGGGACAGAAGTCGTAATAGACGTAAATCAAGCACAATATTATGACCGGCTTAGTCCCAATGATAGCTTGATAGTATCTGTTGCGCTGCATTTTTCGTCTGTAAAAGCGATTATAAGAAAGTCGCAGATTCAGGTCATGTAATAAAAGAGGATGTCCGGCAATAATTTCCCTATTATCGGGCCATATTTACGGACTTATATGGTACAGAAGAACAGTAAGAAAAATAAAAATAAACATTGTGGCCTACGAGGAATTGTATTATTCCTTAGTTTTTTATGTCTACAACTGACTATTATTGATACCGCAGCAGCTCAGGATGATAAATACTCTTTTTAGTTACGGGGTATGGGGACTGGTTTGCACGGTTTTGTCGATGATCTCTATTCTGACTTATCTCTGAATCCGGCGTATATCAATCGATATCAGGGTACCTGGCTCTATACGAATCTCAGCAATCTTCAGGGCGGTGATGAATCTTCAGTATTTGATGATAAATTGTCAGCCCTCCAAAATACAGATATTGTTCCCAATAATTTAATTGGTACTATTACAAACCGCTTTGGATCTTCCACAGGTCTTTTTCTGGAAACGAGAGGGAAAAATCTTACCGTGGATGATTTAAGCAATAGTGAACAGTTTACATCGATAAATACCGGGACGATATCAAGTACTCTTGAGATGATCGAATCTGATAATTCAAGCCAAAGCCTATCGTATATCGGTTTGTTCGGAGATATCGGATTCAGCATATCTGTACATCGCAATAATTTTGATCTATTATTTAAAAACGAAAATACAGAAAGCTCGTTTACGGTAGCTGCGTCTGAAAATGGGCCGATTAGGACTAATACATCATTTGTCAATAAAACAACAACGAGAAGTTTTGACTTTCCAAACTCTATGATCGGATTTTCGGTCGGTAAAATCTTCAAGAATGAGAATCAGAAAATCAGCATTGCAGCAGGAATGCGTCCTGAGCGGATGGCGTTTGATGGTAATGAAGTCTTGAGTCTGTTTAAAGATTCATTTCTAAGCGGTATTGCCGATAAATTTGAAATATTGGATGATCAGAATTTAGGTTTTCTTGAAACGGGTCTTCGTTCAACCTACGTAAATGCACGTATAAAGAAAATTTATCCTTCAGTAACACAATTGCAGCAAAATTCGCTTATTTTCAATTACACAAAGTACTCGATGCCATTTGATGTTGAGACCGTTGAACGTAGTGTTAGTGATTCTCTTGATATATCCGGCGTGAATCGTAAAAATGTTGTTTTCACAAGAAATAATGTTGCAAAAGCTGATGGAAATGGTTCACTGAATAGAATTGAATTTGGAGCTGGTGTTGAACGGCATTTTACAGAACAGAATACACTGCTTGGTCTTGGTATAAAGCTCGACTACATATGGGGCGACCTCGATATCGTATTCAATCCCGGTAGAATCAACGAGGATCTTGCTATCAATGTTGAAATTGCGGATCCTGCGGCAGAAGCAGAGAGTTTCAGCAGAATCATATCGGACAATAAAATCGGATTGACGAGAAATGAAATTAGCGGAACGTTTTTGAGTGTTCCTAATCGGTTTGGAAACAAAAGTGTCCAACAAGTTGACTTTACGCCTGGGTGCCCGCTCGATTATACCTATCAGCTTTAAGGCCGATATGATTATCGAAGAGACAGATGAAACGGATACGCTCATCGAAACGGATGAGCATGTAACTACATTTGTTCCGGTAGATGGGTTTGGACATACCGAATCAACAATAAAAAATAAAGACGGAAAAAATTTGAATTTTACGTCGTACCATTTTGGAGCACGTTATCAATTTAACGATGCACTATCAGCTGATCTCATGCATTTTTCAAAATTAACTGAGCTTGATACCTGGTGGCTTTCAATCGTGCTAAAGTATTAAGAATTATGAATATAAAAGGAACTTTTGTTAAGCAATTTGGTGCAATTATAGAACTCTCAAAAAAGAATTCTATGAAAAAAACAATTATATCATATAGTCGACTTCTGACATTGGTTGAAATTGCTTTTATATTGATGTTGATAGTTCCGGTGTCTGGTAATGCACAGAACAACGGAATGATAACATCATTAGGCAATGGAATAATACATATGAATTGGGGGACGGTCGATGGTATGGAAAGCGGTATTGTTCTAGACGTTTTTCGTGAGGAAAATGTGATCCATATGGCTACAGGAGAACGTCTTGGCAGTAATGAAAAACATATTGGAAAAATAGAAATAATTGAGAGCCAGCAAAATTCTTCTACAGCATCGACACTCGATTATTCTGAACTCTTCCAGATTGGTGATAAACTCAAAGTTTCATATGATGAAATGGTTCTTTCAGGAAGCATAGTTCAAGCTCCTGAACGCGGGATTATAACTAATGTTGATAACACTCTGTTGACTTTTAATATGGGAAGATTTGATGGTGTCGAGAGAAATATCTACTTTGACATTTTCCGGGATGAGGGAGTTACGTATCATCCGGTTACTGGTGCACCGGTTGATCCGAGAAGAGCTTATATTGGCAGACTTGTTGTGACAGATGTGCAGGATGAGTACTCAATAGGTCAAATGATTGCCCAAGAGCGAGATATTGTTCCTGGTGACAAAGTTGAGCTTTCATTGCTTCAGCCAAGCGATCTTGAGACGTTTTCGCAACAGAGAGTTTCTGAACCACAGTTCGATCGCTCTCAACAGTCTTCTTTTAATGTATCAGCGTCTGAGCCGGTACAGGTTGGGCCACCAGAGAATATAGTTGGCACTGTCACCCGTGTTTCAGAAAGGGATCTATTCTTTATTTGGCGTGCGGATTATGAAATGCCCGTAGGGAGAGTGTTTAGCATTTTCAGACGTATTGAAATACCTCACCCAGAAAGTAAAGGGGTCATTGTTGACGATCCGCTCATTCAGATTGGGACAGCCACGCTTCGTGAATCAATCGGTAAACTCGGAAAAGCGTTTGTAGCATCAGCCGACACCGATATTTTACCAAACGATTTCATTGGATTAGCTGAAGGCACTATAGCCTCTATGGAACAGGTGATAACGTCAGAAAATGCCCAGCAGGTATATAGTTCACAAAGGAGAGATATTCTAGAGGCAGCTCAGGATCTGACTTCTCAAGTAAATCAACTCCAGTCGGAAATGTATATTGTCCGGAATGCTCTCGACAAACTTGACCGGATAGACCGAGAACTCATGTCGCAGCGAGAGTTGTCACGCAGGACAAATGAATCTCTCGAATCAATCAAAATGATGATGATGAATGAAGGATTTGCATTAGAAGGATTTGAGTTGCCTCCTTCACAGGCATCTATAGAGAGGTTGGAATATCCTGGTTCTAAAACAAATCACCTCAGGCTCGATTATTCTGATGATGTTGGAGTTGAGTTTCAACTTGTCGGCAACCGTCTTATGGTTACATTAGATGTGGACAGTACCGGCTTAATGAGCCTTGCACAGCCGAGTGATACAGTTGCAGCTCAACAGAAAGCGATGCAGACAGGACCTGGTGTGACAATAGAAAGTGGTGAGGAAGATGTAGAAGAGGGTTCATTTTTTACCAGCATATTTGGGATCATTACCATTATATTAGTTCTTCTGGCTGTTGCTGGAGGATTGTATTTCTTTATTCTGAAGAAGAAGATGGATGGCGGTGCCTCCGGAGATGACGAGGAAGAAAGTGATGATGAAGATTTGGAAGAAGACGGTATTGAGGAAGAAACGGAAGAAGTAGAAGAAGAAGTGGAAGAAGAAATAGGAAGCTTTGAGGATGATGACGATGATTAAAGAATTTATGTGAAAGAAATCTTACATTCTTAATATTATACCAAGAACTTATATCCTAACCATACATATAAACTACTTTCCTAACTTTTAATTTCATTGCATTTGTATCTCCGTTTCACTATACTGATGACGGTTTTTATAGGTCATTATATAGACATACTACTCATTACATTGAAATCTGAACAATATCTATGTACACAATTCTGCATAGAAAAAAACCTTCTGTACTACTCCACTCAATTCTGATATTCATTTTTTTCATTTCATGTGAAACGAATACTAACTCATCCGGATCATTTCGGAATGGCGTTGTTGTCAGTACTCAAAAGATTGCCTCTGATGTAGGTGCAAAAATATTAAAGCAAGGTGGCAATGCTGTCGATGCTGCGGTAGCTGTATCATACGCCCTTTCAGTAACCTATCCGCGAGCAGGAAATATTGGCGGTGGTGGCTTTATGGTTATCCGTTTACCTGATGGCAGCGCAACGACAATCGATTACCGTGAAAAAGCTCCTGGGCGTGCTCATCGCAATATGTATCTTGATTCAAATGGAGAAATTATTCCAGAACTCAGCACACTGGGAGCCTTATCCGTTGGAGTTCCAGGAACGGTAGCCAGAACGCTCTTAGCGCTTGAAAAGTACGGTACAATGAACAGAAATGATGTTATGCAGCCGGCAGTTGATCTTGCCGAAAAAGGGTGGATCCTCGACAGAGAGATTGGAGGAGAAGAATTTCAACAGTATTCATCAACAAATAGCATTTTTAATAAGCCTGATAATGTACCTTATCAACCTGGTGAGTTGTTTGTCCAGGAAGATCTTGCGGTAACGTTAAAGGCTATTGCTGAGCAGGGACATGACGGTTTTTACAAAGGACCCGTAGCAGATTTAATCATTTCTTCAATGGAAAAATACAACGGTTTAATCAACCATGATGATTTAGAGTCTTACAGGGCAATTGAAAGAATCCCTGTTGAGGGGAATTACCGTGGATATGGCATAATCTCCATGGGCTCACCAAGTTCAGGAGGAGTTAGTCTTATTGAGTTGTTGAACATTCTTGAACGGTATGATATTGCGTCACTCGGATATAACAATGCTGAATCAACTCATTTAATGGTTGAGGCTGAACGGAGGGTTTTTGCCGATAGAGCAGAATACCATGGTGATGCTGATTTTATCGACGTCCCAATTGCGACACTTATATCAAAAGACTATGCTAATCTCCGTGCGGCATCAATAGACCCTTTCAAAAAGTCACCAAGCACATCTATCACATCGGGAGATATTGCAGTGATCGGTGCCGAAAGCGAGGAAACGACCCATTTTTCAGTGATTGACAAAAATGGCATGGCTGTTTCCGTTACAACCACCTTAAACGGAAGCTATGGCAGCCTGTTAGTTGTTGAAGGGGCAGGATTTTTACTCAATAATGAGATGGACGATTTCAGCTCAAAACCGGGCGCACCCAATATGTACGGATTGCTGGGCGGAGATGCCAATGCTATTGAACCGCATAAACGAATGTTGAGTTCAATGACACCGACGATTGTCACCAAGGATGGCGAAGTATTTATGGTGATCGGTACCCCCGGGGGACCGACCATCATCACAACCGTACTTCAATGTATTATCAATGTAATCGATCATGGAATGACAATCCAGGAAGCGGTTGCTGCACCCCGGTTTCATCATCAATGGTATCCCGATGTCATTCGTTATGAAGAAAGTGCATTTGACGATGCTACGTTCGAGCAATTAAAGACACTAGGACATACATTTGAAAAAAGTTCAATAGGAGATGCCCAGGGAATTCTTTATCATGCGGAACGTGGTGTCTTCACCGGAGGAGCGGACCCTCGAAGTTTTTCAAGCGCGGCATCAGGATTGTAAATATAGGGATATCCATGACAAAAAATAGTGGTAAAATAATCGTGTATGTTACGACAAGCTCGACTGATGAAGCTGCGAAAATCGGAAAAGAATTAGTTAAAAAACGGCTGGCAGCATGCTGTAGTATTATGCCAGCAATACAGTCCATATATTGGTGGGATGATACAATATCCGAAGACGGAGAAGTACTTCTCATGATTAAATCACTGAAATCTGCAGAGTCATCAATTGTTAAGACTGTGCTGTCGCTTCACAGCTATAAAGTACCTGAAATAATCAGTGTAGAAATACAGGGCGGAAATGCAAAATATCTGCAATGGATGGAAAATAATGTTACTGAAGGATAAAGTCTTCCTTTGCCGTAAAAAGTTAATATAACAGAATAAAATGACCAACATGTAAGGAATATAAATGTTCAATGCAGTTTGGATAGTTGTAGTATCCATCATAGTTCTTCTCCTTGGGTATCGATATTATGGTGATTTTGTTTCAAAGAGACTCGGGGTAGATCCATCGAGAAAAACACCAGCACATACCCATTATGATGGCATCGACTATGTTCCCGCTAAAAAGCCGGTTCTGCTCGGTCATCATTTCGCGTCAATTGCCGGAGCTTCGCCAATAATTGGACCGATTACTGCTGCCGTTTTTGGGTGGGTTCCTGTAATACTTTGGATTCTCATTGGGGGAATCTTTATGGGTGCTGTACACGATTTTTCGTCACTCATGGTTTCGATTCGCCACCAAGGACGGTCTATTGGAGAAGTTATTGAGGAGCGGATTGGCAAAGATGGCAAACGGCTATTTCTGGTATTTTCATTTTTTGCTCTTCTTCTGGTTGTTTCAGCTTTTCTAATCATTGTTGCTAAAACATTTGTCGACAATCCGAGCGCAGGGAGTTCATCAATTCTATTTATTTTACTTGCAGTCCTATTCGGTCTGTTTATGAGAAGATCGAACGTCTCGCTCGGAATTGCGTCGTTGTTAGGAGTGGTTCTTCTCTTTGTATGTATCTATCTTGGTCTTAAATTTCCCGTTTCATTATCCTTCGAGATGTGGCTTGTGTTGATGCTTATCTACATATTTATAGCAGCAACTTCACCCGTATGGGTCCTATTACAACCCAGAGATTATTTAAATTCTTTTCTGCTGTATGCACTGATGATCGGAGCATTTATCGGGATTTTATTTGCCCGCCCGACTGTCCATCTCGAAGCATATACGAGTTTTGATCAGGACCTTGGATTGTTATTCCCGTTGCTATTTGTAACAGTTGCCTGCGGGGCAGTATCGGGTTTTCACAGTCTCATTGCATCAGGAACAACCGCAAAACAACTTGATTCGGAAAAAGATGCGAAGTTGATCAGTTTTGGTGCTATGCTGATCGAGTGCAGTCTTGCTGTATTAGCTATTCTGACGGCCGCAGTGATAACAAAATCAGCATACGGTGAGTTGATAGCAAAAGGGCCTGTAGTATTGTTTTCAGAAGGTATAGGTACATTTTTGTCACACATCGGCATTCAACAAGAAACAGGTAAAACGTTTGCCGCCCTTGCAGTTTCGGCATTTGCATTAACATCGCTTGATACGGCAACACGTTTATGCAGGTTCTGTTTTCAGGAATTTTTTAGCCCAGGCAAAGAACAGAAAGCTGGTATCCTGTTTTCAAACAGATTTATGGGAACAGCAGTAACGGTTGGACTTGGTGCCGCATTAGCATTTTCAGGCAAATGGGAGCTTTTATGGCCCCTATTCGGCACTGCAAATCAACTTCTTGCAGCACTTGCACTTTTAGCAGCATCCATCTGGCTTGCAGGACGAGGTATTCGTTTCGGTTTTACTTTCATACCGATGATTTTTATGTTTTCCGTTACGTTAACGGCGCTCGTTTTTCTCATTGCACGGACATTTATGCAGGGACAGTATGTATTGACTTTATTCGGAACTGGACTTTTGGTCGTTGCAGTTATGCTTCTAGTGCTCGCTTACAAGAGATTCGGTTTTAAACGTATCTCAGCTTAGAGCCAAAACCGGTAGATTAACTTGGTATATATGATCGTATGAGTGTATTGGTAAACCCCGATGTTTCATCGGGGTTTTTTATTGCAATTCATTTTTAAAAGAGTAAATTTATACACCGAAAAGATCATGATGACAGAGGAGTATTTGTGGAATTTTTAAGTCCGATACATCAAATAGAAGCTGAACTCCAAAAATCCATAAAAAATATTTATTCGGTCTCAATTGATGAAAAAAACATGAGGCTTGAACCCACCCCTGACACAGAATTCGGGAATCTAGGATTTGGTTGTTTTCCTTTAGCAAAGTTACTTAAAAAATCTCCGGTTTCTATTGCACAGGACCTTGCGAATCAAAACTTATTAGTGCCTTTTGTTGACTCGTTTCAGGCTGCCGGTCCATATCTTAATATAAAACTCAATGCATCCGGATTTATTGAAGCGGTTTACAGCACCATTATGGAGCAAAAAGACTCATATGGTACACTACAGGCATTCCCGAAACAAGATATATTAATCGAATACTCCGCACCGAATACAAATAAACCGCAGCATCTTGGCCATATAAGAAACAATGTTTTAGGGATGGTGGTTGCAAATGTACTTGAAGCTGCCGGAAACAATGTTGCCCGGGTCAATCTCGTAAATGACCGGGGGATTCATATATGTAAGTCTATGCTTGCATACAGCAAATGGGGTAATGGAGACTCTCCGGATAAATCTGGGAAGAAAGGGGACCATTTCGTAGGCGATTATTATGTGATGTTTGAAAAAAAGGCTAAAGAAAATCCCGATCTGCTGAACGAAGCACAGGAGATGCTCCAGAAATGGGAAAATGGTGATGAAGAAATTTTAGCTCTCTGGAAAAAAATGAATGATTGGGTATACCGCGGTTTTGATAAAACGTATACGCGGCTGGGATGCAAATTCGACAAGGTATACCATGAGAGTGACACATACCAACAGGGTCGCGAAATTGTCTTGCGGGGATTAGAAAACAATTCTCTCAAAAAAAACAATGTTGGCGATATTGTCGCCGACTTGAGCGAGATAGACCTTGATGAGAAAGTTCTTTTACGAAATGACGGCACGTCAATTTATATTACCCAGGACCTTGGTACCGCTGTTCAAAAATTTAATGATTTCAATGTTGACAAATCGGTGTATGTCGTTGCCTCAGAGCAAAATCTCCATTTTAAAATTTTGTTTTATGTACTCAAGATACTCGGATATGAATGGGCGGAAAAATGTTACCATTTGAATTACGGAATGGTCTATCTTCCTGAAGGCAAGCTGAAGTCACGGGAAGGCAATGTTGTCGATGCGGACACTCTTTTGGATGAACTCCATCATCTTGCAAAAAAAGAAATACTCGACAGGACGCGGGATATGGAGGAAGATGAAATTGAGTATACTTCTGAAGCAGTTGCGCTCAGCGCTTTGAAGTATTATATGTTGAAAACCAATCCCCAGAAAGATATCCACTTTGTTCCTGAAGAATCTCTGTCTTTTGATGGTGCAACAGGACCGTTTGCTCAGTATTCGTATGCCCGTTTGTCAAGTATATTAAGAAAAGGGAAGGATCTGCTATCCGAGAATGTGACCGATTTTACTGTGCTCGGAAATGCTGAAGAACTCAATTTAGCATTGTGTCTTTCACTTTATCCTGATGTGATACGAGATGCAGCCGAATCGCTTAATCCAGCACGTATTGCCGCGTGGATATTTGATGCTGCGCGGGCGATAAACAAATTTCACCGCGAACATTTAGTGTTTAATCCGGATGATAAAACTCTTACCGCAGCACGAGGAGGGCTTGTCAGGATTGCTCGTCAAGTACTTGGGACCAGCCTGCGTCAACTTGGCATAATACCATTAGAACGAATGTGATGTACCAGTACAATAAAAATCGACTCCGCAGCAATGAGACTCCACCGGATGATGAAACCAGAATCCAGGGAACTGTCCTCAGGCTCACTTTTCGTAATGAAGAGAATGGCTATACGGTTGCACAGATACATGCAGTGAGAACAGGGGCAAAAGAATTAACGGTTGTGGGGAGTTTTCCGTCAATAGATGTCGGTGAGGTTGGCGAGTTTCATGGAAAATGGGAAAAAGATTCTCAATGGGGATGGCAATTTACTGCATCACATATCGATTTTATCGTTCCGACTTCTGTACAAGGTATAAAAAACCTGCTGACAAAAGGGAAGTTTAAGGGAATTGGAGAAAAGTACGCAAATCTTATTGTTGAAAAATTTGGCAAGGAAACTATCGATGTCATCGAGAACCAACCAGAACGACTGAAGGATATTCCGGGCATCGGTGATAAGAAAGTCCGTGAAATAACTGTATCGTGGAATAAAAAAAGAGAGCTGAAGCATATAAATATATTTCTTGCTGAAAACGATTTGCCGCTCCATCTTGCTGAAAAGATATTCGGTAGATACAGAAGCAATTCTCTTTTTGTGCTTAAAAATCATACACATAAACTTGCTGAGGACATAAAGGGCATCGGATTTAAAAAAGCTGATGATATAGCGCTAAAGATTGGCATTGAACCGACATCACCCGATAGAATAAGCGCCGCACTTATTTACAGCCTTAAAAAAGCAGCAGAGGAAGGACATATTTTTCTTCCGCATGAAGAACTGTTTCAGAAAGCGAGTGAATATCTTCAGGTCGATTTTCAGTTGATCGAAAATGGTATAGAAAATCTTTCACAAACAAATAAAATTGCTAAAGAAAATGGCAATGTATTTATAAGATTTTTATTTGCTGTTGAAAACAATGTTGTTTCTCGTATCAATACAATTCTTAATACCCCCTCATTACAGCTCAAGGATTTTGATGTTGACAAAGAGATCAGTACTATTGAAAAAAATAATGGTATTGTGTACAGTAAACGTCAGAAAGAAGCTCTTCTGGAAGCGTTTCAACACAAAATTGTGGTTGTTACTGGCGGGCCGGGTACAGGTAAAACTACGATCGTGAAAGCGTTATTGCATCTTTTCAGAAAAGCTACTGCAGAAGTTCGCCTTGCTGCACCGACAGGAAGAGCTGCGAAACGGATGGAAGAAACCTGTAAGATTCCTGCCCAAACGATCCATCGGTTTCTTGATTACGATCCTGCAAGTTGGAAATTCAGCAGAAATGTGCGCAGTCCTATTAAGACAGATGTGGTCATAGTTGATGAAATATCTATGATCGACACACCGCTCATGGCGGCACTTTTGAGCGGAATTGCAAATCAATCAAGAATAATATTGGTTGGAGATGCTGATCAACTTCCTTCGGTTGGACCGGGTAATGTATTGAGAGATATACTCGAATCAGGGGCTATTCCCTCCATTGAATTGGATTTCATATTCAGACAGGAGGAAACAAGCGATATTGTAGTAGCAGCTCATAAAATCAACAGCGGGGAAGTCCCTTATATTGACAATTCAAAAAATAAGAACCTCTTTTTTATTGATGAGCAGGATCCTGAGCAGATTCCGGGCAAAATCTCTGACCTGATTAAACGACGACTGCCTGAAAAATATGGATACAATCCTGTCAGAGATGTCCAGGTACTAACTTCTATGTACAAGGGAGCAACTGGTGCTAATAACTTGAATTCTCTTCTTCAGAATACACTCGGAACCGAAGGGAAATCCCTGATTAAAGGCGACAGGTCTTTTGCCGTCGGTGATAAAGTGATGCAGGTGCGCAATAACTACACGAAAGATGTTTATAATGGTGATATAGGATATATTACACAGATTAATTTTGAAGACAGTGAGCTTGAAATAAATTTTGATTCAAAGATAGTGTCGTATTCCAGTAAAAACCTTAATGAATTGGTTCACGCGTATGCCATTACAGTGCACAAAAGCCAGGGAAGTGAATACAAGGCAGCAATTATGCCCATAACAACACAGCACTATATTATGCTGCAAAAAAATCTTATCTATACCGCAATAACCCGTGCGAAAGAGTTGATGATTTTTATTGGCACTTATAAAGCATTCAATATTGCAGTCAAAAACAATAAAACAGAACTTCGTTATACTTATCTCTCCGAACGGCTCAAAAATCCTGATAGGATCGAATCTCAACTAAATCTTCTCGATTCTGTAAGTGAATCTTTAAATGAATGGTATTAAACTATTGAAGATTAACCAGTTACATGATTGGAATGTCTCGCCGAAAGAAGCCGTCAATATTCAAAAATCTCTTGCTGATAAAATCTTGATCCGGTCTGCACCAGCACATCCAAACTATATTGCCGGTGCCGACATCTCATATAATAGGAGAAGTGATTATTTTTTTGCGGCTGTCGTAATACTCGATTATTCTACGCTTGAGACTGTTGAAATACAGACCGCATCGGGTGTATCGACATTTCCCTATATTCCAGGCCTGCTTAGTTTCCGCGAAATACCGCTTTTAATCAAATGTTTTGAAAAAATCAGTATAATCCCTGATGTCATAATGTGTGATAGTCAGGGTTATGCACATCCGAGACGGTTTGGTCTCGCGTGTCATTTGGGTTTACTTCTAAATTTACCGACAATCGGCTGTGCAAAGAGCAGGCTTATTGGTGAAGGTAAACTTCCCGAAATCAGAAAGGGAAATTATACTGAATTAATTGACAAAAACGAGATTATAGGTGCTATACTCAGAAGTAAGGATAACACAAATCCATTGTTTATATCACCCGGACATCTCATTAATATCAGCAAATCTGTTGAAATTGTTTTGCAAAGCTGCGTACGCTACAGGATTCCGGAACCAACGAGGCTTGCACATATTGAAGTCAACCGCGTTCGTGTTGAATCGAACGAAACAAAAATTTGATTCATGAAATAAGTTGATTTTTTGCTATAAATAAAAAGTACTTGCGTTTTATAAAACTAATTTATATAATTGACCAATTATTTGGCTATTGTTACCCTCCTTGCATTATAATCCTGTAAACATATTTGTATTTAGAAAGGAATCGTTATGGCTATAACGGAACCATTGCGTTTTGTGGGAACAGGGGAATTGGCAAGGGTCAATGTCAATCCGAGGTTAAATCGTGAGCCTGGCAGAAGAGGAGTTCGATTTTCAAACATTGACTCTCAAAGTGAATTCAAAGCTATAGTCAGGTCGGAAGTACAGTCTTCTGCTCAGGAATTAGGACGTAGTGCAGTACAAATTCCGCGATCAAACCGTATTGACCTTAGCGTTTAAATAAAAGTTTTTTGCCACATAAGCACTGCAAAAATATGATTGCATTTGAGCAGTTATCTACCAAAATTATAGAAAACATATTGAATGTATTACCATATTGTGTTGAAATAATCATAATCACACTGAGCATTATCTGGCATTCCGATCGGAGATCCTGCTGGAGCATTCAATGGTTGCGAATATTTGAATTGTGCAGGATTATTCTGGAATAATTCAATCTCGCGCAGTGCAAAGAAATAGTGAGCCTTTTGTGAATCACTTACTATACTTTCACTTTGCGATTCAATCCAAAAACGCAAGTTTTCAATCTTTAACGATGCTATTGCTCTAACTTGTGTTGAAGCATCATTATCAGCAGAAAGATCCATAAGTTTATGGAGTACCAGATTGTTGACAACTATCTGAGCTTCCTGATTCAAGCCTTCTCGCTTACCAACTTTCCACGTTTCATCAACAATGGCATCAATGATTTCACTTAATCCTGGATAATCATTGTTGCGCGCATTGTATTCGATTAATCGTGCTGCACGTTCACGATTCAGCAAAAAAGTCATGGTCATATTGGCAGCAGATTCCACAGCAAAAAGTGGATCGAAGGTAGAGCCAGTGTAACTTCCAAATAACTCAGATGTTTGCCCATAGGATGGAGGTCTGGGCGGTATGAGATTCATAATCCGTTCTTCCATGAGTAGCTCCGTCGGAGTAAGAGTTCTCAGTAACATGTTGAGCGCGCGCCGCTGCTCGTCAGCCGGAACAATCTTAATTGTTTTCTGACCGTCACCCCGAAGTGTATAAAAATAGTTAGCGCCACCAAGAACTTTTGCTGCAGCTTCTAACTGGTAGCGATGAAACAGGAAAATCGGTACGAGAGCTTCTTCCAGAGTTGCCATTGGCGTCCCGTAACGGATGTTTTTTTCGGAAAAATTTTCAAGCGCCCTTCTTCTGACTTTCAACACTCGATCCAACTCATCAACTGCATTGGTTCCATTATCCCACAAGTGAGCATAAGGATGGGCTGATCCCTGTGGACGAGCATCCTGGTCGGTTATATAGAGAATTCCTTTGTCGAGAGCATCTGTAATTATTTTATTTAATGCCCTATTTTCATCTGTACCAGATGTATAATCTGAATATGCCCAGGCAACAGCTACTTTATCCCAAGCACCTATACTATTGTCATATGCGTCAGATAAATCAACAGAACCATTATTTTCTAATGTAACAAGCGGGTGTGGATAGTCCATGACGCTCGCTCTTCCATTAACGCTTGCATAGTAATTATGAGGAAAACCGAGAGTGTGACCTACTTCATGTGCAGAGAGCTGCCGTAAACGTGCAAGCGCCATTTCTTCCATTTCCAGTGGAATGTCAGAATCATCTTCGTAGGGTGCAAGTAGCCCTTCAGCTATTAGGAAGTCCTGCCGCACTCTGAGCGATCCCAGGGAAACATGCCCTTTGAGAATTTCGCCAGTACGCGGGTCGGTCACACCTCCGCCATAAGACCACCCTCTTGTCGACCGGTGCACCCAGTTTATGACGTTATACCGAATATCCATAGGATCAGCATCTTTGGGCATCACATCGACTCTGAATGCATCTTTATAGCCAATAGCTTCAAATGCCTCGTTCCACCATTGAGCCCCTACAATGAGTGCCGATCGGATTGGCTCGGGCACTCCTCTGTCAACATGATATACAATTGGTTCAACTGCTTCGCTAATGACTGCATTGGGATATTTCTTTTCAAGTCTATATCTTCTGGCAAATCTTTTGACAATTGGTTCGCTGATCGGAGTTGCATAATCCATAAAGCTGATACCGCCGACACCAGATCGGGGATCAAAAGCACGTGGATTATAATTATCATCTGGGAGCTGTACCAATGAATAGTGTTGTCTAAGAGAAATAGCTGTGGGATCCGGTGCAACACTGCGTACAAAATTACCAGGGTTGTCACTCGTAAATGTCAGCAAAACATCAAATTCTGTATTGAGAGGGAAATTTTTTGTATTTTGTCTAAGCAATGCAGAACGGGATGGATCGAGTTTAAAATTACCTTGATTTGTATTTCGTAAAGTTCCGGCGGCATTGAATCCGTCACGAAGCAGGAAATTTGTTGCATCAACAAGGACGGCACCTCTTTCTTTCGCATCTATCTCAAATCCCCAGATGACAGATGTGGCAAAAGCTTCATCAACGGCTTTTTGCTCAAATTCGTTATTTGTTGTTGCGCGAAAGGCATAATTCGGTTGAATAAGGAGGACTTTTGGTCCACTCCGTATAAATTTTACAATTTTCGATCCTCCTAAACGTCCTCTGTCAAGACCAACATCATTTGAGCCAAGACCAGCAGGTAGTGAGAAGACAATGAGGAACTCTTCGTCGAATCGAGTTATTTCCAACCATATCTTTCCGCTGTTTTCATCCCAATAGTAGGTAAAAAATCCTTCATGTCGATCTAATTCTTGAGTTTTTTCCTCAATTGTTGAAAATTGAGCGTTTACCTGTGAACACAATAACATAATGCAAAGAATACTTAGCATATTCCTAAACATAGCTAATCCTCCCGCTACCTCAATTTATTAATATAAATAATGGGCTTGTTTTCTTATAGAATTATAGTAACTAATGGAAGAAAAATAATGAAGAAATTTTATTGTTGAACTGCGAAAAAATAGCTATTAAGCGGTCAATTGTCAAGAAAAATAAATCATGTATATTAAGCTAATTTAAAGATTGTTGAAAGCGAATGGTTACTGAAAGAGTGTTTAAATTTTCCATTGTATTTATTGAGCCTTATTGTTACATTTTAGATTAAAATAAATTTCTCACCGATAACACCAATAAAAGAATTCTAATTCATGAATTTACGTACCATCCTATTACTATCATTTACTTTGCTTTTGCTGCAGGTGCAATCGTCTTTTGTTGCGGCACAAACGGGTATTACTGCGCTCATTAATTCCGAGTATAACAATGCTCCCGATAATGTAAATGTTATGTCATCGGCGGAGTTTAGGGAAGTTCTCGACTTAAATGGTGAATGGGATATTCAAATCGGCACTAACAAAACTTGGCAGAAGGTGAAGGTACCAAGTTCTTTAGAATATACGGATAAAATCACTTACCGCAAAATCTTCTTTCTGCCAGAAGATGCAGCACGCTATCATGCCCGCCTTGTGATACTGGGTATTAACTATAACAGCTCAATTTGGAGTAATGGAACCTATGTCGGTTCACATTCCGGAGGGTACACGAGTTTTTATTTGGATGTATTAGACGAGTTATTGCGTCCGGGGAATGAGAACACGATAGAAATTACAATTGATAATTCGCAGGATGTTGACATACTTGACCTTGCACGTTCAAGGCCATGGGGTTGGAAACGGTATACGGGGATTGTCAGAGAAATATTTTTCCAACTCAATCCGAAGGTGTCACTCGCAAATTGGAAAATTGATTATCAATTCGATAGTGAGTTTAAAAACGTTACATCGGTTATATCTTACTTTGTTTCAAAACTACAATCAGACTTCACCACTAACTCTTGAAAATCAGAGCGAAAGTGTTTTGCAAGAAGACATTCAGGATGTGGGTTACTATATAGAAGTGCACAATTTGATAACTGGGAATTTGGTAAAAAGCACGGCTGCAAATCCCAAATATTTCTCGATTCACCAGGCATATCAGGATACAATGAATGTAACATTTCGAAATGTTGAGTTGTGGTCTCCTGAGAATCCTGTGCTGTATCAACTGACAGTTACAATTATACAACAAAGTAATACGGTAATAGACAGATTTCGAGGAACATTCGGTTTTAGGCATGCTTTATTTAAAAAAGATGGTTTTTATCTGAATGGGTTAAAAGTCCATCTAAATGGTGTATACCGAATGGAACAGCATCTTGATTACGGGATATCACTACCATGGTCACAACAACGGGAAGATCTGGTTCTTATAAAAAACCTCGGTATAAATGCAGTTCGGTCAGGCCCTTATCCTAACCATCCCTATTTTTATTCATTATGTGATCAATTAGGTCTTCTTGTGCTGGAAGAAATGCCTGTCAACTATGTTGCAGCCGATATACTTGGATCACAAGATTTTATTGACCATTCTATTGTGGTAGTTCGGGAAATGATAGAGCGTGACCGCCACCATCCGGCAATCATCGGTTGGGGATTGGGATCAAATCTCGACGTGACAGAAGAAAATACAAAACATTATATTTCTGCATTATCTGAAGAAGCACGATCGTTAGATTCACGACCAATATATTATTCAGCTGAAATCCTCAAAGATGATCTATGTAACTCCTTGGTTGATGTAACGTTGTTGGATTTATTTAATCCTGATATTGAGGATCTTGCTCGCATCATAAAATCACAAAACACATCGGTTTTGAAAAAGCCTTTCATAATTGGCAGAATCGGTACGCATGTGAAACCCAATCTTTCAGAAGGAGCAGTCATAGATCAGACTTCTGTGAAAAATCAAGCTAAATACATTACTGAATTATTTCTCAATAATAACATAAATGAACAAATAGGCGGTCTATTTTGGTGGGGTTTTGCTGATTGGAAAGTGAATAATCCTGTATTAGCCGCAGGCAGTCATTCTGAGAACAGAATCAATTACTTGGGGTTGACAACAGAGAAACGAGAACCAAGGCTTGCATTTCAACACTTAAGTGCTGCACTTTCAAATGGACAGGTTCTGCCTCTTACATTTGAGGAAAATGAAACTCAGATTCAAGGTAGATTAATATATGCCGGTTTTGCAATTATCATTATTCTGCTGATTGCCTTGAAACAAAACAAGTGGTTTGGTCAAAATTTTCGAAGATCGCTCATTTTCCCGAAAATATTTTTTGAGGATATGTTGGGAGGACGTAATGTGCATTCATGGCAGACGATAGTCTTGGGGTTTGGAATTGCATCAAGTTTTACATTGGGTGTTGCAAGTGTAGCTTATTTTCACAAAGACAGCGTGTATTTTGATGTTCTCCTGTCTCAATTTATTGATTCTCTATGGTCCAAAAATCTGATAGTATTTTTAATCTGGAATCCAATCTTAAACACATGTTTTCTTATAATTCTATTTTTAATACTGATTTGGATTGTAGCTGTTTTCCATAATATATCGATTAAAATTACTGGTATGCGAAGAGGAAGAAGTTCTTCATTTAATTTGCTTGTGTGGTCTGCAAACAATCTCATATTTCTATTGCCTTTTTCAATGGCACTATATTCAGCTTTGCAAAATCCGTCAACCACTATTGTTTACGGTTGTGTGGTTGCTGTATTCATAATCTGGTTCATCTTCCGACTCATTTTAGCGATGCATGTAACATTTCATTCGGAATTTATTCGTGCCATAGTAAATCTTATGGTAATACTATTGATGGTTGTTAGCGGGATAGTGTTTTATTTCCAAATGAATAATAAATCGTTCTCTTTTGTGCCGCAATATTATAAATCTGCTTATTCACAATTAAAGTAAAGAATAGTATGTACTTATCTCAAGTTGATCTTGTTGGATTTAAATCTTTTGCACATAAAACAAGCATAAAATTTGATGATGGCATTACGGCAATTGTTGGACCAAACGGATGTGGTAAAACAAACATTGTAGATGCAATCAGGTGGGTGCTTGGAGAGCAGAAATCCTCTGTTCTCAGGAGCGAAAGAATGGAAAGCGTTATTTTTGGCGGTACCGCAAATAGGCGCAGGCTCGGATTTGCCGAAGTTTCTCTGGTTATTGAAAACACAAAAAATATTCTTCCCATTGACTACTCACAAATCATGATCTCGAGGCGTCTTTACCGTTCAGGAGATAGTGAATATCTATTAAATAAGCAGGTTTGCCGTCTGAAAGATATTTCAAATCTCCTGATGGATAGTGGAATGGGGGCAGATGCGTATTCCGTTATCGAATTAAGCATGATTGAAATGTTTTTGAAAGATAGTGATGACTTTCGAAAGAGACTATTTGAAGAGGCCGCCGGAATCACAAAATACAAGTCTCGGCGGCAAGAGACGTTGAGAAAACTTGACGCTACACGACAGGATTTAATTCGGGTTAAAGATATTATTAATGAGGTTGAACGGAACGTTAATGCTCTTAGGTCGCAGGTGAATCGCGCTAAACGGTACGAAATGCTTAAAAATGAGTTGATGTCAATTGAAAGGTTGTTCTATTTCTACAAATTGGATGATTTGCATAGGCGAGAAAAACCGATTAAAAGTGAGATGGTTGCCCTAAAAAACACCCATTCGAATCTTTCTGGTAAAGTTGCCAAAGACAAAGCTGCTTTTGAAAAAGCGCAAAATGAGATTATTGAGAAACAGGAATTGTTAGCGCAAGCACAGGATAATCTAAATAAATTTTCCGAACATGTCCGTACCAAGGACAGTTCCATTGCAACATTAAGCGAACGCTCAACAGCGCTAGGTGAAACACAAAAACGGTTGGAAATGGAAATTGCTAGTCTCAATGATAATGCTGAAGAGGCAATAAGCAGGATAAAAGATTCTCGAAAACAATACGCTTCTATAGAAAGTGAGTTGGAAGGTGCGGGAAAGAAACTGAATGAATTTCGAGATAAGAGAAATGTCTTTCTGGAGGAGTATAAAAAGAAAAAAAGTGTATTCCTTGAAAAGAATCAAAAAGCCTTTGATGTTTTAAAAAATCTTGAAGAGAAAAAACGTGTTAAAGATACTCTGATGCATGAGTCTAGAGAATGTGAAAAAAGGCTTGAGTCATTGCATGAATCACACAAGGAATCGACTGGGAAACTGAAATTGCTTCAAAAAACCGAATTGGATATATCCAGTCAGAAGAGTAAGCTTGAAAATGAAATTATAGAAGACAAAAAGAATAGAGAAGGACTACGCAGCACCAGTGATAAACATATCGAGGATATGAGGAATCATGATCTGCAGATTAATGAATTAAAAGTCTCCTTAGAAACAAATAAAGCCAAATATCAATTTCTCGATAATCTGGTTGAGGAATATGGAGGGCTTCCGAATGGTGTCTCTAAAATCTTACAGGCTAAAGATGAAGTTGCGGGGGTATTAGGCACATTAGCCGACCTTATATCTGTGCCCGATCAATATCGAAATGCAGTCGAAGCGATTCTTGGAGAACAAGCACACTACGTTGTAGTTGACTCGGTTAAAAATGTAGAAAACGCTCTTTCTTACCTTCGATCACTAAATAGCGGGCGTGCTACATTTGTAGCTCTTGATAAAATTAATGCAAACTTAGATGCACCTATTCATAAGAATAAGATTCGAAAAGATGAATTGGGTATCCCTCTTGTCGATGAAATTAAATCTGATAAATCTTTGAAACCGCTATTAAATGTTCTTCTTGGTGATGTTGTATATGTTGAAGGAGATATGTTCGACACAAAAAACAGGAAGACATATCCCTGCCGGTTTGTTAACAACTCAGGTGAAATTGTTTCGACAGAATATATGTATTCGGGGGGGAGATCAAAAGATTCGGATACAAGCATTATTGGTAGAAAAGATAGGATGGCTGAAATTGATAGAATTATTCAAAACAGTCTATCAGAATTAGAGAAAAAAGTGCCTGCGCTGCAATTGATCAAAGAAGAGAACGAAAATATTGTTAGTAAACTTTTTGAAAAAGATAGGATGGTTGAAAACAAATCTAAAGAGCTGGAATCACTGCATCGTCGATTTGATATTGTAATTTATGAAAAGAATCAGCTTGAAGAAGAGATGAAAAAACTGATATCTGAAACAAAACAACTTGAGCATTTTAAAACAGACACTACCCAAATTAATGAAATCGACACTGAAATATCGAGATTAGAAAGTGAACGGGCTTCTTTAGAAGATGAGCGGAATAAAATTCAGTATGAAGAAGACGCTTTGGAGACTAAACGGGAAAATGTCGAAAACAATTTCTCGGACTATTACGCTCAAACTGCTCGTATAAAAGAGTCTCTCCTGAGTCGTACAAAGGAATCTGAAAGGCTTGATCTACTTTTAGGCGATATACATGCTGATAAAATAAAGAGGGAAGAGTCGCTTAAAGAGTCACGAAATCTTATTGTTGCAACAAATCAAAAAATTGATGAATTAAAAGAAACACTTGAAAATCTTTTTAATGATCAGCGTCAATGTGAAGATGATGTGCTTGCAAACAGAGAGGAATTGCATACATTTCAGGAAGAAACAAGATCCGAATTCGACAGTTTCATGACCATTCAAAATGAAATCGAAAGTGTGAAGGATACCATACAAAGTAAAAAGGAAGATTTGCTGGAAATCCACAACGAATTAAGTTTTTTGAATGAAAGAATGGAAGAGAGAGGGATCGAAATTGACTCTCTTAAAGCCGGTTCAGAAGAGCATGACCTTGATGATATTATTCAGAAAAAACAAAACCTTATTCAGCGAGTAGAAATGTTTGGACCGGTAAATTTGGAGGCGCTTGATGAATATGATAAAGAAAAAGAGCGAATGCAGTTTTTAATCAGCCAATCTGAAGACCTTGGTGAAGCGGAAAGAACTCTGTTTAAAACAATTGAGAAAATCAACAATACCGCTAAAGAGCGGTTTGAGCAGACATTTCAGCTTGTTCGCACTAATTTTAAATCAATATTTACCAGCTTCTTTGGTGATGGGGAGGCGGACATGCAAATTGTTGAAACCGATGATCCTTTGAACTCGAAAATTGATGTATTTGCACAGCCCTCAGGTAAGAAAATTCAATCAATCGCACTGCTTTCTGGCGGTGAAAAGTCGTTAACTGCACTTGCTATACTACTTGCAATATATAAAGTGAAACCAAGCCCATTTTGTATACTTGATGAAGTTGATGCACCACTTGATGATGCGAATGTTACCCGGTTCACTACTATGCTTAAAGAATTTTCAAAAGATACGCAATTTATTGTCGTCACCCACAATAAAAAGTCCATGGAAGCAGCGAACAACTTGTACGGTGTCACTATGGAAGAAACTGGTATTTCGAAATTGATTTCAGTGCGTATCAGTCATGAAGAAGTTAAAACCGATGTGTATGACGAGCAAACAGAGATTGCAAATCCAATTTAAATCATAGATTGGTTCTCAATTTTCGTTATAATATTCAGGGATCATATAATGTCAGACCAAAGTATTGCGTACACCCATAAAACCATAGATAACATTTGTATAATTACACTACATGAGAATAATCTTGACACTGATTTGGCTCCAAAATTCAAAACTGAACTTCTAAAGTTGATGGCTGAAGGTGCAAAAACCGTGCTGTTGAATATGAATGAAGTTGAATCAATGGATAATTCTGGTCTGGGTGCATTGACGTTCGGTAAACGGCAATTGAATGAAGTAGATGGGAGCATTTCAATTTGCTGTTTGCGCGATGGAGTAGTGTCACTTTTCAGAATAGCTAATCTTGATAGAGCTTTTATTGTGTTCGAATCCGAGGACGAAGCGGTACAAGAGCTAAGAAAAATGTGAATTTATTTTTGGTTTTTTCATCTGAAAATCGCTCCGTTGAAGCGATAATTTTGTTCAGATATCAGAGGGAATCCGACCTTTTTTATTTTCAAATTTAATATTGCTTTCATATGTGCTAATAGCTATATTGAAATTGAAAACAAGGGTAGTTAGCGTATTGTCGTAAATATCTACTGTATAATTCATGGCTCAAAAAGACAAAAATATAATTTCTGTTCGTGTCCATGGTGTAACGGCCGATCCGACGACTAACCAGTTTCTCATGCTGCTCATTGATGATGAAGGAAAACGATTATTGCCGATAGTGATTGGCCAGTGGGAGGCACAATCGATAGCATGGAATATGCAGGGTGTTGAAATGCAGCGTCCTCTTACCCACGACCTATTTAAAACGGTTCTTAATTCTGCAGAGCTTGAAATTACACGGATTCTCATAAATGATCTTAAAGAAAATACTTTTTATGCAAAGATTGCTCTTAAAAACAATGGGGATACAATCAGTATAGATTCCCGGCCGTCCGATGCTGTTGCTATTGCTCTCCGTATGAAAGCTCCCATATTTGTTGCTTCACAGGTTATTGATAAAGCTGCAGTTAAGATAGACGATGAGACACAGTTTGAAATGTCTGAGATATCTCTGCTGAGTGAACAGCTTCAAAAAGCTATCGATGATGAAGACTATGAAAATGCTGCAAAAATCCGTGATAAAATTCAGAATTTAAAGTCTCAAGAGGGTGATGAACAAGAACCCGATATCGAAACGAATTAATACATTTTATTCAAAGGTTTTTTAGCACAATCATTAAAAATATTTTTGGTAACCGGATCATGACAGTAGAGGTGTGATTCGGTTTTTTGGTTATGAGGACATCCAATTGCACAAGATTCCAGATTTAAAAATATTTTTTATTGTATTTGCTATGTTTATTATGCCGGGGCATTTGATTGCCCAAAACATAGGAAAATTTGCAGGTGAGTTTCTTGCTATTGGTGTTGGTGCGCGTCCGCAGGCATTAGGTTCGGCATTTTCTGCTCTTGCAGACGATGGAACATCAACCTACTGGAATCCCGCCGGTATGGGTCAGCTCAAGAAGCTCCAAGTTTCAATGATGCATGCCGAACAGTTTGCAGGAGAAGTTAATTATGATTTCTTAAGTGTAGTGTTACCGTTCCACAAAAAAAACACATTCGGAGTAAGTGTTATTCGACTTGGAATTGATGGGATTCCCGATACCAGAAATGCATTAATCGATTCAATTCAGGCGAATGGGAGAATAGATGAAAATGAACGCCTTAATGTCGATGCAATAACATTTTTCTCAAATACCGATTATGCATTTTTCTTTAGCTATGCCCACCAGAGATCTGAAAAAACCTATTTCGGTATGAATGTTAAATTAATCAGACGAAACATTGGAGACAATTCCGCTTGGGGAATTGGATTTGACGCAAGTTTACTTTCTCACATAGGCGAATTCTCCTATGGGGTGAATCTCATGGATATGACCTCAACTGTTGTAGCGTGGGATACCGGCCGCAGGGAGTTAATCAGTCCAACTTTAAAAGTGGGATCTGCATACTCACTCAACTTTGATTCGTTGCCATTTTCAATTATTCCTGTTATTGATTCAGACATTAGATTTGAAAGCAGACAGTCGTCATCGCAATACAATATTGGTTCGATGAGCGTGGACATGCACTACGGATTGGAATTGGATTTTAAATCTGTCTCTGCATTCAGAATTGGATATGATGATTTGAAAAGGTTGTCTTTTGGAGTTGGTGTGCATATCAAACAGCTGATTGTCGATTATGCATTTACTAGTTTTGACAATTTTAACGAGTTAGGTAATTCACACAGAGTATCTCTCTCAATTGATTTGAATATTAATCGATTCCATCGAAATAATATTCGTTGGCAATAAATAATACACCCCATTTTTAGCTCTGATTTGCACATGGCAGCATATAATAATTCGCTACCTATTTAAGGTGAAATATTAACAAAAAGTTGGTGAAAAACATATTGACATTTCACAATATTTTATGTACACTTATTCCCTATTGGTTAAACTGTTGTTAATAGTTCATTTTTTTGAAAACTCATTCCTTCACTAATATAAAGCTGAAAATACTTTTTAGGAGGATTTTTATTATGACGGATTTGTATATTCAAGGTGGTGTTTTCATGCATCCTATTCTGGTATTGCTGGTATTAGGCGTTGCATTATCTTTCTGGAAACTTTATGATCTTTTTATGGCATCTGTTAACACACGGAAATTCCTAATTACAATTAAGAACGCCCTTCAAGAAGGCGGAATTCAGCAGGCTCTCGATGTGTGTGCAAATACGAGAGGACCTGTTGCATCGATTTTCCATGCCGGCCTGATGCGCTCCAACCGTGGTGTTGAGCAGGTTGAGAAAAGCATCATGAGTGCAGGTACAGTTGAAATGGCCTTTCTCGAGCGCGGACTCATATGGCTTTCAACTATCTCCGCTATTGCTCCTATGCTTGGATTTACTGGGACAGTATGGGGAATGGTTGTAGCATTTGAAAACATTGCGGCAGCTAATGAAATCAGCCCTTCAATTGTTGCGGGTGGAATCTCGCAAGCGTTGCTTACTACGCTATTTGGGCTCATCGTTGCAATGATTATCCAATTTTTCAATAATGTATTTATTTCGCGCATAGATAAAATTATTATTGATATGGAAGAAAGTTCAGTTGATCTTGTTGATACGCTGATTGAAATGGAAAAAACGGCTGCATAATCGAAGAGGATTTACATGTTAGTTGAAAAACGCCGCCCAAAAAATGCTGGAGAAATACCAACGAGTTCAATGGCTGATATTGCCTTTCTCCTTCTGGTGTTTTTCCTGGTGACCACAACAATCAACACGGATAAAGGTATTCCGATGTTGCTCCCGCAATGGGGTGATCAGCTCAATGTTCCGAGAGACAACATCGTTAACGTATTGATAAATGCCGGTGGTGAGGTAATGGTTTCCGAGGAATTGACTCCCGTTCCACTTATTACACAAAATATAAAAACAAGACTCGAAGCAAATGATTTGCTTATTGTTTCAATTAAACCCGATAAAGAGGTTGCGTACAATACATTTATTGAAGTTCTTGATCAGGTGAAGTTGTCGGGAGCAACGCGAATATCAATTGCGGAATTAGACCAATAGGAGAGATTCTCAATGAAATTTTTACGAAAATCAGAAGTGCATTCCCAAATTTCTACAGCTTCTCTCCCGGATATCGTTTTTATGCTTCTGTTCTTTTTTATGGTAACAACCGTTCTCCGAAATTACAGCGGTTTAAAAGTTGAGTTGCCGGAATCGGAATCAATTGTTAAGATAGAAGGTCGAAGTCATTCGAGTTATCTTTGGATAGACACTGCCGGCAACATGTCATTTGATGATTTTCCGGTTAGTCCGGACGATGGAACATTATATCAGGCAGCATACAACAGAAGAAGTGCTGATCTTCAATTGCTTATGTCTCTCAAGTATGACAAGCGTGTTAGAATGGAATCAATTTCAAAAGCGAATAATGAACTTAGGAAAGCAGGGGCTCTGAGGGTTAACTTTGCAGCTTCTGTTAAACCACAATAATAATTGAACTTTACTTTGGAGCATGTCGTTATTTAATTGGGGAGTTATGAGTATCTTGACAGCTACCTTATTAAACAATATCATGAGGGAGTATTATGAAAATTAATCCAAAGGTAAATATGAAATTAAAGGCACGGAAGACAGTTGAGGTTTGTATCGTGCTTTCTTTGTGTCTTCATATTGCTCTTTTCCTTGCATTTAAAGATTTTGAGAGTGAAGATTTAAATTTGGATATGGATCAGCAGATTATAGAAGTGGAAGATATTCCTGAAACCGAACAGATCAAACGTCCGCCGCCTCCTGCAGCACCAGCACTACCTATTGAATCAGAAGATGAGGACCTTTTAGAAGATATAACTATTGATGAGACAGATTTGGTAAATTTCACCGAATTCAGCGCTCCTCCGCCACCTCCACCCTCAGAAGAGGATGAGATTCCAGATTTTCTTCCGCTTGAAGACCAACCGCAAATTATCGGCGGTTTAAGTGCGATTCAGAAAAATGTTGTGTATCCAGCGCTTGCGCGTAAAGCCGGTGTGCAGGGTCTCGTGCAAATAAGAGTTCTTGTCAGTGAAGAAGGTATTCCAATTGATATGCAGGTGTTGCGCTCTCTTGGGAGCAGTGGTTGTGATGAGGCAGCAATGTCCGCCATTGGAAAAGTACGATTTCTCCCGGCAAAACAAAGAGGGAGGCCTGTAAAGTTCTGGATGAGTATCCCTATCAGATTCCAACTTGACATGGGTGGCATTATAAAATATCCTTAACAATGAATAAATTGGAACATTGTACTCAGAAAATTGTATTTATAAGAGGCAGTATTGAACACTGCCTCTTTTTTTTCACCTTATACAATAATTGATCATGTCGTTCCAAAATAAAAATTTTCGCAACAGTTTCACAATAGTACGCAGATCGCCCAAGCATCCTCTGGTAGATAGCAGAGGAAAGGAAAGCTTATATTTTCATCGTGGACTTGTCGTTTCCCTGGTAATTGTAATAGTACTTGTACTCTCATTTCAAGGCTCTTATAAATCAAACACAAATTCGCCATATATTCCGATAGATTATATCTTAATAGCCGAAGACATCCCCGAAACAAAACAAACGAAATTACCTCCACCTCCCCCAAGAACGCCGGCAATTCCCGTCTCTTCTGAAGAGGTAAATGAGCAGCTCGATGAAATTGAATACGATATTAAAATTTACGATTTTAATTATGCTGTGGAATTGCCTTCTCTTCCTATAGGCGCTGCAAAAGTAGCAGTTGGTCCACGACCACTTGTGGAGACACTTCCCCAATTTCCTGAATCCGAAATCAATAAAGGTCATGAAGGAATAATTGAAGTTAAACTTCATATTGATAAGTTTGGAAATGTTACAGAGCTTGAAATAATAAATAATACAACTCGAAGTAAAAAATTAGAAAATTTGGTGATTCAGGCTGCTCGAAAGAGCAAATATCATGCTGCACGTGATAAGGCTAATAAACCAATAGCAACCTGGACATCACGAACCTATACTTTTAAACGTCATAACAAATGACGAGCTATGTATAATAAAATATTATTCACAAAACTCTGCGTAATAATCGGGCTTTGTATATCACTTTATTCATGTTCCCGTTTTAAAGAAGTTCGAACATCTCCTGTTTATACTGGGCCTTCTCAAGTAGAGAATACGGCACAAGCGAGTCCTAATGAAGCTTTCGAATTGCCACCGCCTATTGCAGGGAAACGGGATATTTTCAAAATACAAATTCTGGCAACAACGGACTATGATCGGGCTGAAACCGAAAAAAAGAATCTGCAGAAACTAACAGACAAGACTATTTATGTAGTGAATGAGGAGTCACTCTGAAAGGTTCAAGTTGGAGATTTTCTCTCAAGAGAGGACAGTGAAGTCGAACGGAACAGGTTAAAAATTAACGGTTGGCCTGATGCATGGATAATCAATGTTCGTGCTACGAGTAAACAGCCTTCACTACAAATGGATCCTGGAGAAGTTTTTAACTCATCTCAATTAGTAAGTTTTTATACCGTTCAGCTAATTGCAACACAAAATCAATCCAAGGCAGAAAAGTTGTTTCAAAATTTATTGATACTTGATGTTTCTGATGCACAATTACTGAATGAGAATAACTTCTGGAAGATACAAATTGGTCAATTTCGATCATACAAAGACGCGGCAAAGACACTGGCAACGTATCGGGAAATGGGATTTGTGGATTCATGGATTACCAAAAAAGAGCAATAAGAATATTTCTACATTCATCAATATTTCTTCTATTGACATCATGCATTAAATTGTCTATGAATTTAAAATCGTAAAGGCGGAACTAAATAGTGCAGGGTGATGTTATTGTTCATAATGTTGCCTCAAGTTCATAATGAGTTATAAAACTATGTGGGACAACATTGAAGAAAAACGTGAGGCATTTGAAACTGAAGCCATACAATACATGGATGCACTCTACAATTCAGCTCTCAAGTTGACCTATAATGAAGATGACGCAAAAGATCTGATTCAGGATACATATTTCAAAGCGTCTCGTTTTTTTGAGCAATTTGAACCAGGGACTAGTTGTAAGGCGTGGCTATATAAGATTCTCAAAAACACATTTATTAACAAATATCGCAAGAAAGTAAAACAGCCGGATCTTGTAAATTTCGATGCGATTGAACCTTTCTTAGAACTGATAAAAAAGAAAGACCATTTTGATTCAAGAACGCTTGATGAAGATATTGCCAAAAACTTTCTAAGTGATGAAATTAATGAAGCACTTTCAAAACTTTCGTACGATTTTAGAATGGTAATCATTTTATCGGATATTGAAGGATTTTCGTATAAAGAGATAGCAGATATTATGGAATGTCCGATAGGAACGATACGATCGCGACTATCGAGAGCGAGAAAAATGATGTTCAAACTGCTATTAAAGTATGCAAAAAAAGAAGGTTTTTTTCAGGAAGGACAATGAGTATGAATTGCAGAATGGTTAAGGAGCTTATTTCTCCTTATATTGATAACGAACTTTCACCGGAGCTTCAGGCACAGGTGGACGAACATATTGAATCATGTCATGAGTGCCGTACTGATTTAAAAGTACAGTTTGGTGTTCATCGTCTCATTGATGAAAAGTTGGAACGTGTTCCTGCAAGTCAGAAATTGAAGCAGGATATCATTGAAAAAATTTCAGTAGCTCAAAAATCCACTTCTGTCTGGATTTTGAAAAAAATCAATCTAACTTTTAGGCCAGTTACAGGTTTTACAATAGCAGCTTCTCTATTACTTGCGGTGCTATTAAGTACCGATATTTTCAATGTATTGCCCAGACAGGACATTACGATTGAACCGTTACCAAATATGTCTGTTTCTCCTATCTCGTCAGATGGAATTCAGGCTCGTGTTGTCGGACAGATTGTCTGTGTGGGATGCTATTTAAAGAATCAATATAAAGCAAATCATGATTGTGGAATTGATGGACATAATGTCGGCTTCTTAAGTAGTGACGGCAACGTGTGGTCATTTACCCATAATGAGGGAGCAGAAAACCTCGTCAATAACGATAATTCTATAGGAAAATCGTTAGAGATTGAGGGGCAGCTTTATTATAGTGCACATTACATTGGTGTGGATAATTACCGGTATTTAGAGGATTAATGAGTCGACTCCATATCATTTGTGTTTGAGGTTTTGTAAGGATATAAAGCATACAAAATACTTTAAAGTTTGTTTAACTTTGATTCTGCTTTTCTCCCGAATTCCCTTCCATTAGTTTGAAAATCTTATCAATTGATCTGTTCATTTTTGCTGTTAAAAGTGACTGCCAGCATAGTAGTGCTATAATTACCCACATAAGAATGGTCTGATACGGTGATAATCCTTCCATAAGTATACCTTTCTTTCTATTATCTATCCGCACTTATATAAAGCTTGGATTGATTATATTTTTAGTTACAAGCTTGAATTTCTCCCATTTTGTTACCCGCACGACATCGTGCAATACGGGAATTCCGCTATCTGATATATTATTTAATAGTTTCGCATACGTTGCGCCGATAATGGTTACCGTAAACTGAGAATCTTGAGAAATAGCCTCGATAAGTGGATTTGCTTTTTTGTAATAATTACGGGCACGTTCAATCTGAAAGTTCATCAACTCGTAAAAATTATCATTATCATTTAGAGACAAGAGGTCATTCTCGTCATAATTGTATTTATGTAACTCTTCACTGGGCAGATAAATACGGTCGAGGGCGATATCTTTACCTACATCACGAATGATATTGGTTAATTGTAACGCATAGCTTAAATATCTACCATAGTCAATTGCCTTATCATCAAGCATACCAAATATATGGAGGCAAATTGTGCTTATTGTTCCCGCAACCAAATCGCAATAATTTAGTAAATCATCAAACGTTTTATATCGACTCACAGAAAGATCAAGCTTAAATCCATAAATTGCATCCTGAAATGGCTTTTGAGGAATGTTGTATCTATGGATTGCATCTGTAAACGCAAGCATTATCGGATGATCGGGAGCATGATTCGCATAACACTCATCGAGCATACGTTCCCATACTTCTAATTTATTCAGGCTTTCATCTCCGCCTGTTAACTCGTCGGCAAAGTCATCGGCACATCTGTTGAAAGCATAAACAGCGTAAATAGCGTTCTGTTTATCCTTTGGAAGAAATCGGAAACTAAGAGCAAAATTTGAATCTGCCTGTTTGGTTAAATTTTTACAATGCTGATATGCATTTGATAATTTATTTGATTCTAATCTCATATTTTTACCGGAGGTCTACACCAAGCACACCGCTTACCATGTTTGCATTCATTTCTGTTTCCCCATACGGACTGAATGCCCTGAATTAAAAGTTTACGAAATATAGAGGGATTTTGCAAAAAGTATCCCGTTTTTTGAAAATCAAAATGCTTACCGAGCCTGAGAAGACCTGTGAAACCAGCATTCCCTAAATGCTCATAGAAAAACCGGTTAAGTATGCCTGAGCGAATTTGAGTACCGATTTCATGTTTCCACAATTTGTCATAATCAGTTCCAGTTATTATGCTCTGAGCAGCATAATATCCTGATTGTAATGAACGCCGAATCCCAATTCCAAACAGGAAATCTTGAAATCCTGCTGCTTCTCCAACATATAGTTTGCCGCCAAATGCTGCGGTTTGCGGAAGAAAAAAACCGACTGAAGATACAGATTCTTTCGGATTATTGAGTTTGAATGGTTGGATCTGTTGAAATCGTAGTGCGACATTTTCTGTGAACGAGTGAATGTGATTGAAGCTCCTTAAGACAGCTGTTCCAATTGTGCCGTGTCCGTTTATGATAAAAAGGTATGAAAAACCGAGAGGAGTCAGATATTCATCGAGGATTGTCATAAATGTGTCGTTGGCGTCTGTTTGAAACACTATTTCTTTTGCAATCCCTGATGCATACATTGAGCCGCCCGAAACAATATCAGCTTCCTCGATATCAATTCGAGAATTGAAATGGAAATTAACTCCAGCTTGTATTGCTTGTTCATGCAAGGAAGTATCAAGTGTTCCTTTTTGCATTCCTCTTTTCACAAAATATCCAAAGGGATTCTTACTTGACAGATCATAATGTCTCAACCTGCTGTCATAAAAACTCATAGTGTTTTTAGGATGGAAATCAAAATTATGTGCTAAATTCATTGTTTTTAATTCAGAAAGAACGTCGGTATGAGAGGAGTAGTTTTCGAGGATTTGCCATCCGTTCAAAAACCGTGCACCGGGTTTTTCTTTTTGCTCATATACCGTTACAGAGTAGCCGTGCTTTGCAAGATTGATAGCAGCTGCCAAACCGGAAGGGCCTGATCCTAATATTGCAATATGTTTTTGATTGGGATCCAATTTAATCAAGTATATTCACTTTGATTTAATTAAAATAAGATATAGCATTCCTGAAGATTTGAACTCCATCACCTTCGGCAGGAATGGTATCTTCAGATTTCATTCTTGTCCAAGACGGGTGACTGTAAGGACTTAAGCAGGCTTCTATATGAGGCATTAATCCAAACACTCTACCGGTTTCGTTACACATACCAGCAATTGCATTGAGCGAGCCATTCGGATTATGCGGGTATTCTTGAGTCGGCTGACCGGTATTTGGATCACAGTACTGGAGTGCAATCAGCTGAGAATTTTTTATTCTGTCTATTACACTTTGATCAGGAGAATATACTTTGCCTTCACCATGCCGGATTGGAAGATAAAGTTTTTCTAATCCTTTGGTGAAAACGCAAGGTGACTTTTTGTTCACGCAAATATTAACCCATCTGTCTTCATATCTGGCTGAAGAATTCTGGGAAATCGTTACCGTGTGAGAAAGATAGTTGTTGTCAAATGCGGGAAGAAGACCAAGCAGCGTAATGATCTGAAAACCATTGCACGTGCCCAATGTTAGCGTGTCGCGATTAATAAATTCCAATAACTCATCGGACAATGAAGATCTAAAGATATTTGCGGCAACCTTACCACTTCCCAGATGATCCCCATAGCTGAAGCCACCCACAATAGCCAGTACCTGAAAATTGCTCAGGCTCACTTCTTTGGAAATCACATCATTCATATGAATAATAACTGGATCGCCTCCGCAGAGCGAGAAAGCATAGGATGTTTCTTTTTCACAATTAAAACCATTTCCAGCTAAAATACAAATCTTAGGTGCTACCATGATAAAAATCCTTCAATGTGTCTTTCCAGGCGTATTTCAAGTCCTCGAGTGACGATTCGAGAATGATGTTTCCTTTATTTCCAGTAATTGCAAGTTTTGCATCTTCAGTTGTTGTTCCTATGTGAGAATATTTTGTTCTTTGCAATAACTGCTCAAATTTTTTTCTGTTTTTGGGAGGAATTGTAATCACATATCGGCTGTTTGATTCAGAAAATAAAATGTAGTCATCACGCAATTCTCCGGAGTAGGGGACATCGGCAAGTTTCACATTGATACCGAAACCACCAGCAAATGCTGTTTTTGCAAGAGCAACGGCTAAACCACCCATAACTGGAGTGTGAATTGAATGTGCCAACTCATCAGATGTAATGTTTTCAATTGCACGGTAAAGTGTTACAGCAGATTCTGCATTGACTTTAGGAATGGACTTTCCAATAAATGGAGCGTGGTCCAATTGTTCTCCACGCAATTTGTAATATTCCGATCCTCCAAGTTCTGCAAATGTTTCACCAACAACATAAACCAAGTCTCCCGGTTTTTTTACGTCCATAGTGACGGCTTTTGATATGTCATCGATTTTACCAATAACGGAAAAGAGGAGTGTAGGAGGGATCGATATTTTAGTCCCATCCATTATCGAGTCGTTTTTCATCGAATCTTTACCCGATATACAGGGGACAGAAAATGCGATAGTATATTCATAAAGCGCTTTGTTAGCACGAACAAGCTGTGCAAGCTTGTAATGGCCATCGGGAGTTTTCCCAGATTGAACAGGATCAGGCCAGCAAAAATTATCAAGCCCTGCAATTGTATCGAGTGTTCCACCTGAACCAACGACACGGCGAACGGCCTCATCTATAACCGATGCGGCCATATGGTAAGTGTCTATGTCCGAATAGCCTGGGTTTTTTCCTTCCGCAAGAATAATTCCTTCCTTACTACCGTATTCAACATTGAAAATTGAAGCATCGGAAGGCACATCCATATCTTTACCTACAAACGGCTTGATAACACTAAGACCTTTCACTTCGTGATCGTACTGCCGTGATTTTCCCTCATTTGAGCATATGTTCAACCGCTCAAGCAACGATTTTAAAATACTGTTATAATTATCCGGTTCAGGAAATTCAGGCTCATCTATATCAGGTGGATTCCATATGGCGGTCAACTCCATTTGCGGCAATCCATTATGTAAAAATTCCATATCGAGGTATGCTACTGTCTGAGCGCCATAGGCAATGTGAAATTTTCCAGAGTTGGTAAACTCTCCGAGAACAGTTGCTTCAACACCTCGCTTATCGGCTAACTTTATCAGGTCATTTAATGTTGCAGGACTTACTGCTAATGTCATCCGTTCTTGTGCCTCTGAAAGAAGAATCTCCCAGGGTTCCAATCCCGCATATTTGAGTGGTGCCCTTTCAAGATCGAGAAAACAACCGCCACTCATTTCTGCCATTTCTCCTACGGATGATGACAATCCTCCAGCTCCATTATCAGTAATACAAGAATAGAGCCCGAGATCGCGAGATTCAATTATAAAATCTGACATTTTTTTCTGCGTAATCGGATCACCGATCTGAACCGCCTGCATAGGTGAGTCCTGATGCAGTTCTTCGGATGAAAATGTCGCACCGTGAATCCCATCCTTCCCGATTCGACCACCGACCATTACAATTTTATCACCAGGGTTTGCATTTTTCTCATACGACGGTTTTCCGCATACAAGTGCAGGCATGCTGCCGACTGTCCCACAGAATACCATAGGTTTTGCGATGTACCTCTCATCGAAATATTCCCAGCCGCGGCCATACGGAATACCAGACTGATTACCACCATCGATTACTCCTTTGTGGACTCCTTCACGAATTCTCGAAGGATGAAGAAGACCTTTAGGAACAGGTTTTTCGTAAAAAGGTGAGCCAAAACAATACCCCCATACATTAAATAGCAGTTCGGCGCCTATGCCGGTACCTAACGGATCTCTGTTAACACCGACTATACCTGTCAAAGCACCACCATATGGTTCTAACGCAGAAGGACTATTATGTGTCTCAACTTTATAGACAAGATTGATATTATCATTAAACTTTATGACACCGGCGTTGTCCTTGAATACCGAAAGCATCCAGGGGACGCGATCATCGATAATACGAGTTGATCCCTTGATATAGGTATCGAAAATACTGTCGATCGTTTCAGTTTGGCCATTTTCAGTATAATGGATTTTACTGTTGAAAATTTTATGTTTACAATGCTCCGACCATGTCTGTGCAAGAGTTTCAAGCTCGACATCTGTGATATTTTCACTTATACCGGTGTTTTCTCTTGATTTTTTGATGTTGTCACAGCTAAAGTAATTCCGTATCGCCTGCATCTCTTCAAGGTCAAGTGATAAAGTTCTTTCCTTGCTCAACGTAGTTAGAACATTATCATCAACGGAAAAATCAAAATCTTGTATAATGAATTTCTCCGAATATTGAAATTTCGGTACAGCATTAAACGGAGGTGATGTTTTCCATTGTTCAAATGACTGTATGTCTATTGATTCGATGAGATTATTACCAAGAAAATCATGTGCAAGAGATGAAATCTGATGCATGTCAGCATCCGGCGAACTGATTCTATATTGTTTGCCAGTAAATACCTTTTCGGAAATATCAAATTTTCGATTTAACAAGTTGCTGACTACTTCTTTGGCTGTTTCTCCTACAGCATCGGTGATACCGTGCTTAAATCTAACCTCAACACACCAGTCAAATAAACCGGTATCGAGGACATCAAATGAAGCATCCTGAATAACGGGATCATAAAATATCGCACGTCGAGATTTTTCAACTTCTTCTTGGGAGAGAGGAAGGTTTATAATGAAAACATTAACCACTCTGACTGAGGAAATGTTGATGTTGATAAATTGATTGATTCGTGTTTGCAGGCTTTTGCCACCAACATCTTCAACGTCATTGCGGGTTGCAGTTTCTATACGGAAAGGCATATGATAATAATTGCAATAATTATGGGTTAACGGTTGAATTAGGAAGGAACTAGTATACTAATTTTTCGTTTAATCTTCAATTGATTTTTACTATTCAACAATCCACATCAATGAATAACTCTTCCCAAAACATATCCAAGTGATACGCCAGTCAAAAATACTATCGTTAAGATTCTGTACGATATTACACTTTTGCCATAACCCTTTTTTATTGCAAAAAGGCTGGCAAAGTATCCGAGTGCATTGAGAAGCCAGAAGAAAGGAAGAGATAAAATTTTAACCAGCAAAGGACCAATGAAGGGGATGATACTTACAAGCATCATTAATCCGGTAAAAGCCTTTGTTAAAAGTGCAATTATAGATAATCCAATTACCATCAAATGTGTATCGAGCTTGAAATGAAGACCAACAAGCAGCAAAATAACAAGCGCTATCCAAGTAATGAGAATATTCCTAAAAACCCAGATATTCCGGAAGGAGTTTTTAATATTGGAGATAAGTTTGCTCATAAAATTACCAGACATAATAAGAAATGGGTAAATTCCTCATTTTTTGTACCGAATCCTTTAAATAAACTAAATCTCAGGAATTATTTTTCGCGAATCATTTGACTCAGGTAATATTTAGTTTATAAATTCTAAATAACCGACGATATAAAATGAGGGACTGTTTGCTCTTAATTCAATGAAAATATACAAATTTATTTGATCAAAATTCAAATGTAATCGCATAAGAAAAAAAAGCCGTATTTCAAATTGTATCATAATGCATTTTTTAATGCATTTAGGGATTTTAATTTGTATATTGTGCGTTTTGTGATATAGTAATCCATATTATTTATTGTTTTTATAGTACTTTTTCACAAATAATCAGTATCATAAATCAAGGAGTTTATCGGTGACCACACACACTAATTCAATTGATGTGTCTTCTGAGGTAGATGCTCCACTCGAAAGTAATAGTAAGTCGAGTGATGATATGATTGTCAATGAAATAAGCTTGATGATCAGTGCGGAGCAGGGAAAAGGTGTTAATACTGCTGGAGATATGTATGGTTCTGCTGCAGCAAGTATGGGGCTGTTCGTTTTTCAAAACATCGAATACCATTCGAACATTATGGGCAGAAATTCTTACATGCGTGTTATTGTATCGGAAAATCCTGTCCATTCGCATCACGATTTAAGTGATATTGCAATCTTGCTTGGTGGGGATGCAATGACTCATGTACTCGATAAAGTACGGCCGGGTGGAGCGGTACTTTACAATTCCGAGAACATCAAAAAAAACTTTGATCATGAGGAAACAGTTAACGAAGCTGTCGATAAAATAACTAAAGGAGACATTCTTGCCTACGGAATTCCTGCTTCTACCCTCATTAAAAAGCTTTCAAATGCTAAAGAGACTAAGCCGGCAGTGCTTGCAAAGATGACTAATACAGCAATACTGGGAGCAACTTACGCCGTATTAGGGGCTGACATATCAATGGTCAACAAAGTTATTGAAACTTCATTTGCGAAAAAGCCGAAGTTAATCCCCTTAAATAAGGAAGCCGCAAAAATTGGATTTGATTATATTCAGGATAACTTTTCACAAAAATTTAACATGAAAATTGTTGACCGGAGTGATAAAGTTAAAAAGAGCGAGCACAGATTACTCTTAAAGGGTACACATTCAGTCGCTCTCGGGGCAATTAATGCGGGAATGCAGTTCTACACATACTACCCGATTACACCTGCATCCGATACCGGCGATTTGCTCGATGAGTGGAAAACGAAAGCAAAAATTATTGTTGAACAAGCTGAAGATGAAATTGCTGCAATGAACGCTGCAGTAGGGGCTGGCAGGACCGGTGTTCGTGCGATGACAGGGACAGCCGGACCGGGTTTCGACTTGAAATCAGAAGCATTCGGTATGGCGGTTATGACAGAGGATCCTGTTGTTGTAATGGTAGCACAGCGCCCGGGACCAAGTACCGGTTTGCCGACGCGCGGTGACCAGTCCGATTTAATGCTTTCGTTGTATGCAAGTCACGGTGGAGCTGAGAGAATTGTTATGATCCCCGGTGATGTAACAGATGCATTTTATATGATACAAGAGGCATTCAATACTGCCGATATATACCAGATGCCGGTGATTTATCTGACTGACAAGCACATTATGAACTCAACTGAAACAGTTGAACCGTTTGACCTCAATAAGGTTCCCATAGACCGTGGTGAAATTCTTACTTTTAAAGATTTTAATACAAACGGCAAAGTGAACGGAGAATTCAAACGATATGTATTGACCGACACCGGTATATCTCCGCGGTCGCTTCCAGGGATTCCCGGTGGTGAGTATAACAGCACTTCTGATGAACATACAGAATATGGTATAATTACCGATGATGCAGATAATAGAATTAAATTCAATGATAAACGTTTTAAAAAAATGCAGGAATTGGCGAATAAAGTACCAGAAGAGAAGCGGGTCAGTATTTTTGGCGACGAAAATGCTGATATCAGTTTGATAGGCTGGGGCAGCACAAAAGGACCGATTCTTGATGGAATGCGAAAATTAAGAGAAGATGGATATAAAGTACAATTCTTGCAAATTAAATACGCAAGCCCGTTTCCTTCAAAAATAGTACGCCAATATATCGAAAATGCTAAACTATCTATTAATATTGAAGAAAACAGACTGAGTGTTGCACTCGATAATGGCTCATTCGGTAAACGTGGACAGATGGAACTGCATATCAGATCGATGACTGGTTTAAATATTGACAAAAGATTATTAAAAGAAAACGCACGACCGTTTTCAGTTGAAGAAATTTATAGCTGTATTAAAAAACTTGAATCCGACAAAAATCTCGACACAATTTTCGGAGAACGCATATGACGATTTCAACACAAAATGAAGTTCAGGATGTAAATGTACAAGCATCTGACAAGAGCATACCAAAGAATATAGTGAAGAGTTCCGATCTCGTAAATTCCAGTACTAATGACTGGTGTCCCGGATGTGGAGATAACGGAATTAGAACTTCAATTACCAAATCAATCATAGAATTACGTAGTGATCCGGAATATAGAAAAACAATCGCTCATTTTAACGATAACGGTGTGACAACTGATCTCAATATTATAACGGAAGACGAAGGAGAAGCGGAGGATATTGCTTTTCAAACCGGAATTGAAAAGAAAGAGATTGAGGCTGGTTTGGTTTCGAGTAGTGTCATGGTAGTTGCCGGAATAGGGTGCTCTGGCAAAATCACTAACCAATTAGACAAGCTCTATACATTTCACACACTGCACGGTCGAGCGATTTCTGTTGCACAAGGCGTTAAACTTGCAAATTGGGATTTAGAGGTCGTTGTTACTGTTGGTGATGGAGATGGTCTCGGAATCGGTGGAAACCATTTTTTTCATGCAGGCAGAAAAAATCTCGATATGACAATCATTGTCTTCGATAATCAAGTCTATGGTCTGACAAAGGGCCAGCAATCACCGACGATGCTGAGAGATATGCAGACAAAATCAATGGCAGCACCTGCTATTAAAGAAGGTATTAATCCAATTGCTGCTGCGATAGCAGGCCATTATACATTCGTTGCCATGAGTTACAGTAATCAGGTGAAGCATCTGGTAGAAACTCTGAATAGAGGAGTAAAACATAAAGGCACATCTTTTATCAATGTGTTACAGCCGTGCCCCACATACAACAATATTTTCACCGCTGATTTTTTCAAAACAAGAATGAAAGACTTGAGCGATTTAGCTCCCGATTATGATCCGGTTGTCAGGTCACATGAAGAGAGAATTGAAAAAAATAAAAAGGCATATGCTCTCGGACTTGAAGGATACATGAGTGTTAATCCTGAAGATGGGCAGCGGGAGTGTTACAAGGGAGTATACTTTGAGGATCCAACAATTTTCCCTCTTGAACTCCTTTGGGCTGAAAAAATCGGGCCTCGTGCTCTTGCAAAACGGGATATAAAAAATCCAAACCGAAAAACTGCAGTACAAGATTTGATGAGCTCATTTCAGCGAATTTAAAATTTGAAATATTTTCAATATTAAGCGGTATGTCTCAACAGGAGTCATACCGCTTTTTTTAGAAAATAAATATAAATATTGAATAAAGACTACTTTTTAAGTGTGATATTTTTCAATATATTTTCTCGAGTGTTTAGGACAAACGTTTCTACATATTTTTGCAGCCCGTAAGCTGAAATTGACAATTCATGTGTACGCGGTTCGATATTGATAAATTGAAAATGACCCATTTCATTTGTTTGAACAACAATTTCTTCATCTAAGCTGATAAGAGCATTGGCAACCGGACGGCCATTGTCCGTCATTACAGTACCGCTTATTTCTCCCCATTGGGCTCTGTCTCCCGAATAAAAATCCAATAATGCAGCATAGATTAAATATGCTTCTTGTCTGTTAATATGTGTTCCGTAGAGTATGTTTTCAATCAGAGGATCAGCAATTCCGCCAAGATCCACAATGATTGCGGGGCTTCCCGTCTGTTGTAATACATAATCAGCGGCCTCAACAGGTCCATACGTCTGTTGATTCGCATATCTCCTGAAGTTGTTTAATATGAGTGAACCTAGAATTTTTCCCTGCGTACTTGTCGGATAAGCAAAAGCGGTAACGTTGTTGGACTTACTGTAAGACCTTCGTAATGATATGAATAAATCACTATCCGCTGCATTTGCCCTCCGCACCCGTGAATAAGGTGAAAGATCGTCTCCCGGTTGAATGGTCAATTCTGTTCTCGCACCTGCCTTCTGCAAGTATTCAACAAGATACCGGGCAGTTTCCATATTTTCATCCGAAGCTTGCAGACCAGTTGGACCTGATGAGCCTGGCACAAGTCCACCAAATTCAGGATCAATTAGAATGTTTTTTCCCAGAAGTGCCCTGTCGTACATGGGATCAAGGTTGAAATTAACGGTATATATATTGTTTTGATCAATTGTCAGAGTCTGAACTTCGGGATAGTATCCGTTTTTCCTTCCACTAATTGTGTAAGACCCATTAGAATAATTATTCAAAAAAACAGTGCCTTCCTGATCGGAATAATTTTGGATAGTACCGTCGATTTCAATACTAGCCTTTATGAGAGGATTGTTTTTGTCAAGCTTTGATTTCTCGCGTACATTTATCCAAAGATGAGCACTTTGGAGAGGTCGGGTGTGTATTTCATCATTGATAATTATTTCACCGGCAATAAGAGAAAACGGCAAATTAGCTTCTCCGGATTGTTTGATATAAAAGTAGGCTTTCCCATTGCGAGTATAGGTGCTTTGTTGATTATTGTTATTATTTCCGAATTTTAAGTCAACGATTGTGCTATCACGAACCGTATTATAGTGAGTATCGAGTACATCGACCTGAATTTGAATCAGAGTTGATTTATCCGGAGGAATGGTCTCTGGAAAGTGAGTTGCGAACATTACTGACGGCAGGGCGTTAGTTTCAAATTGAGATTTATAGAGTAGTGAATGATTTCCCTTCAGATTTGCTACTGAAACGAGCAGTGTATGCGGTCCATTTTTTAAAGGTTGTTGTGGTTTAGCTGAAATTGATGGAGGGTTGTAAATATATGGTACCGGTTCTCCATCGACGGTTAATGTGATCATTTGAGGATCAATTCCGTCGCCAAACCGGTCTTCGAGAATTGTTATTGCAATATCCGGCAAAGCAGTTTGAAGAATTTGATTCTGCTCAGGTATATGGCTCGATATGCTTGGAACACCTCTGGAAAAATAATCAAGTATTCCTAAAAAATAACTCTTTGCTTCAATATCTATACTTTCGGGTTTAATGAGTTTTTTCTCAAGGTTCGGATTCGATATATATGATGCCTCACCTAAGACCGCTGTTCTTGTGTTGTTACGCAGTACATAATAATTACCCGGCCTGAGGTGGTTCTCCGGGATTTGCAGATTAGTCACGAGATGTTTATGAATATATTTGGCCGCATCCTTCGAGGAATAAAAGTCTTCCATTTTGTAATACGTTTCTATTGCATTAAAACGTCTATCTATAGGCAGTCGAGAATTATGGTGCAACGAAATGAATAGATCGGCTTCGGAGTCGTTTGATTTGCGTACCCGATAATCAAGGTCGTTTCCCCGTAAGGAATCAATGTCTGAAAGAATCAAATCCCTATCATTTTCCCGGGTCATTCCTACCTGTGCACCAGCAATTTCAAGATAACTTTGCAGACGAAGAGCAACAGCAAGATTGATATTTTTTTCTTCAAGTCCCTTGGAACCAACAGCTCCGAAAGCATCGCCACCATGACCAGCATCAAGTACGATAATTCTACTTTCAAGCGGTGACGTATCAAGATTTTCAAATGGTTCTACTAATGCAGTATACGAAACGTCTCTAACATGAACTCGTGCACATGATATGAATATAAATATGAAAATCACTGCAGCAGTAAGAAGGCAATTGGTTATGCGGATTTTTCTAAACATCTTGCTCTGAATTTATTTGTGAATTTATGTGAGTAAATTGAATATTGTGACCATTGAAAACAAATATATTGCAATGTTAAATGCTAAGTATGACCAAAAGAACTAAGAAAATCAAGAAAAACTATTGATTGAACATATTGAGTGATTCTTTGGATAATTCTCTTGTGATTAATGAATATGGATTCGTATATTTAATTTACAAACATAATATTCTTTTTAGAGATGAGATGTTATTAGCTGTAGATATTGGTAATACTAATGTAGTGCTTGGTGTTTTTGAAGAGCACGTATTATGCAACCGGTGGCGGCTTAATAGTCATGCGTACCGATCAGAAGACGAATGGCATATTGTACTTCAATCCATGCTGTCAAATGCAAATATAGATATAAAAGAGATAAAAAATATTGCAATTTCATCGGTGGTGCCTTCGGTCACACCATTATTTACTTCAAATTTTAAAAAAGCTACCGATATAAAGATAATTGAGATAACGAATGATTTAGACATTGGTATAGTAAATCGGTATAATGATCCGACATCTGTAGGAGCAGACAGACTTTGCAATGCGGTGGCCGGATTAGAGTTATACGGTGGACCTCTTATAATCATCGATTTTGGCACTGCGACTACGTTTGATGTTGTTTCCGGAAATAGAGAATATTTAGGAGGGATTATATCACCGGGACTCGAGACAGCGGCCCAGTATCTTCATAAAACAGCAGCAAAATTGCCATTAGTTGAACTGAGGTTCCCAGAAGCAATTATTGCAAAGAGTACGGAACAAAGCATTCAAGCCGGAATTATGTTTGGCGCCCTTTCGTCTATTGAGGGCATTGTCAGCAGAATTGAATCTGAACTTGGCCAAAAATCTTTGGTGATTGCCACAGGTGGATTGGGGAATCTCATGATAGAAAAAACGTCGATTATTAAATCTTTTGAACCAAATCTCACGCTAATTGGAATAGAAAAAATTTATTCTCGTTTAGCAATTTGATAATACGTTTTAATAAAAGACAGGAAAAGTAGAATGCCTCTCTCAATCCTTCAGCAAATACCATTGTTTGCAGAGTTAGAGACTCAGGAACTTGAAAAACTGGATTCGTGTCTTCGCACAAAGACATATCAAAAAGATTGTGCCGTAGTTCTTGAAACAGACAAAGGCAGCACACTCTTTATTATTAATAAGGGACAGGTTAAAATTTCCCGCGTGAGTGAATCCGGAAAAGAGGTTATTCTCGCGATACTCGGCGAAGGTGATTTTTTCGGGGAGCTCTCACTTTTGGATGGACTCGCACGCTCAGCAAATGTCATAACTCTTACAGAAGCTGAACTTTTTTTACTTGAGAGAGAAGACTTTCTAAAACTCATAGAAGAAAAGCCGACTATTGCTATTGGGCTTTTGAAAGAACTCGCCTTCAGATTACGTAAATCAGATACACAAATAAAAAGTCTTTCGCTTTTTGATGCGACGGGAAGAGTTGCTATTACACTACTCCAAATCGCGGAAGATAGAGGCACTATAAAAAATGTCATTGTATATATAGACAATTTACCATCTCAGCGGGATTTGGCTAATATGGCAGGCACATCCAGAGAAACAATATCACGTGTTATGCATATGTTCGAGGAAGAGGGAATAATAAAAAGAGAACAGGGTAAATTTATATTGTACAAATATGATGAGTTTAAAGAAAAATATGGATAATTGAGTAAATGTTATCCGCTTTAAATTCTGTTGACATATCTGTAGTATATCCTCTCTAATAATCTGTAACGATTGGATACTTCTCTTTTTCCATTCTAAGTGCTTACGTCAAAATTAAAATCAAGATTTCCATCATACTTCATCATATCAAAAATTATATGAGTACAAATTGTGTTTGGAAAAAAAGTATTTTTCAATATATTGTATAATGTATGTATTCTAATTTTGTTTATGCGCACCTTTTGATATCCTCCAACAAAACACCTGTTTATCACGATCGCCCCTGTAGCTCAGCCAGGATAGAGCAGAGGTTTCCTAAATCTTTGGTCGCAGGTTCAAATCCTGCCAGGGGTACGATAGTCCGATGAATATGAGAGCAGGAGACTTACATGGAAAATTCAGAACAAAAAACTGTCGAAATTCAGACAGATCAATTGCAGGAATCAGACAATTTATTCGTTGGTATTGATCTTGGCACATCCCAGAGTGCAATTGCAACAAGTACCGGAAAACTAATTAATGTTGCAAGTGTTGTTGGTTATCCCAAAGATCTCGTATCATACAGATTGTTAAAAAAACCAGTTGTTTTCGGTGATGAATGTTACAACAATCGAATGTCCTTGAATTTATATTATCCATTAGAAAAGGGAACCATTTCTCTACAGAGAAACCATAAAGATTATTCTAAACAGAAAGAATCAATTGCTGGTTTTGTTGAACATCTTAATTCACTTATCGGCAAAAAAGAAAAGCAAAAAGTATACGCAATTGTTGGTGCACCTGCTCAGGTATCGCAAGAAGATAAGCAGGCAATCGTAAAAGCATTTAGCGGGCTTGTCGATGCAATTCTGGTAGTCTCAGAACCATTTCTAGTTTTTTACGGTATGGGGATGTATGGTTTTGGTATTATTATCGATATTGGTGCCGGTACGCTTGATATATGCAGAATGCACGGATCAATTCCTGAAGAAGAAGATGAGCGAACCATTTACAAAGCAGGTAATCATATAGACACGATGTTTTACAAATTGCTGAAAGCACGCATACCTAATGCCTACATTACCGAGTTCGTGCTTAAGAAAATTAAAGAAAAGCACGGTTTTGTTGGTAAAAAACTGCAGGATATTACGGCAGACTTTCTTGTGAGCGGTAAGGCTGTAAATTATGATGTTACAAAAGAACTGCATGAATCGTGTCAATCGATTATACCTGATATTGTAAAAAATGTAAGGGACCTCATTACGAATTTTGATCTGGAATATCAGGAATCACTAAGGGGAAATATCGTATTGGCCGGATGTGGAAGCAAGATACGAGGTTTAGATAATATCCTTGAGGCAGTACTGTCGGATATCGGCTCTATCAAAGTACATAATGTGGATGAGCCGAAATATGCTGGTGCTATAGGGGGACTTAAACTTGCACAGGACATGCCGCTTGACGAATGGGAAAGAATGAAAGACTGATAAAGTAGCGAATCAGTTTTGCAACAGGGGGATACTACACTGAAATGAACCATTCTCTGGACATAATAATTAAGCGTCTTGGCAACACTGAAGATCAGCTTACGTATCTCATTAACAAGATTCATTTTTATCAAAATGAAATAAAGGCCCTTCATAAACGAATTGCACTTATTGAAAAGGAAAATGATTTACTCAAAACGAAACGGGACGTCACAGTTGGCAAATTAAAAGATATTATGCAGAAAATTGATAATGTTGATTTGTAACCTTCATCTTTCAGTACCCGACCTGCCTTATAAACTTTTTCTCCCATAAATTAAAATATTACTTTGAGTTTTTAAAAGTTATTGCTTATATTGGTAAACATTATATTATACATATATAATATAATGTTTTCATAACTACGAATGCGAATTTCACATTTCATATATTCTCCATGATTGAAACATCTCCTGATATATTAGAGACCAGAAAAACCTCTTCAGTTGTCCTTGTCGGCAATCCAAATGTTGGGAAAAGTGTAGTATTTGGATACCTAACTGGGAAATATGTTACGGTTTCAAATTATCCTGGTACAACTGTATCGTTGAGTCATGGTAAAATGAAGCTCAATGATGAAGTTTTCAATGTTACCGATACGCCCGGCACAAATAGTCTCATTCCACAATCCGAAGATGAACGAGTTACTCGAGATCTGTTACTTTCAGGTGACTATGATACAGTTTTACAAATTGGAGACTCCAAAAATCTAAAGCGCAGTCTTTATGTAACCATTCAACTTGCAGAAATGGGGGTTAAGTGTGTTCTTGATCTTAACATGGCAGACGAAGCTCAATCGCGAGGGGTAGTGATTGACCATCAAAATCTCGAAAATATTTTAGGGATTCCTGTCATCTCCACAACTGCTATACAACAAAAAGGTCTAGCCAAGTTAAAAAAATGTATCTCTGATTCACGTATCCCACGGAACGGCATTAAATATCCCGATTATATTTTGATAGGCATTAATTATTTAGAGGAGTTGCTCCCTGATTTGCCGATATCAAAACAGTCTTTAGCACTCATGCTCCTGTCAAGCGATACAACATTAACGGATTGGCTTACAGATACTTTTCCCAACGGTACAATAGACAAAATTAATGCAATTATTAACACTACACAAGAATCCTCGAAAACTCCTCTTCAGACCGTTATTACGGAAACAAGACTACATTATGTGGATACTCTTCTTGAAAAGGTATATCGGACTAACAAGGAAGTCCGAAAACCGTTGTCTGCTGATTTCGGGAATTGGATCATGCATCCAATATGGGGAATTGGTGTTGTTATTGCGGTATTGTATGTCATGTACTGGTTTGTCGGACTGTTTGGCGCTGGTACCGTTGTTGATTTTTTTGAAACTGGGCTATTCGGACAATATATAAATCCTACTGCAATCCAGATATTTGATTTTCTTTTGCCGTTTCAGCATACTCATGCTATAGAATTTCTCAGTTGGAATTTCACCATACCAATAAGTTCCGCTAATCAAATTTCCACAGGCATCGAAATGACCCGTCAGGTTTTCACACCTGTTTACTTAATAGGAGATATCGGTGTTTTCTCTTTTTTCGAAAGCATTATGCGTTTCGTTCACGATTTTTTTGTAGGAGAATATGGCGTTATTACGATGGCGCTTTCATACGGATTTGCTATTGTTCTTCCAATTGTAGGCACTTTTTTTCTTCTATTTAGTATTCTCGAAGATTCGGGATATCTACCACGACTTGCTGTAATGCTCAATAAAGTATTTAAATTTATCGGATTAAATGGAAAAGCGATTCTGCCCATGGTGTTGGGTTTGGGATGCGATACGATGGCAACCATGACAACCCGGATCATGGAAACCAGAAAAGAGAGAATCATTGTGACAATTTTGCTCGCACTTGGCGTACCCTGCTCAGCACAGCTTGGTGTACTTCTTGCGATGATGAGCAGCGTATCATTTGGAGCGACAGTTCTTTGGGCGGGGATTGTTGTGAGCGTTCTCATTCTTGTCGGTTTTCTTGCTTCAAAAGTTCTACCGGGGGAATCATCTGCGTTTATTCTCGAACTACCACCTCTTCGAAAACCTCAATCTATTAATATTCTGATAAAAACTATAGCGCGTATGGAGTGGTATTTTAAAGAAGTAATTCCTTTGTTTATACTTGGCACAGTTCTGCTGTTTGTCCTTGATAAAACACATGCTCTGGAAGTTATCAGAAGTTTCTGTGAACCGTTTATTGTCAACTTTCTGGGACTACCTGTTGAAACAACTGAAGCATTCCTAATCGGATTTTTACGGCGTGATTATGGTGCTGTTTATTTGCTCGATGCTACAAATAGCGGCCTCCTGAATGCAAATCAAATATTGATAGCAATGGTGACGATAACGCTTTTTATTCCTTGCATTGCAAATGTTTTTATTATTATCAAAGAGCTCAGCATGAAAGTGGCAGTCAGCATAGTAGCGTTTATATTCCCTTTTGCATTTCTCGTAGGGGGGGTTATAAATTTCATACTCACATATTTCAATATTGAGCTGTAGTTCCGTTTTATTGTATATTGTTCTCCACCTAATTGGAGGTTAATTATGAATTTACAATTAAGAGATGTTATAGATTTTGCAGTAAAAATGGAACGGGATGGGGCGCAGTTTTATGACCGATTGGCTCATTTGTCACAAAATAAAAAAGCAAAAGAAATATTGAAGAACTTTGCAGAAGATGAGAGAAGTCACGAAGAAGCATTCAAAAAGTTAAAGTCCTCAGAATCTGAATTGATAATCAATTCAACTTTTGATGATGATGTTACCTCTTTTGTCAATGAAATATCTCAAGAAGATATTTTGCCGAGCATATCAGAAGAGGAAATTAAAACTATGCATCCGTTATCGGCTATAAAAATTGGGATCAAAACAGAGAAAAACACTTTGAAACTTTACAAACATATTCTTAAAAAACTCAAATCAGAAGAAAGCAAAAGAACTGTTGCAGCATTAATTGAAGAGGAAAAACGGCATCATAACGAATTGACTGAAATGCATAAAAATAAAACCTTTGATTTTTAAAATTTCCCTCATAGTATAGATAGGCAAAATTATGTTGTTGTTTTAAAAGACTTTCCGCTTGCTTATTTAGCATCTTATAGATATTTTAAGTCCCACATTTAATTATTTTTCATACACCAAAATACCCAATCATATCTCAATGTTCGCCGAAATCAAGCGGCTCACTACTCATATCTCCGTATACGGAATCACAAACATTCTTGCGCGTTCACTTTCGTTTATACTTCTTCCGATACATACAAGAATGTTATCCACAACTGCAGAATATGGTATTGCAATTATTATTTTTGCATTTATTGGATTTGTTAATGTCCTGTACATGCACGGAATCGATACTGCTTTCCTCCGTTTTTACGTTCTAAAAGAAAAAGGATTTACACATCAAAACGTTTTCAGCACAGCCTTTTTCTCAGTATTAGGCATATCAACTCTTCTGAGTATAGGAATAATACTATTTTCCGATTATTTTTCTGTACTTTGTTTGGAATCGCCGGAATATTCGCACATTATCAAATATACTGCCGGAATACTTTTCTTTGATGCACTTGCCGTCCTGCCATTTCTTACCATGAGAGCAGAAGAGCGGTCTATAACCTTCATGCTATTTAAACTTATCAACATTAGTATGACAATTGGACTCAATATATATTTTGTAATGCAAAGAGGCGTAGAGGGAATATTTATAGCGAACTTAATTTCGTCAGCGGCCACTTTTTTATTGGTTTCTCCGATTATAATAAAAAGATTGACCTTTGACTTGTCTTCCACAGTTTATAGAGAAATCATGAGCTTTGGTTTACCCTATATCATTCCGGGTATTTCTATCATCAGTATGGAGTTAATAGATAGATTTTTTATCGAAAGAATTTTTGGAGAATCTGTAGCCGGTGTTTATGGTGCTGGTCACAAATTAGCAATGGCAATGTCGATTGCAGTAGCGGCATTTAGATTCGCATGGCATCCGTTTTTCTTATCAATTTCGAATAATGAAAATGCTCGGAATATTTATGCTCGTGTATTAACATATTTTGTTGCCACATCAGGTTGGATTTATTTGATCATAGTATATTTTATATATGATATTATCTCCATTAAAATACCCATTATCGGCGGATATTTAATTAAACAGGAATATTGGGATGGAATTGCTATTGTTCCAGTTGTTATGCTTGCCTATATATTTTACGGTATTTACACAAATTTTGTGGTCGGTATATACATCAAAAAAAAGTCGGTGTTTCTCGCAGGTATAACCGGATTCTCAGCTTTACTTAATATGACATTAAACTTTTATTGGGTTCCTATTTACGGAATGATGGGAGCTGCTATAGCAAAAGTTGTTTCTTATGCAGGTATGGCTTTTCTCCTGCTCGTGGTTACGCAAAAGATCTATTCAATCCAATATGAATATAAACGAATTATACATTGCGCATTAATTAGTGCAGTATTCTTTTTTCTCTTTGACACATTTCTGCAAAACACGCATATCTTTATCAGAATCATAGTTATAACAGCTTACCCATTTATACTCTATGGTACGCGATTTTTTAATGCTGATGAAAAAATTGCATTGAAACGTAAGATTCGGACGTTTTTGGGTTAAACACTGAACGCGTAAATATAGAATATTGTTTTTGAGAATAATCATAAATCAATTAGAAATGTTGTCATCGGAATTTATTGTTGAACGAGGAGGAGAGGGGATAAAAAAAATCCTGTTTATGAACAAACAGGATTTACATCATAGTACTTCTGGAATAATTTTACTTCAAAATTGTATTACTATAAGAACTCAATCAAATCCGCGTATAAAATTATGCGTAAATGCTCAAATAAACGTTTGCAGAAAGTCTTCTCGGTATTTCTCGGATCACCTCATTGCTATCCGAGTTTATCACTTCTGTTTTTAATTTACCCTGAACAACAAACCGCACACGCGTATTTGTCAAGTTCGGAAAAGAGTTGCTTAATTGCCTGATTGAATCAGTAGACATCCTTATCTACCTCCCTGTAGTTATGACTATGATTAGTCAGGCTTCACTATTTTTATCGTCATGAAGATAGAAATTCTTTAAAAAAATGTTGATAATTTGCAACTTTTTAGCGATTAAATGAGATGATTGTCGATAATTATAGAAAGATCCGAAACAATTGACAGATTGCCGGTTTCAAGGTGGAACTTTTGTTTCCAGAATTCGGTTTTCATAGTATGTAACATTTAGGAGAATAATTATGATTAGAACTTTGCGCAGCGTTACCTTATATATAGTATTGTTATTTTTAATACCAACAACCGTCAATGCGCAATTTTTCGGGCAAAATAAAGTGCAATATAAAGATTTGAAGTGGAAACGCTTCGATACACCACATTTCCATATATTCTTTTATGATGGTGGAAAATATATTGCTGAATTTGCTGCTGATGTATTAGAAAAAGAACTTACTAATTTTCAGGATGAATTTGATTACACGATTAAAAAGAAAATACCTGTTCTTCTATACAATTCACACAATGAATTTCAACAAACAAATGTGATAGACCAGTATTTATATGAAGGCATAGGCGGTGTAACCGAGTTATTTAAAAACCGTGTATTTCTACCATATGAAGGATCATACTCACAGTACCGCCATGTTTTACATCATGAGCTTGTACACGCATTTGTAAACGATATGATTTATGGAGGATCTGTCCAGAATTTAATTTCAAGCGGTATTCAGCTTCGACTTCCATTATGGTTTTCAGAAGGTTTGGCAGAATATCTTTCAGTTGGATGGGATACTCGTTCAGATATGATCGTAAGAGACGGTACGATTCACGATTATCTCCAGACAAATAGGATGAGTCCTTATCCGCAGGGGCAGTCAATATTTAGATATGTTGAGGACAAATACGGCCGTCAGAAAGTGATTGATATTGTGCGGAGAGTTAATATTACAAAAAGCCTTGACAGGGGTTTTAAATCATCTCTTGGGATGGATTTTGAAAAGCTTGTAGATCAATGGGATATTGCCATGAAGAGGAAATATTGGCCGGATATTAGTGACAGATTGAATCCGGAAGAGATGGCAACACGCATGACAGATCATGTGAAACTGAGAAACTCAATGAATCTCGGTCCTGCACTATCTCCGAATGGCAACGAAATCGCTTACATGACCAATGTCAATGGTTTTGCAGATATCTATCTTATGTCTTCTATCGACGGTAAAGTTATCTCGAAACTTATCGGCGGCCAGAAATCAGCCGCCCTGGAAGAACTCCACTGGCTGTCACCCGGCATCAGCTGGTCACCCGACGGGAAAAATCTTGCTCTTTCTGTTAAAGCGGGTGATCAGGATGCATTGACTATAATAAACGTTAAAAAAAAGGATTTTGATCAACATAAATTTGGTCTTGATGGTGTTTTTGATGCAGCATGGTCTCCTGACGGCAGTGAAATTGCCTTTCAAGGAACGCTACACGGAGCAGCTGATATTTATGCGTATAATGTTCATTCTGGTGATGTCAGAAAAATAACAAACGATTATTTTACCGACAACTCTCCTGACTGGTCTCCGGACGGTTCAAAAATATTGTTTGTATCCGACCGTAAGAATAATGTTGATGAATATATTAATAATAATAATAACAATTCTTACAGTTTAAGTAATGGCAATGACGCAAATAATTTTCTCGGCAACATTGATAGTCCTGCTATGCAATTCAATGGTGCTGGCAGCAGAAATAAACAAGCGGGCAACCAATTTTCAAAAAACTCTATGTTTAATCACGATTTCAAATCGACAGATATTTACTTGATGAATTCAGACGGATCAAATATTGAGCGAATCACCTTTGATCCATACAATGAGGGTTCACCTGCGTGGGGTCCCGATGGCAAAAAGTTTTTGTACATCTCTGAAGCTACCGGAATTTCAAATGTCTATGTTTTTGATCTTGAAACTCGAGAATCATATCCCATTACTAATACCTTGACAGGTGTTTATCAACTCTCGCTCTCTGATGATGGTAGAAAATTAGTTTTTTCTGCATATAATAATAGCGGCTGGGATATATTCATGATGAAAAATCCGCTCGAAAAGGAATCTTTAGCCGACAAAATGGAAAAAACAGTCTTCTTCACACAGCTTGCAGAAGAAAATAAAGATTCTCAAGGAAATTTACTTGCAAATGAGGAGCAAGATTCAGAAGGAGTCTTAACTCAGGATTTTAGTCAATATGTATTTGATGAAGATGTTCGAAATATTCTTGATGAAGATGGAGCGACGGTGGATGTGATTGGTGACGATATTGCAAATTATATCAAGGCAGACGGAGATTATAAAATTGACGATTACAAAATTACCTTTTCTCCTGATATTGTCTATGGCAATTATGGCTATGATACGTTCTTTGGAGTTCAGGGTTCGAGTATATTTCGGTTCTCCGATATGCTCGGAAATCATGTAATTCAATTGGCTACAGATCTCTATTTCGATTTGAGGAACAGCAATTATCAGTTGCAATACCAATACCTCGCTAGAAAAACTAACTATGGTATAGGCATCTACAATCAGGCATACTTTTTTACGCAATTTACTTCATCCACTATTGTGCCAATCAGGCTGCGTAACTATGGATTTAACTTTTATACCTCAAGACCATTCAGTAAATTTTCAAGGGTAGATTTGACATTTGCCCTTCAAAAGGTCAATCAAGAATTTCTCGGCATTGGATCTGATCAATTCAACCAAAGTGTAACGGCTTACCGGACAACGCTCAATATTGTGCGAGATACGTCTCAACCGTATTTGTTTGGACCTATTGACGGAATGAGAACAAACTTATCGGTCTCGTATAACCCTCCTATTGGCGGCGGCGATAAACAAATTGAGTTTTTGACACTTATGGGAGATATGAGAAGATATTTCCGGTTAAGCCGTGATGTTTCATTTGCCTTCCGGATGTCAGGGGGTTTGAGTGAAGGGGATACGCCTGAAGCCTTTTTTGTAGGCGGCGTTCCAAATTGGTTAAATAGAAAATTTAAAGGCGGAATCCAGACAGATTTACAGGATATTTTCTTTTCGTATTGGATCGGCCCCTTACACGGAACGGATTATTATGAGTTGATTGGAAATAGATATGCTATTATAAATACCGAATTACGATTTCCTTTTATTCAGGCTTTGTTGATGGGTTGGCCGCTGCCCATATTAATGCAGAATGTTTCCGGTCTTCTGTTTGCAGACATCGGATCTGCATGGGTTGATGGCAGCTTTAAAGGTACTGAAAAAAGAATTAATCCCAATACTAACCTGTCAGAGACAGTGTTTAAGGATCTAAGATCGGGTTTTGGATCGGGAATTAATGTTGGTTTGCTCGGGTTATATGCCCGGATAGCTGTAGCTTGGAGCTATGATCTTGAAAATACATCAAAACCTAAGTACTACATTTCTTTAGCAGGCGACTGGTAAACCATATGTGAAATAAACTGTTTAAAGGCGGTCAATGACCGTCTTTTTTATATTGAAAAGCAGAAAGGAATATGAATTGAAAATGACACAGTTATTTATTAATTGAAATTGTGCTAAATGATCTTTATACTGAACTCATTCTTTGATTTGAGTAAAATCTCTTTCGGTCCTTTTACTGTAATACAGAGCAGAAATTGGAATTTAAAGTACTGCACCAAAGCACAGACTCCAAAGCACGTATTGGCAAACTTAGTACTGACCATGGCATAGTGGATACCCCTGTTTTTATGCCTGTTGGCACTCAGGGTAGTGTCAAAACACTCTCACCAAATGAATTACAGCAAACCGGTTCACAAATTATTCTCAATAACACATATCATCTTAATTTAAGGCCGGGCCCCGATGTTGTAAAAAAAGCCGGAGGATCGCATAAATTTATAAGTTGGCCGGGAGCCATATTGACAGACAGTGGGGGATTTCAGGTATTCAGCCTGTCCAACCTGAATACTTTAACCGAAGACGGTGTCCGGTTTCAATCTCATTTAGACGGATCATCTCACTATTTCACACCTGAAACGATCATTGATATTCAAAAAAAAATAGGAGCGGATATAGTAATGCCTCTTGATTATCCTATAGGATATCCGGCTAAAAAATTTGATGTTCAGACTTCAAATAGAATCACTATAAAATGGGCGACTGAAAGTAAGAAAGCAATGGCAGAAGTAGATGACTATCACGAGCACACACAATCTTTATTTGGTATTGTTCAGGGCGGAACATTTAAAGATCTCAGAAAACTGTCAGTCGAAGAAATTGCTGCATTAGATTTTCCGGGGTACTCCATTGGGGGACTGTCGGTGGGAGAGCCGAAGGAATTATTATACGAAGTTGCTGATTTTACTGCAGATTTACTTCCTGATAATAAACCCAAATATTTAATGGGCGTCGGAAAACCAGAAGACATAGTTGAATGTATTGGAATGGGAATCGATATGTTTGATTGTGTCCTTCCTACGCGTGTTGGAAGAAATGGCTGGGCATTTACAAGTACCGGACGACTTGTTATAAAAAACGCACGTTATAAAGAAGATTTTAGCCCTCTAGATGAAACATGTGACTGCTATACGTGTGCAACATTTGAACGATCATATTTACGTCATCTTTTCAATGCAGGAGAATTGCTTGGTCCGAGACTTGCATCGCTCCACAATATAACCTTTTATCAACGCATAACCATAGAAGCACGGAAAGCTATAAGTGAAAATAAATTTACTGATTGGAAACGGAATTTTTTAGCTACCTACAATACTTATGCAGACGAATTGAATGAGGAAGAATTATGAGCCAACAAGAACAAGATTATATAATGGTTACTTGTAAAGATTGTGGGAAAGAATTAAAACTGCAGAAAAATGCAACTGCTCTGCTTTGTGTTAACTGTAAAAATTGGCTCAGTTTAGAAGAAATTAAGAAATTATTCGAAAAATAAGCAGTTCGCATGTATTTTAGAAACGATCGACATCGTTGATTGTTTAACCACATATTGTGTATGAATCTAATTTTTCCACGGATCACTGGAATGAAATTAAAGAGCAATGAATCTCGCAATTTGTTTCACATACCGGATGAATTTATTCTTATCAATACATGAAACGCAGAAAATGGTATAGCAGCAAAATGATAATTATTATTTATGATTACCGGTAATGAAGAAAATGATTACTTACGACAAGATTATTTTGATAATTATAAAAAATAATATTTTTTCATGGATACGGTTATATATTAATACTATTTTGTATTCTAAGAGTGAAAAATGATTTTAGAACTATTAAATATTCCATATATTTGAAATAATTAAGAGATTAGAGGAGGAATAGGTGCGAATTTCTGATAAAACAGTTTTAGTTACCGGGGCAGGTGGATTTATTGGAAGTCACCTTGTTGAATCACTTGTAAATCAGGGTTCTCGAGTTAAGGCACTAATACATTATAATTCAATGAATAATTGGGGACACCTCGAAAATACTGAAATAGTCAAACAAAGCAAAATTGAAGTTATTGCAGGCGATATCTTAGATTTTAATTTTATAAAAAAAATCATAAAAGATGTTGATGTTGTGTTCCATTTAGCTGCACTCATTTCCATTCCATATTCATATAGTGCCCCTCTTTTATTTTATAAGGTTAACGTAGAGGGCACTATTAATGTACTACAGTCTTGTTTAGAGAATGATGTTGAAAAAGTTGTTGTTACTTCCACAAGTGAAGTATATGGAACAGCACAATATACTCCTATTAATGAAAATCATCCGCTTCAAGCTCAATCACCATATTCTGCAAGTAAAATTAGTGCTGAAAAAATTACGCAAAGCTATGTGCTGTCTTTTTCGCTTCCGGCATCAATTCTCAGGCCATTTAACACCTATGGTCCACGTCAATCAGCTCGAGCAATAATACCAACAATAATTACACAGGCATTAACAAGTGACACGCTGAATCTTGGTATTTTGACACCTGTGCGTGATATGAATTATGTGGAAGATTCAATTAATGGTTTTGTTAAGTTAGCTGAATCCGAACAATTAATAGGTGATGTAGTCAATATCGGCTCGGGTGTTGGTGTTACAATTGAGGATATTGTGCTTGAAATTCAAAAACAATTGAATAAAAATCTAAATATTCAGCATGATAATAATAGGGATAGGCCTGAAAAAAGTGAAGTGATGGAGCTGATTTGTGACAATAAAAAAGCAAAAGAAATGTTGAATTGGAAATCTCAGTACTCATTGTCAGATGGAATAAAAAATACGATCGAATATATTAAAGAAAACCAAAACTTATATAAAAATGATCAATATACGATATAACAATTGTAAGAGATTTATCAATAATCAACTTTTAGAGTAAAGATGTATGCATTACCGTAAACATAGTTTCGAAGAATTGAAGCAAAAGTCACTGTCGCTTGATAATATCGAAAATAAACCCAGACTGCCGTTGTACGTAATTGTTGAAAATATTCGGAGTCTACACAATGTTGGTTCAATATTTAGGACAGCTGACGGACTCCGGTTTTCGCAAGTAATTCTGACTGGTTATACGGGAAGACCCCCAAGAAAAGAGATAGACAAAGCTGCACTTGGAGCGGTAGAGGCTGTTCCTTGGCAGAGTTTCAAAAAAACTGAAGATGCTATTTCATATCTGAAAGGAAAAAGAATCCATATAATAGGGCTGGAACAAACCGAAAACAGCGTTGATTTTCAAGAATTCATGTATCCTTTTCCTGTTGCAATTATAGTGGGTAATGAATTTGAAGGCATAGAGCAGAGTACATTGGATATGTGTGATGATTGTGTCGACTTGCCGATGTTGGGTGTGAAACAATCGCTTAATGTTAGCACTGCTTTTGGGGTTATGGCTTATGAAATGTATAGACAGTTTCGAATTTCTAACAATATGAAATTGTATTAATATTGAGCAATAAAAATACTCGCATTATATTATGAAGTTAGAAGAAGGAGTCCGGTTAGTATAGAGTTTTTTGCCATACAACTTCTGACTGCCAATTTGTGTCGTAATAAATGATTTGTAGGGTTTATTATTGACGTTTAAGTACTCGTATCCAACAATACCTTTTTTTAAGAGCGCCGCTATAAGTTTTGTTATTGTGTTCATTTCGTCACCCGACTTTTGTCCAAGCATATAAAAGAATTCTAAACGGCTCTTTGAATTCAGATCAAAAAAATCATGGACTACAATTTCAGGAGATTTTTGAATAGTGACTGATTTGTCAGCAGCAATACTCTGCAGACGATTGGTATATCCAATAAAGGATCTATCGAATAGATTTGAGACAATCCTTGTCATTTGTTGATTCCTCCTCCACTTATATTATCGGCAGATTGAGATGAATTAATAAAATATTACACAATTTAATCAGTGAGTACGCATGTCCGAATACATTTTTGGAAAAAATGCTTTATATGAAGCAATTACTGCAAAAATACCTTTAAAAAAAGTATTTATATCCCAGAATTTGAAAGAGTGTAAAAACTTATGCAGTTCTATTCAGAAAAAATCACCCGGTACCAGCATTGAACTGCTTCCGAAGAAGGCAATAGACGCGATTTCAAGAGGTGCGCGTTCCGGAGGCATATGTGTACTGCTTGACAAGGTGCCTGTATTCACTTCATTGAAGTCATTTTTGAAACAATTTACCGATAATAATATAAGTAATCGGATGTTCGTTGCGGTCGATGAAGTTGTTGATCCACATAATTTTGGTGCAATAATCAGATCAGCTCTCGGTGCCGGATTTGACGGTGTTATATTTCAGAAGCGGAGACAGGCACCTATTACTGCTGTTGTCGCTTCATCGTCGTCGGGCGCATGTTTTCGCATCCCTCTCTGCGAAGTGATAAATATGTCACGAACTCTTACACAATTAAAAGAAGAAGGATTCTGGATTTACGGAAGTGACAGCGATTCAAATTCCTTTCTATATGATATGTCCTATAATAGTCCACTTGTCCTAGTTATTGGTTCCGAAGGAAAGGGGATGAGGAAATTAATTCGCGAATATTGCGATGAAATTATAGCAATTCCCATTAAGGCAGGTATTGACTCACTGAACGCTTCTGTGGCGTCCGGGATTATTATGTTTGAGATAAAACGCAAGAGTGCTGCTTTATAAAAGACTAATTTACCTTTCTTATGGATCTTCCCACCTTACAACAACTTTATGATAAACTATTTTACATGTTTGGTCCACAGCATTGGTGGCCTGCAGAAACTCCTTTTGAAGTAATCGTCGGTGCAATTCTAACCCAAAACACATCATGGAAAAATGTTGAATCCGCAATCAATAATCTGAAAAATTGTGGCCTAATGACGCCAGAACGCATGTATGCTCTACCCGCAAAGGAATTAGGACTATTGATTCGCTCTACAGGATTTTATAATCAAAAAAGCAAACAACTGAAAGCATTTTTAAAATTCTTTAAGTGTAATTATAACAATAAGATAGAGAGTATGGCTCAAGTAGATTACAGCTTGTTACGAGGAAACCTTTTGAGTATTTACGGTATTGGTGATGAAACTGCAGATTGCATTTTACTTTATGCCCTGAATATACCAAGCTTTGTAGTAGACGCATATACAAAAAGAATTTTAAATAGAATTGGTTTTGTTGATTCAGATGCATCATATAGATCAATAAAGCTATTGTGTGAAAGTGCATTTCCAAATAATATAGCAGTATTCAATGAATTCCATGCACTATTCATTACGTTTGGTAAGCAATATTGTAAAAAATCACCACTCTGCACTCAATGTCCGTTCAATAGTAAATGTCGATACAATAATACATAAACATTTTTTGGAAGTTAGTATTAGTTTATTCTTTACTTGTTCACCAATGAATTTCTTGCATTATAAATCGATTATGTTTATATTTTCTCTCTGTTTAAAGAGCATTTAATGCCTCAGGATGGGCGAAAAATACATAAAAAAAATTGTCAATCTTACTGTTATCCGTGAAGAGTGGCAAAGCAGTGCAGTTTCTGACAGCGGTCTCACCAGTTTCGCTGTTCATGGAGAAGTGAAAAACACTGGACTGTCTGAGATTAAAAATGCCATTGTTGTAGCTGCGATCATCAGCAAAAAATCCAACAAAACGTTTCAGCTTCTTACCAAAAAACTAGCGATTTATAAAGCTGCGGATTACACCATATTGCCGCCAATAAAACCTGGCGATGCCCTTCCGTTCGAAATCACTATCGCTTTTCCTCCAAGTCGTACACTTCTGACCGGTAGTCTCGGCATACGCACATTAGAGAATAAAATTTTAAATGATATTTACAGTCAGAAAGTATTCCTTATATATGATACAAATGTGTTGGACAATGAAACGCAAGAGTGGTTTAAAGACGAGCTTTTGGAAAAAATTAAGCTCATTCGGCCGCAATGGCAGGCGGTACATAATAAACAAAAGACACTAAAGGAGTTTAATTGTACCGGACAAATTAAAAATATTGGCAATAAAGAGATTAAGAATTTCTATGTGCATGGAATACTTGAAAACAGCTATGGTGAAACTATCACGTTAACAAGCGAAGAGAATGAATACAATATTCATGGCAATCAACTTTTTGAACAAATCGATTCGAATGGCAGAGCAGATTTTGATTTTTCTTGCAGGCTTCCCTCAATGAAAATTCTTGAGGATAACAATTTGACTCCAGCTCTAATAGAGAAAAGAGTCGCTTCGGGGCAGTACAAAACAAGAATATTTGTACAATATGCTGATAGTGTGCGCACTAAATTAACTTTCCGGGATGTTGATGAAGCTCCGTCAGTTATAGAGGAGGAGTTTGGCGAGAAAAAAATAGAGATTCTGGAGGAAGATTGGTCTCAGGAAGATGATGAGTTTCTGATTACAGGAAACATAAAAAACAGTGGTACCCGGGATGTAGAAAACGTTTACATAATAGCATCGATCTTTGACAAAAATAGCAAAGAGCCAATAATGTGGGAAACCGCTACCGATACGCATAAAACGCTCACTATTGAAAAAATATCATATCTGAAAATTGATGAGGAATACTCTTACTCATTCATGTTGAAAATTCCATCATCGAAACTGTTTGGCAAGGCAAAATGGAGTTCTAAAAATATTGCTCAGGGAATCGAAGAGGAAGAACTTGTACAAAAAGTAGACCTTTATTATACGCAAGAAGATGTCCAGGAAGAAGGCATAAAGCGGCTCCGTTTTGGTAACAGTTATTACCAATTAAACAATTTCCGTGGATGATTGCGAGAATTTCAGGAAGGTTTGAAGCTTGTCCCTGATGAAAAACGGTTCTATCTCAATATGGGTGTTTGTCAATATAAACTTGGCGAATATCAACGCACCTTAGAAAGCTGCAAGAAAGCGTTGTTGATAGATCCTCATTACACAAAATCTCTCTATCTGCTCGGATTAGTATATCATACTATCAAAAAATATGATGAGGCTCTCTCATGGTATCAAAAAGCCTTCAAATCAGAAAGTGACAATCCAAAAATCCTCTATAATATTTCTTGTGTATACTTTGCGCTTAACAAAGTGGATGATGGAATAAAACAATTGCGCCGAGCATTCACTTTTGATAATAATATGGTACTGAGTCAAATGGTACGTGATCCTGAGCTGATTAACATGAAAAAAAATAGTCAATTTTCGGAATTTTTGAAAGATATTAGAATTGAAGCAATGAGTAGTTCATAATGGAATAAAAAGTTTGGTGTATTATACTTTCTCAAGAGAACAACTGTAATGTTTGATTCAAATCAAAGCAAAACTATTGATCTGTTTCTCGAAAATCCGGAAGAAAAAACCATAATTGTCAAGGAAGATCATATTCTTGAGCAACTCAAACAAGAAGATGTATCAAGTACGTTTCAGGATTACGAGTTTATCAACTTAATCAGAAGTTCTTTGATAAATGAAGCCGAACAGACTTCGGAAGACCGAGCAGAAATTGCAGAGCAGTTACCCTATGCGCCGACAAAACAAAAATTATTAAGCCGAATTCTTCGATTACTTGGGTGGCGATATTTTCACAGAATTGATGATGTTGGAATGCTTCACGACATCGAAAGCCTTCAGTCGGGCATAAAATACAGCGAAGCCGAAGAGTTCGATGAAGAGAAGCTCGTAATGCAGGAAGAGGGGAAAGACGATGGCTCAATCGAAGACCTGCTTACTATGGAAGAAGAGGAAGAAGGGGAAATATTTCGGGTAGCAAAACGATTTTTTATTATAGATTTATTGAATAAGCTTAGAAAGCTATTTATCCGAAGCAATATTGTCCTTGGATTTGAGTTGGGAACGAATAATGTGAAATTTGCTCAAATAAGAAAGAAAAAGTCTCAGAGCATATTAGACCGCTACAGAATAAATGATATTGGGCGGAAACCGGAAGATTCGGCAGAGATATTTAGAAGTAAAACAATACTCGCCCTTCAAAAAATTCTTCCACTTGATTTGCTTGCAATTGCTGATGTTTCGGTAATGATTTCAAATCTTCCAGTGATCATCACATCCGAGACCATGCCCGCTTTGGATAGTAAGGAGCTCGATCAGGCCATCATGTTCAGAGCACAAAAAATGGTTCCCGAGACAATAAAAAATCCTCATATTGAATATGAAGTTATTGAAAAAATCGAGTCTCAAGATTCTTCTCAAATTCATTTGCGGATTTATATTATTGATCAGGATGAGTTAGAGTTATGGTTGCAAGCTCTGAGGGAATGTGGCATTTCGCCTCAAAAGGTAACTCTTCCACATATGGCTATTCAGCACAATCTTGCTCATTTCTACCCTCAGGAATTAGTGGCAGGAGTTGCTTTATTTGATATCGGATCTGATAAATCGCAACTGATTTTTGCGGGCAATAATACGCTGAAATTGATAAGAACATTTGAAATTGGTGTTGATGACTTCATTAAATCACTCACCGGATCACATGTCATTAATGATCAGGAAATAGATATAAGTAGAAAAAGAGCTGAAGATCTGTTGAAGACATATGGAGTTATGAGCACAAACACTGAGGAGAAGACTGAATATGATTTTCCGGTAGCGCGAACAGGAATAATGCTATATAATGATATTGAAAAAATGGTAAATGATGTACAAAGGAGCCTGGATTACTATATGTCAACATTTCCAGAATCTCCAATACATTCAATATTAATTACAGGAGGGGGAGCTAATATAGCAAACCTGCGCGATAAACTTGAAGATAAATTGAATCTTCCGGTAATGCACTATTCCTATTTAAACAATCTGACAATTGGGCGAGATGTTACTGAAATTGATCAAGTGCTGCAGGATGCACATATTATATCCGGTTCTGTCGGTCTTGCTTTGGACGAATCGAATAAACTCAATCTTCTACCTAAGCAGTTACAGACAAAAAAGCAAACCAACTTGATTTTTTTGGGAATTGCCCTGATTAGTTTGATTTCAGCCTCATTCATAGCAAAAGAAACGTATGACTTGAATAATTCCTTTTCCAGTTATCAGGCTCAGTTAAATGTTGTGAAAAGCGAGCTGGAAAGCAGGATGCCCCAAAGGAATGAGTACTTTAGCCTGCAAGAGCAAATGCGAGCTGCATCCGATTTCCAATATTTTGTGGCTGATCAGCTTAATATTCAAATTCGACATGATTCAATAAAAAATATCTTACTTGCATTGTCGAATCACAAATTGCCCCGTGATATTGTAATTAACTCAATGATGATTCTTGAAAGACAAACTGAAAACATTATATCGGGCAATGAATTTCAGACCATTTTAGCTCCGCGCAGAATTCTGATCAAGGGAAAAACTACATCGGGCGACCATGAGCGTTCACTTGCAGAGTATGTTATCTATCTGAGGAATTTTCCATTTTTTGAAAGAATCACACCACAGCCATATGACGGTGTCGAAGCTGTAGAAGGAAATTATTTTCAAATATTGATGTATATACACAATGGAGATGAGTATGGTAGTGAGTGAAACAATTTCGTTATCAACAAAAGGAAATAATGACATTATAAACATAACGGAATCTGTCCAAGAAGCAGTTAAAAAAAGTAATATTCAGAATGGTGCTGTTATTATATTTGTGCCCGGCTCAACAGCTGGAATAACAACAATAGAATATGAATCGGGTGCAATTGCCGACTTGAAACGTTTACTTGATGAAATAATACCTGAATCCAGAGAGTATCAGCATAATCTTGCATGGGGGGATGGGAACGTCCATTCTCACGTGCGCTCAGCAATGATAGGCCCTTCACTGAATGTGCCATTTACGAATAGTGTGCTGCTTCTTGGAACATGGCAACAAATTGTGTTAATCGATTGTGATAACCGTCCGCGTTCCAGATCTTTAATATTACAAATTCTCGGAGAATAATTACTTATGAGCATTGTGGAACAACCGGTAAAAGCATTGGAATGGAATAATGACGCTCTACAATTTATTGACCAAACGGCATTGCCAAACAATTTTCTCACTGTTACAACTTCAAATTACCGTGAAGTTATTGATGCCATAAAAATTCTCAAAATCAGAGGCGCACCCGCTATTGGAATAGCAGCCGGTTATGCTACGGTGCTGGCAGCAATAGAAGGAAAAAATCTCAATCAAAGTGATTTCAGTGGATGGGTAAATAGCGCTCTCGATGAAATTGAATCTGCCCGCCCTACCGCACGTAATGTATTTTTTGTGACAGAGCGCATGCGGTCAGTTTTGGATACTCACGATGAGAGATTGTCCTCTATTAAAATCAAAGAACTTACTCAAGAAGCAAATAGGCTTTATAACGAAGATTGCGAATTATGCTACCGAATCGGAAAGTACGGTTCGGACCTCATATGTGACGGAGACAATATTATTACTCACTGCAATACGGGAATGCTCGTTACAGCAGGGATTGGAACCGCTTTAGGAATTGTATACACAGCCCATTGCAATGGTAAAAAAGTACATGTTTATGCAGATGAAACACGACCTTTACTGCAAGGTGCACGTTTAACAACGTGGGAATGTCAGCAATTGGGTATTCCGGTTACGTTACTATGTGATGGCGCAGCAGCAGGATTGTTACAAAAGGGAGGAATCAGCTGTGCAATAGTAGGAGCTGACAGAATTGCATCAAATGGCGACACTGCAAATAAAATCGGAACCTATTCATTAGCTCTTGCTTGCCATACGCACAATATTCCCTTTTATGTTGCTGCTCCTTATACAACATTTGATTTTACGCTTCATTCAGGTGAGGACATAGAAATCGAGCATAGAGACAGCCAGGAAGTAACGTGTTTTCATGACACTTTGAATGCGCCTGAAAACGTCGATGTATACAATCCTGCTTTTGATGTTACGCCCGCTAACCTTATCTCTGCGATTATAACAGACGAGGGGATATATAAACAACCATACGGAAACTGGGAAAATCTGAATAAAACTATACCTTAATACTTATTAAGTACATACAATATTACAATAATATTGATTTAAAAGACATAATTTTGTATTTTATTGTGGTTTATTAATTCGCACAGCCAAAAGTAATACAACAATTGAGGTTTTGAATACTATTAATGATTATGAGGAGGATAATGTGAAGCTCAACTTTTTAAAATTCATGGTTTTAGCCTGCATGAGTTTTTGTATGATGCAATGTGCAGCATCATTTACGAAATCTGGTGTTACTCATTTTGAGAAACAAGAATATGTGCTTGCCAAAGAACAGTTTTTGCTAGCCCTGAACGAGAATCCTCAAAATGTCGACGCCCTTTATCATCTTGGTCGCATTTATTTGGAGGAAGGCGATTTTGTAAAGATGAAGGAGTATTTTGATGCTTCAACACAGATCATAGGGGAGTCAACGAGTAGCAGCGCCCAGATGCAGAAATTGTATATTGACAATGGTTATGAATTTGCATTTGTTTCCTTGTACAATGATGGTCTTGATTATTATGGTAAAGGAGATTCTCTTCTTGTAATTGACAAAAATCAGAGCGACGCATCCTATAGAAAAGCGATAGAGCTTTTTATAGCATCGTACCCAATGACAAACAGCTCATCATCATTAGAGATGATCTCAGCTTCATATCTTCAATTGGAAAATGATGAAGAAGCTGAGAAATACCTTGAAATGACAATTGAAGCTAATCCTGAAAGCTATCTTGCGCTTTACAACCTGGCAAACATTAAACTCAGGCAAACTGAAAAGGATAATGCTCACAGAAATGATCTGCTTTCAGAAGCTCTGGCGTTATTTATGAAAATCATAGAGGTAAGACCAGATGAACTTTCAATGATGCTTGAGCAAATCGATTATTGCTTTACACAGCTTGAGCAATATAATGAAGCAGTAGATTTTTTTAGTCAGATGCGTGAAACCGATCCTGAAAATGTCGATATTTTGTCATATCTTGGAAAGTCTTTATTTGATTCAGGTGATGAATCAAAAGCTCAGGCAATTTTTCTGGAATTAAGCAATAGAAATCAGAATGATCCCGCAATTGCAAAACGGGTTGCGTACACTCTTTGGAATAGTATAATTGATAAAATAAATTCAGGTACCCAACTTTCCGAACAAGAGATAAACTCAATTTTACCTTACATGGAACGCGTATCTGAACTTGATGGAACAGATGTTGTCGCTTGGGAATCACTCATGATTCTGTATGCTCAGCTGGGCCGTCTGGAAATTGAAGGGATTGAAGACAAGCTGAAAAATGCAATGGAAAGATATCAAGAATTATCAGAAATCAAAAATAAGTAAATTGTTTTCTAGTATAATTTTATTAGAATAAGCAAGGGACTGGGCTAGAAGTTCCTTGCTTTTTTATTGATACATATTAGTATTCATTGAATTCATTCGCACGTTAATATTTTGCCTTCTGGATTCAACAATATGTCAATATAATTTTCTTTGATTAAGAAGTTTTTTTTTATATATTTTCAGTTTAAGCTCATTGATAATCCTTGATTGAATTTCATGACCATTATTAAACCGCCGCGTTTACAGAAAGGTGATACAATTGGAATTGTCGCGCCGAGCGGACCAGTTCAGAAGCAGATGCTGGATATAGGGGTACACTATCTTGAGAGCAAAGGGTTTGAGATAGTTCTTGGTAATAATGTTTATAAATGTAAAGATTATTTGGCGGGTAGTGATGAAGAGCGGCTTAGCGATTTCATGGCAATGTTTTCCGATTCTTCCATAAATGGGATATTCATTGCACGTGGCGGATATGGAAGTTCAAGGCTCCTTCATCATATTGATTATAATTGCATAAGGAATAATCCTAAAATCTTAGTAGGATATTCAGATGCAACGGCATTGCAAATGGCATTATATAGCAAAGCCGGTATTATTACATTTTCCGGACCGATGGTGGCAATCGATTTTGGGATGGACGAAATTCCGGTGAATTCAGAATCCCATTTTTGGGATTTATTATACAACAATCAAAGGGCGAATCATCTCCATGACTACAACTCTCATGAATTGTCAGTTGTTAATGAAGGCTGTGTCGAAGGCCCTGTCATTTGCGGCTGCCTTTCGGTATTTCTTAACTGCCTTGATACGCCTTACTGCCCTGATCTTAATGGTGCTATTCTTGTATTGGAAGATATAGATGAGGATTTGTATAAAATTGACCGTGCATTTACAGCATTACGGCATCGGGGAGTCTTTCAAAAAATTAATGGTCTTGTTTTAGGCCATTTCAATAATAGTGACATCCAAAACAAGGATATGAACGGTTGTATTATTGAGAATATTGTGAAGCCATTATTGCAGGAATTTAATGTCCCTGCACTTGCAAAATTAGATTATGGACATATACCCGGAAAGCTAACACTACCGAATGGAGTCCATGCTAAGATAGATACTAACAAGAAAACTTTTGATTTGCTAGAAAATTCGGTAATTTGACATTGGGTTTTGATTCCAAATCAACTAAGCTTCAATTGGCAGTTTTTGCATCAGGAGCCGGGAGCAATTTTAGAGCAATTGCCGAAGCTATTGAAAATAAAGAGCTTCATGCAGAAGTAGCTGGTTTGATTTCAAATAATCCTGATGCCGGAGCTTTAAAGTTTGCGCGATCAAGAGGAATATCTGTTGAGATTATAAACAATAACAGCTACCCTGATGAAACTGAACGAGAACAAAAAATTCTCGATACACTTGAATACTGGAAGACAAATTTTGTTGTGCTTGCCGGATATATGAAAAAAATCAGCACATCGATTGTCAACAAATTCAATAACAGGATCATAAATATTCATCCTGCCTTATTGCCCTCGTTTGGCGGAAAAGGGATGTATGGTATCAGGGTGCATGAAGCTGTTATTGAATCAGGTGTAAAATTTTCTGGTGTCACAGTCCACTTAGTTAACAATGAGTATGATGCGGGGCCTATAGTGTTACAGCATGTAGTTCCTGTTTTAGATGAGGATACTCCTGAAATCCTTCAAGAACGGATATTAAAGGAGGAGCATAATATTTATAAGGAAGCAATTAATTTGTTTTGTGAAGATAGAGCTATAGTAAAGGGTAAACGAGTATTTATCAAGAGGAATAATGCCTGAAATTAGAACAGCTCTCATTAGTGTGCACAACAAAACCGGTGTTGTTAAATTTGCTCAAAGGTTATTTGAGTTAGGAGTTGCAATAATTAGCACCGGGGGAACTGCTGCCCTCCTGAAGAGAAACAACATAGCATGTCAGCTTGTTGAAGAGGTAACGAATTTTCCGGAATGCCTTGATGGGAGAGTAAAAACACTTCATCCCAATATTTTTATGGGAATATTGGCACTCCGAAACAGAGACGATCATATTGAATCACTGTTTGAGTATGATTTGCAGAGTATTGATTTGGTTGCAGTAAATCTATACCCATTTGTAGAAACATTAGCCGAAGGAAATAAATCAACTGAGGAAATTCTTGTGCAAATTGATATTGGAGGGGTTTCATTACTTCGAGCAGCTGCAAAAAATTATGGTGATGTTGCGGCTATCACTTCACCGGAAACATATGATTCTATTCTACAGGAACTTTCAGAAAACGACAACACTATATCTGAATCTTTGTCATTAAAGCTTGCAACAGATGTATTTGCTTTGACATCATCGTACGATTGGTTTATCAGCAAATATCTTTCAGAGTTACAGAATAATCAAGCTGTTGATTTTCCTGACAACGTCTATGAATTGTACAAGAAGGTCAATGTGTTAAGATATGGCGAGAATCCGCATCAAAAAGCGGCTTTCTACCAAAGGCCTTTTGAAGATTTGCCTTATAAGCAGTTAAGTGGAAAACAATTGTCATATAATAATATCGTTGATATTGATACAGCCATGTCATTGTCTCATGAATATGACAAGCCTACAGCTGTCGTTATTAAACATGCAAATCCATGCGGTGTAGGTTGTGATGATGAATTGGTCAAAGCGTTTGACAAAGCATTTTCGACCGATACTGTCTCTGCTTATGGGGGAATTATTGGTTTGAACAGGCCGCTTGATGTCCCGACGGCAGAAAGATTATCTCAAATGTTTATTGAGGTATTAATTGCTCCCTATTTTGAGCCGGATGCATTTGATATAATTTCACAGAAGAAAAATATCAGAATCCTTAAAACGCTTTCAAGTTTTAATGCTCGTGAAACTTTTCAAGAGATTAAAACTATTCATGGTGGCATTTTGATTCAGGACAACGATGTTGAAAACTTTGAGGATAATCAATTTAAGGTAGTTACAAGCAGAGAACCAAATGAATTTGAATGGGAAGCTCTCCGTTTTGGATGGAAATTGATAAAATATGTCAAGTCGAATTGTATAGTTTACTGCTCACCAGAAAGGACGCTTGGTATTGGAATAGGGCAACCATCTCGAATAGACGCAGCTGAATTGGCTTCCATAAAAGCTCAGCAAGAGAACATAAGTCTTAAGGGCTCTGTTCTCATTTCAGATGCATTTTTTCCTTTTCGGGATGGAATAGATGCAGCAAAAGAAGCAGGAGCGACAGCAGTTATTCAGCCAGGCGGTTCAGTTCGGGATGATGAGGTAATTGCTGCTGCTGAAGAGCATAATATTGCTATGATATTTACTGGTGTCAGACATTTCAGGCATTAAACTTTATGGGAATCGGCAAATTTAAGGATAAAGCATTGTATTTTTAACAACTGAGACGAATTGAGGAATACATGATATTGTCATCATTCAGTTTTTTATCCAGTGATATTGCAATAGATTTAGGTACGGCAAACACCTTGATCTATGTGAAGGGTAAGGGGATTATTGTCAATGAACCTTCGATTGTTGCATTAAACAAAAACAACCGAAAAATGGTTGCTATCGGACATGAAGCAAAAAAAATGCTTGGAAGAACTCCCGGAGATATTGAAATAATCCGCCCAATGAAAGATGGTGTGATTGCCGATTTTGAAGTTGTTGAAGATATGCTGAGAGAATTCATTAAAAGAGTACACATTAGCCGATTTATCCATCTAAGAATGGTAATTTCAGTTCCGTCAAGCATAACAGAAGTTGAAAAGCGTGCTGTTCGTGATTCGGCCGAACATGCTGGTGCCGGCGAAGTACTTTTGATCGCTGAACCAATGGCTGCAGCGATTGGAGTTGGCCTAGAAATTCATCAGCCAATCGGCAATATGGTTATCGATGTTGGAGGAGGGACTACAGAAATAGCGGTGATTGCGCTTTCTGGTATTGTGTGTGAAACATCGGTAAGAATCGGCGGAGATGAAATGAACCAAGTGATTCTTCAGTTTTTCAATAGAAATTACAACATGCTGATAGGAGAAAAGTCAGCAGAAGAAATTAAATGTACATTAGGCTCTGCTGTTCCTCTCGAGGAAGAAATCACATTGCCGGTAAAAGGACGAGATTTAGTAGCTGGAGTTCCAAAAACAACTGAAGTGAGTTCGGTGGAAATCAGAGAAGCTCTCAGTGTACCGATAAATGCGATTGTAGATGCAGTTCGTCTTTCACTGGAAAAAACACCCCCGGAATTAGCATCAGACATTTTAGACCGCGGTATAATCTTGACAGGCGGAGGAGCATTGTTAAGGGGATTGGATGAGCGGATTCGGGAAGAATCCAATCTCCCGATAATTGTTGCTGAAGACCCTTTGACGTGCGTTGTGCGGGGAACTGGCAAAGTTTTGGATGATATAGAATTCTATGAGAAAGTTCTTATAAAAAGCCGTCGATAAAAATCTGTTTGATTAAAAGGATGGTTATACATGGAACGCATCATTCGATTCATCCATTTTCACAAAACGGTTCTTGTGTTTTTTTTGTGCCTAATCATATCAACAATTCTAATATTTTCTAACCAAACTTCACAGGTATTAGTCCTGAGAACTATATCTGCAGATGTTGCCGGTAGTGTAACTCAAAAGCTGAATTGGGTTGTATTGCTATTTGCAGCTTTGGAAGAAAACAAACAGCTCAAGTCCGATAATCTTCGACTCAATTTTGAAAACGACCAGTTACGTGTAATTAGTGAACAGAACCAACGGTTACGTGAGCTCTTGGATTTCAAACAAAATACTAAATATGAGTTCAAATCGGGACATATTACTCACTGGAATTCACCTCTTCTCAGCACTGTAACTATCGACCTGGGTAGCCGGGATGGGGTGACAAAAAACGATCCTGTTATAACTAATAATGGATTAGTAGGGAAAATTATCGAAAGCGGCTCAAATTTTTCCATTTGCCAACTTCTAACGGACGGTAGTTTTCGTGTCAGTTCACAACTGAAAAGGGCAGAAATAATGGGATTTTTATCATTTCTTGAGGATAATATCGCAGTTTTGAATGTGAATGGTAGTGCAGTCGTAACTGTTGGAGATACGGTAGTGTCATCTCGGCATGGCAATATATATCCCTTTGGAATTCCTATTGGTACCGTTTCCGATTTTACACGAGAACCTGGATTGTTTAAAACTGTTTTTGTGAATCTGTTTGTAAAATACGATCAACTTCAGGAAGTGAGTGTTATTCTAAACAAAAATCCATCAGATAGCTAAAGCAGTTAAAAACATTAATTTTATTTAACGTGACAATATGAGTTCGTTCGCTTCACTTCGAATATTTTCTTTATTGAATGTACGATTCTACAAATGGTGTTCTGGATTCGCCTCACTTATAATTGTACAAATTTCTGTACTTAAGTATTTTGGGCTCATTTTCATTCCGAATGTGATTGTTCAACCTGAGCTTGTATTAATTTTACTATTTTTTTTCGGAATTCGACATTCTCAACTCACATCAACGCTCACTGGATTTTTTGCGGGATTTTTTCTTGATGCATTCGGCGGCGGAATTATAGGATTGCATGCCTTGACAAAAACATTTGCAGGTTTCCTTATAGGGTATGTACCGAAAGCACATAAGTTACAGAAAATAATCCAATTTTGCGCATTTTACTTTATAATTAATATCGTTCATGATATATTATATAAATTAATTTATACGATTAACACAGAATTCAATATCTGGAAGCTTTTATTTGTTCAATCATTACCATCAACAATTTATTCGCTTTTTATCGGAGTCATTTTCTTTTATTGGCTAAAAAAATAAGACCTGAACATTATGCAAGAATCATCATCTGATCAAAAAAATAAGCGCTATTTTGTATTTATTGCAATAACGTTTTTTGTATTCATTGTTATATATTTTCGTTTTTTCTTTATACAAATTCTCGGAAGTGAACAGCATAGCCTGCAATCTGAGTCAAATCGAACACGCGAAGTTCAGGTTTTTCCGAACAGAGGGAGAATATATGATAGAAATCATGTGCTTCTTGTAGACAATGTGCCTGCCTATTCCGTTTCCGTTATACCGTATGAATTAAAAGATGAAAATTATCTATTCAATTTAATCGAATCTCATTTTCCTGAAGAAAAAAACAATATTATCCAACGACTTGAAGCAGCTCCAACGCAATATCAGCCTGTTAAAATATTAACGGTCGATCATGGGGAACTGGTTTACTTTGAAGAAAATCGTTTAGATTTGCCAGGAGTAATTTCTCAAGATGAGCCTCAGCGTTTTTACCCGTCAGGAATTCGAGCATCACATTTCTTAGGTTTCATTAAAGAGATAAGTGTAGATGAAATAAAAGGCCTGTCAAGCGATTATTATAATTCTGGCGATGTCATCGGGAAAATGGGGTTGGAAAAATATTATGAAAACCTTTTAAGAGGTCAAAAGGGTTATACGTATCTTGAAGTTGATGTCTTAGGAAGGGAAGTGGGCGAGATTCAAACCCCCAATACTGTTGAAACTATTCCAGGAAACAATCTGATACTAACTTTAGACAGGGATCTTCAAATAAGAGCAGAAGAACTTCTGGGTGATAGTCTCGGTGCTATCGTTGCACTCAATCCGCAAAATGGCGAAATTTATGCCGCAGTGAGTAAACCGGATTATGAGCCATTTTTTATGAGCAGTCATTTTACACAAGAAGAATATAATCTTCTCCTCAACGATCCTGGATCACCGCTCTATAACCGAGTAACACAAAGTAGATTTCCGCCGGGTTCAACATATAAAATAATTGGTGCAATCTCCGCCCTGAATGATAACAATACAACACCTGGGCAAACATTTGTGTGTAATGGGAGTTTTAGAATAGGGAGAAAAACTCACTATTGTTGGCGCAAAGAAGGACATGGAAAACTAGATATCGTTCAAGCAATTGAACAATCATGTAATGTGTATTTTTACAATCTTTCACAAAAAATAACATTGGAACAGTGGTCTGATTATGGGAGAAAATTTGGTTTCGGAGCCACAACTGGCTTAGATTTTCCAGAGGAGAATCCGGGAATTTTACCCATAAAGACATACATGGATGAAAAATATAAAGAAGTTGGCTGGAATGAAAAAGGGCAGATGGTAAACTTAATAATTGGCCAGGGTGATTTATTGGCAACTCCACTGCAAATGGCTAAGTTTACTGCATCGATCGCCACAAAAGGAAATCTTGTTCAACCCCATTTCTTAAAAATGGCTGAAGATTCTAAATCCGATTCTGTCGTATATATGCCAACCCTCACAGTAAAACACGTAGAAGGAATCAGGGAAGATGTATGGGATACCGTGAGGAAGGGAATGCATAATGTTGTAAACGGATCAAGGGGTACTGCACTAACTGTTCAAAACAGAAATATTGCTATAGCCGGAAAAACTGGTACGGCCGAAAATATACATGGTCAGGATCATGCATGGTTTATAGGTTATGCACCAGAAGAAAATCCCATCATCGCTCTTGCCGTTTTAGTTGAAAATGGTGGAGGTGGAGGCAGGATTGCAGCGCCAATTGCGAGAGAAATATTTAAAGAGTTTTTTCGCCTTAGTGAGTTTAAAAATGATGTAATTCTTTCGTCAAAATTAAAGTAACATTTATATGGAAAAGGGTTTTCAAATAAATAAACTTGATTGGCAGCTAATAATTTTAGTGTTGCTGCTTACTTTTGTCGGTTTTGTGCTTATCTATTCTGCCAAAGCTAGTATTAATGAAGTTAATCCCACAAATGACTTTCAAAAACAATTAATCTGGTTTGTTGTCGGACTGGTTACCGCGATAACAATGATCATAGTTCCTACAAAATTTCTATTAGCATTTGCGTACATCATATATGGGGTTTCAGTTTTGTTATTGGTTCTCGTCTTGTTTCAGGGGAGCGGACAAGGTTCTGAGCGATGGATTAGAATTGGAATGGTTGGGCTGCAACCTTCTGAGTTTGCTAAAGTTGCAGTTGTCATTGGCCTTGCACGTTTTCTTTCTCAAGTTAAAATAGCAAACAACCGGCTCAAAGATCTGGCAATAGTCTTTCTTATTATTGCAATTCCAGCATATATCGTTAATGAGCAGCCTGATCTTGGCACTAGCCTTGTCTTTTTATCATTTGTAATTCCAATCCTCTACTGGGCAGGTATTCAGCCGTTCACTTTATTTGTAATCTTATCTCCGTTTCTCAGCATCATTACATCATTTCATTTTATTTTCTTCTTGATTTGGATGATGATAGTTGTTGGTGTTCTCTATTTGTCTCAAAAACGTCTTTCAGTTGTATTAGGTTTATTTATCATTAATATTGCATCCGGAATTGTCACTCCAGAATTGTTGAACAATTTGAAACCGTATCAACAACAACGGATAAAAATTCTCTTTGATCCTCAACAGGATGCCCGCGGGACAGGCTACCAGGTAATACAATCGATGAACGCAATCGGCTCCGGGGGATTGACAGGTAAAGGGTTTTTGAAGGGCACACAAACGCAGCTCAAATTTCTTCCTGAGCAGAATACCGATTTTATTTTCTCTGTTTTGGCGGAAGAGTTTGGATATGTTGGTGTTTCGGCAGTGCTATTGTTGTTTTTTCTTCTAATAGCAAAGATGCTGTCTATAGCTTCAATGTCAAGGGAACATTTTGATAGCCTAATCGTTATTGGATTTACATCAATTATATTATTTCATGTCTTTGTTAATACCGCCATGACAGTAAATATAATGCCCGTAACAGGACTGCCGCTCCCATTTCTCAGTTATGGCGGATCGTTTTTAGTCACTCTATATGTTATGATGGGGATAACATTAAATATTGCGTACAAACGCGGAACATATTTTTAGCCACTATACAATTATAAATATTATCAGGAAAACTATCTATCATGCATCCAGTATTGTTTAAATTAGGTTGGTTTGAAGTTCACTCATTTGGAGTAATGCTTCTTATTTCATTTTTAATAGGGATTAATTTGGCGGTAAAAAGGGCTAAATTAGCAAAGGTTAATCCTGACACTGTAGTTGATTTATCAATAATATTAATCATCGCTGGTCTCCTCGGAGCACGTGGAATGTATGTAGTATTTCATATAGGAGAATTTCAAGGCAGGATGCTTGATATTATCAATCCATTTCAAAGTGATGGAACTGTTGGAATAGCTGGGTTGACGGTACTGGGAGGTGTTATTCTCTCTATTCTGAGTAGTATTCTATTTCTTAGATATAAAAAAACTCCAATATTACCTGTATTGAATGTTATTGCTCCTTCAGTTGCACTGGGTTTTGCTATAACACGTGTCGGGTGTTTTATGCACGGATGTTGTTTCGGTACTCCATTAGAAGCTACTTGGTCAGTAACTTTTCCGAGTATCAGCCCGGCGAGTGCTATATACCCTGGAGAAGCTTTACATCCAGCGCAGCTTTATGCATCATTTGCCGGAGCAATTAATTTCATCTTGCTGTTATTAAGTGAACGTTATAACTACTTTAAACATACTACATTTTTTACTTTTCTTATTTTTTACGGAATTTCAAGGTTTATTGTCGATATATTTAGGTATTATGAAAACAGTATGATTCTCTTTTATTTGGGTGATTTGAAAATTTCTGTTAACCAGGGATTGAGTTTTGCTATGATTCTCATAGGAATCATTATGATTCAGTATATCAACAGAAAAAGCATTAGAGAACATTAGTTGTATTATTTGAGTATAAAAGAAACCATCATTGATTTTGGGAGTATGCAATGAATATGAATAAAATCCCCTGCATTGTAAGTGTTTTCTTTCTCATTCTTTTTATGCAGTGTGCTCTTATGGCCACAAGGAATATTGAAGTGTCCGAAGAGCAAAAGGAAGAGGACCTTATAGAGTTATTAAATGCACAACAGCAAATTCAAAACAATGAAAGCCAAACATACGGAAATACAGATGACCTCAATAACCAACTCACTAAGCTGGAACAGGTTAATTTGACATTAAATGAGGAAAACAATCTGCTCAAATCAGATATGATGATGTTAAATGAGCGAATTCGGCAAATTGAGAACGAACTTCGATCGAATACAAATGAATCAATTGAGATGCGGCAGGCAGGTTCTGTACTTTCCCGTGATAATGCTTCCTCCCAAAAACCGGTTGCATCGAATCGGCCTATGACCTCATTTGAAATTGAGTATCAACAGGCAATGACAGCATATCAAAACAGGAATTATCGTGACGCATTGTCACGTTTTTCCAGCGTATTATCGACTAACAGAAATCATGCACTGTCTGATAATTGTCAATATTGGGTAGGCGAATGTTACTTTGCGTTAAAAGATTATAATCAGGCTATTATAGCCTTTGAAAAGGTCTTTACCTTTTTGAAATCAAATAAAGATGATGATGCGCAATTCAAACTTGGATATACTTATTTTAAACTTAGCGATAGAAATCGGGCTAAAGAAGAATTCAATAAACTGATTACCAATTATGCAAAAAGTGAATATGTTCCGCGGGCTCAATCTTATTTAAACCGCCTGCAATAACACACAATATACATGAAACATCATTGAAAAACGCGGGATCATTTGATTCCGCGTTTTTTTATTTATCTTGCTAACAAAATTAATTTAAAAAATATTCAAAATAATATTAAAGTTATTTCAAGTAGTGCCGATAACTTGAATTAGGAACGTATACGTAATTGTACATTTTCAATCAAATTCCCGTTTTTTTTCGGAATATTATGGCATAAAAGTAAACTGTTTTCCATACAAGGAGGTCTCATATGGCAATAGGCGACTCCACCCGTATAAATACCAATATTGCGGCATTTAATGCACTAAATGCCCTTAAGTCAGTCAATAGAAGTCTTGAAATAAGTCAGTTGCGGCTTGCAACCGGAAGGCGTATCAACGAGGTAGGTGATGATCCGGCAGGATTTACTATATCCAGACGTCTTGAGGCGCGTTCACGTGGCTTATCTGTTGCATTAGACAATGTTGGTACTGCAAAGAATGTACTCTCCATTGCAGAGGGAGGTCTGCTCAATATTGGTGATATATTAATTACAATTAAAGAAAAAGTGACACAAGCTGCCAGTGATTCTCTTGGAGTTGATGAGAGAACTGCTATACAAACAGAGATTGTAGAACTAATCGCTGAAATTGATAGTATCGCTAACGAAACAACCTTTAATGACAATTTTTTAATTCAAGGTACATTTGTAGCAACAATACAGTCGGGTGAACAACCGGGAAATATATTTGCTGCAGATTTGACAAGCATCAATATTTCGTCTGCTCAATTAAGCATTGAAGCCTCCGATGTTTCTCTTGAAATTTTATCAGCCGCGAGTGCGCAGGGTGCTCTGACAAAAGTTGATGCTGCATTAGACACAGTCAATACGGCTTTGCAGAAAGTCGGTGCGTTTACAACACGATTGTCTTCAAAAGAATCGTCATTAAGTATTGCAATTACTAATACAGAGGCAACAAAAAGCAGGATACTTGATGCAGATATAGCGCAGGAACAATTAAATGCAACCCGATTCCTCATTCTGCAGCAAACATCAACTGCACAGTTAGCGCAGTCAAATATTACGCCGCACAATGTACTTGCATTATTCACATAATGCTATATTCATAAGTGTATTCAATTAAAAGGCAGCTACAGTAACATAGCTGCCTTTTTTTATTACCAATAATTGTGATGATCATCACAGACTTCAATTTCATTCAAGAGAATCCTTGACAAACTTTAAAAGATTTAATATTTTTCTACGTTAATAGAAAAATACTTTCCTATATTTCAAACATATTAGATTGATCACATTTTTGACAATGGATAAAGAGCAAATATTTATCGAAATTCGGCAATCGATAAAATATCTTCTTAAAGAAAAGGAGCAGGGAAGGGATAAATTCGAAATCTCCGATTTTTTCAAAAAAAACCTTGTCAACGAGATATTAAATAATTTCAGCAATGCAATAAATCATCAGGAATATGAAGATACCGTTCTCGAAATATTTGGCCAAAAACGTCAGAAAAATATCTCTATCTCCAAAGGACGTATCCAAAAAGAAGTAGAAAAACTTATAAAGCAATACCGGATGCGTTCAAAAAAGAAAATCCTCCAGAAACTTATTGAAAAATTCACTCCTCAAGCAAATGAACTGCCTCAGATAAACGAGTATACCACGGAAGTATATAACAAACTTATGAAGGATCCTATTACGAGACGCATCACAAGTCTTGTCAAGGATGGTACTACCGAACTTAGGCGTGTTTTAAGTGTATTGAGCAGAGAAGAATATGATTTTGACAAAGATGCAATTAAAAAAATATTGAATAAAGCTGTTCTCGACATCGAAAAGTCTAAAAGCAAATATTTGCGTGGTGGAAGAAAACCAGGTGGCGTTGGTTTTGACGATCCCGACTCCCCTGTAAAAAAGCGGCTGCGGCAACAAATGCAAAAATCATTAGTAAGGAAAGCCCGCTATCGGAAACAGCGTTTTATTAGGGTTGAATGTCCAAAATTCAAATTTGTGCTTGTAGACAATACACCTAATGAGAATGATATGAGGACTATTGTATATTCAGGCGCTCGGGGTAAATCGAATATTACAGTGAAGACGTTATTGACAGGAAATAGAATTACCGATGTTCAAATTTCCTGCTTGAAAGAAATGCAAAAAAAAGGAAGTGTCCTCAATGTTGCTGAATATCAGAAATCAGTTGCAAATAAAGAAGGGGATGCATTTCTTCAGCAGTGGTTAAAAACTGCTAACAATCAATTGAATTTTTCAAATGTTCAGGAGTTAATCTGGTTTCTCATGAGTATATTAAATGACCGCTTTGGCTTGTCAGAGGGACTGACTAAATACTTGAAAGATAGATTTGTAAATCACCTCACAAATCTCGATAAAAGTTTAACTCAATACGTCATTGAAAAAGCACTTGCGAGTTTATAATATGCGCAAATTCACGATCCCATTTGGACTGTCATTGAAAATTGCACTTATTACGCTAATCTTAATGAATGCTGCCTATGCCCAAGAAGGTGAATCGGAGGAGCGAGCAGTACTTCCGAGAGAAGTTATAGACCTTCCTGTTGCCGGAACTATGAGCCATGGTGATTTTGGATTAGGGTTAAGAGTTTATCCCAACGGGGGTGTCCTGTCAGATTTTTCAGTCGGATTGTTTGAGCGGTTTTTAGCTGTTATTTACTATGGTGGGGAAAATCTCATCGGAGAAGGCAGTGTGAACTGGAATCCTCAAATTGGGGTTGATGTCCGTCTGCGAATAATAGATGAAAATCTACTACTTCCCGGGATAGCAGTTGGAGTTTCCACCCAGGGTTATGGCGGTTATTTCGACCAGACAGACAGATACTCAATTAAATCACGCGGTTTGTATATTGTCGGAAGCAGAAATTATATTGGGCCGCTCGGCAACTTTGGAGTACATGTGGGTGCAAACATAAGCTTTGAACGAGATGATGATGATAAAGATCTGAATTTGTTTGCAGCTGCTAATATTGCAACAAAAACGGTTGGAGAAGTTCTTCTCGAGTACGATCTCGGACTTAATGATAATGAAGATCTCTCAATCGGATCAAATAAAGGGTATTTTAATATTGGTTACCGTTTTTTTGTGTCCCCAAATTTTAATTTAAGCTTTTATTTCAAAAACTTATTTGAGAACACAAAGAACAATAAAAACTTCGGACGTGAAATCAGGATCGAATACAGAAATAGCTTTTTACGTTAATTTTTGTTATACTTTAGCATAATTGCTGTATACTGACTGTATGTTCTTAGCCGAAATAGGTATGAATCGATTCCTGACACTCATTTCAAACATTACTTTTTTATTTGTATCTCCCTTTTCTTCCCTCGCTCTTGCCCAAGAAAATCCTAATTTAACGCTTGAAGATAGTACTATCGTTTATATTGATTCAATTGAACACACAAATGAGTATTCATATTTTCTTTCAGATTCAGACATTATTGCCCTTAACGCAGAGGAAATTGCTGATCCTTTTAATCAAGTGCCAGGTTTTAACCTTTTCGATTTGGGTAGTTTGGGGCAGTTCTCCAGCTTGGGATATTTGGGAATTTCCAAAGAATCCGTTATTCCTTTTTTGAATGGAATTCCTCTTGAAACAGAATCATACGGTACATGGAATTGGCATGATATTCCCTTTTATGCTATTGAAAGAACTGAATTTGAGCAGGACTCCTCCACCTATAATTCGAATAAATTCAAACCAGTATATCTCAATACAAAAACTAACGCTCCTGATATACCTTTTTCACAGGTCAATTATAGAGTAGGTGATTTTGCCTGGCGGCATGTTGATATCACCCTTGCGAGAAAAATATTTAAAGGAATTTCTCTCATTGGTACCGGTGGAACAGAACGTTTTCCCGACCAGAAATTAGATAATCGCTATAGAGGATCGAACATATGGTTAAATTTAAGCCGGCCGTTTAACCAATTTGATGTGTCAGTCACCTTTTTGTCTTCAGACCGAAACGCCCGTGAAGTTATTGTGTTTCCGAATGATTCATTGAGTGCTTTAAAAAGAATGCCACATAGTCACAATGTCAAAATGACTACTTTAGAGCTATCTGAAAAGAAGACACGCATGAAAAACAAATTACTTTTGTACTATTGGGATATTAAAGACAATGCGCGTGGATCACTAATTTATAATGATGATTTTATGAATAGAGATATGAAGTCGGGGCTGATATATGATGCATCTCTAGCAAAAAGTCAAAATTATTCTATGCGATTCAGATTAAATGCTCATTCAACACGAGTTTTCAGTACATATTGGAACAATCTCAACAGAAAATTTGCTGGCAACGCATTTTTGGAGATTGAAGGTATTTTAAATAGCAATTATTCTTATATCATTAATCCATCCATAGGTTTCAAACGAAATCAGAATGATCTGCCGATATTTGGCAGATTTCAATTATTATATAAGAGTGATTCAAATCTTGAAGCAGACTTCAGTTATTCAAGAACTGGTCGATTTCAAACTGCTGCTGAAAAATATTTATTGACCGAAAAATCCGCCTTAGGATTGGAGGATACACATTATATAACAAACCGTTATGAGTTAAACCTAAAGAAATACTTTAAGAATAGTACAATTCAAATTAAACCATTTTATTATGACACAAATAAATCAATTTCACTGTTTTTAGATACGAACGCTTTAGGTGACAGTATTCTTACTGATGTATCAGTAAATACTGGCGCATCAGTGCGTAATCATGGGTTTGCGATAGAATATACAAACAATATGAATCCGTATAGATCTTTAAAAGCACATTACACCTATCAGGGCGGAAATCAATCTGAAATATTTGCTCCCGAACACTCAGCATTTGTAAAATTAAGTTTTAATAACCTTGAAGATTTCGTTACCTCTAAAATGATTGATACAAAAATAAATATTACAGCTTTTTTTATAAGCAATAGGAGCCAATTGACTTTTTTACCACTATTGCAACAATATGCACATACAAATTTGAAAACTCCATCTGTTTTTGGATTAAAAGGACGAGGGATTGCGCGCTTTCAAACATTGACGTTTTTTTATGAAATCGATCTGCTTAGCAGGAGCAATTATCAGTATGCATGGGGATATGCAATTCCTAATAAGCGGGTTCGACTTGGATTGACGTGGGATTTCCGCAATTAATCTGTTTAAAAGTTCATTATTTCGCGCTTGAAATTAAATGAATTAAATTGTATATTTAATACTTCCGGGGCTGTAGCTCAGATGGGAGAGCGCTTGACTGGCAGTCAAGAGGTCGACGGTTCGATCCCGTTCAGCTCCACTAAAGGTGGATTGAGAATACTGTGAATCCATTGATAAAGTAACAAATAAATAATTCTAAAAAATCTTTCTAATCTTCAAAATATCTATATTTTTATTCCTATTTTATTTTTTCTCGAAATGCACAAAATCAATCAGAAAAACGGCTCCAAGCAAGAGTGTCTTCGCCTTTGAGTCTGCATCAACAGGAAAAGTAATTCCGAAATTGTCTGCATCAGTAAATCCTTCTTTCAACACACCACTCCACTTTTTTGTGATTTTCCCGATCTCAGTGTCACCTTTTTTTATTTCAAATGTCCATGGATGTAGGATTGGCCCAAAAAGCAGATACGATTCTTGCCCTAAATTATCAAAAACAGTATAAATTCGCCGCAATAAAGAAAACTGCCGTACTATTTTACCAATTTGTATATTATTTGCATCAAACACTTCTAATTCGTGAAAGTAAAACCGAAACGGCCTTGCCACCCGCAATACATCCACGTTATCGAATGTACGGACCATGATTTCAAATGGACGGAGAGATTTTAAAAGCCAGCGGGCAATGATTGAACCACCTTCTTCTACAGCATAGTATAATTCATTGCCCAAAGTATCCAGAACAGCATATTTATTTTTTGTCTCAAAACTAGTTAGTATTTCTCCCCATTCCTTTTTTTGACTTATCACTAATCCCTGTGAGGACGAAAGTCTTTCCATCGTATTCTCATACCTTTATTTAATAATGTTATTTAGAAAATCTCATATTATTAGATTTAAAAATATAGCGAAAATCACATAAGCCGTTTATTAAAGTCTATAATTTAACATTCTTATTGCTGAATTGCAGAAATTCAATATTGATTAGGTTGTCACTACCATCCTGGTTTACACGTTTATCGCAGACTGAAATATGTCCATCATTTATTGTAATTGTATAATCCTCATCAGTACCCGAAAATATTGCTGTATCATTTCCTGCGCCACCAAAGAGTTGGTCGTCCCCTTTGCCACCTTTCAGCATATTATTTCCAGTGTTGCCTGTCAAAACATTGTCATAGGTATTCCCTGTAAGATTCGCATCAATACTACCTCGCAATGTTACACTTTTGAGGTGCTGTGATTTATATGTATAAATTAGTCGAGGATCAAGTTCAATAGAGAAGGTGCCTGTAAAATCTATTGGTAAGAGTGGCGTATAGGTCAGATAGGGATGAAAGAAATTCGATACAAGGTCATATGCAGTCGGGTCTGCTTCCAATAGGCGGGCACGAGTATTTGCAACATTTTGTCTTCCATGAGCAGTACCTTCAACCATTTCTCCGGGCTGAAGATCTCTGCCTTCCCATTTTTTCGGTTGTACTACCCAAAGATCGAGGTATACATCATGCTGTTGAGCAAAATATTCATTCGGAACATTATGAGATGCATCAGGAGTATATTTTCCCGCTGCTGCATAAGCTGCATGTGCTGCTGCGATCTTCTCCTGGTATTTTGGCATGGCATTCATAATACCTCTGCGCTGCACTATATGTAGAACTTCTTCATACGCTGCATCTCGAGTGATTTGGTTCATGTAATCTCCACTGCCTTCGGCTGTTGTCTCATTTTCCCATAGACTTTGTGTTGCAAGATCGGTTGCACTCCTCAAGAACGAACCGTCACGGGCAGCGGAGGAGGAGTTAAACAGAGTCATGGTCGATTTTCTGTCTGACATGGCATTTGCAACAGCAGCTTTACTATTGCCATATTTTGAGTAGGGATAATCAGCAAGAAAGTGTTCCATGATATTCCTGGCCTTTAGAATCTTATCATCCGACCAGGCATCCTGAATAAGAAAATGAATCGGTTTACCGTTGGGAGCGATAATTTTCGTGTATTTAACAAACACATCGGTAAATATGGATGGTGTATTCTCGGGCAACAGTACAATTCCATTGGGGGAACCAGAGATGTCAATATCGGGTAACGTAACACCTTGTGCATTAGCAAGTGGTACTGTGAAGAACATAGATATCAAAAAAATCGTGACTCGAAATATCATTTTTTACCTCCTTTTGAGAATTGTTCAATAATTTTTTTATACATTTTTACCATAACTTATTAATTTCGTCGTCATACCCGGTCATTTCCCATCGGATTAGTGACACGGGAATCACACCAGCAGCATAGAACTCATCCATAAATTCACGCAGGATAAAATCGTTGCCCAGCTGTTGTGCTCTGTCCCTGAATAACTTCATGAAATGAACTTTACCAACAACCATTTGAGCGTGCCAGCCAACATGGCGCAGGGTAGTTTTCATTTCATTCCATAAATGAGGGCTATCGTCAAGTAATTCACCATGTGGTGCATTAGCGACAGCGTACTCCATTGCTTCCGTCAGGCTCCATTCTCCGCTATGCATATACACGTCTGCGGTGGCACGTATCGTGCGAAAGGCCGCCTGTTCATAGGCAACTTCTCGTGCTCTCCTCGGGCGCTCATCAAGATATCCTGCGTGCATCAGAAGTTCTTCAAAAGCGAAAGCCAATCCCTCTAAGCGGGCAGCAGCGATATCGTATGGACCTTCATGTTCACGTGCTCCCCGGATCGGCCTGCCGTCATTCTGCTGCCGTAATACATCAAAGTTGTGTCCTACCATCTCATGCGTTTCTTCCATGAGTGATTCGCGGTGTGAAAAATTGCGGAAGTAGTCATGCTTTTCTGGCCACGGTCTACCCGTGGATCGCATTCTGCCTTGTAGATAGTTATCTACAACAATATAATCCTGAACCGTAAAAATCTTCTCATCTCTGATGAAATTCATAACACGCTCGATGGAATTGAGAACACTGCGGCGACGTTCTTCTGCGGATGCTACAGGTGTAAGCGGAGGGAGGTTGCGATTTCTATTTTCTTCGAGTTTTTGAAACGTGATAACGCGATTATCTTCGAGCTCCACGATTGATCGAATTTCATTCCAGGTATAGGGAAAAAGATAAATGTTTTTCATCATCCAGTTGTAGTTTTCAATCCCAACACCTGCTGATGTAGTCATTTTTCCCTGATTATTTTTAAGCCAAGTCAGGTAGTCGTCAATTGCACTCTGTGCGTTTTGTGCATCGATAACCAGATCTGGATGAAACTCAGTCAGCCGGTCCACCAAATCAGGAAAGGGAGAATCACTTTCCTCCATATCGTGAATGGTAAATATTGCCAAATCTCCGGCTACCATTGCCAAATCTTTCATATTCATCTTTGCTTGATTATAAAATTCCGGAATAGCAAGAAGTCTTGCCTTAAATTCGGTAAGTTCATCCCCCTGGAGAGGAAATTTCAGGTTCTGTGGTATCCTGGGTGCTTGTTGCAGATAGAAGCTGGGATCGCGCGACCATGGGCGGAGTACCCGATGCTGAAATTCAAGCCCATTCATCTCAGCACGGACCAGGTGATAATCGATTTGATCCGAGACCGACCAATTGCCGGGGTCAATTGCAACCAAGCGGCTTTGAAATGATTTCAGATCACTGTACTGATTTTCCATAGTTGCTGAGGTGTAATCGGGGACATCATTTTCACTATTCAGCTGTTGAAACTCACGAAATTCATTAAACAAACTTAAAAGTTCTGTGTAGGAGCCACTTGCTGCTGTATTAGGTCTACCTGTTTCTGCAGTGCAGTAAAAAAGAGTTTGATTGAAGAGAAAGATAAGAGCGACGGCAATTTTGTTGCATTTGAACATTTAATAATCTCCTTTAAAGTATTTTGATAAAGGCGACATATTCGAATACGCTTTCACGAAAGAAATCATTGAGAATATTGGGTATTTTTAATAAATGGTGTATATCGAAGGAAATGAATAACAATTATAGTTAAAGATTAAGATAATCGATCATCATTTGCAAGAATTATCTATTTTTTGATAGATTGAGTTGTACATACACTGGATACAATAGGTTATCAACTACCGTTGTGGTTAACGTACTCACATACATTCTTGATTACCGGGAATTATTTTTTACGTCCTTCTGCCAAAGTTTTTCTATGACCTGTAGGATTCTCAAGAGCACCTGACTTAAAATAAGAGTCAATATGCTCAATTTTTTGAAATCCCGATGTTTCATAGTATTGCAGATATGGAATCGTCCCAAGAGGATGTTCCAAATCCACTGAAACACCGTCTTTGAAGACCATTTTTATTTTCCTGATGTTGGAAATATTGTCTAAAGGATTATCTGCAAGAATCACGAGATCTGCCAGTTTACCTTCTTCGACCGTTCCAAGTTTGTCCAGAACGCCTAACATTTCTGCGCCGTTACGGGTAGCAGCTATAAGAGTTTGCATCTCGCTGACACCTGCAGCAACATATTCCTCCATTTCCAGAGTGCTGATCTCGCCAATAGGCGTAGAATCTGCTCCTATCAAAAGCTTCACACCGGCATCGGCCGCCTTTTTGAGAGCCTGCCGCTGATGCATGGCGTGTTCGGGAGTTCTTTCGTCCGCGTAGGTCGCAGCATTGCGGACTTTTACGACAAGCTCATCGTCGGAATAACCCAACTTTTCCAACCTCATCTGCATCTCTTTAATATATTGTTCGCTCAAATTGCAGTTGATGGTCGGATCGTAAAATGTCCCTTTTTCAACCATGAGAGCAATTGTCTCATCCGTCAATTTATACCCATGTTCAATACAATCAACACCTGCCGCAACAGCTTTGTAGGTTCCGGGTTCGCGGGAATGCGCAAGTACATGAATTCCAAAGCTGTGAGCGGTCTCTACAGCAGCCTCGAGTTCATCAGGGTGCATTTCCAGACTCATTATTTTTATCGCATTGGCACCGTTCAGGATTCGTTCACGTACCGCTTTTCTCACTTCACCAACTCCATCAGCCCCATTGGTTACACTGCCTCTGTGTCCGGCGGTAGGGGAAACCGCAGGTCCGCTGGCAAAAATTCGAGGTCCCAGGTAAAAACCCTGATCAAATATTCCTCTCCAGGTCACATCTATGTATTCATCTTCACCTGCAGAACGTAGAGAAGTGAATCCATGCCGCAGACCGTCCTGTGCGTTCAACCCGGCACGGATAACTTTTGATGCTATTCCTTCGTCATTCAGCGCACTGTTTGGGGGCATGAGATCAGTCAAATGTGTGTGCATGTTCCAAAAGCCGGGAAGAACATACGCACCATCCAAATCGATAACGTTAGTATTTTTCGCCTGAGGGGAAAGTGAGTATCCGCCGGTACTGATCGAGGTAATTGTATTTCCGGTAATAATGACGGTCATATTTTCCTGTACAGGATTTCCGGTGCAATCGATCACATTACAATTAGTAAGAATTGTTATAAGATCATCCGCTCCCTGGGCGTTCATTGGGATCAATAACAATTTTATAAGTAAAATGAGAGAAAACAATTTTGATAATTTCATAGTATCCTCGTTAATTGGTTAGTGCTGCAAATTGGTTGGGCAGATAATGTGTGTCAACGGAGCTAAAATGACATGTCAAATTGAAAATTAAGAGATACATTTAGCATTTACAAGCGATTTCTGTTCAAAGTGCTGTGCGAATTACGATTTTTTTGCTTATATTCACAATACAAATTAGAGTTTTCATATGATTACATAGAAGTATATTGAAAAAATAATTTTAATTGTTATACGGTAGATTTCTTACTATATTTTTGCATTCACCCTTTCATTTACTTTTGCTGATATCATTCCGTAATTAATACCGATAATATCCACATAAATCATTACACAAAGGAGGCTGCTATGCGTAAAGAAAGCATCTTTACCAAAGCAATGCTTTTGGCTGGTCTATTCGTGCTCTCAGCACAATTCACAGTATCTTTCGCTTTTGCGCAGCCAGGAGTGAATTCATCAAGAGCCGGCGGAGAAATTCTTCGTCAGATGAGAAACCAAAAACTTGACCTTATTCTGCCAGGAGCGATGCGTGACAGTGCTGTGGACATGTGGATTCATGTCACACGTCCCGGAGATCCTGACCCGCTGGTTCCACAATTTGGATCAACCTCGGGTTATTTAATTTTTACCGATCGTGGTGACAGAATCGAGCGGGCTGTGTTTGGTGGAGCAGGAGCAGTTGAAAAAATTGACGTATACGGCTCTCTGGAAATAACTCGCGCTGTTAGAGGTTATGATTATGGAACTCTGGACTTCTCAATCTATGACGAATTAACGGAATTTGTTGCCGAACGTGACCCGAAAACGATTGCTGTAAATTATTCCTCATGGATATCTTCAGCAGATGGAATCTCACATACTGAATATTTGAAATTGGAAAAAATATTAGGACCAAAATATTCTCAGAGGATTGTGTCCGCAGAGAATGTCATTTCTGAATTTCTGGCAAGAAGAGTTCTCAGGGAAGTTACAGCTCTGACCAATACGTTGGAGATACGCCGACAGATTGTTGAAAGAGCGTTAACGCTTATCATGCCGGGTGTAACAACAATAGAGGATGTTGGCTGGTGGACGAGGGAGGAGGCATATAAGCAGCACTTAACAGGATATAGCACGAGTGCAGGAGGCCCAAACATCCTCTATTCTGCTGTTTCAGATCGTTCTGATTCACGTTCTCCTCACTATGTATTACAGCGTGGTGATTTCTTTTACATGGGCGCTCCAACTAGATATATGGACTTTGGGACAGATACGAAAACGTATGTATATATTCTGAGAGAAGGGGAAACACGTGCTCCTGAGAGTATTCAATATGCCTATGATCAGGCAATAGCAGGGCAATGGATTATGTGGCCGCATATGAGAGTCGGTATGACTGCAGGGGAGTCTTTGGATGCCATGGTCCAAGCCATGGAAGAGGCAGGTTATATATATACTCCTTTTAACGATGATGGCAAAGACGATTTGATAGTACAGAAAGCACTTGCTAATACTAATAAGTCAGGATTTTCCATTGACAATCATGCTTTTGGTAATAATCGGAATGATGGCGATTCCGACATAATAAATCGTATCGGGCCTTCTATGTCACCATTTAGACCGGATCGGCATCATTTGGTGATCCAGGAAAATAATTTTTTCGCATTTGAATATATGGTACATACGAATCTTCCTGAAAGACCCGGTTTTCCACTTTCAATAAATGTTTGCAATGTTCAAATTATATCCAACAGGGGAGTTGAATGGCTTCAGCCGCCAAATGAGAAAATTGAGCTTATCTTCTGAGCCTAAAATGGTTACGGTAATATTCATGCTATCTTCGGGTATTTAATATGTAAATACCATTCCAAAGGAAAAACTCGAAGCTGCTAAATCGTGTTTTATAGCAATTACTTTTCTAACGGAATGTGCTCACTGTTTCCGTTTGATATAGGAAGTCACCAAATTCAGAATTGTCGTCGTTCGAAGCGTTGCCGACGAGATGAAAAACGACCGGATCGCTGCCAGCAAAAGGTGATTGCCACTCGATAATCCATTGTGAAGTCTCTGGAGAGGAGGGTACTGTTCCTTCAACAGTGTGCCGAGCGTATTGAATGTCATACTCGGTATCTATTGCAACTCTTTCATCGATTGGTTCCATAAAACCGGACTGCTTTCCTGATAGATTTCCGGTTGCGTAGCGTACGGCAAGTTGGAAGCCACCCCTTTTTAATTCCGGATGTGTTAAATCAATCGTGAAAATATACGTGCTGTCATGAACATATTCCATAGGTATTCCAAGAATGGAAAGCGACCCCTCTAACGCATTAACCGGTGCATCAAAATGGCAGTACAGACACGTCGGTTCGCCAAATCCTCCCGAATATCCGGGTAGAGGTTGATCGATATTAATTGCACTATAAAACAAAAATAGAAAACAAGAAATGATGATAAGATAAGGTATTCTATTTCGCAGTTTACAGAACATTCTAAGAACACAATTTGTTAGAATAATGTTGAGACGTGAAGTAGTGTCGATCTTCACAATATTTGTCGGTTTTCTTTCAATTCTTACTTCAATTTAGGGTATCTGAGCACGGCCTATATAGTTAGTGTCTGTACCAAACCAGATTTCTCGCGTCGCTGAATGATAATACATATGCCGGACAGTTCCACCTCCGCTCGCAATCTCCGTAATGCTGAGGAATTTCTCAATTTCCGGATTGAAACCAACGAACCGATTCGGCTCGATACCTGATTCGACAAACCAAATTCGATCCATATCATCCAATGCAGTACCGTACGGCCGTGATGATTTTCCACCTGGTGTATTCCACTCCTTGAATCTCCATGTTTCTGGATCAAGCCTTCCCAAACGGCCCTGGGCATAATCAACATACCATATAATATCCTTAGAATCTATTTCTATCCGCCTTGGACGGGAATTAGCATTCGGAAGTTCAATTTCTTCAAGCTGCATTGTCGTAGGATCGATGGTGGCAATTTTATTAGTGCCAAATAAGACAACCCAGGGGCGGTCGTTTGAGTCTAATTTGATACCATATGGACGTGCCCGTGATGTAGGAACCTGTACCAATTGAACAGTCCCGGTCTTTGTCATGAGTTTTCCGATAAAATTACCGCCTTGAACCGTAAACCAAATATCTCCCTCATTGTTGAATACCAGAGTATGAGGATCGCGGGCACCTGCATCGGGCATGGGATATTTTGTAATTTCACCGTTCTTTGGATTCAGTTTTCCGATATGAGCATTTCTATTCCCAGCATACCATACATATCCATCACTATCGACAATGAGATTATGTGGATACGTTCCTTTCTCTAATTCATACCGTTCAAACGTTCCATTTTCCGGATCGAGATATGCTATATAATTTCCTTCTTGTCCGACAAACCACACATAACCCTGATTATCCACATAGGGATCACGAGGGCGAGTGTCTTCCCAGGGGACTTGCCATTCGGTTAGTTTAACATCTATATCTGAAATCAAAGGAAAAGTAGAAAATGAAATGAACAACATAACGCCGAAGGTTATTAGAAACGACATAATAAAACCTCCCTGATACGTAGGTTAGAAATTAAGGTGATTTACCTATAATACATTATTGGAACACACGCATTCAACAATAAACAGCAAAACTGTAGAATTTTACATAAGTTTCGAAAAGATTGCTTTTAAGCGAAAAAATCAATGTTTAAACTGACATTTTCCTTCTCAATCTCCAAAAGAAAATACATAAGGATTTATGTACTTATGGCATTAATTCAAAGATAATAGCTTTTACATGGGTACTTCCAATATTTACTACTCTATGTGTCCATGGCCCATGGTGCATTACATGTCCATCTGGAATTTCTGCTTCCATTGAGGTGTCATCTGGCAAATGAATTCGAAGATTGCCACCCTGAATAAAATATGCTGTTTCAGACGGGTGAGAATGTTGATTATCAATTTCACCAGGTTTTAAATTCATTTCGATTACTCTAACGTTGCCTTCTCTTGAAAGCAGTTTATAATTTTCAGAGGCAGCTTCTACCGGGTCAATATAATTTTCCATTATTTATTCCCTTCTATTGTGTGAATTGAGTGATTTAACAGTTTATGAAAAGCAATAATAATGTAAGAGTTAGTCTATAATTAATCGCTAGTTACACACCTGATTATTATCATTTATCTACAGAAAGGCAAGAGACTGATTGAGTACTAGCTTAGTTATGCGCTAAGTTGCCTCGTAGGGAAGTGTATAAATGTAAATATATGGGCGCACTATTATAAATGCAATATTTATTATCAACATTTAACGATTCAACTGCATTCGGAATCACGCTTCAATATCTGGTGATATTGAATTATTATTCAATTTAAACTTGACTATATTAATAAATAATAGTATTTTTCTTTATATTATTAGTAATTCCAATATGTATACACATATAAAAAATCCAATGAAAAAAACATTGGTGACCTCATTTCATTCGACATTTTATAACAGTCCATGGTCCGTACAATCTTGAAAAACGTATACATAGTTGACTTTTTAACTAATTTCTGAGATTTAGATTCTTTAACCGCGGCCTCGACAAGGTTTGCGGTTTTTTTGATCAATGGTAAACATGTAATTAAATTGGAGAAAGTAGTCATGGCTGAATGCAGTGTTTGTGGTGCCGAACTCAGCATAACCGGAGAAGTAGAAGTTGGCGAATTGGTGACATGCGATGAATGTGGGTGTGATTTGGAAGTAACCAGTATCGATCCGATAGAGGTTCAGGAAGCTCCTCAAGCTGATGAAGACTGGGGTGAGTAATTTATTATGTTATTCACATAGGTGATTAACAGCATTTAGGAATCAGAGGATTTTATGGGAAAAATACGCGTATCGATCGCGGGTGGATCAGGTTATGCAGGAGGTGAGTTAATCAGGCTCTTGTTATTTCATCCAGATGTTGAGATAGCCCAGGCAACATCCGACAGGTTTGCAGGCAAATTAATTACAAAACTCCATCCCAATCTCCGAAAAGTCACCAAACTGAAATTTTGTGCAATGTCCGAAATTGAACCATGTGACACCCTATTTGTCGGTTTACCTCACGGATCATCATCTCTGCAAATGGACAGGTTTAAGACGTTGGCGCCAAAAATAATCGATCTCGGAGGCGACTTTCGCCTGAACAACAAAGATGGATTTATATACGGTATTCCGGAACTAAAACGTGAAGAGATGAAAAAGGCCAACTATATATCAAGTGCCGGTTGTAATGCTACTGCTTCAATATTGCCCCTATATCCGCTCTACAAAAACGATCTCGTTGATCCCGAGCGCACGGTTATTGAGGTGAAAACCGGATCAAGTGAGGGCGGCAACAAGACTAATGATGCATCACACCATCCTATCCGTTCCGGTTCTGTGAGGTCGTACAAACCGACAAATCACCGGCATGCCAAAGAAATTGTGCAGGAGTTAAGTATCAATAGACCGATTAAAGTCCATTTTTCCGCGACTGCTATCAATATCGTTCGTGGAGTTTTATCCACGTGCCATGTTTTTTTGAAAGATGATCTTGATGAAAAAGAAATCTGGAAAATCTACCGGAATGAATTTGGCGATGAACCCTTTATTCGCATTGTCAAAGAGCGGGAAGAGTCATATCGTTACCCTGATCCGAAAATTCTTGCAGGTACAAATTATTGCGATATAGGATTTCAAAAAGATGAGGAATCCAACCGCCTTGTTGTTATCGGTGCGATTGACAATTTAATGAAAGGGGCTGCTGGGCAAGCACTCCAGGCATTTAATATAACTCATGGCCTTGAAGAAACAACCGGTTTGACATTTCCCGGTATTCATCCGATGTAATTTTCAGGATACGATGTATGTGCAGAATGTTATTAGTAAAATCAAGAGATGATTTCTCTATTACCGAACAATTGAAAAAGTTTTCCCAAGTTGCGAAAACCAGCCCTGAATATCAAGGAAATGGATGGGGTTGTGCGTATAGAGTGGATAACGAATGGAAAATGTATAAAAATCTCACTCCAATATGGGATGATGATTTAGAGCAATTCGGTACGACAACCGAACTCTTTGCCCATGTCAGAAGTGCTGCTGACAATGAGCCGATTATTATTGAATGCAACATGCCGTTTCAGAATGAAAATATCATGTACGGTTTTAACGGATTTCTCCGAGGAGTCCGGCTTCCTGCCGAGGGTATTATAGGGTCAGAGAAAGTTTTTAATTACATCTGCCGATTTTATAATGGCAGTCTCTTCGAAGCTCTCTCTAAAGCATTGGCAATTATAAAAAAACGTTCTGAATACATTAAAGCCCTCAATATTATTATGACGAATCAAGAAGAAGTATGTGTGCATTGTATGTATAACGAAAATAAAGAATACTATACGCTCTATATGAAAAAAAGCGAAAACATGGTACTTGTATGCTCAATGCCTTATCCTGAAGAAAACGGCTGGTGTCCTCTTGAGAGTAACACAATTACACCAATTAGTATTTCTTGAAAAAATGATTGATTTATTATATGGTTATCACTACTATTGATTAAATGTAGTTCAACAACCATTTAAATGATAGTGATCTCTCTTTTTAATATAGCTGCAACTGGTCTGAAAACATCTTTCCAGAAGCTACGTACCACTGCTCACAATATTGCGAATATTTCTACACCCGGATTTAAATCGGTAACTATCAGAACATCTGAATCTCCCTTTATACAGGAAAGCGGTATCCAAAAGGGTGGAGGTACTCAGATAAACGGAATTTCTCGATCTGCGGAGCCGGGAACACCAATTCAAACAAACAATCCTTTCGATCTGGCCATAGACGGGATCGGTTTTTTCCAGCTTGAGAAACCGGATGGCAGTGTAACGTTCACACGGAATGGATCCTTCAAATTATCTCAAAACGGATCACTTGTTACTTCTGAGGGGTTTGCATTGGTTCCGAATATAAATACACCCTCCGAAAGCACACAAGTTTCTGTTTCGCCTGATGGCAAAGTGTCATCTCTTTTACCAGGAGAGCAAAATAATCAAGCGGATCTTGGTCAAATAACAATTGCCCGTTTTCAGAATCCGGAGGGTTTGCGTGCAACAGGAGGCACTTTATTTGAAACGACGGATGCTTCAGGGCTGGTGCAAACTGGCGTACCCGGCACGGAAGGCTTTGGAAGGATTATTCAGGGTTTTCTGGAATCATCAAATGTGAATATCATTGATACACAAGTCGATCTCATTACGAATCAACGTGCATTTCAGGCTAATGTTAAAAGCATTCAAGCTGGTAATGAGATTACGGGAACGATAATAAATATCAAAGAATAGCTTTATTCAGAAGGACTTAAAAACTCTGCGATTTCCAGAATTATAATTCTGCTAGGCACAACTCATAACCGAAACTCGAGTACTGATGCGTAAATACACTATCTATGACCATGAATGTAGTGCTCTAACTGCTCGATCATAAACTGTTTTTCTTCGATGATAGCTGTAACCACATCTCCTATAGAAATAATCCCTATTAAAGAATCACCATCATACACCGGTAAATGCCGGATATGTTTATCGCTCATAAGCGCCATACACTCTTCTATAGTTTGATCAGGATTAACATACACAACTTCTGTTGTCATAATCTCTTTAACAAGCTCTTTCTTAGATGTTCTGCCGAGCAGAGCGCACTTCCGTGCATAGTCTCTTTCCGAAAGAATGCCGACTAACTGATTGTTTTCGAGTACTAAAAGTGCGCCAATACCTTTCTCCGCCATAAGTTCAAGGGCACTGTAAACTGTGTCGTCAGGAGAAAGACTATGTATTTTTTGCTCTTTTTTCTCTAAAATGTGTCGGACATGTTTCATAATACTCACCTTGGTTGGTAATTTGGGTAAGGGAAAATGGATATCTACAGATAGCAGTACAAATACAAATATTATTTAAAATATAAATTCGTATCGGTTTTGTCAAGAATTTGTTTGTTGTAGAATGGTGTGAACCTGTTTAAATCAAAACATAGATTCCCGAAGGGCCTTACTAACACATTGCAGTCCCGACTGCAAATCTTCAAGGGGAATCCATCCATAACCGATTCTCATAAACCGGCGATCAACTTCAAACCAGTGTCCCGGACCAACAAACGTGTTGTACTTTTCCTTTAATACTGAATAAAACTTGTCAATATCAAGCGCAATACCAGGCTTAATTCTCGGAAAACATACTACACCACCTTCAGGTTTTATCCACTCAAGGTTTTCTTCCGCATCCATCCATTCTGTGACGACAGCTAATTTCCTGTTTATTTTGTCCTTAAATTGTTCAAGAAATGTCTCTTTATTTCGCATAACTGTGTGCGCAATTTCCTCATCTGTAATAGAATTGCAGATTGTAGTAAGCTCTTTAGCAGCTAAAAGCGATTCATACAACTGCACATCCTGTGTAATTAACCAGCCGATACGTATTCCGGGCAGACCATAGCTTTTTGACATACTACTGACACTTATGACGTTTTCACTTAAAGATGCGGCAACAGGAAGCTTTGGCCCGAATGTCATCTCTCGGTAAACTTCGTCAACAATAAGGTAACAGCCGTTTTTTCGAGTGATTTCAATAATTCTGGTTAAGTCATCTGCCGACATCATGGTGCCTGTTGGATTGTGGGGAACAGTAATGCTCACAATATTTGTATCGGGAGTGACCATTGAGGCGAGTTTGTCAACATTTAGATTCCATCCATTTTCAAATTCCTGATGAATGAGCTCAACATTTGCACCGACGGCACGGGGACACTCAACATTCAATATGTAGTTCGGATGGGCTACCACTATATGATCATTCGGCTTCAGAAGGGCGGTATAGATACAATATAACGCTTGCGCTGCCCCCTGAGTCACAAGAACGTTTTCGGGTTTTAATGTTTGAGCATCATCTGCTATAACTTCGCGCAATTCACTTTTCCCGCGATGATCACCATACGAAAATACTAAGCTGGATAAATCTACTCGTAAATCACTGTAGTGGACATCCGGCACTGAACTTTCAGCAAGATTATAATTGATTTTATCTAAACCAAATTCTTCAGGTGATTCAAACTCCATTGGCATGCGGCGATATTTCATTACACATCCATATTTTTATAATTAGTATGTTTATAATAACAGTATGAATATTTCTCAATATAGTAAAGCAAAAAGAAGTGAAACGTCCCTGATAAAACATTTTGTATGTTTTATTAATACAACAGGCATTTTCAAATAAGAAATCTATTGATATTCCAGAACATTTCTATTGCAGATAACCGTAAACAATAGTATATTTGAGCCGTTTTTTAGCGGGAGTAACTCAGTGGTAGAGTATCTCGTTGCCAACGAGAACGTCGCGGGTTCAAATCCCGTCTCCCGCTCAATGGCGACGTAGCCAAGTGGCTAAGGCGGAGGTCTGCAAAACCTCTATTCATCGGTTCGAATCCGATCGTCGCCTCTTAAGTTACAGCATAACACAACAGTTATAAATTGTATGCAGGCATTTTTTAAGCCTGCATTCTTTTTCAAGTAAGTAATCTGTCTATAAACACAATTTCGAATAGATATAATATTCCTGCATAAACGCACGAAGCTTGATTATATTAACACTATGCCGGGGTGGCGGAATTGGTAGACGCAATGGACTTAAAATCCATTGGCCTTTGGGCCGTGCGGGTTCAAGTCCCGCCCTCGGTACAAGTGCAAAATAAGGACTTATGATACTATTTTGTAAGTCCTTTTCTATCCTCAACAATTTTTTAAATCAATATCTCCACCATAAAATTTTAACAATATTATACTTATGTTCAACCAGAAATAATGATACTTTATGGTTCATATTCGCTGAATAAGTGTAATTTCTTCTGAGTAGACACAAATACAAATGATTATGTAGATTTCCTTAGTTTTTTAATATCAACCAATTAAAGGGGTGTTTTTATGCTATTTCGAGTAATATTATTTTTAATTGCTGTGACATTAACAGCACCTGTTGCAGATGCTCAGACACAAGGATATACGTCAGAGACCGATGTGGAAGTTCTCCGATTAATTCGGAATGAAAAACTTGACCTCATTCTGCCGGGAGCCATGCGGGATAATAATGTGGACATGTGGATTCACGTCACCCGTGGACAGGGGATCTTTGCGAATTCCAGTAACGGAGACAAAATGACTCCGCAGTTCGGAAACACCTCCGGCTATTTGATCTTTAGCGACCTGGGAGACAGGATCGAGCGGGCTATGTTCGGCATGAGCTCAGGAGCTGTTGAAAATATTGATGTACGCGGTTCACGCGAAGTAAACATGGCTTTGGGAGGTTATAATTATAACAATCTGGACAAACTTCAGACGTTCACGATTCCCGAAGTCTACAGCGAAATAACACAATTCGTTGCCGAGCGTGATCCAAAAACGATTGCTGTTAATACCTCCGATTGGCTTCCACTAGCTGATGGCATTTCACACTCTTCATATTTAAAGCTGGAAAAAATTTTAGGGCCGAAGTATTCTCAGAGAATCATCCCTGCAGAAAATGTCATATTAGATTTCGTGTTAAGGAGAACAAGCAGGGAAATCGGGGCACAAGCCCATGTGCTTGCAATATCCCGACAGGAATCTTTAAAAAAATTACACAGTATCGTGCCGGGAGTAACTTCCGCAGGAGAGGCGGGTGTTAATGTTTTATATTCGGCTGTTTCAGACCGGTCCGAAACACGCTCTCGCCATTACACCTTACAGCGTGGTGATTTCTTTTATGATAATCACTGGTATGACTATTTGGGGTATGATGTGGACACTAAAAATTATGGCTACATCTTAAGAGACGGGGAAACAAAAGTCCCCGATTTTTTACAAAAAGCCTTTGATACGGCAATAGCGGGACAATGGATCATGCGGCCGCATATGAGAGTCGGCATGACCGCCGGAGAATCTATGGAAGCCATGATCAAAGCCATGGAAGATGCCGGGTATATCTATACCCCTTTTACAGATAATGGCGCACGAGACTATCAAATGGTCCGGAGGGTGCTCGCTGATACAGACAAACCGGGATTTTCCATTGATAATCACGCTTTAGGCAACAACGGTGCAGAAGGACCCTCAATGGGGCCATTTCGGACAGATACGTATCACTTGAAAATTCAAGAGAACCATTTTTTTGCTTTTGAATATATGGTCCATATGAACATCGATGAACGGCCCGGTTATCCATTAGCTTTTAATATTTCAAATATGCAAATTATAACCAGCAGGGGAGTAGAAAATATTCAACCGCCCAATGAGGAAATAATACTAATCCATTGAGACTCAGGTTGTGAAAGAGAAGACGATGCTTTACCTGTTATATGAGTTGGTGGTGTCGTATGGTGCTATTTTAGCTTATTCATTATTCCAGTTAATCTAATATTAAATGCCGGCTTCTACGAATCAACCCATTGCTATTTGAAATTGAAAACAATTCTATTGTTTACTGATATTTAGCTAAATCCAACTTCTTATTCTTTTATCGAACTAACCGAAATACAAATAATGCTTGTAATTAAGTATGTCATAACTTACCATTAATTGCAATCTCTATATTTCTGCATTGCTCATCCATATTTCATATAATTCGTGATTAGAAATTTACGAAAATCATAACTGAACATAAACATTCTGTCAACAATGGTTTTGACAAATTATCGTCTTTTAACCAAGGGAGGGTCTTACTATGTTAACACGAGTAATGATTATTTTGGTCGCTGTAATGGTAATAGTGCCTGCTGCCACGGCACAGACTGAAGGGTATTCACCGGAAACCGAAAGGGAAATTCTACGCCTGATAAGAAACGAAAAACTTGATCTAATCCTGCCGGGAGCAATGCGTGACAACAACGTGGACATGTGGATTCATGTCACTCGAGCGGAGGGGGTCTTTGCCAATGAAGAAAGTGGAGACAAATTGGCTCTACATTTTGGAGAAACTTCCGGTTATTTAATTTTTACTGATCTTGGAAATAAAATCGAGAGAGCTATGTTTGGTATGAGTTCAGGGGCTATTGAAAATATTGACGTGCGTGGTTCACGCGCAGTAAATATGGCTTTAGGCGGTTATAATTTTAATAATATGGATAAGGGTCAAAGTTTTACGATTCCCGAAATCTATGACGAAATAACACAATTTATTGAAGAGCGTGATCCAAATACGATTGCAGTAAATTTTTCGGAATGGCTCCCTTTAGCAGATGGTATTTCGTACACTGCTTTTCAGAAACTTAATAAGATTTTAGGCCCAAAATATTCTGCAAGAATTACGTCAGCTGAAGATGTTATTCTTGATTTCGTTGTGAGGAGAACAAGCAGAGAAATTGCAGCACAGACCCATTTATTGACAATGGCCCGGCAGCGTAAGTTACAACGATTATCTACTATTGTGCCGGGTGCCACGTCAGCAAGAGAAGTTGGGGCTCGAGTAGTTTATTCGGCAGTTTCCGATATGTCCGAAATGGGGTCTCCCAATTACACATTGCAACGTGGTGATTTATTTTATGGTGGTGGTGGCGGGCCAAGGTATAGCCATATTAATTTTCCTGTAGATACTAAAATTTATGCCTATATTTTGCGGGAAGGAGAAACAAAATTACCTGATTTTTTACAAAGAGTTTATGATAAAGCAATAGCTGGGCAATGGATCATGCGACCGCATATGAGAGTTGGCATGACGGCTGGTGAGTCCTTGGATGCTATGGTAAAAGCCATGGAAGAGGCAGGCTATATCTATACACCTTTTAAAGATGATGGTAAAAGTGATATAATAGTACAGAATGCGCTCGCAAATAAAGGAACTGATGTCGCAGGAATTTCCATTGATAATCACGCATTAGGCAATACTGGTGAAGTCGGACCCTCTATGGCAGAATTTCGGCCGGACACGCATCGTTTAATCATTCAAGAAAATCATATTTTTGCATTTGAATATATGGTCCATATGAACCTTGCTGAAAGGCCTGGTTTTCCACTGTCATTAAATATTTCAAATGCTCAAGTTATAGCAAGCCATGGAGTTGAAAATATACAGCCACCAAATGAGGGAGTTGTATTGATCCATTAGAGTCGGCTATTTTTACTAAAAATTGCTATAACGATCAATCGATTGATATCAAAATTGTTGGAATCCAATTCCGATTACTCCAGGAGCAAATAATGCTTGTAAAAGCAAACAAATCTCTTAGTTGATTAGTCAATGTCGCAAAAAGCGGACTAGACCATCGATGGTAACGAAGCAATTTCAATAATTCGAGAGAAAAGCGATTTGAATGATATGGTCAAGCTAAAGATGACTGGTAAAGAAACTTAATTGTAAATCAATAATCAAGCCATTTACAAAAATTCTTTTTGTGAATGAATTCGCTCTATAAAAAGAAATCCAAGAGCTCTTAAAGGTAGAAGTATAAGGGGGTTTTCAAAAAAAATATGAACGGTCCGATTTTTCAGAATCAGTTTCTGAAGTACTCAGAAAGTAGGAGAGAGACTCCACAAAACTGATTATTTAAAAAACTTGGATAGAAATCCACTTTTAAGGTGCTTAAATGAGCTTTTTATTGCCTCAATGTTACGGGTGTTCTTTTCCGATTTAAATTTTGCAATCAATTTATCAACCTCAGATTTGACACGATCATTCGGCAATTGAAATTGTGTTGCAACTTTTGCAGCTGTTGGGAAGTCGTTTTTTCGAGCTTCTTGTCGAACAACTCCCATGCAGCTTTATGTAACAGCTTCGGATTCACATTAAAATCTTTCCCGAAATTCACTGCTCGCTCTAACAGCTTTTGATGGTAGAAATTTTCAAAAATTTTATTTACAAGAGTTCCTGTATCTTTTGAAGAAAGATTAAATTCTCTCATTAAAAATTTTGCCGATTCATAATTTGTACTGTTGATTTTCTTCTCAAATGTTTTCAATAATAGAGTATTGTACTGTTCCTTTGAAACATTGAATTCTTGTACGAGAATTTTTGCAAGTTTGTAGCTGTCCTTATCTAAATATTGATTTAATAATTCAATAGTATCTGAAGAAATATCATTAGGTGATATTTCAAACTCCTGAAAATAACGCATTGCGCCATCCAGGTTCTTTGCTTGAAGTTGTGACTTGATAGTAGATATAATAATTGGCCCGTAAAAATCAGACGACAATTTCAAAGTATTTTTTATTTTTTTAGCCTGGTCAAACCGGTTATTTTGTACATCATCTATAAAAATTTCATTGATTTTGTTGTTTACCTTATCATCAGGTAATTTGTATTTTTCTCGAATGACCTGTGATTGTTCAATCTTGTTATGCTTTAGTTTGATTGAAAAGTCAAGAAAAGCTGCATTGAGAATTTTATCATCACCGAGTTTGAATTCCTTTGCTAATGCGGCAGCTTCATCATATATGGCGTCCGTAATATATTGATCATAAGTTTTAGATACTATACTGGTACATGCATCTTTTTTTAAACCGAATTCCTTAATAATCCTATCAACACTTTCTTTCTTTCTGTCGCCAAGTAGAAATTCAACCCCTTTTAACAAAACAGAATTCACTTCTTCGAGTTGCAATGCGTATTCATCTTTAATTTGAAGTGGTATATCAATTTTGTTAGATTTCAACAAATGTTGAATATAGCCCAAAACGCTGTCAAGATACTCAACCTTTTTTATGTCATGCGTTCTTTTTAAGCGATTTGCTTCCTCTAAATTACCTTCTTCCAACTGTTGTTTAAAAGAACTGACGGCTTCTTCGTAACTAATATTTTCCATATTAATCTATCCTCAAGAAGATACAAAAAGTGATTTATTAAACATAAACAAGAATACCCATCTCAGAAACATGTAGAACTATTTCAGGCAAATTAGTGCTAATTTAATACATTGAATTGTAAAAACACTATAGGGGTAATCAAACTGAAGTGTATGATAAATAAACACGACTTATAAAAAGACTTAAGTCTTATAACGTACAAAGAGAAATGGTACTTTTTCAAGTAATTTTTAAGTAAATTTATAAAATCAATGAATTTGGTCAAATAAAAATTGCTAAACGCTACTTCTTGCAAAAAATAAAAAAATTGAATTAAATGCAATTAAGAGTTGCATTTTCATGGAATAATTGTAAACTTTAGACAAATTTTCACAATTACTTGTTGTACAATATAAGTCTGAATAAGAAAATGCAAGCTGAAGAAAGAAATGTTCTTAAAAGTGAGTTTTTTGATCATCTATTATCGGGTAATATCAAGGGGGCAAGAAATAAGTTAAGTGGTAAAGAATTAAGCGATAGTGAAGTAAATGAGATAGCAGAAAAAGCTTTTAAGCAGTTACTCAATGACCGGAAAATACCCGAGGCGTTAAACGTTTTTAACAGTTTCAAAATTAATATAGAATCCATTTTAAATGAGATGAGAAACAAGTTTAATGTTCTGGTCGATGACAAATCCTACATCAACGCTTTTTTTCTGGGCAAAGTTTTTGATCTGACCAAAAAAAGACTGCTTTCTGTTGGTCTAAAGGGGTATGGTCAGCTCTTGTCTGACAACAAGCTTAATTCAATTATTGAAATTGAAAGTGAACACAAAATACTTCATGATGAAGATTTAGAGGATCTTGATGAAAAAGAAGTCAATTATTTTGTACAACTTTTTAATGATCGTGTTATATCAGAATATTTGAACCAAAACAAAATTGACAAACTGTATCAAATAGTAGATACATTTGATATTTATCGGGATTATGTTCATAATCCTATATTATCCGAAATAGTAACGTTCCTTAGCAGGATCAATAGCAAAGGTTCACAACAAAATGCTGGAGGATGGGAGAGGACCATCTGCATATCAAGTTGCACAAAATTTCAAGTTGCTCGATTCGGGCACTCCGCAAGTGATTACATTTGATGTAATACAAGCAGCTGAGAATTCACATTTTAAGCTGCTTGAAGAAAACAACTTAAATGGCGCACTTTTTCTAAAACAAAACTACAATTTCCAATTTGATTACTCATCCGAAGATGCTGCTGAAAAGATAACGAAATCTTCTAAATTGTTCATCCAGAGTGCCGCCAAAAACGGAGAAACACAAGAAATCAAAACTTTTATTGATGAATATGAAACTCCGAGCGACATTGTTACTGAAGCTCTCACAGATGCTGTTAATCATCTTTTACGTTCTGATCAGTTTGAAATTATGTTTAAGGTTGTCGGCGATCTTGATTTGAAAATAGCAGACAAAGACACACTTGGTGAAATCGTAACTCGATTCCATCAATTATATGAACAAAATCAGATGGATATTGCCGCTGATTTTGCTTTCTATTTTAAAATCAAGGAGAAACGCGCTCATATTGCGACGATCAAATATTGGGAATCTCTTATAATGCAAGAACAATATCGTGAGGCTTTAGCTATAAAAAAGGAGCGAAAAATACATAATAGGAGCATAGAGCATATTGTTAAAGAACTTTATTCAAAATTAATGCATGAGTCAAAAAAGGAAGAAGCTATGAAGCTTCGAACTGATTACAAATTAAAGTATTCTGTATTTGAGTGGATATTTGATAATATTAAGAAGATGATAGGCGGTTAATAATCTGAAACACACTTTACATCAGGATCGTTTAGATTCCTATCTCAACAATTCCTGCCTACAATTTAATCGTATTAAATTTGAAAATGTTTAACTCGTTGCCTAATACCAGCTATTAACTGTCCTAATCTAAAATTACAAATCACATTGCAGAATCCTTAAAAGTGATGCAAAAACAGATGATATGCTTTGTCTGTATATATTATTAGCACGGGCTTCCGATATCATTGCCGAGGGAGTAATTGCACGCGAGTTTTCTGAAAGTATAGAAGATATTGCCCACTCGCCCCATGCTATCCAACTCTCCCGGAAGCCATAGGAAAAGCTGCTCAAGCGGCTGAGTACATGACGATTCATGTGTAAAAAGTTTGAGTTCTTATGCTGAAAATCCCGGGCAGAATTATAATTTCATACCTTTGCAGGATTTTTTATTATCACAAATAATTAAAATATACTTAAAATATTTTCTTCATTTGGAATGTCTTTCCATAGTTTGTATCTTCCCAATCATTTATAACTCTTTTATTCATTCTCCGAATATAATTATAGTGAGGTACTGTCTTGATAAAATACAAAATTGTTATTCTATCACTTCTGTTGCTCATAGTGGCACAATTAGGGATTGCTCAAGATTCCGACTCTGGAAATTTAACACTTGAAAGAATTTTCAGCTCACAGGAATTTTCGCAGGGGCGATTCGGTCCCGCATTTTGGTCGAATGATGGTTCGCGCTATACAACCCTTGAGCCTTCCGGAGAAATTGAGGGTAGTTTTGATATTGTCCAATACAATCCGAACAATCACGCTCGAAAAATTGTAATTTCTGCTGCACAGCTTATACCTGTAGACACAAATACGCCACTGATTATAGAGAATTATACAATTGCCCCTGATAATAAAACGGTTTTAATCTATACTAACTCACAGCGCGTGTGGCGGCAGAACACTCGCGGTGACTACTGGTTACTCAACCTTGATAATTGGGATTTAAATCAACTTGGAGGAGTTGCACAACCATCATCTTTGATGTTTGCAACATACTCTCCGAATGGCGACAAAATAGCCTTTGTTTCTGGTAATAATATTTATGTTGAGGATATAAAAACCAAAAATATCACTCAATTAACATTTGATGGTTCAAACACTATAATAAACGGCACGTTTGATTGGGTGTATGAAGAAGAACTATCTTTGAGGAATGGATATTGTTGGAGTCCTGACGGTAATCATATTGCGTTCTGGCAGCTTGATGCGAAAGATGTTGGTGAATTTTACATGATCAACACAACCGACTCACTCTATACTGAGATTGTGCCGGTACAATACCCAAAAGCCGGAACAACAAATTCTACAGGACGCATCGGTGTCGTCAATATCAGGGACAGTGTTAAACGCTGGCTTGATATCCCTGGAAATCCACAAGAACAGTATATTGCCCGAATGGAATGGGCTCATAACTCTGAAGAAGTAGTAATTCAATTATTAAATCGTCTGCAAAACACCTTGCAAATTGTAGTTGGTAATACTGAAACTGGTGAAACAACAACAGTTTTTACTGAGCAAGATGAGGCTTGGGTCGATATAAACGACGATTTTCGTTGGATTGAAAATGGTGATTCATTTATCTGGCTCAGTGAACGTGATGGCTGGAAACACATTTATAAAGTATCCAATAACGGCAATGAAATTTCATTGTTGGCACCCGGAAATTTTGATGTAGTTTCCATTCAGAGTATTGATGAAAAGAACGGATTGATATATTTTATAGCTTCCCCCGATAATCCTACACAGAGATATCTGTATCGTACAACTCTTCAAGAGGGTGGTGATATTGTCAGAATTACACCTGACCGGCTGAGTGGAACACATTCATACAAGATTTCACCTAATTCGCAATGGTCGTTTCACACGTATTCTTCGTATGATACGCCTCCTATTACAGAACTTATCAGTCTACCTGATCATACATCAATTGTATTATTAAATGAAAATGAATCATTACATACAAATGTTAGTAATCTCAAGAGAAACTCAGTTGAGTTTTTTCATATATCTATAGACGAAGACGACGAGCTTGATGCGTGGTTGATCAAACCGTATAATTTTGATCCACAGAAAAGATATCCGCTGCTTCTTTATCTTTACGGAGGTCCTGCTGCTCAAACGGTACTTGACCGATGGAGCGGTTCACGCTATTTGTGGCACCAAATGCTGGCTCAGGAGGGTTATCTCATCATGAGTATAGATAACCGGGGAACGCCCGCTCCACGCAGCCGAAATTGGAGAAAGGCGATTTACAATAAATTGGGGATCCTCGATACATCGGATCAAGCTCAGGCACTTAAGTCAGTCTTGTTTGAAAGATCCTACATCGATTCTGAACGCATCGGAATTTGGGGATGGAGTGGTGGCGGTACGATGAGTCTAAATCAGATATTCCGTTATCCTGATTTGTACAAAACTGCTATTGCAGTAGCGCCAGTTACTGATCTCAGACTGTATGACACGATATATCAGGAGCGATATATGGGTTTACCCGATGAGAACTCATACGAATATACTATCGGTTCTCCAATTACGTTTGCCGAAAAATTAGAAGGCAATCTTTTGATTATTCACGGTACCGGCGATGATAATGTCCATTATCAAAACACGGAAGTTCTTATAAATGAGCTTGTTAGAAATAATAAACATTTTTCAATGATGTCATATCCCAATAGAACGCACGGTATATATGAAGGGATGAATACCAGCAGGCATTTGTATGAACTCATGACCCGTTATCTTCGTGAAAACCTTCCTGTATATTAAACCTTCCTGTATATTAAACCTTTAATGAATATATCAGTAAAATATATGAAGCTTTTCATGATACTACTATTTCAACAATAAGTTTTCATTAATTTGTTTTAGTGTATTTTCAGTGAAGTGTGTTAAGAGAATATTATAAGCTAATATTCTCTTAACTTAATTATTGAAACAGTTACGTACGCAAAATTTGAAACATTTCTAAATATTTTGTTGTTTGTGTTGTATTTATAACAATTATATAAATTTAGCGGCTGGATAATCATGTTAGTTATCGTGATTCTCCTTTTTTTATGTTACCTAGCATTAAATACATATCTCATACTATAAAATGCAACGAATGATACATATAGTTTTGGCTGTGCTCTTGTCAGGAAGTCCCGTTGTTTTTGCACAAGAAGCAGTACATCAAGACACATCATTGGTAGAGTATGTAATTTCTCCTATTGTAGTTACTGCTACCAGAGCAATTCAATCGATACAACGTGTACCCAGAGCGATAGATGTTATTGAGGCCAAACGGTTAAAGACTGGCACACAATCTCTCTCTTTTGATGAATTTCTTGCCACAATTCCCGGTGTCTTTGTGAATAATAGATTTAATTTATCTCAGGGAGACCGAATCACTATTCGAGGTATTGGTTCAAGAGCACAGTTTGGTGTCCGTGGCATTAAGATTATTTTGGATGATATTCCTCTTACGATGGCTGATAGACAATCTCAACTGAATAACTTCGATTTCGGATCTGCCGGAACAGTAGAAGTGATACGCGGTCCAAGTTCGTCTCTGTACGGTAATTCTTCAGGCGGTGTCATTTCTATGAGCACTGAATCTACTCAATACGGTACTTTTCAGCTGCAGCCGTCATTCATATCCGGATCATTTGGTCATACGAGGTGGCAAGGAAAGCTGCAGGGACATCAAAATAAAATAAGGTACATGGCAAATTTCAGCCACAATAGCATCAATGAGTTTCGTGATCATTCTTCCGGAGAATTCACTACGATAAATGTGGTTGCCCACTTTGCAATATCTGAGAAATTGCAACTGAGTACTGTGCTTAACAATTATGACGCCCCATATCTTTTAAATCCCAGTTAGATCGATAAGATAACTTCATTGTCAGATCCAAAATTTGCACGAAACTTCATAGTACAACAAGGTGCAGGCAAAAGAGTCAACTCTTTTCAATCCGGCTTAACGTTAAAATATATAATCTAATAATGATAATTCATATAAAGCAACATTTTATGGTATCTATCGCAATACCGACAATAATATCCCTGGGCGTATTATTAAATTAGATCGTAAAGCAGGTGGTGTACGATTCGCATACACACACCGCTCTTCTTTAATCCCATTGCGAACCACCGCAGGTATTGATTATGAATTTCAAAATGATAAGCGCAACGAGTATGAGAATATCGGTCTACCTGTAAACATTGTGCCGGTTATGTATGATAATGAAAAAGCACTGACTCAGGTAGTAAAGGGGGAGAAATTAGTAACGCAGAACAAAAATGTGGACGGCTTGGGACCATTTTTTGAATTTGAATACGGTATTGCTCCCAATTGGGTGGTTACGCTTGGAGGACGATACGACTATTTTATGTTTTCTGTAAAAGAGAAACTTACTAATACCGTGAACCAAAAATCTGGAAAACAGGTAATGGATAAATTCAGTCCAGTTGCTGGCATTCTCTACCAAGCAGCACCAAATTTAAGTGTTTTTGGTAATTATTCCACCTTATTTCAAACACCAACCACAACAGAGCTTGGAAACCGGCCGTCAGGTGAAGGAGGATTTAACCCAGATTTGCAGCCGGAAGTGATAAAAAATTATGAACTCGGGATAAAAGGTTTTATAATAAACCCTAACCTTCAATATGATATTACTGGCTATAAAGCTACACTCAACGAAATGCTCATACCATTTCAGATCCCTGTTCAAATGAGTGAAGAAGTTTTCTTCCGCAATGCAGGAAAAGCTGACAATCGAGGATTGGAGATAAAAATTGATTATATTCCTGCCAAATGGACACGTGTCATTTTTTCATATACTTACACAGATTTTACTTTCGAAGATTTTTTGATAGAAGAAAAAATCGACAACATGATTGTAAAACATCAACTTTCCGGCAAAAAAGTTCCCGGTATTGCACCAAAGAGATTGTTCACCAGACTTAATTTTCACGATCCCGATGAGCAATATTTTTGAGAGATAACGATCAATTGGGTCGACGAATATTTCGCAAACGATTTCAATGGTCCACTCCCTGGCACTAATGAATCTGTTAACGATTACAAAAATGACGCTTATACAACAATCGATGTTAGAACCGATTTTAACTACAAAAAGGGTAATGCAGTTTTTCGAATGTTTTTAGGAGTTGATAATATACTCGACAAGCGTTACAACAGCTCAATTGTTCCCAACGCATTTGGAAAAAGATTTTTTGAACCAGGTGCAGGAAGAAGTTGGTACGGAGGAATATATATTTCCTTTACTATCCCATAATTTAAAAAAATGCGGAATGCGGATTGTAAATTGTAGATATTGTCAATTAAATGGGATCATTAAGGTTTCTGGATTTTGATATAAATCTATCATCTAAAAACGATAGCGATTTTTCGAATGCCATGGTAGTAGAGACAACTCTTATAAGATAGTCGTAACCTTACCATTAAAAGATGTCATGAAAGAAGTTGAGCTTGATGCTGAGCTTAGCGGTCCGGTAAAAGCTAGAGGGGGAGACACTTGCTGCGTTCCATGCAACAGGTTCGATCAACAGGTTTGAGTGCGGTGTCCAATTCAATGCAGTGCTTGAAACTGGTGGACTTGTGGTGAGTGATGTGGTTGATTTCGACTTTAATCTTGAATTTGCGCACGAAGGTAATTAAAACTAATCTCAATATTAAAATTGGTATTCAACAAAATTTCAAATATTGCAAAAATTTAGTTGACTTTATTGAAAAGTTCATTATATTCCGAACATTTCACAAATTGAAGCTTAAGGATGTAAAAATGGACAAACGGTACCGAGCTTTGTAGTTATCTTCGATTAAATTTAAAGATCTTTGATTAAAATTCCCTAATTTTACACTTGGAGGAGAGCAGAATGAAAAGAATCGCTACTTTAGGTTTATTTTTCTTAATCCTTATTCTAGCGACGACCTCATTTGGACAGGAACACACAGGAGTTATTACTGACGCCGAAACAGGCGATCCCTTGGTCGGTGCAAATGCGACTGTTCAGGGCACGTCTATCGGCGCTTCAACTGGTGTTGACGGGCGGTTCTCGTTTCAGTATACCAACAATGAGGACTATACACTTGTCGTCAGTTTCGTCGGATACAGAACCGCTGAAAGAGTTCTTTCGCCGGGAGATGATACCTTAAATCTGAATTTCAGTCTGGAAACTGACGTGTTCGGAACAGATGAGATCGTTGTCACCGGAGTCGGTTCGCGCATGCAGCCGCGTTCTATAATTGATTCGGCCGTGCCTATTGACGTTGTCAAGAGCGAAGACATCGTCAAGCAAGGTGGCACGGATTTACCCGATCTTCTAAAAAATATCGTGCCCTCGTACAACGTCAATACCCAGCCAATCAGCGATGCAGCGACCATCGTCCGACCGGCCAACATGCGGGGGTTGGCGCCCGATCACACGCTGGTGCTCGTCAACGGCAAGCGCCGCCACCGCGCCTCGGTGATTTACTGGTCTGGCAACGGTGTCTCCGATGGAGCGCAGGGGCCTGATCTGTCCGCCATCCCGTCCATTGCCCTGCAGCAGGTAGAAGTACTGCGCGACGGCGCGTCCGCGCAGTATGGTTCCGACGCCATTGCCGGGGTGATGAATTTTCAACTGAAAGACAGTTACAAAGGGGTGTCTATCGAATTTAAACCCGGTATTTTCCAGGAAGGTGATGGTTTCACGTATGCCGTCGCTGGCAATATGGGTTTGGGCAGCGAAAGTGCGTGGGCCAATCTCAGTCTGGAGTACGGCAATGCGGGTGAGACCGTCCGCTCCGTGCAGCGAAATGACGCCAAAGCTCTGGTTGCTGCGGGCAATAATCACGTGGCCAACCCTGCCCAGAGATGGGGTCAACCTATTATTAGAAACGACGTGAAGTTCTTCGCTAACTACGGTGCCAGCCTGGCGGATAACATTTCGTTGTACGGTCACGGCAACCTTGCCGCCAAGGAAGTGGAAGGTGGATTCTATTATCGCAACCCAAATACACGAGCTGCCGTGTTCAGTGGAGACAGAGGTCAAACATTACTTGTCGGCGATCTAGATGGTGTGAATATGGGTGGTGATTGCCCCAATGTGGCGATCACCGCTAACGTGCCGGACTCCGATGCCTTGGCACAGGTTTTTAATGACGACAATTGTTTTACGTTCCAGGAACAACAGGGAAATTTTCCTGGAAGACCCGGTGGTTTCACGCCCCGATTTGGCGCCAATACACAGGATGTCTCTTTCCTGGTTGGGGTTAAGGGGACGAATCCGAGTCCGCAACCGACGTTCACCTGGGATTTCTCTGCTTCGTATGGCCGCCATCACTCCGACTTCTTCATTTTTAATACCGTGAACGCTTCTCTCGGCCCCGACTCGCCGACGTCATTTGATCCGGGAGACTACATTCAGACGGACACTAATGTGAACCTCGACTTTACCAAACTGGTCAACAAACAGCTTTTCCTTGCTGCGGGCCTCGAGTATCGCACGGAAACATTTGAAATCGTGGCCGGCCAAAAAGAGTCTTGGTCTATAGGCCCTTTGGCCACTCAGGGATTCAGCTCAGGGTCTAATGGCTTTAATGGGTTCCCCGATATTGCCGCCGGCACTTGGGATCGCTCCAACGCCTCCATCTATACCGAAGCCGAGTACTACCCGCTTGAGAACTGGCTCCTGGGTGCTGCACTGCGCCATGAAAACTTCGATGATTTTGGCAGCACCACCAACTACAAGCTGGCGACCAACTACGGTATCAGCGACGACCTGAAAATGCGCAGCAGTTACAGCACCGGTTTCAGGGCACCGACACCCGGGCAGCAGAATTCCTTCAATGTATCGACTCAATTTGATCTTGCCCTGAATGATCTGGTGAACAACGGCACCATTCCCTCGAACAATCCCGTCGCCAGACTGGTAGGTAGCAAGTCTCTCGAAGCTGAAAAGTCGAATAACTTCACCGCTGGTTTTGTTGTCGATCTTCCGGGGTTCGACGTAACGATCGACTATTTCGACATCCGGGTGAAAGATCGCCTTGCCCTCTCGCAGGACTTCTCTCTTCTGGAGAACCTTACGGAGGAAAAGATCACACTGTTCGAGCATGGAGCAGATGGAGTGGGTGGAGATGGAGAAGTGCCCTACGTGCGCAACTTAGCAAACTTCCGCTACTTTATCAACGATTTTGAGACAACAACTAATGGTATGGACATTATCATCACTACTCCGACGGGCCCGGCCGGCGAACTGATCTTCGCCTACAACCTCACAAACACAGAAGTTACCAAACACAACCCCGCGACCCTCAGCGAGGGCCGCATCAAGGAATTACAGGAAAGCCTTCCCAGCAGCCGTGCCAGTCTGACTCTGACACAAGCTCTAACAGACAATCTAGGCGTCCTGGGTCGCTGGAGTTACTACTCATCCTGGTGGGATGACGATGATCAACAAGCCTACGGAAGCGAGTTCCTCCTGTTCGATCTCGAGTCGAGTTATTCGCTTGCTAATGGATTAATGGTAAGTGTTGGCGCGCAGAACATCCTCAATACCTATTCGGATGAAAATCCGAATGCTGCTGCGGCCACTGGCAATAAGTACAGTCAGTTTACCCCATTTGGTTACAGCGGCGCGTTCTGGTACGGAAAGTTTACTTACAGTTTTTAGGGGCTTTGTAGGGGCTTTGCTGCATGAAAAATCTCGAAGGTGTCGTGCTGGTGTTCTTTCTTGATCAGTTAATTTTTTCTATGGTATAAGCGTCCGGTTTTCCCAAATGGATCATTCGATTGAGGATTGTACAGCCCAGCCGACTTTCAACCTGTTGGCTGACCCATTCCGCGCTCGCAGCTTGTCCCCAATGAGCTACGTATAACGATAGATCTGCGTTTCAGCCAACGAGCAACGAGCGTCGAAGATAGCGCTGGTCTGTTTCCATGCTTTGTGCCCTTTACGTCGGACCGCCAGGATGACCTCATCCAGAGCCAGCGCGTCGAAAACCCCTTGTATTGGTCATAGGCCCCATCCCCATCTACCGCCTCCACGACGCCGCGCATCATCAATACTATTGGTCGTTCGGGTCTGCACCTATGCCCACCGTTTGGTCCCTCCATATTGGCGGACCTTCCACGTGCCCTCGCCCTAGACATTCAAGCCAGTCAAATTCATTCACCAGACGCATCGTCAGGCTACCCCGTGTGACCAGGGCGGATTAATACAACGACCAATTCTTGATGCGATACACTGTTTTCGACTGGGACTGAGGCCCTACCGCCAGATGCTTCGCTTATCACAGGCTCTTTGGGAAGAGAGGGACGTGTTTCTTGCCGGGAAACCACGACCTAATCTAACTGGAGAGAGCTTGCCTCGTTTCGAGACACTGTAACTTGGTGGTTGAGGATTATAGATTTGTTTTGCTACGGATAGATGTTAGCAAATCCTTAGCCTCGGAATCTAATAGCTTTTCACTGTGCAACTTATTCATCGCATCACGTAGCATTGGAGGTGTCCAATCACGATCCGGGTATTCTTCAAACGCTCTTCTGATCGCTTCAGATATACCAATTGAAGATTTTAAATCTTCTGCACTCGTTAGCAATTTCGCTATCTGAAATATTAAGCCCCTCTTGCAGAATGGTGATAGCTTCACGTATGGTATTTGCTTGTGCGAGCAGTTTTCTTTCCTACTCTTTAAGCGCAGCTATGACATTAATCTTTTCGCTTATAACGAAGCTTCTATGTTATCCAGTGTATGAATAAGACTAAACTCTCTTAGCTATGTCAAGACATTTCTATCGTGTAACTAAGAAAAGTATAAGATGGCATAATGGTAGCATAGTAAAGATACAATTATGATGATGTGTAATAATAATGGCAGGAAAATAAAAGTGGGTAAACTCCAGTTGTAAATTCCTTGATTTTCAAAGTAATATTAATTATATTTTTGCATTTTAATAGTAGATTTTTATTGCCAACGATACCGGCAACAGAAAACGCCTAGGAGCAATAATAGCAGAAATGAAGTAGTTACGTTTTGAATGGTGTGTCGCACTGACAGTTGGCACGCCATTTTTTATAATTTTTGAATGGGCGATTAGCTCAGTTGGTTAGAGTGCTTGCTTGACGTGCAAGAGGTCACTGGTTCGAATCCAGTATCGCCTACCAAGTAAAAACAATAACCTGCGTGTCTTTTTTGTCTGCATTAACAAACACCCAATTTGTGTTTACTGCCAATTGCCGCCGACTCACCCAGCACGTGTGACCTTCTGATTTGCGGAATTTTGTTTAAATGTTTTCCTATCAGCGATTTATCAACCGTGACATATCTATCGGTTGTTTTCACGTTCAGGTGCCCCAATAACACTCGTATATCTTCAAGACTAACTCCCTGGTTTTTCAACCAAGAGGTATTGACGTGCCGCAGATCATGAAATCTTAAATAGCTGCCGTCCTCAATACGGATATTTAACTCACGAATATGCCGGCGAAATGTCTTTAATATTGATTTCGTATATCGCTTTTGTGTATCAGGATTAACAAATGCTGGCCCTGATTTCTGCCGACCAATCACCTTCTTGAGTAGTTTTGCTGCATGATGTGATAAATAAAACTTCTCTATAGCCTCGACCGATAAATCAACTTCACGCTTGGGGGATTCTCTCAGAAGTTTAATCTTCTGCACTGGATTGTACGACATTATATCCCATTCAACAGCACGTGATAACATGCCACGCAAAAAAGACGCTTCACGGTTCACTGTTGCATTCTTAACATGATCTCGTTCTATACGTGCGTGCATATAGTCAAGAATAAGCCCTCTCGTTACACTTCCGATGGCACAATCAGCAATCTCTTTCGCACGACATATATTCTTGAACATTGCTTCATAAAGATTTTGCATGCTGACGCTTTGTTGCGATCCATGCCGCTTCATAAATATCGGAAAGAACTCTTTAACCGTTACGTTCCGGGCTTTCGCGCGTTGCTCCATTTTGGAAATTTCCGCTTCCGGATTCTTGCCGTCCATTAACCATTCCGTGTATTTCACGGCAATTTTCTGAGCAACAGACTCAAGGGTGCCGACTCTCAATCTTCTCCGATTGCCAAGAAGATCATGATAGTCGAGATAGTAACTACCACGCTTGTCCTTTTGCAATCTGACTACGATTTTAGACATTTTTTAAATTATCTGTTGGATTCCAATTTATTCCATTTTATTCCATAAAAAAATGGACAGCTATCTGCGAAAACGTCTCAAAAGGATATATATCTTAATGAAACCAGATAACTGCCCAGTATTTTCGGGCATAAAAAATCCTTTTAAGATCGTTTTCACCCACAATGTCGGTATAATATTACAGAAAAAAGTCAAGCATTTTTTTGTGAGAGTTTTAAGAGCTTAATAATGTCGAGATGAGGGATATCAGATTGGGCGCGACTGTATGTGCATATGGCGATTATTTTAAGCTTGATGGGTTTCATTATCCCTCGATTAAGATGTTTAGCTTCGCCTATGCCAGTAGCGTTGCCTGTGCCAGTAATGTGCCTATTCTAAGGAGTTAGACCGTGAACCCACGTATAACATTCACCATCAAACAGTCGTTTATCAAGTTTCTGTCCCTTTCGGATTGTTCTTTCATATCCTGATCTTTCCAGTATGCGTCCTCCGTCTCTTTGTACCATGTGGGGCTGTCCTCGAACTTTACAAACGGATTATCGTGCATATTGTTAACTCTAAGGAACGCCTCAACATGGACCGGGAATACTTTCCAAATCTTATTGAGGTTGCCAGAGTCTGCCCGTTCGATGGCTTTCATAATAAGCTCATCAAATTTACTCTCTGAGAGCAAACTATCCTGCCATTCAACAGCACGCTGGCACACTTCTTTTTCATCATTCATAATCACACCCCTTTCATTGCGATATGCCACAACGCCAATGCACAGTACCATGCACCTATGAAAAGCAGCGCAAGAGCGAATTCATATGCGTCTTTAAAATTCATTCCAAGACCGCCTTTCTCCATTCTTCTATCTTTCTCGTGCTAAATGAACCATCTTCATTGTACCGTCTGTATGATGAATTCCACATCACATACTGATTGCCCTTCGTGTCGGTATAGAACATAAGTTTTATGCCGGCGTACTTGCTTATCATCTCATGAGTTAATGTGAACTTTCTCAATCCTCGTGGTTTTTTGATGGTTTTGTACCTCATTGTCGCTTCCTTATACTCAACACTGAAGATTCGCAGCATCCATACGATGATGCGGATAATGAACGGCATCTTAATCCTATATTAAGCTCCGCCCTCAAGAGGATCGCCACCTGCAAGAATGTATTCTTTCTGCATTGGAAATATCTCCATTAATGTTGAACCTTGATGATCGCTGCCCCTAAGGGGGTGTATTCTACTACGTGCATTCGTAATCCTCCGGCGGATCACCGCTCACTGCAGTCCCGCAGTACTGACAGTTGTACACGTAAATCGGGTCGCCGCCAGCCGATTCCTGTTCACCAATGAACTCCAATTTAGGATGCCCTTTCAGGGCGCAGAGCTTCTCGAATTCATCGATAATTGTGTCCGCCGTATCTTTTAAATTCTTTAGATCAGACATTTGCGAATCCCTATTAGATACCGATTGTGTCAATTTTGTAAATCATATCAGCTCCCTTTTGATTCTTGACTTTAATTCTTATGTTTCTTATATTTATCCTCTTGTTTATTATTTGACAATAATTGACGAGATACAGCAACAATCTCAATTGAAATCGTGGTGATACCTGTCTTTGGAAAGTTGCTCATGTTTTTAATTATCAATGATTTAGACAATTAATGCCAGACCGTGACCGCTTGCTTGACGTGCAAGAAGTCACTGGTTCGAATCCAGTATCGCCCACATATTGATAAATCCAAAAACCTTTTAACTATTTTTTAATGAATTCAGAAGTCGAAATAGAAAATAAAATTGAGATTACACTCCCGGATGGAAGTAAAAAGGATTTTGTTTCTGAATCTACGGCTCTTGATGTCGCAAAAGCTATAGGCAACCGTTTGCATAAAGATACCGTCGGAGCAAAATTCAATGGATCTCTTATCGATCTGGATTCTCCACTGGAATCGGACGGTTCTCTTGAAATTTTAACGTTTAATTCCACCGAAGGGCAAGAAATATATTGGCACAGCACATCTCATCTTATGGCTCAAGCTGTTAAACGGCTCTGGCCGGATGCTCAGATTGCTATAGGACCTCCGATTGATACCGGTTTCTATTATGATATCGATTTGGATGTGTCGCTGACACCCGAAGAGCTTGAACGTATTGAAGGGGAGATGCAAAAGCTTATCAAAGAAGATCTTCCAATCAACAGTAAAATTGTAGATTCAAAAGAAGCCAGAGAGATTTTTTCCAAACGCAACGAAGAATATAAGCTTGAGATATTAGAAGATATCGGTGATGATGAGACTAAAAAAGTATATACTCAGGGAGAATTTGTTGACCTCTGTAGAGGTCCCCATTTACCTTCTACTGGGAAAATAAAACACATTAAGCTAACAAGCCTTGCAGGCGCATATTGGCGTGGAGATGAACGCAATAAAATGCTTCAGCGCATTTATGGTGTATCATTCCCAAAAGAACAACAGCTTAAAGATCATTTGGAGTTTTTAAAAGAATCCAAGCTTCGTGATCATCGCAAATTAGGAAAAGAACTTGATCTCTTCAGCTTTCAGCCAGAAGCTCCTGGTTTTGTGTTCTGGCACGGCAAGGGGATGGTTCTATACAACCAAATTCTTGATTACTGGCGTGAAGTTCATCAAAGGGAAGGGTATCAGGAGCTCAAGACCCCGATTATTCTAAATGATGAATTGTGGCATAAGAGCGGTCATTGGGACCATTATAAAGAAAACATGTACTTCACTAAGATCGATAGTAATGATTATGCGATCAAACCAATGAATTGTCCTGGGGGGCTTCTTGTTTATAATAACAGGATGTGGTCGTACAAAGACTTTCCGCTGAAATTGTCGGAGTTAGGTCTAGTGCACCGGCACGAAAAGAGCGGGGTATTACATGGTTTGCTACGTGTAAGACAGTTTACTCAAGATGATGCGCATGTATATTGCACACGCGATCTTATGAAAGACGAAATTATAAACATTATACGTTTGACATTGGAAATTTACAATACTTTTGGATTTGAAAATGTTCTTATAGAATTATCGACGAAGCCTAAAAAAGCTATAGGATCGCAAGAAATCTGGGATTTTTCCGAAAGTGTTCTGGCCGATGCTCTCACTACACTGGAAATTGATTACAAAGTGAGTAAGGGTGAGGGTGCTTTTTATGGACCCAAGATAGATTTTCATATTAAAGACTGTCTCAGAAGAATGTGGCAATGTGGTACAATACAGCTTGATTTTTCGATGCCTGAGCGACTCGGTGCATCCTATATCGGAAAATCGGGACAAAAAGAAACTCCAGTCATGATACATAGAGCTATTTTTGGTTCTGTTGAGCGGTTTATAGGAATATTGATTGAACAGTATGGCGGAAGATTTCCACTGTGGCTTGCTCCTGAACAGGTTGTTATTATTCCGGTCAGCGAAAAACACCATGAGTTTGCAAAGTCACTTTTTAGTGAATTTGCCCATGACAAAATTCGTGTCAATCTTGATAACCGAAATGAAAAGGTTGGATATAAAATACGAGACAACGAGCTAAAGAAAGTACCCTATATGCTCATTGTTGGCGATAAAGAGGTTGAATCCGGAAAAGTTTCTGTACGACAGGGAAAAGAGGGAGATCTCGGTCTTATGAGTGTTCAGGATTTTCAAAATAAAATTGTTGACGAAATAAGGAGGCGACAATAAGACACGATCGATACCGTGGCCAGACAAAATCGCGACGAACAAGAGTAAATCGTGATATTCGCGCACCGCAGGTGAGACTTATTGATGAAAATGGTAATCAAGTTGGTGTAGTTGAAATTGCAGAAGCCCTTGAAAAAGCAACAGACGCCGGTCTGGAACTTATTGAAATTGCTCCGAATGTATCTCCGCCGGTATGTAAAATTTTGGATTATGGCAAATACAAATATGAAATCTCGAAAAAAGAAAAAGAAGGCCGTAAAAAACAACACACTATTGTTGTAAAAGAAATCAGAATGCGTCCCAAAATTGACAAACACGATATGAATACAAAAGCCAGGCATGCCAGGAAGTTTATTGAGCAGGGAGATCGTGTAAAAGTTTCAATGGTATTTCGAGGGCGTGAAATGATGCATATGGAAATTGGAAGAGGTGTGATGCAGGATTTTCAAAATTCCCTTGAAGATGTTGCGAAAATCGATGTTCCTCTTTCGAGAGAAGGTAACACATTAGTGACAGTATTGAGTAAAATATCTTAATATAGGATTATATTATGCCAAAAATAAGAACACGCAGAGCCGCCGCAAAACGGTTTAAAGTTACTTCGAGCGGAAAAGTAAAACGCGAAAAAGCAAACGCGAATCACATATTTACAAAAAAATCACCAAAGCGGAAACGGAACCTGAGACAGGCTACCTTGGTCACAAAAGCAGACATTGGTAGAATTAACAGAATGTTAGTAAAATAAGTATTCCACTTCCATAATAATTGCAATTCAAACATTACGTGATAGTATAAATGTTTTTATAAGTACTAAAATCTGCAAAAGGAGAAACAGATGCCGAGAGCGACAAATGCAGTAGCGTCCAGACAGCGGCGAAAAAAAATACTCAAGGCAGCAAAAGGATATCGGGGAGCGCGTAGCAAACTGCTAAAACGTGCCAAAGATTCTGTATCGAAGGCGTTGTTATATTCATATCGTGATCGGAGACAGCGGAAACGGGTATTCAGAAAACTCTGGATAGTCCGTATCAATGCTGCAGCCAGAGAACACGGATTGTGTTATTCGGAATTTATAAATGCTTTGAAAAAATCTGATATTATTATATCTCGAAAGATACTAGCTGATCTTGCAGTGCGTGAGCCGGGTGTTTTTAAGTCGCTTGTAGAGCAGGCTAAATCTGCCGCTTAATATATTTTTTCCTAATATTGTGGCATGATGCGCACAACGTGGCGCTACGTAGATCACATTATGTAAAAAGCCTTGTTTGAAATAGTGAAATCAGGGCTTTTTCTTTTTGAAGAAAGTCGTGAGTGGAAACACTATCTCGTCGAACCTTTGATCTAATCTTAAAATATGACTTTTTCTGATAAAATAAGCAAAACCTATCGCGATTTTCAGATAGACCTTGATACATGCAGTGATCTTGATACGATCAGTAACGTACACATAAAGTATCTCGGAAGAAAAGCAGGTATCATCACATTTCTGTTTAAAGAATTATCAGGAGTATCACCACAGGATAAGCCACAGTTTGGTCAACAGATCAACGATTTAAAGAGCAATATCACGGAGCTTATAGACAAAAAGCGTGTCGAGGTCGAAAAAAAAATCGCGAAGGATGATACCGTCGATATGACACTACCCGGAAGGGATGTATTTATAGGGAGACTGCATCCTCTAACGCTTATTCAACAGGAAATAATCGGGATTTTCGAAGGCATGGGATTTGAAATTGGTATGGGACCGGATATAGAGACAGATTATTACAATTTTGAAGCACTAAACATCCCACAAAACCACCCAGCACGGGATTTGCAGGATACTTTTTATCTTAATAATGGCAAATTGCTGCGGACACATACATCTCCTGTCCAGATAAGGGTCATGGAAAATCAGGAACCTCCAATCCGCATTATTGCCCCAGGAAGGGTATTCCGGAAAGATACTCCTGATGCGACACATTCACCGGTATTTTATCAGGTTGAGGGGCTTTACGTTGATGAGGGAGTTACTCTTGCAGAACTTAAAGGGGCTTTGCTGACATTCGCCCACGCTCTATTCGGGCCTAAAATCGATATCCGGTTTCGTTCTGGATTTTTCCCGTTCACTGAGCCGAGTGTCGAATATGATTTTACTTGCATAATGTGTGGTGGTAAAGGATGTTCTGTCTGTAAAGGCACCGGATGGATTGAGATATCCGGCGCTGGCATGGTTGATCCTGATGTGTTTGAAGCAGTAGGATATGATCCGGAAAAATACACAGGGTATGCATGGGGTATTGGTATTGAGCGTATAGCTATGTTGAAATACAAGATAGATGATATCCGGCTTTTTTATGATAATGATATCCGGTTTTTAGAACAATTCTCGTGATTGAAGAGGATAGAATTGAAAGTAACCTACAAATGGCTTCAGGAATATGTCGATATACCCTGGTCGCCGGATGAACTTGCTGAGAAACTGACCCTCTCTGGGTCGGAAGTAGAATCAATAGGTCCAATACCTCCGCTTTTTGGAAACGTAGTGATTGGTATCATTGACCAAATCAAATCCCACCCCAGTTCTACACATCTTTCAATATGTCAGGTGAACCTTGGTGACAGGACTGAGCAGATCGTCTGCGGTGCGCCGAATGTAAAAAAAGGCCTTAGAGTGCCTGTAGTTTTATCTGGTTCACAGTTACCTTCAGGATTAGAAATTAAAAGAGCTAAAATCCGGGGAGTTGATTCAGGTGGTATGATATGTTCCGAGATTGAGCTTGGTTTATCGCAAAAAGCTGATACAATTATGGAATTGTCTAAACAATTCAAACCTGGGAGCACCTTCATACCGCTTGAGTTTCAGGGTGATACTGTTTTCGACATTTTCATTAATCCCAACAGACCAGATTGTATGAGTGTCAGAGGGCTTGCTCGTGAAATTGCTGCTCTCAGCGGGAAAAAGCTAAAAACTTTCGATATAAAACTCCCTCCTGGAAAAAAGATGGAAGATTTTGACTTTTCCATAGAAATTATTGATCCTGAAAAGTGTCCGCGTTACTGTGGCGCAATTATTACCGGAATCAAGACAAAACCATCGCCGTTTATTATGCAACAGCGTTTATTTGCTGCAGGAATTCGGCCAATAAATAACATTGTTGATGCTACCAATTATTGTCTTATTGAGCTGGGACAACCGCTCCATGCATTTGATCTAAATCATTTAGATGGAAATAAAATCATTGTTAAAACTGCGAAAAAAAAGCAGCAATTCATCACTCTGGATAATGTTAAAAGGACGCTCAATGAAGATGTTGTAATGATTTGCGATGCAAAAAAACCGGTTGCGATTGGTGGAATAATGGGTGGTTTAAATTCGGAAATCAGTGATAGCACTCAAGATATACTGCTTGAAAGTGCATATTTTGATCCAATCAATATTCGGAACAGCGCGAAGCACTTAGGTCTTTATACCGAAGCATCGCGACGATTTGAACGGGGAATGGATCCTAACTTCACTATGACAGCGTTGGAAAAAATCTGTTCTTTAATTTTATCTGTTTCACCAGGACAGATACACAAACCTTTCTATAACACTTATTCCAAAAAATCCGGTACACACAAAGTGCTGATGAGAACAAAGCGACTCAACTCAGTTCTTGGTACTAATTTTTCGAATAATCATATTGAGAAATCATTGAAAAGTCTTGAACTTGATACGAGACTCATTGGGAAAGAAAAGATTCAATGTACCATACCAACATTCCGGCATGATCTTACCAGAGAAATAGATCTCATTGAAGAGGTTTCTCGAATAAGAGGGTTAGATAAAATTGAGCCTCTTCAAAAAGCTGTTGTTCAGCTACGAAATGTTAAAAATCCCCAAGCACATGCATTATCTCGTTTAAAATCACATATGACAGAATTTGGTTTCCTAGAGGTTTATAATTACTCTATGATTGATGAACAATTACATGAACATTTTCTTGATCGGGGAAGACCTGTAATTTTAAAGAATCCAATTTCTCCCGAATATAGTCTCATGCGTCCGAGTCTGATTCCCGGTTTACTGCAAACGGCATTATTCAATCGGAACAGAGATGTAGATAACCTTCGAATATTCGAGCTTGGTAAAATATACGGCAGTACATTGTTTGATAAAAAAATACATGGTGAAACTCACTCTCTGGCAGGGGTGATCTATGGCCAGCAATCATTACCATCATGGGACAACCGGACTGAGGTACCTGTCGATTTATTTACAATTAAGGGGATTTTGAACGGCTTTCTCAGGAAGATTTCACTTGACATAATTGAATATATTTCTTATGATAATTTATACTTACAGAGTGCCAGCGTAATAAAATCGGGCGACAAAACACTCGGTTTATTCGGACAATACAGAAACAACAGCTTGGCTGTTTCTATCAACGAGCCCGTATTTATTTTCGAATTGCATGCAGAATTGCTTTTAAAGTATTTGTTTGAAGAGAATCATTTTAATCCATTTTCAAAATATCCACCAGCAAAAAGAGAGCTGGCATTTGTCATACCGGATACCACACCGGTTCAGGGATTAATCAATACGATAAGTGAAATAAACAACGATTTACTTAAATCAGTATCGGTTGAAGATGTTTTTCAGGGCGATCCCATTCCAGAACGTTACAGAAGTGTTCGATTGTCATTAAAATTTTTTGCTAATGACAGAAGTTTAGTTGACGAAGATGTGGAAAGTGTAATCGACACCATCATAAATGTTGTAAAGTCTAAACATTCTATTGATATTCGGCGATAACTCTATGGAAAAAGAAGTTGAGTTTTACAACAGCTTGGAAATCCAGATCGATAAAATCTCTGATCTGGTTAGCCAATTAAAGGAGGAAAACAGAAGGTTAGAGGAACATAACGAACAACTAACTATTCAAATTCAATCAGTAAACAATACCAACCAGACCGAGGCAATTGCGGAGGTTCAGGATAATATTCAAAAAAAAGAATTAACTTTAACACAATACGAATTTTTACGCAATAGTATTAATAATGCACTCGTAAAATTGAACCACTTAAGACAAGCAGTAACGGAGGCATCTTAAACATATTAACAGGCATCACCTAAACAATTCATAAAACGTTCAAATGTCGAATTAAATCAGAATTTAATACAGGTTAAGCTCACTATTTTATTTTTCTTATATTTATGCAAAGAAACGTTGTAAAAGTAAATATTTTCGGTTCTGAATATCCTATAAAAGGGGATACAGATGTAACCTATATCCAAGATGTGGCAAATTATGTCAACAACAAAATGATAGAAATTGAAAAAAGCCTTACGGTAAAATCAAATTTAAAAGTAGCAATTTTGGCTGCACTTAATATTGCAGATGAGCTCTACAAAGAGCGAGAGGAAAAATCCAATATTCTCAGTACATTGGATGAAAAATCGCAAGGTTTAAATGAAAAAGTAAGCCGTATAATCTTGGATTTAGAAGAATAAAATAAGGAGCACATTCTTAATTGTAGTATAAATAGGGAAATTCTGGTAGTATCAATTGTAATCCCTGTTTTATTTGGTGTTTCACTTTTTAAGAACCAACACTATATCAATAGGGAGTCATTCTCTGGGCGTTAATTACATGCCTCTCTTGTTCGACGTGGACGTAAAATGCGTTTAGGCTGGCACCCGCTGTGTCAAACACAGGTTCTTTTAAATTGGCACTAATATAACAGGGATTTTTTTATGCCTGAAAATGCCTTTCTGAGTTACATAATGGAGGTATAATGATAAATACGGTAACGCTATTTGGTGTAATTCTCGCCATCAGTGCGGCATTCGTTGCAGGCTGGATTATTAGTACCCGAATCGGTAAAAATAAATTAGCAAATGCAAAACATCAAGCCGATGAAATATTAGAAAGTGCTAAAAAAGAAGCGCGCAACATTAAACGTGAAAAAGAGCTTGAGATTAAGGATGAATGGTATAAACTAAAGCAGCAATTTGAACAAGAAAGCAAGACGAAGCGTATCGATCTTGAGCGCTTGGAAAAGTCATTGATGCACAAGGAAAATAGTATTGAACGCAAAGGTGAATTAATTAACAAAAAAGAGAAAGAAATTTATTCCTACGAAAAAGATCTTCAGGAACGGGATAGAAATCTTAATGAAGAACGAATTAAATTAGAAAATCTTTTGGCCGAACAGACAGCACAATTGGAAAAAGTTGCAAGGATGTCTGCAGATGAAGCAAAAAAAATTCTCATGGATAATCTTTTGGAGAAGGCAAAAGAAGATATTGCTCAATCAATTAAAGAACATAAAGAAGAAGCTCAGCTCGATGCAAAACGGGAAGCTCAGAAAATCGTGATATCTGCTATACAGCGATCGGCAGCAGATCACTCCGCCGAGACAACCGTATCAGTTGTAAATCTTCCGAGTGAAGAAATGAAAGGTAGAATAATCGGTCGTGAAGGGCGTAATATTCGAGCATTTGAGCTTGCTACCGGTATCCAGGTTATTATTGATGATACGCCTGAAGCAGTGGTGTTATCAGGTTTTGATCCAATGCGGCGTGAAATAGCAAAAATGACCCTTGAAAAGTTGATATCAGATGGACGTATTCATCCGGGTAGAATTGAAGAATCTGTTGTGAAATCCCAGGAGGAAATGGAAGATATCATTCTTGAGGCAGGGAAGGAAGCGTTGGAAGAACTGGGAATTAACAAAGTTCACCCTGAACTAATCAAATTACTCGGAAAACTGAAATACAGGACGAGTTACGGTCAAAATGTGCTGAAACATGTTGTTGAAGTTGGTCAGTTAACCGGGCTGATGGCTGCAGAACTCGGTTTAGATGCAAATGTGGCGAAAAGAGCAGGTTTGTTTCACGATATTGGTAAAGCAGTTGATAAAGATACTGAAGGTACGCATGTCCAGATAGGAGTTGAGCTTGCAAGGAAATACAATGAAGGTCCAATTGTTTTGAATGCTATAGCATCTCATCATGAAGACGAGCCGTATACAACACCAATATCGATTCTTGTGCAGGCGGCCGATGCCATTTCGGGATCCCGACCTGGCGCACGCAGAGAAACTCTTGAAAATTACATTAAAAGACTCGTAAAGCTTGAAGAAGTTGCAACATCGTTTGACGGGGTACAAAATTCGTATGCAATTCAAGCTGGCAGGGAAATTAGAGTAATGGTTGAACCGGGTAGAATTGACGATGTCAAGGCATTTAAACTAGCTCAGGACATTGCCGAAAAGATTCAGAGTGATATGGAGTATCCTGGACAAATCAAAGTAACTGTCATTCGGGAGTTACGCGCAATAGAATATGCGAAATAAAACCTCTGACAGATACTTGTTTTTGATCAATATATATATGAAAAAGTGTAGTCTGTAATATGGCTAAAATACTGAATGGTACTGAAATAAGCATAATAATCCGCGAAGAAATTGCACAACGGGTTGCAAAGCTTTCGCAGCAAGGTATAACGCCAGGCCTGGGTGTTATACTCGTTGGTGATGATCCTGCTTCTCACATATATGTAGGTATGAAAGAGAAAGCATGTGAGAAAGCGGGGATATACTCCAGATCGCAAAGACTTTCAGCTGATAGTTCTCAGGATAAAGTTTTGCAATGTCTTGAAGAGTATAATAATGACTCGAATATCCATGGGATTCTTATTCAGCATCCGTTACCAGACGGTATGGACGAACCATATATTTTCTGCAGAATAGTTCCTCATAAAGATGTTGATGGCTTTCATCCGGTTAATGTAGGTAAATTATTGATTGGACAGGAAGGATTTGTCCCCTGTACGCCGCTAGGTGTCATAGAAATGTTAATCAGGTCCGGTTATAGTCCAGAAGGTAAACATGTCGTTATTGTCGGCAGGAGTACAATTGTTGGTAAGCCGTTAGCCGCTCTTTTGATGCAAAAGAACAAACGTGCGAATGCTACTGTAACGGTATGCCATTCGCGAACAAACAATCTTCACACGATTACTAAAAGTGCAGATATCCTTATAGCGGCAATTGGTGTCCCCGGATTTATAACAGGTGATATGGTTAAAGAAGGCGCTGTTGTTATCGATGTCGGAGTAAACAGGGTAACAGACTCTACACGTGAAAAAGGATATAAAATTGTCGGCGATGTCGATTTTGATGAAGTAGAACCGATTGTTGAAGCAATATCTCCTGTCCCAAAAGGTGTGGGCCCAATGACAATTACTATGCTGCTTCATAATACAACTCTTTCGGCAGAGATATCTACACGGTAAATAATGCGCCCGTAGCTCAATGGATAGAGTACTGGATTCCGGTTCCAGGGATGAAGGTTCGACTCCTTCCGGGCGTACAATTTTAATTATTTATCATTTCAGTATGGACTTACAGATTATTTTTCCTCAATTATTATTAAATTAAATTTTATTCAGAACTCTCTTTTTAGCCATATACTGTGCAAAGAAAAGCTGTTTTTTTCGTTGGTCCCACCGGAGTTGGAAAAACTGATATTGGTGTTCGCATTGCCAAGCATTTCAACGGAGAAATAATTTCAGCAGATTCACGCCAGATGTACCGGTTTATGGACATTGGGACCGATAAACCTCCGTCCGAATATCTTCGTCAAATTCCACACCATTTCATTAATATCCTCGAGCCTGACGAGTATTACAATGCAGGTCAGTTCGGCAAAGACGTTCGAAAAAAAGCCGATGATATTATTTCACGCAATAAACTGCCTATAATAGTGGGCGGTTCCGGCCTCTACATTCAATCGATTCTTTACGGATTTTTTGACGAGGTCGAAAAGGATCTTGAAGTGAAGCATATTCTTCAAAACCGTATTAAAACAGAAGGGGTCGAAAAACTATATAATGAATTAATTCGTGTCGATCAGGAATATTCAGCTAAAATATCAAAAAATGACGTCCAAAGAATCGTAAGAGGTCTTGAGGTATTTAACGTAACAGGAAAACCGCTTAGCCAGCATTGGAAAGATTCGAAATCACAAGAATATTTCGATGCTCTTGTCTTCGGTTTACACATGAAACGTCAGCACCTTTATAATCGCATCAACGTAAGAGTAGATACTATGCTCGATAAAGGACTAATCAATGAAACAAAGCAATTATTGGACAAGGGTTATTCACTTGAGTTGACCGCTTTGAAAACATACGGTTATCATGAAGCTATCCTCTATTTAAATGGAGAAATCACCAAAGAAGAAGTACTGGAAACAATACAGAGACGAACAAGAAATTTTGCAAAACGGCAAATTACATGGTTTAAAAAAATGGAAAATGTTCAATGGATTGATGTTAATGAAGGGAGTGAGCAGGTACTTCAAGGGATTATTGATGAAATCTCACAACATATTCTGATCAGCGCGGGCAAGTCAATTTAATAAGTTATATAAATATATCAAAAAAGCGGTCCTGCGGAGACTTGAACTGGTTATCACGAATACTGATTCTTCGTGCCATATTCCCGATATCTTGAGGAGTGACATTATTGTTTTGTTGCACTAATTGTGTAAATTCAGTCCGGGACTTTACATTTGTCCGCCTGACTGCTGTATTTTGAAAAGTTTTACTGGTAGTTAAATTGCGTGAAATGTTTATTCGCGGTACATTGAGTTGATTTTCAGGCATCGCATTCTCCCTGGATGATAAAACAATTTGAATCCTTGCAATAAAACATGCATAAGATGCTATAGAACTTCCATTTCAATTATCGGAAGAATATCTTATATCTTCAATGATAATTTTAAGAAACGTTAATAGCAAGCAATAATTACTATTTCATTTCATGTTTTGCGAGGCAATAGTGCAGACCAATTCGATTTGAAACTTTTCTATCATAAAAGAATTTAATAGATAACATGTTTTCCAACAAGTTAATTAATCTGTGCACGAGTTCTCCTGCCGTTGCTGTTTTAACAGGCGCCGGTATGTCTGCTGAAAGCGGGGTGCCAACTTTTCGTGGAGAAGATGGTATCTGGAATAAATTAAAACCGGAGGAGCTTGCAAATTTTGATGCATTTATGAGAAATCCCGAACTTGTATGGGAATGGTATCTTCACCGGCAAAAAATCATTATGGAAATTGAGCCCAATCCTGGTCACTATGAGCTTGCTGATCTCGAAAAGATGTGTCAACAATTTTATCTCATTACACAGAATGTCGATGGATTACATGTGCGGGCCGGAAGCAGCAAACCGATAGAGCTTCATGGAAATATTATGAGGAACAGATGCCTTAATTGTAATGAAATTTTTACTGAAATAGAGTTGAATGAGAACAAGAGGATACCTCAGTGCACCGAATGCAATGGTATGCTCCGTCCGGATGTGGTGTGGTTCGGAGAAAACTTACCTCAACAAGCACTTAGTGAAGCTGATGAGGCAATAAATAGTGCAGAGATTTTTTTATCAGTCGCCACTTCAGCTCAAGTTCAACCAGCAGCCTCTATGCCGTTATGGGCAAAAAACAGGGGGACATATATTGTTGAAATCAACATTGAAGAGACTCTACTGACTCCCTATGCTGATGAATTTATACAAGGAAAATCAGGTGAGATTCTGCCTGAATTATTAAAATCAGTTTCATCATAATCATTAACCCTTTTATCGGTAAAACATGATAAATAGTTTTTTCAGATCGATCTCTCTCATTACAGTAATATCTGTAGGAGTCACATTTCTTGTAGGCTGTGCATACTACAACTCATATTATAATGCCCAAAAATCATATAATAACGCATTAAATATTATTGAGAAAAGCAATTCGACTTCCGTTCCGGGAAACGCAGTCACTGCGTTTAACATAGCCATTGCAAAAGCTTCGAGAGTTCTGGAACTCTATCCCAATAGCAGATGGGCCGATGATGCTGTTCTGATAATAGGGAAGTCTTACTACTTTATGGGACAAACCGAAGACGCAAAACTCAAATTTCAGGAATTAATTCTCAATTTCCCCTACAGTAAACTAGTACCTGAAGCACGATCATTACACGTCAAAACTCTCCTTGATGATGGCCAGCTTGAGCTTGCTGAATATGAGTTAAATGAAATCATCGCTGCTGAAGATGTGAAAACTGAACTGAAATCAGATGCATTTTTAAGCCTGGCAAATCTTCGTTTCAAGCGTGGCGATTACGAAAGTGCAATAGAATTAAGTAGACAACTTGTATCCGAATCAAAAAACAATGAATTGAAAAGCAATGCCCAAAACATGATTGCCGAATGTTACTTTATGCTTGAGAACTATGAGCAAGCCGTCGAAGAGTATAGTAGAGTCAATGATTACGATCCACCATTTTCAATTCTCTATAACAGCAGATTCAAATTGGGTAAAAGTCTTGAATTATCCGGAAATTATGATAGAGCGATTGAGGAGTATTCATTTATTCTGAATGACGAGGAATATAAGGATTGGTATACAGACATCATGCTTGAAATTGCTGGATTGTGGGAATCCAAAGGAGAATTAGAGCAGTCGATCTATGTGCTTGAACAACTAAATGTTTTAAATCCTGACAGCATTTCTCAGGATCAATTTGATTATATCGCACAGATGGCGCCACTTCCTTTACAAGAGCTGAGTGAAATTCCCGATTCACTGCTGACAGCAACTGATTCACTGTTGTCAACAACTGGACCTATTAAAGATCCACCAAAAGTGCCGGAAGCGCTGTTCTCGATTGGTGAAATCTATGTTTATCATTACTCTGATCTTATCTTAGCAAAACAGTATTATACGAGTGCTTTAAATGCCCAACCGGATCAGAATATTAAACCACAAATTGATAGCCAGATAAAACATATTAATGAAATTGATGCTTTATATCAAAAAATATCCGAACCGCTGCCCGACTTTCCACACGAAAGACCGAAAACAGAAAATTATATTATTATCCCCAAACCAGACTCAATTTCTGCAATCATTGATTCTGTGTTAAACAGCACAGAACCGATGATAGATACACTAACGGTAAACGATTCTCTCTCTATTTCAGGTACTGGTGAAGATACTATTGAAGACAGTCTCATTGAAATGATTGATTCGTCTGCAACTGTTGCTTTTATCATGCCTGATGATTCTCTGATTGTACCAGCTGCGGTTTTTACAGAATACGATACTGCACTTTTTGAAGAAACATTGAATACATATACACGTAATTACATTATTTACCGGAACCGAATTTCACAATTAAAAAATGAAAAAGCTGCTAATTTATTCCGTATTGCTGAAATATATAATACAGAATTCAGTATGATTGATTCGACTGATAAATATTTAAATATCCTTTTGAACAAATATCCCGATTCAGATGATGCCGCTAAGGCACTCTTTTCTCTTTATAATATTGCCAATAATAACGAAACAGCAAAAGGAGATTCAATAAAAACAATTCTTTTTAACAATTATAGGCATACACAATATGCACGATATTTCATGAGCGAAGATGAGCTGAGTGAACTTGATGATGCGCCTTATCTCAGTCAAGAGGATTCTATCCAGGCACTTTACGATGAAGCGGAAAAACTCTACAACCGCGGATACTATTCTGCGTCCATAGGGATTTATAAAGAACTTGCCGAAAAGTATTTCTACACTGACTATGCACCAAAATCACTTTACGCCGCCGCTTGGATTTATGAAAATGATCTTGAGGAACCGCTTAAAGCATTCGAATTATATGAGAAACTTGAAACAGATTATAGAAATTCGAATATGGCTATTGCAATTAAGGTAAAATTGAAAGAAGCGAGAAATATCAAAATCGAAGAGGCGAAAGCTCAAGAGCTTGAACGATTACGTGAGATTAGCCGAAAAGCTCGACAAGAAAAAAATCGTAGAGATTCTCTCATTATTGTTAGTACAATCAATACCCTTGCCAATCCAAATACTGACATCTTTTTCTCATTAGAACCTGATTCTGTTGCAGTCCAACCCGGGAGAATCTTAACAGGTTTGGAAGTGTCGATCCCACAAACGATCTTTCAATCACAGGAGACCAAAATTCTAGACCTGAAAATACTTATAAATACGCGGGGAAAGGCAACCGTAATAGACATTTTCAGAAATGATATTAATAACGATGAACTGATTGATAGCACATTTGCAGCAGTAAGGAGAAGCTCGTACTATCCTGCATTAGGTACAAACGAACTTCCTGTTCAGGCATGGCATTTCAGAAGAATTATCTTTCCCAGATATTGAATTCAATTTTTCAGATTAGATCGGAGCAGAAAAAACTTGAATATCAGGACATCAATTAATATATTATGTAAAACCAAAACACGATTTAACCGATTCTTGAGCATAAATGCTATTACGATCCCTTTGAAGTCCGAGATTCATTCATCTCGGCTTTTTTGTATGTAATTGAATTAGGAATGATGATTAAAACTACAACAAACAAAACTCTTTTTCAGCAAACGTGTATAATACGTTCTATTCAAAAAATCGCTTCTAATGCATTTATTCATGAATATGAATCATCCGACATGGGTCGGATAGCTCAACCTGGACAATTTGTTCAGATCAGGATTGCCGACGCATTCACACCCTTTTTGCCCCGGCCAATGAGTATCCTGTCGGCAGACAAATCCAAAGGCTCAGTTTCTGTTCTGTTTAAACTATTCGGTGAAGCAACTGACATACTTTCGCAAAAGAAGGTAGGAGATAGTGTCGGACTTTTTGGTCCGTTGGGTAACACATTTCAAATAAATAAGTACAAAAATCTCATTTTGGTTGCTGGTGGAGTTGGTCTTCCGCCACTATTTTATTTAATCAACACACTTAATCTAGCACAGAAAAACATTCATTTGTTTTCGGGTTGTGCAGACAAAAGTCAAGTACTCCTTAATGATGAATTATCCAATCTGAATATTGATCTCTCGACGACAACCGATGATGGTAGTTACGGCATTAAAGGCCTCGTGACTGAACCATTTAAAAATCACTTAAGCCTAGTAACGGATAAACAAGATACCTGTATAATTGCATGTGGTCCAATACCGATGCTTGCAGCCGTTCAGCGCTTGTCACTTGAATACAACATTCCTGCTCGACTATCTGTAGAAACAATAATGGCATGTGGTATTGGAATATGCCAGGGCTGTGTCATGCCAAAGACTGGAAATGACGGAAAACAGTGCGGATATCATCTTGTATGCGTGGACGGCCCTGTGTTTTCCGAAAATGAAGTAATAATTGAAAATGACTGAATATTCCATAAAAATAGGCCAAGTTGCTTTCAAAAACCCTTTATTAACAGCATCTGGTACATTTGGATACGGTTCTGAAGTTGCGGGATTGTATGATGTTGGAATATTGGGCGGAATAGTTACAAAAACCATAACACGGCTGGAAAGACCGGGAAACAAACCGCCTCGCATAGCGGAAACTTCTGCAGGAATGCTTAATGCGATCGGGCTCGCGAATGTTGGTATTGACCGGTTCATCAATGAAAAATTGCCATTTTTGCAGGAAATATCGTCCCGTATCATAGTCAATATAGCCGGGGAGTCGGATAGTGATTTTATTTATCTTGCGGAAAGATTAGAAAAATGTGAAGGCATTGATGGATATGAGGTTAATTTGTCGTGTCCGAATGTTGCGGGAGGACTAGATTTTAGTGTCGATCCTAACCGTGCAGCCGCAATCGTTACTGAGATTAAAAAGCGGACAAAACGGTTAGTAATTCCCAAATTGACACCTAATGTTACAGATATCACAGTAATAGCACAGGCAGTCGAGGATGCAGGGGCTGATGCCGTTTCGATGATTAATACACTGGTCGGCATGAGCGTTAATATCAAAAAAAAACGGTCTGATCTAGCCAACGTGACCGGGGGACTATCCGGTCCTGCAATCAAGCCCGTAGCATTGGCTATGATTTATCAGACGAGTAAGAAGTTAACTATTCCAATAATAGGAATTGGAGGGATAAGCACAGCAAATGATGTTCTTGAGTTTTTGATGTGCGGTGCAGCAGCAGTACAATTGGGTACAATCAATTATGTTAATCCCCAAGCTCCTCTTGAGATTCTTACTGATCTCAAAAAGTATGCAAGTGAAAATGGGATTACCAAAATATCTAATATAACCGGCTCTTTGTTAACATAGTAGAACCTTTATGCTCATTCCTTTACTCCTTTTACGGGTCATTTTTGTTTTCTCGCTTTCATTACTCATGATTCAATGTGCGATATCACCTCGATACCGGTCAGGTTCTGCAGTCATTATACCCTCATCTGGTGATGATAGAAATATTGCAAAAAGTTTGTCAAATGCTCCAAGCCTTTTTACGGTATCAGGCACATCATCATGGTACGGTCAGAAATTTCATGGCCGAAAAACAGCAAACGGAGAAGTTTATGATATGAATAAACTCTCTGCTGCTCATAAAGAGTTTCCGCTTGGAAGTTGGATACGAGTCACAAATTTCAAAAACAACCGGAAGGTCATCCTACGTGTAAACGACCGGGGTCCCTTTATAGAAGGAAGAATACTTGATTTATCAAAAAAAGCAGCTGAAGAACTTGATTTCCTAATTGACGGTCTCGCGGAAGTGAAAATAGAAGTCCTCAGTTGGGGCGCTCGTAAAGATTAGTGTAGATTCTGAATGCTGCTATTTGTTTTGGATTATCATATATATTTATATATATTTGCCTAAGAAATCAGATTGTAACCAAATTTTCATATCCAATTACCCTTTCTGTTTTAGTCTTACCATCATCTGTCACATTAACCATATTTTTGATTTTATAAATGGGGAGATGAAGTTATGTCTGATGATTATATGCCGAGCGATGTCAAGAGCTTTCAAAAAGGAGATGTGATATTTTACGAAGGCGATAGAGATAAAGATCTTTACATAATTACCTCAGGGCATGCGGAAGTAGTTAAGAATATTCTTGAAGACGAAGTGATACTTGCCCAGCTTCATCCCGGTGATTTTTTTGGGGAGATTGCTCTGTTTAGAGAAGCTGCACGAACAGCTACTGTTCGCGCAGCAACTGATTTAAAGGCCATTGTGATCAGCGAAGGAAGTTTTAAAACACAGATCAAACAGTTACCCGAATGGTTTGGAAATATGTTTGAGGTTATGGTGGACCGCCTGCGTGAAATGAATGCTAAAGTTATATCACAGTTTAAATACGGTCTCAATTTCAGTGTTCTCCAATTACTGCATCTTATCAGTGTCCAATACGGCACTTACACTGAAAATTCTGTAGCAGTGAACAAGGAATTTCTTATCAACAGGATACATGTAATATTAGGAGTGGCACACAGCACACTTGAAAAATATTTACAGAATTATATTGGGGTGCAACTTATTGAATTTGAATCTGAAACTGACAAAGTAATAGTCAAAAATAATTTAGAACTCGACCAGTTTCTACTATTTTATAATGTGTATACTGATTCTGGTGATTTAGAAGTTGTAAAAGAGCAAATCCCTGATATAACTTCCGAACAGACAGAGAAATTTCTCAAATTATTCGAAACCTTGCACAAGGATAGACATGACGAGCTTGGTATGATAAGTATTTAATAATTACTTTCTATTAATCGTAGTAATAATATTTTGAAAATTCAATGCAGCTCTTAGGCTGCATTTTTAATTTTTGATTTTAATTGATTTTTTCATGAATTACTCTTAAATTTTAACTTGTTCTAATTTAAATATTATAAGAAAACGATGACGATAATAGCAAAACATTACGATCCCAAAGATATCGAAACCAAATGGTACGATTTTTGGTTAAAACAAAACTACTTTCATGCTGAAATCGATTCAAATAAACAACCTTTTACTATTGTACTTCCGCCGCCGAACGTTACTGGTGTACTCCATATGGGACATGCTCTCCAAAACACCATACAGGATACCCTAATCAGGTATCACCGTCTTAAAAGGAGGCCTGCTCTTTGGATACCCGGCACCGACCATGCAGGAATTGGCACAGAAAATGTTGTTGGAAAGAAACTCCGTGAAGAAGGAGTCGACCTTGAACAACTAGGCCGTAACGCTTTCATTGACGAAGTATGGAAGTGGAAAGAAAAACATGGCAACATTATACAGAAACAGCAGGAAAAACTCGGTAGTTCATTAGATTGGGAGCGTGAACGTTTTACGATGGATGAGGGGACGTCGCGGGCTGTCAGAACTGTTTTTGTCCTGTTGTATGAGCAAGGTCTCATTTATCGTGGTAATTATATTGTTAACTGGTGTCCCTTCCATAAAACAGCTTTGTCTGATGAAGAGGTAAAGCACGAAGAAGTTGAGGGCAACCTCTGGTATATTAATTATCCACTCACGGATAAAAGTGGACATATTTCAATAGCCACAACTCGGCCAGAAACAATGCTGGGAGATACGGCTGTTGCTGTTCATCCCGAAGATGAACGTTATAAAGACATCGTCGGCAATACGGTAACACTTCCCTTTGTTAACCGTGAAATTCCTATTATATCTGATGAATTTGTTGATTCCGAATTCGGTTCGGGAGCAGTGAAAGTAACACCTGCTCACGATCCAAACGATTTCGACATTGGCCAGCGGCATAATCTCCAGAAAATTGTCGTGATTGGTGAAACAGGAAATATGACCGCTGATGCCGGTAAAGATTTTGAGGGTATGTCACGATATGATTGCCGTAAAAAACTGATTTCCGATCTTGAAAATATCGGTCTTCTCATTAAAACCGAGACACATAATCACAATGTCGGACAATGTTACCGATGTCTGACAACAATCGAACCATTATTGTCCGAACAGTGGTTTCTTAAAATGAAACCACTTGCAGAAAAAGCGATCGATTCTGTGAAAAACGGAGATATTTCATTCTATCCGCCCAAATGGGAGAAGGATTTCTTCTATTGGATGGACAATATTCGTGACTGGTGTATATCCCGGCAATTGTGGTGGGGGCACAGAATTCCGGTCTGGTACTGTGATTCCTGCAGCAAAATTACAGTTCCTAAAGAAGATCCTGATATTTGTGAGCACTGCGGTTCACACTCCATACATCAGGATGAAGATGTGCTTGATACCTGGTTTTCATCCTGGCTCTGGCCATTTTCTACATTAAACTGGCCAGATGAATCAAACGATATGAAATATTTCTATCCCACTTCAGTATTGGTATCTGGATACGATATTTTATTTTTTTGGATTGCCAGAATGATTATGGCCGGCCTTTGGTTTATTGGAAAAGAGCCTTTTCGGAATGTATATATAACCGGAATGATAAAAGATGAGATTGGTAGAATCATGTCAAAATCGCTCGGCAACGGGATTGATCCGATTGAGATGATTGATAAGTATGGGGCAGATGCAGTAAGGTATTCACTTGTTGCTCTCTCTACTGAAGGGCAGGACATAAAGCTTTCTTCTCAGAAATTCGAGATGGGGAGAAACTTTGCGAATAAAATCTGGAATGCGTTCCGATTTTTGAAGATCAAAGAAAGTGAATTGAACGAAACGGTGTTGTCTGATAATGGAAAGGAAACACCGAGTAGCCTTGCTGACAAGTGGATCATCAGCCGTTTACATTCCGTATGGAAAGAAGTTGATGAGAAGTTTGCAAATTATAAGCTCAATGAAGCTCTCAACGCTATTTACTCATTCTTATGGCATGAATTCTGTGATTGGTATATCGAATTTTTGAAAGACAGGCTTATTTCACAATCTCCGGGTGCAGCATACTCATTAAAACATGTAGCACTGCCGACACTTCGTAAGACGATGGAGCTTCTCCACCCATTTATGCCCTTTATTACTGAGGAAATTTGGCACAATATGGCAAACGGTGAAAATTCATCGTCCATAATGGTAACAGATGTTGGTAGTTATGATACCACAAAGATTGATCCCAAAAGTGAAGCTGAGATGAAATTTGTTCAGGATATTCTGTACGCTATCCGAAATATTCGGGGTGAGATGCGCATTCCGCCAACGAAAAAAGCTGAGCTGCTGATCCGATGCAGCGACACCAATCTGCTCAAAACTATTCAAAATAACAGTGAATATCTTTACCGGTTAGGCAGTATATCAGATATATCAATGGGAACTGATACCGTAAAACCCGCTAAATCTGCAACCGCAGTATTACCTGAACTGGAGATACATATCCCACTTGAAAATCTCATTGATATCGAGAGCGAGCATAATAGACTGTATAAAGAAGTAGAACGTCTTGACAGCCAGATTAATTCGCTCAGCAGAAAATTATCAGATAAAAACTTTTTAGAAAGAGCTCCCGAAAATATTATAGAGCGGGAACGGATAAAATTGGACACATTTTCTACTAACAAAAAAAAGCTTCAGGATAATTTAAATGCATTGGAGCTATAATGAAATCATTTTATAAAGTTATTTTTTGCATATCTTCAATGCTTGCCACTGCACAACTTACATTTGCTTATCAGCAGAATGTAGATAATTTTATTATTTATAATAATTTTGCTTCTGTTCAAGAGACAAGGCGTGTAGACATTTATCAGGGAACTCACTCATACATACTTGATAACCTGCCAAATGATATTCAGATTGAAAGTATATATCTTGAGATACCTGACAATGACATTGAAATTGTCGGACAAGAGTACCGTAATAATACATTCAATTTTTTACAATTGCTTGATGCGAGTCTTGGAAAGAGAATAAGTATTATATTAGTAAACGGTCAAAAAATCGACGGTGTGTATTACGGTATTAGCCAAAATGATATTATCATTCGGATAGAAGACAAATTTACCTCAATCAATCGTAGCAGAATTGAATCATTCTCTATTGAGGATAGTACGCAGGAGGGTTCCTTGCTACCACATATAACCTTTTCTGCCGAAAGCCGCAGAAACGGTGAAACAGATGTGAAACTTCATTATTTACTTAATACTATTTCATGGAGTGGGAAATATATAGGTATCTATGATTCGGACAGACAAGAATTAAGCATTTCCTCATGGGCCTATGTCAAAAATAATTCTGACAAACAATTCAGTGCACAATCTGTTGTTCTTATTGCAGGTGAAGTGCACAGAGCACCAGCAGGCGTTCCTTTATATCCAGAAACCAGATCAATGTTAGCTATGTCTGATATTCCACAGTCTGATTTTCAAGACAATGACACCAATATTTTTCATACCTATACGTTAAAATCACCATTGCAATTCGTAAATAATAGCAATCAGGAAATACGTTTATTCCCGGAAAAAACAGCGCGTATAGACGAAAAATTTATATTTGCAACTGCACAGTATGGTGAGAAAGTAATCAATGTCCTCGAATTCACGAATGATAAAACTAATGGATTTGGTGAAGCTGTTCCTGGTGGTTTTGTCCGTTTGTATCAAAAAGGAGAAAATGGGAAGATATTGATTGGTGAGGATAAAATTTTGAACACTCCCCTTAACGGACGTATAACAATACAAACTGGTACAGCATTTGACTTGACCGGCAAACGTATTCAAAAGAATTTCAGAAGAATAGGCGACCGGGGTAGGGAAGAGACATATGAAATTGAATTGACGAACGGTAACGGTGAGGTGAGAGAAATTATTGTCCGTGAATCGTTTAATTATGGGGAATGGAGAATTCTTAATAGTTCAATCACCTTTACTGTACTTGACGCACAGACAGCCGAATTTCATGTGACTGTGGAACCTGAATCTTCCGCAACTATCAACTATACGGTACAATACAATTAAGTGCTTTATTATCACCTTCGAAGTTACCCATCTTTCCTTGCTACTAGAATCAATAATTTGCTTTGCCCTGAAATATCCTTGGCAGGGGAAGATCCATCATAGTAAATAATCCCGGTGGAGCTTTCATCACACGCGGAATACTGTTCACGAGGCTGGCTACCGTTGCAATATCTCCGGCAAATCCATTTGTAACAATCAATTCGATCGGTGGGTTTCCGGTAATTTTGATAAAATCATGAGGATTATCAGCTCCGACATACATACGGAGATCAAGTTTTATTAGTTCTTTGCCACTATTGTATCCTACACCAATATTTTTTATACCTGCAGCATGTCCACTCTTAATCTCGACAATATTAGTTATTATGTCCTTTTCCGAGACCATTGGATCTAGTGTCTCTTCAATAGTATCAAGCTGCCAGCCAAGACCACGAGCGATAAAGGCGATCGATTCTTTCATGCCTCGATGACCCAATTTTCCCAGATCAGCAAGATTACGGAACTGTTCAACGGTAAGACCGGCACCGACTTTTTTCTGAAGAGAGCCACGGCGAGTCGCTGCATTGACTACTCGTTCTGCATAAATGTGTTCAACCTCATTGCACACACCTGTAAGACAAACAGCAAGCGTATCCATTACGAATCCCGGATTGATTCCCGTTCCCAGACAAGTAACATTGTTCACTTTGGCGATAGCATCAAGTTCACGTGCCAATTGAGAATTCTTCAGATCGGGGAGGAACAGCTCTTCTGTAGTCGAAACAACATTGGCACCGCCTTCCATGATTTCTTTAAATTCATAAAATGTCGATTCCACAAAGGATGTTGTCGTATGTAATACGATATCAACACGTGACTGCTCAAATACCTCTTTAATGCTTTTCACTACTCATATATCGAGATTTTGCGATATTTCAAGTACCTCGACCAAATCTTTTCCTATTAAGTCAGGGTCAATATCAACAGCACCCACTATAGTGACAATATCCTTTTTCATAGCCTCTTTTACCGCATTTATACCGATAGGCCCAAGTCCGAATTGTACAACATTGATTGTATCTACGTCAATGTCATTTTCATATTCGTATCTCATATCTGCTCCTTAACAAATAAAGGATGTTCTATGGGATTATTAATAGCAATATACTAAAAATCTTTTGGTGGAACAATACTAGTTGTGAATAATTGTACTAATAGCGAGATCATTTTATTGCTATAGTATTTTCTTACGGACAATTCATCACAACTTGTCTTGGTATTCTTTTAATTGCTTGCCAATATTCCTTCACATCAGTACATTGTACTTTTATTTTTTGTTCTTTTGAATAAAATGTCAATCAATATGAAATTCAATTCACTCCATTTTTTAGAGAATGCAGATAATGAAGGGGATAGAAGAGCTCCCTTAATATTTATCCCGACTCTTTATTTTGCAGAAGGGCTTCCTTATGTTCTCGTCAATCTCGTCTCCGTCCCGATGTATGCAAAACTCGGTATGTCGAATGAAATGATTGGTTTATATACGAGCCTTTTTATGTGGCCATGGATTGTGAAGATGTTCTGGGGACCTGTTGTCGATAGATATTCTACCATCAGGAATTGGCTTTTACGTATGCAATTGCTTTGCGTAATTTTATTTTTCGGAATTGCAATTGCACTTGGCACAACTCACTTTTTTGTGCTGACGGCAATTATTTTTTCCCTTTTAGCATTCGTATCTGCAACACACGATATTGCTATTGACGGTTTCTATATGCTTGCATTATCCCAGAAGCAGCAGGCTTTTTTTGTGGGGATTCGGAGCTTATTTTACAAAATTGCAATGATTTTTGGAACAGGATTGCTTATATATTGTGTTGGACTAGTAGAAAATGATTTTGGTATCGTCACAAGCTGGATCACCGGATTTTCGCTGTGCGGCATTATATTTCTTTGCGTTTATGTATTTCATGTACGTTATTTACCGCATCCAAAATCAGAAATGACCAATGTTGATGCAGAAACACCAGAAACGTATTCAACATTCCTGAACCATTATTATCAAATATTTAAGGAGTTTTTTACCCAGAAACAAATTATTCCGATTCTAGCATTTATTTTTTTATACCGTTTTGGTGAGGCACAGCTTACAAAAATGGTCCCGCCGTTTCTCTTAAATACTCCTTCAGATGGCGGTTTAGGACTTTCGACTGAACAATACGGCATTATTCAGGGCTTGATCGGATCTACAAGCTTAATTGTTGGAGGTATCACTGGAGGTTGGCTTATTGCACGATATGGATTGCGTAAATGTATTTGGCCGATGGCATTTGCGCTCAACGTCCCAAATTTAGTATATGTTTATCTTGCTTATTCAACACCTACATTACAGCTTATAACCACAGCAATAGCAGTAGAACAATTCGGATACGGTGCAGGGTTTTCCTCATTCATGATGTTTCTGATTCAAATATCCAGAGGAAAATATAAGACTTCACTGTATGCAATTGCTTCAGGTGTAATGGCATTTGGCATGATGGTTCCGGGTATTGTCAGTGGGTATTTGCAACAATGGTTGGGATACAACCATTTTTTTATAGTGGCAACTCTATTGACTATCCCGGGAATGATAATAATTTTCTTTATTCCCCTTAACGAATCGTCCGCTTCAGCTTAACAATGAACGCGAATTTCATCTTGCAAAATTGAACGTAATCAATTACTTTTCATATATAGAAACATCTATCCTTCTCATTTTATATCAGATACATATCCAACTGATATGCGGAGTATTCAAATTTCTGTTGATATCGTTATGATCTTTCCTTCCTGTACGGTACATATAAACCACACATACTACAGATCTGAAATGTCAGTTCCATCATATATTGAAAACGGTGATGGATAAAGAGTAAGAATGAAGAGGAAAATGCAATGACGATGAAGAATGATTCGATTTTTTTTAATCATATCTATCCACATTTTGAAAAACTATGCACACTCAAGAGACCTCCTTGTAAAGAAGATGAAGTTATTGGGTTTGTAGTAGATTATGCCAGGAAACTGAAGCTTGCTTTTCAACGTGATGAGCACGGCAATGTTGCAGTTTACCGAGAAGGATCGAGAGGGTTAGAAAATGCACCCTCGTTGTTGTTTCAAGGACATATGGATATGGTTTGTGTACCAAATGAATCGATATTTGCAATTCAGCCAATTATTGAGAATGGTTGGGTTCGGACACAAAACACTACACTCGGAGCTGATAATGGAATCGCTGTGGCCTACATGCTGGAACTTATGAGTTATCCATTCACTAAGAATCCACCGCTTGAGTTTCTTTTTACCGTTCAAGAAGAAATCGGCCTTTTAGGGGCAACACTTATTGATACCGATACAATCAAGCTTACGTCGCCACGGTTGATTAATATTGATTCTGAAGAGATTGATTCTGTCACAGTTGGCTGTTCAGGGGGTACAGACTTTGAAATTTTCAAGAATGTACGAATGGAAGAAAATATTGCGGAATCTGGATATTTAGTTACCGTGATGTCTTCCGGAGGCCATAGCGGACTAAAGATTCACGAAAATATTCCCAATGCCATTAAGGTCGCAGCTGAATATGTTCAAATATTGTCCGAGATCGCTAATGTGCGAATAAGCACTTTAAACGGAGGATTTGCTAAGAACGCAATTCCCGCACATGCTGCACTATCATTTTGCTGTAATACTATATCTGACAATGATATAAACAATACTTCTCAAGTGATTAATAAAGCATATCAAGGATTTGAATCTTTTACCATCGAAATTACTCCATGTGATCCACCCGATGCAGCTTTAGCACTGTCCGATTCGGAAGATGTGCTTCAATTAATCTGCGACCTGCCTCATGGTGTAATAAAAATCAATACCGATACAGAAAGTGTGTTCAGCTCAGTCAATCTTGGTTTAATAACTACTCATGAAGAATCAATAGATTTGTTCTTAAACACCAGAAGCAGCGATTCTAACGAAAGAGTTGAAGTTATCAGTACTGTTGAGTCCATCTGCGAAAACTTTTCGAATTGTAGACTTGTACAAGGAAACAGTTATCCTGGATGGAAGCCAGATGTGAACTCTGAACTTCTTAGTATAGTGTGCACAGCATATGAGACCATTCGAAATGGAAAGCCATCATATCTTGATATCCATGCTGGGCTGGAGTGTGGTATTCTTATGGACAAAATATCTTCTATTCAGGAATCGGTATCAATCGGACCAACTATTCACAACGCACATTCAATTCATGAGAAGCTCGAAATAGCCTCAACAATCGACATTTGGGATATCTTATTGACTATCATTGAAATATGCAGCAGTGAATAATTAAAAAACGGTGTTATAATGAAAATTAAAAAAATCGCCATTCTGACTGGTGGTGGAGATGTTCCCGGATTGAATATCGTAATACATGATACGACTATTCGCGCACAGTATGAAGGTCTGAATGTCATCGGAATCAGACGAGGATGGGGAGGTCTGATCTACATGGATCCTGACGGAAATGGTGATGATTCGGAGCAAATTGTAAATCTTAATAAAATTAATGTCCGAAAAATCGACAGAACCGGGGGAACGATTCTCCATACATCCCGAACAAATCCGTTAAAAGTTCACCATAATACAGATTTGGAGAAATACAGGGGGATACGACTCGATCAAGAAACTGATATGACCAAAGATGTGCTCAGGAATATTGAACGTCTCGGAATTGACGCAATTGTAGCCATTGGAGGCGATGATACCCTCAGTTATGCGGCACATTTGAGCTCACTCGGAGTCAATATTGTCGGCGTACCAAAAACTATGGATAATGATGTTAACGGTACTGAATTTAGTATAGGATTTAGTACGGCAATATCTAAATCAATGAATATACTAACCGATCTGAGAACACCGATGGGATCTCATGAACGGTTTGGTGTTATTGAATTGTTCGGAAGAAATGCCGGTTTTACAGCTTTGTATACCGGGTATGTATCCCGGGAAGTCCGGGTTCTTATTCCCGAATACGACTTCGATTGGGATCATCTAATTGAATTGTTGCTTTATGATAGAAAAAACAATCCGTCAAATTATGCTGTTGTTCTTGTATCAGAAGGTGCAAAGCCAGAAGGTGGTCTGATCGTTGAAAGCGGAAAACACGATCAGTACGGACATAGAAGACTCGGCGGAATAGGATACAAAGTTGGTGATTATATTGAATCGAAAACTGGATATAAAACGATAGTGCAGCGACTTTCTTATCTCATGCGGAGCGGCTCACCAGATGCTGTTGACAAATTGGTAGCTGGATTTTTCGCAAACATTGCTGTCGATTCTATTATAAGCGGTGATTTTGGCATAATGACAGCACTAGTTGAAGGAAAGTACGCAACAGTTCCGATTGGAATGGTAACAGCAGCAAAACGGATTGTCAATGTAAAGCGGTTTTATAACACAAAACGCTACAGACCAATTTACAAGAATATGAAGGGATTACCACTGTTTTTGCAATAAGAAAATTACAGAGTCGATTATTATATTATGTTTGATCTTATTGAGAGGAGAATACTGTGGCAGAATCACTTAAAGGTAAAATAGTTATTGTAACCGGTGCCAGTGCCGGTATTGGTAAAGCATGTGCAGAGTATTTTGCGGCAGAAGGTACTAAACTCATTCTTGCTGCTAGAAGAACTGAAAACCTCAAAGTATTGTCGGATTCCTTACGCAATCAGTACGGCACAGAAACTGTTTGGTATCAATTGGATGTTCGAGAGAGAGATGAGGTGAAGAAGATTGTGGAGGGATTGCCGGATGAATGGAAATCTGTAGATATACTCATCAACAATGCAGGCTTATCACAGGGGTTGGATAAAATTCAAGATGGTGACATTTATGATTGGGAACGTATGTTAGACACGAATGTGAAAGGTCTGCTGTATGTTACAAGGGCAGTACTTCCCGGTATGCTTCAGCGAGGCAATGGTCACATTATTAATATAGGCTCAATAGCAGGTTATAGTGTCTATCCCCGGGGAAACGTGTATTGCGCAAGTAAATTTGCCGTACGTGCCTTAAATGAAGGAATGCTCATTGATACAGTGGATACTCCGATAAAAATAACTTCTGTTTCACCCGGACTCGTTGACACAGAATTCAGCACAGTACGATTTAAGGGAGATAAAGAACGGGCAGCAACGGTATATAAAGGAATAAATGCGCTAACTGCGGATGATATTGCGGAAACAGTAATATTCTGTGCCACTCGCCCGGCACATGCAAATATAACTGAATTAACTATGCTTGCTACAAATCAGGCGACGGGTGCTATTGTTCACCGTGAAACATAATCGTTATTTTGATAGCTTCTTTGATAATTCAATTAAAAAAGCCACGTTTACTTTATCGGATGCGTGGCTTTTATATCAATATTATAATCACATAATCGATTATATAAAGAGCGATGCTACATCCTAAAAAGGTATTTGAACTCAAATGGGAGCAGCGTTGTAACTTCATCTTCTGTTTGACCGGCAATCAATCCCAATTCAAGAATCAAACTCGATCTGTAATTTAGATTTATTTCCACACCGCCACCAATCATATATCCGATAGCAGACTCTTTATCACTCAACAATCTACTATTTCCAACATCAGTGAAAATCTCACCACCTTCTATATCCACGCGAAAATATCCCAGACCAGCTTGAACAAATGGAACAAACCGCTCTAATGAAGGGGCTGTAACACGGACACTTGGCATAAATATAAACACCGACGCATCACTTCCCGAAACGTTAACATTTAAGATATCATCAAATTGATTTTCAAATTTCTTACTATCAAAGTTAAAATCATACTGACCACTTTGTATACCTATCTTAATGAAACTGTTCAATGAATAGTATAAACCACCGGATATATTTGTACCTTTAAGCCACAAATCTTCAAAATTATCAGGATTTCTTGGCAAGCTCACTCCCGATCCTACAATAGCAGTAAAAAATTTTTCCTGTGCAAATGCAGATGTAGTAAGAAAAACACACATTACCAGTGTGATGATTCGTTTCATTATACCTCCCAAATTATTAAAAAGTAGAACAACCGGAACAGAGTCGGTTTTGGCGCAAATTTTAACTAATTTAACATAAAATCTGCTTTAAGAAAGGAAAAAATTTCAAGATAGCAAAAAGTGGTGAAAAAATCAGTATGAATGGTGAGATTAAAGGAATGTAGATTGACGCTTATTCCGCAGGCTTACTCTCATTCCTATGCAGAGTAACTCTTAAGTATTTTCATATAATTTGCCCTTTCCAGTGCAGATGGATCAGGACAGAATTTATGACTGAGACTCCCACGCATAAAATCAGTGGATTCGTATTCGTTTTCTTCCATCCAGAGCTTGAGATCATTGAAAATATCTTTGAGTTTTCCGATTCCTTCTTTCAAGAGAACTGACGCCATCTGGACTACATCAGCACCAGCCATAATTGCTTTGACAACATCTTCATGGGAGTGAACTCCACGCGTAAATGCAAGTGAGGCATCAACACGTTCATACAGCAACGCTATCCATTGGAGAGGTAGTCTCATTTCAAGAGGATCACTTAAAACCAAATTTGGAATTACATTGAGATTTTCAATATCAAAATCGGGCTGATAGTAACGGTTAAATATAACAAGTGCATCGGCTTTACCCTCATCTACTAACCGTTTCGCATGGGATGCAAACGCGCTGAAGAATGGACCAAGTTTTACGGCAACCGGTATTTTGATATTGGATTTAACTGATTTTACTATATCGATATACCGTTTTTCAACCTCAGTTCCGGTAATATCGAATGATGTTTCAAACAGATATATATTGAGCTCAATAGCATCAGCGCCCGCCTCTTCAATCAGCTTTGCATAGTTGGTCCATGTACCAGTATCTTTTCCATTCAGGCTTGCTATAACCGGAATGTCTACTGCACTTTTCAGTTTTTTGATTCGCTCAAGATAGAGTTCAGGACCGACATAATAATCTTCATGAGTAGGGTAGTATGACAGTGATTCTGCAAAAGATTCCGTACTATATTCCAGATAATGATTCAATTCTGCTGCTTCAAGATTGATTTCTTCTTCAAATAATGAATCCATTACAATTGCACCAGCACCAGCTTCTTCCAATTTCTTAACATTATCAACACTATGTGTTAGTGGCGATGCTGAAGGCACTAAAGGATTACGTAAATTCAGTCCCATATACTTTGTAGAAAAATCTATCATAACATTACCCTTTACGCATTTATGTTGAACAGTTTCGATTTATTATTCATTATTATTGGAGTCGGATTTTTCTTCCGATTTTTCTGGATCGTCTTTGCCGTTATTTTTATATTGGCTGTAATCCATGGAGGACATATATTCATAAAACGTCCATCGCTTCTCTACATCGTCTTGAGAATCTTTCAATAAGAATTCGGCCTGTTCCGGCTTAATCTTTGTGAGCATCTTAAACCGTGTTTCATTGTACATATAGTCTTTAATGCGCAAATTTGGAGCTTTAGAATCAAGATGAAGGGGGTTTTCTCCTTTTAAAACATTTTCCGGATTGTACCGATAGAGTAGCCAATGCCCGGATTGTACTGCAGTTTTATACTGATCAGTTGCTGTTGACATATTAATACCCCAGGCAATACAATGGCTGTATGCGATAATAATACTCGGACCGTTGTATGCTTCTGCTTCTCTGAATGCTTTTATTGTCTGTGAGTCATTAGCACCCATCGCAACTTGAGCAACATAGACATTACCATAACTCATTGCAATGCGACCTAAATCTTTTTTAGCTACCGGTTTTCCACCAGCAGCAAATTTCGCAACAGCACCACGTGGAGTTGATTTGGACATCTGCCCACCGGTGTTCGAGTAGACTTCGGTATCCAAAACAAGCAGATTGATATTTCGCCCGGACGAAATGACATGATCAAGCCCTCCAAAGCCTATATCATAGGCCCAACCGTCTCCGCCGACAATCCATATACTTCGCTTCACAAGAGCATCGGATACATTCAGGAGCCTGTTTGCTTCTGGTGTATCAATCTTCTTGAGTTGCTTTCTGAGTTTTTCAACCCGTATGCGTTGTTCTCCAATCTCAGATTCTGTCGTTTGAGGAGCATGAATGATTGCATGAGACAATTCATATCCGATTTTATCTTGTAGAAATTCAATTAATTCACGTGCAAATTCTGCCTGTTTATCAATCGAAAGACGGAATCCTAACCCAAACTCAGCATTATCTTCAAATAAAGAATTCGACCAGGCGGGTCCTCTTCCGGCACTATCAATAGAATATGGAGTAGTCGGTAAATTTCCTCCGTAAATTGATGAGCACCCGGTTGCATTTGCTATAATTGATCTGTCTCCAAATAACTGAGTGAGCAATTTGACATACGGCGTTTCGCCACATCCGGAACACGCACCTGAATATTCAAAAAGAGGTTTTAAAAATTGCACACCTTTTGCAGTATCGATTTTGAGTTCCGTCCGTTCATAATCTGGCAATTTCAAAAGATAGTCATAATTCTTTTTTTCATTTTTGCGAATGGATTCAAGGGGCCGCATATTTATAGCTTTTAATTTCGGTTCTTTTTTGTTTCTGACAGGGCAGAAGTGGACACACAATGCACAACCTGTGCAATCTTCCGGGGCAATCTGGAGGCTATATTGATAATCTTCTACACCTTTTCCACGTGCTTGTACAGCTTTGAACGTTGAAGGCGGATTTTTCAATACTTTCGGTTCGAACATTTTAGCTCGAATTGTTGCATGAGGACATATTATAACACATTTACCACACTGGATGCAGATATCCTCATCCCATACAGGGATTTCTAAAGCTATACATCGCTTTTCCCATTGTGTCGTTGCCATCGGCCAGGCACCATCAATTGGGAATTTTGAAACCGGTATGTCATCTCCCCGACCCGCCATAATTTCCGCGGTGACTTCTCTGACAAATTCTGGAGCATCTGAAGGCACAATTGACTTAAGATCATATGTACTTGTGGCATTCTCCGGAACTTTTACTTTATGCAAATTTGACAGTGCTTTATCGACAGCACCAAAATTCTTTTGAACAATCACATCGCCCTTTTTAGCGTATGTTTTCTTAATTGATTTTTTTATTTCATCAATTGCCTGCTTTTGCGGCAGCACACCGGAAATTGCAAAAAAACAGGTTTGCATGATTGTGTTTATACGGACACCCAGATATGCTTCTTTGGCAACTTGATACGCATCTATTGCATAAAACTGCAATTTTTTATCAATGATCTTCTGCTGAACCGATTTAGGAATCTTATCCCAGATAGTGTCCTTATCATATGAGGTATTCAGGAGAAACGTTGCGCCTTCATGAGCATTTTGAAGTATATCATACTTTTCAAGAAAATTGTACTGGTGACAACCTATGAAATTAGCACAATCAATCAAACAAGATATCCGAATTGGTTCGGGTCCAAACCTTAGATGAGAAACTGTAACTGCACCTGCTTTTTTCGAATCATAAACAAAATACCCCTGAGCATAATTCGATGTGTTCTCTCCAATAATTTTGATACTGTTTTTATTAGCACTGACTGTGCCGTCAGATCCAAGTCCATAAAACATAGCTCTGACAACATTTTCCTTTTCAATATTGACAGACGAGTCAAAATCGATACTCAAATGCGAAACATCATCTTTAATTCCAACTGTAAAACGTGTTTTTGGGTTTTCTTTACCAAGTTCATCAAAAATACCTTTGATCATTGCCGGAGTAAACTCTTTACTTGATAGACCATATCTGCCACCAATAATAAGAGGGGAACGGCCATTTTGTGAAAAGGAAGTGATAACATCAAGCAAAAGTGGATCACCTAATGCACCTGGTTCTTTAGTTCGGTCAAGAACAGCAATTTTCTTTACAGTTTCCGGAATTGCCTCAAGAAGACGCTTATCACTAAAAGGACGAAAAAGGCGGACTTTAACAAGACCGATTTTTTCGCCCTTTTCTGTCAGAAAATCAACCATGTCGTGAGCAGTATCTGCCCCTGATCCCATCAGTATTATGATTTTTTCAGCATCAGGTGCGCCGACAAAGTCAAATAGCTTATATTGTCTTCCTGATTAATTTCGCAAAATTGTCCATCTCATCTTGGACCATGTCAGGGCATTGCGTGTAATAGTTGTTGGCCGTTTCACGGACTTGAAAAAACACATCGGGATTTTGGCTTGTCCCTCTGATGACAGGTCTGTCAGGATTCAATGCTCTCTGTCGGTGCTGAAATATTAGTTCATCATCCATCATCCTACTAATATTTTCATCGCTTATCAATTCAACTTTTCTGGCTTCATGACTAGTTCTAAATCCATCAAAAAAATGGATGAAGGGAATGCGAGTAGCAAGAGTAGAAGCTTGTGCAATTAGTGCTTGATCCATGACTTCCTGTGGATTATTACTTGCCAACATCGCAAATCCGGTCTGCCGGGCTGCCATAACATCACTATGATCACCAAAAATAGATAGTGCATGTGTAGCGACAGTTCTGGCAGAAACCTGGAAAACCGTAGGCGTCAATTCACCGGCAATCTTAAACATGTTCGGAATCATGAGCAAAAGCCCTTGTGAAGCAGTAAATGTTGTTGTCAACGCACCTGTTTGCAGTGAACCATGCACTGCGCCGGAAGCTCCTCCTTCGCTTTGCATTTCGATTACAACCGGAACAGTCCCCCAAATATTTTTACGGTTAAATGCCGACCATTCATCGGCTAATTCCCCCATAGTGCTCGACGGAGTTATCGGATATATAGCAATCACTTCATTAGTTTTATGCGCAATGAAAGCTGCTGCTTCATTTCCATCCATTGACACCGATTTTTTTGTACCCATATGCACTGCCTTTTTTATTAGTAGTTCGTTAATATTCTTTTTTTTAGAAATCAGAATAAAATTTACCAGAAATAGTAAAATGATCTGGATGAGATTTTAAAATTATTTTAAATTAATTACACGGATTTGTAAATTAAATTACTGATGGCCGGAATCGAGAAGATCCATCATAAGAAGTAAGAAGGTATTCGTCAAATGTATCGTAATTATATATTTATTAATGAGTTATAAGGTCTTTTGGTAATAATTTATTATTAGTTTAAAGAATTTTATTAATGATTACTCGACTGCGTGTCTTATTTTTAACATAAAGTATCTGATCAATCATCACACATGTGTTACAAAAATTTATCAATGACATAGAGTGTAAGGCAAAATGAATGCCATTGCGAAACAACTCTTAATGATATATTCATTTTAATCTTTAAAATAGAACTTTAATGCTGGTTGGAACGATTAGAAACATATCACAGTTTATATAATAACATGTCATTATGTTCAAGCGTTTTTCAACGTGTTCTCGTCATCTCCAATACTAAAAATATTATGAGGTATTTAATGTATAAATTATTATTTAGTGCAATAATCTGCTTATTCATTTCAACTGTTTCATTGAATGCTCAAGAGAGGCAATATCTCGTTATTGACAATCATAGCGATAATCTTGCCCGTTTTGAATCGGATGCACCTATTGAAAAAGTTGTCGGAACCACCAATAATGTATCGGGCTATATCGAGCTGGACATATATAATCTCACAAATGGGATTTCCGGTACAATTACTGTCGATTTAGTGTCATTAAATACCGGTATTGCAATGCGGGACCGGGATATGCGAAGCGAACAATTTCTCAATACAGATGAATATTCGACTGCGACGTTTAAACCTTTAAAAATAGTAAATTCAGATATAAACGAATTATCTACGGGTAAATCTGTAAAAATGAATGTTCAGGGAGATTTTCAGGTACATGGAATAACAAACACTGTTGAGGTTGAAGCCACATTGAAGTTGATACAGAATGAAGGGGTGGATGCTTTTAGCGAAAGTCAACTATCAGAGGATTTATCAGTAAATGCATCTTTTCAGATAAAACTTGGAGATTACAGTATAAAACGTCCAAAATTTTTATTCCTGCAATTAGCGGAAGAAGTTGACATAAAAGTTATTTTCAGAATAGCAACAGAGAGTAAATAATAATAAATCTTTTTACAATATGCTTATCAATGCTAAACAAAGCATGATGGCGCATAATATATATTATGTAAACATGAAAGTATGCTGAGTTTAGTTACCCCCCTTCTCTGTGAGATAACTCTTTTATTGAAAATTATCTTTTAAGAAATACATAAAGTAAAGAATAATACCAATGAGAAATATTATTTTGTAAAAAGATGCGCCCCGGATTTTCCTCGATACACCTCTTTTGATTTTAATTATTTTTTTATCTGTTAATTCTGAATCGTTATTTTCCTCATAATAACGAGGAATATAATCAAATTTCCGAGGCTTCATCCCCTTCATTAACATTGTTGTCGTTTCTTTTATTATACGAAATATTTTATTAAATCTTGAAGAATGTTGAATAAAAAAACGTATGGCGGACCAATAATAAGCCAGAAAAGACTTAACGGTAATATAAATCCTGAAAATACAACGATCATAAGAGCAACCGGACCGAAGCGTTGAAAATTATGATATGCCGGTTTTTTGTCTAATGGTATGTAATATTCTAATATATGCGAACCGTCCAACGGTGAAAATGGTATTAGATTAAAAAGAGCAAGCAGTAAGTTGATTTGTATTCCAAACCGACAAATTCCGAAGAGTGCAGCGCTATTTGAGTTCAAGAGTATCATTATCGCTGTCATAGTAAAACCTATTGCCAAAAGAAAGTTTGAAGCAGGACCTGCGCCTGATACTTTAACATTATCAATAGCAGGGTTATTGTAGTTATTCGGATTAACAGGAACAGGTTTTGCCCATCCAAACAATACCGGTGATCCACTCATAAACAAAATAAGTGGCAGAATAATTGAACCCATCGGATCAATATGCGGAATCGGATTCAAGGTGAGACGCCCGGCAAACTTGGCAGTATGATCACCACACCGAAGAGCCATCCAACCATGCGCATATTCATGAACAACAATTGAAAAGAGCAATATAATTATAGAGAATACTCTTAAATCAAACATAATGAGACTACCTTAAATTTTGTTCCAGTGGGTGAAAAGACTTGTGCACTTCTCTTAAATACTCTTTATCGAGATGTGTATATATTTGCGTCGTCGATATATCAGAATGTCCGAGCAATTCTTGCACCACGCGCAGATCAGCCCCTCCCTCGAGGAGATGAGTAGCAAAAGAGTGCCGCAGTACATGCGGACTTATCTGTTTTTGGATTTTCGATTTAAGACAATATTTCTGTAATATTTTCCAGAATCCCATCCTGCTCATTGGGTTTCCCCTCCAATTCAGGAATATACATTCCAATGGATGACTTGAAGTTTTTATGAGTTTAGGCCGTACTTCTCTTAAATAGAGCTCAACAAACTTTTGTGCTATTTCTCCACACGGCACAATTCGTTCTTTACTCCCTTTTCCGAAAATCCTAACAACTTCCTCATCAAAATAACAATCTCTAACTTTTACTATAGTTAATTCAGAAACACGTATGCCCGTACCATACATAAACTCCATCATTGCCTTGTCACGCAATTCAAGAGGCATATTGACATCTGGCTGCTCAAGCAGCATTTGAACTTCGGATATTGTAAGTACTTTCGGGAGTTTTTCCGGACGTCTTGGTGATTCAATTACAGCAATTGGGTCAGTTTTTACATCTTCGGATTTCAATAAGTACTGGAAAAATGCTCTGATTGTAGAAATGTTTCGAGCTATTGACGATTCAGCAAGTCCCAAATCATGCAGTTTGTAAATATAGCGAGAGATATCATCCGATGAAGTTTTTTCCGGATCATACTGTTCACTATCCGGATTTTGAAAATCAATAAACCTATTCAGGTCATACTCATATGCAGAAAGTGTATTGATCGAAAGATTCTTTTCTATTTTAAGATACCTGAGAAATCTTTGCAGATAACTATTCACAATGAATTTTACTTCGTTTTTATGCTTAATAAAATAACTTCTTAGAGAAATTGTGTAATAAAGTAATTATACTCGTTTCAGAAAACAACCAAAAAAAACCCCGATTTTAAAAAATCGGGGTATCATAATGGAAATATAAAAGTTATAGCGGTTTTACATTCGCTGCTTGTTGTCCTTTATCTGTATCGACTACTTGAAATTCCACATCGTCACCCTCAGCAAGAGTTCTGAAACCGTCCCCATCAATGGCGCTATAATGGACAAATACTTCAGTTCCATCCTCATGCGTTATAAAACCATAACCTTTATTCTCATTAAACCACTTAACCTGTCCTTTAGGCATTACATACTGCTCCTACATACTGATACTTATACACAAATTATACATATTTAGCGGTCAATTTATAAATATATATATCTTTTGTCAAGGAAATTATTTTATTTTCACGTGTTATTTTATTTTTAAACCTGATACAAAATCACATAAGCATTTATATAGCAATAGCTTACTGATTTGAATTGTCTGCTACACTAGAAAAGGGATACGAGCCACAATACCGTGCACGTTGATACGGGAATTGTGAAATTGTCATCAATCTTTAAGGGTAAAACTTCAACAATTGATGCACTTATTGATGCAATAATTTTGTGCATTAATGGAATTGTTGAAAAAAACAGGGCAATTGACAATGCAGATCCGATAAATGCTGCAGTACCTTCAATTGATTTATTAAAGAGCTTATGTTTTCCTAACCTCCTCCCTACTAATGCAGCTGCAGAATCGGAAATGGCAAGAAGGAGCAAAGAGAATATTGCATTAGATTTTGGAAAAAACATTATAACGAGAACCGAACCTGCCATTAAGTAAGATGACCCTGTCAAGTGGTGTTTTTCATGATCACGTATCACTAGGGAAAATACATTGGAAATCAATTTTTTAACTGGGTTGCAATAGAATCTTGCAATGTCAACACTTATAAACACAATACTTACAGGTATCAATATATAAAGAGCAGTTTCTTTTGATACAAGTAAATATCCCATTGGAATAACCAGGGAAATAAAATGTATCGCTTTTCTGAGGATTTCCTGTTTGTATGTCATTATTAATTTACAGCCGCATTTCGCAAGTTTTTTACACCTTCTGTTCTATCTATGTTGCTAAATATCGCTGTACCTGCAACGACAACATTACATCCGGCATTGACTACAGATTTTATATTTGAAGTGTCAATGCCACCGTCAACCTCTAATTTTACCTTTGGATTACTTTTTTGGAGCAATTCAAACGTATCAGAGATCTTAGACAGAGAAGATTCAATGAATTTCTGACCTCCAAATCCGGGATTTACAGACATAATTAATACCAAATCTATTTCTTTAATGATACTTTCTATAGTAGAAATACTTGTTGCCGGATTGATTGACACTCCCGCTTTTGCACCAAGTTCTCGTATCTTATTAACAGTTTTGTAGAGATGTGGACAGGTCTCCTGATGAACTGAAATAATATCTGCTCCTGCTTTTCGAAAATCTTCTAAATACAAATCGGGATTTGAAATCATCAAGTGAACATCTAAAGGTACGTTTGTAAGAGACTTTATGGCTTTTACCAATAATGGTCCAAAGGTGATATTTGGCACAAAATGACCGTCCATAACATCGATATGGATCCAATCCACTCCTCCTTTTTCAAGCTGCCTGATTTCACATTCTAAATTCGTAAAATCAGCAGATAAAATTGAGGGAGCAATTATCAAATCATTCTCAAACGAATTTTGCATATATATTGCATCCAATTAACTGATTGAATTAAATTCAAGTAAATTTACTCAATCCTTGTGCTGTCCATTCTGCTAACAATAATTATTACAGAATCTCCTGGAGAAACATCCATACCCGGCTGCGGATCCTGAAACAAAACCGTATTCGGAAGAAATTCATCATTCACATTGAAAATTATACCGCCAATCCGCAATCTGTTTTGCCTAAATGTTTCTGAAGCGGTCTCTAGTGTCTTCAGCCGGACATCTGGCATCTCAAACTCTTTCGACTCGAGTCCCAAACTGACTGTGATATCAATAATTGTCCCTTTTGTAACTTCTGTTCCAGACTCATATGATTGACTGATCACTATACCTTCGGTATAATCATCAGAAAAATTGTAATACTCTTCTCCTTTAATTAAATTGAGCCGTTGCAGCCTTAATTCTGCATCGCGTGGAGAAAGATTTATCAAATCGGGGATCTTCACTTTTTGATCACCACGACTCACTGTAAGCTCAATTGCGCGCCCCGTTTTAACACGTGTACCTGCAATAGGATTTTGTGATAAAACGGTATCTTCCGGATAAAATGAGTTATATTTCCGCCCAATTACTCCTACCATGAGACCAAGATTCCGTAGTTCAAGAATGGCCTGTGCATCTGATTTTTGAGTAACATCAGGTAAATCAACTTCTTTTCCCAAATTTACATACAGCGGCATAATGATGTTATCTATCGCTATAAACATAACAAATAAAAATGCTAATATGCCTGCTGTATATTTCAGATAAACGATCATATTATTTTGATTTAAAGATAGCATGTCTGAGTCTTTATTCTTCACTATTTTTTATTATTACACTTTAATTTACGCGAATCTCTTCTTATTTGCAATATATAGAAGTCCAATCGGACAGGTTTGTAAATCAATTCATTTTTTCTATTTCAACCGGAAGATACATAGAAATTGTCATGCCTTCTTACCCTTAAGAACTTCCCCTTCCTCTATGTTCATACCTCGCAACATATCTCTTGCAGTCATTTGTTTTTTACCTTCGCGCTGCAGTTCAAGAATTTCTACTACATTACGTCCTGATTGAACGAACAATCCATCTTGGGAATTAGCTTTCACAATAGTACCCGGCTTACAATCTAAATTATCCATTTCTACAGTCTGAGCCCTGAACAGTTTTATTAACTTCCCTTTATAATACGTTTGTGCACATGGTGAAGGAGATAATCCCCGAATCTTTTGTACTATCGACTGAGCCGAATTATTCCATTCAATAGGGAGTATGTCTGGAGTAATTTTAGGAGCATGAGAAGATTGCGTAGACACCTGTGTCAAAGGTTCCAATGCACCCTTTTCTAGTCCATCCAGTGATTCTGCCACTACCTGTGCGCCAATATCGGCAAGCCGCATCAATAGTTCACCGGCTGTTTCGCTATCTTCAATTTCCAGTGACCGCTGCATTAAAATATTACCCGTGTCAATTCCTTTATCGATTTGGAATGTTGTCAGCCCGGTTGATTGCTCACCATTCATAATTGCCCACTGTACCGGAGCAGGTCCACGGTAACTTGGCAAAAGGGAAGCATGGAGATTTATAGCTCCGAATCGGGTAAGTGAAAACAGTTCAACAGGGAGAATTCGGAACGCTACAACTACCAAAACATCAGGATTGAGAGTGAGAATTTTGTCATGAAACTCTGTATTTCTCAAGTTTTTGGGCTGTAAAACGGGAATATTTAAGTCAAGTGCACACAATTTCACTGCAGGAGGCTGGAGTATTTGCCCTCTACCTTTCGGCTTGTCTTCCGCAGTTACAACGCTTACAACGGTGTGGGATGTGTTTTGTGCAAGATGATTGAGAGTGGGAACGGCAAAGTCAGGTGTTCCCATATAAACTACTCTCATACTAAAACACCTTTTGCAATCTGGCGTAGTTGCGGGTTTAATTTTTTTTGAACGGCCGGTTTTAGGTGCTGAACAAATAAAATGCCTTGGAGATGGTCATATTCATGCTGGATAACTCTTGCGAGCATTTCATCACACTCCATCTCTACCGAATTTCCATCTCTGTCTAGAAATCTAATAGTGATTACTTCAGACCTATCAACATCTCCATTGATTCCGGGAATAGAAAGACATCCCTCCTCAAATGAGCAAATTCCTTGACGGTCAAGAATTTCCAGATTGATCATCACAAGCATCCGGCCATTTTCTTCCTGATCGTCTTCACGCGGCAAATCAATAACAATAACCGATTTCAAAATACCTAACTGGGTAGCTGCAAGACCAATTCCCCGTGCATGAAACATTGTCTCAAACATGTCATCGATGAATTCCTGTATATCCTCTGTTATTATTTCAACAGAAGCGGCTTTTTCATGCAGAAGAGGATTTCCGTAAATGAGAATAGGCCGTAAAGGCATATCACTCTTCCTTTTCGATAACTGTTGAGACAGATGATTTCAATACTTCAATCTTCACATTGTCATCTATTTTAAGAATGACAGTGTTCTCTTTGTCTTTAAGGCCCGCAATTGTTCCGACGACACCGCCGGCAGCAACAACATTGTCACCCTTTTTCAAGTTGTCAAGCATGATACGTTGCTGTTTTTGACGTTTTACTTGTGGACGAACCATTAGAAAATAGAATACAAGTAGTATGATAAAAAGCGGCATCATAACCACAAAAGGATTGGAATCACCACCTCCCGGCGGGGCAATCCACGCAAAAATTAAAGAAAACACTCTACCTCCAGAGTTTCATGTCTAATCTTTACTTTATTAATTATAATATAATATATAGGTTATTTTAATCTTCTTCAAGCAAAAACCATTACCTGAACAATTGTTTTCCAACAACTGTGTGTTATAAAGTTGATGCTACAGTATCACTCTGTATTGGAGCGTATTTTGCACCTTGTTTTGTATCCTTTGATTCCATATAATTTTGAATGCCATTAAGAATACGCTGCTTGTTTTTAGACCATTCAGGAGCAACAAGACGTTCTTGAATTGCTTCTCCAACAAGTCTCTGTATGACTGATTGCTCCGGAAAAAGCTCAAGGCACTCGACCGCAAGCTCAATATATTCATTCTCAGAAAACAAGAGCCACGGATTCTTCTTATAGAGATTGTGCAGTCTGGTTCCTGTTTCAATATATAGCGAATGCATTTTTATTCCGTCAGGCATAAGCTGTCCGACAGTTTTTGCTGTTTCTAATATTTCTTCACGTGACTCCCATGGCAGACCGTTAATGATATGAAGACAAATGGAAATATCCCGTTTTTTTGCTTCATCATATGCAGTCAATAAATCAGCATAGGTGTGCTGTCGGTTTATAAGCTGCAATGTCTTTTCGTGTATAGTCTCCACACCGAATTCCAGCCATACATATGTTTCTCGGGATAGATCACGAATTAGATTGAGAGATTCAGAATTTACACAGTCTGGTCGAGTTCCAATAGATAAACCCACAACCTTCTCTTTGCTCAAAGCAGACCTGTACATTTGCTCAAGATATTCAACCGGTGCATACGTATTTGAATATGCCTGAAAATATATTATGAAATGAGTATTCGGCTCATTTTGGAGATGCCGCTCAGCACGTATCCTAAACTGGTCTTCCCATGAAAGATTTTTATTAATATATGGTGCACCCGAACCTTTATCATTGCAATAAATACAACCCCCATAACCCTTTGATCCATCTCTGTTCGGACAGGTGAATCCCGCATCCACACAAATTTTTCTAACGGGAAAATCAAAGATTTCCTTTAAATGTCTACTATGAGAATAATATCGGAGCATACTATTTAACTGTCAACATTTAACTGTCAACATTTATCTGCCAAGAATATATTTCCCAACCACCCCAGTTTTTTTGTAGCATGTCAATTTCACTCCAGTTCATTTCAACTTGATCTGTTTCAGCTTGAAACCGATATGATACTTCAGCATGAGAACCGTCCAAGACAATTGAAATATCTCTGAAATTGACCGACACTTTGCTGTTGTTCAAAATAAATGACCGGCGATGCTCGAATATTTCACCATAGGTCTGAAGGTATTCAACATCAGATTGAAAGTCTTTGGAAATATTGAACATGACTCCGCGCAAATCTTCGCGGGCAAATGCCTGGATGATTTCGGTATACATTTCTAGTATTTCCTGCTCGTCGTCGGCAGAGTTTCCTGTACAGCCGAAAAGAAGTAAGATTGTTAACAATACTGCGCAACTAAGGATGTATTTAATTCTGATCATCTGAATGCGATATGTCATATTCACCATTATTATTTTATTGCTATACAAGATATTTCTACTAATGCTTCACCAACAAGTTCCATCACTCCAACGGTTGCACGCGCAGGAGGATTTTTCTGGAAATAGGTTCTGTATACTTCATTCATACCCGAATAGTTGTCCATATCGGTTAAATATACGGTAGCCTTTACAACGTTTTCCATGCTAAATCCTGCATTTACTATGACAGAATTCAAATTATCAAGAGCAATGGTCGTTTGTTCTTCAATGCCATGACCATATGATTGTGTCTCAAGTTTTCTTCCTACCATGCCCGAACAAAACAGCATATTACCCACCACAATTCCCGGGCTGTATGGAGCAGCCGGAGGAGTATCACCCAACAATATAACTTTTTTTTCAGCAGATAGGATATCAACATTTTCACTTACTGTACAAAAAGCAAATACACTGCATAAGGCGCAAATTATTATGATTGTTGCACTCTTGTACATCTTACCCTCCTTTATAAAATATGAATATGTAATGTATGGTAATTAACTGTTTTTTCCAAAAGTATACGTATGCAATTCTTCTGCAACAGCAATTTCACCGTCAAAATGACGCTTACAAGAGGCAATCAATTCACTTTTATCGGTATTAGGATATAAATGAGTCAATAAAACTCGCTTGCAGTTTGCCTCTTGAGCTATTTTTCCTACTTCACAGGGAACCATATGCCCAGAAACTTTAGCGCTATCGGGAAACGAACATTCAATAACAGCAATATCGCAATCTTTACATAATGTAATGAGATTATCACAGTAATCCGTATCTCCTGTATAAGCAAATAGGGAGTTGTGCGTATCTTGAATTCTGAATCCGCAGCTATTTTCAGTGTGTTGAACAGGTATAAAGGTTATAGAAAAATTGGAAAAATCAATTTTCTTCAAGTCATACTCGAATACATTGATTTTGTACGATTCGGGCTCTATATATGTTTGAAATAATTGGCTGAGTTTTTCGAAAAATACTTTAAATCCTTGAGGGCCGTAAATCGAAATATCTTTCTTATTGTGATGGGATGCGTGCCTCTTTGCGAACAAAAGAGGAATCAAATCAGAGGTGTGATCTACGTGCAAGTGAGAAAAAAAGATATAATCGACATCTTCTGCCAATACTGAGCAATGAGACAGTTGCCTCAGCGTTCCGGAACCGGCATCTAAAAGAATCGTTGATTCATCAATTCTCAACAAATAACCGCTACAACCTCTTGCAGGTGTCGGTTGCAATGTACCGGAACCCAAAACGGTTAAGTTTATCATGAAATTAACTAAAGATACTTTCTTATTGTGTAAAAAGTGCATTAGTAAACTCATTTAAATCGAATTTACGAATATCCTCTTTACTCTCTCCAATGCCAACAAATTCAATAGGTATTTTTAATTTTATCATAATCGGCACTGCAGTACCACCCTTTGCAGTTCCATCAAGTTTTGTAAGAATTATTCCGCTGATACCTAGGGAATTGGTAAATACTTCAGCCTGCGATATAGCATTTTGACCCATATTTGCGTCAACGACCAGGAGTACTTTATGAGGCGCACTAGGGATGATTTTCCCTACAACTCTTTTAATTTTTTCCAATTCCTGCATCAGGTTGGTATTGGTATGAATTCGGCCAGCTGTATCAATCAGCAATACATCCACTTCTCTAGCCACGGCTGCTTGGACTGAGTCAAATGCTACTGCAGCTGGATCAGTACCTTCCTTATTCTTCACAACATCAACACCAATCCTATCTTTCCAAACTTCCAGTTGTTCAACTCCTGCTGCCCTAAAAGTATCCGCTGCTGCTAAAAGAACTTTTTTCCCCTGTGATTTGTAATAATATGCCAATTTTCCGACAGATGTAGTTTTTCCAGTTCCGTTTATTCCAACAACCAGAATCACAAACGGGGATTTCACAGCATCATCTAAAGTGTTACATGAGATGATTGGCTCAACTTTTTTTATTATTTGGGATTTCACTATTTCTGACAGCTTTTCGAAGGTCAGATCTCGGTGGCTTTTCATGTACTCTTTGGCTTCATCAATAATATCAGATACTGTATCCACACCGATGTCACAGAGAATTAATGCTTCTTCTACGTCATCCAGAAGGTCTTCATTTTTACCGTTCCCAGAGGTAAATATTGTCTTGAGAGACTGTGTAATATTTGAACGTGTTTTTTGTAAGCCGCTCGAAAGATTTTTAATGACCGAGAACATCAGAACTTCCTAAATAATTTTATACTATCAACGATTAACTCAGGATGATTACGAACAGCAAACAGAAAGATTTTCAGCATCGACCATTCATTCTTGGGAATGTTTTTTAGCAAATGTGCTAACTCGTTCAAATCATCATCACTAAACTTCATAACTGTATTCTTGAGCCGCATTGCGCTTTTGTGATTCCTCCCTCGTGCTCTTAACCATTTTTTCGTGTACGACTTTAGCGCCTTATCAATAGATCCTAATCCATTGAGTGCTTCCACAGCGGTTTCTCCTGCAAGTTTACCAGATTGGAGAGCGTTAGCGATTCCAGCACCAGTCAATGGATTAACTTGATGCCCCGCGTCACCTGAAACCATAATATTGCCCGTTGTTAATTCTCTTAAGGGTGGATTGCAGGGAACACCTCCGGCGACTACTGTATCCCACTTTGCACTTGGATAGTTACTCTGCATAAACGTTTTCAGGTAATCAATAGCAGGTTTCTCTCTTGAATTACTGCCTGATACTGCCAATCCAATATTAGCCGAATTTTTGTCTTTCGGAAAAACCCACAAATAGCCACCCGGTGCCACTTTGTGACCGAAAAAAAACTGGCAAATATCCGGATTTACATCTATTTCAGACGCAGCGACTTGAATCGCGGACTCCATATTATTGAGTTTTGTCATTGTTTTTAATCCACCCCATCTGCCCACTTTTGACTCAACTCCGTCTGCAGCAATAATTATTTTTGCTCTGACATCATATTCGGTTTCTTTATGTAAAATACGGACACCTGTAACCGAGCCATTATTTCTAATTAAATCAATGACATCTGTTTGGGAAACTATTTTTGCGCCCGCTTTTTCCGCTTTCTCACCTAAAACCTTATCAAAAATCGTTCTGTCAAGAATATAACCGATCAATTTTGATGTCAGTGATATTTTGGTGCCATCAGGAGCAAACATTTCAACTTGATTGACCTTATTGGCAACCCACGGTCCATTCAATGATATATAGCCACGCAATCCACGTTCGCTTATGCCTTCTCCACAGCGCACCGGCATTCCGATGACTGGATCCCGCTCAAATAGCACAACATTTGCACCACCTTTTGCTGCATATTGAGCAGCAACGGTACCTGCCGGGCCACCGCCTACAACGACAACATCATATTCTATATTATCGAGTGGAAACGTCATGAATCTTAACCTTTTCCTTTTCTACATTCTGAGTTTCAATATAGCTTCCTTTTAGAGCCCGAACCGGACATATATCTATACAAAGTGAACAGTATGTACATCCGGAAAAATCGATGGAGAGTCTATTATTCGTTAAATACATCACGTTAGGAGGGCATACAGCGATACATGCGCTACATATGTCACAAATTTCATGAATTATTTCAATACCGTCAGGCTTTTTGGTGGGGGCCATATCTATTATTCTTGCGGTTCTTTTTCGTACTTATCTTTGGATATTCCATCTTTCACAGGTATCGGGTATTGACCACTGAAACATGCGTGACAATAATGAGAAGAACCGTTAGTGACTGATTGAGTAAGGCCATCAAGCGGAAAATATTCAAGAGAATCGACATTGAGATACTTCCGAATCTGATCTACAGTCTTATTGTTTGCTATTAATTCATCTTTTGTTGGAAAATCCATACCGTAGTAACAGGGGGATATTATTGGAGGAGAACTTACACGGACATGCACCTCTTTTGCTCCTGCATCACGCACCATTTTAACTAATTGTTTAAGTGTTGTACCTCGCACAATTGAGTCTTCGACAAGAATAACTCGTTTGTCTTTTAGAACACCTTCTACGGGATTGAATTTTATCCTAACTCTGAAGTCACGTTGGGATTGTATTGGATGGATAAATGTTCTGCCGATATAATGGTTCCTAATTAGTCCAATTTCAAATTTTATTTTCGATTCCTGAGCAAATCCCAGTGCCGCAGTATTACTTGAGTCGGGCACAGAAATAACAATATCTCCTTCAGCAGGTTTTAGTGTGGCAAGCATTTTTCCGAATTTTCTCCGCGTTTTATCCACATTTTCTCCGAAAACTTTGCTATCGGGGCGAGAAAAGTATATATATTCAAAAATACAAAACGCTTTTTTCTCTTTGGGAAATATTTTTTCAGAGTGCAGTCCATTTTCATCAATCGTCACCATTTCGCCTGGCTCAACATCCCGAACATATTCGGCCTCTATTAAATCAAGCGCACACGATTCAGATGTAATAATATACGTGTCATCCTTTTTTCCGATACATAACGGCCTGAATCCCTTAGGATCCCGAATGGCAAATAGCTTGCTCTTTGACAACATAGCTATAGAAAATGCGCCTTTTACCTGAGAAAATGCCTCCTTAACCTTTTCAGACAACGTGTTTTTATTCGATTTTGCGATCAAATGAATGATTATTTCACTGTCGGAGGACGTTTGGAATATCGAACCGTGTTTCATGAGAGCTTTTCGCAGAGATTTATCATTCACTAGGTTACCGTTATGCGAAATTCCAATTGGCCCACCTTCTACGTTCATAACAAGCGGCTGAACATTTACTGCAGTGTTTCCCCCAGTAGTAGAATATCGATTATGCCCTATTGCGCTCATGCCATCTAAATGATCAAGTACTTTCATATCCGAGAATATATCAGAAACTAATCCCAGCGCTTTATGAGACTTGAGTGTATCACCATTTGAACACACAATCCCTGAAGCTTCCTGTCCTCGGTGCTGCAAGGCATAAAGACACAAATATGCTAATTGTGATGCCTGCTGATTTCCGTAAACTCCGACAACTCCGCAGTTAGCCCTAATTGAAGAATCTATATTCATAAAACACTCTTTATTTATTCTGAATTTATAGTAGAATCACAAAGTTAATATACATTATTTTAACTAAAAAAAGTATTCCAAAACGTATAAAGAAATACCAAAAGAACTGACACTGGAGAGACATATTTAATCAGCACGTTCCAAATCCCTTCAAATCTGAACCGAATATTTTCTGATTCAATCTCTTTCTTTGCATGAGAAGTCTTCCAACTCCATCCAACAAAAAGAGCAATCAGAAGTGAACCGATGGCAATAGTTATATCACCAAAGAGTGTACTTATAAATGTGAAAAAATCCCAACCTATTATAGGAAGACGAGATAAAAACGCATTTGCACCACTTGCAAGAGCAGCGGGAATACTAATAAAAAATGCTAATATACATACTAAAGTAACAGATTTCTTTCTTGAAATCTTTTTTTCATCAACAAGATAGGCAACATTCACTTCTAGAAGAGATATGGTCGATGTGATTGCTGCGATAATAATCAGCAAAAACAGTCCGATACCGAATAGCTGTCCCCCGGGCATGTCGCCAAATATACCGGGAAGAACTTGAAAAACCAGGCCAGGTCCCGCAGAATATTCCTGCCCCATCGCTGCAACTGCTGGCAGGATAACAAAACCAGACAGTATTGCAATGCTCGTATCAAAGAAACATACCCATGCCGCAGATGTTGGAATATTGTCTTTTTTCGAAAGATAACTACCATAAGTAACCATTATACCCATTCCAAGGCTCAGAGAAAATAAAGCCTGTCCCATCGCTGCTAATATGACATTGATATTTACTTTTGAAAAGTCCGGTTTAAGGTAAAATACCAAACCCTCGAATGCTCCTTCAAGCGTTATGGAGCGTATTGCAAGCAGAACGAGTAAAACCAGCAGCGTTGGCATCAGAACACGTGACCACCGCTCTATGCCACTACTTACTCCTTTATACACTACAAATCCGGTTAAAATTACAAAAAGAAGAGTTAGGAAAATAACAGCAACGGGATCCGCAACAAATTCAGCGAAAATTGCACCAGTATCAACAGGATTATTAAACGTTCCTATTGCGGTTTTATACAAATATCCAACAATCCATCCAGCTACTACACAATACCAAGAAAAAATCATAAAGCCTGTCAAAACTGCGAGCCCACCGACATATTTCCATGAACTGTTTTGCTTTATCGCTTTAAAAACACCGACGGGATTGCGCTGTGCATTACGGCCGAGTGTGAGTTCTGCAATCATCACAGGGTATCCTATTAGGAATATACAAAGCAAATAGATCAAAACAAATGCAGCACCGCCATTCTGTCCGGTTATATAGGGAAATCTCCAAATATTTCCTAATCCAATAGCGGATCCAGCTCCTGCAAGAATGAATCCAAAACGAGAACTCCACAGTCCTCTTTCACTGCTTAAACTCATATATTTTCCCTTATTATCTAAAAGATAGAGGCATTTTGATATTCAGTTGTACACTAGCATCATTCGAATGCAACTGTTGTGACACTCCCATATCAACATCAAAATCATTTAAATAGGAATCCACGAATGCATCAAGCGCACTGTATATAATAAATCCTCCCAACCACCACATCATTTTATTCCTATCATCTAGAAAAAATGCGCGCTCACCAGGTACCGTACTGTCTTTAAACCGGACATGTTGAACAATCACCCCAGTTGCCAGTCCAATTTCACCACTAAATATCACTATGCTTTTGAATTTTTTCCTATTGTACCATTGTCCCCATCCAGGAAATACAATTGACCTCATCATTGCACGTCGAGGTGACGCATTTGCACGGGTAGTATCTACCTCCTGCTCCACTCTTTGCGATGCTTGTAATTTTAATGGGGTCATCTGTTGCGCTCCGGCATGATCGGTATTCACAATCATTAGTAGTATTACTAAGCAAAAAAAACCCATCAGACCCCAAAATAGATGACCTGTCACCTGTTTGCGATTAAGGCACAAGAGCAATACCTTCAACTTCAAGACTTACATTCTTTGGTAAACCACTTGCTGCAACTGCTGTACGTGGAGGAGGATCTTTGGAGAAATAGTCTTTGTATACTTCATTAAAAGCCGCAAAATCATCAAAATCCTTCAGAAACACAGTAACCTTTACAAGATTATCCATATCGGTGTCGCAAGCCTTAAGTAATGCCTGCATATTTGTTAATACCTGCTTTGTTTGTGCTTTAAAATCACCTTGAATCAATTCATTTGTTTTTGGATCAACAGGAATTTGACCGCACAAAAACGCTAGCTTGTTACAATCAACAACAAATGCCTGACTGTAAACTCCTATCGGAGCAGGTGCTTTTTCAGTTTTAATAACTTTTATCATTCTTTCCTCAAATTTTTACAATACAAATTGAACCTGTATAGTTATTATTCTTTATTTTCAAGATCCTCGAATTTAGCATCATCGATGTCATTATAATCAATAGTCTGATCTTTTGAGTGATTACCTTTTTCGAAATCCTTATCATTAGGCATCTGTGTTTTCCGTGGTAAAAATAGCTTGTTGACAATTCTCCAAAAAAAGATTGCTAAAAAGAAATATAATATAAATCGTACCATTTGAGCTCTCTATCATTATCTTTGAGGATTAAAATATCTCAAACCATGATGTGATCTGTGTAGTTCATCGACAAACCATAAAAAATCATGTGACTCTTCGGCAAAGTCGAGCTCCGTAACGTTAATAACAATGACCGGTGTATCTGTTATATGAAAAAAATACTGATTATAAGAATTGTTAAGAAGCTTCAAATATTGCTCTGTTATTCCTTTTTCATAGATAATTCCCCGCTTGTGAATCCTTTCTAGTAAAAAAGGAATTTCTGCTTGTAAAAATACAATTAAATCGGGCTGAGGAACATCTTGACTTAATAAATTTTTAATCTTGTGATAAAGTGTCAATTCTTCTTCACTGAGTGTAACACTTGCGAAGATGTTATTTTTTTCAAGTGTATAATCTGATACATAAAATGCTTTAAACAAATCAGTTTGTGATATGTTTTTAAGTTGTTGATACCGGTTCATCAGAAAAAAGAGCTGGGTCGGCAAGGCAAACTGCTGAGGATTTGAGTAAAATTGTTCAATAAAAGGATTATTAGCGTATTCTTCAAAAATCGAGACGGCATTGAATTTTTTTTCCAATAATTTTGTTAAATGGGTTTTCCCGGTACCAATTAGGCCATCGACAGCAATATAGGAATATTTTATATCTCCCATGCGATATCAGCAAATCTGTTACAACGTTTTGGAAACGTGAAACAACTCTTTCCATTCTAAGAGAGGATACTTTACAACGTCATGTTCATCACAATTATTATCGAACAGTTCGCGCACTGAATAAAACGAATTCGGACATTGGAAATCAGGCGCAATTTCCGCAAGCGGCTCCAGAACAAATCTTCTATTTTGTATCTCAGGGTGTGGAATCGTTAAAGTTGCAGATTCTATTACGGTATCATTAAAATAGAGAATATCCACATCAATTATTCTGGGTCCCAATCGTAACGAGGTTTTTCTACCCATTTTATTTTCTATATTTTTTACCGATTTGAGCAACTCAGTTGGGGTTCCTTCATAGGTAATTTCAAGCACAATATTCAGAAACATATCTTGATTTTCAAAGCCGACGGGCGCTGTTTCGTATATCGACGACAAATTCACTATTGAAAGTCCGCTGATTTCAGATAGTCTGCCGATACAATTACTGAGATTCGATTGTCGATTCCCAACATTAGAACCCAAACTCAGATATATTCCTATTTGCCTATTATTAATCATAATTATATCTAATGTATTACTTTAAATAATACCTCTACCGCTATTTTCTATAAAGTTACATACGTCTTCTAATTCGGGAGTCTGATTTTCGAATGATTTGATTTTTTCCAATGCCTGGGTTGTGTTTAAATCTGAATAATAGATTGTTTTGTAAGCCTCTTTGAGCAGCGATAACGATTTTCTTCCGAATTTCTTTCTCCTCAAACCTACACTGTTCAAACCTGAATACCTTAAAGGCTCACCTGCTACAAGTATATAAGGAGGAACATCTTGAACTGCCCTGAAACCGCCGCCAATAAATGCATACTTGCCAATCCGGACAAACTGGTGAATACCAACCATTCCACCTATAATTGCATAATCATCTATAGAAACATGCCCACCCATATTGACCGCATTTGCCAGAATTACATTGTTTCCAATAACACAATCATGTGCAACATGAGAATATGCCATAAGCAAGCAATTTGAACCGACAATCGTTGTGCCCAAATCTTTTGTTCCCCTGTTTACGGTGCAGAATTCCCGCAAGACTGTATTGTCACCAATCTCTGCAGTTGTCACTTCACCCTCAAACTTCAGATCCTGAGGAATAGATCCAACTACTGCACTATGAAATATTCTACAATTTTTTCCGATCCTGCTCCCCGCGGCAATGCGCACACACGATTCAATAACCGTCCCACGTCCAATGGTCACATCTGATTCAATAATACTAAATGGTCCTACTTTAACATCACTTGCAATATCTGCTTCAGGACTTACAACAGCTCGGGAATCAATATTCATTTTTAACTACTTCTCTGTAACATTTAACGGTCAACAAGTACTGCTGACAAATCTGCTTCACAGACAAGCTTACCATCTACAAATGCTTTTCCATGCATTTTAAAGGTATTGAGCCGGCTATTGACCAAAAATACCTCAAAAAGAATTTGATCGCCGGGATATACTGGATTTTTAAATTTAGCACCATTAATTCCAGCAAAATACACAAGTTTGGTTTCCGGATTTTCAACTTCATTGAGAACCAACAATCCGCCCACTTGTGCCATTGCTTCTATAACCAAAACACCCGGCATTATCGGATGGCCGGGGAAATGACCCTGAAAAAATGGTTCATTATTTGTAACACTTTTCACACCGACAATTCTCTTTCCAACATCCAGCTCAGTTATTTTATCGACTAACAAGAACGGATATCGGTGCGGTAATATCTTCTGAATTGCGTTAACATCAAATATGACGCCTGCTTTTGGAACTATTTGATATTTTTTTGTAAGCTGTTGTTTATCATAAAGCTTACGAAGTTTTTTTGCAAATTCTATGTTTGCTTTATGTCCTGAACGTGCAGCAAGTATTTGTGCTTTTATTGGCGCACCGACTAGCGCCAGATCACCGATAACATCGAGTAGTTTATGACGGCACGGCTCATTTTTGAATCTCAACTCCACGTTATTCAAAATACCATTCTTGCCAAGCACTACATCACCAGGAATAACCAGTTTTTTTTGCAATCGGCTAAATTCTTCTCTATCCAACTCTTCATCGACAATTACCACCGCTGAGTCAAGAGTGCCGCCCTTAATCAATCCCTGGTCCTGCAGCATCTCAACTTCTTTTAAAAAGCAGAAAGTTCTTGCGGGAGCAAACTCATTAACAAATTCATTATCAAGCGAAAAGAGACCGGAATGTTGGCTTCCCAATGCCGGATTTTTAAAATCAATCATAACAGTAATGCGGTAATCATCTAACGGGAGCGCTACAATTTCAACACCACGTTTCTCTTCTTTATAAGTGATTGTTTCATCAACGACAACAAAATTTCTTGGGGTATTCTGATCCTCAAACCCGGCATTCATCAATACTTCAACAAATGGCAATGCGCTCCCATCGCCGCCCGGAGGCTCATTGCCGTTAATCTCAATATCGAGATTATCTATCTGCAACCCCGCAATCGCTCCTAAAATGTGCTCAACTGTATGCACTACAGCGTCACCGTTCTGGAGTGTTGTTCCCCGTGATATATCGACAACATAGTCTATTAGTGCTGGCACATCCGGATTGTCCGGCAGATCAGTCCTGATAAATCTAATACCGGAATTAGGTGCAGCAGGTAAAAAAGTAATTGCCGATTTTGTTCCGGTATGAAGACCAATACCTGAATATTGAGTTTTCCACTTTATAGTGTGTTGATTTGTTCGCATATTAGTCCGCTATTCATAGTATGAAAGGGTGTAAATATGGTACAATATTCTTCTAAAACAAGTTTAAAAGTTACTGCAATTTTTTATATTTTGCAAGGGAAATATAGGAAGCTTACTAAGAGGGTAATTGAAGAAATGGCAATATAAAATCTAAGAAATATTATGATTTGAATCTGGATTCAAGTTCTTTCAATCGGTCAAACAACTCAGGGAGTCTTCTTATATACACTTCTAATTTCTTCGCTTCACGATGGTTTCGTGCCGGGTATCCAAAATAAAATGAATTCGGCGGTACTGATTTAGAAACACCTGACTGGGCGCCTATAATAGTATTGTCTCCTATTTCGATATGGCCAACTATCCCAGTTTGACCTGCAAGCGTTACATGGTTTCCGATTTTTGTGCTTCCGGATATTCCGGTTTGAGCGGCAATTGCTGTATGATCACCAATTATGACGTTGTGAGCAATTTGAACAAGGTTGTCAATTTTACACCCGACACCTATATAGGTGCTCCCTATTGTCGCACGGTCAATCGTTGTATTGGCGCCTATTTCAACATCATCATCGACAACGACATTACCGGTCTGAGGGATTTTCAAGTAGCAGTTATTTTCCTTCGAATACCCAAATCCATCACTGCCTATGACAACTCCGGCATGGAGAATCACCCGATTGCCTATGAGACATCTCTCCAATACATTAACTTTCGGATGTAAAAATACTGATTCTCCGATCTTTGCGTTAACTCCAATGTAGCTATGGGAACCGATCGATGTGTTTTTCTTAATAACAGCGCTCTCATCAATATGGACAAATGCGCCAATATTGACAGGTTCTGTAATCGAAACATTTTTATTGATAATTGCACTTGGGTGTATAAAATGTCTTTCAACTTTCGGAATAGGATGAAACAGCAAAGCAATCACTCTGAATGAACCATAAGGATCATCAACCTGAATGAGATTTGTATTCGATTCGGAAATTGACCGGGGCACGAGAACTGCCGTAGCTTCAGTATCATGAAGATATTTCTCGTATTTCTGATTTGCAAGGAACGTTACTGTTTCAGGATGGCTATCTTCGATTTTTGATATGCCTGAAATAACAACGGCACCGTCACCAATGACGGTACCGTTAACTTGTTCAGCAAGTTCTGTAATCGTTTTATGCATACTAAAAAATTTATAATCTATAGAGCTTAATTGGCATTTAATGCTTCTACAACAATTTCGGTAATATCGAACTCATCATTCGCATAAAGAAGAAGACCACTCTTTGTATCAAAAATGATATCATAGCCCTGTTCCGTTCCAATTTTGTCAATGGCGACCTGCACTTTATCAACAACCGGCTTCATCATATCCTGCCAACGAGTCTCCAATGCTCCACCCTGACCAAAGTTTTCCTGTTCAAAATTATAAATCTCAACCTGCAAATCCTGTAATTCTTTCTGAATTTCAGCTTTTTTTGCATCACTTAGCATAAGGCTCTGATTTTCAAATTGCTTTACTTTTTTCTGAAAATCTTCCTGTTTTAGCTGATATTGCTGTTGAACCTGCTGTTGTTCGGCTTCAATTTTCTTCTGTGCCTCAATAGCCTCCGAGTGTTCAGCAAAGATTTTTGTTGAATGGACATACCCAATTTTCAAATCGGCCTTATATGCCATGCCGGAGAAGAGACCATACATCATCACAAACCAGGCAGATGTCATAAAAAAATACATTGGAAACTTCTTCACAACTTCCTCCTTAATTTAATATATTATTACATTTTTATTTTTAAAATCCCTGACCAAATCTGAACTGCGTTTTCCAGCCTTTGGAATTGCCGTTCACATCCAGATTGTCAAATCCATAACCTAAATCAAATCCTACCATTCCCATCATTGGTACAGCAATTCTAAAACCGAACCCGGCGCTCCGTTTTAAATCAAACGGATCAACAAAATCTATATCAAACCAGTTATTTCCGGCTTCGGCAAAAAGCACACCGATCACTAAAGGATTAGGTAACACATTCTTTCTAATTTCGGTCGTTAATTTCATCATAGTTTTGCCACCAAGCGGATTTCCTGAAGAACTTAATGGTCCTACTGACCTTTCATCATAACCACGAAGAGACGTGCCCAGTGCCATAGCACTTCCGCCCATAAAAAACAGCTCTTGAAGAGAAATGTTACTTTCTTCACCATAAACATCGATTAATCCAAGATGAACATTGTTGTACAATACCAAATCCCAGAATGCAGGTGCATACCAATCAGAGTTTAGCTCATATTTTATAAAATTTTCAGTGCCTCCTAAAACACCGCCACTGAATTTTGAAGAAAGTCTTACTGTTGATCCACTCGACGGAAAACTTGCTGAAAGCGCCGGATATTTGAGGTTGATTCTACTGTCCCGACTGATTACTTGCATTACACTTGATCTGGTCGTATTAAGTCTGTTGATAAGAAATCTTTGGAGGTCATCATCATCGTCAACATTCGAAATCGAATTCTGAGAATATTCATAGACCCATGTGCCTCTGAAAAAATCGTCCGGCCAGCGGAGTCTTCTACCAATTTGTACAGATGCCCCGGTACTTTGTTGATTAAATCCATAGAATCTACCTCCACGCCGGATATCAAAAATTGAAAATCCTGCAAGAGTCTGAGTGTCAAATAACCACGGTTCTGTAAATCCAATTTGAAACGTTCTGAAAATTTTCCCGAATTGCCAGTTCAGTGACAACTGCTGTCCGTTTCCAACGAAATTGTTCATTGATAGACCCAGTCCACCCAGCAGACCGTCCCGCTGACTGAGACCAATCGACATATTAAAACTGTCAGTTGAACGTTCCGTAACTATCCATCTCAAGTCCACATTTTCTTCGTCTTTTGGATCAACTTTCATGTTTATAAAACTGAAATAATTCAGAATTGAGACGTCTCTATGGCTTCTTTCAATCAAAGCATAATTAAAAATATATCCTGGTTTTATTTTTAGTTCGCGGCGTATCACCTTGTCATTGGTTTTCGTATTTCCGGTAATGATAATTCTATTGACTTTTACAGGTCCTCCCTCATATATGGCAATTTGAACATCAACCGAATCTTTTCCTACAGGCCGTTCAGGAATATTTATTCTACTGAAAAGATGGCCATTATTGTAATACAGTTGCTCGACTTGACCCCGGCTTTTTAAGAGTTTTTCATAATTATAGCCTTCACCCTTTTCTATTCCAACCACAGAGGTAATACGATCGCTATCATATTTTTCATTTCCAATAATTTCAATATTACGAAAATAATATTTGGTTCCTTCTTCCATTTCAATGATAAGATTCATATCTTTATTGTCATCACTGTAATAAATTGAGTCAGAGACAACAACCGCATCCCGAAAGCCTTCTTTTTTATAATACCCAACCAGCTTTTTTTTATCATCCTCATATTTAGCGCGATCGAAATCTCCACCACGAAAAAGCCCATTTTCTTTTGTATCACTAAGCTGCTTTCTCAATGTTTTATCATTAAAATTTTCATTTCCAGAAAAATTGATATGTTCAATTTTAACTTTTTCACCTTCATTGATTGTATATACCACATCAACCTTATTAGTCTCTTCATTTACCGCTGATCCGGCATCTATGGTAGCAAGCAAATAACCTTTTTCGATATATAAATTTTTGATTTTATCAATTGCAGAACTGACATGAGATGGACTGATTTTCTGTCCGGCATAGAGACCGATGAGATTTTTTATATCACCCTCTTTGACTTTTTTATTGCCGACTATATGTATTTGGTTTAATGAGGGGTATTCCTCAACTTTGATCATAATATCCACAACTCTGTCAGCAGGATTGAGTGCATATATTTGCACATCGCTAAACGATTGCAGATTCCACAATTTGCTTACTGCATTTGAAAAGTCTTCGGCAAAAACCTCTTTGGGGAGGGGCATTAACTCAGAATAGAGTTTTATAAGATCGTCGGAAATAGTTCCGTTTCCCTCAATCTCAATACTGCCGAGAATCTTTGGATCACGGCTGCCATTAGTATTTTGAGCATTGAGACTTGAATATACCAATACTACTAATAAGAGTGTCGTTAAAAATCGCATTATACCTTTTTCTGCTAAAGATTGAAACATAACGTTTATACCATGAAATTACAAAGAAGTTCGCCAATGCATTAATATTTTTCGTCATCTGTTAATTGAATTTGGTGCCTGAACCACAGTTTTGCATCGCCTTGGTCTTGAAATCTGAAAAAGTCATAATCGTATTGAAACTCGAATATGATACTGCTCGGCATTCTATACTGAATACCAAAAACATGATTGAGGCCCATAATGTCCTGATTATCATTGTTTATTGTCCGCACATACTGCCCCTCGTATAACAGATAAACCGAGGGTGAAATATATTTACCTACCCGTAATTCAGGGCTTAAATAGAGATATCGTGGACTAAACGGGCTTTCTGTGAGAGTTAACTCCTTCGAACTCTGAACTGGAATACTGGTCCCAAACCCAATATCATCATAACTTCTTCTGAAATAGGTTTTCACACGGAATTCATCAAGATTCATCCATCGTTTCAGTGTTCTGTTAAAAGGATTTAATATTGGACTCATCATAACCTCGCCCATACGGTCAACAGCAAGACGTGTTGCAGTTTCTTCTATAGTATCAGGAGTAATCCCCATTAATTCAAGTATTCTGTTTTCAGTTGAAATATTTGGATTAATATCCGGAATGGCTTTGTTGATATTCGCAGAGGAAGTAGGAACGGAAAATCTACCTAAAGCCTGATCAATACTCTGATCAAGTGAAAGTTGATACCGGTATAGCGGCTCACCATCATCGTCCCAGGTGCCGTAATCGAGTAATCTTCCTGTTTTGTCACCATCTGAGTCCAGTTCTTCCGATACAAGGATCAAATAAACATCAACATATTTGTCATAGGTGATACTGTTGATATTTCTATCTCGAATAGCAGTTTTTGCCCTACCCTTTATATATGGAACTACCTGATTAAAATACAATTCAAATGCTTCAACATTAAAATCTATCAGTAATGTTTCAATTTCACCTCGAAATGACACCAGATTGCCGGAAACAACAAAGGGAATATCAATATCTTCTGAAACAACTCCAAGAAAATAGAGTCCCTCATTATCGTCCTCCATTTTTAAAGCCACATTAACATCTCCCCCAAGATCACTTAGTGTTTGAAAAACACTGACCGGCTCTTTCAAAACATAGAAATTGTTACTTTCTGGTACTAATTGAACATTCCAAAATATTGAACTCAAAAATCGTTTGACAACACCCGGGTTTTCGTTGATTAATAATGGCGGATAGGTGACTCGGCCATCTCTGAGAATCAATTTCCCTTGCACATAAGGATTGTCGATAGTACTGGTTCCCCCTGAAAAATAAAACTTTTCATCATCATTCAGTCCAACAAGCCGCATAAGAGCGGTTTCGTTGTCGTACATCAAATCAGGAATGTTGATATCAACGCCGTTTTCATCGGTTTCAAGTGTGAATATACCCCAATTAAGCCCATCTTCCATAAGTTCATAAGGATTAAGATCAACAATGGTAGAATCTGTCTCATTGATTACAACCGGCGAATTGGCAATTGATGCAGATTTTCCGTTGAGCATTCCCTCAAAAGTTTTAAATTCAATATAACTGCTGCCAGGCTGTAACTCAGCCACAAGATTAATTTCTTCAACTTCCTCAACAACTGATTCCATGGCAAGACTGCCATTCATAATTGTCAAGTTTCCATACCCTATCGTTGGATTAATAATGCTCCCTGTTATATTCATATCTGCCGCACCGACGCCTTCGGAACTGAGGAAAAATTTATCCATAGCAGGAAATACCGATAGAAAATTACCATTCATTGAAAGCATGAAATCTGATTCACTATCATCTGTAAATGACAAAAACCCTGACCCTTTAATTGCGACGCTATCAAGCATGGACACGTTCATATTTCGAATCCATGCTCCGACAGGCAATTGACTATTTTCCTCAATCACTTCCCTTGTATCTTCGAGCATATCAAGCGGTGAAGCAAGGTCAATGTGCAAACCGTAAAAATCAAATCTATCCAATTTCCCAACAGGAACATCGATTGAACCTAAAATCAAATTGTGATTGCCATCATTAGAATAGTTCAGATTAAAGGTAACATCTCCCTGTAATATCTTTGGATTCCAAGCGAAAAGTGAGTTATAAATATGCGATGACACGCCACTCCCATGAAGGCTTAACTCCTTTTCATTGTTAATAAAATCGAAATAACCATCGCCATAAAGAATTTCAGTACCATCATTCTTTACCGATATATTGGTAAATTTTAGTTCAGACCAATCAGAAGAAGCAATATCTATCTGACCATATATGTTGCCTAATGAATCCTTGACACCACCAGAAAGAGTAAGAGCGCCCTTTAAATCCGGTTCACTTACGGTTCCCCGTACAGTGACATTGCCTTCTACTATCCCATTTTCAAGTACTGGATGACCAAAATATTCATTTAAATAATCAATGGATGAAAGTATTCGGATATCGCCTCGAACTGAAAGGTGTCCATTTTCTATAATTTCACCAGATCCGTAAAATAGACCGGGACTCTGAATGTTACTAAGCAGATAATTAGGTCCATCTTTAGACAATTCTCCGGTGACGAATAATGAATTTTCACCAGGCAAAGAAATGTTGAATTCGCTTTCCAAAAGAGCAACATCATTACTCTGATTATTATAATCACCATAATATGTGAAAAGAGTATCAGATAGATTGGTTAAAGCAACAGCATGTATTTCAGTATTTGAATTCTTGCCATTTATCAATATGTTAAGCTCAACGGCGATATCATCAAAATAATCATCATCCAGACTAAGCTCATGCTGTAGAACTGGCAAAGCATTTGATAACTCTAATTGAAAATCAGTCAAATCAAGCGACAACCAACCATTGAAATCAAAATCCTGATCGGCAGACTTCCCCTGAATAAGGATATCCTCATTTGAAAGAAGAAATGTTCCTCCAATTGTTTTCGTGCTGGTTTCGTTCGCGCTGGATAGAGATATTGCACCCTCACCAGTATAGGATTCAAAAGGACCTTGAAATGTAAAGTCAGCCTCACCAAAATATTTATTTTCTTCGAGAAGTGGTAAACTTTTAAACCATGACATCAAATCACCACGGATTTGTCCCGAGAGACTGGTCTGCTCAGGGTCAGTAAAGTTATGGTAACCGGCAAACGATATGCTGGTTTTCTTATACGTGGCATCAAATGACTCTATCGAAACATCAGGATATCTCATTGAAATCAAGGAGTTTATGTCATACAGCGCCCATGACTCATGAACAAGGGAATCTGACTGTACATAACCGGAAATTTCTAGATTATCATGCATCCGCCCTGCCACATCAAAATTTCCGGACAATAATCCGGTGAATTCATATTGTTTTTCGTTGAAGAGACGGCTTTGTATTTCATCTATATCAGCATTATACACTAGAACATTCACATTCACTTCTGGATCAATAAAACTGCGGACATTGCCGGTGATTTCAACTTTTCCATCCGCTAAATCTTGATTCCAGGACATAATGTTCAAAACGCCTTGGTCAATATGGGCAGTTGCACGTGCATTATAAATCGGGATATTAGAGTTTACGAGCACATAATCTGCACCAGACACATCGATGATGCCATCTACCAAATAATCGGATTGATTCTCTGATTGCGAATCCTTAACTACATGAAGCTGCAAACTCACTTCACCTTTATTAAATTGGATTGTATCAAGCATCCAGTCAGGCAAACCAAGTGGAAGATCAAAATTGGAGATCTCAACGTCTGCAATAAAATCAAATTTTCTGATATCAACATACGTATCTATCGTTACATTGTCATCCTGGGCACTAAAGAGTCGACCAGTAACACTTAATTCTGCAGACGATTGTTCATCTAAAGTCAACTGGCCATTAATTTCGTAGGCAACACGCTGAATATTTTCCGAGGCATCTCGATAATAAACGACCGCATCATTAATTGCTACGCGTGAAACATTTTGAAAGCTGTTAATGATCTGACGGGTGGTTTCGTGAATTTTTTTGACTATCTGGTCACGTCTGATGTATAAATCGTTTTCATTAATATTGTCTCCATCTGAAGATGACAGTGGTCCGATAAAAAATTCAGGTTGCACTATGCGAACTTCAGTAATACCTTTCTGCGGTTCAAACCACGATTTCAAATACTCAATATTGCTCCAGCCAATCTGTAATTCAGAAATCGCAACAGAATCCACACCTTCATTCAATCCAAATTCCAGATTGTCAAGAGCAACATATCCGAAGCCAATCCTCGCTTGTTCAATATTGATAGTTTCTTTGAGCTGTTCCCCTGCCTCTTCCTGAATAAGCAATTTTATGCGTTCACTTGCCCGGAATAAGTCCCAACCGATATAAACACCCACACTTCCGAGCAGAAAAAGAGACCCTAGAAGAATTGAGAGATTTCTTAATTTTAATGCACGTTTTAACATAAACTAATTAATCTAATCCAATAATTTTCTAATCTTTTAACGAATAAGATAATAGGAGGTTCCAAACTTCTATATTTTCAGCAATTTATGAATATTTAATTATTATTCTAATTAGTTCTTGATCATTTACCTGAAAGCTGTTCACTGACAAGACCAAATCGTCTTTCTCGTGTCTGGTAATTTTCCACAGCATCCAAAAATTCTTTTTCCCTAAAATCGGGCCACAAAATGTTTGTAATAAACAACTCCGTATATGCAAGTTGCCATAACAGAAAGTTACTTATACGAGATTCTCCGCTTGTCCTTATAAGCAAATCAGGGTCCCGCAGTCCTTGTGTATACAAAAACTCCGAAAACATTTCTTCAGTTAAATCAGTTCCATCTAAGTCACCTGATTGTACTCTGTCTATTATACATTTCACTGCGTATAATATTTCATTTCTGCTTGAGTAACTAAGTGCCAGATTCAATATCAACCCCGTATTATCTGCTGTTTTTTTTATTGCCTCTTGTATTTCTTTTCGAGGCAATTTCGGCAAATCCTCTAATCTTCCTATTGTTCTGATTTGTACATTTTGTTCCAGAAGCTCTTGCACTTCCTTCCTGATCGTTGTTACTAATAAATGCATCAATGCAGTAACTTCAGTCTTTGGGCGTTTCCAGTTTTCTGATGAAAAAGTATATAAGGTCAAAACTTTTATTCCAAGCTTCGTGGACACTTTTACAATTTCTCTTACAGAATTGATACCCTCATTATGACCAGCAACACGAGGCAGCTTCCGTTGCTTGGCCCAGCGTCCATTCCCATCCATTATTATAGCAACATGCTTTGGAACATTCTTATTCCGGATCACATTTCCAATTCTGTTCTCTTCCATTTTTCTTACTGCAACTTAAGTGTATCTTTTCTGCACCATGTCATATTAAAAGTAAACTTATAAAATTACGCGAATTATATTCAAATGTCAAGCAGTATTGAATAAGATACAGCACATGTAAGTCTTTGAAAATAGATTAGATAAACACGGAAGTTGAAAGAGTTATTTTTTCAGTACAGCGAATATTAACCGGTAATATTTACTGATTTAGTGATTGTCATTTTGTGCATAAACAAACCGGCCCTGTACAGAGGATCAGATGTATCGGTAATATGGTATGAGATATTCACTGTTGAGTAACCATGCCGAACAAGAATTTGTTTTAGTAGTCCTTGGTTGAGTTCAAGCAAGTTTATGTTGTTTTCATGAGGATGGTGAAATTTAATAGAAATCATTTGCTGTGCTTTTTTTGTAACCACAATATGAAGTGGTGATGAATTTTCAATATAAATTAAAATGTTTAACTGAAAACCCGGTGTCTTCTCAAAATTCTCCGGATAAAATGTCATAGTACGGTAAAAAAACTCTACATTCATATTATGAGAATCTAAACATAGCATGAGTGGAAAGTAAAATGGTGAATCTATGTTTTTGATTTCTTCTGATACGATATGCGATAACCGATATCCACCGAGTATCTTAATCGCTGCTAAAAAAACATGAAAATAGAGTCCATTTCCAATAAGATTTTTTGATTGCACTATTGTGCTTACAAATTGAGATAAGCCAACATCATCGTCATTTGCGGTGAGCACATCTATGACGGAAGACAATTTCGCAGTTGTAACTGCTTTTTCACTCAAAGTATTTGCATTAACAAATTCTTGTAGCAGGATAGGTAATTCGACTGTAGACTTGCTCAGCACATTCCATTCGATTTTGAATTCTTTATCATTGAACAAAGGAAATCCATTTTCAAATAGCTTTCTAGCTATTGCAATGGAAGCACCAGAGAGAGAAATATTATAGCGCTTTAATATTACTATTGCGCGTATTTCTGAATCACTAATCTTACCGCTTCCCTTTCTTTTGAACATCTGTTTTATAATCTCAGAAGAGACAATTATGTTATTATTTGATATAGGAATACCAAGACTAAGCATTTGTGTCACAATTTGCCGCGTTAAAGCACTAGCAGGGAGATGAAACGCTTTGAGAATTTGAGAGACTTGCTGTTTGTGCGAAAGCTCATGAAGTGAATCCTTCACCTTTAACAAAAGCTCGGGCGCCGTTGAAAGAACCTGTAAGGAGTACTCTTGTTTTGGTGTCAATGCGATGTGCGATTGCACAACGACCTCTTGCCCGCCGAGACGCACAACATATGCATTTTGGGAAAATAAATCGACAATTTTACCTGCAATGATATCTCCTGCTTTTAATGATTGCAGGGCTGTTACCGGTTTAAATATGACTTTTGAAGTTAACGAAAGAGAAGTATGTTTGATGGCTGGTAACCGCACACTCATGGTTTCGATGCAGTATTTATACTATTATGGTACAGTCTGATTACTCCACTTGTATGTTCTACTTGACTAACATCATTCGCTGCGCACTACTCTCAAACTTTGTTGAAATGACAGCTATATAGACACCCGATGCTACAGGTTTCCTATGGTGCCCTGTACCATCCCAGTTGAAAATATAATTGCCCGGACTTAACGTTGAATATGATTCATTGTGGATAATCTGACCTGAAATACTGTATATAGTAACTCTAACCGGTGATATATACGGTAAACTATATTTTATCACCGTTTGATTATTGAATGGATTCGGATAGTTTTGTGCAACTTCAAATTGTCGAGGAATTATGGTATTTGACCTGTCTTCTTTTATAGACGTGATTAATCCAAACATCCGTGCTGCACTACTTGGAGTACTGAGCCCTCCATCATCGATGGCTAAAATTCTCCAATAATATGATCCTTTTTCCAAGACATTAGTAGAAACATTGATAAATGATGTATTTTTCGAGATATTATCTACAAACAAGACAACATTTTCATTGGAGAAATCGTCATCTACACTAATTTCAAGCTTATAATATATTAAATTGCCTGGATCAGGATCGAAGCTGTCGCTCCAGTCAAAGAAAATGGAATCCGGCCTCGATGAATATCCGAAGTTTTCCTGTGGCAATACCAGATTAAATGTCCCGGGAGGCTCTTGTATGGTGTTAATAAATATTTGCATGATTGAACCCTGCGGAGAAGAAGTTCCCTCGTCATCGATTGTGCTTAATCTATAATACCAAATTTCATTATCTTCAAAGAAAACAGGGCTAATAAAGGTATCAATTCCAGCTTCGGTAATGACTCTTTCGTCAAATCCAAGCTGGAAATTATTATTCGACAATTCAAGAGCATATTTTAATGATGACGAAGGATCACTGAAATCCGGATCAGTTGCTGGATCCCAGCGAAATATAGGCTGTGGCACAATTACTGACACACTTGATACCGGACTAATGCCACTTGATGGTACCAATGGCGGATTATTTGCGATATTAAGATGGAACGAATGTGTACCAGATGTAGACACAGTTTGGCCACCTCGATTGTCAAATCCCTGCACACGCCAGTAATATTCTGCATCGTCAATCAAAGAAGTAATGCTGGGGATATCACTCACTTTTAGAGCAAAAGCACTACCGGTTATTGAACCTTTTGACAGCACAAACTGCGGCAGACTACTTCCGCCACCAGCGATGCTTGGCTGCGAAATTAAAAAATTATTTATCGTATCGATCTGAATATCAATAGAGCCGAATGCGGGATCGTCATCAAGCTCCAATGAATAACTCAGTGTATCGTCAATATCTGGATCATCTGCCTGTTCCCAAATCAGATAATCTGTAAGGAGAACTTCATTGCCATCCTTTGGAGTAATAATATTAAAACCTGCCGGGCTTCTATTTGTGTTGTCTATAGTTATCTGCAAGGTATGGCTTAAACTTCCATTCTGAGTGTCGTCAACAGTGAACCTAAGTTAATAAACGCCTTCCTGCAAAAATGTTGGTGTCCACACAAGCGTATCGACTCCTCCAGACTTGATCAAGCTACCGAAAGGCACTTCAAAATAGGTAATAGTAATAGCATCGTTATCAGGATCAGAAATTCCAAGCGGCAGTACAATTGAAGTCCCTTCTGCAAAATTTGTGTCCGTGGGGACGGTAGTTACCGGCAACCTATTTATATTATTAACCGTAATCAACACCGTATCACGGGCAGTATTCGGAAAACTATCGGTCACACTGAATGCCAATACGTAGGTACCGCTGTCATTAAATGTTGTAACCCATTCAAAAATGTGTGTCCCTTGTGCATCGAACGTTGCCCCGGAAGGCAATGCATTATCGAGGTTGAATGTTAACGAATCTTGTAAGCCGTCATCTGTTGCAACAACCTGGAAAATCACAGTTTCGTTTTCGTTGATCACTTTATCTTCTGTACCAATAATTGTAGGAGCAAAGTCGGTACCTGGCAGAGGCACTTGCACATCCTGTACAACAAGAAATACGTCTCTAAATGATCCGCCTCCCTGATCATCGAGAGCGTTAAAGACAACACGGTGTGTACCGCTTTGACTAAAATTTGGAATCCAGATAAATAGACCGCTGAATTTATTGAACGTTGAACTCTGAGGCAGATTAGCTGCATCATACGAAACGGAGTCACCATCAGCATCGGTTGCCCGAACAGTGAAACTAATACTTTCACCCTCATTTATTGAAAACGTGTCTGCAATTGTGCTGAAAACAGGTACTCGATTGACATTTTGAACGGTAATAGCAACGGAGTCAGTTGCTGATCCCCCTAGGTCGTCACGCAATGTAAATACCACAACATGTCGACCTGAATCTTCAAAGGTCGGAATCCAGGAAAATCGTTTCGTATCTACTGAATCGTAGCCTGCGCCTATTGGTAAAGTATCTAAAATACTATACGTTATCGGATCGTTATCTAAATCTGTTCCATTTACAGTAAACGACAGGAGTGAACCTTCCTGCACAGCCTTATCACTTATTGCAGGATCGAAGAATGGATTACGGTTTTTGTTCTGAATTGAAAAGATAACATTTTTTGTGACAACACCTGTCCTACTATCATCCACGGTAAATGTGACAGTCGTACTACCTGCCTGGTCAAATCCAGGCGTCCAGGTAAAAGTTTTCGCACCACTTGTATCGTATGTAGCACCAGTCGGAAGATTTGATGCACTAAAAAGCAACGGATCATTATCGAGATCTGTCGCTGAAACGGTAAATGTGATAAGAGAGTCTTCGACACCACTAATCGTGGTATCGGCTATAGTTATTGTCGGAATTCTGTTCACATTAATGGTTACAACAGAAGAGTCCTGACCATTCCGCAGATCGTGTACTTTAAAAACGACAACATTATCACCTGTATCTGATTGAGCAGGAATCCACGAAAAGACATGAGTGGCAAGTGAGTCATAAGTAGCATTCTGTGGAAGATTGTCAACAAGAAAAACAAGATCGCTGGTTTCTCCCGTATCTGGATCACTCGCTGTAACCGTAAATGTTACAAGTTCTCCAACATTTAACTGTTTATCACTGATGGGATCGATTATAGGACTTCTATTGCCGATATACTTGTAAACTGCATTAAGTGAATTTTCTTCTGTTGTGGAGAAGATTATATACGGTTCAAGCGGGTGAACTGCCAAATCAAAAATTCTTCCATTATTCAATCCGAGATTAATTGCCGACAATACGGTGTCGCCGAACGCAAACTGATATACTCCATTCCCATCTGTACCGGCATATAGTTTTCGAGGTGTTGACGAATCAAGCGCAAGCGACTTTATCTGGAGAACATCTGTAACCGGATTACTTCTTGGAAACTGGGACCAAGACACTCCTCCGTCAAGTGATCTGTGAACACCATCACTCGCTGTGCCAGCATACACAATATCGGAGTCAAGGTTATCGACAATAATCCTTGTTATATTCGCTCCTGCAATAGTTCCTCGAAATGTCCAGGTAAGGCCAGAATTATCTGATCTGTACAACCTGCCATTTGAAGTTCCGACATACATAGTCGCTTGATCAAATGTGGCATTACCTTATAGATGTGACATTGACGGAATCAGCTGATAATCCGCCATTATGTGATGCCCAAGAGGTTGCAAGATTTAAGCTCCTGAATACACCACCCCTGCCAGTTGCAAACAATGTATCAGGATTTTGAGAATTGATTAGTAAATCTGTCAGGACGGTGTCAGCTAATCCAGCAATGCTATGTGTCCAAGTTGCCCCTCTGTCCGTACTTACAAACACTCCACTGTCAGATGCTGCTATTACTTTTGATGAGATATTAGGATGCACAATCAGATCAACAATATGAACGCCTCCGGGAAATGTCGCAAGAGGAGTCCAATTTGCTCCTCCATCAAATGTTCTTTCAATTCGGGAGGAAGAACTACCAACATATATCGTATCCGGAAAATTCGGATCAACAGCAATAGAAAACATCGTATCACCGGCGGCAATTCCGGGACCTACAGGAGTCCAAATGTCAAGCTGTGCATAACTGACTGAAGGGATACTCAGCAGCACAACAAGGCATAGTGCGCCTAACAATTTGTTTTTGTAAGGGTTAATATGTTTCATGGTCGATCAGCGTGAGTCCATCACACGAACTATTTAAACTTATCTTAACTCATTATCGTCATGCGATTAAATTTGCTTTAAGAAAGCATGAGGAAAATACCGTATATTATTGTAAATACAATACCGTAAATGTAAGGAAAATGTGATGAGAATCAAAGAAGTTAGACAACTTGATTTGCATTTGTTATAACTTATAATAAAAAAAACGGGCACCATGCACCCGTTTATTATTTTGCAACTATTTGTTAAGAATTGTTTATTGGGGATGATCCGGATCCGGAATACAAACATCATATACCGGACATACAGCTTCGCACTGAGCTTCATCAAAATGTCCTTCACATTCCGTACATTTTTCCCAATCAATAACGTTGATTGGATCGCCTTCACTAATTGCTTCATTGGGACACTCCGGCAAACAGGCATCACAAGCAATACATTCATCAGTAATCAGATACGCAATACCTCAACTACTTCCTAACTAAATAATTAGATCAAATGAACTCTGATAATATTTCGCTAAGTACGCACGAGATTTTCACTTGTATGGGAAGAATTAGGCACACAACCATCTATCAACGGGCAAACAACAGCGCATTGTGCTTTGTCATATAATTCTGAGCACTCATTACATTTACTCGAATCGATAAAATATGCAGGAAAATCCCTCTGTACAGCATCAAATAAACATGCTTCATAGCATGCATCGCACGCTACTCACTCCTCTTTTAAAATCATATATGACATATAGGCCCATTCCTTTCAATATTGAGAGCCTGAAGAATGCTCCGGTTATAGATGTAACAAAATATACATTTTATACTATAACGATACTCATTATCAGTTATTCATTCAATTAAATATCACAGAAAGTAGTTTTTAAGGCGATAATTTTGGTCGGATTAATACGTGAATTTGTATATCTTGCTTAATAAAGGTGGGGTAAATCTCTCAAATGTCGGATATCTCATCACAGTCTAACACATTGTTATTCATGTTCACACCATTTCCGATACTCTTCCGGCGTATTAATATTAATCAGAATTCCTCTATCATTCGTTGCAACTTCTTTGAGATCATCTTTGTGATTCCATACAACTTCACGGGCACCTACGTGATTGGATGCATTTTGCAGTTCAGAAAACACTTCTTTTCCAAATAGCACGGGGTGTCCTCTTCGCTTTTCATATGTAGGAATGATAACCGAAGCATTTGTCTCTGTTCTTTTAGAAAGTATCAACATTATAGTATTTGATTGTATCAACGGATGGTCAACAAGGTGGACAATTATGAGTTCTGATTCAGCAGAAATCACTTTGAGTGATTCTTTAATTGAACTAAGCTGTCCTTCCTGATAATTGGCATTTACAATGAATTTAACAGGCAGTTTTACATGATTCTTTTTTACTTCATCAACATGAGCTCCAAGTACGACAACAATAGAGTCAATACCTGCACCCTGAAAGACAACAACAAGATTTTCAAGAAAAGTTTTATTTCTATACAACAGATTTGCTTTTGGCGAATTTTCCATTCTACTGGATTCACCAGCAGCAAGAATGACAGCGGTATTCATTTTTTCATCCTACGTTTGGTTGAATCGGCGTGCCGTCTACCCAATTTGCTCCATCTTGGAAATATTCTTTTTTCCAGATTGGTATTGTCTCTTTAATTGTATCAATGGCATACCGACAGGCGTCAAACGCATCAACCCGGTGTGGAGCTGAAACTGCAATCATAACACTCGATTCCCCGATTTCGAGCATTCCGGTCCTATGCTGCATAGTAATTTCGGTGATATTAAAATCTGACATTATTTTTTCCGCAAGTTCAGCCATAAGTTTTTCTGCCATATCTATATGAGCTTCATATTCCATCCGTAAAACTTGTTTACCCTCGGCATTATTCCTGACAACACCGTTAAACGTGATAATTGCTCCGGTTTCCGGGGATTCAACAGATTTCATAAGTCTTTCAGTATCAATCGGTTTATCTGTAATCCATTTCATATTATCCTCCGCTTACCGGTGGAATAAGATTAATCTCATCACCATCATGCATTTCAAAATTGTGCATGATATATTCATTATTTATAGCAAAAGCTGTCTGCGGGAGCAAATCCTGGAGCGCAGGATATCGGAAAATCAATTTTTCCACTAAAGTGTCTTTATCTGCGCCGTCTGGAAATTCAAATTCGACCCGGTTTGTTCCGGTCATTTCCTTACACAGCGCAAAAAACCGTACCGTTATATTCATGGTTCTAAAACTATCTGTAAAGTATTATGAAGCATTAAATGAATCTATTGTATATTTATTAAGAACTTCTTTATCTATACCAAAACCTATACCAGGATTGTCAGGTATTTTAAATTCTCCCCGTTCCAGCTCGATAGGTGGACTTATAAGGTCTTCTTCATAGTATCTGCTGCTCGAAGAGACATCTCCCGGAAAAATAAAATTTTCTAATGAGCAAAGTGCCACATTAAATGCTCTTCCAATGCCAAATTCGAGCATTCCACCGCACCAGACACCAACTCCACTATCTTTACATAGATTATGTATTTCGATAGCATTGGAATATCCGCCAACACGGGCAGGTTTAATATTAATAATTTTGCAACTCTGCAAAGCAATTGCTGCTTTTGCACTCGCTACATTTGCAATACTCTCATCGAGACAAATCGGTGTCTGTAATTGCTGTTGCAGATGTGCATGTTCAGTGAAGTCTTCATGGTGCAAGGGCTGCTCAATCATCATTAGATCGTAATCATCAAGAGCCTTCAAGATATCTACATCCATAAGAGTATATGCTGAATTTGCATCTACCATGAGTGGAATATCACCAATATTTTCACGGATAGCTTTAACAGCGTCAACGTCCCAGCCCGGTTTTATCTTAATTTTTATTCTTTTGTAACCTTCTTCAAGAAATGATTCTATACGTTTCAGGAGATCCTGAATTGAATCCTGAATTCCAATACTTACACCCGAATGAATTGTACTCCGAACGCCTCCCCACTGCTTATAGAGTGGTATGTTACGCATCTGTGTATAAATATGCCAGAACGCTCCTTCAAATCCGCATTTTGCTATATTATTTCCACGGACTTTACTTAATGTATTGGTTAACTCTTCGATACTCTGAAAATCATTGTGCAAGACCGCCGGTACAAAAAATTCTTTTTGGATATACAAGACAGAATCGGTCGTTTCATGAATATAATATGGGACAGTTTCTACGGCAGATTCACCGTATCCTGTAATCCCTTCACTCAACATCTTGACAATTATATGTTCTTCATGATACACTCTGCCGTAGCTGGTTTCAAAAAAATGTTTGAGAGGAATTTTCACCCTAAGTAATTCAATTTTTTCTATCTTCATATCGCACTATCTATATCAGCCGAATTATCGAGCATATATATATTGCGCTTTATTGCGCTGGGACCAATCTGGAAAAAATCAACAACCGTATATCCCGCTTCAAAACCCTCTGTAAACATCGCTCTTGTCTTCATTCTCCAGTCACATGCCAATTTTTTATCGGTATCAATTATCGATTGAAAATTTCGGGGAATTTCAACATAAATTGTGTTTTTAGTTCAATCTATAATATATGAATCCATTTTTTGCATATTATTGTTTATTGATGTCAAGGTATTAATTGGTATGATCTCCTCTTCAGTATGATAGGTTGGCTCCGGATTTATTTGTTCCATCCTAATTTTGCACACGTTTTGAAGAAACATACCATTCAAGAATAAAACGCTCAGAGGGTATACCTGAATTAAGTTCACTGCCTCCCATGTATTCGCCATAAATATTGGGGCGATACTCCCTCACAATTCCTCCTGATTTTTGCACATTCAGATTGGCATTTGGCCCTTGTAAGGGATCATATGTCCAGGTCACTTTCTTAACACCCATTTTCTTCGCTTCTTCATAATGCTTAGTTTTAAACTTATAACCCAAACCTTTATGCTGCCAGTCTGGATGGATACCTAAGAGCTGATCATAATGAAAAAATCCGTCTTCCGGTGTATAAGCAGGCAAAATGAGCTCAATACCAATCATATTAGAGCCATCATAAGCACCAAATACAATACCGCCATACTCGTCTGCAGCCATCAAGATATAATCAGGTACACATTCAGTTCCATCACTGAATTTCCAGATTTTTTTCTGAAGCTCGGAAAATTCTTGAAAGTCTGAAAGTGTATGAAGTGTTTTTATCTGGATTTCGCACATTAATCTATACTTACATCACTTACATTCGATTTTAGTCTTACACTATAAACTACAACAAATTAGTATCCAACAGCAATACCATCTTTACGTGGATCTGATCCTCCGAATATCGAACCAGATTTGTTATCAAACACGATTCCCTGACCTCCTCCGTGACTGCCGAATCTATACGGTAAGGAGTCGTGCCCTCGTTTTTCCAGATCAGCGATTACTTCTTCCAATATACCCGGTTCAAACATGACATAGGTATCGCTAAAATGTCTGATTCTTGGCGCTTCTATGGCTTCCTGTACATTCATTCCGTACTCAATCATATTCACCAACACTTGAACATGTGCCTGAGGTTGATTCGAGCCACCCATCACCCCAAAACTCATAAAAAAATCACTATCTTTCAACACCATCGCGGGAATTATTGTATGAAATGGACGCTTATGAGGCTCAAAAACATTTACATGTCCCTCCTGCAAAGAAAAAAGTGCGCCTCTATTCTGTAACAAGATTCCTGTACCGGGAACAGTCAGTTTTGATCCGAATTTCTCATATATGCTATTGATGAAGGAAACCGCATTTCCATTGTTATCCATTACTGTTAAATAAACCGTATCGCCATGTCGGAGGTATACCAGATTCTACTCTAATCCCTGCTTGTTCTCTATTAATTCTTTTAAATTGTTTGACGCTGTACTCTTTTGAAATGATGTGTTCTACCGGCAAAGGATTAAATTCTAGATCACCAACCCATTGTGATAGATCGGCATAAGCAAGTTTTTTTGCCTCAATCAAATAGTGAAGATAGTCTGCGGAATTGTGTTCCAGCGATTGGAGATTAACATTTCCTAATATATTAAGCATCTCAAGGGCGGCAATTCCCTGTCCATTCGGCGGCAGTTCATATAAACGGTAATCCTTATACTCAGTATAAATCGGTTCAATCCAGGTTGAAGTATGATCCTCAAAATCTCTCATTGAGAGAAAACCTGCCTGCTCATCTGAAAAATTTACAATCGCTCGGGCAATTGTGCCTTTATAGAACTCATTACGCCCACCAGCTGCCAGTTTTCGAAATGTTTGTGCAAGATCCTTATTTGTAAACAACTCTCCTACCACAGGTGCATTCCCTTCAACAAGCCATGTTTCTGCGGATGAAGGTGTTGCTTGTAAAGCCTGCTCATATGCAGCCCAATCATGAGCTATTATTTCGGTGACCGGGAATCCCTGTTCAGCATAATAAATCGCCGGTTCAAGTACTTCCGCAAGACTCCTGGTTCCGTACTCTTCAAGTAATGTTACCCACCCGTCAAAAGCACCGGGAACCGTTACAGAATAAATTCCTTCAATAGTATCCTTTCCTTCAGATTTTAACTGTTCGCGAAGTATGGAAGCTTCGGCAGCATAAGGAGAGCGACCACTTGCATTTAAACCGATAAACTTATCTTCTTCAGACAGATAAAGTAGAGCAAATGCATCTCCTCCTATTCCTGTACTGTATGGTTCGACTACATTCAGAACAGCGGCTGTTGCTATTGCTGCATCTACGGCGTTTCCCCCATTTTTCAAAATGTCAAGTCCAGCAAGTGAAGCAAGCGGTTGACTCGTTGCTACAACACCTCGCTGCCCGATAACCATTGAACGTTTAGTCTTCATAGTAAATCGTGTATCTGATTGTTGCGTCTGCTTTTCGAAAATTTCTATACCCTTACTCTGCATGACGAGACCCACAAGCAATGCCATTATTATCAATGTGTTTCTTCTTTTGAGCACAGATATCTATTTTCTAAGATGTGAAATGTTACGATATATGCGGTTTAAGAGGTGAGATATATAGTGATTTTTTAAAGTAAAATCAAGGATATTCACTGATGGATTTAGGATATCCATCAGGTTTTTAAAATAAAAAAAGGAGAACAATTGTTCCCCTTTTTTTACATGAATGAACAATTTGCTACTCTATACCCAACCACGCAATTTACATGCTTCAGCAACACGCTGTACAGATAGCATATACGCTGCAAGCCGCATATGAACTTTGTGTTCTTTATGCATAGCATATGTATCGTTATAGGCGCGTGTCATTCTTTCATCAAGTTGTCTGTAGACATCATCGAGTGTCCAATAATAGTTATACGTATTCTGGACTTGCTCAAAATAAGACACTGTTACACCACCGGCGTTCGCAAGGAAGTCAGGAATAACATGAATACCGTTTTTATGAAGAATTGCATCCGCTTCAGGTGTTGTCGGTCCGTTTGCAAGTTCGCAAACGATTTTCGCCTTAATATTTGCGACATTCTTGTCGGTGATTACGTTTTCAAGAGCAGAAGGATACAGAATGTCGATATCGAGTTCAAGCAGATTTTCATTTGAGATCGGTGTGGTTCCCGGAAAATCTTTGACAGCACCTTTTTCAAGTTTGTATTTCACAATTGCTTCCGGATCTATTCCGCCGGCACAATAAACACCTCCTCGGGAATCTGATACAGCAACAAGTTTACCACCTTTCAGGATTTCTTTATGGAGAGTTGCAGCATACTGTCCTGCATTTCCGAAACCCTGAATTGCGTAGGTTACTTTTGCCGGATTGACATTCAGCTTTTGTGTAGCTTCACGGACTGTATATATACCACCGCGTGCAGTTGCATCGTGACGACCTTGACTTCCGCCAAGGGGCAGAGGTTTGCCTGTAATGACGCCAGGATGACTCTCACGAGTGATATTTTCATACTCATCCATCATCCATGCCATAATTTGTGGATTCGTATAAACATCCGGTGCAGGAACATCTTTATGAACACCAAAGTTACTTCCTAAAGCACGTACATAACCGCGTGCAAGGCGTTCCTGTTCTCCCCTTGACAGTTCTTTTGGATTACAGGTCACACCACCTTTAGCACCACCCAAAGGAATATCAACCACAGAACATTTCCATGTCATCCATGCAGCCAATGCACGAACGGTGTCAATTGTTTCTTCAGGATGCCAACGCAGACCGCCTTTTGTTGGCCCTCTGCTGCTGTTATACTGGACTCTGTATCCATGGAATATTTTTATCGATCCATCATCCATTTTAACAGGAATTGTCACTCTGAATTCACGCTGTGGCCACCGCAACAATTCATGTGTTGCAGCATCTAATCCGAGTTTCTTCGCAGCTTCATCAAGTTGAGCTTGTGCAATTTTAAAAGGATTCAACTCTGACATTGAATGTACCTCCGTTTTGGTGAAAAATTCTATAGCTTAATATATATCTAAACTGTGAATAGTGTTTGCTTTATTAAGTGATTTAATTTCAACTATGGTGATTGCAGTAATCCAACTTATTAATTAATGATTTTTATATGTTTTTTGGATAGATGCTACAATCGTGCCAAATCAATTTCAATTTTTAAAATATCATTTGACTTTCGTCATGGTCATATTGTATGTTTTTGTTTTTTATTTAGTTACCTTATATTCAACATGAATTATTCTAACCACAACCACCACTTCTTCAATACACAATATGTGCTGAATAATTTTTATTTACAATAATTTGGAAGATTTTTCGCATCATTAATAATTTTTTGTATCAAAATTTAAATATTATACACATATAACTTCTGAAAAAACAAAGAGGGAATATCTTCCTTGATAATATTCCCAACTTTTCGAATGCTCAATTTTTATTACATCAGACAGAACTCTTTACTCACCAGATTTACTCAGATACTTCAAAAATTAAAGAGTGAATCTACTAATAATATTTTTTAAAACAAAACGAATTTCACGTTAATATATAGATAATAATGCAAATAAAAAGCCGGCATACTTGTATGCCGGCTTTTGAGCGATATTTTTCCTATTTCTTAACCGTCTTTCTTCATATGTTCAATAATCTCATGAATCTGTTCATCGGCTGTATCGGCATGAAGCTGACAGGTGCCGGCTCCTGCATGACCCCCGCCACCATAACTCTTAAATAGCAAACCGATATTTGTTTTTGAATCCCGTTTAAATATGCTGTGCCCCGCAGCACAAATAATTACACTTTTATCTTTACCCCAAAAAAGTCTTATCGATATATTCCCTTCAGGGAAAAGAATATACTCCATGAACCTGTTTCCCATAGGAATTACTTCAAGATTCCGAAAATCGATAACAATAACATTACCATCCAACTTGGTATGCTCTTGAAGCGCTTCCTGAAATTTATCCTTCTCAGATAAAACATAATCGCATCGTAACTGAGCTTCCGATTTTTTCATGATTTCTTCAAGAGAAAATTTCTTGATCCAATCAATAAGCTCAAAAAAGTAGTATTCAAAATCACCAAGTGATGACCTAGGATCAAGACTCATCATAAGGAGCATCCAATCTTGAGGATTGGTTACATCACTCTCATCCAATTGAGCACTATCGAGTTTATCAACCACTACAAGGAACTCTTCAAATTTCTTTAATTTCGGATCATTATAATATTCGTATACTAATCGTGCCGCACTCGGAGCCATTCCAAATTTGCCTTTATAGTCACCTGTTTTGACCTTTTCTTCACGGCCTTCTTCAGAGATGTGGTGGTCAAACCACATATAACAATCTGGATGATATGGCAAATTACAAATAATGTCATTTTGCGTTACGTCAATTTTACCATCCTGCATATCTTTCGGATGGACAAATTTGATAGACTCAATTTTTTCCATTATGGTAATGAATACAGCGCAAGCCAACCCATCGGCATCTCCTCTCGTTATAAGACGCATTGAGATGTCTCCTATCAGAATGTCTTAAATATCTTTTTAACTAAATTAATTAATTGATGATAATGAAGAAATATACATTGAAATTCTATTATTTCCAAATTTAATATATCCATTCCTAGCTTTTGCAGCCCAAAAAATAATAAAATTTTTGCTCTTTATACATACTAACCTGCTAACAGTGATCACTTTTCCTGTACAATCTCAATTTCTTTATTCTCAACCCTGGCTACCATATATAACTGAAAAAACAGTGCGGTTATAAAATAAGTCGTTCCCTCCAAGATGAATTCCTGGATAAAACCTACAATGTAACTCATACCACCTTCGGAAGGTGTTACTGGGTCAATTCCATTTGCACTGGCAATTACCTGCACGAATGTCGGTATCATAACAAGTATCATAACACCAAATTTTATTGTATAAATTGAAAATACTTGCCACTGTTTGCCGGATATCAAATGAAATGCGCGGGAAATTGCTTTTGCATTTCCTTCCAGTACGATGACAAATTGCAGAAATGTGCACTGGACTAACACAATCAGGCCGGGAATAACTAACATCATAATTCCGAGAAACATGAATCCCAGCACAAAAGAAGAATACATATAAAGCGAGAGCAATTTTGTAAATCCCAACCCTATCGACTCAGAAAATACTAATTGTTCATTTTCGTACATTTTCGGCAATACAGATATAAACACAACTAAGAAAAAAACTTTGGGAATGAGGATGAGCAACATCCCTACAAATTGTGACAGTGCAAAGGCGACTACTTGAGAAGGTTCGGCAGTAGTTGGTTCGAATGGACCATCAACAAAACTACTCATGATCGATTCTGCAAAATAACCGAACACTATTGCTGTTAACGATGTGGCAAAAGTAAGCAGAACCAGAAATTTCCAGTAATCCTTAAAAATATACCAGACTCTTTTGAAGAAAAATGAATCGAACTGTGTCGGAAATTCTGACTGTGAATGTGACATGTTTTCATCCATCATTAATTCATTCTTTAACGGCAAGCACGGGCGTGTTCATACATTTTTCAATTGCGAGATCGGCAAGAATTTTCGTCGGATTAATCACTAAGTTATTTGGTGTATTTACATCAAATAATAGCGGGAATTCTGTGCAGCCCAATATTATTACCGAAGCTGCTTTGTTTTCAAGGTGACGTTTTGCTTTTAAAAATAACTGTTTCGTATTCTCATCCTTTTTGCCACTTTTAATATCATAGATTGCTTTCATAACGCACTCTTTTTGTATATCATTATCCGGAATAATAGGCTCTATATTCTTTTCTTCAAGAAATTTCTGATACAAATATGATTGCAGTGTACCGTCGGTACCGAGAATCCCAGCTTTTGTAGTATCTGGAAATACATCGGCAATATGCTGAACGGTTACTTCAATCATGTTGATGAACGGAATGGATATCGCAGCTTGAATTTCCTCTGCAAATTCGTGTGCCGTATTACAGGGCATCAATACAAAATCTGCTCCACCTTGTTCTAGGATACGGGCACCGTTTTGGAGTTCCTCAATTATTATTTTCAACTCTCTTATATTGTTTGCTAACATATTGGAAGTTCTATCAGGGATGCGGGGATTGTTGTAGATAAGGATTGGAATATGGTCCTGGTCTTTTTCTGCAGGTGTCAATTTTATGATTTGATCAAACAAATCCAACGTTGCTTCCGGCCCCATACCTCCGAGTATTCCAACCGCTTTACAGAATTCAAGACTCATATCAATATTCTCACTTTCATCTGTCGAACAGCTTCGGATCATCATTCAGAACAATTCTAATAAAATATACTTTCACTAAACATGTCAAAGGAATTGCAAGGATCACACCAAGAAAACCCAGTAGTTTGCCCCAAACAAAAACTGAAATGAGAATAGTTGCAGGCCTAAGTCCTGTTCTTTTACCCATAATGTTCGGGACTAGAATCATCTCCTGAATGATTTGCACAACAACAAATACTATGAGAATTCCACCGATACGCAAGAGAGGATCACCGCCTTCTTCAAGCGCTCGTCCAATTGCCAGCAGTACTGCAGGAATAATTGCTACCAGCGTTCCAAAATTTGGAATTAGATTCAAAAAACCTGCTGACAATCCTATTAGAATCGATAATCTTATATCGACAATGGAAAATCCTATTGCAAAAAGAACGCTAAGTATTGATACAACGGTTAATTGTCCACGAAAAAAGCTAGCCGTATATCCGTATGCATCTTTTACAAACAATTTGACAGGCTCACGGTATTGTTCCGGTATGTAATAATACCAACGGGATCTCATTCGGTCAATGTCTCGAAGCAGAAAAAATACATACATCACAACTATCACAAACCCTACTAGAACGTAAACCAAATTTAATAACTGGGAGAATATGTTAGTTACATAGCCTAAAAGAGTATCTACAATTTGCGATGTTTGCATATTAGTTATTAACGTATCTAAATATTCTCGGTAATTTTGTACGGAGCTTTCACTTATATATTTGCTGACATATTGATAGATATTTGAAATATATTGGGGGAAAATTGTGCTGAATTGGCTCAATTCCTTTATGACATACGGAATTCCTACAAAAAACAGCAGAAATAATGCTCCCGATATCATGAAAAAGACGATAAATATTGACACCATTCGAGGAATTTTTTTCTCTTCAAAAAAATCTACAGCAGGATCGAGAATATTGGCGATAAGAAAAGCAATAGTAAAAGGAATTAAGATTGTCCTAAGGTGATATACCAGTACAAAAAAAAAGGCTAACGTTACAAGTGAGACAAGCAGCCTGAATATACTGTCAAGATCATATTTGTCAGATCGTAACACACATTACTCCTTGGGAATATACAATTCTCGTCAAAATTAGATAAAATGTACTGAGAGTCTCAAGTATACGCAAGTAAAAAGTAGATTGTAGATTAAAGAAAATTACTGTCCGTTATGTCTGTTTCCAAATAAGTTTGTATTCTGCTCCACTAAGTTTATTGTATTAAAGTGATAGGGAATTCGGGGTCCGTTTAATATGAATACTAAATCAGAATATAATGATTGGACCCATTTAAATGTTTGCTGAAAGGAGTCTGTTTTTTCTTGAGACACAAGATACAATCCTTCCATAAGTCGTGTGTCGGATGTCTTCCTTTCATATATCGAGGCATCTGCTGATTGTTCAAATTGATTGTGAATTCGCGAAGCTATTTTATGAGCGGCAATGTTGAGCACTTTATTATATGGCTTTTTTGCAGTGCTTTGTGCGGATTCAGTACTTTGAGCACGTGAGAGTTTTAAAAATGTTTTAATCTTATTATCGGTATCCTGGTCAACATAAACAGCAAATTCCTCTTTCCCCCCAATTATCTTCAACATCTCCTTGAGTCGATCATAGTTTTTGTATAGAATCCCATTTCCAATAGTCTCACCTACTATAGTACTGATTAGGAAAAGGCACAACCGGCACCTGTTTCCGTACTGCATCAATAATTTGTTCATGCTTTATGCGGTTCACAGGTGTATCGTCAAACTTTTTAAAGCGTGTATAGCTGACTGCTGCATTGAGGTCATTGCTGCGAATAAGGATTATTTTTTGATTATCGATGCTTTTCAACTTAATTTCTTTACCACTGTAGTTTTGCATCACACAATATATGCAGAGTTTCATCTAAATATTCCGATTTATAACTTGTTTAAAAAAAAAGAAACCCTTAAAAGGGTTTCTTAATAATCGAGCGTTCATTCAACAGCATTGATACGCACATAGTTGATACATAGTCATGTAACTTATATCTACCGTTTACGGGCGTATTCAGATTTGAATGAAAAGACAAGCTTATCAACACTGTTTCTGCCTTCACGGCTTGTATATGTTTTATCTATCTGTCCAAACAAATTGACAACTTTTCGAGCTTTTAAAGAGTACTGAACAGTTGCATAACTTAAATCGTCTCTCAACAAATCATAAAATTGCGGTTCTTCTTCTGAAATATCGCCTAAAACTGCCCAGACTGTACCCAGAAGCATCATATACTGGCCTTCCCGTTCAACAATTCTTCCCTGCAACGCTATTTTGTCAGCGTTCCCCTCATTTAAAGATCCGTATTGAGACCAATCGTTATCATCATTGGACCCATAGGTATTAAATTCAAATGTTTTACCATTGACAAAGTCATAGTCTGAGGGATTGCGTTCATAACTAACAGCTCTATTGCCAAGTTCATATACTACATTATCATTAGCATCTGTCATACGGGTCACCGTAATCTGGTCGGTTATTTCTGTAAGTTCAGAAACATACATTTTATATGTACTGTCATACCCAGTTTCTTCTACCAAATCAGCAAATTTATATACAGTCATCCTGTTATTGGTATTGTATACAAGATAATTACCTCTCATAGTTATAAACATGCCTTCAGCTGCCGGCGTAACATCTTGGTATTTAGGTACAAAAATTTCTATCCCGAGAAAAGTAGTCATAACAATAAATACAGTGAACCCTGCAACTGTTTTAATTGCAGCTTTCACAGTTGTACTTTTTGCCACTGCAACATCGCGATCATGTATGTTTTCGTGATAGTCATACCTCTGTTTGTTAAGCATCTCTACATCAACTTTAGGAGGTCTTCCGGGAACATCAATGATTATTTCAGGTTTCTGGAACTTTACACCCGCCTTCTTTAAACGCTGCGTAACCGCATCAAAATCGACCTTATCACTATATAATTTGTATTCTGTGTAGTGTATACCTGTAACAAGTTCAACTACTAAGTCACTTGTTTTATATTCAAATACACCATCATACAGTTCCTGCGAGCTAATATCATCCAGATCAGCATCAAATATGTAAGGCAACAAAATCTCGGGATCATCCAGGATAGAAAGTCTTTCTTCCCGTGATGCGTAAAGAATATAATCATGCGTCCAACGTATCGGAGAAGTAGTTTTTTCTTCATTCGCACCACCCCATACAATAACTGTACTCAATTGCGACTGCTCACTCATGTAGTTCATTCCTTAGAGTCTAAAATTTTATGTGAATAAAGATGAAAAGTTACATTTTTATCCTCAGTTAGTCAAGCTCTTTTTCACATAAGTTTCGTCAACTAGCATAGACCGAATATACGTTTCAAAAAATAAGCTATATAATCTAAAATATCGGGATGAATATACTTTTCATATGTTCTGACAAGTATATCTGCAGACATTTTATCAGCTGCTATTAATTTTTTAATCGTATTTGAAAGTCTTATTTTACTACATGCTTCCATCTTCTTTTTGAATGTTTTGCTCAGATCGACTAAAAACTGAACTCCATCATGTCCGGAATTCAATCCCCTGATAAACGCATCATGATAATACGAACGCGACAGAGTTTTAAGCTCATAAATGTCGTCAAGAATCAAAGCAAGCCCAAGTTCGCGCAGCGTCACATCTTCACTCAAACGGAACCGCTTGACATCTTTTCGTCTTTCCTCGCGATCGTTTCTTTGAAATTGTAATCGGTATTGCTTCAAATAAGCCATATGCACCACCATAATCCCGCATTGCAATAAATGAATTTAACTGTTTCAATATCAATTCATATAATTCAGGATTTTTCTCGGTATAATACTTTTTTGCACTTTCGAAAATTTTGTTGATAATATAGAATTTACACAATAGGAATTTTATATTGTCGATCTCTTCAGGGTGAAAATTAAAAAACTCCGCTATGTCAAGGGCAGTCTGTAAATTTTCTTCTCCTTTCGGAACGTCAAATGAACCGTACGTCTCAGTAAGATTACGATAATACTTTTTTATATCTTCTTCAAACTTGTACCCACCCGTCTGAAAAACAATCTTATACCTGTTCTTTAATTTCTTAGCATGAGTCCTGTCATTGTTATGTATCAGCTCAAGCATCTTTTTAGCAACTGCATTTTGAACAAAGCTTTCATTACAGGAATCCCTGTAATGCTCTGCTTCATAATAGTCAACTTCGCTTGCATTCGGCTTGGTTACATAATATTCGAACAGTTTTCCGGCAGGAATCTCACTATATTTTTTGTCATCGTCGTCTAATTTACCATATATTGCATATGAAAAAGCGATTTTGTACTGCTCATTGTCCTGCGTTTGTTCACCTTTTCCAATCGCATTATCAAAAAACTCCTTCACAATGGGTTTAAAACCTGAAAAATTTGCAATACCCTTGAGATGGTTTATTGCATCAGTATAGTTGTTTTTGACCATTGCATCAAGAGCATCGACACGCTTTGTAAGATCTGCATCTTTTAAGACCTGGGCAATTTTTCTGGCTTCCGCAATTCTCTTCTCTTTTTCCGCAATTTCATACTCTTTTTTTAACAAATTCCGTGTTTCGTCATCTTTCAACAGATTATTGAAGGGCTCAAGCAAAATATTATCAACAAGGTGGTATATCGCATCTTCATTGTCTCTGTCAATAGCTGTCTTCAAAAGATACTGAAACTCAGCCAGAGCTTCAGATGGAGGGAAAAAATGGAGAAATTGAAAGGCTGTATTAAATGACTCATCCTTAATCAAATGATGGAAGACACTATTATCTTCCTTCATAATAAAGTAGAAATCAGTATTGACAGCTTCATTTGGAATATTAAAATACTTTATAAAGAGATCTGCAGCGGTAAAATCAAATGTCGACTTAAATATATCAATGAGCATATCAAGCCAGACTCGATTTCTGCTTGAATCTTTTTGAATTCTATTTCCGGTTTTTTCACGATGGTCTTTAAATCGTTCAAATTGCTCCAGGAGATTTTTATTGGCCTGAAGTTTACTGTATTGATCGGAAAAGGCGAAATTCACCTCTTTCACCATCGCATTGCGATAATGGATCATTTCATGCGTATATTCTGGAAGATTTAACCGTTCTACCCAAGTGAACATGCGAATGTCTCGCAGTTTTTATTTTATAAATGAAAAGTATTAATTTACTTCGTATCTTTAGCTCAAATACTTCTTGAAAGTAATCAATTTAGCAACAATGTGCAAAGAATATATTGTACATCTTCACACAATCATGATACTATTTATCATGTTATCAACTCAATGATAACATTTAATTAATTTAAGAAAAAAATATTATCATTTTGCATAAAAAATGAAAGTCTATAGAAAAACTCTAATAGCTTAAATTATTTATATAAATATTTTTTTATGTTGTAGGCTGTATGACCGCTTTAACTACGGATAGATTTTCAACAGCATTTATTGCTTTATTCGCTTCATTTAGTTTGTAAACTTTGGTTATGAACTCTTTCCAAGGAAACTCTTCATGGTATTTTTTTAACATCGATACCGCTTTAAACATGTGGCTGAAATCAAACCCCCAACACCCTTTTATGGTAATATGCTTTTTGTTGATATCGTTGTGGGGATTTATCTCAACAGCGCCGGAATCTGTATATTGCCCGACAACAACATAGGTACCACCATCCCGCGTCATGCCAATGCCTTCCGGTACTGCATGTGGATTGCCGGAGCACTCAATTGTTATATCTGCTCCCCGGCCATGAGTGTGTTCAAGAATTTCTTTTACCCGTTCTTCAGAATTGTACTCATCAATGTTAATTACGGTATCTGCACCCATTCTCAATGCCATTTCATTGCGAATATTTGGTGCTCCGAGTGAGATGATTTTATATGCTCCCGCAGTACGTGCCCATGCAATTGCACTTAATCCAACTGGTCCGGTTCCCTGAATCACAATCGTATCACCAATTTTCATATTACTCCGTTCAACAGCATGAAACGAAGTAACCAGTCCGCACCCTCCTGCAATGAATACGAGTGGGTCGAGTTTATCGCCAAGCGGCATCAGCTTGACTCCCGGCTTGAGATAAGTATATTCACTCCAGCCACCGAGTAGGCCATCATTACTTGAGTAGGTTATCCCGTAGACTTTACGATTGGGACATCGGGTAGAATCTTTGCTTATTTGACAATACCAGCATTGATTACATGTTTCATGTACATCGTAAAATGAAACAATTTCTCCTTCACGAAAGGTATGTCCCTCAATATCGGTAATGTTCCCTTTTATTTTGTCAATAACACCTACATTAACATGGCCAGGTATGATTGGATAAGGAACTCCTGACAATTTACCATGAAAAAGATGTACATCTGTTCCACAAACTTCACTATAAAGGATACGGAGAGTAACACTACCCTCTTCCATATCCGGATAAGGAAAATCTATGACCACTATATTTTCATGAGGAGCCTTTAAAACTGCAGCACGTACCATGATTAATCTTCAAGCATTTGTTTTGGTTAAATATGGGGATATATTCTCTTTATTCAATAAATGGTTTATAGACTGTAGCGTATACGCTTCAATAGAATATTTCTCAATTTCATTCAATTTGATCCATGTATAGTCGGTCGCTTCTTCATTGAGTACTACAGCATCCGATACCGCTTTGCACACAAAATCGACAAATATGAAATGGCGTTTTTTATGAAAATATTTTGAGAAAACACAATCCTGGAGTGAATGAAACTGCACATCTGACACATCAAGATTTGTTTCTTCTTTAATCTCCCGCTCTATTGCCTCTTTCATTGTCTCACCAAGCTCGATATGCCCTCCTGGAATACAGAACTTGCCATTCCATTTATCTGATTTCATTAGAAACAGTTCACCGTTTGCATTAAATATAAGCCCACCGACTGTCGCTTCGGGAAGCAATAACTCATCGGAATGTTCTTTATTAGGTGTCATAATACCATACAGCACCTTTCAATTTGATTTTAAAACACATTTATATATTTCCGCTTCAATGAATACATTTACTAATTCGGGATCAATATGATTATCTTCAACTTCATATTGCAATATTGTGAGTGCTCGCTCATACGGAACAGCCTTTTTGTACGGCCTATCGGCTGCGGTCAGCGCATCGAAAATATCTGAAATCGTCATTATTTTCGCCTGGACTGGTATATCTTTTGAAGTCAGATTGTTCGGATAGCCATCCCCATTTAATTTTTCATGATGTGCAACCGCAATTCCGGGAATATTCCGTATATCTTTCGTCCACGGTACTTTTGAAAGAAAGTTGAATGTATGGTTAACATGCGATTCGATTTCCAGTCGTTCACGTTCATCGAGACTTCCTCGTTTAATTGAAAGCGCATTGATTTCCTGAATGTTCAATATCTCTTTAATCTCATTATTATAGTCAAAAAACGTCCGTCCTGCTAATTCCTTGAGTATGAGCGATCTGTCAATTTCCATTAAGGAAGGCTCATTCAATTCACAGATAAGATTTATGATTTCATCGAGCTCCGCCATATTCTCATCCAATTCTACATCCATATCACGGAATACCACGTGGTGATTTTCAATGCCGTAGTCGATGAGAAATTGAATCCGTTTCTGCATGTTTTTGATTTTTTCAGACTGTTTAAGAAATCCTAACCGAAACATGATATCTTTGAGTTCGTAAGGATATAATTTCTTCGCCTTTAAAAGCACCTGCTCTCTTACGCCAACTTTGCCAAAATCGTGAAGAAGAGAAGCATATCTGATTTCTTTAATCTGATCTCTGTTGAAGGTGACTGAGCGTAACGAACCACTGATTACGCTATCAACCGATATTGCAAGATTTTCCGTTAGAAGAGCAACTCGGGAAGAATGGCCTGATGTGGTCGGATCCCGGGATTCAATAGCTGTGACCGAAGCATTTACGAATCCTTCAAAAAGATTCTCGATACTCCTGTAGAGAAAATTATTTTCAATGGAAATTGCTGCATGTCCGGCTAATGCAGTAACCATTTCAATACATTCATCACTAAATGAGACAATAGAATGCTCAAAATCTGCTTGTGTCTTCAGACGTTTATTCCAGCTCATTTTTCGGTTAATCAACTGTAGCACACCGATGATTTCATCAAAATGGTTACGAAGCGGAATAACCAGCATTGATTTAGTTCTATAACCAAGTTTTATATCGAATTCTTTATTAAAAGAGTACACACTTTTCTTAGATATTGTATAGACATCGGGGATATTTAGCATTTTTCCCGTATCGGCAACATATCCTGAAATGCTCTTGCGCGAAATTGGTACAATGAATTCCTTAAAATCAAATGATACAGAATCATTTTGTGTTATCATAAACCGGAGGTGCTTCCCCATCTCTTCATTTTCTTCAACAAGATATAGGCTCCCGGCATCTGCCAAAGTTACTTCTCTGCTCTTACGAAGAATCAGATTTAATAGAGTAGTGAGATCTTTCTCCATCATAAGCTGTTGACCGATATGGGCAAGTTCCTGAATCTGGGCGTTGCGCGAAGAAAGCTCATCCCGCAAGTGTCTGATTTCATGACGCTGTTCAAGAAGCTCAAACCCATTATCGATCGCATGGTTCAAAAAGATCTCATTGACCGGTTCAGGAATCGAAAAATCGATAAGCTCTGAGAATTCACCTGAACTTGCCGAATCCCCAATATAGTAAAAGAGTGCCGCCTGGTGAGATATGTTTTTTTTGAGTGTTAAGAGCGAGAGTCTGTTGTTTTCACAGAAATTTTGTGTCAGTAAGAATATATTAAGCGCCCTATTGTCACGAATGATTCGCAGCTTGTGAGACACATTCACTTCAGTATTATCGGTATTTATTATATGACCTAAACGCTCATAGAGTTTTTTATCCAGAACATGAATTTGCCGATGGAGTTTTTTTTCAACATGCGTATGTATAATACGGTTCATTTATCGCATAACCTAAGATACAGGTGACTATTATAGTGAAACGTGTTATTGTAAAATAATGCTTGATTTGAACAAGGCCTACAGTAATCCGGGATATTTACCTCCGTCGACCTGAATTGCAGTACCTGTAATGTAACTTGCCCTTTTTGACACTAGAAATACAGCAAGATTAGCAAATTCATCCGGTGTCCCCATCCTCTGAAGTGGAATATCAGACACAAAAGAGCGCTCAACTTCTTTCTGAGGAATTCCTTTTTTTTGTGAGATGGCTTGTGCAAGTTCAAAAGTACGCTGTGTCGAAATGAAACCCGGGCATATTGTATTGACAAGAATGTTATAAGATGCAAACTCTTTTGCTACTGTCTTTGAAAGACCTGCTACACCTGCTCTGCTTACATTAGAAAGAATGAGACCATCAATAGGAGATTTTACAGACACCGATGTTATATAGAGTATACGTCCCCATTCTGCTTTCTTCATCGAAGGAAGAACAGCATCCGTTAATCGGATTGCACTTTTCAGATTTAGTGTAAGGCTTTTTTCCCAAAGCTGTTCATTTGTATCTTCAAAGTGTGTAGATGGTGGTCCCCCAGCATTACAGATCAAAATATTTATATCACCGAACTCTGCAATTGTTGCATCAATATAACTTTTTATTTCGTTAATATTTGTAACATCGGCCGGATATGACAACACAGGATTGCCAGTTTTACTTTCAATTTCCTGGGCAGTTTTTGCAATATTCTCTTTAGTGCGGGAACAGATAGATACTTTGCAACCTTCATGAGAAAGCTCTGTTGCAACAGCTCTACCAAGGCCACTACTTGCACCGGCAACTACAGCAACTGCATTTTTAAGACCTAGGTCCATAGAGAACTCTTTATTTGATGGCTATTGAAAATTGAGAATTAATGCTTTGTCGAATTCAATCCACTCATTCACCTATGATGAGATTACCCATTCGAAAAGTTATGCACGTTCAAGATATTTTTTTTCGCTGGTGTCTACTTTTATCACATCACCGATTTCAATAAAAGGAGGAACTCCAACAACAAGTCCAGTTTCGAGCGTAGCCGGTTTCATTGATGCAGATGCAGTAGCTCCTTTGATAGAAGGGTCTGTTTCAGTTACTTTCAATTCCAATGTACGCGGAGGCTGTATACCGATGGGATTTTCTTCATGAAAATCAACACTATATTTTGCGTTGGGGAGGAGATATGCTTTAATGTCATCGATAAGTTCAGCATTAAGCATAATTTGCTCATACGTATCGGTATACATAAAACAGTATTCTGTACCAGAAGAATATAGATACTCCATCTCGTGCCCCTCAATACGAACTGGTTCCAGACTTTCAGTAGATCTGAACCGCTGTTCAATGTTCGCTCCCGTTTTAATATCTTTCATTTTTGCTACAACCTTCCCTGCTCCCCGTCCCATAGCTTGATGCAGAATTGAATTTATACGATACATTGAATTTTTAAACTTGATAATCATTCCAACTTTTAATTGTGTTGCAGGTATCATAGTCACCCCAAATATTCAATGGTTCATAGACACAATTCAAAATATAAATAGCAGTATAATGTAGCTTACGAAGTAATGAAATTATTCCTTGAGAAACGGTGAGGTTCTAAAGGTTTCTGTGCAATAAAAGCAGTGGAACTTAGTAAGTATTAACGAAAAAATCAAGGGGATTCAGGTAAGATACTTCAGTTTAAGGCTTTCTTTAATAATAGGATGAATTTATTTTGAAGATTACATCTTTATTTCATTTTCACTATTGACTCAAAAGTAGATATCACATCGTATGCTCTAACAGTGTCATCTGTACCGAATGCCCCTGAATCATGCGGTTGTAAATATCCATATTCGACACATAATCGTGCGGCGTTGTACGCCCAATGCGAACTGTTCAAATCGGGAAACGATTCACCTCTGCTAAAATATCGTGTGTTGAGTTCTGGTTCATCCAATACACCTATAAGCAGTTCCTGGAGAATTAAGGCATATTCCAATTTTGTCAAATCATGTTCAGGATTGAAATAATTTTCCAAATCAAGCTGCATTATTCCTGTTGTAACCGCCATATTGATCACGTCGTAAGCCCAATATGCTTCAGGCACATCTGCAACTTTCAATGTTGATTGAACAGCCTGAAATTGCCGGGGAATCTGAAAATCACCACGCAGTTGAACACTCATATTTGCAGGATTCTCAACAATAATTACAGCTACTAAGGCTGCTGCATCAGCTCTGCTGATTACTGCATTTTGTTCGATTGTAAGATACTCTTTCTGAAACAGTCGCGCAATGTGGGATTCCTGCAAAGGAATTAGTTCGGCAACCGTAGCACGGTATGACGCATCATTAATAATTGAGCGAATCAGCGATGTCCAACTCAAAAAATCATCACCTTTCTGTCTCAGTGCCATACCTTTGTAAAAATGGACATCTGCATTTGCCGGATCAATCCGCAGAGCAGCCGATAGCTCCACAATTGCATTTTCAAATTCTCTCCGCATCATGTGAATTCGCCCCTTTCCCAGACGAGCGTTTACCGAGTATGCATTGCCACGCAATGCATTTGAAAATTGCTGTAAAGCTTCTTCATATTCGCCGGAGGAAAACAAGGTGTATCCGAGCAGTTCCATTGCTGGATAGTATTCGGGATTGAGCTCAAGACAACGTTGCAGATTTTGCTGAGCTTGTTCAATATCACCAGTGTCATAAGCCTGCTTTCCTGAAGAATAATACTCAACATAAGCAGGTCTTGATTCCGAAACAGGGTTGCTTGTAAGCCCCCTGGGAATTATGGAGCATGACGTTGCAACAAAAGCAAACAGAAGTATAATAGATCTAGTATATCCGCCTGATTTCATTAATATTTCCTCAATCCCATTTTAACAGAAATTATAGTATGATAAATATTTTTCATACAATTCTCTTTGTATCATTGCATGTATACTATTTCGACTGTAATACCGGAATTCTCCAGTCTCATTTGTTTTATTTACTCTTTTTCAAGACATCCGTTCATCTGTATAGCACAGAACCAAAAGCCTGATGTTGTATGCCATTTGACACTCTCACATAGAATATCGGCAATTCTTGTAAATCCAATTCACTTGCTCTTTTTATATACATCTCTACAATATCCATATTGCTACTATTCATTCCTAATCTTGCACCCAGAAGATTATAGCGTACACGATATTCATTACTTTTATAATCATCTTCAGAATGGCTACTGAAAAAATTACGTGCAGAATCAATATTATTCATATAAAATGATACTTCAGATTTCAGGAGTGCGATATTGGAAGACATATTTACTCCATCATTACCATTATGAGCAGCAGGAAGTTGACTGTCATACGTAATAAGAGCTGCAGTATAATTTTCTGCCTTTAATAAAGCTTCTATTGATCTTATATGCAATTCGTCTGGAGTAATGGGGAAATTACTGCGTTCTTTCAGCTCGTCCTTTAAGTTGTCTGAGTCAACATTCATAGCCATTGAATAGTACCGTACAGCGCTTTTTCTGTCCGATTGATATTCGTAATTTAGCCCTATCCGGTAATATACATCACGCAGCCTGCTTTTATTTTGCTCTTTATCACTCGTTTTAATAAGATTGAGGAGAACATAAAAATGACCATTTGATGTGCTGTAGTTACCTGTTTCATGTGCAATAACACCGAGATAGTAACGAATACTCTGATTGTAATATTTATGCGGAACTTTGAGAAATTTCTCAAACAAATCGTGTGCAGCCGACAAGTTGCCATTTTCGTAATAGAATCTTGCTAATGACCAACGAAAATAGTAGTTATCTGGAAATGCTTCATAAAGGGATTGAAATAATTTTTCGGCTTCATATACCCTGCCTTCATATTTATTATATACACGGGCAAGAAAATAATTTGCTTCTATGCGTGTAATTAAGCCCTCTTGCGCTGCATCATGAACATTTTCCAATCCTTCTTCTCTGTCACCCTTAAATCTTACAAAAAACAGAAAGAATTTAAGGTATTTCGGTAGAATATCCAGATAGTATTGAAACATTCCAATACCCAATTTCGCGTCTGCAAATTTAGGATCAATTTCGAGAGCTTTTTCCAGATAACTCTTTCCTTTTGATCCGTTTCTGTATGCACGCCAATAATTTCCCAGTTCCAAATTCTGCAAACCAAGATTTCCATGTACTGCGCCAAGATAGAAGTAATAATAGGGATTTTCCGGATCTTCTTCTAATAATGTATTGGTTAGTTCAATTGCTTTTTCAGAATTGTACGTAAATTTTTCGGTAACTTCTTCCGTACGATCAAAGAGTGCAATTGAATAATATAGTGCAGCATTGAGGAAAAATCCTTCAGGTCGGTCAGGTCTCATGAGTATAAGAGTATCAAACAAAGCAAGCGCATTATCCAAAAACGGAGCATCTCTATATGCCGATGTAATTCCCAAATGCGCTATTTCTCTATATTTTTCTGAAAGGTCGGAAATGTCAAAAACATTTATAGACAAGTCATTTGTAACTGAATTTGAGATTTTCGCAACATTGCTAAAACTAATACTATTTGAGCCTAATTCACTGTCAGATACCGTTGATTGGGCTTGCGCTGAAAATGCGCATGCAATAATGAGCACGGCAACAAAAAACCGAAATAAACTCTCGAACATCATTGAAGATAGCTTTCTTGTTAGATATGAAATTGTATTTATTCGTGTATCAACTTCATAGTGATAAAACCAGTTAATTCTCCGTAAGGTTCACTAAAAGTGAGAACAGACATCTTTGAGTGAAGGAATACATTCGGCTGCCCGGCGATACATTTGCTTTAAAACCTCACATTTATCGTGGTTTTTCCGAACCCAATCGTATGATTCACCTCCCAATTTCGTTCTTTTTTCCACACTTGTGATGTAAGAATACAGTTCTTGTTCAAGATTATCTTTTGTAATTTCTATGAATGGAGCATCCGGAAACATATCTCTATATTCAGAGACTAGGCTTGTTAAAGTCGGTATCCCCATAGCAAGAGACTCTATGGCATTAATGCCGAATCCTATATCAGTCAATTGGTCAATAAAAATCGAACAGGTACTCTTTAGATTTAAAGCTTGCTTATGTGTTATGTTCTCAATAAGCAGAATTTCAAAATCGAGCTTTTTTTTCAGTCGATGCAGAGTTTCAAGAATGAAATCTGTTCCTTTTACTACACAATTTGATGGAGCGTGACCAACTACAATAGGCGACCGAGTAACATCAGTTTTAAAGTGAAAGTCTGAAAAATCAAAAGGAAACGGCAGCCAATGTATCCCGGGATAAATCTTCATGTGATCAACTTCTACTGTAAAATTACAACTGCTCAACCGATCAATTTCCGGATCGATACCACGCACCCGTAAATCACTACCCAAATAGGTGCAGATCACCGGAATATTCCTGTTAATCATCTCTTTAATAATCCGGGAATCTGAAAAAAAACCTTTTCCTCCATCGAGATGAACAAGATTAAAGGAAAATACATCAAATTTTTTCAGAAATGAGCCAAACTTCACGTTCCAAAGAACATCTCGAACTGCAAAAAGCCTCTTTTCTATTTCTGAGTGGTTTCTAACAGGAGGAGTAGAATACTCTTTATGAGGCTGTTTTCTTTTTAAATACTGCAGAACTGATTTGAATGTCTTCATACCGGGCGTGGTGATAAAAGGGGCATTGAGACAAATGTCTTCGCCAAATTCAAATGTATGCTTTTTGAGAGTGATCAGCCGGCTATCGAGTCCAAGTTCTTGTTCCGCTTTTACAAAGGTATAAGGCACTCCGGCAGTATTAAATGGAGAAATATGTAATACTCGAAAGGAGTTTTTTGTGTGGGGTGCTGCTCTATTCACATTTGGATAAGATCGTGTTATGATTGAGTTGAATTATATTTCTGAAATCCTGCACGAATCAATTCATAGCTCTCTTTCAGGTCCTGGGAAATCACTTTTGTTTCGCCAAATACCGGAAGAAAATTTGTATCGCCCTTCCATCTCGGTACAACGTGAAAATGAATATGGTCAACAATCCCCGCTCCGGCAGCAGAGCCGATATTCAAGCCAACATTGAATCCATCCGGTTTATAAATACTCTTTAAGACCGCTACAGATGAATGAATCAATGCCATTGATTCATTCAGAATCCTGACAGGGATAGCAGTAAAATTTTTCGTATGCTTATATGGTACTATGAGTAAATGTCCGCTGTTATAGGGATAAATATTCATCACTACAAAGTTATATTTGCTTCTAATAACAACAAAGTTCTCTGTATCATTTTTATCCCTGTCAATACCGCAGAATTCGCACCCGTTTTTTGACGATTTGAGTGTTTTAACATACTTCATGCGCCAAGGCGACCATAATCGTTCCATCATATACTAAAGCCGAAATATCAAAAATATTTATACGGGCAGATTATATCCCATTAGTAATACTATTCCTGATCTTCGGATTTATACTCCCGAATGATTTTATTGGATATTTCTCGCGGTACCTCTTCGTATCCGTGAATTTTTCTCCGGTGCATTCCTCTACCACTCGTAATCGACCTTAGAGTTGTCGAATACTTATAAAGCTCAGCAAGTGGAACCATTGCTTTTATCTTTTGAAAATGTCCTTCTGCCTCCATACCCTGGATTTTTCCTCTCCGTCCAGACAAATCACCCATGACATCACCCATAAATTCTTCTGGCACTACAACCTCAACTTCATAAAGAGGCTCCAAAAGAGTGGGCTTAGCATCAACAAAAGCCTTTTTCAAGGCCATAGATCCGGCAATCTTAAATGCCATATCTGAGGAATCAACAGCATGATACGATCCATCATTTAGGGTTACTTTAATATCGACAACATTGCAACCGCAAAGAATCCCGGTTGCCATTGTTTCGACAATCCCCTTTTCGACAGCTGGAATGAATTTCGTAGGAATAGAACCGCCAAATATTTTGTTAACAAATTGAAACCCCTCTCCCCTCTTCATTGGCTCTAATTCAATCCACACATCACCATACTGTCCTTTACCACCACTCTGTTTTTTATATTTACCCTGTGTTTTTGCAGTTCCACGTATCGTTTCACGGTAAGGTATCTTTGGATCCTCTATGAGTACTTCCACTCCCATTTTTTGCTTCAATCGTTTGACAATAATATCTAAATGGAGTTCTCCCTGTCCCGAGATAATAATTTGCTTCAACTCATTGTCAACCGCCACAATAAATGATGGATCTTCCTCGTGCAATGTGTGCAATCCGGTCGATATTTTATCTTCATCACCTTTTGATTTCGGTGCAACAGCCATCCGAATAATTGGACTTGGAAAATCAATTTCTTCCAGAATTATCGGATTAGCCTTATCACACAAAGTGTCACCTGTATGTGTGTGTTTCAACTTTACTACTCCACCGATATCTCCGGCCTGAATTTGAGATACTTCATTCCTGATATGTCCATTCATCGAGTAAATTTGCCCGATACGTTCGACCTGATCTCTGGACGTATTCATTAATTCCAGACCTGGCTTTATTGAACCGGATAAACATTTAAAAAATGAAAGCTCACCGACATGCGGTTCAGAAACTGTTTTAAAAACCTGTAAAACAGCTTTACCGGCCGAATCATATGAAACTTCCTTTTCCTCTCCCGATTTTGGATTTCTACCTTTTATGCTTTTGAAATCCGAAGGGCTCGGAAAATATTCCGCTATAAAATCAAGAAGCGGTTTTGCGCCTAGATTCGTATCGGCAGCAGTGCACAAAAGAGGAAAAATTACACCGTCGGCAATAGCCGACCTTAATCCTTTATTAAATTCTTCTTCAGAAATATCACCTTCTTCAAGATATTTCTCCAGGAGTTCATCGTTACTTTCGGCAACTACTTCTTTTAATTCATTTCTAATACTGTCCACTTCCGCTTTAACTGAATCAGGGACATCTTCTTTTGTAAATTTTCCTGATTTGTCATTCGAAAATTTGTAAAGTGTACCTTTGATAATATCTACAACGCTACCAAATGCCAAGCCCTCACTAATGGGGATTTGAACAGGAATTACATTTTTTCTGAAATTGTTTTTCAGCGTTCCCAATACTCTTTTAAAATCTGCATGTTCTTTATTAAGTTTATTAATAATAATGGCTCTTGGGATGTCCTTATTTTCACAATAACCCCAGACTATTTCCGAGCCTACTTCAAGTCCTGATACAGCGTTCACAACGAGCAAACCTAATTCAACGGCATGCAGTGCCCCTTTGACTTCTCCTGTAAAATCCATATATCCGGGAGTGTCAATAATATTGATCTTGGAATTATTCCACTCACAATGCATTAATGCGGCATTAATTGAAATTTTTCGATCAATTTCATCTTGATTGTAGTCGGATACTGTTGACCCATCGTCAACAGAACCAAATCGCTGTGTTTCATTTGCTGTGAAAAGCATCCCTTCCGCAAGTGTTGTTTTCCCGGCATCTCCGTGTCCAATCAGAGCAATATTTCGAACGTTTTCAGTCTTGACTTCTTGCACATCTTCCTCCAATAACTCTTAGGATTTGCTGGTTTTTGGTTATAAATATCTATAGATTTGAAATTGAAAGGTCAGTGGATCGTGCAATATTAACAAGCAATGTAGCAATAACCCATTTGAAATGCAAGCCGAAATCTCATGCTGAAATACTCATAAATTCAACACCCGAAATTTTAGCGAAAAAATCTGGAATTAAGCTCTTTTAAACTTAGATCGACGATAGTAGGCCTGCCGTGCGGACAGTAATACGGGAACTGCGTAGCAAAAAGATCATCAATCAACCTATACATTTCTTCAGAAGTTAATTTATCGCCTTTCATAATTGCTGATCGGCACGCATACGACTGGGCTACTCTATCATGTATGTCCAGATCTTTATATTCGTCTTTTTGGTATTCGTCAAGAATTTTTTGGAGAGATTCAACTTCTCTGCCCATTTTTATATTGAGCGGAACAGATTCAATTACAGCCGTATCACTACCGAATAACCTGATGTCAAATCCTAGCTTCTCCAGAAGCGAAATTAGTTCGGTTAATACAATCATTTCATCTTTGTTAAACTGTACAGTCTGAGGGAATAGTAGTTGTTGTGACGGCTTTTCTCCTTCATTGAGCATCCGAAGCGCCTTTTCATAGAGAATCCTCTCATGAGCAGTATGCTGGTCAATAATAACCAGGCCGTTTTTTACTTGTGAAAAAATAAAGCATTGATGTACTTGCCAGACTTTCTCAGGGTCGATATTGATTTCTTTGCTATCGTCACCTACCTTTGATTCAACGATATTAGTCGGAGGAGAATGAGTAGATTCCAACTGCTCTTTTGTACTTATGAATAAATTATTTTTGAACGGAATAGCTGCAGATTCCTGCATATCAGCTTTACTTTGCGACATCGGCCCGCTTCCGGATATGGATGCATGGTGATAAGTAGTGGCGAGCGGTTTCATCACTCCTGTGCCGGTGAACCCAAGAGTATTTTTAACCGAATTGGCAATAAATCTGTGTATTTCCCGCTCATCCTGAAACCGTGCTTCAAGTTTTGTGGGGTGAATATTGACATCAATTCTATCCGGAGGAACCGTGAGCATCAGGATATAAATCGGATGGCCATGGCTATGGCTTAATGTTTCCCCATATCCCTGATAAACAGCATGCTCAACAGATCTGTTTTTGATATATCTTCGATTTAAGAAAAGATACTGATCATTACGGGTACTTCTCGTTAGTTCAGGAATACTGATATAGCCATGGAGTGAAAAAAGATCGCTATGACCGTTCACCTCAACAAGATATTGTTGAATGTTTGCATCAAAAAGGTCGGAAATCCGGGTTGAGAGTTCTGATTGTTGTAAGTTCCAGACCAGCTTGCCGTTACTGTTCAACTTAAATGCGACATCCGGATTGGCGAGGGCATAACTGCGAAATACTCTATAAGTCTGGCGAGTCTCACTCAACGCATTTTTCTGAAATTTCCTTCGAGCCGGTGTATTATAAAAGATATTATTGACGGCAATAGAGGTGCCTTTATTCCAGGAAATCTCTTTTGAATTGACAATAGTGCCTCCTTCTATTCTCATAAACGTACCTTCATCTACATCGGCAGTCTTTGTTTTCAATTCAATTATTGATACGGCGGCAATACTTGCCAAAGCTTCACCTCTGAATCCGAACGAAGAGAGACGTTCTAAATCTTCAAATGAATCAATTTTACTGGTAGAAAACCGCTCAAATGCAATTGCAGCATCTTCAATTCCTATACCCTGCCCGTCATCTATAATAAGGATTTTTTCTTTACCGCCTTCTACTATATGTATCTCAATATGTTTCCCACCTGCATCCAGGGCGTTTTCCATTAATTCCTTTACGACCGCAGCAGGACGGTCAATCACTTCCCCTGCAGCAATTTTATTCGTTACTGTTGGCGGTAGCTGCTTTATATGATTCATGTTCACCAATTTAACAAAAATTACAGATTAATCGTTATAATTATAAAGGCTGAATTTCAATAATGAACTAAAAAAATCCCTCGTGATGAGGGATTTCATATGCAGATATACTACACTTTCTCTTCCTGTACAATGAATGCGATTATACCAGACATGATACTACTCAAGTGGGAGAATAAATGTACAATTATTACTTGTATAAATCCTGTTGTATTGTAATGATTAAACCAAAAACATGCAACTTTTTTCTTGACACGCTAATCATATTTTCGTACTTTCAAAACGCTTATCAAAATTATTGAGTCATAATGAATAAAAACAGCGCAACATATTATTGGTGGTATTGGTTTTACGGAGGGGATATTCCGCTGTTTTTACATGATTGACTCTAACTATAATAAAAATCAATTATTTAAGCCGCGGAACCGCTCATGTTTCGCGGCTTTTTGTTTTAATTCATAACCACATGCGAAAAGTACCATGCCGATAAAACAAACATATGAAGAGTGCGCAGCTCTCGGTGAAGGCTACTCTCACATTCCACTTATATATGAAATGAGTGGTGATTTCGATACTCCGGTCAGCTTATACCAAAAGATCCGTTATCAATCACCCTACTCCTTTCTTCTTGAAAGCGCATTGCAGAGCGGATCAAGTGGACGATATTCATTTATAGGATTTGCACCGAAAAATGTTATCCGCTGTACAGCAGATTCGACTACTATCGAGGAAAATGGTAATCATCGCATAATACCCGGAAATTCCATTGCGGCACTTAGATCACTGTTAGGAGAATATTCAATTCAAAAAGATTCGGACCTGCCTCCATTTATCGGCGGTCTTGTTGGTTTATTCAACTATGATTCCGTTCGGTTTTTTGAATCGATTCCTGACAAAAACAAATCAGAATTTGAGCTTGACCACTATAGTTTATTACTTGTTGATACGGTAATAGTGTACGATCATTATCATCACAACATTAAAATTGTAACAATTATTAAATGCGGTGAGGGTTTAAAAATAGAATATGTTGCTGGATGTAAAAAAATCAATGAAATAGCAGACTTACTCAAAAAACCTCTTGAATACAGCTACGATGATCTAGCTACAAATACTAATGGAACACTCGAAATTGTATCCAACATGACAAAGGACAATTTTGAGAAGAACATTGAAAATGCAAAAGAATATATTGCACAGGGTGACATTTTTCAGGTTGTTCTTTCTCAACAATTCTCTGCTCCACTTCACCGCGACAGTTTTGATACATACCGGCGATTGCGGAGCACAAATCCATCACCATATATGTTTTATATTGACATAAACGGATTGGTTGTTACCGGATCATCACCGGAAGTATTAGTTAAATGTATCGACGGACTTGTGACAACGAGGCCGCTTGCCGGAACAAGACCGCGCGGACTCTCACACATTGAGGATAACAAAAATGCTGAAGAATTGCTGAATGATGAGAAAGAACGGGCTGAACATGTCATGCTCGTCGATCTCGGAAGAAATGATCTCGGCAGATTTTGCAAATTCGGCTCCATTAGTATACCTGAATTTATGGGAATTGAGAGATATTCACATGTTATGCATATCGTGTCCGAAGTAACAGGGCAATTAGAACAATCGCAAGACAGTTTTGATGTTCTTCGGGGAACATTTCCAGCCGGAACGGTTTCTGGTGCACCAAAAATCAGAGCAATGGAAATTATCGATGAGCTTGAACCGACGCGACGTGGAATATATGCTGGTGCGGTTGGATATATAGATTTTCACGATAATATCGACACCTGCATTGCCATACGCACACTATTCATTAAAGACAAAAGAGCTTACATTCAGGCAGGTGCAGGAATTGTTGCAGACTCAGTACCTGAAAATGAATATTTCGAAACACTTCACAAAGCGCAGGCACTTATCAAAGCAGTAGCTTCTGCAGAAGGCAAGATCTATGATAGTGGTAATTGACAATTACGATTCGTTTACGTATAACCTTGTCCAATATGTCGGCGAATCCGGTTCTCATGTCGTTGTGTACCGGAATGATGAGACTACAGTAGATGATATAGAAAAAATGAACCCTGAAAAGATTATAATTTCACCTGGGCCCGGTCGGCCGGAAAATAGCGGAATTTGTCCGGAAGTTATTTCCCATTTCCACCAAACCATCCCGATTCTCGGAGTTTGCCTCGGCCATCAGGTAATCGGAGAGGTATTTGGAGGAGACGTTGTCCGTGCATCGTCACTGGTCCATGGTAAAACGTCTCAGATTTTTCACGATTCTGAATCTATTTTTAAAGGAATTGAAAATCCGTTAACAGCAACACGGTACCACTCGTTGATTGTTGATCGTAAATCATTACCCGATTGTCTTACTATTTCCGCAGAAACGGATGACGGTATAATTATGGGAATTCGCCATAAAGAACACCCTGTTGAAGGAGTACAATTTCACCCTGAGTCTATTCTCACTACTGAAGGAAAACGACTGTTACTTAATTTTCTTCTCTTAAAGCATTGATTTAGCTGTTTAAATTATTTTATTGTTTTACAATGACTAAACCGTAGGTGCTGGTATGCTAAAAGACTATATCGCAAAAGTTGTTGAATCAAACGATCTTACTCAACAGGAAGCACAGGAAGCATTGCAAATCATCATGGATGGTAATGCAACTCCTGCACAGATTGGCGCTTTTATTATAGCTTGCAAGATGAAAGGTGAAACAATAGATGAAATTGCCGGATTTACTCAAACAATGCGCAATAACGTTATTCCTATCTCTATTTCCAGCAATAATGCAATCGACACGTGTGGTACCGGAGGAGATTTACAGCATACACTGAATGTATCGACATTAAGTGCGCTTGTTGCTGCAGGTGCGGGTGCGACTGTTGCAAAACACGGCAACAGATCGGTCTCAAGCAAATGTGGTAGTGCTGATCTACTTTTAGCACTTGGTATAAACATTGATGCTGATCCCAAAAAAGTTGAAGAGTGCATTGAAAAAATTGGGATCGGATTTCTTTTTGCACCGAAACTTCACCAGGCAATCAAGCATGCTGTCGGACCAAGGAAAGAGATTGGACTGAGAACATTTTTTAACATTTTAGGTCCTATGACTAATCCTGCAGGAGTAAAGCGACAGGTAATCGGTGTGTTTGACGGGGCATTGCGTGAACAAATTGCTGCGGTATTAAATAAGCTTGGCTCCGAAAAGGTTTTTGTAGTCCACGGAGAAGAAGGATTAGACGAGATCTCAATCTCTGGTACTACCGACATTACAGAGCTGTCACAAGGAAAAATTTCGAGCTACGCCGTTGTTCCCGAAGATTTTGGAATCAAAAGAAGACCGATAACCGAAGTAGTCGGTGGTGACATTGAAGACAATAAAAAAATAGCACTTGAACTATTAAACGGGAAAAAGGGTACGCATCGTGACATAGTAGTTCTCAATGCCGGATTCGCTATTGCGTCATCGGATGATTCGTTTTCCATTCAAAAAGGAATGGAATTAGCGGCCAAGTCACTCGACAAAGGAAAGGCAATGGAGAAACTCGAACAATTAATACAAATGTCAAACTCACGCTAATACTAATTCATGAGTTATCTGGATAAAATAATACAAAATAAGCGATCTGAAATTGAGCAGGCTAAGAAGAATCGTACATTGTCATATTTCCAAGAATCCGATTCTGGTAAAACTCCAATTTCATTAAAAGATTCTATCAATGCAAACAGGCCTGCAATAATAGCAGAGATCAAGCGCAAATCTCCATCTAAGGGTGAGTTGAGAACCATCACTAATCCGGAATTATTAGCCAAATCATATGAGCAATCGGGAGCGTCAGGAATTTCGGTACTTACTGACACTAAGTTTTTTGGGGGTAATCTGCTCGACTTACAAAAAATTAAGCAATCAGTAAGTATTCCGATCTTGAGAAAGGATTTTATTATTGATCCATATCAAGTAGTCGAGTCGAGGTATTACGGCGCGGATGCAATCCTCTTGATTTCAAATTGTCTAAGCAAAGACCAATTATCCGAATTAATAGAATGTGCACATGCAAATAGGCTTGAAGTATTGATTGAGACAGAAAATGAGGAAGATATTGCTAAACTGAATGATCTTGTCCCTGATATCGTCGGTGTCAATAATAGAAATCTTCATACGTTTGAACAGACTATTGACAACAGTTTCCGGTTATACAACTCTCTCCCCTCTTCGAGCATTAAAATCAGCGAGAGTGCACTAGATAACGCAGAACAACTACTTGAACTCGATAAAGCAGGGTATGATGGCTTTCTTATCGGAGAAGCTTTAATGAGATCGGAAAATCCTGGTCAGCAATTGGAATCACTCATACTTGGATTTAGAGAAAACGATGCAACAAACACGTGTTAAAATTTGCGGAATTACGAACAAAACAGATGCTGAAATGGCAGTTTTGCACGGTGCTCATGCGCTCGGATTTGTGTTTTATGAAAAGAGTCCTCGTTCAATCAGCCCTTCTGAAGCAGACGCAATTTGTGCTACATTACCCGATAAAATTACAAAAATTGGTGTAGTCGTCAATGCGAAAGAAAGTTTTTTAAATAAATTGTCCGAGATGAATTTTCTCGACTATTTTCAATTTCATGGAGATGAGCCTCCTGAACGTTGTAACCAATTGAAAGAAAAAGCTATTAAAGCCTTTCGAGTCGATGACACTTTTGACGTTTTACAAATCAACAATTTCGAAGACTGTGCCATGTTTTTATTCGACACAAAAGTGCGAAACGTATACGGCGGTTCGGGGAAATCTTTTGATTGGAGTATTCTCCAAGAAGTGCCCAGAACGCATCCGATCATACTTGCTGGTGGGCTCAATGAGCATAATGTTGCTGAAGCAGTGCGGAATGTTAATCCGTACATGGTTGATGTTTCTTCTGCAGTTGAATCAGCCCCCGGGCGAAAAGACAGTCAGAAAATAAAAAGGTTTATTGTAGCATGTGCTGCAGTATGATTGATACAATATGAGGAACATAATGCTGCCTAACAGTAAAGGATATTTTGGTGATTTTGGAGGACGGTTCGTTCCCGAGACACTCATCAGTGTTCTTGAAGAACTTGAAAGTGCCTATACATTGTTTATCAAAGATCGGTCGCAAAAAGATAAAATTGATTATTATCTCACGCAGTTTGCCGGACGCCCGACACCACTTTATTATGCAGATCAGTTAACCAAGGAACTTAACGGAGCCAACATTTATCTGAAACGGGAAGACCTCCTCCATACCGGAGCCCATAAAATAAACAACACAATTGGTCAGATTCTTCTGGCAGACTATATGAAAAAAGACCGGATCATCGCCGAAACCGGTGCCGGACAGCACGGATTGGCTACGGCCACCGTTGCAGCAAAGTTTGAAAAAAATTGTATTGTTTACATGGGCGAAGAGGATATGAAACGGCAGAGTCTCAATGTGTTTAAGATGAAACTTCTGGGTGCTGAAGTGCGGTGTGTGTCATCCGGTTCAAAAACATTGAAAGATGCTACCTCAGAAGCGATTCGCGACTGGGTCACCAATGCCGAGAGCACTTATTACTGTATCGGATCAACGGTTGGTCCTCACCCCTACCCAAAGATTGTCCGGAATTTTCAGACTGTTATCGGGAATGAAACGAAACGCCAGATTAGGAAACTCGGTCTCACAAACGTATCCCATCTTTTTGCATCCGTAGGGGGTGGCAGCAATTCAATCGGCCTGTTTTATCCTTTTATCCGGTCAAGCGAAATAAAAATGATTGGTGTCGAAGCTGCCGGTTCAGGACTTGGCACAGAACACCATTCTGCAACTCTGTCAAAAGGTTCTCCGGGAGTTCTACATGGCTCAAAAAGTTATGTCTTGCAGAATCAATACGGTCAAATTAAAATTGCCCACTCTATATCTGCGGGACTTGATTATCCCGGTGTCGGTCCTGAACACAGTTTCCTAAAAGATTCGAAAAGAGTAACATATGTTGCTGTAACAGATAAAGAAGCTATGGAGGCATTTGAGCTCCTAACACAAAAAGAGGGAATCATTCCGGCACTCGAAAGTGCTCATGCAGTAGCTGCAGCAATTAAAATTGTCCCATCTCTCCCCCGAAGTGAGTCTATCATTATCAATCTATCGGGTCGTGGTGATAAAGATATGGATATTGTTACAGAATACTTAAACACTAAATAGCAAGGTCTAAAGAATCTTGAATAGAATATCTAAAAAAATCGATCTTCTCAAGAATCAGGGACAGAAAGCTTTCATCCCCTTTCTGACGGCGGGGTATCCTAATATTGAGAACACACCTGAGCTTGTATGGGCACTTGAATCGGGTGGTGTTTCAATAGTCGAACTAGGCATGCCATTTTCGGATCCGCTTGCGGATGGACCAACAATACAGACATCGTCACATCAGGCGATAGAAAATGGTGTAACTCCGAATGTTGTATTCGATTATATCAAAAATATCCGTGTCAAAAGCGAAATTCCTCTCATCGTTTTCACCTACACAAATATCGTGATGCATATCGGTATTGAGTCATTTATGCGAAAACTGTCTGCGCATGGTGGTGACGGTTTATTGATACCAGATTTACCTCTTGAAGAAGCAGATCAGTTTGTTAAAAGTGCACACAGAGAAAATCTCCGTATGGTATTCCTTGTTTCCCCGCTGACATCAGAAAAACGGATGAAAAGAATTGAGAAATTATCCGATGATTTTGTATATTGTGTATCGGTGGCAGGTGTGACCGGAGCACGCACACAACTATTCTCTCAGATAGGAAACTATCTTAAAAACGTCAGAAAAACCATTAAAAAACCGGTTATGGTCGGGTTTGGGGTAAGCAACAGTGAAGATGCTCGGAAAATTTCCAAATTCAGCGACGGTGTTGTTGTAGGAAGTGCATTGATCAATTTGTTACGACAAAATGCCGGATGCGACAACCTAGCGGAGCGTGTCCGTGATTTTGCTAAAGATATAAGCACAAGTATATCAGAAAAGTGAGAGGTAACATGACTATTGACGATTGGCGCAATAAAATCGACGCTATTGATGACCAAATTTTGCAGCTTCTCAATGAGCGGGCAGCTTGTGCAATTGAAATTGGGAAGATAAAAAAATCGAAAAATAAGGCAATTTATTCTCCTGAGCGGGAAAAAGCTATTTTTGCACGGTTAGCTGCTCAAAACAAAGGCCCTTTAAATGAAAATAGTATCAAAACGCTTTTTGAGAGAATAATAGATGAATCAAGACATATTGAACGTAAAATTTCAAATCATGAATAAATTAATGGTGGAGTAAAATATTATGATTGTAGTAATGGACGATCAGGCCACTGAAAGTCAAATCGAAAACGTTGTATCGCACCTTACATCAAAAGGATTTGATATCCATAAATCGACTGGTTCATTGAAAACCGTGCTCGGTGCTATTGGCGATAAACGCGATATCGATATGCGTGAATTCGAAATTCTGGAAGGCGTCCAAGAAGTTGTGCGTGTTACTGAACCGTTTAAACGGGTTGGCAGACATTTTCATCCGGATAACTCTGTTTTCGATTTACAGGGTGTTAAAATCGGCGGTAATGAAATAATAGTAATGGCAGGACCATGCTCTGTTGAAAATGTAGACCAGATTGAAGAAATTGCTGCACTTCTTGCTAAAAACGGCGTCAAAGTGCTGCGCGGCGGTGCATTTAAACCCCGTACATCTCCCTACAGCTTTCAGGGTCTTGGTGAAGAAGGTCTAAAAATGATGAGGAAAGCAGCCGATAGGAATAACCTTCTTATTGTTACGGAACTAATGGATTTTAGTCAGGTATCGCTTATTTCCGAGTATGCAGACATCATGCAGATTGGTGCCAGAAACATGCAAAATTACTCAATGCTGAAGGCCGTCGGCAGCACCAACATACCGGTCTTTTTGAAACGTGGCCTTTCTGCTACCATTGAGGAATGGCTTCTAAGCGCAGAATACATATTTTCCGGAGGTAATGACCGGGTTATTCTGTGTAAGCGGGGTATTCGTACTTTTGAAAAATATACACGGAACACCTTCGATGTAAGTGCAATTCCTATGGCGAGAGCGGCAATTGCTGCAGGTGCTGATGGAATCATGGTTGAAGTTCATAATGATCCGGATAAAGCACTTTCAGATGGACCGCAGTCACTGAAACCGGAGCAGTTTACTCAAATGATGAAAGAGCTCCGATCGATAGCAAAAGTCGTTGGAAGATACATTGCACAAGCTGAAAAAGAAACAGCCGCAGTATAATCAGGAATCTTTATTATGTTATTTCAGAAGACAGCCATTATCGGTCTTGGTATAATTGGCGGCTCCCTTGCCGGAGCGTTAAAAAAATATAAGGTAAGTGAACATGTCACCGGCATTACCCGCTCGGATGCCTACACGCACGCTCTCAAACAAGATTTGATTGATTCAGGTTATCCCTTGTCCGAAATGAAAAAAGGTCTTCAAGATGCAGATCTTGTTGTCCTCGCTGTGCCTATCGGGATTATCTGTACCCTCATTCCTAAAGTCATGCCGGCTGTTAAAAAGGGCTGTATTGTAACTGATATCGGCAGTACGAAACATGTGATCATGGAAGTTGCTCAGACTTTTCAAAGCGGAGACACCAATTTTGTTGGTGGACATCCAATGGCAGGTTCAGAAAAAACAGGCCTGTTAAACAGCTCGCCGGAGTTATTTTGTGACCGGGCATATGCCCTAATTCAGGATGGTAATACACCAAAAGAAGTTTTCGACCGAATGTCACGTATGGTTGAAGCAATAGGCGCTAATCGAGTCGTTATCGATTCAGTAATGCACGACAAAATTGTTTCAAGTATCAGTCATCTTCCACAGTTAATATCAACCGCATTAATGAATCTTGTTGGTAATGAGAGCAAATTAGATGAAAGATATTTCACCATGAGCGGTCCTGCATTAAAAGATATGACTCGGATAGCTGAAAGTGATTTTTCAGTCTGGGAAGATATTTTTGTGTCAAATAGAAAAAATATAGCAACACAACTGCAAACGTATATAGATGAACTAAAACGTTTAAAATTACAGCTGGATAAACCAGAGCTTAATGACGCATTTCAAGCTGCCAATACATTCAGAAAAGAATTTATTGCAACACAATAAGGATCTATAATGCTCGTCGTGATGTCCCAAAATGCCAATGAGAAAAGCATTGAAAAAGTGACCAAAGCCATACAGGATTCCGGTCTTGTGTCTCACTGTATCCCGGGATCGCTCAGGACTTCAATTGGTGTCACCGGGAATACAGGCCAGATCGATACAAGCCGTTTTGAAAACCTTCCTGACGTTGTTCAGGTTATCAGGGTAACGGCACCCTACAAACTTGTCAGCAGGGAAACAAAGCCTGATAACACAATACTGGATATAAACGGTGTCCGGTTCGGGGATAAAGAAATTCAATTTATTGCAGGTCCATGCGCTGTAGAAAGTAAAGAACAAATGACAATGCTTGCTGATCGTCTGCAGCAATCAGGCGCCAGTATGCTCAGAGGCGGAGTCTTCAAACCTCGCACTTCACCCTATTCCTTTCAGGGTTTAGGTGAAGAAGGTCTTGAAATCCTTGCAAATGTAAGAGAAAAAACCGGATTGCCGTTTGTGACTGAGGTCATCGATAATGATTCTCTTTTGCTTGTTGCTCAATATGCAGATATGCTTCAAATAGGTGCTCGGAACATTCAGAACTATTCTCTTTTGAAAGCAGCGGGAAAAACCGGTAAACCGATTCTCTTGAAGCGGGGACTCTCTGCAACATTAGAGGAATTCTTAATGTCAGCTGAATATATTATGGCTGAAGGAAATTACAATGTAGTATTATGTGAACGGGGTGTACGGACATTTGCCCAGCATTCTCGATTTACTCTGGACATCAGCATAATTCCTGTGATTAAGAAATTGAGCCATTTGCCTATCATTGTCGATCCGAGCCATGCTGCGGGAGTAAGAGAAAATGTACTATCATTATCGCTCGGTTCAATTAGCGCAGGAGCAGATGGACTCATCGTCGAAGTGCACCCAGAGCCGGACAAAGCAGTTTCTGATGGGCGCCAATCTCTTTATCCTCAGCAATTCGAGCAACTTATGAATAAAATGAGAATTATAGCACCAGCTCTTGATAGAAAGTTACCGGAGATACAGTGACCGCAGAGAATACTATAACGGTCGTACCAGGAGGGTCAGCACAGGGGACAATTCATGTACCTGGAGACAAGTCGATATCAATTCGTGCTGTTCTTTTAGCAGCTATGGCTGATGGAGCAAGCAGCATCAAAGGTCTCGGCAGCGGAGAAGATATCCAAAGTGCTCTCAAATGTGTACAAAACCTCGGGATTTATACAGAAAAATCCGGCTCCGAATTTATCATTATTGAGGGAAATGGACTGTACGGATTTAATTCAAATCAAGAAGCGCTCGATTGTGGCAATTCCGGTACGACTCTCCGATTATTAACAGGTATCCTTGCAGGACAGCGCAATTCATTTGAATTAACCGGTGATGCATCACTACAACAGCGGCCGATGAATAGAATTTTGATCCCATTAAGAAAAATGGGTGCTGACATTACCTGCTCGGGTACTGATGGAAATCTCCCCTACACCGTTAATTCCGCCCAACTTCAGCCGATCACGTATGAAATGCCAGTTGCAAGTGCACAAGTAAAATCTGCAGTACTACTCGCAGGACTTTATGCGCATGGAACCACTACAGTGATTGAACCACTTCCTTCGAGGGATCATACCGAGCGTCTGCTATCTTCGTGTGGAGTGCCTGTACAGACTGAAACAAGCACAAATAGTATTTCCATTACCGGCGTTGATTCTTTAATGCCATTTGACCTTACAATTCCGGGTGATATTTCAGGCGCGGCTTTTTTTGCGGTATTGGCCTGTCTCCTGCCCGGTTCACACCTTACGATCAAACATGTTGGGATGAATAAAACCCGTACCGGTATTATCGATGTTCTCACATTAATGGGCGCAGATATAAAAGAACATAACGCTACTGTTACCGGAGGGGAAGAAGTAGCTGATCTGGTAATTAAATCTTCTAAGCTCAAAGGCATTACAATAAGTGGCGATATTATACCGAGAGTAATAGATGAACTTCCGATTATAGCTGTTGCAGGGGCTTTTTCTGAAGGTAAAACAGAAATTAGAGATGCACAAGAACTACGAGTAAAAGAAACTGATAGAATCCACGCTCTTTGCAAAAATCTTGAGAATATGGGTATTGATGTTGAAGAGCTATCTGATGGGCTGATTATATCTTCAAACCGTAACAAACATAGTGCGGAATTTGACTCATTCGGAGATCATAGAATAGCTATGGCCTTTGCAGTTGCCGGTACCGCTCTGGATGGAAATACTAGTATTAAAGAAGGCCATTGGGCAGATATTTCATTTCCCGGCTTTTATGATTTAATAAATAGCATCAGGAAGTAATTTAGTTATAAAGCACAACTTTATATGATTTACATAAATACTTACAGGACAATACTATGCTGAGATATATGACCAGTGGTGAATCGCACGGGAAAACGCTTATTGGAATTCTTGAAGGAATGCCAGCCGGTGCTGTTATTGACAATGATAAAATAAATCAACAGCTTTTCCGAAGACAGCAGGGCTATGGTAGAGGTGGCCGGATGAAGATAGAAAGTGACACTGTCACTATTCTTTCCGGAATCCGGTTTGGAAATACAACTGGTGCGCCAATCACTGTCGAAGTTGAAAATAACGACTGGGTTAATTGGAAAAATCGGATGAATTCCGAGCCGATTCCGGATGAAGATAGACCATCAGAAATCACTATTCCACGTCCGGGACACGCTGACCTTGCAGGTGCCGTCAAATATGGCCATACGGATATGCGCAACATAATAGACCGGGCAAGTGCACGAGAAACAGCAGCCCGTACAGCACTCAGTGGTATCACTCGTCAGTTTTTGGAAGAATTTGGTATTCAAATTGGCAGCCATGTAATAGAAATGCATCAAGTTAAAAGCAGCGCTACATTCGATTCCAAAAAAACGTTACTCGAATCACAGCGTGCGGATGAGTCTCTTGTCAGATGCCTTGACTCACAAGCCGAAAAATCAATGATCGCTGTTATCGATGAAGCAAAAGAGAATGGAGACACTGTCGGCGGTAGAATAGAAATCATTGCATCGGGCTTACCTGTCGGTTTGGGAAGTCATACACATTGGGATAGAAAACTTGACGGACGAATCGCTGAAGCAATGATGTCAATTCCAGCAATTAAAGCGGTTGAGATTGGACTTGGAATAGAATGTGGACGAAGATTTGGCTCTGAAGTACATGATCCGATAGACAAAGAGCAGTCAACGCAGGCGATAATTCGAAGAACCAATAACGCCGGTGGACTCGAAGGAGGGATTACAAACGGTCAACCACTGGTTGTGACAATCACTATGAAACCGATTTCAACCCTCCTCTCTGCTCTCGATTCGGTTGACATGAAAACTCGGGAGGCTGTTTTAGCACGTGTTGAACGCTCTGATATTTGTGCGGTACCTGCAGCAGGCGTTGTGGGAGAAGCAGTTTTATCACTTGTCCTTGCACAAGTATTTCTCGAAAAATTCAGCGGTGATCATATTGATGATATACGCTCAACATATGACACAAGAAGAACAGTCTAATCCAACGGGAGAATTATTATACAATGTCAAATATTCATGTTGAATTGGATGATCGAAGTTATGATATAGTGATTGAATCTGGACTTCTTCGGCATATAGGTGATTATCTTAAAAAGGTGTTGACGGGTAAACGGTTGGCAATTATCAGCGATACAACAGTTTTTGAACTCTATGGAGTTCCATTATTACAAACACTTGAGGAGTCTGGATTTACCTGTACGCAACACACATTTGAGCCGGGAGAACAATCGAAATCGACGGAAATCGTTACCGATCTCTGCAGTCAGCTTGTTAAAGACCAATTAGACAGAAATTCTGCTGTTGTTGCATTTGGAGGCGGAGTTGTTGGCGATGTCGGCGGTTTTGTTGCCGCAATCTACTTAAGAGGAATTCATTATGTCCAGATACCGACCACTCTTCTTTCAGTGTGCGATAGTTCGGTTGGCGGTAAAGTTGGAGTAAATTTAGACGGGATTAAAAACTTAGTTGGTTCTTTTTACCAACCCAAAGCTGTATTTATCGATCCGGAAGTGCTAAAAACGCTTTCCCAGAGACAGATTGTTGCAGGATTAGCAGAGGTTGTGAAAACCGGGCTTATTAGCGACCCTAAATTGTATCACACTATTTATTCGAATCTCGATGAAATTATTTCGCTATCGGATATCGATCTTGTTGCAGATATTATCAGAAAAAGTGTGCTCGTTAAAGCAGATGTGGTCAGTCAAGATGAAAAAGAATCGGGAATTCGAAGAATTCTCAATTTCGGTCACACAATCGGACATGCCATAGAAGGAGCATTAGGTGCCGGCACTATAATTCACGGTGAGGCTGTATTGTTAGGGATGCGTGCAGCACTCCGTGTTTCGCACCAGAAAAAGGTATTGTCTGATGATGACTACGTGCGTGTTGATACTGACCTTAAACGTCTAGATGGAGGAATTGATCTGAAAGGTCTCGATTTTGGTACTATTCGAGAGTACATTAAGAAAGATAAAAAAAATGTAGATGCAAAACTCCGGTTTGTTTTACTCGAATCAATAGGCAATACTCAGATTTCAACCGAAATTACTGAATCGGATATGGAAGACGCATTTACCTATATTAAATATAACTAATTTTTATATAAACTATGGTGTGAACATGAAAAAAATATTTGTTGTTCATGGTCCAAATTTGAATCTACTCGGAGAGCGGGAACCTGAAATTTACGGTTCGCAAACCCTACAGGATATCAACAATCTTATCGAGAATAAAGCAGAATCGCATGGTATTGAGTGCCGTTTTTTTCAGTCAAATCATGAAGGCGCACTACTGGATGCTATTCATGAAAACCGCGCATGGATGGATGGATTAATTATCAATCCCGGTGCATATACGCATACCAGCATTGCTCTCTATGACGCACTTACGGCGCTATCGTGTCCGATAATCGAGGTACATCTCTCTAATATCCATAAACGTGAATCGTTCCGTCACCATTCTCATACATCTAAGGCAGCGACTGGAGGCATTTTCGGAATCGGTGCACAAGGGTATCTCCTGGCGGTTGATGCACTGCATGACCTTGCCTAAGAGCATGATGCTGTATACTACTTCTTATTATCACCATCTCCGATAAGGAAAAATCATTGGAAAATCTTGCAAAAATCCGTCCGGAAATAGAATCGGGGAAAAATGTGTATGGACTCTTTGGGTTTCCTGTGTCCCACAGTCTCTCTCCTCTTATGCACAATAAAGCTTACAGCCTTACCAATATTGATGCTGTCTATTTTCCATTCTCTGTCGATGTTCCTGATCTTGAATTGGCATTAAAGGAAGTTTTTGATAGTGGCCTAACCGGTTTGAATATCACACTCCCATTGAAAGAGCATATTCAACAATATCTCGATGACATCTCTTCTGAAGCAGCAAGTATTGGATCTGTTAATACGATTCATTTTGTTGATGGCAAACGAAAAGGCTACAACACAGATCTTGAAGGATTTCTCACACCCCTACGAGAATATGTGAAACCCATTGAACACGAACCGGTAATTGTTTTTGGTTCGGGAGGTGTAGCAAGAACAGTTTTATTTGGACTGCTGCACAATTTCAACTTTCCGAAGCTCACCATGATTACGCGGATTGAAGACAAGGAACAAGCGGAAAACCTGCTGGACAACGCAGAAAAATGGAAAAAAGGGTCGACAATGCTGGATTGGATGGAATTAAACAACAGTGCAGAGCTAGGGGAACTGATTTGGGAGAGCAGACTGCTAGTTAATTGTACACCGTTAGGAATGAAAGGCTTCAAACAGGATTTTCCCGACTATTGTACACGCTTTTTCCGTCCAGGTCAAATAGCGTATGATATTATATATACCCCACTCCGCACATCATTTATTCAGAGCGCAGAAAAACGAGGTGCTTTAACACTTTCGGGGCTTGACATGTTCATCTATCAGGGTGCTCAATCGTTTAAAATTTGGACGGGAATCGACATGCCCTTTGATCCGATCAAGGAACTTCTACTCAATCACCTTACATCTCAAGAAGAGTAAGTATTTGTCTACCGTAAATTAAACCAAAATGTTCAATGACAAACAATCTAAAATCTTATCAGTTTCTCTGTTGCTGATCTTATAATAGAAGGGCTCTCTGAATTGGTCCATGCAAAAATTATTTCATCATTAATGATTTCTATTTGTGGCCAACCGCTTACACTTCCACCACCCGCCTTTTCCAAAGTAAATGAGGAATCTTTCATCCCATTAGGATAAACACGACGGACACGAATTTCGCTACTTATACCGACAAATTCCAACCAGCTGACTAATGCTGTACCATCCGGGAGCATGACAATATCTACACGTCCCATTGGTTTTCCGTCATCTACAAAAATAGGTTGGCCGAAATTCTCGCCTTCATCTTTGGAAAAAATAACTTTGACCGCTGATTTTAAGTTTGCTCCTGTGAACTAAGCCACAGCTACAATTTCGTCTAATGCAGCAACAGATGGTCCGTTAACAGGACAGCCTTTAATTAACCAGTCGTCTTTGTATAAAATCTGAGGTTCAGTCCATGAACCCTCAAGATATCGTATGTATGCAATGTCGCGGATTTCTTCCTCAGAACGATCACGATAGACTACTACAGCGCCATTTTTCGTCCGAACAGCAGAAGTCTGACAACAATCGCAAACACGGTAATCAAAAACTTCTTCATTATACAATAGACCATCGTCGTCAAATAGTGCAAAACGCAACATCATCTCCTTTGTTGTGAAATTATTACGTCCGTCTAACCATGTGATGAAAAAACGGTTATCATCCCACGGTAAAATAGATACAAAGCCATGATCAGACTTTACACCGTCATCATGAGGACTAAAAGGAGTTTTCCATATCTTTCCACCATTTGAAGATTGTGTAATATTAATGTCATAAGCATAATATTCTTCGCCGGTTTTAGGTAACCAATGCGCCGCCATAGAACCATCGCCTCGAACAGCTAAAGAAGAATAATCGGCTTCACTCACAAACCAATCATCCCCTTGAGTAATTATGCTGGGTTGAGACCATTTACTCTCCTTATACGAAGCATACTTGAATATATTACCTTTTTCTTCGTCAGATTCAATCCAGCTTAAATATACATTTCCATCATCTCCGGTTACAAGATTTGGTCCCTTGCTGCCTTTTCCTGAAGGAGTTTTGATTTCTTGAATAGATTGTTGATCTAATGTCACTGGTTCATTCTGTGAACACCCAATTATAAATGACATTAATGCATAAAAAAAAGTGTGACTGAGTTGCTTATTTTTTACAAGTGCCTCTGATATTGATAAAGTTATTTATAATTATCATCACTGTGACAATTAAAAAATAACATTTCTGCTTTGAAGGCTACTTTCGTAGCAATCTTGATAAATCTCTTCAGAACACAATTCCTGCATATCCCACCCCCATTGTAAACTCAGGATCGGGCATAACATCATAACTCGTAGCATAGTCAAGGAGCCTGCCACGTTGGATTCCCAATGAGCGTGCAAATGAAACAGTAGCAGCCAATGCTCCCGAACCACAGGCATTGTGATTCGTTTGAGCTTCTTCAACAATTTTATCCGCATTCATCGACAGAGCGAGATTTATAATCGATTTGTCATTTTCGTTCATCCAGTCAAGTGCTTTATCTCCTTGACCTGCAGGTGCAAATCCGTAGTTGTGTCCGTAATGGGTTAAGTCGGTGGTTCCGACGATCTTAATAGATTTCTCACTATTCTGCACAATAGAAGATATATTATTTCCTATTTCTACAGCATTCATTTCAGGACGAACAGCAATGGGAACTATCTTTGAATCAGGGAACAAATATTTTATAAACGGAATCTGCACTTCAAGAGAGTGTTCTCCATTATGTGCGTCTATATTGTTCACGATGAGTTCAGGAATACTTTCCATAATGTATTCTGCTAAATCTTCGTCAATTTCAATATCTCCAAAAGGTGTATTCCAACACCCTTCACCATAAACAGCAGATTTCGGAACCTGATGAATATTGTGAACCGTACCGAACAATATGAAGGTATCAGGCTTGCTGCATTTTTTGAAAACTGCAAAAACCTGGGCGGCAATTCTTCCCGAAAACATCCATCCTGCATGCGGAACCACACCGGCTATCGGTGAAGTTAAATCATCCGGTTGTTCGAATTCAGAAATAAAGCCCTCAATCTGGTCCTGCAGCTTTCCAGGATAAAAATTTTCTGCACATTGTAGTCTTATATTCATGATAATACACGCCGGTTAATGTTACTTTCGGTAATTAATTATAAAATAGCGTGATTCAATCATGTTGTAACTTCAATGCCGGAATGTGCACGGAGCTGATCAATCTTCTCCCGTGAACCAAGTATAATCAATGTTCTTTTGGCATTGATAATAGAATCACCGCCAGGATTAATTTCCATTTTTCCATTCTCGTCTTTCAGACCGATAACACGGATTTCATGAGGTAGGTTTGAATTTTTGATCAGAACACCGTCAAGTTCGCACCCCTCCCTGATATGAAGCTCCTGCAGCGATAGATTCAGATCCCACGAATCGACAAACACATCCAGAAAATCGGCTACCTCAGGATTTATAAGCATTGATGCCATCCTCCTCCCCGCAATTTGAGCGGGAGACATGACTTTATTGGCACCGGCGGTGATGAGTTTTTCTTCCGAGCTCATGTATTCAGCACGCGATATTATGGTTAAATCCTTATTCAAACGCCGTGCAGACAGTGCAACAAACAGGTTGTCGGTATCTTCCGATAATGCGGTAATAAGTCCTTTAGCGTGCTGAACTCCTGCCTCTAACAGGACTGCGTCTTCTGTTGCGTTACCTTGTAAACAGATAATCTCACCGACTTCTTTGAGTGATTCGGCAATTTCCCGGTTGCTCTCAATGACAACAAATGGCTGCTTCCAATTGAGTAATTCTTTTGCAGCATGGCTTCCCAATCTGCCATGACCGCACAATATTATATGATTTTTCAGTTTTTTAATAGCTTTATCCATTTTTCGATTCCTGAATGTGTTTTTGATTTCACCTTCTACTATAAATGATGTTATCGAGCTGACACCATATCCGAGACAGCCAATTCCAATTCCAATCAAAACTATTGTGAATGCACGTGCTCCTGTTGATAATGGGAGTACTTCCTGGTATCCAACAGTCGAAAGTGTTATGATCGTCATATAAAATGCATCAAAAAGCGTGTGCTCAGGTTGAATTATCGTAAAACCGGTCGTACCAAAGGTTATGACTACTCCTATAAGAAGAAGGATTTTCAGAATTCTTTTATAGAGCTCTGGTAAGCGTTGAAATTCGATCATTTCATCAGATAATTGAGGATTTATTTTAGACGTTATTTTCGGGCAAGTTGAGCATAATTGTAACAATACTTATTGAAAAAATAGCGATACACTCATATAAAAGCAAGAAAAATCACCGATCAACAGTATTACAAAAATCAATTGAAAATATGCTAAAAAATGATTACAATTGCCCTTCATATTTATTGTACAACCTATTCGAGGGGCTTTATGATTAATTTAGATGGCAAAGTAACGATTATAACCGGTGGTTCCCGTGGAATTGGCGCTGCTGCAGCTATTCTGTTCGCTCAAGCAGGATCGGACGTAGCAATCAACTTTAAAACAAATAAAGAAGCAGCAGCAAAAATACAACAAGACGTTGAAAAGCTAGGTAGAATGTGCGTTACAGTTCAAGCCGATCTTTCCCATTCTGAGGATGTGAAAAAGTTTATTGACGCAACGATGACTAAATTTGCCAAAATTGATATTCTCGTGAATAATCATGGTATCTGGAACGACGGCCCCATTGGTGAAATGTCTGAAGACACATGGGACGAAATGATGGATGTCAATCTCAAAAGCTTTTTTCTTCTCTGCCAGGCTGGTGTAAGAATTATGCGGAAGCAGGGCGGCGGAAGAATTATTAACCTGTCCTCTACAGCAGGTCAACGTGGCGAAGCTCTCCATTCCCATTATGCAGCTACCAAGGGTGCCATCATTTCATTCACTAAGTCGCTCGCGGCAGAGCTTGCCCAGGACAATATTCTTGTTAATAGTATTGCTCCGGGTTGGGTCGATACCGATCTTAATACCAGTGTTCTTTCTGATGCGAAGACCAAAAAGGAAATTTCAGATGGTATCCCCTTAAAACGCATTCCATCACCTGAGGATATTGCCGGACCGATTCTCTTCCTCGCTTCCGATTTTGCCCGGCATATAACAGGAGAGGTGATCAATGTTAATGGCGGTGCTGTTTTATGCGGTTAGTAAAATAATACCCTGTGCCTTAACGGGACGTATCACTCTACGTTCCAATCTTTAAGTCTCAAATAGAGATGAGGCTTGTCATAGACAAGGTCAAATGTAGGCTGTGGCGAAACTTCTTCACCATCCGGTGTTTTAACTACATGGATCATTTTACGTGTTCGATTGCTTAAATCTTTGACCGTTACAATTGCACCGGTATGATTGTTGTATTTAGCATACTTTTTATTTTTTGCCGTATCTCTGAAATAAAGCTTGACGATCAGATTATCCGGATAGTAGTTGATTGGAACAAGATAGTTAAAAAATATCTCGAATATTTGGCCGTTAATACTATCACCTGCTATTTGCAGCATTTTTTGAATTGCTTTTTTATGGGGATTTTTAATTCCCTTATTTTTTGCATGCGACAGGAAAGTAACATAAAACTCAGCAATGTGTAATATCTGAGCAGGTATAGACAAAAATCGTTTTACCCCCGGATCGCCGGGATAAACTATCTCTTTCGGACGGGAAGAATCGGGGAAAAGAGTATTGTCATCTGCGTAAAGCACACTTTCAGGAATTTCCATTTTATGAAAATCTTCGACAAACTCCTCATCGACAACCATAGGTTCCGTGTCATTATTATCCCGCTCATGTTCATAGATTATTTCCCGGGATTTCTCTGATATTCCCGAAATCGGTTCACCATTCTTCTTGGTGAGTAAAAGTGCTCCGTATAACGGATGTTGATCAAATATTTCCTTAATGGCTGTATGTTCGACCATTTGACCGCCCATTCCCATAAGTTCCTTTAGTTTCTGCTCATATACAATCATACCTAAATCATGGATAAGCGCAGCCATCCCTAAATCTTTCAGATCTTCAACGGGAAGATTGCATTTCCGGCCGAGCATTAACGCAAGAACAGCAACTTCTATACTGTGCTCTTTTTGTTGTTTTACTTTGTCGGCATCTCCGATAAATTCATCAAAAATACTCAATATGGTTAGATTCTCATCCGCAACAAGAATATCATTAATAAGGGTAACAATGACCGCTTCCCAATCTTTCAGTGCGTAATTCAAACTCTGGAGAAGCAGTGTTCTGAATTTTTTAACCGTCTGGATAACACCGATTGCTCTCTCTTTCCTAACTTTCCGAAGCCAGTCATCAACAACGGAATAGACTCGTCCGGCTAGCATGAGCGTCTGTTTTCGTGAAAATTGGGTCAATGCTTTGAGTTGCTGCGGTTTTCCCGGTATGAGTACCGGTACGACACTACAGTTTCTAGAGGTGAGTGTCTGGAGCATTTTTGTCGTGATAGTTGCCCCGCGCCGAATCATTGGAGCTACACGCTGATCGCTCACTTTTGCTTTTAAATATTCAGGATCAGAAAGTATTACAAGACTCAAATCATCGGTAATTTTTTGAAATTCAGAAGGAAATATATCGTAGGCAAATTTTCGACCGAGTGCCGAGCGTATCGGGACTAATTCCCAATCTCTTGATACTGATTTTGGAGCATTAAGCAGCATATATCTATGTTATGGGATTCTAATTTTTTTAAAACGTCTTTTTCCGACTTTGAGAATTGTCCCGTCTTCAACCGTTAATTCACTGTTTTCATCCGAACACCGCTCTCCATTGATCGAAACCGCACCCTGATTTATCATTCTTCTACCTTCAGCATTTGTTGAAACTAATCCGGCATGAGAAAGCAATTTGATGATCCAGACCGGCTGCGATAACGTTAATGTTACCTCTTCTATATCGGTCGGATCTTCCTTTTGTTTGAATACTTTATCGAATTCCTGCTCAGCATTGACAGCTTCATCATCCGAATAATACTCAGCAACAATTTGGCGGGCCAATTGGCGTTTTAATGCTGACGGATTGACTGTGGGATCATTGAGCTGTTTTTCGATTGCAATGAGCTCTTTCCGGGATATTCGAGTGGCAAGGAGAAAATAACGGCTGATCAACGTATCCGGAATCGACATTACTTTACCAAAAATTTCATTTGCCTCTTCATGTATACCAATATAATTGTTGAGGCTTTTGCTCATCTTTTCAACACCCCGAATCCCCTCAAGAAGCGGTAGTGTGACAATCACCTGGCTTTCCAGATCAAATCGCTTTTGAATAAGACGAGCCATAAGGAGATTGAATTTCTGATCCGTCCCCCCTAATTCAACGTCCGCTTTCAGAGCTACCGAGTCATACCCCTGGAGCAGCGGATAGCAAAATTCGAGCATACTGATATCAACTTCATTCTTAAAGCGTTCCTTGAAGTCATCACGCTCAAGCATCCTTGCGACAGTCTGTTTTGATGTTAACTCAAGAAAATCGTAGATGGTCAATTTCCCCAACCACTCACTATTGAAACGAATCTCTGTTTTTACCGGATCGAGAACTTTAAATATTTGTTCTTTGTATGTCTCGGCGTTTTGCGCTACTTCTTCCCGGGTCAGCATTTTCCGCATTTCGTTTCTGCCTGATGGATCGCCGACCATTCCTGTAAAATCACCGATCAGGAACACAACCGTGTGACCAAGATCCTGAAAATCCTTTAATTTCCTGATTGAGACCATATGGCCGATATGTAGATCGGGCGCAGTAGGATCAAAACCTTCTTTTACAATAAGAGGTTTTTTCGTTTTTTTACTTTTTTCTAATTTCTTAACAAGTTCATCTTTCGGAATAATCTCCTCGACACCCCGTTTGATAACATCCATTTGTTCATTTATATCAGGAAACATACACTGCTCATTCTATTTCAAATAAAACATTGCTCGCTATTTGTATTTCAATTCACGCTCTTGCTCACGGTCCATGTCTTTTTTCGCTATGGCTTCACGCTTGTCGTATAATTTCTTCCCTTTTGCTGTTGCGAGCTCGATCTTGATCTTTCCGTTTTTTGTGTAAACACTCAGCGGAATAAGCGAAATCCCTTTCTCTTTCACCTTCCATTCCAGTTTATTTATCTCTTTCCGATTTAAGAGGAGTTTCCGGTCACGTTCAGGTTCATGATTATATTTACTGGCAGGCGGATAGTGGCTTATGTGAACCCCGACAAGAATCACCTCGCCATTACGCAAGGTTGCATAACTGTCTTTGAGGTTGATCCCTCCATCTCGGATAGATTTCACCTCAGAACCGATCAAAACAATACCGGTTTCGATTTTTGAAAGTATATGGTATTCAAACCACGCTTTTCTGTTCTTAGCTATAATACGAACGTCATCATCAGACATTTCCACATGCTCCGGCAATTAACGCGAAAAGATACTATAAAAAACAGTAATAATCAAGCCAAAGCGGGATTTATTGTCTGGCAGGCTCTTGACTTTGTGATGAATATTTAGTAGATTTTACTCTTTCAAATACCACCTATGCCGAAGTGGTGAAATTGGTAGACGCGCACGGTTCAGGGCCGTGTACTCGCAAGGGTGTGGGGGTTCGAGTCCCCCCTTCGGCACATATATTAATAACAATAACTTACGCCCCGATTTCTCGGGGCTTTTTCGTCAAAACAATCATATGATTTTCCCAAGTGTTCCGAAAATGTTCCGAAAAATTTAGAAAGTAGTTGAAAATAGTGGCAAAAAATGGACAAATTTGACATAATAATGTGGGTTAAAAGAGCTATTTTTATCTGCCTAAACGATATATTGTTTTTAATATAATGTAAGATTAATTGTTCTTTCGATATATTCTTATTGCTACATTGAGGGTAGCGAGTTATCTTAATTATTGAATTTGGTGATAACTAAAGATGAAATGCGGACCATCACTCAATATTATGATTAGACTTCCGTAATATCGGTATCATAATATTCGAGTTATTGCACATTTTAGTAAACACCATATCAGTCCGTAAATCAATTTAATGACTAATTAGCCAACTAAAGTATAATTATGGCAAAAAAACAAGAGAATAAATGTTCAATTATTTTTCAACGGGTAAATCTTGACTCAATCTTTCCTGTATTAGATGCAATTTCTTGGTTAGATTTACCTACTAATAAATTGATTTCTCAATTTGCTGGAATAGATCCTCGTACATCTGGAAAATTATTAAAGAATTGTGAGTTAATTGGTATAATTGAAATAATTACTGATGAAATCTATGCCATCAAATTACCATATCCTTACAAAGGAGATCAAGAACAGAAAAAATCGGTTATTAAAGAAGCGCTATGAAAATTACCATTGATAAAAACGCTCAAACAATTTATTTTACTGGGAGATGATGTTGCAACTGCATTAAGAAAGACCGCAACAGTAATTGGAGTTGAAAACTATGATGATAAGTCCTTTTCACCATTATTGAAATGGAGTAAACAGCTAGATGTTTTGGAACCAATTACAATTACACTTGTACAAATAAACTGACACCACTATTGAAAATTTATGTGGATATAATATGCAAAATAATTATGTCTTTTAAACTTATATTATTAATTGATTTATTATTTTTATTTTAAGGTATTAGCGGAATGACAGGATAGGTTTGCATCCTACTTGGATACATTTAGGCATATTTAATCTATTTTATAGAAAGTGTTCCTAAAATGTTCCGATTTTACTGGAAAACAGTGATAAATAGTGGACAATTGTGGAAACTAATGGAGTGTTTTAATTTATATTACATAAAGAAGTTACGTTGTTTATATTGAAGTTATGGATGAACAGTTTTTGCGGTTCAGTGTCGTGTGTGTTAATGAATAAACAATAATGTTTAAAAATTTAAAATGATTAAACTCAGTAGGACAATATTTCAGGCACAAATTGGGCACAAATGATGAATTGGAAAGTGTATAAGTTGTTGTATTTATTTAATATTTAAAGAGTTAAAGGATAGGTTCGCGTCCTACCCAAGGAGCAAAAGGCTGACATTATCTTATTTCGTTAGCTTTATTTAATTTGTGTGAATTTGTATTAATTTAAATCTAATATTAGTTAATAGTGAGAAATTAAAACTAAAATTTATTGTGATTAGTATATTCTACGTTCGTATTGGTTTGTTTCCAATCCAAGTTAATTGAACATTCTGTAGCAAGCCGCCTAATAAATAATAATTGGATCTAGATAAAGTAAAAGTATTAAATAGTAATAATATTTTGTAATAATTCGTTAATACTCTGATTTCGGATAATATTTCAATAACTTATTATGGGACATAGAGACATAAGATAATCGCTTAAAGTTAGCTTGTCATGTCCCATATATATTTTTAAATTATTGTGCCTTTTTGAACAATATAATCTATATGCAATATTATAGATTCTGGAATAAAATTTATGTTAGAAATCTCTCTTTTCTTTATCTCGGTAATTAAAATGTCTTCTCTGGTAATTGCCAATGAGAATCAAAATACCCTGCATCAATAATTCCAGATAAATTTGATTCATAATATTTCCAAATTTCGTAATCACTCCAACCGTTTAAAGCTAAGTTTTTTTCTCTTATTTGAAAATTGTCCATATTATTTGTTCCTAAAATTAAAACGTATTTTTCTGGATTCAATGGATTAGGATAAATTAGGTGGACTCCTAGATTACTTCCTTTATATTTCCTGCTCCCCAAGACAATACGATTAGTCTCAATTTTTAATGGAATTTTATCAATGATCTTTTTAATAATGATATTTGTATTTTGGTTACCAAATAAGATTAAATGACTATTTTCAATGTCAAAATTCTTAACTTGTCGGTCTAATTTAAATTTAGGAGTACTATAGTAATTATCTTGCCACGTTTTCTTAAATTCATTTATTAGATTTTTTGAATTTTTTCTATTATTTTCGGTTCCTAATGTTCCTTCTACAATAATAAAATTATCCGAAAATGCGTCCAATATAGGTCCTTCAATTACATTATTTTTAACATATATATTTGCTGGATTATTATCTTCATTTGATACATTGATAATTATTGAATTTGTAGTCGGTAGTCCATTAAAATTTTGCTCACTGTTGGTTAATACAGAAATGTTTTTAGTTTTGTCATAATTTAAATTCTCTAATAATATTTCGTACTGATAAATATTTTCTGCTTCTACTGTTACAACATTATCGGGAGAAATAGACGCTTTTATTGTTGCTTTTGTCAATGGAATAATGCGATTAATTTTAATCCAATATGCAGAGTCATATTTCAGTTGAGACGTTGAAAACTGTACAGTTTGGGGGCTTTTTATTTTGACTTTATCTTTAAAAAATGCTAAAACTTGAGATAATGAATCGGCTGCATAAAGATCTTGAGGAGAGCCATCCAATATTGTAAAGTCAGCGGTAATTCCTTTACGTTCAGCTTCTTCATTAAACTTAAGTAATTGTTCAACAGGTGCATTAGGGCTCCGATCTTGAATTATTTTGATTGGCATATTGGACAGATTTTCTATAAAATTGATTGGTTTATTAGCTTCCTTCCAGGTGTTAGGAGCGCGAAAATAATGTGGAAGATCTACTAGAAATTGATAAAAACTAATTGCCGCAAATCGAGAAGGATATCGCTCAGCCAATAATAACGTCTTTCTGCTGGCTGAGCATTCACCAAAAATATATATTTTATCATCATCTATTGTATAATCTTTTTTTACAGCATCTATTGCTTCAAAAATGTCAGTCATTGAAATAGGATTAATATTCAACTCTGCATATTCTCTTGCACTCGGGACTAATATTATAAATCCGTTTCTTTCTGCTTCTTTTTCGAATCTCTCAATCTCCGTAACATTTGCAACTTGTACACTTTCTAAAAATGGTCGAACTATATCCGCATGTGCAGGAGTTCGAATCAAAAGAGGCATTGGCTCCGTAGTATTCACAATTTTATTCGGTGCATAAACTAAATAATGTTGAATTTGATTATCAATTTTTGAACGAAACCCCCTGAGATGCCTCCCCGGATAATTTTTAAAGCCTTCTTTACTATCCTCGAGATTCTTGAGAATGGTTTCGATTTCCATTGCAGTATACACTAAACTTTTTTGCGCTCTTCTTTCTCTATGAGCATTCCATGTACCGAAAATCTCAGCATTCAAAAGGTGATCATATCGATATATCAATGCATCCATATTTATTTGTGTTTGATCATCAATAATGTTTAAAAATCGAATACGTTTTTCGTAATCTGAAAACTTCTTACCTATATCATTACCATAATAAAATTGTTGTTGAAATGATTCTGAAAGAAAAAGAACGCGACAATAATAAAAACCAATGGAAAGTTGATCGATAGAAATACTCCAGTGATCATTAAATTCGACTTTTTCATCTCTTATGATATTTTGTTCTGCATCCAATATCTGAATCGTTACAGATTTTTCTGTTTTGAATAATCCTAAATTAATACCTATTTTTTCTCCAATCTTGATAATACTCTTGTCAAGGAAGTTTGAGCCACCATGCTCTCTATATCTATCTCTAGCATATTTTACAGAACTAATGTTAAAGCTGAAATCCCACCCCCCACCTCTATTGTCAACCTTTACGAGAAGAAAATTTTTTCCCTTTCTGAGGTGTGCAGGAGTATAATCAAGTATTTTCATCATATAGCTTGTAGCATCTTGGGTTGATAATAATTCATTGTTGAGCCATATTTTAATTTTACTTTCAAACAATGTTTTACCAACTTTCGTTAAAAACGCAACATCTAGCTCCATAGGGCTTTCAATTATACAAGCCGCATATAAATTTCCAGTAGCATCTTCAGAAAAAATGAATTTTTCTCGATGACTCTCACCTGTAATGTGTATTATTTCATTTACAAAAATACTTGGAATATTATGTTTGTTTATAGCATTCTGCTTTTGAATACCTGCAAATATATCAGGAGTTATACTCGCCTCATTGGTTTCAAAATTAATTAAATCATCGCGATTGTATCCTGATACACCCTTATTTAAGTCTGTATCTCTGGTCGAAAATGGACCGACTATTTGCCAATTATTGATAGGAATTTCATTTTGAGAATTTAAATGATTTATAGTAATAACAGGTAAAACATCCAATTTCTGTTGACAAGAAATCACAAAAAAGATTGAGAAAAATAGTGATATAAAACAAATAGAGTTTTTCATTTTTTTATCCCCTTTTTTTAGGATTGATTTGAAGAAAAACTGAAACATATGAAATACATATAATCTCTATATAAATTATTCATGAAAAACGATTTAGGTTATCAGACTTTCCAATAACTTTGCTGCTGCATTTTTTATAATTTCCGTTTCACGATTTTGAATTTTAGGTTTGATATTGATTATTCCTTCCAGAAAGATTTGTGCCTTTTGTAACTGGTTAGTTTCCTTAAACATTATACCAAGCATTAATCGTGGACGTAATTGATTTGGAAACATATTAATAGCTTTTAGATAATAATATTCTGCTTGAGTGTAATTTTCTAATTCCTGATAAGCAATTCCGTTGAACAAATATATATCTCTATCATTAAAATTTATACGTGCGGTTTCAAATGCTGAAAGTGCTTTTTCAAATTGTTGATCCATAACATACGCTATACCTAAGTTGTGATATAGTTCTCCATTGTTTGGAATACATTGAATCGCTTTTGTAAAACATTTAATGCTCTTTTCCCATTGATCAGAACCAACATAATCCATATGCTTCCCATCATTCCAAAGACTGTATCCTTGAATTTTTTTATTTATATTGAAAAATAATAAAACTCCAATCAGACAAGATCCAACAAAAGCTAATTTATATAGTTGCTTCATGTGTGATTTCTTAAGAATTGAGAATGACACGTGAAAGAGACTTTGGTGTACATTATTATTCTTTAAGAATGTTGCCAGAATTGAAATGTTAAAGTAAAATAGTAAGAGTATTGGTAAAGTAAATAAAGGGCTATCAAAGAATGAATGTACTATTATAACCGTTGTAGATGCACGCAACATTCTTCCTATATGTGATAGAGGCTCATTACATGCTCTATTTATCAACTTTGAACATAATCGATAAACAACATAAATCAATACAAAAAACAATAGCAAACCCACAACACCTGTTTCAGCTAAAATTTCAAGATATTGATTATGGGCTTGTTTTAAATTAGCAGCAAAATCAAAATAAACTGTGTTTGAAATATTTGTGAAGAAATTTGCCTGATAGTCGAGATATTTGACAGGATAGTTACCATGTCCGATTCCAAATACTGGGTTATCAATTATCATATGCGATGTAACTTTCCAAATAAATATTCTCCCTAAACTTGAAGCAACATTCATTGAATAGAGCAAATAAACAAATGTGGTAAATATCCCTAAACTGACACTGGATAGTATTATTTTGAAATTACTTTTCTTGAAATATATCCAAATCTTTTTTAAATAGCCTGTATCATAAATAATTATTGCCGTTATCAATCCTATCCATGCCCCCCGGCTTTCGGTTAAAATAATGAGTGAAAAAACAATAAATATGCTAATACCTATACCTAATCTATGTTGTTTCTTCTCACTTAGCAGAAATAGCCCGGTAAGTAATGGAAGGCTTGCGGCCAAAAATCCGCCAACTCTATTAACATTTCCAAATGTTCCTATTATTACAGATTCAAATATATAATTTCCTTGAAAGGGAATTATATTGAAATATTGTAGATATCCTATAATTGATTCAATTATACATGCAATCAATACTATCCATAATATATACTTGAGATATTTTATTGATTTGTTAAAAGACCGATAACTGGGAAAGCATGTTTGTACTAACCAATAGAATAATGTTCCAGAGATTAAGACATCTAATTTTGCTGAAGAAATTGAATAGCGGTCCAATATAATAACCAATGATATTATTAATATTAGCTTTGCAAAAATTAATATATCTAATGCGTTTAGATTAAGTGTAATTGAATTAGTATAAGCAATTCGTAATAACTGAATAAGGGCAGCAGTAATTATAATCAACTGAAGAAAAATTTCTTTTGGGGCAGAATACCCTTGTGGCATTGTGGAATGGAAAATCAGTGGAGTTATCCCAATTACGAGAATCACCATGATTAGGGTTGTAAAATCGAAAACCTTTTTTTCTATTTGTTCCATGTATTAATTATTTATTGAAAACTATATGTGTAGTTCTTATATAAGACAGCAAAGAGTCCTCCCCAACCGGCAACATGTATGTACCATATCCGACTAAATTTATATTTCTCATCAAAAAGAGTAAAATCTGAAAATAGCGGATTAATATCTACTATTAGTGCAGTAAAAATTGAGATGTAAATTATTTTATATTGTAAAAGACCTGCAAGCCAAATAATTACTAATAAAATTGCTGTAACTGTGACACCTGAAAAAAAGAACATATTTCTATAAATAATACTGGGAATATTAGACACAGCAACATACAAGTGAGGAATTGGGATGAGATTAATACCTGTTTTATCAATTTGTAACTTTAAAATTTTTGCACATAGAATATGTCCAATTTCATGCAGCAAAAGAAATAACATATAGAGTAATATTATTAATAAAGTTTCCATAACAATTCATCTCTTAACATCTCTTTTGTTAAAAACTAAATAAAAAACTAACATGAACACCATTATCCATCCCAAAATGATATATATGTAATTCCATTCACCTCGTAAAAAATCAATAAGATGTGTTAATGGGAGAAAATATGAGAAAAAATACAACACATTTGGCAATGCATCCGTCGGATAAAATGCACCAGATAAAAATAGCATCGGGAAGTAAATAAAATTTAAAATTCCTTTTCCCATATCGAGGTGAAATACAAATGATATTGTTAGTCCTAAAAATCCAAAAAGAAATGTACCGGCAATGGCACCAACTATAAACGTTGTAATGTTTTCGATAGAAGGAGTAACATCAAAAACAAGAATTGTACACATGCATATGACTGCTATAGCTAATATTGCGGCAATTATTCTGCTTGCAAATACTCCAAAGAAATGGATCATCACATTAAATGGTAAACTCTTTAATAATTTGGTTATTCCATTCTCATTATATATTTTGACAATCGGACCTATACCAAATAATGCATCGCTGGCTATCGTCATTCCCAGAATACCTGACAAAAGAAATGTAATATATGCCGAACCATTTATTCCACTCCCCCATATATTACCAAACAGAATAAATAAAAATGTAGGGAAGATAAGGCTAAAAAAGAATGCTTCTTTATGCCTTAAATAGAACCGTGTTTCATAAAACGACGCTAACGCTACTAATTTTAGTAATCTAATCATTTTTATTCTTCATTTCTAAATAAAGAAATACATCTTTTAAACCAACTGGTGTGACTGAATAGTCGGAAATATTGCCATTTAGATTCTTAAGAAACTTTTCGGTTTCATTTATATAAACGTAATATGATTCATTATCTTCTATATAAAACGTTTCATGCAAGAATGGTAAAACTTTTTCTTGCTTTAGTAAGGTAATCTTCTTTTTCGTTTCAATATACTTATTTGATAAAAATGATTCCGGCGAATCTATTGCTATTATTTTGCCATTATTCATAAATGCAATTTTATCTGAATATTTCTCAGCTTCTTCCCAGATATGAGTACTAAAGAGAATAGTCCGATTTTTTTGTTTTATAATATTCCAAATTGCATCTCTGACAAATGGATCCATACCGGATGTTGGCTCATCCAACACAAGAACTTCTGGATTCGCGATAAGCGCAATCAGTATACCAACCTTTTTTCTTTCACCCTGAGACAAAACATTTACTAATTGATTTTGAATGTCCTGAAAGTTTAAAGCATCTATTAAATGTTTAACACTATTATAATTTTTACCATGTATAGCACAAATATAAGAGATGATTTCTTTTACTTTTGCATATACAAAGAGGGGTGCATATTCATAAACCACGCCTATCATGTTTTTGACTTTCCTAAAACTCTTTTCTGCAATTTGTATATTCCCACATGTGGGAGTAAGTACATTTGTAATAGTATCCATGAGAGATGATTTCCCTGCACCATTTGGTCCAAGCAAGGCAACACATTCATTTTTATCTATCTCTAAATCTATATCCTTTAAAATCCACTTGTCGTTTATTTGCAAGCTTACGTTTTTTATATCTATCATAGCATTCTGGTCTTTTTAATAAGTGAATCAATTCATGATTGTTTTGCTTCTTTACCTATTACAATCACATTTTGTATTGCTTCTGCAAGACTATTAATATCAAGAAGCTCATGGATTTTATCATCCATAAAACCTCCAATCATACATGAGCCCCATCCAATTGCTTCACAAACTAAACTAATATTTTGTGACACAGATCCAACCTCTTCTAGAATAAAACGGTAACCACGATCGCCATATTTAATCAACATTCTCTCAAACACACTGGTAACAAGCATTACGCATGAGGCATTATTCAAATCAACATAAGGTCGAGCAGAAGTAATCTTATCTAACATTTCCAAGTAATCATTTTCATTAAGAGTTTCCAATACAGATCTATCTGGTCTATAATGATATAGACCTTTGGAAATTGTTCCATTCAGTATGATAAAATATATTTCTAAAGGATATAACCCTCCAGCCGAAGGGACAAAACGACATTGCCAGAATTTATCATCAACTCCTATTATAGGTTCTTCACGTGTTATACCATAAGTATAATGACTCAAATGATATAAATCACGAAGTGTGATTTTCGTTTTTTTATAATGACGTGTACTTTTTCTTTTGAGCATAATTTCAAAAAAATTCTTATTTGGCAGTTCACTATTTTTATAGCGTTTAAGATCAACAACCTTTTTACCGGAATATATTTTATACGGACGACTTGCTCTTTCGAGATAATACGGATTATTAAAAGACGCGACTTTCAAACCAAATTCACGGGAAGATATTTCAGATAGTTTAGAATTCTCATGATACAACATAGCAACAGATTGTGAATGATTAAAGCGTCCAAAAAAAGATTCGATTTTACGATACTTATCTCTTATCTGCTCTTCTTTGACAAACATTCATTTCCTCTACTTGTAATTAATTTATTTACATTGTTTATTTGCATTTTACATTTATATATCAATTTCGATTAAGGAAAGGGATGAGGATATTTGTTGAGCTCATCATAGCTTTGGCCTTTGTATCCTAAATTTGCAGGTACATCGTATAATCTCTCTCCTCCGGAAAAATAGTACCTATAATGACCATTCATTTGAATCAATTGAGGACATAATACCTTTATACTGCAAAATCCGGATTCGCGTATATCAGAAGTGGTTAGATTTGCCAATAATACATCATAGTTTTTATCATCAAATATTTTCAAAATACTTATTATTTCTTTCTGAGTATTTGTTTCATCATATGTATGAAATGTAATATCTTTTGAAGGAACCGACTCAACAAATCTGTCAAATACCGATAAATATTCTTTCTTTTTAAGATAAAATAATGAGTGATCCTCAAATGATCTCAGTTCTGTGAAATCTTTAGGATTCCAGTTCTGCTTTTTTTCTAAAAAATATCTGAAATAAGGAACCGTCTGTCCAATTTCCTTAATTACTTTTTTGAGAGAATTACCATATGTATTCCTTGTTGCTGATCCAACAGCTACAAACTTCCCAAATTCTTCTTCACCAAAACATATTCCAAAAGTTGTGGGAACAGATAAATCCAATGTTATATCGAAAAAATGGAACTCATAATGTTCAGGAAAAAACTTGTTTAAATATTCTCTTATATCTGAAGAAATACGCATTTTGGGAATATCAAGTTGTTGCATCCAACTTATCATAAAAGCATCACGCTCTATTAATTCATACAGTCCTGTTAAAATAGCTTCGTGATAATCAATGTGCCCAGCTAATCCAGTAGAAGTTGATAATCCAATACGGTCTTCATCAACGTGCCAAGGAAAATAAATCAGTGATGCTGGGTACATCACTTCTTCTCCAGTAATTAAATTGTAACAAGAAGACCAATATAATTCTGAGTTTTTGGTAAACGGTTTAAAATAAAATCCCTCACTGGAATATTGTTTACCGTGAAACAATGCCACTTGTTCAGGAGAAATAGCATTTTTGTCTAACGTCCTATAACTTCTTCGAGTAAATTTTTCAAGATCATAGAACGCGGGACAATACCTTTCAACAACTTCACCAATAGTAGCTAAAACTGCTTCATACCATACTGTACCATTTCCACCACTTCTTCCGCTATATTGCTCTGGCCCGTAACATGAGGTATTACACGGTAATATACCCCAATTAGGAAATGTTGGATCAGAATGTAGATAGGTGGTTTGACCCATAAAATTTATGATACCACTTTCTGGTGAAATCAATTTTAAAGCTTTTTGCAATGTATAATGTTCTCGCGCTTTCATTTCTTTTTTCCATTTAAAATTATCGGTTCTAACCATGGTGCCGGATGCATTTCATGTTCTGGTTTACATGCCGGGCAACCTGGTATTTTTAGTAATGGATGTACAAATATATCATATGAATGGAAATCCAGAGTTATGTATGATTTATATAGTGCTGGAACCGCCCAATTAGTAATAAATTTCATTGTTTCCAATATGGAAATCGAAGCTAATATATCATAGGCCACTATAGGACCACCACCATTTCGTGCAGATTTTTTGTTTGATTTTAGATATTTTTCATATTCTTCGAAATGGGGCAAAAACTCCATATTACTTTTTAATCTACTATTAAGACAATTGTAACACCCTGTCTCTCTTCCAACAAACAATGGTCCCACACTCAACTTGGAATCATTTATTCCCATAATAATAATCCATGGCTTATCCAGTTCTAATGCGATATAATTGATCTCCTCCAAAAAATATGGATTCCACTGCTCAGCATCTACAATAAAAAAGTCACTTGCAGCGATCATTTGCTTTATATCAGCAATACAAAAATCATCAAAATTCAATTCTTCTACTTTAGATAAATGAAATCCACTCTCTAAAGCCCTTTCATGAACTTTTGTTGTTAAAATATTGTTCCCCATAATCAAAAGTTGTGTATTTTCAATAATATGTTGTAATTTATCTGCCGACTCGAATCCATTTTTATTCCAATATTTCACCTGTTCATATAATTCAGAATTAAAATTAACTTTAGGATTTTCTTCTTCAATCATATCTAATTCTATCAGATTATTTATAACATCATATACTTTCGATTTTTTATGATTTTTGCATAAATAATCGATGATTTCGCTAATACTTTCCATATTTCTGTTTGATGACAATTGTATTATCTTTTCAAAAATGTGCTTTTTATCTTTATCATCAAATTCAACAGTAATTATATCATCTTTACACCTTATTTGATAAATATCATTTGTTTCATCTTCAAACACATCATACATATCTTTTAACATTTTAATATCCTTTGTTGGGTTTAACATTCGCTAAAAATTCATACAAAACTTCAAATAAATGTGTTCCGGAAAGTGGAAAGGGCTATAAATCATTAATGGTGTTGCTGTATAGTTAATTGATTAATGTATAGAAGAATTAATACACCAAAGAAAGAATTATGAAATTGGATTTTCATATCTAAAACCAATATAAAATTATTCCTGAAATATATTTTTTTAGAAATGGATTTTTCATAATCTTTTCTCTATTGGTATTTCTATTCTCCAAAGTTAGTAATATTACAATTACAACAGCAGCAACAACAACATGCACCAGCAGCTACAGCTTTGTACAATTTGGTACTTTTCAGTTTTGTAATCTTCATGCGATCACCTCCTTTATTCAATGCTGCCTTTCCACTTTCTGGAATACATTTAATTTAACTTATTTACTTTCCTTATTAATTTTTCTGATTAAGTTTGGAAATAAACTATCTTTTATTAGAAAGTAGTCCTCTCTCACATTTAATGCACATTCGAAATATTTTTTCGAAAGTAAAAGGCTATCTTGCTGCTCCGCTATATAGCCAAGCCACAAATATGTTTCCCCCAATCCCCAGTCAGGATATGTTTTATCTTGTAATTGATATTCTTCATATGAGTCAATAGCTTTGAGCATCCTGTTTTTTGCATTTATAATACCTCCTCCATATTTTATAGGCTTATATAAAGCTGAAATTCCTGAAACAAGATACATACGTGGGTTATCAGACTCCAGCTTCTCTGCAATATCCATCACATTGGATGATTTCATACCCAGATCAACGCTCTGAGATGGATTAAGCATTATCTTAACTCCATACAATCGTGACAAAAGCACATACGCTTCTGCAAATTCATCATTTAATTCGGAGCTCAATTCTGCATGTTCAATTCCATCATCAATAAACTTTTTGGATGTCATTCTATCTTTCAAATAAAAATCTCCCAGATAATAATCAGACAATGCAATGTAATAATGTATTAACCATGGCTTGTCGCTCAGATGTAATAGTCTGTCAAAGATCGCTTTACTTTTTAGTAATAATGCTTCATCATCCAAAGTGTAAAAAGCTTGGTATAATTGTTCACGAGTTGCAATAAGCACCGAATCAGGATTTAGTTTCGTTTGTGACTGAGAAACATTTGGAAATATGCAGCTCAATATATACAACAGGAAAAATGTATTTTGAAACCTCTTTATAACCATGAATATCTCCACATTACAATATTATATTTTATAAGTTTTATCCTTGAGAACCATTGAACCATGATCTCAATTCCATCCACCATTTCAACAAAAAATTTCCGCTATTTTGCTCTTCTTCTTCAAGATTCTGCAATTCTGAAATAAGCATATATTGTACCCATGGATAATCAGGTTTTATTTCGAGAGCTTTTTGATAATAGTCGTTTGCCAATTTCAAACTGTCTTCTTTAACTGCAATTTGCCCAAGCCATGCATATGCCTCCTCATACCCCCAATCCGGATAAAGTGGATCTTTAGTTCGGTAGGATTGAAATAATTTTACAGCTTGTGCTAATTGATCCTTAGCTTTTTCCAATCCTCCTCCAGTAACTTTTGGAGTAAACATAGATGCGCTTCCAAACGCTAAATATATACGTGGGTTATCAGGTTCCACTACTTTGGCAATATTCAAAGTACTTTGCAGCTCTTGATTCAATGCTACACCTCTGATTGGATTAATTGAAATTTGATTTCCATATAATCGTGACGAAACTACATATGCATCTGAAAAATCTTGATTCAATACAATGCATTGTTGAATATGACCCATGCCCAAATCAATACATTTTTCACTTTCTTCATCATTATCATATTCATGATAATATGTTGCCAAATAATTATTTACCAATGCTGAATAATAGTGAATAATCCATTCATTTGGACTGGTTAATAATAAATGATCATACGTTTCTCTAACTTCCAACAGTTTGATTTCGTCGAAGTAATCGTATGCTTTATACATTTTTGTACGTGTATTCAAAAATATTGAATCTGAATAACTAATTTCTTGAGCGTATAATAATGTGCTCCCTAAGAAGATGCCTAATAATATGATCATAAATATATGGCTGCGTTTGTTTAGTAAGATTTTCATATCATGTTTCCTTTATTATAAAATTTGTGATAGACAATAACTCTTATTTGAATTTTGACAAATTGTATTCTTTTGAAAATTTTTAAATTGTGATAGTTTTAATTTAAATTGTTCATTTTCGCCATAATCTCCGGCAAAAGTGTTTGTTTTATTTTGAAATAGTTAGGTTTAATGTTTAAAGCCTTTATACAATACAATTTCGCTTGAGAAAGCTTGTTTTCCCGCAATGCAATTTGACTTAACCATGCATATACTTCCTCATGTCCCCAAGATGGGTGTTTTATATAAGAAGGTTGATATTCCTCGAATAATGCTAAAGCCTTAGAAAAAAAGTTCTTTGCTTTACTGAGCCCCCCTCCATATAGACGTGGTTTATAATAAGCAGCTCTACCCAGAGCCAGAAAAATACGAGGATTGTCGGGATCAATTTTCTTTGCAATTGTTAATGCACTTGACGCTTTGATTCCAAACTTGGTGCTATTTTGGGGATAGATAGATATTTTACTGCTGTAGATAAGTGATAATAGTGCATATGCATCAGCGAAATCTTCATTTATGTTTATGCATTGTTCCAAATGGTTAATCCCATGATTTAAATATTCATCTTTAGTTTGATTTGTTTTTGAGTAATTATTTGCTAATGCATAATCAGATAATGCTGTGTAGTAATGAATAATCCAGTCATTAGGATATGATATAAGCAATTTTTCAAATTGAGTTTTCGATTTCTGCATTTGTTTGCGATCGAAATGTTCAATACTGTGATATAACTGTGCAATATATTTTACCACAATTGAATCATGATCAGTATTGGTATGTATTAAATTATCCATTTTCTTGATATTAAAATGTCAGATTCATTCCAAAATAGAAACTTCTCAGCATAGATGATGTCACAGGCACTCGTTCTGAAAAATCAGAAGAATACCGATAATCAAATATATTTTGATTGCCTAAAATGTTATCAACAGCAACGTAAAAAACGGTAAAATATTTATCAAACAGATTATAAATATAATTGAGGGAAACATCTAACTTGTGATAATCCGGTACTCGGCTATCATTATAAAAATTGGGTGCACTTGTATATGGTTTACCAGATGCATAACGATATTTAAAACCCATATACCACGATGACGACAAATTCACCTTAAAAATTGTAGTTAGATTATAGGTAATATCATATGATGTAGGAGCCAAATCGAGTGCATCCAATGATTTTCTTCTTGCATTAAGGTAACTTGCAGAAATTTGACTATCTATTTCCCCCCAAGTCTTCTTAAGAAATATATCAACTCCATTAGCAAAACCATGACCTTCATTGGTATAATTAATATCTTCATCATTCAATATTAAGTTATCATAATCCTTTAAGTAAAACTCTAATCGAAACATTTCTTGAGACGTTTGATAATCAATACCAAAAATGTGATGCCACGCACTCATTGCTTTAAGATTGGGATTGCCTACGAAAGGATCAGAAAAATTTGTTGCAGGAAACTGATGATATCTACCAGTAGAGTAAATAAAATTCCATCCTCTATAGAATTGCCAATTTAATGAACTTCGAAAATCAACAAACTTTTGTTTAGTAATTGATTCTTGTTCATATCTCAACCTATAGTAGATTTTATTATATCTGCAAAATTATAGCTCCATTTATTAAATGCAGCAAATCTATCGGATTTATAATCAACATTAAATTCATAAGTCTCTGCATTATCGTCAATATCATCATCAATTAAAGGGACAATTCCATGTATTTTATTTTCGTTTCGAAAATATTCAAGACCGACATTCCATTGTAGTCTATTTGTAATATCATAAAATCCGGATAACCGCCCTTGATAAAGTAATTGTTCAGTATCTAAATCTAATGTGGCTAAAGTGCTGGTATTATCATGAGTCGAAACACCAAAATTTCCCGTCAAAAGCATTCTGGAATTAGCAAAATGTTTCCAGGAAAGATTACTTAATCGACTCTTACTATTTCCGTTAAAAAATCTAGCTTGTTGATCTGGTTGCTCAACTTCTACACCTAATTCATCCCTTTCGTCGAATAAAAATAGTTTTAATGATCCATTCCGAGAATATTTATAAAAAATACTAAGATTTGCATCTCGGGCATTTGGGTGATTTGAGAATTTATTATTTTTTTTATGATTGTTTAATTTAAACATCAAATCAGTATTTGTTAAATTAGTTGAAAATGAAATCCCCAATTTATTTTCAATTAAAGGCATTTTCATTCTTGAAGAGTATGCTGCCAACCCAATACCTACATCAAACTGTCTGTTTTGTGGCAAGTCATGAGTTTCCATGACCAAAGCACCTGAAAGAGAATTACCATATTCCACCCCAAATCCGCCACTTGAAAAATAAGTACTCTTGAGTAGAAATGGAGTCATTTGACCAAAAAAGCCTCCGTTCGGTGACTCAAAACGATATGGTTGTAACAAATAGGCACCATCCACAATTACCGCAGTTTCCGACACATCACCACCGCGTACGAATAATCCAGCACCTTCATCAACTTGTTGTACTCCGGGATATGTTTGAATTGCCATCATAATATCAGCCGCTGCTCCCGGAGTTTTAACAACATCTAATGCTGAAAGCGTTACTCCTTTTTCATCACCACTTGTATAATTGCTGGCAGTGACTATAATTGGTTGCAATTCATTCTCTTTTGCACGCAATATTATATTAAATTGGAAGGAATCATGTGTGTTAAGATCAATCTCTTTTCTAAATTCCATATAGCCAACATATGTTGCGACAATTGTATATTTTCCAGGATTGTATACATTGAAAGAAAATTTGCCATTATCACCCGTTGTCCCTCCTATTAAAGTCCCTTCAATGAAAATGTTAGCATATTGCAATGGAACACCAATTTCATCTTTTACAGTGCCCTCAATTAGCATACTATTTGGTTGACCGTTAGCAGAATTTATAAAAAATAGTATTGAAGCTACAAAAATAAACAACACATGATATTTCGGACAAAACATGTTTACCTAGAAAATATTTGTAAATTTTATTGGCAATATTCCGTTAATTTATTTTTCAATTTTATACTCTTTTTACAAATGATTTTTTAAAAAAAATTCGATTAAACGAGTGACTTTTTTAAAAGATACGTATCACAAATTTATAATCAAGAAATTCACATCTTCTTATATGTCTAAGATTAAGTCGAAAGATCGGTCAACTATTTCGTCTACAAAAAACACATTATCATATTACGGCTAATCGATTGATCTTTCATTACTAAATTCAAAATTTAACAATTCTTTATGGAATTCCACGGTTGTTTTGTTAAACTTTCTTTTTAAAAGAATGTATAGGGATCGATCATCAGTTAAACCACAATCTCGTGCTACACCATAATAATTTCCTAAAGTATGTGCCTTGCATAACTTATTTCTAATCAATTCAACTCGCACTTTCATTATATATGATTTAATACTGTACCCTGTTTTAAGTTTGAACTCAGCCTGTAGTATTCTCTGATTAACATTAAATCGATCAATCACTTGTTTAGTACAAAAGATGTCTTTAAGATTGCTATTAATATAAATCTGTATCTCTTCTATAAGCTGATTCCAATTAGGCTCATTTAAAACGAATTCTTTAATTCTTTTAATTAAAATCTTATTATTATGTTGTGGAACAAATACAATATTTGGATATCCTCGGGGGAAAAGGTAGGAATTGGAGACAGGACAAAAGATTGGAATTTCAGAATATTTTGATGAAATTGCTTGTAAAATATTCTTAACACTTTTGTTAAGGATTTGATAAACAAGGACTATTGCTTGTGGATTAGCACTTGTCACATAGTCAATTTCAAAGCATTCAATTGAAGTAGTGAGAGTAGGAAAATGAGAGAGTAAAGCTTTTTGCAGGGCAAAATTCTCTTTGTTATTTTCATTTATTAACAAAATCATCTTTTATCCCCAACAGACTGAAATTTGTATTTACAAATATTTGCAGACATAGTTAAATCCTCAAATTAGAATTTTACACTTATTTTTAATAGCTTTGTATAATTCATGCTACCTTTTACTCAATAGTCATCTCAACTATCATTTTTAAGGCATTTAAATGGACTTTCAATGCGCGTTTTCCTTTTTTTGTTATACTATACCATGATTTTGGTTTACGGTTTTCAAACCGTTTTGAAACGCTAATGTATTTAACTATTTCGAGTTTGCGGAGTTGAGCTCCCATGTTACCATCAGTTTCTTTTAATAAATTTTTGATCGCAGTAAATGACATCGCATCTATTTCAGCTAAAAGAACACATACTCCAAGTCGACTTCGATGTTCAAGTAGTTTGTTTAATTTACTTAACTCTTCAGTAGCCTTAATATTATGCTGTTTCATTCTCATCATATTTCTGTTTCATTTTATGAGCACTCAAAAAAAGGCTAATTGCAAATATTATCCCGACTACAGTCCAGGGATATGGCCCTAAATAAGTTGAAACAATTGCACCAAATGCAAGTACAACACCAGGCCATATATAACGTCTATCCATATGAATTCCTGCTAAAAAGCACATTGTACCACATACTAATGTTATAGTTTGTAAACGTTCGTTTCTTGTAGATTCCTCAATACCGAAAAATGATAATATACTAATTATCAAGGCAAACATACTTCCCCAGTGCATTATATGTTTAAATACGGTCGAACGATCTAGCATTCCAAATAACTTATCTGTATGAATACCAATCCAAATACTAATTAAAAAACCTGTAAGAGGCATTATATTCCAATACCATATTGCAAATTCTTCAGTAAAATCATTTAATGAATATCCAAAGCCTATAATTACTGCCCAGAGATAGGTTAATGCAATAGAACTGTATTGAATGTTTTTACGTCTTTCAACCAATTCTTTTACAAATGAAATGTCTTCGCTGAACTTTTGCTTTAAATCCATATTCCCTCCTCTAAAGTACTCTAATTTATAAAGTACTCTACTTATAATAGCATTTTACTTCATTGTCAAGCAATTTGTTCAAAAACTTTAATAATTAGCTAAAAAATATCAGGATTTTTGTTACTTAGATTAATAGAATACGAGATCTATTGGAGCGATTCATAGATAGAATATTACAGTATGTGATATAATAAACATAGTAGGTAGTTTAAAAGGACTATTTTGAACTTCTAACTCTAGAATACCTGATATATTTTTAGTTCAAATTAGAATAGATGAATTAAAAGAATGAACTATTCATAACTTTATATAATTCTGAGGTTTGTGCAGGGACATATTCATATATTTCAATCTTAAATCACATTTTCATACAAAAATCACACTACTATTTCCTCCAATATTTTTTCAATGTTAACCGGCTTTAAAAGAGCTCTGTCAGCACCAACTGCCATAGCTTTTTCAACATTATCATCATTTCCATGACCGGTAATTATCACCACTTTACAGTTTTTGATTTGTGGATTGGTCTTGATATAATTACATACCTTGAAACCGTCTATCCCGGGCATCATCAGGTCAAGCAGTACGACATCTGAAACAATCTGCGATATAAGTGCTCCCGCTTCGAAACCATTATGAGCTGTCGTCACGTCAATGTTATACTGCGAAAAGCGCAGCCCTTGCGCCAGGAGGTCACACGCATTCGGATCATCATCAACGATAATCACTTTGTATCGTTTCTGAATAATCTCGTCAAGGATGGGGATACTGTTTTCTTTCATGAAATCAATAAGATCATCTTTAACTATTCTATGATGACCTCCTGGCGTTCTATAGGATTTCAGTTTTCCTGTGTTGATCCATCTATTGACAGACATGAAGCTTGTATTACAAATTTCCGCTGCCTGGTATGTTGAAAATACGTTCCGCTGCATATATTACTCTTTATTGTTATACTTGTTCTGTTTGTTATAATAGTCTATGAATTACAATAGCATTTTCTCTTTGTCAAGGTTTTATTCATATTAGAACACTAAAATACGGATTAAATAGTCCTTATTATCATTTTCACAAGAAATATCCTATAATTATCAATATTAGAATTATTGAGTCCGATATGTTCTGTCGATTTGCAGTCAGATGCCTACAGATAAACAATATGTGCTATTATTAAGCCAAATATTTTGAGAATATTTTGTATTTTACATTGACTGGTGAGACTGTGCAATTTTACCTTGTACTTTCTTTATTTATCCTCTAATAGCCTCCAATAATCTCTTGTATCCTGAGTTTCTTAAAAATTTTAGGCACAAATTAGGCACAAATTAGAATTATTGAAATAGTAAATCTTTGTTTTTATTATAATTTACAGAATTGAGAGAATAGGTTCGAGTCCTACCCGGATAAATTTAGGCATGTATTAATCTCTTTCATAGAAAGTGTTCCGAAAGTGTTCCGATTTTGATGGAAAACAGTGGTATATAGTGACAATTTGTGGACATTAGTGAAAAGTTGTATTAAATTGTGTACAAATAAGATATCTTGTTTTTATTGAAGTTATAGATGAATAGTATTTCCGGTTCAGGGCCGTGTACTCGCAAGGGTGTGGGGGTTCGAGTCCCCCCTTCGGCACATATATTAATAACAACTATTTAGCCCTTTTATTTAAAGGGCTTTTTTATTTTAATAATAAGTGATTTTTTGTTGGATGTGCCGAATATGTTCCGAAAAATATAGAAAGTAGTGGAATAAAGTAAGAATATTTAACATATTTATTATGTAATTAGAGAGATATTTTCTTAAATATTATTTACCTGAACAGATTAATTCTCTAAGTTCTGAATATTTAAATCCAAGTTGTTTAGCGATCTGAGTTACCGCATTTCTGAAGTTCTCTGGTGCATCAAATCTGATTAGAATGTCGCCTCCAGAAACTCGAAATCCATATCTTTATCTTTTTGAAAATAATTTATCAGCCATTGTGCACCTATTTAAATAATCTGAATAAATGGATTTTTATCAATGATCGCTCTTTGAACTTTCTCCAATAGAAATTCTTCCAATTCCCTTTTCTTTTCAAGTAATGTAACAATTTCTTGGAGTGTACATAGAATTACAACTTTTTGTTGGAGAGCATCTTTACATGTTTTTACTGCAGGCACAGTAAAATCAGAAGCTGATATGATGATTGCCCTTGCTTCAGCACGATTGAATATTCGAACAAGATGTTGTGAAATTTCACTAACCCCTAAAGGTTTATTCCACCATTTAACTTCAATAAAGTAGATATGTCCCCCAAACTCTATTGCTCCGTCAATTTGTTCAACAACCCCTTCCTCTTCTTCCCCTTTTAGAGTGAATGATTCTTTTATAGATATCTCAAATGTGTTAAATAAGTTATTAAGTACTTTTTCTAACAGTCTTCCTCGTTTATGAGGAACAGTAATTGAAAAAAGATTATATAATTCTTTCTTCGCACTTTCTATATTACTTTGTCGCTTTCTAAAATGCTCTTGTTCAGCTTTTTCTTTTTCAATATGTTTAAGTCTTTCTCTTTCTCGCTCTTGTTTCATCCGTGTAAAACTATCTTTTACATTTATTAATTTTTGAACCTCTGAAACAAGTCCTTTTGCTTTTAATCTATCAGCTGGCCAACATCCCGAAAAATTATCATATTCAACAACTCGTTTTAAAATTTCTCGTCTTTCTCTAAGGCATCCCTCTCCTTTTCTATTTAGTAATTCAAGAATATTGCGGACTATTTCGTATTTACTTATACTATCTTTATCAGCTTGCCATTTTTTGTATGGAACAGTTATTAATCTATCAGATAAGCCTGCACCTTTAAAAAAAAGAAAAACATCATTTTTACTTGGATTTAAGAGAGGAATAGTATCAATCAATAATTTCATAAGTTCAGGTGGATAATGATATATAATATCCATAATAAAAATTCCTGTTGAATCATTTACTATTCATTGAGGTCTGAATCCAGCAATAATACAGAAAATTTAAGACTTAACTTCTGTTGTTGAAAACACCAGCCCTTTTGATTATTTCTGATAAATATCGATAATAGAGCGATATTGATCAACTAAACAATCTGCTTTACCAAGTATTCATTCGTTAATCTGATTAGGTTTAAAATTAATAGGATATTTAAGTGCATTTGCTTCACTATTAAGATCACATTTTAATTAGATATTAGCATCAATATAAAGGAGTCCATTTGAATTAAAGTAAAAAAATAAAGTAACAAAAAGTTATTATCGCTGAAATAAATACCTTTGTTATTAAAAGGAATTGCTTCTTAATTAATATCTTGTTACATATCATTAGACTCAATATTTATGTTAGGAACCAAAAAATGCATGACGAGCTTATAGCCTATTTTAATGAACATGTCATAGCTCAATTCCAAACCTTTCTTCAAAGATTTGATGAAAATGTTGCAGGAATGGATAAAGATAAATTGGCGGCTATAAACTCCGCACAAACTTTATATCACTTTAGAGAACACTTACCCACAAACTACACCAAAACAAGAGATGAAGTAGCATCAAAGTGTCCCGACTATGATTTAGCTGGTGATATTGCGAACGTAAGTAAACACAAAAATATTACAAGAGGTAATCCGCAAATATTATCAGTTGATAGTATATATGAACAAACTGATATAATAAAGTGCAAAGATGCTGATGGAGAATATTTCACTTGTAAAAAGCATGTGCATGTCAAATTAAATGATGGTTCAGTTAGAGATGTGTTGGAAATTCTCACTAATGTAACAAATTATTGGTTCAAAGAGTTACACACACTCGGAATATTGACCAAATCGAATCAGTTTAGCACTGAAGAAAAGGAATTCCCACCCCCGAGAACAGATTCAAATCAATTAGACTTAGAAATGATTCAGGGTATAAGATTTAATAAGAATTTTAGGTTAGTTGAATATAACTATGATACTGATGAGTTAGAGCCCATTGATCTTACGAATAGTAAAGTGGCTTTCACAATACGAAAACCCGAAAAATACACTTTGGAAATGGAATTAAATAATAAAGAAACAGGAGAGAAAATAAAAAAAGAAGTAAGTTTATCCGAGAAGGAGTATAATCACTGGAATAATCTGAATACAGATGCTGAAAAGAATAATTATCTTTTTAATTTAGCCATAGAAAAAGGGTTGATAAATATTGAGTTAAAGTAAATATGGGGTTTCTATAACAATAATATCATCATATAAAGAGTTGTGAGTACTCACTACTCTCATCTTGAAAAATCTAATCTGTCAATTTCTCCTTCTAAATAACCAAAACTAATAAACAATAAAATTACTAACCCACAAATAAAAACCATACTACTAATTTTAGAAAGAAAAATGGGCGAAAAAAAATTACCTAAATCCAACAAATCGAATAGTAAAACATGAGATACAACTTAGACAAAAATAATATTAGAGAACTCTACAAATTAAAAAGCTTCGACCTTTTAGAAAGGCATCAGAAAGAAATTGAAAGAATTTATGCAGATGCTAATGATAGAGGAATGCTCAACTCAGGTCCAGCATTCGAAGCAGTCGCAGAAAAATTAAAAGATCAAATTAGAGAACTCGCAGAAGCATATATCGAATCAATATTCGAGTCGATCGGTAATAAAGAAATTGATAACCGAATGGCAGATAATATTAACGCTGAAATTTTCAGTTTTATTAGCACTGATTTGTACAGAAAATCAACTTCGCTAAAGAGTAGGTTGATTAGTTCAGGGTTCGAAGGAGTTGTATCGGAATCAATTCTGAATGGCTTTGAATCAAAAGTCAAAAGAATTATGGATCTCAGCAAAACAAAAGTAAAATTGATGATTGAAAAACATAATAATAAAATCCATGATCAAGTAAAAAGTGATAATTATAAGGAATCAAATTATAAGATTCAAGATATCAATGAAATCTGGAAAGATATTTATAAAGAATATGGTATTAAAAAACCGATATTTGCGAAAAGAATTGGCTTTATAAAAGATAGTAAAATTAGAGAATTAATTTACCGAGATGTTGCCCACGCATTCACATTATCCAAAAATGGTTTAGCGAAACCTGCAGTAGTTTTAGCTGGAAGTGTTATTGAAGAATTATTAAGACAATATTTAATTTCAAGAAACCTTACTCCCAAGAGAAATGACTTCAATGGATTTATAGAATGTTGCAAAGAACATAAATTATTAAGAGATGGAATCTCCAATTTAGGCGATTCTGTTAGGCAATTTCGAAATTACGTGCACTTAGCTAAGGAAGTTAATGAGAAATATAAATTAGACTTTGCCGAATCAAATACTGCAGTATCTTCTATTTTTGTACTTGTGAAAAATATTAAATCATAGATGCTATCCAATTCAATAAAAGGTGCAGTAAAAGATTATGTAGAAACATTTGATATACTTATTTAAAAGATCAAATTATGAAGTAACTGAAAGAAAAACCGATAAAAATAAAGCACAATCCACTTAGTGCAAGTGCAGATTCTACCTCATATTTCTTTTTCATTCTAAAGCTCCAATAGAATGGCATTAGAAAGAACATAAACATGAAATCAATTAGAAAATTAATTGGAATATCAAGTATAGAATCATCCTTAAAATGTTCTAACTTTTTACCAAATAATCTTTTGAAGGGATTTGTTTCAAAATATTCCGCACTTTTCTTTTCAGCTTTCTCTTGAGTTTGCCTCCAAATATTTAATGCCAATAAAAATGTTCCTAATAGATCAAGTATCAATCCTATTATAACTAATATTTTTGTTTCCATTTTTACTCCTCCTTAGAATCTTTAGAATAGCATATTTGATTTTCAAATACAAATTGAATTTCTAACCTGTCAGTGAAAAGTTTAACCTGTCAATTTCTCCTTCTAAATAGCCAGGACTAAGGTGTGCATAAATAAGAGTGGTTTGCAAATCTTCATGACCTAATATCTTTTGAAGGCTTAATATATTTCTTCCTTTCATCATAAAATTGCTTGCGAATGTATGTCTCAAATCTTTCATGGTTAATCTTGGCAATCCTGCCCTATATTGAGTGAATAAAGTTTTTGTAATGGTTTAGTTTAGGAAGTAATAATTATATTGCTATTAATTATAAATTTACTTTAATTTAGGTAATATTCTTATATAAGAATTGGGGTTATTGAGTTAAAGGAGAGACCACCACGAGGAATTAATAAAAACTCATTGTGATAAATTCGAAGCTTATATTGAATTAATAATGGTATATGAAAAAACACAATTAAATAGGTTTGATTGACCCTCTTGTTCTTGAAACTTTACAAATTGTGAGCTTTCTCCATAATGTTTTAAAATTTTATAATAGATATACTAAAAGGTTATAATAATGGATTCTAATGTATATTTAGATAAGCTTATTTCAAAAGGAAAGCAAGCAGGATTTAAATGGAATGACACAATAATTATTCTAGAGTCAAAAACTTCCGCGAAATTTTTTTATCTTGCCACACAAACCACACAAACAAAATTGTATGTTAACGGTATTTTAACACTTGAAACTGGTGGATTTAATTTATGGTCAAGAGCTGTAGGCGAATTTGTTGATTCACTGAATAACAATCACCAAATTGAATATGAAGAAGGAGGAATATTTTCCACATGGCTACCATGCACAGTCTCGATAGATGGCGAAAAGGTATATAACGGAGGAATACCTGTAAAAGGTATATTAAAAGGTCTTTTTGCGTTTTCAATGCTTTTAGTAGTTTTCTTATTTTTCTTAGATCGAATGTTATAGATAGCTGTACTCAAAAAGTTAGTATTGTATGATAATGTTTTCAAGACATGCAATATTTACAAAAAATTGCAAAAATTGACAAAAATAAAACCTATGCATATTAAACATGCTCTCGCTTAATCAGCACAACTGGTTATTTATACTGAATATCATATAGATATCACATGTTGTTCTTATTCATCCTGAAATATCCTCAATAGTTTTATAAAGATTTTTAATCCAATGGAGTTGATATGACAACTTTAAATAGCGTTCTAAGATCTATGGAAGCAGCAGCGAGGCGTGCTGATCGAGAAGCAAAAAGACGGCAAAAAGAACTAGTAAGACAACAAAAAGATTATGATAAATTACAAGAACTTGAACGTGCAAAATTAGAAGTTGGGTTATATGAAAATAGATTAGCGATATTACAATCTATGCATCAAGATTGTTCGGATAGTTTCGATTGGGATAAAATAAAGAATTTGAAAGCTCCATTAGAGCCTTTAAAAACTGAAAAATATGAGACTGAAGCAAGAAATAACTTTGAATCCTATAAGCCTACGATACTCCAGAAATTATTCAAAAGAGTAGATAAAATAAGGTATTCTTTGGAATCGAAAATTGAAAATGCAAAAAAACAAGATGAAATTGAATATAGTGAAGCAATCACTAAATATGAGAAGGATAAAAAAGAATGGCAGGATAACGTCTCATTAGCAAAAAGAGTTTTAGATGGAGATTTAGTTGCATATAAAGAAGCATTTGAACAGCTTGATCCCTTATCTGAGATTAGCGAAATAGGCACTTCTCTAAGCTTTTCCTTTCCTTATAAAACTATAATTGTCGTTGATATCAATGTAAATTCCGATGCAATAATTCCTAGTGAAGTTAAATCATTATTAAAAAACGGAAAGCTTTCAGTAAAAGCAATGCCCAAAAGTAAATTTAATGAAATATATCAAGATCATATTTGTAGTTCAGTCTTAAGAATTGCCCGAGAATCTTTTGCGATTTTACCTCTTAAGACAGTTTTAGTTTTGGCATATGGAAATTTAGTCAACACTCAGACAGGATATAAAGAAGATGTTCCTATTATATGTGTACTAATCCAGTAAAGAAAATCTTGAAAAGCTTAATTTTGAAAACATCGATCCATCTGATTGTATGAAGAATTTTGTTTGCAGAATGGAGTTTAAAAAGACTCATGGTTTCAGTGTTGTTGAAAAAATTGATTATAAAGAATATATTAATGAATCATAAAAAGGTTAACCTTATATATAAACTGTAAAATTACTCAAAATGTTACCATATTGTCATTATATGTATTTTATTTGATGTAGTTACGATGGAATGAAATTTAAATCATATGAAGTTATAAAAGAGTCAGGTATTCGTTTTTATTTCCGAACTAATGATGATGAGGAAATAAGATTATTTACCGTGAATTATGGAAATAAATGGTATGTGGAAAAATCTCATCTTCCCAATGCGGAATCACAACCAAGTCTTTATAATTGTGATAATGTTTATGGAGATACTCCAGAAAACGCTTTGAATGAACTATTCTCTGCTTGGGAAGCGCAATTTCCATCCATATCCGAAGACGAAATCAGCTGGGAGATAAATCCTAATTATAGATACAGGTAATAATTATACAAACCACAAACAATGAGGAGGCGACATGAATACAAGTCGATTTATCGTAGCATTTGGTGTTGTTTGGATTGTTAGTTACATACTTTCTTTTATTTTGAATGGGTTTGTTATAAACTGGGAAGGTGTTCCGGGCATGAAAACCACAATGGGTATCGATTCGTGGATAATGGGTATTATTGGTTCGCTTACTTTTGCCGTTATGTTCTGCTTCTTATTTATTAAAGGTTATGAGGGTAAAGGCATTACTGAGGGTATTCGTTTTGGGGTCTATATCGGTTTACTGATGTACCTTCCGCTACTATTTACCCTCTATGCATATTATGACTATCCGGCAGGCCTAATCTGGAGTTTTTCAATCGGCAATTTTATTAATACTATTATTTTAGGAATCGTTGTTGCTCTAATATACAAGCCGAAGGCAGCGTAAAGCATATATGTAAAGATTCCCTATTGATTATTAGTGCTTAATTTAGCAGAGAACCTGTTTACACTCTTAAATTTGGACAGTGCTAAGTGGTTGATAGCATTGTCCTTTTTTTATTGAAAATTGTATTGCCTTAAGAAATTCACATTTTCAGATTGGAACAATTTTAACCAGCCCTGTATACAAACCTGATATAAGAATAACTTGACAAATCACCATTCAATTTTCAAAAAAAGCAAAAATTTTGTTTCGTGTTTAACGAAGACAACTATATAACTATGGTGTACTTGGTCAGAGGGTGCTGGTTACTTTGATATGTTTGAATTATATAACAGGGTATTCATTTTGTCAATACAAGTATTTTTTTCTCCGCGGACTGTACGATTTGCGAGCCGTTTTCTATCGCATATCTATCGCTATAAAGAACACACTGAGAATTACACCGTTAAGAACCAAACAATTCATCGAGCAGTGATCGACTTGGTGACACCATAATCTTCGAAACTGTCTGTTCGTACATCTCATACAGCAGAGGCATCTTTTCCTTCAGTTCGTCCCCATTTGTTATCGTTCCACCTTCTGTCCATTCATCTCCTCCTCCTGCATAAGGCACCTGGAGGTCCCAGGCAGTAGTGATGATCAAATATCCGAACTCCTGTAGTTTAACCCTTAACCGGCGTTCTTCATCTTCAATTCTATCGTATGATGTGTCATCATAATACCCCTTTTCTACCGCTTCCAGCATCATTTGATGAAGTTTCGAGCCGCTTGCAACAGCCCATTCCTCGGGAAAAGTATAGTGAAGTCCTACGTCATTTGCATAGTGTAAGATGTGCTCAACTACTTCCATCACCTGTCGTCCGACTTCATTATCCATTATTACGTCGCATACGCTATTCTGACTTCTTGTTACATTCCACGCCGCCTGATCTTCGGGAGAGGTGAAACGATTTCTTCCATTATAGAGAGGAATCAATGCTCTGTACTCATACATGTTCCTGATAAACTCTTCCTGAAGCGCACTGTCAATAGTGCTTCCCAGCGGAAACATTTCTGTGATAGTTTTAGCCACTCTCAGCATAAAATCATCTGTAATGTCATCCCGGGCTACCAGGGTATAGCCGTAGACCGTGATTTTTTTCGTGAACGGTGGGTATTCGTCTGTCGGGACGACGCCAGTATTTAAATACAGATCATTTGGAGCTGTAGTCGCTCGTGAAAGCATGACACATCCCCCATGATGGGTCTTTCCCACATCTGTCGCTACCGATTCAGCAGTTTCTGAACTACAGGAGCCCAGAAAAAAGGTCAAAGATATGATTGTAAAAAAAACTTGTCGGGTAGACATATTTGAATCTCCTTCAATTAGAATATATTCCCCATATCAATACTCTAAAAGAGATTAATATGGATTGTGTATGAAATATGACGCTCTTTTAAGATGTGATGTACTTAGTCAGACCGTACTGGTTACTTTGATATAAACGTAAAAATATACATTTGGCTTTTACAAGTAATATTTACTCTCCGGGCTGTACGATTTTCGAACCTTTATCGAATAAGACGAAGCTCCGTAGGTGGTGGAGAAAAATACTCGACTCCACGTTCGGTGACAATCGCACCGTCATGAAATGGTAAAGATAAATATCTTCCTTCACCCCATTCAGGCATTGGCATATAGACCCAGTATTCAAAATAGAAGTGGTGATTGAGTTGGAGTGTCAAATTCCGTTGCCAATCCGGACCTAAAGGACTAATCCTGGGGGCATACACTCCTTTTCCCGCGGCATGTAAGTCGAGAGGAACCTGGGTTTTTTCAGGATCAAGATCCTTGTTGTATATTTGTCTATTTACATAAATAAAGCCTGCTTCTTCAACTTTTCGCTTGAGGATTTCAAATGTTTCGCCACCGGTACGGCCAACCTTGATGTTCTCTTCTAATATCTTACGGACTTTCAGTGCATCTGCCCAGATTTTTTTTATCTTTGGGGGCGGTTCGGTCTCTCCTTCTCGGAGCACATAGCCGTATCCATGCATGATCTCATAGAAGTTTGCGAATTTCCACTCGGAGTCCAAATAGTGGTGGCTTTGTCGACCCTTGGCTATTCTAATTAGGTCACCTCCCTGTATCACAGAGTCACCACTTCTTCTATTTCCGTCCTTATCCACGACAGAACCACCTCCCTCAGGAAAGCTCAATTTGGTTACACCCGACACGATTTTAGCAAAATCATTCTCTAAAGATTCTGCGATCAACTTACGTATATTCTTAAACATTGCAATTTCGCTCGGCACCGGTCTCGACAAGTAATCATATATCAGATATTCAGCCGAGACAATCCTCTTCGCATAATTATCACCGAGTGCTTTGACCAATAGGTTGTAATCCGTATACGAAATGCCATCGGATCGTAACCTTGGAATCTCATACTCCACGGGAGGTCCCAGCTTTTCCAGGTAATTTACACCAATGCGTTTGGGGTCACGTTCGGCAACAAATTCTCCGACGCCCTTAAATCTGTGATCAAATTCTGTTTTCGGGCCTCCAGGCATTTCGATCCGTGAAAATTCTTCGGCGATTATGTCGTAGGCCCCACATTCTCGAACCACATCCAAATATGGAGTTCTAACTAAACTTTGATCGGAACTTTTCCATCTATGACCGATAACCGCCCGTTCGATCCTGTCGCCGCCGCGGTCTGTAAAGATGAAAATACCGTTGTTGCTGCCCAATTCATCTCTCATGGGATCAGGACTACCTTCTCTCATCACTTGAATCCACATGTCAATATTGTTCTCCCGCATGATTTGTGGCAGGATCAGGTCAAACTTGTCCCGGCGAATTTGATTAATCAATTCCTTTAGATCGTCTTCTCCCCGAGCCTGAACATTAGTCATAGCCGTATCAGTCGATATTGATTCGGTCGTTTCCGAACTACAGGAGCCCAGAAATAAGGTCAAAGATATGATTGTAAAAAAAACTTGTCGGGTGAACATTTGGAGTATCCGAATATTTCGTCTTATAGACTATAAATCCCTAACATTAATTTCTCTGTCATTAAACTGAAGCTTTTCAATATTAATAAGGATATTATAACCATCCCGCATAAAATCTGTGCCTTCGACAACAACCCTTCCGTCCTGTTCATGCACGACATAATCCCTTCGGTCACCGGGAAAAGTGGCTGTGTCATTACCCGGACCGCCGTCTACAACATCCGAACCTGCCATTGGTGTCATTACATTATCACCGCTGTTGCCGAACAGGTTGTTGTCTTCATCATTCCCGGTCAGATTTGAATCATTATCCCCGGTCAGCATGGCTTTTCTGAGAAACTGAGATTTATTGGTATACGTTAAATTCTCGTCATGGGTCAATGAAAACGTACCGTCAAATTCATCAACAATTTCTGCAGTATACAACCAATGTGTGCCCAAATAGTTTTCGACAAGCTCGTACATTGCCGGATCAAGAGCTTTCAACTTAAAGTTATCCAGGGGAATATATTCTCCTCCCCGTGTCCCTTCACCTGTCGGGTCATGTCTCCACATATCAAAATAGGCTTCAAACCCGCAGATCCAGTATTCGCTCGTTGTGTTCCGGTTGTATAGACCTTTTGCCCGTGCTTTATCGTGTGCATCATTCAAATCGCGAATAAAGGTAGGATGTGCAAACCTGAGACCCTTTCCCTGGACAAAATGCATGATCTCTTCATACGACGCATCGCGGGTCGGGTTTTCCTGGTCGATATATTCCGCTACACCTTCCAGAATAGCTTCATATGCCCGTAGGTCCTGACTGAGAACACCTGCCGCCCGCAGATTCGGTCGGTGTCTTTGATGCATTTCGGTATCAGGGTAAAAGGTTAAGACTGAATTATTGGCCGATATTGCATTCGCAACCGCAATTTTATCCCGTTTTTCTCCATATTTCGTACCTGCAACACCGGTCAGGTGATTGACCAGAACTTTGCGGGCATATACTGTCTGACGGTTCGAATATCCCGGTGCAATGACCATGTGGATTGCTTTACCGCTCGGGGTAATTACCTTCGTATATCTATCGAACACCTTGAACACCTCATGCACATTATCGGGCATGGGAACAATACCGTCCGGAGATCGGGAAATATCGATATCCGGCCAATCCGGCGGACTTTGAGCTTTCACCGGAGACGAATTTAAAACGGACAACCCAATAAAGACACAACAAGCACATAAGTAATAAAAAGCATTTTTAGTAAACATTTCAATTCCTCCAATTAATTAATTCCAGTAAAATTATTCCCCGTAAGATATACGAAAGTTCTATTGTTTTACAACTTTTTATAACACTAATCCGATATCTATCATATCTATTATCTAAAAGAGAATAATAGAGATTTTTGTTGGAATATGTGGCTTTTTAAATATGTGATATACTTGGTCAGAATGTTTTAGTAATTATAATATGAATAATAAGGTATGCATCCTGTTATTACAAGTATTTTCTACTCCCCGGACTGTACGATTTGAGAACCTTCATGCTCATTTGATCAGGAAAATCTCCTCATTTGGTGGTTGAATAAATTCAACTCCCCGGCTGGTAATAATTTGTGGATTAGATATGTTTAAGCATAGTGGATAACCGGGACGTTCATCAATGTTCATATGAACCATATATTCAAATGCAAAGAGATGATTCTCCTGAATTTTTAAATGATGTGTGTCCGGACGAAAACCAGACATAGATGGCCCTATAATTCCGTTACCCATGCCCGCATTACCAAAACTGTGATTATCAATGGAAAATCCTGCAACATCTGTCTCTTTACCAGCGAGTGCTTTTTGTACTATCAGATAGTCTAATGTGTTCTTGCCGTCAGCAGTCACTCCACGTGAATTTAAAAAAGGTGTATATATATAGCCTTCCTCTTCCATCGCTCTGACCATTGCATCCAGGGATTCCTTGGCGGTCATACCGACCTTCATATGATCCCGCAAAATCCATTGACCTGCTATCGCCTTATCATAGACCCTCTGCAGGAAGTCAGGAACTTTCGTTTCCCCCTCTCTCAAAATATAGGCATGAATTTTAGTATCAACTCCAAATCCCATGTAGTCACCCCCGGGACTGCCACTGCCGCCAACAAAAAAATCACCTCGCTGAATTACATAGTCAGGGTTATGAATAAACCATCTGACATCAGGTGGAGAAATTTCAACTGTTTTATCGGGAGTATTTACTGCTGAATAGTAAACCCGGGCATTTATATCCGCTACCGTCGTTTTACCCGGTATAACCTGAGATAATCTTTGCTTTGCCCTTTGACGTGCCAATGCCAATACTTCAACCTGCGCCGCAACTTCCCTGCTCGTTCTTCTTATCACAAAATCTGAAATAACATTCTCTGCAGATACAATTCTTGAAGAGTATTTAGGTCCAATAATTTTTTCTAATTTTAAATAATCGGAATATGAAATCCCATCTGCCTGGACAATCCAAGCCGATGTATTGACTGCAATTGTTTGTGGATCACGTTCAGCAACAAAATCTCTGAATTCATCGTAGACATTTGGATCTTCTCTGGGATAAGGTATATAAATATATCCAGCCTCTTCGCCATACCCTTCATCCACACGAAATCCTTCACCCTGAGGACCAATAGCCCGTGCAAAATCATCAGAGCCGCGAATGTCAATAATTGCAACAGCTCCTGCTTCACCAAACACAGCCCGCTCAATTTTATCTCCCAGGTCCGTAAATACCAAATAACCGGAGGTTCTTCCAAAAAATTGAGCCATTGGATCAGGGTTTCCGCTGCGCGTGACATGAATCCACATATCAACTTTATTGTCGCGCATTGCTCCCGGCAGAATAAGGTTTAGTTTTTCATTTCTCATAAGACGAACAGCTTCCGCGTCGGTCTCCGCAGTACGCGCTGGTAACGCCTGCTGTGCAATGGCAGTAGAAACAATGAACATCACAGAAACAAATAATGAAATTACCCGTAATATCATGAAATTCTCCTCTATTGAACTCTACTATTTAAAATTTACGATATGAAATTTACCACAATTTTTTGACTTCATCATCCAGGCCGGTCAACTCCCATCGTATAAGCGACCATGGTATCGACCCTGTTGCTAATACTTCATCCATAAAATCTTTAAAAACGAAGTTGTCTCCGAGTTGATTTGCACGATCCCGAAAAAGCTTCATAAACTGGACCTTTCCGAGAACCATAAGCATATGATGGCCAACTCCCCGCAGCGTCGTATCCAGCTCATACCACAAATGGTGACTGCCTTCAAGCAATTCTCCATGCGGAGCATTGTCAATACAGAACTGTGTCGCATCTGCGTAGTTCCAGTCTCCGCTGTGCATGTAGATGTCTGAAAGCGCCCGGACCGTTCGGAATGCAGCCTGTTCATAGGTGATCTCTCTTCCATGAGCATTACGACCATCCAGATAACCGGCATGCATCAAAAGCTCTTCAAGTGCAAAGGCAAATCCTTCCCCTCGGGCGGTTCCAATTTTATATGGATGTCTGCCTCCTCTTATTGGCCGGTCGTCATTTCCCGATCTCATTTCATCGAAAAGGTGACCAACCAATTCGTGTGTATTTTCCATTACTGCTTCCCGATGTGAGAAATTAAAAAAGTAATCTTGCTTTTCCGGCCACGGTTTGTCTGGTCCATATCCCTTTCCCGCAATGCGAGAATCGTAATAACTGTCAGGCACAGTGATATTATCCAGACTGAAAATTTCTTCTTTGTCGAGAAAATTCATAATATGGTCAACAGCTTCATAGATTCCGTCCCTGTATTCATTCTGCGATCTATCAGGTATAAGCGGAGGAACGTTACGGTTTCTATTTTCTTCGAGGCGCTGAAAAGTTCTCACACGGTTATCTTCAAGTTCAACGATTGTACGGACATCTTCCCACGTATATGGAAAAAGGTAAACGTTTTTGAGCAGCCAGTTGTAATTTTCTTTGCCAACTCCTGCCCGCGCGGTCATTTTAATCTTATTTGTCTCGATCCAGTTGATATAGTCATCGATTGCCACCAATATTGTCTCCACATGAGATATAAGTTCGGGATTATGTTCAGACAGTCCACCCGCAAGAGATTCGAATGATGCTTTCGTATCCCCAAGTGATAAAACAGCAAGGGTACCGAGGTCACCTGCTATCTCCGAAAAGTTATTGAGGTTTTCCTTTGCCTGTTCTAATATCTCAGGGACAATCTGAAGTTTTTTCTGCATTTCGGAAAGAGCACTCCCTTGAAGCGGCTGATTCCCCGAACGGCTGTATCTGGATATGACATCATTATAATATCCGGGATCGATCGACCATGGCCTAAGAACCCGGTGCTGGAATTCATACCCATTCATTTCTGCACGCACAAGGAGGTAATCCGACTTTTGCGGTATGGGCCATCCTGTTGGGTCTATCGCGTTTAGACGGTTCTGATATGCCTGCAAATTGCGGTATTTATCTCCCATTGCAGCGGCAGAAAAATCGGGCACACCATCGATGGATTCCGGTTGCTGGAATTCTCGAAATTCATTAAAGAGACTGATAAGGTCATCATAATTAGTACTTTCTACCACAGCATTCTGCCGATTCTCTACTGCGCAATGAAGTACTGTTATGCAGATAAATATAGTATAGACAGCAGCTAAATATTTTTTATTAATCATAATATTAGTTCCATTCAATTGAAATTAAGTTATATTCTTTAACCATATTTGAAAATTATTAGCAAAGTTTATTATTAACAAATTAATCGTATCTAACTAATTAGTGGATAGAGAATCTCAACTCCTCGCTCAGGGACAATTATTGCAGTCATAGAGAATTGCGTTGCGGATCTTATATTAAGATCCATACAAATACACTAATTAACAACCCCACAGCCATACAATTAAAAAGAAAAATTATTATACTAACAAGGGGCAGCTTCATAATCTCAAAATCGTGATGGTTTATGAGAACTGATCGCGGAACCGGTTTTGCACATTCAGGCAGAAGTACCGGTTCGACTTTGGGTTCGCCGGCCAGTACCGGACTTCGAGATAACAATTTTAATATGACCGGTTAATTGAGAAGGAACTTCATCTGATCTTCGAGACCAGTCAACTCCCACCGTGTCAGGGAAATCGGGATGATACCTCCTTTCATGAAATCATCAAAGAATTGTCGAATTGTGAATGTGTCACCTAACTGTCTCGACCTGTCTGCCATAAGCTGCTGTATCATATTCTTTCCAACTGTGTAATTCGAACTGTGACCCGGTGCGCGCAGTGTCTCTTCAGTGTCCCACCACACCGCATCACTGTCCTCGCCTGCCCATGGATGGGGAAGTAATTCAGCAAAATTCTTACGTCCTTCTTCTAAGGTATACTCGTTGCTGTGCATTTTTAAGTCTGACAATGCCCGAGCCGTACGAAATGCCATCCAGATATAAGTAATCTCTCTCGATCTCGGTCGATCATCGAATAAACATGACTGCATCAGCCACTCTTCAACACCGAATCCCAAAGCTTCGGATCTGGCTTCATGCATATCATAAAGACGAATATCGCTTCGAATTGGCCGTGTGTCACCCGCCTGGTACCATATCTTTCTTCCGCCGACATAATAATGGCTAAAAATAACATGAAGAATATTACACATCGGTTCACGATCGTTGGTCTGTTCAAAATAACCACGATAGTTTGGCCTGAGATAGGCGCTCATACCCCACATTCGCGGATATTGGTCAGGCGGAAGTGGCGGGAGGTCCTCAGGAACTGTTATGATCTCTTCTTCACGGAGAAAATTCATGACTTTTTCGGCAGTTTCTCTCTGCCGCCGAATATTTTCCTCTTCGCTTGATGTCAATGTAAAATCCGGAAGTTTCCGGTTGTTGTGCTCTTCCAACTTCAAAAAGGATATTGCTCGATTATATTCACTCTGGATCATCGTATGAAACTCATCCCATGCATAGGGAATGAGATGGACATTTTTCATCCACCAGTTATAGTTCTCCTTCCCAACTCCGGCAGGTGCAGTCATTGTATCCTTGTTTGCTATAAGCCAGTCACGAAAATCCTCAGTAGCGGCCACTGCCTGATCAACATAAGGAACAAGCTCGGGGTGATGCTCAGCAAACTGTACCCGAAATCGGTTGAGCATCTCGATATCTTTTTCTTTGACACGAATAGCGACCGTTGCGAGATCTCCTGCAGCTTCTGTGAGATTTATCTTTGCCTGAGCAAAAAGCTTCGGAACCGTTTGCAGCTTCTTCCTGAAATCAGCAATACCGCTTTCCGGGAGAGGAACTTCCGGTTTATACAGCCCCCAGTTAGACAAACTTCTCGAATGGTGAACAAGGAGCCTGGGATATATACCGTCGGTTAGATTGTAAAAGCCGGGATCACGGGCCCACTGCCGAAGAACCCGATGGTCGAATTCTACACCGTTCATTTCCGCGCGAACCACATGGAAATCAACTTGATGTTCCACACTCCAATCACTCATTTCTATTGCAACAAGACGCTTTTGGAGCTGTTGTAATCCGCTATATTGCTTTTCCATGGCGGCAACTGTGAAATCGGGTACTCCGTCAACAACCTCAGGTTTTATAAACTCACGAAATTCATGATATAACTCTACCAGACCATCATAATCAGTACACGATTTTTTCATTTACATCTGCCCCTTACAAAATAATAGACCTAACTGGCTTATTTACATACGATTATCATGTTTCAATTATTACAATTCGACTATACTTCAATCAAAATAACACTTGCTGATCCAGGTGTTAACGAATCAATCGTATCTGTTTAATCGGTGGATAGAGGAACTCAACTCCACGTTCTGTGACGACCACATCATCTTCGATAGATAAGCTGATATTCTTACCTTCACCCCACTCAGGCACCGGTTTTCTTGTAACATATTCCAGAACAAAGAGAAAATACGATGGGATCTTCAGATGTTCCCTGTCTAATCCCCAATTAGCCAACCGAGGCCCAACAGCGTCATCACTCCATTGATGCCCCAGAGGATGCAGATCGATAGAAACGGTCGTCTTTTTTGGATCGGTGACACCATCACTCCCAACAAAGCTAAATCCGGCAGCATTCATAGCATTCCCGATGATTTCTTTAGTCTCTTTAGCAGTACGTCCCACCTTGACATTTGCACGGAGAATCTTGCGAGCTTTCATGGCTTCATCGAAGGCTTCCTGCAGTTGCGGAGGAATGACAGTTTCATCGTCACCCATTACATACGCAGCCCGTTTAAGGTCTATGCGGTAGTTCATCATGATAATACCAAAGTCAATACTGACCAGATCGCCAGCCTGAATAGCACCATCACCTGGAACTCTTTCACCACTAAACAGATTTCTTGCAGACGCTCCCGGTAGACCAAATTGGATTGTCGAACCATAGCCACCTGACATGTTTTTGTGCCGCAGCCATCGGCCGATATCATTCGGTGTTGTTACACCGGGCTCGATCATATCAAAAGCCTTTTCCACCGCCTTGACAGTTTGTCTGCACAGTTCTCCATAAAAGACTATTTCACTCATTACTCTAATCGAGCGAAAATCGTTGATCACATACTCGGCGGACACAAACCTTTTCGCATATTTATCACCGACAGCATTGACCAGTCTCGTGTAATCCGTATGTGATATGCCGTCTGCCATAGTAAGCCATTCCGAATAATTTACGCCAATGTTTTGGGGGTCGCGCTTGGCAACGAATTGTGCGAGATCCTCATCCGAAATATTTCCTTCAATGATGTCGTATGCTCCACTTGCCCGAACATCAGAAGTAATACGGCCAAATGCAGCTCGTTCAATCCTGTCTCCACCACGATCGGTAAAGATAAAATACCCGGTATTACCACCCAGATCCAACCTCAGAGGATCAAGATGACCTTCTTCAGAGTTATTGGTGCCAACGACATGAATCCACATGTCTACGTCATTATCTCTCATGGCATGCGGTAATAGGAAATCAAACTTCTCAGTTCGAATCAGATTGAGCACATCCATCATAACATCTGATTCCAGAGATTGGGCTGTTACATTATTGACAAGCAAAAGAGTGCAAATAAATGCAAGAAGAAACCGCATAAATCTCAAGATACTACCTCCTATAACAATATTCATTTAAATGAATAAACTGTGTGTGTTTAAATTGATGACAAGAGAAAATAATGTATATTTAGGAATTTAAACGCAAGTAGAATGTTTGAAAATTCCAATTGGATAAAACTGTGGAGCGCGTGTGACATTTTGTAAACTTGTATAATGATATAATAATGTATTTAAAATTAAATATACTGCAAATGTAAGGAAATGATGTTCCACAGGAGAATTCGGGAAAATCTGGTATATACTGCGATAAAGTTAACTATCAAGAAATACACGTGTATCGAAAATGAGCAAAATGTTACTAATTTTATTATTACTAATATTAAATATTTGTGCCATTGGGACAGATATTTCTGGTTTCAAAACTTGATAGACTAAACAATCAGAGAATTCATTTTCAAATGAAGATATTATTTTATATTCAAATCCTACAGGAGGATCTGATTTTAACGATTCTATATAATCTTTTCTTGAGTCAAATTTGTGAAGGGGTCCGCTAAAAGTAAAGTCATCCGCAAATAAATAAAATAATCTATTAACGTCTCCGTCCGATTAGAATATTATCCTATATTTCAGAGCTAAATCCAATGGCCTCATTTCTCAATCCTAATTTTATTTTAAAGAATCCTTCAAAGATCAATTTTATGACCTTTACATCATTATATAAAATACTTATTAGTATTTGTGTATCGTCTTTGAAAATCACTTTAATATCTTCACATAATCATGGTATTTAATGATGCCCGGCAAGACTCGAACCAGCGACTCACAGATTGTGAGTAGTTTGCTCCACAATTCATAACGTTAATATAAGCAATCACTGTTCAAAATCAAGGATTTCGGACATTAAAGAACAATTACATAAATACGCATACAGAGAATGGTTTCAAAATGGTTGCTTTATGGAGAGTCTACATATCCAGTATTGTTCTCACTATGCCAGTCCATTCCTTCAGATTATACAGTTTGTCAAAATTCCTCTTACCTGTTCAAGGATACCTATTTTTTTTAGATCAATTACACTATTGTACTGCAAAACGTTAATTTTCCTGACAAGAAACAAATAAAGATGCGTCTCTGAATTGTATGTTTTTGAACAGGTAATGGAACTAATAGGACTAATGAGGATATGTTTATTCCTCCAATGACTTTTGCTGTTTGAATTGAAAGGTTCATTAGTTAACTTGGTACTATTATAAAATCCATGTCAAACTCTTTAAAGAATTGATATGGGAAATATCAGATACTATATCACTATGTGAAGAAATTGCATTACCACATGCTCTGATATTTTGACAAAACCAAATCAATATAAAGAGTGGTATTAATGAAGAAACTTGAAAAATTTAGGAATTTAGGACTTTCGGAAAACATGCTTCAGGCGTTAGAAAAAAAAGGATTCGAGGAGCCTACACCCATACAGGAAAAGATAACGCCTCTTATTCTCAACACTTCCCGCGATCTGGTCGGACAGGCTCAGACCGGAACCGGCAAAACCGCTGCGTATGGTATACCGATCATTGAGAACATCGCAGACAGGTCAGATTTTGTTCAGGTACTCGTTTTAGTACCTACACGGGAGCTTGCCATACAGGTATCGGAAGAGTTGTATTCGCTTAAAGGCCAGAAAAACTTACAGATAACACCAATCTATGGCGGACAGTCAATTCAACAACAGACTAAGCGTCTCAAGAAGGGAGTAGACATTGTCGTTGGAACGCCCGGAAGGGTTCTCGATCATATCAAGCGAAAACGGCTGAACCTCAACAGTGTTTCTTATGTTGTTTTGGATGAAGCGGACGAGATGCTCAATATGGGCTTTATCGAGGATATTGACCTCATTCTTGGGAAAACAAACAGTAACAGGATAACGCTGCTCTTTTCGGCCACAATGCCTAAGGTAATTGACAAAGTTGCTAAGAAATACATGCGTGGTTATGAGAAGATCCTTATCGAACAAAAACAAGCTCCCGTTGACCTGACTGACCAGATATATTTTGAAGTAGCTGCAAAAGATAAATTTGAAGCACTTTGCCGGATTATGGATTTCGAAGAGTACTTTTACGGATTGGTATTTTGCAGAACAAAGGTGGATGTCAACGAAGTTGCTTCGCATCTGCTCGAACGTGGATATGAAGCCGCCGCACTGCATGGCGATTTTTCACAGGGACAACGGGAGAAAATCCTCGAACAGTTTAAAAAACAGCGGGTCAACGTACTCATCGCTTCCGATGTTGCGGCACGGGGAATTGATGTTCAGAATCTAACGCATGTTATCAATTATTCGCTGCCTCAGAATACTGAATCATATATTCACCGTATTGGCCGAACGGGACGAGCGGGCAAAGAAGGAACTGCAATCACTTTTATTACGCCTTCGGAATACCGGAAACTTATGCAAATTCAAAAAATCGCTAGTACCGAAATACGCAAAAAACATCTGCCAAATATCAAAGATATCATACAGGTAAAAAGTTCTCGACTCAAGAAAGAAGTTGAAAGAATTTCAAAAGAAGATATTCCTGTTGATATTTTAACAATGTCCCGACAGCTGCTGAAAGGAAATGATCCTGAAATAGCAATGGCGGCTCTGCTGAAACATGCCTTTGAGGATGAATTCGATCCCAGCAGCTACAACGAGATTCGTGACATACAGCCGGCTATTCAAGGTGAAACACAGCTACTCGTAGCGCGCGGTACCAGAGACAATATGACCAAACGTAAACTCGTGGAATTCATTAAAAAGAAAGCAAAGATCAGCGACCGTAAGATCAATAATGTGCGGGTTATGAAGGATTTCTCTTTTATTACCGTGCCATTCATTGAGGCAGAATTGATTCTGAGGAGATTCAAAGAACAGAATAGGGGAGCAAGACCGGTCGTTGTCAAAGCCAAAAAACGGTAGTAAACATTAAGCTTCTTCAACAGGATAACCTGGAAGAACTCGATTCAAAAATGTAATCAAGTTCAATTATATTATTGTAAATTGTCAAAAATAAAAGCGAATTAAATATTCCGTAATATATTATCTATATTTACTTTACGTCATTTTTATATAGAGTTACTTTAGCAATTGTTGCGTGGTATAAAATTATTGAACTGCGTATTCTTAAATTTGTTGACGACGTTATCATTCTTAATCTCCATAAATTCGTTCAATGAAGAACAAATCGGACTATGTGAGTTGAATTTAAAAATTATTTTACATGTGCTCAGAGAACTGTAGCAGCATATCATTGTAACAACTTTTTCATCTCATCATCATAACCGGTCATTTCCCACCTTGTGAGCGCCATGGGTATTTCACCTGCTGCCAGAAACTCATCAACAAAATCACGCAGAACAAAATCTTCCCCTAACTGCATAGCCCGGTCTTTTAACAGTTTCGTGAAATGGGCTTTACCAACGACTACACCAGTATGAAAACCCGGAGAACGCAGGTTCGTCTGCATTTCATGCCACACCATACGATCATCTTCATCAGACCATTTGTACGGCATAATCTCGGCACAGAGTTTTCTCATTTCGGTATAATTGATTTCGTTGTTGTGCAACTTCAGATCGGGTAATGAAAGGCTCATATGTGAAGCATTCATGAGGTACTCAACTTCCCTTCCTCGTTGCAGCCTATTGTCGAGAACACCAGCTTGCATCAACAGTTCTTCCAATGAGGCTGCCCACCCTTCCGAACGGATCCAATCCATATTATAAAGTCGTTGTGCCCCGCGGATCGGACGTTCGTCACGTTCGGTCCTCTGTCGATCAAAAAGATGGCCAATAAATTCATGTGTTTCACCGGGCAGTACTTCGCGTTCACGGGCTCTGTGGTCAATAGTATTACTCGTCGGAAGTGGTCTCCTGGGTTTATTAGGATCAATGTAGTCTGCGGGATCCAGCCAATCGGGGACTGTTAATATTTCTTCATCACGGAGGAACGTAACAACACTATTGAGAGCAATATCGAGGCGGCGGTAATATTCCTTTTCTGTATCCGCTACTTCAAGTGGAGGAAGATCACGGTTCCTGTTTTCTTCTAATTCCAGAAAGGTTATTATGCGGCTGTATTCATGCTGTACAATGGTCATACACTCTTCCCATGTATAGGGAAAAAGATGTACATTTTTCAGCCACCAATTATAGTTTTCTACCCCAATACCTACCGGACCGGTCATACTGCTTTTGTTATCCTCAAGCCATTTTCCATAGTCAATCACCGCATTGGCGGCCTGTTCAGCGCTGGTAACCAGTTCAGGATGGTGTTCTGCGAGTTGAACTGCGAGGTTGTAGTAGTTGGACGCTTCTCGGTCAATGAAATGGATAGCAAGATTTGTAAAATCCTCAGGTACATCTCTCAGGTTTTCTTTTGCCTGCTCATATATTGCGGGAACGGCTTGCAGTGTTATTCGAAATTCCGGCAATCTGTCAGGAGATAAAGGAAGTCTGGTCCGCCTAAGGCTGGACAATCCGGTCATTCTGAATACAGAGCCCCCCTGATTTGGCATGTAATAAAGGGGGTCACGCGACCAGGGACGGAGAACCCGATGAAAGAAATCGAGCCCGTTCATTTCAGCTCGTACCAAATGGTAATCGACCTGTTGTGAAACCGGCCAGTCTTTAATATTAAACGCAGCAAGCTGACTTTGAAATGTTTTCAAACCACGCTTTTGCTCATCCATTGCAGCAGCTGTGTAATCAGGAACACCATTGATGATTTTTACCTGCTGAAACTCACGAAATTCGAGAAATAGACTGACAAGATCGTCATACGTGCTATTCACGACCATTTCAATTTGGCCATCTTCGGCAGAACAATAAAAAAACGTAAGACTGAACAAAAGGAGAGAAGTTACAACAAAATAATTATGCTTGAGCATGGTTCCATTCTCCTTGTTTGCAATTATTAAAAGGTATCCCTTTTTCTCTTTTATATATCTCAAAAAGGATATTTTGCAGAAATCAAGCAGTAATACGAAGATTATGGTAAATCTATAGTTGTTAACACTAACAGGACTTGAACATTTCTCTGTTCAATTGTTAAGGACGTACCCATTTCAGTCTTGCCATTCTCATTCCATTATATTCCGGATTGAGCACAGCAGCGAAGTATTGCCGGTCATGATGAATAATTCTCATTGCCTGATATGGTAACGTACAAACTTTGTATTTATCATCATCAATACCAAAATTCAGAGGATCATTTGAACAGTAAATGGTAGTATGACATTCTTTATGTACTTTGACCCTGAATAAGTAAAAATTTTGTTCTTCAGGCAGGTATAGCACAAATGGGCATTCAGCATCCTCTGGACCGCTTCCGGCACTGCCGCCGCTTGAAACAATAATTGAATCTCCCCAGTTATATAAATCATCAGACGTTCTGCAATAGACTCTTCCCTCACCTTCCGGTACACCGGTATAGTATAAATAAAATTTATTCCTAAAAGCCATAATCATCGGGTCTCTTGAACTTGATCGATGACCCTCCGTAAAAAGGCCGCTTAGGTTATCCGCGTTCAGAAGGCGTGCGAACGATTTCCCATCACTGCTCCATGCCATACAGATATTTACCCAGTCACCATAAAACATGTAATACAGATTTTCATGTTTATAGACAAACGGCGCCTGGAGACCTCCGGCTGTTTCTCCGAAGTTAGGGTCTGCTTCCATGGTAATTCCCATAGGTGTCCAGTTTTCATTTGTCAACGAATCGGATTGCCAGCGGTAGAGCAACCTTGTATTTCCGCCACAACCAGTATGGCGAACACAAGAACATAACTGCCAGGTTTGATCGGCTGCCTGCCATATGCCGAAATCTACCGGCTCCTGATTTTCTGTATTGTAGGGACCAAGATCCGGAATACCGGCTATTGTCCACCATTCACCATCAATCTGAGGGATCAGTTTCTTATCATTTTTCATTTTAGTATTATACCCTATAGTCTCATTGTTTGAAGTTTAATGGATCAGTACGATTTTTTCATTCGTGGGCTGAATAAATTCAACTCCCCGGCTCGACACAACCTGGGGATTCGAAATATTAATAGAAATCGGATAACCGGGTCTTTCAGGGAGGTTCGTATGGACCGCATATTCAAATGCAAAGATATGGTTCTCTTGAATTTTCAAATGAGCCATGTCCGGTCGAAATGCCGCCATTGATGGTCCGGGATAGTTCAAACCACTGCCATTATTACCCATAGAGTGAAAATCAATATAAATTCCCGACTTATCGGTATTTGCGAGTGCCTCTTGAATAATTGAATAGTCTCTCGTTTTTGAGCCGTCAGGTAATGGTCCCCGTGAATCTGTTAGTTCTGTATATATATAGCCTTCTTCCTCCACAGCTCTGACCATAGCACGTAATGATTCCCCGGCTGTCATTCCAACTCTTACATGCGGCCGCATAATGCCTATAGCTTTTATAGCCTGATCATAGGCATACTGTATACTCTCGGGAACACTCGTTTCCCCTTCTCTCATAATATATGCATGAGTTTTGGTATCTGTCCCAAATCCCAGATAATTGACCCCACCATGCAAAGCAAAAAAATCACCCCGTTGAAATACATAGTCGCCATGACGGATCCAGTGCCGTGCATCTGGCGGTTCAATTCGTTCTGATTTTGCAGAGTAGTAAAGTCGGATACCTCCCGGTGACCAGGTACTATAGCCTCTTAAGCCACGTTTGAATGCTTCCTCCCTTGCCCACCATGTTATATCCCGTATCGTTGTTACTTCCGGTTTTATAAGGGATAAAGCCTCCGCGGCAATCTGGCGGCTCAATTCCAATGTGTTTGTCTGAGCTGTAATTTCCCGAAGAGTTCTTCGCAATAGGAAATCTGTTATGACATTCTCTGCGGAGATGATTCTCGCAGAATACTTTGCCCCTAAAATTGTTTGCAGTTTAAGATATGCAGTATGTGAAATCCCATCAGCCGTAGTAAGCCAATCGGAGTAATTTACTGCTATTGTTTTTGGATCACGTTCGGCAACAAATTCTGTTAACTCATCATAGACTTCTGGAATCGTAAAACCCTGCCGAGGGTCCATATTGTTATAGTTAATACCACTGATAGCTTGCCCAATATTCGTGGAACCACGTACATCAATATTTTCAACAGCTCCAGATGAACCAAAAGCAGCACGCTCAATCTTGTCCCCCAGGTCCGTAAATATCAAATAACCGGATGTCGAGCCAAATTGAGGAGCCAGTGGATCAGGGTCTCCGGGACGAGTGACATGAATCCACATATCCACATTATTGTCACGCATTGCTCCTGGTAATATAAGATCAAGTTTTTCATTTCTTATAAGACGTAGAACTTCTCCACCCGTATTTGATGTATGCACACCAGGCTGCGCATTGACACAAGGCACGGCAAACATCAAAGAAATCAAAAAAAACAATATGCGATTAACCATTTCGAGACCCTCTCAATCTTAATGAGTAACTATGTATTAAATTTTTCGTGGGTAGACAGATTATGTTAAATCATAATTGTCGCATTTATTTGGTCATAAAACGTATGTGACTTGGGAATTCATCGCAGAAACATAGAGGAAACATTTAATAGTAAGATTTGATATTCGCAATTTCAAGCATTTTCTGTAATATCAGTCGAATGAAGAAGGAAAACGTAATATTAATGTTAATTATCGCAGTTAATGATTGCAATTTCAATAAAAAGGCTGGTTTATATAAACCAGCCCTTTTATTATTAAATGGAGATCTTTTGCTTCATATTCGGCACATAAAATGTAATAAACAGTAGGAACAACTCTCGCACTCTTATAACGTTAAGTTTAACGGATCAGCACAATTTTCTCATTTAGTGGCTATATAAATTCAACTCCTCTGCTGGTTACGATTTGAGGATTTGAAATATTGAAAGCGAGTGGATAACCAGGCCGTTCAGCAATATTCATATGAACCATATATTCAAAAGCAAAAATACGATTCTCCTGAATTTTCAAATGATGAGAGGTTGACCGAAAGGCCGCCATTGAGGGCCCGACTTCGCGAAAATTGCCAAACGTATGATTATCAATGGAAAACCCTGCAACATCAGTTCCTTTTCCAGCGAGTTCCCTCTGGATCATTATATAATCTTCAGGACCTATGTCTCTAAAAGGTGTATAAATATAGCCTTCATCTTCCATAAGTTTGACCATAATATCCAATGATTCCTTAGCAGTCATACCGACTTTCATACCTTCGCGCAAAATCCATTGGCCCGCTATCGCTTTATCAAAAACCTTTTGTATAAAATTGGGGACTTTTGTTTCCCCTTCTCTCAAAATATAACAATGAATTTTCGTGTCTACTCCAAAACCCATATAGTCACCCTCAGGAGCACCTTCGCCGCCGACAAATAAGTCTCCTCGTTGTAAAACATAGTCAGGATTCGGAATGAAAAACCGAATATCAGGTGGAAAGTCTTTTACTGTTTCTTCAGGTTTGGTTGTAGCTGAATAGTAAACCCGTGCGCCGGCTTCCCGTACTGTCGTCACACCTGGTACAATTGTGGCGATTTTTTGTAACGCTCTCTGACGGGCGAGCGCCAAAACTTCGACCTGCGCTGCAACCTCTCGAGCGGTCCTTCTTACTATAAAATCTGTAATAAGATTCTCTGCAGACTCAATTCTCTTTGAATATTTTGCTCCTAAGATTCTTTCCAATTTCAGAAATTGGGTATGCGAAATCCCGTCTGCCACAGGGAGCCATTCGGAATAATTGACTGCAATAGTTTTCGGATCACGTTCAGCAACAAATCCTGTTAATTCTTCGTAGACATCCGGTGGATGATCATAACCGGATACAGCTAAGCTGAACTCAAGAGAGCCACGGACATCAATATTTTCAACAGCACCTGCGCTACCAAACATCGCCCGTTCAATCCTGTCACCTAAATCTGTAAATATCAGGAAACCGGAGGTTCTTCCAAATTGTAAGGCCATTGGGTCCCAACCTTCCCGGCTAACCTGGATCCACATATCCACATCATTATCGCGCATTGCTCCCGGCAGAGTAAGGTCAAGTTTTTCGCTTCTCATCAGACTGAGCGCTTCTGCATCTGTCTCCGGTGTGCGCTGTGGTAGCGGTTGTTGTGCGTTGACAACAGGAACTGTGAACATCAAAGCAAATAAAAACAAAATTACCCGAGATACCATGACGTTCTCCCTAATCATGCAATAGTGCCTTTTCATTAATTTTAAAAATCTCTTGACCGATACATATTATTAGGTAAATTGTCAAGTTCACATTTCAAATGAAGGAAAGGCACGTTGTTTGTCTTAATTTTTTTACATCAACACTGAGAATTGGAAAATACTATATTGCAGAAACGGTAAAGTAAATCAATTAGATACTCATTTCTATCGCATCGTAAAAATTGTATATTGTATATTGTATATTGTATATTGTTATTATAGACATTATCGAAAAAAATAGTTCAAACCAAACTGAGGTGCTAAGTCCGTTGCTTTTGAAGTCAGGCCAAATGAATTATTGAACTTAAAATACAAATTTCTGTTTGTATGCCATTGCACTTCTGTAATATTCACAATTTCATCCTGTATGCCTCCTACAGCGGAGAATAAACGAATATGAGGAGATATCTTCTTTAAATATTCAACTGCAAATTCACCAAATTCAACATCACCATCATATTTACTATAATTCGCAGCTGTTCTGATGGTAAAAGTCCCAATTCTAAAACCTTTTATTGCGCCTCCACCAAATTTGATGTCCCATTCTCGAATGCCAACGGCCCTATTACTATTTTTAGAGGGAATTACTGTTTCAAAATAATTAAAATACTCGGGTTTCTTTTCGGTTTCTTTTGACCAGCGCCACCGCAATTGACTATGAATATAACCTATACCTGAATTTTTGAGGCTTTGAGGTAACGCAGAATGATCATCTCCGGATTTTTTTAAACTACTTCTTGAAATTGTAGTTTTTAATTCAATCACCATTCTGTCTGTTAGTCCATATCCCAGAAACATGATCCCTTTAGTAGAACGACTTTCACCTCTCAAATCTTGATCTAATTGATATCCCAATTCTGCAGGTTTATATTCCAGGTTCTTATCATATTTTAATTCAAAATTTGAAGAAACTAGAAATTGACCTTTAGATATATATGCACCAGCTACAGACGAAGACATTCCTTCTCCCCGATCTCTCAAATAATAAGGAAGTTTTGCAGTGCGCGATAGCATGGTCTCATCTTGTACACGAATAAAATTACTTAAATTTGTCGATGATATCCCTAAAATGGCTCCTCGCAACACATCATCCGGATAGTGTCTTTTTGCTTTGATTCGACTCCATCCAACGAATGATGCTGCTAAATAGGCTGGTAATCCCCATTTCCATCCATATTGTTTTTGTATGAATGCCGCTCCGGAAAATGCAACCGCTGAATGCCCCGACATATACGAATGCTGATCACTACTATCGGGTCTTTTCCTCAGAATAGAATGTTTAGTAATATGTGTAAGTAATACTGTTGAAAAAAATGATTTGTAAAATGCATTTCTTGTATCAGAATTACCTTTAAAAAATGTCATACTATAAATAACACCAGGAATTACCAATTGAACAATATCCCCGGTTTTTTCTGCCGAGACTTGTCCACTAACGAGAGGTATTTTGGTGAGTAATATATTTAGTAAGATTACCAAGATCATGAATGATTTGGCTAATAATTTTGAGTATCGCATGATTGTTTTCTCTTATATTAGTAAATAGTATTGAATAACATTAGTCATAAATCTGAAATATCGGTCACTTAAATTCAGAATTGATAACGTAATGCCAATCCAAAACCTCTTTCGTAATGATAGAGAGGCTGAATATGTAGACTATTTCGATTATTTTTCACCATATCATTTGAATTATCTTCGTTTGTAACAACTTTTCTTCCTCTATTTACTGCTGTTTTAGCACTGGCATATCCCATAATGAGAGCTAATGGATAATCACTTATCCAGTGGACTTCATTATTTAACATTTGAAAACTTAATAGAGTTAAAAGTGTTAATCCGATAGGGCGTACATATCTTTTCTCCGGATAGTTTTCCTTAATTACGGTATATGTCATCATTGCTGTTGCGAGATGACCGGACGGATAGGCATCATATTGGGGAACATGTTTATGATACTCGACTTGGTCCGGAAAAAAATCCCATTTTCCTCCCGGAGCTGTTGCAACAAACGGGCTTTCTCTACCGGTAATATGCTTTAAAAATTGCGTTGTAGAACCTGTAGCTATCATTCCTTCAGCAATTTGATTAAAGGTCTGCAATGCGCGGTAATCGTTCTTAAATAAACCAAAACCTAAAAACGAAAATGCTATGGCGCTGTGGGTCCAGCCGTCACCCAAAAAATATAAACTCGATCCTAAATTTGTCGGGCCTTGAAAAATGGGGAAGTCATTGACAGCTACATATGTCTTCAGATAATTATCGCCTGATATATTTAGTTTTCTTCCCGCATTTTTGGCCTCATCAACAATTTGCTGATCAAGCGAAATCATAAGAAGTGTTGATGCAGCTACCATTCCAAGATTACCCATATTTTCTTTTTGAACTGCCATTGTACTCAGTGTTCCAATATTCATCAGACCATTTTTTATAAATTCAAATGGTTTTGGTTTCTGGTATAAATATTTTGTACCTGCATTAATCTGGAATGTTTGAGTATCATTGATTATGGAATTATTGCCTTTATCTTGTAACATAACAGTTCCGGGCAATAATGATACTACTATTATTTGGACTATTAGCATTGATATACTATTCATACTCTAATTATAGAATTAGTTTAGTTTCCATTTAATGGTATCGAAAGAGATACTCTAACTGCACCATTTTGACTAACAATTGGAAATAATTTTAAATGTGAATTGGCTAAGAGTTTTCCTGAATAATGACCCAATATTCCTCCTAATATTACATCAGATAACCAGTGTGCATTGGAGACGATTCTCTGGGCTCCGACAGCAAAAGCTGCTGAATAAAAGTAGTTGTGTAATCTTGGATAATATTCTGACAAAATTGAAGCGGCAGTGAATGCATTAGTTGTATGTCCCGAAGGTAGAGCGCTGTATTTACCTTTAGCAGGTCTGAATATCGTATTCCTATTTGAATCAACTGGTCTGGCTCTTCCTACTAAATATTTTAGCGATACAACAGTAACTTCCGTGAGAAGCAGTCCTTTAAGCATCGTAAAAGTCGCATCAGCTAACTTTTCTTTTTGAAAGATAGTACTGCCAATAAGTGTTACACCTCCAACTAAATGTAATCTTTTGGCATTTCCGAATGGCTCAAAGTTGTTAAAAAACTTTTTAAAACCCCCGTTTTGTCCATCGGAAAACTGTCTGGCAAAGTTTTCCTCCATCATCGCAGCAGCAATAACAGTACTACCTACTAACACAGTTTTTCTCCAATTAAAACTATTCATGCTTGGATTATATGATGCTATTGTGCTGTAATCATTTCTGAGCATAGTGAAAAATCTAATTGGCACATTGTCGTGTTTGTAAGATATTTCCTTTTCTTGTCCTAATCCATCTGTGCTAATAAATAATAGACACATTGGAAATAATATTCGGAATGTCAGAGTTATAATCCTGTAAAATTTTTCATTGTAATCTAATGCGCATATACCAGCACAACAAACAAACTGCTTATGGCGATGCACACTGCAGCAAAAAAAAATGTTCAGGAATGTTCGATTCAACCAACTCATGTGTTTTCAAAACTATTTCAGTAATTTGTTTATAAACGAAAAAAGGGTGTCAAAGCAGACCTTTGACGCCCAAAATATAAAAAATCGTCCGTAAAGGTATACTTCGACAGGAAATTATTATGATAACGTACGAAATCCTGTAGAAACCTTTAGCGAACGAGTATAGGCAAACTTTCTGTGAAAAATGACTTTTAGTATACATAAGCGTACGATTTTAAATCTGAAATGTCAAAGTAATTTTGCCGCTTAGCAGGAGCACGATATCCATAACAACATCATTGGGGATATTTGAAATCCTCTCAGTATACATTTTTTGTTATCGGCATAATATCGAATCTAATGTTTTATAATTCATCATATATATTTATGGATACAGGAAATTATGTATAAAAAGCCGTATGAGTTTTAAGATTATAATTGCCTGATATTTTTCACTCAATTTTCCGTTTGTTTTGTTTCATCTAAGGATCTGCTGATCAAATGTAACCAACAGAGGTGATGATACATTCACATTTGCAATTTACCCTATTGTCTGAAATATAATTGAGGATTATTAGCTGGAGATTAATAAAACATTAAAATTTATTAATGTTTGAGGATGGATATGTAGTAATAGAACTATTCTAAAGGAAGATGAATTTCGATTGCAGTGCCTTTTACTAACGTAGACGATACTTTAATAGTACCTTGATGAGCATCGACGATCCATTTGCAAATAGATAAACCCAATCCGGCACCACCTGATAATCTGTTTCTGGATTGATCAACACGATAAAAACGATCGAAAATTTTATCTATCTGGTCTTGAGGAATACCAATTCCAGTGTCTGAAAGAGAGCATACCACAGATCCTCCTTCTTTTTTTAAACTCAGCAGTATCTTTCCTCCAGCCGGAGTAAACTTAACGGCATTGTCTACTAAGTTCAGTAACATTCTCCGAATTAAAGAAATGTCTGCTTTAATTTTCACATCTTCAACGTGAATTATTTTTACGGAAATATTTTTCCCCATAGCTAAAATCTCTGTATCTTCAGCGATTTCATTGAATAAAACATGCATATCATATTCTGTTAACTGCAATTCTTCTTTTTTTTGTTCAATTTTATTCAACAATAAAAGATTGTCAACAATCTCGGATGTTCTTATTACCTCATTTTCCAATTTAAGTAGCAATTCATTCTGCTCATCATGAGATAAATTTTCTCTGATAAGATTATTAATTGTGTTACGAATAATTGTTAATGGAGTCCGCAACTCATGTGATGCATCTGATGAAAACTGCCACAATCTGTGAAAAGAGTTCTCAAGTGATTCCAACATCGAGTTAAATGTTTTGATTAATTGTCCTAATTCATCATCTACACTTCTTTCCGGAACTCTTTTAGATAAGTTTTCACTGGTAATTGTACTTACAGTACTTGTTATTTTATTAATTGGTCTTAATGTTCTTTTTGTGAGAAAATAGCCTCCAACAATTGTTACTATTAATACAAATGGTAAAACCATCAAAAACGATCGTAATAGTACAGCAGTCGAATCATTCAAGTCCTTAAGCGATTTAGCTATGATAACATATTTTTCGTCTAGTGGAATTATTATTAATTGAGTATTAGTTGGCTTATGCGAAATTATATCATTTGTTGGAATAGGCATCAATGAGAGGATATCAAATGAAGATGTGTCGGTTGAATATGTATATAAAATTTCGTTAGAATCATTGATGAATATTAAATAATCGACTTCTAATCCGATCAAGCCTTCTTCAAGATTTTCTATCAATTCTTCAGAAAGCAATGATTCAAAATATTCATTACTTTCATCTTCTTCCTCCAAATCCGATTTTTCTTCCTCGTATAATTGATTTATCCATAATGCATTTCTTTCAAGAGTTTCGTTCACATTTGCGAGTAATCTATTGGTAACAATAATATATGTTAGGAATCCAAAAACTAATAACGAGCTCAAAAATGCAATGGTATACCATGAGGTTAGAACAAACACTATCGATTTATTCTTCATTTTTTGATTCTTTCAAGACGTACCCGAATCCTCTAACAGTATGAAGTAGTTTAATTGAGAAATCTGAATCTATTTTATTGCGCAAATGATTTACATACACTTCAATAATATTTGTTCCCATGTCAAATTGATAATCCCAAACATGCTCGGATATAGTTGCCCTCGTTAATATTCTATTTTTATTATACATAAAAAATTCCAACAGTGAGTACTCTCTACTTGTGAGCTCGATTTCAGTTTCTCCACGTCTAATAGAGTGAGTCAAAATATTCATGGAAAGATCAGCAACTTTTAATAGAGGATCAAAACTCTTTTTATTTCTTCTAAGAAGAGCATTAATTCTTGCGGTTAATTCTTCAAACGAAAATGGTTTTGTAAGATAATCATCCGCTCCCAAATTCAATCCTTTAACGCGGTCTGAAATATCGCTTTTGGCTGTTAATATCAGGATTGGTATTTCAATCAACTCTTTACGAATCGTGCTGAGAATTTCAAAACCATCAATTTCAACAAGCATCAAATCAAGAACAATAAGATCATACGATTGGGAAAGAGCCAAATGCAATCCTTCTTTTCCATTATATACGACATCAACCGTATATTGATTTTCCTTCAATCCCTTCGCGATATAGTCAGCGACCTGTTTTTCGTCTTCAATTATAAGAATCTTCATATTGGATCCAAATTATAAACTAGATGAATAAAATATAATCATTCTGAACTCGTAAAAATAATTAATTTATATTAATAATTAAGTTTTTAGTATTTGTTTACAACAATATGAATTATCAAAATAGATGTTAGTAGATTGTTCTTAATATGTATTCTCATCTTCAATAAAGTCCGATAATATTATATAATGCGAGCATGAATAATACGAGAAAGTGGATATTTGAGAAATTCTTTAGTGAGATTGATGATTACGATTGGAAATAAGGAGTAAAAAGCGTTAATGTGAAATTACTATGAAGATTATTATACACGATTTGTATTATAATAATGAATTTATGATTTATAAGTACATTACTACTCAAAATATCTCAATTAAGGATATTGCTTCATGTACCATCGTTTTTACAATCAGACTATATTGTTTTTTCTTATAATAGTAATTGCTCAATTCTTTATTCGATCTCCCATCCTGCATGCTCAGACCGTAAATAGTGCATCAAAATCTGTTTCTTATATCCCTTTAACGACCTTTCAATACGAGAATGCACCATTTTCTATTTACGGTCCCGTCAATTTTCTTGCATTTGATGATGACTTAAGGGCTTATTTTGATTTGGAAAATACAGGCAATTCCGAAATAACTGAACTCCACATTTGGTTAATGGTCTACTATCAAAATCGAATAGATCCCATATTATTCAAAAAATCATTTTTAACTTCCATATTTCCAAACTCTTCTTACACTTTTTATTGGGATCTACTTCTCGAATCTTCCGAAGTGCCAGTTGATGGTGTGGTTGTGCCATACAAAATCGATTTTTCTGATGGTACAGTCTGGAATTTGAATGAAAAATACCATGCTAATGAGAATAAAATTAATCAATCATCAGGTGTAACCGATATTTCTTCCAACAATCCCAGCAGATCTGTACCTCCTTCTGTTTTCTCTGGAAAATCTATAAATGCAGTCCACATATCTGGAGATCAAATTCGTCTTGACGGTAATCTGGCTGAGGATGTGTGGAAACGTGCATTACCTGCTAACGGATTTTTGCAATCAGAACCGATAGAAGGTTCTACTGCAACTGAAATTACCGAAGTCCATGTGCTCTATGACGAAAACAATCTCTATATAGGTGCAAATCTATTCGATTCAAATCCTGATGGTGTGCTTGGATATCAGAAAAAGCGTGACGAAAGCCTATCGTCTGACGACCGCTTTATGTGGATCATAGATACATTTCTGGATGGACGAACAGGATACTATTTTGAGACAAATCCTGCCGGATTATTAGGTGACGGATTGATTGGGTCTTTAAACCGTGCGGGTGGTGGAGGAGTAGGAATCTTTTTCGGCACCGATGGCGGTGGTGGCAGTAGCGGCAGAGGCGGTGTCAATAAATCATGGGATGGAGTTTGGACCGTTGAAACTTCAATACACGATAAAGGATGGACAGCTGAAGTCCGCATACCGTTTCAGACCTTGAATTTTGATCCGGCAAATGATGTCTGGGGTATTAATTTTCAGAGAACGATCCGGCGAAAAAATGAAGAATTAAGGTGGAGCGGTCATAAACGAAATCAGCGGCTTACCAGTCCTGTTCATGCAGGAAGACTGAACAGTTTAGAAGAAATTTCTCAGGGTATCGGCCTTGAAATCAAACCCTATGCCGCACTCGGAAGGCAAAACGTTCCAAACATAATTGAAGATGGAGCTTTTTTATCCAATCCCGAAGACCAAACGGTAACACCATCTGACCTCGGTCTTGATATCTCATATAATATTACTCCAAGTCTTCGCGGTGCAGTATCCATTAACACCGATTTTGCTGAAGTGGAAGTTGATCAAAGAAGGGTCAATCTGACCCGGTTTCCTTTATTCTTTCAGGAAAAACGGGATTTTTTTCTCGAAGGATCAAGTACATTCAGTTTCTCGGCCAGGAATGGTGTTACACCGTATTTCAGCCGAAAGATAGGCCTTTCGGAAGGGGGACAAATTCCTATAATATTCGGTGCACGCCTTGGAGGGACAATAGGACGCAATGAGATTGGTTATATTCAAGTGAGGACTGATGAAAAACTGAGTGCCGATTCTCCTGTCGAAGATTTTTCTATTGCCCGGATTAAACGTTCTATCTTTCAACAGTCGTCAGTAGGACTGATCTATACTCGACGTGCAAGTGATGCTATTAATGGCGAACCTGCACTAAAAGACCGACACACTGTCGGTACTGATATTAATCTTGTCACCTCAAATTTTCTTGGAAATAAGAACCTCGAATTTGACGGTTTTTTAGTCTGGCGCAATGATCCTGAGCGTGGCGGATCAGCAACATTTAATGATCTCAGTGCCCGCGGTCTCAGAATTAATTACCCGAACGATTTCTTTGCAGGAAATATATCATATAGAGAATTGGGACAAGAATACGATCCTGCAGTTGGATTTGTAACGCGGAACGGTTTTCGCCGTGCGGAATCGAGATTAAATGTTAGTCCCCGACCGGAATTTATTCCCGCAATACGGCAAATTAAGATTTGGGGACAATGGAGATATCTCTGGGATATGTCAAACAGGCTTGTTACGAAAAATATCAAATTAGCATTTTTTGAGCTTATTTTTGCAGACGGAGACAATCTTGAACTATCATTAAACCGAAATTTTGAACTGCTCGATGAAGAATTTGAGATACACGACGGAATTGCATTACCTGTAGGAAAATATGACTTTGATGAGTGGGAAATCTCAGGTTGGGCTGCAGGACAAAGACCAGTATCAGGGCAATATATCATAAGGTGGGGAGATTTCTGGTCTGGCAAGCGGAAACATTACAGCTTCAGCATCAATATCAAACCGACTCCGGGTATAAATTTCGCTTCGACATATCAGTTCAATGATGTTACCCTTCCTCAAGGAGATTTCAAAACAAAACTCTATCAGATTGAAGGAGGATTACACTTGACGCCGTGGTCATCGTTCATCAGCAGTTTGCAATATGATGATGTAAGTGAAGTGATCGGATTGTTTGCAAAATTCAGGTGGACTGTCAATCCGGGAAACGATTTTTTTCTGGTGTATACTCAGAACTGGAAAAATTTAGGTGAAAGTGTCTGGGATTTCGATACACAATTACTCTCCCGCGGAGCAACATCAAAAATTAACTACACACACCGGTTTTGATGCTTGTCACCGTAGGTCATATTTGTTGTAATATCTCAGACAAGTGGAATCCACATCAGTTCAATGCCAGCCTTGCTGCAAATTGTAGTGCATGGATTGATATCAACTTGTATCATGAAAATGGCATTTTGTTAATAAATCAGAAATTACAAACAGCTATTTATGCAGAAGCAATATGATCCGCCAATCGAACCGAGAGTGCTCCCAGAGTTAATGTCGGGTTGGTTGCCGTGACATTAGGATAAACCGCATTGGAGCATACATAGAGATTATCCGTGCCATGAACCCGCAAATTTTTATCGACCACACCATCCGTATCTGAGCTGCTCATTCTGCAGGTCGATGTCGCATGCGCACCATCCGGCTTAATAAAACTAGTTCTAATTTTATCTTCCGGACAATCCGCCGCTTTTAAGATATTAATCAGGTTTTGTTCATGTGTTTGGTTAGCCTTTATAGTAAGTTCATTAACCCCGAACTCTATTTTTGTAGTACGCAGTCCCCAATTGTCCGTATTGTCACCAAGACTAATTCTGTTCTCAGGGCTCTCAAACTGTTCAAAAGAGGAATAAAAACTGAACTTCATGTTTGATTCCATTTTGGTATTGATCCCTGCCCGTGAGGAATTCGCCAGAATCTCTCTTTCCAGTGACGTATGGCTACCTGCTGTTCTGGCAAGAAGCATTTTACCTTCTCTTTGGTACTCCGGTGTATCGAAATGTCGACTTGCCAAGGTTATAAATCCAAGTTCCTGCTCAATTTTATCCGGATTGCCCGGTCGAATTCCTTGAGCCTCGACAAGAGGATGCCCTATCAGATGTCTGCCAACATGCCCGGAATCATTACCAATCCCATCCTTCCAGTCAGAATTGGTTGAGAGTAACAGAAGTTTTGCGGACTCAACCGTACCACTGCACACAACGACGCTGTCGCCTTCCATCGATTCAGTGATGCCGGTTTGCTTATTTAAAAAACTCACCCCTCTGGCTTGTTTTTTCCCATCCATTTCTATTTTTACTACCGGTGAATCCGTCCGTATATCCAATTTACTTTCGTATTCTTTTTGCAGCTCAGCTATATCGTAAGCAGCAGTATATCGTGCATTGACAGGACAGTACCCACATGTTCCTGTCGTAACACATTTATCTCCATTTCTCGCCATCGGCATATGTGAGTATGCCATACCCAGTTTTTTGAACGCATTAATTATAGGTATATCATTTAAAGTATACGGCGCTGCTTCAAAAGGAAATTTCTCACCATACCGTGGTGGGTCATCTTTGTAGGAATCCCCTTCAATCCCCAGCAGAAATTCTGCTTTCGTATAGTATGAGGATAATTCTTTATACGTAATAGGCCAGTCAGCACCGAGTCCTGTACGGGATTTCAATTCAAAATCTTCCGGTTTAAAGCGCAGACTCCACCCACCCCAATGATTGGTAGTGCCGCCTTTTACAAGAAGCCTTGAGCCGCGAAGTCCGAAGTATTCATTTTCTGTTCGCGGATCATCCCAGAATTCTCTATAAGGGCGATAATTCGCCATCAAATGATCAAGCCATGTTCGATAGTTGCCTGTTTTAAAATCAGGACCAGCTTCAAAGATAGTAATGTGATAATCGTTTTTTTTGAGGAGTTGCCTCGCTAATAACGCACCGGCTACACCAGAACCAACGATAATAATCGATTGCATTCTACACCTCTCCTCTCTTGTAGCTGTCGGGTTTGTCGAATGGTCCGCCATAATAACCTCTGTAATTTGACAATCCGTATCTTCTGAATCCTTCCGATATAGGAACCTGGTGTGTGATAATTTCACCAAAAACAAAGTTTCTCGCTCGACCTAATTTGGTAGACGCAAAATTTTCAGCATCGAATTCTGAAAACAGAAGAGTTGACCATGCTTCTTCAATCCTGTCACTTGTGCTAACTATTAATTTTATTAATTCGACTGCATTCTCATATTCAGTCAAATAGCTGGGTTCTTCATTCGTTTTGAATGCGAGATCTGCCTTTAGTCGAATAATGTAGCTATCCAGATTTGTCGTTAATTGCCATGTCTGGTTTACGTAATTACACAATGTTGACAAAGTATCATAATCAGCGTCACGTAATACGCCGATTCGTTTCTCATTAAAGGGCAAATCAGAGTCACTAACAAATGTGAGTAATTCGTTGACAATATCATCATCCAAAGAACTGCATCCAAATGGCAAAGTAGCCAATACGCCATAGGATATCCCGATTTTCAAAAGCTGTCTTCTATCTATATAAGGATTATACATGCTCCAACCTTTCTAAAGTGCACCACGTGTATAATGTACTCACATAATCATGCAGCGCATCAATTTCGGAGTTACCACATAGTATTGGTTTGTTTTTATTACCCAACTGCAGGAATCATTTTTTCAATTAATTTGCATTTAATGTTAGTATAAGAAAAATTGGGAATAACAAATATACTTTATTCCCAACTTTCCGTAAAATCATTCAATTGTAACTATTATTCTCCCTGAGTTTTCAGCTTATTTGATCAATACAATTTTCTCATTGAGGGGCTGAATAAATTCAACTCCCTTGCTGGTTACAATTTGAGGATTTGAAATATTAAATGCCAGCGGATAACCGGGTCTTTCCGCAATGTTCATATGAACCATGTATTCAAACGCAAATATATTGTTCTCCTGAATTTTCAAATGATGAGTGTTCGGCCGAAATGCTGCCATTGAGGGCCCGACAGTGCCACCAATACCAAAGCTGTGATTATCAATGGAAAATCCTGCAACATCAGTTCCTTTACCAGCGAGTGCTTTCTGGATCATCTTATAGTCTTCAGTGCCAATATCTCTAAATGGCGTATAGATATAGCCTGCATCTTCCATGAGTTTAACCATAGCGTCCAAAGATTCCTTAGCGGTCATGCCGACTTTCATACCTTCCCGTAAAATCCATTGACCTGCTATCGCCTTATCATAGACCTTTTGTATAAACTCCGGAACTTGTGTTTCTCCTTCTCGCAAGATATATGCATGAATTTTCGTATCTACTCCAAAGCCCATATAGCTGCCACCGGGACCGCCATTACTACCAACGAATAAATCGCCACGTTGAAGAACATAGTCAGGGTTAGGAAGAAAATACCTGACATCAGGTGGAAAATCTTTTACTGATTCACTGGGTTTTGTTCCTGAAGAATAGTAAAGGCGGCCACCTATATCGCTAATCTTCGTTACACCAGGCACGATTTTGGATATGTTTTCTAAACCACGCTGGCGGGCAAGTGCCAATATTTCAACTTGTGCCGCCACTTCTCTGCTTGTCCTTCTTACCGCAAAATCTGTAACAACATTGTCTGCAGAGACAATTCTCTGAGAAAATTTTGGCCCCAATATCTTTTCCAAATGCAGAAATTGACCATGCGAAATCCCATCTGCTGCAGGAAGCCATTCAGAAAAATTTACCGCAATCGTTTTCGGATCACGTTCGGCAACAAAATCTGTTAATTCATCGTAGACATTTGGTCGGTGATCATAGCCGGAAAGAGCGAGCCCGAACTCGAGAGAACTTTGTACATCAATATTTTCAACAGCCCTGCTTCTACCAAACATAGCCCGCTCAATCCTGTCTCCCAAGTCTGTAAAGATCAAATAACCCGAGAATGATCCAAAATACGGAGATAAACTGTCTCTACCGCGACTGACTTGGATCCACATGTCCACATTATTATCGCGCATGGCTCCCGGCAGAACTAGGTAAAGCTTGTCGTTTCTCATCAGACGAAGCGCTTCCCTGTCAGTCTCTGCGGTACGCTGCGGAAGTGGATTAAAGGAATCGCCTCCTCGCTGTGCTATGGCATTAGGTACTGCAAATATTACAGCAAAGAAAAAAATCATAATTCGCAATTTCATTGTTCCCTCCTCTTGTGATTAGATAGTGTTTTTTATAGCAATCTCACTCTGATTCATGATACATTTTATTCAATAAGTTGTCAAGTCAAAAGTAACAATTATATAGGAAGTTACACGTACATTATTGTATAGAAATACAACAGATATTCGATTGAAATTCAAAACTTTAAATAATTTTTTTATAACAATATCTCTTTTTGAATATACACATATTTTAAATGTATATGTACATTCATGAATGGATGAATACTCCAATGAATAGTATCCCTATATCTTGATTATCATCTAAACTTATGCTATCTTTACGCATAAATTATCAATTGAACCAACTAACCAGATTTATCGTGAACCCTCTTCTATCGATTAGAATTATTAAAAAGGTTTCCAGATTTGTTCTGCTCGTCACAGTCTTCAGTTCTGGAAATTCGTTTGCGCAGACGGCTGATTCTTTTGAATCCAGCCCCTACCATAGAACAATGAAAGCAGTAAGAGTGCCGAAAGGTCCGAAGATTGACGGCATACTTAATGATTCCGTGTGGGAACAGGCCAAATTTTCGGGTGACTTTATTCAACGACTGCCCGATACAGGTGCTCCTGCGACCGAAACAACTGAAATAGCAATTATTTACGACGATGACAATTTAATTTTTGGCGCCCGGCTCTATGATTCGGAACCCGATAAAATCGTACATTCTGAAATGCGCCGGGATGGTGCATTGCGTTATGAAGACATTTTCGAAATAGTACTGGACACCTATCATGATCATCGGAATGCTTTCAATTTTGCTACTAATCCAGCAGGTGCGCGGATTGACGCGACCCTTGGCGAAGACGGCAAGATCAGAAATCGAGTTTGGAACGGAGTGTGGAATGCAAAAACTTCGATCGATGAAAAGGGGTGGTACATTGAGATAGCGATTCCCTGGCAGATGCTCCGTTTCCCGGAAGGAGACAACCTTATAATGGGTGTTAATTTCATGAGAGAAATCCAGAGGAAAAATGAATATGATTACTGGCGGTTTGTACCTCTTTATGCCGGAGTGGATGGGCATTTTCGGACATCCGAAGCGGGTGACATTACCGGTTTTAACGGTCTGAAAAGGGGAGGCAACTTTGAGATCAAACCGTTTATGACCGGCGGAGTACAGCGTGATGATCTCACCGAAGATGAGCTTGGTGAAGCCGGATTGGATATTAAAGCTAACCTCACATCCACGTTAACAGCTGACTTTACCTATAATACCGATTTTGCTCAGATCGAAGCAGACCAGGAACAGATCAACCTTACCCGGTTCAATCTGTTTTTTCCAGAAAAGCGGGATTTTTTTCTAGAAGGAGCGGAAACCTTTGCGTTTGGCCAAAGTAGAGGTCGAATCAGTCGTGCTCAGGCAAGCCCAATCCAGCTTTTTCACAGCCGTAATATCGGGATTTCTGACGGTAACGCGATTCCCGTAATCGGTGGAGCCCGGATCAATGGAAAAATAGGTGACTACACTCTGGGAATGGTCTCTATTCAGACCGAAAAAACTGATATCGAAGAAGATAATAACATTTCGGAAACGAATTTTAGTGCTTTCAGGTTAAAACGGAACGTTTTTTCACGCTCAGCCATTGGTATCATGCTGTTGAATAAAGATGAACGAGACGGCGGATACAACCGCTCTATAGGTTTTGATTCTAATTTCAATTTCAATGAAAAATTGTCATTCTATTTCGTCGCAGCAGGGACATATTCCCCGGAAAAAATCCTAAATCGAAACAATTTTGCGGGAGATACCGGATTCAGATATCAGGCTGACCTATTGAGTATAAATGCCAGTTTTCTGAATATAGAGGAATCTTTTAATCCTGAAATGGGATTTATACGAAGAACAGATATAAAAAATACATCGGGTAGTATATCGTTCTCACCCCGACCCAAAAGATGGCCATCGATAAGACAATTGCTCTTTACCGCCAACGGTATGTATCAGACAGACGGCAGGTACCGGACATTAGACAAAAAGGTTGGTGGTTCGTTTACAATACATTTTCAGAATGATACAAGATTGCAATTCAAGGTAGACCGGCAATTTGAATATCTTGACGAAGATTTTGAAATACGGCCAGAAATCCTTCTCCCGCAGCATGAATATACCTGGACGACAGCAGGAATGACATATAGTACCGGAAACGTCAGAAAAATATCCGGTTCACTCTCAATAAACGGCGGAGAATTATATAACGGTACTTCACTCGGCGGTGGGATCTCAACAAATATATATGCCATGGGCAGAATCGTTGCGCAGACTAGCTATAATTATAACGAAGTAAAGCTGAATGAAGGGAGATTCCACACAAACAAACTTACTTCCCGGATATATTTCACTTTTACAACTGATCTCTATATAAAGGGATTTATCCAGTGGGTTGATGATGATCTTCTTTTAGAAAACAGAGACAGAATCGGACAAAATATTCTTGTTCAGTACACGTATAAACCGGGAAGTGACTTTTTCCTGGTTTATAATCAGGAAAACTTAGTTGGAAAAAATAATGGCGAGTTAAGTAACCGCACACTTCTCGTAAAATTCACCTATCTGCTACGCAAATAAAGTATTTATTGATAAAATTATTCTTTATAATAAACCACCTGAACATCAGAAAATCTTTTCAATACCTTGTGCAATATTACTAAAACGAACCATCATAATTCAGAAAGTAGATACGTTTATTAAACTTAAAGCACGGAGAGTAGAAGTTTCTTGCAATAGCAAAATGCTTGCTTTACTATTTGATTCCAAAGTATCCAAATCGTCACACAACTCATTTATGCTCAAACATTTAAGGAGAATAGAAATGGCTGCCAGAGTTGCAATACTTATTATTATGTTAATGATTTCAAAAGACGGCATTGCTCAGGAGATCATTGATTCCGATGTCGTCGCTCGTATTAAGGAAGAAGCTTACCAACATTCGCAAGTTATGGAAACATTGAGTTACTTAACCGATGTTTATGGTCCACGTCTGTCCGGAAGTCCTGCCTATTACGAAGCGGCAGTTTGGACCAAACAACGTTTGGAAGATTGGGGAATCGAGAACGTACGTTTCGATTCTTACGCTGATGATTTGCGCGGATGGGAAGCAGAATCTTATTCCGTTGAGATGATTACGCCCCGTTATATGAATATTACTGCTCTACCGGATGCCTGGACAATGGGTACAAATGGTGAAGTAATTGGTTCACCGGTCATTGTCGATCATAACTCTCTGGAAGCCCTGAAGAAACTCAGCGGTACATTGAGAGGAAAAATAGTGATGTCACCTGAGTTTCGCTCACAATCTGGATATCGGGAAGGATTTTTCACGGAGGATGAATTGGCAAAAGCTGAAGGCCAAATAAATCCCAACCCTATACGTGGTTTGAGTGCAAATAATGTCAGACCCTCCATAGAAATGATACAAAGCAGACTGAATCGGGGAGAAACTGAAGCCGATAGAATCAATCGATTTCTTTTGGATGAAGGTGTCGCCGCGGTTATTCGAGGCAGCAGCAAAACACCCGGCATATTAGATGCCAGACAGCAGCGATACAGCAAAAAAGGCGAGATGAAGCCGGTACCCAATTTTGTGATTAGTAAAGAACAGCATGCAAGAATGGTACGAATGCTTGATAAAAATATTGAGATTACTCTGAAGCTTCACTTAAACGTCAGATTTAATGAGAATCCCAATAATCACACCAATATCTTCGCGGAAATACCCGGCACCGATAATAATTTGAAGGATCAATTAGTGTTTGTTGGAGGTCATTTGGATTCGTACCACAGCGGGACAGGAGCAGCTGATAATGGTGCTGGTTCCGCTACAAATATGGAGGCTATTCGCATATTGAAAGCTCTTGATATTCAACCCAGGCGCACAATACGTCTTGTGCTTTGGGGAGGCGAAGAACAAGGAATGCGAGGTTCATTAGGATATATCGAGAAATATGTCGGTGATATTCTCACCGGTGAAGACAACGGGGAGCTACCATTGATATCTGTCTATTTTAATCACGATAACAACGGTCACAAAATTCGAGGAATTCTTACACAGGGTAATGAAGCAATTCGACCAATTTTGAAACGCTACTTTGAGCCTTTTCATAGTGTAGGGGCAAAAACGGTATCCGTGGAATTTGGGTGTTGTACTGACAACATTGGTTTTGATGCGTTGAATATTCCGGCATTTTCATGGATTCAGGATCCGGAGCAGTATTTTACTACACAGATTCATACCAACATGGATGTAGCAGACTATACACCGGAGAACACTCTTAAACATAATGCCGCGATTATTGCAGCTTTTGTGTACCATGCAGCCATGCGCGATGAAATGATGCCGAGAAGGAAAGCATCTCAATAAATGTGCCCGGAAATTCTTTTTTGATACTGATAATGGACAAAGTAAGATGATACATGCTGATGTTGTATCAATACATTAGATTTAGTCATTGGTACTGTCAAAGAACGAGATTTTAATCTCGATTAATGAGAAGAGTTACGATTTACGTTTTGAAGGGAATTGTATGATGAGTGTTATTGCAGAAATTCTTCTAGCTAATAAAGACTATGCGGATAATTTTACGCTGGGAGATCTTCCAAAGCCCCCGGGTAGAAAATTGGCTGTTGTCGCCTGTATGGATGCCCGTGTGACAATTGAGGACATTTTAGGACTGAAGACAGGCGACGCTCATATCATACGCAATGCCGGCGGAATAGTAACCGAGGATGCTCTCAGGTCTCTTATCATTTCGCATCATCTGCTTGGAACTCAAGAATTCATGATAATAAATCATACCGATTGCGGGATGATGAAATTTCAAGATAATGATTTAAGAGCAAAACTGCAGCAGCAAACGGGCACGGCAGCGGTATCTCCAGCCTGTTTTCATGCGTTTGATGACCTTGAGGAAAATATCCGTCAACAAATCCAAAAAATTAAAACTCATCCCTGGATTCCGGAAGATATAACTGTCAGAGGATTTGTTTTCGATGTGAAAACCGGAAAATTGAACGAGGTTACGACATAAAATAATTTGCTGTGTGCAAGAATTTGCTAAGTGCCCACTTTTTGGAGAGCGTAATCTACGCACCGGGTCTATCATCACAGCATTGCTCATAGCACCTGCTTTCAGAGACTCTATCTGCATATTCTAATAAGAGTTATGCTAAGACATTTCCAGTGCTACTTCAAACCGTAAAGTCGTTATTTTTTGTCTGATCCAATCTAATCTTACTTTATTTGAGTAACCTTTTCGGCTCCTCCCGATTTAAAAAATTGGTCGATGTGTCTGATTCTTCCAAATCCGGACATCTCAAAATAATCCAGGTAACTGGCCGTTCCAAGAGGATGCTCCAGGTCCACCGAAGCACCGTCTTTAAAGACCATCTTCACGTTCCTGATATTGGAGATGTTATCCAGGGGATTACCGGCAACGACCACGAGGTCTGCAAGTTTTCCTTCTTCGACAGTCCCAAGCCTGTCCAGCACACCTAACATATCCGCACCGTTCCGGGTGGCGGCAATGAGCGTTTGCATCTCGCTGACACCGGCATTAACAAATTCTTCCATTTCCAGGATCCCGATTTCCCCAATTGGCATAGAGTCGGCTCCAATGAGGAGCTTTACGCCAGCATCGGCAGCCTTTTTAAGGGTTTGTCTTTGATACAAAGCGTGCTCAGGGGTTCTTTCATCCGCATAGGTGACAGCATTACGAATCCTGACGACTTTTGCATCGTCGGAATGGCCCAATCTTGCCAGATCTCTTTCCCTCTCTTTGATATATTGATCGCTTAAATTAGCATTGATGGTTGGGTCGAAAAAAGTCCCTTTCTTTGCCATCAGATTGATAGTTTCGTCTGTCATCTTATATCCATGTTCAATACAATCAACACCGGCAGCAACGTCTCTGTAGGTTCCCGGCTCACGGGAATGAGCCAAAACCCTGACCCCAAAACCATGGGCTGTTTCTACGACAGCCTCAAGCTCATCGGGAAACATTTCCAGACTCATAATCTTGATCACATTGACACCGTTCCGGATACGCTCTCGTACAGCTTTCCTGATTTCCCCAACACCGTCGGCTCCATCCTTTGCGCTGCCCCTGTGTCCTGCCGTAGGAGATACCGGTGGGCCGGCGGCAAAGATGCGCGGTCCAAGGAAAAATCCTTTGTCAAAGACACCTCTCCAGGTCACGTCTATGTATTCCTCCTCACCTGCAGAACGAAGACTTGTAAATCCATACCGCAGGCCATCCAGAGCATTTAAACCGCCCCGTATCGCTTTTGAAACAAGCCCCTCGTCGTTCAGCGCGTTATTCCAAGGCAGGAGATCGGTCATATGAGTATGCATGTTCCAAAAACCGGGAAGAATATACCCGCCTTCCAGATCGATGACTTCACTATTTTTGTCCTGTCGTGATGGTCGATACGGTCCTTGCGTTATTGACGATATTTCGTTCCCTGTTATTATTACCGTCATATTCTCTTTTACAGGACTTCCGGTACAATCGATAACATTGCAATTAGTTAGCACGGTTTTTATCGGATTGTCCTGACTTTGACTGCTTACCGGAAATAGATTTGCTATTACAAGGATAACGAGAGAAAATAGTCTTGATAATTTCATGGCATTCCTTTCTCAGTGATGTATTTATTATATAAATATAGTAAATATTAATGTATTGAACAATATTTTGAATTATATTACAATGTACTACGAATAAACTATCGCAAATCCTAAAACCAGTGGAACAGAAAGTACTTGTATAATCAAAGAGTATACATTACTATTTAATTTTAGTCTCCCCTCTATTCTATCTGTGTACATCAAATGTATTAATTTTGCTCTTCAATAATCATAGTGAATACACACAAAATGGTATCACTTCAAAGGAGTTGTCAATGAATTGCGTTCTACCTTCCCGCCCACTCTCCAATATTATTACTACATTATTGAGTGTGCTGATCATAGCGATTACCGGAAGCCAAAGCCACGCTTTTCAGGCAGACGTTTCTCTTGTCGTATATGATCGAAATAGTTCCCCCATAAACCACGGTGTTTCTAAGATAATACTGGCGTTAGAAGAAAAGGAAATCGATGCTGAACGGGTAAACACGCTGGAAGCGGCCAAAGGAAATATTTTGATCGTAATCGGTAGTGCTCAAGAATCAAATGAATTGGCCCAATTGCTTTTGGATGCAAACGTTCAACTCCCTGAGGAGGAAGAATCGCTGGTCATCCACCGTACCCGTTGGAATGGGAAAACAGCGTTATTAGTGAGTGGATATGATGAACGCGGCGTCATGTATGCGGCGCTCGAAGTCGCGGACCGAATCGGGTGGGCAAAAAACCAAGACGATCCACTCAGTGAAGTGCGCGATGTTTCAGAAGCACCTGAAGTGGGTGAAAGAGCTCTTGGTCAGATCATTGTAAATCAGTCGGAATTCGAATGGACGTTCTTTTCCGAAGATTATTGGAATGAATATCTCGACATGGCTGCAAAAAACAGGTACAATACATTTGTGATGACGTTCGGTTATGCTGCCGCCGGATATTTTGCACCGATCTATCCCTATTTATTTGAAGTTGAGGGTTTTCACGAAGTGGGTGTTACAGGGATTACAGAGGAAAAGAGACGGCGCAATCTTGAAATGTTAAAATTGGTCATACGGAAGACACATGATCGGGGAATGAAATTTACACTTGGATTCTGGTCGCATCTCAATAGACGTAACGATGTATACGGGCCCGTTACCAAACCAACTCAGGACCAGGTCTGGGGTTTGGGGGATCATAATTTGATAGAATATACAGAAGCTGCGTTAGCGAAATTTCTCCGTTTGGATTTCGGAATGGATGCCATTCAGTTCCGTGCGCACATTGAGTCTGCTGTGACCCTGCTGTATCAACTTCCTTTCTGGCATTCAATATACGAGGTCATTAAAGATTCCGGTGTCGATATCCGGGTCGACATGAGGGCAAAAGGATTCCCCGATGACTTGATCGACGATGCGCTTGACTCAGGTCTCGATGTCAGGATAACGACCAAATATTGGGGAGAACAGATGGTCCTTCCCTACCATCCTACTCATATAACCCGGGGCAACCAGCTGGGCCGTCGTGCGGGTTATGCCGACCTCCTTCGCTATCCCAAGAGATATAAAATGCATTATAAGTTGTGGAATTGGGGGACGACGCGCTTCCTGATCTGGGGTGATCCCGAATATGTCAGAAGGTTCACTGAAAGTACTCATCTCTATGATGGTAATGGTTTTGAAGTCACAGAACCTTTGGCATGGAAGATGGCCCGTCACCGTGAAGAAAGATACGATATACTGAAACCTGACTACCAATATTATACATGGGAGTATGAACGATACTGGTATTTCTTCCAGGTATTCGGCAGAGTAGGTTATAATCCTGACACTCCTTCTGAAGTATGGGAACATGAGTTTGAAAAAAGATTCGGGAGTAAAGCTGCCTCCGATGTTGAACAAGGCATACGTTTAGCAAGCAAGGTATTACCGAAAATCAATGCATATAACCTTCCGACAGTGAGTGCAGATGGATCATGGGCAGAGAAGCAGCGATGGCGCGATCTACCGGTATATATCAATTCCGAACCGAGCGATACACAGCAGTTTTTAGGGATCAAGGAAGCAACGAAATTCCATCTTGAAGGTAAAGAATCACCGAAGATATGGCCGCAGAAGACAAGTGACTGGTTCGCAAATCTTTCAAATGATATTCTGAAATCGGTTGAACAAGCAGAAGGTCGAATAGGTAGTCATAATAATAAAGAATTCGTTTCGACTATGGTCGACCTCAAGGTGCTCGCGTATCTTGCCGGTTATCACTCAATTCGAATCCATGGAGGTCTGAATTATGCTTCATATGAGTTAACTCAGGACCTTAATTCGCTTGATGAAGCTATTAATTTCGAGAAAAAAGCAATTGAAGTTTGGAAAAAGATTATCCTCGTTACTGAAGGGGTATATGCTGACGATATAATAATGGGTGAAGGCGGGAGAGTTAATCTAAGAGGACATTGGAAAGACGAACTGGTCAAATTGGAAAATGGATTGAATGCCCTTCAAGATGAGAGAAAAAACTCTCATCAAGACTACCGGCATGTTGCTGCCGAATATTACTTTGGTCAGGGAAATACGCAGGCAGGTTCGCTGCCCATATCCAGCGGTGCGAAATTTGTGCGCGTCAATGAGGGCTATGGATGGTTTAATGACTTTAGTCTTACCGGAAAGATTGAAAACAGACAGACCTTCGGTTTGACCCGTGACAATGTCGTAAGCGTATCGAGAGGATCCGGTAACAAAAATGGTGCGCCGGATAATCTCGCAGCTGGTCTGAGTTTCATTCATGGTCCCGATCCCCTGGAAGGCGGAGGGCACAGACTGATGACCGATATGCCGAGTGGTGACTATGAATTGACTTTCACCATGTTCGACAGTTCCGTCGAGCCGCGTGATTTCGGTCCTATGTGGATCGTTGCCAATGGAATGGATGAAACAGAGGAATTCAGTGTTCCTGCAGGGAAAATGGTGGAAAAAACACTCCGAACTACGGTAACGGATGATAGGTTGAACCTGGTTATTGATTCGTACACGCAATCCACATGGATTATGAATACCATCAAGGTCACGCGGTTAGCACCGGAAATTGTACATGTTCCGGTTCGTAAAGCTTCACCCGGTAAAAAAATTACGTTATATGCTTCTGTAAACGGACCGGATAATATCACACAGGTACGTATTAGGTATGGCAGCGGCGAACTGGGATATCGTTACGTTGCAATGGAACAAACCGAACCGGGTCTTTATCAAGGTTCGATCCGGGGACGTCACGTTCAAGATGGATTAAACTACTCTATCGAAGCGGAAGATGCTGCCGGACGAGTGATAACACATCCACAGAAAGATGGATTGAATCACATTCATGTACGGGTAACTAATGATAATCAACCTCCTGCCGTATCTCACACACCGATATCATCGGCAGATATTGGGAAACCGCTTGTAATTACTGCAAAGGTAGACGATCCGTCCGGAGTACAATGGGTACGATTGCGGTACCGCGGCGCCAGTCAGCATCAGGACTATCGTACGTTACTCATGCTGCTTACGGGTGAAAATGGTAATTATCAGGCTGAAATCCCTGCCAGCCATATCAGACCGGAATGGGATCTTATTTACCTGTTTGAAGTAATGGACAATAACGGTAATGCCAGAATGTATCCTGATCTGGAAGTTGAAACACCGTATATTGTAGTCGAGCTTAATCGAGAAGATACAAATTAGTAGGAGACTCTCATGCTGACAAGAAGAAATTTTGTCGCTTCTGCAGCAAGCATAGCAGCCGCAGGATTTATTCCTGACAACTCTCGAGTGATTCATGCTATGCCGAAAGCAACAAGTGAACTGGGAAAAGTTAAAATCCTCGATGTGAAAACCACCTCGGTAAAGATAAATTATGATGCGCATCTGGTGAAAATAACGACAGATTCCGGTCTCTACGGTCTAGGCGAAGCGTATGCGAGAGAGGGAGTTCTTGATTATCTCCATAGCATCAAAGGTCGGATTATTGGAGAAGATCCGCTTCAGGTTGATTACCTGTTTCACAGATTAATGGCGGCTGGTGAAGCACAGGAAAATCTTGGTGCGGTTTCCGGAATCGAAACAGCCTTGTGGGATCTGGCGGGTAAAATTCTCAATGTTCCTGTCTATACCCTTCTCGGGGGTAAATTTCGTGATAAAGTTCTAATTTATCACGATACCGGAAGCCCCGACACATCAGATCCGTCTGCCTGGGTTGAAGAAGCGCAGAAATCACTTGCACATGGTTTTAAGTCAATGAAGTTTGATTTGAACCGATTCCAAGGTGATCGTTGGAATCCAGCCGTATCATACGATGATATGAAAGCCTGGGTTAAGATCCTCGAAGCAATTCGTGAAGAGTTGGGTCCTGATTTTCCTGTTGGTGTCGATTTTCATGCACGATTGCTGCCCAGTGATGCATTAAAGTTCATCCGGATGCTGGATCATCTGAACATGTGGTATATAGAGGATCCCATTTTAGGACAGAATTTTGAAGCGTACAAGCGTATTACAATAGCTTCCACGATTCTCATTTTATCAGGTGAAAACCTCTATGCCACACAAGACTGGCGCGGTCTTATTGAGAATCAGGCGTGTAATATTATCCATCCTGATCCACAAAAAGTCGGCGGACTTCTCATAACAAAGAAACTCGCTGATTGGGCAGATATATATTTAATGTCAATGGCTTGTCATAACTATTGCACACCATTAGGTACTATTGCATCAGGGCATGCCTGTGCTGCTATCCGTGCTTTTGTTGCTCTGGAATCTGATAGCGTTGATCTACCTCACTGGCAGGATATTGTTCTACGTGACGGTCCAATTTTCAAAGATGGATATCTCGAATTATCTGACGATCCCGGGCTCGGTGTTGAGCTGAATGAAGAAGTATGTCGGGCACACTTAGCGGATGGATCAGGATACTTTGATTGAAATCACGCAATTATTCGGCTGACAGGTAATTTATGTCATGTGGAAAACACTTAAAAAAATAATTCTTGTACGAATCGAAGAATTCTCAGTTGGGTACGTGAGATTATTGCGAACCGCGAAGATATGAAAACTGTCGAAGCCCTATTGGAAGCCAGAAAATCAGGGGTAATACATCCCACTCCCATGTGTTCCAGTAATAAATAATTGTCTCGAACAGCTCGGTAATTCCGGACGGAAACAGTATTTCCAAACCATTTTGCATTAATTTTTGTGATGCTTCCGGCTGCATACCGACAAAATCCCAGATATTTGTATAGGTATACATGATCAGCAAACTCACATGAACACCAGAGAGAAGAAACTGACCGATAACATAATTTTTCAAACGGAACCGGACCGGTACTCTGAATGAACTTACAATGAGTGTAAAGAACACAACTGAATTGAGATAAATCTGGTCGACATCCTTAACGCTAAACTGAAGAAGTTGTGGTGTGATACCGGTATACTCAAACTGGAGAATACCAGCGATGATATGGACTTGCGCCGCAGGATTGATAACTGAGGCAACAGCATTGGTAATCGGGGCAAGGATTTGCAGGTAGAGGGCTGAAACATGCTCCCAAATAAGCAAAGCAAGAATTGCAATGCCGATAAAACTCAGAAAAAAGTTATTGACTATATTTTTGAACCGCATATTCGATCCACTTGGTATAGAGCCAGAGCATAAATGCAATATTGATGACAACCATGAGAAATGAATGGATAATCGTGAGATGCTGTGGAATCAGATAGCCGACGTATCCCATAATGATAAGCCGGAGAACGCTGTACACCATAAAAAGAGGTGTTCCGATGAGAATACCGATTCCTTTTGCTCTCAGCCGGGCAGGATACGCAGCAATGGCAGCACAAAACACAAAAAATACATAGATTCCGGTACAACCGAAATTAACAAGCAAAGTGAGATCCGGCAGGACATAATTACAGAAGCCGAGCGGCAGCGTGACGGCATAGAGTGTGACAGGAATCCCTGACAGCTTCAATCCGTAATACCCTGCATACGCGACCGGTTTAAGAAAAGATTGGATATAGACCGATGTCAGATTATCGAACGTCATTGACAAGGAGAATAAGACAACAAAAAATATCCCGACATAGCGTCCGTATTTCCGAAAGTCTATTAACCTGTCAAATTGACTTTTTATAGATTCTTTTCTACTCATTTTCCAGTATATTTAATTTACATTTACCATTAACCGATCACACTACATTTTCAATATAACAAAAACATTCAAAATCCTTATAATTTTAATGGTAATAGTGATAGATTATTACTTTTACAATCGTCAAATAACACTAAACACTGTAATTTCTTACTATATCGGATAATAAATGGTCTTATAGCATCAGTTTAAGGTGAAGATATACAAATATCTGCCGATATAAAAAGAAGGTCTTTTCTTTACTCCACAGTAAAAAAAATCAATGTGATTACTCCCTGTAGCGCTTATGGTCAGATTTTCCCAATTATTTTTTGCTGTTTTCATAGTTCTCATGTGTCTCTTCATCCGTGATCCCCACTATACTATTGATTCTGCTCCCGAGTTTGTGCCACCTTCAGCATCGACGAAAGATGATCCGGAAGCACGTGCACGCTGGGAATGGCTCCGGCAAAGAGATCCTGCAACGAACGTAATTCCTTCTGGTATCCGTGAAAGTGAATTGGCTTTCGTTCAATCTATTCCGGCACGATTTACAGGCACTCCTCTTGCATTATACAAAGGATCTGCTGCAGCGGAATTGACAACCTGGAACCGGAGAGGACCATTCAACGTCGGCGGACGTACTCGTGCGCTTCCACTTGATGCTGATGACGAAAACATCATCCTCGCAGGTGGCGTATCAGGTGGAATGTACCGGACGACAAATGGCGGGACATCCTGGTCAAAAACGACTCAGCCGTTGCAACTTCACAGCGTTACGGCATTAGCTCAGGACCGGCGGGCAGGTTCCACGAGTACCTGGTATTACGGAACAGGTGAATTCAGAGGAAACTCGGCCTCGGCCACGGGAGGATTTTTCAACGGTGATGGAATTTTCAAATCAACTGATGACGGTCTGACCTGGTCACAACTTGCTTCAACCGCTTCAAATACACCACAGTCATTTGACTCAAATTTTGACTTTATCTGGAATATCGTTGTTGACAGCACCGCCGCAGGTAACGGTGCTGTTTATGCACCAACCTATGATGCTATTTACCGAAGTACTAACGGGGGAACATCGTGGACTGCGGTACTTGGCAATACCGGAACAGCATCTGCATATACTGATGTTGCTATAGATACGGTTCTTTATGCGACATTTAGCAGTGAGGGAACAACAAACGGAATTTACCGCTCAGTTGACGGAACAACATGGACAGATATAGCACCGGGTGTATTTGCCGCTTCCTATAATCGAATTGTCATCAGCATTGCTCCGTCAAATCCAAACGTTGTCTATTTTCTCGCGCATACACCCAGTGGTGGCCAGAATGATCACAGTCTCTGGAAATACACGTATGTATCGGGAGATGGTTCGGGCGCAGGAGGTACTTGGGTTGACCGGTCTACAAATTTACCGGCCGAAGCCAGTTTGACCGGTGATTTCGATTCACAAAGTTCATATGATATGCTTATAACTGTTAAACCGAACGATGAAAACACCGTGTTTATCGGGGGTACTGTTCTCTATCGTTCGACAGATGGATTTGCGTCGGCAGGCACGACAAACAAAACACGGATAGGTGGTTACGATAATAAAGACAGTTTTGCAATCTATACAAATCGCCATCCCGATATTCATTCTAATGTGTTTCTGCCATCCGACCCGAATACTATGATATCAGGACATGACGGCGGATTGAGCAAAACAACCGACAATACCGCCAGTACAGTTGCATGGACTTTTTTGAACAACGGTTATCACACTACTCAATTTTACACAATCGGGATCGACCATGCTTCCTCAGGTGATAATGTCATAATCGGCGGCATGCAGGACAACGGGACCGATTTTGTAAATTCATCGAGTGCCACCGCTTCATGGTCAGATATTTTCAGCGGAGACGGATCGTATCTTGGTATTGCAGATAGTAAATCATCATATTTTGTGTCATCACAGAATGGCAACACCTACCGTTTACTGCTCGTCAGCAATGGTACGGAAACAGATTTTACGAAAGTAACTCCTACCGGTGCAGCCGGTTTTCTCTTTATCAACCCGTTTACTCTTGATCCGAATGATACGAATCGGATGTATATGGCTGCAGGTGACAGCATCTGGTATAACAGTGATCTAACAGGTATCGCACTAAGTTCGAATAACACAACAAGTACTAATTGGTCTGTTCTTTCGAACACCGAAGGTGTTAGTGGCGGTATAGTATCGGCATTTGGTATGTCAGAAACACCTGCTGATACGCTTTACTACGGAACGAGCAATGGCAAAGTGTACCGTCTAGACGGTGCAAGTTCAGATCCTGCACCGGTTGATGTCTGGACCGGAAAAGGGTTTCCTGCAAGTGCATATGTCAGCAGCATTGCAGTCGATCCAGCCGATGCAAAAAAAGTAATGGTGACGTTTTCAAATTACAGTGTAAAGAGCATTTTTTATACATCAAACGGCGGTACGTCGTGGACAGATGTTTCAGGCAATCTTGAGGAGATTAGCGATGGTTCTGGAAACGGACCGTCTGTACGATGGGCAGAAATAGTACCTGCCGGAATAACAACGGTTTATTTTGTTGGAACCAGCACAGGACTCTATTCAGCAACGACACTGGATGGAACATCGACGATATGGGAGCATGAAAGTCCGGACGGTATTGGAAATGTGGTTGTCGATATGATCGATTCGAGAGAGACAGACGGACTGGTCGTTATCGGCACGCATGGCAATGGAGTATTTTCAGCAAATATTACATCGAGCCTTTTTATTGCTGTTCAACCGGCTGGATTGACAGCCCAGCAATCAGGTGCCGATGTAAGCTTGTCGTGGAATGCAAGTCCGGAAAGTGATATTACTCACTACTCTATATACCGGAATACATCTTCAACAGTTACAACTGCTCATAAAATAGCAGAAGTTCAGGTTCCGACAACTACATATCTCGATCAGACGGTTACCGGTGGTGTTACTTATTATTATGCAATTTCAGCAGATAAATCTCAGAGCAATGTCAGTGATTTGAGCAGTACCGTTTCAATTACGATCGATGTGGGGCTTTCACTCAATCTGGCATCGAGTTTGACGGTCAGCGAGCCGGCATTTGTTTCGATTTCGTCGAATCCCAGCTATAACGGCAGCGGGAATTTGACTGTATCATTTACCTCCAATTTACCTGATGATGCAGATGTTTCTTTCAATTCAAGTTCTGGATTGTTGACGTGGCAAACCGATTTCGAATCATCGGGATCATACCTTATAACATTCACGGTTACAGACGGAACATTAAGCGCAACGAAATCGATCACACTGACTGTCAGTGACTTCGATTTGACAGCAGGTAATAATTTTGAACCTGATACGTCGATTATAATGGGTGACGATGGCGGAATTGTACAAATCGGCGGTGGCGGTCTTTATACCAAGCATAAAGTAGATATTCCGCCCGATGCACTCCCGAATGACCGGACAATTATTGTCCGGCCTGTATCAACCGATGACATCCCTCTTGCCGATCTTGCACGAGTACCTTCTGCGGTTAACTTTATTGTTGAAGGATTTGAAAGCGGTTTTACCTTTGACGATTCGGTAGAGATAACGATTGAATTTCAGGATGTTGAAATTGAAAATGACGAATCTAATATGCGTGTCCATATTTGAGATTCTGTGTTAGAGTTATGGAAAAGATTGCGGGGCGACCACACTATCGATTTAGTCGCAAATACTGTCTCAATCAAAACAAACCACTTCTCTATTTTTGGAGTACTTGAGATAGAAGAATCTTCTGAATCATCACCGATATCGATCGGCTGGAATATGGTCAGTATACCTCTTGACCCGGACGACATCGATGATCCGCGCGATATTTTTGCAGACGACATTAAGTCGTTCAAGTTTGAAGAGAAGAATTCAAGCATTTATGAATACACTGAATCGACAGACTCATGGACGGTACCATCTGCTATCGAGAACGGTACCGGCTATATTCTTTATGGATTCAAAAGCGGTGATGTTGGGGTTGACGGTTTTAAAGAGACGGGAGATATATCACATTCTCTGAGTTTGACAAACAGCAACGGTTGGCATCTGCTCGGTAATCCGTATAGCGTTGCTATCGATTGGGACAGTGACATGACACTCGGTGGTGGCATCAGCACTACCTACTACCGGTGGACCGGTACGGAATACAAATTTTATCCCGGGGGCGGCCTTACCGCTGCCATAGCACCATGGGAAGGGTTCTTTGTCAATACGTCAGTGGACGCGGAATCGTTTGACATTACCTATCCCGGCGTAAGTAAACGGTCGAACGATGACGAAACTATCCTGGACTGGCGAATCAGGTTCATTGCCAAGAGTGGTGACGTAGAAGACAGCCAGACCTATATCGGTATTTCCGATTTAGCCAATGCTGAGTACGATGAATTCGATAACTATGAGCTTGCATCTTTAAACGATGAATTCGTATCGGTCTATTTTCCCCATACAGCATGGAGTCTCCGTCCGGGTAATTACACACAGGACATTCGTGTCATGCAGGGTAGTTCTCTAGAATGGACAATGGCTGTTGCCGCACGGTCAACCACCGGAGCTGTTACACTGAACTGGACTCTGCCCGATGCAATAGATTCAGACTTCGATATAGTCTTAAATAACAACCGGACACAGGAAGCCATCGATATGCGTGAGCGGATCTCGTATACCTTCACGATACCCGTTGTGTCACAAAAGAGTTCGTCTGAGAAGCGTGCTCTCAGCCCTGACCCGATAGATATGACTCCGAAACTGAGTCAGGACGGCACGCATATTGAGTACTTTACAATAACACTCAGTACAGCAACAGACCAGGAATCAGCACTCATTCCAACAACATACTATCTCAACCAGAACTATCCGAATCCGTTTAACCCTTCGACTACAATTGAATACGGACTTCCCGAATCGGGCCAGGTGGAACTGACGATATTCAACGCACTCGGCCAAAAGGTAATGACGTTGGTCAACAAGGACCAGCAGGCGGGGATTCACCGTGTCGTATGGAATGGAACGAATGACCGGGGTATTCGTGTAGCGTCCGGGATGTATTTATACCGGATCAAGGCGAATGGAACGACGAATATAAAGCGTTTACTCCTTATAAAATAGGAACGATCAATAATGAAGAACTCTCTATACATAGTACTCACTATGACACTTCTGGGAGCACTCGCTCTCATTACAGGTTCAATAGATTCAGTGTTCGCCCAGCCCCCCGCTCCACCGGCTGCTCCTTCGGCACCGATCCCCTGGGGTGATCCGTTCATCTATACCGCTATAATCTTTGGGTACGGCTTATATAAACTAAAACGGAAACAATAACACTGAATATTCTTTACTTCTAATAATACCACTTTACTATCTGCAGTAACTAATCAATGTCTTCAGGAATGACAGGCAATATTAAATGAGACGGATATTTTTTTGAATGGTGTATCATATTTTCTGCAATGACCCATTCAGTTTCATCGTAATTATTACCGCCCGTGTTCAGGTTACGGTCATATTGCGGAAAATTACTACTGGATACCTGTAAACGGATTCTATGTCCCGGTTTGAAATAATTGCTGGTAGCATCCATATTGATCTGAATTTTATACACCTCTTTTTCTTCCATCCATACTTTCTTCGTGAGCCCTTCTCTATAGCGCGCGCGAAGTATGCCTTCCTGGATATTATATGCTGTACCATCAGGATAAACATCAATAAGCCGTGCAGTGAAATCTGTATCTTTTGCCGATGAAGAAACATAAAGTACTGCTTTAATAGGACCGGTTAATTCTATTCCATTCTTCAGGATAGGGGTTGTGTATACTAAAACATCGTTACGAATCTCAACGATAGATTGTTCTTGCGCTCCTCTTGGAAGACCATTCGGACCTCCTATCGAAGGAACCGGATTAGCCGGATCATATAGTATTGTATCGGACAACTTGGTTTCCGGAACCTTGTCTGACAGTTGACCGTCTCCATATCGGCTGTTTGCACTGCTGCTGCTGTGGAGATAATATTTTGTGTAGTCAGTTTCCGGTAGGGGCCACTCGTCTGCTGAGCGCCACTCATTGCGCCCCATTGTATAATACTGAACTTTTGGTAAACCCGTAATACCGTTTTCTACACCTTTTAACCAGTAATCAAACCACTTGAGATATATTTCATAGTAATTGAGCCGTGCATCCCCTACATCGCAAACACCAACAACGGTATGTTCAGTAGCGCGTTCACTGCCGCAGTGCAAAGTTGGCGAAATAATCACGTATTGATTGTTTTTCGCAATCTCGGAAAGAGCATTTTCCTGAAAATAATTGAAAGTAAAAAGCGTCTCCTCTACACTCGGATCATACCAGGAACTTATATGTAACGTAGACACATCAATTTTTTCCGTTCCTGAGATAAAATTTATTTGGTCCCACCAGGGATCATCGCTCTCATGCGTGAGCCAATCGACCCAATCAGTAGGATGTGCTCCAATCTTTTGCATGATATCACGAGTCGGCAGACTCCAGTATAGCTCTTCGTAGTCAATTTCCGGGAGATTAACCGGTGCAGGTTCAAAAAATTTCAGAATTTTGTTTATCTCGGATTCTGTCAAACCCGGTGGCGGTTTAAAATAGTATTTACTACCCTAATTAAACATCCAACGTATACCATTTGCAAAATCAAACGCACCGTCTCTCCACGTAGCAAAATACCGATACCGTCCGTTTGCCGCACCAACCGCACCGCCAGCCGCCTGCGGTATCATAGCAACGAGATTCGGATGATTCAACAGAGCCAGATATATTTGAACCTCACCTAAATATGAACAGCCGTACGTGCCGATCTTTCCACTCGACCAGGCTTGTTTGGCAAGCCATTCAACAGTATCATAGCCATCCTCAGCCTCGCGCGCTCCGGGAGTAAAAATACCTTCGGATTCATGTTTCCCTCTCGTATCCTGTATGACAACAACATATCCTTGAGAAGCAAACATATACGCTGCTGAACCGCGCTCTGTATCTCTCCAATTATTCTTCTTATACGGAGTCCGTATGAGAATAACCGGTAATTCCTTATCGGTATTCTCCGGAAGATAGAGATCGGTCGATAATCGTATTCCATCTCACATGGTAATTAATTGGCTTCTTTCTAGACGTACTTCATAGTGCGGTTCCGGCATACCAGAAAAATTTGATACTAACTGCGAGGCTCCATCACTATACACTAAAAGAAAAGCTACGGAACAAATACTATAGATAATTTTTTGAATCTTATTCATCGTGCGCCTTCCCGATCCGTATGGCCATGATTGATGTCACGATCCATTTTACTTACGAAAAAGATGCGTAAATTTAGCGAGAAACGTGCGGTTTTTAATCGTAGTATTGCCCCTGCCAACAAGATTTTCCTGATTATATGCCAGATAAAAATCGCTTCCCGGAATATACGTATAACGTTATCACGCTGAACCCGCTTTAGCGGGGCGGATAGACTAATCCTGGTTTTCCAAATACTGTGAACTCAATAACTCCGGTAGGAGCATTCCCCGGCCAACCGGTGATTGTCAATTTTACATATTTGCATTGGACCGGACTAATTTCATCAAATTCGATAGCGTTGTCCACACGGTTTGCGGTTTTATCTACTACCGTCTGAAACAATTCACCATCTGAAGATACCTCAATTTTGTATTTCCGTGCCCTGGTCGCGGAACCTTCCTCTTTGAGTCTGGTTGGAAGAGCAAAAAGGATTCGTGCGGAGTCAATGATGTATTGTTGTATAGGATCTGCTCCTGTAGCAGATCCCAGGTCAAGTATCAGCCACGGTTCCTCATCATCTTCAGCTGGTGTCCACCAGGTTCTCGTGTTATTATCGAATGCATAAGGAGCATTTCTGCCGGGCGCTTCACTGCTTACCGTGTAGCTTTTGTCCTCTGACAATTGATATGACCCGGATTCATTACCTTCCCAGGGCTTTTCCTTGACCCCCGGCGCCCACTGCGGTGTCTCCGACGGACCGATGATGAACATGTTCCCTTCATCATCAAAGCCGACCGGATCCATACCAATACGCCGCTCGAACATGCGGTTCCAATTCCTGAAGAGCAGTGTGTAGATCGCCCACACGGTTCCGTCGGGGCCTTCGACAATGCTATGGTGACCGGCACCGTTGATGAGTCCATTTTTGTGAACAAAAATCGGACTCTCTTCGTAATACGTAAATGGACCTAAAGGGCTCTTTCCGGTATACACACCCACTCCATATGTTATCCAGTCGGTTCCCGGAGCGGCATATTGGAGATAGTACGTCCCATTTCGCTTCGTCATCCAGGGACCTTCGATCCAGCTTACGCCACTGAACTCGTTTCGATTTCCATACCGTTCCCAGGTATGCGACGTTTCAAAACGGAAAAAGTGTTCTGCAGGGCTCAGGAGCTTTCTCAAGTCTCTACTGTCAAGTTCGACTCCATATACCCCGTCAAGAGAGCCTCCTGCGTAATAGAGGTACGCCCGCTCATCTTCATCAACAAAGAGCATCGGGTCGAATACACCCCCATCACCACAACCGTTACAGATGTCGCTCTCCAGTCTTCTACCTCTTTCATCAACAAAATCACCGTAAAAATCGAATGGTCCCAGCGGATCCCGGCTTCTGAAAAGTCCGGTGTCATTTCCGGTTAAGTATACGTACCCTTTATACGCAACTGCAGCGGGAGCAGTGATTCGGCTGCCTTCGGGCATGGAAACCTTATGATACTCCCACTGTACTAAATCGTCCGACGACCAGGCGAGACCTCCCGTTAAATAGAGATAATATTTATCCTGAAACCGGATAACATTCGGATCTGCAAGCCTGCCTGCTTCCTCCAAAGTGAGCGGATTAACATATCGCATTGTTTGTTGCTTCAAGTCATTCCCAAATTGTTTTGCTCCGCCGTGGATTACCTGCGCAGAACTTGTTGTAAAAGTCAAAAAAACTGCAACAATCAGTAGTATCGATCTTTTTAAGTACATCAGTATTCTCCCTTTTATAGAATAATGTTAAGCCGGCAGTGGTGTTTCAGGTTACTATATAAGTTATTCGACAAAGAATATCAATTTTTTTCTGCAAATGCTGACACTAAATAACAACAAAACGAATACTGCTGGAAACCTGCACATCAACAAACAAACATTTTTCATTAAAATGGAACCAGCAAAGTGCGAAATAACACCGGATAATGAGTACACTATTCAAGAAATTCACATTATTCTTTAGAATATTCATTTCCGGATGGAATGCCTTCCTCCTTCTAATAATATTGATGTTTTTCGTTGTTAAAAAATATTATTATCGCTATGTTGCAAAGGTAACATTGCATCCCCACATTAACCTATTTATCTCATACAATATAAGCCATAAACGTATCTAATAACTGCATGATTAAACAACTGAGGAGGATTGTATGAACGTTTTACGATTAATTACAACTGTTTTCCTGATAGCACTATTTTTACTGCCGGGGCAGGCGCAATCCCAGAGTGCAAATGGTCCCAAGATCATTCTGACAAATTGCAATGTGATCGACTGTACCGGAAGCGCACCAATGGAAAACATGACTGTTGAAATAACCGGGAACACTATCACATCTATAAGCGAAGGCAGATATCAAGGATCATCGAGAGATGGTGTTGAGGTATACGATCTGGATGGTGCGTATGTTCTCCCCGGCTTCTGGAACATGCATATGCATTTATCCACACTTCTCCCCCTGAACCATAACCTCGATAACGAACCGTTTCCCTCAAAAGTTATTCGCGCTGGTGTCAACGCAATGGACGGTCTCCGGTATGGATTCACCGCAGTCCGCTCAGTCGGTGAAGAAGGCTATATGGATGTGGCATGGAGGGATGCGTTTGATATGGGATTTTTGGTAGGACCGCGCATCTTTGCAAGTGGTGAGAATGTTTCTCCAACCGCCGCACATCGTGGTGACGCTGAAACCGGAGCGGACGGTGTTACTGAAATCAGGAAAGCAGTGCGTGAAAGAGTTCAGCATGGTGTTAATGTTATTAAGACTGTAAATTATGAAATGCTTCCTGACGAACTTGAAGCAGTCATTGAGACTACTCACAGTTTTGGGATTCATATTACCGCCCACTCGAGAGAACCTGCGGTATATGCAGCAGTTAAAGCCGGTATGGACTGTATCGAGCATGGTTATGGCCTGACAGATGAAACTATAGAACTCATGGCTAAGATGGAAACATTTTACGATCCGACAATTATATGTAATTTAAGCGACGAATATATCAAAGAAAGAGAAGATCGGTTGGCTAAGCTCGGATATGCCGACGATGAGGAGATTGTACGGTTGCGTACTGAAATCGCTTATGCAGATGAAAGATCACAAGAGCATGCTTTGTATCAAAGACAGGCATTGAAAAAAGCTGCTGATGCCGGTGTGAAACTCCTTATCGGATCAGATTCTGCACCTGTGGGTGAGATCGGTATTCTTGAAATGGAACAGTTTGTCCTTTCCGGTGTCAGCGAAATGGAGACGCTCATCGCTGCTACACGTAATGGTGCGGAAATGGTCGGAATGCTTGACAAACTTGGTACTGTCGAAGAAGGGAAATGGGCAGACCTGGTTGTCGTTGCTGATAATCCTCTCGACAATATATCGAATATCAGAAAAGTGAAGATGGTCTTTCGAGATGGATATTCGGTAGACCTCGAACATCCTCTTGGTCCGACCAGTTTTTGGAAATACTTCACGAGATCACCGATGCGGAAAGGCTTCCTTGGTGTTGCTGAAAATGAGGCGGGCTTCAGAAGAGGCTTAGCCGATCCTGACAAACAGGATAATTAATTTTCGATTGTTACTCACTGCACTGATACGAGATGTATAGTATCATATTCAAAGTTTTATAAAATACATTTTCGAAACCGGTATTGATACTGTGAGCAGGTCTTATTATTTTTATGACCTGCTTGCAGTATTGATTTCTGTACAACAAATTTCCCTATTCCCTTCATATGGACATTCAACATCATACGTGGAAACAGCGGTGGATCAATCCAAAAGCTGAGCCGTTCAATTCACCAATACATGGCATTGGCGGTATTACAGTCAAATCATTTTCCCCAAACGAACTTATCTGTATATTTGGGGGAATTATTGTTCCGACATCGGAAATTGACTTGTATAGAGAGAAAAACGGGCATGTCGGTATCCAAATTGACGATGATTATTTTATATGCCCTTCAAGCAGGAAAGACATTGAAAATACTATCATTTTCAATCACTCATGCGAACCAAACTGCGGATTTGGAGGCACAATCTAGCTTATCTCAATGCGAGCCATAGCGATTCGTGAAGAATTGACCCTTGATTATGCATTGATGGAGACGCATTTCGAGCAATTTCAATGCAAATGCGGGCATTCGAATTGCCGTGGCACTATATCACCTGCCAATTGGAAAATTCCTGAACTTCAAAAGAAATACCGTGACTATTTCTCACCCTATTTGAAAGAAAAGCTGCGTATAAAATAAATAAGCAGAGACTGAAAACACCACCAGCCCCTGCTTATTTTTAAATTCGAGTACTCAGTTTTTCAAAAAACATATTGCACTATCGAATAATGATAACTCTCTCATTGAGTGGATAGAGGTACTCTACTCCCCAATCTGTTATAATTGAATTATATGGTTGGGAAAGCATTTGGTAAGGGGTGCCAGAAAATAAGGAGACAGGAGTACCAGAAGAAATGTTTAATTATTCAACAATTATTTGCTATACTCTTTAGAAAGTGTATAAATATTTAATTTTACTACACTAAGGGTGTGTTGAATTTAAATACATACAATGTGCAGAAATGTTTATAAATTCAACACAATATGTAAAAATAATTGTGAATCGCTGTTAAATGAAAATTTTATTACAATTTAGAACTCACTGTAATAACCGGAGTACCAAGTTTGCTTTCATCGACAGTGATACCGAGCCCAGGACCGGTTGGTACTGATAATCTGCCGTCCTTTCTGAATGGCGCATCTTCTGCAATCCGGACATCTATGTAGCTATTAAAATCGGTTGACGTGAAAAGAAATTCCGGTTTGGTGCTCCCGGCAAGGTGGGCAATTGAAGCGGTGGTTATATCTCCTCCCCAGCTATCTTCGATCGTCATAATAATTCCCAGTGTTTCACAGAGGTCGCGCAATTGTTTAGCTTTTGTCATGCCGCCTACACGTGATATTTTGATATTAATTGCGTCCATTGCTCGATTCTCATACGCCTGCATAAAAGGTTCGACACCGGTCATTACTTCATCCAATACCATTGGCAGCCGGGTATGTTCACGAATAACAAGACATTCATCAAGGCTTGGACATGGCTGTTCGACGTAGAAATCTCTATCGGCGAGAGCATTCACAACCCGGATTGCTTCATGCTGCAGCCATCCTGTATTAGCATCGGCAATGAGAATATCTCCTTCATGAACTATCTCCAATGCAGCTTGAATCCTTCTAATATCATCGTCCGGCAGTGCTCCGACTTTAAGCTGAAACCTGCGATAGCCTTCTGATCTGAATCTGGCCACATCATCGGCCATTTTTTCCGGTGTATTCTGTGAAATTGCTCTGTATAATGGATAGTTATCAACATATCTACCGCCCAGCAGTGTACATACAGGTAAGTCCGCGGTTTTACCTAAAATATCCCAGCAGGCAATATCAAGGACTGACTTGACATACTTATGTCCCCCAAGAGCTGAATCCATCAGAGCATTAATAGCATGTATTCTGGTTGGATCTTCGCCAATCAGCAGTTCTCCAACTTCTTCTATACCGCTGGGAACACCTCGTGCATAAGCATCCATATAGCCCGAACCAAGTGGACAGACCTCACCAAAACCACTGATACCTTCATCGGTTAATATTTTTACAATAGTGCTGATGAGTATGGTAACTGAATGCCCTCCGGACCAGGCATATTCGTGGTCCCGCAATCCATAGGTAACCTGGTAAACATCAATTTGCTTAATTTTCATAAAATCCTCGAGAGTAAAAGACTTCTGTTCTTGAACCTTTAAATAAAATATCAAATCATGTGGTTAGTTGATACTACGCAGGATTTTAGGTTCCGAACCTGTTAGTGAAATCACATCAGTTATTGTTACTGACGTTATCAATTTACTTGGATCAACATCAAACGTTTCCGGACTTTTTTTGACAAGTTCATTTTTTTGAAAATATCGCGAAGAACCCATAAATATTGAAACAAATTTCCTGCCGGATTCAAGCCGTTTAATTATTGATCTGCCCGGATCAATCGTATCGCTGATTTTAATTGTATTATCTTCAAGAGAAATATTACGGGTGCATTGTACCGAAGATTTTCCTGGTGCTTTGATCAATATTGCGGACATCATTATTTTAATCAGTTTGTTCAAAATAGAAATTAATCCCGCCGTCATGGTTACAAGACGGAACACCATAAAAAGAGGAGGATTTTGGCTTTTTTTTCTCATGTAATACAAATTTCCTGATACGGAAATCGTTGTATCAGTCACATGAATTTCTCTATCAAAATCTAACATTTGTGTTGTAACGGATTTGCCATTATTCAATTCTGCATATATACCACAATTATCATACAATAATCGATTGTTGTGTCGATCAAATATTTTAACTACCCCGCCTTTACTGAGTCCTGCAACTAAATAGAACCGGTCATTTTTCATTACAGCAAGTTGGGAATTCGGATAATATTTGACCGTATTATTTGTATCAAAACAAGGCAATACATAATCTTCTATTAGTTTTGAATTTGTATTAATAGAATATTTATAAGCGTGTGCGTAATTATCAATCAGAGGAATAAAATTATACAAATCTACTGTTGCTGGAGCAGGAATTGCACTATTGAGTATCGACGGCACCATATGATCGAGAATGACATTAGCCTGCGTATTATCGGTAGATATCGATTCCAAGCCTGCCGGAAAATATAGCTCTGTGTTTCTGCTGCCATATTCACCGCCTACAGACCGGTCAGGATGTATGAAATTCACATAAAATGAGACCGATTTTTCGATCATTTCAAGTACGGATTTATCACGTGTCCGGTTAAAGTATCCTGCAAGATAAGATATGCCGAGACTTTCATAACCAGGATCAGCTCCTCCATACTCGGTAAACCAACCTTCCTTAGACTGCTTGCTCTTTATTTCTGCAACAATGCTTTTTGCCGAATCGAGAAAAACAGGATTGTCTAAAATAAATGAAGTGTTAGCAAGTGCAGCTGCCATACCAGCACGGTGATTTGATATAAACCCATGACTCTCTTGATTTTGGACAATAAATAGCGCGGCTTTCTGGAAACTGTGGATCAACTTTTTCTTTATTGAGTCTGATAATTCATCATTGAGCACCAGGAATGCTTCCGACAGTGGATAGAGTGTAAACGCAGCAGTACCAGCACTGTATTCACGTGGATACCATTGATCGAATGAACCGTTCCTGTTTTGCAGATTTACCCAAAAATCTAAGGCGGCTTCAATCCAGGTCAATACATTTTGATTTTTGAAATACTCATTCGAATCAAAATCGTTTGTATAAAGAATTGTGAGCGGAAATATTCCGCGTTGAAGGTCAGCATTAGAAAAATCTTTTGATTGCCATGACCAATGCGCGCGATCAAATGATCCATAAAGCGGTGAATACGGATCTCTGTTGAGATGTGACAAGAGAAGAGGTGCTGATGCAATAAGGCATTGCTGATATACGTGGGTGCGTTCTGATTTTGTGCTCATTTTTTAATTAGGATTGTTTCCTTTACCATCCAAAAACACTGAAAACCAGGATTCCATACAAAGTAATCCCCATAAAGTCCTATCAAATTCACCATTTTGCTGCATAACACTCTGTATGACATCTTTTCGAAAAATGTTTCTGTTTAACGATGCTTCACTCAGGAGAGATCCTTCCAAAAATGGTTTTAATTCCGACTGGAACCATTTTTTTAATGGTACTGGGAAGCCAAGCTTATCTGTCCTCCACAAAATTTCCTTTGGGAGTTTGCCGTCTATTGCTTTTCGCAGTATATATTTAGTAATACCACCTTTAAATTTTACATTTGATGGCATTGAAAATGCAAGTTCTGCAATTCTCGTATCAAGAAACGGAACACGCGACTCAAGTGACCATGCCATACTCATCCTGTCTTCTACCTGCAGTAGTGCTGGCAGCCACGCTTTCATCTCATAATACAGTATTTTATTGAGTAATTCAAAGTCAGAAACTTTATTGAATATTTCGCTGAATGTATCGAATGTAGAGTAGCCTCCAGCCATTTTATTTATTTCCGGGGAAACTAATTCAGAAATTCTTTCATTTCTTAGTACCAATCGAAAATAACGCGAATCAGGACTTCCAAAGAGATTGTCTTTCAAATAATATGACATCAATGGTTGATATGTTTTTAACTGAGATAAATTTGGCAGAAGGTCTGTCAATGACATGTGTAAGGAATTGTTATTGTTGAATATCGACTGTTTTAAAGCTTGTTCAAGATAAATTATTAGATATCTTGTATACCCACCAAGTAATTCATCAGAACCTTGTCCTCCCAAAACAACGGTAACATTCTTTTTTGCGAGACCGGAAACGCAATATTGGGGGAATATTCCGGGTGCAGCAACAGGTTCGTCAAGGTGCCATATCAGCTGGCTAAAAAGCTGCTCAAAATCTTGTGCCGTCGGATAGGTTACCATATGATTTGTTTTACAATGGCCGGATGTTATTTCTGCCCAGTCATTGTCATCGTAAATCCCACCTTCTGTGAATCCTGCCGTGAACGTTGTAATCTTATTACTTAAAATGTTTGATGCTATCGATGTTATAGCGCCGGTATCGATTCCTCCACTTAGATGTGCTCCAAGTGGTACATCGCTGCGGAGTTGTATCCGTATAGAATCTTCTAACAGATAAGCTAATTCCTCGGCAAATTCATCTTCGGTTTTCGCAAAATCATAGTTTGCAGATACATCCCAGTATTGCTGAATATAAGGATGACCATTTTTTAGCATGAGGCTATGTCCGGGAAGTAATTTGGAGACTCCCTTGAACAGGGTTTTTTCACCGAGAACATACTGCAAACTCAAGTAATCGTAGAGAGAAGTTACATCTAAGTCTGGACTGTGCTGTGTGTATTTTAGAATAGATTTGATTTCTGAAGCAAAGATGAATTGTGAACCATTAAACGTATAGTAAAGAGGTTTTATTCCAAAAGGATCGCGTGCAAGAAAGAGGCTCTTTCTTTTTTTGTCCCAAATAGCAAAGGCAAACATTCCATTCAAATGCTTAACACAATCAGCACCATAATCTTCATAAAGATGGACAATGACTTCGGTATCGCTTTTGGTCCTGAAAGAGTGACGATTCTTGAGACTATTATTCCTTAATTCAACATAATTATATATCTCTCCGTTAAAAACAAGCACTAAAGAATCATCCTCATTGGTCATGGGTTGCTTGCCAGTCTCAAGATCGATGACACTTAACCTGCGCATTGCAAGGCCAATATCGTTCTGAATAAACAAGCCGCAGTCATCAGGACCACGGTGTGTCATACTGTCTCTCATATCAATCAGCCGCTCTTTATCCGGAGGAGAGTCTGCTGAGTAAATACCACAAATTCCGCACATAGCTCAGCTCATTTTTCTATAAAATAGTTTCAGAATCTGTTTCAAATGACTAATTGCCGTAGAAAATGTCCGCAACTTGGATGTACCGTATAGTCTGTCATACACAACGGTAGGATATTCTTTGATCCGATAATCACGTACCAAAGCATTGATAAGGAGTTGAGCAGTTGCTAAAAAATCATCAGCTTCCGGCATAATATATTCAAGAATTTTTCTTCTATATACTCTGAAACCGCTCGTAAAGGTAAAGATGTCTTTATGTTTCGATCCAAGCGAGAATCTATATAATTGAGCAACTCCCCTGCTTGTTATAAATCGATGCATAGGAAAATTCCAGCTGCCATTCGGATGGAGAGGTGAAGCAGTAACAATATCATACTCATCTGTCAATTCATTGAGTATAGTCGGAATTTCTAGTTGGTCATAATTTGTATCAGCATCAATCGTCACAACTAATTCACCTTCTGCTGCACGTAGTCCCGATTTTAATGCAGCCCCAAATCCACCATTATTTTTACGCTTTACAATCTTTACGTCATCGCACGTTTCATACTGACTTTGTAGTAATAAGTGAGTATTATCTGAGCTCCCATCATCAACAAAAATAAAAAAGAGCGCATACTTTTCGTTATCAATGAGCTGTTTGACACGCTCAAGCTTTTTAAATAATGTTGGTAACGTATCTTCTTCGTTATAGCAAGGGATAACTATCGAAACCGATTGCGGGTCCATTTTATCCAAATCTCTCTAATAAAATTTTAACAATCTTTTCCGCTGCGTGACCGTCACCAAAAATCTCATCCCGCGGTCCGGTAGGATTATGATTTTTTATTGCATCAATTATTTTATCTTTATCAGCGTCACATACTCGCTTCCAACCGTTTTTTATAAGTGATGGAACCCAGACAATATCTATTAAAGTAATTATCGGCTTTCCGAGCATATATGCTTCACGCCGTAATCCTCCACTGTCCGTCACAACTTTATCGGCCTTTGCCATTAAACGAATGGTATCTATATACCCAAGAGGCTCAATCACTTCAATAGACTTCGCGGAGGTTACCGTATTATAAATGCCATATTCAATCATCTTGTTTTTTGTTCGCGGATGAAGCGGAATTTTCATATTCGCTTCCGACTCTATTAGCGCTTCAATTATACTTGTAAGTCTTTTTTTATTATCGGTATTTTCAGCTCGATGTATCGTGGCAAGTATGTAGCCATTTTTCTCGATTGGAATATTAAATCGTTGAACGATATCATCGAGTGTGTCTTTTACTATATCTCCAACCAAAAAAACATTATCCTCAGGATATCCTTCGTTCATTAGTGAATCGTATGCTTCTTGAATGTGAGGAAATAGAACCTCTGAAACAACATCTGCAACTTTTCGATTAATTTCCTCAGGATTATAGTGTACCCCTGATCGTAGCCCGGCTTCAACATGAGCAACCGGTATTTTCAATTTAACCGAGGCAAGACCTGCTGCAGCGGTTGAATTAACGTCACCATAAATAAGCGTCACATCCGGTTTTTCCTCTATGAGAACTTCTTCAATAAAAGTCATCATAGTAGCAGTCTCATACCCCTGACGGCCCTTAAGAATTTCATTGATGTAGTGGGGTTTCGCAATATCAAGCTCCTGAAAAAAAATCTGAGACATTGCGTAGTCATAATGCTGTCCGGTATGAATTATTATCTCATCAACATTATGAGCTTTACATGCTTTGAATATTGAATATTCTTTTACGAAATTTGGTCGCGTACCAACGACAGATACGATCTTCATGAGCTCTATCCTTCGCTATCGTTTTCTTGTGATAATTGTCGAAACCATTCTTTTTTCACTTTCAGAACAAATGCTTGGGAATTGGGTGGTTGTGGATAAGCATACAAAATCTCAAACATGTTTTGGAACTTTTCCGGATTCTTCTGAAGGACCATAATCGTAACCCGTGAATCGGTTCTGGTAGTATCCAGTATCCAATAATCTATTTCATATTTCACAACTAATTCCTGTAGATTTGTAAGTACCTCATCTCGCATTGCTTCATTATATGTGTATTCAAATTTATGCCATACTCTTGAGTTGATACCTTGTCTGTCGGAAATGATATAAAATTCTTTATCAAGGCGGGACGCAATTCTCGCATCTTCAGGGGTATTATCTTTAACCCATCGAGCAGCTTCTACATATGCTTTTGCACCTGGTGAACTTTTTTCTGCAGCATGACTTCGGACAATTACCGGATCAGATGTTTGAATGCCAAGCGCAAAAACAACTCCTAAAAATATTACAGCTAAAATTCGAAACACTTGATCAAGGGAATCGGATGTTATTTTTTTCTGCAAAAATTCTTTAATTTGTGTCCAGCCAAATAGAATATAGTAGAGCGTAAACGGAATAAACGGCATCCACCACCGCTCAGGAAATAGTACTCCGGAATAAAGTGTAATCCCAAGAAAAAATAGAACCGTTACAATATCATAAACCGTGCGCTTTTTAATACTATGTATGATGAATCCATAATATCCTACTATCAAAAGAAATATTTGGATTGGTATCCATTTCACTTCTCCTGTAGACGAAAATATCATTGGAGTTAAGAACTTCCAACCATATATCAAATTCCGGATAGGTTTCCAAAAAACATTGCCAATAAATCCTAATCCTTCTTCATGAGCACCTATACTTGAACCCTGTTCAGCACTTAACACATTAAGTAAATAATCAAAATAACCAAGACTGCCGCTGAAATAATTTCGGATATTCCATGCAAGGAAAAGCAACATCAATGACAAAGCAGTTACACCCGCTTTTCGAAAACTTTTTCGAATCAAAAAATAAAGAATAACTGCACCGATAAGTCCCACACCGATTGCCTTAACCTGATAAGTAAAATACGTTAATAGCACAACTGCCCAAAACCATTTTCCAAGTGTTTTTTCTTCTTTGTCATACTGATAAACTGCTAAAAATGTCAAAACAAGAGATAAATAAAACGGCGCTTCTGTCATCACAACTGTGCTAAATTGAACTACCCAATAGTTCACTCCAATCGCAATAATAAACATTATTATCAGATATGAACCAAGTTGATTTCGAAAAAGGAGATATAAACAATAGATAAATCCAATTGAAACAAATGCAAGAGTTGCATTGAATGCTGTCATTGAGGGACCAAACATCCAATATGCAGGAACTAGCAGTATTGGTAATCCAAAACCATATTGAGTGTGAGGCCGCATCGAAAACTCATTAAGGTCAACAAAACCTTGAAACGTTGCCAAAGATTTTGTAAGGACAATATACATTCCCGCATCACCTCCAAAATACCATTCGGTATTTACAGCAAGAATATAGTATACTCCCACTGTCAAAAAAACAATGATTTTTAGCTGTTTATAATGAGGTTTACTTTCAGGGAATGTGCAATGCATGAATGCAGCATATATAAAACAAACTGCTAAAATACTGTATACAGCTAATCTGACTATTTGAAGAGGAGACTGTTCCGGAAATAAATCCTGCCAATAATAGAAAATCGTGATGAGAATTAAGCTGCCGGAACAAATACCAGACCATATTGCAGGTAATCTTGTAAAGTTATTTTTTTTCTGAACAGGATGTTTTTTGCGAGACTTGTTTATATTTTTTGTCATCTCTGTAGTGTGATTGGTATGAAGAGTATGATGAGTATCTCCCGCCCTATTATTCTGGATATCGTCATATTGCTAAAATAAATTTAAAATTATCACGCTTGCCTGATTCAATAAGAATTTTCCGGATCCAGACATTTAAGCCCATTGCACTATATATGCAATTTTTAAGCAGTAATAATTAAAATAATCAATATATATAGTACTAACTTATACTAATTATGTCAATTTATTTTTGTCCACTATCACTATATTCGTCCTTGAATATATTTTGTTGTCCAACACCTTATCTTAATTCTTATAAATCATGTGTACAAAATGTGATGCAGATCAAATTCACTCATACAATTATATTCAATCATTGAAATTTTCAGAATAATTGCTATATTTTATTGAAAATTATCCGATTAATGATATCAATATCTTACAACAGCATGGTAATAATGTATTAAAGTAATATGGCTTGCACAAATTGAAAGTCTACCTTATATTTTAACTTTTTGTGTTTGTCATTCATAGATAATGTGTCAAATTATACCCCACATTTAAAATTGCGGGGGGGCAGTGTGGACATCCGATACAAGAATACGATTCTTGAAATAGATAGAGCAAACAGTAACGATCCGAACAGTATTGAGTTAAACAACAAATCAATACCCAAGGAAATTGCATTTTCTAATTGGCACACAGTGTGGGTGAAAAAACTTGACCCTACAGCATCGGAAGAGCTGTTGATTGCTGCCAGAGGTATACATATATGCCGCTGGACTATTCCGCGAGAAGATTTCCCCAAGAATCGGTCAGGCTACCATAAATGGCGGAACAGTCTTAAAGTGTTTCACGCTCAAAAAGTTGCGGAAATCATGGCCAAAAATGGTTATGATATCGGTGCAATAACAAATGTACGTCGTCTCATCACTAAGAAAGACCTCAATAAGAACGATTCTCCTTCTCAAACGTTAGAAGATGCTCTTTGTCTTGTTTTTTTAGAGCACCAATTCGAATACTTAGCTGGAAATGAAAACGATGAATCAATGATAAGGATTCTCCGACGTACATGGCAGAAAATGTCGAAAAAAGCGCAAGATATTGCTTGTAAATTAGACTATTCCGAACGGTGCACCAAGCTCCTTGAACGTGCCATTGCAACGAATTAATTTAACAGCAGCATGGCATATCCAGATAAGCTTAGAATGGTAAATAATTCGAGTTATAAGAGGTATAGTGTGTGGAGGAGGACTATAATGAAATTGTGTTTTTTAATTTTGTTATTCTGGGCCGGAAATGCATTTTCTCAAACCAACATAGATAGCTTGGTAAGCCTTCTGTCTCAATCTAATAATCGTGACAGACTAGTCATTTTGAATCAAATCGGGGCAGAGGAATGGGGTGTTTCAGTTGATGATCGGTTAGAGTACAGCAATGAAGCACTTACTATTGCAAAAGAATTTGAAGATACCTACCAAACATTCCTTGCATTAATCCATTTAGGAATTATATACTTAGACCAGATTGAAGATCACGATACTGCCTTCCTGTATTTTCAGGATGCACTATCGTATGCGGAACAATCCAGAATCAGTGCAAACAGCACTGTCACAAATGAGATGTTAGCTCAGACTTATGAGATGATAGTGCAGACTTACATTGCATTAGACGATAAGGAAAGCGCATTCAATACTTTGGAAACGTTGAAAAGAGTTGCTGAAGCTTCTGGTGATGACCTAACAATGCTCATATCTCTAACTGAATTTGGAAATTATTATTTTTATTATGAAAATATTGACAAAGCAATCGAATTTTATTTGGAAGCGCTCAGAATCGCTGAATATTTACAAAATGATGCGAAAACAGGATTAATCAACGGCCATATAGGTGATGTATACGCCCAGTTCGGTGACCATGACAATGCGATATGGTATTACCTCACTGCTCAGGAGTATTCGGAAAAAGCAAACACTTTGTCACGGACCATTGTACTCAAAAACAGTATGGCAGACCTCCACGAGGATGTAAACAATATCGAGCAAGCGAAAGCCCTCCGCGATGAAGTAATTGAAATCACCGAATCGGTCGGTTATGAAGAAGCTTACGCTTTAACATTAATGAGTAATGGTGAAATGGTGTTGGAGCAAAATGAATATACGGATGCACTCAATTACTTTCTCAGAGCTGTGGAAGTCTTTGAGAGAAGAGTCATGCAAGAGGAAATCGGAAATGCGTATTCTATGAGCGGTCTGGCATACCTCGGATTAGAAAATTATGATAGAGCAATTGATTTCCTGCAACGAGCTGTTGATGTCGCCCGCGATAATAACGAATTCGGCGGTTTAAGCGAAAGTCTTGGCGATATCGGGAATGTTTATCTCAATTTAAGGCAGTATGATCGTGCTTTAGGTTATTACCGGGAAGCACTGCAAATTGCTGAAGATCTGGAAGAGAAATATTTTGAAATCAATGCTAACACCCTTCTCAGCTTATATTATATTGCAATGGATGATTTGTTTACAGCAACACAATATGTTTATAGAGCTTTAGATCTTGCTCTTAAAAACGATATTTCAATTGATATTGTTGCTGCTTATGAATCTCTTTCCTTTCTTTATGCAGAACTTGGTGATTATGAAAAAGCATTCGAATACCATGAACTTTCTGATGCTATAAGTGACAGTATAGCTAAAGCAACGAGCGGTGGTCAAATTGCTGCTATGGACGCACGGCACAAATTAGAGCAAAAAGATAATGAAATCCGCGGGCTGCAGCAGGAAAATGTAATTCATGAGCTAGAACTCGGAAGACAAACACTGATCAGAAATGTCTCGATTGCCGGCCTGTTTCTCATACTGATATTTGCTGTCGGAATCTACAATCGGTACCGGTTCAAAACAATCGCCCATAATAAACTCCAAAAAGCAATTAATAAGATCAAGACACTAAGCGGTCTTCTCCCTATTTGTTCAGGATGCAAGAAAATTAGAGACGACAAAGGATACTGGGAACAGATTGAGGTCTACATTCAACAGCACTCACATGCGGAGTTCACCCACGGCCTTTGCCCGGCATGTCTTGATAAATATCTGGTTGAAATTAATGAGTTAAAGGAGCAGAAAAAAAAAGATAATACCTCTAAATAATTTCAGATAACAATGAAATCCTTACGTCAGATACAGAGAATATAAATTGTTATTTTCATATTAATCATGCGCTACTTAATCACCTAATTGCTTTTCATTTATTATCATTCAAATTTGGTTGTCACACAATGAATTGCATTAAAGCAGTTAAAAAATTGAGCAGATTGATTCCCAAAAGATCACAATGCAAAAAAATCAGAGATGATAAAGAATATTGGAATCAGATTATGACGAATATTACTATGCATTCGAAAGCAGAATTCGCTCATAATCTTTGTCCCAACTATGATGCAAAACTTATTGCCCAATCAGAAAATGAGAAAAATTAATCCACTTCTTTTTTCATCTCAACGAGTCAGCCTGCAAATCAACTATTAAATCTGCACTACCCCCTTCATGTATTCCAGTGATTTTTAATTCAATTTTGAAGAAAATTGCACTTCAACAGTATAACACTTAAGTACACTTTTATTTTTATTTTCCCAGTATTCACAATAGTTTAGTGCGCAATTTCAATTATATTGCTATAACAAATTGTATAACTCCTTTTGTTTCATAATCAGTTATTTAAAAAAGTAGCTATCTATTAAAACGTTATATTGATAACATAATCGCGTAATATGGAGGTAAGAATGAAGCGTTGTAATGCTGTAATTATGATAATATTTTTGTTCGGTGCCTGTGCAGACGCACAATTCGGCGAGAATTCGGGTAGTGTAACTTTGCCTGAAATCGATATTTCTGCATCACCGAACGGCGTTGTACCGCTCCCCGACAATACACCGGAAGTGTTTACAAATTGGTTTTCAAAATATACTAAAACGTATGCTCCCAATGGTAAACCAATACACTTCTTAGCACAATCGGGATGGACTGAACTGCAGATCGTTAAGGCAAGAAATGTTATGGAACACATATTAACGGATTTCCCCGGTTCAGAATACGGTAACGACAAATCAATCGTTGCAAACGCCATGTCTGACCGCAAGGCAACTATGGTCCTTTTTAACACTCCCGAAGACATGCGGCAAGCTATGCGCGGTGATCTTGGGAGGTCTACTGACCTCAGTATGCAGGATCTTCGTGCAAATGAAAACCCGCCCGAAGGGACGGAAAATTATATGGCCCACAGAACCCGTGACGCAAGCTACGAGGAAATTCTCCACTTGATACATGATTATGGGATTAAACCTGCACTACCGGAATATCAGGCAGAAATCGTGGCACAACATGAGGATATGGAAGTACGAGATTTATGGACATCATGGGGCGATGCAAACGAATATATTGCGGTTATCTATGACCATTATCTGGATCTTTGGAAGTCCTATCCGACTGTTTATGAAGGAAATCCGATTAATATGGATGAAGTTGTCGAAGGGACTTCTCACTTCGGAGCATACCGTGCAGGTAATTCCCGTGCTACACTCCAAGAAAATGATCCGGTTGGCTACGAACTTGTTACGAAATTCTTTCATCCATACCTCACTTACACTCCTCAGTTGCCGGAGAGTTTTGAAGAGACGTACTCAATCGAGTTTGATGCTTCAGTTCGATATACCTATAAATCTCAGCACTTAACAAATGTTATATTGACCGGAAGCAACAATGCAAATCTTAACGGAAACGGGCATGACAACACCTTAACCGGTAATAATGGTATGAATACAATTCGCGGCAGCGGCGGAGATGATCAGATTGATGGAGGTAGCGGCAATGACACGGCTGTTTATTCAGGAGTTTTCGCTGAATACTCATTAAAAGATGGAGAAAAAACAATAGTCCACGACTCCATTTCCGATCGGGATGGGACCGACACGCTTATGAATATTGAAATCTTGCAGTTCAGCGACAGAAAAATTGAACTCTAATTTCACTTGTGTTGTGATAATTTGAAAGCGCATGCCAGTAAGTTCAATGTTTTACCGTCAGGCACTTTCAATTAAAATTATGAAATATATATAACTCACATATTCTATACAATGTATTGAAATATATCTTAGGCTATTGAATGTAATTGCAGAAAAATATTGAAATTGTTTATATGAACAAGTAGATTGTTGCACTACCTTTCATAAAGAATATATCTTATTTTCATCAAATCGCATCGCTGCTTTTTATCTACAATCATTATTTTTCATGTAGTTAACCGGAGGAATTACTATGCGCACATATACCCGCAGACTCATCCTGGCAGCAATCATGATTATTGCTCTATTGCCTCAAATGAGTACCGGGCAGGTTACTCTCCCTGAAGAGTATCTGGGTTTTAAACCGGGAGATGACTTTAAATTGGCAACATTTGAGCAAATTATAGGTTATTTGGAGCTCCTTGCTGAAGAATCCAACAGAATCCAGATACATGATATGGGACAAACCACAGAAGGCAGGCTCATGCAGTATGCGATCATATCCTCAGCAGAGAATATGAATAATCTAGAGCGATACAAAGAAATCTCTCGAAAATTAAGTCTTGTCAGGGGAGTATCTTTAGAAGAGGCAGAAAGCCTTGCTGAAGAAGGAAAAGCGGTTGTCTGGATAGACGGCGGACTCCACTCGACTGAAGTTGCGCCGTCACTGGTCAATATTCAGCTTGCATATGATATTGTCACTGGCGAAGATAGACAAACCCGATTAATTAGAGACAATGTTATATTTCTCTTATTGTTTCCTAATCCCGATGGAGTAACAAAGGTTGCTGAGTGGTACATGAAGAATATCGGAACGCAATATGAAATAAGTCCTATGCCGGAATTGTACCATAAATATATTGGTCATGATAACAATCGGGATTCTTTCATTGCAAACGCTGTGGAAACGTGGAACATGAACCGGCTAACAGGCCAAGAATGGTTTCTGCAAGTTCATTACAACCAACACCAAACAGCTCCTTTCCCTTCCCGGATATGGGTTCCACCTTTCGGTGAGCCGACAAATCCGAATACACACCCTGTTATTACCCGGTGGGTGAACCTCATCGGAACAGAAATGGCAAGAGCGCTCGACCTCAACGATCAACCGGGAGCAATTTCACGAACGATATTTAATCCCTGGTATCCCGGTTTCCTAAAGACACTCATTGAAGGCCAGAATACGCCTGCAGTCATGTCTGAAACAGGACTGTTCCGATATGCGACTCCACACTATTATCCCGCCAGCGAATTTCCTGAAGAATACAAAACCTTTCAAGTCGGGCAGTTTTATCCAAGTCCATGGAAAGGCGGATGGTGGAGGATCGGTGATGCTGTATCCTATAATTTAACAACTACTAAATCGGTTTTGGAAGTTGCAGCTAAATACCGTTATGAGCTGCTTTTTAGTAAATGGAAATTGGGTTCTGATAATATAGAACGGTTTAGCAGTGAGCCTCCTTATGGATGGATAATTTCTTCTAACCAACGAGATGTAAGCACAACTGTCCAGGTATTAAACAACTTCATCAATTCAGGAATCGAGGTTTACAGGGCAGATGATGATTTTACGCAAGACGGAATTCCATATTCCTCAGGTTCATATATAATCCCCACGAGCCAGCCATTCGGCTTATACGTAAAAAGTTTAATGGAAACTCAGGATTTTCCCGATCTTCGGGAGTATCCCAGCCTTTGGAAAGGAGCGCGTCCCACAAAAGATGATATTGACCCTATTGGTACGTATGATGGTGCAGGCTGGACAATTCCATTCCAATTCGGTATTGAGAGTGGCACTATCCATACTCCAATATCCGTAGCAATGTCGCGTATTGAAAATGCCACAATTGCTCAAGGAAACGTTCTGGGAAATGGCTCGCATTTTGTATTTTCATCTACAGATAATAACAGTTACAAAGCAGTCAACCTTATTATGGAAGAGGGCGGTACCGTTCATAGAGCACAGGAACCACTCTCCATAAATAGTATCGAATTCTCTCGCGGTGCTTTTGTGACTGATGCTGGGAGTATTAACAAGGGTAGTCTTGAAGAAATTTCCGAAGCAACGGGTATTGCAATGCGCGGCAGCACTGTTCGGGCACCACTCAAACCACTTAATCAGCCGCGGGTTGGACTCTATAAATCATGGGTAGCAAATATGGATGCCGGATGGATATCACTCCTTTTTGAGCGATATTCCATACCGTATTCAATGCTGGTTGATGCAGAAATAAAAGCAGGTAAACTCAGAGACCGCTTTGACGTAATCGTTTTATCTGACCAGAGAGCAAACTCGATTATAAACGGTCATATGAAAGGGACAATTTCTCCCGAATTTGCCGGTGGAATTACACAGGATGGAGTTGACAATCTTGTCCGTTTTGTTAAGGAAGGCGGAACATTGATCTGCAATAATGCATCAACGGGTTTAGCAATTGATGCATTTGATATTCCAGTTATCAATTCAGTAGATGAATTAACCGATGCTGATTTTGTTGCGCCCGGGTCTCTGTTTAATATTGAATTAGATACGTCTCATGAACTGACATTTGGAATGAAAGGTGAAGGGATTGGGTATTTTTCAAACGGAAATGCCTTTGAAATAGTATCTGATGAAGAAAATGGCGAAGCTATAGATGACGATTTGTTGGCCACCTTTGTCGCACATTATCCGGATCAGTCTGTCCTTGCAAGTGGTTGGTTAATCGGTGAGGAATATGTTGCAGGTCATGCGGCAATTCTGGATGTTGCAATTGAAAAAGGAAAGGTTATCCTTTTTGGATTCAATGTCCAAAACCGGGCACAATCAAATAGAAACTTCAAATTGTTATTCAATGCATTGTATTATTAATTTTCATATTCATATCGCTATAAAAAACTTGTACCAATGCATTCTGCCAAGGACCCAGGTGAACTAAAATTAATATTGACAATATCTGGGTTAATACATACATTAAATCTGATTCGGAACCACCTCAAACCATCCCGGTGATTGCCGGCAACTTTCCTGAATTAACGACTAATAGTTTATGAACAACATCTCTTCTTTTGAGCGGTTCAACGTTACATCAAGAAGAAATTTTCTAAAACGCCTGACACAAAACACTTCTGTAGTTGCGTTTTCATCTTTACTATTCAATTTTAATTCCCAAAAACCTAAAACTCATAATATTACCAAACAAACAAGTCCATTTCCCGATACATGGATTCACGGTTCACCTGATTGCATGGAAAACTATGACTCTCCCTATCAAGTATTTCAATACAATTTAGATACATACATACTCAGACAAAATAAATGTTTCTCATGGGAAGCGCCGTTTTTGTATCTTTTTATCGGTGAGCAGCAGGCAATTCTTCTCGACACGGGAGACATGCCCCGGAAAAACCCAGAAGATTACTTGAGGACATTGGTTGAATCGCTACTCCCTCCAACAAAGTCTGAACCTTTTGACCTCATTATTGCGCATACGCATGGCCATGCAGACCACATCCAGGGAGATACTCTATTTCGTAATCGTCCAAATACATCTATTGTTCCAACAGGTTTAAAAGGCGTTCAAATGTTTTTTGGATTTAAGGAGTGGCCGACAGAAACAACTGAAATTGATCTGGGTAATAGAATGCTAACTATTATTGCTGTTCCAGGTCACACGCGTGACCATATAGCAATCTATGATCATAAAACTCGCTTCCTTATGACTGGAGATACACTCTATCCGGGAAATCTGTATATACGATTTTGGCCTGAATACCAAAGAAGTGTCAACAGGCTTGCCGATTTTGCTGAAAACCATGAGGTTTCCTATGTGCTTGGAAATCACATTGAAATGACACGTGAACCGGGAGTTTTATTCCCTATTGGGAGTATATACCAGCCAGATGAACATGCACTGCAGCTAAATACCGGACATCTTATGGAGCTCAGAGATGCCTGTAATGCAATGGGCAATAACATGCGTCATGATATTCATGACGATTTTATTATTGTTCCCAGAGGTTGAATTTATATCTGTATTATATACCCACAAGAAATATGTTAATCTTAAATGGTTTTTTGAATTGAGAGTTTCGCAATACTTTTACTCATTATGAGGAGGATATATCGGATGAAGCCGGCCAATAATTTGCTATACGTATGTAGTGGTACAGTTATAATTACATTCTTTGTTCTCTGCAGCACACCGCAAGTGCCCGATGAAAGTACTTCCGTAATGAATCCTGACCTCGAAGCGCTGATTACTCACTATTATGAACCGTCTGATGAAGAAGATGATTATATCTGGGGAATGAGCAGTGATGCATTTAAATCACAAATCAACCGTGCGCAATCATATCTCAATGAATTGACAACCACCATAAATTACGACGAATTAAATACTGCAGACCAGGTTGATTATGAATATTTTCAGGCACAATTGGATAATACTGTTCTTAATCTTGCTGTTCTGAGGTGGTGGGAGAATGATCCTTCAATGTATTTGCCATTTGGTTCGTTTTACCGGCCTTCACTTGATCAGACTAAACCATGGGATGACCGGATAGCAGCCATGACAGCAGGATTCAATGATGTCGAAATGAATTTTCAGTGGGCCAAAGAAAATCTGAAAAATCCACCTATATTATGGGTAGAGCAGTCCATTGGCTATTGTGACCGAATTGAACAGTATTTGACTTCTTGGCTGCCAAAGGTTGCCGACTTTGCACAATCGTCCGATTTAAAAGAAGGATTGCTTGCTGCAGCAAACGATTTTAATGGACATTTGTCGGCATTCAGGACCTATTTGGACACAGATTTACGGAAACGGGCATCACCTTCTTTGCCACGTGTATCAGTAGATAATTATGAACGACTTTTGAAAAATAAATTTCTGGACTATACGATAGAAGAATTGCTCGAACTTGGCACAAGAGTGCATGAAGAAACTCGCCAACACCTGATTGAAACCGCACGTAGTATCAATCCTGATAAGAGCTGGCTGGAAATACACCAAGAACACTCACTTGACTTCCCACCACCTTGGGAACTCCACTCATGGCTCCAAAAGGAAGCAGACAGAGCAAAAGCTTTAGTCTATGACAAAATTGTTAATGTTCCACCCGGGCTGGAAGAAGAATACCGATATACCGAAGCAGGTCACTACCGGAACCTGTACCGGATGGGATTTGGCATCGGCCCTTCAGTATTTATCGGTGATAAATATATCGGGTATTATGATCTTCCTACTACACAACAGTTTGATACATGGGATAAGAAGGCAGGCCTCATGTTGGATTGGAGCAGAGGTTGGGCTATTGCACAACAGATCCCGCATGAAGTATATCCAGGACACCACTTTCAGGCATTTATGCAACAGTTTAATAACCGGCCGCTTCGTAGAAATGCCGAAAATGAACCTTTTGGTGAAGGATGGGGTGTTTATGCGGAAGACCTGATGTATGACATGGGATATATGCAGGATAAATCACGGTATCTTCTTGCTCATTATCAAAACAGATTCTGGCGCACCGCACGGATTGTCGTTGATGTCAGCTACCATACCGGCAGGATGGATTTTCAGGATGTGGTCGATTTCTTTCTGGATGCTGGACTTCCCCGTGAAGGTGCAATATTTGAAGCGACAGTCGTTGCCAAACGGGCGACACGAGAGCTAAGCTACTATATCGGAAAATTAGAAATTGAAAAGCTTGTGAATGATTACAAAGAAATGAAAGGCACAGCATTTAATCAAAAGGAATTTTTCACAAAACTGCTCCTTCTCGGCGGCACTCCACCAAAATTAGCACGAAGAGAATTATTCGAAGAAGTTGAACTAAATAATTAGAATTACACAATAAAGTATATGGAGGACATTTGGATAATCACAACATTCAGGTGCTTTTAGCGGTTCTACCGATCTTTATTGGGGCACTTCTTCTCGTCGGTTTCCGCTGGCCTGCCCGGCGCGCTATGCCGATCGTATATATGCTCGCTGCTATTATCGCTATGACTGCCTGGGGAGTTTCCTTCAGCCGGGTTATTGCATCAACGATTCAGGGATTATTTATTTCGTTTGACCTTCTCTATATTATTTTTGGGGCAATTTTGCTCCTGAACACCTTAAAACACTCAGGAGCAATAGCTGCAATCCGTTCTGCTTTTACAAAAATAAGTAGAGACCGGCGAGTACAGATAGTCATAATTGGCTGGCTTTTCGGTTCGTTCATTGAGGGTGCATCAGGCTTTGGGACTCCGGCAGCGATTGCCGCACCGTTGATGGTTGCTCTCGGATTTCCAGCGATGGCCGCAGTCATGATCGGTATGATGATCCAGAGTACCCCAGTAACATTTGGGGCTATTGGTACACCGATACTTGTCGGAGTACGGACCGGTCTTGATGATCCCGAATTGTTGTCCCGGCTGGCAGCAACCGGCACCAATTTCACAGAATATCTTCATCTTATAGCTGCTGAATCCGCAATTTTTCATGGAATTACAGGTACAATTATCCCCTGCCTTATGGTGATGATGACCACCCGTTTCTTCGGGCAGAAAAAATCGTGGACAGAAGGCCTCTCAATTATACCGTTTGCACTGTTCGGCGGATTTGCATTTACCATTCCCTATGTCATAATCGGAGTTTATCTCGGTCCGGAATTTCCTTCACTGCTTGGCGGCCTTATTGGACTCGCTATTGTTACATTTGCTGCACGAAAAGGATTTCTCATACCCAAAGATGAGTGGGATTTTGCACCTTCAAAAGAGTGGAAACCCGAATGGATCGGCAAAATTGAGATGAAGAAGGAAAATATCACCGATAAAAATATGCCCACATGGCTTGCATGGGCACCATACGTTCTGGTTGCTGCATTTCTTGTTATCAGCCGGCTGCCCCAGTTACCCGTCGGTAATACGCTTAAGTTGCTAATAATCCGAATTCCGGATCTGTTCAGCACTAACATAACCGCAGCTACCCAACCGCTCTACCTGCCGGGGACAATGCTCCTTTTTACTGTTGGATTGACCTTTTTTCTGCACCGGATGAAGAGCGCAGAATTCAAAGCCGCAGTCAAAGAGTCGAGCAACGTGATTTTGGGAGCGGGATTTGTCCTTATTTTTACCGTACCAATGGTCAGAATATTTATTAATTCGGGCGTTAACAATATCGGTCTCGACAGTATGCCTGTTGCAATGGCTGCATGGGTCGCAGGCAATGTCGGAGCTATATGGCCGTTTTTTGCCCCGTCAATCGGCGCACTCGGTGCATTCATTGCCGGTAGCAACACCGTCAGTAACATGATGTTCAGCCAATTTCAGCATAGTGTGGCCGATAAACTTACGATTTCGGGATCAATTGTAGTGGCATTACAGTCGGTCGGTGCTGCAGCTGGTAACATGATCGCTATCCATAACGTCGTAGCCGCCTCTGCAACGGTCGGTTTGCTTGGTCAGGAAGGCGCAACGCTTCGGAAGACTTTTTTACCGACAATCTATTATTTAACGGTTGTCGGTATTCTGGGTATGATTGCAATATACGGTATTGGGTACACAGATATTCTTCAATAGTATTAGTATAATCGTTATTATAGATTTTCTCTTATAAAATTCAAGGCATTCTTCCTGATTGGTTGAAAATCGATGTAATTGAAAAATAATTTGAGAGGTGAAACATGAATACAAAACGGTGGCTACTCGCAAGTATTGCAGTATTTGCTACGATTGGCCTTACAGAATATATTGTGCACAGTCTGATCTTGATGGATACCTATATAGCAACTGACCATATCTGGAGACCTATGGCTGAAATGAAAACTAGTGCACGATTATTATCAAGTTTAGTTTTCTCACTCCTATTTGTCTTTATCTTTACAAAAGGATATGAAGGAAAAGGTATAAGCGAAGGTGTTAAGTATGGATTGTGGATGGGATTATTTGTTAGCATACCAAAAGCATACGGATTATATTCCGTACTCCCAATCCCCTACTCTCTTGCAATTCAGTGGTGGATATATGAAACGATACAGATCATTATATATGGTATTATAGCTGCGGCAATTTATAAACCTTCTAAGCAATAAATTCTACTTGTTGTAAAATAAAATTTCAGGTATATTTATTAATAGTATTTTTGTGAGTGTTCATATTCGAATTTTCTAAAGCAACACTTTAAATATACTTTTTATATCGTTAATATGAAATACTTTATCGGAGATCATAGATGGAATACAGATTTCTAGGGCGAACTGGTGTGCAGGTTGCTCCTGTTGCGCTTGGGTCGGATAATTTCGGTGATGGTACGCCGCCAGATGTAGCATCAAAAATAATGAATCGAGCCATTGATGCAGGTATCAATCTCATAGATACCGGAAATTTATATGCTCAGGGTGAGAGCGAAAAAATAATCGGCAGAACACTTAAAGAAGGCAAGCGACGTCACGAGGTAATAATATCAACAAAGGTTGATCATGCACCACGTAAAAAGGGCGTATCCCTGGACGAATTTGTTCCTGAACTGCCTCCGAATGTACAAGGCAACTCCCGCCTGAACATTATCAGGGCATGTGATCTATCTCTGCAGGATCTTCAGACAGACTATATCGATATTTTCCAGATACACCGCTACTATCCGCAATACCACATTGAAGAAACCTTGGGCGCATTGACTCAACTTGTTAACCAAGGTAAGGTACGATATGTGGGCTGTTCAACATTTCCTCCATATAAGATCATGGAGGCAATTATGCTGAGTGAAATGAGAAATTATGCTCGGTTTGTGAATGAAGAGTCCCCTTACAATTTACTCGACCGCCGCATTGAAAACGAAATGATACCATTGGCGCAGGAGGCAGGTCTTGGAATACTCGCCTGGGCTCCTCTCGCGCACGGTGTTTTGCTCGGTATTTATGAGAGCAAGGGCTCTTATCCAGCGGGTTCACGGGCAGCTGCACGAGGTTCGTTCTATGCAGACCGTGTAACCGAGAAAGGTATTGAAGTAGGGAATAAATTCGCGAAATTAGCCGTTGAGGCCGGCATGACACCTGCCCAGCTGGGAGTTCTATGGGTCAAGGAACAGCCGGGAGTAACCGCCACTTTGATCGGCCCAGGTAGTTTGGAACACCTGGAAGGCCTGATCCCGGTACTGAATATGACACTCAGCGATGAATTAAGGGATGCCTGTGACGATCTCGTTCCACCCGGAAGCGCGGTCGCTAATTTTTATAATACGGCCGGCTGGATGAAAGGAAAGTTACTCTAAGATTAGGATGTAGCTTCTACAATTTGTTCACTTTCTATTTTTCACATTACTGCCTATTGGATAAAGCACGGATTTAGAATAACCCGTGCTTTATTTGTTTCTTCTAGGCCAACTACTATTGAGAATTATTCAGAACTATCATTTGACTCAATGAATGATGTACCATTGAGTCTGACGGCCGTCAAGCCAGTTTATCCCTTCTTTGGTATAGGCAGCTTCTTCTTCAAGTACAATACGGACAGCCTTGCCGTTCCATTCCGGCAGAGCATATGTAATGTCTAATTCCATAGAGTGGACTAAATTGTAACGCATTGGATAGTCACCGCCACGGGTTGGCAATTGATTGCCGTCGTCATCAAATGCTCCTTCACGTCCAATCGACGGGCCTGCCTCATGACCATGATAGCCGACAGGATGGCTGTAGACTTCAGGACGGAGATTTTCCACATTTGCCTTTTCCAGTGTTGCAAAGAGGATTTCGTTTCCGGTTCTGTCCGTTCTGAATTCACCGGCAAGAATATCTTGCAACCGATTTCCTCTTCGCAGAGCTTCTTTTAACCCTTCAGGAACATCATCTTCACCCTTACGGAGGACATAGCTCACCTGCTGGACATCAGTAAATAAACCGAGATATGTAATCCCCCAATCAGCACTGATGATGTCACCTCTCCTAATCACAGACTCAAGCAGGTTTCTCGGCGGAATATCAATTCTGAAATAGTCGGCAGGATCATCATATTTGGAAATATCTTCATCACTTCTCTGGAGCGTAATCGTAGGGAAAAAACCGTCATAGACACCAATATCAGTGATTTTTTGTCTAATTGCCCATGCAACATCATTGGTTGTTGTTACATCCGGTACAATGACTTTATTCGAGAACGCTTCAGCAACAAGGTCGTGGGTAATACCGCTGACATATCTGAAGAGAGTCAACTCCTGGGTACTTCGCGTTAATCTCCATTCGACAACGAGATTTTCCGCAGAAACAAGCCGTGACGCATAGTTTCCGAGAGCTTCCTCGAGTCTATCTTTGTTGGATACGGACAAACCGTCGGCGTGGCGCCAGGTCTGCGATACATTAATCCCGATTGTTTCCGGATTTCGTTCTTCAACAATCTGATGAATCCTCTCGAATCCACCCCGTATTCGTTCTACACCGTGATTGTTACCCTTGTTATAGAGAACAAGAAACCGAGCAGCCGACTGTCCCGGCATTCCACCAACAAGGGTCCAGGAAACCGGATCGAGATTATCCTCCTGATCGATAATAATCCACATATCGATACCGGTTTCTTCCATCATTGTTGGAAGCATATGCTCCATTCTCCATTCAAGAATTTCACGCTTTATTTCTCTCCGTTCTCTTCTTGGTACAATGTTGTAAATATCCTGTACATTTCCCACCCCATGTTCCTGAGCGAAACCATCACTAACAATCAGGATAACTAATAGTGCAATAATTCTCCTAACTCCAGACAAATAATTCATTACCCGGACTCCTTTATATATGTTGATTAAACAGTCTGTTTGCTTTGGCAAATATTTCAATACTTCGGTCTATTTAATAATATCCTATCCGGATTCCTGTGATCTGTCGAGATAATTGAGTCCATCTTTGGTTTACTTTTTAGGAAATTTTTACTATTTTTTATTGTTAAAGAATATAAATTATAGTATTAAACAAGAAAGAATCAAGTAATCGAGTTACTTCTCTATGAATCTCGAAAATTATAACACTATATGTAACATAATTCGCAGAGAAATTCAACTTTCATTACTCTCTTCTTCTCTTACTCAACAGAACTAGATCGCGCAGTTCTTCTTTTGATTTCGCATGCATCCATTTATCCTCAAAGTGGGGATCCTGCACTATCTGGGCGATTGCTGCCAATGCCCGAAGATGAAATGGCCGTTCATCCTTTGTGCCGACAAGAACAAATACTGTGTGAACCCGGGGACTTTCCTCGGAAAAATATATTCCCTCTTTATTGCGTGTCAGCAATATATCAAACTCGTGACTGCCCTCAATAATTATGTGAGGAATTGCAAGATCGGGATCGAGCACAGTTGTGCTCTCTTTTTCCCGCTCAACAAATAATTCAATCAACATTTTTTGAGATATGTGGAGCCGTCCTGACATACTCTCGGCTGCTTTTTCGAAGAAATCTTCAACGGAGATTTTTGTGTCAAAATCAAGAATCGTGCACTCTTCAATAAGATGGTCAAACCTGTCTTTTTCTATCTCATCCCGCTCTCTCACTATATCCTTGAGCTCAGACTCAAGAGAATGAGTGGTAAGTTCCTTCGCAGTGATGCGTTCAATCAGATGGAGCAAAGCAAATTCACGAGTTGATTTTATCCTTCCATAAAACCAGTACACAAATAACCCGCCAATAATTAAAAATAAACTGGCAAGAAGCCCTTCTTTGCCGATCATTACCAATAGCACTCCATATCCGATAATGCCGATTATCTGAAGCCACGGATAAAGCGGTGCGCTAAATGCCGGACGGTAGTTTTGAATTCTACTTTCTCTCAATATGATATTTGCCAAACAAGCAAACAAGTAGGTTAATAATAATATACTGGAGGCCGCTTTAATAATTATACTAATATCAAGAAACAGGGCAATTATTATAAATATACCTGTTAAATATACCGCAATGTGTGGAGTGTGAAAACGGGGATGAATTCTGCCGAAAATTCCGGGAACAAGCTCATCTCTGCTGAGGGCAAGCGGATAACGTGAAGCTCCGAGGATGCCGGCATTCACTGCTGAGGAGAACGCAAAGATCGCAACAACTGCCAATAAAATCTTACCACCAGTGCTCATAAAGACTGCCGCTGCATCCGGGAGAGGTGTCAGCGATTGAGCAAGCGATTCGGCATCGAGAACGCCAACCGTGACAAATATAACAAGAATATAAATCAGACTAACCAGAACAAAAGAGAGTATCATTCCGATCGGAAGCACCCGTCCGGGATCTTTTATTTCCTCAGCAAGACTTGCAACTTTTAGAAGACCACCGTACGATACAAATACAAATCCTGCAGTAAAGATGATTGATGAAACACCATACGGTGCAAATGGCTCAAAATGAGTGACTTCGACAGCTGGAATGCCCTTCACGACATACAACAACAACGCGGCAATTATTGCTCCGACCAGGACAATCTGGATACGGCTTGTGGCTTTAATACCAATAATGTTTATGGTAACAAAAAATAAACATAACGCAATTGCCAATAACCGGATATCGACATTTATCAAGAGTGAAGAATATGCCGCCATACCGATCAATTCAAATGCACTTTTCAGTGCAAGCGCAAGCAGGGTTATTAGTCCGTAAATTGTTCCAACAGCAGATCCCATACTCCGCATAACAAAAAAATAGGTCCCCCCGGCTTTTGGCATAGCAGATGCTAATTCTGCCTGACTGAACATCCCGATTGTTGCAAGCAGACCTGCAAGAATATACGATATAAACACACCCGGTCCCGCCTGCGCATGAGCAAGCCCTGGCAATAGAAACAGACCTGAACTGATAATTGCACCGGTTGTGATAGCCACAACATCTATTAATGTCAGTTCTTTGCGTAATTTCATTGATTGAGAAAAATATATATTTTAACTTATTAGCACTAAACCAGATAAAAAATAGTAATCGCTTTTCAATTAATCAAGTTCTTAATACATTCATCAATACGTTACATTCTCAATAAATTTTGAACTATATTGTAAACAATTAAACACTAAAGGGGAACGTATGAAAACACACACGGAATATCTTATGTTCAACACAGATGAGCGAGTGGAATTCATCAACATTACCCATGATATCAATGCAATTATCAGTAAATCTGGTGTAGACGACGGCATGGTTCTGATAAATCCAATGCACATCACTGCAGCGGTCTACGTAAATGATGCCGAATCGGGACTCATTCACGATTATAAAGAATTGCTGAAACGGTTGGTTCCAGAACATCTGAGTGATGATTTTTATCGGCACAACAGAACAGGTGAAGACAATGCTTATGCCCATTTGTGGAGAACGTTGATGGGCCATCAGGTTACTATGGCAATCACCAATGGTGAGCTTGACCTTGGAACATGGGAGCAGGTTTACTACGCAGAATTTGACGGTCAGCGAGATAAAAGGGTTCTGGCTAAAGTAATGGGAATATAATGTATTACTTTAAATATCGGTCATAACTTATTTATTTACTTTAGTATACTTGTTGGAATAACTGTTGGTTTCATCACTTTATAAATCGGAATGATCGGGGGTGTATCTTCTTGAATTTCACTAACCGCGGACGATGTAGCATATCCTCTTTGATTAGCTTGCACATTTTGAACAACTTCATCATCCTGCTCAAGTTTGGGAAGGAGCGCATCCATAGTATTCCAATGGATTATATTGTCATTTGTTTCCGGCTCAAGTAAATGAGTAATGAGTCGGCCGGCATATTGGCCTGTTCGGATTATGTAAGAACCCTTTTTAAAAACTCGCGACTCAGAGTAGGTTTCATCTGCTACGGAGACAACTGCAGCAGACGGATGATCATATTCTTCAATACGCTCAATTCCTGTTAAAATATAGGACTCAATGCTGATTTCCGTATCTTCCCGCAATTGTTCTATTGTGATATTGTGCCGCTTTAACAGATCAACTGCCTTAACCGCTTTCGCTTCCAAAATGTATGCATAAGGTCGGGGCCTTGTTTTTATTATAACCGGTTTTTTGATAAGATCAGCATTATTAATCGATACTACTGTTTTATTATCAGATTGCCCAATCGCAATTTCGTACGAAACCTTATAATCCTCAGGTTCATACTCCATTTGGACAGGAATATAACCCTGCGCTAAGCGCCCCATCTCTACAGTTTCCCGGCGTGCTTCTGCTACAGTTTCCATAAGTTTTTCAGCATTCTCCTCTGCATACTCTAAAATGGTCTTAAAAGCGATCAAGCCGCTTCTGACTCCTGTTTCGAGCGTCTGTCCCCGCGGCGATTCAAAGAGGATACCGACACTATTCAAAAATCCAGCATAGTTTCTGGAAATTCTCGGATCATACCCCCCTGTCCTCCAAGCAGTACTGTCTCCCTGTGTATAATACCACGATTTGTAACCATTCTTCTGCATATTCTTATTAATAGCGGGGAAAATTTCGTTATCACATAATTGTGTTAGTTCCCTGGCTGATGCCGCATGACTGGGCCCCTGGTAGTTAATATTGTAAGGATATGAGCCTCCATTATGGCCATCTACAATAAGATGCGGCTGCCACTCATGTACAATATTCCTGACATAATTGACAAGTGTAACATGTTCCAATTTCATATAGTCTCTGTTGAGATCGACACCAAGTGCATTACCGCGGGTACCTTCTTCCCTTGCAGAAAATCCGTCAACATTAATAGACGGAACAATTATCAGAATCAAGTCATCAAGCAGTGCATTGATGTCAGAACTGTCATTTAATAGCTCACGTAGCAATATCAGGAGCGATTCACGAAGTGTCCGTTCGCCGCCATGCACATTTGCTGAGAAAACAAGGATCGGCTTTCCTGACGAAATTGCCTCTGAAGGATTTGTGACCAGAGGCCGGCTTATTATTGCGTAAGGCAGCATCCTCTTTTCAAGAGAGTTTCCATAGCTGCCGAGAAGCATTTCTGTTGTAGTTGCCTGTATCGATTCAAGATATGATACCATTTCCACATAAGAGGTATGATGTTCAAACTCGGACAATTCGCTGGCCGTCCTTATTACTTGTGCTTCTACTGGGAGGAATATGAGTAGCACAAGCAATAAACAACCTATAAACAACAGAGATTTTTGCTTTATCATAGCGATAATATTGTAAGATATTGACCTGTTTTTATTATTGTAAAAATGCTTTGAATGTTATTGCACTCAGGCTTGAAATCGTTATAATCATACTATAGAATTGAACTATAAATTTAACGTTACTATATATTCATCTCATACTTGATTGTGAATTTATAATTGAAGATAAAATTTCAATATGATTAAATCAAGAAATATTGAATATTGCTACTGCATAACTCAATAAAAAAATTATACTTGATATATATACGTATTCTGTGAACGGATTCACTTGTTCATTTCCCTTTTTTGCTTGATTATAAGAAAAAAAATGGATAACTTTAACCTTTGTTTTAAACAAAATATTAACCTATTTAATGCACAAATCTCCGCATTTGTTTAATACGGAGATGATGGACATCTAACTTAGTGGAAATGTTATGAAAATTGGAGTTACTCGAGAAACGTTCCCGGGTGAACGGCGAGTATCAATCATACCTGACATGGTGCCTTCGCTTATCAAGGCTGGCGCTGAGGTTTTGGTTGAAAGCGGTGCCGGTCAAGACGCGGGATTCCCTGACAGTCTATATACTAACAAGGGAGCAAAAATCGTTGAAAAGCGGTCCGATGTTTTTGCAGAGAGCGAAATAGTGCTTCAGGTCCGTGCTTTGGGTGCAAATCCGGTAGCTGGAAAAAGTGACCTGGAACTAATGCGTACCGGTCAGGTCGTTATCGGCTTTTCCGAGCCGTTGACTGAGCTGGAATCTGCTCAAGAGCTCGCCAAAAAGGGAGTTGTTCATTTATCTATGGAACTTATCCCACGTATTACACGAGCACAGAGTATGGATGTACTCTCGTCAATGGCAACGATTGCCGGTTATAAAGCAGTACTACTCGCTGCTAACAAACTGCCCAAAATGTTTCCAATGATGATGACAGCAGCCGGGACGATTAAGCCGGCTCGTGTTTTTGTTATCGGAGCTGGTGTTGCCGGGCTTCAGGCTATAGCTTCTGCAAGAAAACAGGGCGCTGTCGTATTCGGTTTTGATGTTCGGCCTGCAGTCAAGGAGCAGGTTGAGAGTCTTGGTGCTAAATTTGTTGAACTCGAGCTTGAGACCGAGAGCGCCGAGGACAAAAGCGGCTATGCAAAAGAAATGGGAGAAGAATTTCTGAAGAAACAGCAGGAATTAATGAAAAAAGTCGTTTCTGAAAGCGATATAGTCATTACAACAGCAGCAATTCCGGGTAAAAAGGCGCCGGTACTGATTCCCCGGGATATGGTTGAAGCAATGCGTCCGGGTTCGATTATTGTTGACCTTGCTGCAGAACGTGGTGGAAATTGCGAACTTACAAAAGTGGATGAGATCGTTGAGCATAAAGGCGTTATCATTATCGGACCCTCAAACATCCCATCTTCCATTCCGTATCATGCAAGCCAAATGTATTCGAAAAACATTACTACATTCCTTCTTCACATGATCAAAGAAGGAGAATTCAAGCTTGATCTTGAAGATGAAATAATTTATGAAACACTTGTAACACATGAAGGCGACGTTGTTCATCCACGTGTTCGTGATCTCTTGGGCCTTCCAACTAACAAAGCTGTAGAAGGGGGTTCTGCCTAATGGAATCAGTTGTTATCGGTCTGACAACCTTTGTCTTAGCAATCTTTGTCGGATTTGAAGTAATCACAAAAGTTCCGCCGACTCTTCACACTCCACTTATGTCCGGGTCAAATGCGATATCCGGAATCACGATTATCGGAGCAATTATATCGGCAGGAACACAATATTCCGAGTTGACGACAATTCTAGGAGTTGTTGCAGTAGTATTTGCCACTATTAACTGTGTCGGTGGGTTTCTCGTGACTAATAGAATGTTAAAAATGTTCCAAAAGAAAGACTAATGTACAATGCGTGAATCAATCATTATTGTAGCCTATTTGCTTGCTTCCGTGCTTTTTATTTTAGGTCTGAAAGGCCTCGCACATCCCAGAACGGCTGTCCGGGGAAATAAAATTGGAGCACTGGGAATGTTCATAGCGATCGTTGTGACGCTATGGGATAAAAAGATTATTAGTTTTGAATACATCCTGTTAGGAATCGTTATAGGTGGTGCCATTGGAGCAATTCTGGCAGTAAAAATTGCTATGACTGCAATGCCACAGCTCGTCGGATTATTTAACGGCTTTGGAGGTGGCGCATCAATTCTTGTTGCCGGTGCGGCGTTGATAAAGGCTGGCAGCAGCGCCGATACACAACTAACCGTTGCAACGGTTGCCTCAGGAATTATCGGATCAGTGACATTCTGGGGAAGTTTCGTGGCATTTGGAAAACTCCAGGAAGTCATATCAAGTAATGCAATCCTTTTGCCGATACGTCATGTGATAAATATTATATTATCCATTGCTTCGATTACACTGGGTGTCATGATAGTAATGGACCCACAAAATATAACCCTGTACTGGTATCTTGTTAGTGTTGCATCCGTACTCGGAGTCCTTCTGACTATTCCAATCGGCGGTGCCGATATGCCTGTGATTGTTTCTCTACTGAACTCATATTCGGGTCTTGCAGCAGCTGCAACCGGATTCGTTCTCGATAACAACGGTCTTATCATTGCGGGATCACTCGTAGGTGCATCCGGACTTATCCTTACGAGGATTATGTGTGTTGCCATGAACAGGTCGCTGTCGAACGTGCTGTTTGCACGATTTGCGGTTGCGGCTGGCGATCGACCAAAGGAAGATGAAATTTACGCCGGAAAGATCAAGGCTACTTCCGCTGAAGAAATTGCTATGCTGTTAGACGGCGCCAGAAGAGTTGTTATTGTTCCCGGATATGGTATGGCCGTATCACAGGCACAGCATGCTGTACGTGATTTTGGAAACTTGCTCGAATCAAGGGATGTCGAGGTTGAATATGCAATTCACCCTGTTGCCGGTCGTATGCCCGGGCATATGAATGTGCTCTTAGCAGAAGCAGACGTTCCATATGATAAACTCAAGGAGATGGATGAAATTAATCCAACCCTTGAGCAAACAGATGTTGCAATTGTTGTCGGTGCAAATGATGTCGTGAATCCCGTTGCCAGGACAGATCCCAATTCTCCGATTGCCGGAATGCCGATTATCGATGTCGATAAGGCACACACTGTTGTTATGATAAAGAGAAGTCTCAGTCCCGGTTTTGCAGGAATACCAAATCCGCTTTTTGCAGCAGATAACACTTTGATGTTTTTTAGTGATGGTAAAAAAGCGTTTCTGGAGTTGATTGCTGCAGTAAAAGAGTCGTAATTATCAGGTGTAAAAATATTCCTATTGTATGAGCTTAATAATAATTTTCAAATAAAAAAACCGGCCTGTATTCTGGGCCGGTTTTTTATTAAGAACTTGTTTTACTAACGTTTTTGAACAAATTTAAAAATCTAATCTCTCGACTTGTACAACCACTCACCATATTACATTCTATGTGATTGTTAATATTATAACTATACTGGTGTGGGTTTGCCGTCTTTCATTGCAACAAAGGTAACGAGTGCTTCGATTGCTTTTTCACGGTCATCTGAATACATATTCTCAATATATATTTCAACTTTTACTTTTAAACTTGTTGTGCCAATACTGGTAATTTGAGCAATTAGTTCAACGATGCTGCCCGATGGGATCGGCTTTTTGAAATCAGTACGGTCGAACGAAACGGTAACAACTTCCTTCCTGCAGAATCGTACAGCAGCGATTGAGGCAACTTCATCGATCCATTGCAGCGCCGTTCCCCCGAATAGTGTGTCATATCTGTTTGTTGCTTTCGGAAAAACAACTTTGAACACACTGGTTTTGGACTTTTCTATTCTTTCCTGTAATTTCTGTGATTTACTGGCCTTTTTAACTGACATTTGTTTCCCTCACCATTCTCATGGTTACAAATACGTCTATGGAATTACTCAACAATATATTAAGAAAATACCCCATATACATTGAATTTGTTACAAAAACACGTATGGGACAGGCAGATTATTGTTTATAAAAGAAGAATTAAGATGCAGATCTTATTTTAAGAGGAGCATTTTCTTTGTGGCACTAAATTGACCGGTATTGACTCTATAAAAATAAACACCACTCGCAACAGGCCTGCCATACGTATCACGGCCATTCCACACGACTTCATGGAACCCGGCATTGTAAGGTTCGTTGAGCAATGCCCGAATTTCCTGTCCGAGAATATTATAGATCACTATCCGGACCTGGTCGGTTTTCGGAAGATCGAATTTGATCGTTGTTTCAGGATTAAAAGGATTCGGATAGTTTTGATATAATTTAAATGTTCGTGGCTGCAATACCTCGATCCTGATGGATTCAAATATATCCGCATTACCGCCGAGACTGACCGCTTCGAGTCGGTAGAAGTACTCTCTCCCTGCTTCCACAGACAGATCACGGAATTGATAACTGTTTTCTCCACCTGTTAAAAGCTGCTCATTGAGCTTAATAAACGCACCATATAGAGTCTGTCCCCGATAAATATTAAATCCGGCATTAAAAATTTCCAGAGCTGTTAACCATTCCAGTTTAACAGCACCATTTTCCACCTTACCCCAGAAATTGACAAGCTGAACACTGGTCGGTGCCGTAGCATCTGTTACAAAGGAATTAGCCGAGCTCCAATCGCTGTAGAAAAATCCGTCAAACGCCCGAACTTTCCAGAAATATGTCTGGTTATGGTTCAGTGTTACTCCCGGAATCCAGGTAGTTTCCGTATCACCGGCAGGAATTTTGACACCTGATACAACTTGATTGAAAAAGTCCTGTTCTTCTATAATGACAATGTCATATGTTGCCGACCCAGTCCGTGTCAAAGGTAATGATACATTGTCAACTTTCACAACAATCTCATCATTTCGAATAATTTCATTGTTTACTGGAGTTACTGCTCCCGGAACAGATACCGACAATTGTGACATTGGATTTATGCTGACAAGGTCAGAAGCGTCACTCTCATTGAAAGGAATCACCTGATCGGCAGCCGTTACTTTATACCAGTACACTGAGCTATTACTCACATTATTATCATAATAAAATGTGTCTGATAACAGTGTTTCGATAAGTTGAAATGGATCGGAATTTTCACGTTTATAAAGATTGTATCCGCCTAAATCGTCTTCACTATTCGGACTCCAACGTATCAGAGCCTGATTATTACCTTCCACTCCATCGATTCCCTGTGGACTTACAGGCGCATCCGTATCAGGGCCTGTTAGCGTTTCAAAAGAAAACTGTGCAGGTGCTGACATTTTCCTTAATCCGCTTTTCAAAGCAGATACAGCATTTTCATTTCCGCTCTTGTCAATTGAACCAATACCAAAATGATAGGTTGTATCAGGCATCAGATTCGTCAATGTCAACTTATGCTCGGTAACATCTTCAGCAGATCCTTTAGTATTGGATAAGGAATCTGAAGTAAAACCAAATTCGACAAAAGAATCACCCAACTCGTCTGTAATAAATATTATCGTTGCAGATTTATCAGAAATTGCAGCAACTCTGATACTGTCAATCAACGGTGGTATAAAATCGGGTCCTGCTGCTGTCCTGAACGTCGTATCAACGCTTGCTATCGGACCATTATCACTAATATCCGTCGATAATACTCTGAGGTGGTACAGCGTATCCGGTAGCAAATTAGTCATTGTAACAAAGTGGAACGTATTGTCTTCGGTCGACAGAAGCACTTTCTCATAGTCGGAAGTAAAACCAAATTCGAGTCGTGTATCAGCCGGTTCGTCGGTTTCCCAGAGTATTGTTGCCTGATCGTTGGTAATTGCCGTAATAACAGGCCCGATTGTAATTTCAGGTGGTGATTCATCTGCTTCCATTTCAGTTGAAACAGCGGCATTACCACTCAGTGATGGTCCGTTGTTACTCGGGTCTGTCGACATTACCCTGAAATCATAGACTGTGCCCGGATCTAAATTTGTCAAAGTAATCCTATGACTCGTTAAATCTGAAATCTCACCTTTGAGTGAGTCGTACGACTCATCGTATCCATATTCTATAAAAGAATCACTCCGCTCATCGGTATTCCATTGTACTGTGATTGTTTCGGAAGTTTTTTGAACAACAGTTGGACCTTCAATAATGATCGGCATATTTGTATCGGGGAATTGATTCGTAAAAAAGACACCAAACCCACCAGGAACCTGCGATTCTTTCCTCAATGCCAACACTTTATTGATATTGTTGGTATTAGCCTGAGTCGGCCACGTCATCAAGTTACCAGCAAGATCACGGGAAGCTAATTCAAACTCGTAAATTGCTCCCACTATAAGGTTGGTAACCGTTACAATATGTTTTGTCACTTTCCGGTCATCACCAATTTTTCTAAAATTCTCATCGGAATCTTTAAATTTTATAAAGATGAAGCTGTCAGATGCTTCATCAGTATCCCATTCGAAAATTGCTGTTTTATCGGTTTTATCGACAATCGGACCTGATTTAAGAACAGGAGCTATCGAATCTTTAAATGCCGTCGTCGTAAACCGTTTATTTCGGCTTACTACCTCATTTATTAAAGGACTAAAATCAGCTGAAGTCACTCTGAAATCGTACACAGTATTAGGATTCAATCCTGTCAATATAGCCTTGTGATCAGCAACACCTGCAGCATCTGCGTCAACCCACCTAGTTTCAGTATACTGAATAAATCCGGCCTGCTGCCGTTCACCGAATTCTATCTTACTGGTCGAAAGTTCATCAGTTCTCCATTCAATTGTAGCAGATCTACTTTCAATATTAGTGGGATCAGGACCGGCTATTATCTGAGGTGCAAGGATATCAGGAAGTGCAGGAGTTATAAATGAAAATTCCTCACTCACAACTTCTTTTCCATTTTCAGCTGTTGAAAAGACACGATAAAAATACGTTGTATCCGATAGTAAATCAGAAAATTTAATCTGGTGCGCTAAAACCTGGTCAATCTCATTATCTCGTTCCTGTCTGTCATACAAGGTACCTAATACCGCTCCAGTGGCATTAACATCGATGCTCTGCAAGCCAAGGACGGTACCGCTTGATGAGTTTTTATCGGTTGTCCACTCAACCGTCGCACTCGTCGGTGTCAAAAATGGTGTATGAGGCCCGGCATTGATCTGCGGCGGAAATGTGTCGGGTTGCGCCAGAGTATTGACAAAGAATAACTGACTCACAACTTCACTATTGTTTTCACCCCGAGACCTGAACCGGTAATAATACGTTGTGTCTGCGAATAAATCCTGCAATTGGACTGTATGATTGTTAACTGGTATTGCATTATCCTGTGAAATCCGGTTGCTTATAAGCGTATCAAGACCGTAATCAACAGTAGAATTTGCCAATACATTTGTACTCCAGAATACTGATAACTTATCCGTATCAATTCCCAATTCTACTGGTCCAGCTGTAATAATTGGTTGTGATATATCATCAACAGCTGGTATTGGTCTCGTCGTAAAGGTTAAGGGTTCTTGACCAGATGGTGGAAATCTGAAATCATTTCCTTTGGAATCAAAACCGCCAATTCGATAAAAATACAATGTCGAGTCAGATAGATTCATTAATTGGATATTGTGGGTAGTTTTTCCGTTATTTTCTGCTTGTAAACTTCCAAGTGTTGAATCAATCCCATATTCAGCAAATACGAACGACTCTTCATCTGTTTTCAATTTAATGGTTGCAGCGTGGTGGGTCAGGCCTATGATTATTGGCCCGAATACGACTGCAGGTTGAGTCTCATCCGCTATTTCGAGCGTTTTGAATAAGAACCAACCTTTTGAAACCGGTCCGTTATTATTTGCATCTGTAGAACTAACGGTATATTCATATTCAGTATCTGAATCAAGCCCATTGATAAAAACAGCATGTTCCTCAACAAGAGCACCATCAAGAGATGTAGATGCTTCTGTTGTATCATTCTGCTCACGAATGGTGACAACGCTAAAGGTTTTAAAAGAAAATTCATCACTGAATCCTGGACCATTCCCTTTACCGTCAATCGAACCGGCCCGTCCAGTATACCGAGTATTTGATAACAATTCCCGTACAACTAGTTCATGCTCATCGACTAACTGCTGTTTTACTATGGTAATTTTGTTTTCTGGCCACTCGGACTCAAGAGCTAATTCGATAATGCTGGTCGATTGCTCGTCAGTAAACCACTGGAATGTAGCTTGTGAGGTATCAATAGAAGCAATATCGACAAATCCGAGAATTACCGGTGCTGTTGAATCCGGCTTTTCTAATGTTTTGAATATTCCTGACTGTGAATACAGTGATGTATTGCCTGATCGATCCTGGAATCGCGCCTGAAAGGTATATTCAAAACTATCAAGGTCTGTTAATATCACCTCATGATCAAACGAGTGGTCTAATGATGTAACTGTTTCTGTAGAATTAGGCCATGTTGTCGATGCGCCAAATTCTACTTCCATTATAGCCTGCTCGTCCGTTGTAGCCGTTATTGTCGCACCATTTGTATCAATTTCGGCAACACTTACAAAGCCAAGCAGTTTTGGCGGTGTAATATCAGGTACATCTAACGTTCTTATGATGAACCATGGGCTAATGACTGGTCCATTTCCTGCAATGTCAAATGATAATGCTCTGACAGAATAGTCCGTATCAGGCTTAAGGCCTCCAATAAATACTTCATGCACCAAGGTGTAATTCTGATCGTCTACAGCAAATGTATCCTCGGCTACATTTATTTCAAAATACTCTACTCCCGCATTACTTTCTTCATTAGTCTCCCAACCTAACAGGAATGATGTGGTATCTGCATCAAGTATTTCAAGAAAATCAGTGAAAACCGGCGGTGAAAGATCGGGTCTGTCAGGTGTAAAAAATACAAACCCCTCTTTGACTGCCGGGCCGTTATCTTTACCATCGGTTGATGCTATAGAATATCTGTATTCAGTTCCTGGCTTAAGACCGCTCAGTGTCACCTGATTATCGGTCCGAAGCAACTGCTCTTCACGAGTATTTACATCATTTGAATCCTCATCAACTGAGTAAAATTCGACACGGCTATTGGATGGTTCACTCGTAAACCAGAATATTTTGACTGTTGCCGTGTCGAAGATCGTTACTCCTGGAAAACCAAAAATTACAGGCGGCAATACATCGGGAACTGTTAACGTTTTAAAACTGTCCAGCGGTGAAAATACCGGGCCGTTATTCTTTCCATCGATTGCACTGACACGGTATTTGTAAACACTATCCGGAATCAAACCGTCAACGAGCACACTATGAAGTTTCTTCAAATCATTGTCAAATAGAGTTTCCCCGTTTACTATTTCAATCGTACCTGTCGTTTGCTCATCTGTTTCCCAATTGATTGTGACACGATTTGTGTCACGCTCAAACGCAAAAGGAAATCTTAAAAATCCTGGCGGAATAATATCAACAATTTCAGCAGTCCTGAAGCTAAATACTCGTGCACTAACCGCTTCATTGCCGTTTTCATCTGCAGACCGAACAATATAGTTGTATTCCGTATTTGAATTGAGTCCGGTAAGTGTCACATTATGTTCTTTCGAGAAAGAAATAGCTCCTACAGGAATTCTCGTTAAATCAAACCTGACCGGCACTTCATATTCCACAACACTCGTGGAAATTTCATTCGTAAACCATTGAATTGTTACAAAATCGGTATCACTTTCAACAACCGTCGGTAACAGTGTAAATATCGGCGGCAGCACATCGGGTTTATCAAGCGTTTCAAAATCAAATATACCACTCGTGGTCGGACCATTCTGCTTTGCATCGAAAGTTTGAACGAAATACTTGTAACGTGTATCCGACCGGAGACCATTTAGCGGTGTCTGATGTACTTTAACAAAAGCAGTATCCTTGGATAACAGAAACAATTGCTTGTCAAACAACGAATCTATGTTGAAAAACACAAACGTATTCGATACTTCGTTCGTTTCAAAGGATATAACAGCCCGGTTTGTATCGACACTCAAAAGCTCCGGCTGCAGCGTAATGAGAGGTGGCTCAGTATCAGGCCGCTCGGGAGTCTTGAAAAGCTGCGGAAAACTGAACGTCGGACCGTTATTATTATCATCAACAGAACCCACTCTCAGTGCATACCGTGTATTAGCATCCAAACTATCGATACGAAATTCATGATTGACAACAAGTGGCGAATCCTCGATATCAAAAATCTCCAAGCCAAGTGGTGGGTCATCAAACAAACCGTTATCTACCGTTGCAAATTGTTCTGCATTGAACCACTCAATTATACTCCTTGATGGCTCATTGGTAGTCCAGGATACTATAATCTCACTTGTATCAATAACATCGATATTCGGTCCAACGGTGATGAATGGCGGCTGCACGTCTGGTGCGTCAAGCGTTTTGAATTGAGACACCTGACTTTCTGCAGGACCATTGCCGAGACTGTCAAATACAGATACGATATATTTGTAATCCGTATTCGATTCGAGACCGAGAATTTCAATAGTATGCGCAAAACGAAATGATAAAACCACTATACTATCACGGAGAGCGATGTTTTCAAACTCTTCCTCTATCGCATACAATAAAACAGCCCTTGTCTTCTCATCGGTCTCAAAAGAAATGGTTACACTGCTTGTGTCAATACCAAACGGTGATGGAATTTCTGTGAAAAACGGCGGTGTCACATCAGGCAGAATTCCACTTCCGCTCAGTTGCAGTGCAACGACAGGATGTAACGGATCATTCGTCATCAGGGTAAATTCAGTTGACCTGAATGCTTCAAATAACGGAGCAAATATAATGGGTAAATTCAATGAACTCCCCGGCTGAACTTCAAAATCAATGTATGCCGTACCAGAAATCAATGTTGTGTCTAAAGCAAGATAGAACTCGTTAAATCCCGCAGACGATGTGACACTGTCAACGGTCAGTGTAAGTTCACCTTCATTCGTGACAACAATATTCTGTGTAAAGGTCTCGCCAACAAGTACAGGTCCAAATTCCAAAGCAAGAGGTTCTATTGAAATTTCCGGAATCGGCGGCGGGACGACAACAATATCTAATGGGATTGATACAATGCCCAATTCCTGCGTTTGAATATCGATCGATAAAGAAAATGTTCCCAGGTCATTGAGCGTAAGACCATCAATCCTAATTACAACGTCTGTATCCGCAGAAGGAGCAATTGCCACTGTAGCAGGATTAAATACGAATTGACCCGCAATCGAGCAGCCACTCACTGAAAATGACTCAATGAAGAGCGTATCACTACCAGAATTGAGGATTGTAAATGCAAGGCTATCACTAAAATCAACTGCAACAGAATCAAAATCCAGAGAAGCCACAGAAAGCTCAATCACTGGCGCGATGCCGGAAGCGTTCATGGTGAAGCCAAAGGGAGATTCATCAGGATCATCACTCGTAAACGTTATGACACCGCTGAATGCTCCGGTTGCATCAGCCGTGAAGTTAATATCTACAAGAGCACTATTTCCGGGTGCAATAGAGGCGAAAGCCGTATCGGAAACAGTAAAATGCGAATCTGAAGATTGAATATTACTAACCGCCAACGGGATATTCCCTGCATTCTGAATTGTTAATTGTTTACTGACAGGTACTCCCACGTTTGATCCCGGGAATAAAAATGGTAACGGTTGAATATCGATATCCGGGAGTAATGCCGGTCCGCCAAGACCCTTGGCTGCTATCAAAAATACGGGTAGTTCAGGATCGTCGCTATTAATGGTAACGTTATCCACGAACGGGCCTAAGGCAATTGGGCTGTACGTCAGTGTAAACACCTGATTACCCGCGGGAGCAATAACCGCGGAATCGAGTGATATTGTTACATTAGCAGGAGTTGTAATACTTGAAACATTCAAATTCGCGCTGCCGGTATTAAAAATTGTGAACTGCCTCTGAGATGGAACTCCTATATTTGTCGAATCAAAATCGATTGAATCGACACTTACCGTCATGATTTGCTGCAATATTCTCTCGCCTATAACCGGCACCGCAAAAGTAAGTTTCAAACTGTCATTACTGTTAAACACAATCGAATCAGAATATACTCCTGCCGCTGAGGGTGTAAATGTGACCGTTATCGAGGTATCTGCGTTTGCTATTAAATCAAAACTGGTAGGTGTTACCGATAATTCTCCCGGAGTAGTTATAGAACTAATAGTCAATGTGTCTATGCCGACATTGCTCACTTGAGCGATCAATGTATCACTTGCTCCAACAATAACCGTATCAAAATCAAATTGTACTGTCGATACAAAAATTGTCGGACCAGGTGAAGCTTTTCCTATTCCTTTGACATAAATCGGGAATTGAGCTCCAGGCACTTCATTATTGGGAAACAATACCGAATCAAATACCGCACCCACTGCATTTGGCGTATATGTGATCTGGAAAAACGCACTATCACCTTGAGCAACACCCGAAGTATCCGTTGGGCTCGCTGAAAATTCCGCTGAAGTAACTGCAGGGCCAACAATATCCAGGAATCCCACACCGTCATTTCTCAGATAGGTCAGGAGTGTACTGTCCTGCCCGACCGTTACCGTATCAAAATCAAGCGTATCTATCGGTGCGGCAATAAGTGGTGCAATACCTTCACCATTGACAAAAAACGGCACAGACGGAATCAAAGAGTCATTACTGAAAATTATAAACGAGTCTACGAATGTTCCTGCAACCAGAGGTGAAAATTCCATCAGAAAAGCTGTGCTGTCGCCCGGAACTATTCCCGGGAATGAAGACGGTGTACTATTGAATCCGAGTGGAACTGAAATCGAGTCAATATCAAGGATAGCTGTACCGTCGTTTCTCACAAAGATCGTGAGTGAGTCACTTCGTAGTACAGACGTGCTGTCAAAAGTAAGTGAATCGGTCAAGAGAACAAAAACCGGTTTTGGCGGTAGTCCTTCGGCGTTAACAATGACACTTGCAACAGGATTGAAAAAATCGTCGCTGTCGAAAATAATACTGTCGATTGCTGTTCCGATAGAAGTCGGTCCGAAAACAACAATCACTGAATCGCTGTCACCCGGTGCGATCGCAGGCAATGATACAACATTGGTACTGAAATCGTTCTGTGAGGTTATATTTGTCACATGAAGCGAATCAGAACCCACATTCAAGACATACAAAAGCTGTGTATCCGTTACTGTCAGTTCGGTTGAATCAAAGGTTAGCGTAACCGGATTAAATGCGATTTGCGGAGTTACACTGACTCCTTGTACATTGAGAAACAGAGGATTATTCAACGTGTCATTATTGAAAAATGCTATTGAATCGACATAAAGGCTTTCCATGCTTGCCTGAAACGTAACGGTAAATAAAGCGCTATCACCTGCGGTTATTCCAAACGTATTAAATGGTGATACATTAAATTCAGGTGTCGAAAGCGTACTGTCGATATTCAACACTCCGCCACTGTCATTCACGACCCACACAAAGAGAGAATCAGGTGGTCCGATACGTACCGTGTCAAAATCCAATGCAACCGGATTGAGCCGAATGTTCGGCTGCGCGATACCAACACCGAAAACATTGATTTTAAGTGTGTCATTTAAATTTGTGATAAAAAAGAGTGAGTCGGCATAGGTGCTGTCCGCAAGTGGTTTGAACGTAACCGTAAATCCCGCACTGTCCTCCGCCAATATTCCTGAACTATCAACCGGTACGACATCAAACTCCGGTGTAACCGCTATAAACAGAACTGAATCGATATCGATCGACGACACACCATCATTTCGTGCAAAAATTGTTATAGCAAGTGAGTCCCCGACACCGACCGTATCGAAATCGAGCGGATCGGGATTGAATGATAGCACAGCAGCGCTGGTGCTCTAATTAATAACTGTTCCGCCTGCATTGACAAATGTCCCTGCCGGTGCAATAAACACAGCAGAATCGATGATCGATAGAATATTCCCACCAGTCAGGGTCAAGGCATTCGCCCCTACGAGCTCGAGTGTATCACCTCCTGCTATAGTCAGGTCACCCTACATTGTTGCTGGATTAGAAATTGTATATTTTCGTGGGATTGTACTTTGCAGTATCAGAGGTACGCCACCACCACCGGGCCCTCCAATGCCATTTGTTACTAACGAAAAATTGACATCTTGACCGGGATCAAATTTTGCAGTGAAATTTGAAGTCATTTCATCTAATGTGCTATAATCAATAATGGTTGGACCGACATTAAAGGTCATGTCATTATCGAGATTAATCGCACCAGCATTGAAATCCAGGCTTCCTGCTTAAGCAAACGTAATTGTCACCGGTGAAACAGCCGGACTATTTGTAATTCCATTTCCTCCAAGATCAAGAACCGTATTTGGTGCGATCTTGACAGTTCCATCGGCAAGGAAATTAAGCGGATTAGACATATTTAATATGGAATCAACGTCAAGTATGCCGCCCGCTCCTGAAATTTCAATTGTGTTCGTCGAGATACCGGAAGAGTTATTCCACAGCACACCACCAGCGCCGATATCGATCGGAAAAGTATTCGATAAAACTCCAGGACCTGCTATTTGCAGTGTATCGGAATTGACTGCGATTGAATCGAGAAAGAATGTAAATCCCTGGGGATTAATATCTAACTTCGCAAAGAGATCTATGAAACCTGCCGTTGAATTTGCTACAAGGCTAATCCGGGAACTATCACCAATGATATCAATATCTCCGACGGTTACCGCATCGAGTGATATACCCCCTAATGTGTCGACCTGGATCGGTGCGGTTGAATTGATTATTCCCGTTGTTCCCCCTGACACGCTCAATGTATTTCTGCCTACAAAAATTGTGTCGGTGTTCAATGTGATTCCGGCAAGCATATTTAAGCTGAAATCGGCATTGAGGTGCTCTACATTTCCAACAGTAGCATCTTGAGCCGCACTGATCACGCCACCTGCACCGGTAACGACAATATCACCGGTGGTCACTCCGGCGATATTGAACAGGACGGTTCCGGGATTTGCGCCGATCTTGATGGGAAAATTGTTCGTGACCGTACCGGTGTTATTGAAAAATTCGAGTGTATCCGTTCCGACATCGATCGTGTCCGTAGTGAGTGAGAATGTACCAAGATCAAATTGAGTTTTACCGGATAGTGAAATATCGTTGACAGTATGGTTTGTCGCAAGTTCAAGCGTGCTCCCCGCACCCATATTGATTGGCACTGCATTATTTATCGAACCTGTGCCAGTTAATACAAGAGTGGCGGCATTGGTATTTATTGAGTCTGTAGTAAACACTCCGGCTGCAGTAACATTAATCGTTCTATTCGCAACCCCTGATAAATCTACGACTCCGGCAGTTACGCTTTGATTCACGACAATCACTGAGCTGTTGTCCTGCATATCCACGTCACCGACAATAGACGAGTTAGTAAATCTCAATTCTCCGCCATTTCCTACTGAAATCGGTGCGAGATTATTAAGCTTTCCTAGACCGACGATTGTCAATGCGTGTGAACCAACTACAATAGAATCTGTTTGTAATGTATCTGTGTTAGAAATATCCAAATCAAGGCTGTCAAGCATCGTAATTTTATTTACTGTTATTGTACTGTTTCCAGTTACATTCATCGAAAGCCGGCTGTTGTCTCCAACAATTCGTACCGAATCTATAGTGGGTGGTGCACCTGCTAGATGTAGATTACCGGCAATGTTTACGGGACCGAGTGAATAGTTGCCGTCACCACTCAATGTAAATATTCCGTTATTACCGATAGTAACACTGTCGGCAGAAAAAGGCTGCCCGGAAGCAACAGTAATACTTAAAAAGCCCGTATCAGCAAGCACTTCAGTAAATTGAATGCCGGAACTGCCGGTACCGCTCGTTGTCACCGATAATAAAAGACCACTCTCAAAAGTTAGTGTACCATACAACGTATCGAGCGCGGCACCATCGAAGGTAACCGTTGCAGCATTTGAGATTATAACATCAGTACCCGGTCCCGGAATAAATCCGCCACTCCAGGTTGCGGCACTACTCCAGTTTCCGGTCACGTTCGCAATGGATGTTGACGGAGGTATTCCAACCCCTTGCAATTCTACAAATGCCTGTGGTAAACCAGGATCGTTATTATCAAAAAAGAGTGTATCACCGGCAGCTGATTCTATTGTCGGAATGAATACAACCGACACTGAATCGCTGTCAGCCGGGGCAATGAGCGGCAGTGATGCCGCAGAAACGGTGAAATCCGCATTTGTTGTGAAAATGTTAAACACATCCAGTGTATCGGTACCGTTGTTGTTAACAATGACCGTGAATGACAAAGAACTGTCCCCAACGGCAACCGTATCAAAATTAAGTACAATTGGGTTAACGGCAATGAGTGGTGCGGTGCCGACACCTATCATGTTCACACCAATAGAATCACCAAAACTCGTGACAAAGAAGAGTGAATCACTATATGCACTGTCGGCGAACGGTGTAAATGAAACGTTAAAACCGGCACTGTCACCTGCCAGAATGCCGATACTGTCTAATGGCACCACATCGAATTCGGGTGTCACAGTAAAATGGACCGAATCGATATCAAGCGATGATACGCCGTCATTTCGGACAAAAAGCGTTAAGCTAAGCGTATCACCAACCGCCACTGAATCGAAATCGAGAGGATCGGGGTTGAACGCAAGCATTGGTGCACTACTGCTTGTGTTGATAAACGTACCGCCATTATTGACAAAAGTCCCTGGCGGTGCTATGAATACTGCCGAGTCAACAATCGACAGTGTTTCTGCAACCGTTATTGTGAAGGCATTCGGTACTGTTAATTCAAGCGTATCTCCGCCTGCAATTATCAGGTTTCCTCCACCGGGGGTTGCAGGATTTGAGAGAGTATATTTACGGGGGGTTACGCCTTGCAACGTAAGTGGAAATCCCCCAAGAACAGTACCACTTGCAAAATTCACATCGGTTCCAGCATCAAACACGGCAGGAAAACCGCCGGAAGAAGAGATTTCAGCTAAACCACCAAAATTTAATAGATTTGGCGCACCCGTGAAGCTTAAGTCATGTTCGAGTTGGATTGTTGACCCACCATTGAAATTTACTGACCCCCCCAAGTCAGTCCATGTAAGTGTAACGGGAGCAACCGCTCCAGTGTTAAATAATCCAGTGCTAGCGAATATAAATGAATCACCTGGACCCACCGTTATCGATCCATCAACCGGAACAATTAAATCTCCTAATGTTAAATCACGATTGACAACAATTTCTCCACCGTTTAATACAATATCGTTCACTGCTTCCGTTGATGCTCCTGCTCCTCCAATCGTAGTTACTGTCCCGGGATTAATACGAATGGGCCCTGTGTTGTTAATTGTTCCTGTAGAAAAGGAAAATTTAAGTGTGTCAGAAGTTACATAAATAGAATCGGCCGTCAGGGTTTGTGCATTGACATCGATATCGCCTCCCGCGAGCACATCGATAAATCCTGTTGTGGCATCTGCGCCGAGGTCGATCCGCCCACCATTACCGGTAATATCTATATCGCCCGTTTGGACAACACCGACAGTGAAGAGGACAGTACCGGGAGCAGGGCCGATCTTGATCGGGAAGTTGTTCGATAGAATACCACCACCTGAGACAAATTCCAGTGTGTCCGTACCAACATCGATCGTATCAGTTGTGAGTGTAAGACCGTTAAGATTGATACTGGTTTTACCGGCAAGTGAAATATCCCCGACCGTAATATTGCCGGTGAGCAACAATACCCCTCCACTGTATACGATTGGACCCCCACTATGAGAACCAGATCCATTGATTGTAAGATCGTCGGCAATGGTAAATATCGAATCGGTTGATAAAGTATTAACACTGAGGTTGAAATTAGTAAAACCGGTATTTACTATTGTATTAACAGTAAGGTTTGCGTTGATCGTAATATGACCGCCATTTATCATGTTTAAAGGTTTTGTGTTCAATATTGTGCCCGCAGTAGCACCAATGGTTAAGGTTGAAGTACCCACTGTCATGCTATCAACGACAAGTGTGTCATTCGCAACTCCAAATGTCAACGTAGCATTACTCTGAAAATCGATCGTTCGAATCGTATCAAGATTTGAATTCACATTAAGATTGGCTCCGGCACCATTGAAAATTACGGTATCGAGTGCAACGGGCAGTCCGCCTAAACCGAGTGTTCCCGTAACGAATACAGGATTATGGTTAAGGACGCCGTCACCATGTATTTCAAGTTCTGTTGCTGCAGGAATGTTGATAGTGTCAACCGTCAGCGTAACAGACGAAAGTACAGAAAGCGTGTCCGTCGTACCATTAACCGAGACATTACCGAGTTTCAATCCTGTGCTTCCAACACCGTCGGTTGCAACCACGAGTGCGCTGCCGGAACCGATGAATTCGAAGTCACCGTATTGCAGGGCGTCGTTCGCACCACCATCAAAGGTTACACTAACTCCAGTGTTTATGATGATAGAATCACCCGCAAAAGGTACTATCCCACCCCATGTTGCCGGAGTGCTCCAGTTCCCCGATACGGTTGCGATTGAGGTAGTTGACCGTCCCAAAGCCAGTAATTCGACGAACGCCTGTGGTAAACCGGGATCACTGTTATCGAAAAAGACAGTATCCTGGAAGGTCGCTGCTATAGTAGGTGTGAAAATCACCGCCACCGAATCGCTGTCAGCAGGGGCAATAAGCGGCAATGATGCCGCAGAAACCGTGCAAGCACCATTTGTGGTGAATATGTTCGTCACATAGAGTGAATCGGTACCAATATTGTTAACAATAACCGTGAACGAATCGGTAACGCCGATTGCTACGGTGTCAAAATTAAGCACTATCGGGTTGAGTGCGATTTTCGGAGCGGTACTGACACCGATCATGTTCACGCCGGTAGAATCACCAAAACTTGTGACAAAGAAGAGCGAATCACTGTATGAACTGTCGGAAAAAGGTGTGAACCGTACGTCGAAACCAGCGCTGTCTCCCGCAAGAATGCCGATGCTGTCGAGTGGCACCACATCGAATTCGGGTGTCAGTGAAAAATGGACAGAATCGATATCGAGCGACGATGCGCCGTCATTCCGGACAAAAAGCGTCAAAGTAAGCGTATCACCGACCGCAACCGAATCAAAATCGAGAGGATCGGGATTGAACACAAGCATTGGTGCGCTGCTGCTTGAATCAAGAAACGTTCCTAAATTATTGAACGTCCCCGCCGGTGCGATAAATACAGCCGAATCGAGGATTGAAAGTGTATGGGGGGGTTGGAGTGTCAATATATTTGCACCAACCAGTTCAAGTGTATCACCGCCGGCGATAGTAAAATCACCTGTAGTAAGAGTTGGGCTGGAGATTGTCTACTTCAGAGGAGATGCTCCCTGCAGAATGACCGGAGATCCCGCTGTCCCACCAATGCTGGTTAATGCTGAAAGATCAGCATCAGTGCCTGCATCAAATATAGCGCCGCCTACTCCTGTATTAATTTGATCTAATTGCCTATAATCAAGTACTGTCGCCCCAACACTGAATGTTAAGTCGTTATTAAGATCAATCAAACTTCCACCATTAAATAACAAACTTCCCGCTTCAGCGAAGGTGACCGTTACAGGTGCAGCAGCACTAAGATTTGATAATTGTTCACCATTCATATCAAGTACCGCATTGAGTGCTATCTGGATAGTAGCATTATCATCGATATTTAAACCGGCACTTGTCATTATTAATGTTGAATCTATATCAAGAGTACCCCCTGCTCCGGATATATTTATTAGGCTAGTAATTGTATTGGCCCCATTAATCCACAGCACTCCAGGAGCCGCGCCAACATCGATTGGACCTGAATTGCTGATAGTTCCCGAACCGAGCACCTGCAAGGTGTCCGAATTGACATATATCGAATCCATAGTTAGGGTATTTCCATTGAGATCGATATCGCCTCTTGCAAGCACATCAATAAACGTCGTTGTGGTTGCTGCTGCTCCAACATCGACCAAACCACCATCACCAATGTATGTAATATCCCCCGTTGTCACACCTGCAACACCGAACAGGACGGTTCCGGGGGCACCACCGATCTTGATCGGGCCCGTATTATTCATCGTTCCGTTGTTATTGATGAACTCCAGTGTATCAACTCCAACGTCAACCGAATCGAAATTCGGGCTCGTCAATCCAAGATCAACCTGACCGAACGCGAGGAGTTTGAGTTCACCAATTGTTGACACTCCGGCTATGAAATCGATCAAACCACCACTGCCGACAATGCTAATATCGTTAAATGTTATCGCAGACTGTGTCTCTAACATAGCAGGAGCTGCGCCGATCTTGATTGGAAAATTATTAACTACCGTACCTGCTGCAGTCACAAACTGCAGCGTATCGATAATATCAAGTGTATCGGTGGTTAAATTAAACGTACCAAGCGAGAATTGTGTGAGGCCGTTGATGGATATGTCATTGACGACTAAATTTGAGCCCAGGGTCATGCTGCTGTTCACACCGAAAGACATGGGCTGCGTGTTGAAAATATTTCCCGCAAAAGTGCCGATTGTCAGATTTGCGCCGCCGCTTATGGTAAGATTATCGGTAAACAGTGAATCACTCGCAACACCGAAATTTAGGGTGTCATTTCCCTGAAAATCTATTACTCGAATCGTATCACGGCTTGAACCAACATTGAGATTACTTCCGCCCCCAAAAAAAACAGTGTCAAGCGCTACAAAACCGGTTCCCAGCTCAAGTGTCCCCGATATTACCCCCGGTTTGTGACTGATGATGCCGTCTCCCTGTATCAAAAGTGAATTACCGGCCGAAACTAAAATGCTATCAGCCGTAAAATTAATACCGGCAAGAACTGAAATTGTATCGGTCGTGGTGTTAGCATGAAAATTCGCAATTTGCAGGCCATTTACACCGGCACCATTTGTGTTGACATGGAGAGCAGCGTCCGGTCCATTAAATATGACAGGGCCATAAACCGATGCCTGATCAGCGGCCCCATCAAATGTAACCGAAATACCTGTAGCAAAAAAAACGGTATCACCGGCAATCGGAACGACGCCTCCCCAAGTGCCTACGGCGCTCCAATTGCCTGACACACTTGCTGTTTGGGATTGAGCGAAAACATCACTCATAGAAAAGCTGAATATAAAGAGGAGTACTAAAAGGGGAAAAATAAATTTTTTACTACATGCGTGGCTCATCAGAACTCACTATATGTGCGCGGAATTCACTTAGTTGCAATAATCCTTTAAAAAGCCCGTAAAATCGGAAGGAATCTCGGATCCGTCAGCTTACCCGACCGAACTAAAATAATACATCTATATCTAAGATCATGATTAGTGGCGATTCAAACAAATCTTGTTATTATGTCGACAAAATACTACACGACCGTAGCAATATACAACTTCTTTTCATAAAATGCTGTGATGCACGTCACATTTTGCAATAATTATTTATTTATGTACAATAAAAATACATTGTAGTTATAATTGCAATAAATAATGTTAATATCGGTACAGAAATTATTGCTGATCGTACCAGTGGTCCTTTTTAAAGTAACACACAAAAACAATTGATTTTTATCACTTGATTATGTACAATAATCAATTAATAATTCGACTGACTTCATAGGTAACACTACAGTATTTCCGCAATTGATCATATCTTTTATTTTTGAAATTTATGTATCAGGAATTAAATAAAAACGCGAAGAACAATACTATGACCACGCTACCCCCTAAAATACAACTTTTCCATACCTGTCTTGTCAATGATTTCTTTCCCGATGTTGGTATGTCAGTAGCTCATATTTTTCATCATCTCGGTATCGATGTTGGTGTCCCTTCACAGCAGACGTGCTGCGGTCAGCCGATGTTTAACGCAGGATTTCACAATGAAACAAAAAAAGCTGCACGATACACGCTGGATATGCTCAACAATACGGACGAACCAATCATTATACCTTCAGGATCGTGCGGCGATATGATCACGCATCATTATAAGCTTTTGTTTCAGGACGATCCGCACTATTTGAGTATCATAACATCCGTTACCAAGAGGTGCTTTGAGTTCACACAATTTATGGTTGATGAACTGGTTATTACCGATTTTGGGGCTCAGCTCACGGCGCGGATTGCATACCATCCATCCTGTCATTTATTGAGAGGAATGGGAATAAAGAAACAGCCTATGGCACTGCTTGAGAAGGTAAATGGTCTCGAAATCGTTGAATTCGACGAGCATGAGGAATGTTGCGGGTTCGGCGGGAGTTTTGCCGCAAAGAATCCTGGCATTTCGGGATCAATGCTCAACAAAAAACTCAAAAACATACGTAGTTCCGGTGCAGAAATGATAGTGAGTTGTGATATGGGATGTTTAATGCATCTTGAAGGGGGAATACACAGGCAGGAGCATTCCCTGCAGGTTCGCCATGTTGCGCAGATATTATCAGCAGGATTACCGAAATGACGACATTTCACGAACGCACAGAAAAATCGATCCATAATCAGGATCTGGTCAATACAGTGCAGAAAGCTACCGACGGATTGATTCGACGGGCAAAAGGTGCATTGTCTGATTTTGAGCACTCAGATACCTACCGCGATCTTGCACGAAATGCAAAAATGGAGGTTCTCAGGAATCTGGACGGGTATCTTGAACAATTCGAACAACAGCTTATCAAAAATGGTGTTCATGTACACTGGGCAGAAAACGGTACTGAAGCATGTGATATTGTCAATGCAATTGCTCGAAAACATGACGTTAAAAAGATCGTCAAATCCAAGTCGATGGTTACCGAAGAGATTTTTCTCAATGAATCATTGATTAATAATGGACTGAAGGTTGTCGAAACCGATCTCGGCGAATACATTGTTCAGCTTTCGAATGACCGGCCGTCGCATATGACCGGTCCAATTATCCACTTATCCCGTAAGGAAGTTGCTGATATCATGCACCGGGAACTCGATATCCCTCTGACGACAGATGCTGAAGAGCTTACCGGTTATGCCCGTAAAATTCTCCGGAAGGACTTTCTCGAAGCGGACATGGGAATTTCGGGTGTCAATTTCGGTGTTGCGGAATCGGGCACACTCTGTATTGTCACGAACGAAGGAAACGGCAGCATGGTAACGTCGCTGCCGAAAGTGCATGTAGCTGTTATGGGAATCGAGAAACTGGTTCCAACGCTGCAGGATCTTGACAATTGCCTGAAGATTCTTGCACGAAGCACAACATCACAAAAAATAACGGTGTATACAACATTAATTAATGGACCGCGCAGCTATGAAGGCGTTACCGGCCCCGAGGAAGTTCATGTTGTCCTGCTCGATAACGGCAGGAGTGATATTCTCGGAAGTACAGAATCTGAAATTCTCGGCTGTATCAGATGCGGTGCATGTCAAAATGTTTGTCCTGTTTACCGGTTTATCAGTGGTCACGCTTACGGTGATACTTATGTCGGTCCGGTCGGATCTATAACCACACCGGGACTGAGAGGATTATCTGAGTGGAAAGACCTTCCTCATGCAAGCTCATTATGCGGTGCATGTAAAGAGGTATGCCCCGTACGTCTTAATATTCCTGCTATGCTGCTCAGTTTACGGAAAAAAACAGTAGAGCAGGAAACTACACCGCTTAGTATTACAGTGGCAATGAAAACATTTGGATTTGTTACACAACACCCCCACGTATATAAATTTGCCGTCAATTTTGGCAAATTTATACTCAAACCATTCGCTAAAAAAGGCTGGATGCGATCATTGCCCGGATTTTTATCGGGTTGGACAGAAGCACGTGATTTCAGATTGCCTGCTCATCAGTCATTTCGGGAGCAGTGGAACGACTATATTAAAAAAAACAATGACTGATACTACATCACAAGAAGCACGGCTTATTATATTTTCAAAGATTGCCCAGGCAAAACGAACGGGTAAACTGCCGGATGCGGAACCTTCTTTACCGACAAAACCTCGGTCGGAAAATCTCGATCAAAATGATTTAGTTGGGCGGTTTTGCACTGAGCTCCGACTCTTAAACTGCGACGTATTTATCGAAAAATCCTCCGAGTCCGTCAGAGAGAAGCTCAAATCGTTCATTGATGGTAAGACAGTTTTGAGTTGGGATAGGGATTTGCTTCCCTACGATGCAGGAAGTATACTTGAGTCCGATAAAACTACCTACGAACATGATGATATTGTACACCAGGAAAAAGCAGAAATCGGTCTGACAGGCTGTGAGTATGCACTTGCGGAAACCGGTTCGCTCATTCTGCTGCAGCAGAAAGGGAAGCACCGGGCATTATCGCTGCTTCCTCCAGTTCATATTGCACTTGCCCAGCCTTCGAAGATTCTCTATGGTCTTGGAGATTTTTTCACACAATATCGCAAAGAATTTACCAGCACCCATTACAGCGTAATTGCTACCGGTCAAAGTGCAACAGCAGATATAGAAATGATAAAAGTACAGGGTGTTCATGGCCCGGGGAAGGTAATCATCATAATTGGACCGTAAGCTTTTTGTGCGAGATGATATCTAATGTCAAATACAAATAGTTGCTTAAAATGATCGCACCAAATCTTAAATCCAACTTTTTATTCCAGTAAGTTGAATGTACTCAATTTAATTTTTAAGGTTTTGGCAAATAATAAAACAGCATCACTCACCACCGCGTTTGTCTGACTCAAGCTTCATTTTCAATATACGTATAGATTTCGGTGTGATTTCTACCAACTCATCCTCGGCAATAAATTCGATATTCTGGTCAAGCGACATCGGTCGGGGAGGTCTGAGTATAACAGTTGCATCAGCGGACGCAGCGCGCATATTCGTCAGTTTTTTCTCTTTGGTAATATTTACATGTAGATCACCGCTGCGGTTTCGTTCACCGATTACCATTCCGTCGTATACTTTCGTTCCGACTTCAATAAATAAAACTCCCCAGTCGACCATATTGTGGCTTGCATAAGTATTCGACACGCCTTTTCTATCGGCAACGAGAGCACCCTTGGATCGTTGTGGAATAGGACCAAACCAATTTTGGTACCCTTCGAAAAGAGTGTTCATGATTCCGGAGCCTTTCGTATCTGTTAAGAACTGGCTCGCAAATCCGATTAATCCCCGTGTCGGTATAACAAATTCAAGATCGACACGACCGTTTCCTCTGTTTTCAAGAAGGGTCATTTTACCTTTGCGCGGTGACAATTTTTCCGTTATGACACCGATATATTCTTCCGGGACATCAAGAAAAACCCGTTCAACGGGTTCAAGCGTTTTTCCATCCTGCTCTTTCAAGATCACTTTCGGCTTCGACACCATGAGTTCATAGCCTTCCCGCCGCATTGTTTCAATCAGGACAGCCATTTGCAACTCACCCCTACCGCACACTTCGAATGCATTGGCACGATCGGTTTTTTTAATCTTTATTGAAACATTTCGCAACGTCTCTTTTTCCAGTCGATCTAATATGTGCCTTGAAGTCAGATATTTACCTTCTTTCCCCGCAAACGGGCTGCTGTTGACATAAAACAGCATGGAAACGGTAGGTTCATCTATGATAAACCGTGTGAGTGGCTGCGGATTCTCATCTGATGAGATCGTGTCTCCGATTTTCACATTTTCAACTCCGGCAACAGCGATTATATCCCCTGCGTAAACGGTATCTACCTGTTTTTTTGAGAGTCCTTCATAGGCATACAATGCGGAAAATTTTAAAGCATTTTTAGTTTCATGTTCACCACAGAGGCTGTATTGTTTGTTCATTTCAAGAATACCATTTTCCAGCCTGCCGATTGAAATCTGACCTACATACGGATCATAATCAAGACTGGTTACGAGAAACTGCGGTGTTTTATTTTCATCAGCAAGCGGTCCAGGGACTTTTTTAAGAATCATATCAAATAAAGGCTGCAGATTTTTACTGTCATCGCCGGGATCGTTATGCGCAATACCCAGTTTCGCATTCGTGTAAATGACAGGAAAATCTATCTGGTCATCATCCGCATCCACATCGATAAAAAGTTCATATGTCTCATCCAATACCTCGCCAATCCGGGCATCTTTCCTGTCTATTTTGTTTATTACCAGAATTAATGGGAGCTTTTTTTCAAGCGCTTTTTTCACAACAAACCGGGTTTGCGGCAGAGGACCCTCAGCTGCATCTACCAGAAGCAGTGCCCCGTCAATCATGTTGAGGCTGCGTTCAACTTCTCCCCCGAAGTCAGCATGCCCCGGTGTGTCAACAATATTTATTTTTACATTGTTATACATCACCGCAGTGTTTTTTGCGGTAATGGTTATTCCCCGCTCTTTTTCAAGGTCCATGGAATCCATCACCCGCTCTTCAACCTCTTGATTCTCTCTGTATATACCGCTTTGCTTTAACATTCCATCAACCAGTGTGGTCTTACCATGATCAACGTGTGCGATAATAGCTATATTTCTAATCGATTCTTTTCTCATTATGTCTCAAAAAATCTGCAACTCTCTATCAACTTACTTTTATAGAATTCCAAATTGAAATTGTACTTTATTAATGTAACAATTTTTTCTCACAAGAGCAATCAATGACAATAAAAAAGGCGGCACTCATGTGCCGCCTTTTCATAAATAATTGTTTTAATGAAGTCCTAAAAAGGTGACCATGATGGAGCGCCGTCCCCGGCGTCCGTATTTGGAAGCAATTGAGGATCAGTACCATCCGGATTCATCATGAATATACCTCTTTGTCCGTCAGGCGACCGGCCATTATATGCAATTTTACTGCCATCCGGCGACCATGGGCCGGAAATACCCGGTCGCAGAGCGTGAAGATTAGACCCATCTTTACCCATTATATAGACTTTGGATTCTCCCTCAAAATCTGAATCGAACGTGATAAAGTTTCCATCCGAAGAGAACACAGGATAACCGTTGTACCCGTCATTTTCCGTAAGTTGAACAAGATTCGATCCATCAGCACTCATCGTCCATATCTGCCTATTCCGTGCAGAGGGTGTGTCAAATCCGGATTCGGAAACAATCATCGTACCGTCAGGTGAGTAATGAGGTGCTTCATCCGCATAATCATTGAAAGTGAGTCGTGTCTGATTGGAACCGTCTGTATTCATCTCGTAAATTTCTCCTGATTCACCGTCACGGAAGGAGATAAATGCGATCTTTGATCCGTCCGGTGACCATGTTGCGGAAAATTCACCATCATCATTATCGGTCAATTGAACTACTGATGTTCCGTCAAGATTCATGAGATAGATCTCGAAGTCCCCGTCACGATCCGACTCAAATACTAATCGAGTCCCATCGGGTGAATATGACGGATATGAATCTTCCGTGGGATGATCGGTGAGCTGCCGCAAATCTGTCCCATCGATATTGATCGTGTAAATATCAAGATTTCCCGACCGTTCCGAATGGAATGCGATTCTTGAACCACTGTTCACACCGGTTTCCGAAGTCATTTCAGTACTACATGCAACAATGAGTATAAAACATATAGTAACCAAAAGAACGTTCACACTAAAATTCGCCATCAATCTTCTCACTGCTCGTTGGTCTCTTCCTGTCGTATCTCAGTTATAATACATTTATCTTCGGATATTATACTATAGAATCCCTGTAAACTTGACACCATTACTGCACTGTAATGGTCATCGGAAATCTCCATGTATCCCATACTAAGTGCAGCTGTCCGGTATTGGTAGTTGTCCCCGGGAATACATATTCGAGGAGTTCTTCTGTTTCCTCCCCAGTAACAGGCTCGACATCGATACGGAGCACATCATTTCCTTCCGGATACGGTGTTCCCGGTACGTCTGCATCACTGCTGAAGATAAGCGTTGCTGGCCCTTCTTCTATCGGAATAAGCCAGAAACCATATTTTCCCGCAGCAAGTGGTTGTCCATTCAGCGTTACATCTTTACTGAATTCAATGGTTGTTGCATTATTGGCGCCTGTCCGCCATACTTCGTCGAACGGGACGAGTTCTCCGAAAATTGTTCTGCCACGTACAGCAGGTCTATGATAATGAACGGTAACCTCTGTTGTCATAATGGTATTCATGACTGCCGCTTTAAGACTGGGCATCACTTCCTCATCGTTTTCCAATGTTTCGATGGCAATCGGTAGCCTGATTGTATCCCATGTCAGCAACAAAACGCCTTCCTGTTCAGCGGCTCTAGAAAAATAATACTCGAGGCGTTCTCTCGGCTCACGCTGCGATGCCTGTGCAGTGACACGCAGTGCATCCTGTCCTTCGGGATAGGTTGCTCCCCACACATCGTTCGCACTGCTGAATATGAGCGTCCACTCACCGGAATCATCGGGAATGACCCAAAATCCATATTTGCCGGCATCAAGCTGTTCTCCTTGTACTCGAACTGCCTTGCTGAATTCTATTGTTGTCGCTTCATTGGCTCCTGCTCTCCATGGCTCACCATAAGGCACTAATTCCCCAAAAATTACTCTGTCCCGTTTTGCCGGGCTGTGGTATTCAACCGTGACATCTGTTGTACCTATAGTCTGCATTACCATCGACTTCGTACTGGGTTTTGCTTCCTCACTTCCAGCCATGCCTCCTGTATCACCCGAACACGAAATCACAAGCAAACAGGATATAAGAAATCCTGATAATAATTTATACATACTCAAACCTCCGATTACTTTACGTTTGTTACCATTATATTGATCAATAATTTTTATTAATCGTCAGAAATGTCAAATAAATAGATGATCAAAAATGTACCATGGTGCGATTTTGAAGATTAAATGATATGATGTGGATTTACGGAAGCTTAAATATAGTGTTAATCTGAGTAGTATGCAACATGTAATTTAACTATCTATAAAATCAATTTTAGATGATTGATGAGGTGAGAAGTGAATTGTGCGGGTGTTTATACAAATTTAGGATTACTGAGGCAATCAAGAAAAGTAAGGAAAAATGAAGAAAATATCACCTGTGGAACGTTGGCGATTTCATGAATAGTAGTTAGTTATGATAATAGGGTATGGAATCAGAATCTAGTGCATTACTAAGAACAGCCATTTCTACATCAATAATTTTTCTCTCACCGAAATTATTCACTAATATAATTGTAACTACCTGATCTTCGATACTTATATACTCTATATTCTTAACTTGATCTTTTGAAAGAGATTTTGTTGAAGTAAAGTGAGCACTCATTTTGATTTCCTTTCAATATATATACGCAGTGTTTAATGGGTAAAAAGGCAAACGCCGTGCCATTGTAACGTACGACACAATACAAGCTTATCATTCAGCTCAATAATCTGTGAAATGGTTAATTGCCATCATAGTGAAAGTGAACACTAACTATTAATATGTACAGATTATTGTACAATTGTCTAAATTGAGTCAATTGTGGCGTGATATGTGATGAATATTAATTTACGAATTCTACCTCTGAAATATTTTCCAATTTGGCAGAAATTGATTTGAGGCGGGTTTTCTGAAGAAAAACAGTATCTGCGATTGAGTCCAGATTTTCACCGGGGAATGCTTTCTTTTTGGATAGTTCGAGACAATAATCAATTCCTTCTTCGAGATTGTTTTTGAATTGATGCAGGGTTTCGATCTCTTTCGGAGTGGTACCGCAACTATTTACTTTTTGTTCAAAAAGATCAACATACATTTCAATCTCGCTGGCAAACATATGGGGGCGCTCAGGTGGTACCAATGATTTGCATCTTCCGTATATATGATCAACCATTTCCATCAAAGAATACGTTCTATTAAACCATGCAATATTCGGACCCGGACAAATTGATGGAGGAGTACTCTTATTTCCATTTGATATCCCAAGTTTTATCAATGCACCATTGCCCAAGTGATCACATATGCAGGTTTTTTCTGTGATCTTCGTAAACCGATTTTCGTACTCACCATTTTGATCGGGCATTCTATTTAATTCATCCAACTTCAATGTTTGATACTCTTTAGAGGCAAGACAAATCGGCACATCGGTGAATTCGGTATTGGAAACAAGAAATCCTTTCGGACAGGGTGAACCAGGTGTACTTTTATTTATTCTATCTTTGGTCCATAATTCCGAGCCAGAATTTTTTACGTTATTAAACGGAACACCTATGGGAGACACATTGCTCAAATACAACTCATCTTTTCCAGCTTTTTTTAACAAATCAACAGTGGGATCATCTACACAGGTGGCTTCCGGAACCAGTAAAAAAGGTGAGGCTAAGCCGGTACGGTCCAATTTGAAATCCTCCAGAAGTCTGCGGATTTCACCATTGTTCCCAATTCCACCTTGAACAGTAATGAGCGATTTTTCCTTTAGGCCGTTTTCGGGAAACTCCATACCCATTTTTTCATAATACACCTGCACCTGCTGCTGAAATTCTGTAACTAATTGGTCTTTTTTCTCTTTGAACTTCTGGAGAATACTCGACAGGAGATTTCCGTTCGAAGGGAATGCATGACCACCACAATTCAATCCCGACTCAATCCGGAATTCCGAGATTTCCAGCCCTTTACGTGCAAGAAATTTACCCTGAATAAGCGCTGAGCGGTAATCACTCACCTTAAGCACTATCTTTTTCTTAATCTCTCCAGTTTCATTGCGGTAAAAGTCGCTGAATTTGGTCATATAACTAAACAAACTCTGATTAATACCGGCTGAAAAGACGATGCTTGAATTAAGTTTACTCTCTGCATAACCTTTCAATGCCAATTTTGCGTCGCTTAACATATCTACTACGGAACCATTATTCCTGACCTGTTTAGTCCGGTCAAGTTTGACCATAATATTGACATCGATTGAACCGGGAATAATTTCCTGTGTCAGTTCGCATGCAAGACCTTCACGTACGTGACCATCTTTCATAGAAATAAGCTTATTATATTCCTTCTTCAGGATACTGGTATCGGGCAAAAGATCAAAATATTTCTTTTTATCATTGTTTTTGAAAAACGGCATATTTCTGATAGCTGCAATCTTGATATCGACAATATCATGCACCAAATCGAGATATGCAGTTATACGTTTTGCTCTACTGTCAACATCCTGTGGAGATATTGTAGAAAAAGGCAGATTATACTCTTCGCTGTAATATTTCCTTATTTTATCCAGGAGAATATCATCCACCAGTGATATAACGGAAGAAATTCCCAAAGGAGCAACACGAATCGGGGAATCAACCGAATGCCCCGTACCCATTACCGGTATAAAGAAATCGTGATGATAATTACTCAATTTCGATCCTGTACTTAACTGGTTTCATTTTTATTGAGAGCTCTGGCGATTGTTAATCCAAAAATCCACTAGCTCTTCAACTTTTTTGAATTTATGCTTCAGATGCTGCAAAACTGCAATATTACTGTAACGTAAAATTAATATATATGTTTTTTTTTAAATTACAACGTAATTATTCAGTTTTTATTCGTTGTGGCGCATAATTAATAAACTATATTTATGCATTACATAGAAGTGAATTTTGAAGAAAGGGAGTTTCCATAACGATTTCTTTTCTGATTAAAGGTGGTTTTTTGTTATCCTTTTTATTTTGTTTGAATGTTACAGTATACCATGGAAGGAATTGATTCCCATTCGTCAGATGAATACGAATTCCACCATTACTTACTAAAATTTCTTCTTGATTATAACACTCCACTTTTCCGGTATGAAGCAAATCTTCCAACTAAAATGATATCTGGCATATGTATATATTTTTTACATTGCGGATCTCATTGTATAATCCAGACAAATACACCGATTAACAATCCTACGGCCACCCAGGATACAAGAAAGCCTACTACACTAACAAGAGACGGTTTCATAATCTCAAAATCGGGATGGTTTATGAGTACCGAGCGAGGAGCCGGTTTTATACCTTCAGGAAGCGTAAGCGGTTCGACTTCTGGCTCACCCGGCAGGACCGGAGTACGGAGACATTCATAAACTTGATCAAGTGTCTCTTTATCCTGTGGTTTTGTAAACAGACTCACAACCACCATGACAACCAGCCCTACTGTCAAATAGAAAATCATCTGCCACGGCAGAGAAAGTACACCGTCATACAACATAAAATCCGGGAGGAAGCGGGCAAAATGAGCATTAAAGTCCCAGCCAATGAAATCGATCGTGCTTATGAAAAACCATGTGGCAAAACTACTCAATGTTGAAGCCCAGGCTGCGGCAGCAGTCGCTTTTCTCCAGAAAAAACTTGCCCATATAGCGATTCCCATCATTGCATACACTTTCCAGATAACTTCTAAACCTTGTACTACACCCGTAATAGCGAATGCTACGATAATGCCAAAGATAACAACAACAACAGATGCAATTCTCCCTATTAAAATATAATGTTTATCATTTTGGTTCGGCTTGATCAAAGGTTTATAAATATTTTCCGTGAACAATGCGGCGGATGAAACCATAAAGCAATCACATGAACTCATGACCGCTGCAAGCATGGAAGCGACAAATACTCCGATGAGACCCGGTGCTATATTTGGCAGAAAATCACGTCCGAGGAATCCCCAAACAAAGTCCGGATTGACGGATGTGCCTGTGTATATGCCTATACCGCATAGACCTGTCAGAACCCATGCGATCGTGCATATTCGCTTGAGAAACATTCCGCAGACAAGTCCTACTCTCGAATCAAACTCGCTTTTGCCAGCACCGCACATTGCCATGGAATATGGAGCTGTAACCCAGCCAATAAGTCCATTTAAAGCGATTACTATAATATACAGTGTTGTGATCTCACCGGGAGTCACGATCTCGAACATTGAGGGATCATTGACAATTGTTTTTAATCCTTCCAAACCTCCCACTGCACTGAGCACAAACGGTAAAATCATAAAGGAGAGCACGAAGGTTAATATACCCTGAATAAAATCGGTGATAATTGCTGCTTTCAATCCACCGAGCACACCGTAAAATACAAACAGACCTGTCAGTGCAAATATTGCGAGAGCAGTGCTGATTGCACCATCGGTTACAGCTGTAATAAGTGCACTTGATGCCCTGAGCGTTACACCAATATTGACTGATAATTGTGCCATGCCGACCAGAGCGAAAAGGACGGCGACACTCTGACCATAACGTTTGAATAAATAATCTGCAGTTGTTACCGCTCTCATACGCCTGAATAGCAGAGCCAGTAACCAGTAGAACGGTGTGGCAAACAACCATAACCACTGATACCAGATTCCCGAAGCCCCGGACACGAACGTCTTTGACACGACGGTGACAGCCTGATCAGTATTAGTCCCCGTTCCGAAGTTAAAGAACGTCATCATGGTCTTTCCGAAATTACGCTCACTGATAAAAAAGCTTGAAGCTGTTTTTATCTTTCTGGCAGACCAGACTCCAATCACCACTAAACTGCTTAGATATACAATAATGACGAGCCAATCAATAAGCATAATCAGATTTTTCCCTTACCGATATTCTGTATTCCATTAAACACCTACATTCCGATTATCCACTATATCAATTCTAATAATAGAAAACAAAATGGGTTTGTGTTGAAATGTGACGTCAATTTGATTTAAGAGCCTGAATAAGACAAATGAAATAAAATATATTGGAAATTGAAAGGATAAAAAGAAAAAAGTAAGACTAAAAGTATCTCATTATTTCTAACACAAAATATTCAAATTACTCTGACGAGGCACATTAATACTCTGTAATCTGTGTCTGAGGTGCTTGTATGGCTTGATACAAAACGATCCGGATGAAGAACATTTGAGTTTCTTTCAAAAATTTTTCTGGGTTGAATTGTAATTGTCGGCCTTTTTTTATGAAATTACATCAAATCTACTTTCAAGAAAGTACGAATATCGTTCTACTGAAGATTAAAAAGTCCTTGGAGAAACTAATTGCATTCGTTATAATATTATTCCGATGTGCCAAAGATGTTTTGGCAACGCGCATCACAATTCTACAAAGTATCACATTCCAACTTACATTAAATAAATATTTTTCAGAATTATTGATATTTATAAAATCATCCAAATATATCAGGAGGTGTTATGAAAGCTGTGCATGTTTGTATGGTCAGTATATTTTTACTGCTTATAACGGTATCTCCCGTATCCGCACAAGAAAAGGCCAACATACCGGGCTTTGAACCGGTCTACTACGATGTTGTACAGAAGCTCATGGAATTTGAGTTTGAAAATTCTGATGTAATGAAGAATGCCAACATGCTGACCAATATTTTTGGCGGACGGAATTGGAAAACGCCTTCGTATCGTGCAGCGGCAGAATGGGCCCGGGACCGACTTGAAGGGTATGGTCTGTCGAATGCCCATCTTGAGCCGTATGAATTTGGTAACGGCTGGGATTTTGATTACGTCTCAGTGCATATGATGGAGCCTGATTATGTGCCGATCATTGCCTTTCCCGCACTGTGGTCGTCCGGTACAAATGGGAAGGTCCGGGCAAATGCAATCCACATGAATGTTGATGAAATCATGTCGGTAGCGGATCTGGAACAATACCGTGGGAAATTACGAGGCCGTATCGTATTCATAATGCCGATACAGGAGATCTCGCCCTATTTTGGTGTTCAAATGTGGAACCGGGCGGGCACCTTTCGCCATGAAAACGGCTATCCCGTGGAGTGGTCCGACGAACGGCTCGATGAGATGTCAAAAGTCTCCATTATTCCCCCAGCCCCGAGAGAACCTCGTGACCGCGGTTCCAATGAATTGAAACAGCAAATAGTTGATTTTGTATTTGCCGAGGGTGCCGTGGCTATCGCTAAAACGGATCCTGTTCATTATTTCGGATCTGTTGCCGGAACGGGTAGATACAATAATGTTGAAAATCCATGGGATGTGGATGCGCCTCCTCAGCCTTTGGAGCTGGTTTTTGCAGTGGAACAGTATAACCGGATATTGCGTATTCTTGAAGAGGACATTCCTGTCGAAATGGAAATTGAAGTCAAGACAACCGTTTACGGAGGCGACCCGAATGATTTTAACGTCATTGCCGAGATTCCGGGTACAGACCTAGCGCATGAGATAGTTATAGTAGGCGGCCATCTTCAGTCTCTACCCCACGGGACCGGTGCCATCGACAACGCTGCCGGATCAACAACGTCCATGGAGGCGGTACGCATTCTCAAGGCGATAGGTGCCAGGCCACGACGTACTATTCGTGTTGGTCTCTGGGGTGGGCATGATGGCGGTGGATTAGCAGGCAGCCGGGCTCATGTTCGCAAACACTTTGCCGACCCGGTAACAAAGGAATACAAAAAAGATTATGTTAATCTTGTTGCATATTTTAATCAGGATATCGGTCCTAGCAAAATTCGGAGTGTATCGATCATAGGGAGCGAAGAACTCAGGGCGATATTTACAGAATGGATAAAGCCGTTGCATAGCATTGGGATGACACATCTTTCAACTGGTGGAGCGACACATTCAGCATACACCGAAGTCGGTTTGATTGGCTTTTATTTTAATCATGATGCATATGATATGCTTGACTATACCGCCCATATCAATATGGACGTGTATGAACGTCTCTTTCCGGAAGGCATGATGCAGTCATCGGTGGTCGTGGCGACATTAGCGTATCATGCCGCCATGCGTGATGAAAAACTTCCCCGAGTTTGGCCTTTGCCATGGTAATGTGGAGATTAAGCTATTGAAGAGTAGTTAATCTCCAATGATAAGGTCGCAAACAACGTTCTTCTCATAGAAAATTACTGTACATTCCAAACTCATTGTAAATTCAATGAGATAACAGAAAACTATCACAAATGATATTGTTAGGAATTAATAAATCTGATTGCATCAAATGTCAAAAAAGGAATACAATGGTACCGCTTACACTACATCTTATTTCAGGTTTAATAAACTGTCGAGATTTTTGAACAAAATATCGTTAATCCGGTAAAAGGTTTCACTTTGTGCCAATAAAATCTGCTCTTCACTTTGAACATAATCAAAATTTAGAACATTATTTGGGGGATTCTGCCAGACCTCTTCTGAAACCGGCAACGTTCTCGGCATCACCCAGGTACCCTTTTCGTGGAAATTTAACATCAAAATAATCCCAGTAACTGGCTGTTCCCTGAGTCTGTTTCAAGTCCACTGAGGTTCCATCTTTGAAGACCATTTTCACTTTCCTGATATTTGAGATGTTCTCCAGTGGATTCTCTGCAACAACCACAAGGTCGGCAAGTTTACCTTCTTCCACAGTGCCGAGTATGTCCAGCACACCACACATTTCCGCGCCATTACGCGTGGCAGCAATGAGCGTTTCCATCTCGCTGACACCCGCAAGAACAAATTGTTCCATCTCCAGGATTCCGATTTCACCAATAGGGTTGGAGTCGGAACCTATGAGGAGCTTCACACCGGCTTTCGCTGCCTTCTGCAATGCCTGCCTTTGATGCAGGGCATGTTCTGGAGATCTTTCGTCTCCATAGGCGATAAGAGTACGCCATTTAACGACCTGTTCATCTTCTGAATAACCCAGTTTTGCCAGCCGGCTTTCCCTCTCCTTAATATACTGATCACTCAGGTTACAACTGATGGTCGGACAGTAAAATGTGCCTTTTTCAGCCATGAGTGCAATAGTTTCATCAGTAATTCCATACCCATGTTCGATACAATCTATACCGGCCGCGACGGATCGGTAGGTTGCAGGCTCTCTGGAGTGGCTGAGAACATGGATCCCAAAACTATGGGCAGTTTCAGTTAGTGCCTCGATTTCGTCGGGGAACATTTCTACATCTACAATCTTTATTGCATTAACACCACGTTGGATGCTCGAACGTACTTTTTTCCTGACTTCATATGGCCCATCAGGCCCGGCGGGATTGTTACCACGCCCACCTCCGGTAACCATTACGACCTCTCCGGCAGCAAATATACGGGGGCCCATGTAAAATCCATAATCAAAAACATCTCTCCAGGCAGTATCAAAAAAATCCCGCTCGAAGCCTGGAAGGACATTTCCCTTCACAGGATCAAACATGCTGTCATTCTCTCCGGCTGTACGAATAGCTGTAAACCCGCTCCGAAGACCATTCATGGCGTTCAATCCGGCCCTGATGACTGCTGAAGGAAGCAATTCGCCGGATAAATTTGGATTTCCCGGGAAGGTACTGGCCATGTGCACGTGCATGTTCCAAAAGCCGGGAAGTACATATGCTCCATCCAGGTCAATCACACGAACATTATTATCTTGTCTGGATTGTTGATACGACCCCTCCCTTATTGACTCAATTACGTTCCCCGATATGGTTACCGTCATATTCTCCATTACCGGGCTTCCGGTGCAATTAATCACATTACAGTTTGTGAGAACAGTCTTATAATCATCCGCACTCTGAGAATACGCCTGTCCCGGAAATAGAAAGGATACTACCAGAATAACGAGCGTTAACATTCTTATTACTTTCATGGCATTCCACCTCATACAATTTGTTTGTCCTATAAATAAAGGAATATTATAGTGTTTAAAATTTGGAAATAACTAAGAATTTCAAACTGCCCCGGCTTCATCAGCGGCTATACGGCACCAACCGATTTATCAAATTATATTTCATGGATGTATCTTTTTAAAAAGATACATACTCTACTCTTCATATGTATTCAATACAATCTTCATATCAGCTGGTCGAAGTTCCGTGAAGTTGAAAGCAAGGAAGGACTATACTATTGCGAAATATTATCCAAAAATAAACAATTGATTTAAAGATTGCTAGTTTAAAGAAGAATATACATTCTCACGGGATTTTTCTAATTTTGCCTTATCTTTCTATCTTTGAACTGAGAAATTTCTATATCCGACAGTTAATACGACCGATTGAAGTTGGCAAATTCACCCTTTTGACAAGTTAGCAGAAAGTTGAATGCAAGAATTGGCAGGATTGTGCTGTTTACCTCGTGCTGTTCTTGCTAAGAATGTTCAAGTATAGTCATAAGCAATAAATCCTAAAGCATTATACTATAATACTTTATGATTTGTCGGGGCGAAAGGATTTGAACCTTCGACCTCGTGCTCCCGAAGCACGCGCGCTAACCGGGCTGCGCTACGCCCCGATTTTAATCAATTAATAATTTACTGATTAGAAATCCCCCAATCAATAGTATTGTAAAAATAATAACCAGAATATTGAAATATTTGTCGATAAATGTTTTGATTTTCGGACCAAAAAAGTATATAAGCCCTGCAATTGCAAAAAACCGGGCACCTCTGCTCGTAACAGATGCGAGAATAAAAGTCAGAATATTGACATGAAATACACCCGCAGAAATGGTGGCAACTTTATAGGGCACCGGAGTAAATCCTGCTATAAAGACTGCGATTGCATCATACTGGTTGAATAGAGAGCCGATCTTCTCGAATTCTTCAACTAACCCATACATCTCAAGAATCCGGACACCAATTAGATCCATAAATTGCCAACCAATATAATAACCGGCAAGTCCTCCAAGGACTGAACCTACTGTACAGACTGCCGCAAAATAAAACGCACGTTTCGGTTTGCCGAGCGAAAGAGCCATCAGCAATATATCAGGCGGTATAAGAAAAAACGACGATTCGGCAAATGCCAGTATTGCAAGCGCCGGTGTGCCATACCGTGTATCGGCCCAACCCAGAACCCAATCATATAACCGTTTAACGATGTTTTTCTTTTCTTCTGTTGTACGATCTGTATCACTCATTCTGTTTAGTATCTCTATAGCAATTAATGTAAGATAGAATCTCGATTAATTTGAATTATTACTCCATCCTTCTTTGCCGATTAGCAGTACAAATGAACAGGGACAGAGGGCTTCTTTTGTGTGGCTTTCACCGGTACGTGTAAAAACATACAGCGTCTGTTTTGATTCACTTCCAATCGGGATTACTATTTTGCCACCATCACACAATTGATTGAAAAGTGATATTGGAAGTTGCGGTGACGCCGCAGTTACGATAATTCCATTATATGGGGCATAATCCTTCCACCCTATTGTACCGTCTCCGATCCGTATCGCAATGTTATGGACATTTGCGGCTTCAAAAATTGCCCTTGCACGACGGGCTAAATCGGGATGCCGCTCAATTGAAAATACCTGCCGGACAAGATTTGCAAGGATAAGTGTCTGATAACCAGAACCGGTTCCTATTTCAAGTACCCGTTCATCTCCCTTCAATGCAAGCGCTTGTGACATAAGTGCAACAATATAAGGTTGAGATATCGTCTGATTTTTGCCGATCGGCAATGGTGAATCGTTATAGGCTCTATCTATTAAGCTTTCTTCTACGAACCGGTGTCGCTCAACAGAATTAAAAACGTCAAGAACGCGTTTATCAGTTATCCCCCGTTTGCGGAGTTGAGTCTCCACCATTTTTTCACGTTGGTGACGGTAATTCCTCATCCTCATGAAACCGTACCAATACCTTTTCTACTCAAACGTTCTTCCATCACTATTGCAATGAAACTCAAAAAAAAGAGCTGTCACTCGCAGCTCTCAACCGATAAATATAATTATTTTTACATCAATTATCTATCATTTTGTAAAATTTGTTCTACAATCAATTTGAAAATAGAGTAATTAAACACAGTACAATCAGCACGATCAAACAATCTGCTGTTATTGAAATGCATTGATCAATTTTTCATGTACATTATCAAAATTCCCATTACTCATTGTAATAATAATGTCTCCCTGATCAGCATTTTTTTTAATATGGGAAACTATATCATCCACATTCGGGATGTATTTCGCATCTGAGCCTGACGATGTGAGTTCTTTAACTATTTTTTCAGGTTGCAATCGTTCATTTTCTCTGATTTTCTCAGGCGCATTGATATGCGCTATTATAGCTGTATCTGCCTTTGACAATGCTTCTACTAATTGCGATTGAAATACGGTTCTTCGCATCGAATTTGACCGTGGCTCTACAACAGCCCATATTTTGCTGTTTTGATAACCGGCCCGCACGGCACCAATCACCTCCCTGATTGCCGAAGGATGATGCGCAAAATCATCGATTACTACAATTCCAGCTGTAGTTTCTTTGCAATCCATTCTCCGCTTCAAACCTCGAAATGTCTGAACCGACTTCTGAACCAACGGAACCTCTATCCCTGCATTGATTGCTGCAGCTACGGCGGCAGTTATATTATATGTCTGATATTTCCCTATCGTCGGCGATTGTATGGTAAATGATTTATGTAATGGATTCGTCAAAGAAAATTGAAGCATGTGGTTTTTGTGGTGTACATCTGATATCTGCCAATCGTTATGCTCATCGTATCCGAATTGGACTACCCTAACAAGCTTCTTCTGTACAACTAGATGATTTTCTAATAACTCATGCACATTTTTATCGTCACCATTAGCAATGATCAGGCCATTAGACGACACTATATTTATAACATTATAGAACGATTTTTTCATATCAACAAAATCGGGGAAAATGTCAACATGATCGTACTCCAGATTGTTGATAATAAGCGTATTCGGTTTATAATGTATAAATTTCGACCGTTTGTCAAAAAAGGCTGTATCATATTCATCGCCTTCAATAATAAAATCATCACCATCCGTCAGGACACATGCCGACGGCAAATCAATCGGGACTCCACCAATCATGTATCCTGGATTTTTTCCTGCATTTGTCATGATCCAGGCCAAGAGCGTCGTTGTTGTCGACTTTCCATGAGTACCGGATATCACATGCGATGTTTTGTCTTTGATGCCGTAATCACGAATAAGTTCAGCAAGAGAGCAGTAAGGTATTTTGTGCTGTAGAATATATTCAAGCTCCGTATTGCCTCGTGAAACAACGTTGCCAATCACCGTTAAATCTGGTACTGGATCAAGATCGTGAACATCAAAACCGGTGTTGAACTCTATTCCTTCATCATTGAGAACATCACTCATCGGAGGATAAACGTTGTGATCTGAACCTGTTACCAGGATTCCATTCCTCTTCATGGCAATGGCAACAGATCCCATTGCAGATCCTGCAATTCCAACAAAATGAATATGAGTAGGCATACCGGACTTCGTATGCAGGTTCTCCGGATCAGACATGAATAGCAACCTAACCAAAGAATGTAATAAGATTTTAATTAGTAATTAAAGGGCAAAATGTACAATGAATCAAAGCGAAAAACAAGAGTAAAACTTCTTACTATTAAGAAGTAATGTTTGGGCGAGAGACTGGACAAAATTAAAAAAAGGCGGTGAGAACCGCCTTTTTTGAAGAAACCACCTTGTACTAAAGGAAACACCAATAACCAAAACTACACTCACATAAGTAATCGGAGTTTGCTATATGTCCCTTTAATTTTTAGAACATATTCTTTTCACGTTTAGTAAAGACGCTTTCGTTTCGTAAGATAATCCAGCAGGGCTTTATCAAGTTCCGTCTTTGTGTTTAGCAAAACATAATCAATACTGCTTTCCCGGCATGTTTTTTTGTAAAACTGCAGGAGATTTTTCAATTGTTCTTTATAGTCTCCCTTTATATGCCATGGGAGTGTAAAGATTTCATCATTTGTTTCCATGTCATAAAAAACTGCTTCTTTCTCAAAAGCAAACGAATACTCCATCGGATCAAGAATGTGGAATACTAGTACTTCATGATTTTTATGACGAAAATGTTTCAGACCAGAAATAACTTTTTTGGGATCGTCAAAGAGGTCAGAAATAATTATGACGAGGCCTCTCCGTTTCATCCGTTCGGCTAATATATGAAATGCGTTGCTAACGTTGGTCGTACCTTGCGGCTTAAGATGTTCAAGAGCTTTAAGGATGTGAATCAAATAAGACTGAATTGAACGCGGAGGAATATAGTTTAAGATGGTTTCCGCAAAAACAGCGAGACCGACAGCATCGCGCTGTTTTAGCATGAGAAAAGCAAGCGACGCAGCAAGATACGATGCATACTGCATTTTACTGACACTACCCGAGGTGTATTCCATCGATTTGCTGACATCGAGCAAAATATAGCTTTTCAAATTTGTCTCTTCTTCATGCTGCTTCACATAATACCGGTCAGTTTTTGCAAGCACTTTCCAATCGACATGTTTTAAATCATCACCCGGCATATATTGCTTGTGTTCCAAAAACTCAACACTGAATCCGTGATACGGACTTTTATGTAAACCCGTGATAAATCCTTCAACCACTAAACGAGCACGGATTTCAAGATTTTCCAACTGTGACAACGTTTCCGGAGTGAGCTTAAAAGTTGATTTGTCCATAAACTATTCGTCAAATATATGTGAAGAAAATTATGATTGTTTCAACTCATCAAAGAGCTTTTCAATTATGGTTATAGAATCTATGCCTTCTGCTTCAGCGGCAAAACTGGTAACAAGACGGTGACGCAAAACAGGTTTAGCGATCGCTTTGACATCCTCAATATCGGGTGTCGGACGCCCGCTCATAACAGCTCTTGTTTTTGCGCCGAGTATCAAATATTGTGAAGCCCGTGGTCCAGCACCCCAGCTGATCCAATCGCGAATAAAACCCGGAGCATTATTGACGTTTGGGCGAGTCATGGTGACGAGCTCAACGGCATAAGAAACAACATTGTCAGCGACAGGTACACGCCTAATCAGATCCTGATACTCGATAATATCCTGAGCATTCAGAATCGGATTAAGATCAGCTTTATAGGCACTTGTGGTCGTTTTAACTATCTCTTTTTCCTCGTCCAGAGTCGGATAATCAATCCAGAGATTAAACATAAAGCGGTCGAGCTGTGCTTCAGGGAGAGGATACGTACCCTCCTGCTCTATGGGATTTTGTGTTGCGAGGACAAAAAACGGCTCCGAAAGTACATTTGTCTCGCCCGCTATTGTCACATTGTGCTCTTGCATAGCCTCAAGAAGAGCTGCCTGAGTTTTTGGAGGAGTTCTGTTAATTTCATCAGCTAAAATGATATTTGCAAATATCGGGCCTTTTATAAATTTAAATGCCTTATGACCAGTGGAAACATCTTCTTCAAGAATTTCGGTTCCTGTTATATCTGAGGGCATGAGGTCAGGAGTAAATTGAATACGACTGAATTGCAGATCGAGAATTTCGGCAAGCGTATGGATGAGCATCGTTTTTGCAAGTCCCGGTACTCCTACTATCAGACCATGCCCCCGTGAGAACATACAGATCAATAAGTGCTCAACAATGTCTTGCTGCCCAATAATCTGTTTTCCGATCTCCGATTTAATACGCTCACAGTCCAACTGCAGCTGCTTTACTTTTTCCTTGTCATCTATAATATCTTTCTGTTTTTCCATATTGTCCTCTTTGAACTTCTCATTCAGATCAAGATAGTTATCATCTTTACATTTTCAATATACGAACTTATACAAATATTTTCTATTGAAAATACAAATCAAAAAACATACTTTAATATAAAAGCACCAAACTATTTTTATTGTAATATAATTATTTATTCAGAATACTCAACAACGAATCAAATTAAACAAAAAGTTTTTGACTAACATGAATACTAACACAGCACGCACTTCTATTGATACCGCTGATGTGACCCATATCGCCGGTCTCACTTTAGAGGAACTAACTGCCTATATTGCAGATTACGGAGAGCGCCCCTACCGTGCCCGCCAAATTTTTGATTGGCTCCATAAACATAATGCCGAAATGTTCTCTGACATGACGACAATTTCGCATGATTTTCAAAATAGATTGGCAACCTCTTCTGATATATCACGGCTTAGCATGCTCAAATGTCTTGAATCGGAGGATGGTGTTAAAAAGCTGCTTTTTGAGCTCAGTGACGGCAATCAAATTGAAACTGTGTTATTACCAGACGGATCACGACGCACTGTTTGCGTTTCGTCCCAGGTCGGCTGTGCATTTCAGTGTTCATTTTGTGCAACAGGAAAAATGGGGCTTGTCCGGAACCTGACCGTTGGTGAAATCATCGAACAACTTATTCAAGTTGAACGGATATCAGGTGAAACTATAACAAATGTTGTCTTCATGGGGATGGGTGAACCGTTGCATAACTATGAGAACGTTTTAAAAGCTGCTTCTATACTCAATGATGAAAGAGGCAAAGGAATTGGTGCACGCCATATTACAATTTCAACAGTAGGACTAGCTCATAAAATTGAACAATTCTTTAAGGAAAAACATAATTTCAAACTGGCAATCTCTCTCAACGCCGGTACTGAAGAACTAAGACGCACCTTAATGCCTGTTTCGAAAAAATTTCCCCTACTAAAACTGATCGAAACATTAAAATCGATTGACCGTCCAAATTCGAGACTAATCACGTTTGAGTATGTGTTATTGCAGGGGATTAATGACACTGAAAGTGAAATTCAAGCACTTCTCATATTGATAAAATCTCTTCCCATAAAGATAAATTTAATACCGTATAATACAGTTGATTCTACCTATAAATCTTCCAATCCAGAAAGAATTCAGGAAATATACAAACACCTCAAAGCTCATGGCATACAGGTTAATGTCAGAAAGAGTATGGGAAAAGGTATACAGGGGGCATGTGGTCAGCTCATTACCAAATCGGGCAATCAAAAAATTGAAGTTTGAGCAAAACAGTTTTATACATCAGTCCATTATCCCTAATAAGCTCATTCCCGAACTTAAGAATATGTTGCTGCATATTTTGCAGTCGTTGAAAATTTGGAAATAAATGCAAGATTATTGTATCATAGCTCTCTTAGGAGCACTTGTTGCGCTGGATACAACCGTTGCCGGGCAATTTATGATATCCCAGCCGATTGTATCAGCCGCTTTAGCAGGATTATTATTCGGAGAACTGGAATCCGCAGTCTATGTCGGTGCAATTATGCAGGTAATGTGGCTCAAATTGGTTCCGGCAGGCGGTACAATATTTCTAAACGGTAACCTTGGAACCATAACCGCGGTTTCTGTTCTTGCTTTATGTTTACCTGTATTCCCTTATTCGATAGAAGGATTACAATTTACTGTTATTTTATATGGCATTGTTATCAGCTATGTATACGGATATTTTACGTATAAAAAAAGGTTATTTAATCAGATTTTTATTACATATGCACATAGGGCTCTGGAAGAGAACAGCTTGGTGAGATTCCAACTTTGTCATTTTACCGGTGTTGTGGTTACCGGAATTGCCGGCGCGGTCCTTGTTCTAAGCTTTTCTCTTGTGGGTTCATGGATTGTCCGGAACCTCCCAAATCTCTATTTCACAGCAATGGATTCGTATTTTGTTTACGGATTAATTGCATTTTTGGGCATAGGACTTGGAACTACCTTTTCAATGGTCTGGCAAAAAGAATTTTGGTATTATGCAATTATCGGTGTATTTGCAGGAATCATAATTCTATTTCTTTAATTGCGTGAACACTGTCTAAAGATATTTATGGAAAATCGAAGTGAAACACAATACTCTATCGGAAAATTGAAGCTTCTTTCGATTGTTATCCGCAGCCTGTTTATACAAGCATCATTTACTCTGACCGAAAAACTTGGTGTCGGATTTGCGGTTTCATTAATACCTGGAATAAAATGTCTGTCTCAAGATGCCGAGACAGTGCATACCATTGTAAAACGCCATTCCGGTTATTTCAATACACATCCATATCTTGCGCCTTTTGTTTTGGGTTCTGTGCTTCGATGCGAAGAGTTAGAACTCCGGAATTCCGAGTGTGACACAAAGAATATCGAAAACTTCAAAGACCGCTTCGCAGGTGCACTCGGCTCACTCGGAGACAGGCTTTTTTGGAAATACCTCAAACCATTTGCTTCAACCATTGCTCTTGTCATGCTATTTTTGAACAGGGATCACTTCCCCGGCAATATTTTTATAAGTGTATTGGGATTTCTCATAATTTTTAATATATTTCATTTTTTTTATAGATGGCACGGCATCAAAGAAGGCTATTCGCTTGGGTTGTCGGTGATCAGATCGAAAAGTATTCTGAGGATTGAAAAAATCAATGCCATTCTGGCTGGACTTACCCTGCTTTTTTTGGGTGTACTTATTCCACTTGAATCCCGGATAACATTTCAACAGGGTTACACTGGTTTTTATGTGTTCGGTGCCTCAGCGGTCGTTGCATTTCTTTTTAATTTCAGAAAATTGTCCCCGGCATTTGGGATAATTGCCGGATTAGGAGTGTCGATCATAATTTTTGCACTTGCACACTAACATTCAATACTATATATGACACAAAAGAATATACTGATTCAAAATATACTTGGTTTCCATGCCAGACCGGCAGCGCGATTTGTGCAGTTGGCGTCAAAATATCCCTGTAATATTGAACTTATTAAAGAGACGTTTGCAGTAAATGGGAAAAGTATACTCGGCGTCATGTCAATTGCTGCTGAAAAAGGAAGTGTGGTTACAATTCGGGCTGATGGCGATAAAGAGAAGGAAGCTGTCGCAAAGCTCATAGATCTTATGAATCAAATTTTCGAGGAAGAAGAGTAGATTGTTTATGGCTACGAAATCCAAAGAAAAAATTCTGAATGGCGATCCGATTTCACCCGGAATTGCCATCGGCAAAGTATTTATCCTTGATGATGATTATATTGAAACAAAGCGGAGAAATATTCCGGAAAGCGATATTCAGAAGGAAATCGATAAGCTTAAATTTGCCATTCAGGACACTAAACTTGATTTTCAATTAATAATCGATCAGGTTGGAACTCGCATTAGTGCCCATAAACGTGAGATTTTCAATGCGATATTCTTGATTCTTGAAGACCCGAATATAATCGAAAGTTCTATAGCAGAGATCAAGGGGAAAAAGATAAATGCAGACTATGCATACTACAGCGTCATGATTAATTATCAACGGTCTCTCGATGCATCAAGCAGCAGATATTTTCAAGAACGGTCACTTGATGTTCGGGATGTGAAGCGCCGTGTTATCAATAAAATTCTGGGATTGCAGAAGGAGCGGTCCGACGATTTGAGCGGTATGTTAGTCGTTACAAATGAGTTGAATATTTTCGACGCCATAGCGCTTTCTCACGCGAATGTTGAAGGTATAATTCAAGAAGGCGGTGGGAAAACAACTCATACTACTATCATGATCAGGGCATTGGAACTTCCGGGGGTAATCAGTGTTCCTTATATTCTTCAAAAAGTAAGAAACAATGATATTATTACGGCCAACGGATTGACCGGTGAAGTCATTCTGAATCCGATGCAGGCAACCCTCAAGCAGTATATCAGAAAAAGTAATACATTTAAAAAGTTTGAACATCGTTATCTACGTCTTTCATCACTTCCCTCTGTTTCACGTGACAACGTACCGTTTATCGTCAACGCCAATATTGAGCTCCATGTCGAAGTTGACTCTGTAGTAGCACACGGTGGTTTCGGAATCGGATTGTTCAGAACTGAATATGTTTTTATGGCTGACGACCGACTTCCTACCGAAGAAGAACAATTTGAGAAATACTCGAGTGTGATTAAAAAGATCAATCCTCACCCTGTCACCATAAGAACACTCGACCTCGGAGGTGACAAAGTAGTTCCGTTTTTGGATACGGAACTCGAACACAATCCGTTTCTCGGTTGGCGGTCAATTCGAATATGCCTTGATATGCCCGATATTTTAAGAAAGCAATTACGAGCAATTTACCGTGCAAGTGTGTGGGGAAAAGTGAAGCTTCTGTTCCCTCTTATTACATCACTCGAGGAAATTCACAAGATCAAATACCGTATGGAGGAAGTCAAGACCGAACTTGCTGATCAGAGAATTGATTTTGATGAGAATGTACCGGTCGGTATAATGATTGAAGTCCCTTCAGCTGTAATGCTGGCAGATCAGTTCGCAAAAGAAGTGGATTATTTTTCTATTGGGACGAATGATTTAACACAGTTTACTCTGGCAGTAGACAGAGGTAATGCTCGAGTGGCTAATCTTTATAATTCGTTCCATCCTGCAGTACTCAAGATGATAAAAACCACAATACTGGCATGCAATAAAAACTCTATCCCGGTTGGATTGTGCGGTGAGATGGCCGGTGATCCATTCTCCACAATTCTTCTTTTCGGTCTGGGGATAACAGAATTTAGTGTCAGTCCGATTATGCTTTCTAAAATCAAACAAATTCTTAAATCAATTGAGTTGAAAGACGCTAAAAAAATCAGTAACCGCTGTCTCCGGTTCCAAACAACAAAGGAAGTGGAGACTTATATGCAAAATGTGATGAGAGATATCTTTCCACGGATGGATGAAGATGATTTTTTTCAGACAAAATCATAATAAATTTCTTTTACAAAATAAAAAGTTCTTAATTTTTCAAGTGAAAACTAATTAGAATTCAAAACATATATATAGGATAACCGAGATGACTGAAAAAAATGTCGATATCAGTGCGCTAATTCAACGATACGATAAGAGCAATTACTTACGATTTATAGAAGAATTTCCGGTGCAGGTCCACGATGCCTATACTTTGGAAATTCCAAACTTGCCGAATGCACGCGAGTCAATCAATTCCATAGCTGTTGCAGGAATGGGCGGATCAGCTATCGGCGGAGAGCTAATTCAGTCATTATATGAACATAAACTTTCCGTACCATTACACGTTGTTCGAAATTATGAGCTTCCCGCTTATTTTCAAAACAGATCGCTCGTATGCATTTCCAGCTATTCCGGTAATACTGAAGAAACACTCTCCGCTTATGCACAAGCGCGGGAGCGAAACGCTCATATAGTATGTATTACTACTGGTGGTACCTTAGCCGAAATAGCACGGCAACATGGAGATCCCATCATCACTATTCCGGCGGGTTTCCAGCCGAGGGCAGCGCTTGGGTATTCTGTATTTCCATTAATGAAAACACTCAGCCACTACAACATAATTTCAATTCAGAAGCCTGAAATAGATGAAACGATAAATATATTAAAAGATCTCAATGCCGAATATGGCACGCAAAATTACACATCATCCCCTCCTTTGCGTCTTGCAAAAGATATAGTTGGGAAAATTCCATTGATCTATACGGGATATGCCCCCTTTAACGCTCTTGGTACACGATGGAAATGTCAATTGAATGAAAATGCCAAGGTACCCTCTTACTGCCAATTCCTACCTGAGCTGAGCCATAACGAGATTGTGGGCTGGAACAAAGAAGTAACAGACCATACCGGATATCATGTCGTTTTTCTTCGGGATACTGATGAACATACCCAAATCAAAAAGAGAATTGAAGTCACGCAGGAAATTCTAGCAAATCAGAATTGCAGTTTTTCTGATGTCTGGTCATCCGGAACTGGAATTCTTGCCCGTACTTTCTCGCTGGTATATTATGGTGACTACATAAGTTTCTATCTTGCACTCCTGAATAAACAGGATCCTTCCCGCATTGATAACATCAATTACCTCAAAAGCAAGCTGTAAATTAGTAATTGATTTTTTTTCTAAAAATCCTTACCTTATTTAGCTTCGTAGCTTGGTAAAAATCAATTAATCTGGCATGTGAAATGAAAGCTATTATTCCAGTTGCAGGTGTAGGTTCTCGTCTTCGACCACATACGTTAGCGATGCCCAAAGTGCTTTTGAATGTTGGTGGCAAACCAATTCTGAGCCACATAATCGATAAATCTTTGGAGTCGGGTATCGATGAATTTGCATTTATAGTGGGGTATCGAGGAAATCAGATTAAAGATTTTATCAAGGATAATTACGATTTAAAACATGATTTTTATGACCAGGATGAGATGCTTGGTCTTGCATATGCAGTGGGATTAGCTCAGGATTATCTTATTGATGAACCTGTTGTGATTATTCTCGGTGATACGGTTTTTGATGTTGATCTTGTGCCGGTATTTGAGGGTGAACATTCATCATTGGGCGTAAAATCTGTAGAAGACCCAAGACGGTTTGGCACAGCTGAATTAAATAAAGATGGTTTTATTAAGCATCTTGTCGAAAAAGATCCAAACCCAAAATCCAATCTTGCGCTTGTCGGACTGTATTATCTTAATCAAGGAAGTATACTGAAATCTGCAATCGAAGAACTAATTGGAAATAACCACAAAACGAGCGGTGAATACCAGATAACTGATGCATTCCAAATCATGGTTAATAATAACCATAAATTCACTACCTTTGATGTTGACGGTTGGTATGACTGTGGCAAACCTGAAACAATTCTTTCAACTAATCAATTTCTTTTATCGAGACATAAACAGAATTACCAAATAAACGGTTCACAGATTTGCCCGCCTGTGTATATCGATAAAAGTGCAATACTTGAGAACTCTATCATTGGACCTAATTCAACAATTGCCAATAATGCAAATATTCAAAATTCGATTCTCGTCAACTGTATTATCGGTGAAGGTGCTTTTGTTAAAGACGTGAAACTTAAAGACTCTTTGATCGGAAGCCACGCAACCGTTACGGGCACCTTTAACACTTTAAATATCAGCGATTTTTCTGAAATCATTCTTTAAAGTTTAGTTTATTAAGGATAAATACCGATAACATATATAATGTAATTTGTAAACTATCCCACTGGTTAAATAAGCGTACTATATATTCATGTGAGGTTAATGCATGGCTCATCATATATTTTCTTCCGAATCTGTTTCGGAGGGACATCCTGATAAAATTTCCGACCAAATTTCAGATGCTGTTCTTGACGCTATTTATGCACAGGAGCCTCAATCCCGTGTTGCGTGTGAAACATTCGTTACCACCGGGCTTATTTTGGTCGGTGGTGAAATCACCACATCAGCTTACGTAGATATACCCGGCATTGCCAGAGGTGTCATTAAGGACATTGGGTATACCGATTCAAGCTTGGGATTCGATTGTGATACTTGTGCTGTCATAACAACAATTGATAAACAGTCACCCGATATTGCAATGGGTGTGGACGTCGGCGGTGCAGGTGATCAGGGAATTATGTTCGGATACGCCACTAATGAGACACCGGAAATCATGCCATTGCCCATATCTTTAGCACATAAACTTGTCAGAAAACTAACTGAATGTAGAAAAAGCGGATTAATGCCGTATCTCAGACCGGATGGTAAAAGTCAGGTTTCTGTAAAATATGATAACGGTAAACCGATATCAGTCGAAGCTGTCGTTATTTCATCCCAGCACGATGATAAAATCGATATGGAAATGCTCCGAAATGACGTTGTTAAAAATGTTATCAAGACTGTAATCCCGGAAGATTTTCTATCCGATAGCACAAAATATCATATAAATCCGACAGGCCGATTTGTTATTGGGGGTCCAATGGGCGATACCGGATTGACAGGAAGAAAAATCATCGTCGACACTTATGGCGGAATTGGCAGTCATGGTGGCGGCGCTTTTTCCGGTAAGGATCCTTCAAAGGTTGACCGGTCTGCTTCGTACGGTGCGCGCTGGATCGCGAAAAATATTGTTGCCTCAGGTCTTGCGGAAAAATGTGAAATACAGCTTGCGTATGCTATTGGTGTTGCGGAACCTGTGTCGATTATGATTGACACCGGAGAAACCGGAAAATTACATAACGGAGAAATAGAACAACTTGTCAGAAAACACTTCGATCTTACTCCTCAAGGATTCATCGACGCATTGAATTTGCGCCGACCGATTTATAGAAACACTGCGGCTTATGGGCACTTCGGCCGGGAAGAAGATGGGTTTGATTGGGAATTAAAAAATAAAGTTGATGATCTGAATTCATAACGTGCTATAGGAAATTGTTCATGAATTATAAAATTAAAGATATTGCCCTTGCCGACGGAGGAAAGCAAAGAATTCTGTGGGCAGATAACGATATGCCGGTGCTTCAACTAATACGTGAGCGATTTTCCAAAGAAAAACCGCTTAAGGGTTTGAAAATGTCTGCCTGTCTTCATGTAACTGCCGAAACGGCAAATGTTGCCAGGACACTGAAAGAAGGCGGCGCTGATATTTTACTCTGTGCATCAAATCCTCTTAGTACTCAGGATGATGTTGCATCATCCCTGGTCAGAGATTTCGATATTACTGTCTGGGCTGTGCGTGGTGAGAGTAACGAATCGTACTATGAAAATATTCATGCCGCTATAAAACATAATCCGGTAATTACTATGGATGATGGTGCCGATCTCGTTTCTACTATACATGCTGAGTACCCGGATATGACGCCGAATATAATTGCAAGTATGGAAGAGACAACAACCGGTGTTATACGTCTTCGCGCAATGGCTAAGGATAATGCTCTAAAATTTCCTGTTATCGCAGTGAATGATGCTCAGACAAAACACTTTTTTGACAACAGATATGGTACTGGACAATCGACAGTTGACGGCATCATTAGAGCAACAGATATACTTATTGCCGGTAAAACTGCGGTTGTTTGTGGTTATGGTTGGTGTGGACGAGGATTTGCAATGCGCGTCAGAGGAATGGGTGCCAATGTAATCGTTACTGAGGTCGATCCAGTCCGCGCTCTCGAAGCTGCTATGGACGGTTATCGTGTTATGCCGATCATGGAAGCTGCCAAAGAAGGAGAGCTATTCTGCACCTTAACCGGGGATATTAATGTAATCAGAAAAGAGCATTTTGAGGTCATGAAAGACGGCGCAGTTGTCTGCAACTCCGGCCACTTCAACGTCGAAATCGATATCAAAGGATTAAAAAGTCTGGCTAAAGAAATCAAAGAAGTCAGAAAGGAAGTAGAAATGTATGTCCTTCATGACGACCGCCGGATTTTTCTTCTTGCAGAGGGACGCCTGGTAAATCTTGCTGCTGCAGAAGGCCACCCTGCATCAGTTATGGATATGAGTTTTTCAGTTCAGGCATTGGCAACTGAATGGTCTGTGAATAACAAAGCTGATCTATCAGCGAAAGTTATTGATGTGCCACCTGATATTGATGATCAGATATCGCGGTTAAAGCTAAAATCGATGAATATTTCTATGGACACACTGACCGCAGAACAGGAGAAATACCTCAATTCCTGGGAAATGGGCACATAAAGCTTTATAACAACAATAAACCAATATTTTAAGGGGCGGCATATTTTATTCCGCCCCTTTTTTATAATCAAATGCCCCTCAGGAATACTTCAGTTTCACGCCGATAATATGTAATAATTTTTTAAAGAGCTGATACAGTACATAGCACTCAACGGCGAACGGTGGAAAACCCAGAAAACCGATAACCGGCATTTCAAATAGTTTGAATTGCGGAAAGTACGGTACAGTATAAATCCATTTCGCAATAGCCCAATAATTCCAGAACTCCCACAGCAGTCCGCAGACCAGACCAGCAAGAAGCAGTTGGAGAAGCGTACCTGGTTTCCCCTCTATTAATTCCCCAAGTATCGATCTTCCCTTTAGAAGGTATACTATCGGATCAACAAGAAAGATGACACTGCACCAGATTAGTGGGAAAAGATACTTATTAGGAAACACCAATGGGTAGATACTGAGTAGTAAACTGGTACCAATAATTGCCGATAGTGACCTGTTTGAAATGCGAAGTTGAGAACATCGTTTATGTTTAAACATACCAAACGAAACCAGCGCATCCTTTGTTACCAGTATCCCCGGTGTAATAGTGGAAAATGACCACGCATATCCGAGAAAACGGATTGCTCTATTCTCCGGAAGATTGACGTAATACCAGTTTTTTAAGAGAAGGTTATACCCTTCGAAAATAAGCCAGGAACTGATTGAAATGAGAAGAATTGCCGGGAGGAGTCTACCGCTCAACGAAAGCAAGGAATAGTTCTGTCTTTTATAAACAATATTATCTGCAAGAAGAATATACCCAGTCCACATGACCGGCGTCATCCATATACCCATAAATGTATTTCCGGAGAAGAGAAGTACTTCTCCGGAAATGATGATTATAACACCAATCCACCCATATGGTGTGAAATACTTTCCCATAGTTATGAATTGTATATGAATGAAACTGTCCAGAGAATTGTCTAATAGAAATGATATTATAAAGGCATGTCACACACCGGTTACTTCAGGACCCCAGATGTATTTATGCATCTGTAATTGCATACGCACATTTTTTTTGTCACTCAAAATCCAGTTTGCCAGAGTTTCGGGCTCTATTTTATCGAATACGGGAGACATGAGAATCGGCATTTTATCATTAAGATTGTATTTTTTTACTATACCCATTGACCAGTCATAGTCTTCTCTATTCTCGATAACGAATTTGATCTCGTCTTGCGGAGTCAGCTTTTCTATATTTGTATAATCGTTTTTCGATTCCATACCGCTCGATGGACATTTCATATCCATAATTCTCACAGCACGTCTATCAATGACATCAATATCGAGACTTCCCGATGTCTCAATAAGAACTTCATAATCATCTTTAAGTAATACTTTAACTAATTCGTTTATATCTTTTTGCATTAAAGGCTCACCTCCCGTTATCTCAACCAGACGAACACCGCTGTTTCTCACAACAGAGTACAGTTCATCAATTGACATATCTTTGCCGTCATAAAAGGCATATTCGGTATCACAATAGGTACACCTGAGGTTGCATCTGGTTGTTCTGATAAACAAGCAAGGGCGCCCGGCATATGTTGATTCACCCTGAATGCTTAAAAATATTTCATTGATTTTCATATGACTTTTCAAAATAGGTAATAACACACCCCTCTGATTCAATCACTTCTATATCATCAAGCTTAACATACGGAGGAAGTTGTTCATTGATTTTATTAAAAATAAATCGTGCAATATTTTCAGAAGAAGGATTCTGATATGAGAAATAATCGAGATCATTTAAATTTTTATGATCAAGCAGTTCCAACACATTATGCGTTATCGATTTCAAATCATGGAAATCGATTGCAATTCCAATATCATCCAGTTTTTCTGCAAGAACATTTACTCGTACTTTCCAGTTGTGACCATGCAGATCTGCACATTTCCCTTTATATTCGTGTAGCTGATGTGCGGCAGAAAATTTATCCTCAACAGATATTTTAAACATGAATACACTCCAAATACTAAATTTTGAATTTATTACTTAAATGGTATTGTCATTTTCAACAGCATTGCACTTGAATAATCATTATGATCTTTATTTTTCACCTGTTTCCACATAGCACGTGCATCAAATATTCTTCCGGCACTGTAATACATTTTTCCCAGAACAATTTTCCAACCGGAATCTTCCGGATAAAGCTTTACTGCTTTTTCCATAAATTCTATGGATCTATTTCTCTCTCCAGCCAGTTCTGCACTAACAGCTCCAAGAAACAACGAATTCCCATCACCACTAGAAAAGCGCTCGGATAAATCCTGAAAATAGGACAAAACCTGTTCATCCGAATTAACTGGTGATGCGAACATTCCAATTCCCTGATCACGGGCATTGAGAAACTCGACTGATTCATTCGGTATAGAAGTTTTATTCGTTAAATAATATCCTAAACCAGCTACACCGATAGCAACTATAACAACTGCAGCACGAGTTGCTGCACGTAAAACTGTTTGTTTTTTCTCAACTGTGGTTATGTGTTTCTTCCGGAAATACGTCTTCATAACAGCAGCCAATTCATGTTTCAATTCCTCGGCTGAATTGTACCGCAGATCCGGGTCCTGATTCGTCGATTTTTGAAGAATATTGAGAATACTATCATGCCATTTCTTGGTTCTAAACTTCTCTGGCAGACTTTTGACAGACTTGTTTATCTTCGGCAGATTGCCTGTTAACATAGTGTAAAGCGTCTTCCCAGCAGCATATAGATCCGATGAGTATGAAAGTGCTCCGAATTTATCAATTTGCTCAGGAGGTGCGTATGCAGGCGCCCCGATTACCGATGATACCGTATCGTTATTACCAATAAATTTAGCAATTCCAAAATCTGTTATTTTAACGAGAGAATCGTGCTGAACCAGTATATTGTCAGGTTTAATATCTCGGTGAATAATATTTTTTGAATGGAGATATTCAAGACCTTCCAAGATCTGAAGAAACAACAGAAATCGTTTTTTGAGCGAATACTTCTCCTTGAGCAGCGAAGCGTCTTCAATGTATTCCATAATCAGATAAAAACTCGGCACACCATCTCTGTCTTGCAAAGTTCCATAGTCGTTAATTGAAATAATGTTTTTGTGCCGCATCTCCATCAATACACGAATTTCATCCTTGAAATCATCGACTGACCGTTTATGTTTTGCAATAATATCGGGACGTAAGACCTTAAGAGCATACTTTTTTCGTACCTTGATTTTTTTCACCAGGTACACTTCGGAAAACGTGTTGTTCACTCCATCACTGATAGGCTGACGGCGAATGATTTGATATTCACCATGCTCACCAATCCTGTATCCTGGTGGAAAATTAAAGTCAGCCATAGTATTCTTCTATAATTTATTCTATTTAACCAAAAAAGCAACCCGAGACTCTCTAAAAAGACGACCACGTTTGTCAATTTTTACGAGTTGTTCAACAGTATCTTTACCGAGGACAATATGTGCCGCATTGCCCTCGCGCAGCGCAAAAACTTTCAGAAGAAGCGGATTTTCACCTACTCGCTCAAGGACATTCGCAGCATCTTTCGTGTAACCGACAATCCCGTATCTTTCAACATAATCCCTACTGACATGCTCAGGCCCAAATATGAGCTCACCACTTTCAGAATAAATTTTTGGTATCATAGAGGGTTTAATGGGCAAATCACGCACATCAAACACAAGACCTGTTATCGACTTTGCCGAATACCTGATAACGCTATTGTCCGTCAATTGACTGGCATTTGATTCCTCAAGTGGAAATAGTTCATTAAACAGCAATGCATTTAATCCCCTATTTCCGTCGAAATCAATGACTAATGTAATTTCGGCAGCAAAAGAACCATCACTCAACGTTTCTGTTTCTTCTTCGAATGCCTGTAAGCCTCGCACGTATGCCCCGATCTGCATTGAAAAATCCGTTCCAGCCAGAGAACCTGCTTCCATAAATGTCGTACTTTCAACATACAATTTACCGATTGCTACAGCAGCCTGTGTTATGCAATTTTTCCGCGCTTCCGTAAGCGCCCAAAGTTTTTTCTGAGCGATCGATGTTTGAGATTTGGTAGATGCTCCTCTCCCTGTGACAACAATAGACCTCTTAATATAATCTGTAACAGATTCAGCGGTATTATCTGAATAGACTATATTGAAATCCTGTGAAGGCGCAGGGCAATACAAGAAGAAAACAGATAACACAAGTACAATATATTTTAGTTTACGATGTTGAATCATATCATTTTCTATAAAATAAGCGCTAATTTTCCAGTGTTTATTGCTTTTTGCACAAAATTATTTGTCTCAAATATACGCGCATCTCTCTCCGTGAGTATCAATAATCCAGTGTCTGCTTTAAAATCCACCGGAACAATTTTTAAGGGAGTCTGCCCGACATCTCCAAGCCGCACTGCATCCGAAATGGTCGCAAAAACAGGAATGCCAAATGTTTCTATCAACACGTGGGGCAATATCTCTAACCGAAAATAATACCGATCCGTCGTTGCGGGCGACTTTTGGTGCTAAAAATGTATTAAATCCGGACACATACCTCACATCAAGTATAATACCGGAATAGTCTCTGTTTTGTAGCAGCACAGTATTTTCTGTATACAATGTTAATTCGTCATACTCTCCTAAACCGATTGCATCTGCAATTTTTTGAGCGTTCTCTTTCTGATAAATGATTGTGGAGGCGGCAATCCACGAACCGTCATCCTGTTCTTCGAATTGCGTGGCACCGACTTGGCGTATTTGTTCAAGGCGTACCTTTATAAGCTGGGAAAGTCGGCCCTCTTGCATTGCTAGGTCGCGAAGCCGTATTTCTCCCTGTACTGCTATTCCCTGTATCGCTTCAGCAAGAATTTCCACGGCCTGAATGTAAGCAATCGATTCGGCATTCCGCCTTGCTTCTGCAATGGTAGTACCATCATCAACAGCGGCAGCACCGAGCCCAGTCACTTCAAAATACATGTCTGTTTCATCAATTCGCGCAGAAAGAGAGGACAAATCAGACTCAACGGATTCTGAGCAGAACATAACAATTGGCAGCAAAAGTACGAAGAGGGTAATCCCCTGTAGACGGGTAGGAATTATTATATATTTTACACACTTCATGACCTCACCGGGACATCAGGTTTTTTGAGACAGTTATAACAAACAATGCGACAAGAAACGGTCCAATGAACGCCTCAAAACCTGCCAATGCCTTACTGATAGCAGAAGCAGGTGCATAATCCCCATAACCGAGTGTCGTAAACGTCACTGTACTATAATACAGCATAAGAAAATATGTTTTTATATTTCCCCAGATTCCTGCTGCCATAGAAAATCTGTAAACCGAATCACCACTTGAGATTGAGAAAAAGCCGAAGAGAAAAGCATTAATGATGACAACAGCCATTGAGAAAAATAATATATTTGGTATTTTTTCTCCGTATCCGCACGAAACATCAGCCATTTTTGTAAATAATCTTTTAGCAGAAAAGAGGGGTGCCTGTTTTCTTTGAGCAATCATCTCTCTGTAGAAAAACTTTCCGACAAGCTGCGAATTGCCTATCGAATTAAAGTGATTTTTTAATGTCAGATATACCTCTTCAGCGTCTTTGTATTTACTGCAGGCGACTTCTTTTAATTTCTGCTTAACCGCAATTATTGCCAGGATTTCATGCAAAATAACACATTCACTGCCCCAATTGATATTATCAATTCTTGAATTCTCGATATTGATACCAAGCAAGTTTGCTTCCCGCAAATCAGCATGCCGTAGATTTGCACTCGATAAATTCGTTTTGAGCAAATCAGCACCCTTGAGAGATATACCAAACAGATGGCCATTGGTCAATTTCGTTCGGCGAAAATCGGAATCATTGAAATTTGTTTCGGTCAGCCACGCATCGTGTAAATCTGTCTTTGCCAATTTGTACCCTTCACAATTCGGATCAATTTTCACTTTTGTTTCTAACCGTTCCTTGAGGTCATGTCCATCTCTCGGTGCATTCGGATTATGCCAAAAACAATAGAGCGACTCATCCATTCGCACTTCAGGACAATAAAAGGAATCCCTTCTTAGATATCTGCATTGTGAATGGGCATGAACTTCATCAAGACCTTTTTGTTCCAGCATAGTTTTTCACTACATTTAGTTGTTTAACTGTGGTGATGACGGTTTTGATCTGACTTCAAACTCTCCGATCAGGAGATATTGTCCATTCTCTTCATTATACTCTTCATGAATCACACATACTAACTTAATCGATTTTTCTTCAACATCAATTCTTTGTTGTGTTCTTATTAAATTCAGATTATTCAGAATTGTTTCCGAAGTAAAGGTAAATCCGCTCTCACGTGCTGCGTTTTCGACCGCTGACTGAAACGCCTCATCATAATCGGTTGCTCTCCCCTCAATTTCATCATCAGAATATCCTTTGGCGGTAATGAGTACGAAATTTTCTTTCGGGAATGCTGTAATGCTATGGATTGCTTTTTGATTTGCTCCAGCCGCAATCAATTCCTGACTTCCTGAAAATGGAGTCAATACTACCTCATCTCCCACTGGTGGAAAGCTAAGTCCTTCATTCAGACAAATTGCCTCTATTTTCTTCTCCACAGTACGGCCGGGAGGTATTTCCATCCAACCATCACCTGCAGTAATAATAACACTCTGAAGATGAGATGAATTGACATTTGCAATTTCAAGAATTCTACCCTTCTCTAGAAATAACCGCTTCCACTCATCTGATCTATTGGTAACAATTACCGACATTGAAAAATCGGTCCAGTACATCGGAACCATGCCCGACAAACTGAAAAGCACGCATATTAATACCACTGCTATCTTTTGAGTAATTTGCATCATTATGAGAACCTATCTCACGACAACACTGTTGACTCTGATTAAAATTTCAAGATCAGGATCAACATTGTTAAAACTTTGGTTAGCGGCACTACCTTCATTCAAGTTAAGCTGCAATCCCATCGAAACAGGATTGGGAAACAATAGAAGTTCACTCTCTGTTTCCATATCCATCAAATCAATCATTTTCTGTGTTTTAGATGTTCCAAAATTCATATGCCGCCAAAAAGCACCGATAGTATTCATCCCGGTTTCAGTGCCAAGAATATTTCCATAGACACGCTCAAATAGCTCACCGTAAGTATCACCAGGCATGCTACGGAGCTCTAATGTCATTGGAAAGCGACTTGCCGGACTTTCCGGATCAAGATAATTCGCTTTAAATTTATTAACTGCATCGATCCGCTCCCTGATCATCAGTGCAATCGCCTTAGTGCCGGGTGATTGCGGAATTTGTCTATCTAGCTCCTGTTCACTTTCGAAAAGAATCCTACTCACAGAAACAGCCGCTACCACAACTACAACACAAAGTCCCGCGATCAACACTTTTTTTGAAAGGAGGGTTGATTTTTTTATACTTTGATCAGAATCATTCTTTTGCTCTTCTGTATCACCGGCAAATTTGACTTTTGGCGCGGAGGTTCGGGATTCGGTCTGAGTTGGGACTTCCTGAGCAGCCGGTTGAATTGTTTGTCTGCTATCCTCAGTTTCTTCAAAATTAAATCTATTTATTTCGTCTGAAAGTTTGCCATAGGTGACTTTTCCCAGATATTGTTTTGCCACAATGGCAGCAATTCTGACGTTTGCCTCCGGGTCTTTTTTACTCAAATCCTCGATTTCTTGACTAAATTCAAGTCCCCCTAACACGCCGGCAATTTTGATTATCACTTCACGGGCTCCCGCATCAGCAGCATGCACATTATCCCATAACGTTTTAAGTATATCTTTTTTTCTACTCTGGCATATTTGACGGGCGGCCAAATCTCTGTCTGTCGGATTACCAGTAAGAATTATTTTTACAATATCTGAACTCATATTATATCTTCGGGCATTCTGTTATGTTCGGTTGCATTTTTGTGTGATACGGCCATAATAAATCCTATCATAGTGGAAAATGTAATAAAAGCAAATCCACCTTTACTTAAAAATGGCAACACTACCCCAGTTAATGGTATCATATTCAAGACACCCCCAATATTAATAAATATCTGGCAGCAGAACATGATCGCAAGAGCAGAAACAGCAAGAAATTCAAATCTATTAGAACAAGAAAAGGCAGTGCGAATACCTGTTAAAATTATGCTCAAATATAGTAAAAAAATACCCAAAGTACCAATAAAACCTAACTCCTCTGCGGCAGCGGCAAACACAAAGTCCGATTGTACCAGTGGAACCAAGTTGGGATTTCCAAGTCCAAGGCCCGTTCCTCCGAGTCCTCCTGCATTAAGGGCAAAGAATGCATTTGCTGTCTGGAAGCTTCTGTCCCACCACTCGGTTGATGGAAATCCTGACCAAAAATCATACCACAAAGTAAATCGTGTGGCGATATGTCCGGGCAGTACATCACTCCACATTCCGGCAATCTGATGAGCCGCTATTATTGCAACTAAACCAAGCAAGGGATACACAAATGACCCTGTCGCCACGAACAGAAGAAGTAAAATAACCGCACCATAAATCATAACCTGTCCGAAATCACCAAGTATCATAAAGAGCAGTAAAGGAATAAATATCATAACCAAAAAAGGTCCCCAACCAAATAGATTGAGCTCCATTTTCCCGTTGTTCATCACTGTCAATAAACGGCTGTTATATGACAGATAACCTGCAAATGTCAAAGGCAGCGCTATTTTTGCCAATTCCCACGGCACTCTGGAAAAGAGAAATTGACCCCCATCATGCATTAGAGACATCCCCGTTAACACCACGACAAGGCTTATAGTTGCCGCATAAATGAATAAATACTTTTTCCCAATTAATCTAATATATTTACTTGTAAAAAGAAAAACAGCACTAAAAAGAGAAATAATAGCAATGCATATCGAGAGAATGTGATTTTCCATGCCATAGAACATTAGATCCATTCCGATCCGAACAGTCTGGTCAACACTGAATGATATAGTGTTTATGCTCAATCTTATCTGCAATACCATACCGATACCCGTTAACAACATAATAGCGGCAAGCGGAACGTAGCTCCCCCGGTAACCTGTTCGCAACAGACACACAATTCCTATAACAAACAGAACCTGAATCACACTGAGTGCTACAAACATACTTGTAGGCACATCAACACTTTGAATCCGAAATCCTCCAGAGAGAAGAAGTATCCATCCAATTGGTAGGACACTGATACCGATCAGAAACACTGCCGGCATAACCGGACTCTTTTTTTGGTATAATGAGTTTGTATAAGAATATTTTACTGTTATCGTTCTCATAATTGTGAGGCTAAGCCGAAATAACCCAGCTTTTGAGCTTCCAAATAAATTTTTCGTGCTGCCGTCGCTGCGGCTTTTCCTCCATACCCACCGTTCTCAATTAGCACAACAACAACAAGCCGTGCGTTTTCTGCGGGTGCAAATGAGGCAAACCAGCTGTGGGGATCGCGTGAACCTATCTCAGCAGTACCTGTTTTTCCCGCCACGTTTATACCGGAAACATTTGCTCTGAATCCTGTGTCATTTTCCACAACAGTACGAAGCATTTTTTGCAGTGACTGTGCAGTTCCTGAAGAAATAACCTTTGCTGAATATCGTGGAAATCTACCCAGTTCAAGTGATGGCCGGGGCATATATCCGTTATTTGCCACAGCAGCAACGACAAGCGATACATGCATTGGAGACATGAGAACTTTATACTGGCCGAGTGACGACCAACATTTTTGTTCAGGCATCAGAACATCAGACTCAGGAAAGAATGAATGCACAACTGGAAAATAATCATGCAATGAAGAACTCGACGTATTCCACTGAAATTCGTGTTTAAATCCAAATTTTTTTATTGTATTTTCAAATATGCTGTTATCTAAAGCCATACTTAGTCGCGAAAAGTATACGTTGCTTGACTTTTGAAAAGCTTTAGTCATGGAAAGATTACCATGACCCATCCATTTATTTCCGGCATTATTGTAGGCTTCATACTCATGTTCATGAATAACTTGAGACATTTCATCCGGCTTGTAACCATCAGGACCTGAAAAATAGATCGGGTCAAGGCCTGCTTCCAGTGCCGCTGCAGCAATAATTATTTTCATTATAGATCCCGGAGGGTAAAGTCCTTGCAGCGCTCTGTTAAAGAGCGGTGCATCTTCATGCCGCTCAAGCAAATTATTCCACTGTTCATCATTGTTAATGTGATCTGGAGAAAAACCGGGTGTACTTACAAGAGCAACAACTTCTCCAGTCTTGGGATCGAGCACAACGACAGCCCCTTTTTTATTACCTATAGCATTATATGCTGCTTTTTGCATTCTGCTGTCGATTGTTAAATAAACATCCGTTCCCTTTGGAACAGTATTGAATTTTCCAGAGACAAATTGCTTTAAATTTTCAAGATATCCAAATTGGAGACCTATAAGCGTAGAAAAATATGCAGCTTCGATCCCAGTCCGTCCACGTTCGCGATCTGAGTATCCTATAACATGTCCGCTGGCAGTCCCATATGGATAAATTCTCTCGAATTCTTTATTGCCAAACTGCTCGGATACTGCAAGCGCCCTGTCCAGCTCGCCGCTTCTGTCAAAAATTGATCCCTTAAGAATAGAGCGCTCCTTCATCCATTGACGCGTGTCGTACTGAGCGACAACCGTTGTCAAATTTTCGTGTAAACCTAATTGCCTCTGACCTTGTGAGGTCGCTGTTAAAACGAACAACACTATCACTCCCAACACCATACCGTAGTACAACTTTCTCCTGAAAACTGCCGAGCCGTTTCCGAATGTTCCAATGCTAGCCCATACAAGAGATAGTCCGACAAATACTAAGAGTGCTATAGAAAGAAAATGTCCGATTTTCAATATGCTATACATTGCCATCACCCGTACATATACCCGGTTTCATAGCGAAATTTTTATAAAATTTCACTTCGAAATCACTTCCAATAAACACACTTTTCGGGAGTTCGTGCTTATAATCAACAAAAGGCTCCAGGCGTTTTCCTGATACATACGTACCATTTGCACTATGTAAATCAATGATATGTATATTACCCATTTGATCGGACGCTATCACTGCATGCTGGTCCGATATATACTTGTCATTAAGAACAACCGTACAACGCTCGTTCCTGCCTGCTATGACTTTCTCGCCTGGAGCCAGTCTGAACTCCCCAATACGCTTATTACCATCATTAATTTTAATCACTTCAGCTTTTACACCGGCTGACCGGGATACCCATGCATGAATACTCATCCCAAAAGGATTATTCATATTTTTAACAATCCAATCAATACGAACCTCATTGTTCAGGTCATACTCCAAACACTCTGCAAAATCTTTGACAAAACATTTCATCAAATGAGTGCAAGTTTCTTTTCTCATCAAAACCTCATCATTGTCCGAAGAAACAGACACTAGATATCTGTCCGGCACAATACAACGGTCTCCGTTAATAAGCAGATTGTTTTCTATACTCTGGGATAACAATGCTTGCCAGATCAACCGGCCTTCTTTTTCATAAAACTTCCCGAACACGCCAAACAGGCCATTTCGAAGCGAATTTTCAATTTTTGTTGTTATCATAATTAAAATGCCCTCCGGTAGTGAGATCAATAGAAATGGTACTGCTTCCTATACAAATCAAATCTCCGGAAGCCGCAAAACACTCGGTACCGCTTAACACAGGCTCTTTGTTGACTCTTCCACCATTATTCCCAATCATTTTCAATGAGATGCCTGATTTCTCAATTACCAGAATAGCATGCTTCCGAGATATCGAAAGATCTTTTTCGTTGAGTTGAATATCTGCAATTTTACCCCGCCCAATACAGTATTTGCCTTCAGGTAGTACAAAAAACCGGTCATTGCCTTCATCATGCACCTGCAATGAACAGAAAATACCCTGCTCGGTATGCGCGATATTTTCTTCCTCCCCTTTGCTTAAGAGCGTACGTATCAAAGAGCCATCTTGCATTTCAGGAGAATCTGGTGGTGGAATTTTCGCGGCGGACAGATCTTTTCTTTCCATTGGATATACTTTTACACTTTTTTTCTTCTCTTTCTGCTGCTTGGACAAAAATTTACAATCAATATAGAACTCACCTTGCTCCAGTTCAACATCAGTCTCAATTTCGATACAACATATACTACTGCATATATCCGCCTTCAATTTTTTAATACGGTTATTGAGGTTATGTGCCAATTCTTCAACAAGGATATCTTCAGTATATTTCCGCAATGCACGGTCTTCCGGAGAAAACCGAATAATATACTTGTCGGGAGCTACAATTTTACGGCCGATAGCATCCCGACTCGAATATGCCACTTCATACAATTTATCCGCTATAAACTCAAATGGAATTCTCTCTAATCCATGTTCCGGTTTTGGCATATCCAGTCCAGATATATTCTGTTTAAAATATCCGATCAGTCTTGAAAACAAATGTGAAAGTGTCATGTAATCCTACCTGTTTTTCCGTTTCTTATCAATAATAATTTTTCGTATTTCGTCCACATTATCATCCGAGAATACACGCCATCCCCGCCAATCCTTATCGACCTTTTTAAGTTTCCCCTCTTTTTCCCATTTGAATAGAGTCGTTTTAGTCACATCAAACATTTCACAGATTTTCTGGGTTGGAAACAATTCTTTGTTTTTCTTCATTCAAACGGCCCCTTTTACTTCATTATCGTCATATAGTTGATATACTTTAATTATTTATTATACTTAATATAGTTTATATATGGCCACTTGTCAAGCAATTTTTCAAAATTTAAAAAATTATGATGTGTATTAAATTAACAAAGAGATGAAATGGTAGTGCCTATTACCGGGGACGACCCTGCTCGGTGGTAGTAGCAATGATGAGTTTCTCGAGGCCGGTTCGCTTTGCGAAATCCATAATTCGGACAACACTTCCATGCCTGACATTTTTGTCGGCCTTTAGAATAAGTGCACCCGCAGGATTCATGACATGTTCTTTTTCCAGTACATCTTGTAGATTACTCCAATTGACCGGAATACTATTAAGAAACATTATATCGTCAGCCTGAATCTGTAAAACGAGATCTTTTGTTTCCTGTACTGTACTCGATTCTGATTCGGGTAGTTCAAGGTCCATACCTGGATTTTCAACAAATGTCGAAGAAACCATGAAAAATATGAGCAAAAGAAAGAGCACGTCAATAAGAGAAGTGATATTGATGAGAAGTTTTCGAGGTTTTCTGAGACTAAGTTTCATTATAATTACATCAAGTTGACGGTTTTCGAAATGTCGATGTGCTATATGTTTTGTAATTTTTGGATAAGTCGTGCCGAATAATGCTCAATTTCCAGCACAAAGTCTTCAGCTTTATTCGTAAAATAATTATAAAACACCAATGCTAATATACCGATTGATAAACCGGCTACCGTTGTTATTAATGCCTCTGATATACCACTGGACAGTGATGCAGTCCGTGTTATTCCTTCAATAGAAATTCCATCAAAAACTTCTATCATTCCGATCACCGTGCCGAGCAATCCGAGAAGCGGGGCTATACCGGCAATTGTTTCAAGAATAACGAGTCTTTTTTCCAGCCTGCGGACTTCAATTCTCCCCTGCTCCTCAACATATTCTTTTATGTCACGGGGATTATCAATATAAGAAGTAAGAGTTGCATTAATAATATTTGAGAATGCGTCATTGCTATTTTTACAATGTGCAAGCGTTTTGTTGATATCGTCTTTTCCGCTTACATTTTCGACAACCCACACGGATTCCGATTTTATAACCTTTTTTCTCCGTAGTGAAAATCCTCGCTCAAAGGCGATCGTAACTACAAGGATCGAACACAAAAACAGAGGAATCATCATGATTCCTCCTTCGTAAATCATTTCCAGCATAGTAGTACACTATCCTCTCTACTCATATCAACGGACATAGAAATAAAATGTGCCTGTTACAATGAGAACGTCCTCTGGAAAATGGTCAGGCAATGGATCGAACGGCTTTGAAAAGTTAATTGCATCAGTACTTGTTCGTGCTAATGCTTCCGCCCCGCTTGAATCAAGCAGTTGAAGGCTTTTTAGTTCTCCCTTTCGGGTAATTACAAACTGAACAATGTATTTTCCCTCGATGATTCCTAACTGTGTAAATGCCGGCGGTGGATGAATGTTCATGCTGATTTTTTGTTTGAGCCGCAATAAATATGGTGCATAATCCCATGCATAGGTACTGAGAGACAGTCCTCCAACCTCTCGTTCACTGACAGTGCGATTGTCTGGTAAGACAGGTTGTAAATAGCTTGACTGTTCCTCCTGCGCAACCGCTTCTTTCATCTCTTCCCCAGCAGCAGACTGCTTTTTAAGCTCGGATAAATTGAATGTTTTTGGAAACAACAAACTTTGTGCCGGCGGAGCACTCATAGGATTGATAGTTGGGGATGGCAGCTCTTCAGTTTCGGCAAAACCTTCAATGTGCGGTATGTTTTCATCGCTATCTACTGTGGGATTAGGATCAGATGCCTCGGTATTCCGATCGGAGGCAAATACGGCATTTTCAGGTGGAACAGCAACAATATTGTCCGGGTTGGATTCAACCAGTTCAAACATGAGCCGTGTTTCCTCCTCTTCAGGCGCTACATTAGATAACGGAATTATCGGCACTAATCCTGTCTTAAACAAAAAAAACAAAGACAAATGCAGCAGTAGAGACACAGTAAGAGACCACCAGAGCTTCTTACCTCCGGCATCAATATCAAACACACCCTGTTGTAATGGTTTTCCGATTGTTTCCATTGATTTTAAATTTTACAGAATGTCTTACTATATTATACAATAATCGGGGGAAAATTACTCAAAAAAGTTGCAGATTTTTTGTACGGCCAGAAAAAAATAAAGCCCCGGCATATTAAGTCGAGGCTTTGAAAAATTGTTGTGCTCTTTTAAATATCACTTTTGATTAATTGTCATCGAGTTTTAGAGGAGCTTTAATGGAATCTGAAAAAGAGAGCTTATCACCACGCACAACGATTTTAATCTTCCCACCATCACCGAATTTTCCTTTAAGAATTTCTTCTGCCAAAGGATCTTCAACATACCTTTGAATTGCCCTCTTTAATGGTCGTGCACCCAGTACAGCATCATACCCTTTTTCTGCTAAAAATTTTCGGGCACCTGCAGAAAGGTTCACCGATATTTTCCGCTCTGACAGTTTTTCAAGAATTGCTTTAAATTCAAGATCGACAATTTTGAGTATATCGTCTAAATCCAACGCTTTAAACACAACCGGTTCATCAATCCTGTTCAAAAATTCTGGATTAAATATCCGTTTTACATTTTCCATGATTTTTATTTTCATAGAGTTGTAGTCCGCTTCTTTTGATCCTGAGGTGAATCCAAATGAAGCATTTTGTTTTATCTCACGAGCACCAACATTTGACGTCATAATGAGGATTGTGTTTTTGAAATCAACTTTTCTGCCGAGCCCATCTGTCAATCGGCCGTCATCCAAGACTTGTAGAAGAACATTAAACACATCCGGATGTGCCTTTTCAATCTCATCCAACAACACGACCGAGTAGGGTTTTCTTCTGACCCGCTCAGTAAGTTGGCCGCCTTCTTCGTAGCCGACATAGCCTGGAGGGGCACCAGTTAATCGGGAACTGGTGAATTTTTCCATGTACTCCGACATATCGATCCGAATCAGAGCGCTTTCGTCTTCAAACAGATATTTTGCCACCACTTTTGCGAGCAGTGTCTTACCAACGCCCGAAGGGCCAAGAAATATGAACGACCCGATCGGCTTATCAGGATCTTTCAATCCTGCACGTGTACGTTGGATTGCACGAGCAAGTGATTCAATGGCTTCATCCTGTCCGATGATAGATTTTTTTACTTCGTCTTCAATCTTGAGGAGTTTCTCAGATTCGGTTTGTGCAACCCGTTTTACCGGAATTCCGGTCATCATCGCAACAACGTCCGCAATGTCTTCTTCTGTAACAACTACCCTGTTGAATTCCTCGTTTTCTTCCCATTTGTCTCTAACTGACTTGAGATTCTCTTTTGCACGCCGCTCTTCATCACGGAGCCGCGCAGCTTCCTCAAATGCCTGATTCTGAACTGCCGATTCTTTTTTCAATTTGATATCTTCTACATTTTTTTCGGCTTCGAGAAGCTCTTCCGGAACAACAAGATTTGTCAATCGTACGCGGGAACCGGTTTCATCGAGAACATCAATAGCCTTGTCCGGTAGAAATTTATCGGTTATATACCGGTCACTCAGTTTGACTGCGGCATCCAATGCTTCTTCAGTGTAGGTTACCCTGTGGTGATCTTCATATCTGCTCTTCAATCCCTGTAAAATCTGCGCGGTCTGTTCGATAGATGGAGGATCAATCATAATTTTCTGAAAACGACGCTCTAAAGCACCATCTTTTTCAATGAACTGCCGATATTCATCGTACGTTGTTGCACCAACACACTGCAGTTCCCCCCGTGCCAGCGCGGGTTTAAACATATTCGAGGCATCGAGTGAACCGGAAGCGCCACCGGCACCGACAATTGTATGCAGTTCATCAATAAAAAGAATAATATTTCTGTTTTTTTCTAATTCATTCATTACCGCTTTCATCCGCTCTTCGAATTGACCACGGTATTTAGTACCCGCAACAAGTGCTCCTAAATCAAGGGTTACAACCCGTTTATTATGCAAAGTGCGGGGAACTTTCTTCTCAACAATACGAATAGCAAGTCCTTCAGCAATTGCAGTTTTTCCTACTCCAGGCTCACCTATGAGTACTGGATTATTCTTTTTGCGTCTACTCAGAATCTGGGCAACACGCTCAATTTCATCATCTCTACCGATTATTGGGTCGAGATTGTCCTGACGGGTTAATTCTGTCAAATCTCTGCCAAAATGATCTAAGGCCGGTGTTTTCGATTTTTTTGGCTTTTCAACTTTTTCATGTTCTTCACCCTGCATTATTGCTTCTAACTCCCTTTTTACCGATTCATATTCCACATCAAAATTCATAAGTATCTGAGCTGCCATCCCGTCCTTTTCTTTTGTCAGTGAAAGGAGCAGATGTTCGGTACCAATTATATCCGATTTAAAATTTTTCGCTTCAATATAAGTGCCCTTTAAAATTCTCTCGGCCCGTTTTGTCAACGGAAGATTTCCAATAGTCATAGTACCACCAGTACTTTTGACTGTCTCTTCAATACTACGTTTGAGTTCGTCGAGGTCAACGCTTTGGTTCTTGAGAATTTCTATAGCGATTCCATCTCCTTCACGCAGCAAACCAAGCAGAAGATGTTCCGATCCAATATAGTCATGGCCAAGACGGACAGCCTCTTCACGAGAGAATTGAATCACCATTTGCACTCGGTGCGAAAAATTGTTTTTCATTGGAAACTCCATGAGCACATACCTTGAACTTAGATTTAAGTTTTAAAGCCACCGTACTTTTCAAACGAAATCTTAAAATCATAAGGCGCTTTTGTTTATCTAACAAATCCCGGAGGCACTTTATTCCAGTTACGTATTAGAATACTAATTTTTTCCATCGTAATCAATACTTTAATTCGGAAGTACAGTACCTTTCCATCCGCTATCATGAGAAGAGTGAGAAGCATCAATACATTCAGTTGATACTAGTATCGACGACTTATCCAATCCTCTCAAGACATTTCGAGATTTTTTTTTCGTTGCTCCTATTCTATGAGCAACCGCCATACATAAACGTTTGCTCTCTTAGAAAAAGTTCCAAGGCAGAAGGATTATTCTCTATATCCGCTTACAGATTCAATATAGTGATCATATAATTATCTTGCCATCGGATAACGTTAGAATCCGGTTTGTTCGTTCAGATATTGACTCGTTGTGCGTCACAACAAGAAATGTTTTATTTGATTTATGGCTCAGATCGAGCATTAGATTGTAAACCGCTTCCCCATTCTCACGGTCTAAGTTCCCGGTCGGTTCATCGGCAAGGACAATAGCAGGATCATTGATAAGAGCGCGAGCTACGGCTGTCCGCTGTAGTTCCCCACCTGACAACTCACTCGGTTTATGATCAAGACGTTCACCGAGTCCGACATTTACAAGCAGCTCTCGAGCCCGATTAACAACATCATTACGTGGTTTACCCTGAATAAATCCCGGCATAGCTACATTTTCCAATGCGGTAAACTCCGGCAGGAGATAGTGAAACTGAAATACAAATCCAATCTTCTTATTTCTTACGATAGCAAGCTGCATTTCGTCCATTTTTGTAACATTTTCACCATCGAGCGTTATTATACCTTTATTCGGACGGTCAAGTGTTCCGATTATACTCAACAATGTACTTTTTCCTGCACCCGAAACACCTAAAATAGAAACGATTTCTCCCCTATTCAGGGAAAAGTTAACGCCATTGAGCACATCTACCCTCTTTTTCCCTACTTGAAAATTTTTATAGATACCTTGTACTTCCAGAATTGTGCCGGTGTTCATAACGGTTTCCTATTGTTTTCTATTCATATCGGAGTGCTCGTGAAGGGAGCATAACGGCTGCTGTTCGAGCAGGATAGAGTGTCGCCGCAAAGGTCATCCCCAGCGCAATGACCCCGACAATAATAAAATCGTACGGATTGATTTCAACGGGTAAAGAACCAATAATAAAAATATTGGTCGGGAGCTCAACAATAGCATACATTTTCTGCAATGTGCAAAGAGCGAGTCCAGTTAACAATCCCAAAAAAGTGCCTGAGGTCCCGATTATCATTCCATTAATGATGAATATTTTTTTTATACTTTGCTCAGTTCCACCCATCGATTTTAATATTCCGATTTCATTTCGCTTTTCCAGAACCAGCATTATCAATGAACTTGCAATTGAGAAACTTGCCACTAATATCATTAAACTCAGCACAAGCAATGCACCCCATTTTTCTAGTTTCATCGCAGCAAACAGATTTTCGTGCTGGTCATACCATGTCTTTATTAGGACATTTTCCGAATTATCACTTTTCAAATATTCTGCAATTTCGGGAGAGGATTCTATCTGAGTAGTTGCAATATCAAATCCTGATATATCCGAACCTAACCTTAAAAATTTTTGAGCCGACTGTATTGGCAAATAAGAATAGGTCATATTATAGTCACTTAGTCCTGCGTCAAATATACCCGTCACGACAAAGCGACGTGCAGGTGGTTCTTGAAATACGCGACCTAATCCGCTCAAACTCATAACCCAAATTCTATCTCCGACCGTTACTACCAAATTGTCCGCAGTTTCCATACCAAGGATAATACCAAATTCGACCTGTTGATTATCGAGAGAAAAGTCATCTGTTCCATAGAAAATATGTTGCCGTAATCGGGATACATTATCTACCGTCTCGATGTCAATCCCTTTTAAGGTAGTAATGTGCTCTGCCTCTTCTGACATGAGAATAGCTCTTGCCGAAACAAACTGCGAATAGCCCTGAATATTCGAATTTGCATCGAGATAGTTGGTAAAACCCATGTGTTCGGGAAACTCATCTTCACCGGTTTTCGTTGCAGTGATATGGCTATCGAATGCTAAATACCGTTCAAGCACCACAGATTCGAATCCGTTCATAATCGACAATATAGTGGTTATGCACGCAACACCAAGTACTATCACAGAAAACGAAAAAAAAGTGGTGAATGATATGAGGCCTATACGCTTTTTTGCCCGCAGAAACCGTTTCGCTATAAATGTTTCAAATGACATGTGATTTATTGATTGTGTTACAAAATACAATATTAAATTTTGAATTTAACTTTCAAAAATGCGTAATGTTTTAATCATAGATTTTCAAGCTTCATTACTCATGACACTCAAATAGTGGTTTGAAGCACTACAATAATGATCAATTTAAAAAATATTGTTAATTTATGCTGTGTTTCAACTAACCAAACTAATCCCGTTTAATTGCTTCGAATGGACTCATACTCGACGCTTTCCATGCTGGGTAAAGCGTCGCCCCCAGACACAATAGCAATGCGATTATTCCAATTTGAAAAAATACAGACCATGCCATATCTATGGGAAACGAACTAATGTAATAAACATCCTTACTAACAGAAATAATCTCAAAATTGTTCTGCAATATTCCGAGCACTAACGCGAGTACCGAACCAGCGCTAATCGAAAGTAGGCCGATTAATAACCCGTCAATAAAGAATATTTTTGTTATTGACCGGGATGTCGCACCCATTGATTTCAGAATTCCGATATCTTTTTGTTTTTCGAGAATTATCAGAATGAGCGTACTGACAAGATTTAGTGATCCTACTAAAATAATCATGCCGAATGCGATAAGGAACGGAAGACGCTGAACATTCATCCAGTCAAACAGAACATTATTCGTATCGAGCCATGTTCTGGCATAAAATGGATATCCTAATTCACTATTGATTTTCTGTTGTACAACCGGAGCATTCAGTCTGTCGTACAACCTCAGACCAAAACCAGAAACCTGATCCCGCATATTAAAAAGATACTGCGCTTCATTCAGATGAATAAAAGCAAATGAATTGTCAAATTCAGACATACCGGTATCTATCAGTCCCCTCACTTCATACAGATTTCTCCTTGGTCTGCCGATACCACCTGACCGCAAGCCTGCCGGACTGGCAAGTATTACCTCATCGCCGACAGACAAATCAAACCGTTCTGCTATATCAGATCCGAGAATTATACCGGGAGTATCGGAATATTCGGAACCAAGCTGTACTTTGCCTCCCGATACAAATTGGCTCATATCATTTACATCGGACTGTGATTCAGGCACTATCCCACGAACCATTATACCGTCTTCAAGAGATCCGAACCGGATTATAGAAACCTGTTCCACAAAGGGAGAAACAGCGGAAACTTCAGGATATTTATTAAGAAGCTCCTGAATTTCCAGGTATTGAATAATGGGATTGGTGTGAAATCTTTCAACCCTAAGATGAGGCTGAAAACTGAGGACTTTTTCTCTGATAGTCTGCTCAAAACCGTTCAACACGCCCAACGTTAACACCAATGCGGCAATTCCAATTGAAAGACCTGCAATTGAAATATAGGTAATGAGTGTAATAAAGCCTGTCTCTTTTTTCTGTGTTAAATAGCGCTTTGCAATGAGATATTCGAAGGACATGATGAGAAAAAGCCTTATTCATCTCTCGATTTCATTTGAGGAAAGAGAATAACATCTTTGATAGATGTTGTATTAGTAATCAGCATTGTTAAACGGTCAACGCCAACTCCGACACCGCCTGTCGGAGGCATTCCATACTCAAGAGCCATTACATAGTCTTCATCGATAACCTGCGCTTCTTCGTCTTCAAGTTTTCTCTGTTCCATCTGGTCGAGAAAACGCTGCTTTTGGTCCTGTGGATCATTTAACTCTGAATAGCCATTTGACAATTCAAACCCGGCAACAATTGCTTCAAACCGTTCAACAATGTTTTCATCACTCGGGCTTTTCTTTGCAAGCGGCGATGTCTCGCTCGGATAATCAATGATATATGTCGGTTTCACAATTTTATGTTCAACATAGGCACCGAATATCTCTTCAATATATTTACCTGGCCCCCAGAACTTCTCCGTTTTAATTTCGAGTTCATCAGCTATTTCTTTAAGCTTTTTTACGTCCGCATTGTGAACATCATACCCGGTATACCGCGTCACGGCATCGACCATACTGATACGCTCCCATGGCGGGGCAAAATCAATTTTTTGTCCCTGATATGTCAGCTCGGTCGTTCCATTAACCTCCTGTACAATATATGCGACCATCGTCTCGATAAGCTCCATCATAAAGTCATAATTTTTATATGCGACATAAAGCTCCATCATTGTAAATTCAGGATTATGGTACCTATCTATTCCCTCATTACGAAAATCTTTTGAAATTTCATACACACCATCAAATCCGCCAACAATGAGCCGTTTCAGATAGAGCTCATCTGCTATCCGAAGAAAAAGATTCATATCGAGTGTGTTGTGGTACGTCTTGAAGGGACGAGCATTTGCTCCACCGTAAATCGGCTGCAGCACAGGGGTTTCCACTTCAATGTACCCCTTATCATCAAGAAATCGACGCATAGCTGTTATAATTTGGGCGCGTGAGACAAAAACATTCTTTACTTCCGGGTTAACGGCAAGATCAAGATAGCGGCGGCGGTACCGCAGTTCTTTGTCGGAAAATGCGTCGTGTGTAACTATTTTTCCATCTACTTCTTCTTCCTTTACAATAGGAAGCGGGAGCAGCGATTTCGTCAACAACTGCACATCTTCTACCAGCACTGTTATTTCACCTGTCCTTGTCTTAAAAATCGTCCCTTTTACACCAATAAAATCTCCTATATCTACCAATCCGATGAGGCTAAACTGTAGCTCAGGAATTCTGTCCTTCCGCACGTATATCTGGATTTTTCCTTCACTATCTCTTAGATGTCCGAAAAGTGCTTTTCCCATTTTCCGAAATGCGATTACTCTACCTGCTAATGCAACCTGTGTTCCCTCTTTTTCAAACTGCTCGAGATCGTCCAAGATTTCATTTGAATAATGAGTCCGGTCGTACTTTGTCGGATATGGATCGATTCCAAGGTTTTTGATCTTTTCAAGTTTTTCTATCTTCACATTCCGTAATTCGCCACCATAGGTCGTTTCTGAATCCACAGTACTGCTCCTTTACTTCACAATCAATATTCTAATTTATTACTGACATATAAATATTATGACGCATTAATATACTGCTTCTGCAGTCGTCCGGTAAAATTACAAAGTACCTCGTAGGGAATAGTGTGCACAATTTCACACCATTCATGAATTGTTATTTCCTGTTCACCTTGTTTTCCAAGAAGAATTACTTCGTCACCACTATGCACTGATGCATCGTCACCGACGTCAACCATAATCCAATCCATTGCAATAATACCCACGATGGGAAATCGCTTTCCCCTGATTAGTACCGATCCTTTATTTGATAACGACCTGTTAACTCCATCATCGTATCCGATAGGAACGGAGGCAATACGGGATGGTTTATCCACCTTGTAGGACAGCGAGTACCCAATACCCTCCGGAGCGTGATACAAGCGCACATCGGCAACCGTAGATTGCACAGACATCACTGGTTTAAGTTGAACTGTCTGCTTGCACTCTTTCGAAGGAAAATATCCATAGAGTGATATCCCCGGCCTGACCATTGTATAATAAGATTCCGGCATCTGCAGCAGTGCCCCGCTTCCCGCCGCATGCACAGCCGGGATTGTTCCTTTGCACTCTTGAATTGCCAAATCAAATCGATTGAGTTGGGTAGAAGTGAATGTCAAATCAATCTCGTCTGCTGCTGCGCAGTGTGTGTATATACCCTTGATATTCAACCCTTTACGTTGTACAATTTTTCCAATTTCTTTTCTTGCATCCTGCCAATATACACCGCCTCGCTGCATTCCGGTATCGATATAAATATGAACAGCTATTTCTTTTCCAAGCTTTTTAACTTGCTCAGATATAACTTTAGCCTGCTCATATGAAGTAACCGTCAATTCTAATCCGTTCTGAACAGTAGACTCGATCTGGTCATATTCTGCAGGCGACAATACAAGTATCGGCTTATTTATGCCTTTTTTTCTAAGATCAACTCCTTCTTTAACCAATGCCACACAAAAATGCTCAATACCGACACTTATAAGTTCTCGTGCTATTTCGTATGCACCATGACCATATGCATCCGCTTTAATTACTGCGCAAACAGGAACAGGACTTACATGATTTTGTATCTGAACAGCATTCCAGCGCAATGCTTCGAGGTCAATTACAGCATTGGTATCCATATTGATATTCCTCTTCAGCTGTTCAGTTTATCAACTTTTCGTCTGGAGCAGATATGAATTTACAAATTTGTCCAGATCGCCGCCTAATACCGACTGCACATCACCCACTTCGACATTCGTACGATGGTCCTTGACAAGGCTGTAAGGATGCATAGTATATGACCTAATCTGATTCCCCCAGGCAATGTCGGTCTTGGTCTTTTCAAGCTTGTCAAGTCTTTCCATCTCTTCCTGTTTTTTCAAGGAATACAACCGCGCCTTTAGTATCTTCAGTGCATTTTCTTTATTTTTATGCTGAGATCGCTCATTTTGGCAATTCACAACAATTCCTGTTGGAATATGAGTGATCCGAATAGCAGAATCAGTTTTATTAACATGCTGGCCTCCTGCCCCGCTTGCCCTGAATGTATCGATCCTAAGATCACCTGGATCAATCTCTATTGTAATATTGTCTTCAACTTCAGGATATACAAAAACGGAGGCAAATGAGGTGTGCCTCCTATGATTCGTATCGAACGGGGATAAACGCACAAGCCTGTGTACACCTATTTCAGCTTTTGAGTATCCGTATGCAAAACTGCCTTTTATTTCAATAGTGGCGCTTTTAATTCCTGCTTCTTCAGCGCTCTGCCGGTCTAATACCGACACCTGATAATTTCTTGATTCGAGCCAGCGCAAATACATTCGGAGCAGCATTTCTGCCCAATCCTGAGATTCTGTCCCCCCTGCGCCAGGATGGATAGTCAGAATTGCGTTTTTTGAATCATCTTCACCATCGAGCATTATATCTAATTCTAACTTTGAAATTTTTTCATTCAGCCCACTCAATTCCAAGCGAATTTCATCTAACGAATGTTCATCCTCTTCCTTCAGGGTAATTTCAAGCAGCTCTTTTAAATCCTTTACTTCAGTATTGATTGTAGTATACTTTGAAACGGTATCTTTCAAAAGACTTAACGATTTCAATATTGACTGAGCTAAATCCTGATTTGACCAAAAATTGTCTTTTATACTCTTTTCTTCTAGCTCAGCAATTTGTCTCTCCTTATCATCTATGTCAAAGATACTCCCGTATTTTAGCAGTTCTTGCAGCAAAACCGGTCAATACATCACTTATATCATCTACCATAACTCCTCCAAAGTTATCCGGATCAATTACTCATAACTTTATAGAAAACAAATGTTTCTGAGTGAAATAATCAAGCTGCAAATATACTTATTTCAGAAAGTAAAGTCAAGCAATTACCCCATCTCAAAATCAAGAGAAATTCGCTAAATCCCACAAATTCCTAATAAAAATACCAATCAATGTGATAATTATTATTTGTATAAATTGCATATTTACTCTCATCTATCATAATATTAATTGAATAATATTACATATTGCCTATTATTTTATGCAGTAACTGCATTTTATTATTGACATTATTATTTAAGATTGTTACTTTGTTTGTCGATTTAACCGTGGGTGATATGACTAAATCAGATATACTTAAAAGGGCAACCGAAGAACAGGTTCAATTCCTGCGTCTTCAATTTACCGACATACTTGGACAAATCAAAAATGTCGAGGTGCCTCAGCAACGGTTTTCCCAGGCACTCGACAGTCAGGTTCTCTTTGATGGTTCGTCATTAGAAGGTTTTTCGCGGACCAAAGAGCTTGATATGATCCTGGTACCGGATTACGATACCTTCCGCATTTTTCCATGGGCGGAAGATAAAGGAGAAAATAAAATCGCGAGCATTCTTTGCGACATCTATTATCCTGACGGCGGCGAATTTGAAGGGTGTCCGCGTTTGACCTTGAAACGGGTGGTCAATGAATGCCGCAAGACAGGATTTGAGTATTTTGTTTCGAGTGAGCTCGAATTCTTTCTCTTTAGGAAAAAATCTGATGGATCGGCTACCCTGATCACCAATGATCCTGCTGGCTATTTCGATCTTACACCGGACGATGAGGGTGAAGCGACACGAAGAAACATTGTCAAAGCACTTGAAACAATGAACTACACTGTCGAATCATCACATCACGAAGTTGCTCAGGGTCAGCATGAAATTGACTTTGTCAAAGCAAACGCTGTAACAGCCGCCGATCATCTTGCAAGCTGCAAATATGTTGTTCGTAAAATTGCAGGAGATTTTGGATTACATGCTACCTTTATGCCAAAACCGATTTTCAATCAATATGGAAACGGACTTCATTTTCATCAAATTTTGGAGAAAAACGGAATAAACGCATTTGCTGATAATGACGATGAACATAAGTTGAGCGAAACGGCTTATTGGTTTATGGGTGGCCAGCTTGAGCACGGCCGCGGTTATTGTGTTGTTACGAATCCGCTCATTAATTCATATAAAAGACTTGTACATGGTACAGAAGCGCCAACATTTGTATCATGGGCTGAACATAACGTGTCACCACTGATTCGGATTCCCGACCAACGTGGAATAAATACAAGATTAGAACTACGGCTGCCCGATCCCACCTGCAATCCGTACCTTGCATTATCTGCTTTACTACAGGCAGGACTTGATGGCATTAAAAGGAAAAGCAATCCGGGTAAACCAGTTAATAAGGATGTTTTTTCTTTAAGTCACCGGGAGCGTGCCCGGTTGAAAATTCACTCACTTCCAAAGGATTTAAACGATGCCCTCATGAGTTTGAAAAAGGATAAAGTTATACAAACAGCTCTGGGAGAATATATTTACAAACATTTTCTGAGTGCTAAACAGGCGGAATGGAATACCTACATCGCTCAGATTCATCCGTGGGAAATAGAACAATATTTTACCTATTATTAGTAATTTCAGCGCAACTTCGATAGCTTTTCAGCTCTGAAGGTAACCAATAGAGTACACACTAATTATGTATTTGAAAGGAGATTATTAATGAGTTATTCATCACAGGATGTCATAAAAATTGTAAAGGAGCAGAATATTCGGTTTATCAATATTTGGTTTACCGATATTCTTGGCATTCTTAAAAGCTTTTCAATCACTGTTCATGAACTCGAAAGCGCGCTATCTGAAGGAATGGGTTTTGACGGTTCATCAATAGAAGGATTTACAAGAATTCAGGAAAGTGATATGATCGCCATTCCCGATCCTAGTACATTCAATATACTGCCCTGGCAGACAGACGGCATGAGAATCGCAAGGATGTTTTGTGACATATTAAATCCAGACGGAACACCGTATGTCGGAGATCCCCGTTACTGCCTGAAGCGAAACCTTGAAAAAGCAAATCAGATGGGTTTTGACAAATTTTACATCGGTCCGGAACTTGAATTCTTTTATTTCCCGAACGAAAAGGATCCGACCCCTCTCGATTCCGGGGGATATTTCGATCAACTTCCACTCGATCTCGGAACTGACCTTAGGAAAGAAACGATCAGAAGCCTGGAAGATTTGGGTATCCGTGTTGAATACAGCCACCATGAAGTGGCTCCAAGTCAGCATGAAATTGATCTCCGATACCGGGATGCACTCCAAATGGCAGATCAGGTCATGACATATAAAACCGTTGTGAAAAGGATTGCATATTTACGGGGTTATTATGCATCATTTATGCCGAAACCGGTTTTTGGTGTAAATGGCTCGGGGATGCACACCCATCAATCGTTATTTACTGGCGATAAAAATGCTTTTCACGATAATAATGAACAATTCCATCTATCTGAAACATGTAAACAGTATGTTGCCGGTATTCTACACCACAGCAAATCATTTACGTCAATAACGAATCAGTGGGTCAATTCCTATAAACGGCTCGTTCCGGGGTTTGAAGCTCCGGTATATATATCTTGGGCACAACAGAACCGGTCGGCTATGGTCAGGATTCCGAAGTATAAACCTGGTAAAGAGCAAGCAACGCGAATAGAATTACGGTCACCCGACCCTGCATGCAATCCGTACCTTGCTTTATCAGTAATGCTCCGTGCAGGGCTCGACGGCATCGAGAAAAAGATGCCGATACCTGCTGTAACAGATAACAACATATACGAAATGACCGAAGATGAACGGGAAAAAGCAGGAATTGAGTCGTTGCCGGAATCTCTTTGGGAGGCAATTCAGCTTACTGAAAAAAGCGATCTCATGCATGATACGCTTGGCCAACATATGTTCGATCAGTTTATCCGAAACAAAAAGATTATATGGGAAGAGTATAGATCGCAGGTTACACCGCATGAGATCGAAAAATATTTGCCTATATTGTAAATAGGTTATTAACAAAGGGAGAAAATCATTATGTATTTCAATTCACTACCGTTTGCTCTGCTTGTCGTGAGGACTAGTCTGTTCTTCGAAATGTGCGATAGTGCCCAGGATACACCGGAAGAGGAGACTGCTGAAGAAAATAACCTGCAACCTGAAATTCTGACCAGAGAGCAAATTGCCGAATGGCAGAATCGGCTCCGTACCATTGAAGCAGATCCGGTCGAACGAGGTGAAATTGCTGTTTTAGAAACTTCTCTCGGTACAATTCGATTCAGATTTTTTACTGATGTTGCCCCGAATCATAGTGCTAATTTCAAAAAACTTGCCAATAGTGGCTTTTATGATTGGACTACGTTTCACAGGGTGAAACCGGGATTCATGATCCAGGGTGGTGACATCAACTCAAAGAATAACAATCCGTCCGACGACGGAAAAGGTTCTCCAGGTTACTATGTCGATGCCGAATTCAGTGAAATATCCCATGTTCGGGGATCGTTTCAGCTGCGCGGAAGGGTAATGATATTAATAGTGCAAGCAGTCAATTCTTTATTGTGCACGATGATAGTCCTTTTCTTGATGGACAGTATTCGGTATTCGGCGAAGTGCTTGATGGTCTTGCTGTTGTCGATAAAATTGCCACTGCTTCCAGAGATCAGGGAGACAGGCCTGTTGACAATATTTACATTATAAAAGTACGTGTTGTTCAGCAATAATACATGCATACGATGGTATCAACAGTTAGTCTCTTTACTTTATAAAAGTATGCGTTATATATTATCCGGTTCTTCTGTAATATGCAGAAGCGGATAGAATAAAATTATCTTTAGGATTCGAGAATAATATTGTATATTGGTCCGAGTTGCAACAGGGATACATTCGTCATGAACCGGATTATTAAAGTTAATTTCCGTTCAAATTTCATTATATTAATTTTATTCGCCTCATTTTATTCTGCTGCTGCTCAAGTTCCTCAAAACTCATTTTATCACAGTAGAGAAACCGTTCTTCCATATGCGTCCCTTTCCGTTCTTTACCCTGACGGATCTCAATACGCTATTCCGTTTACTCCTGTCATTGTAAACCAAAAACCAACCGGGATATACGATTTTTCACGGGACTTTGAAGTGGGGGGACGATTAGTTTTTAGCGGGAATGGTATTGTTTGCAAAGATAGAGAATATAACGCATATGGTGACTATAATTTACAGGGAAGGATACCATTAATTGTCTATAACTATCCTTCCGACTTCAAGCAGCGTTATGGAGAAGTAAGTGATCTCCATATTCGCATCTATGAAGCTGAACTCCGTGGTGCAGCGGCTGTCATTCTATTCGGGATGCCTTATTCTCCCGGATGGTTTGAACCGTTTATTGTACTCCCCCCCACACGTCCGGAAATAACTATTCCGGTATATTCAATCTCATTCACTGAAGCTCAAGGACTTCTCCACGAAGGCGGTTATAATCTTGATATTTTTGGAAATGCATTAGACCAGTTATTTTCTATTTCTCCTGTAGAATTGCCTCTTACAAGGAAATTGAGAATCAAAAGTGGACTTGAAAGTGTACAAAGTGAACATTTTAAAAAGAGATATCTTCCCGGTGTGCTCAATGAGGATTTAATGACCTATGTTGCCGAACTGGAAGAGAAAGCCTTGCTTTTTGTTGAACAGTTTCTCCATCTTACTGAAGAAACAGAATCGTTAACATCCGAAACTACTTATTTTCCTGATTTTACTTCACTTCGCTTTTTTACAGGAATTACAAAAGACGAATACACAAATAATACAGAAATCTACAATGTATATTCACTCCAAAATCACTATAATCATCCAATTCAGAATGAATATTTTCACACTGTAGATAAAATAGCTTTACCGGTAATCCGGAAGGCATGAGGTAATGCTCCGCAACCAATCGAACAGGCAACTGGAATGATGGTTGGACATTTTGCCACAGACGGACCCGGTACAGATATAGATGCTTTATCCGCAGAACTGTTTGTGAAAAATCAGGTGGTTCCGATTTCACGAATATTCGAACTTGCTAATTCACCTTACAATAATGACAATCTTTCGCTGATTTCCGGATCATTTTTGAAATTTCTTTTCACTTCGTACAGTCTTGACAGATTCCAAAAACTGTATGCGGGATTAACCGGGACCCAATCCTCAATGGAGCAGCTCACTATTTTTAGCAATGTATACTTAAAAGAATTTAAAGCTTTGCAACGGGAGTGGGTTGAAATGCTCGCATTCGGTTACAACATACCGACTGCCCTTGTAGATGAATATTTGCTAGAGTGTGAAAACATTCTGGCGGGATATGAACAATAATAAAAATTCATGTATATGTGAACCTTAATTCGAGAAATCGCGACCGATATGTCATAAATAGATCAAATAATAAAAACTCACTCGTTTCATTTGCATGAATTGTGATCAGTGCTTCCTCGCTTATACCGCAGCTATCACCCGTTAGTAAATTCTCTCCATCAATATTGAGGTTGCCTTTTATTGTGTGAAGCCACACATGGCGATTCAAGTCAATATCATGATTAATCGAATTATCCTTTTCAAGTATAGAAGTATAGATTTTGACATCCTGATGAATCTTAAGCGATTGCCCCATGGCATCAGGTGATGCTATGAGAAGAAGATTATTCGGCTGTACTAAATCACTATAATAGTTTTGTTCATAACCAGGTTGCAGCCCTTTTTTCTCCGGAATAATCCATATCTGCAGAAAATGGGCTACCTCCGTATCAGAGTTATTATATTCGCTATGTGTCACTCCAGTGCCAGCGGTCATTCTCTGAATTTCACCTTTCCGGATGACAGATCCATTACCCATACTGTCTTTGTGTTCAAGCGCTCCTTCGATGACTAGAGAAACAATTTCCATATTGTCATGGGCATGTGTTCCAAATCCTTGTCCCGGCTGCACACGGTCATCATTGAATACCCTTAGAGACCTAAATCCCATATTATTTCGATCATGATACGATGAAAACGAAAAAGTATGGTAGCTGTCAAGCCATCCCAGATCAGTATGACCACGCTCATTTGATTTTCTGAGTTTTATCACGTTTCTATATAACCTTATATTGATTTGTCTAATAAATTGAGATTTCCGGGGCATTTCACATTCAGAATCAGCAGACATCAAATACTGTAACAAATTAATAATTCAAATTGTGCCCCAACCAGAACTCTATTTCGCTTAAGGGGATATTCTTCCTCTTTTGATAGTCTTCAATTTGGTCTTTTCCGATCTTTCCGAGAGAAAAATATTCTGCCTCGGGATGTGCACAGTAAAGCCCGCATACTGAAGCGGCGGGGTTCATAGCAAAACTTTCTGTCAGGGAAATACCAACACTATTTTCTACATCGAGCAGCAAGAACAATGTCTTTTTCTCAGTGTGATCGGGACACGCCGGATATCCGGGAGCAGGACGGATTCCTTTAAATTGTTCCTTTATGAGTTCATCATTTTTAAATTTTTCGCCCGGTGCATAACCCCAGTATTCTCTTCGAACTTTTTCATGGAGTATCTCCGCACACGCTTCTGCTAAACGGTCTGCAAGCGCTTTAACCATGATGCTGTTATAGTCATCGTGGTCTTTTTCAAAATCCTGAGCCAACTCTTCTACTCCAAAACCTGCAGATACGGCAAATGCTCCAATGTAATCTTGAATTCCAGTCTCACGCGGCGCAAAGTAATCTGCTAATGCACGGTTCGGTTTTCCCGCTCGTTTTTGTGCTTGCTGCCGCAAAGTATAAAATGTTGTGATGACCTGCGACTTGCTCGCATCAGTATAGAGTTCAATATCATCTCCGACACTGTTTGCGAGAAATAGTCCGAATACACCCCGGATTTGAACCGATTTTTCTGCGGCAATTTTATCCAATAACTGCTGTGCATCGTTATAGAGCTTCCGTGCCTCTTTTCCGACTGTGGGATTATCGAATATTTGCGGATAGTTTCCCTTGAGCTCCCAGGTAATAAAAAACGGTTTCCAATCGATATATTTCCTGATTTCATTGACAGAAAAATCTTCAACGACCGAAATACCTGGTTTATTCGGAGGTGTAATCGAAGAAGACTGCCAATCTATTTTTACTTTGTTTTTCCTCGCCCCAACTATTGAAACGAACGTTTTTTCTGCAGATTTTTTTTCATGTTCGATCCTCAGTTTTGCATATTCCTCATCAACTTTATCACCAAGTTGTTCCCTCTGATTCTCCGTAATGAGTTGATTTGCCACGGTAACCGCCCGGGATGCATCAAGAACATGGATCACTTCATTTGAGTATTGTGGTGCAATTTTTACAGCAGTATGAATCTTTGATGTAGTTGCCCCTCCAATAAGAAGGGGCTTGTTAAATTTAAGACGCTCCATTTCAGATGCAACGTGGACCATTTCGTCAAGCGATGGTGTAATTAATCCGCTTAAACCAATGATATCCACATCATTATCAATGGCTGTATCTAATATTTTATTCGAAGGCACCATGACTCCGAGGTCGATAATTTCAAAATTGTTACACGAGAGAACTACCGAAACAATTTTTTTACCTATGTCGTGAACATCACCTTTGACCGTAGCGAGCAGCACTTTTGGAATTGAGGATACTTCTTGAGACTGAGCTTTTTCCTGTTCAATGTATGGAGTCAGGTGCGCAACTGCCTTTTTCATTACACGGGCGCTCTTCACTACTTGCGGCAAAAACATTTTTCCTGCACCAAATAAATCTCCGACAACATTCATTCCGTCCATCAAAGGGCCCTCAATCACAGCAAGGGGTCTCGGGTATTTTTTTCTGGCTTCCTCCGTATCGTCAATAACAAAGTCTGTTATTCCATTGATTAGTGCATGTTTCAAACGTTCTTCAGCCGTTCCGCTTCGCCATTCATCAACTTTCTCTTCTTCTTTATCATCACCCACAATTTTTTCGGCTGCCTCAATGAGCCGATCTGTCGCATCCGGTCTCCGGTTGAGGAGTACATCTTCGACGCGTTCGAGTAACTCTTTATCAATTTGCTCATATACTTCAAGTTGGCCGGAATTGACAATGCCCATATCCAATCCTGCTTTTACTGCATGATACAAAAATGCGGAGTGCATTGCTTTCCGGATCGGCTCATTACCGCGAAATGAAAATGATATATTACTGATCCCGCCACTGATTTTTGCATACGGCAGATTCTCCTTGATCCAGCGTGTTGCCTCAATGAAGCTAACAGCATAATTATTATGCTCATCAATGCCCGTCGCAACGGTTAATATGTTCGTATCGAAAATGATGTCCTGCGGTGGAAATCCGATTTCCTTCGTGAGTATTTCGTACGCTCTCTTACAAATTTCAATTCGTCTTTCAAAATTGTCTGCCTGCCCTTGCTCATCAAACGCCATCACTATGACCGCGGCGCCATATCGTCGAATTGTCTCAGCGTACTTTTTAAATGTCGCTTCTCCCTCTTTGAGGCTTATAGAATTCACAACTCCTTTGCCCTGCAGACATTTTAAACCTGCCTCGATCACCGACCACTTAGATGAATCTATCATAATGGGAATCCGGGCGATTTCAGGTTCTGAGGCAATAAAATTTGCAAATTTTGTCATCACTTCTTCCGATTCAAGAAGCGCTTCATCCATGTTAATGTCTATTATTTGTGCGCCGTTTTCAACCTGCTGACGTGCAACCGACAGCGCCTCTTCATAACTGCCTTCCATGATTAGACGTTTAAACTTCAATGAGCCGGCAACATTTGTCCGCTCACCGATATTAACAAAGTTAGAATCGGGCCTTATTGTAAGCGGTTCCATACCGCTTAGTTGAAGAAAAGTTATTGGTTTTGCTGACCGACGCGGTTGAAACTGTGAGGCCGTTTCTGCCATTGCTTGAATATGATCAGGTGTCGTTCCACAACACCCACCGACAATATTAAGAAACCCATACTTTGCATAATCTTCGACCTGCTCTGCCATAAAATCAGGTGTTTCATCATAACCGCCAAATTCATTTGGCAGTCCTGCATTTGGATGCAAGCTTGTTGCACAGGTTGCAATATTGGACAATTCCTGAATATATGGCCTCATTTGCTGTGAGCCAAGTGCACAGTTCAGCCCGACACTAACCAGACCAGGCATATGACTAACTGAAATCCAAAATGCTTCTGTTGTCTGCCCGGAAAGGGTTCTACCGCTCGCATCGACAATAGTCCCGGATATCATGACAGGAAGTGAATTTCCTGTATCCAGACTGTATTCCTGAATTGCGCACAGTGCTGCTTTACAGTTAAGTGTGTCAAAAACTGTTTCGACCAATAATATATCAACGTTACCGTCGACAAGTCCGCGAATTTGTTCTTTATATGATGTGACAGCTTCGTCAAAGGTAAGCGCTCTGTATTCCGGTCTGTTTACATCGGGAGAGAGCGAGAGAGACTTGTTTGTCGGTCCGATGGATCCTGCGACAAATCTCGGTTTATCCGGTGTTTTCTTTGTGTAAGTATCTGCAGCTTTGCGCGCAATCAATCCTGATGTTTTGTTCAGTTCATATACTATTGATTCAAGATTGTAGTCTGCTTGAGAAAACGAGTTTGATGTAAATGTGTTGGTCTCAATAATATCTGCACCGACTTCAAGAAAGCTGTGGTGGATTTCTTCAATGATTTGAGGCTGGGTAATACTGAGAAGGTCGTTGTTTCCCTTTACTTCGCTTTCAAAATCTGCAAACCGATTTCCCCGGTACGTCGCTTCATCAAGTTTGTAACTTTGTATCATCGTACCCATTGCGCCGTCAATTATTAATATTCGCTTCTTCAGGACATTGTAAAAATGTTCTTTATTTATTGACATAATTTAGAGGTATTTCTATGTTTAAACTGTAATTTCATTTAAAGAATCGGAAATATACATATATTAAAACTGTTTTAAAAGAAATTATCTTTGTACATTTTTATTCACTTAATGCAAAATTACGGTTAATTTATCAATATTGGTATATATTTCAATTGATATATTCAAATATATACCATATATTATATGTAGAATAGAGATTTTTTGAACATAAAGGGTTGTTTTTATGGCAGATATACTTAGTCAGTCGGATATTGACGATCTGCTTGGCGGGGGATATGAAGACGATGACTCCGATAGCTCAGACTCTTCGGATGAGCGTGTCAATACCGGACAGAGAAAAAGTCTCGCATTCAAAGGTCATATAATACCAAAACACATCAAAGTTCCCTATGTTTCCCCGGTATTAAAAAGCGAAGAAGTTCTATTAAATCCTGATTCGAATATGAATGACAACCTTACTTCAGTGCCGGTAGTCAGAACTCTACAAAATTACAAGCAATACAAAGGAAATATATACAAAAAGTAACTATTATTTTTTCTTTAATAGTTGTGCCCACCTTTTTTCTGCTTCTTCTTTCGTCAGTAACTTTTTCGATAACTTACTTGATGCAGTATCTGTTTCGGCAAGATCAAACCTGGCAGAAAAATAACCGCAAAAATTGGCATTGGCTTTTTCCTTAACAAATTCAGCTTGAGTCTCTTTGCACTCATTGTTTGCATTTTTTTCATAAAATTTACAATTGTAACAGCAATGCAGGAAACTGTTGCAGTGAGGACATGTATCCAGCCTATTCGGTTTATTCGATAAATTCTCCGATTTTTCACAGTTCCAGCAAATCATACCATATCCTTTTTTGTATGTTATTTACCAGTATAAGCGTACGTTTAATACCATACGACTTTTTATATAGAAATTGTGAATGGATAATAAAATAGGTAGTTTTCAATACTGATACATATTATCGAATAATATGCACATAGATAATGGACATTAATATTACAATTCTGTGAAATGACTAAAAGAAACTTTGATTCTGATTTGATGTGTTTAATGTATTAAACTGAAAGAGAGAAGAGGATGAAAAACCTAATCGCTGCAGTACTACCTGTTGTGAATTCAGAAGCGCCAGTGTTCTTTCCAATTGTGTAAATTGCTGGCGAAGCGTTTCTTCGCGGAATTTAAATTGTGTTTCAAACCGGCCTATTTGCTTATCAATAGTTCCTTTTTGATCCTCAATGACTGATATTCTGTCATCAATTGTAGCACCGGTTAGAGTAAAATCATTCAGAAAATTGGTTAAATTCGTAGCGATACCATCACTGCCGTCAAACAGTTCGATAACAGCCTGTGCATCATCTGCAATAGCACTTTCCAGCGTATCTTCATCAGAAATCTCCAATGTACCGTCAGATGTAGTTGTAATGCCGATTTGTGAAAGTAACTCCGGATTTCCGGATGTTATACTGCTGACAGGGCTACTGATAATTGTGCGCAAATTAATCTTAAGTTTTAGAAATGTAAAATCTCCTGCAAGTTCGCCTCGTTTATTCGTTGCCGGATCAACACTGAGTTTATCCTTGAGAAATTTCAAAGCACTATTATATTCGGTTATAAAATTGTCTATTTGCTCTCTGATCTCGGTGGAGTCGTTTGAAATTGTAACTGTCTCTTCATCGTCACCAGATTCTTGGGCCTTCCGCAAATCAATGGTAACACCTTTGATGACATCGGTTACCGTATTGCTCGAAGAAGTGATTTCTATACCGTTTACTTCGAACAAAGCATCGAGTTCATTTGTATCGGTCTCTATAAATCCGCCCTGAGTCTTGTTGGAACTCTGCCGGGAAGCATTAGATACAGTTATAAAATCTAACCTGCGGAGTAGCTCGGATCCTGAATCATCGGCAAGGGAGAGTGCATTTTCAGAGCCGGCTTCATCTGACACAATCGTTAAACGCTTGTCATCTTTTGTGCTTGACACCATCGTTGCATTCACGTCATCGACTGCACTATTGATTGCATCCGCAATTCTATCGAGCACGTCTTCGTTTGATTCGGTACTACTACTGAAACTTACCGAAACAGTAATCGCCGATGCAGATCCGACTTGAATAGTGAATGACTGGGTTGTTCCGTTGAATCTGGAAGCGATATCGGTATCAGACTCATCAAATGTTTTTGACACTGAAAGATCATTTTTCGCAATTTTGGAAACGAAGAGTGTGTTGACACCCGTTGTAGCTGTTGCGTCAGCCGAGACTGTAAAAAATGAATCGTTACTTGCAATACCTTTTTTTGTTTTAAGCTTAGCGGCTGTACCAACTTCGGTAAAGCCTTTGACGAGTGTATTGAGCGTTTTGAGAGGTTGGATTTAATCTGAGTCAGGACAGAGCGTTTTTGATCCAGAGATGTCTTTTTCACTTCAAGTGAATCAATTGGTTTTCTTTCCCGCGCAGAAAATGTGTTGACAAGCTGCTGAATACTGGGAATTTGGCTAGTCGATGAAATTTGTACCATAATACTCACCTTTTTGAAAGGTAAAAAACAACTCTACAATTACAATATAGTAACTACCGGACGTGCATACAAGTAATTTTTAAATTAAATTTACACCACTAAATTGAGATCACTTTCATCCATCGGCTCACATATGTGCAGCAAATTTTCTGAAAGAAAAACTCTTTTTTATTGCATTTATTGAAAGCTATTATAAAATTGCCTTATATATATTACAATCGAATTAAGGAATTTGTTCTGTGTTTTCATACAATACAACAGTAAAGCTTCATCAGATAGACGCAGCAGGCTTACTATTTTTTGGTAACCTGTTTACTTTAGTACATGATGCTTATGAGGAATTTCTTGCTGATAGCAGTATTGATATAGCACATATTATACACAATGAGTCGTACCTGCTCCCTATTGTCCATACTGAAGCAGATTATAAAAAACCGTTCGATCTCGGAGATAAAGTATTGATTACAGTTCAGTGTGAGCGTATCGGTAAGCATTCATTTACGTTAGTATATTCTATAAAGAATGGAAAGAACGAAATTGTTGCATCTGCAAAAACTGTCCACGCAGTTGTTGATAAGGAAACTCAGAAAAAAACAGGCATCCCTTCAAACCTATTACCAGTGCTCCGGTCCGTCTTATAAAAAGAAACTGCTACACATTGTTATTCTTTATATGTCTTGCAATATCCTGCAATTTTTCTCTGTCGTATTTCAATCCAACTGTATTTTTTGATTTGGGCCACAGATGAAAAGCTTCGGGGATTTTAAACTTCGGAAGTAGTGATTTCAAATGTTCACGTATAGCATTTTCATTAAAAGAAGTACCACTTTCCATTTCAATAAATGCTACTGGACGCTGACCGAATTCATCACTCTCAACAGGTACTACAACGGCGTTTATTACGCCTCCACATGAAAGAATGTGCTCCTCAACCTCTTCCGGATGGATATTCTCACCACCGGAAATAAACATTGCATCTCTCCTACCGATTACGGTCAAATAGCCGTCTTTTGTAAATCCCATATCTCCCGTTTGAAACCACCCATTTTTATATTTATGTTCAATAATAGTCTCTCCATCAACATATCCTCTACTCAGTGTTTGACCTCGAACAAGAATCTCACCATCCTTATCGATTCTAAGTTCTCTATATGGCAGACTTTTTCCGGATGTAAAGAGTCGGTCTAATTGATCACTTCTGCTTGTTGTTGTGATCTGAGAGGCTAATTCAGTTGATCCGTAACTGGTGAAGAGAGGCAATCCAAGTTCAAAACCCTGCTGAATTAGCGATTTTGGTATAGCACTACCACCTAGGAGAATTGCCTTTAATTCTCTGAGTTTCCCTAATGTGTGCTTATCGGATATCAACCGATATAGCTGAGTTGCAACAAGTGATAGATGGGTACATTCCGTCTTTTTAATTGTTTCGTCAAGTGGTTCAGCTTTATCGGGAAAAACGGCAGCACCGCCTCCAATGAGAGCGCGGAATAGAATTGCCAATCCTCCAATATGGTACATTGGTAATGAGATGAGCCAGCTGTCTCCGGGACCAAATGGTATGTTCTTATTCGATCCGAGCGCACTGTAATAGTGGTTTCCAAACGAATGAATAACCGCCTTCTGCTTACCACTGCTTCCTGACGTAAAAATAATTGTTGCATCCTGATCCGACGACCCCATACTATTTACACTGCAATCTTTTTTTTCACTATTTCTTAAATTGGATAAACTTTCCAACTCAAAAGTCTGAACATTATCAGAAAGAATCCTGCGGTAATCTTCTGAATGAATCAAATAGTGAGAAGCAATACTTTTCAGATATTTATCAAACTGATTCTTTGGCAGACGAGTACTGAGTGGTACGGCTATACTCCTATTGCTTATGAGCGCCATTATAAGGAGAGCATAATCAATATTGTTTTCACTAAGAATGGCTACTTTTACCCGTTCTTGAATACCACTCAGAAACAGTTTTTCTGATAATTTTTCTATCAGACCATAGTAGTCATTATACGACAGCACATCTGCTTCGGAAATAAGAGCAGGGCTATCTCCAAATTTTTCCGAAGCGGATTTTAAGAAAAAAGGAATATTTAGATTTTGAGTAAACATTGTTTACTAAATAAGCCAGCCTGCAGAGAAAATAATCGAATACAATATGAGAAGTTTTCCGGTAGCTGCGAGTACTTTATTTAGCACTACACCGACTTCCCTATTCAGCACAATCCTTATTGACGGAAGCATAAAGAGAGGTGTCCCCATTGCAATCAGTGAGTAGTAGTGAGTTCCAGTTAAATATACCAGAACTGCCGGGATTAAACAAGCTGTCGTAACCGATCCACAATATAGAATACGGGCAAACGTATCGCCAAACCGGACGGTGAGTGTTTTTTTTCCCGACTGTCGGTCTGTTGTGCTGTCACGTAAATTATTAACCGTAAGAATTGCTACCGAAAGCAATCCTGTGGAAAAACCGGCAGAAACCGCTATATTGGTCAGTTCCAGAGTCTGAACATAGTAGGTCCCACCAACAGCTACTGGCCCGAAAAACAACAACACGAAAACATCACCGAGCCCATGATACCCAAGCGGGTATGGTCCACCGGTATAGAGGATTCCGAATAGTATTGAGAGGATACCAATGATGAGAATGGGCCATCCTCCTCGAATAATGAGGAATATACCAGCAAGAAATGCCATCGAAAACGCAATGATAAACGCATGCTTCATCACATCGGGTGCTACAAGGCCAGATTGTGTTGCCCGCTGTGGCCCGATTCGATCTTGACTGTCAGCCCCTTTGAGATAATCGTAATAATCGTTGGAATAATTAGTCCCCATTTGTATCAGCACTGCACCAATGAGAGCACATAATGCAGCCGGCCAGTGCACAAGGCCGTCACTAAATGCTAATGCTGTTCCCATCACAACTGGTGCAATCGCCGCCCATAATGTTTTTGGGCGGCTTGCATCAATCCATATTTGTACGTTTGAAAAAATCATTTATTATTTGCCGAAAATTGTAACAATTCCCCAATTATTATTCACTCTAATTACGGGTACCGTGGAAATCTTGAAAAATCGGGTTTTCGTTTTTCATTAAATGCATTTCGTCCTTCCTGTCCTTCCGCTGACATATAAAACAGCATTGTAGCATTTCCGGACAGTTCCTGTAATCCTGCTTGTCCATCACAATCTGCATTAAGGCCAGCTTTCAGGCACCTGATGGCCATCGGAGAATTTTGCAGTATTTCTTCACACCAGGAAAGTGTTTCTGCTTCAAGTTGCTCCAGTGGAACTACTAAATTAACCAGGCCCATATCCAGTGCTTGCTGCGCATTGTATTGTCTGCACAAAAACCAGATTTCACGTGCCTTTTTTTGCCCGACAACACGAGCCAAATAGCTTGCTCCGTAACCACCATCAAACGACCCGACTTTCGGCCCGGTCTGTCCTAACACTGCATTATCAGCCGCAATAGTCAAATCACACAATAAATGGAGAACATGTCCTCCGCCTATTGCATATCCTGCAACCATTGCTATAACCGGTTTTGGGCAGGTCCTAATCTGCCGTTGAAAATCAAGCACATTAAGGTGGTGTATACCTTTTTCATCTTTATATCCGGCTTCTCCTCGGATTTTCTGATCCCCCCCGGAACAAAAAGCCTTGTCGCCCTCTCCCGTTAATATGATAACTCCAATGGAACTATCGACACGAGCATCAAAGAGAGCATCGGACATCTCGAACACTGTTTTCGGACGGAATGCGTTCCGGACCTCAGGTCGGTTGATGGTTATTTTTGCAATTCCTCCATATTTATGATAGAAAATATCTTCGAAAGTTCCTGCCTGTTTCCAATCCATAGAATTCATTGATTATCCTCCTTTGAAGCATACAAAAAATTGCTCACTTCTTCCTGAAACACATCAGGATTTTCACAATGTATACAGTGACCGCTTTTCTCTATGATTTTAGCCGTTATCACTCCACTTAGCTTTTCCATTTCCTGTGCAATTTTCACATACTTACTGTCATACTCTCCCGCAAGCATTACTGTCGGTACAGAACATGTTGAAATTCTATCCCAAAGTTGAGTCTGCAATCCCACACTTAAACCGCATAGCGCTTTAGCTAATTCTTCCGGATTGTTTTGTTTACGCCGCTCCAACATATAGTGATAGTCCGGATGCTCTTGAAGTGTCTGGAAAAGCGGCTGATTATACCATGTTTCAAGAAATTGCGATATGTTTTCTGTTCTTAATAGCTCCAAACATTTACTATCAGCATACAATCGATCTGATCTTTCTTTGTCTGACTTCAATCCGGGAGTTGCCGACTCAATTATCGCTTTATTAAAAAATTGCGGATTTCGTAAGACCAGATTAAGTGCAATCCGTCCACCCATAGAATAACCAAGAATTGAGCACTTGTTTATATGCAGTTTCTTAAGCAGGTTAAGAATTAATTTGGTCGTCATGTCGAACGTATACCATGACTCATCAGGTAAATCAACAGATTTCCCATGCCCCGGCATATCGATCACAAGACATCTGCATTCTGCTTGTATATATCGAATACAGCTTGACCACTCCTGAGAAGATCCTATAAATCCGTGCAGCATCAGTAAAACCGGAAGATTCTCATCACCATGCAGCTCGTATGAGAGAAGTGCATTATTCCCTACATCATACATGAATCATTTTTCCATTTCTTTTACAATAGCTTTGTTAAGTTTACTGTGGAGTGTCCGGTTTTTTATACGATCCGTTTGAACTTCAATGATACCGGACTCTTTGGATTTCAGTAAAGCTTGGTAGTCTGAATCAAATTGTGACATTGATTTCGGATTATAATAAGCACATTCAAATTGTTCAGCCACAGATTTAAAAGTGGTATTATGAGGAGTGCCAAAATATTCATCAAATACATCAGGATAATTGGCAATCGGTAGAAATGAAAAGATTCCTCCACCGTTATTATTAATTACAACAATAATAAGCTGCTGAGATAAACGGTTCAAATGTACAAGAGCATTCATATCGTGGAAAAATGCAATGTCACCGGTAAGAAGTGTTACGTTTTTTTTCAGGCCTTCAGCAAATCCCATTGCAGAGGAAAGTGTTCCGTCAATACCGCTGGCGCCTCTGTTTGCGCCTACACTTATTGGAAATCCGTTAATCCCTCCAAACATATCCATATCCCGTATGGGCATGCTGCTCCCCAGAAAAAGACCGCAGTGTCCAGGGACATTTTCAGACAAATATCGTGCAACACCAGGTTCTGTAACCATATCATTATGAGACAAAATCCGCTCGATTGCGAATTCGGCTTTTTGCGATAGCGAGTTGAGATTACTGTACCAATCATCATCACTGTTTTTACTTGACATTGACTCCAGTTGTTCACAAAATGCTTCGACCGAGGAAGTAATTCTAAACGTGGCTTTGTGTGTCGGATCGTGCCGATATGCATGATCTTTTACGATGATATAATTTTCTATCAGGTTTGTCTCTATTAGTTGGAGAATATTCTTTGAAACAGGTTGGCTTCCAATATGAATGATTGTATCGGGTACATACTTATCACGGAATATTTCAGACAGGAGCATCCGATCATAATATCGAATTAGTAATTTGTTCGATGAAAGTCGCAACTCGGAAGTAATATCAGCAAAGAGAGGTACGTGCAGTTTACGGGCAAATTCCATAACTGTATTACGTTCACTATCTGTCCGCAATCTGCCAACGAGGCAAAGAGGTCTTTTTGACGTAGAAAGAATTTCCGAAACAGATTCTATTTCAGACTGTTTTACAGACACAACACTAGCACCGTAGCTGGTATATGGCTTTTCGTTATTCAGCCAATCCTGTATTGAATTACTATAAGAGCCGGAAATTGTTTCCTGTAAAGGTGCAAGAGGTTCGCGGAACATACAATTCATGTGGACAGGCCCCTGAGGAGTGTTCAACGTATGAAACACTGCCTGATCTATGGTTGTCAAAACTGCTTCCGGTGCAATTTTCTCATCAGGGCAAGGCATATCAATATGCAAACGGACATACGAACCATAAAGATGAACCTGATCGATCGTTTGATTCGCTCCAGTATTGCGCAGTTCGGGCGGCCGGTCTGCCGTCAGGACAATTAACGACACACAATCTTGCGAAGCCTCAATAATTGCAGGATAATAGTTTGCTGCCGCTGTTCCTGAGGTTGAAATTACAACTGCTGGATTCCCCGTTGCTCGCGCGTATCCCAAGGCGTGATAGGCAGCTCCTCGCTCGTCATAACAGATTGTTTTTTTTGCTTTTGCGTTGTGTGCTGCAGCTACGACAAGTGGTGATGAACGTGAACCCGGTGAAATACAATAATAGGATATGCCGTTTCTGGCAAGCTCATCGATAATCAGATTACACCAGAGAGAATTAATGTTGGGTGCATTAAGGGTCATGCGCCGTTGAGGATTTTAAGAAAGTTATTTATCTTGTTTTCTATTTCTTCCCATTCTTCCAGCGGTTCTGATCCGGTTACGATTCCAGCACCGGAAAACAGGGTCAATGAATTATTATGCACTAATCCGGAACGGATTGCGACGGCAAATTCGGTATGATTTGATCCAACCCATCCGATCGGGCCGGCATACCACCCACGGTCAAATGACTCTTTTTCCCAAAGTTTTCTGAGCGCTATATCGGTAGGTACTCCAGCTACTGCAGGTGTTGGATGGAGTGAAGAAAGAATTTCTGCCTCGGATACACCATTAGATAATGTTGCAAGAAAACTGCTGTACAGGTGCTGAATCCGGGCAAGCTTTATTACTTTCAAACCACCTGTCGATTCAACAGAGTGACAAAATTGTTCTAGTGCTTGCTTGACGGCCTGATGGACAAAGCTATGCTCACGTAAATCTTTTTCGCTCGTCAGGAGTTCTCTTTCCAGTTTTCGGTCATCCTCTTCGTCAAATCCGCGAATGCGCGTGCCTGCCATTGCTTCACTGTACACCAGTCTTTTATCTCTCCGGTAAAGACGTTCAGGCGATCCACCGAGAAAAGCAAAGTCATGCAAAGGCTGAATATAAAAATGAAATGAGTCGGGATTAACCAGTTTCAACTTCTGCAGCAGCGCAACCGCATTAACAGAATCCGAAAATTCTATTGTGGATTTTCGGGAAAGGACAACTTTACCAAGTATATTATCGGAAATAGTTTCGAGTGCCTGCAGCACATTATTATTCCACGTCGATTTGTCCGGAAAATCGATTCGATTTACAACTTGATTGGAATTAGACAATTTGTCAGAAGAGCCAAATATCAGATGATCAAATTCCAGCAGTATTGAGTCCCGCAGTTGAGAATTTAATCTCCTTTCTGGCAATAACACATTACATGCACAAAATACAGTATTATTTCGCTTGACTATTTCAAATCGGGGAACACAAAACCAGTGCGAACCAAGCTTATCCCAGATATTATCATGTACATTAATTTCGCTGAACCGGGTACCACCGTAGTATCTAATGGCATCGTTATCACCAGGCAAATATTTCTGCAGCCGGCTTATTATGACAGAAAAATCGATCCCTGCCGTGTCGGATACAATATCCGCTGCGCCAATTCCTGCCATCTCTAAATCGTGCTCTCTACCTGACCAATATACTTTATTCGGATTTTTCTGATCCCGAAGCCAGGCAAGTAAATCTAAAGAATCTATTTCCAATTCAAAGCGCAACAGACGGTCAGTTTGAGCCGTATGCTTTCCTGAGAATATATCACTAAATAGTTGAGCTACCGTATCTTTGAGACGTTCAAATCCACGGATGTAATCAACTTTTTGATTATTTTCAACTGTTTCAGTGAGAACCATAATATGATTGCGAAATAGTAGTATATATCACAATATCGTTAATCCAATGATACACTTACAAAATTAAAAAATATGTGACATAATATAAGAAATGATGCGTAAAATAAAAATCTATTTTTCTAACGCTCTGTCACGGTTTTTCACCTCGGTATATTGTTGCTACACCAAACGTTAAGCGTTGTTCACAGACGTCCCGGAATCCGGTTTTTTCCAAGAGAGCGCAAAAAGATTGTCCGAATGGAAAAGTTTCAACCGTTTTGTTTAGATAACGGTATGCGATACTGTCACCTGATATTAGTGAACCGATAAGAGGCAATATGTTGCGAAAATAAAACAGATAAAAGGCTTTAATAATAGTGTTGTGTGGGAGAGAAAATTCGAGAATAATAATCCTCCCCTTTTTATTTAGCACTCTGAACATCTCATTGAGTGCACCATCTACATTTATCACATTCCTGATTCCAAATGCAATGGTAACCGCATCAAACATTCCTGATGAACATGGAAGTAAGCAGGCATCTCCCCTAATAAGTGACCCGCTTTCCTGCAGATTTCCTCTCTTAATTTTATCTTTTCCGATTTGCAGCATTTTTCCGGCCATATCAATGCCTACTGCACGTGTAATCGATGAGCACAATACACACATTGAAATGAGAAGATCTCCAGTGCCTGTAGCTATATCGAGAACGGTTTGATTGTCTCGATCTGACAAATGACTTGTTACCTTTTTCCTCCAAATTACATCTTGACCAAACGACAATAGCCTGTTTAACAAATCGTACCGATTTGCAATACGGTCAAACATCTGCCAGACATTAACACGAGAAGGAGAGTTATCAATCTCATTCATTGCATTTGTACCAAATGAAGGGCATCTTTTATCTGCTGATTTTTCATTTTGTGCTGTCTGTTAGATAGTTACTTTTCTACGACTCTTCGATTTGCTAATCTTCTTGGAATATTCTCAATAATTGCAAATTATTAAATGTATGGATTTATTCAAACTTCATCAATATATTTCCGCAATATTTAATTCAGATACATTGCGGTATATTAATTCCTTTGGTATAAAGTATACACAACAAAACTCAATTCAATTATACTCCTTCTATTTCGCACCTCATATTGATTGTGAATAAATCAATTTCTGAGCAATAGAATGTCTTCAACATCAAGGCTTTTTCATTAGTATAAAATATTTCATAAATAAACTGTAACATATTACATGTATATACATCTAATATCCTCTCTACAAAAGGCACGTATAACAAGCCTTATTAGTTGCATATACATATATAATTTGAAAAATATAACATTTATTTCATTTTTCTTTGATTTTATTGTTATTTTGTTTATCTAATCTTAACTTAACGTCGATAAGCAAGCTGAGCAACTTTTCAATTTCTCTCGACAACGAATAGATTCGCTTTACCTTTTGATAAATCCTCTGTGATAAAATCTGCATGTCGAGTATTCTCCATTCTTAATTGTATGTTTTTGTGTATCCTTGAAAATCAACAGCAGGAGGCATGAAGAGTGATCTTAAAAGAAATAAAACAGATAGTATCGAAAAAAAACGCTCCCCCAAAATCACAATCTAATCCAAATCTAAAACAGAAAGAATTTGGAGGATTAAAAGCTACTGAAGTGTTGCATATATTAAGTGTAGCCCTCAAAGTTCAGGCCACTGAGGAAACCTTAGTTTGTCTATCTAATCAAGGATTTAAAGGCTCATCGTACAATGATTTAATTGAAAACGCAGCAGATCTTAGTTTTCGGGATAGTGATATTGCTGCAATTGAAAAATTCACACCACATTTACCATTTTTTATCTGTTCGCTTGGGCCTCATTTGACATGCGTTATTAACACATATCTTTCAGCCAGATATTTTAAAACTAAAAACCGTACCACGGAACGTGACCGGGATATATACTTTTCCTATTACCGTTCCTCAACAAGTGTGGGATTAGGACTATCAGAATTTTCACCTCTGAGTACCCGTGACGGAATAACCGAAATATTTAAAGTTGCATTCGGTTTTCCCGATGCATGCCATACAACCATGCCTCAGCATCTTTGTTTTCCTGAACTGGGATTAAAAACAGAAAATTCACCCGTCGCTGCTCAGGGCAACATTGCCGCCTGTACTTCAATTGGACTCAGCCCACTTTACAGATCCGAGGAGATGCCCTATTCCGAAGACACTATTGTGAATTATATTACCGGTGAATCGGCAACAAACGAACCATCTATTGTCAACGGTCAGAAACTTCTTCGGCGGCATATGTATCTATTGGCAAAACACTATGGTGACCAAAGCGAATTGAAGCGTGCCCATACCGATAGGACCACCCGAAAACAACTTTTTCAAAAAATAAAGGACATGGGTAAGAGTCTCCGTTTTGCCATGCATGTGTATGATAACGGAATAGGGATTTCGTCACCTGCAGATGAAACACAATCGTGGGGAGATCCTCTCCATGACTATATTTGGATGGAAGAAAATGAAGGAATAAGTAAAATTTTCCGCTTTGATTCGCTTGACTTCCTCCAGGTACTCAAGAATTCAGTGATGCTCATTGAAGAAGCCAGAAAAGGACCGGTTTATGCCCATGTGAAGGTTTTGCGGCCCGGCGGCCATTCGGTGAGCAATTATTACGGATTGTCAATGATTCCAAAAAGTGCCCGATCATCTCCAACTTCGGGTTTAACACTAGATGAGGTAATTTATCATAACAACAACGATTCCGTTTTGAATGGTCTCAAATGTATGATCAATTTGGGATATCTTGATTCACAAAGTGCAATTGACCTTATTAATGAAGCACAAAAAGCCGTAATTGAGCGATATATTGCGATCATACCCGGAGCTCGGGTAGGCACTCCGAAGAAACGTTTGATAAATGTTACACCATACAATCCTGAAATCTCTCAGTACAACTGGGAAAAACTCGTAGAAAACAAGCAAATTCGAGATCAATTTTGGAAAAACGGACATTTGGACCGGATGGCAAAGACTCCTGGACTCCGTTTTCAAATTGAAAATGGAGTTGAGCTTCCGGAAGATTTGGATTCTATTGCACCGATCCATGCCGAAAATTTTTCACTTGCTGATCTATTATTACTGACCAATACATTTCGTGCCATTGGAGAAGATATTCCTGACACCAGGCCTAATAATATTGAACATATTGTGGAAAATCCAGGATCTGGTACCGGAGGAATCAATAAGACCACTGCAGGATTACAAGTTTTATCACACCTAAAAAATCCTGAAACCGGAAGGTACCATATTACTGACATAGGTATTGACGAACCAGGTATATATGCAATGGCCGCCGGTATGTCTCACGCTTTGGACGGTAAAGGATTTGTGCTTGCCGAAATACAGTTTAATGATTACGATTTTGGTCTGTTCGCACCTGATGAAATCAGTACAATCTATCAAAGAAGCAATGGCAAGGTTATGCTACCTGTTGTTATCCGTCAATCGTATGGTTTTATACGGGGGCGATCGATCGATTCGATCATGGCACTTGGAGGAGCCGGCGGCGGTTATCATTCATCTTGTTCAGTTGGAACTATTGCGAACCGTTTAAAAGGTGTCCAAATCGTTATTCCCAATACCGCGCATGCTATACAAATGGCATATAGAAATGCAGCGAGCAGCAATACACCAACCTACATTCTCTTAAGTAATCCGGTTATGAGAAAAATCCCAATAGGTTCATTCAATTATTCTGGTACCTATCTTGACCTTAACACTCCACTTGATCCTGTTGGAATCTATTATACCCATTCTGTAACGGGCGAACCGACCGGCGCCCATCACCACATAATTTTAACATACGGCGAATATGTGCCCATATGCTATCTTGTAGCTGAACAGCTTCTTACTAAAGGGATTAAAACACTCATTGTCGACTACAATTATCTTGTCCCCCGCAACAAAAATGTCGTAGACGAACTCCTCACTCAATATCAGGATTCTGCTATACAGCCGGAGTTTACCGTAGTTTCTCAGGAAGGCGATTTCGGATTTGGAGACGTAATTATCAGCGATCTTTCAAAATACAGAATATTTACAGCGAAAATTGCTGCACGTGAGAGACGAAACCAGTGGATGGGAGAATTCTTGACTTTTCCTAGTCCCCAGAAAATCTATAATCACATCCTTAATGTACACCGAGATCAGATTTCAGGACAGGACGGATTCATTTTTGAGGATATACCGAAAGAACTTGAGCCTATGGAACAGTATTTTTCGGGATTATCAGGATAAATCTACCTTAGTTAAATTACTGAGCAAAAATCAAACAATAATGCATAAATTAACAATTTTAAGTATTAAGGTTAAAGAACCCCCAAAAGATTAGTTGATATTCTTTAGTGATTTTATTACAACAATGCCGAAATTGAATAAATTAGTGTAATAACTGTATTACAACATATTTTCTTTTATATCCCCCATGCAAATTAGTTACTTATCATTTTCCAACAATCATTAGGAGGAATTTTATTATGCTTAGATTACGTATGTTTATTGCCGCAGCAGTACTGTGTCTGGGATTTACCGGAATATCAGCCGTCGAATTAAATGCACAGGTAAGAGTGTCTCAGATTGCCTACACTACATCGAGTGGTGACGGTCCTGAAATCTGGATTATGAACGCAGACGGCACGGGTAATCGGCGTATCGGAACCGGAAACGGTCCGGCCTGGTCTCCTGATGGAACAAAAATTGCCTTCACACTGTCAGACGATAACAATACAGACATCTATTATATGGATGCTGCTGACGGCGGCAATGTAACCCGCTTAACAACAGATCCTGCGAGAGATCACGGACCAGCATGGTCTCCGGACGGTTCGATGATTGCATTCAACTCCGGCAGAAGCGGGAGTGATCAAATTTGGCGGACAAATGTCGATGCCGGTGCGTGGGGCTATAATCTTACCCAACTTACGCAAGATACTCCGCACAAACGAGTTAATAATTTCATAGCATGGTCCCCAAATGGATTGTGGATAGCGTTTGAAGCAGACAGAGACAGAGACGATCCTGAAATATACCTTGCCAATGCAGTTGACGGCACCAATCAGCAGCGATTGACCTGGACCCGCGCTCTTGACGAGGTTCCGGCATGGTCTCCCGACAGCGAACAGATCATTTTTTCCTCAGATATGCATGATGATCCGCAAAGCGGAACATACGATATTTACATTATGAATGTTGATGGATCAGACCAGACTCGCCTGACACACACACCGGGATCAGCTTCTAATCCCACTATGTCAGCCGATGGTAGATACATAGCATACAGCTATTCGGAAGGCAGAGGACAAGGGTCGGTTTCGCAGATATGGATAATGAATTCATATGGCTCGTACAAAAGAATGCTGTTGGAAGGGGCATCTCAGCCGAGATTTTCCCCGTTTTAGCTTACGGAGGTAAGAAACACAGATATATATTTATTTGTATTGGAGCACTTAAAAAATATAATACTCCAAGGGCTTTTTCGATCTTATTCTTTGTTAGATTTAAACTAATAGTATTTCGTATACCAGTGATCTTGCAAAATTACCGCTGTCCGTGTTTGTTCTTTACCGTTTACGCTGAGTTTAACCGTATATTCACCGGGTTGAACCTGTATACCTATGTGATCCGGATCGTTAGGATTGAATGATACATTATTATACCATATCTGTTGAAATTTCGTATAAGGCTCGATCATATACCACTCGTATTGCCTTTGCCATCTTTCTTTTTCCTCGTCCGTTCTTTCCCTTATGGAATTCATTCGCCATTCAACACTGTTTAAACCAGCATTACCTAAGCCCTGCAATTCTCTGATCACTCGCTCACCTTGGTAAACGGCAATTGATATATCTGAAGGAGTATCATTATTAAGATAGTAATTGATTATAAGACCATAAGGTTCATTCTCACCTGCAAAATTATGAGAACTCACAACATTTTCCCGGGGAATAACCCACTGCACTTTGGGCTCAATATTAAAGAAAAACATATCTTGTTCTAATACCTCCTGCGTCAGTTCCTGAAGAGGAGATATGTCAGCTATGAAGAATCCACGTCCATATGTTCCGACTACAAGATCATTTTCACGGGAGTGGATTACAAGATCGTGTATCGGTTGTGTCGGCATATTATTTTGCATCTTTGACCAATTTGCACCCCCGTCAATTGTTACATATACCGCTTTGTCGTTCCCGATAAACAGCAGATTCGGATTTTTGTGGTCTTCCTTTATGACATTAATCGGTTCATCAGGCAGATTGTTTGCAATGGATTTCCATGTTTCACCGTAATTATCGGTCTTAAAGACATACGGACGAAAATCGTCTCTGCGGCGTCCGGTGAATGTGACATACGCGGTTCCCTCATAATGATGTGACGCAGTTACTCTGCTCACATTGTGACCGGGATAGCCGGGAATTCGATCATTGAGTTTTGTCCATGTTACTCCACCGTCTCGGGTCATCTGTACATTTCCATCATCTGTTCCTACCCAGATGATTCCTTCTGTTACTGCTGACTCGTCTATTGTGGTAATAGTGCCCTTTTCCCGCCTTACTCTATCCCGCTCATCTTTGTCGGAATCTGAAAGGTCGGGGCTTATTTCCTCCCACGTCTCACCACGAAAAGGCGACCTGAGAAGAACATTTGCTCCATGAAAAATAACATCGGGATTATGAGGGGAAATCAGTATTGGAGCATTAAAATTGTACCGCAGTTCTGGATTTTCTGAATATTTAACTTCCTTTCGTTTGCCTGTTCTCTGATCAATCCGTTCGATTTCACCATTTTGTGCTTCATTGTAAAGCCACTGTGTATTGGAGGGATCAACTTGTGCAAAAGAACCATCCCCTGTTCCCCAGTACTGCCAGTCTTCCAACCGGATAGGATACTGTCCTTTTTTAGTACTTGGTCCTCTAAAATTGCCGTTATCCTGAGTACCTCCGTATACATTATAGGGATAGTCCATATCGACACCGATAGCGTAAAGTTGAGCAAGAGGAAGTATATCCGGATGAAACCAGTTCTCTCCGCCGTCATAGGTGATACCCATTCCGTGATCGTTACCGAGTAACATATGGTTAGAATTGTCGGGGTCGATCCACATTGCATGGTGGTCATCGTAAAAATCGACCCGTTCATGTCTTTTCTGCCGTTCTTCACGGAATGGCATATCCCATGTTTTCCCACCATCTTTCGACTCGTACAGCTGTACACTGAGAAGATATACATGGTCATCGTCATTCGGATCAACACGAATTTGACCGAAATACGAGCCTCCACCTAATCCTTCACCACTCGGCTGTCCGAGACGCTCCCACGAATTTCCTGCATCATCAGTACGGTACACCCTGTTTTGTGAGTTCCCGGCAGATGGCTCAGGTACATGCATAACTGTATAAAGAATATCCGGATTGCTGAGGTATATGTCGAGACCAATACGCCCCACTCCACTTTTTGGAAGTCCTTTTGTAAGCTGTGTCCATGTACGTCCACCATTAACCGTTTTATAGATACCACTGCTGGTTTCACCCATTTGATCACTATGCCGACCACCACCGGGCCGGTCGTAACTCGCGGCATAAAGAATATCGGAGTCTCGTGGATCCATGACAAGGTCGATTGCACCGATATATCGCTCATTTTGAATTATATCAAGAGATTTTTCCCATGTTCTACCCCCACTAGACGTTTTGTAAACTCCTCGTTCGGGGTTTTGAGAATTGAAATGACCTGTAGCAGCCACATAGACTATATTGGGATTGTCAGGATGAATTTTGATACGGCCAATGTAGTGTGAATCCCGTAATCCCATATTTGTCCAGGATTTTCCACCGTCTGTCGATTTATACATTCCATCACCCCAGTAATCACCATTCGCTTCTCCGGTTCCAACCCACACGATATTCGGCTCTGATGGAGCAACAGCGATATCTCCGATAGCTATGGAATATTCATGATCGAATATTGGTTCATAGGTAATTCCATTGTTATCTGTTTTCCAGAGTCCCCCCGAACATGTTGCTACGTAATATGTGTAAGGCTGTTTTTCAGGCACTGTAAAATCAACGATCCTGCCGCTTTGTCTGGTCGGACCAATATCCCGATAATGAATTTTACTAATGATATTATTGGGAATTTGTTGAGCAAATGTTTCTGAAATCAATCCGTGCATACACAATGCTAATACACAGACTAAACATATTCTTTTAATGCTCATTATTCGTCTCCTTAGTGTGCTGTTATATCATCAATATAATCATGGAATTTCCTATAAAATATAAAATTACCACATCGTTTCTATTTCGTCGGTGAGTCCTGTCATTTCCCAGCGGATCAACGAATACGGGATCCTCCCCGCTGCGAAAAATTCATCCATATAGTCACGAAGCACAAAATTATCACCTCGAACACGCGCACCGTCTTCAATAAAGTTCAGCATCTGGATTTTTCCAAGAACCATCCCCATATGCCATCCAGGATGTCGTAGTGTTGTCTGCATCTCATACCATACTTCATAACCATCCTTAAGCATCCAATTGTATGGTGTTTCGTCATAACAGAATTGAATGGCATCCGCTAGCGTGAATTCGTTTCCGTGCATTTTTAGGTCAGCTAATGCCCGAACTACACGAAATGCTTTCATAATATTACCTATCTCTTTACCTCGCGGTCTTTCATTATACATTCCGGCTTGCATTCCGACTTCTTCAAGACCAAACGCTACCCCTTCAGACCGTATCATTGCCATTGCATAGAACCGTTCTGCCCCACGTATTGGACGGTCGTCACGTGCATGACGCAATCCATCGAGATTGTGTCCAAGGTAATTATGGGAAGCTTCCGCAAGCATGTCCCGGTCTCTGCATTGCTGGAAAAAATCCAGATCGTCAGATGAACGGGGATCATTCCACCATAGTCCGGGATAATATGATTCGATATAATCCGGGACAGTAAAAATTTCATTTTCTGTCATAAACTGTCTCATGAATCGCTCCGCACTTTTCCAGTTACGCTGATATTCATCATCCGATGAAACGAGTTTAAGCGGAGGTAAATCTCGATTGCTATTTTCCGTTATTTTTAAAGCTGCAATTGCTTGCTCATACTCCCGTGTCATACTGATAATAAGTTCATCCCATGTGTAAGGTACCAACTGGACATTTTTGAGCCACCAGTTGTAATTCTCTTCACCTATTCCCACTGGTGCGGTCATGGTTCCCTTGTTTGTTTCAAGCCATTCTCCATATTTGTGCACTGCAGCAGTTGCCCGCTCAACCAGAGGAATAAAATCAGAGTGGTGTTCCTTCAACCTATTACCGAGGTTTTCATACATCGCTATTTCTTCTTCAAGAAAATGGAGAGCAATGAGAGCAAGACCGCCAGATGCTTCGGTGAGGTTGCTCATTGCCTGTTCAAGCAACATAGGTACGGCTTGAAGGTTTACTCTGAGTTCAGCTGTGTCTTCCTGTGATAATGGCAGATCAGAAATTCGAGGGCTTCCATATGCTGTCGGGCCGGCACCTCTCTGAGAGAAAAGATAGAACCCCGGATCACGTGCCCAGGGTTTGCGAGCCCGATAATCAAACTCCATCCCGTTCATTTCAGCACGCACTAAATGGTAATCTACCTGCTGAGAGACGGGCCAATCTTCAATATTAAATGCAGCAAGACGTTGTTGATAACCTTTAATATTATCATATCGGTTCTTTGTCGCATTCGGTGTGTAATCAGGAACTCCATCTACAATAATCGGTTCCTGAAATTCACGAAACTCATGAAAAATACTTACAAGATCATCATAATCACTGGTTGCGACGACATCAATTCCACTGCCTCCAGGAGAGCAATTCAAAATTGAGAAGCAAGTAAGAATAACATACATAACGATAAAATAATTGCGCTTGAACATGGTTCAAACCTCCATTTAAGATAAAGTTTACTTGTGAATCTATTCATTATCATTATTAGTTTTCTCAATGAGAATATAGTTGTGTTGTGTTGATTTCTAATAATATTGTTTGGTTTGGTTTGGCGGATGTTAAAAGAAGAATACAGAAACCTTGGACTCCATGGTACTATAATCGTTTACCATTTGCAAGTCCTATTCTTATCATTAATATATTGTAACAAATACATTACACAATTCCATATATTCAAATATTATTCATTATGGTTCTGAATCAATAGCAATATAATAATTCAGGCTGTAATGCTAATGGTGCTCCGTTTTTATCTGTCGGACCAGGAGTAGAGCCCGTTGTATCAACACCAATTCCAATAATATTTCTGACATACAGTGATGGGACAGTGCTTATACACTGGGTAACAGCCTGTTTGAGCCCTTCGATATGATCAAGAGGATGCTGTCGATATCCATTTCTGACGGCGTCGCAATAGTCTCCCCGATTTCATCGTTCAAAAAGGCAAACCGCTGATGAGACCTCTTCACCCGATTCACTCTCTGCCAAGAGACAGCGAATTGAATCGGTCCCACAATCTAATCCTATGACAAATGAATCACGCATTTATTACTTTCTCTAATTTTCACTTCCTATAAATTTAACTTCACCTTCCACATCTAATACTATAACTGTATTAACCCTGTCCGTTGGTCTTCCTGTATGAGTAACAATGATTGAATTTCCTCTCTTTTCCGTTTCAAAATACCGTCGAGGTACTGCAGTAAGTGGATAAGCCTGTATGGGTTTATTCGGTAAACCACGTACAACAATTTCCCGAGGTTGTGGATTTCTGCTTCGTACCCAGTCAAATACGTGAAGATACAGCCGCGTATTACCGTCATCAAGTACTCTTTGTGTTATTCGTCCCCATTCCGGTTGGCCTATTAGACTGCCTCTTGTTCCGTATACTGCTTCAGCATTCCGCTGAATCCATTTACCAGCTCCGAGAAGCATTGTAGCAGAAGTTTGCGGGATTTCTCCTTCCGGTGTTGGACCTATATTCAGTAAATAATTGCCATTTTTACTGATAATATCGACTAATTCGAACGTTATTTCTTTTGGGCTTTTCCAGTTGATATCCGCCTTATTGAATCCCCATTCGTCATTCAATGTCATACAAACTTCGAAGTTTTGATTGATTTCATCGGCATTCATTGGAGGAATTGCCTCTTCAGGTGATATATAATCTGCCGTTTCGCCGCCCAAACGGTCATTAATGATTATGTCCCGTTGGAGAGAACGCATGATCTCCATAGTTTCTTCAGCATGAATAAGCTGTGGATGTTCTGGCAGATAATACTCTTCTCCTCCAAATCGAGAATCGGGTGTCATGAATGCTCCACCGTCATCAAACCAGAATAGACTTATTGGTCCATAGTTGGTCAGCAACTCTCTAATTTGGTTCTGATAGAAGTCTACATATTGTTCAAGATCTGCTTCAGGATTGGGATTTCCGTGGTATCCGTGCCACTTCTCGGCGAAATCGGGATGATGCCAATCTGTTATTGAATAATAAAGTCCAAATTTAATTCCTCTCCGCTGGCACGCTTCAGCAAGTTCCTTAATCGGATCTCGTCCAAATGGAGTACTATCTATTATATCATAATCAGTATATTTGGAATCAAACATTCTAAAGCCATCGTGGTGTTTTGTTGTAATCATTATATATTTCATGCCTGCTTTTTGCGCAATATCGACCCATTCATCAGCATTGAATTTAGTCGGATTGAATCCTTGAGCAAACTTTTCATACTCATTGATTGGAATATCGGCACTCCGCATTATCCACTCCCCATATGTTGTTTCACCTTCCCATTCACCGGATGGGACCGAATAAAGTCCCCAGTGAACAAACAGTCCATACCTCGCATCACGCCACCACTCCATACGCTTTTCCATCGATTCATCCCAATCATTCCTTACATGGGCTTTTTGCTGCGCATACAACTGAAATGCAAAAATCAAAACTATTAATACAACAACACAAGCTGCTAACTTATTTTTACATGTGTACATAACCATCCCTTACTTTTGCTCTATTATTTAAACAATTGCTTAATTGTCTGATAATATATATCCCATTTTTCAATTTCTTGTGGTTCATAGCGCTTGAGCGTGAATGATTCTTTTATCAAATTTTTCCCCTCTTCAATTCCGGATATTTCACCGTGAGTAATTGCCTGAATCATTATATTTCCTGCTGCCGTTGCTTCAACCGGACCTGCAATTACAGGAATTCCGATTGCATGAGCACTAAACTCGTTGAGCATTTCATTTTGTGAAACTCCACCTACTATATGGAGATTCTCGACCGGTTTCGGAATCATTTCATTTATACTTTCAATGATAAATCTGTATTTCAATGCTAAACTTTCAAATATAGTTCGTACTATTTCCCCTTTTGATTCAGGAACTTTCTGATGTGTATTTATGCAATATTCTGCTATAGCTGCCAACATATCCGGAGGGTTTAAAAAGAGCGGATCATCAGGGTCAATGATACATGAAAATTCCGGGGAGTTTTTTGATTGATATATCAACTTTTCATAAGACAGATATTCTCCCTGAATTTTCCACTGTTTCTGACATTGCTGTAAAAGCCACATCCCCATTGTATTACGAAGAAACCGAATTTTTCCGTTGTATCCCCTCTCATTCGTGAAATTTCTTTCACATGATTTTGCATTGATAATTGGCTCGTCTACTTCTATTCCTAGAAGTGACCAGGTACCTGAACTCAAAAAGGCGCTCTGATTTGATTGTGATGGTATAGCGGCAACGGCACATGCCGTATCATGACCCGCAGGTGCAACAACATCTAAAGGTGATATGCCCGTTTCTTCGACAATTTCCGGCAAGAGCGGTCCCAAACATGTTCCCGGTTGTTCAAGTCGAGGCATAATTGCGATTGGAATATTCAAATTTTCAAAAATTTCTACATCCCATTGCATTAGTTTTGCATTCAGTAATTGAGAAGTAGAAGCAATTGTGTATTCTGATGATTGTTCTCCTGTCAATAGATAATGAAACAAATCCGGCATAAATAAAAGCCTCTTTGTCTTATCAAAAACAGATCTATCTGATTGAGCAATACTTAAGAGCTGATAAATTGTATTTATCTGCATGAATTGATTACCGGTGTGGGCATAAATTTCTTTACGGGGCATCAATTCAAATGCCTGCTCCATCATCCCATTAGTTCTGGAATCGCGATATGAATATGGATTCTCTATCAGCGCATCATCATGTCCAATTAAACCAAAATCCACTCCCCATGTGTCAATACCAATACTTTTAATATCTGTATGACCTTGATGAGATACTACGGCAATACTTTTTTTTAATTCTGCAAAAAGATATTGTATATCCCACTGTACATGCCCGGCGTTTTGTATGGGATTATTGGAAAAACGATGGACCTCCTGCAGATGAATTTTTCTTTCATCAATGACTCCAAGAATAGTCCTGCCATTTTCTGCGCCGAAATCGGCTGCCAAAAATTTTGATCCTGCCATGAATTGATATTGTGTTGTTACAATTAACGCAGAAACGCTTCTGTAAGCCCGCCATCGACAGGTATTATATGTCCGGTTGTTCTATCAGACCTCGGACTGAGCAGGTAATAACCTGCCTCGACAACATTTATGGGTACAATGGGGCGATGCGTTAATGTCCTTTGCGCATAAAATTCAGAGAGTTTTATAGCCAGTTCTGACATTTCTTCATTTTTATCAAATGGTATTTTGTATTTTTCAAGACTCTTCATAATTCGTTCACGAGAAAACATTGAGCTGCCTTCAATGACTGTTGCCGGGCTTACTCCATTGATCCGTATATTCGGAGCATAACGGATTGCTAACTCACGAATCAAGTGGTTAACTGCTGCTTTGCTCACGTCATACGGTTCACTTCCCGATTTTGGAACGACTGCATTTGCCGAACTTGTTAAAACCACAGCCCCATCTGTGCCTTGTTCATTTACAATTTCTGCAAATACCTCAGTTACGATGTAATTACTGCTTATATTTATAGTCAATGTTTTATTCCAGGATTCATCACTAAAGGTGTTTTCTTTATCCGGTTGTGTAAAAAGAGCTGCCGTATTCACCAAAATATCAAGTCCACCGAAGTCTAGGATCGCTTTTTTAAATGCTTTTTTGACAGATGCACGATCAGATATGTCAACGTCAACACTCATAAAAACTTCATTACCCATTTGTTCTGAGAGTTCATGTTCGGCTTCTTGTGCAGCTCTATAATTAAAGTCAGCTATCACAACGTGAGCACCTTCTCCCGCTAATTTTTTGCAAAATTCTTTGCCAATTCCGCTGCCGCCTCCTAATACTACAGCGACTTTTCGCGCCATTTCTTTTTCAGCAGGCTGACGCCTGATTTTCGCTTCTTCAAGTGCCCAGTATTCGATGCGGAAGGCTTCCCGAGGAGTCAGTGCAACATAATTGTTCAAAACAAATTTTTTGTCGATTTCCGAGTCAAGCTTTCCATTATCCAGAGACGTTGATCCCTCCATTACATGAATTGCATTGATGTAGAATTCACCCGTTATTCGGGCCTCTTTTTTACTTTTGCCGAAACTGAACATCCCAATACCCGGAATCAGGACAACGGTTGGATTGACACCACGAATAGGAGGTGAATCTTCTTCTTTATTCGATTCGTAATACTTTTCATATTCTAACTGATAAGTTTTCAAAGAAGCATCGACTGCGGATTTCAGATCAGCAATTGTTCCGTTTTTTGTATCCCACTTCACATAGAGAGGCCGAACTTTTGTGCGTATAAAGTGATCGGGGCAGCTCGTACCTTGAAATGCGAGTTTTTCACCGTCAGCACTATTGACAAATCGAAGCACATCTGCTGAATCATCAAAATTACCAATGACCGGTCTGTCTGTTTTAACAACTCCTCGCAGATAAGGGAATATGAAATCCGCACAATGATCCCGGTCGTTCCGACTTGTAAACTTTTGGCCACTAAATAATTTATCCCCCTTCGTGTTCTGAAAAGTATTGATAAACTGTCCCATTGCATCGATCACCTCAATTGTCAGCCGGTAACACTCATACTGGTCATCTGCCCATGTGATAAGTCCGTGTGATGCGAGAATGACTCCTTCGGCACCCGGATTTTCCTTAACGGCATTTTCAAGCATACATCCCAAATGGTAGCCGGGACGCTGCCAGGGCAGCCAGATAAGATTGTATTGAAATTGATCATTGAATTCCCGCAGTTTTTGCTGACCATTACCGGAGGCAGCAAGGGCTATTGCCCAGTCCGGATGCATATGATCGATATGTTTATACGGTACTAATCCATGCAGCGGTGTATCAATTGATGCAGGACGATTATTTAATCCAAATTGGCACAAGGGATAATATTCGAGCATCTCATCTTCAAATTCCATCCCCCGGTACTTCTCTTGAAGGGCTAGAAATTTGCTCATATCCAACCTTGCAAAACCATCTCGTTTTATCGAACCTAAATCTCCACCACTTCCTTTCACCCAGAGCACGTCAACGTCTGCACCTGTTATTTTATCCTGTTCAATAACTTTAGAAGATGTATTACCCCCACCAAAATTGGTAATTCGCAGATCGGAGCCTAGCAAATTAGAGCGATAACGAAGTATTTCTCCATCATCGTATCCTTTAATATCATTTCCATCCCATTTGTCTTCCAATAAGATCAACCTATTTCTATCATTACTCATGACACACCTATCTCCCAACAATAATCAGTAATAATTTAATTCACTTTGCTTTTATTGGTATATATATATGTATAAAATAATTAGACTAAATTTAACTTTTTCTTTCGATATGCTTCATCAGCCCGGTTATAAATGCGTTGAACCTCATTTTCTTCCATAAACACCGGGCTTCCATTTGAATAAGCCCCATTAAAAATTTCGGCTGCTTTAACTGCCATAAGCGTTGTAGCAAGCACACTGTCAACCGTTCTTCCTACTGCTATCAATCCATGATTTTTTATCAATATGAGCTTCGGGGTATACCCATTCATGTCAACAAATTTCTTCCATCCATTTCGAATTGCTACTGCCAGTTCGGCCCCCGGATTGACGTATTCTATAAGGAGTGATTTGGGTTCACAACACACAATTTCATCAGGAAAAAGCCGCTTATTCGCAAATTCTTCAGCCTTATTCGAGCAGAGAATTTTATTTACTTCAATCGGATGCGTATGACCGACAAATCGTACACTTTCCTGTTTAAGCAGCCAGGCATGAAATGCAGCTTCGACGGATGGATTCAGCCCATTCGGATTGACTTTTGATTCATGCAGTGCATTCTGTGTGTCCTCTTCAGTATGATTTTTATCAAGAAGCGGTAATATTTTATCAAATAGCACCTGCACGACCTGTTCTTCTAGCAATGTTTGTAGTTGACTGCCACTCGCTTTTAATAAAAATGATTCTTTATCAAACAATACCGACGTGTTACCTTCTCCTAAAATTACCAATCGATGTTCAGGACGGCCAAGTTCATGAGATAAATAAAGTATTTCTTTATGAATCGTAAACTTATCGTTCGTTTTTTCCATAACAACTCACACAATGCTGGTTATCATACTTTATCTGAAAATTGAATCTTATTCTTTCAACCTCAATCTTCTGTGTTTCATTATCTGTAGAGAGGGCCAAAGTTTTTACAGGCTCTGAAATCGGCACCTTGTATATCATGTGTTCCAAATGCCGTCCATACACTGGGTCTGAATATCCGTTCTTCGGATACGTTATGCATATACACCGGAATACGCAGCATAGAGGCAAGAGTGATCAATTTATCTCCAATATGGCCATAGCTAATTGCTCCATGATTCGCGCCCCAGTTATACATGACTGAATAAACGTCACGAAATGGACCATTGCCCGTAATAATCGGCGCAAACCATGTTGTCGGCCACGAAGGATTTGTTCTTTGATCCAGCACCGTATGAATGTCCGAAGGTATATCAAGGGCATAACCTTCTGCTAACTGAAGAGCAGGTCCCAGGCCTTTTACAAGGTTGATCCGTGCCATTGTTACTGGCATTTCACCTTTGGTCAGATACTGGGATGAAAATCCACCACCTCTGAAATACTCCAACATTGCCGGACACCATCTGGTTGCTTCCAGACACCGCTCTGCCTCTGTTGGAGTAATATTCCAGAATGGTTTCATAATCGGTTTACCGTTGAAGGATTGCTGACCTGTACCATCTAGCGTTGCAGAACCCGAATTAATCAAATGCAACATTCCTTCGGATGCTTTTCCTGTTAAGTTTTTGCCGGTTACACGTTTGACAGAATCGGTGCTCCAGTAAGTTCGGACATCGGCAAATATCTGAGCAGTATCTGTCAACAAATGACCAAATGCCATCGTTACACCGTTCAGACAGTCATTTTCAGTTGCAACGGAAAATGCTTCCCTGATACCGTTCCAGTCAAACGAGGAATTTAAAATAGCTTCCAGAAAGTCTCCATTAGGATAATTGTCCGTCCACTGCCGCTGCCCCTGAAAACCAGAAATCAATGCATTGTGTCCGAGCGCTTCCTCACCAAAGCCAAGTTCGGCTAATCGAGGATTTCCAATCATCAAATCCCGTACTATCATTGTCATTTTAACGACTGTTTTCCATTCTTCATCTTTCCGTTTACGGGAAATCTGTTTTTCGGGAATATTAAAATCTTCACCTTCTTTACAATAATGTTTGACCCATTGAAGTGCACGATCAAATTCATCTGTATCATATACGCCATTGTCCATTCTCCGAACAAGTTCAGTCATATCCACAACTTCCGTACGTATACCGAGATAATCCTGAAAGAAGTCGTGGTCAACCATCGAACCGACAATTCCCATTGAAACAGCTCCGATCGAGAGATACGATTTGCCACGTAGTTCTGCTGCGGAAAGTCCAGCTTTGGCAAATAAAAGCAGCTTGCTCTGAACATCATTCGGAATAGTGGTATCGCCAGCATCCTGAACTTCGCGTCCATATATACTGAAAGCCGGCAATCCTTTTTGATTGTAGCCTGCGAGGGCCGCAGCCAGATAAACTGCTCCCGGACGTTCGGTCCCGTTAAAGCCCCATACCGCTTTCGGAACCAAGGGATCAGAATCCATTACTTCTGTCCCGTAACACCAGCATGGCGTTACAGTTAAGGACACTCCAACTCCTTCACGAGCAAACTTTTCAGCACACTGAGCTGCCTCAGCAACACCGCCAATGGTGGTATCGGCAAGAACACACTCAACCTGCAAACCATTTGACTGACGAAGGTTTTCCGACAGAAACTGTGCAGCGTTTTTGGCCATTTGCATTGTCTGGTTTTCAAGCGACTCACGTACACCTTCACGTCTTCCGTCTATAACCGGCCGGATTCCAATTTTTGGAACTGCTCCTTTGAGACGCTTGAGCGGTTTGTTCATTTTCAAAGAACTAATATCAGCCATTGATCTGTCACCTACTTTTAAATAAAATATGGGTTTTTTTAACAGATTTAACGTGTTATATGCTTGCGATCCATAAGATGGAAATTAATAGTTGCTTACTTATTTAATATATTAAAATCCTAATCATAGTAAAGCATTACCGGGCTTTATCAAGATCAAGGACTATAACGGAATCATCTGCATCCCATGGTTTGCTATCAAGTGTTATCTCTATAAAGGAACGATTGGAACCGGCAATCCGCGCATCAAAATTCTTTCTTGGAATACTCCGCATGGCGTATGCCTGAATCGGACGGCGGAATACCGTGTCAAGAACAATTCTACCATCCTCAGGCCAATCATATACATGCAGATACATACGAGTAGTGCCATCCTCGAGGATCCGGTGTGTTATCCGTCCCCATTCCGGTTCTCCCCATTGTGATCCTTTTGTGCCATAGATACTTTCGCCATATTTTTTCAACCAATCACCGGTATGCATCAGGATATCAACTGCTTCTTGCGGGATAACACCTTCCGGGGTGGGGCCGACATTGAGCAAGTAGTTTCCTCCTCTGCTTGCAACATCAACGAGGTTGCGAAGAGACTTCCTGCCGGTCATCCACTCAGTGTTCTGCTTGTTGAACATCCATGTATCGTTCATTGTCATACACACTTCGAAGTTATGAAAGGTTTCGATTCTTCCAAAATCTGGTACAAACTCTTCGGGAGTAAGAAAATCAATCGTACCATGCCCGAAACGGTCATCAAATATTATATCCGGTTGGATCTCTCTCATCATCTCCATTATATCATAGGCATGAATGAGTTCGGGGTAATTATCAAGATAGGATTCAAGCGGACCACCTTCCCCCCCGCCAAATATATCAATTCCATACGTATCACGTAATTCCTGACGTATTTGTACGCGCTCAACTTCACTCAATGCTCCAATATCGATATCTTGATATTCATCAGGCAGTTCGAATCCTTGTCCTGGCCTGAATGCTCCGCCATCATCCACCCAGAAAATATCGACTTTCCCATAGTTTGTCATGAGCTCATGAATCTGGTTTCGCATAAACTCAACATATTTTTCAAGATCAGCATCAGGTTTGGCATTGTGATGAGGCCGATTTGTATATTTTTGTGGAAATTCAGGGTGGTATAAATCGGTATTAGAATAGTAAACACCCAACCTGATACCGGCATCGAAACAGGCATCGGCCAGTTCTTTCAACGGGTCACGGTCAAATGGCGTATGATCAATTATGTCATAATCGGTAAATTTTGAATCAAACATAGAAAAACCGTTATGGTGCTTCGAAACATATACGATGTATTTCATGCCTGAGTTTCGCGCTATATCAATCCACTTCTTAGCATCGAAATCGACCGGATTAAGCTTTGCAGAATGTGCGCGCCACTCCTCTGCAGTTGCAGTCCGCCGGTCAAAATCATCCCGCGGAAGCGCATCGGGACCCCAGTGTATAAACATTCCGTATTTCGCATCGTGCCACCACTCCATCTTATTATCCATTGTTGAGTCCCAGTCAGGACGAATTTCGATCATTGTTTGTGCAATTGAAAATTGTGTCATTAACATACAACTAAGAATCAGTACAAAAACAACTCCGTGTATTACTCTAAAATATTTGCCCATCATAATCGAATCCTTTTTTTGTTACTTTTCAATCCAACCATATAATTATCAATTTAATTTCCATTTCCTCCATCTGTAGAAACGAAAACCAAAATTACAATATTGTGGTATCTTCTGTTGAGTTAAATTATGGATCGAATCAGAACTTTTTGATAAAATTTGATCCACCGTTATAAGGGATAAGACAATTTATTCTCGCCTTCAAAAAGGTATGCAAGATATACTTGTTTAATTTCGAAAAAAAGAGAGAGATGAGTTACTTACGGAAACAAAAATTAATTCTGTTCCATAGACTTCATTTAATCCTAAAATCATTTGTATAACATGTTTCTATGTATGGTCGTCACCCTTATTGGATAATATTTATGTAATTTTAGGAGCACTTTCATTCCCAGGGCCAAAATGTTTTAACATTACAAGATTTTCTGATATACTGGTATTCGTGATGACAATACCGCTATAGGCAGCATCATACGTTACAAAAAATTCATCTCTTGTCAACTCTCCATACCTGATTTTTGTGGGCGTTTCTACATCCCAAACACCAAGTTTTCCCCTTCCCTGGGTGAGAATGAGTCCATATGCTCCATCGTCCTTTATTGTCATGGTGCGGCCTGGATAAACTGTCAATTCCTTTGCGGCAAATTCATCAGAGTTATACGTCACCCACAATTCCTGATATCCGGCATCATCCATTGCTTGCCTGTCATCTACCGGGAGGCACGGCAGAAAATGGTTTTTCTTGAATTCAGGGTCTGTATTCGCTTCCCAGTCCAGCATGCTTACCAAATAATCATAATCATAATGGTATTCCTCAGGGACATTTTTCACCAGTAGATCTCTGGGGACAAATCGTCCTTCTACCAACGACTGAAAAATTGAGAGTACGTCTGAAGCTCCCTGAGGTTCATACGTCACTAATGATCCTGGAGCATGGAGAATCCCCGGAGGTATATCCCAGGCGGTTCCAGGTTCTAAACGATATGCTTTTGAATGATCTAAAATGTGATTATCTCCCTCGTCCCATTGTTTAAGGCATTGAATTACATCGTCCTGAGTTGTACCGGGTTCCAAACCAAAAAAGGTGTTGGGAAAATTATTTCCGAAGAAATTTAATTGTGGAGGAAAATAATATGCTTCAGGTTTTCCGAGCATACCAACTTTTTCAGCGTGCTCGTCCATCTGGTGCATATGATGCGGAATTGGCCCCAGATTATCAAAAAATTTACAAAACATCATCCATCCCTTGTACTTTTCCATAATTTTCTTCCCCAGAAACTCATTACCCAGAAGATCAATGGCATCCCTGAAAAGAACCGTATCAACCCTTGAATTCTTTTCATAAACAAGATAACTTAATCCTTCATTTTCCGGTGTACCGGGGCCGTTATCGGCAACTGTTGTGGAAGAAAACCACCGTTCATCTATTCCGCCCCGATGTGCTCCGCATGCATACAAGTCACGTGGATCTAATTTTAATCGTCCCCCCGGTTGTACAAATGATCGAGGTACCCAGCAGGGCGCTAATCGTACAATACCTTCGCCTTGTTCAAGTGCACTCTTTATGACAGATGTTTTCATTGTACCTGTTACCATGGAAACTGTCCTCCAAGCATAGTGATTGAAAATAGTGCTTTTGTTCACTATGAAAATTCAATTAGATCATTTGCCGAGCGGATAGAGAATTTTCTGAATATCCGGTTCATTAAGATTTTGTGTTGTAGCAATCGTAATGCCTGTATCGATCCGTTTTTCAAGTTGTTTGCCGTTGATAGCATCTATTGCGGACTTCACTCCTAAATATCCCATCGTAAACGGGCGCTGTACAATAAGAGCCTGAATCACTCCCTCTTTTAACGATTCGATCTCATTTGGGGAAGCATCAAACGCGACCAGCTTTACTTTTCCCTGGACATTTCTGGAACGTAACGCCTGGGCTGCGCCTATTGCGCACGCCTCATTTGCGGCGAATATACCTTTTAGATCCGGATGTGCGGTCAGAATATTTTCGGTTATTGCCATTGCTGTTGCAACATCAGATTGACAGTACTGCACGGCTACAAGATTGATATTCGGATACTTCTTCAATCCTTTTATAAAACCTTCTTCACGCCAGATCGACGTTGCAGCTCCGGGAATAAACGGAAAACACGCAACATCACCCTCTTCGCCGATCAGTTCTGCGAGAACATCGGCAGCTTTTTGTGCTCCATAGACATTATCAGTCGCTATAAAACTGAGCGGCACATCCGAGTCGAGACCAGAATCAATGGTAATAACCGGTATCCCCGCACGATCTGCTGCCTCGATTGGAGGTATCAACGCTTTTGTATCAGTTGCAGCCATGACTATAGCATCAACCTGCCTGTTAACGTAATCTTCAATTATGCTAATTTGACCGGCAATGTCCGTTTCAACAGCAGTTCCTTTCCAGATCACATCGACATCAAATTCTTTTGCTGCAGAATCCGCCCCGGCTTTGACCGTAAGCCAAAAATTATGTGTCAGACCTTTTGGAGACACAAGTATCTGAAGTCTGTCCGATTTTTCCCTGCCGCAATACATGAAAACTGTAATGGTTATAAGAGTAAAAAATGCAAATTTGCTGATCATGTTTTGAAACTTTGTCACCTTTGCTCCTTTATTATTGCCGATGGGCATGTTTGTATTGGTCTATAAATACAGCGACTATAATGATAGCACCGATCGCTATCTGCTGCCAGAAAGCGGAAATATCTAACAGATTACTCCCATTTCTCAGAACACCCATTATGAGTGCTCCAATCACCGCACCGAGAATCCTCCCTTCACCGCCGCTCAGACTTGCGCCGCCGATAACACACGCTGCGATAACATCCAATTCCCAGCCAGTTCCCGCTGTCGGTTGACCCGACCGCATTCGGGACGAAAGGATCACTCCTGCCGATCCGCATAACAATCCGCAAAAAGTATAGATCATTATGAGGTATTTTTTGACGTTCACTCCCGAAAGCCGTGCTGCTTCAGCATTACTGCCTATTGCATAGGTGTACCGTCCCATTCGTGTGTAACGCACTATACCGAAACCGATCAGGACCACGATGAGTGTAATAATAACGGGGACCGGAACAACGCCAAATACCCGGCCGCCGCCGATAAATGCGTACGTCTCAGATATAGAGACGATCTGTACTCCTGCACCGCCTGATATAACCAATGCTATTCCTCGAGCTATTCCCATCATTCCCAATGTAGCAATAAACGGCGGAATCCGTCCTTTTGCAATTACAATTCCGTTGAAAGTTCCACAAAGCGTGGCAATCATAATTCCGCTCAGTACCGATATGAATAACGGATAACCCGCTACAACAAGCGATGTACATACTACCCCGGACAGCGCGAGAAGAGAACCGACCGAAAGATCTATTCCGGCAGATATTATGATCATCATCTGTCCGACCGCCATGATAGCTATAACCGATATCTGCAATCCGATAGCAAATAAGTTTTCAACGGTAAGAAAGTAAGGAGAGAGAATAGATAATACGATACAAAGAATTACCAAACTTACAAAGGACGCAAGTTTTCCAAACAGCACCCCAAATGAATTTTGATTCAGATTATTTTTACTGTTAATATCGGCCATAAGCACGTGCTACATTCTAATGAAATTCGAGTTTTTATTCATCAATATTATTATCAATTTCCAACGGCGCTATAGTAAAGTATCTCTTCCTGAGTAGCTTTTTCACGAGGAATTTCACGAGTGATCTTACCACTGCTCATCACAAGAATCCTGTCACACAACGCCAGTAGTTCAGGCAAATACGAAGAAATAAATATAATTGCTTTACCATTCATCACTAATCGGTTCATAAGCTGATAGACCTCAACCTTTGCTCCAACATCCACACCCGTTGTGGGTTCATCGAAAATGAGAACTTGAGCATCCGTTGCTATCCAGCGGGCAAGGACGACCTTTTGCTGGTTTCCTCCACTGAGATACTGAACGTTCTGATTCTGATTAACAGCTTTTATTGCAAGGTCTTCAATGTATTTTTCCGCCAGGACCGATTCTTTCATCCGATTCAGAAAGGGTCCGAAACAGTAGTTTTTCAAGCTTGCGAGCGTGATGTTGGCTTTAACCGACATATTCAGGGCAAGGCTGAATAGTTTCCGGTCTTCGCTGAGATAACCTATACCACGTTTTATCGCGTCCGCGGGTGATTCGATTCGCACTTCGTGTCCCCGAAGATATATCCGGCCTGAATCTCCCGGGTCCGCTCCGAATATAGTTCGTGCAAGTTCGGTTCTCCTCGCACCGACAAGCCCTGCAATTCCGACTATCTCTCCTTCCCGGATAGAGAACGATATGGTATCAAGAACGCCTTTACTGCATAATGAATCGACGCGGAGGAGCTCCACGCCTTTAGGAACGATCGCTTTTGGAAACAGCTCTTCCACGTCTCTTCCGACCATCATTTGTATTAAGGTATCCATTGAAGTCGATGGCGGAACTGTTCCGATCAATTGACCGTCGCGTAATACAATGACCCGGTCACCTATTTCGGCAATTTCTTCAAGGCAGTGGGATATGTATATGAATGCTACTCCCTGAAGTTTGAGCTGCCTGATAATATTGAAAAGTTGTTCGATCTCCTGATCCGTCAGTGATGCTGTCGGCTCATCGAGAACAATAATATCCGCTCCCGCCGACAGAGCTTTTACTATCTCCACCATCTGGCGGTGCGCAATTGTCAGATTTTTTGCGGGTGTTTCTGGAGAAACTTGCAGGTTTAGGGTCTCCAATAACACTTCAGTCTTCTCATACATCGTCTTCCGGTCAATAATTCCAAGTCCGGAATAGAGCAGGAATTCTCTGCCTAAAAATATGTTCTCCGCAACGTTCAGATGGAGTGCCAGATTGGATTCCTGGTAGACCATATTGATGCCCAGATCCAATGCCTCACGGGGATTATTTATTTCAATCTCTTCGTCCCGTATAAAAACTCTGCCTGTATCTTTTGGATAAGCACCGGTTAAAATTTTCATCAATGTCGATTTGCCGGCTCCGTTTTCACCCAATAAGACAAGCACTTCTCCGGAATTCACAGTTATCGACACATCATCCAAGGCGAGAACTCCGGGAAAATACTTTGATATATTTTCCATTATCAAGAAGGGTTTCTCACCTTTAGATTGTCTTTGATCGGCCATAGAATACATACTTTTAGTCTTTGTTTTTGCTAAATTTCACTTTTGAAATAATGTGGGAAGACTGAAGGAAGTGGCCACAAATCGTCAAAACAAGATAGGAAATATTAGTTGATAATAAAAAGAATTTTTAAGTCTTTCCATGTTTACCTTCTTTACGTCCTGTCATTTTACTGTTTATTCCTTTTTATAATAAAGAATCTCGATTATCAAGTATATTTATAGTCGTTGTATGTAGTTTAAAATACCACTTAATCTAACATTAAATACCAGATTTATCAATCGGAATGACTGTTAATTTCCTTTATTAGTTTTTCTTTATAATTCACTAAATTAATATTATCGGAAAGGGGTTTTAATTCCTGATATGAGATACCTAAAGAAGTTAAGTCAACATTATATGGGTGAATATTCAAACACGCGGATTTGCCAACTATGGCAGCGCCCAAAGTCGTCGTCTCGGATAATGGTTTTCCGGTTCTATCAAACATTGCAAATATTTTACGTTTAGTGAGTGAAGCAAGCAGTCTCCCGAAGTATTTATCTTTTGAACCTCCTGCGGTTAGCACGACGGGAATTGATTTGTCTTTTACTATCGTTTCAATCTGCAATGCCGTTGTTATTGCTGTTGTAAGATTAGCAATGATACATGCTTCTACAGGATTTTCATACAATTTATTTTCGTTCAGAATTTTTCCTTTCAGACCGGGGAATGGGCCTGTCTGATAGTTGTTCGGATTGATATTAGGCAGTATAAAACAGTCAGCCTCATTTACAATTTGTTCCAATAATGACTCATTAAACTCAAGAGCAAATCTGAACCCTTTATCCTCTACTAAACTTTTTGTAAATTTAAAATCACTACCTCCACCGTAACTTGCCGTTACAACTGGCTCTCCATCCACAGTTCCCTGCACAAATACACCTTTTCTATAACCATCTTCGGGCAAATTTATGTCCCCTCCTATCTGGGCAATCATTGTCCAGGTTCCGGCATCGACATGAACAACCGGATTTCCTTTATGTTCAGGAAACGACTGGTAAAATGTTGACATAACCGGGATATGTGAAAGGCAGGTATCATGCTCTCCCGGGACAACTATTACATCGCCTAAGAGCCCTAACGATTGGGAAAGATTATCAGGGACAATTCCAATCGGTTTGTAAGCTACTGCCGGTTCCCGGGGTATTAACTTAAAAAATGACTTTATGTGTTCAGCACATTTACTAGGAGTCCCCGGTGTTTCATTAATATTCCGCGCACCTGAATGGCACATCCAGTAACCATGTATATTTCCCGCAGTTTTATTTGCTTTCAGGAAATCATCGCCAAGAAAATGTCCCGTCATTAATATTCCATAAGTAACAAATGTTTCTGCTTTTTCAAGTAGTGCGGGACGCTCCATTTCCTCAAACAGAAGCCGCTTTATAAGAGTTAGACTCCCGGGAAAATTCCCAATAGAGCCGGTCTCGAGGAAGAAATCTTTTTCCGAACCACTGAGTTCTCTAAATTTTTCCTCTACTTCTTCCGGATAATCCTGTGTATATGCCAATGTAAGCCCTTCACCGGGGACTTCAATAAGTGTATTATCAGAACAAACCAGACCACCGGAGCAACCCCTGGCAGCAGAAGCAATCACTGCTGCATTTTTCAATTCATAAGGCAGAGACTGTATTGAACTGTCAAACCATCGGCACTCTTCAGCTGTGCAGTTATATTTTAATCCATCCACCTCTTTTACCGGTGATGAAGTGTCCTGTGAGTGAACCGTCGTCAATGTATCAAAGTCTAATACTTCTAATTTAATATTTGTTGCACCGTCAACAGCGACTATAATAGATTTATTATTCATTTTTTATTCATAATTTATTTTACTGATAAAATGGGCTACCACACAATTGCTTCTTCCGGAGCTTCTTGCAGCGTTGGTGCAAACCAGTCCGCATCTTTGAGATCATCAGTTGTAAAACTTGTTGTTAGTGCCAGACACAAGGCTCCTGACTCTTTTGCTGCTTTTACACCATTCACAGCATCTTCAACCACAAGACAGTCCGAACATCGAAGACCTATTCTCTCTGCGGCGGTAATAAATATTTCTGGATCTGGTTTCTTTTTATCCACTTCTAATCCATTAACAGTAGCGTCGAAAGTTTCCGGTAAGATCCCTATTTCATTGAGATTGGCAACCATTTTAACTTCATCAGCACTTGTAGCCAATGCAATTTTTAAAGAACGGTTCTTGCAACGCTTGATAAAATCATTCACCCCCGGAAGCGGCTGCAGTTTACCCTTAATAATCTCTGTATAAATTGCATAGGTCCGTGCTTTATCTCTTTCTATATCAATCGGGAAACCGTATTTCTCAGCTACACCACCCAAATATCTGCTCTCACCAGTACCGATGAATGGAATAAAATCAGCAGTTTGGGCATTAATACCATGTTCGGAAAACATCTTTATTGCAGCCTTACAGATAAAACTCTCGGAATCAACAATAACACCGTCCATATCAAAAATAACACCTTTAATCATACATATCTCTCCAGAAATAGCTATCAAGTAATAGAAATCAGAAGATAATATTTCTGATTATATTGTAATCTTTACAAATCTTGTAATACAGCTGTTTATGGAAGCTGTAATAGTGCTGATTGCGTACAGGATGTTTATTTCTGCTTTGCTTTCCGCGTTTTCTGATTATAAGGGAGCATTAGAGTAAGCTTATATATCAAAACTATTCAATTCTATGGGATTTACGAATTTTAAATTTGATTTTTAACATTTGAATTTTATGTAGCATTTTCACTATTACTGTGAACTCAGCAGACCTAAAAACCGCTCCCAGCCTTTTTCAAATGCCTCTCTGATTGCTGCAGATGCGTCTGTATCTTCTCCTGCCCGCATAAATCCGTGACCGGCGCCGGGATAAATCACCGGATCATAGATCTTTTGCAAAGATGCCATCGATTCTGTCGTTGATTCCACGGTGCTGGTAACCCGATTGTCATCTTCTCCATAAAATCCGTACACAGGGCACTGTATCAAATCCATCATTTCAGTCTCGGGGGGCGTCCCGTAAAAAACAAAAGCGGCATCTATCTCCGAATCAGCACCATGTGCCGCAAAGTTAAAGGTGTTTCTGCCTCCCCAGCAGAATCCCGCAACAGACACGTTTCCCGATGCGGCGGGAAGCCCTCTGAGATATTCGATGACCGCCCTGATATTTCCGTCTATTTCATCCCTGGTCAAATCGGAAAGTGCTCTGCGAAGATCGTCCCCCGATGCAAATGAGTCGGAATTGCCACGGCCGGGACCTTTACCCGAAAGCAGGTCCGGGCTGATCGCAAGATACCCTTCTTCGGCAAGCCTGTCAGCCACGGTTCGGATCCAGTCTGTCAGTCCTCTGTTTTCATGAATAATAACAACACTTGCCGCCGGTTCACTGATTTCAGGAAAAACGATGAATGATGAAAGAGATGTACCGCCCGGGGTATCGATCGTTATCCACTCCTGATGCCGGGGTGAGGTGCTCAAACGGTCACTGGTTGCAGAACCGGTCTGTTCGCCGTCGCAGAAATGCAGAAGCGTAAGCATGGACAGGACAAGGCCGATAATGTATATTCTTCCTATTGTAGTGAATGTTTTCATAGTGTCAGGTCTCCCGATTAATTAAATTTTAAAATTTATCTGATATTCACCATATCAATTCTCTAAATTAGAATAATTGGGATTTTTGTTGAATTATGGCGCCATTTTAACATTTGATGTATATCACCACAGTTTCCTGACCTCGTCATCCAGGCCGGTCATTTCCCATCTGAGGAGCGAAAACGGGACGGCGCCCGCCGCAAACATGTCGTCCATAAACTCTTTCAGACTGAAATCTTCTCCAAGCCTGTGGGCCTGGTCGGCAAGTAACCCGTCGATCTGGAATTTTCCACCCATGTATGCCATTGCATACCCCGGATTTATAATGCCCATATCGATGTCATGCAGGGTGTTATAACTGTCACCGTGCGCCCAGCCATAGGGAGTCTTCTCGACATAGTAGCGGGTGGCATCTTCAAGAGTTAATTCATTACTGTGTATTTTCAGGTCGGTTAACATCCTGACCGCCCTGAATACCTGAGCGATATAGGTAATTTCTTCTCCTCGTGGATATTCATCATACAAACCTGCATTCAATAGCAGTTCCTCAAGCGCAAATGCCAGTCCCTCGTCGATGAGCATTTCCATCCGGAACTGCGGATAGGCTCCCCGGATCGGACGGTCGTCTCTCTCATGCCGGTGCCAGAAAAACGTGTGCCCAGTCAGGCCGTGGCTTATTTCCGCGAGGGGATTTAGGTCTCTACACTTCAGGAAAAATTCCTGTACACCGAGTCCGCCGGGTTCGTTCCACCAGGTATCCGCTCCCGTTGGTTTCAGGTAATCGGGAACGGTGAATATCTCATTGTCACGCAGGAAACGCAGAATATGTCCCTCAAATTTTGACCAACGCTGTTTATATTCCGCTGCGCTCGACACCGCTTCGAGTTCGGGCAGGTCACGGTTCCGGTTCTCGGTCAGTTTCAAGACCGAATATGCCCGCTCATAGTCGCGTTCCGCGAGGACCAGCAGTTCATCCCAGGTATACGGAAAAAGCAGGACGTTCTTCAACCACCAGTTATAGTTTTCAATGCCGACTCCCGCGGGAGCGGTCATGGTATCCCTGTTTTCAATGAGCCAGTCCCGGTAAGCGACTGCCGCACTGCGGGCACGGTCGGCTTCGGGAGCCATATCCGGAAGCTGTTCATTGACCCGGGCCACGACGCCGTCGTAGTATTCGATTTCGTCTTCCGACCACCCGATGGCGAGTTCGGCATTGTCCCGGACAGGATCCATAAGATTGATTTTTGCCTGTTCGTAAATTTTCGGAGCAGACGTGAGCATTGCAAGAATCTCATCTATTTCGTTTTCCGGAGCGGGCACATCTCCGATCGGCAGTGTATCATAGATCGTCGAGCCGGTCCCCATGCGTGTCCTGAGATAGAACGTTGGAAATCGCGACCACGGTTTGAGCACCCGGTGATAAAATTCGAGCGCGTTCATCTCTGCGCGAACCATGTGGTAATCGACCTGCTCCGAAACCGGCCAACTACCCGGATCGATCGCAGCCAAACGGCTCTGTATTGTTTTCAGTTGGCGGTATTGTTTCTCCGTTGCAGCTGCCGAGTAATCATGTATGCCATCGGTGATCGTTGGTCGCTGGATCTCACGAAATTCGTTAAACAGGCTGACAAGATCCGCATAATTGCCACTCCCGGCCATAAAAGTCCCCTCTGTTTCCGCAGTGCAAAAAAACAAAGTAATACCAGCAAGAAAAATTAAAGCGACAGCAAAATGTTTATGTTTGAGCATAGTTCAAACCTCCATTTTAGATTTTATCTAAGGTTACTGATTTTCTCCCTATCAACTTTCACAAAGAGTATACATTGAGGTTGGATTGAAATATGACGCTTTTTTATGTAGTATACGTGGTCAGGATGTGTTGGATATGTATGATATAAATAGAGTTGAGCTTCGATTACGATTCATATGATGAAAATTCTTCGGAATTGTTCTGTCGATGTGCAGTTGCTTAAAAATTACAGCACTTTCATTTTCATCCAGCCTGATGTATTGTGAAAGTCAGACACGACGCTGCCGGGCGGCACCAAATCATCACATGCTTTTCGTGTTTCGTCGTCGAGATACATATCGGCAACCGGCAGGATATCCTCGAGATGTTTCATTGTACGCGGCCCCATGAGCGGCGCAGTAATACCGGGCTGATCTTTTACCCAGAGAACCGCTAATTGTGCCGGGGTGATGCCAATTCGATCGGCAATTTTCGCGAACTCGATCCCCACTTTAATGCCTGCTTCGGTGACACGGTCCTTATAGAATCCGCCCCTGTATACGGCTCGTGAGTCCTTGGGAAGGTTTGTTGCATCAAGATATCTGCCCGCAAGAACTCCCATTCCCATAGGCACGTACGTGACAATACCGATACCATGCCGCAATGCCAACGGTATCAACTCGTTCTCGATTCGTCGATCAAGGAGATTATAAGGCGGTTGTTCAGCAACAAACCTTTTGTAACCGAATTCCTTGCTTATCATAATAGAATCCATAATCGCCCATGCAGGGAATGTTGAGCAGCCGATATAGCGAATCTTGCCCGAACGGATAAGAGAATCCAGAGCGCTCAAAGTCTCGTCAATTGGTATATGCGGTTCCATACGGTGAAGGAATAACAGATCTATATAATCGGTCTGAAAACTTTTTAACGAATTTTCACAGGCCCGGATGATATTGTAGCTCGAGAGACCATGTCTATTATGAGCCACTTCCGGCACATGGTCGTCAAGAGACTGTCCCGGAATGCTCAAAAGAGTTTGTGTGCCGCTTTCAACCTTTGTTGACAAAATCACATCTTGACGGCGACCATTATCCTTCAGCGCACGCCCTATCATTTTCTCCGCTTCACCGTCTGCATAGCAGTCCCCAGTGTCCATAAAATTGATACCCGCATCCAATGCCGTGTTGAGCATTTGAGTCGATTCTTTTTCTGGTGTCGGGTCGAGGAAATTATCCGTCCCAAAAGCTATACAAGAGACTTCCAGACCAGTGCGACCAAGCGATCTATACTCCATAGATAAACCTCCGAGGAATTAAGAATGGATTTTATAGAAATGTTATTTTTTATTGTACGTTGTTAGAACATGTTGCAGTGATTGGGTTAAAAGTTAAGATTTACATTGAGCAATTCCAAGTATTTTCTGCTCCATGGTATGTATGATTTGCGAGCTTGATTCTATCGTATATATATAATCATAAATAACAAATATTACCCCGTCAAATACCGAATAACTCACTAAGCAGTGAGCTACCGGGCGATACCATGATTTTCGAAGCGGACTGTTCATACATTTCATACAGTAGAGGCATTTTAGCCTGTAAATCAGCACTATTCTTGATCGTCCACTCGTCACCTCCCGGCCCAAAAGTTTCCTGGAGGTCCCATACGGTGGAAATGACCCAATAACCGAATTCCTGCAGTGAGACCCTTATCCGGCGTTCTTCGTCTTCGATCCGGTCATAAGAACTTATGTTATAATACCCTTTTTCAACAGCCTCCAGCATGAACTGATAAAGCTGTGAATCGACTGTAACAGACCACTCATCGGGAAATGTGTAGTGAAGTCCTACATCATTTGCATAGTGTAAGATGTGTTCTATTACTTCCATCACCTGTCGTCCTTCACGTTCCATTATTACGTCGCATACACTGTTCTGACTTCTTGTAACATTCCACGCCGCCTGACCTTCGGGAGAAGTGATACGATCACTTCCTTTATAGAGAGGAATCAATGCATTGTACTCATACATATTCCTGATAAATTCCTCCTGAAGTGCACTGTCGATAGAGCCGCCCTGCGGAAAAATCTCAGTGATTGTCTGAGCGACTCTCAGCATAAAGTCATCTGTAATGTCATCCCGGCCAACCAGGGTATAGCCATAAACCGTGACTTTTTTTGTGAATGGCGGGTATTCGTCTGTAGGGACGATGACAGTATTTAAATACAGATTAGCTGGTGCTGCGGTTGCTCGTGCAAGCATGATACATCCCCCATAATGGGTCTTTGCTGTATCAGTCGATACTGATTCAGCAGTTTCTGAACTACAAAAACTCAGAAATAAGGGCAAAAAAAGAATCGTGCATAAAACTTGTCGAGTAGACATAATAGAGCCTCCTTCATTTCGTTTACTCTAAGCTCAATGGATCAATAGAATTTTTTCATTTGGTGGATGAAGAAATTCGACTCCGCGACTGGATACAATGTGATTACCTTCTATATTAATAATAAGCGGATAACCTGGTTTTTCAGGAAGGTTCGTATTTACCATAAATTCGAGAGAAAAAATATGATTTTCCGCAATCCTTAAATGAGCACGGTCTAACCGGAATGGGGTAGCAGAGGGTCCAACTGTCACCGCGGTGCCGTTATTTTGACCCTGACTGTGAAGGTCAATGGAAAAACTTGATTGATCAGTATTTGCTAATGCTCTCTGTACTTGTTCATAATTTTTTTGCCCTCTATTGCTAAAAGGTGTATATATGTAATGTGCTTCTTCCAGTGCTTTGACGACATCGCTTAATGTTCGTTCGGCGGTTTTACCAACTTTTATTTGCTGTCTAATGATAGAACGTGCAGCAATCGCACGATCATAGGCATGTTGTAGACCTGCAGGGACACTTGTCTCTCCCTCCCTCATAATATATGCATTACGTTTATAATCTGTCTCGAGATAGTCCAAATATCGTAATCCGACATCAAAGGACAGAAAATCACCGCGTTGTAATACGTATTGGCGAGAACGTGTCTCGGATTCATCCGAAACAGCAGAATAAAGTACTCCGGGAAAATCCGTTCTATTTTCTCTGGCCTCGACATGCATTCGCTTAAAAAACTGCTCCCGCACCCACCATCCTACATCTTCCCGGGTTGTTACACCCGGTACAATTACTTCATTAGATAGTGCCCTTTCCTGAATTTGTCGATGTAATTCCAAGGCATTCGTCATGAGTGTCACTTCCCTGAGAATTCTTCTCGACCGGAAATCTGTAATGACATTCTCCGCAGAGACAATTCTTGCAGAATATTTGGGACCTAATATTTTTTCTAATTTTTGATAAGCAGAATATGAAATCCCATCTGCTATCGCGAGCCAATCGGATGTATTAACAGCGATCGTTTTTGGATCACGTTCGGCAACGAATTCTGTAAATTCGTCGTAAACTTCATCACCATACCCTTCTAACATACGATATCCATAATGATAACTGGAAATAGCTCGTGAAAATTCGTTAGATCCACGAACATCAATATTTTCAACAGCTCCTGCATTACCAAAAATAGCCCGTTCGATCCTGTCCCCAAGATCGGTAAAAACCAGATAGCCGAAGGTTATTCCGAATTCCGGTGCCATTGTATCAGGTGCTCCCTGACGAGTGACATGGATCCACATGTCAACATTATTGTCGCGCATGGCTCCGGGAAGAATAAGGTCAAGTTTTTCATTCCGAATCAGTCGGAGAACTTCAGAACCGGTTTTTGCAGTATGTACACCCGGTTGTGCTTTGGCAATAGGTGTTGTGAAAATCACAGATAGTATGATAACTATGATTCGAAATATCATTTCTTGCTCCTCTTGTGATTCTTGTTGATGATTTTACGAAATGTATATAGATTCAATAAAAAATTATACTCCCCGGGCTGTACAGTATGTGAATGTATACAGCATTATTGTTCTTGACCGTGACGCGGAATAAATATCCGTCCATCTTTGACAACTATGTATCCATCTCGGATAACCAGGTCTGTATTTGCAAGGTCATCAAGGTCGACATCCGGCCTGCCATCGATCACTACCACATCAGCAAGTTTACCAGGCTCTATCGTTCCTATCTTATCATCCATATCAAGAATCTCAGCGCTATCCCTTGTAGCGGCAACTAAAGCTTCCGAAATGGTGTATCCTCCCTGAACAAAATATTTCAACTCTTGTATATAAGGTTCAGGCCACATGGCATCGACTGATACATCAAGACCAACACCCATTTTTATCCCGGCACGTTTCAATTTTCGAAACGTCTCCATAGCAGATTCCCTCGTAAAAGTGAACCTGCGCGAGGTCGAACCGTAATATCCTCCATATAATTCAAATATTTTCATATATGGAAAGATTGTGGGATCCGACTGTGTTCCTTTTTCCGCCATTAATCTTATAGTCTCATCTGTTCGGGGTAGTGGATGCTCGATCACATCTACACCTGCTTCGACTGCCCACTGAATATAGAACGTTTCTGCATCTGCCGTGATTTTGAGACCGAGGGCATGTGCCTCATCAACTGCTGCTGCAATCTCTTCCCGGCTAAAATGGCTTGCAACTTTAATAACATCTGCTCCTTTATTGAACTGTTCACGAATCGCTTTTCGCCACTCATCCGGTCCATCCACTGAGATTTCCGCAGTGACCAGCGGTTGATTCATATGCTTACCTTCTGTACCATGACCGCCAGTCGATGTAATAACCTGACCGGCAGGAAAAACCCTGGGACCTGGTATCCGATTTTCTGCAACAAATTCTTTGATTCGGAAAGGTATATCACCATGTGATGCAAGATCACGAATACTTGTTGTTCCGCCTTGAATATAAAAACGCATACGTTCCACGGCATTGAGCGTATTTATTGCCTCATTCGAGATAACGGTAGGCCCATCAATTTCAGCTTCGGTCATATGTGCATGGAGATCCATCATACCCGGCATTATAGTTTTTCCATTAACATCAATCACCTGAGCATTCCGTGGCCAGTTTGTTGAACCGTGCGGAAGGATCTCTTTGATTTTGTTCCGTTCAATGACAATGGACCCATTGCGAACCGCCGCACCGGTCCCATCAAATATCCGACCGCCAGTTAATACCAATGTACCTTCGGGGCCCTTCTGACCCGGAGGGACAGGTATACGCCGGGGATCGTCAGTGGTGGTGGTATTTTCGTCGATCCATGTTCTTCGATCCTGTGCCCTTTCCTGACCAAGCACAAGCCCACAAAACGTGATTATCACGACAAAACAAAAAACAATAGACTTTGTAAGTAATTTCATCATGCTAAATACCTCTTTTTATAGTTACAACAATTTGGACACTTAAGTTATAATTAGTAAAGTATTCATGTGGCGTTTACACGTGAATTCTGCTCCCCGTTCTATACGATTTGAGAACCGGTTTCTATCGTATATTTATTGTTAAAAGGAACAAAATATGTACGGCTCCGTTATTTGGTAAATTTATCGAGCGTAGTCAGATTTGGTGATACATACTTATTTAACGACGTGCCACTCGAGCATTGCTCTATCAAGATATTCTAAACCATTTTCTGTAAATATCGCAAGTTGGTTGATCCCAACTTCTACACCGTGTTCGTCCCATCCATCAACTTTAACACGTGTATCCGGTTCAAATGCATAGATCGTATTATAATGAAGTTTGAGAGCAGGAGAAAGAAGGGGATGCTCTTTGTACCCGATGCCTATTCCCGTTACGTATGTTCCACGAGAAAACAGTAATCCATTCTCAGTAAATCTTCTGATAAACATCGGAGGAGGATGAAATCCATAATCCTCCATGTCGACTTCTACAATATTATCATCTCTTGATATGTCGATTATGCGGGGATTACGCGGAATTATCTCCGATGCTTCGCGTATCTCCTGTGCGGTGCGACCCATTTTAAATTCTTTTCTGACTTCATCCTGAATATCGTTGACGATCGGCAGAGCCCTTTTTAGATCCTCCGGAACATCTTCTTCGCCTTTCTGGAGCACATACGCGTGCTGCTTAGAATCGGTTTCTACACCGAGAAGCATTATATCCGAATCACAATTGATGATATCTCCCCGCCTGACAATCACATTCACACCGTTTCCGGTCTTGCCATTTCTAAAATTATCGGGGTCATAACCATATTCAGCAATTTTTGATGGTCTTCTCGTAACACTAATGGATGGATGGTTATCTATGTCTAAATGAAGATCTGAATATTTATGCCGCAGCCACCAGTTGATATCGTCTGTTGTTGTAACATCGGGTGTGACAACCTTATTGGAAAATGCTTCGGCAAGAATATCATTATGTACTCTCTGAACGTAGCGGTATATACTTATCTGTTCCGGGGCTAACGTCGAGAGCCACCGAATACCAAGTTCCCACGAATCAACACTCCGTGAAGCGTACTTATTTCCTAACGCTTTCGTCATTTCATCAGTCGTAACAATACTATATTGTGACGTTTCACTGATATTTACTCTCCGAATTGCAAGGTTTTTCATACTGACCGCAATCTTTTTGGGATTCCGTTTCCTTACTAATTCTGTAATATGAGCAAAATCTTTAGGCTCAACATATTCGATCTCGTTTCCAGTATCGTAAAAAAGCAGAAATCCGGGTATTCCGGAACGGGAACTACTGTGTTGACTCGGGTAAACCATCCCTTCGTGATTTGCCGGAAGCAACGAGAGAAATACCGGATGCTCTCTATACGAGGTCGAACGGTAAAGCGGCTCTTCATCATTTCGGATGATCCACATGTCTACTCCTCGTTCCCGCATGACCGTCGGAAGCACGTTCTCTCTTTTCCATTCCCAAAATTTCTGCATTATCTGGACACGTTCCCGCATTGGTATAAAATTCGCCGCATCTCTGCCTGAACCCGCTTTAGGTGCTTGAGCAAAAGAACTGCTGATCCGTTATGAGTAACAAGGCGAAGGAGAAAATCCCGAACATTTTCTCAGCTTTCATTGTTTTTTGCTTCATTTTTTGGGTTATATTCCAATGAGCCATATTTTTCTGATATTCCCTATATCAATTCTCTAATAGAAAATAAATTGGGTATGTGGTGAAATTTGACGCTTTTTCAGATGTGATATATTTCGTCAGAATGTATTGGTAATTATGATATATAATGGTAAGGTATCCAATTTACTTTTACAAGTATATTCTAATACACGGGCTGTACGATTTGCTAACCTTTATACTCAATGAATCAGTAATATTTTTTCATTTGGTGGATGAAGGAATTCAACTCCCCTGCTGGATACAATGTGAATACCTTCTAAATTAGTGAACAATGGAAAACCGGGTCTTTCCGGAATATTTGTATAAATATTAAATTCAAGAGCAAATATATGATTTTCTTGAATTGTCAAATGATCACGATCTGACCGGAATGGAGAAACCGAAGGTCCAACAGGTTCCAAACTACCCCAATCGCTTCTATTACCCTGGCTGTGCAGGTCAATTGAGAATCCGGACTTATCTGTATTAGCGAGCACTTTCTGTATTATCTTATAATCTTCAGAACCTATATCATTAGAGGGTGAATATATATAGTCTGATTCTTCCAGGGCTGAAACGACATCTCGCAATGTTTCCCCGGCGGTTTTGTCTACTTTAATATGTTCCCGAATAATCTTTCGAGCTTCCAAAGCTCGGTTAAAAGCATGCTGTATACCCTTAGGGATATTTGCTTCCCCTTCTCTCATAATATAGGCATTACGTTTAAAATCTGTCCAAAAGTAGTCAAGATATCGGACCATATTATCAAACTGTAGAAAATCTCCACGCTGAATTACGTAGTCGGGAGAGCCTGTTTCGGATAGATCAGAGACAGCCGAATAGAGAACTCCAGGGATATTTATCTCGGTGCCGAAACCTCTTGTTAAACCCCGTTTGAAAAATTCCTCCTTAACCCACCAACCTACATCCTGACGCGTCGTTACACCCGGCGTAATTACTTCGTTCGAAAAAGCACGTTCAAGAATTTGACGATGTATCTCAAGCGCATTCGTCATGAGTGTCACTTCCCTGAGAATCCTTCTTGATCTGAAATCTGTGATTACATTTTCTGCAGACACTATTCTCTTCGAATATTTAGGTCCTAAGATCTTCTCTAGTTTTAGATATTGAGTATACGATATTCCATCAGCTATGGCGAGCCAGTCGGAAAAATTTACTGCGATCGTATTCGGATCACGCTCGGCAACTAATTCTGTTATTTCATTATAGACTGAAAAATCCTGTGAGTTATAATCATAACCGGTAATTGCACGCGAAAGTTCTTTAGAGGCATAGATATCAAAATTTAATGCGCCAACACCACCAAATCCACTGCTAAACGATGCCCGCTCAATCCTGTCTCCCAGGTCGGTAAAAATCATATATCCGGAGGTTGATCCAAATTCCGGAAACATTGGATCCTGATCTCCCTGGCGGGTGACGTGGATCCACATATCTACATTGTTGTCACGCATGGCTCCCGGCAGAATAAGATCAATTTTTTCTTTTCTTATAAGATCAAGAACCTCTGAACCGGTCTTTGCCGTATGAATGCCTGGCTGCGCATTGGCACAAGGTGCAGTGAACATAACTGAAATTAAAAATACTAATACTCGAGATTTCACTACTTTCACCTCTCTTGATTATTAACGATAAATATTACATTAACCATATAACATTTACAAGTACAATCGACTTCACCACCAGGTAATCAATTTTTACACATCACTAAACATTCATAAGCGATACGCTTAGAATTTCTCAAAGTTAAAATGTAAGAGTGCTTAGGGTATGATTATTCCCGATTTTCTTAAATTACGCCTTAAAAATCGATATTTTCGTTGATTTTGGCTGTTTTGTGATTAAAATAATGCTGCATTAACGAAAACGTCTGCCCATACAAGGTTATCCATACGCCCATTGACACCTGTGTCTATCCCGTGGATTACGTGTGTTTAATGAAAAGTACATTAAATTGATACATTAACAGTGTTGCGTTAAGTGATTTATTAATAAATGGTTAGCTGTAATTAAAAAATGAGGTTGAGCCTGGTTTGTGGTATGTTGGATTTAAATCTGTCTAAAATGTTCTGAACAAATGTAAAGTATGGTGAGACAGACAAAAATAAATTGCAGAATAAGTTATGACTATCTCAAGCTTATAACGTGTGAAGAATATTAATTACATATGTAGCAGAAGGACTTAGAAATAATTCTAAGTCCTTTTATTATTATAGTAGCGCATACGGGAATCGAACCCGTGTTACCGACGTGAGAGGCCGGCGTCCTAACCCCTAGACGAATGCGCCATGATTGATACTCAACCTTGCTGGGGAGCAGGGATTCGAACCCCGATTCCACGGTCCAGAGCCGTGTGTCCTGCCATTGGACGACTCCCCATAAAACAGAATAAGAACGTTCCTAAAATATCACAATTATTTCAAAAAATCAAGCTGATTTCAGGCTGCTTTCCTCAAATTTAGGCAACTATCTGCTCTTACCTGTGAGTGCAATTTTCAAAATGCCACAAATAAAAAAAGCATGTTACCATGCTTATAGAATAAATTTCTTATTTAACACAAATCTATTTAATGATAATTACTTTTGTTCATGTTCTGGTAGGACAATTATCAGCATTGCTATGAGGATGTAGTATCAGTAATCGAGTATTACGTGAGTAGTTCACGTAATTTCGCTTTTAGTTCCTTTTGTTCTTGCAAATGAGCGGGAATTTTCATTTTTTCGATCGGAGACAACAAACCGGCGCTATCTTCTTTTAGAAGCCGATCAATATCAGTTTGAATTTTTCAAGTCTATCTTTGATAGCATTGACTCTATTCTGGAGTATTTCACTCATACATATTCTCCTCAGCAATCTATTGGAATAGCTTCAGTATTTATACTATTTAAATTACCTATATTTTCACCAATTGTCAAGGACAAATTCAGTTCTTGATTTGATTGTTTCTTAGTATATTATACAAACTTAGATAGATTGATTCGTAACAGGATTTATATCAATCATATTACAATAATGATAGTGCAATGATTAAATATGCTGAAATCCAGCAGTGAATTGCTGAAACTGTATATTATGCAAATTTGTTGTACATATAACATTTGTCTTGATTTTCAGCCCTATAATTATTAAACTAATAAGATTAATTTCTTGTGGAACAATGTAAGTATTGCGAATATGGGTGAAAAGAGCGTAAGTCTTGCGAAAATAAAAGCATACGATGATATTAAGCGAATGATTCGGTTTTTACAGGAAGAACAGGAATCAATAGAAGGTTCCGCCAAGAAACGTGCATTTTTCAGAAAAAACTTAGACTCAATTTACGAGAATAATTTTAAAGGTAAAATTCCCATAAGTGATTATGAGTCAATTATCTTTGATCTATGCATCGCCAAATCTCTGATAATGGGTGATACTAACGAGGCAAAAATCCAGAAAATGATTGAAGACTCTTTGCTGATGTACAATATCCGCAGTAAGGAGCTTATTGCCGAGAAGATTTCTATGGCAGTAGCTGATGATCCCCGGACAAGAGGGCGGGTTAAAGCAATTGTAGATTCAGGTTATAAAGATATTGTTTCACCATTGATTTCCGATATGATCAGAGAAATGATCCCAAACCAAGAAGTTGATAGTCGGGAAATTATTTCAACTGTTCAGAAAGAACGTTACGAGCTCGATACTGTTTCAATATCTAAACTGTTCTCTAAAGAGCTGAAAGCATATCAGGCAAAACACGGCAATAAGCTCAAGCACGATCTTGAGGCGAAGAGGAGAATGGGGGGTCAGGGTGCTGACATTAAACGTGATTCACGAGCACCTGGGGCTAAAACTGCCGTCGAAAAAATGAATCTTATTGTCAGCAGAGAGAAAAAGCGGAAAGAAGAATTCATTCAATCAATCGGCGATATTACTTTTAAATTGAGTGAAACTTATTTAGATGATAATACTCGTGTATTTGTTCATACTGCCGATTTCAAATCAAAACGGATCGTAATTATATCGTATGCGGTAGAAGGCGAAATTGATAATGTTTCAATCCTTTTCGAAGCTGCTCAGGGGCAGCAAGGCGAGTTTTTCTTTGATCTCGGTGAATTACAGGCTCTCGATGAAAGAGTCACTCCCACCTTTCTCAAAAGTAAACTTGGCCTCTTCAGCAAAGGGCTTGGTGTACCTGGGGTACTGGAAGCAATCTGGTTCCTATCCAATGTTCTGGATGCCGAACGTAAACTTCCTTTTAAAACTGTCGAATTCATTGAAGACAGTCTTCTTGTATATCTTGAAGCTATTGAAACAGATATTTACCGCGCAACTGTTCAAGAAGCTATTCAGAAATAGAGCCGTTAATCAGGATTGTATTTTAAAGCAGATATTCCCACATTAATGCTTACCTGAACATTCATGAAATTAATTAATTTATATTAATTCGAAATACGTGTTTGATTATATTTCCCAGATGGCTTTAATGTGAAAATGTAGCAACGAATGAATCACGAGGAATTACGGTGTGTGCAATGCGAGTTTATTTTTCTCACCCTCCGAAAGCATATAGCAGTAGCCATTAAACTTTGCCCCCTCTGTAATCTTTAATTGCTCTGTATGGATATCCCCCAACAATTCGGCATTCTCTTCCAGAATCACCTGCCTTGTTGCCATAACAGTACCACTTACTTTACCACCGATTATTGCAGTTTTTGACACAATTTTACCGTCGACTATACCACCTTCACCGATTATTATATCCTGATCAGATGTGACGCTGCCCTGTATATGACCATCGATTCGTGCAGAGTTTTTTATCTTAACTGGTCCCTCAATATGAGTCCCCCGTCCAATAACCGTACTAATTGCATCAGTTACTTTGATTTTATTCTGAATTTCTTCATTCATTGATCTCATATCCTCTTCTGCAATATGTCATACAATTCAGGCCGTCTAAATTGCAAAAACGGGTGCTTACTCCTCATTTTTTCTATCAATGCAAGGTCACAATTGGTAATAAGCAGTTCTTCTTTATCTATTCCTGCAACAGCGGCAATTTTACCGGTTGGATCCGTAACGAAACTCCCCCCTGAAAATTCGATTTTATCATCAATGCCAATCCTGTTAACAAGCCCGATGAATATCTGATTTTGAAAAGAAGTTGCCTGCATTTCGATGAGATGCAAGTCTGCCGGGTCATCTTTCGTTATCGCTTGCGGCGTAAAAATAATATCAGCACCCTTCAGTGTTACTGCTCTCATTTGTTCAGGAAAGTGCCTGTCATAACAATTGACTACACCTATCGTTCCAAATTTTGTTGTAAACACCTGAGGTATATTAGTATCATCTTGTTTGTAGTAATATTGTTCATAAAAGCCCGGTTCTTCCACCAGATACATTTTTTGGACTTTCCCGAGTAATGACCCGTCAATCCCAATTACATGAGTTGCATTAAAAAATTGGCCGTTCGGATCTTTTTCATACACATTAATAATTGTTACTACGCCATATTGTTGTGTAAGATTCTGAAAATGGCCCACTGTTGGACCAGATTCTTTTTCTGCAAGATCTAAATATTTTGACTCTTGGTTGTATTGTGGAAAATATCTTAAAAAGCTCAGCATAGGAAAACAAATGATGTTAACACTACTTTCTTCCGCCTTTTTCATAAAGGCTTCCGCCTTGTTGATATTGATATTTTTGTCTTCTGAAGCGGATATCTGAGCAAGTGCTATACGGGTTACCATGTCAAGTAGTTCCCTCCTCATAATTGAACAAATTTATTCAATACAAGTTAAACATTTCTAAACGGTTGATACTTCAAAATAATAAATTGATAATTGTTAGTCAAGGTTTTCCATATGAACAAATCAGGAAATAGTTCTTAAATAATTATAAACCATCATAAACAAGACTCATTAATAATTGCCCCACCATTGAAAGGCTTTCCGGAGAACATTTATCTACGGTATCACCAGTAGTATGCCAATAATCATTATCGATAAGATCGGTGTGAATGATATCAACAATCGGAATGCCGACCTGTATAAGAGGGTAATGATCGTCGTATATTTCCCGATCAATAGCATTATCAAATGCAGTTAAATTGAGATTTCGAGCTCTTTTCCAGATTCTGTTAACTAAATCAGGGAGCATTTTGTATGAATACCCCTCTTTTTTGAACCTTACATTCTTATCCCCAACCATATCGAGCAAAACACCCCATTGATACTTTGGTGGTGTTGTATTACTTGCAAAATGTTTTGAACCCAGCAGGTAATGATCACGTACTCCTGGTTTTCCGTAATCTTCCCCGTCAAACAGAACAATATCGATAGAAACTGGCGGAGGATGTTCAGATAACACTCGGCTCAATTCAAGTAATACTGCTACTCCGGATGCACCATCATTTGCACCGGTAATTGGTTTATTTCTTTCCTCCATTATCGGATCACGTTCTGCTCTCGGACGGGTATCCCAGTGGGCTGCTAATAGTATTTTCTGATCTGTGTGATTTGTACCGGGAAAAGAGGCTATAATATTGGTAAGTGTCAGAGTATTATTTGTATCGGGATCTCTGAATAAAAACGGTTGAGTAGTGACATGTCTGCTGAACTTTCCCAACTCCTTTGTGAGATATGCAAAACATGCACGGTGCCCGTCGGAAGAGGGATTTCTTGGTCCAAACGAAACTTGCTTTTCGAGGTAGGTAAAAGCAGACACGCCCGAAAAATCTTGTGTCGGAATCTGATATGCAGACGAAAATAAAAATATTGAAAATAAAACAATACTAAATATACGGATTATTCCATAATGAGATTTATTTGCTCTGATAATCCGTTACCTCATTTTCTTTTTGCTTTCCTGTTGATCGTGGTAACTTACTACAATAGGAGTTGCAACAAAAATAGATGAATAGGTTCCAATGGTAACTCCGATGATGAGCGCAAGTGCAAAGTCTTTAATAATTTCGCTCCCAAGCAGGAATATAATAACAACAGCCATTAGTGTTGTTACCGATGTAATAATAGTACGGCTCAGCGTCTGGTTTAAGCTTTTGTTTACGACTGTATGAAAATTTTCACGCCGCAGCAGTTTCAGATTTTCTCTGATTCTGTCTGAAACCACAATGGTATCATTCAAAGAATAACCGACGATAAAGAGCAGTGCGGCTACAATAGCAAGGGTAATCTCTTTATTGAGTAAGCTGAACAATCCAATTGTAACGAGCACATCGTGAACGAGTGCTGCTATAGCACCGATAGCAAATTTAAATTCAAATCGCCAGCTAATGAAGATAATGAGGAATATTAGTGAAAGAAAAATTGCAATTACAGCTTGATTTTTCAATTCATTACCAATACGGGGTCCAACAGATTCGGTACTCAGTATAGAAATAGTATTTCCAGAAAATTCATTTTGCAGCACTTCAAGCACCATATCGGATACATTTACTAATTCTCCCAGCAAATCTGTCGTAATTATAATCTCGTTAGGGCTTCCGAAAGTCTTAATTTCACTATTTCCGAGATTTACAGAATTCAATGCTGTCCTTATGGTCCCTATCTCAATCGGATTTTCAAAGTGCAGTTCCATTTCCGTTCCTCCGGTGAAATCCAATCCAAAATTGGGGCCGCCGCGCATCAAAAGTGAAATAAGCCCAATTCCTATCACTATTAGAGAGAAATAGAGTCCTGCTTGCCTTTTTCCTAAAAAATCAATGTTTACGTCCTGTTTAATAAATTCCATAATTTTCGTTCCCTATCTCGTTCAAAAACATCAGGTGTTTAATTTTAATTTTTTATTAAATGCTGATTCTCTGCAATGTCCACCTGCTTGTTATAAAATCAAAAACGCATCGCGTGAAAACTATTGCTGTAAACATACTCGATGAAATTCCAATCATAAGGACAAGTGCAAATCCCTTTATCGGCCCTGTACCATACTGGTATAAGACGACGGCAGCAATTAAGGTTGTTAAGTTTGCATCGAGAATAGCATAAAAAGCGCGAGAATAACCGCTGTCAATGGCTGCCCTGACCGTCTTACCGGTAAGCAGTTCTTCCTTTATGCGTTCAAATATCAACACATTAGCATCCACCGCCATTCCGATTGTCAATATCAAACCAGCAATTCCCGGCAATGTTAAAGTTGCACCGAATCCCGCCAAAATTGCCATAACAAAAATTAGATTTAAAAAGAGAGCAAGATCAGCAATAGAACCCGACATTCTGTAGTATACAAGCATAAAAAGAATAACAACGACAAATGCAAGTATTGCAGAAGTTGTTCCTTTTTGGATAGAATCGGCTCCGAGCGATGCTGTCACAGTTTGTTTTGCGATAATCTCCATATCGGCCGCAAATGCCCCCGCTCGAAGTATGATCGATAAATCCTTTGCCTCTTCCATCGATCCCATACCTTCTATCGAGGAATTACCGCCGGTAATCTGTGATCTGACAACCGGTGCTGAATACACACGGTCATCAAGGACTATTGCAATCCGTTTTTCTATGTTGGCTCCCGTGACACGGGACCATTCATTTGATCCCTGCCGGTTCATACTCATCGAGACAAGAGGTTGTCCCGCCGTAGTGGGATCGTATCCCTGACCGATGTTAACTCGCGCATCGGTTATAACCTCACCTGTAAGTTCTGCATTTCGCTCAAGAAGAAAAAGCTCATAATAATTTACATCTTGATGTACAATCGGCTTTGCCGCCCAATAAAACGCCGCATCGTTTGGGATAATACGTTGAAAATCTTCACGAGCCAACAAACGGTTTACTAATCCCATATTTCGCTCATCAACGCCAGTCCATCCACTGTAAGGTGTTATATTTGCAAGCAGTGACCGAAACGGGTTCTGACCAAAGGTCTGCTCATCAAATATTACCGTTGACTCCTCTTCAACTTCGGATAGTACTGCTGCATCAGATTCACCAAACAACTCTGAAGCATTTGCCTCAGTTTGTGTTGACGGTGCTCTTTCAACTTGCGTAGTATCTCCTTCATCACTTTCTGCATCCTGCCCGGTGATGGATGCTTGAGATTCCCGTGACAGAAGACGATCAAATGAATCAAAAACTTCGATTACAATTTCTGCAGATTTGAGGAGCTTAAATTCCAACAATGCTGTTTTACCGACGAGAGATTGAGCTCTGTCTATGTCATCAACCCCAGCTAATTCAACGATAACTCTGTTTTGACCCTGTCTCTGGATAATTGGCTCAGCAACACCATACTGGTCGATTCTATTTCTAAGGATTTCTAAAGACTGTAGAATTCCATTATTAGCTTCATTACGTAAATAAGTATCTACAGCACGAACGTTGTTATTCTCATCAAGCCGTCTGTCGCGATCAAAATATAAATCCATTGGCAGATTATTTTCTTGAGCCAGTCTGAGAAATATCGTCAGAAAATCCTCCTCCTGACTTAGTGACATCTGTGAGGCAAGTTGATGAACCTCATTAAATCGGTCGTCCTGATTTGTACTAAGCTGCTCGACAAGGCTCGAAAGATTGATTTCCATTACTAGCCGTATGCCACCCTGCAAGTCAAGACCCCGTTTAATAGATTTCGATTCAAGATCTCTAACAACTTCAGTGTTATCAGAACTACCCTTATACTCCGGCGAGAGATTATAATATTTGAATGTTGGAAATAGGTAATAGATGGCGGTAATAATGCATACAAAAATGAATACCCACCTCCACCTGTTATTTCTTTTCATTATATTGTGCTCCTCTTCTTATAAGCTCAGTCAAAGTGCTTTCCGATAGCAATAAATCTTTTTTTATGAATTAATAATAATTTATAAAGAACATTTTTACAGAATAGTACTTAGGTAACTTTACTTCCCGGTTTCATTGATTTATCGGTCGTCAAGAGCGCTAATTCACCGTCATTTCCTGCAGCGAGTAACATCCCGTTTGATATTTCACCTCTGATTTTTGCCGGTTTCAGATTCGCAAACAACACTATTGATCTGCCGACCAGATCTTCACTCTCATAGTGCTCCGCGATACCGGAAATAATAAATCGTATATCTTCTCCGTCATCAACTTCCATCCGCATTAGCTTATCTGTATTAGGAACACGGGCAGCACTTTTTACTTCTGCAATTCTAATATCGAGTTTTTTGAAATCATCTATTGTAATATCATCCATCAGTCGAGACCTTTACTTCATTTTTAATAATTAATTGTTTACCGATTCCTTAACCGTCTCTTCGAGTTTGCACATTTCTTGTTCAATCACTTCGTCCTCTATTTTCTGAAAAAGAATTTCAGGTTTGTTAATCAATGTACCTGATTTCAACGGCGTTTCTTTAATCTCTTTCCAATATTGTGTCCGGAATGCGTTTTCAGAATTTATAAAACGCATTATTTCATCCGCAGTAAACGGAAGCACGGGCGCCATTGCAAGTGCGAGTTTTTTAATGATTTGTGAACATACATACAGAGTTGTTGCACACCGTTCTGCATCCTGTTTTCTAGTAACCCAAGGTTCATTATCATTAAAATACTTGTTTGCCAGTCTGGCAATATCCATGAACAAGGTAATACTCTCTTTTACTCGAAACGTCTCATATTTCTCTTCAAGAACTTCTATTTTCGCATCAATTTCTGCAAGGACTTTTCCATCCTCTGTTGTAAGTGTCCCCTTATGCGGGACGGTTGCATTAAAATTTTTACAAAGGAATACGAGAGTCCTATTAATGAAATTCCCAAGTATATCAGCAAGTTCATTATTATTGCGGGACTGAAAATTATGCCAAGAAAAATCTGCATCCTTTGTTTCCGGAGAAATTGATGCAAGACAATAACGGAGCGGATCAGGAGGAAAGTTATTTAAATAGTCGTCAAGCCACACTGCATAATTCTGACTAGTGGATATCTTCTTCGATTCAATCGTTAAAAATTCATTGGCAACTACATTTTCAGGTAAATTATATCCACCATACGCCATGAGGATCACGGGAAAAAAAATCGCATGAAATACAATATTATCTTTACCGATAAAGTGATACATTTTCACATCCGGATTGCACCAATAGTCTTTCCAACGCTCAGGCTCTCCCAGATTTTCCGCCCACTCTTTTGTTGATGATATATAACCGATCGGTGCATCGAACCAGACATAGAGCACTTTGCCTTCTGCCTTTTCAAGTGGTACAGGGATTCCCCAGTCCAAATCCCGCGTTACCGCTCTATCCTCAAGCCCCTGATCAAACCACCCTCTGCAATAATTTAAGACATTGTCCTTCCAATCGGTTTTGGACAATATCCACTTTTCTAGTTCCTTTTGATAATCTCCGAGCGGAATGTACCAATGCTCGGTCATTCGCTCCTCTGGTACAGTCCCGCACATTTTGCATCGGGGATCGATGAGATTCGATGGATCGAGCCAGGTACCACATTTATCGCATTGGTCACCACGTGCCCCGATATTTGAACAGCTTGGGCATTTTCCCTCGACAAACCGGTCTGCTAAAAACCGCGAACAAGTTGTGCAATATAGCTGGGTTTCTGTTTTTTTCTTAAGAATTCCTTTTTTATGAATAGTTAGAAAAAAATCTTTGGATGTCTCATAGTGAACAGGCAGTGTTGTTCTTGAAAAATTGTCAAAACTAATACCAATCTGGGAAAAGCTTTTCTTGTTCATTTCATGAAACCTATCGACGATTTGCTTGGGGGATACTCCTTCGGCCTCGGCACGTAAAGTAATTGGTACACCATGTTCGTCAGAACCGCAAATATATATAATATCATTTCCTTTGAGTCGCTGATATCGGACAAAAATATCCGCAGGAAGGTATGCCCCTGCAATATGTCCCAGATGGATAGGACCATTTGCATATGGCAAAGCACTGGTAACGAGAATCTTCTCTCGTTTAGATTTTGGACTGGTCATGCGATATCAAGGGGTAGTAAAACAAAAGCCGAACGAAATGGCGCCCGGCCCAAAACTGTATTGCAAAAACTATCGTGTTTATAGATCAATAATAAATTGTGCCTGTTCGTCAATTAGCCATCAACAATTGAACATCTTCCATCGGCAAGAGCTCGCAGTTACCATCAAGAAATCTTAAATACACTTTTTCATGGAAAATGTCAATTTTATCAATCATTGCCTTTCCGGCCGGTGTATTAATTTCTGTTGCAATTTCCGGATATCTTTGGAGTTCACTTTTGTACATTTCAAGCTCATACCGCAGGCAGCAGCGAAGTCTTCCGCACATACCCGTTAGTTTTGACGGATTGGCAGACATCATCTGATCTTTTGCATTCTGCGTAGAAATCGGGCTAAAGTCCCGCAGTATACAGGTTGTGCAGCACAATTCTAATCCACAGACTCCGCATCCTCCAATTTTCCGGGCAGCTTCCCGCGAATTAATTTGCCTGAGTTCTATACGTGCTTTAAACTCCTGCGCTAACTCTTTTACCAAATCCCGAAAATCAACACGCTCATCCGAGGTAAAATAAAAGGTCACTTTATTCCGATCAAGCTGAAATTCGACTTCGGATAGCTTTATATCGAGATTGTGCTTCTTAAACAGACGTCTTGCAATCGGTTTTGCTACTTCTTCTCTTTGTCTGTTTTCTTTAAGCTTGTCCAGGTCCTGTTCCGTTGCTTTACGAAGAATTTTAAATATATCTCCATTGTTCGCAGACGGAGAAATATCACACAGGAACCGGTGAATTCTTCCGACATCTATACCATTATCGGATTCCAAAACAACAAAATCGTGAATTTCAAACGGCTGATCCTCCAATAATTCATAATTATTCAGACGCTTGCCTTTGAATTCTATCTCTAAGTATTTACTCATGGTTATGCACCGAGTTCAGTTTAAAAAACAGGGTGAGCAAAATCATATAAATGTACACATTTTTGTTTATCAAATCAACAGATTTTTCAATTGCACGAATGGCAATTTCAGTCTTAGTAGAAGCTAATGTTTTATACACAGATGGCACTGCTATGAGCGGCACTTGATCTTCTCTGTCATTATGAGATGCGTAAGCATTCTCATAGATTTGCTTTAGTACTACTATCAAGAGTTCAAGAATAGATTTTACCGCTGCACCGTCGTACTTTTTCATAAAAAGATCAGTAAACTCAATAATCTCTACTTGATTTTCAGTCAAACATGTTTCGAGGATATTACTGCATGCGTCCTTAATGACTGAATAGTCCTTTTGTGTAAATTCTAATGCACGAGAAAAACTTCCGCCTGAAAATTGTGCATAGGTGACAGCCTGATTTGCTTCGATGTTTAAACGCTTTGAAAGTGCTTCTGTTATACATTCGGATGACAGATATGACATATGCATAGGCTGGCACCGGCTGCGTATGGTAACCAGCACATTATCAATAATTGTTGTCGTTAATAAAAATGTGACATCTCCCGGAGGTTCTTCGAGGATTTTCAGTAATGCATTTCCTGCATCAGGCGTGAGCAACTCACAATTTAGCAAGATAACAACTCTTCCTTGTCCCTGATATGACTGAAGCCGAAGTTTCTGCTTCAATTTCCGGACCATTTCTATATGAAGCGAACCGTTTTTTGGCATCTCTAATTTAGCGTAAGGATCAGCCGCCAACAATAGGCGCAAAGAGCGTTCCTCCTCGGATTTTATAGAACCAGGTACCGGGAAATACAGCGACACATCTGGATGATCCATAGTAACAAATTTTACACAGCTGACACACTCACCACATGGGCGAAATTCGGTATTATGGCAGGTTATTATCTGTGCAAGATCAAGAACGGCAGCTGTTTTACCCACGCCTGCGGGAGCGTGTAGCAGATAGCACTGCTGCAGTTTTCCAGAATCAAGCGCTTTGGAAAAATAGTGCTTAACCTTATCTTGTCCGATTAATTGATTAAACATAATGTTACTTACTATGATATTCAAATATATTCTAAAATTATCAATAAAATAAGAAATGGGGCATTGAATTTACACGATCACCTAAACGTGCATATTGCGGGGCAGACTTATAAACATTAGCCTATTTTTTTGAGAAGCTTCTTACTTTCCTTAATATAATCACCGTAATAAAAAAGGTTTTTATTCACTTTACCCTCATGCTGAGGAATCTGCTGGAGCAATTCTTTTGCTTTTTCCCATTTTCCAAGATTGTAGTAGCTGAGACCCAAATAATATAGCGCTTCGATATCCGCTTCAATGCCACGAAAGTCGATATCACTAAGTTTATTCCTGAGAATTTCGTAGTTTCCTTGCGCTCGTTCCCACTGTTTTGTCCGAATCAATGCAATACCGAGATACCACCGCGGGAACAAATGATTGGGAGTTCTTTTGAGTACCTGTGCCGCTAATTCAATGACTTCATTATACCGATTTTCCTCAATATGAATTCTAAAAAGTGCCATTTGACCTGGTGTTTCTGCAAATATCCCATTTTCGATTGAGCGTTTTATTTCATCTATACCTTGATCCCTTAAATCCGAAATAAAAAAACCAAAAAACCTTTTCAGTTTTTTTGTTTTCCAATAATGATAGGATCCGATACCATAATAACAATCAAACAGTGAATCATCCCGTTCTAACGATTTTTCCAGATTCCCGTTCGCTTTCATACCATCGCGCGCAGAACCATACCATTGACCCAAAATACCTTTCCGTACTCCCCGCACACCATATACACCTCCAAGAAACATATAATTTCGTGCAGATGAATTGACTTCAACAGCGTTAATTGCTTTTGTCAATGCCCGCTCAAGAACATTTGTCAGGCTGTCATCAAATGCCTGAGATCGGTATACATCCATTATCAACTCAAGCACAAAAGCTTCAAAAAAAATGTCTTCGGCACTCTCGGGATCAATTTCATCAAGTTTTTTAAAGTACTGTATTGCCTCATCATAGTGGGCTGAATAAACTAATTCGAGCCCTTCAGCTATGATATAATTTTTGGTATCGTCAAGGGAAGTTCCATTCTGAGCATTAGCTTGCGCAACAAACAGATTTATTGAGACCAAAATCAATCCTGCAGAAACTAGATTATTTATAAATTTAGACATTGGTATCTTTCATTGCAATTAACAGAAATACATTCACAATTAATAAATATGTTATTGTAACACAAACCTGATGGTAATTGTGCCGAATTGAGTCTCCTTTGGAGCACTTTGTTCAAGAGGATTAAAGAGCCATTGCTTGAGCGCCTGACGCGTTACTGATTCAAGCGTTGCTTCACCCTTTTTGAGGGTGGTAATTTCCTGAACCGAGCCGTCCGGAAGAACAGCTATCCGAAACGTCAGAGTGACCTCTTTTGCTATGTTTTCCGGGAAGCTCGGGAGCATTTCTGCTAAAATCTCTCTCACGCCGCCTTCCCAAGTAATTTCGTATGGAACAGAATATGGAATATCACCGACAACTCCTTCGGAAGATAAGGGTGATAAGGTTTTCTGGCCAATATCTATATTTCCTGCTCCTGCCTGCCGGCGATCCGTTATAGCCGCTGGAGCTGCGCTTGTACCCGGCTCACGAGTAATCCCCCGGATTGGATCAATCTTTTCTGCTCCGGCAATCTGGGATTCCTCAACCTGAATTTTATCCTGTCGTGTAAGGGGAATAGTCTCCTGTTCCAATTCGGTCATGCGCCTTGTGGGAATATCAACTACCCGGGTATTTCTTCCCTGGGCAGGGGCAGGTGCCGGTAGTGTTGTAAAATCTGATGGTACATCCGGTATGATTCGGTTGTTTTCGACAGCAGCAATTCGTGTGATTGTCAATTCCGCAAATTCAGGAATAATCGGTGACATATCAATAGTCACTGCAAGAAATGCCAGTCCCAGGATCACGTGAAAAAGGATCGATGCTATCCATGAGGCCGCCGAGAGTTTTTTGTGACCTATATCCTTATCCATAGAAAGGCTCCGTGGCGATTGAAAATCTGCTCAGCCCTGCTTTCAGGCAAATATCCATCACCTCTACTAATCTGCCTGTCGAAATTGACTCATCGGCTTTAATTATTACCATCTCGCTGGGAAATTCACGCACCATAGAATTTAATCTGGCTCCCAATTCAGAGATGACTACCTGCATATCATTGATGTAATACATACCGTTAGGGGCAATTGTTACAATTATGCTTTTGTCGAGCACTTCTTCAGAACTCTCCGCTTTCGGTAATTGCACTTTGATCCCCGGTTGTACTATGAATGTTGACGACAGAAGAAAAAATATCAGCAGGAGAAGAACAATATCTGTCAGAGAAGAAAATGAAAATGTGTCCAGCAATTTACTTTCGGTCTTAAATTTCATAGCTTTAATCTCCAAATGTTCTTGCCGGGACTTTTTCATCGCTTAACAGTTCAAGAAGTTCATTTGAACTTCCTTCAATATCGAAGACAATTCGTCCAACCCTGCTTACGAGATAATTATAAAAAATATAGGTCGGGATACCAACGATGAGACCAGCAGCTGTTGTCATCAGGGCTACCCAGATTCCTCCCGCAAGAACAGTCGCATTGACATTTCCGCTAAGACGTTCGATTTCCATAAAAGCTTCAATCATCCCGGTTACCGTACCGAGAAAGCCGATGAGCGGTGCAACTCCAGCAATTGTTGCCAATATTCCAAGATGCCGCTCAAGATAATAAATTTGTTCTTTTCCCGCAGACTCGATTGCACTCTGAATTTCTTCTTTACTTTTTTCCGATCTGATCAATCCCTCTTTCAGCACATACGCAGCCGGACCGGATGTATTTGAACAGAGATCAATCGCCTCTTTTTTAGCGCCTTTAAGCACGAGAGACTTAATCTTCATAATAAGCTGATTCGTATTCGATTTCGATTTTTGTAGCACCAAAAACCGGTTTACAATAACGAAAGCGGCGATGAGCGAGCAGAGAATGATCGGAACCATCAGCCAGCCGCCTTTTGCAATAATTTCCACCAGATTCATTTGATCTCCTTACAGAATATGGTCAAGGGATTTTAGTGTGTCAATTGAAATGAATATCTATGTTACTGGTGTTACCAGAATAACCGCAATCCAGCTCGACCGTTAAAATCGGGAGCCTGATAATCTCTCCAGATTTCATAATCTTCATTAAGCAAGTTAGCAAAATACAGATAACTCCCCAGCAATTTACTCCACCGTTTACTGATTGTTACATTAGCAATAAAGTATCCGTCTAATTTAGTATTGTCATAATTGATTGGATGTGCGTACCGTTTTCCGACATATTGACCGTCGACAATGAATTGAAATCCATAACCGGGAGTATACTGCATGGAATAATCAAAAACTACTTCGGGAAGGTATGGTACGTTATCGGGGAATTGACTCTCAACAATCGTAATGTCCATCAGCCGGGCTGACAACAAAGCATTGAATCTGGGATTTGGATTCCAGTTTACCAGTCCACTGTACTCATTAATATCGATTTTGTTATCATACAAGTAGGTCCATTGCCCATCCGGCTGGAGACTCAGTCCAAGCCCGTTCTCCACAAGAAATCCGTAATTCTCAAGCCGCCTGTCATTATAGATTAATTCAAACGCCAGATCGTATGCATATGAGCGGCGCCAACCCACTTTAAAATTTTGCGTAGTGACTTCATGGGACAAAGGAGTACTGATATCGAGATAAGGATTGAAATTTAATTTATCAACAAGCGAAGTAGTCGCAACACTTGGTTCAAATTCCACAAAAAATCTACCCGCTTCTTCTAAATCATAAGTTAATGAAGCCAGCGGGTAAAATTTATTGTCCTTTCTTTCAACAAGAACCCTCTCCGTGAATATAATAGTGTTATCTTCAAAAATTTCAAATGCGGGATCAGCACTTTCACTCCTGTAATTGAAATAAGTACCGCCAACGCGCACATGCAATCGCGGTGATATCAACCGGGCAATAGTTACCTGCGCTTTCGTATAATTTAATTCATTCAGCGGAGCGTTATCCTGAGCTCCATCTTTTATCCTGTCGGTACTGTGTTCAACTAATCCACTGATTAATGTCGAATGTACTACAGCATCAAAGTTGAGCCGGGACCATGCGTCCCAATTGAATAGCTTGGTCTCATCAGGATTGTTATATCTGCCTCCAATCTCTATTCGTATATCAACGGGATCAAATTTCGAAATCTGAAGTAAAGAAGCGCCATCAAGGACATATCCTTTTTTTTCTCTTTCAGGCAAAACTGGCGACCCAAAGAATCTGTATTCATGAGCGTTGAGTTTTACTTCTGTTCTGTTCTGTAGATTCTCGGAATAATTGTGAATATTTGCTATTGAACCAGTCCAATCAGAATATTCAGCGTTATTAATATGCCCATTACTTTTTCTAAAATCTATATCTCCGAAAAACTCCTCGTCTCTGAATTGTTTTCTCATTTTCAGGCCGGCATTAATGTCGGTATACTTACCGAATGAACCGTAAACTTCATTTACTACTCCAGCCAAAGGAGCATCAAATAATCCTTTGGACTTATCCCCTCCTGCGCCTGGAGGATTATATGCTTCTCTATTTTCAATTTCTGCTAATCTCTCCCGCGCAGTCACATCCTGCAGTTCGACATCTGTCCGTTGAGAGGGAAGTACTTGAATTTTTTCCTTGCCAAGAATTGTGTATTCTTTAAGATCAAGCGATGGCAACGGAGATGATTGATCCGGCTGCTGTTCCTGAACAGTGGTACTGTCCGGCCTTGTTAGACCCTGCGGAGTCGGCACTCGTTTTTGCGCAAAGGCATTGTTGATTTGAATAATACAAATCATCATTACCAACAAGCTCATATTGCGTATCATTTTCATTTCTTGAATCCTCACCCCATCCAAAAATTGAATTATGTTGTTCCTTTATTCCGGTATCCGGTCAAGACCTTCACGTGCTTGTCGGCCATAATCATCTTCAGGATGCCGTTCGAGCACAATTTGAAAGAGACGTTCTGCATCTGAAAAGTGTTGCAGTTCTATTTTGCTTTTCGCCGCATCGAGCGTTGCCCGGGTTACCCAAATGTCATATGCTGGATATAATACTCGTACTGCACTCAGTTTCTCATATGCCGATTGAAAATCGCCTTGAAGGCTATATACCTGTCCGGTATAATATTGTGCTTCTGCTGCAAGTTCATTGGTGCGCCGTGCAATAACCTGGTCAAAAAGTGACAGTGCCTGATCATAAGAACCCTGATTCATGAGCAGCTTTCCATAATTGATTCGCGCTTCATCAGCGATAACATTATCGGAATACTGCGTTATAACTTCATTATAATTCGCTCCTGCCCGGTCATTTAATTGAAGTTCTTCCTGCGTTTTAGCAAGCTCAAGTAGTGCTTTCCCAACTTCTGTTGATATTGGATAGTTTTTTCTTACCTGTTGATATATCCTTTCTGCCTGCTCGTAGTTGTCATTATTGTAGTAGATCGCTCCAATCTCTAAAAGTGATCTGGGAGCCAATGTATTATTCGGATATTGCTGTCCAATTCGCCAGAAATGCTCAATTGCCCCCAGTTCATTTCCAGAACGCAGTGTCGCAGTTCCGATTCCGAAATTGGCATTCGGAACAAGCTCACTCTGAGGAAAACTGATAATCAGTTTTTCATATTGGGTAATTGCTTTACCGTATTCTTCCGCAGCGAGATAAAAATCGGCATTATTCAGCAGCAAATTATCTGCTTGGGCATTTTCAGTGTTCCGAGCAACAAACGATTCAGCAACTTCCACCGCTTTATCAAGTTCTCCAAGGATTTTATAGCTATCTTGAATACCGACAAGAGCATCACCTAAAAGATTACTTTCAGGAAAGAGATCAAGAATATTTGTATAATTTTGGATTGATTCGATATAATTTTGCTGATTATAATAGATATTACCAATCTCAAAGTATGCATCATCGATGAATTCCGACTCGGGATATCTCCCAATAAATGTCCTAAACTCTTGCAATGCCTGTTCATTGTTATTCATCTGATTTGAAATCATGCTTGCCATATAATAATATGCATCATCAGCATATTGCGAATCTGGTGTGTTGGTAAAGAGAGCACGAAACACATTTACAGATTCTTCAAATCTGTCAAGACGCATGAGTGTTTGGGCTTCTTGATATTGCGCAAGCAGTTTTTCTCCTAAATCATTGGCAGTTGTTGACACTCTTTTGTAAAGAAGTAGGGCATCATTATATTGTTTAACCATGTATCTGCTGTCTGCAAGTCTGAAAGTAGAACTCAATTCATAGCGACTGTTCGGATATTGCTGTAATACAGCGGAAAAATCCTTTGCAGATTCTTCATAATTATTGAGTAAAAACTTGGAGTATGCCCGAGTATAGAGAGCATCGAGCCTTTTATAAGAGTCACTGTGTCCCAGCATTAAATTGGTCGTTGCAATAATCGCATCTGAATAGTTCCCGGTCGTATAATGAATCTCGCCAATTATGAAAAGACCGTCATCTGCAAGTTCATGATCCGGATATTCTTTTATGAATGCAGAAAGGGTTTCTAAAGCCACATCATAGTTTTCACCCTTATACTGGCACCAGCCGAGTTGATAGTGGCTCCAGGAAGAAATCGATTTATCCGAAACTGCTAAAAGCTCACGATAAATCGGTTCGGCGTCGACATACCTCCCCATTTCTCGAAGCGATTCACCGGTCATTTTCTTTGCCTGAGTGAATATCTCGCTTTCAGGATAATTATCAATGATCCTTCTAAATCGCACATACGAATCCTGATAATTTCCTGCATCAAAATAATCGCTGCCGATTTCATAAAGAGCTTTGTCGAGGAATCTACTGTCCGGGATATTTTCTATCAGATTCGATAATACTTCTGTACCGCTTTGCATCTCTCCCGATTTCCTAAGTGCTATTCCCCAAAGATATTGAGCATAATCGTTTGATTGTCCGGCACCGCTTTCCACAAGCTGCTGAAATACCAGAGCAGCTTCTGTAAAATTTTCCTCTTGCATATAGATCAACCCTAATGCAATTGAAGCTTCACTTGCAAACCGGGAATCCCTGAACTCTTCAATAACCCGGATCAGATAGGCTCTGGCATCATCATAGTTACCCTGGATATAATATGAATCACCGATGAAATAAAGTCCGGCAGCTTTATAATCCCGGTTAGCGTCGTGCTCGATGATACCAGTCAAATTATTGACAGCCTTCATATATTGCTTATCAAAATAATAAGCTTCACCAAGTTTAAATATTGATTCAGGAACAAGTGCACTTTGAGGAAATTCGGAGATCAGTGTTTCAAAAGCATCAATTGTCTCGGGATAATTCTTCATCTCAAGCATTGTCCAGCCGAGCGAGTAATATGCATACTCACGGGACGCCGAACCCTGCTCGTCATTTATCACTGCACGGTATTGGCTTGCTGCCGCAGAAAAGTCCTGCATAGCAAAAAAGCTCTCACCCGCCCAGTAATGCGCCTCTGCAATCTGGTCGCTTTCGGGATATTTTTCTATAACTTCTAAAAAAGACTGCACTGCATTCGCGTAGTCCTTCTCATTATAATACGAATGGCCAATGATTATGTATGCCCGGTCTTTAAAATCACTGAACGGGAATGAAATCTCAAACTCCTTAAAAAACTTTCTTGACTCTTCATATTTTTCGAGAAAAAACTCAACCTGTCCCAGTCTGAAGAGGACTTCCTCACGTAATTCACTCGAGGCATACCGTGAGAGAAATCTTCTGAGGCTGATTTCGGCAGATTGGTATAAGCCGTCATCCATTTCGGTAACCGCAACAAGATAGTCATTTCTTTCCTGTACTGCATTCTGAGCATAGACAATCTGATTGAAAATAACTGTTATACATATCAATGCGATGACAATACGAAAACAATGTTTCATCGTATCTCTAAAGATAGAAAATTGATTTTTGCTGATTACCACGGCGATTATAGGCGAGTTGGAAATTTTGTGTTTCTCAAATGTTTATTTTTTAAACACTTATACTGTGAAAACCTATAAAAGTTTCTCTATAGACATAATATTTTTAAAATTACAATAATCAAACCTACTTTACTATTGTTTTTCTAGGAGTAATATACTAATTTCCACGTGTTTTAACAGAACTATTTTTACCATTTGTTGCTTGTTCACTAATCATTTATCATATGAACTCTACACGTGGAAACGGTATATTTTCACTAGAATAAATAGGATAATCTATGAAAGAATTTGACAGGCTCATTGAAGTGATGCGCCGGGTAAAGGTTGAGTGCCCCTGGGACAGAAAGCAGACACACGAATCGATCCGGCAATATTTTATCGAAGAGACCTACGAAGTTATAGATGCAATTGACACTCAAAATGACAACAATTTGGTCGAAGAACTTGGCGATGTCCTATGTCAGGTACTCTTCCATTCTCTCCTTGCGGAAGAACGGCAGAAATTCTCCATATCCGATGTTTGTAATGCTATAGCGGATAAACTTATTCAGCGTCATCCACATGTATTCGGTGATACTAAGGTAAACAATACGGAAGAGGTACTGCAAAATTGGGAACACATTAAGATGAAAGAAGGAAAAAAGAAATCTGTACTCGACGGTGTCCCCAAACACCTTCCGGCTCTTATCAAAGCTTACCGCATCCAGAGCAAAGCAGAACGTGTAGGTTTTGACTGGGATAATCCGGATGACGTTGTCGCAAAAATTGATGAAGAACTTCAGGAGTTTCACGAGGCAATCAAATCGAACGAATCACCTGCAGCCATCGAAGAAGAACTCGGCGATTTTCTGTTTTCCCTTGTTAACTTTTCAAGAAAGATTGAGGTCAATCCGGAAGATGCTCTTCGAAAAACAATCAGAAAGTTTGAAAGCCGTTTTAAATATGTTGAGAAAACCCTCAAAGAGCATGGCAGTTCAGTAAAAGATGCTTCGCTCGAAGAGATGGATATACTATGGAATGAGGCGAAAGAATTTCCATAAATATTCTACGTACCCGATAAATCTAGAAACACAACATTTGAAACGTTAACTAAATTTGAGAGAATCAGCGCCGACCGCCATCTCTGTCCCCAAACCGGGGATTGACGATATTGTTGTATGGTGATCCGAAAGTATAGGTAAGACCGATGGAAGTGCTATATTCCCAATTTGTTTTGAGCTGCTTTCTCCGGAGCAATATATCTTCAATGGGAATATCCTCTTTGGAAATGAATAACTGGTCATGTATCAGTGCAACATTTCCGAACAACCGTAGCGACAGTCCTTCATAAAGTCTGATGTTCAATGAGGTAAACCAGTCCACTTTATTAAAACTGACGTCATGGAGAAAAAGTGTCCCCTCTAGTCTCGTTTCAAAAGTACCCCACCTCTCAAACATTTCTGCATCTATTGATAAGGTAGTAAAATAAAGAGTTTCGTTATCTTTATTAAATATTGTTTCAGCGCGGTAATCTACCGTTTTTGCCCAGAGACTGTAAAGAAACCGGAATTGTTTTCTCGTTGACAATTCGTATGGGAAAATGTTGTATTCTATAGCAGGTGCTGCTCCAAGTGAATATCGTGTATTGATTCTTGTATCGGATATCACTTCAGTATTGAGACCGACCGACCAGTGATCGTTGACGCTCTTAACAAAGAGACCACGAAAATCGTTCTCACGAGTAAATGATCTGAACACCTCATCTTCGGTTTTGTCTTCACTTTCATTATATTCCGGATTATAATTAAGACGAAATTTCCAGTCCTCAGTAATCCTGTTTGCCGATATATTTCCCTCCAATTCATACCGTTTCCTAGACTCTTCACTGGAGATATCAGCACTGGCATTAATTCTGAAGACCCAGTAATTCCATTTGTCTTCTTTAACTTCTAGTACCTGCTCATCAGTCTCAGGCTCAAAGGATATCACTAAATCTTCAGCAAAAGGTGTATTTGACACATAAGACAGCATACCCAATTGAACCTTTTTGAGTATGTTTGAACGGTTTTCATCATCAGTATTATTCTGATCGGAAAAATAGGTCAGAGTATCGTTTTGACCCGAGTAGGTTTCCTGACCGATAAATGTCAGGGTGTATTCAGTACCACCACCGGTATCCTGACTCGTCATGAGTACATAGAGTTCTGCCTGACGCGTATCTCTTACAAAATTAACATACGGGATATTCTGAATTAAGAAATCGTCATATCGTCTGAATCTATCGAGAAAGACTTTTAAAGCCAAATCACGCTTCGCTGTCCCATTTTCATTACTTTGTGCGAATACTGTTGTAGATGTTATTCCTATCAGCAGTAATAGTTCCACTATTACGATTGCAGCTATAGCGGCAAACCGATTTTTCATGAAAGAAAACCTCTCTTTTTAGTGTAATCTTCGTATTACTCCTTTGAATCCCCAGTCAGCATGTCGAACAAGACTCATTATAGATTTGCCAATAAATGCTTTCATAATATCATTGATACTGTAATACAACTATCATTTAATTTAATTCAATGATTTATATAGATTAATTGACAAAACTAATAAATTACCTTAATATTTATAGAATATTACAGAGAGATTTCAATAATGCAATTTTCTAAGCTATTGAATAATCAGTATATTATTTCAAGAATTAGCTATCACATTCGATTTTTTTTGGGACAAGTTGTATTGCACAAACAACTCTAAATTCAAAGTCTTGGAAGTTACTTAATTTCGAATTTCAATTTATTTTCAGTATATCTTTACCGCTACATGCGATATGCAAGTATTAGTCGCAGGAGATGAAGAAAAGTCGAATCGTTTATAAAAAAAGGACTTGAAAGTGAGGGTTGTATTGCCACTTGGAAAGAAATCTTCTGAAGAGTTTTAATCAAGTGCACGTCAAAATACTATTAAAATATTTTCATATAAAAATTACCCGGATTTATCTTATTCTGCATCTGCTTCACCGAAATAGAGAAACCTATCCAAAAGATTTACATAGTTGCTCCATCTATTCCGGTCGGTTTTCTGATCATCCGCGATTCTTTTCATCGCATTCAATTTTGAATCAATTTCATCAGCATAATGGAGAATAATTCCTTCGGATATCATGGGCACGACTGGTGAGGCTTTTTCAAGTTCGCCCTGATGGCTCAAGATCAAGTGCAGCAATTGTTTGGAAAGCTCTTCTGGAAATCCCTCAATTGACCGAATTTCGTTTTTAACTTGCTCGTAACCGATCACTATATGACCTGTCAGTCGACCTTCGTCAGTATAATCGATATAGGGTGTTATCGTGTAGGTGTCGGCTTTACCAATATCATGAAGCAGTGCTGCAGCATGTAAGAGGTCGGCATTGATATAGTCGTAATGTGCTGCAACAATATCGCAAATTTTTGTGACTGCAAGTGTGTGTTCCAACAGACCCCCAATGTATCCGTGGTGCCAGAGCTTTCCTCCCGGCGCAACGCAAAACCGTTTTGAAAAATCACCCTTGAGCAGCACTGAATCACACAAGATATTAAGATGTCTATTCTTTATGGATTTAACAGATTGGGAAAGTTCTTTTTCTAAAATGGATATATCTCCACTATATGAAGGGAGATATTCATCCGGTCGCACATCATCAGAGGCAACACTTTTTCTGATTTTATCAATTTTTATTTGTGTCTGTTCTTTGTATTGATCGAGTACTCCTTGAATCTTTACAACATCTCCGGTATTATACTCTTCTAGAAAATCTTCCGTGTTTTCCCAAATATTAGACCAAATTCGACCTTTATCGTAGCCAAGTTCTAATACTAGATAGGGCTGGTTGTCCGTTTTTTTAGTCCTCATCTCAATATCCTTAATAACAAAAAACCGGGTAATGCGCTCTCCGATTTTCTGTTTCAGACTTACATTATCCATAGTTAATCCTCATGGTAAATGAATTAATATAGTATTGTTGAAGTAACAATTCATTTTTGTTAATTTCAACTAAAAATAAAAAAAAAGGCCGAGACATCTGTGTCCCGGCCTTTGAACTAATCACCGCAAAACAGAAATTTATTTAATACTTAAAAATTAATTGATAGAGAAGTAAAAATCTTTTGATCAACATGCTCCTCACTCACGGGAATACCATTAAAGCTACTCACCGTTACTGACTCCCACCAGCTTCTCCTGTAAGCAATATCTAAAACCGCCATATCACTCAGTGCTATTCCGGCTCCTAATGAAAAATCTTTCCGATCATTTTTGCTATCCGCATCTTTTAATGGTGACGGAGTAAGCGAAAACCCAGTACGTAAGCTGACTTTTTCACCAGCATTAATTTCCAGACCTACTTTTGGGCTCAACACGCCTTCGACTGTCTGCTTGATATTCCTGTTTGCTAAACTCTTCGTCAATCCTTCAAGCGGTGTGTCGCTAAGAAAGCGCATTTGAGACCAATCGGTATATCGTATATCACCCGTTATAATACCGGCAGTAAAATCATAAGAAGCGCCTATACCGAATTCAAATGGAAGCTTCACTTCGTATTCAAATGATCCTTGACTCTCAGCTACATCATTATCACCGTTATCAAAATCAAGAATTTGAGAAGTTTTCCAATCTTCATTGAGAACCAAGTAGCGAGGAGAGTTAATGGTAAGTCCAAGGCGAACTTCCGGTACAGGTAAAAAGAAAATACCGAACAGAGCGTCCAGACCTCCTATATCGGTATTAAATATTCGGTTTTCCTGAAAGGCAAATACATCGTTAGGTGTTACTTCGTGCAATTCATCAACATCCAGTTCAGCAAAAAGCTGATCATGGTTGTTATCACCCGCCCATATATTCAATGTGAGACCGAGAAATAAGTTTTCGGCAGCTTCATAAGCACCAGCGACTGAAAATTGCGAAACACTTCCTTCGATTTCTATTGTTTCATCCTGTGTAATATCACTTGGAATAAACGGCTCGTTGTATACCGATCTTATGTAGGTTTCTCCAGAATTAAACGCTCTATACCCAAAAAACGAATTAAAATTTTGGACTCTATTGAAGCCACCTGCAAATACCAAGCTACCCTGGTACACATCAACCGAATATACAAAACCAAGTGCATCAAAAGCGGTCTTTGACTGGGCGTTGTTACCAGGTACATTGAGAAATTGAGTATCAATACCTCTATTGTTATGCGACAATGAGGCAAACACCTGATTATTTGTTAACATACCGAGTCCGGCAGGATTCCAATGAATAGCCGAATAATCATCTGCAACAGCGAGATAAGCCCCTCCTAATCCGATTGCCCGCGCTCCAAAACCGGTTTTTTCAGCAAGAAATGAGATCTGGTCATACGCAACCGGGTCCTGAGCTTGTACGGTTCCTGCAGCATTAATAAAACATGCCAACAACGGAATGAGTGCTATGATTCTAAAGGATTTCATGCACACCTCCTAACGTGAAAGAATTCCTGACTGACTGATTCCGATTGAGGCCGCCGAACCGTTACCTGTACTAAAATGAATATTTACAACAAATTGCTGAGGGAGATGAAAATCAATGCCTGCGATAATATTTGATAACAAACCTGACTCAAAGTTCTCATGTGTAATCGATTCTACCTGTCTGTTCACACGCCCTTGATATCCAACATAGAAATCGAAAGATTTTTTCTTGAGCAGTGCGCCAGCGCTACTCCATAACTCATACCAACGAAACTTAAGGTGAAAATCTCCGGGATCGGTTGTTGAATTCGAACTCACATCACCGACTGGACTCTGACGGAGTCCTCCCCCCTCGCCGAAAAGTTTAAGCATCGGCAATCCGGGAACGTCACTAACCAATTTCAAGGACCCTCCGACTGCAAACGAATTTCTCCCATTAAAATCGGTGAGTCGCTTGTTTTCAGGATACATGATATCCATCGTGCCCATACCAAGCAACAGTGCAAGGTCGACATTCTTGTAGACAGAAAAATCTACTTTTGTGAGACCTCGTGTTATCTCATATTCGTGGCCTTCCATCTCATATCTGCTAAATTCGGCGGCCAAGCCTACACTCCACATTCTCTGCTGTAAAACAGCAGGATTCCCCATGGACTGTGATTTCCCCGGTACTGGGGAAATGAGGCCGATTACAATCGGCACACATATAAGATACACGATTTTTAGCGGTTTTATTCCCGCCATGCTATCACCATTCTATGGTTCTATGATTGGTAGTTTCAAATCTTTAGTTACCGTTACGCCCGACACCGTTGCACGTATCCGAATTCCCAGACTAATATCCGAGACTGTATAGGTCAAAGTTGAAGTGGCAATACCAAATGCATCTGTCGAACCACTTGCTACAATTGTAACAATCGGTTCATCACCAGAACCGTCAAATTCGGCACTGAACAACACTGGAGTTCCGGTTGCAACCGGATTCCCGTTTGCATCTGTAACCAGAGCAACAACATCGATTTGCAGAAAATTTCCTACAGATAAGGCACCAAGTGTATCGGTTGAAACAACAATGTTTTCAGGAAGCCCTGCTTGAACGGTAACGAGTGCTTTTGATACGGTAACACCGCCACCGGAAGCCGTTATGGTTGCAACTCCGGCATCCGGCCCTCCAAGGAGTGTCGCTTTGACTTCACCCAGGGCATCGGTATCAAGTGTGACTGTCGGAAGAAGTGTGAAATTACCCGGGGTAGTTTCGACGAAGAAATTTCCAAGAGAAGTTGTCAACTGCATCGAAACACTTTGAACCGGATCATTACTGGCATCAGTTATTCGGGCAGTAATTATGGTGCTGGTTAAACCTTCAGAGTTCTGAACATTGACAAACGATGTATCAGCTGTAAGAAATATATTTGCTTTTGGAGACGGATCTTCTTCTGTTATATAGACAAAAACACTGTCAATAATATTGGTGCCGAATGTTGTGGTTATCAAAGCCAAACCCGTATCTATTCCTGCTTCGAATGTTGTGTTAATTTCTCCTCGTGAGTCAGTATCTCCTAAGTTGGTCATCAGTCCTAAACTGGCGCCAAATGTAAGAGAACGATCGGAAAGTGCAACATTACTTGTCGTTTCTTTGAGTATCGTTCTTACATTGATCGATTCACCAACAATGATTGTATCTTTATTTACAGTGGCATTTATGGTAATACCTCTGAAGAAGAAAGGATTTCCGGGATCCGGAATATTATTTTTTTGAAACGTAATATTCTTACCACCGGCTTCGATATTGATTTCAGGATAAACATCTTCTTTCAGAGATATGCTTCTAATACTAAGAGAAGCTACTCCCCAGTTTGGATTTTGAGTTCCATCAGCTAAAGTCTGTTCCTCTGTTAATCCCGATCCCGAATTACCAGGAGCTGAAGAAAAATTTACGATGACTCCGGCAACAGGATTTTTTGTAGGATCGATAACAATGACTTCAAAATTAGTGCTCGTCTGTCCATCAGCAATGACGCTTCCAGACGGAGCACCGATTACCCGAATACTGTCGACAAAACCTGCCACTCCGGCTGTCGGAAGCTGACTGATTGCAAGTGTATCGGTAATTTCACCACTTGTTGCAACTATTGTTACGGCGCTACCTGCCGCATCGTTCGGATAGACAAGATTTGTTGTTGCTAATCCAGCTGCTGTTGCAATAGGGCTTATAATTACTCCGATCGGAGGATTGGTTGAAAAATGGATTAGTGTACCGACATTCACAGGATTTCCGTTAATATCCGAGACAATCGAGCCTATTGCGAGAGAAAATGTTCCGTCCTGATTATCAGTCGGGGGCGGTGAAGGACTCGTTTTGATCGATTTTGGTTCTCCTGCTATAGTAAACTGCGCATCATCTGATAATGATGTCCCCTGAATTGTCGCATTTACAACGACACTATTGATGCTTTCGCTTCCAATCGAGCCGGCCTGAAATACTGACCTGGCTGTACCGGTCTCATCGGTTACTGAAAATGGTGGATCTACCGATTCGCCGCCTCCGGGTCCTTGAAGAACTTTAAAACTGACCGTTTGCTCCGGTACAGGATTCCCACTTTCATCAGTCACAATTGCTGTTAAATTTGTCTGTCCACCATTAACCGGGATTACAACCGGATCAACAAACAGACGCACATTTGCAGGGGGCGCCGATTCAATTTGTACCATTACTGATGGCGCATCCGGTGTGATCGAACTGCCCGTAACCTGAGCAGTGACCGTTGCTGTGCCGCCCAATGTACTCGTCAATTTTGTTTCTGCTTTCCCATCACTCCCGGTTACTCCATTGCTCGGCACGACATCACCAAGTGTTGTAAAAAAGAGCACCTGCAACCCTTCAGCGGGGGTTCCATCTATTTCGGTTATCAAAAACACAAGTCGGATTGAATCACCAGCAATAATTGAAGCACCATCAGCCGTTAACGTTGTTATAAAGTTTGTAAATGATACCGTAGTAGATGATTCGGTTCCAACTCCAGATGCCCTAATTGTCGCGATTTCATTAACGTCACTTTTGAGTGAATCGACAAATACTCCATTCACATCGGTTATACCCGTTATCGTTGCAGAACCATTGCTAAATGTACCGACATCGGTGGTTAAAACAATTTCTGCAGCTTCAATTGGCAGTTCTGATCCATCTTTTATTGTCACTTCAATAACCGAGGTTGAAACTCCATCTGCAACGACAGCAGCAGGATTTGATGTGATTATGAGTTGAGTACCAGCAAATTTCACTTTCGTTGTTACTGATATTTCCTGATAAGTAGCGGTTACCGTTGCAATACCGTCGGTTCGGTCCGCAAAAAGACTGATTGTTGCAACACCAAATTCATCGGTCACTGATGATGCGGGGATTCTTCCGAGATCAGTAGTGAACGTAATTTCTGCATTTTCAATTGGATTATTAAGCTCATTTTTGACAATTGCAGTGAGTTCAGAACTGCTTGTCCCGTTTGCTGGTATTTCTGTAGGATTAGCGCTAATGGAAATTGATAATTGAGGTAGAATTGTTAAGATAATCTGGCTCGTGACAACGGTATCAGGAGCATTATCAAAAAGAGCAGTAACCGTATCTGAACCTGATATCGTTCCACTGGTGTAAAGAGCAAGGGCAATCCCCTTATTGTCGGTTGTGTCTACCGGAGTGACCGATCCTATGAGCGCGCTGAAAGAAACAATTCCTTCATTGACGGGCGCTCCTGTTCCATCTAAGAGTATCAGGCTGATTTCAGAAGTTGCGCCACCGGCAATAATGTTTCCGCTGGTGCTTTCAAATTCTGAAATGCGTATTTGCTTGCTTCGTTCTTCTGATACTGGATCGATTAACCCCTGCTTTTCGCAGAAATAAAAGAGTGTTAGAAGGAGTGCTAATGCACATCTTCCCCCGATTCTGTATACAGTTTTAAAATAGTCCATGTCCATCGTTTCCTCTTCCCTGAAATCATTCGCCCTCCAGAGAAGTAGTTGACCGAAAGCTTATGATTTAACCGCGGTGCAAAATATCCCGCGCTGACCCCTTCCACTCCTCGAACGGCTTTTTTTCCAATGCGTGCGTAACTGCTGTCTTTTTATCGATTTTGTTATTATTCAAAAGTGCCATGAGCGCCTGATCCATTGTCTGCATACCGATTCGACACTTGTTTGTAATACCGTGCTCATTTGATGTACTTTGTGCTCACGAATCAGATTTCTGATGGCATTCGATGCGATCAAAACTTCCATAACAGCTGTTCTGCTTTTTGTATCTTTCGAAACTATCAATTTTTGTGCAATGACACCCTGCAGTGTGCTCGAGAACATAGCCCGAATTTGATTTTGCTGATCAGCAGGAAACACATCGATGACCCTATCAACTGTTTCGGGAGCGTTGCCAGTATGAAGTGTACCGAATACAAGATGGCCTGTCTCTGCTGCGGTGACCGCAAGCGATATTGTTTCCAAGTCTCTCATCTCACCAACCAGCACAACATCTGGATCTTCGCGGAGAGCGCTGCGGAGCGCAGCTGCAAAACTTTTTGTATGCGCACCAATTTCACGCTGGTTTATTAAGCAGCTTTTACCAGTGTGAATATATTCTATGGGGTCTTCAATTGTAATAATATGATTTTTCCGTTCACTATTTACTAAATCAAGCATGGCTGCAAGGGTAGTTGATTTCCCTGATCCTGTCGGACCCGTAACGAGAATCAATCCCTTTTCATATCTGGCCAGGCTGTACACTCCTTCCGGTGCTCCGATTTCCTTCAGTGTCCTTATTTTGCTCGGAATAACACGGAATGCTGCAGCAACACCATTTATTGTTGTATAAATATTCGATCTGAATCGACCAATCTTATCGATCTGGTACGCAAAATCTATCTCATAATACTGATCATAATGGTGCTTCTGATCCGAATCAAATACATCATAAATCATCTTCGCAACTTCGGATTTTTTCAGAATAGGAAGATCGATCTTTCTTAATTCACCGTTGATCCTAACCATTGGAGGATATCCAACCGAAATATGTAAGTCGGATGCTTCTTTGTCGACCGCATATTTAAGGAGCTGATTGAGATTCATTATGCCTCTTGGCTTAAGTTTACGTTATCCGTTACTTGTTATTGTATTACTATCTTTGAAGCGTATTGTTCACTACATTGTCTACTGTCGGATCAATGTGCACAATTTCCGGAGCTATAAAGATAACCAATTCGCTCCGTTTTTTATCTACCCTGTTATGCGTAAAGAATTTTCCCAGTAGGGGAAGTGATCCGAAAAATTTTACTTTCGTAACTGTTTTGATATTATCTTCCTTAATTAATCCGCCAATCAAAACAACTTCTCCCGATCTTACACGGACCTGGGTTGTAGCAGTTCGTGAAGATATTATAGGTTGATCAGCATTTTTTCCGGTAAATCCTGTTACTTCTTGAATAACAGGTTTCACCCAGAGCGTAATATACTTATCCTCATTTACTTTTGGAATTACCGACAGTGCAACAACGATATTTTGCTGTTGAACAGTCGTGATAGCGCCGCCGGCTGCTCCACCTCCAGCACCACCTCCAGCCGCACCTCCTCCGGCAGCACCAGCCGCACCACCAATTTGTGTAACCTCAATAGGGATGGTGGTTCCAAGTGCAATGGTAGCCTGCTGGTTATCCATTGTTGTGATACTCGGTTGATTGAGCAGCTTTGAATCCTTTCGCTGTTCAAGGAGACTTAATGCTACCTTAAACTGGGCCAGTGAAAGCGTTCCAGCCTTAAAATTACCGATTTTCATACCCAAACCTTCAACTTCCGTACCACCAGCTCCACCAGCTCCTCCTCCTGCAGCGCTTACTCCCGTTGCCTTCCCACCAGCACCAACTACTTCGAAAATTGATTGCCAGTTCAATCCCCAATTTTCGTCTTCACCAAGCTGAGTTTCGACAACTTTGACGGTAATATGAACCTGGGGAACAGGCACATCGAGCGTCCTGATAATTGTTCTTATCCGCTCTAAATTTCCGGGTCTGTCAACTACAATCAACATATCCGAGCGTCCATCTCCCACAGCTTCTCCAACAATTGTTTCAACTCCCTCAAGAGGACTACCACCGCCTCCGCCGGCAGCACCACCCGCCGCACCTCCACCACCTCCTCCGCTTGGTACGGTAATATCTGAATTGCCCATAGGACTGCGGCTTACAACCTGAACAGCCCCTACTTCCGATATAATCGCTTCGAGGTTTTCAAGAATATCAACGGCATTTATATATTCCAGCTTAAATATTTCCATCTGTATCTCGTCATCTATGGTTATTTCCTGACCAAGAACAATATAGAGGTTTTGTTTTTTGACAAATTTATACCCGTTCGCGATGAGTATAGACTCAAAAAGACTCTCTTTATTAAATTCATCGGTCAGGAATACATCAATCAGATCATCTTTTGCAACCGATTTTGCTACAAGTATATTCATACCATAGACTCGTTGAAAGAGTTCTAAAGCGTGCCCTAATGTCGCTCCTTTGAGATTAAGTCTGATCAGCTGCTTATCTTCTTCTTTCAGCGGTTCTTCACCAACAGTGATCGGTTCAACCACTACTATAGGAGCCGGTTCTTCATATAGATAATTTGATAATGTAAGGAGTACATTTGTGTCCGATTTCTCAACTCGAACAGTTGCCGGTACTCTAAGATCCGTTACTACCCTGACCATAGGAGGATTCTCCAGAAACTGGCTTGAACGCACCCGTGCTACGGGTCCCCGGGAATATTCCTGCATTTTTCCTGCTATATTATACCGGGCACCCTCGATGTCAATGACTATTTTTTGAATGATCCCCGGTTCAGTGCCTTCAAGTACAAAATGTCTGAATTTCAGTTCTGTCTGACCCTGAATGGCAACAGTGGTGACAGATCCTTCCTCAGAAACAGACACACCCGTGACACTGTTGAGCTGTGCATGCACATTGAATGCGGTGAGACTCATAAGTATCGGTATGAGTATTAAACAATTTACTCGTTTCACAGAAAACCTCCTATCGTAAAGTATATTTAATACCGTCATCGTCTTCTAATATTACACGGTCTAAATATATTTCTAAAATTTCTAATCCGTCAATTTCTTCACCTATTCCGTAAAAATTACTATTGATAATTGCAGTAGAACCTTCTGCAGTACCAGTCAAAGTGAAATTTGCTAACCTATTATCCGGTTGTGAATCCACAACATCCTCAACGATTTTCGGCGCACGGTAAAAAGGATCTTTTTTCACTTCCAGATCCAATAAAAATGAGGCATATTCTCCTGTCTTTTCTCTTTCTGAGAATCCGGATTGCATTTGCTGCTGCGGAGCAATCGGTCTTGGTGTTGGGGACTGTTGTAGTTGTGCTTGTTGAGCCCTGCTAACCGGAGCACTGACTTGTGTAGGAGTCGAAGCAGGGGGGACTCCGGTGTCTTCAGATACATAAGGTATAACTAAATACCCGAGTGATAATACGAGAACTATTAACATTATTTTTTGTCGTGTCGTTATATCAGCCATGATATTAACCAAAGAAAACAAAAATTTTCAAACGAATCAATAGATCAGGATACGTAGCATCATCGGTATCAACATTGACTTCACTTGCCCGTATCAAAAAAGGAAAATCAGAAAAGCTATCCAGAAATTCTACAAGATTATAAAATGTCCCTCTCAGCAAGAGTTCAATATCAACCGGCCGAATACCTGTTTGGACTTCCAAAGAGTCCTGAGCACTTTCAGCAAAAAGTTTTTCTATATTCGGTTTGATCGGGCCTATCCGTTCGAGATCATATTCGATTATTTTGGATGTTATTATATTTTGCACATACAATAAGCTGTCAGGATCTACTGATAACGCCATACTGCTCCGCGCTTCTTCCTGAAGCCGCTGTACTTCATTTCTTAAAGAATCGATCATTGCCGGTGTCACATTGACCGATGCAATCGATCGCTGAATATTCTGAATTTCTGCCTGGATTTGTGTGATTTCATCATTTTTTGGCCCATAATATAACATATACCAGCCTACAACAATTAAAACCAGCAAAGAACCGGCTACAATAATTTTTTCTCGAAAACCAAATTTCATATTTAATTTAACCGGGTTGTTTCCGGTACACTACATATTATTTCAAATACAAGATTATCAGCCGAATCACCTTCTTCAAAGTCAAAATCATCCTGATCGAGAACTATATAGGGATTCACTCTTGTAAATAAGGGTGAATTCCCCAACTGCCGTACATAATCCGACAAATAAAAATTTGCTTCATTAATGTCGATTACCGCAAGATTCAAAATACCAGTTATTGTCAGATTCCGTGCCAGATCAAGATCAATTATAACGGATTCCAGAGTAATATGAGATGGTGTAACCATGCTCAATATTTTGAGATAATCATTTATTTGTATCGTCCCGGCAAATGCTTCATAATTTTCAGTTTCCATATGCTTCTCATTGACTACCTGGCTGATCTGCATAGAATAATTTCTATATTGTGCCTGCAACTCATCTCCGGGACCTTTGTTGGCATTCATTTGTGTAAGCTCTGCTTCAATCTCACCGTGCTCGGAAAGCGTAGAAAAGGATAATAAGCTGATTACTGAAATCGTTACAACCGCAGCAACCATAAGAATCTTTTTCTGAAACGCGGACTGGATTTTCTCCTTCAGTTCCTGAGGAAGCAGATTGATTCCTTTTTCATCGGACAACGCACTTCCTACAGCTACAGCAAGACTGGGAGCGACTTCCGAAACACTTTTTTCTTCTTCAAGCTGGCGGTCAACAACGATATTTTTCAGGGGATCCAGTAGGATCACTTCTTTTTCAAGACCATCAGCCAGGAACGAGTCTATGTTCTTGAGAAGAGACGTTCCGCCCGTAATATATACTTTTTCAGGCTCCTCAGATGGAAATTTAGAACGGTAGAAATCAAAAGACCGCTGGATCTGCACAAGAAGCCGTTCAAGCGTCGGACGCATCACGGAAGCAATCTGATTCAGCGAAATACCGTGTTCCGTTGTCGCAACGTCATCATCATTGGGAATTCCATATACGAACTTCAGTCGTTCAGCCTCTTCCCGGTCGATCTTTACCACACCATCATTACCGGATAAAGTTCCCATCATTCCATCAGTAATATCTGCACCACCGATCGATATTTCCCGAGCAAATTGCAACAGACCGTCGTTGATGAAAATCATATTTGTCATTTTCGAACCGAAGTCGATGACCACACCGTTAGCATGTTCTGCACCATCTATAAAGTGATAGAAGTTATTGTAAATCGATAACGGAATTGCAAGTACTTTTGAAAGATTGATTGACAATGACTCGAAAAATCCAACTTGTTCATTGATGAGAGCTTTATCGACTACAGCAACAAGAATTTCTGTTTTTTCAATTCCCTGATCTTCAGTTGTTCCGAGAATTTTATAATCGTATTCAGCATTTTCCGCAGAAAACGGAAGGTCTTTGTTAGCATTCCAAATAATAGCATCCCTTATTTCTTTTTTAGGCATCTTCGGAAGCTGAATTTTTTTAATGCTTACATTTTGACCATAGATGGTTATTGCCGCCGTGCAACTCCTTTTTATTTCATCGGTTAGAAGATTATTGATCGCATTTTTTATATTTTCAATTTTTTTCTGGGGATCACCGGTATAGTGTTCTTCGACTTTTCGAATCCCCATATCCTTAAGAACAAATCCGTGTTTTTCTTTTATGAAGTGAACATACTTAATTGAATCGGATCCTATATCGAAACCAATAATGTCTCTTTGAGGTTTAAAGAAACCGAGTATCCACAACTTAACCAGGTCGACATATTCTAATATTATTTTGGATTTATCAGGTTCGATCTCGAGTTGCAGTTCACTCTTTGAATCAACAGTGTCAGTACGCGTCAACGCGGATTGCTCTTCGTCCGACAAGCCGAGTCGTTCCTCGACACCTTGCACATTTTCGTCATTCGAATCACCTCTTAATACTTCAAGAAGTCGAGTCGTTGCGAGTTCTTTTTTGTCTTCCATCAGATCAGGCATGCCAGTTCACCTCTTGGCGTACCATATCGAGAACAAATTTTTCATCAATGACTTTTTTGTTCTGCCTTATCATAAAAATGAGTGCTTCATGACAATACATTGCAATTCTTCTCGGAAACCCCTGCGTATGGGTATGAATTAATCTAATTGCTTTGTCAGTGAAAAGAATACGGTTTGAGTTTAATCCGGCGGCCTTCAGGCGATAGTTGATGATGCCCTTTGTGTCTTCAATATTCAGAGGATTGATAACATATCCCATAGCTATAAGGTCGAGAAAATTAGGTTGACGCTTCATTTTATGTAAAAATTCGGGTTGCGAAAAGATCACTAATTGCAACAGTTTATATTCATTAGTTTCGTAATTTAACAAGTTTCTCAAAACTTCGATATAGGTCGGTGTCAGCTTTTGGCCTTCATCAATGATTAAAACCACAACCTTTTTCTCATTTACTCCTTTTTGCAGCAGGTAATTTTCCAAATCATTTTTATATTCAAATGTTGATCGTGAAGTCGTATCGATCCCAAAAGATGCACACAAATTTCTCATAAATTCGAATTCAGATTTAAACGTCGGATCGAGTATAATCCTGATAATGAAGTTTTTCTTTTCCTTTGCAAACCGCTGAATAAGCATTCGGCTTACTGTTGTTTTCCCGGTTCCAACTTCCCCCATTATCACAGAAAGGCCGCGTCTGAGCCGTATAGCTATTTCAAGCCGATTAAGACATTCTTTATGTTCGTATGATTCATAAAAGAATGCCGGATCAGGAGATGTTGAAAACGGTTCTTTCGCTAATTCGAGGAGCTTATAGTACTCCATCGTTCTTTCTCCTGAGAATTTCTTTTATCGAAGTTTTTTGTATCCGAAGCTCCTGGATTTTCGTCAATTTTTCGAGTGTCGAATCGTCAAAATAGCTGTAATTGCTCCGCTCACTTCTTCCCACCTCATCAATCAGACCGATCCTTAGATAATAATTTAGCGTGTCTATAGAATAGCGGGAATGACGAGCTAGATCACCAATCATATAAATGTTTGCAACCATACTTTTATCACTATTACTCTATGCTAGCCATAGTTACTCAATGGTCATTGAGTTGATTTAACATAATATAATACCAACATACACCCAATGCACTTTTTTGATTTTTTTATTCGAAACCGTAAATTACGGTATACTTAGGAGGGATAATTTCGTGAAATGGACTGGAGCACATCACATGTGACGTGCTCCAGTTACATTCGTCAGCTTAATCGATTCTAAATCGCGAATTGTCCTGCATTTTGAATTCAACTAACCTGTACTCTTTCCCCCCAAGATTATGGCTGAATTCAAATTCCACCGGAACATTTTGCGCATTTCCCGGTATCGTGGCATTAATAATATCAACATTTCTGTTCGATCTTTCCCAGTCATTCCAGACTTCCATTCCATTAATCCTGATTTTCCGAATCCGCTCCCACGATCTGTCGTTTCTCCACCGAATTTTCATGTCGGTTACAACCACAGGTGAACTGCTGGTATTAGAAATCCGAATGTCATCATCACTATTACCATCAATCACAAGATTACCCGAAGCGGTCATTCGTTCTGCCATATCCCGGTCATCCTGCTCTTCTTCGTCATCTTCGTCGTCCTCATCATCTTCGTCATCTTCATCGTCATCCTCGTCATCATCTTCTTCATCCGGAGGTCTGTATCCCGGAAACAAGGCATCGAACCTGAAATTCTTTTTTGAAACTTGATTCGGCTGGACTATCATGTATTCTTTAATAGACATTTCAAGTTCATCATGAAAGGCAGTTATAATGTAGGGACGCACGGGTATATCATCCGCACGGTAGTTTCCGTAAGGGTCGGGATGGATAATCACTTTCACCTTCAGAAAGTCCTGATCGAATGCATTATTCAAAAAGAAGTGGAGCCAGAAATCTTCAAAATGTCTGTCCAACCTGCGTCTCCTGCCATGGTCATCCCACTGATTATCATGATCATCTTCATCGTCTTCATGATCCGGTCTCCAATGGGGAGGTCTCTCTGTATGATCTTGCCTTTCATGTCGCACCCGCTTCCTGGAACCGTCTGTGAAATAAAAGGTTAAATCGAGGTATTTTCCCTCTAAATTACTATTAAACTCAAAACGAAGCGGCACGTTGAGCGAACCGACCGGAAGCGTAGCGTTTGTTAAATCAAGCCGCCTTCCTGAACGTTCGGAGCCCGACCACACCTCCACATTATTCAGTAATATTCTTTCGACATGTTGACTTCTTCTTGATCTGTTCCAGCTTACTTAAATCCGTTCAATCTCTATTGAAAGGTCTTCGCTAAAATTCGAAAGTCCGACACCTTCATCAACAGATCCGTCAATTCTAAGATCACCGGTCCTGATCATCTGCGCGGCCATAAAGTTAAGACCAGCCCACCTCCAGAGCCATCGCCAGTGGTCTCTGCCATGATCGCGAGGATCACTGAAAACATGGATGACATTCCAGACCGGATGAAAAAAGGGCCACATGCGCTCAGTATGGAATATCCGCCGGTCACGAACGGGATCGTACACAATAGGCGGCCAGTTGTTCTCATCAATTATGGGTTCCATGAATAGAATCAGGTCTTTCCTGTCACCTTTTTTCGGGGGATTGTTATATTTATCAACAATACTTCCCTCAATACTGCCAAAGAGGATTTCTTCTATGTTTTCATAGGGTGCAGGTATGATGACCGGCACTTCTCCAACAGATGCTTCACTCAAACCGAGTTCACCGGTTGTATTATCGTAAACAAAGTCATTTCCCCACGCATCAACAAAAGTACTTGTATTATCACCAACAAAATCGGAGGTAAGGTAAGAACCGTTCCAATTTGGGTCACCATTATCAACGATAAGCTCATCAAGCGTCGCGGGAAGGCGTCCAAAATCACCCACAAATCCGAAATCGGTGTTATCTTTTACCCGCTCGTCACCACCAATCGCTCTTTGAACCTCATGAATCCTTGTGATTGATAGGATTGTGCGTCCTTCCGCTGTACCCTGGCTTGTGACTTTCAGGGCAACAGAAGCAGCAATCGCCAGACCGACAATAGCAACTACAACTTGAATCAAAGTAAAACCACGATTGGAACTTAGTAATTTCTTCATAGTGCACACCTGCCTATCATATAAGATATTACGGCAATGTAGTAAATATTATCTCTATCGGACCTGTTGTTGAACCCGGCTCAACTGATACGGGCTTGATAACATTTTCCGCTAATACCGAGTGATTTACGGTTACAGTGTGATTACCGACTGGAACATTTGTTATTGTCGCTAGTCCGTCCGATGCAAACAAAGCGGATGGCCCGATAACCGCACTGTTTTGCAGATTGAGTGTTACGGTAATATTCGGCAAATCTGCATCCTGAGGAGTAAAACCATCCCGGTCCCTTGCAAACAGGAGGACAGTATTGTTCAGAAGATCAGTGGCTGATGTAGCCAGAGTAATCGTAATATTTGCACCCCAACTAAAAATAGTCAGCGCTGCCGGAGTATAAGCGTATGCTAGATTAAATGCATCGTTGAGATAGTCATTTGGATTATCTGCAAAGTTAACGGCCACATACGGCCCGCTCCAATTACCCCCACCGGGATTCGATACGAGATTGGTCAGTGCGACCGGCAGGGCACCCATGTCTCCCACATAGCCAAAATCGACACGAAAACCATCCTGAATCCTGTCCTCATCACCAACAATTCCCCGCTTGAGTGCTTCCATTTCAAGTCTCGTTTCTTCAAATCGGCGCGTATTGGTCTGTGAAGTAAAACTGCGAACAGCTACAAGTGAAAGAACTCCCATGATAATGATAACCACAATTAATTCCAGCAGTGTGAATCCGTTTTCTGAAGAAAGTAGATTGTGTGATAGGTGTCTTCTTTGTGCCTGCATTGTTCTCTACCTGTTTATTCAAAAACTTATTGAAATATCATCACCTGTGCCCATAATACCATCAGGACCATTACTTATGATAGATGTGTCTGTCAAGGTATATGCGTTATCCCATGCATCATCCATATAGCTGGCGTTACCATCATCACTCATATAGGGACCGTTCCACGCCATCTGGACAAAAGGATTATAGACCGGATCACCGCCTGGTTTTGTAACAAGATCGGCTAAACTTGCAGGGCGATATCCAAGATCACCTTTGTACCCCTGATCAATGACAATCCCAGCGACACGTGCGGATGCGTCACCAACTATTGCCATTTTAAGGGTTAACATTTCGGATCGTGTAGCATTCTCTTCAGATCCGGAAATCATACCGCCTATTTTCGGCACGACCACCGCCGAGAGAATTCCCAATACCACAACAACCAAAATGAGCTCAAGGAGCGTAAAACCCCGAGTATTATTTTTTATTTTCACCACATTTTCCATTGTATAAGAAACCTTCTTTACACTTTAACTATTGCTTAAAATCCTTTTGTTCCCCTGCTACAGCACAGATGTGATATAGTTCACACCTGGGAAACGCTACATATGAGCATTTTGCAATTCCTGATTTTGTTCAGAATCCTTGAGCACTTCAAGAAGCCTGTCTAATTCCTGAATTGTATCTTCGTCTTTGGTATTGCTTTTTAAATTTCCAAGAAATTCTATAGCAACATCATTTTTGCCTTCCTTCTGCAAAATTGCAACAGAAAGATTGGTAACACCTTGCGGACAGCCCGGCAGTTTTGACGCATCCATAAAATAGCTGAGAGCTCTTTCCGATTCATCTTTATAAAAATAGTAATTGAAACCCAACAAGTACGGTACCTGTCAATTTTCAGGTATACTCCGTTCTGCCTTGTTCAGCAGTGCTATACTCTTATCCACTTCACCCGCTTTCATAGAGATCATTAAACCGCCGAAAAAATAGGGGGCTTGAAAATTGGGTTCTAAATCAACTACCATATTGATCAATCCGGGTAAATACCGGTAGCGCTGCTTCACTTCTTTTTTCCAGAGAGCAAATTCCGGCGTATCCGTACCATCATCAGTCAATTGTTTACCAACCATCGGATAGTCGGTAATAATTGACCGCCTTCCAAAATAGAGAATTGATCTGATCCAATATATGTCCGCCACCACGCTTTCAAAACCTGCTGATATCATTTTAATATAGTTGGCATTTCCCACATAATAGAGATCATAGTCCTGACCGAGATCAGGGATCAATTCATCGCCAATCGTTGATTGCACACCGATGATAATTCCAACTGATGCTACAACCATTACCATCAAACATGTTTTTATTAATAGTGACTTCATTTCGGGAACAATCGCATTATTTTAAACTTCTATTTTTGAAAATCACGCTTGCACAAACAAGCAGTATCACAGAATATGCAATAGCGTAAAGTGCCCCCAATAACAAATTCGCACCTTCAATCGGAAGATCGTGGACAATGTGGGACCTGAAATTTAACAAGGACATGTTCGGCATTATATAGTATATTATTTTCATAAACCATTGAATTACAGGATTCGAAGTACCCGGTCCAAGAAGCATATAATCTGCGGAAAAAAATCCCCCGATATAAACAAACAACGAAAGAATTGCGCTCACCATCGGTGTAGCAAACGTTGAAAACGTAAGTGCAACGGCAACCATAATACACATCTGAAAAAATGACATGCCGATTGGCACAAAAACCCCCACATTGACCATACCCTGAAAAAATACATACACACCTATAAAGCCAACCGACATAAGCACAAATACAATAAACAAAGTCATGACAAGTCCGAAATATTTCCCAATCAGAAACATTGAGCGAGAAATTTGCTTTGACAGGACAAAGTAAATAGTCCTCTTTTCAATCTCTTTAGAAACAAGTCCGATACCTATAAAAATCGCAATAAACAAGCCAAAAATCGATATAATCGCCATACCGAAATCGAGCATCAGCCGCGCCCACTGATCAAGTGACCATTGGCTGATGAGAGAGCTTATCAGAGCAAAACCAAATCCAAACATCAGGATAGAATACAAAATTTTATCCCTGATATTTTCTCTGAATGTATTGAACGCAATTGTTGATACTATATTAATCATTTAGTTTTGAAATTTTTTTATAAATAGTTCTTCTAATGACTCTTCATGACGGTTAACCGACCGAATTGCCATTTTGGCATTAAGCAAAGCTTCAATAGGAGCAGTATCACTTTCTATCGCAATTTCCATTTTTTCCGATCCTGCTTCAGTTCTTTTCAGCTCGTTCAACTTCCCTTCGGCTATCAGTTCACCATGATTTATAAATCCAACCCTGTCGCACAGTTTTTCGGCATCGCTCAGAATATGTGAGCTGAAAAATATTGTCGTGCCTTTTTGTTTTTGCTCGATAATTAAATCGAGCACGTCTCTCCTGCCGAGGGGGTCAAGCCCCGAAAGCGGTTCGTCAAGGATTATCAACTCCGGATCGTTGATGAGTGATTGGGCAATTCCGATCCGCTGCAGCATTCCCCTCGAATATTTTCTGAGCTGCTTGTTTTTATCCTCGTGCAATCCTAGACGCTCAAGCAGTGTGTTAACCTTCTTTTTTCTTTCAAACTCATCCATTCCGTATAAACTCCCACTATAATCGAGCAGCTCACTATCCGGTTAAGTAATTGTAGAAATAGGGTTGCTCAGGTAAATAACCAACCGATTTCCGGGCTTCCGGCTTATGAACTTCTACACCTTTAATGTGTGCAGAACCGGAGTCAGCTTTTATGAAGTTCATCAGAATATTAATCGTCGTGGTCTTTCCTGCACCGTTCGGCCCAAGATACCCGAATACTTCACCCTTTTCAACCGTTAGTGATATTCCTTTCAGCACATCAACAGGCTTCGGGATAAATCCACGTGAGAACCGTTTATAGATATCTACAAGAGTTATCATATATAAAAAGAAGCATTTATATTATTTATTTCCTTAATATATAAATGCTTCTTATTGAGTATTTCAAAATTACTTTAAACCGAAACAGATATATTAAGGAACTGGTACTATGGTACCTAATGTATTGCTATACTCAAATGAAGTGTCAGGCGTCTGTGAAGTATAGTTATATCTTTTTGTGGAACCGCCAGTTTGCACTCCTGCATCCTTTGACCAGTCTTCAGTAATGGGCACACTCAGAACATAATTAAATAAATTACCTGTGGTACTCGCCTCATTATCTAGGGCTATGGGGAAATTGGTGGTCGCTGTGATATTACTCGCGCCACCTCCAACAGAAGCAGGACTGATAAGAGCAGTAGCTTGAAAAATACCAATTCCCGATCTGACACCGCCGACAACACCGTCAACAGCAGCACTATGTGCCTGATCTGTAAAATCGGAAAATTTAGGAACAACTGCCGTTGCAAGGATACCCAATATAACTATCACCATAACCAGTTCGATAAGGGTGAAGCCTTTTGAGTTTATTTTCAAATTCATAACACCTCCAGATGTATTTTATTGCTTTCTCACACTGTTATAGAGCAATAGCCGTGCCAAAAATTTGATACTGCCTTTATTCTCTCATTTTTATAGCCAAAAAAAGTTCATACACTATTTTTTGGAGACATACAAATCACACACTCCAAACCATACTGCGAACAACATGTTACATAACGATCCAAAACTTATGCAACATATCGATACATTGAATCGATATGTTACATTTATAATATGCTTATCAATATGATCAATATAAGAAATTCTTTACAATTGATTACAATATAAAACGTTACAACATGTTTTTCAAGTAAAAGATAAGAGTAAAGCATTATGTTATTAGTCAATAAGGTTTTACTAATATTGTATTGAGATTCTGAAATGAGCTCGGAAATGACATAATTAATACTATGAGCGAGTATGGAAAGCAGAGATTGCGAAATCGTCCGGAAGTTTCGGGACCCTTGGAAAGAACGTAAAGATTCGATATTCTATAATGATTCAGGTTGTTATTTCGACTGGAATCCCGGTGAAATACCGAGACGAAAAGGAGAAATCATAAAATTATCCACTCACTAAATATAAAAACATGAAAACAATACAATACAAATAAGCTAATCAATAGATGTATCGCCTTTTGTTGATGTGTGTAAAGATGTTATTGCGAATCCTGCGTAATAGGGAAATAGCAACCTCTGATTAAGTAAATCTAAAAATGATTTTAAATTAATGGTTTGTAATCAAAAAATAGAGAAGTCAATCTTATTATTACATACGTGAACAGTAATTATTATTCGTCAAAGCATCTGGGAAGCAGCATAGGTTCCGAAACAGGTTCAGAACGACCATGAAGACATATTAATTTATATATAATATTTGTAGGACTGTTACACAACATCTACAATCATGAAGAATTATATGGCAAGATTTGAGATGTATACGGCAATAGTTACCGCTGATGGTCTTTGACTTGCAGTATTTGATTCCGTATTGACTGCAATGCAATGTAAGGAAAAGACCGTTCAAGATCTGGGCTGGAAAGTCTCTCAATTGCACTGTCTGGCATTGTAGTAATTCTACTATCAATTGGCAAACCTGCATAGGGTGAGTACTGAATTACATTTTTCTGTGCAGATCCAGGTAAGGGTGGTATTTCTATCCGGGGTGACACAACAACCTGGGTGGCATCGTCGCTGCTTAGATACGAGTCAAACGTTATAACAGCGAATACAATTGCAGCGGCAGCTGCAAATGTTGCTACAACGTGCCGTAATTGTATTGACGTAAGGGTACGTACTGCCCGATCTGTGCCGGACTGAACTTGATAATCTATTTCACTCTGCAAACGTTTGTGAAGTTGCTCTTCAAACTGCTCAGTAGTTGTCACCTTTTTCAGATGTTTCATGAATTTTGACAGAGCATGAGTATGGGCAAGTTTCTTCGCGCAAGCAGAACATGCAGACACATGTAGATTCAGCATCCGGGAACGTTCCTTAGGAAGTTCGCCATCAAAAAAGTCGGAAAGCTGTTTTGAAAAGTCATCACAATTTATCATAGGCGCTTTACTCTTTCATTTCATCCAGATAATCAGATAGTATTTCTTGGAGTTTTAAACGACCTCTATTGACCCGCGATTTTACGGTTCCAAGTGGGATTTTTACGATTGAACTAATCTCTTCGTAGGAAAGTTCCTGTATATCCCGAAAAATTATTACCTCTCTGAACTTATCGGGAAGCGAATTAATTGCACGTTGAATAAACTCATCTTTAATTAAATCATGAACACTTTCTTCGGGGCCTTTTTTCGTATCTTTGAGATCAAAATCTTTATCCTCAAAACCGAGGCTGCTTAATGATATTAGTTTACGACGTTTCCTGCGCCGAAGTTCCGTTTTCGCTAAATTTCCAGTAATCGTATAAATCCATGTTGAAAATTTTGCAACATTTCTATACGCATTTCTCTTGCGGAACACCCTCAAAAAAGTTTCCTGTGCGATATCTTCCGCTTCTTCCAAATCACCAAGAAACCGGTATGCGAAATTGACAAGTTGGTCTTTGTATCGTCTGACAATTTCTTCAAACGCACTTACATCACCTGCCTGAAAGTTACCAATCAAATCCTCATCAGACAGAATATTTTTCTTTTTGCTTTCCGGTGACATATGTTTTAATTTATTGTGGCTATTCTTTCGCTGCATCATTAGTGAATCACTCAATCCGCAATTCCGCGAAAAATAATTAATCTATTTCTCTCTTCAATTTTTCAGCTGAACCTGTATTCTGAAAACCAGGAGAGTCAAAACCATTTTTTCGTTGAAACGTCCGGTTTTCAAGTTCGTATCTGCCTCCAAAACAATGTCAAGCAGAAGTTTCAGAGAATCTATAGTCAGTCTTTTTGCCTGTTCGAAATACTGATTGAGAAACCAGCGTCTTAGACCAATTACTTTCTCCAGATTTCCCCTGTCAAGTCCTAAACTACTATACAATTTAATTTTCAATAATATTGTGACATGACGGGCAATCATCACAATTATGCCCGGTGCGCTTTCATTAAATAAAAATATTTTTTGTAAATACTCAACCTTTTTTGAGTTGTTACGTCCAAATAGTGCATGAGTAAAATCGAAAATATTAAATCCACGGTTCGTTTGGACAATATTAATAATATCATCGGCAGACAATTTAGTTTTATCACCAGAAAAGAGTTTAATCTTATCCAGTTCGTTCATGAGGTGCCGCATTTTCGGCTCACACGACTCTCTAAGTGCGACAGCAGCTTCTTCTGTCAATTCAAGCTGCAGCCGTTTTGCATACGAGTGCAACCACTCAAGCAGCTGATCGTCGTATAATGCCGGAAATTCAAGAGTATAAGCCGTTTTGCATACTGAATGAACTGCTGCATTTCTTTTATCAAATTTGTCATCATCCAGCACAAGAGTTGTGTTTTCCGTGGGATTTTCAACAAATTTTCCGATAATCTCCCAGCAGGTTGACTTCATTTTGGCTGCATTCTTTATTATAATTGTTTTCGATTCTGAAAAAAGCGAGTATGACGTCAATTGAACATTCAATTCATCGTGGTCGAGTTCATCACCAAAAAACCGTAATAGTGTACTTTCACTTTCTCCGGATAATTTTGCCTTTTCGACGATATTCTTTATAGCAGAATCACGTAAATATTCCTCTTCTCCCGTAACACAATATACAATTTGAAGCGGCAATCGCTTGATAGTCTCAAATTTTTCAAAAATTTTGTTCAATTTACCCATGCTTGATCATCGCATAATTATTACAGATCTGATTTAGATTTGTCCATACTCGATTTTTCCTGTTCGCGTCTCATCGCATAGCGTAAGAGCACAATGAATCCACCCCATACGATTCCTCCGATAACAATGAGCATTGAAATTGCTGATGGATTCATGATGGATTATCTCCCAAAGTTCGCCGCATTAGCCATTTATTAATAGTTACAAACAAAATCAATGCAATACCCCACTGAAACAAGCATGTACCGACACTATATGAAGTGAAAATTTCAGTCCATCCGCCTGCCTGCGAAAACCACCACCATATTAATATTACGAATTGAACCGGTATAAGAAAAACAATATAATCAAAAAATTTCCCAAGTTTGATATCATTCCCCGCATGATTAATAAGGTTTTCCCTGAATTGACGCACACCGTATTTCATCACGGCAATTGCAATAAAAGATCCGCTAACGATCAATCCAATACCCCAGACCCAATCCTGATTTTCGAATATTGCCATGCTCACGGCAGAGGGAGTTCCGAGAACAAAGGAAACTGAACCGACAAGCAAGATTGCTTTTGTTCTTGTCAATCCGAGATCTATGAACACACGAGTAACGAGCTCGAATAACGATATAAGTGACGATATCGCCGCAAAACAGAGTGCAAGAAAAAAAAGCGACAAAAAAATCCTGCCTCCTGCCATTTGTGCAAACAACTGAGGAATCGAAACAAATGTCAAACCGGTACTTGCGGGGCCGTGCTCCTGCATCATTTGTGCCGCCTCTTCGGGCCTGAAAGCGAAAACAACAGGGATGATTGCAATAGCCGCAAGCAATGACACGCTGTTGTTGCCAAGCCCTATAATACTTGAATTGAGCACAATGTCCTCATTCCGCTTGCTATAAATTGCATAGGTTAAAATCAACCCCCATCCTGCTCCGGTCGACCATGCAGATTGTGTCAACGCCTCAAGCCACACCCGATAATTCAGGAGCTTCTCTAAAGAAGGTGTGAACAGGTAATTTAATCCTTCGACAGCACCGGGAAGCGTGAGCGACCGCACTACTGCAATTATGATCAGCAGAAACAAAGACGGTATAAGAAATTTATTTGCTTTTTCAATACCACTTACACCTTTATAGACGATAAATGAACCGATTAGCATTGCACAAAAATGGAACAGCAGCGGTTGATACTGAGAACCAAGAAACGTGTTCCAATACGCAATGCTGTCCTGCTGAAATATGGTTCCAGAAACCGAAGCTAAGAAATATTTAATACACCATCCCGTAACAACGGAGTAATAAAACATGATTGCCATTGTACAAAAACCGACATATGCTCCCATCCAACCGTATTGCTTCCCCATTATTGTTCCGAATGCACCAACGGTACCTTTTCTCGCAGTCTTTCCCATGCTAAACTCAAGAATCAGCAGCGGAATTGACCAGAGAAAGAGAAATATCAGCCAGGGGATTAAAAATGAACCCCCGCCATTTTGCGCAATGATACGGGGAAATCTCCAAATATTCCCCGTCCCAATTGCCATTCCGAGTGCTGTCAGGAGAAATCCTAACCGTGATTTAAAAAGCTCGTTGGCTGCCATAATGTTCTGATATGTTATGAAACAACAGGTGATTTGTTATATGAACAGTAGTCCTGTCGTACCGACAAGTAGACAATAAACACCAAACCAGAAAAACCGGCCCATCTTAATAACCTTTAGAACAAGTACAATTGCTATCAATCCCGATATGTATGCAGTAATTCCACCGGCAATGAGATACCAAATGTGGTTTTGCAGAACTTGCATCGACACATTCGAAAATTCAAGAATATTTGCGCCGAGAATCACCGGCACCGATAACAAGAAAGAATATTTCACTGCTTCTTCAGGCTTAATTCCAAGCCAGAGTCCGGCCGAAATGGTGATGCCTGATCGAGAGATTCCCGGAAACAGAGCAAACGATTGCACTACACCGATCAACAGTGAGGAAAGCACAGTTAAGATTTTCTTTCCACGCGGCACCCAAATTGTTGAGATGAGAACAACTCCAGTGATTATGAGATATATAAGTGCAGCGTTCGGATTGCTAAAGATATTTCTAAAATAATCTGCATAGAACCCCCCTACAAATGCCGCCGGAAGTGTTCCGATTATAAGCAATATACATAGTCTTGTTCCGGAATTTATATCCGATTGGACAGTTTCACTTCTGCGAAATCCAATATTTTGCAATAGAAACTGAATCAAGTCTTTAGCAATATTTGTTAGATCTTTGCGGTAAAGAGTGCACACGGCAAGTACGGTAGCGAAATGGAAAAACACGTCGTACAAGAGTGGCATATCCTGAATTCCGAACAGATATTTTGCCAGCAGCAGATGACCTGAGCTGCTTATTGGCAGAAACTCGGTAATTCCCTGCAAAACTCCAAGTAGTAAACTATAAATAAAATTATCACTCAATCCGTTCACCATTCAGACACAGTATGGCTAAACCATAGAGAAAACATTTGAATATGAATGAAATAAAAAAATTGTTTTATATAATACAGATGTATTCATCTATAATCAAGCAGATTACAATAGAATTGAACTGCTTGTCTAATATCGTATTTCAGTTCATTTTAATATACCGATAATATTAATATTTCTACCGGTATTCCCTTTTTCTTTCCGAGCGCTGTAAAATGTATCGTCACTGCAAGAAGTACATTGAGAAGTAATCTCAACTTGAGAAGACGGAACACCACTGAGCTGTGCAAGAGCAATTTCACCAAGTCTGAGATTGTAATAACCATTAAGCAATTTCGTGCTGAATTGTCGTGGAAATTCGGAATACACATCATCTCTTACTGTATAGCAGCACTCCTGAATAAAGGGGCCGATTGAAACAAAAAGATTCTCCGGATTCACACCTGCTTTGGTACCCAAATATTCGATAGTCCGGTTAATAATTTCCTTTTTTAAACCTCTCCATCCTGCATGAACAAGTGCAACGGTTTTACTCTCGGGATCGTACATGAAAACCGGAAGACAATCGGCTGTAACAATTCTGAGAAATATCTGTGGAATATTCGAAATCAAAGCATCACCATCACCCTGATGACCACCATCGTTAGCAAAAAGTACTGTGTTGCCATGAATTTGGTTTGCCTTAGCGATACAGTTTTCCGGGGTTCCTGTAATATTATACCAGAATTTTTCTTCATTACCATTTTCCAGTACAGTTCTAATACTTTCTTCTGATAACAGAGTCGAACTCGCTTCTCGAATACGGGTAGTCGTAAATACGGATATCTCTGAGAACTGGGATAAAAGAGGATAATGAATTAGTTTTGCTTCAGTTTGATCAGGAATCATACAAGAGCTCGATTGATAGAAGAATTGATGATTAGAAAAAGTTTGTTACAATGCTGAGTCATCAAGCGTTTTATAAACTTTAAATACTGTGAGAATTTTTATTGGAAGTATTTGCTCGATACTCATTCTGTAATGGATTTTGATTTTTCTTAAGATGAGTTTCATTCAGACTTCCTGAACGAAATCCTGCAAGATCAAGGGTTATATAGATATATCCAATCTCTTTAAATTTTGTCAGGATTAACGAACGTATCTCTGGATCGAGAATCAGTTGAAAATCGTCTGTATTCAGTTCAATACGAGCAGTTTCATCGTGATGACGCACACGCATATTTCTGAGTCCAATATCGAGCAAAACGTTTTCTGCCTGCTCAACCATGGTTAATTTTTCCTCAGTTATTTTTGAACCATATGGAATACGTGATGCCAAACATGCATATGCCGGTTTGTCGTGCGTCTCGAGGCCCATCTCTTTTGAAAGTAAACGGATTTCATTTTTTGTTAAACCTGCCTCACGAAGCGGACTTCGTACAGAATATTTTTTCTGAGCAGCCGAGCCTGGACGATAATCAAGCAGGTCGTCAAGATTGGTTCCATCTGCTATAAAAGGATAGTCTTCTTTTTCTGCAATTTCTGTGATTTTATTAAAGAGTTCAGATCTGCAAAAAAAACACCTATTCAGAGGATTATTGACAAAATTGTCATCTTCTTTCTCGTGTGTTTGAATTATCCTGATGTGCGCACTCATCTTGCTGGCAAGCTTCTGAGCATCCTGAAGCTCACGCTGCGGCAAAGAATACGAAGAACCAATGACACCAAGCGCTTTATCTCCCAGGATATCGGTAGCGACTTTCAGGAGAAATGTACTGTCCACACCACCGGAAAAACCGATTACCATACCCCCCATTTCACGGAGGATCGATTGCAACTCTTCATATTTTTGAACAATTGTAAGAGAGAGATTTTCTACAGAATTTTGTTCCATAGATATAGTACCTTTCTGGAAATACTTATGGTCTATTTTGGAGTAAAAATTGGCCTCTTCTGTAACGAATTATATGCCAATTACTCTTTTGATGCGATTCATCTATTTCAAAGTAACCGCGTACCGATTCCGGAAGAATGTTCAATTGCTCAAGTTCGTCGATTAGTCGTTGGCGGGTCGGTACGTTCTGAACACCTGCTAAAACAAATAATGTAGATTCATACCCATATAGTTCGTCAACACTTGGTGATGAACCGATAACATTCCGATAGATATCACGAAATGTAATCCAGGGAGTATAATAATCATCGATAAAATAATCAGACGTTATATAGACCGTGCCTACATTATTTCCTAACCTATTAAGAATTACGGGATCGTACCAGTGGCTGTTGCCCAGCAATATAGTATCAAAATTGTAATATGCATACTGATTGATAATAAATTCAATATCATCTTTCGATTCAACTGGGATGAATATTGCATCAAACGTAGTAACAGGATAATCAAGTGTATCAAAATAGCGAATTCCAGCTTCTCTTCTTCTTGTTGCAAGAGTGTCGAGATAGAGATTCCATATTGAATCGAGTGTTGAAATCGAAAGGCTGTCAAAGTAGCGTGTTGTTAAGGAGTCTATATCATTCAGAGATAAGCTGTCTTCTACGATCGTTGTCGAATCGACAATTGATTCTGAAATGTAGGTGCTCAATGAATCGGTCATCATAAAATCATATCCGATTTTTCTAATCTGGCTGAACTGAGCATTAAAGTCAAGATTCCCTGGATAATACCATTCATGCGCAAGTATATCACCTCCTAATTTCTCAACTTCAATTGCAAAACTTTCAACAAGATCCTCTTCACTTCCACCAATAGGACTCATAATAGCAAACGTAGATAAATTGAGGTTCTCCACAGCATAGCGTGCTAGCGACGCTCCCTCGCTGCTTTTCGAACCTTTTATTTGATATACATAGTCGTTACCTATTCCATTACTTGACTCGTTATTACCGGGTATGATGATGGGTAACTCATAAAACGGGGCGAGTGTGCTTGCCAAAAGTCTGAGCTCTTGCACAACCGGACCGATAACTGCAATTATTGATTTGTCGTCTGCGATTTTCTGCAGAAGTTCCGGAAATTCCCTTATGCTTGCACGTGTATCAATCGCTTTTATAGAAATAGAATGAGGCAATACATCTTGCTTTTTCTTTAAGGCAACCTGTGCACCGTAATATAACTTTCTCCCCCGCTCTGCATATTCACCGTTAAACGGAAAGAGAACGGCAATGAATCGCTCTGCATTCATTATATCATTCATGAGTGAACGTAAATTCGATGCTGCCTCGCCAATTGGTAAAAACACATCCCCGAGTGAAATTTGTTCTAAATCATTAATGACTTCATCATACAAACCAGCATAGTAGTGTAGTTGCGCTTTTTTTAAAAGATTTAACTCCTTTGTGACATCGTTATCATATAATGCTATAAAATTATCATAAAGTACTTCGGGAATTCCATTATCGAATATTTCCAGGAATTTCCGGGCTGCACGATTTTCGATTTCAGCATCATCAACATGGACAATTATGCCCAGCAATTTCTCAAGGGAAAAAACATAAAGCTCTCTTACATACAACAATTCTGCCTCAATCATCTCCATATAAGGTACATAACGGGAATCTGGATAAACATGAGCAAATTGCTCAAGAAGGTCGGCTGTTTCGTCATAATCATCTCTGTCAAGGGCAAAACGGGTTTGTAGATAGAGTGCCGCTGAAGAACGCTGATTTCTCGGCAGACTCTGAAGCACACCAAGTGTTTCTCCCGCCGCTTGTAGTTGACCCGTTTGATACAACATTTCCACAGATTGAAATAAAGAGTCTGCAACGGGCAGAAAAACCTGTTTGTCCTGTTGAGCAACAGACTGCTCAATTGGTAAAGTCAATAATATAAAGCTGAGAAGAGTAACTATATTACGGTTCATCATTGAGTATAGTCTGTCTGTAGATTAATTATTCCCATTCAATCGTGCTTGGCGGTTTGGAGCTAACATCATATACCACCCGGTTTATTCCTTTTACTTCATTGATAATTTTACTCGATATCTGTGCTAAAATCTCATGTTTCATTGGGTACCATTCAGCAGTCATTCCATCCACACTGGTAACTGCACGGAGAACTACTGTTTGCTCATACGTTCTAAAATCACCCATAACACCCACAGACTTTACTGGTAGTAATACAGTCAAAGCTTGCCAGATTTCATCATAGATACCCGAATTGTAAAGTTCGTCAATAAAAATTTTGTCTGCTTGCCGAAGCAAATCGAGCTTTTCTTCAGTTATGTCACCTAATATACGTACCGCAAGTCCAGGTCCCGGGAAAGGATGCCGTTTGAGTATTGCATCCGGAATTCCAATCTGCGCACCGACTTTTCTCACTTCATCTTTGAACAACTCCCGGAGCGGTTCGACGAGTTTCAGATCCATTTTTTCAGGCAGCCCGCCAACGTTATGGTGGCTTTTGATAGTAGCTGATGGACCTTTGAAGGAAACACTCTCGATTAAATCCGGATAAAGTGTCCCCTGTGCAAGAAAATCAACATTGCCAATACTTTTTGCCTCTTTTTCAAAAAGTTCAATAAATACTTTTCCGATTACCTTCCTTTTTTTCTCGGGATCGGTTATACCGGCAAGTGTGCCTAAAAATTCATCTCTGCCGTCAACAACTCGGAGATCCATATGAAAATTTTCCCGGAAAGTATCTTCAACCTGCTTTCGTTCACCGCTTCGCAACAAACCGTTGTCAACAAAAACGCAGGTTAACTGATCACATATCGCTTTGTTAATCAGTACTGCCGCAACAGAGGAATCGACTCCTCCGCTCAGTCCACAAACAACCTTACTGTTTCCAACCTGTCTCCTAATCGAATCAATAGATTCTTCAACAAACGATTTTGGTGTCCAGTCTGCTTTAAGGTTACAGATTTTGAAAAGGTAGTTGCTCAGAATTTCTGAACCTTCGATTGTGTGGTGAACTTCAGGATGGAACTGGATTCCGTACATCCGCTTTTCACTACTCCTGATAGCAGCTATTGGAGCATTTGACGTTCGGCCAATTATTTCAAATCCATCCGGCAGAGACTCAAGTTTATCTCCATGACTCATCCAGACTTCAGATTTTTTATTGATTGATGAAAAAAGATCAGAATTATGAATTACTTCGAACTGTGCCCTGCCGAATTCACGTTTCGGAGAACCAGCAGTTACTCCCTTGAAATTGTGGGCAAGTATACCCATTCCGTAACATATCCCAAGAAATGGGACATCAAAAGTAAAAAGTTTCGGGTCAACATGAGGTGAATTATCCTCATAAAGACTCATCGGCCCGCCTGAAAGAATAATTCCTTTCGGTTCTTTTGCATATAATTTATCAAGCGGAACATTATACGGATAGATCTCGCAATACACGTTGTGCTCTCGCACTTTTCGGGCGATGAGCTGTGTGTATTGCGAACCAAAATCGAGAATTACTATTGTCTCATGCATAAAATCAATAATTGAATAGTTCCCACGTTACGTGTAGTATTACTTTCTATCTGAAAAATCCCAGGAACGGAGAAATTCCAGCGCACTGTAATCTGTCATATCATGTTGGAGCGGTGTGATCGCAATATAGTTTTTCTGAATAGCTGATTCATCCGAATCTTCGGATTCCTCTAATATTATTTTATCACCGCGGAGCCAATAATAGGTACCATTTGAATTGCCACTGTGATGCTCATAAAACTCTTTGTACCGAGTTTTTGCTTGCCGCGTAATTCTGATTCCTGCAATCTGCTCACGTGGCAAATTGGGCACATTTACATTCAGAAATGTGTAGTCAGGCAGCCCATTTTCCAAAAGCTTTTCAGCTAAACTTACAGCATATTCGGCAGCAACAGAAAAGTCCTGACATTCGGTTGAGGTTATCGAAATTGCAAAAGAAGGGATATTCATCAATCCTCCTTCGGCTGCACCTGCTACCGTACCCGAATAGAGCGCATCAATTGCTGTATTGGGACCCGGATTTATCCCTGACACCAGTAAATCCGGTTTGCGTTCATATATTTTCTTTACACCAAATTTCACACAATCCGCAGGAGTGCCAGATATTGCCCAACCGTTACCTTTAAAATCATTTTCTGATTTACGAACTTGAATAGGCGATTTATAAGTAATAGCATGACCTGTTCCACTCCGTTCTTGATCGGGAGCAATTACAGTACAATCACCGAGAGTTACAAGTGCCTCATAGAGGGCTTTCAATCCCGGCGCATGTATTCCGTCATCATTCGTTAATAGAATGCTTGGTTTCGTTTTCATTGCTTCCATTCTCAAAAAACTCAATTAATTCCAATACTCTGTTTCGCATGTTAGAACGCGGTACAACCATATCAATAAAACCACGCTCCTGTAAAAAGTCAGAGCGCTGGAATCCCTCTGGTAGATCCTCACCTATTGTCTGCTTGATAACCCGTGGCCCTGCAAATCCGATAAGCGCATCGGGTTCTGCAATGATTACATCTCCAAGCATTGCATAGCTTGCCATGACACCTGCCATTGTGGGATTTGTTAAAATTGATATATACAAACCTTTCTTGCTTGATAGCTGTGCTAAGCGTGAGCTTGTCTTCGCCATTTGCATAAGAGAAAGAATTCCTTCCATCATCCGTGCTCCACCCGAGGCGGACACAATGATCAGGGGAAATCCTGTTTCAATTGCTCTATCGATGGCGCGTTTAATTTTTTCACCGACAACAGATCCCATGCTTCCGCCGATAAAGTCAAAATCCATCACTCCCACTATAACCGTATTGCCATTCATACTACCATACCCTGTGCGTATGGCTTCATTAAGGCCGGTCGACTTTTTAGCCGCTTTAATCCGGTCGGAGTACTTCTTTTTGTCCTTAAAATTCAAAGGATCGGCTGTTCTCAGCGTCGAATCGAACTCCTGAAAACTCCCTTCATCGAGAAGAAAATTAATATATTCAATGCTGGATATTTTAAAGTGGTACTGACATTTTGTGCAGATGCCGATATTTTTCTCTACTTCAGGCTTATAAATAATATCACCGCAACCATCGCATTTAAGCCAGAGTCCTTCTGGGATGTCTTTTTTTTTGTCAGTCGACAACCCATCTTTTGTTCTTTTAAACCATGCCATATAATTTCCTCATTTATAAGACTTTCATCATAATGAGAGCATTCTCTGACGTTTCAGAATAATAATTTTTACGCACATCTATTAAGAAAAATTCCAATTTTCTTGTAAAGATTTATGGCAGCTTCGTTCGATTCCCGCAATTCGAGATACGCGTATATCGCACCGTTGCTTCTTGCACTCTCTACAATAAACTCAACAATATATTGACCGTACCCCTGCCTACGGTACTTCTCATCCACCGCAACATTCAGAATGTGAAGTTCATCAGCAACCAGCACGTTAAACGCATATCCGACCACTGCAGAATCATTCTCACAAACATGCGCAAATCCTCTGCCGGAATAGTCAAAAAATGATTGTATACTTTTCAAGGACCATGGTGATGAAAACACTTTTTGCTCTAATGCCGCAATAACTTTTACATCGTCAGCACACATAATGCGCATACGAACCGAAGAATCGTCTAATTTCAAACCGGCTGAATATTTACCGACAAGTGAATTGTGTTTGGCGGCATTTAAATCTATCATTGCTGTAGCCCTTTTACTACCGATTGTGCGCGAAACGATATTTCTTGCATATATATCGGAGTAAGAATCTCAAGATCGTCGTTTATTCCCTTTGACAGCTTTTTCAATCCGGCTTCAGCAATGCTTTGCGCACTCTGCTTCCTTACTATTAGGTCCAACTCTGATGAACAGATATGCTTTAACTTCTTCTGATATTCTTCAGGAATATCCCCACAAAGTGTCTTGGCCGCATCACACATATCAACAACATCGGTCCACGTTCCAAGTGCTCCCGCTTCATGACTTGAAATTGATTCAGCATCGGAGAAAATCGCATACGACACTTTTTCATTCTTAATTGGAACAACGCAACATACGGGAAACTGCTCTTTATTTACATTATATGCTAATAATTCAAACGACGTAATACCGATAATCGGAACCGATAAACTATGAGCAAATCCTTTTGCTATGCTCATTCCGACTCGCATACCCATAAAAGAACCCGGCCCTCTATTGACGGCGATTCCATCAAGTGATTTAGCTTTTATACCCGCTTCCTTAAACAGAGCGGCAATGTGAATGAAAATCTTTTCGTTAACGTTTCTTTCCAGTTCTTCGCATTTTTCAATTGTTCCGATGTCTCTGCCGGTTATGCTGACACTACAAAGAGATGTTGAGGTATCAATTCCAAGTATATTCATTAATCACTTATAACTATTTTCCGCCATTTTGGCTGATCGGAAATATGTGACATATTGACATACGTTGTTGCAGGCGGTAAAATCGGTTTAATCTTTTCAGCCCACTCAATTAAAATCACGTATTCTTTATTAAAATAATCGTCAAGTCCCAGCATTTCAGCTTCAGCCGAAGACCGTATTCGGTAACAGTCAATATGGAGAACATGAAAACTCCCTGAATAAATATTCATTAATGTATATGTGGGACTGGTCACCAGATCCTTTACACCCAGTGCTTTACATATTTCTTTAATAATTGCTGTTTTTCCTGCTCCAAGCTCACCATTAAAAGCTACAATATCTCCCCCTTGAATCGTTCCAGCAATATCCCGTGCTATACGAGCAGTATCGTCCAGATTCTTTGATAAGACCTCTTTCACCGCTGCTGACCTTCTAAAGTAATAATAGGAAGAATGACTTCCTCCAACGATATTCCACCATGATGAAAACAATCGTAATATTTTGCTGCGTATTGATTATAATTTTTCGGATAAATCAAATAATAGTCCTCTTTTGCTATGAGGTAATGTGTATTGACACCGCGCTGCGGCAACTGATACTCCGGTGGATTTTTAATATGCATGACGTGCTTCGGATTACATTTTAAATTCCGCCCGAATTTATACCGCAAGCTTGTTGAAGTTTCTTTATCACCAATTATCTGTGTTGCGCGCTTACCTCGAATACAGCCATGATCGGTAGTCAAAACAATGGTGTTGCCTTCCGAAGCAAGGGACCTGAGCATTGATAATAAATTGGAATGTTCAAACCATGACTTGATTAACGAACGGTAGGCAGATTCATTTGGCGCAAGCTCTTTCAATATATCCGATTCACTCCGTTTGTGTGCGAGTATATCGACAAAATTGATGACCATACAAAAGAGATCGTGCTGGATATACGAATTGAGATGTTTTTCAGTTGATTTTGCCTCTGCCGCATCAAGGATTTTCACATAGCGTGTTGAGATTGTATTCCCAATATTGCTCCGCTTGATCAACCCATCAAGGAACTGATGTTCAAATCGATTGCTGCTGAATTCATCTTCTTCGTTTTTCTGCCAGAGATCGGGCATTTTCTGTTCGATCTCTCGAGGAAAATAGCCGCTGAAAATCCCATTTCGTGAATAGGGTGTTGCAGTCGGCAGAATAGAATAGTAATAGTCTCGTTTAATTTTAAAATAATCAAGAAGATACGGTTCCATAGCAAGCCACTGATCAGCTCTTAAACAGTCAAGAAGGATAAAAACAACTTTTCTACCCTCTTTCAGATGCGGAAATACCCAATTAGGAAAAACATCGACTGAAAAAAAGGGCCGCTGAGCACTCTGAATCCATTCGCGATAATATCTCTCGTAAAATCGAGAAAAATTGACGTTGCACTCTTTATGCAGTGCATCGACTGTTTGCTGAAATCCAAGTTCCGGAAATTGCTCGAGTTCCATCTCCCAATCCGTAATATTCAGATAAATGTCTGTCCATTCCTCTGCTGTCAATTCTCCATTTATTTGTTGGGATATTGTGGCAAATTCCTGCGTATAATGCCTGGACAATCTGTTTTGAGCAATCTTTTTTGTGTCAAAAATCTTTTTTAACGTCAATAGTATCTGACTCGGATTAACCGGTTTCGTCAAATAGTCGGTGATTTTCTTCCCGATCGCATCTTCCATTAACTGTTCTTCTTCGTTCTTTGTCACCATGACAATGGGAACAGAAGGATTGAAATCACGAATTTCAGAAAGCGCAGTAAGGCCATCTTTACCGGGCATCATTTCATCGAGCATAATGAGATCATAGAGATTGCTGCGTGCTTCCTCAACGGCATCGTCTCCATTATTAACCGATGTCACTTCATATCCTTTTTCCTTGAGAAAAAGGATATGAGGTTTCAGCATCTCAATTTCATCATCTGCCCAGAGTATTTTAAATTGGTACATATACGCAGTTTTCTAAAACATTTAAATTAATTAATATAAAGAATTAACATTCAATAAGCAATAAATTACGGGGACTGTTCGGGTGTGTATAGAGATTGAAATAGTATTGTGAGGGATGATTTTACGAGGGTAGCTCAGGAGATTTCTACACGGCCTTCGAGCGCCTTTGCAAGGGTCAGCTCATCGGCAAATTCCAATTCACTTCCCGCAGGGAGTCCCTGAGCCAGCCGGGAAATATATATCCCTACCGGTCTGAGAAGCCTGGTTATGTAGAGTGTTGTCGCTTCTCCCTCGACACTTGTGTTCAGGGCAATTATAATTTCAGATACGTTGTTGCCGACTCTCTGGAGTAGCTCTTTGACGTGTATATCTTCTGGGCCAATCCCGTTTAAAGGCGAGAGCAGTTCCCCAAGAACATGGTATTTTCCTTTAAATAGACCCGGCTTTTCGATTAGTGCAATATCGCTGGCCTGTTCTACTACACATATTACCGAACTTTCCCTGCCTGGATTTGAACAAATCTGACAAAGGTCATTTTCGGAGAAATTGAAGCATTCACTGCAAAATTGAATTGAATCCTTAACTTCAACGAGAGCTTTTGCGAATACAATTGCTTCCTCTCTCGGACGTTTCAGAATATTAAATGCGAGCCGCTGTGCCGTTTTTCTTCCGATTCCCGGTAAACGGGTAAATTCTTTAATGAGTCTTTCCAGACTGTTCGGCAAGCTGTTCATGCTGTATAGTTCTCTCAAAAAATTTTATCCAAAAAGAGGCATGATATTCACGGAACATCACACCTCCTCTTTGATATATACAAATAGTCACCTACATATTTATTCCGGGCATTTTCATGCCGTCAGGCATTCCACCTAACATCCCACCTGTCATGCTGTTCATATGTTCTCGTGCCATTTCACCGGCTTTTTCAATTGCTTGATTTACTGCAGCCATTATCAGATCCTCGAGCATCTCCGGATCTTCAGCATCTATAACTTCAGGATCAATTTTAACCGATTCAATTTCCTGCTTGCCATTAGCAATTACTTTAATCATTCCTCCGCCAGACGTTCCTTCAGCTTTAAGACTATCTAACTCCTCTTGTGCTTTCGATAATTGCTCCTGCATTTTCTGTGCTTGTTTGAGCAGTGCTGACATATTGGGTTTCATGTGATGCCTCTCATTCTGCTATTGAGTAATTCTAATGTATTCGTAAGACCAGTGAAAATTAAGTGCGGTAATCAGGTCTATAATTTATTCCTGTACAAGTCTTACGGGAGTTGCGCCAAATTGTTCAATTATTGACTGTATTATTGGTTCCCGTTCGATAATTTTCTTAATTTTGTCTTCCATTGAAACTTGCACCAACCTTTTTGCACTTTGCTTTTTCTCCTCTTCGGTCAGTTCAATTATTACACAGTTGAATCCAATATCCGGACCAAACATTTTTTCAAACATTTTATTAACCCGTGTATGGTTTCGTTTGAGAGAGTGGATATTAAACTCATATTCAGGCCTAAATGATATTTGAATAACATTCTCTTCAAAACTTGAGGGATTACCTTCTTTCAAATACGATCCGGTCACGGCACTTTCATTGAGTGCCATATCAATAAATTCACTCCAGCGCTCTTTTATAATTGTGAGATTCAGTTGAGATCCATTACCGGAAAAACCACTTTGTTCTTCAGGTTCAATTTCAGCTATTATCTCTTTCTGAGTTATTGTTTCAACATGATCATGTTTGTCGTTTTTTTTTTCAGATTCATCTCTTGTTGGGGGATCAATCTCTGATTTTTCCGGCTCATGTTCAGATTTTTGTCGGTCAGCATTGACGGTTTTATGATTGGAAGTTACAACTCCTTTTGCATTCCCCTCGTTATCTATTGCATTTAAAACCTGTTGAATACTTATTGAACGGTCAAGCGTTATCAGTTTGGTAAGGAGCACTTCAAGGCGCAGTAATGGTTGCGCACTTTTCTTGATGGTATACTCCGCTTCGGCAATAATATTTACAACCCTTAAAATGTCAGCGTCTGAAATATTATGTGCTGCTTCTTGATATTTCTTCTTGAAAAGTTCGGACGTATCGACCATATCAGCATTCCCGGAAATATTTGTTATGAGAATATTCCGAAAATGCTCAAGCAGTCCGTTAACAAACTCACCCGGATCGAAACCATCATCGAAAATTTTTCGGGCGATTGAAAATCCTTCTGACACCTTTCCATTGATCATTGCTTCGGAACAGGAGAAGTAGATGTCTTCCCTAATCATACCCAACACATCAAACACATCATCAGCACTGATGGATTGACCGCAGAAAGAGATGAGTTGGTCGAGCAAACTCTCCGCATCACGCATACTGCCATCAGATCGTTTGGAAAGAAAAATCAATGCTTCTTCGGTGATAGATATCTTTTCTGCATTGCATATTTTATGAAGCTGTAAAACCATTTCCTGTATCGCTATTCTTTTGAAATCAAACCGCTGACACCGTGATATGATTGTTGCGGGAATCTTTTGAAATTCAGTTGTAGCAAAAATGAACATAACATGTTCAGGAGGCTCTTCGAGTGTTTTGAGGAGTGCATTAAATGCCTCTCTCGTTAACATATGCACTTCGTCGATGATATAAACCCTGTATTTGCCATGAACTGGTGCATATTTGACATTTTCTCTAATATTCCGAACATCTTCGATACCCCGATTGGATGCACCGTCAATTTCCATAACATCCATACTTCGGTCTTCGATGATCTCCTGACAAGGAGTACAGGTATTGCATGGCGTAGGAGTCGGTCCTTTTTCGCAGTTTACAGCTCGTGCGAGAATGCGAGCAATGGTTGTTTTTCCAACACCGCGGGGGCCGGCAAATATATAGGAATGGGCAATTCGTTTTGCCTGAATCGCATTGATGAGCGTCGTTTTGACGTGTTCTTGATTGACCACATCCTCAAATGAAAGTGGTCGCCATTTTCGTGCTAAAACCTGATATGCCATAGTTCACTAAGGAAAATTAAGCTGCGCACCCTTCTTTGACCAGATAGACATGATTGCCGGCGCTGCAGCCAGCTCCGGCCAAGCTCCCTCGCGGCAGTATAGAATCATGCTTACCGCTGCTCCCTTCCGGTCCTGACGGAGTTCAACATTCCTATCTACGCAAGACTCGCACCATCAAAACCGCTTACAGAACCATGCAAACATGGTATCATAGCCTCAGTCGGGAATTCAATCCTGCTAAAGCGGATTGCAGGTTACAGGGCACCGCTAGCTCCCCATTTAGCACAGCTTTTTTATTATTCATATAGTGGGATTCTTGTAACGCTTTCAGTGGTAATAATAACCACTCATTCGTTTACCAAGCTTACCTGAAAAACTAAAATAAGAATTTTTCAATCAAAATCAAATTATTAATACCTTGGAATTTCATATATTTTGAGATGTTTTAACGATACTATCTATCAGACACCTATTTAAGAAAATTTGTTTGCATCTCGAAACTCGTTTCGTTACATTGATTTTGTATGGCTAACATTTATTTGATGTGCCAATAAAATGTTTTTAACGAATATCTAAAAGATAAATCGCAATGATCCCTCTCGATAAAGATATATGGAAAAAATTCGAAGAAGTTGAACTGACACACAGCAGTGTTCACCACCTGATGGCAATTTTTGACCTTCGTAAGACACAGGGTTATGCCAGAAGTGTCGATGTAGCAAATTATTTGAATATCAGTATGGGAAGTACTTCGATCACACTCAACAAGCTTGAGAAAAAAGGGCTCATCAAGAAAGAAAACAAAAAGTTTCTCGAACTCTCATCTACTGCTCATGAACTACTTAAAGAAATTTTAAGTGTACGGAAGGCCTTAAAACTTTTTTACAATGAGGTTCTCCACCTTCCTGAAGAACTTGCTGAGGAAGAAGCATGTAAATCAGAACATTTATTTAACAGAGAAACTGCTGAAAAACTAATCAGTTTTATTGGATTTCTCCTCTCGAATGATCCAGCTTCAAAGAAATTTCGGGAAAAGTACGGTTCGTTTATTTACAAGTGCAACCCGGAGACCGGTTGCGAATTCTGTGAGGAAGAATGTTTTTTTGCAGTAAGTGATTAAATGTTAGTTTGTAAAATTAGTAGGATTTCAAAGATTTAAGGGAAAACAAGTGTTTTCCCTTTTTTTATTGTCGTTCGACCTCTGAAATTGTTTTCCGGGATACTGTGATCAGTGTTCTGCCATAGAGAAGTTCTTTCGTAAGAATTTGCCTGGCAATATCCTGGTTGACTTGTTTCATACGGGGATCAGTGTTTCCTCTCATAGTCCAGAATGTGAAGGGATAAAGAATCGGAAACCAGAAAAAAAGCCAAAGCGCACTGCTTCGATATCGGTCAGTCGGGACTGATTGTATGGTAAATCCATTTGTATGCAAAATATATCTAAGGTTATAATAATTGATAGGATTAATATGCTGATATATTGGTAATCGCTCAAATTCACTGTTCGGTCTTGTGTTGTAGGTAAAGAAACCGGTTAAGAAGAATCTGATACGAGAAGCCATATTGAGAATATTTGGAGTAGTCACAATTAACAGTCCACCGGGTTTGAGAATTCTATTGCACTCCCGGATGAATGAAAAATGGTCTTCAAGATGCTCTATAGCCTCGACAGATATAACACCATCAAAACTATTATCAGGAACATCGAATTTCTTTTCCAAATCAATTTTCAGGCACTCAACCCCTTCAACACGAAAATTATCAGGATCAAGATCAGAAGCAGTCACATCAAAACCTGCCTGTTTCAAATGGTAAGTTAAACCGCCTTCACCCGAACCCAATTCAAGAATCTTACCTCCGGGAAGAAATTCTTTCACCAGCTTGAATACCGTTTTGTTTATTTTGGAAAATGCAAATTGCTGTTGTTCTGAACTGATATCCATTATATTATCATAATTATTGACATTCAAATTTACCGGGTAAAAAATAGCAATTACTGGAATTACAATCAATCTATTTTTTCAGCATCAAGAGCAGAAAACACTTTGAAAAACTAATTGAATCTCTTAATTTTAATTTAAAGTGTCCGACTTTTTCTGACGACATACGCTAGATGAAAATATAGTATCATAATTCAACGAAGTCCCGATTAATCTTTGTTTAGAGTATTGATAGGAGAAAATCAGCCTAAAATGAAAAATGGATCATATTTGCATGATGAACGACAATCAGAGTAATACTTGCTAAACTTATTAGGAGATGAAAAATGAGATCAAAACTGATTATAATCGCATTATTATTGTCATTAAGTAGTTCTAATTATGCCCAAGATTCTGGAATTGATTTAGTAGAAGACAATAAAAGCATTTTGACCAGACGGCAACAAGCAGTTCTTATGAATCGCTTGTTGAAGCAAAAACAAGAAACTATTCTTCCGCAGGTGATGCGAGAAACTGAAATTGATATGTGGATAGTCAGTGAAGGTGAAGGTCATCTTTACCTTTCACTCGTGGAATCGGAAAAATATGGGCATGTTCCCATCACACCCTCCTATCTCATATTTTTTGATAAAGGGAATGAGTCTACTATCGAACGGTTATCCGGCGAGTTTGATGACATTACTGATATCATAAGGAATAGAAATCCGAAAAAAATAGGAATTAACTTAACAGAAGGCAGGTCACGTAACCGTACATTCCCTGAACCAGAGGAAGCGGAATTGAAGCAGGAGATAGGTGAGAAATTTGCATCTCGCATTGTATCTGCAGGTATTCTAACCAATCGATGGTTGGGTACGCGGACACCTGAGGAACTTAGTGTTTTTAAGCATGTTGTTCGGCTTGCCCATGAGATTATTGCAGAAGCTTTTTCAAATCGTGTCGTTATTCCGGATGTTACTACGACAGATGACTTAAACTGGTGGATAAGGCAAAGGTATGCTGATTTGGGTATAGGCACATTGGACCACCCTACAATTACGGTTCAAAGAAGCATGGCCGAACGAGAAAAATACGAAGATGATGACGAATATTTCAGAATTTTTGACAAGCGTTTTGTAAAAGACGCTTCACCCAGATGTGGATTGAATACAATCATCAGAAGAGGAGATCTTATATTTTGCGACACGGGAATAAAGTACCTTGGACTTTATACTGATACCCAACAATCGGCCTATGTCTTGAAAGAAGGAGAAACCGATGCCCCCGAAGGTATCAAAGAAGCACGGCGGCACATTGTCAGGTTTCAGGATTTGGTCGGTGAAGAAATGAGGCTTGGACGCGATGGAAACGAGATTGGTATCGCAGCTGTGGAACGAGCCCAACAGGAAGGTATTAAAGCTAAGATCTACGCCCACTCTCTCGCTTACTATTTCATGCGATATGGAATTCTTGGTGGGTTCTTCTCACAAGAAGTACACTCTGCCGGATCAGGAATAAGTTCCTCAACCGAGAGAAGAAATCGAAGAAGAAGTCCTCTACAATACAATACACTCTTTGCTATGGAATTGGATATAGAATACAATGTCCCGGAATGGGATGGTCAGAGAATTATAGTATTCTCAGAGACAGCTATGATGTTTACACCGCGTGGTATGGAATTTCCAGGTGGTCGAGAGACTGAGTGGTACTTGATTAAATAATTTAAAATTGTTCCCAAAAATACAAAAAAATCCATTTATTAATTTATTTGTACAGACGTCTACTCAGGAAGAGATGAGGAAATCATCGATTAATGCTAATCAAACATTTGCATTTGCGAGAAGGAGCGTTAAAACATGAAAAATAATGGAAAATATGTCGGAAAGCAGAGTCGAAAAATAAACCGACGAAAATTTATATCCAGCTCCGCAGCAGCAGCTGCTGCATTCACGATTGTACCTCGTTCTGTCATGGGGGGGCTTTCGCATACAACACCGAATGAGAAGGTCAATTTGGCCTTTATCGGCGTGGGTGACCAAGGTATGGGGAATCTTAATGAATTAATGAACCTTGATGATGTCGAGGTTGTCGCTGTATGTGACGTCGCAAAAATTGTTGACTACAGCAGACAAGAATTCGGAGCTACCGCCGGTCTTGATGACGCATTGCGGAATGTGGAACACCGTTATTCCGATCGGGCTAAATTCAGGTACTTTTAAAGGGTGTACCGGCTATGAAGATTACCGTGAGATGCTGATAATGGAAATAACATTGATGCCGTCGTGGTGTCCACCTCCTGACCACCTGCATGCGGCGGTTTGCCTGGTGGCCATCGAAAAGGGCAAGCATGTGTACTGCGAAAAACCTTTAGCCCATTCAATTTACGAAACCCGTCTCGTAACCGAAGCCGCCAGAAAAGCTGGCGTAATCACACAAATGGGCAACCACGGCCACTCTGAAGAAGGAATCAGGTTGACCGTTGAATGGATTCGGGATGGGGCAATCGGAACGGTACGCGAAGTCCATGGCAGCGATAGCGCTGGTGGATTGTCATGGCTTACCCGCAGTGCAAGACCACATGAAACGCCCCCCGTACCGGAAGGTTGGAATTGGGATCTTTGGCTCGGACCTCCCGCTTATCGACCCTACCATCCCGACTATGCGCCGTACAACTGGCGCGGTTGGTGGGATTTCGGTAGCGCATGCATCGGCGATATGGCCTGCCATAATCTGGATCCCGCCTTTTGGGCACTCGACCTTGGAGCCCCCACCAACATCGAAGCTAGTGCGACCCAATTCACTGATGAAACAGTACCTGCAGGCGCCATTTATCACTACGAATTTCCCGCCCGAGGAAATCGGCAACCCGTCACAATGCATTGGCATAGCGGCGGTCTCAGACCCCCACGGCAAAAAGAGCTGGAAGACGGTCGTAGATTCGGCGGCGGCATCTATTTCGTAGGCGACGAAGGCGTAATCATGGCTGGCGGCTGGGCAGGAACTCCACGATTAGTGCCCGAGTCAAAAATGAAGGCTTACAAGCGGCCACCCGAGATCATCCCCCGCCTCGATGGACATCATAAGGGTTGGATAGACGCCATCAAGAGCAATAAGCAAGTCCATGGCGGTTTCGATTACTCTGGACACAGTATTACTCGGTACCGTTGCGCTGCGCACCCGGAAAAAATTGTATTGGGACAGTCAGAACATGAAGGCTACCAATGTACCGGAGGCCGATAGATACATTAAGCCCGAATTTCGAGAAGGCTGGGGATTATAGGTCTATAATTTTTGAAATTATCGAGCCATATTAATCCGGATCACTAAACGATCATCTGGATGTGATCTGTAAGTAAAGTATTATACAGTACAGTATAAAAGCCGCATACTAAATATGCGGCTTTTATTATTCGTCCGGGAAAAATCTATTGAGACGGAGAATTCATCACAGTTCTTCTTCATCTACAAAGAAATTAATATTGGAGACACCTTCAACTTGCTTATGCATGTTTAATAAATTGTATAGTCGAATTACAGGAGAAAAAACTTGTAATTACACAATTCATACGTTATTATTTATATACTATTCCCAATACAAGCAAACCAAACACACCACATCTAAACAAAACGTCACATTTCAACACAAACCCATTTTGTTTTCTATTATTAGAATTGATATAGTGGATAATCGGAATGTAGGTGTTTAATGGAATACAGAATATCGGTAAGGGAAAAATCTGATTATGCTTATTGATTGGCTCGTCATTATTGTATATCTAAGCAGTTTAGTGGTGATTGGAGTCTGGTCTGCCAGAAAGATAAAAACAGCTTCAAGCTTTTTTATCAGTGAGCGTAATTTCGGAAAGACCATGATGACGTTCTTTAACTTCGGAACGGGGACTAATACTGATCAGGCTGTCACCGTCGTGTCAAAGACGTTCGTGTCCGGGGCTTCGGGAATCTGGTATCAGTGGTTATGGTTGTTTGCCACACCGTTCTACTGGTTACTGGCTCTGCTATTCAGGCGTATGAGAGCGGTAACAACTGCAGATTATTTATTCAAACGTTATGGTCAGAGTGTCGCCGTCCTTTTCGCTCTGGTCGGCATGGCACAATTATCAGTCAATATTGGTGTAACGCTCAGGGCATCAAGTGCACTTATTACAGCTGTAACCGATGGTGCAATCAGCACTGCTCTCGCAATATTTGCACTGACAGGTCTGTTTGTATTTTACGGTGTGCTCGGTGGATTGAAAGCAGCAATTATCACCGATTTTATTCAGGGTATATTAACCTTCGTGCTCTCCTTTATGATTTTACCGTTTGTGCTCAGTGCAGTGGGAGGTTTGGAAGGATTAAAAACAATTGTCAATGATCCCTCAATGTTCGAGATCGTGACTCCCGGTGAGATCACAACACTGTATATTATAGTAATCGCTTTAAATGGACTTATTGGCTGGGTTACAGCTCCATATTCCATGGCAATGTGCGGTGCTGGCAAAAGCGAGTTTGATTCGAGAGTAGGACTTGTCTGCGGAATGTTTCTCAAGCGAATATGCACGATCGCATGGGTTCTGACAGGTCTATGCGGTATAGGCATATACACAGGCACATCCGTCAATCCGGACTTTGTTTGGGGATTCCTCGGACGTGATTTTCTGCCAAATATAGCACCGGGTCTCATCGGAGTATTTGTCGCTTCCATGCTTGCAGCGGTCATGAGTTCATGTGATTGCTTTATGGTTTCATCCGCCGCATTGTTCACGGAAAATATTTATAAACCTTTGATCAAGCCGAACCAAAATGATAAACATTATATTTTAATAGGGAGAATTGCATCTGTTGTTGTTGTTATCTTTGGCATTATCGTAGCATTCGCTATTACGGGTGTAGTACAAGGTTTAGAAGTTATCTGGAAAGTGTATGCAATGATGGGAATCGCTATATGGGCAAGTTTTTTCTGGAGAAAAGCGACTGCTGCCGCAGCCTGGGCTTCAACATTGAGTAGTTTTGCCACATGGTTTTTCATAAGCACGATCGATTTCATTGGCTGGGACTTTAATGCTCATTTTGCCCGCTTCCTCCCGGATTTTATGTTGTATGACGGTGTACTTTCTCTGCCGTGGCAGATGATTTTCTATTTGACAGTAGGGCTGGTTGTCATGGTGGTTGTGAGTCTGTTTACAAAACCACAGGATAAAGAGACACTTGATCAAGTTTATGAATGTCTCCGTACTCCGGTCCTGCCGGGTGAGCCAGAAGTCGAACCGCTTACGCTTCCTGAAGGTATAAAACCGGCTCCTCGCTCGGTACTCATAAACCATCCCGATTTTGAGATTATGAAACCGTCTCTTGTTAGTGTAGTAGGCTTTCTTGTATCCTGGGTGGCCGTAGGATTGTTAATCGGTGTATTTGTCTGGATTATACAATGAGATCCTCTTAAAAAAAACATTCTAAACCAACTAGGGAGAACATGATGATATCGCAAGTATTGGTATTTATATTATTTGTGATATTTACCGTCCCTTTTGCCAATGCACAACCGGGTGTACATACGGTAAAAACCAGTTCAGAAGTTTTCCGGCTGGTACAAAATGAAAAACTTTATACCGTTTTAGATGAGTTGATTTGTGCAGTTACTTATAGACTATCTTTCAAAAGTAATATCAAATTTTTTTACCAAGGTAACTTCCTCACCTTCAAAACGGATTTTTTTCCAAAATATATATTAAAAAAATTGGTGTGACTCAAAACATTAACTAATTCTTAAATTCTATCGTAATCACATTTCGGTATTGCTCAGTTTTGCTAATACTTCAAACTCTCTTTTAGGTTTTGAAAATCGTTCTTAACATGCAAGAAAAGTTTGATTCATTTTCAATCATATATACACGTTTGGAACTGTTAAACAAGGTGTTTGATGGTAGAAATCGAACCGTCTGCAACTGAGAAAATACTTGTCAGGACTACGGGTGTACTGACATTTTTTAAAGTATCCGATTTATTGTATAAAAAACAGGAGATGTTAAGCATGAAAAAATTACTAACATCGTCAAGTTTATTCTGTCTTGTCAGTATATTAACATTGTGTGGTTTTGCTCTTGGTCAGGAGAAACCACAAGACCGAAGAACATGGCTCAACGAAAATGCAACAACTTCCAATGACCCCAGACGAATTCCTATACCGTCTGATCAGCAAGGACCCGACAGTAGGCTGGTTTTAACTGGAGGGCGGATTTTTGATGGGACAGGTACAGCAGTCCATAGTGGATCTATTGTCATTGAACGGAACAAAATTAAGGAGATTTTACCATCCGGTTCAACAGCTTGGCCCAGAGATACCCAAGTGATTGATGTTTCAGGCAAAACAATTATGCCGGGTCTTATTGATCTCCATACTCATATAACAGAAATTATTCCACGAATTAATTATGGCCCAATACATACCCTTACAGCGGTTGAACGACTTGGCTACTATATCCAGAGCGGTGTTACAAGCATTCGTGATGCTGCATCACATGGGGAAATACCATTTCGATTAAAAGAATTTGTCTCCCAAAATCGAATTCCCGGTCCGAGAGTATTTTCTGCCGGCCAGGCCATTACCAGCACAGGCGGGCACTCAACCGAAGGAAGACAAACGTTCAATCCCTTGGTCGATTCAGAGCGCACCGCTGATGGACCGGACGATTGGCGCAAATCGGTACGGGAGCAATTTAATAAGGGCGCCGATCTAATCCACATCATCAGCATGTTCAGTCGAGAGGAAATTGCATCTGCCATAGAAGAAGCTCATGCTTTAGGAATAAAAGTTGGTGTAGATGCCGGAGTACACTCATGGAGTTCATCCTGGATTACTGGCATGTACTATCTTGAATGGGCGGTTGAAGAAGGAGTTGATATTGTCGAGAAGATGGCACCCCGCACAGAAGAAACAATCATGTTAATGGTAGAACAAGGGATAGAATCCATTCCTATGATCTTAAACCCTACAAACATCGACCAGATAACTTTATCAAATGTGACAGTGATGGATCTGTTTCGGCGCCAAAGAAATGTCGGGATAAAAATGGGTATTGGTTTAGAGGGGAGACCAGAACTTTTACCCGGTAGCTATATTACAGAATTAAAGCATTTTGTTGAAGGAGGGTATTCTATCTCGGAAGCTCTTGTTGCGGCCACCAAAACAAGCGCTGAGATTCTTGATATGGGTGATAAATTGGGAACATTAGAACCGGGAAAACTCGCTGATGTACTCGTGATTGACGGCAAACCGGATATGAACCTTGACGACCTATCAAAAGCAGACCTGGTCATACGTGATGGACATATTGTCGTCAAAGATGGACAAGTGAATGTTAATCGACTTAATCAGAAAGAACAAGAATAACGCTATTGGACAACTGTCGTAATTCAGAAAGTATTGGTGGAAAAACACTTGGTAAAATTCAATATATCGCTTAGCTTTTAACATGAAAAGTTCGATAAAATTGATTGCATACATATGAGTATTAGCCCTCCACTTAGAAATTGCATACAGACTATTAGAATTTTCATACTTCTGGTATTAACTGATTCATTAGAATTAAATGCTTAACATAACTCGATTTTTTCTACATTATGTAGTTCCGAACTAAGGTACAACTGTCTATCATTTATTAATTATTATTCTAATGAGAGAAGATTGAAATGAATTTTTTCTTCGCTATTGTAATGTTATCGCTCATGACATCAGTTAGTTTCGCTCAAGACCAGATCAAGGTTCTGATCGTAGATGGTGTAAATAACCACGATTGGGAAAGTACTACTATCGCCACTAAAGCTACTCTTGAGCAGACCGGTCGATTCATTGTCGACGTCAGTACTACACCCTCTAAAAGAGCTCCAAAAGAAAAGTGGAATGCATGGCGTCCCAAATTTTCCGATTACGATGTCGTTGTCAGTAATTTTAACGACGATTGTGAAGATAATGACGGCTGTGATCCTCTTTGGTCGTCTGAAACAAGGGCAGATTTTGAACGATTTGTCAGGGAAGGCGGCGGCTTTGTACCCATTCATGCGGCAGATAACGCCTGGGCTGACTGGGATGCTTACAACGAAATGATCGCCATCGGTGGTTGGGGTGGCCGAGAAGCTGGGAAATCCGGCTCACTTTTACGCATGGTCAATAGTAAATGGACAGCCGCTTCTCCCAATGATGGGCTCAGCGGTGAACATGGAAGAATGCGCGAATTTAAGGTTATTCACGACCAGCCTTCTCACCCGATCCTCAAAGGCCTCCCTACAGAATGGATGCACGCAACAGATGAACTGTATAGCGCACTTCGCGGCCCGGCAAAAAATGTTGAAGTACTGGCTCACTCCTATTCCCTCCGTACTAAGGAAAACGAGCCCATGTTGATGCTTATCACCTATGGTAAAGGCAAAATATTTCACATACCGATGGGACATTATAATGATGAACGCGCACCATATGGTGAAGCAGTTAACTGTGTTGGTTATCAGACTGTCCTGGCAAGGGGAACAGAATATATTGCAACCGGTAAAGTCACCATTGGTACACCAAGCTCATTTCCAGGTAAAAATAATGCTGTTGTTATTACCCCGGACAAAGTAATTTGGTGATAAATTGCTGTAAATTGGGTGAAATCTTAAATTTTGATCAAAGCCAATAATTTTTTGGATGTATTTAGGATAGCAATATCCCTAATGACATATATTAGACTTTATGAATCATAACTTAAGAAAGGAGTTTATGTATGATTCAACTCGTAGCAATTCTTGGTGTGCTTGGGATAGGGATTGTGATCTCTATTCTTGGAGCAATTAAGCTACCGCTGACTGAGAAACTTAAAATTGATGATGCGAAATTTGGCAGCTTGATATCAACACTGATGTTTACTTCCATTATCTTGGTGCTTCTCATCGGTCCACTTGTGGATTCTTTTGGACACAAACCTATCGCTGTCATTGGTTTTTTGATCGCTGGACTAAGTATTTTTATGGTGGCATATTCCGGTTCATACAAAGGAGTAGTTATAGCCTGTATCGGATTAGGGATCGGGGGAATGTGCGTCAATACTGTCGGTAATACTCTTATACCTATGGTACTCTTCTACGGACAAAATCCGCCTGCCGCCAGCAATCTTGGAAATGTTTTTTTTGGTGTTGGGGCATTCTTAACTCCCTTTTTTATCGGTCTTTTGCTGAAACGACTCGGATTTTCCAATACGCTGAGCATTGTTGGTGCCATCGTGCTTATACCAATCATATTTGCTTTGTGGACAAGTGCTTATCCTGAATTAGAGGGTTATGGAGTTGGAAGTGCGTTTAGTTTGCTTGGTAATCCTGTTGTATTGATCGCTTCTCTTTCATTATTTTGTTATTTAGCTCTTGAAGTGTCCATGGCTGGATGGATTACCTCTTATCTTACTGAGGTTGGCTTTACTGCCGGAAAAGCAAGTGGAATATTATCAGGATTTTGGATAGCTCTCATAATTGCAAGGCTCGTGACATCAAGATTTGTATCGCCTGAAATCGGTGCGATAATTATCGCTGCTCTTGCAATTGTTTCTGTGGCAACCATACTCATTATGATCATGGCTAAGAATAAAGTAACAGCAACGGTAGGTGTTTTGATCACAGGACTTGCTTTCGGACCGATTTTCCCAACGGTAATTGGCTATACTTTTTCAAAAATAGCACCGGAATTATACGGGAGTGCTTTTGCCATCATGTTCGCGGTAGGCCTGCTCGGTGGTACAATTATCCCTAAAGCAATAGGAAATTATGCTCAAGGAAAAACAATCCAGAAGAGCCTGGTCATTTTAGCTGTTACAGCAGGTGTTCTGTTTGTTGTTTCACTGATTTTTCGTGTGGTATAGAATATGATAAGTCATATCTCAGAAAAAAAGGCGTTCGATTAGAACGCCTTTTTTAGTTTAATTATTAATTCGATCTTTAAGAAGATAACCTGACAGAAAGAATATAATTGCAATGTTATGCCCAATGCATTTCGCCTGCTTGGTCTTTGATGACAATATCCTGTAAAAAGTTGGCGGCTTTTTTAAAACCCTCATCCGCACTCATAAGGCTGTCTTCATGCTCAATGCTCAGCGCACCATCATAGCCTACCATGCGCAGTGTGCTCACGAAATCACGCCAGAATGTTTCACCATGACCGTATCCCACTGTCCGAAACACCCATGACCTGTTAAGTTCATCGCCATAAGGTTTAATGTCCAAAACACCGTTCGCTCTCGTATTGTCATCATCTACCCGGCAATCTTTCGCGTGGACATGAAAAATCGCTCCTTCAAGTTTCCTGAGGCTTACGATCGGATCCATGCCCTGCCAGAAAAGGTGACTCGGATCAAAATTGGCACCTAAATTATTCCCACATTCTTCCCGTAATCTCAGCATACTTTCAGTATTATACACAACAAATCCAGGATGCATTTCAAAGGCAATTCTGATGCCGTGATCTGCTGCGAATTTGGATTCTTGTTTCCAGTACGGGATAACTTTTTCTGCCCACTGCCATTCCAATATTTTCGAATAATCATCGGGCCATGGACAAGTAACCCAGTTCGGATACGGATCGTTCTCCGATCCTCCGGGACATCCGGAAAAATTGATAACGGTATCCAGTCCCATTTTGGATGCCAGTGTTACCGTGTCCCGGTGAACGTTATGATTCGCTTCTGCGATAGCCTTATCGGGGTGTAGCGGATTACCATGGCAACTCAATGCGCTAATCTCAAGCCCTTTGTCTGCTACTTTTTTCTTGTAGTCCTTAATATTCTGGTCGCTCGACAGCAATTCCTTTACATTCGTATGAGGAGAACCGACATAATTGCCCGTCCCTAATTCAATAGCTTCTAAGCCAACTTTTGAAACATATGCAAGAACTTCTTCAAACGACATTGAACCGAATAGTACGGTTAACACGCCTACTTTCATAACTCCTCCTTACCTGCACTGAAATAGATAGTTATTTACTGATGATTTCAGAATTATTCATAGCGTTGGTACTTTTTACATCTCATCGACATTGATCCAGCTTTTCTCATCAGAGGATTTTATTACAGCATCCAATACCTGCTGACATTTAAGGCCGTCTTCAAAATCAGGAGCAATAGGTTTGTTTTTTGTAATACCTTCAATCATATCATAGACTACATTCAGAAACGTATGTTCCCATCCGATAATGTGGCCGGGAGGCCAATACGCACTCATATACGGATGGTCTGGTTCGGTGGCAAGAATTGTTTTGAATCCTTTCGAGTGATGAGGTCCTGAGTCGGAGAAAAACTCGAGTTCGTTCATCCGTTCAAGATTGAACACCAGTGACCCTTTACTACCGTTAATCTCCATACTATTATTATTTTTTCTTCCGTTGGCAAACCGTGTTGCTTCAAAGCTTCCTACGGCTCCATTTTGAAATTTTGCTAAAAACAGGACAGCATCATCAACAGTCACTTCTCCTGTTTGGGTTGTTGTGCCGTTTGCAGCAAGACTACCCTCTTCAGCTGGTAGCGGTCTCGTTTTGATAAAGGTCTTTTCCAATCCGGAAACTTCGTCGAATTCCCCAACTAAAAAACGGGCGAGATCGATTATATGAGCATTCAGGTCACCATGAGAACCAGATCCGGCTATTTCTTTATTCAGTCTCCATACCAACGGAAATTTAGGATCAATTATCCAATCCTGTAAATAAACCGCTCTGACATGAAATATATCGCCGATTTCACCTTCATCAATAAGCTGTTTTGCCAGAGCGATAGACGGAACACGCCGGTAATTGAAACATACTAAATTTTTGATTTTAGCTTTTTTAGCAGCATTCACCATTTCTCTCGCTTCATCCGAATTCATTGCAAGCGGTTTTTCACAAAGAATGTCAATACCCTTTTCTGCTGCCATGATTGCAATTTCTTTATGGCTTAAGTTAGGAGTCGAAATATCCAACAAGTCGATATCACCACTATTCAGCATCTTTTTATAATCCGTCTCATAACGTTCCCATCCCCAGTTCTCCTGAACAGCTTTAACATTCGATTCAGTTCTCGCACAGATCACTTTCATGACAGGTTTTGCATCCAGAGGGAAAAATTTGGCAACATTCAGGAAGGCATTGCTATGCGCTTTGCCCATGAAGCCGCACCCTATCAAACCTACTCTAATTTCTTTCATCGGTCATCCCTATATGTTAATTACACAATAACTATTAATGGTAAAAAATCCCTTTAATATAGATAATCTTTTGCTTATATTTTTTACAAAAGATTATCTATCCCTTTCTTATGAAATTTTATCTTATTTATATAGTAAATAAATCATTCAATTAAAAACCAGCTTTTTTTTAAATATAGTATTTTCATTAACAATTATATGCTTAATAGTGGAGATTGATATGAGAAAAGATCACTTTAGCAGACGTAATTTTATGAAACAGTCGGTTTTGGCCGGTGCAGCGGTTCCTTTCGCTGGGAAGACCCTTTTTAGTGATAAGAAAGAAAAAAAAGCAAAATCTGTACTCATGGTTTGGGGAGGCTGGGATGGCCACCAACCCAAACAATGTATCGATATTTTTGCTCCCTGGCTAGAAGACCAGGGATTTGATGTTGAAATATCCAACGATTTAGATTCCTATCTTGATGAAGACAACATGAATTCCAAGGACCTGATCGTTCAGGTATTTACTATGAGTCCTGAAAACGAAGAGAGCCCCAGGATACGAGGTCTTTATAGAGCTGTAAGAAACGGCGTTGGAATTGCTGGCTGGCATGGTGGTTTGGGCGATGCTTTCAGAGATATTCCCGAATATCAGTTTATGATCGGCGGACAGTGGGTTTCCCACCCCGGAGGAGCCGTAGATTATGAAGTAAATATAATTAATCATGATGACCCGATTACCAAAGGACTATCTGACTTTAACGTTCATTCCGAACAATATTATATGCATGTAGACCCCGCTAACAAAGTTCTTGCAACCACTACTTTTAATGGTGATCACGCTCCGTGGATAAATGATGTTGTAATGCCGGTAGTCTGGAAAAAAGTGTATGGTAAAGGCAGAGTATTTTACTCTTCTTTAGGACATAGTGCAAGTGTTTTCGATATTCCGCAAGCGATAACAATTATGAAAAGAGGAATGTTGTGGGCAAGCCGATAATCGAACAAAATAGAAAAAACAGCTGAATCGATCAATCCTCGTAGCTATTTTTTTTACCACCATTGAGTACGAAAACTTTTTGAAATTTTTTTACCGACTTTATAAATTGCAGAGTTTTTTCTATACCCTCTTTAAAGATCAAGGAGAAATATAATGCCACAGAAGAAAGGCATAAACCGCAGACAATTTATGAAGTATTCTACCGGTGCAGCAGTTGCCGGATTCGGTTTTCCGTACATTATCCCCTCTTCCGTATTGGGTAGAAGCAATCTATTTCTCCCAAGCGATAAAATTACCGTAGGTTGTGTCGGGATGGGAGGAATGGGTAGAGAGGATATGGAAACTTTTTTAGCTGAACCCGATGCGCATGTTGTTGCGGTTTGTGATGTTGATACCAATCGTCTTCAAAGAGCAAAAAAATCGGTTGATAAAAGATACGGCAATAATGATTGTGCCGCGTACGGCGATTTCCGGGAACTCATTGCACGAAACGATATTGATGTCGTCCAAATAACTACGCCCGATCACTGGCATGCACCTATTGCTGTTGCCGCTGCAAAAGCCGGAAAAGACATATACGGAGAAAAACCATTTTCTCACAGCCTCATTGATGGACGTGCTATGTGTGATGCCGTAGAGAGATATGGCCGTGTCTGGCAAACCGGTAGCTGGCAGCGGTCACAGTCAAACTTCCGTTTTGCCTGTGAATTGGTCCTCAACAACTGTATTGGTAAAGTACATTCTGTTGAAGTGGGATTGCCTTCCGGTTATGATACCGGAAATGGAGACGATGGAGAAATGGTTGCAAAACCGCCGAAAGAGCTGGATTATAACTTTTGGCTTGGACCGGCTCCTTATGCAGATTATGTTCCTACCCGAGTGCATTACAATTGGCGTTGGAATCTTGAATACGGTGGCGGTCAACTCATGGATTGGGTCGGTCATCATGTAGATATTGCACATTGGGGAATGGGAATGGACCGTACCGGTCCGGTTGAGATCGATGGAGTTGGAGAATATCCCAAAACAGGTTTATGGAATAGTGCTTATAGGTATAGAATAAATACCAAATATGCCAACGGCATCAAAATGATAATTGCTGGTGGACATGACGATATCCGCAGCGGAACAAAATGGATCGGTGAAAACGGCTGGGTCTGGGTCAACCGGGGAGGAATTGATGCACATCCGAAATCGCTCCTGCGCGAAGTATTCAGTCCTAATGAAATTCATCTCCTTCGAGTCGGAAACCCGATTGACCATGAAGGCCATACACGTAACTTTTTGGACTGTGTTAAGACACGGGCAACAACATTAGCACCAAGTGAAGTTGCACACCGCTCTGCAACACCGGGACATCTGGGACAGATTGCCATGCTGCTCGGCCGAAAGATCCATTTTAATCCGGAAACCGAAGAAATTATCGGCGATACCACAGCATCACAAATGCTCGGTAATGCAATGCGTAGTCCCTGGCATTCGTAGCAAATTTTTTCGCACTATTATTTATGAGAAAACTTTTTTAGAAGTGAATGAATCGTTGTAATACTAAATTATAATATGGTGAAAATGATGCAACATATCAAACAATTCCACTTCCTGAAAACCCTGATATTATTGTCAATATCAGCTACATTCATAGTAACAGGTGCAGTGGAAAAATCACGCAGCGATATTGTCTCAGATGTTAAGAAAATATTAAATGAGATATCGGAATACGATTACGGTGATAGCCGCGAACCACTTTCTGCACTCCGACTACTCGTCCAATCTTCGCTGGATTCACAGAACTCTAAGCGCTTAATCGAACATGAAATGATTTCGTTTCTGGAATCAGATGCATTGTTTGCTGGAAAACAATTTGTCTGCGAGCAGTTAAGTATTATCGGCACCAAAGAATCTATACCAGTTTTAAAGACGTTACTATCAAAGGAAAAAACAGCGAATATTGCGTTATATACCCTGCAGCGCATCCATGATTCTGCTGTAGATAGAGCTCTTCGTGAATTATTGTCGGACGCGCCACGAAACATCAAAATTGGTATTATTAATACACTTGGTGAACGAAAAGATAAAAATGCGGTTAATGATCTCGAAAAACTAGTTTATGATACCGATCAGCAAATTGCTGAATCTGCTGTAACAGCTCTGGGAAAAATTGCAGATGAAAATGCGGCTAAATTGCTTGCAGACGCACGTTCAAAGACTGATGGAAAATTACGCAATCTTGTTTTAGACGCGTATCTGCTATGTGCAGATAGCTTCTTTGAAAAAGGAAACATATCTAGAGCTGCCATTATTTATCAGGAGTTATATAATAATGAAAACACCATTCATATCCGATCTGCAGCTTTTCGGGGCCGAGTACAAACCAATATCGATGATGCACCGGATATTATCCTTTCGGTACTAAAAAGAGACAATCGTGAATTGCAGTCTGTTGCTGTCGGATTGCTCCGGGAACTGCCAGGAAAACCTGATTTGAGTGCTATAATTGAAGAGTTGCCAAATGTATCCGATCTGGCACAAATTCAGTTACTTTCTGCTTTTGCTTACCGAAATGAGTCCACTGCAAGAGACGCAGCGTTGGAAGCAGTGAAACACAATGATGAATCTGTCAGGGTTGCAGCTCTGACAGCATTATCAAAAATCGGTACTGATTCGGATATTTCACTATTTGTAAGAGTGGCTACAGAAGCAACAGGGACAGACCGTCAAGCAGCACGAAGAAGTCTAGATCTATTACCGGATGCTTCTGTTAATCAAAATATAATTGATCGAATCTCATATTCAGATCCCCAGGTAAGAGCTGAACTTGTCCGTAGTTTAGGTCAACGAAATGCGGTTAGTGCTATTAATACATTATTAAATACCGCTGTCGATCCTGACCGATCAGTCCGCATAGAATCGTACAAGTCCTTAGCAATTATTGCACAACCTGACAATGCTGATAAATTGATCAGAATGCTGATTGAAGAAGAAAATAATGGAGTACGCAACGAAGCGGAAAGAACAGTTGTTCTTGTTTCACAAAAAATAGCTGATGTATCAAATCAGGCCGGTCCGGTATTGGCTCAATTACCATCGGTTAAAAATATTGATGCTCGGAGTTCTTTACTGGAAGTATTGGGGCGAATTGGAGATGCAAGCGCACTCCCAGCAATAAGAAAAGAATTAAATAGTGATAATCCTGATAGTCAGGAAGCTGCAATACATGCACTGTCGACATGGCCGAATGCCCAACCTCTGCAAGAACTGCTAAATGTCGTGACAGCTACAGATAATGAAACTCATAAAATATTAGCGCTTCGAGGTTATATCAATCTGGTTAGAATCAGGAGTGAGCGGCCTAACGTAGAATCTATAAAACTTTATATGACAGCAATGGAATATGCAACAGAAGTCAGTGAAAAAAGAATGGTTTTATCCGGTTTATCAGGAATGTGGTCGGGTGCCGTTGAAGCACTAAATATTATTGCTGTATATCTCGAAGATTCGTCTCTCAAACCTGAAGCTGAGGCCGCAATTATAAGATTATTAGATCGAGTTCGGGAAAGAAATGCTGAAAGATTAAAGGGAATGTTTGATGAAGGATTGGGTGATACTCTTAACAAAATACTTATGAGTACAGATAATGAAAGAATACATGAGTGGATACCGGACATATTAGATAAAGAAATGTAATATACTAATAATTATGAATACTTTTTCGATTACGTCAACAAAAAGTTATTAATATGATAAACAACATGGATGATAAAAAATCTCTGCAAACTATTTCTCGAAGAAGTTTCATTGGTAAAACTGCTGTTGCGGCGGGTGTGTTTACTATAGTCCCAAGCCATGTTTTGGGTGGTCCCGGACAAACGGCTCCTAGCGATAAGTTGAATATTGCCTGCGTAGGGATCGGTGGACGTGGAAGATTAGATATTACCGCTGTCAGTTCGGAAAACGTTATAGCTTTATGCGATGTTGATGATACACAGAAGGATAATTTTCTGAAATATGCTTTAGAACTTCAAAGACCTGATCTATTAGAGTTGTATGATAAAGCACATAAATATCGTGATTTCCGTGTAATGCTTGAAAAGGAAAAAAGTATTGACGCGGTTGTCATCAGTACCGCGGATCATACACATGCTGTCATAGCCATGATGGCGATGAAAATGGGAAAACATGTATACTGCCAGAAACCATTGACACATACCGTTCATGAAGCCAGAATGCTCGCGAAAGCAGCAAAAGAAAATAATGTTACGACACAAATGGGTAACCAGGGGCATGCAGGTGAGGGTGCCCGTCTTATTAATGAATGGATAGAAGACGGCGCTATCGGTGATGTCCGCGAGGTCCATGCCTGGACAGTTGCCCCGATATGGCCTCAGGGTATCGAGCAGCCGAAAGAAATACCCTCGGTACCAACTACATTGGACTGGGATTTGTGGTTGGGACCGGCACCGTATCGTCATTATCATCCTGCATACTGCCCATTTAAGTGGAGGGGCTGGTTTGATTTTGGAACGGGAGCGTTAGGGGATATGGCTGCTCATCTTATCGACCATCCATTCTGGGCACTGAAACTGAATGCTCCAGAGACAATTTCGGCTTCCTCCACCGCAATAACAGAAGATTCCTATCCAATGGCTTCAACTGTACATTACACCTTTCCGGCAAGAGGTAAAATGCCTCCTGTTAAGCTAAGCTGGTATGATGGCGGTTTAATTCCGCCCCGCCCTAAAGAGCTTGAGCCGGGACGTCGCATAGGTGACGATGTCGGTGGTGTGATATTCATTGGTGACAAAGGTACATTAATGCACAATGTTTACGGTGAAGGTCCACGATTGATACCGGAAAGAAAAATGAAGGAATATACACGTCCAAAAAAGACCATGTCCAGATCACCCGGAATCTATTCTGAATGGATAGAAGCATGCAAGGCCGGAAAAAAGTCAACATCTGATTTTAGTTATTCCGGACCACTCACTGAAACTATGTTACTCGGCAATATTGCAATACGTATGCAGGATAGACATACAACTTTGAAATGGGATCATAAAAAAATGGAAATAACCAATCTGCCGGAAGCAAACGAGTATCTCCATAGCGAATATCGGAAAGGGTGGTCATTATAATATGAATACATTTAATACTAATCTAAAAACAGTAGTTTTTATTATCATGTTTTTGACTACTTCATATTATTCTCCGGTCATTTCTCAAGAGTTACCTCTCACCTCTCATCCCAAAACAGATGCTTACGAAGGATGGCGGCTTGGAACACAAGCATGGACTTTTAACCGTTATACTTTGTTCGAAGCAATTGATAAAACGGCATCACTTGGTTTGGATTGGATAGAAGCGTATCCTGATCAAACGTTGAGTGCAGAATATCCGAATATTCAATTTAATCACACATTGCCAATTGAATTACGCAAGGAAGTAAAAAACAAATTATCACTAGCTGGGATTACTTTGGTGAATTATGGAGTTGTCGAATTACGGGATGATGTTGCAGAGTGGAGAAAAGTTTTTGAATTTGCGAAAGATATGGGGATCGAAACCATTACGGCAGAGCCTCCTGAAGAAATATTCGTCACGATTGATAGACTTTGCCAGGAATTTAAAATCAAAATAGCAATCCACAATCACCCGAATCCTACTTATTACTGGAATCCAGATACAACACTGAAAGCGCTTGAAGGACGAAGCGAATGGATGGGTGTATGCGCTGATATCGGTCATTGGCAGCGTTCGGGGATCAAACCAGTTGACGCACTGAAAAAACTGGAAGACAGACTGATAAGTTTGCACTTCAAGGATTTGAATGAATTTGGTGTGCGTGAAGCTCATGATGTTGTCTGGGGTACCGGAGTGGCAGACGTTAAGGCAGTACTCACTGAATTGGATCGACAGAAGTTTAAGGGAGTAATCTCCATTGAATATGAATACAACTGGGATAATTCTCTTTCTGATATACGTTCATCTATCGCATATTTTAATAACGTTGCCAGTACGTTGAATCCATCAGGATGGAAGGGTTTTATTGAGCCGGACCTGTCAAACTGCTCTTTCAAAGAAGGGTCATGGACCATGGAAGAAAGTGTATTGACTTGGCATGGCGGAAGCTATATTTGGACGAAAGATCGATATGGAGATTTTATTCTTGATATGGAATATATGGTTTCTAAAGGTGCCAACAGTGGTGTATTCTTTCGTACAGATGATCTGAGTAACTATGTGCAAACGGGAATTGAAGTGCAGATTCATGAAACAACTGACAATTCGAAGTATGGCTCCTGCGGATCAATTTTTGATTGCATGCCGGCAAGTAAAAATGTAGCAAAGAAAGCCGGCGAATGGAACCACTATACAATTACCTGTATAGATAATAAAATTTACGTAGTGCATAATGGAATTCAGATAATAGATATGGATTTAAACAAGTGGACAGAACCACATAGGAATCCCGATGGTACGTCAAACAAGTTTAATACCGCCTACAAAAACATGCCGCGAAAAGGATATATTGGATTTCAGGACCATGGTCAGCCCGTCTGGTTTCGAAACATGAAAATCAAGAAACTTTGAATAACATTTATTTTACTCAAAGGACTTTGTAAATATAATGAAAGATCATAAGAATAAAAATGGCATTGATAGACGCAAATTTCTTGAATACAGTGCAGCAGCAGGTGCAGGTTTATTGATGACCCGAATGGGGCATGCTCAGGAGACTGTACAACAATCAGACGATCTGAATATAGCACTCATAGGTGCCGGTGCACAGGGACAGGTTTTACTTATCGCTTGTCTTAAGATTCCGGGGATACGATTTAAAGCAGTATGCGATATTTGGACAGATTTCAACCTGAAAAGGGCGGTCGGACTACTCAGAAAATATGGTCACGAGCTCAACGGATATGAAAATTATCGAGACATGCTGTCACAGGAAAACGATATCGATGCCGTTCTTATCGCTTCACCTGATTTCTGGCATGCTGAGCAGACTATTGACTGTCTGAGGGCAGGACTCCATGTGTATTGCGAAAAAGAAATGTCCAATTCTCTGGAAAAAGCCCGCGAAATGGTGCTGGCATCCCGTGAAACAGGAAAACTGCTTCAGATCGGGCATCAGCGAAGAAGTAATCCGAGATATATACATTGTAAAGATAAAATCATAAAAGAAACCGGACTCCTCGGCCGGCTCACAGCAATAAATGCTCAATGGAACCGGTCAGTTCAACCCGATTTGGGATGGCCAAAAAAATATCCCGTTCCCCCGTCTGTATTAAGAAAATATGGATTTGAATCGATGGATCAATTCCGCAACTGGCGGTGGTATCGAGCTCTTGGTGGCGGTCCGATTGTTGATTTAGGCTCTCATCAGATCGATATATTTACCTGGTTTTTAGATGCTGTGCCAATCTCAGTTGTTGCAAGCGGCGGCACCGATTATTATGATAAAAAAACCCACGAATGGTACGATACAGTCATGGCTATATATGAATTTCAATCAAATGACGAAGTTGTCAGGGCATTTTATCAAACACTTACTACAAATAGCAGTCAGGGGTATTACGAAACCTTCATGGGAGATCAAGGAACTTTAAATATTTCTGAATCTGCGGGAAGAGGTGGAATATATCGTGAACCGACAGCGCCTGATTGGACCAAATGGGTTGAATTAGGCTATTTAAATGCACCAGTAGAAGAAAAATTACTCGATGAGAATTTGGTGCTGGATGTTCGGGAAACGATCGCACCATCGCAACATGGATTGCCAATAGAGTTTAACGATCCATATCATAAACCTCATCTGGAAAATTTTTTCAATGCTGTGCAGGGCAGAGAGAAACTAAACTGTCCTGCTGAAATTGGATATGAAACTGCAGTTACTGTCTTAAAGGTGAATCAAGCGGTTGAATCAAATAGAAAACTCTTGTTCAAAAAGAATGAATTCACTGTGTAAAACTGGAAATTAGAATATCTGCAGACCTTCTCTATGACTAATTCTATTAATCTCCAATCGATTTTATTCATAGGAATAATTCTCCTCATTTTGGTAAAATCCGGCTTTGCACAAGAGCCAAAACTCGGTGACATCAGTGACGGTAACCGGTCACACCCTGTTCATATTCTTGATCTATTAGATGAAAATGGCTCATTGATCAGACCTGACGACAGTGTCCCTATGCCCTTTTCAACTAAACAGAGCTGTCTGGAGTGTCATGATTATGCTCAAATCAGCAGCGGCTGGCATTTTAATGCACCAGATCCTACCATATTTTCTGGTCGACGCGGAGAACCCTGGGTATTTGTTGATCCAATCAGCGCTACGCAGATACCACTTTCTCATCGAGGTTGGAAGGGAACATTTAAACCCGAAACTATTGGGCTTTCACCCTTCCTTTTTACCCAGAAATTCGGGAGGCATCTCAATGGCGGCGGAATAAGTGAAAATGATTCTACAGAATCAGTTGATACATATTTTCGATGGCTGGTTTCGGGAAAAGCGGAAATTAACTGTCTGAGTTGTCATGATGCCGATCCGGGACATGATCAATCTGAATATGAACAACAAATAAGGCAGCAAAACTATCGGTGGGCCGCGGCTGCAACAAGTGGTTTTTCATCTGTTCGAGGCTCAGCAAAAGCAATGCCTGATAACTATGACATTTATTCCGGCACTGCTCCCGATCTGGGCGATGCGATTCCGCCAACAATCGAATATGATAAAAGCAGGTTTAATAGTCAGGGTAAAATCCTTTTCGATATAACCAGAAAAGCTCCCAATCAACGATGCTATTTCTGCCATTCGACTAAAGCTGTTAATGAAACTCAGGCAGAAAGATGGGAATTGGATGAAGATGTACATATTGCTTCCGGAATGAACTGTGTGGATTGTCACCGCAATGGTCTTGATCATTCAATGACAAGAGGTTATGAGTGGGAAGCTGAAAGTACAGACAAAGCTGAGGCTGCTTCCTATTCATGTGCTGGATGTCATATTCGGGATAACGAATCTGACGTTCCACAAGCCGGCAGGCTTGGAGCGCCTTATCCTGCACATAAAGGTCTCCCAGTAATACATTTTGAAAAACTTTCATGCACTGCGTGTCATTCTGGCCCCTGGCCAACCGAAAATGCCCAGAGAGTCAAGTTAAGCAGAACGCATGCGTTAGGAACATATGGTGTAAAAAAGGGAGATGATGTTGTCCCGTATATTCTATCTCCTGTTTATGCCAAAGACGATGATGGAAAAATTGCGCCGCACAGGTTGATGTGGCCTTCATTCTGGGCATTTAAAAATGGAGATACTATCAATAATCCTATTCTTCTTGATGAGGTTCAAAATATCGCCTTGGCATTCATTATACAGGACACATTGACCGATAGCACAAACATCGCCCAATTACGCACAGGAAACTGGCCGCAATTCTCAGAAAAACAAATAATCGGCATTCTGGATAGTCTGAATACCCTTAATCCGGAGAAAGGTACACCTGTTTACATTAGTGGAGGCAAAATATTCAGTGCCGCCAATTCTACTATTCTGATACAACAGGATCATCCTGCAGCGAAACCGTATAGCTGGGCATTTGCTCATGATGTCAGACCGGCAGAGCAATCATTGGGCATCAGAGGCTGCAACGATTGTCATGCTATAGGATCACCGTTTAGTTTTGGAAACGTCAGTGCACCAATGCCGCTTGATTTTTCTAAAGGCTCAACAATTAGTATGACATTTCTGCAGGAAACGGATGCTGTCTACCCCCGTGTCTTTGCAATGAGCTTTTTGTTCCGTCCGCTCATGAAAAATATGATACTGGTCTGCTGCGGCATCATACTGTTAGTCCTATTGCTGTATACTATGAAGGGTTTGGATGCTATTCTAAAAAAAATGTCGGGATCTGACTCATGAAATTGATTATACTATGATTAGAATTGTAACATTATTGATTTTTCTGGCTGCTGTCGGCTGGTTTTTCTATGCTACCCGGCCAAGTGTGATTAATCTAAAAGAGACCGTAAAAAAATTAGCATCTACCGCAGTAGATGCATACGTAAAATGTAAGAATCCCAGCTCATTAAACATATCCGATATAGTAAAATGTATAAAAGTTTTGTTATATTGTATTGCTGTTATTTGTGTTGTCTTACTGACCTTAACCGGTTTTATGCCATACTTTATTACGGGTGGACCGATATCCGGTTTTTTGCTAATATTGCATGTTTCATTATCGCCTGTTTTTGCGATAAGCATGACACTAATAAGTCTGCTCTGGGCACATGAACAAATTTTTAATACATCTGATCAACAGTGGTTGTATAATAGTATTTTCGGCAAAAGAGATAAAGATGCTATATCACACTATCAGCCAGTTCTGAAGGTTTGCTTTTGGCTGTTGGTTTTCTTAACACCATTTATTATGGGATCGATCATTTTAAGTATGTATACTATATTTGGGACAGGCGGACAGGAGTCTTTATTGACTTTGCACTTTTCAAGCGCGCTTTTATTTCTCATAGTGAGTTTGGTCCATACCTATCTCTTATTGAGCTCAAAAGAAACTGGACGTAAGGATCCGTAGTATACATTAAGTAAGTGTCATTCTAAAAATAAAGGATTGTATTGTTATGATCATCAAAAATATTTTTCATTGTCTATTACTTGCACTATTAGTAGTGTTATTATTTTCGGCTGTGGAAATACAATACGGAATCGCAACTGCAAATGCTCAAGATTTGGAGCCGATTACAATTGAACTTCCAAAACCAATGTTTGTTGGAACACCACAAAATTTCAGGATTCAAAATCTTGAAAAACCACTGGGAAAACCTCGCTCTCCGTTTCTTGCTCCGGTTGGCACAGAAAATGTTGCACTGGGAAAAGCGGTAGCCAGTACCGATGAAGAACCGATTATAGGTGAAATAGAAATGATTACCAATGATGATAAAGATGCTGCGGATGGAAGTTACGTTGAATTAGGACCATTCCAGCAGCACGTAACAATCGATCTTGAACGTTCTCATACTCTCTATGCTGTGCTTGTGTGGCACTACCATAAACAGGCCCGCGTTTACACTGATGTAGTTGTACAAGTTGCTGACGAACCTAATTTTATTAAAGGAGTTACAACAATCTTCAATAATGATGATGACAACTCTGCTGGTTTGGGTGTTGGGAAGGACCTGCATTATGTTGAAACATCTGAAGGAAAATTAATAGATGCGAAAGGAGTCCAGGGACGATATGTCCGTCTGTATAGTAACGGCAACATAAGTAATGATTTAAATCATTACATTGAGGTTGGTGTTTACGGTGTACCCCTTAATTAATAAAAAGGTCCACTACTACTCTCTCGTTCTGATTGTCATACTCACCGCAATTGCATTTCGGTTGCCGAATTTGACACAGCGTCCGATGCATTCCGACGAAGCAGTACAGGCCGCAAAGTTTGGATTATTGTTAGAATACAATTATTACCATTATGATAACAGTGAATACCACGGCCCTACCCTTTATTATCTCACCTTAATTCCTGCGTGGATTGGATCAGCACAAAATCTTCCGGAGATTGATGAATCTACATTACGGATTGTGCCTGTTTTTTTCGGGGTATTACTAATAGTGCTACTGTATATGTTTGTATCAGGATTGAGCTGGCCGGTTGTAACTTCAGCTGGTATATTGACGGCAGTTTCACCTGCAATGGTATTTTATAGCCGCTATTACATTCATGAAATGCTGCTGGTATTTTTAATACTAGCCGTAATAGTTTCCGGCTACCGATATTGCGTAAGCGTACACTACGGCTGGGCAGTGACGACCGGAATTTTTCTCGGATTGATGCATGCAACAAAGGAAACATTTATAATAGCCTTTGGCGCAATGCTGATAGCATCATTTCTTGTGCTCATTACAGAGGGATACTTTACAGGAGCTACTCAAAAGACATTCAAATTAATCAATTTTAGTCATTGTGCAGCATTGATAGTAGCAGCACTTGCCGTTTCCGCACTATTTTATTCCTCCTTTTTCACCAATCCTGCAGGTATTTCAGATTCTTATTTAACCTATACGAATTATTTCAGCAAAGCTGCATATGATGATTGGCACATACAGCCATGGTATTACTATCTTAAATTGCTGATTTATTCAAAAGGTTTAACTGGACAAATCTGGAGCGAAGCTTTAATCGTTTTGTTGGCTGTTGCCGGGTCCTTAGTTGCCGTATCAAAAAAAGGAGTCTCAGGTGTAGATTTCCGATTAGTCCGGTTTATCTTATACTTCACTCTTATATCGGCATTTGTTTATTCGGCAATTCCTTATAAAACTCCCTGGAATATGCTTGGTTTTTTGCAGGGAATGATAGTCCTTGCAGCCGTCGGTTCCGTTGCCGCAATTAACTTTTTTTCAAGAAAAGCAATGCGAGTATTTCTGGTGCTTGTACTTGCTGCAGGTGTTATCCATTTAATGACACAATCTTATTTATCTAACTATAAATATTATTCTGACCCTTCAAATCCATATGTGTATGCTCATACTACCAATGATATTTTCAGTATCGCCGAACGTATCCAAGGTCTAGCAAATGTTCATCCTGATGGAAAAAATATGTATATTAATGTTATAAGTCCTGAAAGTGACTATTGGCCTCTACCATGGTATTTGCGGTCATTTTCCAACATAGGTTGGTGGAACAAAGTTGATATGGATGTAGAAGCAGCACCGGTAATTATTGCCTCACCCAGTGTGGAATCGGATATCCTAAATAAAATATATGAACTCCCATCCCCCGGAAAAAGAAATTTATACGTACCTCTGTTTGATGATTATACAGAATTACGCCCGATGATTGAATTGCGCGGTTATGTAAGGAAAGATCTTTGGGACAAACTACAACAGTAGGCTAATACCGAAAAAGGCTTTTACAGAAAAAGATGGATAAAATACCAAAAAACAACTTTATAGATTATTCTGAACAAGCACCGAATAACGCCCGCCGTTTTTCACATAATGCTATGGCAACTGTTTTTGAGATAATTATTATAAACGACGATGCCATTTATGCGGAACAATGTGCTTTTCAGGCGTTTAACGAACTTGATCGGCTTGAACAGGAATTAAGCAGATTTATTCCAAACAGCGATATCTCACGTATTAATAATTCCGGTACAAGTAATCCTGTATGCGTTGGATTGGATGCTTTCGAATGCCTTGAACAATGTGTCCAATTAAGCACAAGCACACATAATGCATTTGATATTACCGTCGGACCGCTGTTAAAATCTTGGTTGAATAGTGATAAAACCAATCGCACTCCATCTCAAAAGGAACTAACCGTCGCTAGAGCAAGAACAGGAATGCATCTTATTCAGTTGGACAAAAATCAACATACAGTATCGCTCAATTCAGGCAATATGTGTATTGATTTAGGAGGTTTTGGTAAAGGATATGCTGTTGATTGTATGGCAAAAATATTAGATGACTGGGATATAAACTCTGCACTCATTCATGGGGGAACCAGTTCGGTTTTTACCTTAGATGCACCCCCCGGTGAAAAAGGATGGCAGATAACTATAAGAAATCCCAATGATCCAGATAAAATTATTTCACATCTCTATCTTTGTAACCGCGCTATAAATGGCTCAGGAATTAGAAAAGGTCAACACATAATCGATCCGAGAACAGCCTATCCGGTTACAGATAAATCAGCTGTATGGGTACTGAGTGAGACCGCGGCAGCAGGAGACGCCCTTTCGACAGCATTTATGATAATGTCTCCGGAGGAAATTAATGACTACTGTTTACGTCATAACGATATCCAGTCTATAATTATCACGGATGGTTCCGAGAACAAAGAGAATATTGTGCGTTACGGTGATATCACTAATCTTGAATGAGATTATTACCCCATGCTATTGCTAAAAATATTGAATCTTTTTTGCTGTTGTTTCTTCTTCAAAATATTTTGTTCAATTTATTGTTACAATATCTTACTTCATGATGCAAATGATTTTTTCTATTGTAATACCTGTCTATAACGAATGTAAAAAAATTGTGCGGGACATTCAGGCTGCTGAAGAATTTCTCATTAAAAATGATTTTCATGGTGAGCTTATTATTGTCGATGATGGTAGTACAGATACTACAATTGAAGCTGCGGAATCTATAACGGTTTCATCCACTGTTTCATTGAAGATAATTCAGTATAAACCTCACCGTGGCAAGGGATGTGCAGTTAAGACCGGAGTGGCAGCATCAACCGGAGACTATGTGCTCTGCGTTGATAGCGGCCTGTGTGTACCGTATGATATGGTTATACGTGGTCTTGAATTGCTTAATAATGGAATTTGTGATTGTGCGCATGGATCAAGAAAATTGGAGTATAGTAATGTTGTAAAACCTCAATCGTGGTCCAGACAATTTATTTCAAGAATTTTCAGATGGATATTTGTTCATTGGTTTAGTGTACCATCCTATTTAACAGATACACAATGTGGTTTCAAAGTGTATAAAGGCAATACAGCCCGAAGTTTATTTAAACAGTGCGCTACGGAAGGTTTTTTATATGAAATAGAAATTATTCTGCGTGCTCAAAACCTGGGAATCCAAATTAGAGAGTTTCCTATAGAGTGGACCGTGGATCCTGACAGCAGATTGTCTGTATTGCGAAATTCTTCCGATGTATTAAGTGAATTAATAGCTCTTGCAAATTTGGATTTGAAAGAATGAATGTTATCTAAACGAAGAGAAACCTATGAAAGAGAAATCATTTCTTGTTGTATTCTTCTTTATGATTTTAGCAACACTGACAACGTGTACAAATGGTGAACGTGAGAATGTATATAAATCCCCTCCATATGACCTCGAAGTAATGTACGATGAAAAAGGGCCACAACCATCAGTCATGAAGACTGTTCCACAAATAGGAGAATTGTCTCCTCCGTCGGACGCGATCATCCTCTTCGATGGTAGTGATCTTTCTGAATGGGTAGGTGAAAAAAACCACAAAGCACAATGGAAAATCGAAAAAGGCTATATGGAAGTAGTCAAGGATGCGGGCAATATTCGGACTAAGCAGGAATTTGGTTCCTTCCAACTGCATATTGAATGGTCTACACCTTTGGAAATCACTGGTAGTGGGCAGGACCGGGGTAATAGTGGTGTTTTTCTTATGAGCAGATATGAGGTTCAGGTGCTTGATTCATACAACAACCAAACCTATCCGACAGGTATGGCAGCCGCGATATACAGCCAAAATCCTCCACTGGTCAATGCTTCACATGCCCCTGGAGATTGGCAGAGTTATGATATTATTTTCCATCGTCCAATATTTAAAGACAACCGAGTTGTCAAACCGGCAACTGCCACTGTATTTCAAAACGGTATACTTGTGCAGGATAATTTCGAGATTATGGGACCAACTGTTTTCAAGAAAGTGCCGAAGTACCAGGTACATCCGGATAAACAACCTATAATGCTTCAGGAGCACGAAAATCCAGTCCGGTTCCGCAATATCTGGATCAGGGAGCTTAAACCTTAAAAATAATTATTAGCATCGACTTTATTCGGGAGGATTTCTATTCAAATCACTGTATCTGTTCAGATAGTTTTAGACAGAATTAAATGAGAATTGGGAGATTTCCAAGAGTGGAATCTGAGTAATCTTATGATAATAATACTTGTATTCATTTAAACAAAAAATGTCGGTCCACTAATCTTATTTTATCAATTCACTATGTGAAAATTGTGAAAACCATCCAAACCAAAATGCTCTATGGGCAGGTAATCTCTTTAATATATCTCCTTCAGAAGATTCAATTTCACTCTCTGACAATTCCCATTTGATCCCATTTTCATCCACTATCTGGTTATTTTTATCCCATTTTTCAAACCATACATTTCCGGAATTAAATACCCTCGATGCTCCCGATTTATCTGTAAATATAACAAAATCCTTATCGCCCAAACTTCCGGAATATATTGGATTTTTTGATAAGTATTTTACGGAAATAGCTAGAGCTTCACCAGGCTGGTCAGGGAATAACAACCCGAGTATTTCATCTTTATTTTTCATTCTTTTATCTAATTTAGGTACAGTGAACATTAAATCATCGCTTGCAAAATATGATTTATATGCTTCACCTTCATCGTAATTTTTATCGTAACCCGTATCTATTGACAATACCTGTGATTCCGGATGTCTTTTCTTCCATTCTTTCCACGTTGTAGTAACCACACTTCCCTTTTCTAAGGTAATGTTTTCATCAACCAACTGTCCTATTACTGGTACTCCCCGAAAAGTATTCCATAAAGATTGGGTTTTTTTATCATACATTAATTTATTGGATCTGTATAAAAATCCGCTTGTTCCTAAATCGTAATTGGTACCGTTTAATTCTGTTTTATAGAGTATCATAGCACCACATAAAGTACAGTATACACCAGCAACAGGAATATCACCGAATATATCAACAAACATTTCATGCCAAGCCAGTATTCTCTTCGGATATGCTCTTGTATCCCCGTTAATAGAAATACCAAACACCAAATTATCATCATCGAGGTAATTCGCATTTTTTGCATCTATCATTTTCGGATTTCGTAGTGGCGGTATACCGTCTTGTATGACGCCTCCCCATCTTACTTCATCAAGTCGGATAATTGATTTAAAAGAACTGTTAAAATAATCTTTAAATGCGGGAAAGACTAAACCATAAAGATTTGATTTAAAATCTACATATTCAGGAGGCATATTGTAATCTTGATTCCATACCCATTCGAACCATGCATCTTTATCAAATCCAAATTTTTGTCCGGTTTTTTGCTCCATCAAGGGATATAATTCAGTATAGAGATTCCAATCGTTTGTAAACTGCATAATCTCAAGAATCATTGTAACAAAGCTATCATCCCAATTTTCCTTAATAAAACTTATATTTTTCTCTACCACATTTTGGTCACCGGACAGCAATTCAATAATCTTATTGTTTATATCACTGTTATTTGATTGTCCGTATATTGTACTATATGTTGCTGGTATTGTAATTAAGCAAATAAGAATTATAGGTTTGATAAAAAATTTATGCTTCATAAGTATACCTTTAATTTAATATCTTTAGTTAAGAAAGAGAATCTTACTAAACACACGTAACTCAATAAATCGAATTTGTCTGAAAGAATTTGATAAAAGAAAGAACAACCGGATAGATTGATAAGTTTCATTAAAAAAGCAGAATAATTGAAATCTGTAGCTCTGCCTGCTAACATTTAATTATAAATTGGATAAATGTTAAAGGTTGAGTAGCGAATGAGGGAAAGGGTAACGATTAAAAACTCAATACTATCATTAATTACAATTTCTAGAAATTTTATTGGAGGATTGTAGCGGTGGTGCAATCCTTTCTGAATTGAATAGTACGTCGTTAACTCTTATTGTAATTAAATCATCAAATTAAGATCATATGATTTGATACGCCACAGGCAGTACGATTAGCGAACCAATTACCGAATTAGTCGAATTTGTTTCATGGGCGGATAGAGAAACTCTACCCCGCGTTCATTAACAGTCACACCGTCCTCCATTGCCATAAGAATGTTTTGTCCCTTACCCCATTCCGGTACCGGATCATATATCCTGAATTCAATGACAAAAAGGTGATTAAGTGGTATCTTCACATGAACTCTTTGTGAACGCTGAGAAATATCGAGACCGCCACCATCAGCCGGCCAACTGTTACCTAAAGAATGAAAACCGAAATTAATCTGAGTTTTTTCAGGATCAGCTGTTGTGTCATATCTTTCCATGTTTGTGTATAAATACCCGGCTTCTTCTATTTTGTTTTTTAGAATTTCAAATGTTTCTTTTCCTGTAAGACCTACTTTGATGTTCTTGCGGAATATATCACGGGCTATTAATGCTTTATCGAAAGTTTTTTGAATTTCCGGAGGTACGGCATCCTCTCCATCTCGAAGGATATATGCAGGCCGTTTTAAATCTATTCTGTAGTTCATATGCGTTGTGCCAAAATCAATAAAAATAAGGTCCCCTCGCTGGATAACGTAATCATCATCATCTTTTTCAACAATTAAATCTCCATCCGGTGTTTGGAGAAATACACCAGGCAGTAAAAATTGGATCATAGAATCAAATCCTTTGGCCAGGCGATAGTTTGCCAGCCACCGGGAAACATCCTTCAAAGTGGTTGCACCCGGCTCAACAAGGTCAAATGCTTTATTAACCGCCTCAACGGTTTCTTTGCACAGCTCCCCGAAAAAGACGATTTCACTCATTACCCTTCTTGAGCGAAAATCGGTTATAAGGTCCTCAACTGAAACAATTCTCTCAGCATACTTTTCACCTAACATATTGACCAGCTTGAGGTAGTCCGTATATGAAATCCCGTCTGCTATGGCAATCGTTTCCGAGAAGTTTACACCGATGCGTTTGGGATCACGTTCAGAGACAAATAGATTCAAATCACTCTCAGGACCATAAATGTCGTATGCCTTACTGTTGAGAGCTGTGTAAGAAGCACGGCCTAAAACAGTCCGTTCTATTCCGTCACCACCCCTGTCGGTAAAAATAAATATGCCTGTATTGCTGCCAAAGTTTAACCTGAGGGGATCGAGGTTACCCTCTTCGGCATTTTTTGTCCCCATCACATGTATCCACATATCGATGTTATTGTCTCGCATGGCTTGCGGTAGAGCATGGTCAAACTTCTCTTTACGGATCAGATCCAACAAATTGAGCATTTTATCTTTTTCCAAGGTCTGTGCAAGAAGCCCCCTGAGCAAACAAAAAAATAAATAATACTTTAAGGAGAATCCGTGTTTTATTCATAGTTATATATCCTTTACTAATGATCCGATATTCCTCGTATCAATAATTTTAACTACAATAATTAGGGATTGTGTATGAAAAATGATGTGCTTCATCAAAACTTTTAAGGCACTTCAATAGCAACCGTTAAGTGTGCGATTTGCTTCTACAAATATTTTGTGCTCCACAGGCAGAAATCAATTCCTCACAAGCTAAAGTAATATGAGCACTTTTTTTATATTATTACGGAAACAAAAGCTCTCCGAAATTCAGGATAAAAACGGATTTTAAAGTGCATATGTGTCAGGCCACTGGAGCCGATCACCTTCTTTGACCTCATCGCATGCACGTTCCAACAGCGCTCTCATATAGCCGTATGAATAGGAATCGGCGACTATGCGACCGCCTATCACTTGAGGAGCATGATCGTCGCACACCACACAATGATTATTGACCTCTACCAGCGCTCTCATGACTTTATACATATCCACATAACCGTTGTCAGGAAAGGTTTCAATAAAATGAGGTATTGGACCCGATACATTGCGAAAGTCAACTTTAAAGATCTTGTTCCGTTCGCCAAAATAACGTATGACACCCAGGACATCTTTGCCTGTCTCTTTACCACCCTCAATGTAGGATCCCACACCCAAATACATTCCCACGTTTGGGCTGTCGGCAATTTCAAATGCCCGTACATTATCATCAAATGTGCTGAATATGCGTGGAACACCGCCAAGTTCGCGATATCCGGTAGGATCATCAGGATGAATGCCAAACCTTACTCCTGTTTCTTCAAGCACCGGTACAATTGCTTTTATAAAATAAGTCCAATTATCCCATACCTCCTGTTCGGTATACACACGGCCGTGAACGGGGCGATCCGGATACCACGTTTCACCGTTTCTCCTTTTATATCCATCCCTCTTGACTTTCTCATAATCAAATGCACTTCCGCTTGCAAAGCGAAAATCCTCTCTCTCCGATCTCCAGATACCGGTTCCAACATAATGGGTCCAAACGGTATCATAACCGGCTTTGCCCACATTACGAATGAACGTTTTGCTCTCCTCGACTTTTTCATCACGATCCGGAAGATTCAGTAATATCGATGAATCACCGCTATTTATGCCAACATTTGCTGCTTTCAGTCCGGCGGCTTCAACTTGCTGTCGTATTTTCAATAGACTTTCATAATCAGTTGCATTTGATACGCCTGAGTAGGAATCTATAACCAAGTAATGCAGCCCAATTTGCTTCATCCATGTAAAATAATCTTCACTCTGTTCGTACCGTGGTCCTCCCTCAATACTTGACCACACCCGCTGGCTCATCGCTGAAAGCTTTACATTTGAAGTGTTTTCTCGATCACCTGCTATGCTACTACCTGTATCTGCACTGTTTCGAGAGCCTGCGCTGCATCCTATACCCGATGACAAAACATTTGCACTTATTATGCCGGCTGCGGCTATTTTGCCGAACCTTCTTCGTTCGGGATTAAATGTTACTTTCCTTACCTTTGTCAATGCTTCTCTAAATTTTGTGAGGAGATTCATACGATTCTCCTCCGTTGTATGATAGTGGTGTATAATTCGACAGTGTACATTTTATTCCCTTGGGAAGTAGGTCGTAAGAACAAGTTGGACACGTTGTGCGAACAGTAAAGAATGTAGTATACTAACACAAGCGTTTTCTACTCCACAGGCTGAATGATATGCGAACTCTTTTTGAATTTAATTGATAGATTATTGACGTGTTTTCAATTTAAAAGACTGACTCTTATAAATCAGCCTTAAAAAGCTTAAAAGAAAGCTCCCATTTTCAGAATTTCGATAGATTTGAAAAATTTATAAGATCGACTGAAGCATACACTGCTCAAGCAATGATGTAACCAATTCTTCTCATTAGCAGATCAAGGCTCAATGGATCAGTAAAATTTTCTCATTCGGTGGATGAAGAAATTCAACTCCCCGACTGGATACAACGTGATTACCTTCTATGTTGATGACAATCGGATAACCGGGTCTTTCAGGAAGGTTCGTACTGACCACATATTCAAGTGAAAAAAGATGATTTTTTTGAATCGGCAAGTGATCCCGGTCTGACCGAAATGCTGAAATCGAAGGTCCAACCGTCACTAAAGTTCCCCCATGATTACCTTGGCTATGAAGATCAGCAAAAAATCCTGATTTATCAGTATCAGCAAGTACCTTTTTCAAGGCTGCATTGATAGTATTCAATGTTTCTCCGGCGGTTATGCCTGCTTTAATTTGTTTCCTAATAATCTTTCGGGCTTCTATTGCACGACCAGAAGCATGTTGCAAACTCTTTGGGACACTTGTTTCCCCTTCCCTCATAATATAGGCATTACGCTTATAATCTGTTGAAAAGTAGTCAAGATATCGTACTCCATTATCAAACTGCAAAAAATCTCCACGCTGCAATACATATTGAGGGGAGTTTGATGACGAAAAATTGCCCCGACTTGATGGAAGGCCACGTGTCTCTGGTTGATCTGAAACGGCGGAATAAAGAACAACCGGAGTACCTGCCCCAGTACTGAATCCTTCTGTTAAACCCCGCTCTTGAAGAATTCTTCTTTAACCCACCAGCCTACATCTTCCAATGTCGTTACACCAGGCGTTATAACTTCATTCGATAAGGAACGTTCAAGAATCTGACGATGTATCTCAAGCGCATTCGTCATGAGAGTAACCTCCCTGAGAATCCGTCTTGACCGAAAATCGGTGATAACCTTTTCTGCAGAGATAATCCTCTCCGAATATTTCGGCCCTAAAATCTTTTCCAGTTTCAGATATTGCGTATATGATATTCCGTCCGCAATAGCGAGCCAGTCGGAAAAATTTACTGCAATCGTTTTCGGGTCACGCTCCGCAACAAATTGAGTTATTTCGTCGTAGACTGAAAATTCCTGAGTGTTATAATCATAACCGGTAATTGCTCGCGAAAGTTCACGAGAGCCATATATGTCAAAATCTAAAGCTCCGACACCGCCAAAACCACCGCTAAACGAAGCGCGCTCGATCCTGTCTCCCAGGTCGGTAAATATCATATAACCGGAGGTCGACCCAAATTCCCGAAACATTGGATCTTGATCTCCGGCACGAGTGACATGAATCCACATGTCCACATTATTATCGCGCATTGCTCCCGGCAGAATAAGGTCAAGTTTTTCGTTCCGTATTGGACGGAGAACTTCAGAGCCGGTTTTTGCAGTATGTACACCTGGTTGTGCTGTGGCAATTGGTACCGTGAACAGCACAAATATTAAAACTATCATTACTCGAGATATCATTTATTGCCTCCTATTGATTCTTGTTAATAAATATTACGCTAAGCATTTTACTTTTACAAGTGATTTCCGCTCCTCTTTTTTGTATAATAAACTACATTAACTATTAAACATGCATACGCATCCGTTTAGATTTTATCAAGACTAATATTTTAGGCCGTTGAGGGTTTAATCTTGTCTAATTTTCTTAAATTCTGTCTTGAATAGTGAAATGTCTGTTGAAATGAAAAATAATGGTGTGTGTTACGTGGTAGACTGATTAACGTTTAGCGGCGCGTGAATAAGGAGATTGACATGGATGGTAATTTAATTGATTTAAATCTATCCAAATTATTCTGAATCCCTATAATGTATATATGTATTTGATATGCTGCATATTGGAGTGATGTAAGAAAAGATGCTTGTAATAAACTAGTAACTATACGAGAATTATTATATATTAATCGAGCTTTTTAAATTGTATTTCTACTAATTTTTCTCTAACAATTTAGCGGCAATATCGGAACGTTTGCCCGGTTTCAATGTGTTCAATTAATTGTTTACAAACATTACGAACCACGATTGAATACTATTATTACAACCGATATACAAAAACAGTATTGTGGTTGGAGAAAAATTGCGAAGAAACACCTGATGATGTAATGCTATTTTCTAGTATATGTAAGAATCGGCAAAGATCCGTCTGCACGGGGATCACTGACTAATGTCAACTTAAGAAACGACTCCGTGACAGTATATTCGTGATCCTCTATCTTGAAAATTTTATTGTTTTCTACGAAAATGAGCTGCATCTTAGTGGATGTTGATGACCATTGTCCTTCTTTTTGTTCAACTTGGATGCCCTCGCCTTGATTTTTGATATCGAATGTTAAGTCGGCGTTAAAATCAAGAGTCTGCCCAAAAGTGAGTACTTCTTCAATTATGGAACCATCATTTAATATAGTCTTCAATGAACCTAATTGCCAGGAACCAACAAGTAAATCTTTATTAACCGACGGCCTGTCAGGATTGTTGTACGAAGGCGACGTTAGTGAGCTTTTTTCATCCTCACCGCAAGACAGTGATACTGTAACAGCAACAAGTAATAAAATATTAATTAATTTTTTCATGGCAGTGATTTTTTATTATGTTTCAGTTAATACTGACAGTATGATACGGTCTGACAGGGTAAATGTCGTCAGAACATACTGTACATAATATAACAGACATTAAGATATTTATTTCGCTTTTACAATAGTTTTATTTACATTTGTTTTCAGGATATAATTGCGGTTTAAAAGATTGCTTGGTATTTTCGAGTTCTGGACTGTTCGTGTGGCAAATTTTCAAACTTGAGACAACCTCTCCTTGTTGTTTCGAAAAATCTCATAATCTCATAAAGGTCGTTTATTTTATATATCCTTTACCGTTTAATATATTCCATTTTTTGAACAGAACAGTTACATTTCTTATTCTATAGATCATTTTGCCCGTTCTTCCAGTTGTCGCTCCATTGGGATGGTTCGGTTCACATGATTTTTCTGCCATTTCCAAAGCACTATCAGCCACTAGCTACCGCTTCCGAGAAATTACCCCGCGTGCCGGAAAAGATTTGAAGCCTCTTTATTGAGTTCTTTTCCAATCTGTTGTTCCTGCACATGACAAGGGGTATGCAAAAAAACCACCATACGTAAACAAAGCCTGCTTTGCATTCTGAAATCCATATTAATTTGGTTAAATATCTATAGTGTTTTAGTTTACATTTAATCACCAAACCAAAGATGCTCCGTCGCAAATGGCGGAGCATCTTTAGTAGATCATTTTTTAAAACTCCAGCTTTTAAAATCGCCGGTTTGGATTATGATCTTCCCATGGTCAGATTATGGTAAGATTATAATCCTTATTGGACATCAGTTTGTTTAATGTTCGGATTACCATCTATCTCCTCTTGTCCTATGGGAAAATAGACCCAGTCATCTCCAAGCGGCAAGTGGAAGATACCAAATCTGAATTGATCATACAGCCGGGTCGATCTCAACATCAACTCTTTGTCCCGCTCTTCAATGAGGAAACCGATGGGTCCGGTAATATCATATGCACCTCCCCATGGGCGGTTATATGTCTCCATGTCTGCAACACTAATAGGATCCAGGCCATGGCCATCGACACGGTTTTCGTTAATGAAATCCGCTGCTGCTTGCAGATCGTCCAAGGCAATGGCAACCTCAGCTTGTATCAGATTCATTTCCTGCCAATCTATCAATACGAGATCTTGTTCCTTTTGGTTATATCTGTCTTGCGAAAAGACAGTTGGCAGATCGTTAGGATGCATCTGAATGGTAGGTGCATATATCCATTCACCCGTATCCTTGTATTGTTTGAGTTGAGCTTCTCCGATCGTTCGCTCTATAAGCTGAATACGTGCAGTCTGACCTTCGGCCAGTCCTAATCGTTCCGCCTCTCCTTCCCGCGGGTCTGCAGCATTAAAGTGCCCGCGCGTAACAACAGATTCTCCTTCAAATTTACCCACGACCGGATCGCCAAATACATTGCTCGTTCCCGATCCGGGAAAATATGATAATGAGAAACCTTTGGAAAGATCAAAGACGGGGAAGTCTTCATGATTTACCCCAACAGATCCTGGATGATTAAAAACATTGGCTGCCGTATAAAAAGCCGTTGCTGCAGGATTATCAGAAGATCTAAGTTGATTGACGATCTCTCCCTCTTTCCGATCAGCCAGTATATATCGTGCGAACCGGGCAGAGATAGATGTGCCGCCGCTGGTACCTCTCCCCATGTCATCCCACATTCGATTTGTAAATCCCTCACCTAGTGTTAACACAAAGGGAGGATCACCCATCTGCAAACCCATCGCGGCAGCAGCCTTGGCATCAGCGGAATCATGTCCTTCACTTGCACCGCCATATCCGTCGGCATGATTATCAAGATACGCCCGTGCTATAAATGAATTCACGACCTTATCAGCATGAGCTGCATCGGCAATTCCATCAGCAGCGGAGGGTGAATACTGTAATGCTGCCTTGTAAAATTCAATAGCCATACCAAGAACAGCGTTGTACGATAGAAATGAGCCGTACTCATCACCGGTAGTCGGGTCCGGGGAAATAACATTACCAGCCATTGTCCCTGCCGCAGTGAGGCCGTGCCATGTGGCCAAAACATGGTGGGAATATCCTAAAAGGAAATTAGCCCACCATTGCATATCCTCCTGCAGCTGTGCGTCAACTGACCCTTTTGCTAACATGAGCGGTAACCGCCGGAGCAACTCTTGCGCCTGGAAGCGTATTACATGGGGCCTTTCAAATTTGCCATTATATGCGCGCGGGTTAAATGATCCGGTGGTCTGGTTCCAGCTCTCTGTAAAAACACTATCGCTGGTACGACTGTCCCAAATGCCTGTGTCACCGTGTATTTCAGTTCCGGGCCTCTCTTCCCTCCAGAAGTTATAGAAATTTGACTTTAAACCCCGCAACAGGAACGTTGCCTGAGCTGGATCGTTGAGAGCCGTATCCTCTACCTGACTAATAAGCGGATTCACATCCTCGACAAATTCACTGCACGAGGAGAAACTCACCGCAAGCATCATAAAGATCAGTGGTAGTGTAATTATCTTTTTCATAATATTTTATTCCTCTTAATTTGTCCTTTATCGATTATAATGTTATCCTGGTAAAGAATGAGATTGATTTCATCGGCGGGACTGCCTGGCGACTGCTCACATTATCAGGAATATTTTCGAGTATGCCTCTAACGGTCTCAACGCTGGTCAGACCATTAAAGCTGTCGTGGTGCAGCATCCAGAGATTGGTAGCGTTAAAACCGAACGTTAAGCCATTGATATAATTCTGCAATCCAAGTTTCGGTATCAATGTGTCCGCTTTGTAAGAAATGGCAAGCTCCTTGAATTTCAAAAAGTCTGAACGTCGTAAGCTGTTCTGATCAGTTTGATCTCCCCATCTTGCCCACCAGTTCGCGTGAGAAATATATTCCTGGGTACCTGGCTGCAATTCTTCATTTTCCGGGACCAAACCAAATTCTTCTATCTGCAGTTTTTCACGCACTACGTCGAATTTCAGAATGTTTGAGCCAAGACCATCTTCGCGGGGTCCCGTATCATCAATAAGGGTGTCGTTGAGGAGCCAGAAATTGTACTTCCACTCAAACATTCCATATGCGGAGAAATTACCGAGAGAAATACTGGAGCTGAAGCTACCGGTCCATGGCGGGAATTGATGACCGACATCCTCACGATCATCACCTTTTGTGAAATCTGCGTAATACCCTTCGCCTGCCTCATGGGTATTTGTTTCCGGAGCATCATCTTTAGTCAATATCGCCTCTTGACCTTTGAACGGACGGGCAAAACCTCTCTCGTAGCCAGGCCATATTGTCCAGGTACCGTGATCGATCAGAGGATTACTGTCGCCTATAGAAATCACTTCGTTTCCAGACCAATTCACAATATTGGTAAGGTTGAAAGACCAGCCGCCTAACCGCTGGCCGCTGAAAAATAAACTGGTCTGCGATTCAATTCCGAATCCTTTGATCTCGCCTATGTTAGCATTGAATCTCCTGCCACCGGTTCCATAAGACGGGGTTTGAACTACACCGAATATTGCATTGTCTGACTTCGAATAATAGTAAGTAAAATCAACCGACAAAAAGTTATTATATTCGGCATCAATACCCACTTCAATTTCTTTGACTCGTTCTGGCTCAATATCTAAATTCCCGATACCGGAAAGCCTTGCGCCAACACCATACGGGGAAAGCTGCGATCCATACAGCTGGGGTATCGCATCTGAACGTCCCGGAAGGATGCCCGTTTCGCCATATGCGGCACGAAATTTCAGCAACCCGAAGGCATCCGGGACTGCGTCGAACCGGTCAAGACGAACTGACGCGCTGAACCGCGGATAGTAAATCGATTCATGTCCCACTTTCAGCGAACTGGTGTAATCCCTGCGGAGCATCGCAGACCAGAAGTAGGTATTCTCATAGGAAAAGCTGTGTTCGGTGAAAATACCGGCTTTCCGTTCGTGGAAATCTCTTTCATCTAATCTTGTTCTGACATCTCCTGCTCCAAGTGTAGAGATGAGTTCTGTCACAAATTCTTCGCTTACACCATTAAATGCATTCTTTTTGTTATCATAGAGCTGCATTCCGGCACTAGCCGATGAGGTTATTCCCCAGAAATTATAATCATACCTCATATTCCCGGTGTACGTGGTATTCACTATGCTCTGTACATTTTTTGACCGTTCGCCAAGTTCTTCAAATCTTTCACTGGGCTGTCGAAAATATGTACTCCTGTCATCCCGGTCGTTAATACCAACGGTGAACTGCAGCGACAGTCCTCTCAGGTTCTCGTTACCATCCAGGAACGGCCGATAATTAACGTTTGCTGAGGCCGTTAATTGATTCGTAAATAAATGCTCTTGAGTTATATCATAATATTCAGGAGTAGCCCGAGGCCGAGTACCATCAAAGGGATTACGTCTCCTCCTGGCTTGTGCAAACTGACTGCCTCCATTAAGCTCGTTAACACCCGTGAAGTAACCCGCAGCGACATTGACGTCAATCTTATCGTTTGGATACGCATCGATGTTAACCCGGTAATTTGTCCTGCCTTCGGAGTTCCTCGGGATATGGGCTTTGTTCAAGGCTTTGTCAAACGAAATGAAGTAACGCATGCGATCGGTTCCGCCGGAAATGTTCAAATTATTTTTCTGTATTGTGCCCTTCCTGAAAAAATCATTAAGCTCATTATAAGACCGAACGTCATTCTCAGTATACTGCCTTTCCTGACCGTTGTAGCCGAGCGTAGCTTTGTAATTGATCGTATAATTCCTGGTGCCGGTTCCCGTACCTAACGTGCCTTTCTTGGTGGTTATGAGAATAACACCATTGGCGCCATCGGTCCCGTACGATGCCGCTCCGGCAGGACCCTTGAGCATTTCGATAGACTCTATTTCCTCTGCATTGAGGTTGTTGATCGTGGTAATGTTTGCCAATTGATTATACTCTCCCGAAAACGGCTCAAAACGATCCTGTTGTGTACGGACACCGTCGATGACAATGATCGGCTGGGCAGAACCGTGCAGACCACCTCCGCTTCTTGTCTGAAACCGGAACGGCGCACCAAGAAGCCCGTCTGCGGAAATCAACGACACACCGGAAACCTTCCCCAGCATCATCTGTGATAATGAGGTGTAACTCTGCCGGTCAGCAATTTCAGTCATATTAACACGTGCAACGGCCACTTCTGCTACCGCTTTTGATGTGCGGGAAGCGATTCCGGTGACGACAATCTCATCTGTTCCGAACGGGTCAGTAGCCAGTTCGAAATTCAGATCTGTGGTATTGGATCCCATGGAAATTTCCTGTTCAGCGGTCCTGTAACCAACAAAACTGACGACAATTGTATAGTCCTCATCGTCAGTATACTGAAACGAGAACCGCCCGTCAGCATCTGTCGAAGCACCGATTGATTTGCCAGAAATCAGCACATTTGCACCGATCAGGGCATCGCCTGTTTCCGCATCAGTAATTGTCCCTGAATGCTCCTGAGCAAACGAGGGTAACGCGAGAACAAGGATTAAAAAAACTAACCCTGCAGTAAAGGCTTTACTCATAATAATTCTCCTTACCTTATAACTAATTATATTACGTAGAAACCTGAGCGGAACCGAATCAACCTTTGCTGCTGTTCGATATCCGCAGTTTTACACCTATATTCGCAGTTTTGAATCTACAATGGAGAAATCCGAAGTCACAGATATGAAAAAAAGTGACAATACACTCTTAGCCAGGCATCACCTTTCCTTTCTAGTGTTGGAGCACAACGCACCTATAATAACATTATGCGCTTCAGATACATAAGTTAACGTAAAATCACGCCTCTGTATTGAACTTTTTTTTGAAAATATTCCATCAAACTGTTTGTATAATCCTGTTTAACTGCACTTTCACACAACAATAATCATAAATACAAACGTTTTAGAGCAATTAACTGCAGAGGATTGGTTCGACTCATTCGTTATATGCAATAAATCACACTCTACCTTTTGACCTTATTATAAAGAAATATAGAAGCGAGTAAGAAAGTGTTTTAGATTTATCTTGGAAAATAAGAACATGAGATTCATCAAGAACTTCAATTGCATCAACACTGCCTGACATTCATAAATTAGTGCGTTTAAATATAAAAATAAGAGCATTTAACCCATGAACGGCCCTATTATAAGATATAATTTCCAAATTGTCAATATATTTTTTAAAATTTACAAAAATTTTTATACTATTATTAGTACACCATCGGAACAAATCGGGCATAGTGCCGTGCATTGTTTAGGTATGTAATGAGCATTTACAAATGTATTCTCCCCCACAATCATTCAATATCAACTATACAAAATTATTATACAAAAACAGTGGTTCATTATTAAACATTGTACCAGTTCAGAACGAGTTGACAAAAAGCAGCATAAATTTAAGAGACGGAGAGACGGAGAGACGGTACGAAAATGTAAGAGAAGAATTAAATACAATTCATAATTAGTTGAATAGAAAAGGAAATTATTAAATCTTAATTCCTGTAATTTTCAAAGAATGAAAATTCTGCGTCAACACTTATAACATTAATGATTTTATGCATATATCGAATAATATTTTAGAACTATTGAAATCTTTTCGTTGTCGTGTTATTTGAAAGATATGATAAGAGCCTGCGTGGATACGGGTAACATAGCAAATGACCGAATAAAGAGTGGTACTATCATGAGTGGTGTAATTGTTGCTTAACTTATCGTTTGGATACGCACCGATGTTAATCCTGTAATTTGTTTTGGTTTCGGAGTTCCGAGGGATATGGGCTTTGTTCAAAGTTCTGTCAAACGAAGCGAAGTAACGTATACGATCGGTTCCGCTAAGAGCATCCCAGGCACAGTGGGCTCACGAAACACTAAGAAACAAATCCCCCTTTCTTTTAGCTTCAGGCTCAATGGATCAACAAATTTTTCTCGATGGATTATATTATTCTTGAATGGCATGGGTGGCGGAACGAGAGCAGCCCCGACCGTTCTTCGTGATACTATCCTGCGTTAACCAGACCACCATAAACTGTCTCTTAACTTTATGCCTAATTTAGTCCATCTTGTTCTGAACCCCTACAGGAAGGGGAAGCTGGGAGATGTCGTAATGGGATATGTGACACGCTGCAGGAATACATAAACGATAGTCCCTATTTTGGCGCTATAATCGGGCAGTATGGAAACCGGATCGTGCATGGCAGGTTCACGTTAGATGAGATTGAATACACCCTTGCACAAAACAACGGTGAGAACTATCTGCACGGGGGAATTAAGGGATTTGACAAGGTCGTGCGGCAAGCAGAACCATTCAGGGATAACGATGGTGTGGGAATAAAGCTCACCTGCCTAAGTAACGATGGCGAGGAAGGATACCCCTCTGGAAATCTTTCGGTTACCGTTGGCTATACCCTCACCAATGATAATGAGCTCAGGATAGACTATACCGCCACGACAGACAAAGTAACAGTAGTTAACTTGACAAACCACTTCTATTTCAATCTTACTGATACGGGATCGGGAGATGTTCTGGGCCATGAGCTAATAATTAATGCAGACAGGTTTACGCCTGTCAATGAAGGTCTATACTGAAAGGAGAACTGAGGAGCGTCACGGGTACTCCTATGGATTTTAAGCAGCCAACTGCAATAGGCACTCGGATCGGAACACGATACTGATCAATTAACGTTCGGTGGTGGTTATGATCATAATTGGGTGCTGAACAATGGCGATGGGTCACTGACGTTGGCTGGCAGCGTCTATGAGCCAACAACCGGACGTATCATGGAAGTTTATACCACCGAACCCGGTCTGCAGTTTTATTCGGGAAATTTCCCGGACGGCAGTAACATTGGGAAAGGCGGTAACGTTTATGAGCATCAGTACGGGTTCTGCCTTGAAACACAGCATTTCCCTGATTCCCCGAATAAGCCCAACTTCCCCTCGACAGTTCTCAATCCGGGTGAGAAATATACCACGACTACAATTTTTAAATTTTCAATGAAGTAAAGCATTGGATACGCGGAGAGAGACTATAATCCTAATGTGAAGATTTCTTCGGTTGCCAAATAAAATATATAGCAAATGTTGAAAAAAATTCGATTAAATATTGATTAGAACATTATTTAAATTTGGATAAACACAATTAGTACTAATTAATAAAATAGTTCTGTATAACATCACATCATAACTATACTTCTTCTTATTTGTGCCACCGCCTGTTATTTTTCATTTGATTGTCCGTTCGCGGGATCAATTCATTACGCATTGCTGCAAAATACGCCCAGCTCGCCATGATCACCGACGCCTGCATCAGGTCCTCATCAACAAGTCGGTCATAAACATCCATATTCGTGTGATACGTGGTTGTGAAAAATTCCAGATCATCTTGTACGAACTGGAATCCCGGAAGACCTGCACTGATGAAATCAAGATGGTCTGTCCCTGCGGTATTTCCTGGGATCAAATAGGTCATACCGACATCGTGGAACGGTTCCATCCATGCTTCGAATATCGGACGGACTAAATCGTTACCCTGCATGTAAATTCCTCTGAATTTTCCGTACCAGTCCATATTGAGGTATAAGGATAATTTTTTATGATCAGGCAGCCTTGTTGAAGGATCGGGGCCACCGAAATTCTGAGCGATATACGCACTTGCTCCTCCACCATAACTCTGACCGACATACCTGCTTGCTCCTTTGTTTCCGATTTCTCCCGAACCCCAAAGAGCCCCACGAATCGTACGGCGGGGTTTTGCACCAGTCTCTTTTAAAATCCGCATGGCTTCCATTACCGTCGCTGCTCCGGCAGCATTATCGGATGAACCGGTTCCGGCAGATTCTCCATCTAAATGGCCGCCAATGATCACAATTTCATCCCTGAGATCGCTCCCCGGTATCTCTGCTATAACATTATAATCATCCGCGTCATCTTCTATGTAATTATTCCTAATTTCGACTTCCATCTCGACATCAATACCCTTTTCAAGCACACGTAGGACCCTATTGTAATGTTCCGTTGCCATAATCAATTGCGGTAGCGGTTTCTGGTCATTCTCCCCGACAGGATCACCTAATGGAACATACACAACACCTTTATCGAAATGACTGGTATAATCCTGGCCCGGAGTTACGATAACCGCAACACCTTCACGTTCTAAATAATCATACAGTTTCTGCTTTGAAAGGGGTTCTTTTACCAGACCCTGACGAAGTTTTTCATAGTCACCAGTGGAAACCGTAACAGTTCTTTCTCCTCTTATAACATGTAATTCCGCCATACCTTCAAGCTCTTCTTCGGACAAACGCACAGCAAGAGGATTGAATTGCAACTCCAATTTCCGTATCGGCATAATAAAAACTATCTTATTTCGTAGTTTTCCCCGGTATTGGCTGAGATCGGATTCACTATATATTCTTTGCGAATTCACATAAACCACATTGCTGACAATTTTCCCATTGGTGCTTCGTGACCACGAAATTGGATACGCTATTACCGGCTGATATTCAGGTTTATGCATGTGAACCGAAGTGTATTTATTTTCCCAACCGACACCCGGGCTATCGAATGCCTGCATTTCTACTGAAATACCAAAGTCCTTGAACTTCTCTATAACCCATCGCGCAGAACGGTCGTAGCCAGGAGAATTAGTCAAACGAGGGCCATAAACATCGCCCATATAGCTTGCCAATTCCATGACGTGAGATCTGTTAAATCCCTCATCTCTGAATTTATCGGCCATTTCAAAATCGATTTTTTCCTGAGCGGCAGATGGCGACACTATCATAAGTAGCGTCACGGAAAATAATACCGATGTCCTTAATGCTTTCATAACATCCCACTCCTGCATAATTGGTTTAATTATGTAAAGATTAATTAGCGGTTCCGTTCTTTTTATTCAGAAATACAATAGAATAGTATAAGACCGGATTCACCATCTTTAATATCAACTAAATGCAATACATAATCAATAGTAAGCTGTTAAAGTGCATAAGTATCAGGCCACTGGAGCCGATCACCCTCTTTGACCTCATCACATGCACGCTCTAACAAAGCTCTCATATAGCCATATGAATAGGAGTCGGCAGCTACTCTACCGCCTATTATTTGCGGTGCATGATCGTCGCACACTGAACTGTGATTATTGACCTCTACTAACGCTCGCATTACCTTATACATATCCACATAGCCGTTGTCCGGAAAGGTCTCAATAAAATGAGGTATCGGCCCTGATACATTGCGAAAGTCGACTTTAAATATTTTGTTCCGTTCACCAAAGTAACGTATGACATCCAGAATATCCTTGCCTGTCTCTTTTCCGCCCTCGATGTAGGATCCCACACCCAGATACATTCCCACATTCGGGCTGTCGGCGATTTCGAAAGCTTTTACATAATCATCAAACCTGCTGAATATGCGTGGAACACCGCCGAGTTCACGATATCCGGTCGGGTCATCAGGATGAATGGCGAACCTCACTCCTGATTCTTCAAGCACCGGGACAACAGCTTTTATGAAGTGAGTCCAATTATCCCATACTTCTAGTTCGGTGTATACGCGGCCGTGGGCCGGTCGGTCCGGATACCACCTCGGATTGTCTCTCCATTTGACTCCATCCCTCATAGCTTTCTCATAATCGAATGCAGATCCGCTTGCAAATCGAAAATCCTCTCTCTCCGTTCTCCAGATGCCGGTTCCAACATAATGGGTCCATATTGTATCATATCCGGCTTTACCCACATTACGGATGAACGTTTTGCTCTCCTCGATTTTTTCATCACGATCTGGAAGATTCAGTAATATCGATGTGCCACCGCTATTTATGCCGACATTTGCTACTTTAAGTCCCGCGGCTTCAACTTGCTGCCGTATTTTCAATAAACTTTCATAATCAGTTGCATTTGATACGCCTGAGTAGGAATCTATAACCAGGTAATGCAGCCCAATTTGCTTCATCCATGTAAAATAATCTTCACTCTGTTCGTACCGTGGTCCTCCCTCAATACTTGACCACACCCGCTGGCTCATCGCCGAAAGCTTTACATTTGAAGTGTTTTCTCGATCACCAGCTATGCTACTACCTGTATCTGAACTGTTTCGAGAACCTGCGCTGCATCCTATACCCGATGATAAAACATTTGCACCGATTATGCCCGCTGCGGCGATCTTACCGAACCTCCTTCGTTCGGGATTAAATTTTACCTTCTTTACCTTTGTCAATGCATCTCTAAGTTTTGTGTGAAGTTTCATGTGACTGACCTCCATCATATGAGAGTGGTTTATAATTCAGTATTTTCATGTATTGTATAGTAACTATCATTACACATAAAACATAATAAACTGCATAAAGTTATTTTTTCAAATGAAGAGAATCTAGCAAGTTATGTATATATTCAGTTCTCAGAGATGTTCATCGCCAGAACTATTTAGGTATAATTAGTAAGATGATTTGCTATATCTAGAGTAATTACTGATTTATTTTCCTCAAACTATACAGCATACTAACTATCAAAAAAGAAATAAATAGCAGTACTTTAAGAAAGCAAAATGGTATTGTTTAGGTTTAAAAATAGAGCTTATAAAAATGTTGTTAGATTTCAATACTAATGTAAACTGATAAATAGATTTACTCAGCAACTCACATAGTGGGAAAAAACAAAAATTTGTATCAAAAGAGCCGTCAATGATATAGTGCACAGAAATTTTTTAACACTTTAGATAAATATCGGTATCTCTTAAACTAATTTTTCCAATATTTGAAGAAAAAATGATTAATGTCTAGAATGTTCGTATCAAATTGCAACAAAATAATAAAATCATCATTGAAATCATAATCAAATTGATCTACATCAGTGATTTTTCCACTCGTTTTAAAAGAAAGAATAATAATATCTGCTGTGGATGACCAATCACCACCAAATACATCTGTTGCATCGTTGCTACTTGTCTCGAGATCGAAAGTTAAATCGTCATTAAAAATAAGAGTCTGATCATCAAAATCTTCGTCTCGTTCTAAACCATCAACAAATACTGTCTTCGCTTCGATCAACAACCAGGAACCCACAATCAACTCTTTATTAACCGAAGGCGGGGGTGTTGGATCAGGCGGGGGTGTTGTTGGACCCACACCATCATCACCGCAAAAGGATGATAACACAACAGCAGTAACCGTAAAAAGAGTAAATAATCTTTTCATAATTAGTAATTACGTATTCCTCGATCAGAAATCCATTAGGATATATTATGGTTAATAACATAACATTTTCATTCAACTTATGCAATTATTATTTTCGTCTGTATCTGAGGTTATTTACATGCTTATATTTGATTATTATTTGAATGACTGTTTTACCGGTTTCGGCAGTTCATCCATAAGCTTTGAAAAATCACAAAAATCATAGAAAAACATTACACAAGGCACACCTTCTCTTCTCATTTTTATAGCTTGGTGTACGAATTATTTTTTTTAGAAAAATAAGTTTTCTATTAGATAATATGAGCAATATATTGCGCCCCTTATATTACACTTTGACACGTTTTTTTTAAGTTCCAACCTGAACAATAAGTTAACTTACCAATGTAAGCACTAAATTATAAGGAATGAGAGATATGTCTGTATTTCGTTGGGGCGAGTTCGGTGAAATAGCCATTCGGAAAATGGGACATGTGAAACCGGGAGAAAGTCTCCTTATTCTTACCGACACCCGTACCGATATGGAGATTGCTGAGGCCTGCCTGATCGCAGGGATCAATGCAAAAGCCGATACTCAGATGCTGGTTATCCCCTGGATGGCGCTAGTCGGATACCCGTGATTTAAATCGGATAACAGTTGGAGCAATTAAAGAAGCGGATGTAATCGTAGGGCTTTGTGAGACTATGTTCATTGAGAAGGAGACTACCACTGCAGCCCGTAAGAATGGAACGCGCATTGCTTCGACTATTATTTCAAGTTTGGATGATTTCGCCATTAATGGCATAGTCAATGTTGATTATGACAAGATGATTTCAATCGCGAACAGGGCAATAGAGCTTTGGGAAAATACAGATTTCTGTCGGGTGACCTCGGATGTGGGTACAGACATTAGCTTCGGTATGAAAGGTAGACCTGCCTTACTGGGTGATGGGATGGCTACAGTACCGGGTGAAGCAGATCTTTTTCCGGGGGTTTCCATAGCGAATGCTCCGATTGAAGAAACGATAAACGGCACTATTGTTATTGACGGCAATATTCCACCGGGGAAGCTGGTTAATGAACCGGTCACATGCCGCGTTGAAAAAGGAGTTTTTGTGGAGATAACAGGGGGAGCTGATGCTAGTACCCTTAAAAGAGAATTTGAATCAACCAATGATCCGATAGCGAAACACATATGTCATTTTACACTTGGATTAAACCCTCAGGCTATTACATCCGGTCATTTGCATCAAGACGAACACGTACTCGGACCAGTCACGTTTGGCTCTGGAAGCCAGGACCCGGACTTCAAAGGTACTGTCCCTCCAAGTCAGGTGCACTTTGATGTCGTGCTTCCATCTTCAACGATATATTTAGATGGTAAAATTATGTGCGAAAACAACCGGTTGAATCCGGAAATGGGCTTAGAAGGACTGTAAACATGAGAACAATTCTGACGAACTGTACAGTTATCGGTTGGACAACATTTTAAATGTCAGGAAAACCGTGATGGTTTTATAAGGAAGGGATTGTCGTTGATGTTAGCCCTCATGAGGGACTAAAAGATCTCTTTAAATTACATTGTTAAAAGAAAGGTCATATTGAGTGGGCCGTTTTCCCAAAATTGGTTCTGAGACCTTAGCATCGTTTAAAAGTCCCGGATACATATGGTTGTGGCTATCATTGTCGCTCAACGGTTATGCGAATGTTGTGGCCCAGATCGCCATAGGCTGGCTTGCACTGGAACTCACAGGATCTGCCTTAGGAGTTGGTATTGCCGTCGCATCCAGACATCTGCCGAAATTTTTTTTTGGCGTTCCCTTCGGAGCTCTTTCGGATCGATATGATCGATGTACAATTCTCCAGATCACAAATTTTGTTGGAACTGTCGTTGCAGCGGGTGCTGTTTTTGCCGGTTTAACGGGTAATCTTTCTTTTGGAGCACTCGTAGGTATCTCTGTAGTTGTTGGCATACTCGATGTTGCCGAAACGTCGGTCAGCAGGCCGCTTGTCTTTGACCTGGTCGGTCCAAAACAGGCGCTCAACGGAATGTCTCTTTTAAGCCTTGCTGACAAGGTTGCCGGAGGACTTGGTGCATTGAGTGTTTTTGCCGGAGTGTTTCTGGCACAGATGGGTTCCGCCGGTAAATTCGGAGTAATGGGTGCCGCCTATTTCTTGGGTGCTTTATTACTTTTCGGAGTAAAACATTCGTATAGAAAAAAGCCAAATATCGAAGAATCGGCTTCCTCTGAAGAGCATTCAACCGTAAAATTCACAAAATCTTTGGTAATGATCTGGAGGAACCATGGCCTTCTCCCTCTTGCTGGAATCACTGCGATCACGGAAGTCCTTGCTTTTTCGAGCGATGTATTACTTCCTTCCTTTGCCAGGGATGTGTTCGGTGTCGGGGAGTCCTGGCATGCCTTTATGACGGCGATGCGGAATTTTGGCGTCATTGTCGGTGTATTAGTGCTGGCAGGTATGTCGACCCGTGTGCGCCAGGGGCATCTTCTTGCGCCAGTATGTATTATATTTGGTCTTAGTTTGGTCGCCTTTGCCATCTCCCCTACTTTTAGTCTTGCCCTCGTTATTCTTTTCATTATTGGTGTGATGTGGGGAAATGTTGATTCGCTAATTCCCACGCTCGTGCAGTACACTGTCAGTGATAAAGAGCGCGGAGCTTCTGTCGGTGTGTGGAATCTCAGTCGCGGCTTCGGACCTTTGGGTCAACTGGAAGTTGGAGCCATTGCCGGAATCGCCGGTGCATCATTAGCTCTTGTGATCAACGGTAGTATTATAGTTGCTGCCATTACAGCGATAATCTTATATTATAGATCAAAGGATCTTCCCTGGTCTCCCAAATCGACTAAATCTGAATTTAAGGCACCCGATGATTCTGGCAGTAAATCACAGCCATAATCGGAATTATGTTACGAAGACTAATCAAGGATGTTAATAAAGGTAGGATTATAAATAATTCCGTTCTGCAAACTCCGCACATCGCTTAAACTTCTCAGTTTTTATTGTCGGCCTTGCCGCGAACCTCATTGCAACGTCGCATTCTCAGCCTTCCTCATATCAACCTTCTGAAAGAGATTAATATGGACTGATTTAGAATTGTAATAGTAATTTAACATTTCATCATTAGTACTTTACTATTCACTAAATCCATTTATTTCCGTAAAAGGAAATTAATTTTTGCGAGGAGGGTTCTGTTTGTAGTCACATCATTGCCGGTTCCCAATAAATTTTCCTGATTATATACTAAATATAAATCGCTCCCAAGCTTATATGTATAACGGAGAATAATGTTTTGTGAAATCTGATTTCTGTCATCGAATAGCAGAGCATCATCGACCCACTGAAAAAATCCTTTAATAAAAAGGTCTGTACTGAATGCATAGCTGAGACGAGCAGATGCAAAATTTGTGTGAAATTTTCCGTTGGGAAGATCGATCTCATTATAACTATAACCTCCACTAGCAGAAACACGGGGATGAGCCCTAATCGTTGTACCCACTCCTCCACCGTATGAAGTACCCGTGAAAAAATCTCCCCCGTTGAAATTTACCGTCCCGCTGACAGCTTTCGTCCTGTCCGTTGTGTAAATACCTCGATACTGCGTGCTTGTGTACTCTCCGCGTGGTATTACCAACTCCGGACGAATATCAAAATCATCTTCGAGGTACTCAAATTCTCTTTCTACCGTAATGCTGAAATTCGTAGTATTTTCAAAATCAATGTTCAATGTTCCAGTTGCCTCTTTGTTGAGCACCCGATTAAGGCGATTGGTCTGGTAATTACCGTTAGCGGTAAAAAAGATCTGTCGAATTGCGGGAATTTGACTGAAACGAGGAGAAATAGTGATGCCACCTTCGGTGAATCTGATATCTTTTCTTCTGACAAATCCCATTTCGGGATTAAAATTCTTATCGATATTCAAATAGGATAGATTATACTGCAACAGGTCTGATTGAAACCGGAATCCGGCATTACCTGCAAGATTATTTCTTTTGCCTTCTTTTCCGGGAGAAAAAGTGCCAGCTCCTACTAAAAAGAATGAAAAATTTTCGTTGACATTGAAGTTGGAATCAAAACCGACCGAACGGTTATACCCGCCATTCCTTTCCTCTTTATTCAGAAGCATCACGCCGACAGATGAACGGGAGAGAATATCGCGTTTTAACCTGAATGCGCTTAAATTGGTTTCACGTACATTCGTCGAATCACTGGTAACAAAAATATCATCGGTTTGGAGTGACATAATTCCGAGCGAATAATCTCCGACCTTGCCGATAAGACGTGCTCCACCGAGTATGGGCACAGGATTTCCATCGGACAGGCCGATCGTACGGCTATGGAACAATTGTATATTGGCTGCCCGCCCTAGGAGAGGATTTCTTCCTCCTACTCCCTGACCAAACGCGAATGTTCCCGCACCTTCTAAAAAGAATTCCCGTTTTTCCGGAAAGAACAGGTTGAAACGTGTCAGATTTACCTGCTCCTGATCTGCCTCGACCTGTGCAAAATCGGTATTGTACGTAAAATCGGCTGTTAATGTCGACGTGATGCTCTTTTTTAAGTCAATTCCGAACTCACCGAGGTCATCTTCAACGAAATCATCTCGCTGCACTCCACCTGTCACAAATGGTTTAAGATCAAAATTGCCGCCCATTTCCAAACCGTTGAATCCGGTAATATCTCCCCCTTCGGAGATTCGTTCCTGCCCTTCACGGCCGGCATAAAGCGGTACGAACCGCCAAAAGTCGACTTCATTTTTTCTCATAATTGTGCGAACAAAATTAGCGCCCCAAACAATGTTATCACCCTCACGAAACCGGAGAGAATGCCATGGTAAAGCGACCTCAAGATACCAACCAGATTCATCGATCGATGTTTTAGCGACCCACACAGCGTCCCAGTCACGATTGCGGATTCTTCCATCCTCACGGATAAATGCATCGATACGGGATCCGGCAGGATTGATTACAAAGTTATAACCGCTTTGACGGTCATGAAAGGTGTCCAGTACCATTTCAAATCTATCGTCGTTGAACAATCTCTCATCCCGCCTCATTTCTGTAATGCGAATTCTATCGGGCTCAGAATCATACATGCGAGCACCAACATATAAATTTTCATCATCATAAATAATCGCGATTTCGGTTTTTTCAGTCGGTGCAATATTGCTAATAGGGAACCGCTGGATAAATTCCCCTTCAAATTCCACTTCCTTCCATACCTCATCGTCCAGAACACCATCTATCCGGGGACCTTCAGAGACTCTTACTGCGGGCATACTTCGATGGTGCGCGCTGAGCCCTCCTGCCGTGGTGGATGGTCTGTTTGATCCCAGGGGTGAAGTCAAAGTTTCCGATTCAGGCCCATAATTGCTTGATAGATACCAGTGTCCTTTCCCGGAAAGTTCCATGTAATAAGGTACGACAACTCCCGCTGTTGGATTTCCATACTGGCTTGGTGGCTCGTTCCAGATAAAGTTACGGGAACTTTTTGGAGGGATTGGCTCGCTGAAGGTACGCTCATACAGTACAGGTTTTTCTCTCTGTTGAAAGTACACCAATAGCCAGACATGCACACGTGAGATCTCTGTATCTGAAGAATTCGCAATATCGAAATTCGCCCTGAAACCATTATCAACAACAATAAAATTGACGGGACCGCCGATTGTAAACGGGGCATCTTCAAACTCAAACGAAGTCAGCGGGATATATGGATTATATTTCGAGCCGTTGGCGAAATTACCAGACTGACCGTATGACGTGCTGGTATTTGTTGCTCCTTGTAGAAGGATAAAACAAAGTATCAATTTGAAATAGTTATGTCGGTTGCTAAAAATCATGGAGAGTCCAAAAAAAAACATTTAAAATTGAGCTTTTCCCAGATCACGCAATGTGATTCGGCAAACTCATTTTTAAATGTGGTCCTGTCGATAGTGTATGCTGTCAAAAACAAGACCAACACTTTGTGTTGAATAGTAAGAGATAGATTGAGATTTTCCAAGTCTTTTCTTCTTACTCTATGGAAGTCAACGTATAATCTCTCGTCTTTCTGCATTCTTTCTGGCAATTGTGTAAGTGTTCGTTGATTCTAAACCATTGTGCAGGCACAAATCCCGACAGATACGATAAATGGATTGTGTTGAACTGTGATACTATTTAACATGTGATGTGTTTCGTCAGACGCTTCGGACACATTGAATAAAAAATCAATAAAATCTTGAGCAATAACAAGATATATATCCTATCTCAAAGGTTTTATACTCTTCCGAATGTCGTCATTCCATATAACGTATTGCCTGCTTGAATACAACGAGATCTGATACAGTGGCACCATTAATTTCAAATATTATATGATGAATCTCCTCAAGAGCTAACCGGTTCGTCAATGGTAAAGCCAAGTTCTTTTGCTTCCTGGTAGAGTACATACGTGTACGAGGAGTTGAAAAAAGCTGCTGATTTGGTGGGAGGAATTATTATTGAAGAAGCCGACAGGAAAAATGAAAAAAGTAAATCTTCAGGTCATTTCATTTTTTTTCAGGTTTATCATCATCTTTCTTCTCTTTATCTTCTTTGGGTGCTTTGTACCCGGGAAAGAGTGCATCAAACCTGAAGTTCAAAGTAACCTTTTCGTCTGGTTTAATAACAACATACTGTTTGAGCGCCAATTCCAGTTTGTCATGATATGCAGTAATTATATAGGGTCTGACAGGAATATCCTCCTGGCCGTAATCGCCTTGTTTATCCGGATGTATAAATACTTGTATGCCCAGAAAATTCTGTTCATATTCATCCTGAAGAATGAAATCTTTCCAGAAATCGTCAAAGTGCGGATCGAATTCTTTCTTCTCTTTATCATCATCATCTTCACCGTCATCCTCGGTCCAATCCCAACCCTCAGACCAGTGATCTTTATCATTATCACTCTTATCAAAGAATGAATGGAGTGCATTCCATGAATCTCCACTATGGTACTTTCCCCAAATGCGATCCATGTGAAAAATTCTCTTCTCCCGTTCAATATCATGTATAATGGGTGGCCAGTTACGTTCATCGAATACAGGTTCCATATAGATCAATATATGCCGCCGGTCACCATTTTTTATAGAATTACCGTACTTATCGATAAGTGTCCCTCTGATGTTTCCGAATAGTATCTTTGTCATATCATCGAAGTGCTCCGGAATATGGACTATATTATCACCTATTGACTCAGAATTTAAACTCAATTTTCCGGTCAGATTGTCATAGATAATTTCGTTCCCCCATGCATCGAGATACGGATTGGAAAGATCTTCTGCAAAATCGGATTCCATGTAGGGCCCATTCCAGTTTGGATCACCATTGTCATACAATAATTCATCAAGGGAGTTTGGCAGCCTTCCGATGTCACCGATAAAGCCGTAATCGGTTTGATCCTTTATATTCAAGTCTCCATAAAGAGCCTTCTGAATATTCTTGATCGTATCGATCGATTTAAGAATACGGGCTTCGGTTGCACCCTGTTGTGTGACCTTCAGTGCCACACCAGGTGCAATCGCAAGACCGACCATTAATATAACAACGTGTATAAGGGTAAAACCTCGATTAGAGTTTATCATAGTATTCATTTTATCCACCTGCCAATTAATTTGACATTACGGCATCAAAGTACAGATTGAGCAGTTTTTCTTAGTTTTTTTAAAATCATTATGATTTTTCTTTTTTGAGTAGTGTAAAGATTAAACTTCTTTGGGGTAGGGAAAGTTGCGGGAAGTTACGAGTTTTTTCACGTGTTGGTGGTATTATGGGGGATAAATCACTGCAAAGGTTATTTATTCTGAATGGATTGAAATGTAGGAGAGTCGAAAATACCGGTAAGAAAAACGGACCTTTCAATTATGTGTTAACAATCGTATATAAACAAATCCATCACCGATTACTCCGATTTATGAACATCCACTCGCTAAACATCTTGACATTTATAGGTAATAATATTTCTATTGACAATGGCTAATTTCTCTACTTAGCATTCCTGTCTTAATAATTCTGGCGTCGGCTATAGATATCGTTCAACACATAAGGAGATTCTATGCGCAAAGGTTCACCGAGTAGGACGGCGCGTAAAGTTGCTCTGAATATAGTCACTCTGGGAGCGAAACCCGGAATGAACGAAGTTATTCCCCCCAGGATTGTCGAGGCTACGGCAGAGCTTCTTGTTGCCTCCGGTGCAGTTAGTGCGATTTCGGTTCAGCAGTCCCGTTCCAGAAGAATGGTTTCCGCTTACGAGGCGTTCGACTGGATGATGCGGGGTCAATTTGAGGCTTTTGGGCACAAAAAAGCGTTCTGTGAACGCCAGGTAAGGGAAGGGATTGGTGTAGGTAGCCACCCAGGTTCTTGTGCTGGGTGCGGGGTACGATACGCTTGGATGGCGGCTGGCACCGGAATTCACGTGTGTCGTCTTCTTTGAGATTGATCACCCGGCAACGGCCCTCCTCAAAGCAAAGGGAATTGAGCAGATGGGACAGAGAGATAATCTTCATCTGCATGCAGAGGACCTTGGTGAACGAAAATTAGTGGAAGTTCTCAGCACCAACACATCATGGGACCGGACAGCGCAAACCGTCATTGTAGCCGAAGGTCTGCTGATGAATCTGCCTCCCGCGGCTCCCCGGGAGTTGTTCGACCAGTGTGCTGCAATCTACTGGTTCCGTGAGTCGGATTGCATTCAGCTATGCTGGTACGGGTGCTGATGGCCGACCTGATGCCGGACGTTGGACGGGGCTGTCCTGTGGATTCTCAAGATTAGTGGAGAACCGTGGCTCTGGAGTATACGACCTGAAGAACTCGGCGGATTCCTTGAAGAGAGTGGCTGGTCAGATGCTCCGGAGTTGGTGGGGACAACAAAAAAGCACGGTGTGGAATTTCTGGGCGTTGCAACGAAATGAGCGCACAACATCAACAACCGAAATAGCAGAACAAAACAATTCCATCGTATTGTTGCTACCGTATCTGCCTGCCAAGATTATGTGTTGTGTATGGATAGATTTGTCGAAAATATGGGACGTTTATTCTTCTTTGCTGTTTTAGTGACTTTTTATCTCTACGGGAGTTATGCCATGCATCTCAATCGATACGTTGAACGAGAAACTCACGTTCGGCAGAATATTCATTATCCCATCGGTTTCCATGCACCGGATCACGCGACAATCGGTAGATCCTAGAGCGTCACGCACAAGTTCAACCGTTGGATCGCATCCCAGAACTAGCACACCATCGAACTTTGCTGCTCTTTTTGCTAGCGCTCTTCGACGCCTGGACGACCACATACATGCCACAAATTGGTGCAGAAGTTTGCTGTCAAACACATCTGTAGTAATTCCCGCATCTGCAAGACGGTGTTGCAAGTCCAGAATAATCGACTCATACGCCTCCATTCTCAAAAACCTCCGAAACAAGTTCGATATAAGGTTTTTTCTCCTTCACAGCCATGCTTATAGCAGGGCAGAACCGGCACGGCACAATCAGCACGGACTGAAGTCCGGCAGCCTGTGATAGTATATTCGATTCTTTAACATATAGCGGCATTTTTCATTCCTCCATATTTTCTGGAACGAATATGGTCATAATACTATGTACTATCCCAGGGTGGCCTGGAGTTCCATGCCTGTAATCAAACAGGCAATACCATTCTCGGATATCGATAGTAATTCTGATTACTCTCGATCATGTGTGCAACCGCAATCACCCTGTATCCGTTCAAGCGTCTTCTTTGGTAATTTCACCTTGTGCATACCACTTCTGGAGGATCTCAAGAGGTATTTCGGTGGAGTCCTTATAAGACCTGCATCCACATGGCCGCCCCCACGATGCAAATCCTCTCCGCCGGAAAACCAGGGAGAATAAAACCATCATAACTATACAAATAAGCAGTGGAATTAACCACGTACCGGTACGTCATCGATATCGAAAAACTGAGTGTACTTTTTATAATGAGAGAGGGCATCAAATTCAATCAGATGGTCTTCACCAATGAGATTTATCAGCATCCTGCCGTGGCACCTCAGGAAGCAGCCGTCAATCACCACCATTTTATCAGCCTGTTTACTCCAGCAGGTGATGGCTGAATGAGGGACGGTAAACAACTCCCCATGGCAGGTGCGCCCATACGGCTCTTCTTTCGCAACCATGTTGGCCGCAAGACGGGCTATTTCTCCTCTGATGCAGGCTCCTTCACAGGACAATACCGGAATTTTACCCTCAGCCAGGTTCCTGTTTCAGATTTTCTCACCGACGGAGCATGTTCCCATCGTTCCTTCTACTGTTATGGAAAATTGTGAATTTGATTCTTGTGCGTCAGCCATTGTCTTCACCTCCTTTCTACTTTTCTAGACGGAAGTGAAAGACAAAAGGATACACCCTCAGTCACTTTTTCTATAGGTATCGAAGGTACTCTTGAGGTCAAAAGAAGAAATGGTTCTTGTAAGTTATTATTTGCTTTTTTTAGTGGAGATTTCAGTGTTTCTTATTTGATTTGCGGATGAAAGAGAGTGTTGTTATAAACGAGCTGAATAGAGCTACGCTGACACCGATAAAAAATTGGTTGGTTCGAATCGTGTTTAGAAGTTCATCCCATTTGAATAAGATTTCTTCCATACTCAGCTCTTCTAATGTGCGATTTTTCCTTTCATGAAAATTAAGATTAAAATCCACCAATGACTAATAAAAAGGTCTGGACGTAGTGTATTTAATAGTAAGGGATAAATATTTTTTTCACAAGTATTTTCTACTCCCTATTCCTGATAATCAATTACATAAATCACATTATATATATTAGCGGTCCATTTATATTTCATTAAGACCAATGTTATATGCCATTTAGGGTACAATTCTGTCTGATTTTCTTGAATTCCACCTTGAAAATCACATATTTCATGGATTATTACTAATTTGCAATAAAAAAATGATAAATTGTACGTAGATGTTGCCTAAAAAAGGTTATCCACACCCTTATGGCCACATGAATCTGTCCCGATGATTAGGCTTATTCAATAATATGTGCATTAAAATGACATATTAACGGGTTGGCATAAAATGGTAAACTTATTTACATTTAAGGTTAATAAAGAACAAGGTAATGATTAAGCTGAAACATTCAATATTTAATTTTTTTCAGAAATTTTATCGTGATTAATCCAACTAATGAGGATTGATACTCCCAGTGATGTACGCTTTTCGATCTGCGCACCCTACCCCCAATGAGTAATCTTAAAGATGCCATGGACTGCGCATTGCTCTCCCGAGCATTCTTGTTGCAGCAGTATCTGCTATAATTTCTTCGGTTTCCGGATTAAAACGGATCTTTCTATTCAGCAGCATTGAAATCTGTCCTAAATGGCCTATAGTAGTGGAACGTTGCGCAACTTCACTTGGGGATAAGGTCTCTGCCCGTGACTTGACACAATCCAAAAAATTGCGTACATGACCCTGCTCTACATTATCTCCCATAGAACTGGCTTGATGAAGATGAATTTCATCTGGACTAAGTTTTTCGCGCAGCAGCAATTTTGGATTGGCGTCAATTTTTCCCCGTGCAACAAAAACCCAGCCATCCTCACCTATCCATTTTACTCCTTCGAGAATATCAGCACTTCCTGCCGCATCCGGCATACCGGCACCAAGTATGATCATTTCAATACCATTAGCATACTTCGTTTTAACGCTATAGTGATTGAAACAGTTATACAGAGAGGATTCTGGTTTTGTACCTGTACCTTCGATCTCAACCGGGCCTGTATAGTCAAGCCCCAGCCCCCATTGAGCGATATCGACATCGTGATTGACCGTGTTCATGAATTGACCGCCACCGTATTCACGGATCCACCTCCAATGGTAATGTACTCGGGCAGCCACATAATCAGAATATGGAGCAGGACCAAGCCAAAAATCGTAATCAAGTTCTTTCGGTGGATTTGTTACTGTTTGTAATTCATTACCCCTTATCTCGTATTCGCCGGGTAATCCTATTTCAACGGTATGCACTTTGCCGATTCGACCGTTAAGAACTAATTCACAGGCAAATCGATAGTTTGCCTGTGACCGCTGCCAACTGCCAGTCTGCCAGACACAGCCATACCGCTTTACGGCATCACATATGGCACGGCCTTCAAGAAGAGAATGTGCAAGCGGTTTTTCGCCATAAATATCTTTTCCGGCCTTGATAGCAGCAATAGCAGGAATAGAATGCCAGTGGTCAGGAGTAGCAACTGTTACGACGTCGATATCATCACGCGCGATCAGCTCGCGAAAGTCGCCATATGTTGCACAATCGTTATTCCCGTAATGTTCATCGACAATATTTTTTGCTCTATGAAGATGATTTGCATCTACATCACATACCGCAACAACACGAGTATCCGATTCAAACAGAAATGATCTCATGTCAACTAAACCCATACCTCCCATTCCGATGCAGCCTACGGTAATTTTGTCGCTTGGAAGAACAATGCCAGCTCTACCCAATACGGATGTCGGGACAATATAGGGAAATTCCATCCCTACTACCGCTGCACCTGCTGTGCGTTTTATAAACTGTCTTCGGTCCATTCCTGATTTTTGGATCATCTTAATTACTCCTTGGTATCAGCGATCAACTTGAACAATATTTTTAAAAACGGCTAAGCTGAATATAGATCATTAAAATATACGAATTAGTCGTCGATTTCTAAAGACAATTTTACAGGAAATTATCCGTTCAGTATTAAAAAGTATGTTTCTGAAATGGTTCGACATTCATACGTTTATATATACATTATAATACATTAAATAAATTGTAAACTTCAAAAATATTTTTATTATTCATAAGACATAATTGAAACACAACCTAAGATCGTTTTGGAAAAAAGGCTTGCAATTGTTTTCATTTTTATTTACTCTTTTTCTTGAACAAAAATGGTCTTTGTTCATACTTGTGCCAATGTATGATCTGATATCCTTTCTAAAATATTTTCCGGATTTATCAGTCAGCAAAGCATGTGCCGGTCCATGAATAAAGTATTATGGGAATTCGTGACACATACTAATCAGTATCAATCCGACATCAAAGATCCGGTCAGTATTGTTTATTTACAATATAATACGTTACATAAGCCAACGTCCAAGCGATAAATTTTTCTGCAAATCTCTATCATATTTTAAAGGAAGGAATAATGATGAAGAAATTGTCCTCAATACTCTTTACGATTTTATTTTGCTGCTCGATCCTGCTTACATGCGGTCAATCCGATCCATATAAGATTGTATTTATTTCCGGCTCTAACGAGTATTTTTCAGATATATCACTCAATGATTACAAGAACTATCTCGAAGAGACTGTTGAGAATGTCCGGGTCACAATGCTCCAGGCAGACGGCGAAATTAATTTTAAAGGTGAATATTCCAACCTACAGGGGCTTGAAGCGCTTGATGATTGTGATGTTCTGTTATTATTTACACGCCGTATTACGATTGATGGGGAACAGTTGGAAGCCGTGAAAAACTATATAACTTCCGGCAGGCCGCTGGTCGCAATCCGGACGGCGAGCCACGGACTTCAGAACTGGTTGGAGTTTGATAAGCTCGTTCTTGGTGGCAACTATAATGATCATTATGAAGGAGCTCCTGAACAGCCGGTACAAGATGTAAATGGGAACCGTATTCCCGATCCGGAAGGTGTTATTACAGGATTTACTCAGAGAATTAGGATTGAACCGGGCGCGGAGAATCATCCCGTGTTAAAAGGTATTAAAAATTTAACTTCACGGTATAGCCTGTATAAAACAGGTCCTGTGGCACCTGATGTTCAGGCATTAATGACCGGTTATATACCAAATAAAGATGTGTCTAATCAAGACGGGCCGTTACTCTATTATAACAGGGAATATGACATATCGGAACCGTCGGTATGGGTGCGGACCTTTAATGGCGCCAGAATATGTTATATTGCAATTGGCGGGCTTCAGGATTGGAAAAGCTCAACATACAAAAAGCTGGTGACCAATGCCCTTTTCTGGACTGGTAACCGTGAGCCCGAGTATAAAGAGAGGCCTGAGCCGAAACAAAGGCCAATGCCAACCGGAGAAATGAATCTGGTTATGAGAAGCCGTAAAGAGGTCACGAACGGAAACGATACTTGGCAGGAACTGGCATTAGAAAAGAACTGGAAAATTTCCGAGACGGCAATTATAATTTGTGATATGTGGGATCAACACTGGTGCTCAGCTTCCTCGGAGAGAGTCAGGGAATTGGCTATAAGGATGAATCCCGTCCTCAAACAAGCACGGGAAAAAGGCATTCAAATAATTCATGCTCCGAGCGGAACGATGAGTTTTTACGATGACTGGCCTCAAAGAATACGAATGATAAATGCACCGGATGTACCAAAGCCTTCTCCGCTCATAGCTGACGAACTTTCAGATGATTTTTCTGAATATCCCAAACCTATTGAAGATGAAGATGAATGCGAGGTTGACGGCGACATTGGCTATGGTGCATGGACACGTCAAATTTCTCTTATCGATATCGGTGAGTACGACGGCATTTCGGACAGCGGGGTTGAAACGTACAACTTTTACCAGCAGCAAGGAATCAAAAACCTTATTGTTATGGGCGTGCATACCAATTATTGCATTTTGACACGTTCTTTCACGTTACGACAAATGAAAGCCTGGGGAATAAATTGCGTCTTGGTGCGTGATATGACCGATTCGATGTACGACCCTCAAAATTATCCATATGTCAGTCATGACGAAGGGACACGGTTAATGGTTGAATATATCGAGAAATACTGGGCTCCCTCGATGCTGAGTGAGGATCTTGTTGCAGAATTGGATTAACACACGTTTATTAGTTTTCTTAGAAAATATGTTGTAATACTTTATTAAACCACTTAATGCAGGAATTATAGATTGTATCTAAACTTAGGAGCGTATTGAATCTTTGCGAGTAAACAAATTTATCAAATTCTATTTATTATCACGATGATTATTAAATGAGGTGCACATTATGAATAAGAATTTTGCAAAGGGTTTACATCTCCAATTTTGCTGCGCGTTGCTTACTGCCGTAGTTATTGCAACAAGCGGTTGTGCTCCACAAGGGAGTCCCGGTATAGAATTGGGGACAATTACGGTTGATGCAGGGGAATATGACCGTACCAATACATTGATTCGTTATCAGACAACGGCGGATAAGATTTTTGGCGACCCGATGAAATTCCGTCGAGAGGGGTATTTCTATTACACAAATGAAGAGACCGATTTGGAACTTCTCAGAGACAACAAATTAGTGCTTGTCGAAGAGGGCGGATCACAATCCAGAACGATTGTGCAATGGGATGACCATGCAGATTTCGACTGGAGAACGGTTCCGGGAGAAGGCGCACTTGTCTGGGCTTTGACCGGGGAAACTCCGAGAGGATCCACGAGAACGTTTAAACTTATGCTGGAAGAAGGGTCATCTCTTTCACGTCCAGTAACCGTTGAAGATTCTGACAATAAACATTTTACGGTCAATCAGGGCGACAAGCCTTTATTACGTTACAACTACGGTGTCGTTCAAGACGGCGGCAATTCACGTTCTATGGACAGATCATTTTCTATCCATCCAATCTGGACTCCGTCGGGGGAAATTATTACTGGGGAATCATCTCCGGAATATGGCACTCACGCAGGATTGTTCAACTATTGGAATACGATACAATACGTAAATAAACGGCTTAATTTTTGGGAACTGGGTAATAACCCGGGCAGAAAAGTACCGGATGAGCTTGGGCCAAGTATTACAGAAGGGCCTGTTTTCACATCTCTTGAATTTATCAATAAAGGTCTTCACAATGGAAATACAATGTTTCGAGAATTATACATTATAAAAGCGTATTCGTTGTTGGAAGAAAAATTACAGCTTGTAGATATAGCGATCAGACAAAATTCAATCCCAGAAAACATGCGATATATCCCATTAGAAGAAGGCGCAACCGGAATTATTGACGAGGAAGGAAATGTCGTTGAGGGTACTTCCATGGAATTGTTACAGAGTAACAACAGTACAATCGCATTTAGCGGCAAAGCTGAATGGTATTCCGATGGTGTTTCTCTCGATGTATTGACAAGTGAAGGGAAAAACCGCATTGATGGTGATGGAACCGCAGCCAGGTGGGTCGATTTATCAGGACCTCTCGGTAATAACTGGGGCGGACTTGCGATGTTCGATCATCCCTCAAATCAGAAATATCCGACTCCGGTGGCAATTAACTCAAAAATCCCCTACTTTGGTTACGCTTTTACAAAGAACGGTCCTCACACTGTTGTTATGGATAATCCTCTTAATCTTGTATATAGAATTTTAATTCATGACGGACGTCCTGACATGGAACTCAATGAACGTATTGCTCAAGACTTTGCAAATCCCCCTGCAGTCACTTTTAAATCGTTAAAAATGTAAATATAATTACAGACTAAGTATGCAATAGGAGATAAAATGTCAAAGAAGAAAATTAGAAATTCAAGAAAAGAAAATATGGATAGACGGGATTTTATGAAGTTCAGCAGTGCTGCCGTAGTTGGAACTACTTTAAATGTGCCTGGTATTCTTTCTGACACAGGTAATGATACACCAAATGCTAGCCAGAGCAACACCCCGCAATACAAACCTGAAACAGGGATGAAATATAGAAGATTTGGCAGAACTAATATTATGGTATCAGAAATCGGATTGGGATGTGCCAGTCTTTCTCTATCCAGAACACTTGGCCGTTTTTTGTTTGAAAAGTGGCGGAGGGAAAAAGGAGATGTGGTAAACAAACTCCTCGATCTTGGTGGTAATCTTGTTACGACCGCTCCCAGCTATCATAATACACAAGAGCTTTTGGGTGAAGCCTTGAAAGGCAGGCGTGATGAGTTTTATTTTGCCATATCATTAGAACAGGGCAATGAAAAAGAGATGCGTGATATGATTGACAATAGCCTTAAACTATTGCAAACTGATCACATCGATTTCTCTTTTTCTGATGGTTTCGGTACCCACGAAAGTTTCGAAGTTATGAAAAAAATTCAGGAAGAGGGATTGATAAACTTCATAGGAATGAGCGGACATAACCCTCGTAATCATGAATGGGCTATCAGGAATGGTTATGTTGACTTTTTAATGAAACCATATAACCGGCTTAGCATGATTAAACAAGGATCAAACGACCCTGTCGGTACCGATAGATTGTTTGAATTGGCAAAAGAAAGGGACGTGGGTGTTATTGCCATTAAAACCATGACTGGAAATTTTATTCCTTATTGGGCTAAAGAGACGCATGACCCGGAAATACAGGAAATTCAGAAAAAACTCAGGAAATACGGTCCAAATAACCTTTATCAGGCGTTGATACGATGGAATCTTGGCAATCCGAATCTTACAACATGTGCGATAGGGATGGACAGAGTGCAACAAGTAATTGATAACGTAGAAGCTGTCAAAACACGTGATCAATTCACATCCGACATACAAGATGATATAATGGAACAATACGCTAGCCTTGCTGACAAGGATTATTGTAGATTGTGTGCGGAATGCATACCTGCTTGCCCGAAGAATATTCCTATTCCAGATCTTTTACGTTATCGTTTATATCATAATAATTATAACCAGGTATCCCTGGCAAAAGATCTTTATAATCAGCTACCGGGAGGGATTAAAGCTTCAGCGTGTGACAGCTGTGGAAAATGCGAAGATGTGTGTCCTTATGATCTGAAGATTATAAATAAAATATTTGAGGCGCATGCCAACCTGGATAACGGCACATCACCTATTTCACCTGTCTTAACGTAATACTATTTAGTTTAATGGGATGTAAACGTCAATGTCAATATTGGCAACTACAATTGACTTAGGTAGAATTACTTATAGGATTATGATCTTAACATAAAGTACGATTTTTAATCAATAATATTAAAAGTTATATGAAAACTGTAATTCCCAATAAAATTGTCTTTATTATACTATTTTATTTGATCTGCTCTTCGGAAGGATTTTCGCAAGAGAGAATGCAATTAAATCAGACTACCTTAAACAATTTTGCTGACGAATACACGTTAAATATAATAAAAGCGAATAATTGCGCAGCACCGTTAATATCATACATGGCTGCAAAAATGACAGTCGAAGATATGGGGTATGACTACGACAGAACATTTAGATATTTTGTATTGTTCCAGGATTCCTTATATGAATCCGAGGAAAGCTACGACATAGTAAATATGATCTTAACATATTATGAATTCTCAGCCTGGAATTTAAAAAAAGCTTTTGGTGAAAATCTCATATCTGATGAGACGTATAAAATAACTAACTATGACCTCACAGTAAGGAAATATAATCTTAAGAAAGTACAAACACTTCTGCATCTGTCTGGTAAGTACAATACCACTTCGCTCAGTGTCAGACAGGTCATTGAGGGATTAGCGGATTTAAAGTATAGTAATTCCAATCTTTACGATAAAAAAGAGTACCCTGATGAGACCGGTTGGAATGTACTGTTTTCCGAAGAGTTTTATGCGCTGATCGCGGATGATTTTCTATCAGTGAATAATGACAGAATAGAAATAATGAAACTGGAAGGTTTGAATGAAATTGTTACCATGGCAGATTATATCAAGAAATCGAGATCGACTTTCTCAAATAATTGAAAGTGAAATCGAATTTTATATGGTCAAGTGGTATTATTTTAGCTACATGTTGACACAATGAATATTCAGAACGCAGAGGTTGCTATTCGGGAAATGGGTAGTAGGTATGTTGCCGGATTACAATTCAGAAAAAGCGAATTAGCTGCTATAAAAATGGTTTCTAAAATGTAAAAGGCATAACCAGCGTTTGCACGTGACTGTTGCAGCGAATCGCTTTTATTTTTTATATATTTCAGCATCCGGATAAAAAGTACCCCATGCAAACCAGTATGCAGTGAACGATTCCGTCAGTTTAAGCAGGGTTCCTTTTCTTGGTCCTGATGCTGCATAACCAAAAACGTCCCACAGTGTGCCTTCATTATCCTCCATTGCAACGGGAAGTTGGTTTTTCACCGGGGAAAATTCGAGAATGGTACCGTCCTCTAAGCTCCTTTCAAATGACATAGCAAATTTTTTTTTCCTGCTTCCTACTACAACGATGGGGACCGAATCTATCACATCATTGACGGTTTCCATTGAACGCGAAAATTTTTTAATCCTGTAAACTTTTGACGTTTCCCCTACAATTACACCGTGTACTTTGTCTTTTCTGTGCAGCCGTTTATCATCCGTACTGACAGGAAACATGATGATTTCATCTTCTCTGTAATCTTTTCCGGAGATAATATAGGGATACTCGTCATAGCTTGGGTAAACTCCGGTCTTGTCTGACATGACTTTGGAATCCGGATACATCTCTTTCCAGGTCTTCCATGTTGTCTCTATAAGTGGAATCGTTTCGGGCTTGTGTCCTTTCAGTTCTCCCTGCACACATTGCAAGCCCATTTGTGACCAGAAACTGTCGGTCGATCTGTCGTACGCTATTAGATTGGAATTATAGAGTAAACCGGAAACACCAAATTCGGTTTTTTGTCCATCAATCACCGGATTCCAGCCCACACCGGAACCGGTCAGCGGACAATATAATATGGTGACGGGATCGCCATTAATTTCATCATTGACTATTTCGTGACGATCGAGAATTTTAAGTGGATATGCACGCGGTTCACCGTTGACAACGACACCGAATATCAGGTCGTCATTCAATAGATATCCTGCGTCTGCCGCTTGGATCAACGCCGGATTTTCCAGAGAAGGAATACCGTCCTTCGGAACACCGCCCGACATGACATCCTGTTTAGGTATGAGCCAGTTTGCATTGCGGCGTAAATCCTGAGAAAAGCATACAGATGATATCATGGTAAGAATCGCGAAAATGATAACGTTTATTTTCAACATGTAGTTAACCTCATTAACGATTGATTTGACATTTCCCATATCAATTCTATTATTGAAAATAATTTGGACTTGAGTTTAAAGAGGACACTTTGCTAAAATGTGATGTACTTTTTCAGAGCGTACGGGATACTTTGAAATAAATGGTAATATATGTTTTATACTTTTACAAGTGAATTCTGCTCCGCTGGCTGTACTATTTGCAAACCATCAGCGAATAAGACGAATTTCAAGAGGTAGCGGAGAATAATATTCGACTCAACGTTCGGTGAGATACGCACCGTCATGAAAATGTAAATTTAAATGGCTCTCATCGTTATCTCCGATAGAAAACAGTATAGAAATAATCATTTCCTTATCAGATAATTTTTGCTTTCATCCAACCTGCAGTGTTATGAAAATTTGCCACCGTGCTCCCGGGTGGTACCAGTGCATCACATGCTGCCCGTATTTCATCGTCCAGTTTCATCTCAAGAACAGGCAGAAAATGCTCAAGCTGTTCCAGGGTTCGAGGTCCCATAAGCGGTGCTGTAACCCCCGGTTGGTCTTTGCACCAGAGTAGTACCAGTTGTGCAGGTGAAATGCCGGCTTCTTTTGCTATTTTTGCGAACTTGACTCCCACTTGAATACCCCGATCAGTCACGCGATCTGTATAATAACTGCCGATGAGATCTGCCCTTGATCCTTTGGGATATTTTGTCGAATCGGAATACCGGCCTGCAAGTACACCCATTGCAATCGGTCCCCATGTTATGATGCCAAGTCCATACTTCTGGCACATTGGTATAAGTTCATTTTCAATGCGCCGGTCGAGTAAATTATACGGTGATTCTTCCACGATATATTGGGCATATCCGTTCATCTTACTTATCATAACTGATTCCATTACTGCCCAGGCAGGATGTGTCGAACAGCCGATATACCGAACTTTGCCGGCACGAATAAGGTCACTGAATGCACTGAGCGTCTCTTCAAACGGAATAGTTGGATCTTGGCGATGTGTCAGGTAAAAATCAATATAATCGGTTTGAAGGCGATTTAAACAGGCCTCACATTCATTAATAATGCTAAATCTTGAGTGGCCCTGGTCATTGGGATCATGACCGGGTGTATATGGTGTGATACATCAAATGGTCCCGGAAATATTTTTGTACAGATAAGCGTTTGCTGGCGCCGACCGTTTTCTTTCAGAGCTCGTCCGATTATCCGTTCCCCCTCACCATTTGCGTAAATGTTGCCAGTACCGAGTAGATTTACACCGGCATCCAAACCCCGGTTAATCATTTTTTTTGCTTCTTCTTCCGGTGTCGGTTCGGCAAAGTTTCCCGTACCAAAACAAATGGGAGAAATTTTCAAACCTGTTCGACCCAATACTCTGTATTCCATTACATATTTCCTTTCTAATTTTCTCCAATCTATATTCTAATAGATAATTAATAGAGTTTGTGTTGTAATACAATGCTTTTTAAGAGGTGTTGTATTTGGTTAGATTGTATTGAAGAGTATGATATAAATGGTAAAATATACATATGTCTATTTCAAGTGTTTCCTGCAGCCTGTTTTGTACGATTTGCTAACCATCAGGCAATGAGACGAATCCGATGCTCCAATTCCTGCAAGTCTCTTCGTTCGTCATCACTTTGTGTCTGAACATTGCTCTTTGTAATTTCAGTCGATACGGATTCAACCTTTTCTAAACTGCAGAAGCTTAGAATTAAGGTCAACGAAAGAATTGAATTAAAATTGTGTCGGGTAAACACAATTAAGTACAATTGTTTAGTATAAATGCCCCATACCAACTCTTTAAAAGAGATAAACTAAAAATATCTCTTCCTTTTTAACACAGAGTGTTCACATTACTAAGTTGAGGCACATTAATACCCCGCAATCTGCTTCGGAAAGTAGTCTTCACAATTACCTTCACGATACACGTCCAAAGTGGTACAGTGTAAAGCTCCGCCAAACGGTATCACATGCTCGTACGGAATCGGGACAACCTCCATCCCGAGTTTGTCAAGCTGCTCCATATAAGCGGTCTCATGCGCCTCGACACAGATCGTCTTCGAATCGATCGAGAAGGTGTTCATGGAGATCCAGGATGGTTCATTATACGTACCGAACAATAAACAGTGACTCTTGTTCACGTGTACCGGTCTTGCCGCGGGAACCAGCTCCCAATCGTTCTTTTCGAACAAATCTAATGTCTCCTGTGTCCGCGGATTCCAATCCGGATTATATATCACCAGCCCGGGACGTAAAGGCACGAAGGTCACATCGATATGCCATGGATGGAAAGTTGTTCGGTTTTTTGAGATCCTCAGGAGTGTCGAACAGTACATGGTGGAGCCTGATGCCAAGAGCCGAAAACATCCGCTTTAGCCAGTCCATACCTACTCTATTGGTTACGCTTGAACACTGGTGGAAGATGTCCTTACCAAACCGCATCGCATCCGCAGCATCCCAGAGCGGCTCCTTTTCCGATAATTGGAACTCCCAATTATATAATTTCTGACGCTTTTCTTCAGCTGTCCAAACATTGTTAAAGTCATAGTAGTAATTTTTAACGTAGGACTCGTCCGTTTGCCGCGGTTTGGGTGCGGCAAAATGGACCATTTCAGGATCCTCTTTAAAGTAACGTTCAAAGATCGGCCTCAGGTTCAGATACTCATACCACCGCGAGCGGCGGGTAGTGGTTGATTCAACAATATATTTGCCATGTATCATTGTGACATCGCGTACGTTGTTGATACCATGGTTGTTAAGCTGTATCCAATCCGGAGTAGAAACCGGTTCGCTGTGCATAAAATCTTGAATTTCTACCCGGTCAACGATAACACCCCGCGACTCCAGCTGCTTTACGAAATAGTCCATCTGCTCGTTTGCCTTATCCACCATCTCCTGTGGGAACGGCCCGAACGAGCCCAGCGGATAACCGGCATCAGGAAGATCATACCACCATGCCGGCTCAGGAGCAGGAATATTTGTACCTTCAGGTCTTCCTATTATCACACGCTTCAATGGGTCCCACTCATTCCAGGAATTCACTATCTTTGTCATTACTATATTCTCCAATTTATTCAGGGTTCCGCTGTTACATGTACTTCGTAAGAACATGTAAGAGTCATTGGATTAATAGTTAAGAGGTACATTTAGTCTATGCAAGCTTTTATAATTGTCCTCCTTTTTCACATTATGTTTGTAGCGCTACAGAACAAATGGACTCAATGTGGCAATAAATTGAGATTTTTGCAAATTGCAAAAAAATAGGCTCTGGCATTGCTAATCATTTACCAGGATTTTCCATAGATAATCACAGTATAGGTAATAATAACATCAACTCGAGTGAGAGGGGTCATTTTGTATATTCACACATCATTTGAAAATTCAGGAGAATCATCTCTTTGTTTTTGAATATATGGTTCATAAAAATGTTGCCAGACAACCCTCCTATCCCCTTGCATTTAATATTTCAAATCCTCAAATTATTACGAGCAAGGGGGTTGAATATTTTCAGACACCAAATAAGTTTAGACCAACAAAAGATTTAGTATTCTGGCGAAGTATAGTGAATAAGATTTAAATGGTCGAAATGATTAATTTCTGCAAAAAATACTAAGGAAAGACACATACAAATCATTATAAAGAGGTGCACATTATGCGTAAGACATGGATCGTACTCACATTTTTTTCAATCCTTTTCCTTGTCCAAGGATTCCATGTTCAAGCACAAGAAGCAAAAGCTCGCTGGGATATGATGAATCTGATTCGCTCTGAGAAGCTCGATCTCATTTTGCCCGAGGCTATGCGGGAGAATGATATCGATATGTGGATCGTAGTGATGAAGTTTGGACGTCCAGACCCGCTCTCCGAAGACTTGGGCCTTGGAATGCCTTCTGATAAATGGAGTATTGCGGAATTTCTGGGTTATATCATTTTTACGGACCGCGGTAGTGAAAGGATCGAACGGGCAACCTTAGGTGTTGGGCTTCTACATAGTGATATTTACGATATCTCCGGATCGGCAGGGGACCTGAGACAGTTTGTTGCTGAACGTGATCCCAAACGCATCGGGATTAATATGTCAGGGAGAGTTGGGGCAGCAGACGGACTTTCTTATACCAGTTACCTGTCTCTGGTCAAGGCTCTGGGCGAGAAGTATGCAGAAAGGCTTGTTTCGGCTGAGAAGCTTATCACTGACTTCCGTTCGAGAAGGGTGGCCAGTGAAATTGCTCTTTTCAAAGAAGTAGCTGAATTGACTGCCAATATTATGGAGAGGGCCTTATCAAATGAGGTTATTACACCGGGTGTAACGACTCGGGAGGACGTTGGCTGGTGGGTTGCGGATCAACTGCTATCTCTTGGACATAAACCTACACCCACGCCCACATCTTCAGGATTTCCCGGTGTTAGTTATCCTCAGAGGGCCCGTTCCATAGATTATATCATCCAACGGGGTGACTTACTGAGCATGGACGAAAGTTTTAACATAATGAACTACTATGCTGATATAAAACGTCATGCGTATGTTCTCAAGGAAGGAGAAACCAACTTACCCTCTTCGATTAAAAACACTTTCGAGCAGGGAGTGAAAGTGCGTAATATTCTCCGAAAACATGTCAAACCTGGCCGTACCGGTATTGAAACGCTTGAGCTTCTCTATCGCAAATTGGAAGAGGCTGGATTTGAACGAAGTGAAATAGAATTCGATATCACCGACAGCGAAAACACTCAGGTCAACATTGGTATGCACAGCGTTGGAAACTTTGTTCATGGTGTTGGTCCTGCGATTTGGACAGAAAAACCTCTTCGCCGTGAGATGGTACTTAAACCAACACACCTTTTAGCATTTGAGTTCTTTGTATTAGTGCCATTACCCGAATGGGGTGGTAAAAAATTGATTTTTGGCCTCGAAGACGATGTAATTATCACCGAAAACGGCGTGGAGTGGCTCTATCCACCAATCGATCGGATTAATTTAATTCGTTAACGTCAAGCTCTATAGAAGTTTATTATTGCAATATTACAATTTTTCAAATCTCCAGCAAATCCTTTATTATTGTTAGGTTTCTAAGAGTGCCTAATTAAAAAGGGACATAAATGTACATGTCATATACTCTTTTTAAGAAGAGGATGGCCTCTTTCGCTGTCGAATATGAGCTGTTGGACAAAATATCCGGTAGAAGGTTTGAATAAGCTTCATAAGCCGGAAAAGCTATGCCATGGTACAAGTTCAAACCGGATAAAATAACTATTCTGTAAGAAAATTTTATTGAAATTTAATAATATGAGAATTTCGAGAATGGGCATTATGGAACGTTTAAACCACCATTTCAGTTTAGGATAGAGTGTCCACAAGGCCCGAATCCTGTATCAGCAAGTAGTGTGCGATTGCTTGACTGTTACGTGCCTGTTCCCGGCACATATTGAGAAAGGTTTAACGAGGTCACAGGAGGAATTGTGACACTAAAAAGGAGGTTGAAATGAAGGAAAATATTCTTCAAGTCTGGCAAAACATTATGCTGACTATTATAGCAATGGCAATGATATTTTATTTATTTGTTGGCTCGACACCAGAAAAACCGGAGACAATTGATGTGAATGTTGTAAATGTGCACAGTAGAGCATTTCGAGGCTTTTCGGAGACATTTGATGTGAGAATTGTAGATGTGAAAAGAGGAATATACAATGAGAGTCTTGATGTCAATGTCCAAAATTCGGTACTCTATATTAAAGAGAAAAATTAAAAAGACTGAACCAAAAAAGCTCCCCATTGAAAGATGAGATACTTTTTTGTTCGATCAGGATATGTTCAAGAACCTGTACCACTGCCCCCAGCTGATTAATATTCCTATCAGCTCTGTGCAATAGACAAAAGTAATGGACGACATCAAAACACGCATGGAAGACGACAAAAACAGGTCCGCGATGCTAAAACCGGCTGAAAGTCGGAAAATACCTTTCTGCCCTTCCGAAAATAGAATGCCCCAACCTTAGACTGGCCAGGGCTGTGTCAAGAAAGCACGACCAGTGAATATTGGCAGGATTTTGGTGAAACACACCCAACAATTGTGTAAATACAGCAGTGGAGCAGATCGGGATCGAACCGACGACCTCATCCGTGCGAGGGATGCGCTCTCCCAAACTGAGCTACTGCCCCAAAAATGTTAAAAAACTCTTAGAATATCGGATTTTTCCGGGATATAAACAAGATTTTTTTGGTCAGCACTGGGCTTTTAGAAGAATAACAATCTACCCAATTGTGCAACGACAAAGCAGACTAGAAAGGCGATGACGAGCGGCATAATTGAAGCAACCGTTGTCCATTTTACACTGTTTGTCTCTTTGTAGATGGTAAAGATTGTTGTTGAACAGGGATTGTGCAGAAGTGAAAAAAGCATCAGGCACACTGCTGTCAAGATTGTCCAGCCGTTATCAATAACGAGTAAATCTCTGAGCTGATCCATATTCTGAACATCGATCATCCGATCCATATTCATGTATGCCATGAGAATTGTCGGTACGACAATTTCGTTTGCCGGTATAGCTATGATATATGCAAGCAGAATTACCCCATCGAGTCCGATTGCATAACCAACCGGATTGAGCGAACCTGCCAGATGGCTCATCATGTTTGCGTCACCAATAGTAATATTACCGAGCAGCCAGGCAACTCCTCCGCACGGTGCTGCCATAAGAATTGCTCTCCACAACACAAAAATTGTCCGGTCAATGAGGGAAGTATAGAGAACCCGTAAGACCTGCGGTCTTCGATATGGCGGAAGCTCAAGCACATAGCTAGATGCTTCTCCTTTGAGCACTGTTTTTGTCAAGATGGCAGATACTACCAGTGTTACCGCTATTCCGAAGAGTGTTACCGCAACTAATGACGATGCCGCTGCAATTGATCCGAACTGAGCGGGGAAGGTCGCTGCAATAAATATCGTCGCAAGCATAATGAGCGTCGGCCAACGGCCATTACAGGGAACAAAATTGTTCGATATGATTGCGATGAGCCGTTCACGAGGCGAGTCGATTATTCGTGCAGCAATGACACCTGCAGCATTACAGCCGAATCCCATACTCATCGTGAGTGCCTGTTTTCCGGAGGCACCGACTTTCTGGAAAAATTTATCAGTATTAAACGCAACACGGGGAAGATAACCGATATCTTCCAGAAGTGTAAAACAAGGAAAAAATATTGCCATTGGTGGTAACATGACCGATATAACCCATGCAAGTGCTCGGTAAACACCGTGGACAAAAAATCCTGTAAACCACCAGGGCGCTCCCATAGCAGTGAAGGCAGATTCCAACAAATCTTCAAAAGCAAACATCAAGTCTGCAAGTAATGCAGAAGGATAATTCGCCCCCTGAATCGTCAACCAGAACACGACAGCCAGCAAAAACACCATAATAGGAATCGACCAGATTTTTGAAGTCAAAATTCTATCAATCGCATAATCAAAGGCATGAATATTCTTATTTTTAATCTGCACCGCCCTGCCTGCTATTGCAGCAGCGTCAGTGTAAACAGCATCCATTACACTATCATGCACCGAGTCGCCAACTTTACTTCTGACCGACTTGGCTTTTTCAAGAAGTTTATCGATCCTGGGATCGATTGTATGTTCTGATTTTGATTTCATACTAATCAGGAAGCGGCAACTTGTTCCTGTAAATGTCTGGTTTTAGTTCCATTGTGCATATTTTCATCGGTAATGCTCGTTTGTAGCTTATTAATGACCGCGTCATCACCTTCTAACAAACGGAGTGCAACCCAGCGGGGATTAATAATATCGGGAAACAGTGTTTCAATGTGTGGAATCAGCTCATCGAGTGCACCTTCAACATTGTCGATGTTATTGATTCTGTAAGGAGTCGTTGTTATCGTTTCTTCAGCTACGCCTGCAACCGATTCGATTAGTTTTCCAAGCCCTTTTTTATAAATTGCTGAGGTCGGCACTACCGGAACACCCAGATCCGCCTGCAGTTGGTTTTCGTCGATGATTACACATTTTCTTGATGCTTCATCGATTAGATTGAGGCAGATCACCACTTTGTCAGTAATCTCAAGAATTTGGAGAACAAGGTTCAAGTTTCGTTCAAGGTGGGTAGCATCTACTACAACAACCGTTACATCGGGTCTGCTCAGCAGCAGAAAGTCGTTTGCAACTTCCTCTTCCTGTGACATAGATAACAGTGAATAGGTCCCTGGCAAATCGATAAGTTTGTATCGGTTTTTGTTGTACTCAAACATACCTTCAGCACGTATCACTGTCTTGCCGGGCCAGTTTCCAGTATGCTGCCGCAGACCAGTGATAGCATTAAAAACCGTACTCTTACCCGTATTAGGATTACCCGCAAGTGCAACCAGGTAATCAAATGACTGCATGTTAATATTCTGGCGCTGCAGTACTCCATGTAAAGCGCACGATTGTGTCGAACATCCGATTTCACTCATACTTAATTATTCCTGCTTCCCAATAGTTACACCCTTTCAATAATTATGCTTTCTGCATCCTTTTTACGAATAGCGATATGCGTATCTTTAATACGATAGGCAACCGGATCACCACCGAAACTTTCCAGTACTGCCTTTACTTCCGTACCAGGTATAAGACCTATATCCAGAAAACGTCGGCGGATTAGTCCTATACACCGAAGCGATTTAATGATTCCATTTTCACCCGGCTTTAAAGATCCCAACGTCACTGTCTCATTTTCTTCAGACACGATCACGACCTGTAATTGTTCTATTTCATTGTGGAAAAACCAAGAGTAATTATTCGCTAGGTTTCTTATCCGCTTCATGATTAACTGGTGCGACATAAACATTTTTCGCAACTTCACGCCAGACCATTTGTTCTTTGTCACCAATCTTCACAGTCAGAGGCCCCTCAAACGGAGCTTTATCGAGTACTTCCATAGTTATTTCTAAAACCAAACCGATCTCTGTCAAATAGCGGAGCATTTCGGGATTTTTATCGGAAACTCTCTTGATTGTTACTTTGTTTCCTGGCTCGATCTTGGACAACGGAGAAAATCTGAAGTCCTCAATACTGCCGTCTTTACCCGGAATCGGATCACCATGCGGATCAAATTCCGGATACCCAAGCATTTTATAAATCTTATCTTCGAACATTTCTGAAATATGGTGCTCGAGACGCTCAGCCTCGTCATGAACTTCATCCCATGAATAACCCATAACCTCGCTTAAATATAACTCAATGAGCCTATGATGCCTGAGTACTTCAAGGGCGATCTTTTCTCCTGCGTTAGAAAGTGTTACCCCTTTATAGGAAGTATAATCCAGTAATTTCATATCCGCAAGACGCTTGAGCATATTGGTGACTGATGCTGATGACACATCTATTGCTCGTGCAATTTCGTTGGTTGTAACAGTCCCTTTCGACTGAAGCTTATAAATTGCCTTTATATAATCTTCTGCGGCTTGACTGAGCATTTTTATCCTCTAATTAGATATTTAGCCTTGTCTAAAAATCAAATTAATACAATATAAACCAATAGTCAAGATAAATGTGATCTTAATAATAGTATTTGCATTTTTTGATTCGATATACGGATTAGAAATACGTTAAAATAATAAAAAGACGTTCTGACAGCTATAACGGACTATATCTGTATGAAAAGTGACCAAAACCACATCAATGCACATTTCGTCTTTTTTATTAATATTCTATTGAATCTTTTAAACCTAGCCTGGAAAAACCGTAAATCCCCTCGATCTAACTTCAAGATGGGCCATAATCGTGTTGTATGCTTCCCAGAACGAAATGGCACATCATGAATTTTCACCTTCATCAAAATAACTTTGTAATATTCTAATTATGACTTTACATTACTACAAAGCAATAATCAAATAAACGAGGAGTAGTGATGAAAAAAGATACTGTTTTTGCCTATTGGTCTCTTACAATAATACTTGCTCCTCTTTTTTTTGTTCATACGATGTATGGTCAGCCAATCCCAAAAGAAATCATTAAAACATTTCACTACCGTTCGATCGGGCCGACCAGGCAAGGCGGTAGAACAGTCGATTTCGCAGTTCCCCGTCAGCAGCCGTATGTGTTTTATGCTGCAACGGCTACCGGCGGATTGTGGAAAACGGTGAATAACGGACAGTCATTCAAGCCTGTTTTCGACAATGAGAATGTCATTGCACTGGGTTCTGTTGCAGTTGCACCATCTGATCCGGAAATAATCTGGGTCGGCACCGGGGAACCTAATAATAGCGATACCGATCCCGGAATATCCTACTGGGGAAACGGTGTGTACAAATCCGTAAACGGCGGTAAATCATGGGACCATATGGGTCTTACAGAATCCCAATATACCGGAGGAATAATTATTCATCCGGACAATCCTGACATAATCTATGTTGCCGCACTCGGACATTTTTTCTCCGAAAATCCTGAGCGGGGACTGTATAAGACAATTGACGGTGGGAGATCATGGACAAAATCGCTTTCTGTTACAGAAGACGGCAGGGACATTGGCGTGATTGACGTAGTAATGGATGTCGAAGATCCGAATACACTCTATGCTGCCACATGGGATAAACAGCGTCTACCATGGAAGTACATTCAGAGTGGTACCGGCAGCGACATCTTCAAAACGACCGACGCAGGCAACACATGGAAAAAGCTGACAGATGGACTCCCTGAAGGGAAACTTGGCAGAATAGGTCTCGATCTATACCAGAGTGATCCGAATATTCTCTATGCAGCCATTCTCGAAGGAAAAATATCACGTGGACGGTATGATAACACGAGTTTATGCACCATCTATCGCACCGATGACGGTGGCGGATCATGGAGCCAGGTCAGTATGGATGATGCTCCGCCTCAAGGTGGCTCCTATTACGGTCAGATTCGGATAGATCCGAATGATGATAATCATTTGTATCTGTTGAGCACTATTGTCCAGGAATCTCTCGACGGTGGAAAATCCTGGGAAAGGGCATGGACGTGGGGCGGTGATAACCATGCTCTATGGATAGATCCTAATGACTCCCGGCATTTGCTTCTTGGGTATGATTTCGGATTTTCCATTACCTATGACAGAGGAACGAACTGGTATCATCCCGACAATCTCCCTCTGGCATACCTGTATGCTGTGGGAGTCGACATGTCGTATCCCTACAATGTATATGGAGGTACACAAGACAACGGTGGTTGGAAGGGGCCAAGTACAAAAAAGGGACGATTACCGATACGATTGGAGGACTGGGAACATGTCGTGGGCGGTGACGGCTTTTATCATCAGATAGATCCTGTAACAAACAGGTACCTTTATAACGAATCTCAGTGGGGTGAGATTCAGCGTGTAGACCTGAAAACAGGAAAAAGGAAATGGCTCCCATACAGTGTGAAAAAGGGTGAAGACGAAATTCGGCTTAATTGGAATACACCTATAGTGATATCCCCACATAACAGCGACGTGATTTACCATGGATCGAATTTCCTGATGCGCTCTGATTTCCGAGGTGAAAACTGGTATAAAATAAGTCCTGATCTGACAACGAACGATCCTGAAAAGTTAGGAGTGTCAGGCGGTCCAATGTATTGTACGATAACAACCATCGATGAATCTCCAGTGAATATTGGGATAATATGGGTCGGTACGGACGACGGAAATGTTCAACTCACGACCGACGGTGGGAATAATTGGACACAATTAAACGATCGGATTCCCGGCAATCCGGAATATTATGTCAGCAGAGTGACTGCATCAAATCATAACGTGGGAACAGCATACGTAACCTTCACTGGCCGCCGCCGGGACGATTTTCGGGCATTCGTGTACAAAACGACCGACTTTGGAAATAATTGGGAATCGATAGTAAGCAATCTACCTGAAGAATCGGTCAATGTCATCAAGGAAGACCGTAAAAATCCTAATCTGCTTTTTTTAGGAACAGATAAAGCTGTTTACGTTACCATGGACAGCGGCAAGAATTGGGTAAAAATGAAAAACAATATGCCGACTCAACCTGTACATGACCTCGTCATTCATCCTCGTGAGAACGATCTTGTGGTAGGAACTCACGGTAGAGGATTCTTTATTACCGATATTTCGCCGCTTCAAGAACTTAATACGGATGTCCTCGCTCGCGACGTATACCTCTTCGGGATCGAACCGAAAGTACAATGGATAATACCGAGAGTAACTGTTCAGGCAAGTCAGAATTACTACGGAGAAAATGAAAAGCATGGCGTTGTCGTTAATTATTATTTGAGAGAAGTTGCTGAAACAGACGTATTGATAGAAATATTCAAAGGGAGTCGCCGGATATACCATATGACAGGTACTGAGGGCGCAGGACTTCATAGCGCAGAATGGGCTATGATATCAGGGCGGGAGCGGTCCGAACCGGAAAAAGAGCGGTGGATTGCGGAAAATAACAATAGGGGATCACGCGAAGAAACAATTCCGTTGTATGATTCTACGGATAGCGCTGATCCTAAACAGTATAATGATCCCAATTATGTTGTGACCGGGCCTGTGCAACCGGGGGAATACACTGTGGTCCTTACGGTTAATGGTATCCGGTTATCGGACAAAGCACTTATTATTCCAGACTACTGGTACGACAAATAAAACCGAAATATATAGTTTGTGGTGGGAATAGATGCGTCAAATTATATTCCTTTTCAATCAGGGGAAAAAAGCGCTTTCACATTATGTTTTGAGCGGAGGATATATTCGAGTAATTTGCAGACATAGAATTACTATTCTAAAAGTAAACTTCTGCAGAGTCTTACATTAGCGAATGAGACGAATCTCTGTAGGTGGTGGAGATAAAAACTCGACTCCCCGTTCTGTTACAATCGCACCGTCATGAAACCATAAATTGATTTGATTCTCGCCGTATAGTTTTGAAGGCGAAGCCCTGTACATAAAAAATTCCATCATAAAATGGTGATAGAGCGGGAGTGGAATCTCATGTTCCCAAGCCGGACCAATAGAACCAATCCTGGGGGCATTCCTTCCTTTTCCCAAGGCGTGTAAGTCGATTGAAACCTGGGTTTTTTCGGGATCCAGATCTTCGCGAAATCTTTGGATGGAATTCACGTTTATCCCGGCTTCCGTGAGCTTCTGAGTTATAATTTCAAATGTTTCACGACCGGTACGACCGATCTTGATATTATCTGCAGTTATTTGACGGATTAACATCGCATCTTCCCAGATTTTTTCAATTTCCGGGGGCACATCCGTCTCTCCTTCACGGAGAACATAGCCATATTGCACCACAAGTTCAAAGAAGTTCCCAAATCTCCAGCGGGAACCCACTTGTCGCAAGTCATACTCTGCCTCAGCGCCCTGGTCTATGATAAAGAAGTCACCTCTCTTGAGTACATAATCATCATCGAGTCCATTCCTTCCTGGCATAAGGCTGATTTCCCCCTCAAGATCACTCACTTTGGTTACACCCGGCACGATTTTGGCAAAAGCCCTCTCTTGAGACTCCGCGATCCAGTCACGTATTCTCTTCAACATGACTATTTCGCTTGGCACAGGCCTGGATATATAACTGATCTCAAGATATTCGGAAGATACCAGCCTTTTTGCATATTTTTCACCTAAAGTTTTGACCAACAGGTTGTAATCAGAATGCGAAATGCCGTCGTTTCCGTCTGCCGCTACAGTCGGCCCCAGCTCATCCAGGTAATTGACCGCAATGCGCCTTGGATCCCGTTCCGCCACAAACTTCCCAATGCCTTCAAAACGGTAATCATATTCGGTTTCCGGATTCGGCAATTCTCTCCGGGAAAATGCTTCGCCGATTATGTCGTAGGCTCCACTCTCCTTAATTGAATCCGAATTTCTACCTCTCCATCGACGTCCGAGAACAGCCCGTTCGATTCGATCGCCACCACGGTCCGTAAATATAAATACACCGGAGGTGCCGCCAAGTTCTCTATAGAAACCATAAGCGACATCATCAAAGGAATAAGCACCCCCCTCTCTCATCACATGAATCCACATGTCTATGTTATGCTCCCGCATGGCCTGGGGCAGAATGAGGTCAAACTTTTCCCGGCGATTATAATTCGTCAGTTCCTCTATGCTGAGCTTTTCCAGCTCCTGCTGATTAAGAATTGTCAATATGGATTGAGCTTCTGCAGAAATGCTCAGCCCCAAAAACATAGACAGTGTAAGGATCACACAAAAACTGTGACGAGTCAACATCAGATGTCCCCTTCATTAAGCGACGATTGTGTTTGGTGGAACTTATTTTATGAGAATAAGCTCCTTTTGCGGTGGAGTTAAATACTCAACTCCATTTTCGGTGGCAATCACCTGTTCGTGATCCCACCAGAGTAGATATTGGTCTTCATTTTTGTTGGATGTTGGCGACGGTACATAGAAAAAATATTCTAAAACAAAATGGTAAACGGGAGGGAGTTGTATATCTTTCGTCCAACTCGGACCATAAGAACTAATCCTGGGGCCAAGATAATTCTCGTTCGGCCTCTCTCGCGCTCCTTTCATCATGCCATGAGCGTCAACACTAAGGTGCGTTTTTTCAGGATCAAAACCTGCGGAATAAACAGGAAAATTATTCCTTGGGATAGCCATATGCAATTGGAGCTCCCTGATAATAATCCCTGCCTCCTCGAATTTCCTTTTATAGATTGGAATTATCTCACGGGAAGTAAATCCAGTCCTGATGGTTTCAGCCAGGACCTTATCGATTTTCAGATATTCTGCCCAGAGTTTTTGGATTTCCGGAGGCGGTTTAGTCTCTCCTTCACGGAGCACATAGGCGTACATTCCAACGCCTGGTGATGCGAGGATGTCGCCACCCTGGACCACACTGTTTTCCCAGCCCGCACTCCTTCCCCTTTGAGACAGTCCAGTGCTCATACGACGGAAGACCGTTACTCCCAACCCACGAGTTTTAGTGACACCCGGCACAAATTCATTAAAAGCTTTCTTAACAAGCTCAACTCTGTCCTTGCTTAATTTCTTGAGCAGCTGAATTTCGCTCGGCACCTTTCCTATGGTGTAATCCATCATCACATATTCAGATGAAACCAGTCTGCTGGCATATTTTTCACCGAGTTCTTCGGTCAACAGGTGGTAGTCGGTAAATGAAATACCATCTCTTGCACCTCCAAAGTCAGTGTAGGTCTCCCACTGCCCGAGATCGTGCATATAATTTACCGCAATGCGTTTGGGATCACGTGCTTCAACAAACTCTCGGAGACCCTTAAATCGGAAATCATATTCTATCATCGGGCTTGTCACCGGTTCTCTCACAAAAACCGGGTCGTGGATTATGTCGTATGCTCCACTTCTTTCAAGAAAATCAATATCTCCATCTTCCCGTTCTCGCTGAGTAGTTCCCCAGCGACGTCCGAGAACCGCGCGTTCGATCCTGTCACCACCATGATCCGTGAATACGAAAACACCGGAGGTACTGCCTAATTCTTCTGCTCCAAAGTCATCAGGAATTGCTATTCTCAACACATGGATCCACATGTCGATATTGTTCTTTCTCATGGCATGAGGCAGAACAAGGTCAAACTTTTCCCGGCGAATCTGATTATTCCATTCCTTCAGTTCGTCTTCTTCCTGACCAGACATTGCCGATATCGGTTGGGCTGTCGCAATACCAAACAGCCCCAAGAGCATGGACAATGTAATGAATGTACAAAAAATATGTCGAGTCGACATCAGATACCTCCTTCATTAAGCAACGAGCGTGTTTGGTTGAACTTATTTTATGAGAATAAGCTCCTTTTGTGGTGGATATAAATACTCGACTCCACTTTCGGTGGCAATCGCCTGCTCATGGTCCCAAAATAATAAGTATTGGTCTTCATCTTTGTTTGATGTTGGCGACGGCATATAGAAAAAATATTCTAAAACAAAGTGGTGATTGGGTGAAAGTGGTATATCGTGTGTCCAATCAGGACCATAAGAACCCATCCTGGGGCCAAGATAAATATCGTGCTTCCTTCCACTTGCTCCTTTTCCTTTGCCATGTAAGTCGATAGTAAGCAGAGTTTTTTCAGGATCGTACCCTGCGGAATAAACGGGAAAATCGTTCTTTGGCTGAACCATATGCAATTGGGGATCCACAACAATAACTCCCGCATCATCAAATTTCTGCGTGTAGTTTTGCATTATTTCTCGTGGGGTGAGACCCGCTTTGATGGTTTCTGTGAAAATCTTATCAATTTTCAAATATTCTGCCCAGAGTTTTTTGATTTCCGAAGGCGGTTCAGTCTCTCTATCACGGAGTATATAGGCGTACATTCCCTGGCTTGGTGCTGCAAGAATGTCGCCTCCCTGGACCACACTGTTTTCCCAGCCTGCACTTCTTCCCCTTTGCGATAATCCTGTGCTCATACGACGAAAGACAGTTACTCCTCCCCCGCGAGTTTTGGTTACACCCGGCACAACGTCAGCAAAAGCTTTCTCTACACGTTCAACTTCGTCCTGACGCATTTTCTTAAGCAGTTGGACTTCGCTCGGTACCGGACTTATTTGGTAATCCATCATCACATATTCAGACGAGACCAGTCTTTTGGTATATCTATCACCGAGTTCTTTCGTTAAGAGGAGAAAGTCTGTATGTGAAATGCCGTCTTGCGTTCTACTCGAAGTCGCCCACGTTGACAGATTTTCTCTGTAATTTACAGCAATGCGTTTGGGGTCACGCGCTTCAACAAATTCTCTGAGGCCCTTAAATCGGTAATCATATTCTGTCATCGGACTTGAAACCGGTTCCCCCACAAAAACCGGTTCGTGAATTATGTCGTACGCTCTATATTCTTCAATCAAATTACTCGCATCTCCACTCCTTTGACGCTGTGTTGCTCCCCATCGACGACCGAGAACCGCACGTTCAATCCTGTCGCCGCCACGATCCGTGAAGACGATAAGGCCGGAGGTACTGCCCAGGTCTTCTGCACCAAAGGGGTCAGGAACTGCTACTCTCATCACATGGATCCACATGTCAATATTGTTATTTCTCATGGCTTGTGGCAGAACGAGGTCAAACTTTTCCTGGCGAATCTGATTATTCCATTCCTTCAGATCGTCCATATCCTGAGCCTGTACATTGGCAGCAGGCGCTAAGATTATCACCAATAGTATAACTATCATTACTCGAGAAATCATAACGTGCTCCTCTCTGAATTAAACTGATATTACCCATATTAGTACTCAATAAGAATATAATATGGATTTATGTCGGAATATTAAGCTTTTAAAGATATACAAACTTGATTAGAATGTGATGGAAATATCAATATTAATAGTAACGTCTGTAATTTACTTTTACAAGTATTTTCTTCTCATTTTGTAGTAAGAATAGTAAAATATGGGCGTATAATACGAATCGCAGTGGGAGGTGAAGATGCGTATTCGACACCACGTTCGGAAAGATACTCACCGTCATGAAGTTGAATCGATAAATATCTCCCTTCACCCCATACAGACATGGCAACGTAGACCCAATATTCCATGACAAAATGGTGATAGAGCGGGAGTGTCAGCTTTCGTTGCCAATCCGGACCTAAGGATGCAATTCTGGGAGCATTCGGTCCCTTTCCTTCAAGATTACCTCTGTTTTTTGCATTGTAAAGGAATTCGAAACTGTGATCCAAAAGGGGATGTATATTCGATGTTCGCACGTTTAAAAACTTCGGAATGGATACCAATATCGGCAAGAATGAGCATTCCGGAATTTTCAGGCGTCTGTCCTTTTTTCGGAAGGGCAAGAGTGACCGTTTTTTCAGGTTTGATAGCAACTCCGGGAATCTCACCAGTGGTCGCATTAATCCCCGAAGGAACATCGAGCGAAATAACCGGGATACCACTTTTGAGTGTCCAATCTATGATAGTTTGTACAGTACTATTCGGTTTGTCCCTCAAACTGTATCCGATAAGTGCGTCAACAATAATATCGGGAGATGACTGTCCTATCATATCTGCGACCATCTCATGTCCGTTTGCCGAAAGAAATATCGAACGCTGGTAAGCTGTTACTGATGTTAGATTATCCGTACTCGCAAAGCAGATCGTGACCGAAAGATTGCGATTCAATAAATGGCGTCCGGCGCATATACCGCCACCGCCGTTGCCTCCAGTTCCCGCAAGAATGAGAATACGCGATGATTTCCATTTTTGCTCAAGCGTATCAATCACTTCAAGCGCGAGATTACGCCCTGCATTTTCCATCATCTGGTAAAGATTCGGATCCGATTCTTCAATTGCGATTCGGTCGATTTCCCTCATCTGATCAGCCGAGACAGCCGGTACTTCAAGACCATTTTGGGTAAAATATCTACATAATTTCATGACAAGTAAATATAAAAGGATTCATTACATGCTTACAAATAAAAAATGGAACTCCAGATACCTATATTCTGAAGTTCCACCGAACATCTTCAAACTTGCTGGGATACTTTGACGAATTTGCACTGTAAAAATGCATAATACTCAAGAAAAATTAATTTGTATTAATTTTGTTTAATTATGAGAAAATATAAGTAACTGGCGCCAATTTGGCACACTTTCTATATATCTGATGGAGGGATAAATATAAAAACCTTTTTGGGTTGATATAAAAATAGACAATGAGCGGAGAGGGGGGGATTCGAACCCCCGGTACCCAAAGGGTACAACGGTTTTCGAGACCGCCACGTTAAGCCAGCTCCGCCACCTCTCCTGAATTGAAACATTGTTGCGGAGAGGGAGGGATTCGAACCCTCGGTACGCGTAAACGCACACACGCTTTCCAAGCGTGCTCCTTAAGCCACTCGGACACCTCTCCATGTACATCACACAACAACAAAATCTGTCTCATACTGATAACAGCATGATTCAACAATTTGTTTTATGACTTCTTTTGTACTTTCTTTTCTTTTCGCAATTGCTCGAAAAATGAAGTCAGTAACGAAGAGCATTTCGTTTCTTCGATTCCACTAATTACATTCACTGCATGATTCAAGCGGGAATTCTGTACCACATTGAGGACAGTACCACATGCCCCGGCTTTTATATCAGAGGCACCGAAAATCAAGCTTTTAATCCGGGCATGGACAATAGCACCTGCACACATCACGCACGGCTCCTTGGTCACATACAGATCGGCTTCATAGAGCCATTTGGACCCCAGGTACGCTGCTGCGGCGGTGATCGCGATGATCTCCGCATGAGCGGTCGGATCATTCAGCGTCTCGACTTGATTGTGCCCTTTTCCGATTATGAGTCCATCATGAATTATGACGGCACCGACAGGGACTTCCTTAGCATCATACGCTTTTTCAGCTTCATGCAGGGCAAAATTCATACCGTAAGAGAAAGATTCGGTCACATCAAATCCGGATTCATTTAAATCTTCAAAAATCTTCATAAGGTAACAAACGAATAAATTTTTATCAATAGAAAAGAGATTGTTTTTTGCTTAAAACACCCCAGTAAACTCTCAGTCATGTTATTCCACTAAACAACAGAACTACATCAAATTTCGAATAATTTCGTCCGCCATTTCTGTGGTGGATGCTTTTCCACCCATATCATATGTCCGGACTTCACCTTTCTTAATCACATCGGTAACTGCCTGCTCGATACGATTTGCTGATTTAGTTTCACCAAGCCATTCAAGCATAAGTTTTGCCGTCAAAATCATCGCGATTGGATTTACTTTGTTTTGTCCCTTGTATTTTGGTGCAGATCCGTGTGTTGGCTCAAAGACCGCAAATGTATCACCAATATTTCCGCTCGGTGAAAATCCAAGACCGCCAACAAGCTGTGCCCCTAAATCAGAAAGAATATCTCCAAACATATTGGTTGAAACAATGACACCATAGTCTTCCGGATTTTTAACTAACCACATACATTGAGCATCAATATTTGTCTCCCATAATTCGATGTCCGGGTAATCCTGTGCGATTATACGTGCTTCCCTTAGCATGAGTCCGCTGGTCTCCCGGATCACATTCGGTTTTTCAACTACGGTTACCGATTGATACCCATGATTTTTGGCATATACAAAACCCTGCCGGGCAATACTTTTGCAGGCATCCCGCGTAAAAACTCTGCACGACAGAGCTACATCCGAAATATTATCTCCAAATCGCTCCATTTTAGTGTTGTGCTTTGCCAGAACATTGTAAACTTCTTCAGGCAAAGGATGAAATTCTACTCCGGCGTACAACCCTTCGGTGTTTTCTCGGAAAACCACTATGTCGATTGAGTCGTGGTAATTTAGCGGATTTCCGGGATATGCTTTACACGGTCTGATATTGGTGTGCAGCTTGAACATTTGCCGTAGTTTTACTATTGGACTTGTATATTCAAATCCTTTGCCCTGCAGCGCCGCATCTAATTCATCTGTAGCTTCTTCTTTTGGTTTTGATGTGATTGCACCGAACAGAGCACAATCGGTTTTTTTGAGCAGTTTAATTGTCCTGTCAGGAAGCGGGTTACCTTCAGAGCACCAGAATTCCCACCCGATATCACCATGCTCATATTTTGCTTCAAATCCAGAAGCATCGAGCACTTTAAGTGCCGCTTCCGTCACATCCTTCCCTACTCCATCGCCGGGAAGAACCGCAATAGATCTTTTTGTCATTCTGTCTAACCTTCTCAATTCAACTAATCGTACTGCAGAATTAATAATTGTAATTCAATATATTTATACGACACAGTTATCGTCCATTTATTAAAGATTTTTGCTTGATCCACTGAACGATCCCACCCACAATATACAATTCCTGGGCTGTAGGTCCCATCTGTGTACATGGAAATTCTTTGTTAAATGCCTCAACGACGCCTTTACCAATGACAACTCTGGCAGTTTCCCCGGTTCGGACCGTTAATGATGTGTCTCCAAAACGTGATTTCAATTCCGAAACCAGGTCGGGTGATTCCAGAATCAGCAATCCGTTATTCAACGCATTTCTCTTATAGGTTTCGCTCAGAGAGGCAGCAACTACCATCCTGATACCGCTGTGCTGGAATGCTGTGGCCGCCTGTTCACGTGAACTTCCGGTTCCGAAATTAGTACCGCCGACAAGAATGTCTCCTTCTTTCACGAGGTTCCTGAATCCGGGATCGTAATTCTCCATTACAACATCGACCATTTTCTCGCCGAAAATTTCCTCATTGTAGGTGTATTTTCCGGGATAAATTCCATCAGTGTTAAGGTTGTCCTGAAAACAGTAGAGAAGTTCACCTTCAATAGTTTCCGGCATTCCTTCAATAAGAGTAACAGAATGTGTTGAAGTCTGCTTCCGGGTATTGACAGTAATATTACGCTCAGGACGCACATTTTCAAAATGTTGCGGTGCTGAGATTTTACCGGCTACCGCAGAAGCGGCAACAACAGCGGGTGAACCCAGATAAGCCTGCGCATTACGAGAGCCCATGCGCCCTTTAAAATTTCTGTTTGTGGCAGAAATTCCGACTTCACCATCCTGTAATAAACCCTTTCCCAACCCAATACATGGACCGCATCCAGGAGGAAGGGGAATTGCTCCCGCATCGACGAGAATCTGCCAGTCTCCTCTATTTTTGCTCTCCTCCTCTACTTCACTCGACGCGGCACTAATATAGAACTCTACGCTGTTAGCAATTGATTTGCCTCGAACTATTTCAGCAGCTTCGGCAATATCCCCTACTCTACTATTAACACATGAAACAAGGTACGCCTTATCCACTTTTATGTTTTTTTGTTCTATCTCTGATACACTGACCATAGTTTTCACATGATCCGGGCCGGATACATGGGGTCTGACATGTGAAAGATCGAGCATCAATTTTTTTGCATAAAACGCATCTTGATCTGCATGCAGCGGTTCGTTCTCAAGTTCTGCAATACGTGTTTCAGTAATCCTTGATTTTTTTTCGATGTTCGATTCACGCTGCTGAATAAAACTCATTCGTTTCTGTAACCATGCACATGTCACATCGTCGATCGGAAACACACCGGCTAATGCCCCCCATTCAGTAGTCATATTGGCAATGGTTAACCGCTGATCGATGCTGAGTGAGGAGACTGATTCTCCTACAAATTCTACAGCATGATTAAGCACTTCATCGTTATTATAAAGGCCGCAGAGTGTGACGATAATATCTTTTCCGCTTACACCGGGCCGCAACTCTCCCCGGAATTCACACTGCGCAACTGGTGGTATCTGCCACCATGTTTCACCGGTTGCCCAGATAGCTGCAGCATCCGACCTCACAACCGGAGTACCGAGACACCCAAGACCGCCGTACATATTTGAATGGCTGTCAGATGCAACAACCAGCGTTCCGGGCCATGCATATCCTTCTTCACACATAATCTGGTGACCAATTCCACGTCCGGCAGGATAAAAATCGATTCCATGCTTCCGCGCAAATTGTTCAATACTCCGATATTTTGCCAGATTTTTCTCACTCGTATCCTGAATATTGTGATCAAGCGTCAGAACAATCTGTCGGACATCGGCAACTGTATCAATATTCAATGAATTAAACTTATTTATAACAGCAGATGAGTTATCATGCGTCATGACATAATCAGGCTTAACAAAAATATAGTCTCCGCTGTACAATTGAACACCGTTCTCAATATCTACAGCATAATTTTGAACAATTTTTTCGATAAGGTTTTGTGACATATTTTGCTAATTGGTTTGAACACTCGTTCTTTGGTCATTTATCGGGAATCACAAAGTAAATTACTCATACAGCACTTTGCACGCTGAATCATTCTAATACAATAAATTTTGAGAAAAAAATCTAAAAATTCACAGCGTTTAGAGTACTTAAAATTTATGAAAAAATCAATGAAAACAACAGGAATGAATGGGTACGCCGATTGGGAAGGATGCTTTTGGATTAAGGATGTTATAATACATAAAAGAACGTAAACACACCAATAGCAATGAGCATGACTGCAGTTTCAAGGAGCATAGTGAAGGAAACAATATCGTCGAAGGTTACCGGACCTTCCTCCTCAAACTCTTCTTCAACGAACTCTTCCTCTTCTTTTATTTCCTCTACTACCGGAGTTTCTAAGTCTTCCATAGGTCAACTGTGCAATAAAATTTAAATTGAATTACATTCTTAATTATATCGATAATCGTGAGCAATCTGAAACCAGAAACCAGATTTCAGAACTACCCACTGTATAAGTTATCCGTTATTTTAGAAAAATCTTTAATGTTATCAGCAAAAACAGGTCATTTTTTTTTGATTGTGCGGGAGCTTCTACTTCCAACCAGCGCTACTTTCCACACTTCATCAATAGATTGCACAGTCAAAAGTTGAAGGTTTTTCAGTATGTTTTCCGGAATTTCTTCGAGGCTGCTTTCATTTTTCTTCGGTATAATGATTGTTTTTATTCCAGCCCGCTTTGCAGCAATTACTTTTTCACGAATACCACCAACTGGCATGATTTTGCCACGCAGGGTTATTTCACCGGTCATTGCAACATCGCTCCGTATTGGCCGTTTTGTCAGGAGAGACGCTAATGAAGTTGCAATCGTGACACCTGCCGAAGGGCCGTCTTTCGGTGTTGCACCTGCGGGGATATGGATATGAATATCATTGGATTCAAAAGTCTTTGAATCGATTTTCAGATCATCGGATTTTGAACGTATATAACTCAGAGCAGCACGTGCAGACTCCTTCATCACATCGCCTAACTGCACGGTAAGAATAAAACCTTTATTTCCTTTCATCAATACAGATTCGATATACAAAACTTCACCGCCAAATGGAGTCCATGCTAATCCGGTTGCTATACCAATTTCATTTTTCCGATTTGTGATATCTGGTATATACTTCGCAGAACCAAGATATTTGACCACTTTTTCTTTGTCAATTTTGACATTCTCTTTATTCCCCGATACAATCTGCCGGGCAACTTTTCTGCAGATACGGCCGATCTCTCTCTCTAAGTTTCTGACTCCCGCTTCCCGGGTATATTCTGTTATTATTCTGTTCAACGCCTGTCTTGTAAACGAGATATTCTCTTCGGTAAGTGCATTTTCATCAATCTGTCTTGGAATGAGAAAGCGTTGTGCAATTTTCAGTTTGTCTTCGTTTATGTATCCCGGCAGCTGGATAATTTCCATCCTGTCGCGCAATGGAAGCGGAATCGGATAGAGTTCATTAGCAGTTGCTATGAACATAACATTCGACAAGTCGAATGCAACGTCGATATAGTGATCCGAAAAACTCACGTTCTGCTGTGGATCAAGCACTTCCAAAAGAGCAGAAGAAGGATCTCCTCTGAAATCACTCCCAACCTTATCGACCTCATCAAGCATGAAAACGTGATTCTTCGTCCCTGATTTCTTTATGCCATGCATGATTCGTCCTGGCAGTGCACCGACATAGGTTCTCCGGTGTCCTCGTATTTCTGCTTCATCCCTGATTCCACCGAGTGATAACCGCATAAATTTTCTGTCGAGTGCCCGAGCAATTGACTGACCAAGTGACGTTTTACCCACGCCAGGAGGGCCAACAAAACACAAAATGGGACCCTTTTTCTTGTTATTGAGTTTCCGGACTGCAAGAAATTCTAGAATTCTTTCTTTGATATCATCCAAACCGTGGTGATCTTCATCGAGAATACTTTTCGCTTTATCAATGTCAACCGAATCTTGCGTAGCGATTGTCCATGGTAAACTGGTCAACCAATCAAGGTAAGTCAATGCTACAGAATATTCTGCGGAAGCCGGATTCATCCGATGAAGACGGTCAAGTTCATTTTCGGCAACGGTTCGTGCCTCTTTGGACATATTTGCCTTTTTTATTTTATCAACATATTCAGTTACTTCAGAAGGCATATCCTCATTTTCACCAAGTTCTTTTTTGATTGCTTTCAACTGTTCGCGAAGAAAATACTTACGTTGATTTTTGTCAAATTGCGTTGAAATTTGAGATTGAATCTGGTCACCAATCTCCAGCATTTTAACTTCATTCCCAATAATACCTGAAAGCTCCTTAAGGCGCATTTCAACATTCGACTCCTGTAAAATTTTTCTGCGGTCTTCGAACTTCATCTCCATATTGGATGCTATAAAATCAGCTAATACCGACGGCTCGTTAATATTCATTGCCGCTGTTAAAATTTCTTCAGGAATTTCTTTAGACAATTTGACAATCGACTTGAAACCTTCAAGGATGTTTCGCTGCAGCGCCTCCACTTTAATAGTCTTGCGATAAACATCTTTAACTTTGTGAATCTTTGCCTGCAGATATGGATCCTGCTGAACTATTTCATCCATCTGAATCCGCTGAAGCCCTTGCAAAATAATCCGAATACTGCCATCAGGAATTTTAAAAAGGTTTAGTACAACAGCTCCGACACCGTATTCAAAGATATCATTATTGTTGTTCTTCTTTTCATTTGATTTTATCCCGGAAAATGCACCAACCAGTTTTGTATCAATGAGCGAATTATTGATCATATCAATATTATTCTCATCGTATACAGAATAAGGCATTATAATATTTGGAAATAGAATCTCGTTATCGAGAACTAAGATAGGCAATACATCCGGAATGGAGACATGTACTTTTGCGCCTATTTCACCCATAATATGGAAAGATTCAATGGAGTTTTAAAGGTGGTTACTATAAGATCGCTCAAACTATTCACATGGAAGTATAGAAATTCAACTACTTTTTAAACTATACTATGCGTATTATCATTACACTTTGTATAATACTTCAAACTCGTAAAACGTTAGCGCAATAATATAATTAATAAGAACAAATAATAGCGTGGTACTCCAAATTAGCTGTGCCTATCAACTAGAAAAGTTTTTAGACACTTTTCGTATCAATTATTAAAGATGCCGCAAAGCCAGCGCCGAAACCATTGTCAATATTGACTACCGTTATACCTGAAGCACAACTATTTAGCATAGACATTAATGCCGCAAGGCCGCCGAAACCAGTTCCGTATCCGACAGATGTGGGTACAGCAATGATAGGCTTGTTGGTTAATCCACCTACTGCACTGACGAGTGCCCCTTCCATACCGGCAACCACAATAATCACTCCTGCTTTATCAAATTCCTCAGTATGGTCGAGCATTCGATGCATTCCCGCAACACCAATATCATAAATAGTTTTCACATTGTTACCCAGCACTCGTGCTGTCACAGCAGCCTCTTCAGCAACCGAAATATCAGCAGTTCCGGCAGACACAATAAGAATTAACTTCATTTTTGACACTTTTTCATCCGGTTCAATCGGAGTAGCAATTATTCGTGCATCAGGATAAAATACGAGTTCGGGAAGGTAGGTCATAAGATATTCATAATTTTCAGATGTCGCACGAGTAGCTAATACTATTCCGTCATTTTTCAATATTGATTCGGCAATTTTTCTAATTTGGTCATTTCTTTTCCCTTCACAATAGATGACTTCAGGAAATCCTTTGCGAAGTGCCCGATGATGGTCAATCCGTGCAAACTCAAGATTTTCTGTGGACAACTTCTTTACATGTCCAATGATATCATCTTCAGAAATATTCCCGTTTTTGTACTGTTCAAGGTACTTTTTTAAGTTTGATTCATTCATAAGGTAAGAGCACAATCTTTAATTGTGTTTAGTTGAAGGAGTAGAAACAAATGCGAAAAAAGTGCTATCGTACACACTAAATAGAACTACCCGCTTTTTCGTTAGTTATAAGCACTAAATGTATCGCCTGGATTATCTATCAACATTTGATCGAAATACTCTTCCAGAATACTCTGCATCATTTGATAATCCAAAGCCCCAAAAATTTTCGATTTCAATATTGAGCCGTTTGGAAGACCTTTAACATACCAAGCAATGTGTTTTTTCATTATATTCTTTGTATATGCAGGACCATAAAATTCATGTGACAGTCGTATTTGTCGGAGACACACCTCAATTCTTTCTACATCCGAAGGCTGTTCAAGCATATTCCCTTCTTTGAGATAGTGGTTTATTTGCTTAAATATCCAAGGATTCCCCATTGCGCCACGGCCAATCATAACCATGTCACATCCTGTTTCGGCAAACATGCGCCGGGCATCTTCAGGATTCCGTACATCCCCATTACCAATGACGGGAATTGACACAGCGTTTTTGAGCTTTCGTATTTGATCCCAGAGCGCTTTCCCCTCAAACTGCATTTGTCTTGTACGTGCGTGAATTGCAATGGCGGCGGCACCATTATCTTCAAGGATCTTTCCTATTTCCGATACAGGCATTGAATTTTCATCCCACCCGCAGCGGATTTTTGCAGTTACCGGAACAGGTACAGACTTTACCATCGCATTAACAATTCTCCCCATTTTCAGTGGATCTTTCAGCAATGCTGATCCAGCTTCGTTACGTACAACTTTTTTCACAGGACAACCAAAATTTATATCAATTATATCAGGCTTTCGCTCTGCCACAATTGCAGAAGCTTGTCCCATAACTTCCGGATTTCCTCCGAAAAGCTGAAGTGCGACCGGTCGTTCGCTTTCAAGGAAATTCAGATATTTATTTGTTTTTTCCGAGCCCCTCACAAGTCCTTCTGAACTGACCATTTCGGAAAACACGACATCCGCGCCATGTTCTTTGCACATCATTCTGAATGGAATATCTGTTACACCAGCCAGCGGGGCAAGCGCAACTTTTCCTTCTATTTTCACATTACCGATTTTCATCACATTGACTATATATACACTATATAAACTTATTGATAACCAACGGTTTAACTACCATTTTTTTCAGATGAAATATACGACAATGACCGAAAAATAACAAGTCATTTGATAATGTGGTGTTTTGCTTTTTTCCATTGATTTTTAGAAGAATTTTTATTAAACTTAATTTTATTCTACAATAGAATTGAGGTATACGGTGGCCAAACGTTGTGAAATATGCGGTAAAGGTCCGATTGTCGGCAATAATGTCAGCCATGCTCATAATTTAACGAGACGGAGATGGCTTCCGAATTTGCAAAAGATTAAAGTAGAGACTGATAACGGAACAGTTACGAGAATGCGCGTATGTACAAGCTGCATACGGTCGGGTAAAGTGAAAAAACCTGCTATGGCTTCTTAGGAAATAAATTATAGAAATAAAAAAACCACCTGAATTTTTCAGGTGGTTTTTATTTGCATTCAAAATTTTAATACCCGTAAGCTTTTGGATTCCAATGTTCGAGTCGTGGATCACGATACTGCTCAGCGCCTGAGTTCGGATCAATGAATTTTATTGCATAATGGAGATGCGGACCGGTTGACCTTCCGCTACTACCAACTTCCCCGATCTTCCGACCTCTTTTAACAAACATCCCTTTTTTCAGACCAGGCTCAAATTTTAACATATGACCGTACTGGGTAATATAACCATATTTCTCACTCATATGATTAATCACTATATACCTGCCAAGCCCCGTTCTCAGATCTTTGCTGGATATCACATCAATTATCCCATCAGCTGCCGCATAGATAGGGCTACCACGCGGCTTCGATATATCAACACCATCATGATGTTCCTGTCCTGAGCCATAAGGATTTTTACGGTAACCATACCAAGAAGTTACACGACCGCCTTCCAAAGGATTACCGGACGGATAGAATCGTAACCACTCTTTATGCTCCTCAAGTCCACTTAAAATTGAAGCGTAGCTTTTCTCCTGAAGATTAACAAGGTTACTCAGCTTTACCAATTTTTGAGTAGACAAATCAGAGACTAATTCTGATTCGGTAAAGAAAAATTCACTTTGCCTGGCGGGAATATCATTGCCGCCGCCTATGCCGACTTCGCGAAGCGCGGGGTCAAATACGTCAAGATCAATCAACAATCGTAGTTCTTGATCCATCTCGTAAAGTTTTTCCAATCTGTTTTCAAGTTGCGTAAAATCCTGCTTCATTTCCTGAAGAGAACCTCTAATCTGATTTCTCTCCTGTTGCAGTAAACCGATTTTAAAACTATATAAATAGTCCGATAAAATACTTACGCCGACACCTGTAACAGATGAAAATACAAAAAGGACAAATAAAGAGAAAAGCACTATTTGAAATTTAGATAAGTTTACTTCTTTTGCTGAAGATGAGGTATTGGAAAACAGAACCAAACGGAATTTCTTCTTCATAAGTATCCTGAAATATTATACAATAATTACAGCGAATTTGTATTCAGCGGAAAAATTAAGAAATTATTTTTCTTAAGTCAAGGTAATTTTACTATCCGAGGTATGTGCGGAGCGATCGGCTTCTTGATGCGTGTCTTAGCCGCTTGATCGCTTTTTCTTTAATTTGACGAACCCGTTCGCGCGTTAGATTAAATTGTTCACCGATTTCTTCAAGCGTTAATGGGTGTTCCTGGTCAAGTCCAAAATACAGTTTTACAACCTCTGCTTCTCTACGGGTTAATGTTGAGAGTGCCCTTTCTACCTCATCTTTCAGTGATTCTCGCATGAGGTCATTATCCGGTGAAGGTTGCCGGTCATTTTGTATAACATCAAGAAGCCGGTTATCCTCACCCTGGTTGAAAGGTGCATCCATTGAGAGATGGCGCCCCGAGATTTTTAGCGTATCCGAAACCTCGAACGGTGTCATTTCCAGCTCTTCTGCAATTTCAGAGGCGCTTGGTTCCCGTTCAAATTCCTGTTCAAGGTTGCTGAGCGCTTTTCCAATTTTATTTAATGCGCCAACACGGTTTAATGGAAGTCGTACAACGCGGGACTGTTCTGCAAGTGCCTGGAGAATCGATTGCCGAATCCACCACACTGCATAGGATATGAATTTAAATCCACGCGTTTCGTCAAACCGGTTCGCGGCTTTAATGAGGCCAAGATTTCCTTCGTTTATTAAGTCCCCCAAGGTAAGTCCTTGATTTTGATACTGTTTTGCAACACTTACAACAAACCTGAGATTCGCTTTTGTCAATTTTTCAAGTGCTCCCTGATCATTTTGCTTAATAAGTCGTGCTAAATCAATCTCTTCAGCAGGAGCTAACAACGGCACTTCTCCAATCTCCTGAAGGTATTTATCTAATGACTGGTTCTCACGATTGCTCTGCTTTTGACTCAATTTGATCATATACTCCCTACCATTAGTTTAGAATTTCTAACGAACATTATAACAATTATTTTATTTAATAATATTTTTGTCCGTTGATACGTCTCACTATTGAAAAACGGTAATGTTTATTTACCGTAAACAACGATTCTTATTATTCGGCATCAGCAGTTTTTTCTGCTCCTGAGCTTTCACTGATCTGCTCAAGTTCCGAATGTTTCTTCCGCAGGTCGCTCTCAAGAGTTTTGATAGTTTTCAATAATGTCTTTATGTCGGTATTATCCGATATTTCTTTGACTTTTTCTTCCTGGATCAGATGATATGTTTTCCCTCCAAGTTCAGTAAAATTTTTCTCTATTTTCCGCTTAATATTGCTAATATCAAGCATGATTTTACTCTTTTTTCCGAGTTCTTCTGCTTTTTCGGCAGCAATATGCGCGCCTTCCTTAGCCATTTTTGCTCCATCAATGAGTCCTTTTCTGATGGAGTCCCATAAGGTTGTCATTGCAGCTTCCCTTTCTAAAACTTTTCTATGAATTTTCTATAAACCTATAATAAACGGTTTCAACAATAAATTGTATACAAAAAATACAACGAGCGGTGACAAGTCAATTCCACCCATATTCGGAAGTATTCGACGTATAGGTTCTAATACAGGTTCTGTCAAGGTATAGATCATACCAATGACAGGATTTGAATGACTTACCTTTACCCATGAGAGTACTACCCGGATAATGATGACAAACATATAGATATCTAAAACCTGAATCAACAATAATTTCATAGGATTACTTTACTTACTTCCTTTTAAAAACCTGCTATAATCACTGTCACAATTAATACACCCAAAGCAGATCAATAATAAAAAATGTTTTTGCTATTGTTAGCTGACTAGCCTAATGTGTTCATCGAATCCCACATTGGCAAAAAGATACTCAGGGCTAAAAAAAGCACCATTGCACCAATAGTAATTGTAAGAATCGGTTCGATCATTCCTACGAGATTTTCAATCAGATAAGTAACTTCCGAATCATAGTGCTCTGCAACATTTTGGAGCATTTCATCCAGCGAACCTGACTGCTCACCAACCGCAATCATTCTGATGACAAGGGGCGGAAACATTCCGCTCTCCTTGAGTGGCCCTGATATACCTCTCCCTTTCTCAATACCCTGTCCAACTTTATCAAGTCCACTGCTGATCACTTTGTTTCCAATTGTTGTCGACACAATTTCCATTGTCTGCAAAATCGGCAAACCGCTTTTGTTCAACGTTTCAAACATATGGGCAAACCGGGACATAGAAGATTTCATAACTAAATTCCCGAATACAGGCACCTTCAATTTGAACATGTCGATATTGTACTTGCCCTTGGGAGTCCCGCGGTAGAAAAGAAATCCGATTGTTCCACCTATGCCCATTATTATGATAAGCCACCAGTAATTCTGCATAAAATTGCTCATGCCGATCATGATCCTCGTCGGAAGCGGCAGCGCTGTTCCGCTTCGAGTAAACATTTCAACAAAATTAGGAACAACCAGTGTCATCAATAAAACAAAAGCTACACCGATCGCTGAAATAACAAAGATCGGATAACGCATTGCGCTCTTTACTTTTTGTTTGATATCCGACTCGTAAGCCATGAGCATTCCGATCCGCTGTAGGACCTGATCGAGAACACCGCCAGCCTCACCCGCTTTCACACCATGTACATAAAGTTTATTGAAAATTGACGGGTGCTTTGTTAGTGCATCTGATAAGCTAATTCCTTCTTCAACATTACTATGTATCTGCTTCAACACATTTTTGAAATCTTGATTATCATTTTGTTCAGATAGAGCATCTAAACAGGAAGAAATCGGCGCTCCAGCCTTCAGCAGCGTTACAAGCTGTTTCGTGAACTGGACGAGCTCAACATCTTTTATTTTTGCTTTTTTCTTGAACAAGTTGAAGTTGAGCTGAAGACCTTCTTTTTTAACAGAAATTCTGACCGGAGTAATATTCTGTTTGTCAAGATACTCAAAAACAGCTCCGGCAACTGCTGCTTCCATCGTTCCGGTTACATGCTGTCCATTTTGATTAATACCTTTATATTCGAATAAGGACATAGCTTATTTATTCCTGCTTTAGCAACATTAATTGCATAATCACTTTGACAATTTTGCAGATCAAAGCATATGGAAACTATACAATATATCAGTACATTTAACCACAAAACTTTCGAGAAGTTTCATTTTTATTGCGGGATGAGGAAAGAATGTGAAAAAATCACACAATCCGGCATTAATTATCATTTGCATAAGCGGAATATCGGCTCACTATCTTTTGTGCGCGTTTATATAGGGATTCACTTTTTTCCTGTTCTGAGGGTATTGCTAACATGGTGCTCATTTCGATACAAAGCAGCACAGCTTCCTTGAATTTTTTTATTTGCACATACGATTCAGCCTGTTTTACCCTTACTTTTAATGCCATATACCGATTAGCAAATCCGTCTTTAACAAGAGAGTCATAGACATTCGCAAAAAAACCGGCAGCTTTCTCCCACTCCTCATTTTTCTGTGCGAGATTGGCAGCCGGATAAAGAAAGAACCTGCTTTCCGGATAGAGCTCCAGACCTTTCAGGACAACTGCTTCCGCTTCATCATATTGTTTTCCGTCCATATAAATCCAGAACAGCTGATTGAGGCTCATTGCGTACGAAATCGATTGAGGATTACCATACGCAACAATTTTTTCAATTCCCTTTTTTCTATTATCGGGAACAAAAGGGACAAAGCGTAAGATATTTACCTTACTTATCCAGTAGGTATATGAACCGAGAAGCAGATGAGGTTCGGAGAACTCCGGGCTGATTCGAAGACACTTTTCGAGGAGTTTTTTGCCGGCCCGGGCATCGGAAAAGGCTTTCCAGACACTTCCGTTTGTTCTGTGTATCACGGACCGGTAACAGAGAGCCGATCCATAATAAAATAACGTTGCAAGATCGTTAGAGTTGTGAATCAGCCGATTTTCAGCAATGTTTTCAATAGTATCTATTGCATTGAAAAACTCACGCTGACCTTCGGACGTTTCCAGTTCACCGAGGCGGGCATATGAAGCCGAAATCAAAATGAACCGGACAGCAAGAGAGTCTTTCAGATTGCATTCGGCAAACGCTGCGGCATGGTCATATTTTCCCTGAATAATAAGATCGATTGCAGCTTTGAGTTTTTCCCTGGGAAGCTTGCTGTCCTCTCCTTGGTCGAAACCGATGATTTCTTGTGAAAGTGCAGTTTGTAACACAGAAACAATTAGACTAATAATGAAAAAGGTAATAATAATATTTTTTCTCATACCTATTTTCTAGTGATTAGCCGGTGGTTTTAATCTTCATTTCCAACAAGCATTCGCGCATCAACAATAAAAGAAGAATGTGCCTTGCTGCTGACCATAAACGGATTAATATCAATTGCATGAATACTTTCGAAATCTGTCACAAGTTGTGACAACTTGAGAAGAGATTCTTTAAGGATTTCAAAATCGACACTTTTGTCTCCCCGTATTCCTTCAAGGATGGGATAACCTTTAATAGAGCGGACCATTTAATCTGCATCAAGATCAGTTATAGGTGCCGGCCGTACCTGCACATCTTTCAACACTTCAACAAATATCCCACCCAATCCGAACAATAATAATGGACCGAACATTTTCTTCGATGTCATTCCGAGAATAACCTCTTTTCCTTTGGTTACCATCTTTTGCACTAAGACACCTTTAAATGAGTCTTTATTTTGCGACTCCACTTTCTCTTTTAAGTTATAAAAAGCATCTATCACTTCACCTCTGTTTCTGAGATCTACCAAAACACCACCGATATCAGTCTTATGAATAAGATTTTTTGCTTCTGCTTTTAGAACAACAGGAAACCCAATCTTCTCGGCTATTTTAGCAGCAGCATGATGTGATGAAGCTGATTCAGATTCGACAAACGGCAGATTATAGGCAGACAATATATCAAAAACCTGTTTATTTGTCAAATAGTGAGGTGCTTTTTTACCCTCTTTATCGAGAATTTTTGCAACATTTTCTTTTTCGACCTTGAATTTTTTTATTTTTCCTTCCGGTTTTTCACACCATTGTCTATACCGGTACATCTGCAGAATTGAATATGCACCGGGTTCCGGGAACTGATAACTCGCATGCTCAATGACGGATGTTTGTGATTCATTCGCAGGAAGCGATTCACTGCCCATCATAACAGAAAGAATCGGCTTGTCTGTTTTTGTTGCCGCCTCGGATATTTTACGAATTATATCCTGAGGATTAATTCTTGTCGGTGGCGTAATAGATATTGCCAGAATAGCGCCTATTTCGTCATCATTAGATACGGACATCAAGAACATTCTCAAATTCATCTGGATCGCCGCTTGCGATCATATCAATCGGATTTGTCACAGATGCCTCTGGTGCAAGATGAGACCGTAACGCTTTTTGTGTTTCATCTGAAAAGGTGGGTACCTCAAGGCCAATACTATTACAGGCATCTGCCGCCATAATACCCGGTCCGCCTCCGTTGGTTACGATTGCAACTCGCTTTCCCTTCGGATATTTTTTAGGTGAAAATGCAATTGCAAGTTCAAACATTTCCTGCATGGTTTTGTCTCTGATCACACCGCACTGCTCAAAGAGCGCTTCCACTGCTACATCGGTTCCTGCTATTGCACCCGTGTGAGAAGATGCCGCCTTAGCACCAGCAAGCGTCCTTCCGGCTTTTACGGCAAATATTGGTTTCTTTTTCGCTACCCGTTACGCTATCTGGGTGAATTTTCTCGGATTACCTAAGCTTTCCAGATACATGAGAATTACTTCCACGTCGGGATCGTCTTCCCAATATTCGAGAAGGTCATTACCAGATATGTCAGTTTTATTTCCGACACTGACAAACATTGACATTCCGAGATTAAATATATTTGATGAGTTGATGATTGATAAGCCGAGTGCACCACTTTGGGAGAGGAATCCGATATTACCTCGATTGGGATATTCAGGTGCAAAAGTAGCATCAAGACGAACTTCGGGATTTGTGTTAATTACACCCATACAATTAGGACCAACCATTCTCATATCGTATTGTTTCAGGGTTTTGCATGACCTGATTTTCTATTTCGATGCCAGCACCCCCCACTTCTTTAAAACCTGCGGTTATTACGACAACACCTTTTATTCCTTTTTTACCGCATTCTTCTATGGTTGGTAATACATAATCTCTCGGCACTATTATTATGCCAAGATCTACCTTATCAGGAATGGAAGACACCGAATGAAAACATTTTATGCTGTGTATTACTTCTCTTTTAGGATTAACAGGAAAAATTTTGCCGTTAAATTCATACTCAACAAGATTTTTCATGAGGGTACGCCCCAGAGAACCTTCGCGCATAGTTGCACCAATAACGGCAACAGAGCGGGGTTTAAATATAGCATTGAGATTCTGAATGTGCTTTTCCATCTTTACCAACTCCTTTCAACGAGTATCTCAGAATTTAAACTTTGTATATTATTGACAAGTATAAGCGGGTTTAAACTATTAAAATAGATGTATAAAGATTGTGATGTTCTTAAAAATTGAGAATATATTTTATAATAACAAATCAGGAAACAACGGTCATTGAATTCTTGTGCAGTATTACATCGATAAAGAGGAATAGATTCTCTTATAAGACGATTAAATCTCATCAATGAGGATGGTTTGGAGTGCTCAAGATTGTCACAATCGGAGTACATTATCAATCCAAAAACCGGAACTTTAACAGAAGGCGTATTTGCTTCAACTAATCAACTCTGGTACTTCATACTCACCATAAATGAAAAAAATATTTAATTGGCAGTTTGAAATATAATTTAATGTGTAAGAAATACAATTATACTATATAGTATGTATGTTTCTTGTGAGGAAACTCATCGAAATATATATGGGTTAAATGTACAAATATTATTCAAAAATTGCTATTACATTATTAGAAGAACACACTTCAAATGTACTCATTATGTCCGATTTAAAAACATGTTCATTCTTTGGAAATTTCTCAAAACTGTACACCCTCTTTGACTTCTCCAAAACACAATGAAATCGCTGATCGGATTTCTATTAATATAGAGGATCTGTCACTGTCTAAGTTTGAAATTTGTATGATAAGCTCAAACCAGTTCTGTGTATTGAATTGATCTGCTGAATTGACGTAAGATTTGTGAAAGGTTGCTATTTTCTGCGATAGGATGAAATTTTCCCACCTTGATCAGGAGAGATCTCCGGAATTCTGAGAATTTTTTTGAATGTTGCCTTGTTGAATGCAACAGGATTTACAGCCAGCTCTTCACGGTAATCAAGTACCCCAGACTGATCGGATATTTCCAATATTGTGTTCTAATAGGTGTTCAGTTAATAAGTTCTGAGTGATGCTAGTATGATGATGATGGATGGTGAAAAACAATGTTGCTATTATAACAAATTCCGTGTTGTAATAGCAACACAAATGTTGAGATTCTGTTTTACTCTCTCAGTGATTCGTATTATTTTTCACGTTTGGAATACCGGTCATTTTATCAAGGTTATCACCTTCAAATGTTTCTATTGCTCTTAAAAATTCTGGATTGAACCGCGTTACCTTAAAATGAGGGCCAGAGACGTTGATGAGATTAGAATAGCCATATGCTATCAAAACACCATCATTATCTCTCTCTATCAAATATTGGAACTGAAGACTGCTTTTTTTTAAATATGAAATTCGCAGATTTACTGCAATAACATCGTCAAATTTTGCAGGTTTTCTATATGAGCAGTAATTTTCAACAACTGCTACTTCGATATTTTTAAATCCCTGTTCCTGATCTGGAATAAGTCCGACATGGCGAAGGTATTCTATACGACCTCTTTCGAAAAAGCGGAAATAAGTACTATTGTGAACAACTTGAAAAGCATCAAGATCATCGAACTCAATTCTATGAGTCATTTTATATTGAAAGAGCGAATTCATATTTGCCTCATTTTGCATTTGATTTATTTATATCCTAATTATAACACTTCATCATATAAAGTTGATGAGTATAAAAATTATTACTCCCTATAACTATTCACAATCAAACTGACATAAAAATGGCATCTCAAACCATTATCACTACTGCATGATTATACAATAACCTTATAAAAAAAATGACTTTAACAGTATACGGAATACTCTCGGATATAAAACCTTTGAGGGTTTGGTAGTTTATTTGGAATATTTTAGCACACTTCAGCGTGACCACCCGTAATCGACAGGTTAACGAGATCGGCTATTACCAATTGGAATTGTTAGACACTATCAGATTTCTGCGTATTGATTTTAAACGGTAGATATGTCGGGCACCATCCTGATATTGCCGTTCCAAGCGGTGCAAGTGCAATCAAACCTAACCAGGACTGGTAATATATCCCTGCCCCTGCAATAACTACCCCGGCAATTATTCGTATTTTTCTGTCGGTCTTTCCTACGTTGCACGTCATGAGATATCCTTCCATTTATATAGTTTATGAAACATCCCATTATGACAATAAGTTACTACAAATTGATTTATAGAATGCGATAAAAAAATTATAAAATTTTCCGCTTTTTTCGCTGTAGAATTGAAAATTTCATTTTTACAGCATCCCCATCCTTTTCCTTAAAAACCACTCTAAGCATAATAGGAAAACTATAACCGCCAACAACCAAGCCGTGTTCCAAATCTGAAGAGTGATAGTTTTCAGTATAGCAATCAGGCTGGTATCAAGATACTCTGTAAGATTGGACAATTTATCTGTTTTAAGAAGTGCCCCGCCTGACTGCTCAGCGATCTGAGCCAATAGTAGGCTGTCAGAGGTTGTTTTAAGCTGCTCAATATTAAAGCTGTCTATAAAAAAATCAGTTACATCGGATCCAATTAAATAGTCGTCTAGTATTGCACTGGCAGAGAGTGTGTAATTCCCCGGTTCTAATATTGTTAGTGATAATGAATAGTGACCATTCCCTGTCGATAACAGAATGCGTGAAAACTCTGATTCGGCATTTTTTATGGATATTTGCACTTCTGCATTGTCGATCGGCTCGTAATTAGGTGTATAAACCTGCGCACTGACATAAATGGATTCACCGTTACGGTAAAATTCTTTATTAGTCGCAATTGATACTTGCTTACTATCTTCGGAATTCACAAGCCATTGAACGCAGTTCTTTAAAAATGTATCATAAAAATCTCTCTTCTCAGGATCACGGAGTAACATGAGCTTCCAGCGCCACATAGTATAGATATTAAGGAACAGAGATTTTCTTTCTTCGACTCTTCTCAGAAACATGAGCGGTGTGTTGCTTGCGGAGGATGAAGCCGGAGCACGAACAATATCAACATTTGCCATTATTTCTGCATCATTGATCGGAACCGGAATCATTCCGGGTGTATAGATTGGAGGCAAAGTTGACCAGAGCATCCTATTTGTATTAGGATCATCTGATATTTGAAATACCGGGTGATTGAAGGCGTCTTCGGACAATTTGAAAAATGTTTCGATCTCTTCACCCCGTTGAACAAGATTTCTCACAGCTATCATGTCAGCAATGTTTTGAAGCTGAACCGGAGACAATGACGGGCCGCTCATGTACAATACCGGTTTATTTTTTCCGGCAATTTCGGACCGTAATGCTTGTATCGGTGCATCCGAACTCTGCTCAGCAGGAAAATCAATGAATATGAATAAATGAAATGTATGTATACTGTTCAGAATTGCCACAGTATTCTCCAGATAAGATCCTCCAGGTTTCAGAACGAGCGATGTTACCGTATAATCATCAACTGATTCAAGGCTCCTTTTCATAAAAGAAAAATCGAGGCTGGGACGACCGGCAATAATAAGTATTTTCAATTTTGACTCTAACACTTTCAAGTGTATATCTTGATTATTATTTTCTACCGATACCTCATTTTCAAATGAGGGAACCGAAACATGTAGTGTTTGAACTCCGGCTAATTTAGGGGTGTAATGAAACACTATAGTCTGCTCCTGAAAATCACTTCCGAGGAAGATAGTCCCGGAATCTAATAATTCGTTATCGGCTGAGAAAAGCTGTACTGCTGCTGACCGCCCTTCATATCCGCTGCTTTGAACGGTGACAGTAACGGGAATTTCTTCATCCGTATAAGTAATTTCGTTCATTTGTACATCAGTAATCAACACATCATTTTTTAGTGTGGGATCTCCAATCAGGACAGGAAATACCGGCGTGTCACTCATACTTGCTGTATATGCCGGATTCTCACCAATATTATACATTCCGTCTGTAATGAGCACTATTCCACGGAGAGTTTGTTCATCAGGACGATCTATCACCGTGCGAAGTACGGATGATATATCTGTGCCTTCTCCTTCGAATACAAGAGCAGGTAAATCATTTTCAGTAATTGACTGAACTACGCGGTCAAACTGGTAATAATTAAGATCCATACTCTGAGTTAATGCCTGAATATCTATTGATTGAAGAGCATTTATGATACTATGAGGCTGCAGATTATCATCTTGAGATTGCTCTCTATCCGCAAGAAGAGAATTATTCATACTAGATGATGTATCGATTACAATTGCAAGATTTGGTTTTTGCTGATCCTCGTATGACACCATTAACACCGGAGAAAATATAACCCCGACTATAGCCAACAAAGCACAAAAACGGACGGCAGCAAGCAGAAATCTTCTCCACGAAGCAACAGGAGGGGTCGTCGATTTATACATAAAAATAATTGCACCAACACTTAAGAATAACAAGAACGCAAAGAGTAAAAAACTCCCCTGCGAAATAACCGAAATGCTTTTAATCGGGGTCATTGATTTCTACTGTAGTGCGATGATAGATTGATGAATTTGTACAACACTTACTTACTGAGGCAAGAGTAATGTCGGAATACCATACTTAAAAGGCAAGCAAAAATGGAGCAGCGGTATTGCAATTATATGTTCAAGAAAGTTGCAATACGGTAGTTTCACGCGATGAGCACTTCTTGTGTTAAATTCGATCCTTTACAATATATACCGTGTCAAATCTTCATCTTCGACGATTTCACTTAACACATTATTGACATAGTCCCCGGTAATATTGATCACTTTAACACGCTTCTGCGGAGACATGAACAAAATTTCATCAAGCAGGATAGTCATAACCGTATGGAGACGGCGTGCGCCAATGTTTTCCGTGCGTTCGTTTACTTCATGGGCTGTACGGGCAATTTCATAAATACCTTCTTTAGTAAAATCAAGCTCGATTTTTTCAGTTTTCAAAAGTTCTGCATACTGAATCGTCAGAGCATTTTGCGGTTCTTTTAATATCCGTACAAAATCATTCGTTGTAAGGTTGTCGAGTTCGACACGGATAGGAAAACGCCCTTGTAACTCTGGAATCAGATCGGAAGGTTTTGCAGAGTGAAACGCTCCCGATGCAATAAAGAGAATATGGTCGGTTTTGACCATTCCGTACTTTGTAACAACAATCGAACCTTCCACAATCGGCAACAGATCGCGCTGAACTCCTTCGCGTGATACATCCGGTCCATTGCCGTGATCTTCACCGGCTATTTTATCGATTTCATCAAGAAATACAATACCTGACTGCTCAACCCAGGTAACTGATTCTTTGATGACCTTTTCCATGTCGATCAGCTTTTGCGCTTCTTCCTGAATGAAAAACGTTCGTGCTTCTGATATCGACATTTTCCTTTTCTTCATCTTTTTCGGCATCAAACCACCGAAAAGGTCCTGAATGTTGAGTCCCATTTCCTCTATTCCAACAGGAGAAAAAATCTGCATCATAGGAAACGAATCCTGCGGAAGGTCAAGTTCAATCATTCTATCTTCAAGTTTGCCTTCCCTTAATTGCAAACGAAGTTTTTCGCGTGTCCGTTCAAATTTATCGGCAATGTCGGTATCTTCATCATCGTTGAGTTCTTTGCGCTTTTGCACGGCGGGCAGGAGCATCTCGAGTATCCGCTCTTCCGCTAGGAATTCGGCTTCTTCTTGAACGATTTTGGTCTTATCCGACTTTATCATTGCTACCGAAATATCGGTAAGATCACGAATGATAGATTCGACATCACGTCCAACATACCCGACTTCGGTAAACTTTGAAGCCTCGACTTTAATAAATGGCGCATTTGATAACTTTGCAAGCCGCCGGGCAATTTCGGTTTTTCCAACACCGGTTGAGCCGATAAGAATTATATTGTTCGGCATAATTTCTTCGCGCAATTCTTCATGGACCTGTTGCCGTCTCCATCTGTTGCGTAATGCAATCGCCACAGATTTTTTGGCATTTTTCTGTCCGATTATATATTTGTCAAGTTCTTTGACAATCTCTTTAGGGGTAAACTCTTTGACTTTCATTACTTCTTTCCGGACCTCTTTTGTTTCTTGGTTATTTCTTCGACAACAATCTCTTTGTTCGTATATATGCAGATATCTGCAGCGATTTCTAACGACTCCTCAACTATTTCCCGAGCGCTTTTGTTTGTATTTTTCACGAGCGCGCGTGCAACAGCAAGTGCATATGTCCCGCCGGAGCCGATCGCAACAATACCGTCTTCTGGTTCAATCACATCGCCCGATCCTGATATAATAAACGAGCGATCTATACTCATTACACCAAGTAGTGCTTCAAGACGTCTGAGATATTTGTCTGTTCTCCAATCTTTTGCAAGCTCGACCGCTGCCCGCTCTAGATTTCCGCTATACTGATCGAGTTTCTGCTCAAATTTGTCAAAAAGCGTAAATGCATCAGCGGCAGTGCCGGCAAAACCGGCTACTATGGTATCATTGCCCATTTTTCTGATTTTTCGGGTATTTTGCTTGACAATGGTATCCCCTAAAGTCACTTGACCGTCTCCGCCAAGAGCAACTTCACCATTTCGAATTATTCCAATTATCGTTGTTGCACGAATACGCATTTCCGCATTCATAACATCCTCACACATTTACTAGTTGAAAATACATTAATTTTCTATCTGCGTCAGGAATTTCAGAAAATCCGAATCGGGCGGCAAAACCAACGTGGTTTTGTCCTTCAGTGTTACTTCATATGCTTCAAGCGTTCGCATAAACTGGAAAAAATCGGGATCACGGTTATAGCCATCCGCAAAAATTGTCAGTGCTGCTGCGTCACCTTCACCCCGTGCCTGCTGAGATTTTTGATACGCTTCGGCCTGAATTATGGTGGCCTGCTTGTCGGTTTCCGCTCGAATCTTGAGTGACTCTTCTTCACCCTCTGAGCGGGATAGATTTGCCTGCCGTCTCCGTTCTGCGCGCATCCGCTCAAATACCGCAGTTTCATTTTCAGGCGGCAGATCGGCACGTTTAATTCTGACATCGATAATTTCAATTCCGAGATCGGCACATTTAATATTTGAAAGTTCCATTACTAAATTCATTATATCCTGTCGTCTTTCAGATATTATTTCGCTAAACGTGTACTTTCCTAATTCATTTCTCAGATCTGAGTATATGATTTCATCAAGCCGATTTTGTGCTGCGTTTTCAGTTCTGACACGCTCAAAGAATGTCGTCAAATTGGAAATTTTCCAGCGTGCAAAATTATCGACAACCAGCGTCTTCTTATCGTTGGTGATTATTTCTTTCGGTGCCGCATCGTATTCCAAAAGACGTTTTTCAAATACTTCAACCTTCTCAATAAACGGCAATTTAAATTGGAGACCTGCCTCTGTCACCGTATAGACAATTTCCTCAAACCGCAGGACAACAGCCTGCTCAGTCTCATCAACAGAGTACATTATCGAATTCAGCAAAATAAATGCAGCTAAGACTGCAATTGCAATTATACTCATTTTCCGTTCCATTACTGTCCTCCCTTGTTGAGCTGGATCAGATTTAAAATACCGCCATTATTATCCGATTGTATGATATATTTTTCCATACCGGGAAGAATCTTTTCCATCGTTTCTATGTAAAGTCGTTTTTTTGTCACATCTTTTGACTTATTATATTGCTGAAGAATGGAAAGAAATCTGTCGATATCACCCTGAGATCTTCGAACCCGTTCCTCGCTGTAAGCCTCAGCCTGACGAATCTGCTGTTCAGCTTCTCCTCGAGTACGTGGAATTAAATCATTTCTATACCCCTGGGCTTCATTAATAAGCCTGTTTTTGTCCTGGATCGCTCTCGCAACATCTCTGAATGAATCGGCAACCTCTTCGGGTGGTTGCACATCCTGCAGGTTTACCGCGACTATATAGATTCCTGCTTCATACTCATCGAGAGTTGTCTGTAATTCCAGCAGCGCGTCGTTCTGTATTGCTGTTTTATTTTCCGTCAACGCATCATCGATTGTGTTTTTGCCTATAATCGACCGAATAGCAGCTTCGGCCGCATTTCTGACTGTCTGGTCAGGGTTTCTTACCTTAAAGAGATAATTGACTGCATCTCTGATCCGGTATTGCACAATCACATCGAGATCTACAATGTTTTCATCACCTGTCAGCATGAGGGATTCTTCACCCACCTGCATATACCGTGCTGAAGATGTTGCTGTTCCCGGGGAAAGCGTCCGAAAACCGATCTCAATACCTCTTATTTCTTCAACTTTCGGTTTATCAACTTTATCCATCGGCCATGGCAGTTTATAGTGGGGACCGGGACCAACCCTTTCAATAAATTTTCCAAATCGCCGGACAACACCTTCTTCCTGCTGCCCGACAAAATAAATACCTGACAGGATCCATATGACTATAATGGCCGCGACGGCTCCGTAAATCATCTTCGGATTAATATTTTTAAAATCAATTTGGGGAATATTAATTTCACCCCCCGGGTAACGCGGTTTCTGTTGCATTTTCTCTCCCTAATTAATTAAAATGTATTGCGAATAATGTTACTAATGTTTGAAGTTTTACATTATCATATTTAGTAATTGCGATTAAATTCTTCTCCTCAACCTGGCAACTGGAATCCTCATCTGCTCTCTATATTTTGCTACCGTTCGACGGGCAATAGGTACACCTTTTTCAGCAACTATTTCAGCGATATGTCCGTCAGTTAAGGGTTTTTGGTGGTTTTCGCTCTCAATGATCTCTTTTATCTGGTTTTTTAGTCGTAGTGTCGAAATTTCATCACCGTCATCTGTCATCATACGGTCACTAAAGAAATACTTAAGCTCAAACACACCGAAATCGGTCTGCACATATTTTCCGTTTGTGACTCTGCTGATTGTCGAAATATCCATTTCAATCACGTCGGCGATGTCTTTTAAAATCATCGGCTTGATGTATTTCTGACCTTTTGAAAAGAATTCTTTCTGCCGGCTTATTATTTCCAGCATGACCTTAATCATGGTAATTTTCCGCTGCTGTATAGAATTGATAAGCCATCTGGCAGATTCGAGTTTCTGATGAATGTATTTTTTTGTTTCATTCGATACGCTCGATCCTTCGGTCAGCATGCGGCGATAAGCATTACTGATGCGGAGCTGCGGAATATTCGTATCATTAATACTAGGAATAAATTCATTGCCTACACTATCTACGATAATATCCGGAATTATGTAGTTTTCATTCGTGGAAAAATATCCCTCACCCGGTTTGGGATTGAGTTTGCTGATGTCATCAATGGCGTTTTTTATATCCTCGGCATCTGCATTCAGATGCTTCATCAATTTTTCATACCTTTTATTTTTGAAATCATCAAAATGATCTTCCAACATTGCAATTGCGAGTGTGTTATCTTTAGCCTGATCGTTTAGCTGTAGGACGAGGCATTCCTGAAGGGTGCGAGCGCCGATGCCGACGGGGTCAAGTGTTTGAATTTTCAGTAAAATTGATTCTACTTTCTCTGGAGTAATGATCTTATCAGGTGGTACCGAGAGATTACGTGCAAGTGTTTCGGTATCTGTTGAAAGATAGCCGTCTTCATTAATATTCCAAATTATATATTCACCGATTTCAACACCTTGTTCGGAGAGACGGAGGAAATGGAATTGCGACAGAAGATGCTCTGCGAGTGTCACCGGTGCCGGATCAGGCCGAAAATCTTCTTCCTCTGTATTACGATATTTCGGTACAAACTCATAATCGTCTTCATCATTCAAAAACTCTTGAATATCGAACTCATCGCCCGAATCAGATTCTTCTTGTGCATCCTCTTTCTCGCTGTCGCTTTCTTTTATTTCTTCTTGAACGGGATCAGGAAATTCTTCATTTTGACTTTCGTCAATCTCAATCTCCGTATTTTCCTCAAGAAGAGGATTTTGCTCAAGCTCAGTTTGAATCTTTTGCTCAAGTGTCATTACTGGCATTTGGAGCAAGGTTGAAAACAGTACATGCTGAGGCGACAACCGCTGTTGAAGTGAAAATCTTTGTTCTAATCGTACCATAGTTGTTACCTGTCCAATCTAAACTTGTCACCTAAATAGAGTTTTCTGGTCTCATCATCATTCGCCAGAAAAGCCGCACTACCCGATTTTAATACTCTACCTTCATAAAGGAGGTATGCCCTGTTTGTAATTGAAAGTGTCTCGTGAACATTATGATCAGTTATGAGAACACCAATATTCTTCTTTGTCAATTCACGTACAATTCGCTGTATTTCTTCAACCGCTATCGGGTCGACTCCTGAAAACGGTTCATCAAGCAGAATGAATTTGGGATTTGTAACAAGCGCTCGTGTTATTTCAACTTTTCTCCTCTCACCTCCTGAGAGTGTAAACGCTTTGCTTTTTCTGAGTTTACTTAATCCGAGTTCATTCAGCAAATGTTCCAGCCGCTCTTTACGTTCTTTGCGCTCTATCGAAATCGTCTGGAGAATTGCCAATATGTTTTCTTCTACTGTTAAAGTTCTGAAAACTGATGGTTCCTGCGCAAGATAACCGATACCCAACCGAGATCTGCGATACATAGCCAACTTAGTAATCTCCTTCTCACCGAGAAAGACTTTACCATCGGACGGTTTGATCATGCCTGTAATCATGTAGAATGTCGTTGTTTTTCCGGCGCCATTCGGCCCAAGCAGACCAACTATTTCACCCTGTTGAATCTCGATCGAAACCTGATTAACAACTTGCCGCTTTCCGTAAAATTTTACCAGATTATCTGCCCGCAGCAGAAGATTGTTTTCACTCATCGCGTTTTCTGTTACTGATTTCCGGTAGCATACTAGCCGGTGTAAATTCCCCTATTATTCCGTTAACACTTTTTATTTCGATGAGTTGACCATTTTCTAATAAAATAGTTATCTGTCCTGAAGTAGAAACGTTCTTTCCCTGCAACTCATCATTTTCAAAACTGTAATAGATACTTTCAGCATTTTGTGTTGCGACTATTCTCTCTATCCGTTCACCTTTCAGGAAGATATTTATTATTTTACCGTGTAGCTCATTTTTTATATTATATCTACCTGAGGTGTCGGCAACGGTATAAGCAACAGCACTATCTATAACCACTATTTCCTTCAGTACATTGTATTGAAGGAGCAAATCTATCTGGCTCCCGTAAATCTCTGTTGACTCATGGAGAATCATCGGATTTTCTTCGAGAACAACCTTTGATTGGTCAAATTCGTATGTTGCTTTGTTGCTCAAACCCTCCACTGGGCCACGAATGATAGAGACACTATCCGTCACAACAAATCTGGATTCGTTTCCTCCATAGTATTCCATTATTTTGCCCGAAATATACATTGTATCAGCTCCGATAATGCTCGGCTGCACTATCAATGGTTCACCGGTAAATTTGCCGTACCCTTTATTCTGAAAATATTCACCGTACTGCGAAGTCGCTGTAACATTCCGAACAAGATCGTAAAAAAGAACATCCCCCTCAGCACGGACTTCTTGTGCAACTTCACCGTAGTCCATCTTGTTAGCACGGAGTTCTCTGAATCCTTCCCGGTAATGAACATTTTTTTCTGCTACAAGTGTCTGGTCTTTATAGTAATACTTACCGCTGTCAGCCGTTAATATTTTGTCTGTCACGGGTTCAGTATAGAGAAACGGCCCAGGGCTAAATGCAATCTCCGTTATCATGTCAAAGTGAACTTTATCTGATTGCAGTACCCGTACTGTATCGATTAACTGCACATTCCCTGAAAGAATATAGGTCGACGTTTCTCTGAAAATAAAAGTGGTGTCGCAGAAAATATCCAAATTCCGTTCAGGGACAAAAAAGTGGACAGACCCAATAACCAGCGTTGCATTTCGTCCATCGATTGTTTGCCCGGTCATCTCATCGGCTTTTTTTAAGAGTATCCGGTCCTTCTGGTCCTGACCCAGCAACGGTCCGCTAAAGACGGCAAGAATCAATCCTGCTGCTAATATGAACCATGATTTATTAATCATTTATTTGTCACCGACGTTTCTATGTGAAATGCCTGTCGGATTATGGATCTTATAATTTTTCAAAGAACGGTCGGACTCAAAACCATGTCCAAAAAGTGTATCGGTTTCTGTGACAAACGTAACGAATTTATCCGTGAAAACGATGTGCAGCTTATTATCCCAATTCAGCTCTTCCGTTATAAGAGTCACACCCGAATCGGAAACAACGACAACATTGTCATATGCTACCATTATATTGTTTGGTTGACTGACTGTTGAAAAATCAGACGTCAACTTTGATGAATGGTTTCCCAATTCATCATAAAAATCGATAATAACCGAGTCGGACAAATCGTAAGCATCTCTCGATGCGAAATGCGCCATATATCCCGATCTGACTTCACTCATTTTTGTTCCATTCGACGTCATCGTCAAACTAAACGGCCATGACTCATGATCGGGTTTTTCTTCTGCTTTTTGCTGTTCCTGATTAACGTTTTCAGTTGTATTGGAACATCTAAAAATAACCAGGAAACAAATACCGACGAAAATAATTTTTATTGTAGTACTTATCGTACTAATAACCCTTATGAAATTCCGACATCTAATAAATGGTGAAGATGGATCATACCGACCGGGCTACTCTTTTCGTCAATGACAATTATCTGCATAATGTCATGTGTTTTCATTATATGCATTGCCATTGCAGCAAGCATGCCGGTTGTAACTGTCTTTGGACTTTTATTCATTACCTGAACAGCAGTAATCGTATCCAAATCCTGCCTGTCCTGAATTAATCGTTTTAAATCGCCGTCTGTGACTATACCTGCGAGGCTTCTGTCATCATTGACAACGCAGGTGCTACCGAATCTTTTTGAATTCATTTCCAGAACGATATCGTGAAACGATGCATTTTGCTTAATTATGGGAACGAGATCTCCAGTCTGCATGATATCATCAACTTTGAGCAGAAGCTGTTTACCGAGCGACCCTCCAGGATGTAGATAGGCAAAGTCTTCCTTTGTAAAATTGCGTTTTTTGAGTACTGCTATCGCAAGCGCATCTCCCATTGCAAGAGTGGCTGTTGTACTAGCAGTCGGCGCAAGATTATTGGGACATGCCTCTTCGGTAATTGTAACATCAAGTGCAACACTGCTATATTTTTCAAGATGTGAATTCATATTGCCGGTTATTGCAATAATTGGGACTCCGATACGATCCAAAAGCGGATATGTTGATTTAAATTCTTCTGAATTTCCACTTTTCGATATCCAGATCATTACATCGTTTTTTGTTACAATACCTAAATCGCCATGAAGGCCGTCGGAAGCATGTAAAAACACCGCGGGCGTTCCGGTACTGCACAATGTTGACGAAATTTTCATTCCAATAACACCTGATTTCCCCACGCCAGACACTACTACTCTGCCCGTGCAGTTATAAAGCAACTCAACAGCTTCATCGAACTTCTCGTCTATTTTATCGATAAGAGCGGAGAGCGCTTTTGCTTCTATTCTGATGACTTCTCTTCCGGTATCAAGTGACGATTTCACAGTTTTCTTATCCTTCAACGGATAGGTTTTTCATGGTAACTGTCGACAATATCCTGCCATTTACATTGCTGTTTTAAAATGAATTCGATAACTTCCCGCACTGCTCCTTCACCTCCGGGCTTTTCGGTCACATATTGTGCGATTTTCTTAATTTCAGATCTCCCATTCTTAACACTTGCCGGGAAGCCGCACTTGAGCATTATCGGGAGATCGAGGAGATCGTCTCCGACAAAACCGATTTCATCATCCTCGAGATGAAACTTCTCTTTAAATACAGTATAAGGTTTCAGCTTATTTTTGTGTCCTTGATCGAGAAAATCGACATTGAGCTCAACCGCTCTAATCTTATTCACCCGTGATGTACGTCCGGTAATAAAACCCACAAAAAGCCCGGCTTTTCTTGCATAGTAAACTCCGAGTCCATCCTGAACATGGAATTGTTTAATTTCACGTCCCTTAAAATCAAACGTTATACTCCCATCTGTCATAACGCCATCGATATCAAGGAGGAGTGCTTTCAGATTTTGCGCCCGCTTAATTACTTCATTCGGATATAATTGGTCTGACAATGGTATCGATTTCCAATAATGTTTCGAGTAATGGTTTTAACTGCTCAAAAGGCAGCATGCTTGACGCATCACATTGAGCTTCATCCAGATTGTCATGCGTTTCAATGAATATCGCGTCACACCCCGCTGCAATTCCAGCACGAGATATATGGGGAATTAACTCAGGATTTCCACCCCGCTTATCGGACGACGGTATACCATAGTTCCGCAAGGAATGTGTCGGATCGAAGACGACCGGATACCCAAGCGAACGCATTAACGGTAATGCCCGCATATCTGCTACAAGTGACCGGTAACCGAATGAGGTTCCTCTGTCTGTTAATAGGATGTTCGTATTTCCGGCATACTCTAGCTTGCCGATAACATTTTTCATGTCAAGCGGATGCAAAAACTGCCCCTTCTTCACATTGATAACTTTTCCTGTTTTTCCCGCTGCAACAACGAGACTCGTCTGCATTGAGAGATATGCCGGGATTTGAATCACATCAAGAACTTCTGCGGCTGTATCAACTTCTTCAACACCGTGGATGTCGGATAATACGGGCAGTCCATATTCGTCTTTGACCTTTTTTAATATCGCCATGCCCTCGTGAACACCGGGTCCCTGAAAAGTCTCCGCAGAAGAACGGTTGTCTTTGAGATATGATGACTTAAATATCAATGGGATATTAAGCTGATCCGCAACTGATTTAACTTTACTCGCCATTCGAAGCACCGTTTGTTCACCTTCCATAACACACGGACCGGCTATCAGCACAAGAGGATTCCCTCCCCCTATCGGTATAGATTTTACAAAAACTTCTTTCATCGCTTAAACGAAATCTCCTCTGCAACGCATGACACCTGAACTACCGAACAATCCTACTCGGTATCAGCAGTAATTGTATCTTCTTCTTGTTCAACAGGCTGTGCTTTTTCAGAAGCACCATATTTATACTGTGTTGTTGCTTTGACAAAATCCCTGAAAAGCGGATGGGATTTTGTTGCACGTGACTTCAATTCCGGATGAAACTGGCAACCGACAAACCAGGGATGATCTTCTACTTCAATAATCTCAACAAGGTTTTCATCGGGTGATAGTCCCGAAAATATCATGCCCTGTTCTGCGAGAATCGGTTTGAAATCATTATTTACCTCATATCTGTGACGGTGCCGCTCTTTTATAACGATTTTATTATACGCTTTGTGTGCATTTGTGTCATCCTTCAGGACACATGGATAAGCCCCGAGCCTCATTGTTGCACCTTTATCAACTATACCGCGCTGGTCCGGCATCAAATCAATAACATTGTATTTTGCCTTCGGCGCAATTTCTGCACTATGTGCTTTCGACATTTTGCACACATTGCGTGCAAACTCAATGACTGCACACTGAAGACCGAGACAGATGCCGAAAAACGGAATATTGTTTTCCCGTACATAGCGGACAGCAATTATTTTACCTTCAATTCCCCGGTCGCCAAATCCACCGGGAACAAGCAGTCCGTGTATACCTTCCAGCATTTCTTCTACATTTTCATTAGTTATCTGTTCCGAACCGAGCCATTTTATATTCACTTTCACTTCATTTTCAACGCCGGCATGCACAAAACTTTCAATTATGCTCTTATAAGCATCACGTAGATCGGTATACTTTCCACATATTCCGATGGTTACGTCACCTTTGGGATTTTTTATGTTGTCTACAAACGTTTTCCACTTACTTAAATCAGGCTTTTTGCATTTTATCCGCAACCTCTTAATAACAAGATCGGCAACGTTTTCCTCTTCATAATGAAGAGGCACTTCATAGATGGTCGGCACATTGCGTGCTTCAAATACTGCAGAAGGCGGTACATTACAGAAAAGTCCTATTTTATCACGCATCTCTTTCAACAGCGGCTTGTCAGTTCGGCAAAGCAGCATATCCGGCTGAAGTCCGATTTCCCTCAGCCGCATAACAGAATGCTGTGTTGGTTTTGTCTTGAGCTCACCGGAACTTTCTATATAAGGCACGAGCGTCACATGAATAATGAGCGAACGGCTCGGGCCTGTTTCAAGATAAAACTGTCTGATTGCTTCTAAAAATGGAAGACCTTCAATGTCACCGACTGTCCCTCCGACTTCGGTAATAACAACATCAAACTCATACTGTGTCATTGCAGGAGCAACTATTCTCCGCTTAATCTCGTCGGTAATGTGCGGAATAACCTGTACCGTGCTCCCGAGAAATTCCCCTCTCCGCTCTTTACTAATTACTTCATTGTAAATCTGTCCTGTTGTGGTGCTGTTCTGCCCGGTCATCGAAACGTCGATAAATCGCTCATAATGTCCAAGGTCAAGGTCGGTTTCAGCTCCATCATCCGTAACATATACTTCACCATGCTGATATGGATTCATGGTTCCCGGATCGACATTGATATACGGATCGAATTTCTGGATGGTGACACGTAATCCACGCAACTTCAATAGATACCCCAGCGAAGAAGCAGCTATTCCCTTTCCCAATGAGGATACCACGCCACCAGTAACAAAAATAAATTTCGTCCGCTTCGGAATTTTCATAGGACTTGCCTCTCTCCATTAATCATTCTGAGTAATACATCGGTTTACCACATAATTATGTGCAATTCAGCAACTGTTCCATCTTATTCTCTAATGAGCGCTTCTACTCTCCGAATGTCTCCTGGGACATCAACGCACACAGGAGAATAATCTGTTTTAACAACTAATATCGGATAACCATGTTCAAGAATTCGCAGTTGTTCAAGCTTTTCGATTTTTTCCAGATTTCCCTTAGGAAGCGTTACAAATGTCTGTAAAAAATCACTCCTGAAACAATAAATTCCGATATGTTTCCAATACTGTGTAATCGTAAGCCATTCTTGCTGCAACTCAACATCTCGGTTAAACGGAACCGCAGCCCGGGTAAAATAGAGTGCCCTGTCGTTCATATCAAACAGTACTCTTGCTTGATTCGGGTCGACAAGATCGTCATGTGATGTGATCTTCGTTACCGGAGTACAAACAGGCAATGAATTGTGCTGCTGTAATGCATCAACCAAATCATCGAACAACTCAGGAGGGGCAAGCGGCTCATCGCCTTGTATATTAACTACTATGTCGGCACTATAATTTTTTGCAGCTTCACCAACTCGTTCTGTGCCGGTCTGAATTGATGAGTCGGTCATGACATATTCACCACCAAAGCCGGCTACACACTCAGCAATACGATCATCATCTGTCGCTACTACTATCTGCGCTAACCGTGATGCATTCGTGGCATTCTCATATACTCGCTGTATCATCGGCTTACCTGCTATCAAGGCAAGCGGTTTGCCGGGAAATCGCGTAGAACCATAGCGAGCCGGTATAATACCTACTGCATTCTTACCCGTAGTATTCCTCACATATGCAATCTATGATGTATCTCAAAAAAAATCCACTATCCCTTTACCAGACCATTCAAAAACTGTGTAAAGGGATTTATCAATTACTAAGATATAAAAGAAAAAAACCCATCAGTTTTTCACTTTTGGGGTTTTAAAAAAACCATCTTCACTGGCAGGGGCATTCATGAGAGCTTTATCCCTATCGATAGAGGGAAAAGCTTTGTCCTCACGAAAAGGTGTGGCAATCTCCAGAACATGCCGGAGTGGCTCGACATTCTCCGTATCAAGCTCATTAAGCTTTTCAATATATGCCAGAATTTCTTTTAGTTGTTTGCCGAATCGCTCTTTCTGCTCAGAAGACAATTTTAACATTGCCAGTTCGGCAACTTTATCAATATCGAATTTCAAATCGGACATAGAGTCAAACACCTGATTGAGTCACATATTCAAAAAAAATATACACCAAATTTCCATGATAGTCAAGCCAAATAAATCGTTCTGGCATATTTGTTGCTATGTAGTTGCAAATCAAAGAGTTAAGTCGCATTTTCGGATTCGAAGCGGGGAATAAACCGGGGAGATTTCAAGAAAACATAACCTGTGCAAATCCGGATTTTTATGTTAGTATATAAGATGATCTGATAGCTTGGCATTATTCTAATTTCCCTAAATCTTTTTATTGAAAATCATCTTAACAAAATTCATTCAATCCGAATCTATCACTTTTGTGCGTCAAGTGCCTTGTTTGCAAGCGAATCTGCTATTTTATTCTGAGACCGCGGTATTGCCTGAATTGTGTAGTGATTTAAAGCTTTTAAGTGTTTTTCTGCTTCGAGCTTAAGTTTTTTCAGGTGATTTTCTCTTGTTTTGTATGCACCATTTATCTGATTCACCATCAATTCGCTATCAGAAAAAACTGCAACTGATTCAGGTTTGAGTTGCTGCACGAGTTCCAATCCATAGAGTAGGGCCTGATATTCAGCTGTATTATTTGTTGTTTGACCGATTGCTTTTCCTGATTCCAGAAGTATGTTGTCATTACTATCGAGGATCACACATCCAATTGCCGCCGGCCCCGGATTTCCCCGGGCAGCTCCGTCAGTGTAAAGTTTTAGTTGTTTTCCATGAGTACGATTTGATGAAGTGTTTGTACCAAAAGCGTCCTCAAGCTTCTGAAAAAGCGTTGTAATATCTTTATTTGTCAGACCCGGTTCAGCTTCGAGTAATGCTTCAACATTGAGATAGGATTTTATCAGACGCGGTATCGATTGAGAATCCATAACATTTTCATTTATTGCTACTGAGGTATAAGATAATAATATTTATACAAACACTTACTTTCTCCAGAATGACGGATGGAAAATGACCAGTACCGTAAACACTTCAAGCCTACCGATTAGCATTAAAAAAGCAAGCAATAATTTCCCTGATTGAGGAACAAATGCATAGTTATCCGTTGGACCGACATCGGCAAGCCCAGGTCCAATGTTCCCAATTGAGGCAGCAACTGATCCCATCGCCGAAAGAAAATCGAGACCGAGCATGGCCATAATTATAGTTGAAAAAATGAACAACCCGACAAACAGGAGAAAAAAGCTTAATATTTTCTGAATAACATCAGGTGGGACAGGATTGCCATTGAACCTGACTGGAATTACTGCATCGGGATGAATGGTTTTTTTCAATTCGGCGATACCGAATTTTAAAAGGAGCATAATGCGGACTATTTTCATGCTACCTCCGGTCGATCCGGCACAACCACCGACGAACATGAGGAGAAATATTAGTAACTGCGATACAGCATTCCAATTTTCATAATCAGCAGTCGCATACCCGGTTGTTGTTCCGATTGAGACAACCTGAAAGATTGAGTCACGAGCAGTTTTTGCGATTTCATTCGGGGTATTGAAATAGACGTTCAAAAACAACACTACTGATACCACGGCAAACGTGCTAATGTAGAATTTAAACTCCTGATCTCTGAGGTAAGCTTTAAAATCACCACGAAGCGCCCGATAATGGAGCGCAAAGTTTGACCCTGCAATAATCATAAAGATTATTATTATTATATCAAAATATGCGCTGTTATAGTGGGCTATACTTGCATTCTTTGTAGCAAAACCTCCGGTTGCCATCGTACCGAATGAATGACACAGTGAATCATACCACGACATTCCGCCAAACTTTAAGAGCAGCACTTCAACCGCTGTAAAAAGCACATAGACAAACCACAACAACTTTGCTGTTTCTCGAACACGAGGACTTAATTTGTCGCTTGTGGGGCCGGGAACTTCAGCCTTGTAAAGCTGCATTCCTCCGATCCCTAAAATGGGGAGAATCGCAAGAGATAACAATATAATTCCCATACCGCCAAGCCAGTGTGTCAGAGAGCGCCAAAACAACAATCCGCGAGGTAGTACTTCAATATCGGTCAGGATTGAAGCACCCGTTGTAGTAAAACCGGACATCGTTTCAAAGAAACAATCGATAAAAGAGGGCATTGCGCCTGAAATGTAAAAAGGCAAGGAACCGTAGAGTGCGGCGGTCATCCATCCGAATGTCACAATCGCAAATCCCTCTTTAGAACGAATTTCGTCCGGTGATTCGGTAAATTTATATATAAGTAATCCGGTAATGACGGTGATTCCGGAGGAAATAATGATAGCATTGAAATCTCCGTCTCCGAAGTATAGTGCAATACCTGCCGGAATCAGCATAAATACACCGACGAACATCTGCAGCAGACCAAGTATATTAAGTATAGAAGAATAACGTATCACAAAGTATACCGGAATCGATGAGACAATCTATTAAGAGTAGCGGTAAGAAATTTATGAAGATGCTTTGTATATTTTATTAGCATTCAGATTATTCAAAAAACTTTTCAACATTTCCTATTGCATCGGGCAGTGCAAATACGACGGCTTTATCGTGCGGTTTAATAACTGTTTTGCCGGTTGGTATAATAATCTCATTATTCCGAATCAATCCGCCGACGATTGCTCCTGCGGGAAATTTTGCCAGCCTGAGATCCTTATTTGCTATTAACGCATTTTCAGACACGGTAAATTCAATAACTTCTGCTCCGACACCCTTAAAAGACGAAACCGAAAGTACTTTCCCTCGCCTGATAAAGCGCATTATTCCGTCAACCGTTGACAGCACCTTACTTACTGTTGCATCAATACCGATTGTCGGGATAATCGGAAGATATTCGAGCTTGTTGACTAGAGCAATAACACGTTTAACACCAAGGTGTTTCGCAAGCAGTCCAGAAATAATATTATTTTCCTCATCATGGGTGACTGCAATGTAGCAATCCATCTCCATAATATCTTCCCGACCAAGCAGGTCAAAATCTGTACCATCTCCACTGATTACCAGTGTCTTTTTCAACTGTTCGGCAAGCCGCTGAGACTTTTCCCGGTTTGATTCAATCAGTTTCACACCGATTTCCTGCTCAAGTTCTTCGGCTACAAATCTCCCAATCTTTCCCCCTCCAAGGATCATCACATCTTCAAGCTTTTCGTCTTCTTTACCGAGTAGTTTCAAAACTTCTGGAATACTATTAGTATCAGATATTATATAAAGTTGATCATTATATTGGATCCAGACATCTCCTTGCGGAACAATGGTAGTATTGCGCCTGTTTATTGCAGCAATTCTGAAAGGAATGTTCGGATAACTAACTCCCAGCTCTTTCAACGTTTTACCAACAGCAGGCGCTTTTCTTGAGGTAATGCGTACTCCCATCAATTGCAGCTTGCCATCGGCAATGAGAACTGTTTCTGTAGCGGATGCCTGGCGTACAAGCAGAGAAATCTCATGTGCTACTTCCTTTTCCGGATGAATAATCAAATCGATACCAAGCTGATCGGAACTGATTACAGGATTATCGAAAGAATACTCCGGATTTCTGACACGTGCAATCGTACGTGCATTCGACAATTTTTTCGTCAGCATGCATACGATAATATTTACTTCATCAATATCGGATGCAGCAACAACAATATCGGCGTTCTTGATATCCGCTTCAACCAGATGTTCCACACTTGCACCGTTTCCTTCTATTACTGCAACATCAAGTTGTTCGGTTGCGTGTGTACATTTATCGGGGTTCGTTTCGATTACCGTCACATCGTGATTTTCCTGTGACAGAATTTTTGCAAGATTAAATCCAACTTCCCCTACACCAATAATTACAATTTTCACACTATGATCCTTTATATGCGGACAAAATATTTGAGAAATGTACTACTATTTTTATCAAAAATCAATATATACAGACTTTTTTAACTCTTTTTTACCATACATCAACAGCAATACTTCCGACATCGGATTAGATGAAATAAAAGCATAAACCACTGTTGCTCAACCAAGGACAAACCACAACATATTGTATAACAATGTCCGTTCACAATGACATCTTGCGATATTATAAAGACACACATCAAATTATTTTCTTGACATAAGCCAAAATGTTTCATATACTAATTCCATCAACTAATTAATTGAAACATTAATTTTATACATTTAGTCAACAGTGAAGGGAAAACGGTGCAATTCCGTTACAACCCCGTTACTGTAACGGCTACGAAAGCTCCTTCAATCCACTGTTCCTGAATACCGGGATGGGAAGGTGAGCGAGTAGGTTAGAAGCCGAAGTCAGGAAACCTGCTGTTGACTGGAACTGGTTTAACGTAGAACCGTGCAACTCCTTCGAGGGTAAGGCAAGTGCAGAATAAATGATATTCCCCGCATCCTTTCTTCGACGGCCGGGGTTTTTTTTATGCCCCTGGCGGAATTTTTTTCGATCTGCTGCAGCATTGCCTTTCCGATATGTTACGGTCTCCTTTCTACCCGCAACATACTCAATTCATAAAGGAGGATTGAATGAATTTTCGGAAACAACTATTCATATGCACCATTGTTGCAATCACCGGTATTCCTCAGAATATACAAGCTCAAGATACTAAAAAAGATACAGAATTAGAAATTTATATTATTGATGAAATTGTGGTCTCTGCGACAAGAACTGCAACGACTCATAAAGAACTTGCCAGTTCCGTAACCGTAATAGGATCAGATAAGATTGAAAATAGCCGGCACAATCTACTTTCTGATCTGTTGAGAGCCATACCAGCACTTGATATTGTCCAAGTTGGCGGTACCGGAGGCCAAACATCGGTTTTCATGCGCGGTGCAAACTCAAATCATACCTTAGTTCTTATTGACGGCATTGAGGCTCTCGATCCAATTTCACCCGCAAAATTCTTTGATTTTGCAACCCTTTCTCCTGAAAACATAGAACGAATCGAGGTTCTTAAAGGCCCGCAGGGTACGCTTTATGGTTCAGATGCAATAGCCGGAGTTATCAGTATTTTTACCAAGCGCGGAAGCGGCAGACCGGGATTGTCACTGTCGAGCGAAGCAGGTTCATTCGGAACATTCCGCAATAGCATTAGTTCGCAGGGAGGCAATGGTTTATTCAATTATTCCCTATCATTTTCACGTCTCAACACTGACGGCATCTCTGCTGCAAGCACATCTGACGGAAACAATGAGAAAGATGGTTTCAAGCGAAACAGCTTATCTACCCGCTTGGGATTTATACCATTTGAAAACAGCAGTGTAGATTTTTTTGTCCGTTATCTCGATGCAAAATCCTCGATTGACAATTTCGGCGGAATCGGTGGTGACGATCCCAATAACACTCTTAACCGGGAAGAGCTTTTTGTACGCGGACAGGTGAAGTTTTTATTACTTGAAAGTATTTCCGAACAGACAATCGGACTGTCGTATACCAGATTTAACCGTGATAACACCAACAATTTTGACGAAGACCACCTCGAATCTATGGGATGGAGCAATTCAAAAGGAACCCTTCTCAAGTTTGACTGGCAGAGCAACCTTTATACTCATGAGAATAATACGGTTACGTTTGGAGTTGAATCTGAAAATGAAATAGGCTCATCAGACCGTTTGGATGTTTCCACCTCCGGCTCGTTTCCTTCGACGTTTTTGGAAAAAAACGCACAGACTACCGGATTGTTTGTCCAAGACCAGTTTAATACCGGAGACCATTTCTTTTCATCAGCTGGTATCAGGTATGATAAGCATGACAAATTCGGATCGAAGGTTACCTTCAGAATTGCTCCTTCTCTTTTTATTACCGAAAATCTCAAAATTAAGTCCGTGTATGGTACCGGTTTTAAATCGCCTTCACTGTTTCAGCTTTATTCGAATTTTGGCGATGAAAATCTATCTGCTGAAGACAGCAAAGGCATGGATATCGGTTTAGAACTGTATGGTTTGAGCAATCGATTATCCGCCGGAGCCACTTATTTCCGAAACGATTTTGAAAATCTCATCGATTTTGACAGTGGAACATTCACTTACCAAAATATCAGCGAAGCAAAAACGGAAGGGCTTGAAACATTCCTGAACTATATTCACTTTTCCGGACTGGAACTAAGCATAAGTTACACTTATACCAATACCGAGGACGGCAACACCGGTGCACCGCTTATCCGGCGGGCAAAAAATAAATTCAATGTTAGCAGTTCTTTTAGGCTGTCAGATAAATCTCAACTCAATGCCACACTCATAGGAATTGGAAAACGTGACGATTTTGATTTTAGCACATTTCCCGCAAACCGTGTAGTTCTTGACAGGTATCTCCTTGTCAATCTTTCAGCATCGCATATGTTATCAGGCAATCTCCAGCTATTCGGCAGTATTGACAACTTGTTCGATGAAAACTATACCGTTGCAACCGGTTTTGACACCTATGGTATAGGCACGCATGGTGGTATCAAGGTGAGCTTTTAGGTTATGGTGCAAGCGCTCAAACATTCAGACCGGAAAGCAATTTCCCTGAAAGGTAAATCGGCGTTCTGTTCCTGGAGCGGCGGTAAAGATTCCTGTCTCTCCCTCTACCGGGCAATACAGTCCGGTATAAAACCTGAACGTTTACTCACTATGTTCACCGAAGGCGGCGAACGGACTCGTTCTCACGGTATTATCCGAGAAATCATCGAAGCACAGGCAGCATCGTTAGGTATACCTCTTCATACCCGGCAAAGCTCGTGGTCTGCCTATGAAGAAAAGTTTATTGATGCTGCCTGTGAGATTAGAAAATCGGACATTACACACGGTATTTTCGGTGATATCGATATTGAGCGGCACAAATCGTGGGAAGAAAAAGTCTGTGCTGCAGCCAGTATTATACCGGTATTGCCGTTGTGGCAGGGACAGCGCTCTTCTCTGCTCCATGAATTCATTACCGCTGGATTTAAGGCACTCATTGTTGCAGTCAATGATGAGAAACTGCCGGCCAAACATCTCGGTAGAGTTCTGGATCAGCAACTCATAGATGAATTTATTGAAACCGGAATTGATCCGTCTGGTGAAGAGGGTGAGTACCATACCGTCGTGGTAGAAGGACCGATACTCCGAAATCCTCTTCACCTTCAGGCCGGAAAGACTGTACTCCGGTCAGGTTACAGGTTTTTGGATTATTCCCTCATTTGAACAGGACAACTTTTATAGAGATACAATTATGAATTATGATTCTATAATCATTGTGCGCATCGGGCTTTATTCAGCTTTATGTGTTGTCATCGGTTTTCTCTTTGTACCGCTTCCAAATATTGAGTTGATAACGTTATTTGTCTTTTTCGGGGGATATTTGTACGGAGTGTCTAATGGATTGATTATCGGTGTATTTTCGGAATTTATCTATTCCGCATTTAATCCGTGGGGTTCAGGACTTGCTTTTCCACCGATGCTCATCGGACAAGTTGTGTCGTACGGAATCATCGGTATGGCGGGAGGAATTGCAAGTCGGGTGTTCAATAGTTCTATTATTACAGCAAAACAGTTGTATTTATTCGGATTCTGCGGGGGACTCCTGACACTCATGTTTTCAATCATTCTAGCACTTCTGACGGGTACTGCCTCGGGCTTTTCTTTGCGGCATATTACAGCGCTCTTTGTGGCAGGTATACCGTGGAAAATATGGCACATTGCATCGAACAGTATTCTATTTGCAACACTTTTACCGGTACTGATTCGAACAGCTAAAACGTTCTACCGAACACAGGAAACAACATGAGTTCTATTCTTCTATCCTGGAGCGGCGGGAAAGACAGTTCGCTGACCCTTTTTCAACTTCTCAACGAAAAAAAATATCATATAGCTACTTTGATTACCAATGTTACTGAAGGCTATGACCGGATTACAATGCATGGTGTCCGTGCAGAACTGCTCGATCTCCAGGCAACGGCACTCAACCTGCCTCTCCATAAAATCTATACTTCTCAGCAATCGTCCAACGAAGAATATGAAGAAAAAATGAGCGAAACCTTTTCCCTTTTTCGTAACAACGACATCAACACTGCTGCTTATGGCGATATTTTTCTCGAAGATCTAAGGGATTACCGTGAAAAACTTCTTGCACGGTCAGGCTTTTCAGGCATTTATCCACTTTGGAAACAGTCAACTCAAAAATTATCACGAATGTTTATAGAACTAGGATTTAAAGCAATCCTAACCTGTGTTAACGGAGAGGTTCTCGACTACTCTTTTGCCGGAAGAATGTTTGACAACGAATTGCTCAGTGACCTTCCCGATAATGTCGATCCCTGTGGAGAAAATGGGGAATTTCATACGTTTGTATTTGACGGACCTGTTTTTCAACAACCGGTGCCTATAAAGACCGGAGAAAAGGTGACACGAGGAATATTTCACTATTGCGATGTGGTGGCTATATAAAAAATGTCTGTTCTGAACGAAACTAATGCCCGACTCTACACGTTGCTATCGAAAAATATTGAAATCAACTCTGACAGCGTCATCATGAAGCGAATTGTGGACAAAATCGACACGGAACACATTCAATCGGTCTCCGATACCTATACCATATTCATAATATATGCGATCCGTGGTTTCTGATAGCACGTTGATATCCTGTATATTCCTTCTATTTTTATCCGTAAGAGTGCTTTTCCCGGCTCCGGTCCAGAACGTTGTTTTAAATGCCTCTAAAAGCAGAGGATCGAGACCGATATTGGATAATACTGAACCATTCACAGAATATTCGATTGTTCCAAAGGCAGCTTTGTCTCCGGTAAAAGTCTTATAATCTACTCCGCGCAATCTTCCGTAAAATTGAAACGGAAGTTTTCCACCGAAATCAAACCATTTTTGTGGTGGAAGTTCGCCGTCCGAAACACCTCCGGTAAGATTAAATCTCATACGAGTGTTCCGCGTCGGCCGTACAGTATAGGAAAGATTCGTATGTAATTTTCCATAAGAGAAATCACCGGGGAGCAGTTTGTCGTCAGCATATTCTGCCATCAAACTAGCATCAATTGCATATGTTTTATAAAGATATGATGCCCGGACGCCAGTGAACAACCCTTCTACCACAGAGGGATTTAATCTGAACGAGTCGTTATTATTGAAAATGCTGAACTTGGTGTTAACTGCTGCACTTTTTTCTTTCTGAACGATTCCCTGTATTTTGAGTGCTGAATTACCATTAAAACGGTAACCGAATCCGAGAGAACTGCCACGTTTGTAGTAATAATCCCGGTAATCTCTCTTGGCAACAAGACTTGCGAGTGTGTTGCGTCCCTCAGGAACTTCTAACCGGTTTTCATCAAAACCGAGTTTGGAATATAAACTCCCTTCCCAGAAACTTCTTTTCCCGGTTCCGGTATAACGAACGATGGATGCTTCCCCTTTCCAGCGCTGGTCTTCAAAACCGTAGCTGCTTTTCAATGCAAGAATTGTATTATTATTATGGGGAAGAGCAAACGTAGTACCATAACCGAGCGCTACACCCTCCACCCGGTTGTACCGGCCGACCGAACCGATTTTATTTGCTGCGTTGACAAACGCTCTACCTCTCCCTTCGATATTTTTCAACACAACCGCTTGCGCAAGTGCTTCCGAGTCCATCAATTCTTTCGTGAGCACCTCGGAAGAAAACTTATCCTCTATCGCTTTTATCAGCTCTTCTTCCTCCTTTTTTGTCAATGTATTTGGAGTGTCCGTTTGATTAAAGAGCGTTTTTTCGAGATTCTTGTCCCTTGCATATACTATCTGTTGATTTAGGTTATGAAATGAAGATTCTATGTCAGCATCTACTTCGTACGAATCAAAGGTGATTGTCCGGTGAACCCTGACCTTGAATCCCATTAGCATAATGTCAAATTCCTCATCAATGGTATAACGAAGCCAGTATTTATTATGGTAGAGCGCCTTTTGCGCCTGAATAGTATGATTCTGAGAGAATGGTATGGAGATGCTGATGCTATTCCAGCGACGTCGTTGTTTCTTGGGTCTCTTATTCACCAAACCCGCAAATTCATTAAAAACACACGAAAAATTAGTGACATTAAAATTATTTTTGTCTACTTGAAACACACCAACGACGCCCGGAAATTCATTACGCTTTGGTGTAACACTGATTTCGTAGAGATCGGAATATTCGGTATTTATCTCCCCCAGAATCTCATAATCGTAGAGCGAATCGGCGCCGGATTCGAACGGAAATATTGGCCACACATAATCCAGATCATCCTCATCTTTTTTCCCCTCATCATCATTACCATTTTTATCGTTTTTATTGTGACCATGGTTATCATTCTCATTTTCAAATCCAAAAAGAGAAGGTGCATTCGAAAATTGCATCGGATTTGGAAGAGGAAGATCTGTTCCAATTGAATCGAGCGGATTAGTAGCGTCGTCGGGAACCACAACGCGCAATGCAGAGATGGTTAAACGGAGTGAATCGGGTTTTGTCCATACGCCATCAGCATAATATTCTTCCAAAAAAGGAACAATTCTTAGTGAGAGCGGATTGTAACCAACATAAATGTAGGTTTTTACACGGGCTTTAAATTTGAGAGAGTGGATCTGCTCATAGAGCCTGACGTCCTGATCCTGAATTTTTCGGACAAACTCATCAATATCTTCCTGAGCTTGAAGCATGGACACACATGAAAATACGCACCAAATAATACAAAGGTTTACTAAACTGGATGAAAATCTGCTCCTGAAAATCATAATATTTTCCATTAGAACCTATATCAGAAGTTCCGCGGCACCTATCAATTACTTTCCCTGAACGGCGTGAGCTGAACAGAAACGGATATGTGTCTTCCCGGAGAATAAATACCTGATCCGTGCGTACGGTACAGCTTGTCAAAAATATTATCAAACGAGAATATAAGCCTTCCGCCACGAATAGAATAAATACTTTTCAGATTGAGCGTACCATAACCAGGAGTGCCCCCGTCAGGTATACGGGAATCAAGAATGTCACGCAGAGACAACCGGTCCTGCTTTGCGGCAAAATATGTTCTTGCCTCAAATGACCATGGTTCGGTTGCTAACCACCTCAGAGCAAGCTGACCGGTGAACGGCGGTATTCTGCTTAACGGTTCGTTATCGTTCGTGTTCTTTCCATAGGTATAATAAAATTGTCCGGACCACTCAAAAGATTGCATCGAATACTGCAGAGAGAATTCTGTTCCGAAAATATCTCCCGAACCAACATTAAACTTTTGAAATATTGGTCCCTCATTTGCATCCTGAATTTCGTTGTTGTTTTCATCAAAAAATGGGAGGCCTGCATATGTGCCAAACCGACGGTCTATTAAATCGGTCAGCCTGTTATAATATACAAACCAGGCAGCAGAATATTTCGTATCCTGCACTTTCACACCGAGTTCGATCGTCCTGCTGATCTCAGGATTCAGGTCCGGGCTTGGAGCATCAACTCCTGAATTGGAAAATTGCAATACAACCGTATCATTAAAATTTGGTGCCCTGAAACCGCGAGCAACTGTTCCAACAAAGTTTATCTTTGGGACCGGCTTATATTTTATACTGGTAAAACCTGTCATATTATCAAATGCATCTTCGAAAAGTCCAAATGGTGTTTCCAGCGGCGATTCATACGAATATCTACTATATCGAAGACCAGCCTCCAATTCGAATTTTTCAGTGAGTAAAAGGTTATCCTGAATAAATGCCCCGAACGATCTGTATTTAGAATTATTTGGAAAAGCGCCTCTCGTTATTGTCTGTACACCACTTTCCGTAATTTCACGAGAGCTCTTTACACGGTCATAGTAAAACTCTGCCCCCCAATTCAGCCAATGTTTATTACGAATAATGGATGAAAAATTCAAAAACGACCCAAACGTTTCAATAGCATCCTTATCTAATCGGCGTTGTATTGAGCCTGTCTTTTGTTGCGTGCGTCCCTCATCTTCGTCCTGATAGGAGACATTCCACTTCATCTGGTGGAGCCACGACAGCGCCGGAGAAAACGTATACGTCAGACCATACAAACTGCGCTTTTGTGGATTATAGATCCATTGTTCAAATTCACCGTTCGGGAATTCGGGCTGGGGTGCATATTTATCATACCGAGGAACATCTTTCTGATTTACATTTAAATAGTCGAAATTGAAAATATGCACTTCATTCGGCTCAAAAAAGAGATTGAGGCTTCCATCAATTTCATCCCAACCTGTTGGTATTTGTTTGGCAGCATCGCCACCCGGATCAAGATTTCCGATTTCTTTATATAAGAGGCTACCGGAGAATGAAAGGTTATTTTTGCTCCCCATTACATGAACAGATGTATTTTTGCCGTTATCTGCAGAGTTATAGCCAAATCTAAATTCTGGAATAAACCTGAATTCCTCTCCATTCGGCTCAAAATGTTTTGTCACAAGGTTAATTGTTCCACCAATTGCATCACTTCCATACAAGACTGATGTCGGACCGCGGGTAACCTCGATACTTTGGAGCGATTCTGTATTGACGGTATTTAAATATTGATTCGCTCCAAACCTGAACGTCGGTTTATTCAATCTGATGCCATTATAAAGCAGCAGTACATATTTGCCAATAAGTCCCCTGATAACCGGTGCTCCATGAGCATGTGTCGTTTTTTGAATGAGAATACCCGGTTCATTCTTCAAAACATCTGCCGTCGTTGTATAATTAGACGTTTCAATCTCTTCTTGCGTTGCAACAGTGGTAAAATTACTTGAATTAAATACCGTTTCGGTAATTTTGCTGCCATAGACTACGACATCGTCCAATTTTAATGCGCCCGGATTCAAATAAATAGTAAGCGAACTTTCCTGAGATTCAGCAATTTCAACTTCTACTTCTTTTTTTTCATAGCCGATATAAGAAACTTCAAGAACTACAGAATTATTTGATGGGATTCGAAATCTGAACGTTCCTGATTCGTCGGTCGACGTTCCAATATTCAGTGTGGGAATGTAAACATTTGCCCCAATAAGAGGCTCGCGAGTGATAAAATCAATGACTTTGCCGATTATAAATCCATCAGCAAATAGACTATTCGTATTTACAATAACCGTGAACAAGGCCAGCAGGAATATGAATGTCAGTTTCAAATACTGTTTTTTCATGTATTCAAACCTTTCCGGAGCAGGAATTATCATGAGGACGAATGGGCTTATAAAATAATCAGTACAATTTGATCTTATAAAAATTCAAATTCAAGCACAATTTCGAAAGTTTTCAACCATTATTCATGTATACATATACTGTGGAGAGTCGTTTTGAAGTTTGGAATCAATTGCACAATGCAAAAAGTGCAATCAGTTACTCATTCTGATTCGCAGTGTTTTTGGTGAGATTTCTTTTGAGGAATGCCCACGTCCTGTTCCATGAATCTATCTGTTCATCCGTGTCCATCCGCTGCAGAGTATTCGAATCAACCTGCATGCTAAAACTGTGCCCTCCGGGAGGATCGACATATACTTTTGTTTCCGCCAGATCAGGCTGTTTCACAATAAGTGCATGAATCAGCATTTCCGTTTCGACGAAATCGACATCTTCGTCGTTGGTCGCCACATGCACCAATAAAGGTACATTGAGTTTATCGACTTGATAAACCGGAGAACGTTCAATATAGATATTAGGCTTTTCGAATGGAAGTCCCTGAATTCTTTCCTGTGTTGCGAAATATCGTTGATACTGTGGTCCTTTGTATGACAATCTGAAAATCAAATTAGCAACCGGGACAATTGCAACGCCACATTGAAAAGGGTGTGATTCCCTGAACACTGAATGGAGCGTAATAAATCCACCGTGACTCCAGCCGATCATTGCTATCCGCTCTGTATCGACATAAGGATTATTTTCAGACAAGTAGTCAACTGCTGAAATACAATCCTCTACTTCATACCCTCCGTAATCGATAGCATTATAATGATCTTTACCGTAACCTTTGCTCCCCCGATACTCGGGAGCAATTACGATATAGCCCTTCTCTACTGCTTCTCTGATGAAAGGAAAATAGACGGGACTTACATTTCCGTGAACACCGCCATGAACCCAAACAAGAACCGGATGACTTTTAACGCTCTTGAGGTTAAATGGCTGAAAGATGTATGCTGGAATCTCCATATTATCAGCACTGCTGCTGTAGGATATCTTCTTAATATCCATTACATCAGCGCTTGCCCTGAATAGAAGCGAATCAACTATAGCTTTTTCATAAATATCCCGTTGAAAATTTCGACCAGGATGATCCTGCGGTTTGTTGCTGACTTGAAGGTCACGAGCACGTATGTTGTCCGAATTGTTCTGTCCGAACGTTACATTAGGGACAACAATTCCAAGACACATAATAGACCAGATACAGTATATACAAAGCCTGGCAAGTCTATGACAGAACCAATGGAGCATAATCAAGTTCTTTCCAGTAGTCTTACAGCACGTTATACAATGCGTTCATTGTTTTCTATTCAATGCTTTAAAGAGTATTCAAAAAATGGAAAATTCAATCAGGGATATTTTGGAATTTACCAACCCGGGCCGTCACCATGAATTAAACGAACTTCTATATTGACGCCTATTATTAGTACAAATATTTAATCAGACAAGTTTCTGAAAAATTTGTTGCTGTGCTTCTACCGCGGAGACAACGGGGATGATATCCCGGACTTCTGCATATTCTTTAAGCTTCGAAACGATATCTTCAATTGAGTGATTATCATCTACATCCCAAATTGTAATGCCCTCATATGGATTGTCACGGGAGGCAAAAACGTGTTTTGCTTTATAAGGGAAACCACCCGATTGCACTTCTTCTGCGAGGGCATTCAGTTTCCCACTTTTAAGCAGGTATTTGACATAATAGAGCATTATCTTCCTCCGGAAAAATTGTTCGTTTCATCCAAAAGCACAAGAGACGATTGTAAAACATATTATAATTTTGATTAAATTGCAACAGATTTGCGGTATTCGGAAAGAACCTCAATCATTGAGAATCCATTATCCTATTTGCAAATATTTATACACCGGTATCTTCGGTAACCCAAGCATAAATCAATAACCATCACGAATTTATTTATGGCTCTTATTTCTTAATCATTGCTTGAGAATCATACAGCAAAAACACCAACTTTTTCGAATTTATCTCATTTCATCGAGAAGTTCCCGGGTGCGGATTCGAAATACTTTCTCGAATTCCGGATAGTACTGGATGACCTCATAAAAATACTCGGCAATATCACGGTCAATAATTTGAAAACGCTGTCTGAGGTCGGTTTCTGTTGGCAATATAATTTGACGGCCGACGCGAAACTCATCGACTGTCATTGGAAGGGTACTGTTGAGGGCAAGTATCCTTTTTAGCACCATGACTCCCTGCAACACCTCGAGAGCCGTCCTGCCGCGGACACCGGGGGGATTGATTGTCGACACAATTGTTGTCCACGTGCCCGAAGATGCATCCTCGGGAAAACTGTTATTCTCCTGTATGAGCTTTTCCAAATAGTTGCCGCTCTCAATTGTTTCATAAGAAACATCTGCTTTCGGAAGCGCTAAAGGATGTTCAGGTGTTCCCCGAAAGCTCTTATCAATTGTCAGGAAAAGTGAATTGTCATTTTGTGCGTCTCGGTTACTCAGCAATTGGTCCAGAATAACAAATTAGTAACCGCTGCTGTCAGCGGCATTCGGTTTGTTTTCAAATGCAAGTATATGATCAGGTGCAATATACTGATAAAAACCTGTTTTAATTGCTACTTCCCAAAGCATGCGCCGAACAATGATATCCTCACCAGGAACTCTGCCATTCATAATGCTTTCAGCTTCTAAGGATAGTTCAGGAGAGGTAATTTCTTCTCCGGACTCACTGATTTCTGCAAGGAGATTTTTATATGTATCGCTCTCATAAATAAATTTTAGATCAAAAATATCGTCATCCCTAAGAGGTATGCGTTTCGAAAGAGACGTTTATCGAACGAATCAAACATTTCAGAATCTTTTGGAATAACATAGCTGAAACTTTTCGCATCCTGCGGAACAACATGTGGAGTGAGAACTATAATGACTTCATTCCTGATAATATCATCAGAAGTTCTGCTGAACAATCTACCGAGAACCGGTATATCGGCAAGGTATGGAATTCCTATCTTCCGTTCCTGAACATCATTGGAAATTAATCCGCCAATAATGAACGGTGTATTGTCAGCTATTCTGACAAACGTCTGTACCTGTCTGTTATCTATTATAGGAGCTAATAAAACTTCTGACGATTGTCCTCCCGTCTGGGTTTCGCTCGACTGACTCACAGCGCTCACAATGGTTTCGACCTGCATTGTAATCTCTGCACCATCTTCGGATATCCGGGGACGGAGATTGAGCACAATTCCAACGGGAAAATATTCTATTGATTGAAATGTTCCCGAGGCGGTTATGTTTGATTTTGAAATCGGGACCTGCTGACCGATCTGAATGCGCGCTTGTCTCCCGTCCAAAGCCAGCACCGACGGACTTGACAAAATTTCCGCATTTCCGGTGTTAACGAGTGCTTTCAATTTTGCCTCGAAAAAATTGAATCCTTTTAGAATAAAGGTCTTCATTGAGCACTGTTGTGAACGGCAGACTGGACCCAGATTCACTACCTTCAAGAAATGAGACATCATAATCACCATCTATATACCGAAATGAAAGACCAAGATCTCTAAGACGCTCTGTGTTAATTACAATCACACGCGCTTCAATAACAATTTGGCGTGCTGGTTTGTCAATCTTCTCTCTGAGGAGATTAAGCAACTCTTCCATTGGCTCCGGATCATCTTCATCGTAGACAATAAGAAGCCGCTGCAGCGGTTCGCCAGAAGTTGTATGGTGGAGAAACGTTCCGCCAATATCCGGAACGACCGTATAACCCTCTTGCCTCGTCACAATGGGAGAAGACTCCATCAGACTTGTTTTCGGGGCATCGATGACTTTCACTATTACCGGCAACTTCCACTCACCGGACCGTTGTGGATCGAATATCCGTTCATATACGGATTCTGCATTTCGCTGAGTGAATTCAGTAATGGTATATCCTATTGATTTAAGCAGTGCAAGTGCCCTGTCGCTCTGAATATAACTCAAAGTATAAAACTCATAACCCGTTTGTGTGATACCGCTCTCCTGCTGCTGCGACTGGATAGTTTGGGCGATAGTACTGATGTTCTCCTTGACATTCACCAACTCAGGATTGATATAATTCGATTCCCCATGTATCTCGTTTCCGAAAAAATAGAACTCATACCCGTCCAACGGATGTGCTATAATCGAAATTTCTATTGTCCGGGTAACACCAGTACTGATATCCTTCAGAAAATAACGGGATTCTAAAATGCCTTGTAATCCTTCTGTTTTCCAGGTTCCCTCTTGTTCATTCACTTCGTAATAATTAAAATTCGTTAAAACTCTAAGCGTGATATAGTCCAAAAACTCACGAGTTTTCACAAGAGAATTGTGTGGAGAAAATACAGGTTCTGCAGGCGGAGAATAACCATAAGCGGGAGCATTCTGCTGGGTTTGAGCACTCACATTTATATTACTGAATGCAATAATTAAAATGCAGAGCCCTAGTCTCAACATAACTCGAGTGAGGAGCCGAACCGTTTTAAGATTATTCATGAGTTTTTTTACTCCTTTCGTTGCGAAGATCACGAGTAAGAGCCTGAATTATAGCCAATGCAGAATCTGAGTGTTGCTTCAATATCTCATTAAATTCTTCTTTGTTTATTTTCAAAAGAAGACAGTCAGTGTGTGCCGACGCTGACGCAGAACGGGGTTCTCCATCAATAATGCTCAACTCGCCAAAATAATCTTTTTCGTTGAACACTGACAACTCTTTCTCACCTATGTGAATTCGGACCTCTCCATCAACAATCAGATACATACTATCCCCGTATTCGCCTTCCCGGATTATGGATTCACCAGCTGAGTATATAGCCTCTTCCGTAGCACCGGCAAGATGTTCAAGTCCACTGAGAGGCATATTGGAAAAGAGATGAACATTGCGGAGAAATATAATTTTTTCAACAATTATCATGATAAAGATCAGGATTTTACACGTTGATTTTATGTACAAAGTATTATTGTATCACTAAAAGATATTAAAAGCAACTTCATCTTGTATCTTTGAGCTGTTGTGCAAGATTTCGTATTTCGGGCTGAGAATCGTCAATAAGTTTATTTGAAGTACTGAGAACCAATTCCCGATCACCAATTGAACCTAATGCAAGAAGAGCAGTCTCTCTTATGATTGTGCTACGGTTATCCAATGCATCTACAACCGTTTTGATTGAACACTTAAGTTTGTTTTTTCCGATTACATAGAGGATTCCGGCTTTTATTAAAGCAGAGTCGTATGCCTCTAAGAGTGTAACAAACCGATTCACTTCCTCATCAGACATTGATATCGATTTTTTATCCGAAGCTTCAAGATGTTTCAAAATACGAGTCTTTACTTCACCTTCAAGCAGGTTGTCAAGAGCTTCCAGTGCTTTGGCACGGTTTTCATTCTGTCCGCCAATAAGATTCTTGTAGACAGCTTCAATGCCGACACCAGGATGCAGAACGTCAAGGTAAGAAAAAATATTTTTGAGCATACTATTATAGTCTTCTCGTAATGCTTCAGCAAGCATGTGAGAATGATTCGGAGATTCAGCCTTGCCAAGAATATTCCGCTGTTCTTCTGCTGTATTATTTTCACGTAATACTGCATTCTTGAGTTCTTCACTATACGGTGTAACCGATAACTCATTTTGAATCAGTTTACAATATGCCTTAACCGCCGAACTCCGTAATTGTATGTTCGACGATTCGCATGCACTGCTGAGAACAGGTAAACTCGCTGAATCGCCAATCTTAGCAAGAATTGAAGGAATATAATAAACACCTTCAAAAGACACTGTATGAATATTCGATTCTAACGTTGAATTAAGATTTTCAACAACGCTATTTTTAAATGAGACCAGAATTTTTGCCGCTTCAGCCGCGGTGCTTTTTTCTGCCAGCTGCGAAAAAATCGGGGCAATTAATTGTGCATGAAACCTCCCTTTGCATGCATGTAGCGCAGCAATGCGAACTGAAAAATTCGGGTCACTCAAAAGATTGGTAAAATCCTGAATGTTATCATCGAAAGGAATTTGTGCAAATATTTGGGCTGCTGCAATACGTTCTTCAAAATTGTCCGATTCCAGCAGAGCATTCAGTTGCTTCCGTGCTTTTTGTAAATAGTCCGAATTATCACGAGTCATGAAACCGGATATTGCAGCAATGCGAACTGGAAGATCGTGATCTTCAAGATATGGTATAATTGTTTCACATGTTTCGTCTTCACCTAATGTGCAGACAGCGGATATTGTTACTGCACGAACCGATGCATCAGGATGGTTGATATAGGATATGATATTGCTCAGATCGTCGGCATTTCCTTTACTTTCCAGATATTGTATTGCCGCTTTCTTTGCCTCTGCACTTTCCCGATTTAGCAGTTCTCTAAATTCTGGTGCCCAATCAATCTGACTCATCTCATAAACAAGATCAAGAATATAAGGCAGTTCATCATCAGGTGTTGCCATAAGTATATTTCTGACACTATTTTCAAATTCTTTGTCGTGTATTGAAACAGATTCCTGAGACATATCGAACCTTTTACTTCCCAGAGATTCCAGTAGTGATGTCAGATATGCAGTGTGGCTCATTTTTGATATAATAAACCATAAGGAAGTTACTACGGCACAACCCAACGCCAGATAGTGAATCGGCATTACTCTACTCAGAATAATCATTGCAATTCCGGTAACTGCAATCGCTCCGGGTTTCAGAAGACCATCAATAAACACGCGTGCCCTGCTTCGGGACTGCTTTTTAACACCAAGATATAATAACTGAAGTGCAATTATATCGATAGTAAATGCGAATATCTGAATGAGAAATTTTGAGGCAATGATCCAGCCAAAAGTACCTGTTATTACGGTAATCACTGACGTAATGAATAATCCGATTGGGAGTATTCGGAGCGCAAACAAGAGTCCACCTCGCTGAAAAATAAGGTGTACAAGAAAGAGTTGAATGCAGAGCGCTACAACATTTGCTGCGGCATAAAAAGTACCAAAAAATCCCGCAAGATCGGTGCCGATATATTCCTGCTGCGCCACTGCCTTAAATTGAAAATCAGTCAGGATGAGAGCAACCGTACCAGCCAATACAAGAAAAGCAAGTGTCCGAATTTGATCTGACTTGAACATCAACGAAACATTACTAGTATTAACGTGTGCTTTTCCACTGCTCTTATCCGCAGGTGAAGGACCCGCTTTAAATTGGGACAAGCGGACTGTGGCAAATATAAATCCAGCTACGAGGAGCGAAATGAGAATAAAAAGATTTGCCGTTCCGAAACTCGCAGACAAAGGACGAATACTATAACCTGCAATAATACAGGCGGCCGTCCCGGCTGCGCCGATATAGCCAAATAATCGCTTTGCTTCACGAGGATCAAATATCAGAGCTGAAAAACTCCAAAAAAGTAGCATCGGATAATACACGAGCAGATCGGCAACCAGATACGCTGCAACACTGAATCCGCCCCAGGGAAATGCAAGGCCTATTCTCAATCCCAGCACTACCAGTATTAGCATGAGAGAAGTATAGACTATGAGTCTTTCGAGCGGCATTTTTCCAGCCATTATACCAAAAAAATATAATACACTTCCGACTATGAGAGCAGTGCCGACATACATATATGCCAGATAATCGAAACCAAATCTGCTGAGAAAAAGCGTATCTCCCACCGTACGGCCTAAGAGTGCCGCAGAAGTAACGCACATGAAACCAAAACAGGAGTAAAAAAATTTTGCGCGCTCTTTAGATGAAATTGCTGTCAGTAAATTACTCATGGTAACATGGTAATAGAATGGGAATACATCTCAAGCATAAAATCTCTCCCATGTACATGGTGAGAGATTTTATACATTTCGAAATATTAACTGGGTTGAAGATATCCTGTACGACACCGGTATGAGGACACATAGTCCCTCATACCGATGGCATACAATTACGTATAATAATATGACAATTACAATGCTTAATTCTGATTTAATATATCTCGAATAACATCTTCCATCGGCCGTGCGCCCTGTTGATTGTCAGCAGCCATCCCCAGCTCTTCCATAAGGTGTTGATGAGGTGTTCCGCCCAGCTTCATCAAAAACTCGGCTACTGTTGCACCATTCAATCTGTCAAGATTTTGCCTGAACAAATTCGCAATAAATACAGGATCCCGCTGATCACCGGTTTGGCTCAGCAATTCATCAACAAGGGCAAAATCGGGTACTTCAGGCTCATCATACTGTCCTGCACCGCCTGGAGGCATGTCACCGCCAGGGGGTGGATACTGACCACCTGGAGGCATATCACCACCTGGAGGCGGGTAATTACCGCCCGGAGGCATATCGCCACCTGGGGGCATATCGCCGCCTGGAGGAGGATAATGTTCACCTGCCGGAGGTTGAAAACTTCCAGGTGGAGCATTCAGGATTTCACTCAGGATATCCTCCATTGGTCGGGAACCAGGCTGGTTCTCAACCGCATTCCCGAGTTCTTCCATCAGGAATTCGTGAGGTGCGCCTCCCAATTTCATAAGAAACTCCGCTACAGTAGCTCCATTCAGTCTATCAAAATTGCCCCTTAAGAGCGCGGCAATTACAAAGGGGTCTTTATTGGCACCGAGTTCATTCAGCAGCTCTTCAACAACAGCAAAATCTGGCTGCTCATATTCACCCCCTGGGGGTGTTTGTTGACCCATAAGTGATACGGGCATTGACACCGCAAATACCATAATAAGTAGTATTGCGATTCGATAAATTAAAGGTGTGCTCATACGCACCTCCCTATGTTTAAGTGTTTGTTCGGTTTACCAATTTGGTTAATTCATAGTGACCTAAGAATAGTATAATTTCATAAATCGAACTGCATTGAATATGTACATTTTGAGTCACGTTTGGAAGATTGCTAAAAAGAACAATACAACAGCGCCATTGTTGCAATTAAGGTCTCAATTCCATGCGCTGACAATATAACAAATTATTTCATAAAAAAGTGTGAGACATATCACACAATCCTATTTTCAATGATAGTATGTGCGTTATATCACAGTTACTACTATGTAAAAAACTGGTATACATTACATTGAGGATTAATGGATGTAACACGATTGTCGATACAACACATCATCGTTAATTGTACAAAATGCATGCCATTACACCGAAATCTTCACAAGTTTATTAAAAACAATAACTAAACAATGTGATCAAGATAAACTATAGTAATAAATTTGTGCAATTGTACCAAAAACTGTTCAGATAAGTGCAATTAATCGGGATGAGTATTTTGACCGATTTACATTGAGTCAGGCAGGAAAACGATCCGCATTTGAGATCGCCTGAATTAAAAGACATCAAAGATTTACTATTATCATTCTCAGGCGTTACGTTCACGGATGTTTATCGAGAAATCATCAGGAGATTTATCTATAAATTTTCCTTTAATAATATTCAATAGTATCAGTGTAATCAGTTATCCTTTCTAAATCAATTGGTATTTAACCTAATTGTTAATGTTAACTATTGTATACGCTCATAAGCTATCAATTATTTATTATACTTTATTCTGTTTACACCTACAACGGATCGGTTAAAATGATAGAAATTAATTTGCTTCTAAATATTCTTGAATGTCTCTTTAAAAAATGATATATTGGATTGCCCAAAAATTAAAAAGAACTCTGATTCTCATCTGATATAACAATAACAACACCCATCATCTTAGAATTATAAGTGACTGAGTATTATAAATTTAGAGAAAAGTGAGAAGGTTTACGTGTAGAGACTATAGACACTTTTAAAATCCTTGCGCCATTAGCTCAACTGGTAGAGCAGCGGACTCTTAATCCGAAGGTTCGGGGTTCGATCCCCTGATGGCGCACAATGTTTTTATTAGACTTATAGCTAATTATGTGAGTGCTGATTGTATCCGTTATGCAATGCCCCCCACCCTATCTCCCACACAAAGTAAGTAAATCAATGAGAGGAAAACGTTATGCTATCTAGAGTTATGATATTCTTAATAGCTATGCTGTTCACAGTACCAAATACCTATGCACAGCCTGGTGTACATACCGCAAAAACCGGTTCCGAAGTTCTCCAACTTATTCGCAACGAAAAACGTGACCTGATATTGCCGGGAGCTATGCGGGATAATAATGTGGACATGTGGATCCATGTCACACGTGCCGGAGATCAAGATCCAATGTTTCGGGAGTTTGGGAATACGTCCGGTTATATGATATTTACCGACCTTGGAGACAGGATCGAGCGGGCCTCGTTTGGCGGTGGTTTTGGCGGCGCCGGAGCTTTAGATTTTGATATCTATGGTTCTCACGAACTTTCCCGGGCAATTACCGGATATGATTATAACACTCAGGACTTTTCAGTTTACGACGAAATAACTCAATTTGTTGCGGAGCGTGACCCGAATACAATCGCAGTAAATTTTTCCGACTGGCTCGCTATAGCAGATGGGATATCGTATACACAATATATAAAACTGGAAAAGATATTAGGACCGAAATATTCAGAGAGGATTATCTCTGCAGAAAGAGTTATCACCGATTATCGTTCAAGACGGATTCTCAGGGAAGTTACTCTCATGACGAATGCGCTTGAGATACATCGTCAGATTCTTGAACGTTCTTTATCGAATGAAATTATAACGCCGGGTGTAACAACATTAGAAGATGTAGGCTGGTGGGTTAAAAAGGAATTTTTCAAGCGGGGATTAACACAAGGATACAGTACCGGGGCAGGTACTCCGGTAGTTCTCTATTCAGCCGTTTCAGATCAACCCGAAACGCGGGGCCTTCCATCAAGTCGGGGCAGTTTTTCATCATCAAACTCACCTCAATATGTATTGCAGCGGGGGGATTTTATGCAGTTTGATAACGGAGTACGATATCTTGACTACTTTTCGACAGATTATAAACTTAATGCCTATATTATGAGGGAAGGGGAAACAAGTGTTCCAAAGAATTTGCAGCATGCTTTTGATCGTGCAATAGAAGCCCGAAAGATTATTCGGAAACAAATCAAAGTAGGCATAACCGCCGGAGAAACATTGAGTAATATCAACATAGCCTTGCAAGACGCTGGCTATTTATATACACCTTTTAGTGATAGATCTCCGGATGATTATTTAAATTTACAGAAGATACTTGCAAATACTGAAAAATCAGGTTTTTTTGTTGACCTTCATAGTCAGGGCAATCATGGGGGCACTTTGGTGACTGTTGGACCTTCGATTTCAGCATTTCGGTCAGACCGGGATCACTTGCCGGTTCAAGAAAATCATCTTTTTTCATTCGAATATGTGATCAGTACGAACCTTCCTGAAAGACCCGGATATCCGACTGTCATCAATATTGAAGGAAACCACATTGTATCGAGCCGGGGGGTTGAATTTCTTCATCCGCCAAATGAGAAAATCTTACTGATCCATTGAGCTTAGAGCAAGCATCATAAAGGAGATTCTATATATGTTTACTCGACACGTTTTAAATGCGATTGTATCTTTGTCTTTATTTCTGACCTTCTGCAGTCCGGAAGTGGCCGATTCAGTAGCAACTGATACGGCTATGACTAATGTTCAGGCTCTGGAAGAAGCCGATCTTTTTGAACTGCAGAATCAAATTCGCAAGGACAAGTTAGACATAATTCTACCGCACATCATGCGGGAGAACAAAATCGACATGTGGATTCAAGTAATGAGAGAATTAAACCCCGATCCCATTGGTGCTGATCTTGGTAGTAACTCCGGTGTATTTATTTTTACGGACCGTGGTGGTGACAGGATCGAACGTGCTTTTTTCGGTCGGAGTTCCGAACTTATTCGGGAAAGCGGATTCTACGATATAATCAATGAGGAAGGTTCACGAGTCGAGATGCCGGGTGGCCCGGAAACAGAATTAGACCATCGATTTAAGGGTGTCGGAGAGTTTGTTGCCAAACGAGATCCCAAACGTATAGGTGTGAATTATCTGGAAAAACTTGGAACTCCCCTTGCTGAAAGACCGCGATCCGATGGGATTTCATATACTGATTACAATCTTTTGGTCAAAGCACTTGGAGATAAATATGCTGAGAGAATGGTCTCTGCCGAATATCTGATAATGGATTTCATATCGAGAGGTGTTGAGAGCGAAATAGTGTTATTCAAAAAAATGCGTGAGTGGATTTCAGAATCTTTGGAGAGTGATTTTGATAAAATTGTTCCCGGAGTAACCAAATTCGGTGATCTTGAAGGAGGTGATACCTATTGGAGTCAGGACGGTGATAGAAACAATAATAAAGATTATGTACTGCAAAGAGGTGACCTGATTAAGTTAGAGATGGGCCAACAAGAAACCTATAATAACTTTGAATGGAAATTCGGAAATTTCTTTGAGGTAGTGTGGATCTACGGCTACATACTCCGTGAAGGTGAGACTGAACCGCCTCCAAAAATCAAAAAACTCTGGACAGACGCTTTGACAATTCGCAAGGTTTTAGAAGATAATATAAAAGTGGGCCGTACCGCTGGTGAAACATTTGAGATCCTTAAGCGATACATTGAAGATGAAGGGCTTATTTATGTAAATAGACAACTCTTTTACAAAGAATTAGATCCTGATAAAACCCAGTTCACACTCGACTTACATGCAGCAGGAAAAGGAAGAAATGCCCCAAGGATCAGTCCTTTAGGTCCGGATTGGCAGCGAGATATGAAAATCCCGCTTAATCACCACTTTTACTTTGAATTCTTTGTGTATATGCCGATGCCGGAATGGGGTGAAGGAAAATATTTACATATCGGACTTCATGACGGTGCAATTGTCACCGAAAGAGGAGTAGAATATTTCGCTCCACCACCACGTGAGATTCGTCTCATTCGCTAAAGGTTCGGGATTCGATCTCTGATGGCGCACAAAGCTGTAAAAACAAGAAGATACAGTCATTCACAAAACCGTATTGTGTGTGCTTTTTTGTAGGATTGTATTATTGCTATACTATTACTCATCGTTTTCTGATAATGAAATTGCTGATTCAATCCATAATATCGGACTCTAAAAATCTTGGTTCATTTGCAAACCGATAGAATGGCAAACCTCTCTTTTTCACATATCAATCAATTGTGTAAATGTTTACACCTAGGAATTCTGAAACTTCTTTTTTTGTTAGAAATTTGTTTTTCATATCAATTCAGAGACTGCATTTGTAATTATTTACTTTACTAATTTTGTAACTAATAAGTGTGTTTAAAGTATTTTGAAAGTTCTTTTTTTATTGTATAATTCTTTTCATATGAATCTGAATATTCTATTTCTAAATTTATCGCTCTTAATTTGTCTCTTACTTCATTAATCATATTTTCAATTTCTTCCAAAATTGGTGGATCTATATATGATTTTTGGTTGACTAAAATGAAAAACAAAACATCTGATCCACCAGAAACAATATAACTGACATCTGAATAGGCAAGACCTTCACATTCAATTAACTTTTCATCAACACATTTCTTCATATATTTATTTGTATTATCTTTTAAATGATCAGTCATTTTGTTATGTGAAATATTATCAATAGTATATTTCAAAGATTTTATTTTCAAAGCACCATTGCCGCAATTTGTTATTTTTAAATCTATTTTATGAATTAAATTATTAGATGCGATATTTATATAGGGTTTTAATGATAAAACATTATGTTTTCTTTGAATGTTTAATTGTTTATTTGATTTTACCATTTGAATGTCAAAATGACTATTCAGATTTAAGTAGGTTCTGACAGATATATAAATCCCCACAACTGCACCAAAAGCAATAATTATTGTTGCTACATCTGAAAGATTTTTAAAAATACTTGCATTTTCTGCAATCATTTGCTCAAAAACATAAATTGTATCACGAGTAATTTCATAAATATTTAAAGAATCAGTACTAATCGATGAGACAGAATCTTGATTAAATAAAGTGTTCATAAATTTATCCACTTATTTTATTATTACCTCTTAATTTCGCAGAGATAAGTATATTATGTTTTCTTTGCACATATAAAGTGATACTTGAAATAAAAACAGCTATTATTGCTCCAATTGCAATAGTCTTATTGACCCACTTTGAGTCTTTATTATTGTTTTTCATTCTTCCTCATTATCCCATTTAAATTGGCTTAAAATACGCACCAATAATTGAAAACGTGTTTTTTATTATTTCGAAATACTCTTCAATATTGTTATCTTTCACAATTAATTTTCCAATACTAATTAATATGTTTTGAAAAACACTTTTCCAATTAAATTTGTTAAGTTTTTTTACTTCATTTTCAACATAATCTAATCTTGAATTAATAAATTCCATTTCTTCTAAAGATGGACTATATTTTTCTTGAATCAATACTTTAAAATTACTTATGGATAACTTTATTCTTACAATTTCATCTTCACTAAAATTATCTAGATCCTCTTCAAATGAAGGATTTATATCACTTCTATTTCTTAATTCTTCCCACGAATCAGGAACAGATGCTTCTTCAATGTATGCCATTACTTCAGTTTGAATCCAACCTTCAAAAATTTCGAATAATTGATCAAATGTGTACCTTGATTTATATTGGTGTACAAGTTCCCTACTTGGAGAAAAAGTTGAATAGCCAAATCCCATTACATCATATGTATCTTTATGACTTATAAACTCGAACCAAAGATTACTATTTTGATGCTCTATTTTTACGACACCATTTTCCTCTTCCAATAATACAAACTGATTCATATTTAAATTAAATTTTTGAATCAAATTAATTAATTCATTTTTGTATTTTTTTAGCATATATGCTCTCTTTTCGCTAAATCAAAAATAAGAAAATTCACCCTTTCCGCATATTAATAATTATGACTTAATTAAACCTTAATATTGTCACTCAGTCATTATTATTTTACCCACTTTCAATTCTTCAGTTTTAAATATATCTGTAAAATAGATGATTATAAAAACATCCTTCAATCGCCGTTTTACATCCTCAACATATTCTCTACCAAGAGGAGAATCCAATAAATCTTCTATCGATAGAATTGGCAAGGTACTTCCATTCGATACCACCACTCCTTCTCTTATTTTAGTAAGATCTCCTTCAAAATGTGTAATATCAGTTTTATCAGGTAAAGGTGCTAATAAATCTCTAAGTTGATCTACTTTTTTACCATTTTTCAAGATTTCCATTCTATTGATACTCATTGGTCCCAAACCAGCATTTGTAAGTTTAACTTTAATAAAATTCAACCCTGAATAAGTATCCAAAAAGCCACTAGGCACTACTGATTTAATCAAATGATCCTTTTGTAATTGTAACTGTATTTTGGAATGTCTTATATGGTATATTAATGAATAAATAGAAATAATTATTGCCATTATCGCAATTACATAAGTCGGCATATTATTAGTATTCATTGCTACGTAAATTGTATCTTGAACAGCTTCATTCATTTTATTTTTACCTATAATTTAATATTTAATAGCCACTTAATTTGTTGAGATCTACACCCGTTACAAATTCCTCAGATTTATATATATCACTATAATAAACTAGTATAGAGACATCTTTAAATAGACCTCTTAATTTTTCAATAAATTCTCTGCCGATTTCAGAGTCTCTTATATCTTCAAAAGCCAGAATTGGTTCTCCTTCACCGGCTTTTAATCCCAAATAGGAATCACCAACAGCAATAATATCATTTTTAATATGTGTAGTAGCTGAATTAGCTGGCACCTGAGGAATTATTTTCCAAAGGTCATCAATTTCTTTTCCACTTTTTAATACTTTTATATTTTTAACATGTAGCGGACCTATACCAATATTATTTAATATGATTTTAAATAAATTCGATGCGTAACTGATTTTTATATTCCCTTTCGGTGTAACAGATTTAATTAAATGCTGTTTTTGCATATCCAATTGAGTTTTAAATTGCTTTTTTTGTATTCTAATTTGATTTTTAATGGTTTCAATTTGTTGATTAAACTGCTTTTTTTGCTGAAAAAACGTCCAAATTGGAACTGCAATTAATACTATAATTGTAACAATTCCTAATTTGTCCGTAGTATCAAATCCAGAGGAACTCGTCAAATGGCTAATTTGCTGTAATAATTCATTGGGTATATAAAGTGTGTCATTATTAATAATCTTTATAATCACGCTATCCGCATCGACATTCTTAACAATGTCTTGAGCCGAAGTAACCAACATAACTACTCCCCATTATTAGTAAACATATTTTCAGAAACTGCATCCATTCTGCATATGTAATACATATAGCAGAAAAGATGCTTCTCTCTACCATATCCGATCGTAGCTATTAATCATTGCCGGGTGGAACATGCCGCGGAACAAATACCCTGCCATCTCTAACGACTATGTATCCGTCACGGACAACCAGATCAGTATTCGCAAGATCATCAAGGTCAACATCAGGTCTGCCGTCTACAACAAGAACATCGGCAAGTTTTCCGGGTTCCAATGTTCCCAGCTTATCGTCCATATCGAGGATCTCCGCCCCTGTCTTGGTTGCAGCAACAAGGACTTCGGGAATGGTATACCCTCCCTGGACAAAATATTTCATTTCGGTAATATAGGATCCCGGAAATGAAATAACATTACTCCCCATATCTATACCAATACCCATTTTTATCCCCATACTTTTCTGTTTCCGAAATAACTCCATAACTGATTCTTTTGTAACTGTGTACCTGTTCGTGGGACCTCCGCCTATAAAGGGGTACCCAAATTGACTTTCTGCCCGATTCAGATCTCTCATGAATGGAATAATTGTAGGCACTGACTCTGTACCTTTTTCTGCCATTAACCTGATAGCTTCTTCAGAGCGAGGCTGCAAATGCTCAATACCGTCCACTCCGGCTTCAACCGCCCATTGAACATAAAAAGCCTCCGCGTCGACGGTGACTTTCATCCCGAGTGCATGTGCTTCTTCTACTGCTGCGCCGATCTCTTCCCGGCTGAAGTGGCTTGCCAATTTTATGACATCTGCTCCCTTGTTGAACTGTTCCCGAACAGCTTTTCGCCACTCGTCCGGACCATCTACTGCCCGCTCCGCGTTGACCAGCGGGTCGTTCATGTGCGATCCATTGTTTCCATGTCCTCCCGTAGAACTGATGATCTGACCTGCCGGAAGCACTCTGGGACCCGGTATTCGGTTCTCGGCAATAAACTCTTTTATTCTAAATGGTATATCCCCACGAGATGCAAGATCCCGGATACTTGTGATACCGATCTCGATATACCATCGAAGACGTTCGACAGATTTAAGCGTATTGATTGCTTCATTCGAAACAACCGTCGGGCCGCTCAACGCACCAGCTTCGGTCATATGTTCATGGAGGGCTATTAGACCCGGCATGATAGTTTTCCCGGCAACATCAATCACCTGCGCATTCCGGGGCCAATTTGTTGAACCGGAAGGAAGGATCTCTTTGATTTTGTTCCGATCAATGACAATTGTTCCGTTACGTACTGCCCCACCAGTCCCATCAAATATCCGCCCGCCGGTCAATACCAGTGTACCCTCGGGACCCTGTTGACCAGGTGGTTGAGGAATACGCCGGGGATCGTCAGTGGTAGTGGCGTTTTCGTCGATCCATGTTCTCCGATCCTGTGCCTTTTCCTGTCCCAGCACAGAAACGTAACCTGTAAATAGCCCGATACAACAGAAAAAAATAGATTTTGTCAGTAGTTTCCTCATGCTCCATACCTCCTTAGTATCCGAACACTCTTGTTAAATATTTTTTGTGATATTTTCATACAGACGATGTCAAAAACAGTCTCATTGTGCACGTATGTTTATTTCCGTAATAGATAGGTAAATTTTGCAATGAGAGTTCTATTGGTGGTTACATCATTTCCGGATCCTAATAAATTTTCCTGATTATATACTAAATAAAAATCGCTTCCGAGCTTGTAAATATAACGGAGAATAATGTTTTGTGACACTTGATTTCTGTCATTGAAAAGCAAGGCGTCATCGACCCATTGAAAAAATCCTTTGATAAAAAATTCTGTGTTAAATGCATAACTCAACCGTGCTGAAATTAAATTCGTATGAAAATCCCCCTCGGGAAGCTCGACCTTGCTGTAATTATAATCTGCACTTGCAAAAACTTGAGGATGTGCCCGAATCGTGGTACTCACCCCTCCCCCGAAGGAAGTGCCTGTAAAAAAATCTCCCCGATTTATATTTACCGACCCATGGATGATTTTTGTCCTGTCCGAACGAAAGAGACCGCGAAATTTCGTATTCGTATAGCTTTCCTGAGGAATATTCAGACCCGGTCGAATTTCAAAAATTTTATCGAGGTACTCAAATTCTCTGTCAACCGATATGCTGAAATTTGTCGTATTTTCAAAATCCATTGAAAATGTTCCACTGAACGTTTTATTCTGTACGCGATTACTATGATTAGTTATATAATTTGCATTCGTTATAAAAAAGATCTGTCGTATTGTCGGATTATTTAGACGAGGCGATAACGTGATGCCACCTTCCGTGAATTTAATATCTGTTCTTTTGACAAAACCCATTACCGGCATAAAGTCTTTATCGATGTTCAGAAAAGAGAGGTTATATTGCAACAGATCCGATTTAAATCGAAATCCGGTATTTCCTACAAAATTATTTCTTTTACCTTTCGTTCCCGGCGAATAGGTCCCCGCACCAACCATAAAAAACGAGAACCTTTCTTTGACATTGAAATTGGAATCAATACCGATCGAACGGTTATAACCCCCATGCACTTCTTGTTTGTTCAGGAACATTATTCCGACAGCTGAACGAGAAAATATATCACGTTTCAATCTGAAGGCACTAAAATTAGTTTCCGGTACAAATGTACTGACATTTTCGATAGATTTTTTTTTAGTTTGAAGAGACATAAGACCCAACGAATAGCTTCCAACCTTACCGTTAAGTCGTGCTCCACCTAGTATTGGCACTAGATTTCCGTCTGATAGACCGATTGTACGACTATGAAAAAGTTGGAAATTAGGGGCTTGACTAAACTGAGGAAGTGTTACATCATTAATTGGATTTCCACCGGGCTGTGCCTGACCGAACGAAAATGTTCCCGCGCCCTCCAAAAAGAAATCCCGTTTTTCCGGAAAAAACAGATCGAAACGTGTCAGATTTACCTGCTCCTGATCCGCCTCGATCTGCGCAAAATCAGTATTGAAAGTAAAATCTGCTGATAATGTTGAAGTGATACTCTTTTTTAAATCAATTCCGAACTCACCGAGGTCATCTTTTACGAAATCATCTCGCTGCAATCCACCAGTTACGAAGGGTTTAAAATCAAAGTTTCCCCCCATTTCAAGGCCATTAAAACCGGTGACATTACCTGCCTGAGAAATACGTTCCTGACCTTCGACACCTGCATAAAGCGGCACGAACCGCCAGATGTCTTTTTCATTTTTTCTTATTATTGTGCGCACATAATTAGCACCCCAAACAAGATTATCTCCCTCATTGTACCGAAGTGTTTGCCATGGCACGAAGATTTCAAGGTACCACCCTTTTTCATCAATTGAAGATTTAGCGGCCCATACACCTGTCCATGCACTATTGCGTAGTCTTCCGTCTTCCCGAATGATCGCATCGTTATTGGAACCCGAGGCATTGATAATAAAATTATAAGCACTTTGATGATCATGAAATGTATCGAGCACTATCTCGAACCTGTCATCATTGATTTTATCTCCATCCCTCCTCATCTCGGTAATACGAATCTTGTCAGGTTCAGAATCGTATAATCGGACACCAAAATATACATTCTCATCATCATAAATAATCGCAATTTCGGTCTTTTCAGTTGGAGGGGCTCCCGTATCCGGAACCCGCTGGATAAAATTGCCCTGAAACTCCGCCTTATCCCAGGCAGGGTCATCGAGAACGCCGTCGATTTTGGGACTATTAGCGATCCGTACCGCCCGCATTTCCTTATGGAACGGGCTGTTTTCCGATGCATCAGAAATATTACCAGAATCCTGAGCATAGGACGTGCAGGGAACGGCAAGTACAATAAGTAATATTACTCCACGTGCACATCTGAAAAACTTTAATGGGGTGGGAAGTTTCATGGTCTAATGAACCGCTCTAATATTCGCCTTTCAACACTCACTATAGAGTAAATGAGAATTTATTGCAATGCTACGTCAATTTTATTGTTGTTATTCACTTCATGTAATACCATTACCAATCTGATACAATCCATCATCGGCTTAATTGTACTACCATGGATATGGTGAAACACGGGGAAGTTTTTCATCACGCATTGCAGCATGATACGCCATTGTTGCCAGGACAATGGAGGCTTGCTTAAGACCATCGGGAAAGAGGCGTTCATATACGTCCATATTCGTGTGGGCGTTCCAGTTATCTGCCCCTTCTCTATCGTGGGTAAAATAAAAGCCAATCAGGCCTACTTCGGCGTAGGCTTCATGGTACCTCCCGGAAGTGAAAAGATGTGACATCCCAAGGCTATTCAAAGGTTTTATCCACTCGGTAAGTATTCCCCGGATAGCTTCATTTCCCATAATGTTAAGGCCCCGGATCCTGCCCGGACCGATATCAACATCAAAATACGCAGAAAGATTATCATAATCCTTTTTGTATTCCTTCTTTTCACGGTCAGCAAAGTGTTTGCGGACATGACTCCGGTTACCTGCTAATCCGGCTCCATCATGTCCACCCCAGAGACCAATACGAATCGTCCTCCTGGGTTTAACACCGATGGCCATGATAATACGTACCGCTTCCATGGCGGTTACTGCACCGGCAGCGTTATCTATGGCACCGGTCCCGACAGGTACAGACTGAAAATGACCGCCTACGATAACTATTTCATGTGCTAGATCCGTACCCGGGATCTCGGCAATGACGTTATGATCGAAAGGCTCGCCTCTGTAGACGGTTGTCCTGATCTCAATTTCCATTTCGACGGGAATATCCTTTTCGAGGATCCGCATTATCCGGTTATACTGTTCAACTGCCAAAACCAGCTCCGTGGGCTGGAGGGGCTTATCTTCCCACGGCTTTTCTACCCTATTGTAATTACTGGCAGCAACTGTTCCAAAATAATGCCCTGCATCCGGGTGTACAAATGCTACGGCACCCTCGGAAAATACAAAATCAATAATTTGCTGTCTCGTAATTTTGCCATCAGGAGGTCTGTTTCTACTTCTCTCCTGTTTGCCCAATTCAATAGCCATAGGAGATTCTTGTGGAGTAAGTGGAGGTTTCTCCATTTCATCGAGCTCCTCTTCCGTCATTGTCAGGGGAGTGGCTTCAAAATGGGGTGAGATTTCCTGTACCGGTTTTATGAAAATGATACGATCTTTTAATTTCCCCCGGTATTGTTCCAGATCCGCTTCCAAAGTAATTTCATCAAAATTCATGGGGAAGACATTCGCCCGTACCTTTCCATTGGTGCCTGCCGTCCACGGTGCGGGATACCCGATAACCCGCATGTACTGTGGAGTCATCATGTGGATAGACGTAAATGCATGTCCCCAGCCATTACCGAACTCATACGGCTCAAGCCTGGCATTCGCGAGACCATATTCTTTTAGACGGTCTCTTGCCCATTCTGCTCCTGCACGGTACGAAGGCGTTTTCACATTCCGCGGTCCAAAAACATCGGTTAGCCAGCTGGCATTTTCCATCACATCAGACTTTTTAAATTCTTCTTCCATGAGCTTATCTACAACATCCCAGTAGACCGGTTCTTGTGCAGATACAGAAGATACTGGTATAATCATCAAAAACAGACTTACAAACAAGGTGTACCGAGCTTTCATCGTAGTTCTCCTCAAGATGTTTTCGTCGTTAGAATAATTCGGATTTATTATAAAATAGTAAGGTATGTAATTGACTTTTACAAGTGTATTTTGTTTCTTGAGATAACACGTTTTACTAATATTCTTGCTTAGTTTTGATTATTGTTTTATAAATGATTACATACATTTATACTTATTTAATTCTCTGGAAAAATTAATCAATCAAGGAGAAGTGACGTGAAATTATCAAAAATTTTATTTTTTGCTATCCTGACAACTGCGTTTTTGTTACCCAGTCAGGTTCATGCTCAGAATTCGAATGACTATACGACTGTTCTGACCAATTGTAACATGATAGACTGTACCGGAGGTCCCGTCCTGGAAGATATGACGGTAATCATCACGGGTAACAGAATAACGGAAGTATCGAATAGGATGTATCGTGGAAGCGCAGCTGAAAACAACACAAGAATAATCGATCTTGACGGGGCATACGTACTTCCGGGATTTTGGGATAATCATTGCCATATATCCGACATTCACCCCGATGTGAAAAAAACACTTGACTATGAACCTACATTGCCGGCAGCAATACGCGCCGGCAGAATGGCAATGGATGCTCTTCAAAGGGGTATCACTACGCTCAGAATGGTTGCGGAGAGAGATTACCTCGATGTTGCATGGGGGAAAGCCTTCGATGCTGGTGTATTTGTCGGGCCGCGGATCATTTCTTCCGGGCCGAGCATCTCATCAACTCATGGCGACGGTTATGCTTCTCCTTATCCCGGTGGCGTACAAGTTAACGGTCCCGATGAAGTCCGAAGAGCCGTCAGGAAGAATATTAGATTCGGAGCAGGGATTATTAAAATTGTAGCAGACGTTCTCGACCGCGATGAAATTAAATCGGCAATAGAGACAGCACATAGTTTCGGGATTCCGGTGACAGCGCATTCCTCTGAAAAAGCTGCTCGTATCGCTGTAGAACTCGGTATCGACTGCATTGAGCACGGGTATGGGCTCAGTGACGAAACCATACAGCTCATGGCGGAAAAGGGCACGTTTTATGATCCAACTATTGTCTGCAATTTGAGCGCTGAATATATTGCCGAGAGGGAGCAAAAAATCGCTGAACTTGACCTGAACGATACAGATGAGGTCATCGAAGGAAGAACCAAAGTGGCTTTTATTGATGAACGGACACCGAGTCATGCATTAAACCAGAGGAACATTCTTCGCAAGGCGGTAAAAGCAGGTGTCAGGGTCCTTGCCGGCGGCGACGGCACCCCTATCGGAGAGCAAGTATTACTGGAACTTGAACAGCAGGTGTTATCAGGGTTGGATGAAATGCAGGTATTGATCAACGCTACCCGTAATTCAGCTGATATGATGGGTATGCTGGACGATATCGGTACGGTTGAAGAAGGAAAACTCGCTGACCTGATCGTCATTGAGGATAATCCTTTGGAGCATATTTCAAATATCAGGAAACTTAAGATGGTGATCAAGGACGGTAAAATTGTAAACCTTACACAAGATGAAGGTCTGACAAGTCTTTGGGAGTTATATTATACTAAAGAGTAATTAGACATTGCTGATAAACCATGTTTTTTACTATAAAGTATGATTTTAACAACAGTCAATATATAGCCGATTATTGTTAGAGGTAAGAGAGGAAATTGAATGACTAAAAAAATTATAAGCTGAACTAATTTGATAAGAGATCGCACAATAATTGATAGTTTTTTATTGCGTAGAGTCATTATTTGTCATATTCAATTTTCCTCCATATAACGACCTAAGATCAGTTGATTCGGGGGTCTGCCGAAAACCGTCCGACCAACTAAAACCCGTTGCAACCCAGAAACATTAATATAAACCACAGCTCCACGTCGTCAACTGCAACGCTTCGTTAGGTTTTGTTATTATGTTCCAAAGTAATTACTACATTTCCCTTTTTGTGTCCTTTGTCGACATACCTGTGAGCCTCGGCAGTCTGTTCTAACGGATAGCGTCTATCAATGACCGATTGAATCTTTCCCGCCTCAATCAGCTCTTTGAGGAAAATTAGATCTTTAATTATTTCTCTTGCCGGCCTCACATACGTGGCCGTAAGAATGGCTTTTTTACTGCCGAACATTGAAGTCCATAACATTGGAAAAATAGTCGCCAACTTGCCGGCATCAAGATAGACACCTTTTTGCGTTAGCGAGCCTTTACAACGTGAAAATGAGCGCTTGCCTACCGTGTCAAAAATAATGTCATAGGTCTGGCCGTTTTTGGTGAAATCCTCTTTTGTATAATCAATTACAATATCGGCTCCCAGAGATTTCACCAATTCCAAATTAACAGTACTACATACCCCGGTAACTTCCGCCCCAAAGTATTTGGCAATCTGTATCGAAGCAGTACCTACCGACCCGGAAGCGCCAGCGCCATAGATACAAACTTTTTGTCCTCTCTGGATATTTCCTTTTCTAAAAAAATTCAAGGCTGTTAATCCGCCTTCAACAATAGCGACAGATTCCTCATAATTCATATTGTTAGGTTTTATGTCAAGTGCCCCGTCTTCAGGAAGACATGTAAACTCACCATGAGCACCAAAAGCGAACCCGGTATTTCCAAAAACTTGGCCACCCTCTTTGAATAATTTTACATCTTTGCCAACTGCTACAATTTCCCCGGCTAACTCTTGCCCAAGTATGTTTTTTTTGGGTTTTGTGAGACCCATGAAAAATCTACCAATAAATGGTTGGCCTTTTCGACCGTTGAGGCTCGCTGTTGTTGCTGTTGCTGCGTGAACCTTTATAAGTACTTCATTATCTTTAGGAACAGGTTTTTCTACCTCTTGGAGCTGAAGAACATCCGGTTGCCCGTATTTTGTGCATACAATTGCTTTCATTTGAGTATCCTTCCAAGTTTACTTTGATTCGGCCATTTTCAGAATAGTTTACCATACTACATCCTGCCTGCAAGCTTGCAAAACTTAACGAGGGCTTATATAGTTTTGTATGCTAAGAACTTATATTCAGTTATTAGAGCTCTAAAAGATCCCAATGATAAATCAAGAAAAAACGTTTAATGCCGCATTTTTGATATCAGTGTCGGCATGTTTATCGGTGTTGAAGAAACGCTTACCTAATGGAGACATCTTCATGATCGAGCCTCCTATTTTCATTACTAGATAAAATTGAAATAGTATTGAAATGATAATCTGATTTGAAACTTTTGTTTTCCTTTGGTGTATTGGATTCTTTATGATCGAAATTATCCGAATACTGCGAATGATCTGAAATACCGTTTTCTTCAAATGGATTGAAAAATTCATACCCGAACGGCGAAGTGATAAGCCGTGACAAATAAATACATAATTGCTTAAAAAACTTCATTTATTACTCCTTGCAAACGTAAAATTCATTCATATCATATCTCTTTCATTTCGTACTTTTCGTAAGAGATCGATTTCTTCTAAAACCATACTTCTTTCCGGTTACCGGCCCTGATCGTTTAATAATAATGACGAAGACATTAACACAAATGTTGCAGAATAAATTGAATTTATTTTTTAATATAATTAGGATATTCAGGACCACCTGTCACAGTGTACCTGGTATGGAGGCAGATAACGTAACAGCGGAGATTTTGACGAACTTCTTCGAATTGGTGTTGAATAATTATTGAGATTACTTTTAATTGGAGTGTGTATGGCGGTTTACGAACCTTTGGGATTATTTTTAAAATAATCGTTAAAATCGGTGTGTATAGTTGATCTTTGATGTTCCGCCCCGTGAGAGTAATTTCGTATCGAAATCCCATACAGAATCGCCTATATTTCTCCAGTTCTGTGTATAAACCAGAAAGATATCATTACCCGGATTGACGGTCCACCTGAATTTGGAAAACAATCCGATCACTTCACTCACATCGTCATATTGCAGACTGCTGATAAACGAAGACCACGGTGTCAGATGAACACCTCCCTCAAATTGAAACAAATTTGTTGTAAAGTCTCCCTGAGGCAAGGACACATCATTGTGCTGTATACTTGATTTAATCTCAATTCCCGGAAACGGTTTGTAATGGAAGCTGAAACTGTATTGCATTCTATCACCGGACCAGAAATCTCCCCCACTCAATATATATTGTATCGATAACGGACGATGTCCAGCAGACCATCCGGAAATTCTCCACATGTTATACTTGTATTCTCCGGCAGGGAGCACAACTCCGTCATGAATCTCGAATTCTTCATCAAGCAGTTCAAGATTCCGGATTAATTGAAGCTCAAAATTGGAGCCGTCTTCAAGAATGATCTCAAACAGGTTGTATTGGACATTTCTTGTTACAAGTCTGTTCGACATATCCCAGAGGTGTCTCCACTGCCCCCATGTTTTTATTTGCCGTATCCATGGAATAAAATCCGGCCGGGGATTGAAACCGATTCTCGGCTCCACACGGCGGAAACCATTCCTTGTTACGAATCCGACCGCCGGATCGTATTCTTCTCCGAACTCTCTGTACGATACATGCCCATCAAAAAGATCGTTTGGATAATTAATCCTGATTCCGCGCGCACTGAGGTCATCAAATGATGCAGTGCCTCCATTTTCAGGATCGGAATTCCACAATAAAAATCCCTCAAATTCGAGGTTCTTATTAACCAGAAAATTCGATGTGGCTAACTTAAGGTCGGCTCCAATAGTATGACGGTCTTTAGGAGCAGGACTGCCATTGATTGCTTTGCCTGCTCGCAGGGTATAGATCAAACCTACTGATGATTGTTCAAAAAGTGACCGCTTGACCCGGGCAATGGAGAAATCTTCTACAGGGGTAGCCGCATTCAGGTTCTCATCGGTCCTGACTTGAACAAATCCAATTTCATTGCGTCCGATTGTTCCGCCAAGACGCGCACCAAACACTATAGGGATCTGTTCTCCTTCGGAAAGGCCGATTCTTCTGCTGAAATAAGGATTTACACCATTTAGAGGAGCAAAACTGAACACACTTGATCCTTCGAGAAAAAAATCCCGCTTTTCCTGAAAGAACAAAGGGAACCGGGTCAGATTGACTCTTCTTTGGTCAACCTCAACTTCGGCGAAATCAGTATTGATCGATACTGCCCCGCGAAGACTTGATGTAATATTATAGGAGATGTCGATACCTACATCCGACGGTGTTTCCGACTGGTCTTCGGGATTCGGCAAAAGAACTCCCTTATCAATAATATTTGGGACGTTTTGTCTTCCGATTGTAGCGTACGGTATAATCTCAACACCAACACCCTGCGACAAATCCTGCAGACCGTTCAACCTGCCTGCATGCACTGGACTTGTGAGCAGCTGATTTCGTTTATGACCGCTCCATCTTGATTCTTCACTTTTCCGACGTATGGATCTCTGGAAATTAATGCCCCAAACATCACTTGCCGGATCGAAATTTAAGGTCTGAAAAGGTATGCGTATCTCCGCTGTCCATCCCTTTTCATGGAGTGATGTTTCAACGGTCCAGATCCCATCCCACGATTTATTGACATACCCAACACCAAGAATCAATCCACCCGGTGCAACTCCACCTCCCCCCAATACGAGCACACTGGTACCAGTACCACCGCCACCTCTGCCGCCGGTTGATCCTATCAATCCGTCACCCAACAATCCTGCCGGGTTTGTTTCAAAATAGTATCCTGTTCTCCCGTCCAGAAATGTATCGATGATCAACATAAACCGGTCATCAGATGATATGTTTACGTCACGCTTTTTCAGAAATCCGAGCACACCATCAGGATTGCTGTCATACAGATTTGCACCGATATACAGATTGTTTTCATCATACAGGACAAAGACTTCGGTGTTTTCGGAAGCATCCAATCCTTCGGTTGGTTCCGATTGTAAAAATCCGGTTGCAGGATCCGCACTTTTCCAGGCATCTTCGTCCAAGACACCGTCAATGTTTATTGGACCGGATACTTGTATTGCATTGATCGATTTTCCGGTGAATGAGGATTCCGTTCCGGGGTTGCTGTTTTTGCTTAACGGGAAATCATTCATAACTGGTTGTTCCTGATTGCCTTTCCCAGTAGTCTGGTAATAATCATTTAAATTCCAAACTGTATCATCTACAAATTCAATCCTATACGGAACTATCACTCCATCCCTTGGTTCGCCGAAGTTTTCAGTCGGCACATTCCAGGTAAAGCTGTTTGCAGCACCGGGCTCTATCAATGTTGAAAACGTTCTCTCGAACAATACAGGCTCGGTGCGATCCTGATAGTAAGCCATAAGCCAGACCTGCAGCTCTTTGATTCCAGAACTTCCCGAATTTTCCAGATCAAAATATACCCGTACTGCATCTTCGCCGACGATAAGCACGTTGACCGGTCCAGATATCAAGAACGGCGCACTTCCATATTCGAATGTGGTCAGGGGAATATACATGACAGGTTGCAACTCATCGTGATTGACCTGAGCGTGAAGCTGAGTGGTCAAAGCCGCGAATGTCAGTAGAATGAAAATATATACGATTCTATGTATTTGTATGAATACTCTTATCAGCATAGAGGAAATGCCTCTGGAATATCAAAAATTTAACTCAAATTTGATAAGTATTGAGACGATTGAAAAACAGAAGTATATCCAATACTATGTAAATACTAAAATCTTCAATTATATTATTATCGGTTCAATAGTGAAAAATTAAAACTCTATAAATAAAATTTCAGACGGTGATATGGATGAAACTCTAATTTTCAAAACTTCTAACTGATATTCCCCATATCAATTCTCAAAAAGAGAATAATCCATGTTCGTGTTGAAATTTGAGGCTTTTTAAGATGTGAAAAATTTGGTCAGAATGTATTGGATTCTAAAACATAAATGATAAGTTATGCATCGTGCAATTACAAGTATTTTCTACTCCCTAATCATATAATTCAGCTACACAAACCACTAAACATTCATATGCAGCCCGTTTATATTTTTCAAGGCTAATACTTTAGGCCGTTTATGCTTTACTTATGACTGAATTCTGTCTACAAGACGACATATTTGATTAGACTCGTCGTTTACATTGATGATTAATATATTTGATATATCGAATATTGTGCTTGAAATAATATATTGACCTCAGTATATTAGACAAGTTCCGGAGATTTATTCCAGTATTGTGATTAACATCATGATTGGTTTTCAATAATTTCAACTTATCTATAAATTTTATAGTACAATGAAAAAGACGTGCATGACTCCATACACGTCTTTTTCAAGAAGATTTAATATTGCTCCTGCCATTTTTAATTGGCAGTAATATACACTTTTCTCACGATGTACCTACAGGCAAATCCGTAATCTACCGATATGTTATCAAAAACACGCCCCCTGCGGCATCATAACCATACCGGGATGGTGCTGTAAAGCCATCAATATACTCGATTCGAGATATATTGTACGGAGCTATGTTGTAGAGATAAGTTTTAGTTCCTACACGGGATCCGTTTATGTAAACAAGCGCATCAATTCCTCCAGAACCTGTAATTGCGGAAATTCTTCTTGTGTCCCGTGTCAAGAGTGTCGGTCTTAGGATTTCAATCAGTTTCCAGACCGAATCGGCATGAGGTGCCGAATTGATTTCTGCCTCTTCAATGATATTTCGATCTCTGATTATTCGCTGACCGCCTGCACCAGCAGCACACCCAATAAAAAGCATTAGAGCGCAAAGTGTAATAATTCCTATCAATCTTTTTCTCATAAATCACCTATATTTACATTGGTAATGTTTATAAATTTTTAATTGATATGCTCTACAAACTTAATATAGAATAAACTTCCTGTAAAACCAAATGGAAATCATAAATTAGCACAATAAAATCAAAGTATTTATTAACTACTCAACGTAATTTCATGAAGTAATACCGCTGCCGCAAAGATTACTACGTGCGCTTATAGTACAACTTTTCAGAGAAACAATTCTAAAAAAGGGCGTATTTGATGAATAATTTATACCATTAGTTATTTAGGGGTAATATCAAAAACACCGCCCCGTGCAATTGCGCCAAATTTCATGGTTGCTTCATCAGGCGGGTAATAGCGAATTTCCTGTATAGTAGAGGCATCAATAGTTTGCAGTGATGCCTTTTCACCGAACCTGATACCGTTAACATATGTAAGAACCGGTTGGCGAAGATCGGTGACTGCTCCTTCATCAAGTCTGCCTACTCTTTGCATGTCCCTGTTCAGGAGTCCCGGCCGTAACCGCTGAAGAATCTCAAAAGCAGTCGACGCATTTACTGCTTGAATCTCTTCTATTGTAACAATATAACGGCTTCCTGACCCTCCTTCCCCCGTTGTGGCACAGGCAATGAACAGAAGCAACATACAACACATAGTTGTGATAATAAAATTACGCATTTCTCCTCCGTAATTAAATGAGTAAAAAGTGATGATCTATAATATTCATAGTTTGTTTATTACCATATGGTTTTAATATAGAAGTTCAATATTAAATTTGCAAAAAATCAGGCAATGAGCACAATTGCCATATAGTATGCAGGTTTGTTATTGATTTTTCAACCTTTTACCAGAGTACATTTAACGTTTTATTGTCAGAATTGCACATCTTTAATGATATAGCTTCAACATTTTTATGCTTGAAGGTAAACTCTCTAGTATGAATTGTAAAAACTATGTTATAATCCAAAATATACCTACGCAGACCGCCAGCAGACTAAAACCGAGCAACATTTTGTTGTACAAAAACGCTATTCGACCGGATAATTTCTCCATAGTCAATCCAATCAGGGTTGTACAGAGTGCCATTGAAAGGATTGAACCCACTGCATAACCGCTGAGGTAAACTGCAGAAGCAGCTGTTGAGGGCAATGCAAGCGCAGGCAATATACCGAACAGGTGCGAACTTCCCGCAATCCCATGGATAAAACCGATTGAAAGAGCAGTATGGCTATGATTGTGAGAATGATTCACCGAATGGTCACCGGATTTTGGATGCACATGAATGTGCATATGCTGTACCTCATTTTCCTCCTGATCGTGCTTGTGCTCGTGGGCGTGAACTTTATTGGTCATGAGCTTTTTGATTCCCCATATACCGATACCAATTAATATGACTCCGACAAATCTTTCACTCCACGACGAAATTAATTCCACTGGTATAAACTCACGGCCAAGCAGAGCCAATACGCCGATAATAATAACTCCGATAGTATGACCAAGACCCCACGAAAATCCGGTTATCCATGAAGATTTCCCTCTATCGAGCGATAACGGAGCAACGGCAGACAGATGGTCGGGTCCTGACAATACATGTAATGATCCGGCTATAAATCCGGTTATTACATAAATCATAATCGTACTACTATTTTCTTCAGATGTCTTTATTTCAATATAGTGATTGCTGCCAGCTGAACCAAATTAATATTGCAATGTATTACTTAGCAAATTCCAGGAAGCTGTTTTCCGATAAGTAAATCAACAATTCGTTTAATCCCCTATAGCGGTGTGCATGATAACTCTGCCCGAAAAGCTTGACGTTACCTCGCCGATGTAAGGGCTCAGAACAAGTTGGACTGTTATAGTCTTAACATTAAGAGACAGATTGGTTCATGTTTGGGTGATCTAGTTAACGGAGATAATTCCAGGAATTATTGGAGTTAATCAGAGTTCATTTTGAAGATCTGATTCATAATATGTACCGTTATTGAACCGTATAAACTGTTTTTTGCTTAAAATGCTTTAGATAATTATATAAAAAGAGCTTTTTCTATTTTCTATTTGTTTAATAATTATTGGGTGTAATAATGTATAGAGTAAACGAATTATACGTTAAGGCATGTGAGTTGAAGAGTGAATACACAATTCAACTCATTGTATTATAGTGTGATAACACATATTATCTTAAACACTAAATGGGAAGGTGTCAGGGAAGAGCAATTCTTATTTTTACTGCACGCGACTCTCTATCTTGAAACTCTTCAATAACAAATTCAACGGTATCGCCCACCTCAAAGGATTGGATGTCTACTCCTTCAAGGCCAAATTTGTTAAAAAAATATTCTTCACCCGATTCAGAGCGAATGAATCCGACTCCCTGTTTTGGAGATAGACGTTCGATTTTACCTTTCATCTTATCTGCTTTCCTCGTATTGAGATTGAAGTATAGTAAGAAATCCAGATCATACCAACTTTATATATATTGCGACCAAACTGCATCACGATAATTATTTGCAAATTCAGAAACAATTAACACTATGAATAATTGCAGTTTTATGAAAAGGGGGAAAGCCAATTTAGATAGTTAATCGCTTATGCTATAGGATGATTGTATAATATACATGAGAAGCTGGTACATTTCAAGAACAATTTTGGAGAAGTTGTGTGTCAATGCGTCATAATCCAACGGGATTTCTTAATGCCAAGCACGTGTTACTGAGTTATATCACTTACATACGCATTATGGATTTTCTGAGTAGTAGAATCCTGTGCAAAAACGACTATTTGCATCGAGTTTATGCTCATGTTATGCATTTTCTCTCGAAACGTAAAAGGGCTGTAATTTTTTTCGAGAGTAGTGAGCCACTTTTCATTTTGGATTGTTATGTCACTGATGTCAAATTTGTGGCGGGCACTTCCTTGTTCATCAGGGACGAATTCTTCAAGTCTCCGCACTACTTTTTGATGACTGTTTATGCGGTTTTTCCCAAGAAAGTCTACGTCATTCTCAACGAGCGCAATAATGTACTTTGTATTATTGGGTTGATTAGACACTGTAATATCTGCAACAATTACATTATCGTTAACCAGTGATGTCTCAGCCTGCATTGTCAAGAGAGGTTCTTCTTTAAGCCGGGACTTTAATTCCTGATAATAGTTCTGATAGTATCTTTGTGCGGTTGTATCATTTCCTCCGCCGCGAAACTTCTCTTCTCCATCGAAAAATGTCATTGGCGCCCGGTACACATCGTATTCAAACCGTCTCAAATGGGAATACCTGTTTTCCATCGGGTCGGGTGCGGGAATGTTTACGTGGTACTCCAAAATCGCAAGGTATGTATCGCCATATGACTCCAGAAGCCCGTCAAGCGCAAGAGCAATCCCAAGGCATGGCGGACATTCCGAACCGGTAAACGATTCGAGCAGAACTGTTTTACCTTTCCAGTCAAAATCCGGCTCAAATGGTTCCGGAGTAAATGTTATACCGGTAACCGGTTCAATTTCTTCCGGAATTTTTCCATTACTGCAGGCAAACAAGAGTGGAATAGTTAACCATAGTAATAACAATTTGAATTTACAACTGTATGAATGAAATCGCATTGTCAGCATTCAAATTTTTTAGTGTGCGTTGTATAATAAGAATCTATAACACCTTACACACGAAGAAATGTTCCTGATTATTAATGAGCTGATGTGACATTGTGTACCTCAATGTATGAAAATTTTACTTAAACGCAATAGAGGCTGCAGAAAAACAACAATGTTGTGAACTATTTTGCGATCTTATCGGTATCATTAATTGAATGCAGCAGTCTTTTCATTAAAGTTTCACTAATCTTTATGTATTATGTGGAGGACGCTATGCGGCACCATATAGCTGTCTTACTTTCGGTTTTTGTTCTGACCGGATCGATTCTCTTTTCCTGCAGTGAGAATTCAGTTACGAATCCAAACAGTCCGCCAAAAGAAATCCGAGAACTACCGGAGCCGTTGACGTTAATGGATCAGGAAATTACAGGGTTGTCCAACGACTTCGGAATCAGTTTATTCAAAGAAATAAACAACTCTGAAGAATTAGACAACGTGTTTATTTCACCCTTCAGTGTGTCAATGGCGCTTGCAATGACGTATAATGGCGCTTCCGGGACAACAGAAGAAGTAATGAGATCAGTCTTGCAATACGGTGACTTATCTTATGCAGAGATTAATGAATCATATCGCCATATTACAAATCTTCTGCTTACACTTGACGATAAAATTGAATTCCAGATCGGAAACTCGATCTGGATTGATGATTTTTTCAGTGTTGAAAATACTTTTATTGATATCAACAGGACCTATTTTGATGCTGAAGTAGCAACGCTTGAACTCCAAGGGCCCGAAGCACCTTCTACGATTAATGAGTGGGTCAATACAAAAACAAATGGGAAAATCCCGAAACTGCTTGATTCAATAGATGGCAATATGGTAATGTTTCTCATCAATGCAATTTTCTTCAAAGGCGATTGGACAAGCCAATTTAAGGTGCAGGACACGGTCGATGACAATTTTTATCTCCTCGATGGTAGTGTGAAATCTATACCAATGATGTTTCAGCAGCATCGCTTTGGTTACTACTCAGGTACCGATGTTCAAGTTGTCAATTTACCGTACGGCGGACAAGCATTCAGTATGACAATTGTACTTCCTGATGAAGATGTCGATATTAATTCATTGATTTCCCAGATAGAATCCGAAAAGCTTCAGGAGTGGATTGATGGACTCCATGAAGAGGATGTTATTCTTACGATGCCAAAATTCAAATTCGAATACAAAAAATCATTAAACGAAGTATTAAAAGCACTGGGAATGGAAGTTGCCTTTTTAGCTGGAGAGGCGAATTTTGCAAAAATCAATCCTCTTCAAGATTTATATATCGATGAAGTCAAACACAGCACTTTTATCGATGTCAATGAAGAAGGAACCGAAGCCGCTGCTGCAACGTCAGTCGGTATAGGAATTACATCTGCTCCACAGCAAATTGAGCTCAAAATCGACAGACCGTTTATCTTCATGATCAGGGAAAAATATTCAAATACCACCCTTTTTATGGGCAAGATTGTCGAACCGGTCATTCAATAAACTACACCTACTTAAAATGCAGATACCTCCTTCTCCGGGAGGCATCTGCATTTTATATTATCCTTAAATTATAATCGAATAGAATTCTACTCTTCAATATTCCTTCGGGGAAGGAGCTCGTCCCGCATAGCGGTATGATAGAGAAAACTCGCCGTTATTACTGCATTCTTCATCAAATCCTCTACAACAAGATTATCGAAAACATCCATATTCGAGTGGTGAGTCTTTGTACTGTATTGTATCCTGTCCTGCAGGAACGAAAATCCATTGAGTCCGGCCTGAACATAGGGAACATGGTCTGAACCGCCGCGCGAAATGGAGTTGTGGCCTGTTAGTGCTGTCATTCCGATATCATGAAACGGCCGCATCCACTCTGTGAAAATTGGAATGAGTTCAGGCGTCATTTGTATGGCAATTCCCCTGATACTTCCTGTCCCGGAGTCGTGCTGATAATATGCCGAGAATTTATCATAATCTGATTTGGGATTGGAGTACGTTCCAAAATGGTTAGCTACGTATGCCCGCGAACCGAGGAGTCCCTGTTCTTCACCGCTCCACAGTGCAATCCGAATAGTCCTCCTAGGCTGTACTCCTATGGCTTTTAATATTCTGACAGCTTCCAATGCGACAGCTGTCCCGGCACCGTTATCGGTTGCCCCCGTTCCTGAGTGCCACGAATCGAAATGTCCACCTACCATAACCAGCTCTTCAGCAAGATCAGTCCCCGGAATTTCACCGATTACATTATATTCCTGCAGATCGTCGGTATAAAATGTGTTTTGTAAATTCAGTGAAAACTCCACTTCAATACCCGTTTCAACTAATCTGAAAAGCCTGTTGTAGTGTTCAGGTGTAAGTGTAATTTCGGGAATTGCTCTTGGGTTTTCAGGGCTGCGTGATATTCTTCTCGGACTCGATACGAATACAGTACCGTCATTTCCCCTCGTTCCCGGATCAAGTAGCGCATGAGCTTCTTCCGAACGGAAAAAATCCCTGATTTCACTATTAGACAACAAATCCTGTTGATCATCATTCCGTACTGCTGGTGTATCCTCGTCAATTTGCGGGCTAAACCGCGACATTTCCTGTAACTGTTCATCAGAGTACCGCCATGCATCAGCCGTGAATCCGATTTCTACTTCACGAATGGGGACAGTTAACACAACAGCAGCATGTAGTGATCCGCGAAATTTTTCCAAATCTTCCCGAGTTCGGATGTGTGCAATCTTAATGTTTCCATTCACCGTACCATCGGTACCAGATGTCCATGCCTTCGGATATCCGATGACCCGCATATACTGCGGTTTCGTCATATGGAGCGAGACAAAATCATTGCTCCACCCCATTCCGAATTCACCCCACGGTTCAAGATTCGTGTTTTTAAGTCCCCAGTCATCGAGTTGCCCAAGCGCCCACATTTGCGCATTTCGCATCGAGGGTGATCCGCTGAGACGAGGACCAAGCACATCGGTAATGTGCTGAGCAATTTCCATTACCTGCGACCGGTTGAATCCTTCGTCACGAATTTTTGTTACAGCATCCCAGTCAATTTTTTCCTGAGCAATTAGTGTTGAAGGAAGCAGACAGATCAATACTGCACAGTACAAAAACACAGATTTTATGGTCATGAAAATCCCTTCTTGTGTATCGATTATGAATAAAACCTTAGACTATTGGTTTCTGCCTAGTATCCTTTTAATCACATTTGCACTCCATTCGGTCTGTTTGTCGGAATGAGGAAGTTTTTCATCGCGCATTGCTGCATGATACACGAAACTTGCCATGATCACAGCGGCCTGCATCATGTCTTCCGGTACGAGCCTGTCGTATACATCCATATTTGAATGATGGGTTCTGCTGCCGTATTCTACTTCATCCTGAATGAACTGAAATCCGGGAAGACCTACAGCATTGAACGAAAGATGATCGGTACCGCCAGTAAATTCCGGCCACAAATGGCGCATACCGAGATCATGAAACGGTTTCATCCACTCTGTGAAAATCGGTCGGACAAGCTCATTTCCCTGTAAATAAACACCGCGGAATCGTCCGGTTCCGTTATCCATATTGAAATAAGCCGCAACCTTTTCCTGCTCATCAGTGAATTTACCACTGAGCGGATCGCCGAAATGGTTTTGCACATAGCCGATTGAACCAAGCAGCCCCTCTTCCTCCACTCTCCAGAGTGCGGCACGAATAGTTCGCCGTGGTTTAATCCCGATCGCTTTCAATATCCGTACAGCTTCAATAACAATCGAACTACCGGCACCATTGTCAGTGGCACCGGTCCCTGCTGATGTTGCATCGAAATGACCACCAAGCATTACCAGTTCATCAGAAAGATCTGTACCCGGTATTTCCGCGACGATATTGTGATCAACCGTGTTTGTGGTGAATGATGTTCGAATTTCAATTTCCATTTCAACAGGAATATCTTTTTCAAGTATCCTCATAATACGGTTATAGTGTTCGGCAGCCATAGTAATTGCAGGATAGGGAACAATTTCATCTTCTGACCTGGCTAATTCGCCATACACGTATACGGTTCCATCATCGCCCTCCTGCCAATCCGGAAATGCAAACACAGCAGCACCTTCGGAGGCTAGATATTCCATAATATCTTCAAAAGTAAGCCCTTCACTTTCTATATCAATATCAAATTCGAGCATTTCCTGATCATCACTGGGAACCTCTATAACTGTCTGTGAGCGTTTGTCGAGGTCTTCTTGTGAAAAACGGACAGCATCGGGATCGAAATTCTGTGAAAGAGGAATTTCCGGTACGAGAAATATTACTGCACCTTTTACTTTTCCCCGGTAGCGGCGCAAATCGTTCTCACTCTTCAATTCCTGAAAATTTACATAAACAACCCGCCCCTTCACTTTCCCGTCAGTACCGGACGACCACGCATTCGGATAAGCAATTACCGGCATATATCGCGGTTTGATTATGTGGACTGATGTGTATTGGTTCTCCCAACCGAGACCGAATTCTCCCCACGGCTCTTTTTTAACATTTTTCAGCCCGTAGTCTTTCAGCCGCTCCTGCGCCCAGTCCAATGCGTCATAGGTAGGATGGAGAGTGAGCAAGACGAGGACCAAAAACGTCGGTGAGATAACTGGCCGTTTCCATCACCTCTGAACGTTCAAAACCTTCTTCCCTAATCTGCTGTACGACATCCCAATAAACAGGTTCCTGTGCTTTAATGGTTGTTGAAATGAAGGATATGATAATTATAGATAGAATACATGCACGCATGGTGTTCATGATCAACCTCTTACGATTTATAATGAATGAAATAGATATGGTTTCGTGTGATGCGTTTGAAGATTGTCTCAATATAGGTATCCATATATGCTATTTTCAAGCACTTTGTCAGCTTGATGTTGAAAATCATTGTTAAGCAGAACGTGCCGACAATAAAGATCGCAATTGAAAATAATTATTTTTTATTAGGCTATTTAATTTCTGATTCTTGGCTCAGGAAGAGATTTTCTCGGAAGTTTTTCATCCCGCATAGATGCATGGTATACAAAGCTTGCCATCACAACCGATGCCTGCATGAGGTCTTCTGCTGAAAGCCGGTCAAAGACATCCATATTTGAGTGGTGTGTTCTTGAATCGTATTCCAGTGGATCCTGAATAAATTGAAATCCGGGAAGTCCGATTTCATCAAATGCGAGATGGTCGGTGCCGCCTGTATTACCTGGAGCAAGATGGGTCGCTCCAAGATCGTGAAACGGTTTCATCCATGCATCAAAAATCGGTCTGACCAAGGGATTATTTTGAAGATAGATACCCCGGATTTTTCCCGTGCCGTTGTCATAATTAAAATAGACAGAAACGTTTTCATGGTCGGGTTTTAACTCCATAGTATTTCTGTTCCCGAAGTGTTTAGCTGCATATCCGCGCGATCCCCACGCACCTAATTCTTCTGCCCCCCATAACATCGCACGGATCGTTCTGCGGGGTTGCACACTGATCTCTTTTAATATCCTGACCGCTTCGATAACCACCGAGCTTCCGGCGCCATTATCAGTCGCACCAGTTCCGGTAGAAGTCGCATCAAAATGACCGCCGAGAATTACCAACTCATCAGCAAGGTCAGTGCCGGGAATCTCTGCAATCACGTTAAAATCTTCAAGATTTTCGTCATAAAACGTCGATTTAATTTCGATTTCCATCTCAACCGGAATGTTCTTTTGAAGAATCCGCACAATTCTATTATAATGCTCTGCTGCAATTGTCACCATAGGTAGTGGTTTTGCGCTGTCACGTTTGCGGAGAGGCCAACCGTAGACATAAACCGTTCCATCATCACCATCATTGTCAGGTGACACAAAAACTGCTGCACCTTCTTCTCTTAGATACTGCATGACACGTGTCCGGGATAAAGTTTGAGATTTGGTCTCATGATTGATGTAATCATTAGTATCGAATCCGCCTCCCGGTGTATCAATCAATGTTTTCGCAAGCTCATCGAGGTCTGCTTTCGAATACCGCTCGGCATCCGGGGTGAAATTGAGCTCCATTTTCCGTTCAGGTGCGGTAAATATGATAGAATTACGTACATTATTTCGATAATCTTCGAGTTCTGCTTCGGATTTCATTGAACCAACATCAATAAGCATAACAGGAGCTCTAATTTTTCCATTTGTTCCCGATGTCCATGGATTAGGATAGGCAATGATCGGCATATACCTCGGCTCAATCATATGAACCGACGTATAAGTGTTTTCCCAGCCGAGACCGAATTCACCCCATGTTTCAAAATGGACATTTTCAAGACCGAACTCCTCTAATCTCTCCTTTGCCCATTCTGCTGCTGCATTATACGAAGGAGAATGGGCTAAACGGGGTCCGAACACATCGGTGAGGTAACTCGCTGTCTCCATCACCTGAGACCGCTCAAAACCTTCTTCACGGATTTGTTGTACCACATCCCAGTAAACATTTTCCTGTGCAGTTGCATAATCACTTATTAGGGGAGAAAAACAAAACAGTACCATAATATATCGAATATATTTCATGATGTGTCCTGACTGTGTAATTTTTATATACATTATAACGGCAGAATGTCAGATTGAGATCGTAATGTCAAAACTGTTATCTCCGAGGGAGCTCCTACTCTCATCGGCGGACCCCAGTATCCCGTGCCCCTGCTTACATATATCCACGTTTTATCATTAAGATGCAGACCAGAGATGTATGGTTGTGCAAACCTGACGGCAAAATTCCATGGATAAAACTGACCGCCGTGTGTATGGCCTGATATTTGTAGATCATACCCGGCGTCTGCGGCAGCATAAATAGATTTCGGTTGATGTGCAAGGAGAATTTTCACATCGCATTCAGGCGCTCCAAGCAAAGCCTGGAGCGGATCAGATTTGTGGCTGGGGATATACTGACCACCATTGAAGTCGGTAACTCCCGCGAGAAGTATTGATGCATTATTGTAGGAAATCACGGTATGTTCATTGAGTAGAACCCTGAATCCAAGTCGGTCTATTTCTTTAATCCATTCTTCAACCCCCGAATAATACTCATGATTCCCGGTAACAAAAAAATTACCATAAGGCGCATGTAAATCTGCAAGCGGTGCAACATCACTTTTCAGACGTCGTACCGATCCGTCAACACAATCTCCAGTAAAAGCAATCAGATCGCCATTGAGGTTGTTCACTTCGTTAACAACCATGCTGATCCAGCCACGTTTAATCGTGGGACTCACATGAATATCGGTAAATTGGACAATGCGGAATCCGTTGAGTTCCTGAGGTAAATGAGCGATAGGCACTTCAACGTTTACTACTGATGGTGTCCGTTTTGCCTCAACAAAACCATAACCTGTTAAAATCCCGGTCACGCCAAGAAATCCGACATTCACTGAATTTTCTAAGAATTGGCGTCTTTCCTGATCATACGATTTATTTATTGTATTCTCAGTTTGTTTCCACGATACAGCTTTTATTAATCGCAACGCAAATTTGACGACGAACAAAACAGTATCCCGCAAAATTAACAGAGTAAAGAGGAAGAGTACTATTCCAATTCCGAAATATGCCGGCCAGGTTAAAATGTCCGACAAACTGTTTTCAATTTGGAATGATCGCAATAATATTGGCATCGGTGCCAGAATTGCCAATAATACGAACACGGACCATGTTGCTATCTTCCACCGGTATGGAATTTGTGCCGGTTTCAATAGACGCCAACCGACATATCCGTACATTCCAGCAAGGACAAGAAATGCAAGTAAAAGAAAGAGCAACATAGTTTTGAGTTTATCCGGATTTTATATTACTATGAGTATACGGCTGCAAATATCTGTGCAAATTCTTCGAATGTCGTCGGTGTTGAGTTTTCCGGTGTTCTAATTCTACCGTACCTAATATACCATCATTGAAGCTTTTATTCATCTCAGTATAGAGAGATTGCCACATCGCTTCGCCCCTCGCAATGACGATAAGAATCTATACTATATAAAATCATAACATGTCATTTCGACCGAATTCTCGATTTGAATTTAATATTGAGATGAAGTGGAGCAATCTTCCCATTTTTCATTTTTAATATCAAAGTTAAATTTTAATCTGATAATTATAAAGTGTGTGATACCTCCCCTCCTTCTGAAGGAGTGATTCGTGATTGCCGCATTCGACAATCGAGCCGTCTTCAACGACCAGAATCTGATCTGCCTGCTTTATCGTACTCAAGCGGTGAGCTATTACGATTGTAGTTCTCCCCTTCATCAGGTGTGCAAGACTCTCCTGAATAAAGAGTTCGCTTTCAGTGTCAAGGTTTGATGTCGCTTCATCGAGAATCAAAACACGGGGATCGGCAAGAATAGCCCGCGCTATTGCTACACGCTGCCGCTGTCCCCCCGATAATTTCACTCCCCGCTCTCCGATCAATGTGTCGAGACCAGCATCAAATCTATCGGTAAATTCTTTAACGTGTGCGGATTTAACAGCATCAAGAAGCTTCTCTTCGGAAGCATCCGGCCTACCGAAAAGTATATTTTCCCTAATAGTACCTTCAAACAGGAACTCATCCTGCAGCACTACCCCTAACCTGCTCCGGTAATTATCAATGTTGATGGTGGCAAGATCGTGGCCATCTATTTTCACTGTGCCTTCCACAGGAGTCAGGAATGACGCTGCAAGTCCGGCAAGTGTGGTTTTCCCTGATCCGGACGATCCCACGAGTGCTGTCACTGTTCCTGACGAAGCTGAAAAAGTTATGTTTTTCAGAACCATATTGTTTTCTTCATAGGCAAAGGAGACATTATCAAAAATAATATCCCCTTCAATATCATCAAGAAGGACATTTCGCGCCGGATCGTCACTTTCTTTGTCGAGCAGTAGAATTTCTTCCATTCTGTCAAGGCCTGCAAATGCATCGGTGATCTGTGTTCCGATATTACCCATCTGCACAATCGGCGCAATAAGAAATCCGAGGTAGAGCGTAAACGCAACAAAATCTCCGAAAGTCATCTCATCATTTATTATCATGTTCCCTCCGAATCCCATGATAATAATACCGGTCATGCCCATTAACAGAACGGCCAAGCTGGATACAAAGCTTGTTGTAGTGAGAGTTTTCTTTACATTTTGAAAAATCCGGTCAACACCCTGTTCGAACACCTTTTCCTCACGTACTTCGGCATTGAATCCTTTGATAACCCTGATACCGCCAAGCGATTCGGTCAAACGTCCGGTTACATCGGCATTAATTTTTCTCCGTTCACGGAAAATCGGCCTGATATAGGCAAATGTTTTCATCGAAACCATTCCAAAAATGAGCAGTGGTACTATAACATAAACCGTCATCATAGCGTTGATATTGAGCAGAATTATCAATGAAATAATTGCAGTAATAACCCCTCCCAATAACTGCACCAGCCCGGTGCCAACAAGGTTTCTCACACCTTCAACATCGGTCATTATGCGGGAGACAAGCTCACCCGATTTGCTATTATCGAAAAATTTGATCGGTAAGCGGACAATCTGTTTTTGTGCCTGAACACGCAACTGCGATATAAGATGCTGTGCTTCCACACTCAATAACCGCGTTAAAAAGAAAGATGTACTCGCCTGAAAAAATATGGCGATACCGACTGCAAGGAGCAGTAGATTCAAAAGTTCGGTATCTTTCCGGACTAATACATCATCTATGAGGAATTTCGTTGAACCAGGCAGAACAAGTCCGGCGAACCTGTTGATGATAATCAAAATCAGACCTAAAAGGAGAATTTTTCTCCGCGGCCATACTATGGTCAAAAATGCATGCTTGACACTCGTAAGAGACATCTTTTTCTTAGTAGATTTTTTAGCTTCAGTCATAATAAATTCAATCTATATTTGAACCTTTCATGGTACACATTAACCGTTTCTGTGATTATCAATTGTGTCGTAGGTGCCTCCATACATCAAATTTTTAATCGCATCTCTGGACATAAAATCATAGGGAAATCCTAATTCGATCTGACTTGCTTCGCAAAGCGTTGTATTCTGCTCATCAGACAATTCGAAATCAAGACAGCCAAGATTATCTTTGAGCTGTTGTTCTGTCCTTGCACCAAGGATGGGAATAATATTTCCCGGTTGACGCCTTACCCAATTAATTGCAACTTGTGACGGTGTCCGGCCGATCTGGTCAGCTATTCCACATACAGACTCTGCAATTTTTTTATTCTTCTCATTTATTCTTTTGTCAGCATCCCGCTTTGCATCAGGTTTTTTTGAGACATTATATTTGCCACTCAAGACCCCACCACCGAGTACCGACCAGGGGGTGACCGCTAAATCGAGTGCACGTGCCATAGGCATGAATTCCCGTTCAACAGTACGCTCAACAAGACTGAATTCAATTTGCAGCCCGACAAAAGGTGTCCATCCTTGTAGGTCTGCTAACATGTTTGCTCTGGAAACAATCCATGCAGGTGTGTCGGATATTCCGATATAGAGAATTTTCCCGGCTCTCACCATGTCATCAAGCGCGCGCATCACCTCTTCGACCGGTGTCATGAAATCCCACGCATGGAGCCAGTACAGATCAATATAATCGGTTTTAAGCCGTTTCAGGCTCGCTTCAAGAGACTGTACCATATTTTTTCGGTGGTTACCGGAAGCATTCGGATCGCCGTCGCGCATACTCAATGAATACTTTGTCGCAAGAACATAATGCTCCCGTTCGGGAATAATAAATTCTCCTACAAATTTTTCACTGGTACCGTTGGTGTATTTATTAGCAGTATCGAGAAAATTTCCGCCGGATTCGGCATACAGATCGAACATTTTCCGACTCTCATTTTTCGATGCTCCCCATCCCCATTCTTCTCCGAAAGTCATGGTTCCAAAACATATTTCAGAAACACGAAGACCGCTTTTTCCAAATAATTTATAGTTCATATCTACCTCGTATATAAAAATAATGTAAATAGCTATAGATTTGCATGACGGGAGTACCTGCGCAGATACACAAAAATTGAGGAAACTGCAATAGTTTTACTGTATAGGATATGTAATTTCCAGTGCAGCCTGAAATTCTTTATAACTGCTACAATATAAGAAATATTTATAGATAATGTACCACTTTTTAATCTATATACATTACCACTGAAACTGCTTTTTTTCCCAAAAGAACCCTCCTGTCGGACCATCATCCTGTAATAGAGCGAGCCATACCGCAGTATCGGCGCCTTCTTCTATAGAACGCTCAGCATTCTGACCGCCCATGTCTGTCCGAACCCAACCCGGATGGACGGCGTTAATCAATATATTGTGCTCCATGACCTCAGCTGCTAAGTTAGCAGTAACCGCGTTCAGGGCAGTTTTTGAAACCCGGTAAGCTGGATATCCGGCTCCTATTTTATGCAAAGCACCTAAATCGCTTGACAAATTCACAATTCGGCCGAAATTATTTTGTTTCATGAGCGGAATAACGACCTGACATAAAAACAAGGGGCCATATAAATTTGTTTCCAATGTTTTCGTAAATATTTCTTTCGTGACAGTCAGACCGGTAAGTTCTTGGTCAATCAGAATTCGGGAATTATTGATTAAAATATCGAGACGGCCAAAATCTGTGCGTAATGATTCTGCAAAACCGTGAAACGAATCGAATGCTGTTACATCGAGCTGTCTGAACTCGACGTAGATTCTTTCTTTTTTGAGAGATTCACAAACCTGAAAACCTTTTTCATGGCTCCGGGCAGTGAGAATCACAGTGATATCCCGTTGAGCAAGCTGCCTGCAAATCTCTAATCCTATTCCCTTATTACCACCTGTAACAAGAGCAATTTTTATATTATTCACAATTTGGAACTCCATTGATTAGTAATTGTATTAAAATTGGAATCTTTGAGTCAATAATATACTGCATCTAATTGTATCACGACACAAAAAAAATACCGACCCTGTAGGAGCCGGTATTACTAAATTCAGAACTTATTTACTCAATGTTAATTCTCATTCATCAAGCAATGAAATAATCTTTTCCTCGAGATCCAATGTGTTGAATTTTCCGAGAATCAGATGCTGCCTTGTACCATTCCGGTCATACAATAAGGTTGTAGGAAGAACACCTTTCAGGCCGCCATCGATACCTTGCATAAATTCCTGATCAACAACATCTTCTCCCTGAATAAGGTTCGTAAAATCTGCGTTTTCTTTTTTCAGATATGGAATAACATGAGACCCGATCTGGTCTTCAAAATCGTATGAAATGGTAATGACATCAAGCCCGCTCTCTTTATATTTATTATAGAGCATGACCATATCGGGAAACTCTTCTACACATGGTTCACACCAGGTTGCCCAGAAATTTACGAGGATGACTTTTCCTTTTTTATCTGCAATTGACTTGTTAACAATTTCAGCATCTGCGACAACTACATTAATGTCACCATCAACAGTAGATGTCTGCGTTCCACATCCAACCACTACCAAAAAACATAAAAACATAAATAATTTCATAGTATGCATTCAGGTTTCCCAAAAAAAAGAGCCCACAATAAGTGCGGGCTCTTTACATAAAATTCAACTTTACTGAGAATCAACTCGTTTAATCTCACATCCGTTTGACATCGTTTCAGTAACAGCAATTTTATCTCCGCCAACATATGCACTCACTGCATTTGCAAGGGTTCTTTCATTGACTTTGCCGGCATTACGATGATTATCATCAATTCTACCTTTATAAAGCAATGTGTGGTCTTTTCCGATAAAGTATGCGTGCGGTGTATAAAGCGCTTCGAAACGGTCGGCGACAACATTATTCCAATCTTTCAGAATACGGAAGTTATAACTATTTTTCTCAGCATGTTTTTTCATTACAGCAATCGATTCCGTATAATTGGAATTAATACCGATCAATTCCACACCCTGTTTTTTGAACTCGGATGTCAATTCGACATACCGTTCGTCACAGGCCCTGCTTACCGGACATTGTTCGGAGACAAATATAAACACAACACCCTTCACACCATCATCTGCAAGGGTCTTTTCAAGGTTAAAACCTTTGCCATCATGATCGTTCAATTTTATATCGGAAACCTTTTTGCCGACTTCGTATTTCAATCCGTCATTTGCAAATGCAACCATGGCAAACGCAAGAAATAAAATAATGGTAAGAGTCATTACCTTTTTCATGCCACTCCTCCTCTATTGGTTTGGATATGCGATTTTTGAATACATTTGATACAATTCTAGAACTTAATGTATAATAATATACAACTTGCTCTAATAATAATTCAAAGATTTTTTAATTTTTAATGTAGTATTAGCGCTCAATATGGAAAATAACACAGCATAATTAGTAAATACTTCTCTAATAGATATCTACTAGGGATATTTTACACGGGTTAACGCAAAGGTAATTTAAATAGTTCCCCAAATTTTTCACATCTATATCTCAGTAAAGACATATCATAAACAAGGAATAAATTTGAGTGTTTATTCAATAGTAATGCACGAAGCATGAATCGAAGCAGTCCGTAAGTTTCTGAAATTAACCAAGGTTCTTAATATCCCGCCGAATATCATGTAAAGACCGCTTAATTTCTTTATCATATGAGGATACTATATCACTTCCGCGGAGAATATCGACAATGTTTTTTGGATTTTCGGCATCAACAACTATCAGATCACGCACATTATTTTCATGCTGAAGGCGCATTGCAGTAAAAAGTGAATCGTTATAGGTGACGGTAATCGGATTTTGTAGAAAATCCTGTGCGATAACAAGTGGCGCAATTTCTTTGTCCCTATACATCGTTCTGACTTCGCGCGCATCGATCATACCGATAAGTTCGTCTTCATCGTTCAATACAGGGAAAATATTTGAATCCGTTGTTGCAAGAAAATCGAGCAGTTCAATGAGAGTTGTATTCCGGTGCACTTTCGGCATAACCCATTCTAATGGAGTACTGACAGCATCTTTCACACGCAACTGGCGGAGAATTTCTTCCATAAAATTTCCAAAATGTGCTGGGGAATCAAGACGTGTTGGAAATTGACTTTCGTAAAGGGATGTCTTTCTGTTGAGGAAGAATGCTATCACATTTACCCACATAGCAGGCACGAGCAGGAAGTAATTTCCTGTCATTTCACTGACCATAATAACCATCGATATAGGCGTATTCGCTGCCGCAGAAAAGAAACCTGCCATTCCGACTATCACAAATGCTCCCGGTGCAATTCCAAACTGGTCGAAATAGAGCAGAAACACCATCCCAACTGCTCCGCCGAGTGCACCACCGATAACTACTGACGGACCAAAAACACCCCCGGACCCTCCGGAACCAATCGAGAACGAAGTTGTGAACATTTTTGCTACCGCAACAATGAGCAAGAGTTGAAGCGTCATCGGACCATCAGGTATATCAAGGCCTTGCTGGAGAATTCCGTAACCGGTTCCGACAGCCTGTGGTATGAAATACCCAACAGCACCAACCAACAGACCGCCTATCATCGGCTTGATGTGGGGTGGACCGGGCATTGCGACAAACTTATCACGAGTATAGTAAAAAAGTTTGATAAAAAGCTTTGCAGCAAATGCAACGACTATTGCCAGAATTGTATAAGGTATTAATTGAAGTGCATTTTCAAACCGGAAACCAGGTGTTTCAAAAAGAGGCTGCCATCCGAATTGTGTATTGAACACACCGTAGGCGATTGACGAAGCTATCATCGTCGGAACCAGAACCTCATATTCGAATTCTGTTTCTCTGTACAACACTTCACTCGCGAAAAGTGCTCCTGCCAGAGGCGCATGAAAAATTGCGCCGATTCCGGCTCCCATGCCTGCAATCATAAGAATACGGCGATCTTGTGGTGAAAGTCCGAGCCATTGGCCGAGGAGTGATCCGAATCCAGAACCGATCTGAGCTATCGGCCCTTCTCTTCCACCCGAACCTCCCGAGCCAATCGTTAGAGCAGAGGAAATTATTTTAACGAAAGGTGTTCGTGCCCGGACTAAACCCTGCCTCAGGTGAAAAGTTTCTATTGCAGCATCAGTACCGTGTCCTTCTGCTTCCGGTGCTAACCAGTATACTAGAAAACCGCTCAAAAGCCCTCCTATTGCCGGAATTATAAAAAATAAAAATGGATTAAATACCGTATCCGATTCGCCAATGAGAGACGGTTCACCTGCCGGACCCATGGGACGGTACCCAGTGAGATAATCCATAAAAAAATACTGACTCATATTCAGGAGCCAATAGAATAATATTGCTCCGAGACCTGCAATCAGACCCACTAAACCTGCGAGACCGAGCAGTTTGCTGAGTGGACCTGCTCCTCGAAAAGGTGTTAGCAGAAGTATTTCTTTCAGTTTCATGAGGATACAATATTTAACAATCGAATCGGGGGATTACCACAGATTTTCAAAAAAAATAAAATGTACAAAAAAATTCATTCAAACTCTACACAAATTCGTGAATGCTCTCACCTATTCATCAAAACTAAAATACTCTTCCAGAAACTTTTTACAAGTATTGTACGTCTAACACTCTAAATAGTGATTTTGTGAAGAAAAATACAAACCACCATTGAATCTGCGACATTTAGTGAATAACCGGCATTTTTAACAATGAGTACTAAATACTCAATACTTGCACTTTTTTTTATAGCAGCTTTGGTATATACAACGTTGCTAACCGGTTATTTAAACGAAGAGTATTCTCAGGATATGTCTAATCGGGACCAATCGATCGATTCAACTGAAATTTCAATTGGCAAAAATAATTTCTCTTTTGATAGTGATGCTGCACAACTCTTTAATGCTCTGCAACAAAGTAAAAAATCTCAGATATTGCAGTATTTTTATTCAAAAAAGTTAAATCCTAACAATAGTAACTATTCAGAGCAAGACACAGCAGTTACACAATCGAATAAAGTTTCCCAAATTCATTGGAAAGAGTTTACAGAAGCAAGAAATAGTGAATTTGCACGAGCAGGATACTCCACACCTGAAACATTAATGCAAATTGCAAGTGATCTGGGAGAAACCACTGCATGGGGGATTTTAGCAGTGCAAGCTTTTGAGAATGGTAATAATGCCAATTTTATAGCTTCTTCTTTTGCGCTTGCTATAATACTTCAAAAAAAATATGGTCTCTTAGACTATATTAAATTTTGGGATTATTGGCATTAACAGACATGTATAGAAACTTCTCACCGTTTTAAATCGTCTAAGTATTTAGTAATATTTCAGAATTATAAATCTTAATTGTTTACGGGATAGTACTGGAGGAAGCAAATGGTGAGCAATATCGATGATTAAAACTTGGGCATCGATCATAACGTACTACCTCCTCTATGACTATCAAAAGAGAAATCGATTCTTATTCGCACAATTTTGTGTAACCTTTACTCTTTTTTGTACATTCTCCTCAGAGGGATTTCCTCAGACCTCAGATGCAAGCCAGTCTCTAAATGACTCTATGGTAACAATGGAGGTTTTTAATTCACTGTCTGATAACAGTGCGAAATATCTGTACGAATACTTAACATACTATAACAATCATACTGCTTCAAAATATACCGACTATCACTTTCCACTTAATAACACCTACAAAAGTTCATCTATGCAATCAGACCAGATTCTGCAGAATGATGTATCCCTTGACTGGAATTATTTTACCGCATGGCCTCATGGTGATATGAATACCGGTCTCTCTCCACCCGTCAAAGCATGGAGTGCACTGGGCTCCGTAGGTCAGACAGCAATATGGGGAATCATTGCAGCTCAGGCATGGAACGACAAGAGAAAACTCGACTTTGCCGCCGCTACTGCAGTAACGGCATTATCCACATACGGAAGTTTTAATTTTCTAAGAAAGTGGATATTGGGTGAGAATGTTCGTATCGGTGTCAAGCCGAATTAAAACGTCATTTAATGTGAACGTACACAATTTTTCTAATAATGTAAAAATATATGGAATAAAAACTATCTGAAAATGGTATTGATAAGTGAACATACCGCTTTTACGGCGTACGGATGCGTAAGCGGGCTCATAACGTTTATTTCACTTCTACTTTCAAATGTGAGCTCAGATAAAGAATCGGATATTGATTTAATCCGTAGTGCAAAAAGGGGGAATTCAACAGCATTCGATGAGCTTGTTGTACGATACCAACAACAAATTTATTACAGTATTATCAGGATCGTACTCAATAAGGAAGATGCGAACGATGTTGTGCAGGACACCTTTATCAAAGCATATAGCAATCTTGAGCGGTTTGATGAACGGTACCGGTTTTACACATGGATATACCGGATAGCAGTCAATACAGCACTAAATCTTATACAGAAAAAAAAGAACCGTGAGGATTATGGAGAGCATCGTGATGAAGACGATCAGTATAATCCTCCGGATACAAAGAATACGGAACATGTATATGAGCAGATAGAATTTCAGGAGCATGTACAGAATGCACTTGATCAGTTATCTCCCGATATGAGGTCGGTTTTTGTGCTCAGAGTTTATGATGAATTATCATATAAAGAAATTGCCGATGTGATGGACATTTCACTCGGAACGGTTATGTCGCGTTTAAACCGAGCCAGGAATTCCTTAAAGAAATATCTTGAAAAATCGAAAGTAATTCATAAATCGTAACTTTTTACCTTAGTTAGCAGGACATCCGAAATGGATAAGAAAAACCTTTGTGAGCAATACAAAAACAAATTGTCAAAATATCTTGACAATGAACTTCCGGAAGAAGAGTACCGTCTGTTAAAACAGCATATTCGGAGTTGCATCGGCTGTGCTATGGAACTTGAGCAGCTGCGTGATATTGATCATTTCGGTAAGGCGGAAGTGTTTCAGGATCCTGGAAAAGATTTTTGGATTAAGCAACGCGAAAATATAGCTGCAAAAATCGAAGGGACAGTGAGACGAACTGTCAGGAATCAACATAAAATCAGGTTTCTGCATAGTACACTTTTTAAATCGACAAAAGCACGAATTGCGATTAGTGTCAGTGCTGCTGCTGCACTCAATTTATTCATCACTCAAGAGATTTATGATGTCGCAATCTATCCGGATACACCTCAACTATCGGAACAGCAATTCTCCGAAAACACAGGTCAACCTGAAGACATTTCAGGTCAATCTGGTCAAACAGCGCGTGATTTAGAAGAGACTGCCCCGAGAGAAGTTGTGCACATTCCGGAAGGCGATTCTGAAAATACAACAGGACAGCCGCATATTGTTTTTCACGATGCTGATGAGCATGACAACAAAACACATATTGCAACAGACAAGCATATTTCCGGCATAGAAGTAAATCCGAAAACATTCGACAATCCGGCTGTTTCAACTGGTATGCAAAGTACTTCGGATGCGTCACGTGTCACAACCACTCCGCCATCACGTGATATTACGATATCAGCCCTCAAGAATTTGCCTCTTGCTTCAGGTTATTCCAGGGGCGGCGCTATTACACAAGAGTCCGTAAAATTACCGAATGAGGATGAGTTAAGCGATGATGATTTTGAGGTATACCTCAAATATCAAAACACGATTCGACAAATCTCTGATCTTTCCACGCAAAAAAACGAATGGTTTGTTTATCTCCAGACAATTCAAAATGCTGAATTGATTGATCTTGTTGTGTATGAAATTTATGAGCTCTACGTTTCTATAGTCGACGAATCATCGCCACATGAACTGAAGATCGAAGCTATCGATTTTTTGATTCACTACCGAGATGCTTTAGAAGGATTCCTTGGCTCCACGCAGTATAAGGAACGTTTGACCCATTTCTCAAATTTATTTTAAGTCAATCTTTGCATCGTCCTCATAATATCTATTTGAGTACACATACCTCACATTTCTCAGGTGTCTGTTTCAAATTTCAAAAATACCTATTCGTTACGAAACTTCTATTGCAGGTTTTTATATTTGCACCGGAATTCCCCCACTTTCAAAATTTGCACAAAATATTCTTTCCAAGAAAAAAAGAAAAATATTGATTTCCTTGCTTACACACAATATATTTAAAGCTGAATCCTATTATTTTTATTTTAGGAAAGCGCTGCTATGTATTCATAGTTACTCCTTTTGAGGAATTTGTCTAATATATTATTTACAGCTTGCGTAATGGCAATTCAGTTATATGAATATGAAAGTAAATAATCTCTTTTGTTCGTGAAAGGAGAATGGTATGCTCAAATCAATCAAAATTTTTGCAGTGATCATTCCTTTTTTATGTTTATCATCATTCGTATATGCTCAATCAGCAGTTCTTGAAGGATTTGTCACTGATAGTGAGAACGGCAATCCACTTGTGGGAGCAAACATTGTTCTTACGACAGAGGGTGATTTGCGGACCCAGGGTACTTCAACGAAAAATGCCGGCAAATTTGTACTCGGCGGAATTCCCCCGGAAATCCATACTGTGATTATTTCGTATCTTGGGTACGAAAGTGTTGTGTTTGAGAATGAGTCGTTTTCCGCGGGAGAAAGAAAACGTATAGAGATTCCAATGGTTCCCGGGGTGTTCGAGGCGGAACAAATAATTGTAACTGCCTCACTACGTCAGGAAAAAATGCTTGACGCGCCGGCATCTGTCAGCGTTATTGAACGTGCACAGATTCAAAATCGGCAAACCATGACACCGATCGACCATCTCATTGGATTACCGGGTGTCGATGTTGTAAAGTCGGGATTGAATCAGGCAAATGTTGTTGTAAGAGGATTCAACAATGTTTTTTCCGGTTCATTACTCTCTATCGTTGACAACCGGTTTTCACGCGTTCCATCACTGAGGTATAATGCCTATAATTTTATTCCGACAGCCAATGAAGATATTGAACGTATGGAGATTGTTCGCGGCCCCGGGTCGGCTCTGTATGGCCCAAACAGTGCAAATGGTGTCCTCCATATGATTACAAGATCACCGTTTGGTTCCGAAGGAACATCACTCAGCATATCTGGCGGTGAACGGAGCTTGTTCATGGCATCGTTCCGCCATGCAGGGAGTAATGAAAACAAAGTCGGATATAAACTTTCCGCAAACTATTCACGGGGTGAGGATTTTAAGTATGTCGATCCTGCTGAAGTTGTTGCCCGTAATTTCGATGTTGAGAAACTTGGTTTCGACGGACGGCTCGATTTTCGAGTTAATAACGACCTGACTTTTATTCTCAACGGCGGTCTGAACCGTGCTACAAGCATTGAACTAACCGGCGCAGGAGGTGCTCAGGTAGATAACTGGATTTACAGTTATGTTCAGGGAAGAATGCGCTATAAACGACTTTTTATGCAGGCATTCGTTAATATGAGTGATGCCGGTGATTCAATACTTCTTCGTAATGGAGGCGACTTAATCGATAAATCAAAACAATACGTGTACCAGCTGCAGCACAGTACATCATTCAGCGGAATACAAACATTTACCTACGGTTTTGACGGGCTATGGACACGACCCGATACGGAAAATTCTGTTAATGGTATTAATGAAGATGATGATGAAATTAATGAATACGGTGTCTATCTCCAATCGGAATCTCAACTCAACGAAAAAGTAAAAGTAGTGCTTGCCGGAAGACTTGATGATCACAGCAGATTAGAAGATCCGTTTTTCTCTCCAAGGGCTGGTCTTGTCATCTCACCTACTCCTACAAATACTTTCCGGTTTACTTTTAACAGATCATTCAGCACACCAACCGCTCTCAACCTGTTTCTTGACTTGAACACGCGGCCGGAAGGACCAGGACAGCCATTTAATATTTATTTACGTGGTGTTCCGGAAACAGGTTTCACCTTTGGAAGAGATTCAGATGGCCTTGGCGGTCTCTATATGCAGGCTATCCTCCCTGATCAATCTGCACCATTTTTACCTGCTGATGCAACACTGCTGTGGCCCGTCATTGTCGGAATACTTGCACAACAGGGAACCGATATTTCCGGCATTCCTGTTCCAACGGACGCTAACGTCAGCACAGTGTTAAGAAACCTGAATACAACAACACTGCAATTTGATGCCGTAACGCCAGACTTTGTAACCGATATCAAACGGATGGAATCGACAATAAATAACACGTTTGAAGTTGGCTACAAGGGTATTCTCGGTAGAAAGCTTCTGGCAAACATCGATGTCTATTACAGTGAAATAAAAGATTTTATAGGACCACTGCGTGTCGAGACACCAAGTGTTTTCTATGATCCGGTTAGTCTGACTGCTTACCTGAGCAATTTCTTGCCAACGGCAAACGCTCAGGCCCTCGCGGCTTCAATTGCCGGTATTCCTGTCGGAACGATTAAACCGGAACAGGCAGTGCATCCTGCTGACCTGATGCTGACGTACCGTAATTTTGGAGATATCGATCTGTAAGGTACCGATATCGGTTTAACCTACTATGTCAATCCGAGCTGGAATATTAGCGGCTCATATTCGTATGTTAGTAAAGACTTTTTTGAAGAAGATCCGAGTGATATCGCTTTTAACGCTCCAAAAAACAAAGTCGGTCTGATGCTGAATTATGATGATTCACGCACCGGAATTAACAGTCAGATACGGTATCGTTGGGTGGACAGCTTTCCGGTCAATTCGGGTGTGTTTATCGGGAATGTAGGTGCATACAGCACCATCGATCTGACTGCAGGAGTGCTTCTGCCGTCAACGACTCGGACTAAACTTTCAATATCTGTCCAGAATCTGTTTGATCACAAGCATATCGAGATGGTCGGAGCACCGGAAATCGGCAGACTCGGTCTTGCACGATTGACATTTGCGTTTTAAGAGACTTTTCTGAGTTTTTGTCCTAATCTTATTATTCAGAGATTGCCGCGTCCCTTTTTATTGGGAAAATGGGCAATCTCTTCGTTTCACAACATTTCGTAACTGACTCCCATTAAATCACCGTACCATTATTACAAAAATAAATGCCTAAATTAAATTGTTGTTCTTAGCTAAACTACAATCTTTCCGAGGATCCCTGTGGATTGTGCTCCGGTTACTCCGGGGATGTGAGCATGATTACCTGATATCGTCTCATTGGCAAAAAACGCGAATGCTGTTGCCTCTTTAGCGTCGGACGGAATGTCGTAAGAATCTGATGAGTCGATGACACTACCGGATAACTGAGTGCGAAACCGCCGCATAAGTTCGCTGTTGTGTATACCTCCACCACTCACGATAATTCTATCGAGATTATACCGAGGTTGAATGTGAAGCTCATAGTTTTTTATAATCGATTTGATGGTAAACTCCGTTACAGTCGAAATAACCTGTTCCGGATTCAATTTCAGCTTTTTGCTCCACTCTATTATTCGGTGAACGTAATATGCGCCAAAGTCCTCACGCCCGGAGGATTTCGGTGGTGATTTCTTTATCAACGAATAGCGCATCAATTTCGACAACAACACGGTGTCAGGATGCTCTTTTCGAGCTATCCGACCGTTGCTGTCAAACGGTTTTCCAAAATAATGACCCATCAGCTGATCGATAATCATGTTACCCGGACCCGTATCAAAACCGGAAATATCCGCTAAAGAAGCATTTCGAGGAATTATCGTTATGTTCGCAATACCGCCGATATTCAGCACACCTCTGTTTTCCCGGTTTGACCTGAAGAAAATATAATCGAAATAAGGCATAAGCGGAGCTCCTTCCCCACCGAGAGCAACATCCTTCGAGCGAAAATCGGAAATTGTCACGATTCCGGTTCGCGCCTGAATAACCGATGATTCCCCAAGTTGGAGTGTTGATCGTACAGGCTTCCCAAATAGAATTTCGGGTTTCGGATTGTGCCAAACTGTCTGGCCATGACAGCCTATCAGATCAACCTTATGAGAGTCGAGTTTGTTCTTTTTCAGTAGCTTCAGGACAGTCTGAGCATAAAGCTCACCGAGTAGAACATTAAGCTGTGAAAGCTCTGATAATTTTATGCAGTTTTGGTTTACCGCGGTCTGTATCCGTAATTTGAGTCCGGTCGGATATGCATAGGTATTCCAATCAAGTACAGAAATTGTCGTTTTTATTCCTGAACCGAAAATCTTTACTAGTGCGACATCAATCCCGTCAAGCGACGTACCTGACATGATACCGACACATAATTTTATTTTTTTTGCATGAAGAGAGTTGAGCAGATTTGCCATTGGTTCCGCGAAGTGAATTACATGTTATAGAACAGGTATATTTTGCACATTCTCTGCTATTGATGCATCAACGTTTACTGCAACGTGCTCAAACGCCAGTAAAACAGCTCCGGAGATTGGTGAAAACCGAGGCTTAACTATCGTGATATTGCCTATATCCTCATTAAGAATATGGTTGAGCAGCATATCACTGTTTTCAAACATTCCTCCTGTGCAGCAGACCGGTACTGGATTTCCACTAAAATCTGCACTTTTCAATAATGTTTTGATGAGAGTACGAAGAGCCGATCCGCACTCCTTTACAATATTTTGCGCAACATAATCACCATTCTTAGCGGCATCGAATACACGGGGCGCAAATGCAGCGATTTCGACACGGGTTAATTTACCCGAATAAAGTACCGTGATGAGATCATCGGGAGAATTCAGGTAGAACTCACTGCACACCTGTTCAGTCAGTAGGGTATTTTGAATAATTCCGTCGCAGCTTCTGAAAACTGCCTGAATCGCCAATCGTGCCATATGGTATGCAGAGCCTTCATCACCGATAATGTAACCCCAACCACCACACCGGGATATCGTACCGGAGTTGTCGCGGCATATTGCGCCCGATCCTGTTCCCGCATTTACAACAATACCCGGCTCTCCCGCAAATGCACCGTGCAATGCGATGTCGAGATCCGTCACAACCGAGCAATTTCCATGAAATCCGATATCTTCGAGAATAGACATAGCATTGTCAATAACCGGCTGACGGCCTGCTCCTGCAAATCCGGCCACAAGATACGCTACAGCATCGAGATTCGTTCCTGCCTGTTTAATAAGTTCAGACAGAAGAGAATTAAGAACGCTGTGTGATTGAATTGTGTCTGAAAATTGTAAGTGCGTCGGTCCGGTAATAGATGAAGCTGCGACATAACCGGTATAATCGACCGCGACTGCCCTGGTTTGCGAACCGCCACCATCAATACCGATCAGATATTTCATGCAAAGCTCCCTGCTGTCTTACATATTGCAGTAATAATCTTTTTTCATATCGTTATACGGAATATAAAAGGCAGGTAAATATTTGAATAAGCACCGGACAAACGGCTCGATAAACCGGGTAGGAATTCTGTAAGTGTTTTCATCGACCTGATTAATAAAAATCCGCTTACCGTTTTCTTCGCCTTCTATGGTGAGTGGAATGCCTGACTTATCAGCGTCCTCAAACGGTTCGCCTTCTGTGATTTGAAATAAAAAATCGTCACTCAAAACTCTTTTTGCACGGTCAGTAAAACCGAAAAACATACATTGTGATTCGCGTGCTTCGTCAACATCCAATTTACAACAATTACAGAAGCTAATATTTTGAAGCATAAGTACCTCGCCCTTTTAATCACTCACTAATCTTTATCTTTCTTTCCCGATTTGTCTTGTGCAGGTATCTGAAATCCATAATGAGAATCCTGATGCTGATTATGGACCTTGATTTCGCCGAATTGTTTTTCATATTTCTCAATGTTGTCCTGCAGAGCGCTTCTCAACGATTTGGCATGCTGTGGTGTCATAATAATACGGGCATATATACGCGTTTTCGGGATACCGGGCAGGACACGTGTAAAGTCGATTACAAACTCTGCACCTGAATGCGAAATGAGCGCTAAATTTGAATAAATTCCTTCTGCTTCCTTTTCACCGAGTTCAACATTGATCTGACTTTGTGTTCCCATTTTACAAGTTCTCCGTTTCCATATCGATTATTGGCGACAATGTACTTTATTTTTCGAAAAAGTCCAACGGTTTTTCTTTGCGTATCAGAACATTATAAAGTATACTCTCCAATTTCTTTGTTCAATTCATCTCAAAAATCTTATTCATCCACCACTCCAAAGGATCCCAAACGACTATTCCAAGGTTGCTTAGAATAAATTCAATGAGATTATATGTAATAATTACACTATAAAAGACATAAATATTGAAGTAATAATGCGATTCATAAAGTCTCCTCCTTTGATTGCAAATTTCAATGTCTATTCTTTAAGAATAATATCTCAACACACAATTACATCGATAAATGATATTATTATTTTATGCACAAGTAATTACAAAAATAGTGCAGTCAAACAAAAGTAAGTGGTGCGATTAGGGGATTCATTCGGTTGAAATCAGATGACAATAAATAGTAAAAATAATCAAGGAATTTATATTTTTTAACACACAATACCACTTTTGCATGTAGCATAACACTTTTATTTTTATCATGCAATGATAGAACAATAAATACTTGATTCGCTCATAATATTTTACCCGGAACAAAACAATATTATGCGATTTTAGAGATTGAAAAATTGTATTAAATATAGTATACTTGTTACCTTATATACTGCGTACGGACATCAGGTTTGAGTAGAATTCAGATATACTAACTATTAAAGCGAAAAAAGATTCATTGAATATTAAGGCATTCATTGTGAGAATTTCCAGTCCGGTTTTTTTTCTGATACTTAGCGTGAGTATTTTTTCAACTAAAATACAAGTTGCATACGGTCAAAATTTTAATACCGATGAAGGTTTAACATTCACACCTTCTTTATTCAATTATATTGATTATAACCGTGTTGAAGGTGCGTTTCTGGGAACACAGTTGAGTGTATCTCATGGGAAATTTCCGGGAACATCTCTCAAAGGTCGTACAGGTTACGGTTTTAATTCAAAAGATTGGAATTATGCTGCAACACTTTCTCACTCATTCGATTTACTGCAAACACAGACACTATCTGCAACTGTATTTGATGAAACACGGTCAAATGACTCCTGGGTTCTCTCTCATGTTGAAAATATACTGTCGACTGCATTATTACGAAAAGATTACCGAGATTATTTTCGGGTTCGGGGTGTTGAAGGAAACTATACTAACAAACTGAACGAATACTATCGGATTTCTGCAAATGTCGGATACAGAAAATATAATTCGATGCACAACACCGAACCCTGGAGCCTGTTTTTTCAAGACGAGATATATTGGGATAATCCTCCGATCACCGAGAAGAATGAATTGCTCATTGCCGCATCGATTCACTATAGTACACGCGGGGAAATTTTTATCGAATCGAATTATTGGCAATTCGAGACAACCCTTGAGCAGGAATTGAACGATTTCACTTTTACTGGTGTCCATTTTTCCGTACGCCGAATGCAGCTCAGCTTCGGCGACCAGACACTGACTACGGGGTTGCGCGGCGGGTTCCGGGATGGAACGCTTGATGAGCAGTATCTGTTCGATATCGGTGGATTCGGAACAGTGCGTGCATACGAATTTAAGGAATTTACCGGTACACGGCAGATTGTCTTTGAAGGCAATTACCTCTTCAATGGTAATCTTCTCCAACGAATCCCACTGCAGTTCCTGCCGTTTTACTCAAACCTGACAACGGGTGTCTATTTCGATGCCGGACTTGCCTGGTTCTCGGACGACGAGAAAAAAATATTGGAAACCGATAAACCTGAGTATTTGCAACAGGAAACAGGAAGTTCATTCGGTGATTTCCGTTCAGGTGCAGGAGTTTCGCTCTATATAATGGATGGTGTATTCGCGATAAATGTGGGACGGCGGTTCGATACCGGGTTAGAACCGTGGAATATTACGTTTCGATTCAGGTTGTTCCAAAATCTGTAAGAGCAAATAAGAAATCATGGATTACGATAACATTCAATATTTTATTGTTGAACAGTAGAATGTCAGCAATGAATCGTTTTCACTGACCGGTGAGGAATATCATCATGCGGTACATGTACTTCGGATGTCTGCTGGAACCATTGTAGCGGCGGTTGACGGTCTGGGCAATGAATATCTTGGAACAATTCATGATATTGTCAAAGACAGGGAAGTCATATGTATCATTATCAAAATCCGCAGGAAGCCGAATGAACCGCTCAACTCGATTATTCTCATACAAGCTTTACTCAAAGGTGACCGGAAACAGCAATAAAATCAAACGGTGGCAAACCATTGCAAAATCTGCTATGAAACAATCCGGCCGGTCTTTATTACCGACAGTTACCGAAATCATGGAGGTGAATGATGCATTTGAGTATGCTGTACAGGAAACGAGAATGAAGCAAGCTGAAAAACTGCTACTCCATAAAAATGGTAAACGCACGCTTGCTAATTATTGTCAAGGTGAATCAGATTCGTTTCGGGCAAAAACGTATACACTCGCTGTGGGTCCCGAGGGAGATTTTACAACTGACGAGCTTCTTAAAGCACAAAATACCTCCTTTCAATCGGTCTCGCTCGGTCCCAGACGGCTCCGTTCAGACACAGCAGGCATCGCCGCCTTATCGTTTCTAATGCTCAATGAACAATAAGCGGGATACTTCTTCGAGAAAAATCTCTTTGAATTTCTGAGAGCAAATTCCTACATTATACTCCATCAAAACCTTATTATTCAAATCTCGTACTACATTATTTGAATCGCGGAGGATACAAATATGAGTGACTGCCTTTTTTGTAAGATCGTATCCGGTGATATTCCAGGTGATATTGTGTACCAGGATGACGAGATTGTAGCCTTTAACGATATCAATCCGCAAGCGCCTGTCCATGTTCTTGTTATCCCCCGAAAACATATTGCCACCCACAATGATTTGACTAAAAATGATACACAGCTTATCGGTTCTCTCCTTGTCAAGATAAAATCAATGGCTCAAAACATCCAAGAGCTGAATAAAGGATACAGAATTGTCACTAATTGTGGCAGTGAAAGCGGTCAATCTGTTTTTCATGTCCATTTTCACCTACTTGGGGGACGCCCAATGCAATGGCCTCCTGGTTAACATATCGCATATTTTCAAACCGAAACATTTATGGATTTATTTGAAAGACAACATGGAAACAAACAATCGATGAATCTATCCGCTCCCTTAGCTGAACGGATGAGACCGGCTGTTTTAGAGGATTTTTTCGGGCAGGAACATCTTGTCGGACCAGATAGCGTTCTCGCCCGTCAAATTGAAAATCGATCAATCGGCTCGATGATTTTTTGGGGGCCGCCCGGTTGTGGGAAAACGACACTTGCCAGAATTGTTGCTGCCGAATCGGATGCGGAATTTCACCAGATAAGCGCTGTGACAGCCGGTGTCAAAGATGTCAAAGGAATTATTGAAAAAGCCGGGTACAATCTGAAAATTCAGAAGAATACAATCCTCTTTATCGACGAAATTCACCGATTCAACAAAGCGCAGCAAGATGTACTGCTGCAAAGTGTGGAAGAAGGCAAACTGCTCCTCATCGGCGCAACAACAGAGAATCCTTCTTTCGAGGTCATTTTTTCATTACTGTCGCGATGCAGAGTATTTACATTAAAACCCCTTAACGATGACGATTTACTCTTGCTGCTTAACAGAGCATTGACCTATGATGAAATCATCAAAAATCTCAACCCGGATATTTCGAATGAAGTGCGAATCTCTCTTATTTCTCTTTCGAGCTCTGACGCAAGAATTATGCTGAATGCATTAGAAGCAGCTATTCAGCTCGTTTCTCCGAATGCAAACGGTATTAGAACGGTGCAGAAACGAGACATCGAACATGTTCTCCAGAGAAAAACGCTTCTATATGACAAACAGGGAGAATACCACTACGACATCATTTCAGCATTTATAAAATCGATCCGATGAAGCGATCCGGATGCTGCCGCATACTGGCTCGTTCGGATGCTTGACGGCGGTGAAGATCCGAAATTTATCGCACGACGAATGGTTATTCTTGCTTCCGAAGATGTTGGTAATGCCGACCCTGCAGCCTTGCCGCTCGCAACCGCTACATTTTCAGCAATTGATTATATCGGCATGCCGGAAGCGCAGATAATTTTAATGCAAACAGCAACCTATCTGGCTGCAACAGATAAAAGTAATACGGTTATACGCGCGCGCTCGGCAGCAAAAAAAGCGCTCAAAGAACATCCGAATGCGTCTGTTCCACTCCATCTGAGAAACGCTCCAACTGCGTTCATGACATCGGAAGGCTATGGAAAGGGGTATAAGTATCCGTACGACTATTCGGGAAACTTTGTTGAGCAGGACTACCTGCCGGAAGAACTGAGAGGATCACGCTATTTTAATCCGGGGGAAAGTGGTTATGAGAAGCAAATAAAAAACAGGTTATCTCAGATTGATAAAAAAAGAGGCATCAATCCTGAAGACAAAGCTAAAGATACATAATATTGAGATAGGGTATAAATTGAATTAAGATTTTTTTGGAGAATCAGATTCTGGCTTTGATGAATCTGACTTTTTATCTTTTGACGAGTCGTTTTTGTTGTTATTGTCTTTTTTTGGGGTAGGCTCTATCGGCTTTTTCCCGTTACCATTCGAGCCGTTTTTATAATCGGTTATATAAAATCCGGAACCTTTAAAAATCAATCCGGCACCACCGTTTATAATTCGTTTGACACGAGCATTACATATAGGACAATCTTTGACCGGATTGTCCTTAATGCTCTGGAACTCTTCAAACTCGTGTCCACAGCTCGTGCATCTATAACCGTATGTTGGCATATCGTTTGTATCGTTTTATTGGCAAAAAGCGATAGAATAAAGAATATAACTATTTTTCACTCAATTTTCAACTACAATATAATTTCTTTAGTTCCGTAAAAGCTCAAAATCGCAAACCATGTATAAAATTCAGCCTCTCCCTTCCCACAATTCTCTCACGATTGAACAAAAAATCGGACAAGTATGTTTGTTCGGATTTCATGGTAAACAGGTGACTCAGGAACTTGAAAAATTTTTCCGCGATCATCACATTGGAAATGTAATCCTGTTTGCCAGAAATATTAATGATGCGCATGGTCTTCGCAATCTGTGCCGATCTCTCTATGAAATAATTGATGTACCACCTTTTATTGCCATCGACCAGGAAGGCGGAGTCGTAACACGTATCGACAAAGGAGCAACGATTCTTCCCGGGAATATGGCAGTTGCTGCAACAGGCAAACCGAAAAATGCAAGAATTTACGGTTCTATTATCGGACGAGAACTACGTGCGCTTGGAGTAAACCTCAACCTCGCTCCAGTTCTCGATATTACGGTTCCTGATAATCCCGGTATTGGTGTTAGGTCGTTTGGTGATTCGGCTGAAGTTGTTTCTCAATTCGGATCTGAACTTATCCACGGATTGCAGTCTGAATCGGTTTTTGCCTGCGCAAAACATTTCCCCGGTATCGGTTCGGCTCTCTTTGATACCCACATCGAAATGCCGATAATTGACAAATCCCTACATGAACTTGAATCTAGCGATATTATGCCATTCAAAACCGCAGTCGTAAATGGAGTCGACTGCGTCATGACTTCTCATGCGGGATTTTCCGCATTCGACTCGAATATTCTTCCGCTTCCGGCAACTTTCAATCCTACGGTTTATTCCGGATATTTGCGAAAACAACTCGGTTTTAAGGGCGTCATTATTACTGACGATCTTGAAATGGGCGGCGCAACAATCAGTATGGAATTTGAAGATTCTATTATTGCTGCCATACAGGCAGGTGCTGATCTTCTCACAGTGTGCAGTGACCGTGACCGACAGAGAAAAACAATTTCGGCACTTCTGAACGCAGTAAGAAACGGCTCACTTTCCGAAGCAAGAATTGATGAAAGTATCGCGAGGATCTTTTCACTCAAACAAAGGTTTTCAGAGAAGTTTCACCTCTTTTTCAAGGAAGATATTGTCGATGTTGTTGAAGAAAACAAACATATCGCTCATGATATCGTAACACAATCGATAACCGTTTTTGATGAGCAGAATAATATACCGCTCCGATTGGATACGAATTCTATCGTATCCGCAGTTATTCCCCGTCTGACAGAATTAACACAAGTCGAAGAACTCAAATCGTCAGCAAAGAACTCGGAAGAGACAGTAGTGAATGTACTTGCAAGATACTGTAAACAAGCACATGTTTATAAATACTCTCTTCAGTCAAACCAGGATGAGATGCATGATATCATAAATCGTACTTCCGGCTCTGACTATACTATCATGTTTAGTTATAATGCACATCTGGATGAACAGCAATCTGCATTTGTCACACAACTTGCACAAAGTTCGAAACTATTAATTCTCATTATGCTCAGGAATCCTCATGACCGATTCATTATCCCTGACAACTCTGCAATCGGAGTGTATGCACCGACAGTTCCCGGCATAACCGCAGCACTACACCGTCTTTTTGGAGATATCTAAAAATAGTATCCCGGTTTTTCCATTTACTTCCACACATACTATAGTTCTTTGTAGAAAAAGTAACTACCAGTCACTATGAAATGATCTATAATTTCGAAGTCGCCCTTGCACAATAAATACAATTCAAATTGTTTAATCATTACGGTATTTAGTCCAAATATCCGCTTGACTTTATTGCATATTTTCTCTAATTTTATTGTTTCTGTTTTGGCAGGCGTAGGAGAGGTGGCCGAGCTGGCTGAAGGCGCTCGCCTGCTAAGCGAGTGAGGGGTTTATAGCCTCTCCGAGGGTTCGAATCCCTCCCTCTCCGCAAAACATTATAAAGCCGGGATGTTGAACAAACTCCCGGTTTTTACATTTGATTCTCAACCCATAGCAAATATCTGACAGATCCGGCAATCCTTGATTGATCCTCTCATTTGCTTTGTATCACTATCGCGTTAAGTATGATTATAAATTCTTCTTGACAAGCTCATATTGAATAGATACATTTTTTTGCATGTAACTTACTGAGGCTATGCAAATCAACATATGATTAAAACAATTGACACTATCATCCTTATTCTCCTTCTTGTCATGACCATTAAAGGAATCTGGCGCGGACTTAAAAAGGAATTGATTTCACTAATCAGCTACGGAATTGCTCTAATGACGGCATTGAGCCAAATTGATAACGGCACACGGTTTTTCGAAAAAACATTCGATTTCCACCCTATCCTCGGGTACTTTGCTTCCTATTTCGTTGTTTTTATCATTGTATTGATTGTTACTAAAATATTTCTAAAAAACATCTTGAAAATTATACAGAGAGAACCATCATCAGGACTGCTCGACAGCATAGGTGGTATGGTGTTCGGATTCTGTCTTGGTATGCTCATAGTCGGCATGTTTGTCAACATGATAAAGCCGATTCCGGTTATGAATTCAATTTTTGAGCAGAGCCACAGGTCTCGATTCCTTCCAATGTCAGAAAAATATGTTCAGCCGATTGTGGCTAAGTTCATACCGAATCCCATGGATAATATGCCGCTGGGTGAGTTGCTCTCAAAAGGTGCAGGTGAGAATCTCATACTCCCCGGTATGATGGAGGGACTATTGGGAGACGATCTTGGTTCACTATCGGGTTCAGGTGGTTTAGACATGTCCGATATCGGCAGCATTCAGGAACAGTTTCAAAATATTATCGGACCGGTTACAGCAGAACAACCGACATCTCAAGCCACACAGCAACAGTCAGGAAAGAAAGCTCAATCCGTCGTAAAACCCGGTGTACTTGATGGTGTTGATCCCGGAGCGCTTCAAAGGGCAATGGGTATCCTCAATGCCGGTGTTGACACCTCGGGCGGAGGAAAAACAATTGACGAACTTCTGAATATGATCAAGCAGTAGTTTCCTGCATTTACAGCAATATATAATAGATTGATTAGTTCAAATAGAAGGCGTTTAGAAGGGAAACTCAACCAAGTTTGCTCAATAAATATTCGTATAATTCCTCTGGTTTATCGGTTCCGATACGGTACATTTTACCGTCCTTCATCAGAATCTCAACCGCATCTAATCCTGACACATTAAAGAGCCATCCGCCCGGGATTTTTCTGATGCCCCAGCCATAATACCATCGATTTCTTACAACCATGCACGATGTTATATCTTTTAAAAGAAATTTCTTATAAATCAGTCCCGTCCAAAATCTGATTTTAAGCGTATCATTATCACAATAAACAGTCATACTCGTGAACATCGATAACAAAAGCAGCACACTCCCAAAAATGATTTGGACAGTACTATCTGAAGAAGGTATAACTTTGATCCAGGCAACATATAAAAGGGCAATTATGATTCCCCATATAAGCCAACTGATTTGTCTCCGAGAATGCACAGCTTTTGCTTCTCCTTGAATGTTGCACAGTTATTGCATATACTGGAAAAAACAACTCTATCGCGTCTGCTCTCTTAGCAGAGGTTACTCCGAATATGGATACACAGCTCTTCCGGTTGTTTTGTATCGAGAATGACCATCCATTTATCATCGGAAAAATACCTAAACTGTAGTACCATGGATTCTGGACAGTCAAACACGACTCTATTTCTTCCAATTTGAATTTCATTCTTATAAATCCGATTCCAAACTGCATCCAGACGAATGTTTTGTCAACGGCAATGGTAAGACTACCAAATATAAATAGGACAAACACGAGAATGCCGGCAAGTATGTTACTCAATATTCCAGCTCTATCAGCTATTGCTACAATTATCCAGACTACAACGAGAAACTGCCAACCGATCTGTGTCTTTTTATAAACATCCGCATAATCTATTTTTAAATGTGGATTCATATTCGTCACCTTAATCATTCAGAATCAGGTTCATTTTCGGTACGACACAGAACAATTTGGAATGTATATATCTTTTAATTCATATAACTGAGCAGACGCTCAACAACAAGTTTGTCGCAGTCTGCGGGAGTTTGCGGCATTACGTCCTGAAACGCCCGGTGATGATTATTATTCTGTTCAACAATAACCCAGTTTCCGTTTCTGTCACACAATACCAGATGAACGCCTCGCACGTTCGCTTCACGGTTAATACCATAGTCGCTTCTGATGACAACACCATCGGAATTCATACCGTAATCGCACGTGAGATAATAATCTGCATCAAAGTTATTTTCCTGTACATAATTACTGAACTTCAGGGCAAAATTCCAGAGTATTTTTTCTTTGTTGAGAGAATTACCGACTCTCAGCACTACCAACTCAGGGTGTACTTCTGCACGGCACAACTTCCGTCCATTCATAAGCTGAACAAGGTTATGTGCATTGCTCTTTCCAAATACTCCATCACCTTGAACAGGAACAACAAGTACACGGGCATCACGGAAGTTTTCTGTCATTACTTCCTAGCGGACTTTAATACCAGCACGTTCTGACTTATTCGGATAGTAGGAACAGGAAAAGAGTAATGCTGTCCCCACTATCACGATGCTTATTTTTGCAATCATACACTCCCCCTTACCATCTACAGGGCGACCCATTCTACCACCATTTATTGTGAAAATAATATCTTATTCGTTGTACGTCACTTTTCGTATTTGGTTCCAAAACCGGAAGGAAAATGAACGGTTTTCCAATCTTGAAAAAGTCCTTGACATAAAAATAAGAAAATGCGATATTGCGTGAACATTCACATCATCCAGATCTCCCCATATGACAACAATATCAGAAATAGCACGCCGGGCACATGTCTCTATCGGTACTGTTGATCGTGTAATCCACAAGCGGGGCCGTGTAGCAAAAAAGACTGAAGACAAAATCAAGGAAATCATCAAAGAGATTAATTTTAAACCAAATATTTATGCGCGAAATCTCAAACTCAAAAAAACCTATACTTTTGGAGTTTTGCTGCCCTTATCGCATCAGGACAGCAAATATTGGGAACTCCCTGTGCTTGGAATTAACAAAGCACAATATGAACTCGCCGGGCATAAGGTCATTGTCAAGTTTTTCCACTATGACAAATATTCCGAATCGTCACTAAAAAAGGCATGCAAAGAGCTTCTCCAAACTACATTGCATGGTCTGCTCATAGCCCCTGTATTATTACACTACTTTGAATCATTTGTTAAGGATATTCCCGACACGCTCCCTTATATCTTTATAGATTCTACAGTTCCAAACGCGCACAACTTATCTTTTATCGGTTAAAACTCCTTTCAAAGTGGATATTTATCTGCTCGCTTAATGCATCTGCTTCTTGGTGATGAAGGACATGTCGCTGTAATAAAATTACTGCCGCATGACTATCATATAGATACCCGTGCTACGGGATTTTTAGACTATCTGCACAAAAAAACACAAATTAAATCTTCAATATTTGAAATCGCCGAATCGGAAAATTGTAAATTTGCAAAAAATCTTTTTGGAAAAAAGAACGAACCGAACGGTTTATTCGTGACCTATGCTTCTACTCATCCTTTATTGCAGCCTATATAGATTCTCATTTTTCTCAGAAGGATGTCAAAATTATTGGTTATGATTTGATAGCTGAAAATATTAAATATTTAAAAAAGGGTACTATCGATATAGTGACAAATGAAAACGTGGATTACTATCAGTAATCGAATGTCTGACCGACACTTTTCGTCGTATTTAACAATTATCACTATCATTAGTGATTACACGAATCCATTTTCAAATAATGTGTAACAATCCACTGCTGAAAAAAATAAAAAAATTTTAATTACCTGCAATAAATGTCAAATAACAACCGAGAGATGTCAAATGAAGAATGTTCTTAGCAAATATGTCACAACATTGATTTTAGTAGTTTTTACAGGTATATCCCAGGGTCTTGCACAAGAAAATCCTATTTATAAAAATCCCGATTTTTCTATCGATGAGAGGATTAATGACCTTCTTCCGAGATTGACTATTGAAGAAAAAGCAATTCAACTAGCTTCATTTTTCCCGAATGGGAATGTAAGGCTCGGCATTCCTCATATACAGGCCGGTGAAGCACTGCATGGTGTCGCTATTAAGCATGCAACAAGTTTCCCACAGGCAATTGCTCTGGGAAGCACGTGGGAACCTGATCTGATCGAGCGTATGGCTCATATCATAGCAAAGGAAGCACGTGCCTTGGGGGTTCATCATGTCTACTCTCCGATGCTTGGAGTGGTACGTGATCCACGCTGGGGCAGAACTGAAGAAAGTTATGGAGAAGATCCGTATCTTGTCTCCCGGATAAGTGTTGCATTTATAAAAGGATTACAGGGAACGGGCGATGAGCAGTTTGATGAAAATCATATCATCGCAACTGCAAAACATTTTGTTGCAGATGGTGAACCGATTGCTGGTCTGAATGCTTCCGCATTTGACGTTTCCGAACGGCTTCTTCATGAGATTTTTCTGCCGCCTTTTAAGGCAGCTGTTGAGGAAGCAGGAGTAGGGAGTTTCATGCCTGCTCACCACAGTTTGAACGGTATGCCCTGCCATGCGAACAAATACCTTCTCGTAGATATCCTTAGAGGAACATATGGCTTTAACGGTCTGATTGTTTGCGACAATAACGACATTCTCAATCTAAAACGTTTTATGAGAATAGCGGAAACAAATGTGGATGCGGCCCGGCTTTCTCTGGAGGCCGGTGTTGATACTGAGTTAGCATGGGAACAACCGTGGGATACAGGGCGAGCATATGGCGCTCCCCTACTTGAAGGAATAAATAGCGGTGCGATTTCTATAGGGCTGCTCGATGCAGCAGTTAAAAATGTACTCCGTGCAAAATTTAGACTCGGATTATTCGATTCGGGTGAAGAGGTACATGTTTGGCAGGATTATCAATTGTCACAGGACAAAGGGCCGGAGGATTATGAGGCCGTCAGTTATGCGGAATCGATACGGGGAGATGATCCGGATAACGACTATTTCAACAGGCTCGACCGTCTTGCAAATGTAAGGGATAACTACGAAGAAATTCTCAATGATGAATCGCACAATGAAATGGCTGTTGCGGTCGCCCGGAAGTCAATAGTGCTCCTCAAAAACGAAGACGATCTTCTGCCTCTCAACAAAGAGGATTTAAATAAAATAGCACTCATTGGGCCAAATGCCGATATTGAAGTTCTGGGAGGATATTCAACACCGCAAGCCAGATATTATATAACGGTTCGCGAAGGTCTAGAGCACTATCTCGACGACGATGTTGAATTGTTGTATGCTGAGGGAGCAAGCCTTGTCGATCTGGAAAAAGAGAACATTGATGAAGCGGTCGCAATCGCTAAACAGTCCGATGTGGCTATCGTTGTCATCGGCGGAAACGAGTTGACAACAAAGGAAAATGAAGACCGTGATGATTTGGGACTTGTGGGTAAACAGCAGGAGTTAGTCGAAGCGGTCTATGCAACAGGAACGCCGGTTGTTGTTTTTCTTTTGCACGGCCGGCCGCTTGCCATCGAGTGGATTGCTGAGCACATTCCGGCAATACTTGACGGGTGGTATTTGGGTCAGGAAACGGGTACTGCCGTTGCAGAAGCTCTCTTTGGTGAAATAAATCCGGGTGGTAAACTTCCGGTTACCATACCAAAAAACGTCGGGCAGATACCAGTTTACTACAATATCATACCACCGGGACGTCCCGGCCGATATTTTCAATCGAAAGCCGAACCTCTTTATCCTTTTGGCCACGGTTTAAGCTATACAACATTTAAATATGCAAATCTTTCTGTGGAATCGACTTCATCTTCAACTGCATCAGTTCGTGTCGATGTAACTAATACCGGAACAAGAACGGGTGACGAAGTTGTGCAGTTATATATCAAGGACGAGTATGCATCAATTGTCCGACCGCTTAAAGAGTTGAAACGGTTTCATCGCATAACTCTGAGTTCCGGTGAAACAAAAACAGTACAATTTCACCTCGAAAAAGATGCATTCGCATTCTATGATTCTGCTACACAGAACTGGATTGTCGAACCGGGAGCATTTGAGATTATGCTCGGAAGTTCATCACAAGATATTAGACTTTCAGCTGAATTAGTATTAGAGTAAAAATTCAAATATTTCAATAACCTCTACTTAAATATCATTACCATAGAAAACTGACATCCGGCTAATACGTATTGCTGTAGAAACGGGTACAGGATTCATAATACATATGTAAGTGTAATATTATGGAGCTATTCTATACCGATTGGATAATAATTGCAGTTTATTTTGCCATAGTTTTTTATAAAGGATTTTATTTCGCGCGGCAGAAGCGAGACTCGCACCAGTATTTCTTAGCGGGGTATATAACAAAGTGGTTTGCTCTCGGTACATCGGTATTTGCTACGAACATATCCAGTGAGCTCTTTAGATGAAAAAGGAGAGATGATATGGCATATAAATTGAAAGATTTAAGCTATCAAAAATCCGCACTTGAACCGGATATAATGTTAAAGAATTTGAAAAAAGAATTAAAATTTAACATTTCAGTTGGAATCTGGTACTTTACACCATCAGGTGGCAGGTTTCATGAGCGGTATGTTGACAATGCAACTATTGAAGAGAAGATCGACATGGCTGCCGGAATGGCTAATCTGGGAGTTACAGGTATTGAAGCCCATTATCCTGCAGAAGTAAATGAAGATAATGCTCATCTTTATAAGCAATTAGAAAAAGAAACTGGAATTCGTCTTGTCGCCGTCCCGTTCTCCCATTTCTTTGACAAAATGTTTGAATTCGGCAGCCTTTCTAATCCAAACAAAGAGTCACGTAACAAGGCAATTGAAATCGCAATCGGCGGTTTAAAGCTCATACAGGATATGGGTGCGGATATGGCAATTTCGTGGCCGGGAATGGATGGATACCGATATTTGCATGGCAAACCCTATATGTATATGTGGGACCTCTTTGAATCCGCCATGGCAGAAGCAATGGATGCTGTACCTGGTGTTCGAGTTGCCATAGAGCCTAAAGGATATGAACCTGCAATTAACAATATCTACCGTACAACCGCAGAAGGGATTCTTGCTGCACAGAGAATCGATCACAAGTTGCAGAATCCGGAAAACAGGAAACTTGTCGATAGCGGGACAGCGCTTGCCACGCTCAATCCGGAAGTCGGTCATGTGAAAATGAGCTATGAAATGCTTCCGGCAGCATTTTCTCTTATAGCAATGGATGGGCGTCTTGCACATACTCATTGGAACAGTCAGCCTGACGGCAACTATGATCAGGACAATAATATCGGCTTAGTCAATTTTCCCGAAGCAGAGGCACTCCTCTATTCCCTATGGGCAATCGGTTATAACGGCTATTATGGAATCGATATCAATCCTGAAAATATGCCGGTTCATAAGGCAATTGAGATCAATGTACAGGCGCTGTTGAAATTGAGGGAAAGGATCGCTCGACTGCCGCATGAAGATATTATGGAATGTCATCTATCACCTGAAAAAAACCGAGGCATACTGGAACAAATTCTCATCGAAAATTGGTAATTATGGCCAGTTATTCGTTATCGCAATTTTTTATACAACGTTAATATATTGAATAGTATCTCACATTTTATAAATTTTTGATGCGTAGTAGTGAACAATAAACAGAAAGGTCATTTTGAATCTTTGGAATGCCACCAAACAAATATTAACTGTTTACTTTCATAAAACCCTTTTTAATAATGAAACTATTTGCCGGATTAGATGTATCGACACAAAGCTGCAAACTTGTCATCATCGACCACGAGTCTTGTGAAGCTGTATATACCGACACCGTAATTTACGACCGGGATTTACAACACTACAGAACAATAGATGGTGTAGAAACCGGATTGCCGGAAGGTGTGTCAGAATCAAATCCAGAAATGTGGCTCGAGGCTGTTAATACAATATTCAAAAAGCTGGCAGAATCAGAAATCTCTCAGGTTGAGATAAAGAGTATTTCGGTTTCAGGTCAGCAGCATGGCTTAGTTGGATTGGATGTACACGGCAACCTGACTCGCTCAAGAAGTAAACTTTGGAACGATTTTTCTACACAGGAAGAATGTGAACTGCTCACTGAAAAAGTAGGTGGCCCGGAATCCATGATACAGGAAATCGGCAATGCCCAGCGGACCGGTTATACTGCTTCTAAAATATTTCATATGGTCCGGCATGAGTATGAAATCTACACTAGGACAACTACACTTTTTCTCGTTCATAACTATATCAACTGGAACCTGACCGGGGCAAAGGATGGCGGGGTGCGGGTAATGGAACCGGGCGATACGTCCGGCATGGCTCTGTGGAATCCAGCAACCGGGCAGTGGTCGAAAAAAGTCATCGATGCGGTTGATACCGGATTGCAGGATAAACTTCCTCCGGTTATGCCATCGGACAAGAGCATCGGAACAATATCACACCACCTGGTGGACCAGTATGGATTCTCACCTGAATGTACAATCGATGCCGGAAGCGGGGATAATATGTATGGTGCGGTCGGCACCGGGAATATCAGTCCGGGCATTGTTACAATCAGCCTCGGAACTAGCGGAACTGCATACGCTTTTATGGCAGAACCATTTGTGGACGCCTCGGGTGAAATTGCAGCATTCTGCGATAGTACAGGACACTATCTTCCCCTCCTCTGCGTTTCAAATCTGGCAAATGGGTATAATGCAATAATGGAAAAATATGATCTGACACATGAACAGTTCATGGACATTTTCCATCAGACAAAGGCCGGCAATGGCGGCAGAATACTGATACCGTGGTTTACCGGAGAAAGAACACCCGATCTACCGCAGGCATCTCCCCTGTTTTTCGGATTTGGTTTGAACGAGTTTACCCGTGAAATCCTATGCCGGGCAGTTCTCGAAGGGCATGTTCTTAATTTATACGATGGATTCACACGGTTGCCGGTTACACCGACGGAAATCCGTCTTACCGGCGGACTTTCACAATCTGAAGTTTGGTGTCAGACGATTGCTGACGTATTCGAAACAGAAGTACTTCCCGTTTCAGGAGAAGGAGCAGCGCTGGGTGCTGCAATACATGCAGCCTGGGTCTGGCATAAAGAAGCGGAAATATCACACACACTTCAGGAATTCGTCGACACATTTGTACCCTTAAACGAGACACTCCGCAAAAAACCACTGCATAAGAATGTAACAACATACCGTACACAAAAAAATCTATTTTCCGCAATCAGTCAGCGTATACGTGGACTGGATGGTGAAAATCCGTTTATTCTCCGTTCAATGTTTCCCAATCCTTCAGTTTGATAATTAAAAATATCATATGCGTTCTTATATCAGAGTCTATAGATAATACCGTGTGATACAAATTGACATTATTGGTATTTTTTTTTACATTGTATGTCAATTGAGACCGATCACATGCAGGAGGGATAGATGGCGCAGGCTGCCAGAAAGAAAAATCGTACAGGAAGACAAGCTAAGGTTTCGGGCAAAAATCCGTTACCATTCACTTCCCATAATTACATATTGTTTTTTGCAGGAATTGCGGTCCTTATATTCGGTTATATCTCAATGAGTATCGGGCCTGTCGATAGTTTCTGGTCGTTGACACTTGCCCCTATTTTACTCGTTATAGGATACCTGATCATTATTCCGCTTTCATTTCTTTATCAGCATAAGAGGGGCGACCGTACAGCTAAACCGGAGTCAGCCGAACAGCAGACTGAACCTATTTCATCCTCCGGGTCGGGACAATAATTCCATCCGAGGCAAACGTGCCGTACAAAATCCTTTTCTTAAACTGGCAAGATATTAAGCATCCACTCGGCGGGGGTGCCGAAGTTTATAATCACGAAATCCTGAAAAGAATCGTCAAAAAAGGCCATTCGGTCACACTCCTCTGCAGCAATTATCCAGATCTTCAGCACGAAGAATCGATTGATGGTATCAGAGTAGTCCGGTCAGGAGGCAGGAGTCTTTTTAATTACGCCGTTCCATTTGCAAGTAAGCGGTTACTCGCTGAGGATACCTATGATGTAGTAATTGATGCAATCAATAAAATTCCATTCCTTTCGCCTTTATATATTAAAAAAATTCCAATCATTTGTCTAGTTCACCATATTTTCAAAACCGCAATTTTCAAAGAAGTATCATTGCCAAGTGCACTCTATGTCTATCTGTTCGAGCAATTTATCAAGCCGGTATACAGAAAAGTTCCGTTTGTTGTGATCTCCGAGAGCACCAAACACGACATGATAAAAAGTGGAATCAGTGAAAATAGAATTTCAATCGTACCTTGCTGCGTCGACCTTACACATTATACTACCTCCAATCAGCCTAAAAATGATGTACCACTCATCGGCTATCTCGGCAGAATTAAGCGGTACAAAAGTGTTGACCATCTGATCGATGCATTTGCTCTTGTCAAAAAATCATTTCCGGAAGCACAATTGATCATTGTCGGTGATGGCGATAATCTTCCAGAATTGAAAGCACAAGTCCATAACTATAATCTTGATGATGCAGTCCAGTTTACCGGTTTTGTAAATGAGGAAGCTAAAGTAAAAATTTTACAGCAATGCCATTTGGTTGTAAATCCGTCGATCAAAGAAGGGTGGGGACTCACAATAATTGAAGCAAACGCGTGCGGCACAACAACTGTTGCTGCCAATGTACCTGGACTGCATGATTCTGTTCTTGACGGCAAGACCGGACTTCTCTATCCATACGGAGACCGGGAGAAACTTGCAGAGCACATCTTGAGTGTGCTAACCGACGTCCGACTCAGGGAACGCTTGACAAAAAATGCACTGGAATGGGTAGCTAAATTCAACTGGGATGATGCTGCAGAAAAGTTGCTTGAACTTATATCAGCAACGAAACAGAAATATTAAACTTATTTGATTACTTTATATAATATGAGGATTTTATGAAAACGTACCCACAGTTCAATGCGCCGGAACGTATACTCATGGGACCGGGACCGACTAATGTACATCCGCGTGTTCTTCAGGCTCTGGCTTCGCCGACTATTGGGCACCTTGATCCGAAATTTCTGGAAATTATGGATGAAGTACAGGAACTACTCAGGTGGTTATTCCAGACGAAAAATAGATTTACCCTTCCGGTATCAGGAACCGGAAGCGCCGGAATGGAGACCTGTTTTGCAAATGTATTCGAACGGGGTGAAAAAGTGCTCATCGGGGTCAATGGTGTTTTCGGAAAGCGAATGACCGAAACTGCACGGAAATATGGCATTATTCCGATACCCTTTGAGAAGAATTGGGGTGAAATCATCGGCCATGAAGCGATCGAAGCAGCACTCCAGAGTGAAAAAGATATCGCCGGTGTTGCAGTTGTTCACGGTGAAACATCAACGGGAGTCCGACAACCACTTGAAGAAATCGGAAAACTTTGTAAAAATCACGGCGCTATCTTTCTTGTCGACACAGTATCCTCACTTGGCGGTGTTCGTTTATATGTTGATGAGTGGAATATCGATGTCTGCTATACCGGTACACAGAAATGTCTCAGCTGTCCACCCGGATTAGCACCGGTGACTTTTTCCGACAAAGCTCTTGATAAAATCAACCGGCGTAAATCAGAAATTGAAAGCTGGTATTTTGATATGAGTATGGTTCAGAAGTATTGGTCGGATGAACGTGTGTATCACTACACAGCTCCCATAAACATGGTGTACGGTATACGGGAGGCACTCATTATGCTTTATGAAGAGGGATTTGAAAAGCTTTTTAAGCGCCATTTACGTAATAGCAATGCATTATTGGCCGGATTACGCGAACTCAAATTATCACCATTTGTAGAAGAAGAATACCGCCTACCCCAGTTGAATTCAGTGACAATACCAGAAGAAATCGACGACAAAGCCGTCCGTTCAGTATTGTTGCAAGATTTTGATATCGAAATTGGCGCAGGTCTTGGACCTCTTGCAGGGAAGATATGGAGAATCGGATTGATGGAACAGTCTTCAACACAGAAAAATGTGTTCTATTTTCTGTCAGCATTGGAGCAGATTCTTAAAAATCTAAATGTTATATCTGATTTGGGCAAGGCAATGGGAGAAGCGGAAACATTTTATCTCTCAGAATAATCGTTTGGAGAAAATCATTCATGTGATTTTAGGATGCCGGTTAAAAAACTCCCATATAACCAGAGAAGCATCTATGTCCAGTGAGGTTTTCCCAAGGACACGCTCGCTCCCACCGTTTCCCGACGGCCATGTGTGACCGCCGCCATGAATTGTATAGAGAATCACCTCGGTGTTTAATTCCGGATTTTTATAGATATCCTGCTGAATCTGTGTAGTATCAGCAGGATTATTTTTTGCTAACATTGTTGATTCGGGAGTCGGATTGCATCCATTCATCTGTGACCAATACGATGCTACAGCGGTTGTGGACATAATTTTCCCTGAAATCCCTCTCTTTGCTTTACCACCAATAAAAGGAACATAGGTGTCATCTGTTCCGTGGAATAGTACCACTGGAACCGGATGTTTCAGATTACATTTCGTTGCAGAGTCTTCAACCATATATCCCGCAACGGAGGCCATCGCTGCAAACCTGCCTGAAAGCTCGCAAATCAATCTGAATGCCATCATACCCCCGTTCGACACACCGACAACATATATTCTCCTGTTGTCTACGGCGAACATTTTTTCGCACTCGTCGACTAACGTATCAATAAATAAAACGTCATCGATTGTTCCGTTGTCATTGGGAGTTTCATTCCAATATCCATCAAGTGCATCAGGGTAAACCACAATTATTCCGTGTTTATCGGCTATTTCGTTAAACCGGCTTACTCGTGCAATGCGTTGCCCATACCCCATAGCACCATGAAGCAGTAACACAAGCCGTGCCGAATCAGTACCGGATTTTGGCGGAATTCGCAGATAGTATGTCCGTTTTGTTCCATTGATAGTTAATGTATTCTCAAAATCGTTTTTGTCATTAAATTGTTGCAGCACACTGCTCCCTATCGCACAGTAATTTCAGTCGTATTTGAAAATTGTGTAGGTACAATTTCTAATATATTTTTTGCAAAATAAAAAGATTTATTGGTATTGTACTGATTATTGCAGAGTACATATATACTACTATATATACTACTTTAATGAAATCACTCTTCACCAGCAGTTGAATATTCCAGAATTAGTAGTATCGGTTGACACAATGTTATATGATTTATCGCCAATCCGATATTCAGATGGGCAACAGTGCTGTTTGACAGGGACAACGATACGTATTCATTTACAATAGAATCGTATCTCTAATATGCCCTGTGATGCTGATACTCGGCATTTCAAATCAAACGCAACAATAGTGAAAGCGCTTTAGGACAGAATAACATGTAATGTTATGGCATTGTAAGGTTGCCGGATAACAATCCTCCAGCATTTTTTTGTCAACAAATAAAAAATACAGTAATGAAATTAAATGATTAATGATTAAATAGTGGCAAGATTTTTGACGATTTTATTCCCAGAGTTTTTTCTGGTCTTTGAGCAGCGCTTTGAATTGCCGGAAGGTATTAACATCATGTTTACTTTGTTCGAAGCTGTACAGTGAACTCAAGATGGAAAAAAGATTTTTCGAAATTGCAGCATTTGGATAACGGATTGAAAATGGATAAATATCTTCTGAGGTTTGGATGATCCGTTTATCATACCTTAAAGTGCCGATGAAATCCATATTTACTTCTAAAAAAGTGCGGACAAGGTTTACAAACCAATCTCCCTCTTTTTTGTGTTTTCTTTTCCGCAGTTTATTCAGGATTAATCTTGGTTGAAAGAGCGAAAGATACTGGTCTAAATCATTGTAAACCTGTTTTGAATGAGACTGGAGATAATTATAAAATTTCGGTATATCGAATGTACCGTTACCATTCGTACTGGAATAATCTTTAAATGCTTCTTTAAAATTGGCATCGATTTTCATGTAAGATTTTATTCGACGATAGACAGCATTTTTCAAAAAAAAGTAGGCATCCTGACTCGCATTCGGTTCAGGATTTGATACGACTATTTCTCTCGTGGACACATTTAAAAAATCGATTGTATTATGTGATATTCCCGCTCCAAGATCAACAAGAATGATATCTGCTTTCAACTTATTGATATGCCGTATGAGCTTCTGTTTTTTTACGTAAGGAAGATTTGCATTACCAACGAGGCTTGTTCCTCCGCCAATAAACCGGAGATTACTATGGGGCGTCTCAATCAGGATATCGGATAGAGTATCAACATTTTTCGTTAGAAAATCGTCAAGCGTAACTCTGGGGCGTTTAATTCTGAGATAATTGTGGAGATTCGGTACCCCTAAATCGGCATCGATAAGGACTACTTTGTAGCCGAGAATAGCGAGTCCGATTCCGAGATTCGCTGTCAAAATGGTCTTGCCGGTTCCCCCCTTTCCTCCTGCGATAGACCAGATTGTTTTTTGTAGTTCTACAGGCTTTTGGTCGTGCGATTTGACCAGCTCCGCCTCATGCGGGACACTTCTCATTCTTTTCTTACCAACATTGATGACATATAATCCACGGGGGTGCAGACTTAAATTATTTATTACGACACATAATAAAAACCCCCTAAGATTGTAAAATATGATGCTTTACATTTGGTTATGCAAGGAAAATATATTTCATATGAATCAAAAAAAAGGCCCTTCCAAATTCACTTCGGGCGGAAGTGATTTGGAAGGGCGAATCGCACCAACCATTTAATGAGGGGGAGAGAAGTGGTTCGAGGAGAATTTTACATAATCATTCCTGATCTATTTATAGAGCATCACTACGCATTGAATCATTAGCCACAGCATTGAAAACAAAAAACATTTTCGTTTTACTTTTAAGATTATTTAAGTCTCGCTGATAGAGAACTTTAATCTCTTTTTTACAATTCATCAGATATAAATCATCTGCGATTTTTATCTGAGAATTCCCATTAAAGAAGCTGTCGGCTAGTATATTCATTGTTATTATCTTTAGTGTTATTCGGCAAAGAAGCATAACCGGGACACGTGACCCTTTTCAGTTTTGATCGCGGAGGTCCCGGTTATTTTTTCCTTCATATAGTTTTTATTTTCATTTTTCTAATTTATAATGTCCGTTTATTCTTTCATCTATTATTATTTGAGGGCAAACGCTATGCCAATTTCAAAATCCTCCTACAATTACAATTCTAAGCACAAAGATTATGTATTCAAGTAATTGCAAGTGCATTAAATTAGACAAAGTGTCGATATTGAGACACTTATTGAGAATTTTCAGAGTATGATTCAATCTTGGTTGGTCAAGTAGATATTAAAGAACTCTTGATTCGTTCCGACCGCGATATGACCATATTTTTGATAAAGTTTCACAAAAGATTGACGATACATTAGAGTAGCAAGATTACACTCATGTAGTTTGTAGTATATTTTTTTAGTTTCAGGAAACAGAAGCCTACTATTGTCCGGCATGGAGGTCGGGCAGGCCACCAATAACAAGGAGGTTATGATATGGCCATTGGAGATTCCACCCGTATCAACACTAATATAGCTGCGTTTAATGCACTCAACGCCCTCAAGAGTGTCAACCGCAATTTAGAAAAACCCCAGTTAAAACTAGCAACAGGTCTCAGGATTAACGAGGTATCAGACGATCCTGCAGGATTTGTTATTTCAAAACGGCTCGTTGCCAGAAGCAGGGGTTTGTCGGTCGCGCTTGATAATGTCGGAACCGCTAAGAATGTGCTCTCGATTGCTGAGGGAGGGCTCTTGAGTATCTCCGACATCCTGATCAGGATGAAGGAACTGGTAACCCAGGCGGCATCCGATACGCTCTCATTTTCGATAACTCAGAATCACGGCGCGGCAAGCCTGTCAGTCGCTTCAGGGGACGTTTCAAATAATATCACGAATTCCTCGAGTGCTGCAAGTGCGCTTTCGAATGTGAACAGTGCAATCGATCTGATTAATACGTCGCTCCAACAGATCGGGGCGACCATATCGAGACTCACGGTTAAAGAAACAACCCTCTCGATCTCTACCACCAATACTGAGGCAACCAAAGCAAGAATCCTCGATGCCGACATTGCTAAAGAACAGCTCGAAAGTACACGGTTCCAGATACTCCAGCAAACGGCTACTGCACAGCTTGCTCAGTCGAATGTTATACCGCAAAACGTCCTCGCGCTCTTTACCTAAAAGCGAGAACTGAATTGAGTTAACAAAAGGAGCATACCGATACCAGTATGCTCCTTTAAACGTTTGTGCTTATTGCAGGCGAAATTTTCTATAATTTATTAAGATAACGGATTGCTTTTTCTAGGCGAACGACGACGGTCTCTTTACCAAGCAGGCACATTACCTCGAATAGTCCGGGACTGACCCCGAATCCGGTTAGTGCGAGACGAATAGGATGAATAAGCTTCGCCGCTGATATCTCAAGATTATCAGCAAGATCACGGACAGAAATTTCAATTGCCTCTTCCGAAAAATCATCAAGATCCATCATTTTTAATCTTACCCGCCCCAAACGTTCCATAACCTCATCATCCTTCCAATATTTCTTAACAGCTATCGGATCAAACACAACCGGATCTCTGTAATAATAGCCGCCGAATACAATAAAATTTGTCAGAAGCTTCATACGCGGCTTAACGAGTTCAAGCACCTGTCTGAAATATTCGCTCCCTTTTTCAGCAACTCTTTCTGAGAACTGTGTATCCGTATTAATAAATGGTATCAGACGCTCTGAAAGCTCATCAATCCCTAAAGAACTGATATACTGATCATTCATCCATTCAAGTTTCGATTCATCAAATACTGCAGATTTTTTAGATGTATTTTGGAGATCAAACTTATGAACTGCCTCTGCAACCGGGATCACTTCCCGGTCGTCTCCCGGAGACCAACCGAGCAGAAGCAAGAAATTTCGGAGTGCTTCCGGAAGATATCCCCTCTCACGGTAAATCTCAACCGATACTGCACCATGTCGTTTGCTGAGGCGCGTTTTATCTGGACCAAGAATCATCGGCATATGTGCAAATTCGGGAACACACCACCCAAGTGATTGATAGAGCATAATTTGCTTTGGTGTATTCGATAAGTGGTCATCACCACGAATGACATGGGTAATTTTCATTGTATGATCATCCACCACAACAGCTAGCTGGTAGGTCGGAGATCCGTCAGTCCGGAGTATTATAAAATCGTCTATTTCTTTATTTTGGAAGACGGTCTTTCCATGAATACCGTCGTTAAACTCTGTTGCTCCCTGCGGGACCATGCAGCGAACTGCAAAAGGCATTCTATTTTCTACTTTTTCTTGTACTTCTCTTGCTGTCAAATGATAACATGTTCTTTCGTATGTATAAGGATTCTTGTTTTTATATGATTCTTTCCGTTTCACATCGAGCTCTTCCAATGTGCAGAAGCACTTATAAGCACCACCGCTTTTCAGAAGCTCATCAACCGCATTTCGATGTTGACCAATTGCTTGAGACTGTATAAAAAGCTCTTCATCCCACTCTAGTCCCAGCCATCGCATTGAGTTGAGGATTGAATCCAAAAACTCCTGTGATGATCGTTCCTTGTCAGTATCTTCTATCCGTACCAGAAATTTACCGTTATTACTTCTGGTGAATAACCAGTTGAAGAGTGCAGTCCGTGCACCTCCAATATGAAAATTTCCCGTCGGACTCGGTGCAAATCGGACACGGTACTCCTGATTTTGAATTTTCTTATTCATATCGTATCGGCTTATGCTTCTTTTGTCTTGGTAGAATTTTGATCATGCAAAACTTCATCTTTCAGTTTCAGTAAATACTTATAAGCTGAATCGTACTCGTAAGGAATCGTTCCATCAAGAATCGCTTCTTCAATCATTGCCTTTAATTTTCCAATCATTGGTGATGGCTCCAGTCCACAAACTTCCATTATTTCCTCACCTCGAACAGGAGACTGGAATGTTTTCAATGCGTCAAGCTCTTCCACTTCGCTAATCCGCTGTTCAACAATATCAAAATTTTCAAGGTGTCTTTTAACCCGGTTTGGATTTCCCGAAGTAATATCTGCTCTGCACAAGGTCAATAAGTCGTCGAGATCACTACCGGCATCTACTACAAGGCGTCTGATAGCACTTGCAGTCACCTCTTCATTCGATAGATTTATCGGCCTCAGATGCAGCCTGATCAGTTTCTGGACATAAGCAAGTGACATCAATGGTATTTTATGTTTTTTAAAGATTGAATTGACCATATTTGCCCCGAGTGCATCGTGTCCGTGAAATGTCCATCCAATGTTTTCGACAAATCGTTTGGTTTTCGGTTTTGCAATATCATGATAAAGTGCTGCAAGACGAAGGTAGAGATCATCTGATGCTTTTGCTACATTATCAACCACTTTAAGCGTATGAAACCACACATCCTTATGATGAAACCCGCTACGCTGCTCAACACCAATCAGCAGTTGTAACTCGGGATATAAAACTTCAAGCAGCTCGGAAACACGCAAAAGATCGAGTCCTATCGACGGCTTACCGGTTTGCATAATTTGAAGAAATTCATGTGTAATACGCTCCTGAGATACGATCTTAATTCGATCCCGGTTTTTTTTGATTGCCTCAATTAAGGTATCATCAATTGTCAGTTCGAACCGTGATGCAAATCGGAATGCTCTGATCATTCTAAGCGGATCGTCATCAAATGTTTGCATCGGGTCGAGTGGTGTTCTCAAAACTTTATTACTCAGATCTGCAATTCCGTTAAAATGGTCAACAATTGTATCATCAAGACCACTTTTTGTTAGCCTCTTTGCAAGCGTGTTGATTGTAAAATCTCTCCTTTGCAGGTCGGTAAAAAGATCGCCATCCGTAACATTTGGCTTTCGTGAATCGGGTTCATATAATTCCCCACGTGCTTGAACAAATTCAAGCTTAAAATCTTTATATGGGATCATGCAAGTACCGAATTTTTCATAGCTGATTATATCTGATATCCCCAATGATTCGGCTAATTTTTGGGCAAAAACCATTCCATTTCTAGTAACGGTAAAGTCAATATCTTTGCCCTTTTGACCAAGTATTTCATCCCTCAGGAAACCACCCACAACATATACTTCTGTACCATATTCATCAGCGAGTAATCCAATATGGCAGAGCAGTTCTTCTGTCGAATCAATTCTATATTTCATTGATTTCCATCTGTTAAATTCTCAAAATATTTAATGTAACTATTTTCCCTGTAAAACGCAAAACTACTTGAGTCAATTATTTCATTTCTTGAAGCTCAAAAGATTTCGTTGCAACAAACTTTATTGATCCGAATCAATGCAATTTATTGATTCACACACTGCTGAGGTAATATGACACAATAATATATTATATGAGAAATGTTACAAGGAAAGGAAAATATTTCGACGCAGATTACAAATTTTGTAGTTTCCATTTTCCGTTTCTGAAGCGGATAAAATTGAAGAGAAAGCGTGATATTTCATCACAGCCGTGTACAATCCAGATACCGGCAAGTGCAAACTGAAACACAAAAACTATTACCCATGAAGCGCTGACTTCAAATACGGCAACACCGAGTATAGTTACCCACATAATCCATTTCAACTCCCCTGCTCCACGCAGATTTCCAATCAAGACACTGTTGAGGGCTTTCGGGATTTGGACAAGCGCAAAAATAATGATAACGGTTAAACCCAGATTAAGGATTTCCTGACTATCTGTAAATACCCGGAACAATTCAACCTGAAATATATAGATTGCCAATGCAACTACAAGCACAAGGGACAAAGTAACACCTCCGGCAACAAATCCCGTACGCTCTGCATGATGATGTTCGTCCGCGCCGATTTTTTTTCCAATTAAAATCATTGAACCCATACCAAGTCCCTGATAGATCATGGACAATACACCTTGAATCAGAAGCAGAATCTGATGTGTTGCCAACCCGATTACTCCCAGCCGGGCAACATAGGTAGAAACCACGAACAATCCGGTGGACCAGGTCAACTGCTCAACCGTAGTTGGAAAACCCGAGCGAAACAGTATTTTGACACTCTCCCATTTGACATTGGTCATTTCACGTATCGAAAGATATAAATTAATCTTTCTGCTCCTGACAAGGATACCAGTCAATACAAAACCTACGGCAAATGATATTCCTTTTGCAAGAGCAAGTCCCCGCTCTTCCAAACGTGGCAGTCCGAATTGACCAAATATGAGCAGTGGTGCGAGAATGACATTAATACTGATTATAACAATATTGATTATAAGAGCAAATTGGGTATCTCCTGTTCCTCTGATAATACCCAGAGCAATAAAGCAGATGATAGCAATTGGGGCAAAATAAGCAAGAGTTTGGAGATAATTAATCCCAAACGTTTGGCTGTGTGGTTCGCTTTCTTTAATAATTTTAAATAGGATAGGAGAGCCGAAATACCAGATCAAAGCAATCGTAATCGACAGAAAAATCCCGATCATCATTGCCTGGCCAAAAATGTGATTTGCCTCAAAGATTTTTTTTTGACCCAGATGTCTGTTGATAATAAGTGAACTCCCTACTACAAAGGTAAGGACGGCCGTGAATGTTACAAGAACAAATTGGAAGGCCAAGCCGACACTGCCAAGAGCCGCAATACTAATCTGCCCAATAAGAAAAGCTTCATAAAGCCATACCAGCGGCTGAATAGACAGGTCTACTACTGCTGGCAGAGAAGTTTTTAGATATTCCTTTAATATCCCATGTGTCTTTTTTTGTCTTTCTGTCATTATGAAGCGGTCTGCGGCTGAAACTTTATTTATTGTTTACGCGCGCCAATTAATTCGACTACAGAGCAGTCGCTCAATTAGTCATAGTATTCGAGCCCAAGATGTGTAATTGGTTCCTCTCCTTGAATATGCCGGAGTGTATTCTTGAGCTTCATTAATTGAATGAACAAATCGTGTTCCGGATACACCTCAGGAACACACATGGGACTTTTGAAATAAAAAGATAACCACTCCTGAATTCCACCCATTTCACACCGTTTTGCAAGATCGAGCAGTAGGACAAGATCCAGGACAATCGGGGCAGCAAGGATGCTATCTCTACAGAGAAAATTCACCTTAATCTGCATATCGTAACCAAGCCACCCGAAAATATCGATATTGTCCCATCCCTCTTTATTATCACGCCGGGGAGGATAGTAGTTAATCCGGACTTTATGCGACATATCACCGTAAAGTTCAGGGTACATTTCGGGTTGAAGGATATGCTCGAGAACCGAAAGTTTACTTTCTTCTTTTGTTTTAAACGATTCGGGGTCATCCAGGACTTCACCGTCTCTATTACCAAGTATATTGGTCGAAAACCACCCGCTCAATCCGAGCATACGGGCTTTCAATCCTGGTGCTATGATAGTCTTCATCAGTGTCTGGCCGGTCTTATAATCTTTTCCGCAGATCGGTACATTGTTCTTTTTGGCCAGATCCCGATGCGCCGGAATATCTACTGTTAAATTCGGAGCACCATTCGCAAAGGGTATTCCTAACGTGAGCGCCGCATATGCATAGATCATACTCGGCGCTATATCGGGTGAATTCTTTTTTAGCCCTTCTTCAAATTTTTCAATTGTTGCATGTGTATCCGACTGCTGCAAAAATATTTCAGTGCTTCCGCACCAGATCATGACAAGTCGGTCACATCCGTTTTCTTCCTTGAATCGATTACAGTCATCTATTAATTGCTGGGCAAGTTCATATTTTGACGGGGCAGATTTGACATGGGAACCGTCAAGTTTCTTAACATACTTTTTATCAAACACAGCTTTCATCGGCTTGATACGTTCAAGCGCAGGTTTGATTTTTTCCAGAAGCCGCTCATCAAGGACACCGGCCGTGCAGGCTGATTCATAACAATTATCGGGAAAAATGTCCCATCCTCCAAATACTAGATCTTTAATATCAGCAAGCGGTACAAAATCCTTAATGTTCGGAGATTTTTTATCTGTCCGTTTTCCAAGACGAATCGTTCCCATTTGTGTCAGTGAACCAATGGGTTTTGAAATCCCCTCAATACAAGCATATACCCCCGCAATGAATGTTGTACTCACTGCTCCCAAACCAGGAATGAGGACTCCTAATTTACCTGTGGGCTTTTTATTATTCAAACCATTACTTGACATCCTCACCTCCGGATAGTGTCATCACATTATTATGTTCATCAAGAACCGCAATTTTCGGTACAAGTTTCTTTTCTTCTTCCAAAGTCACATCACAAAATGCAAATATGGTTAATTCATCGCCAACGCTGCCAAGATGCGCAGTAGCCCCATTCAAACAAAATGTACGTGATTGCCGTGATCCTTCGATAACATAGGTTTCAAATCGGTTACCATTTGCAATATTCGCTACTAAAATTTTCTCATACGGAACGAGCCCAACAATATCCATTAAATCTCTGTCAATTGTTAAACTCCCAACATAGTGAAGCTCAGCTTCGGTAACACGGGCTTTATGGATTTTTGATTTAAGCTTATTAATCAACATTTCTCTTCCTCATTCATCTTTATCCGGGTATAGCAATTCCCGTCCTTGATCGGTTGCTTTGTACATTATTGCCAGTCGTTGAAATGCTGTATAATTTGAAAGAACCGCAATTAATATCAGTACAATAACTATTGGATAAGGGAAAATATACGGTATGCCAGACAGTATAGATCCACCGCCAATATAGACTATGCGTTCAGGCCGCTGCATTGTTCCGACCTTTTCAAAGAATCCAAGCGATTCACTACGTGCTCTAATATAACTTGTCATCAGTGAACCACCAAGCGCAACAAAAGTAATAATCGATGTCAGAAAATATTCATGAGAGACAAAATAATAACTTAAGCCAAAAAACATAATAAACTCGGCATAGCGGTCGAGTACCGAATCGTAAAGAGCTCCGAATTTGGTTCCGATGCCGCGTGTCCGGGCAATTTTGCCGTCAATGATATCACAGGTGCCTGAAAGCCAGACTAGTGATCCCCCTACCAGAAAATGACCTGTTGCTATAAAATAAGTGGATACACACTGGATGACTAACCCAATCGTTGTAAAGTGGTTCGGATGTATTTCTAATCTAATAAAGAAGTTTATCGCAGGATCAAGAAGATTAATATACCAGGACTGAACTCCATTCGCCAAAAATTTCATTTTGTTTTGCCAATCGTTCTTTACTGCCGGTTCCACGCAATAATTATATCTGATCACATCCACGCACAACTAGAACAAATTCACCTTTCGGTTTTCGCTGTTTAAATAATTGCTGTGCATCCTGCAGTGTTGTTCTTATAATTTCTTCATATATTTTTGTCAGTTCTCTGACAACAACGACTTCTCTGTTTCCGAAGTGGTCAAACAGATCTCGAAGAGTCCGTTGAATGCGGTGAGGAGACTCATAAAACAATAATGTCCTCCATTCTCCGGTCAAATTTTCCAGCCGCTTTTTTCTCCCTTTTTTGACGGGTAAAAAACCTTCGAATACAAATCGGTCAGTTGGGAGTCCTGAAACCGATAGTGCCGCAAGAAATGCCGCCGGACCTGGAATTGGAACGACAGTAATATTTTTCTCTATGCAACTGTTTATCAATCTATATCCAGGATCGGCTATTCCCGGGGTACCTGCGTCAGTAATGAGTGCAACAGCGGAACCCGAAACTAAATAATTTATGAGTTGTGGAATCCGTCTCTGTGCATTATGTTCATAATAACTGACAACTTTTGTTGCAATATTAAAACGTTGTTTAAGAATCGATGCTTTTCGTGTATCTTCGGCAGCGATTATATCAACTGATTTTAGAGTATCAGCCGCACGTGAAGAAAAATCGCCAAGATTGCCTATAGGTGTTGATACAACGTATAAACAGCCCGGCTTCAAGGAGTCATTTTGCACACTTCCTTTATCCGGTAGATGCATGGCTCATCACGACATTAAATAAGTCGGTAAATTCAAAATAATTTTGATGAAATACAATTACTTTTTCACATTTCTTTGGCAGAAAGTGTAAATTCACCATATCAATTAGGATTGTACAGACCATTCCCAGCCATAGTTAAACTCGACTCCAATTGTGACCAGTGAAACCTTGGCAATAAGTGGTGGTATACGTTTAAAATGATTTATCTTAACACGTCTCAGAACTTCATTGATAAATTCTTTTTTATACCCTATCTCTTCAAGCTGTGATTCACTCTTTTTTTTCTCTAACCACAAATAGAAAAATTTATCTATTTTTTCATATGTGAAACCAAAATCACCTTCATCGGTCTGACCTACAATCAAATCAGCAGACGGCTTTTTTTGCCGGATCGTTTCAGGAATTTCGAGATATTCTGCAAGCTGACGCATCTGCGTTTTGTAGAGATCACCAACCGGATTGATTGCGTGACCAAGATCCCCATAAATTGTTCCGTAACCAAGCAGGATTTCGGACTTGTTGCTTGTTCCAATAACAAGCCCCTTCTCCCGGGCAGCCACATCATACAAAACAGCCATACGCTGTCGGGCAAGATAGTTTGCTTTCCGGTTATCATCGGTAATCTTATACTTTTCAAAATAAGTATCAGCAACTGATGATATATCAATTGTTTCGACCGAAATCCCCAGTTGACCGGCAAGATTACTTGCGTCCGTTTTACTTGCTTCTGAACTCAGTTTATAAGGCAAGAGCACACCGGATACATTATCCTTCCCAACCGCCCTAACCGAAAGTGCTGCAACTATTGATGAATCAAGACCACCAGATAAACCGACTACAGCATTTTTACTCGAAGTTTTTCGTATACAATCTGCAATAAATTCCGTCAATATCTTCGTTATTGATTTAGTATCGATATGCATTATACTACAGCTTTCCAGATTCAATATTTCGGTTTGTGCAGAAATATGATACATGCAGATTGTACGATATGGAGATGTGCCAATTTTTCATCTGATACGGCTATCCTTACTTCAATAACATATATACATCAGCGGATATACAGATTTGAACTCTTAAACATTATAAAATAAACTCCCGCATTCTCAATATGGCGCAACTCTTTGATAATATTAGATATACACGGATGGTTTTTGCGATCGAAAACTATTAATTTTAATAATTTTTTCAATAAAAGTCAAGATAATAGTCGTGCAGACATCTGATCAAACTGCCATCAACATATCTCCTGAATTAAATAAATCAATTCCTCGTGCAATATTTTTGTTTTGTATTTGTATAATTATAGTAGTATTTTGATGTTTTTTCTCAGAATTGGAACATTATTAAGCTCCATTAAGGATGAAAGGTCAGCATGAATAACCGTATTTTAGTATTGTGTTTTGTTGCATTTCTCAGTGTACAATGTGCGGGCTCGCTGCAGAAGGGAGACACATATATGTCGCAACAAAATTATGAAGGCGCAATAGAGGAATATAAAAGTCTTGTTTCTTATGATCCGAATAATCACACCGCTTATTTAAAATTAGGTGATGCCTATCTCGGTATCAATGAATTCAATCTTGCACTTCAAGCGTTTACTGAGGCTCTCAGATTGAAGCCTGATTGGGCTGAAGTTAAGTCGCGCATGCCCAAGGTACGGCTTCAACAAGGTCAGGACCTTGAAAAGAAAGGATTTGAAAAAGAAGCCCTCGCCGAATATGAAAGTTTAAAGAGGAGTAATCCCGATTTTCTTCCAGTATATGAAATACTGGTAGCGATCTATGAAAAGAACGGTGATACATCCAATGTGCTGCAGGCTTACGAAGTATTAGCACAACAGGACAACCGTTCTGAACTCAGTAATATAGCGGTGGAGAAAGTTTCTTTCTTAACAACCCGTGCACAAGAACTTCTCGAGAGCGCGAGAAGTGACTATGATGCGGGAATGTTTTATGAATCGTCCGAAAATTACAAACAATATCTTACAATTAAATCGGAGGATCGGGAAGCCAGGTATTTGCAGCATATCGCGGAAGGAAAGTATCATTTCAGTCTCGGAACAGCCACTGCCATGTCAGCAGCAATCGAATCTTTTAACAATGCAGTGAACGTAAGACCGGATGATCCCGTTTCCTATTATTTTCTTGCACAAGCACACGAACAACACGAAAAACGCGATTATAGCAACTCTATTGCTTACTATTTAAAAGTTCTTGAACTTGCTCCCGGAACAGAATTAGGGAAGGAAAGTGAGATCAAAATAAATAAGTTAAAGGAAAAACAGGAAGTATTGGAGAGGTTTTTTAAGAAGAAATAACACTTCACATTAAATTTTTCAGATCCGCTTAGCGTCAAGATCGAGAAAATCGGAGACAATAATTCCGAGATCGTCCGGATCGTGATACCGAACAATTTTCATTCTTCCACTTTCGTATTTTGACGGATCTAATTCACGTGCCGTACCGAGCTTTTGCTTCTGAGCATTCATAACCAGCAGCACATAAGGTTCGAAGAGGTTATCCCGATTCACTTCTTTCACTATACCAATCTGCCCTGTATTGAATTCTACAAGACTTCCGACCGGGAATATACCGATAACTTCAATAAATTTGTCAACATATTCTGCTCTGAATTCTGTTTCTGCTCGTGCTTTGATAAACGAGAGTGCGTGCGGTGGCGGCATTCCCGGTTTGTAAACACGAGCACTGGTCAATGCATCATAGACATCCACTACACCGGTCAGCATACTTTCATCAAGCAGTTCACTCTCTTTTTTGCTGCATGGATAGCCGGTTCCATCGATCCGTTCGTGGTGCTCATATGCCATCTGCTGAGCAACTTCAGGAATATCCCCCCGCTCTTTCAGAATCTCATATGCATACGTTGTGTGTTTCTGTATCTCAAGCCGTTCTTCCGGTGTGAGTCTACCCGGTTTATTCAGGATTTCATCGGGAACTTTCATCTTCCCGACATCGTGCAACATCCCTCCCAGACCGATCATTTCGACTTTCTCTTTCGAAAATCCGGTCTCTTTTGCTAAGGCTACGGCAAGAACCGTAACGTTAACGGAATGGGTAAATGTATATTCATCAAAACTTTTCAGTCGTGTCAAACTTAACATTGCGTCCTTATTCCGGAACACACTTTTTACCATGTCATTGATCTGCTCTTTTGCAGGTTCTGTATCGAAACTTTTCCCAATTGCTGACGCCTGGAGCATATTTTTCACGTTAGCAACAGCAGCCTGCTTAATTTCGCGGGCTTTTTCCAGTTCCACTTCAAACGAAACAACAGAGCCGCCCTTTTTCTCTTTAGGCACATCGTCAAACGATTCGAGCAATTCCTCTTCTTCCGGTTCTGGTTCCTCTACCTTTTCGATAATGGGTTCTGCAACAACTACAGGAGGTTCTTCCTTTGGCTCAGGTTTAGGTTCTGGTTCCGGCTTTTTCTTTGGGACTATTTTCTGTGCTTTGGTAGTATCAATAATAAGAAACTTGATATTATTACTTTTTAATTCTTTGAGCTTTTTTTGAGAATCTATCAGTACATTCTGAATAAAATCGACATCGGTTGATTTCTTGTCCGATTTATCGATAATCGCACGCTCAATAAACATCCCAACCTTTAACTGTTCTCGGGGAATTCTGATTTTCATCTAACAATGTCCCGTACTTTATTTTTCACCATGGCAAACCAGTTTAAGCATTTCTATTAATAACACAAGTGCACGGTTTGAATCAATATAAAATATATTCAATTTAAAACTACAACGCAATACAATAATAGAGAGTATATTCTTTTTGAATGGACGTACGTTTTCCGGTTCTACACAGATGGTCAGACGTATCAATAACCACCAACACCTGTGTGTCAAAATACCAAATATATTTTCATTGATTATGCAACAGGAGATCTTTTTAATTGATCCTGAGGATTGAGCGAAAGACCGATTTCGGCCATGAGCGCTTCATTCGTGGTTTGATCGTACATTCCAAGCAGTTTTTCTCTATTCCATACCATTTCGTCCCGTGAATAGGCAGCCCAATCATGAATTTTAGTCAATTCTATTGCATTGACGGGACACGCTTCTTCACACATTCCACAGTAAATACACTTGAGCATATCTATTTCAAAAATTTTCGGCATCCGTTCTCGGTCGGTCCATTCGGCGGGAGTTTCCTGAGGCTCGATAGTAATGCAATGTGCCGGACATGCAGTTGCACACATCTCACACGCAACACATTTGATTCTGCCTTTGTCGTCTTTGTTTAGCCGGTGAAAACCTCTATAATGTGCAGGCCGGTCACGCCGTTCTTCGGGATACTGAATCGTTACTCGCTTATGAGGCCGAACCAGATGTTTTAAGGTAACCCACATTCCTCGGAAAATTGCCGGAAAATAGAGTTTGTCTCCTAAGGTAAGATTCAAATTTTGACGAATCATGGTAATTTTATCCTTTTAATCAATGTGCTTATTGAAGCAGGATCGACTCATTGGTTTTGACCATCATTAACTGAGTACTTTAAGAGCAGCTTCATAATTAGGTTCCTGTTTAATTTCAGGCACCTGTTCCGAGTAGATGACCTTTCCTTCAGTATTGACAATTACTATTGCACGTGAAAACACTCCAGCAAGTGGACCGTCAACAATTCTGACGCTATATTTTTCGCCAAAATCTTTATTCCGCAAATCAGAAAGTGTAACAACATTGTCGATACCCTCCGCTTCGCAGAATCGATTATGTGCGAACGGTAGATCAACTGAAATACAGAGTACGACAGTGTTATCGAGGTTGCCCGCTTCGGCATTAAATCTGCGTACAGAGGCAGCACATATTCCCGTATCGAGGCTGGGAAAAATATTCAGCACAATGTTTTTACCGGAGAAATCCTTTATAGTCACATCGGACAAATCGTTCTTTGTAAGTAAAAAATCGGGTGCATTGGTACCAATTGCCGGCAAACTACCGGATGTATTTATAGCGTTACCGCCTAGTGTAATTGCTGCCATAGTTCCTCCTCATTATCAGGTAATTGTAACAGAAACACTTCAGAATATCGATATGTCATACTCCGAACGAAGCTCCGCATCCACAAGTTTTAGTTGCATTCGGATTAGAAAATTGAAACCCTTTTCCATTCAAACCATCAGAAAAGTCAAGAGTCATCCCCTGAAGATAAAGAAAGCTTTTTAAGTCCACAAATAATTTGATTTCATTATGTTCAAAAATCCGTTCCCCCTCTTGTGGTGCAGCTGCAAATTCCATCGTGTATAACAATCCGGAACAGCCACCCCCCTTTACCCCTACTTTTAATCCGCTTTCAGATGAAGCATCTTCTAGCTCCATAATACGCTTAATTTCTTTCAATGCTTTGTCGGTAACCTGAATAGGGTTTTCAATTTCCGATTTTGCTTGTGCGTCACTCATATGATGAGCTTCCTCTATTATAATTTTATACTATAATATGTATTAACAATGAACCAATCTACAGCTTTAACAATTATTAAGGTTGCGATGTTTCTTTTATTTTCATTTATCAGAGTGATATGTTTTATTTTAAAGCCATTTTTCTTTCTGTGTAAATCGGAGACAACTCACGCAGTTGTTTTACATTCCGAACCACTTCTTCAGCGACATAATCGACTTCTTCTTCTTTTGTAAACCGGTGGAGTCCGAAACGGATCGTATTAAATGCCCGTTCTTCTCCGAATCCTAACGCCATAAGAACCTCTGATGGTCCCGGATCTTTCGAGGTACAGGCTGAGCCGGCAGAGAGAGCAACATTCCGTAACCCAAGTAGAAGTGACTGTCCCTCAACACCATTAAATGCCAGACTCAGATTATGAGGAAGACGTTGATGCTGATGCCCGTTCAAGTGGACGTCCTCAAGCGTCTCCTTTATTGAATAATAAAGTTTGTCTCGCAAGTTTTTGAGCCGTTTTGATTCCTTATGCATTTCCCGTCTGCATACCGCACATGCTTCTCCCATTCCAACAATACCGGGGACATTGAGTGTTCCTGAACGCATTCCCCGCTCATGGCCGCCACCTTCAATTATCGGTTTTACTTTTACACGGGGATTTTTCTTTCGTATATAGAGTGCTCCAATCCCTTTCGGACCGTACATTTTATGAGCACTGATCGACGCCACATCAATATTCATCGATTCAACATCAAAAGGAATTTTTCCAACAGCCTGCACTGCATCCGTGTGCAGAAAAACACCGGTTTCCCTCGTAATTTTTCCGATTTCTTCCAAAGGATATATGGTTCCGATCTCGTTATTCGCCGCCATAATGGATACCAAAACGGTCTTATTTGTGATCGCTTTCCTGATATCGTCGGGATTGACACATCCATACTGATCAACAGGGAGAACAGTCACATCACAATGGAGCGAATTCAGGGATTCACATGTGTCGAGTACCGATTTATGTTCTGTTTGCGCGGTAATAATATGATTGCCTTTTTCGGGATACATTTCCATAATACCACGCAATGCAAGATTGTTAGATTCTGTTGCACCGCTCGTGAAGATGATTTCAGATGAATCGGCATTCAGAAGGTCCGCAATCTGCAAACGCGCTTTCTCAACCGCTTCGTCAGCAGCCCATCCAAATGTGTGAGAACTGCTGGCAGCATTGCCGAATTGGTCCTTAAAATACGGCAACATTGCCTCAAACACTTGCGGATCTACCGGTGTCGTTGCATGACTATCCATATATATTGGCAATTGCATTTCCCATTCACTCCGATACTCGTCAACCTAAACGCGATTCTTTACTGTATCACGTTGGACAATCTCCTGCAATTTCATCATCCCATCGATTACTGCTTCGGGACAGGGAGGGCATCCGGGAATATATACATCGACTGGCAAAAATTGATCGATACCCTGAATCAACGTATAGGTATTGAACACTCCTCCTGTTGATGCACAGGCACCCATCGACACACACCATTTTGGTTCAGGCATTTGCTGCCAGATACGAAGCAGTACCGGCATCATTTTTATTGCTACTCTTCCGGCAACGATCATGACATCGGATTGGCGTGGAGAAAAACTCAACCTTTCCATTCCGAACCGCGCAAGATCATACCGAGAAGCAAGTGTTCCCATAAGCTCAATAGCGCAGCATGCTGTTCCGAACGGCATTGGCCACATTGAGTTTTTTCTTGACCAGTTTACTAATTTGTCTAGCTGCGTAGTAAGAATTCCATCGCCAAGTTTTGTCTCAAGTCCCATAATATTACCCTGTGTTAATAGCGAATCTTTCCTTGTGAAAATCTATAAATACTGTATAAACAATAATTTCAAAAATGGTTTCTAAATTACATATCCAATTGTAGAAAGGTACAATCAACAGCACTAAAAGTCAAGCATTTCACAAGATATTCGAATGGCAAACAATACAACACTATAATTGTATCAATAGATCCTGAAATTTGAAAATCCCCAAATACTTGATCGCCCTATGCATCAATTAACATGACTTGCGGCATGGTATGAACTGCGGACAAGAGGACCGGATTCAACATGACGAAATCCAAGTGATTTTCCGAATCGTTTAAATTCTAGAAACTCCTGCGGAGTGACATATCTATTGATAGGAAGGTGATTTCTCGTTGGCTGCAGATACTGCCCGATTGTCATGATGTCACATCCATGCTTACTCAGGTCCTGCATAACCTGTAAAACTTCGTCGTTATTTTCACCGATACCTACCATAATACCCGACTTCGTCAGTGCTCCATATTCTTTTGCGTTTTTGATCACATCAAGAGACTGTTGATAGTGCGCCTGCGGCCGCACTGTTTTGTAGAGCCGTTGAACCGTTTCGGTATTGTGGTTGAGAATATCGGGTTTAGCATCGAGAACATTGTTTAGACTTTCCCGGCACCCTTTAAAATCAGGTATCAGAACTTCAATTCTACAATCGGGAACAACTTTACGCACGGCGTGAATGGTTTCGGCAAATATTAAACTCCCTCCGTCGGACAATTCATCCCGGTTTACCGAAGTTATAACAGCATGTTCGAGCTGCAGCGTTTTCACAGCAGCAGCAACCCGTTCCGGTTCACGCGCGTCCAGGCTTATGGGATTTCCAGTTTTTACTGCACAGAATCCGCAGCTCCGTGTACAAATATCACCGAGTATCATGAATGTCGCTGTCCGCTGTCCCCAGCATTCACCAATATTGGGACAGCGCGCACTCTCACACACAGTATGGAGCGCATGATTTTTAACCAAACCTTTAATTTCTGCATACTCTTTACTCGCCGACAAACGCACTTTGAGCCAGTCAGGTTTCCGCCCATTACCTGACTTTTTCATCATTGGTTCAATAGCAGAATGACTTTCTGTTTGTCGGACAGAATCATCTATTGTATTTTCTAATTGCTGTTTTTCACTCATAGTAATTCTTCAAAATTTTCAAGGTGTTCTGCTATCTTTGAGACAAACATTCCACCAGAAGCACCGTCAACAATTCGGTGATCAAATGAGAGCGACAAATAGACCATATCTCGTATTGCAATGGCACCACCGATCACTTCAGGGCGTTTTTTTATCGCTCCGACTCCCAAAATAGCAACATTCGGCTGGTGTATAATCGGTGTGCCGATAACGTTACCAAATGATCCAAAATTGGTAATCGTAATTGTTGAGTCAATTATTTCATCGGGCATTAGTTTCTTGTTCCGGGCACGGGAACTCACATCGTATACAGACCGAGCAAGGCCGACAAGTGTTTTTTCCTCAGTGTGCTTTACAACCGGAACAATCAGTCCATATTCAAGAGCAACCGCAATACCAATATTTATATGGCGTTTATAAATAATATTTGTTCCGTCAACCGATGCATTCATCTCAGGAAAATCTCCTATTGCAAGCACTAAAGCACGAGCAATAAATGCAGTGTAATTCAGCGAGAATCCTTCCCGTGATTTAAATAAAGGGTTTTCCTGATCCCTGTACTGAACCAGTGACGTCACATCTGCTTCGGAGACAGCTGTCACATGGGGAGAAGTCTGGACACTTTTCAGCATGTGTTCGGCTATAATTGCTCTCATGGAGTCCATCGGTACCACAGATATTCCATCGACGCCGAACTCAACTTTCGGCTTTTCACGTATGCTTGCAGCATCACGGGTCACGATTTGCTGTGAAGGAGTTGTAATATGAGCATCGGGAGGCATAACCTGAACTCCCGGTTGTATTACAGGAGAAAGAGCCGCACTTTGTCGTTTCAATTTGGAGACATTCTGGAGAATATCCCTTTTTGTTATTCTCCCTCCGATACCCGAACCCTTCAAGGTTTCCAATGCTGATAGAGGTATTCCTTCTTTATGTGCAATTCGAAGAACCAGTGGAGAATAAAAACGTTTTTTTCCGTTTTGATCATCCTTTTTTATTGAAATCGAATCTTGCCAAACTTCCATCAGCTCATCATCATGGAGTACCGGTTCAACCGGATCCGGCTGAATAAGTGGGGGCATTGGGACTTTAACACGTTGTTTCGGAACAATTTGAGGCTCCAGTTCCTGTTCCGGAGACTTTTTTAATCCGGAATGAAAAAGTTCTATTTTTTCTTCCGTTTCAACATAGGCAAGAACAGAATCGATTGATGCAGATTCACCTTCCTTTACCTTTATTTCGGTTATAACACCCGATATAGGAGATGGAATCTCAGAATCAACTTTATCAGTACTTATTTCATAAAGGACTTCGTCTTTTTCAACTCTGTCACCCGGTCTTTTAAACCAGTGCAGCAAAGTTCCTTCTGTAATACTTTCTCCCATCTGAGGTAACACGATTTCAAATTTCATTTTGGATTCCTGTTTATGTAACTCGCAGGCAATTATACTTTTTCAGTTCATCAAATATGTGTGTATCGATATAAATGAATTTCCAACCATTCGGGTTGTTACTTGAAAGATTTAAGCAGTTCCATTATTTTCGAGATACCGCTCTGCTTCCATTGCCGCCATGCATCCGCTACCTGCTGCGGTAATAGCCTGTCTGAACACATGATCCTGCACATCACCGCTGGCAAAAACACCCAGAATGTTAGTGGCTGTGGAATCAGACTGCGTGATTAAATAGCCGTTCTCGTCCATGTCGAGCTGCCCATTGAATACATCAGAGTTGGGAACATGGCCAATAGCAGTAAATACACCTTCACAGGGATACTCTGTGATCTCATCTGTTTTGACATTGCGTATTTTAACTCCCCGGACTCCATCAGCTTGCGTACCGAGAATTTCCTCTACAATAGAATCCCATATAAAGGATATTTTCTCATGCTTCAATGCGCGTTCCTGCATAATTTTCGAAGCCCTCAGAGCATCTCGTCTATGCACAACGGTAACCTTAGTGGCAAATTTTGTGAGAAAAATCGCTTCTTCCATCGCCGAATCACCGCCTCCTACTACGATTAACTCTTTTTTTTTAAAGAAAAAACCATCGCAGGTCGCACATGTAGAAACACCATAACCCATCAGCTCTTTTTCCGATTCAATGCCGATCATACGGGCAGATGCACCCGATGCAATAATCAATACATCACATTCGTATGTACTATTTTCGCTCTTCAATACAAAGGGCCGTTTCGACAACTCTGCCTCAACGATTGTATCAAATACATATTCCGTACCGAACCGCATTGCTTGTTTTTTGAAACTCTCCACAAGCTCCGGCCCCATAATGCCGTCAACAAATCCGGGAAAATTCTCAACATCCGTTGTGATAGTGAGCTGACCACCAGGCTGTCCGCCTTCAATTACTAGAGTCTTAAGATCGGCACGGGAACTGTACAATGCTGCTGTCGATCCTGCCGGACCTGATCCGAGAATGAGTACCTGTGTTTTCTGAATATCACCCATAATTCTTTTATTTTTCCTTAATCGATTACAAAATAGTATTATAGCAGTATTGTAAAAAATGTTACCGCTACCAAACATTTGAACTTTTCAGTCTGTTTTACCCGGAATTCCAGGTTCTGTCACGGTCATGGTATCGAGAATACTATTTAGCTGATCTTTTGTCAAAAGCTTCTTCTCAAGGATCAACTCCGGAATTGACCGGCCAGTTTTGACCGATTCTTTTGCGATTTGCGCCGCATTGTCATAGCCGATATAAGTATTCAAGATTGTTGCCAGCCCGACACTCTTTTCGGCATATTCCCTGCACCGTTCCGGATTGGCTGTGATTCCGTCGACACATTTTGTTTTGAAAACTCGGAGTGAATTCGTCAGAATCTGTATACTCAACAGTACATTAAAAATCATGACAGGCATCATGACATTCAACTCCATTTGACCAGCCTGGACACCCATTGAGACAGTAGTGTCGTTTCCGATAACCTGATAACAGACCATGTTCAACATCTCGGCCATAACCGGATTGACTTTACCAGGCATAATTGATGATCCCGGCTGTACCGGAGGCAGGACTATCTCTGCAAATCCGGTTGTCGGTCCAGAACTCAAAAGCCGAAGGTCGTTAGCAATTCTCGTTAATTCGAGTGCCAGATTCTTGAGCACTCCTGAAACCGTGGCAATGGGAAGATGGCTCTGCATCGCTTCTCGCAAATCAAGAGCTGTTGTATATTCAAGCCCTGTCTCCCGGGAAATCTCTTCAGTAATTTTCTTTGGATAGTCCGGATGGACATTTAATCCTGTTCCGACTGCGCTCCCGCCAATTCCAAGTTCGGAAATCATCTTTTCTGCCGCTTCTATTCGCTTCTTCGCCTTGTCAATAGTGATCGAGTATGCTGTAAACTCCTGACCGAGCCTGATGGGAACCGCATCCTGCAGATGGGTACGTCCCGATTTCATGATAGAGTCAAATTCTTTCCCCTTCTTTGCAAAAGACTCGGAAAGGTCGTCAAGGACCGGATAAAGTTCCTGTAGATCCATTCGAGCTGCAATCCGCATCGATGTCGGAAAAGTATCGTTTGTTGACTGCCCCATGTTAACATGGTCATTCGGGTGAACATAATGGTCTCCCCGCTCTTTCCCTAATTTTTCACAAGCAAGATTAGCAAGGACTTCATTGGAGTTCATGTTGAATGATGTCCCGGCTCCTGCCTGAAAAACATCTACCACAAAATGATCATGATATTTTCCGCCAAGAATGTCATCTGCTGCAGCAACGATCGCATCCGCTTTATCTTCATCCAGTAATCCGAGTGACTTATTCGTTAGAGCGGCAGATTTTTTTAGCAGAACAAACGCTTTAATCAGTGTCGTCGATTCTTTTATACCGCTTATAGGAAAATTCTCAACAGCCCGCTGCACCTGTGCACCGTACAACGCATCTTCAGGCACTTTAACTTCTCCCATCGAGTCGCGCTCAATACGCCAGCCGTTCGTGTTTTGTTCACTCATAATTTGATTCCTTCATTGGGAAATTCTTTATTCAGTATAGATTATTTTCCAGTTTTCGATTTTATATGCGACAGAAGACCTCCTGCTTTTAATACTTCCTGTTGATGGGTTGTCAAGACAGCGTGAGCACCGAAAGCCTCACCAGTACGGGTGTTTTCGACTGAAAACTTTCCGCTGTTTTCCAATTGACCGAGAATACCGGAAAACTTCAGCATATCTCCCTGTTCAATTGAATCATATGATGAAGGATCGTCAAATTCAAGCGGGAGTATACCGAAATTGATTAGGTTTGCCCGATGAATTCTGGCAAAACTCTTGGTAATGACTGCTTTGACACCAAGAAACATAGGAGCCATAGCTGCATGCTCTCGTGAAGAACCCTGTCCATAGTTATTCCCACCAACGATGATGCTTGCTCCGGCCTCTTTTGCACGCTGGGCAAATGTTGTATCTAACCGTGAAAAAGTAAATTCCGAAATAGCCGGAATATTTGACCGGAATGGGAGAATATCGCTGCCGGCCGGTAATATATCATCCGTAGAGATATTATCACTTGTCTTCAAAATGATTTCTGCTACAATTTCATCGTTTATCGGCTTATTCACCGGAACGGGTTTGATGTTCGGGCCGCGTAATACTTCTACACTATCACGGTCTTCCGGTGGAGCTATGAGAAAATTGTCATTCACAAAGTAGGTGCTTACTTCAGGTTTTAGATCAAAATGTAAGTCTGAACCATTTGGATCAAACACTTCGCCTTTAAGAGTGATTACTGACGCAACAAACGGATTACAAAGGTAGACATTTGCATTCGCCGTACCGCTTCTGCCTTTGAAATTACGGTTAAACGACCTGATCGATATTCCATCAGATGGTGGGGCTTGACCCATACCAATACATGGACCACATGCCGATTCAAGAATCCTGACACCTGCCGCGATCATATTCGTGAGGTCGCCATGCTGCGCCATCATTTCATACACCTGCTTAGTGCCGGGAGTTACCGTCATACTGACATGCGGGGCAATCGCTTTATCGTGGAGGAGTGTTCCGATACCAGACATCACCTGAAAGGATGAATTGGTACAGCTTCCGACACAGACCTGATCTACTTTGAGTCCGGCGATTTCTTTAATTTTCACAACATTGTCGGGACTGTGGGGTTGCGCTACAAGCGGTTCAAGTTCGTTGAGATCTATCGTAATTTCATCGTCATATTCAGCTCCGTCATCTGCACTGAATGGTATCCAGTCTTTCCCTCTTCCCTGTGCTTCCATGAAAAATTTAGTTCTCTCATCACTCGGAAACAGCGATGTAGTAGCGCCAAGCTCAGCACTCATATTAGTAATCGTTGCGCGTTCCGGGAGGCTGAGATCTTCAACACCGGGACCTGAGTATTCAAAAATTTTTCCCACACCACCCTTGACACTCAACTGCCGCAGGAGTTCGAGAATAATATCCATCGATGCTACCCAAGGACGGCTCAGTTTGCCCGTTAGGTTTATCCTGACTATTTTGGGCATTATCAGTTCAAAAGGTTCTCCTGCCATCGTCGTTGCAATATCGATTCCGCCGACACCAATGGACACCATACCTAGACCACCGCCGGTCGGTGTATGGCTGTCGGAACCAAGAAGAATTTTACCTGGAATCCCAAACCTTTCGAGGTGCACTTGATGGCAAATACCGTTTCCCGGCCTGGAGTAGTATGCTCCATATTTCGCCGCAGATGTCTGAAGATATTTATGATCATCTGCACTGCGAAAATTGGTCTGGAGCATGTTATGATCGACATAAGAAACTGCTACTTCAGTTTTTATTTTCGGCAGTCCCAATGCTTCAAACTGGAGATATGCCATCGTTCCAGTCGCATCCTGCGTCAACACTTGGTCAACTTTTACGGAAAGAGGCTCACCCGGTTTTAATGTTCCTGAAACCAAATGGGCATCAAATATTTTCTGCACTAAATTCTTATTCATGATACCATCACTTCAAATCATATATATTCTTTTAATTAAATTCTTGACTAAACTAATATTTAAATCATTAAAGAGATTGCGAATCTCCCGAGAATTCAAAAAATGTACTAAATGATAGTAATGTAAATTAATTGCCCTTTAAAAGTTTTTCCACTCTTACACTTCAAATTTAAGTAAAAAACTGTCGGCAATCATTAAAACAATTTCAATAATAAATTAACTCCCGGAGTGCTGATGAAATTTTCTTAGCACTGGGGAGATAGTACTTTTCCAGAGGCGTACTGAACGGGACCGGTATATCGAGCCCTGCTAATCGCCTGACCGGTGCATCTAGATATTCAAATGCCTCTTCCGCAACAAGAGCTGCAAGCTCACCACCTACGCCACCGGTAAGCGATTCCTCATGAACAATGAGCACTTTACCCGTTTTTTTCGCAGATTTCACAATCAGATCGCGGTCAAATGGCATGACCGTCCGTAAATCGATAACTTCTATAGAAATTCCGTCCTGCACCAGATTTGAAGCTGCTTCGAGTGCCATATGGACAGTCGACCCATAAGTAACAAGTGTCGCATCTTCACCAACCCGTCTGACAATTCCCTTCCCAATTGGAACCGTATAGTCTTCTTCCGGCAGCGCTTCTTTCACTCTCCGGTAGAGATATTTATGTTCCATAAAGAGCACAGGATTATTGTCCCTGATTGCGGATTTCAACAGACCTTTTGCATCGTAGGGTGTTGACGGAGCAACTATTTTCAGACCCGGGACACGGAAAAACCAGGACTCATTATTCTGCGAATGGAAAGGTCCCCCATGAACTCCCCCACCACAGGGGCACCGGAGCACCAGTGGTACCGGTATACCATGAATATAGTGATATTTCGCAATGTTATTGACAAGCTGATTAAAACAACTACTCAGAAAATCGGCAAATTGGAGCTCGGCTACAGGCCGGAGCCCCATAAGTGCAGCCCCCATTGAAAGTCCCATCATGGCAGATTCAGAAATTGGTGTCTCAATAATTCTCTCTGCTCCAAATTCTTCAATGAAACCTTTCGTTATCCCGAATGCACCGCCGTATACGCCGATATCCATACCGACACAGAACACAGTGCTATCCTTCTGCATTTCTTCACGCAGTCCATCGCTGATCGCATCTTTATATGTTGTTACATCTGTCATCTGCTTTATACAAACAATACGGAAGCTGGATTAAGCATACACACCATCAATCGCTTCTATCCCATCTGGAAAGGGGCTTTCCTCGGCAAACTTTACTGCTTCTTCTATTTCCAAATCTATATTATTCTGGGCTTCCTTTAGATGTTGTGAATTAATATACTTCTTTTTTTTCAAATGGACTTGAAACGTTTTGATCGGATCTTTATCCGTCCACTTTCCAAATCCATTATCAATGGCGTTTTTACCATTGTCACTGTTACGAATTGGCATACGATACGTTTGTGCTTCGATTAATATCGGGCCTTTTCCATTTTTTACCGCCAAAACAGCTTTTCTTATCGTCCTGTATACTTGTAGAATATCATTTCCGTTAATCAAGGAACCTTCAATACCGTAACCAGCTGCTCTGTCAATCAGATTAGCGCAAGCGTACTGTTTATTACTTGGTGTTGAGTAAGCAATCTGATTGTTTTCTATTATCACAATAAGTGGCAGTTTCATTACCGAGGCGAGATTTAATCCCTCATGAAAATCGCCTGCACTGGTTCCCCCATCACCAATAAATGTCAAAGTACACGAATTTTCGTTTTTTAACCGTCCTGCCAGAGCAGTCCCCGCCGCAACGGGAATCATGGCACTAAGGTGGCTAATCATACCGAAAATCCGGTGATTCGGATCGCTCATATGCATATTCGCATCACGTCCACGGGTCGGGCCATTTTTCCTCCCCAGATATTGACAGAAAACCTGACGCAGACTCATCCCTCGTACAAAATAAGCACCAAGATCTCTGAATAACGGAAAAATTATGTCGTTTTCATCGAGAGCCGATGCAGCACCAACCGGAATTGCCTCCATCCCTCTCCCTGAAAAAACTCCACCGACAATTTTCCCCTCTTTATATAGCTCATATATCTGCTCTTCGCCGCTCCTCTGCAGCATCATATTGTACAGCATCCGTATGAGAAGTTTTTTGTCAGGTTCTTTGAATCGTTTCCTCTTTTGATCTGATTTATTATTCCCTGAACCTTTTGTTACGTTAGTGCCGATATTCCCAGAGGGAACTGAACTCTTCGCATGTTGTGTCTTTTTTGATATTTTTCGGGTGGCTTGTACCATTTTTCTTTCAATCACTCTTACTGATTCAAAGATACCTGAACCGATTCGTTATTAGGAACAAATAGTTTCCTGAATTTTGATTCAACAATCGATGCAACAAATTCGAGCCGGTGTTTTTTCTTTGTCAAATCTTTTATGGACGTTGTAACGCAACCATCTATTCCGCAGGGGGTAATCATGCTAAAATAATTTAAATCTGTATTGACATTCAATGCAAATCCATGATAGGTAACCCATCTGGTAACCTTGACACCAATCGAAGCGATTTTTTTATTACCGACCCAAACTCCTGTTAATCCTTCTCGGCGAACTGCAGATATTGTAAACTCAGAAAGTGACTGTATAATGACTTCTTCAAGGTTTCGCAGATACTTATGGAGATCAGCGTAATAATCGGTGAGTTTCAATACAGGATACCCAACAAGCTGGCCGGGTCCGTGAAATGTTATATCTCCTCCACGGTCAATATGGATAACAGGAATTTTGTTGACATGAGTACCGTCAAAAGCACCTCTGATGTTGCTCTCACTTCCCGATTTACCTATCGTAAACACAGGATCGTGCTCAACAAAAAGCAGTGTGTCGGATATATTACCTTTTAGTCTTTCGACAGCTAACTGCTGCTGATATTCCCATGTGGAGTGAAATTCCTGTTTTCCGAGAAAGCGGACATCAAGAGTTGAATTATTCATTATGGTAATAAAATTGAAATTACTGTTAATGCATTTGAGCTAAACATGTATTGCTTCACCATACGCCTGACCAGCAGCCTCCATAATACTTTCAGCCATTGTCGGATGAGCATGAACAGTTTTCAGGATTTCAACATAGGTTGCTTCAAGTGTTTTTGCTACTCCTAATTCAGCAATCAATTCAGAAGCATTTGATCCGATTATATGCGCGCCGAGCAATTCGCCATATTTAGCATCGAAAATCAGTTTCACCATCCCGTCACTTTCAGCAGCAGCAACAGCTTTACCGTTAGCTTTTAATTGATATTTGCCAACTTTCAGCTCATAACCTGCCTGTTTTGCCTGTTCTTCCGTTAATCCAATACTGGCAACCTGCGGTTGGCAGTAGGTACATCGTGGGATTGAATCATAGTCGACAAGTGCATCCGAGTGTCCTGCAATATACTCTGTACAGGCAATCCCTTCGGCAGATGCTGTATGCGCCAGAAGTGAACCGCCTATACAATCACCTATGGCATACACACCGGATACCGATGTTTCGAAATGTTCGTCTACCCTAATAAAACCATTTTCTTTTTCCACGCCTAATTTATCAAGCCCCATTGATTCCGTGTTGGGTTCCACACCAACCGCTATGAGCAGACGGGCACTCTTGATTTTCGATTCTTTACCCCCGGAACTTACCGTTATTTCAGCACCATTTGCAGACTTTTTTGTCCGTTCAACTTTTGAGCTAGTATGGACGGTAATACCAAGCTTTTTAAGTGAACGTGTCAAATGCCTGCTTATTTCTGCGTCTTCATTCGGCAGCAATTGAGGCATCATCTCAACAATTGTAACATTCGAGCCAAAACTGGAATAAAAATAGGCGAATTCGACACCGATTGCACCGCCGCCGATTATGGTCAACGATTTGGGTATAATTTCCGGTACAAGCGCTTCTTTACTCGAAATAATAATTTTTCCATCAATAGCAATCTCCGGCAGTGAGCGCGGACGTCCCCCGGTTGCCACAATGATATGTCTTGCTGTAATTTGATCAGTTTTTTTGCCGTTATTCCTGATCTGAACGGTTTCATTGTCTTTTAACGCTCCCATACCGGAAAAGCATTGAATCTGATTATGTTTCATAAGATATTCAACACCATTCGACATCTGATCGGCAACTGACCTGCTTCGTTCGACAATTTTAGAAAGATTGAAACTCAGATTGTCAAGACTGTATCCATAGTCGCTGCCCTTTTTGAACAGATTGTAAATCTCTGCATTTTTCAACAGCGCTTTCGACGGGATGCATCCCCAATTCAAACATACTCCACCCAATTTCTCCCGCTCTACCAAAGCAGATGAAAGACCAAGCTGCGAGGCACGTATAGCTGCAACATACCCACCGGGACCACCGCCGATAACAATAACATCAAACGATTTATTCATGATGTACCACTCAGGATGAGTAGAACGGTCCGTGTGATCAAACCAATTAGACTAATATTGAATTGTAATTTTGGAATATTAATGATTATGTAACACCGGATTCATCAACCGGTAATTTCCATCATCCTCTTTAATGCTACACGTGAATTGACTGCAACATCATCCGGTACCGTGATTTGGTTGACAACAGATCCATTATATAGTGCGTTCAGGGATTCCAATAAGTGTTCCGGATCAATCCGGTACATGGTTGCACACTGGCAGGCATAGGTAGATAACGGAATAATAAATTTATCAGGATGTTCGTTCTTTAGACGATTCACCAGATGGTTTTCTGTTCCGATTGCCCACTTCGATCCGTATGGAGCGTTTTGAATCATCTTGATTATAAACGACGTCGAGCCACAGTAATCTGCCTTCTGAGCAACCTCGAACATACACTCGGGATGAACGAGAATATTGATACCCGGATACTTTTCCCTGAAAAGATCTACATATTGCGGACGAAAATTCATATGGACACTACAGAAACCGTACCATAGGATGATTTTAGCTCGTGCATACTTATCCGGTTTCGCTCCTCCACCGGAGAGCAGGGGATTGTAGAGCACCATATCTTCGATGGGAATACCCATCTTGTAGGCAGTGTTCCGCCCGAGATGCTGGTCAGGAAGAAAGAGCACTTTATCACCCCGTTCCAAAGCCCACGCCAAAACTGCTTTTGCATTTGATGACGTACACACCGTGCCGTCATGCTCTCCACAAAAAGATTTGATGGCCGCAGTCGAATTGACGTAAGTAATCGGAATGATTTTGTCTTGTGTAATAGCAGTTAACTCATCCCAGCACTCTTCAAGTTGATCTATATTTGCCATATCTGCCATCGAACACCCGGCTTTCAAGTCTGGCAATATGACTTTTTGAGACTTCTTCGTTAATATATCGGCAGTTTCTGCCATAAAATGGACACCGCAAAACACTATGTTCTCAGCATCCGATTCAGCAGCAGCATATGCAAGCCCTAATGAATCTCCGGTCCTGTCGGCAAATTGTACAATATTATCCCGTTGATAGTGGTGGCCAAGCAGCATTACTCTGTCACCGAGTTTTTCTCTGACCTCAGTTATCTGGCGAACCAGATTATCGTCTGTTTCTATCAGAGGATGTTCCAGGACATCGACAGAAATACTCATAGTTATCCCTTTACATTTATATTTTAAACTACTTTAATACGAGAATACTTGAAAAAATTATGGTTTAACTTTGCATTGCTCTATCAAGATCATTGAGCGATATACCATGAAAATAATTTGTTAAATCTTTTTGTATCTGCTTTATGACACCTTCAAGATCGCAACGCAAACCCCGTTCAGTAGCACAATCGATATTATAAATCCGGTCTTCTACGGCACTTATGATATCGCCGAGAGTTATCGAACCTGGCTCCCGCATCAGTTTATAACCGCCGTGTTTTCCCTTTTGAGATTGGACAAGTCCCTTTCTCACAAGTTTTTGCAGTATCTTCGCAATAACTTCGTGAGGAATATTAAAATAATCAGCGATTGCCCGGGCACTTCAGCTCTCTCCGTTTTTCACGGCTGCAACATATTTCATCGCCATAATTCCGTATTCGCTTCTTTTTTTTAACCGGAGCATATTTTTTTTCTAATTCCGTATATTTGGGTCGTATTTAATGTACGAAAAATATTAGAATGAGTCAAGGAGATATAACTCCTCTATTTCAGCCTCTTTCAAATTCTATACCATACTAAAATATCATTCTATTTGAATAATTCCTACTATTCAACACATCGTTATACTTTCCCATTTTTGGTAAAATAAATTCTATGATTCTTACGAATGATAGTACAATACCTTATAAAAAGTGTATAACACTAATGCGCGTAATTGTATAATAATTGTACAATTTAGTTATTTATAATATGGGGAGGTTGTAGTGACCGCAGAAGAACACCAGATCGGCGGACTCGGATTCAGAGTCGGTTCTGCTATTTTTGATTCGCCTGAGTTTTATGGCAATACGTTCCTTTTCGGAATGGTTGGTGTGAATGACCGGCTTGGGGATTCCGGTGCACTGTGGGAACTCGTCAAAGAGTTCGAAATGGCGGCTGTACACATTACTGCAATGGCTAAAGAGTTGTTCGATAATAAGAAATATTAAACAGCAAAGTACAGTCGTCATATTATAAATGTCTTGATTTTTATTGAGCACATTATACATTTGAGTTCGGTTGAGTGCAGGATGCATTCATATCGAGGCATATTTTATCTAACCGGAAAATAATATTCAAAGTATGAAACTGACAACGATAAAGACTGACAATTCTGAACAAGTAGGAATCGTAACATCAGATGGAATCGTTTTAATTCGCGAAATGAACAATGCGTACGATACCGATTTTCCAACAACATTTTCTGAACTCATAAACGGTCAATTTATCCCTGAAATTCAGAAACGTTTTGAGGAAAATCCACTCCCTCATTCACCTTCAGTACCGGATGTCTCCTTTGCTCCGCTGTACAGGAGACCGGGAAAGATATGGGGCATCGGGCTCAATTACCGGGACCATGCTGATGATCTTGATGAATCATTACCGCAACAGCCGGCAAGTTTCATGAAACCGACAACAGCAGTTATCGGTTATGGCGACGCAATCAGAGTTCCTGCCGGATCACACGGAGTTACAGCTGAGGCGGAACTGGGTGTCATTATGGGCCGGACATGTAAAAACATCTCGCCGGAAGAAGTGCCGGAATACATTCTCGGTTATACCTGCATCATCGATATGACTGAAGAAGATATTCTCAAACAGAATCCACGTTACCTTACACGGGCAAAGAGCTATGATACGTTTTTCAGTTTCGGTCCCGTAGTGATCACGGAGGATGAGATTCCGGAAGTAAGTGAGCTAATTATCCGAACAGTTGTCAATGGGGAAATCCGTGCGGAAAATACTGTCTCAAATATGACATTCAATCCGTTGGAAATTGTCAGTTTTCACTCCAAGGTAATGAAGCTCGAACCGAGTGATATATTTTCAACCGGTACACCCGGCCGGTGGCGCATTAAGGCAGGGGATGTTGTACGGTGTGAAATTTCCGGATTTCATCCACTTGAATGCCCTGTTGTGGCAGACGAGATGTAAAAAACTTCACTTGAGTAGTCAACCAACTTTCAGTTTCGTAATTTATCAAACCTGATATTTTTCACCCTGTTTTTCGTAATCTTAAAACCGCCGATGAGTTCCTGCTCATTTTTGAAAAATTCAAGCCGGTAAGTCTCAATTTCATAATCAGTATATGTGTTCCAGATGAACACGCCAGGTACGGTATATTCAAGCGGGTCGGAACGCAGTTTTGGAGCATGGAGTATCAACCTCCCTTTTTCACGGCCAATTTCATATATAATATCAAGCTCCTCACTGTAGTATTTCCCTGAGTAGGCAGAAATCTCAGTTTCCGACAGGATACGATCTCTGCCTGTAGTTTCCGTTTCAAAAACAGCAGATTGTTCTGCAGGAGAGGGCTCAGACTCGGTAATATGGTCGGCTAGTACAATATCGGCTACATTACTTGCAAGTTGATCCGGATTTCCATCACTTACATTTGTCAATACCACTATCATCATATTTTGTTCAGGAATGATGTTGAAACTGGCTCTATATCCTGCATCTGAACCACCATGTCCGAACGTTTCCAGCCCTTTATAGTTTCTATGTACAATACCAAACGCATAGGGTATTTCCTCTCCGCTGTTTAGAACACCGCATGTCAGCAAGAGGTCTACTGCACCTTGTCCACCGACCCGTTTATGCCTGAAGTTATCGGCCCAGAGAACAAGATCTTCAACAGTCGTAAGCAGAGATGTTGCCCCGTAGGTGTCGAATACCGGAATACTGATATTCAACGATCCGTTTTCACTTTGGAGATATGCCTGTGTCCGGTTTTTGACAATTTCTGAGTGATCAACATGAAAATGAGTGTTCTCCATTCCGAGAGGTTTAAAGATATTGTCGGAGGTATAGTCTTTGAATGATTTTCCGGATACTCTTTCTACAATTGAAGCAAGCAGTGTATACCCTGTATTGCTGTAGAGATGTTCGTCGTTCGGTATAAAATTGAGTGATTTCTGCCGATTTACAAAATTCAACACATCGCTCTGTGTTCTGACGTCGTCACTCCGCCATCCGGCAAGGAAAAACAGGTCCCACTGGTCACGAAGTCCACTCGTGTGGTGCACAAGGTGTCGAATAGTGATAGTATCCCCAAAGTCAGGTACTTCAGGTATATACTTCCGTACGTCATCATCGAGAGAAATTTTCCCCTGAAGATGGAGCAGCACAATAGAAAATGCGGTAAACTCTTTGGACACCGATGCAACATGAAATATTGACGAAGGGGTAATGGGGATATTATGTTCCAAATTCGCCATTCCATATCCCTGTTTATAGAGGATATTTCCGCTTTGAGCTACGGAAAGAGCTGCACCTGGTGTACTGTTGGTAAAGTGTGAAAAAGCAGCGTCGATTCCGCGAATCTGTTCCCGGGTTAATTCCGGCTGATAACCAAAAACATTCGTTTCGGATTCAAAAAACAGACCTGTGAAACAAACCGCTAACCATAAAAGAAATACTTTTCGTTGCGTCATTATTCCGGCCCTTTCTTCAGCACATCCGCTCTATGCTTCCTTCTTGTAGTTATAAAAATTATCATGGTATTGTAAGGATATTTTTGTACCTTTGCAACCATGAAAAAAGAAGATGAAAATCTTAATCAAAAATTTATTCTCGTCTTTGCAAACGGAACAGTACCCGGCAGGGATTTCCTCAATAGCTATCTAAAACGTGCAGAGATGATTGTGTGTGCCGACGGAGGCGCAAATAAAATTGTTGATCTCGATATCAAACCCGATATAATTGTCGGTGATCTCGATTCTGTGACTAAATCAACATTGAATACATTCGATGATGTGACACTTGTACGACGGCCCGAGCAGAATGCAACCGATTTACAGAAAACATTGGAATATATCGAGTCTAGAGGTAATACTGATTATAAAATTCACATATTTGGAGCAACAGGAGACAGGATAGATCATTTTCTCGGTAATTTGTCAATGTTGAAAAAATTCCACGGCAGGCTTTCTCTTGATTTAATCGATGAACAATGTTCTGTAAGATATATTGACAATATTTGCACTGTGCATGGTGTTCGCGGTCAGTCCCTTTCCCTCTTTCCTCTGTCAGGAACGGTGTCGGGATTAACGACCACAGGGTTGAAATATAATCTTACAGATGAAGAACTGGAGCAGGATTCACGCGGCATTTCAAATGAATTCGCGGAATCTGATGCAGCTATCTCAATTCGGGATGGAGGGCTCATTATCATTCAACACCACCTACCACTGAAATAAATTCTGAGCAATTCGATAAATACTCAATATATTAGGTTCCCATTATTATATATTGATATACAACTTTTGTAATTCCCAATTTTAATCAAATCGGACAATGAAGGATGCAGCTATCATTATCATTTCCTGATATTATAATCTTAATCGCTTATATTCTTATCACTTTTGGTCTTGGTATAATCTCTGTCCGTAAACAGAGCACATCAACTGATGATTTTGTCCTCGCCGGCAGGAAGTTAACACTTCCGGCATTCGTTGCAACCTTTGTCGCCACTTGGTATGGAGGAATTCTCGGCGTCGGTGAGTTTACTTACCGCTATGGCATCGTCAATCTCATTACACAAGGGCTGTTTTTCTATATTTTTGCAGCTGTGTTTGCCGTTCTCTTAGCACAACGTATTCAGAGACTCAACATTCTTACCATTCCCGACAGACTGGAGCAGGTATATGGAAAGGGAGCGGCTCTTACAGGAGCACTTTTCATTTTTATCATGATTATTCCCGCACCCTATATCCTTATTTTAGGAATACTGCTGCAGATGGTGTTCGGTTTTAGCCTAATGACAGGTCTTCTAATTGGTGCTTCGGTATCAACACTTTATTTGCTTATCGGTGGTTTTAGAGCGGTAATCCGAACCGACATATTACAATTCATTCTCATGTTCACCGGATTTCTCATTTTGGTGCCGGTAGCTATTATACAGCTCGGTGGATTTGATTTCCTGACTGAAAATCTTCCCGCTTCCCATTTTTCTCCATCAGGTGGACTCGGAACCGGATATATTCTCGTCTGGGGATTTATTGCATTATGGACGCTGATCGATCCTGGCTTTTATCAACGGTGCCTTGCTGCAAAAAGTCCTTCTACAGCCCGGAATGGGCTCTTAATATCGGTCGGGTGTTGGATCGTGTTTGATATTTTGACGTGCACTGCAGGACTCTACGCACGCGCATCTTTACCCAACATCGAACCGATTATGGCGTACCCGCTGCTTGCCGACAGTTTGCTTCCGTCAGGTATAAAAGGGCTCTTTTTTGCCGGTCTGCTGGCAACGGTTATGTCGACACTCGACAGTTTTACATTTCTCTCTGCATTGACACTTGGAAACGATTTCTTTGCACGACTGAAACAGCGTTCACAATCAGAACTTTCGAACCGTATACCCTTCTACACCCGGATTGGAATCATCATTTCTGTGAGCGCCGGTGTTCTCATCGCGTGGCATACACAGTCGGTCATTGACATCTGGTACACACTCGGAACAATTGGGATACCAGCATTGCTATTTCCGGTTCTCAGCAGTTTTTCTCAGCGATTTGTCTTATTAAAATCGTTAGCACTACTGTCAATGACTGCAGCTGGTGCAACTTCGACAATCTGGCTCTTTTTCGGATATTTGAATCCAATTGACGGTTATCCCGGATATCCGTTCGGAATTGAACCAATGTATCCTGGTTTAGCTGTTTCTTCCATGATTTTTATAATAAATATGATTGTAAAAGGCTATTTCAATCCATCGAAAACGGAAATTGGTTGATTTATTATTCAATTCTTTTCTACTTTGACTGTATTTCATATATTGTGCAATTGAGTCGAGTTGATCTTTAAAGATATGAAACTGTTTTTTGGAATTACAATCTCGGTCGTTCGTATTGAATCATTAAAAAGGAGATGTGTCAAAATGATCAGTAAAAAACAGAATTTTCTCTTTGTGATTTTCGTTATCAGTATTACCGTTATTTCGTGCTCTCCACAGCAGCAGATGGAACAAACTTCCTTCATAGCGAATGGGACGCTTGTTGTTTTAAACAAATCGGATGATACCGCAACACTCATATCGTTGCAAACCGGAGAAGTCATTGCAACAATTCCGACAGGAACCGGACCCCATGAAGGTATTGTTTCGCCCGACTGGAAAACACTTGTGGTCTCCGATTACGGTACTGAAAATCCCTCCACTCTCACCGTTATCGACTTAACCAGCAAAAAAGTCACCAGTACTATTGAGCTTGGTAATAATGTCGGACCGCACGGAATTGTTTACTTTCCCGATGGTGAACGAGTACTCGTTTCCACTGAGGAAAGCATGACCGTTGCCGTCGTCAATATTGTATCCGGTATGGTCGAGCAATCGATTACTACGGGAGACAATACATGTCACATGGTCAGCATTACTCCTTCCGGTGAGCGGGCATTTGCGTCCAGTATTGGATAAGGGACCGTATTGGCAATTGATCTTGTTTCCGGTGATGTGATCAAAATAATTGCAACCGGAGACGGTGCTGAAGGATTCGATATGTCGCCAGACGGTCGTGAAGTTTGGGTTGGAAACCGTGCAGCTAATACGGTCTCTATCATCGATACGGAATCGCTCGAGATTGTAGCAGAATTAAAATCCGAATCGTTCCCGATCCGTGTCAAATTTACCCCTGACGGACAATACGTGCTCGTCTCAAATATGACATCAAATGAAGTTGCTGTTTTCGATGCGGCATTACGGACAGAAATCCGCCGTATCCCGATGGTTGAGGAAGAGGTTGCCGACACTGGTGGAAGAGTTTTTGAAGATGCCGCAGGTGCGGCTCCAATCGGCATCCTGGTTCATCCGGATAATCAGCATGTATTCATCGCCAATACCCGTGCCGATATAGTTTCGGTCATCGATTTGCATCAGTGGAAAGTTGTAACCAGACTGCAATCGGGACGTGAACCCGACGGTATGGCTTTTTCAAGTATATCGTTTGAATAAAGCATTTTTTTCGATATGCATCTTTGTCCTCCTACATCCTATTCTCATTTGAGAGCCGGCCAAAAATAGTGCTGGCTCTTTAATTATTCCCAATACGCCAACTCATAGCATATTTTTCGCTAATTTAAAACATATTATCAAAAAATATTGCTTTTTATGTATTTATGTATTAAATTTATAATATATATATAACTATTGTGCTATTATCATAATATATATAAGTCATGCATTCCCTAATCGACTTACCCTCTACCAACTTTAAACCCCTGCAGGTACACAAATGAACAAGGAGTCCTCTAATGAATAGATTACTCTTAATCACAGTACTAATTTTGAACATCACTGCCGGTGCATCAGTACTGCACACACAGGAATTCGGTTCAATTTTCGGCACAGTCACCGATTCTAAAACAGGCGATCCGTTAACAGGGGCAAATATTACTGTTGAAGGAACATCGATCGGTACTGCAACACTTCGAGACGGCAACTTTGCGCTACAATCTGTTCCAACCGGCACCTATACACTTGTATGTACCTACATTGGTTACACAGAACTCGGCAAAACCATAACAGTCACTTCGGATTTCCGGTCTGAGGTTGATTTCATTTTGCTGCCTGATGTTCTTCAGAGTCCTGAAGTAATTGTTGCGCGGGAAATGCTTCTCGGCGGCACGGGTAAAATAACCGGGATACCCGGATCCGCACACTTTATCGGCCAGGATGAATTAGGGAAATATAACAATTTTGATATCCACCGTGTTCTCAAAACAATTCCCGGAATCAATATTCAGGAAGAGGACGGGTATGGTCTCCGTCCTAACATTGGCATGCGGGGAACCGGGGTCGAACGGAGTCAGAAAATCAGTCTGATGGAAGATGGTGTTTTGATAGCGCCCGCTCCCTACTCTGCTCCGGCAGCTTACTATTTTCCGACAGTCAGCCGGATGGAGTCGATCGAAGTCAGGAAGGGATCAAGCCAGATTAAGTATGGACCATTCACTACCGGAGGTGCGCTGAATCTCATTTCAACACGCATTCCTGTTTCATTGATTGGAAAGCTTCATCTGAACGGCGGCGGACATGGGCAGAATGGTATCTATGCTGCTGCCGGAAACTCATACAAAAATATTGGGTTTGTTACTGAGTATAACCAACTTAAGAGTAACGGGTTTAAAAATCTTGACAATGGTGGTAACTCGGGATTTGAAAAAGAAGACTATCTCATCAAATTCCGCCTCAACACTTCTCGGAATGCCAAGTTTTACCAATCATTCACGGTGAAACTCAGTCAAACAGATGAAGTGTCGAACGCGACCTATCTTGGGCTGACAGATGACGATTTTGCAGCGAATCCGTTGAGACGGTATACAGCATCGCAAAATGATGTGATGAACTCAAAACATCAGCAGGTGAGTGCAACACATTTGTTTATGCTGAATGACAAACTGGACGTTACCACGACGATGTACAGAAACGAATTTGATCGGAATTGGTATAAGCTCGATCGAGTCCGTGCTACGGTTGACGGTTCACGCTCAACTATTGGCGCAATCCTTTCTGATCCAACTGCTTATACACAAGAATATGCAATTATCACTGGCACATCATCCAATAACGATAATGCACTTGAAATCAAAGCAAATAACAGATCATATCTCTCAACCGGAGTGCAGTCTATTGTCGGGATTCAATTAGGAAATCGGGAAAATACCCTCCACCAGATAGAACTTGGCGCCCGGTATCATGAAGATGAAGTTGACCGATTTCAATGGGTTGATTTGTACCGGATGAACAACAGTATCATGAAGCTTACGGAACAGGGAATACCGGGTACAGAAAGCAACAGGTTCAGTACCGCGGAAGCCTTTGCATATTTTGCTCAGTACAGATTAAGTAGAGGTAAATTCACTGCCGTTCCGGGAATTCGATATGAGACGATGAAACTCGGCCGCACTGATTACTGCAAAACCGATCCCGAAAGATCAGGTAGTAATGCTTCATACCTGGAAAACAATATTTCTATCTGGATACCCGGTATCGGTCTCGAATACGATGTTAATACAAATATTAGTGTGTTTACAGGTGTGCACCGGGGCTTTTCTCCCCCGGGATCAAAAGACGGCACCAATCCTGAAACAAGTATCAATTACGAACTGGGTGTAAACATAGCAAACAATAATCTTGCTACGCAAATCGTCGTCTTCTATAACGATTATGACAATCTTCTCGGTTCAGATCTGGCCGGTGTGGGAGGGTCAGGTTCTGGAGATTTATTGAATGGTGGCCATGTCGAAGTCAAAGGAGTGGAATATTCCGCCCGGTATGACTTGAGTGCTGTAACTTCGGTGCAACGCTACTCATTCCCGGTTACTGCAGCTTATACATTCACAGATGCTCAGTTTAAAAACAGTTTGAACAGCGATTACGAACCGTGGGGAACGGTATCAATAGGTGATGAACTCCCCTATCTTCCACGGCACCAGTTTTCTTTCAGCGGAGGCATTACTTCTCAGGAGTGGCAGCTTGATGTAACTGGTAAATATAACGGAAAAGTACGAACAGTTGCTGGTCAAGGAACAATCATCACCATGCAAAGCGTTGATTCCCATTTTACACTGGATGCTAATTTAGAATACACATTAACCGGTAATAGCAGGCTCTATACCGGTGTAAAAAATGCATTTGATACTACTTATATTGTTTCTCGCAGACCAGCCGGTGTTCGCCCCGGTTTACCGAGAACATTTCTGATCGGTCTGAAAACAGATTTTTAGTTCTCGGATAGATAACGTTCCGTCATTACGTTGACCATGGAACTTTTTTTTATTCTAATTTGTTATGCTACAACCATATTCATTTCGCTTTTTATTTTTGAATAAAAGGAATTCCTACGAATGGTACTGCCTCTTTCCATTATTCTGATATTGACAACGTGGTTTTTAGCGTATTCAAACGGAGCAAACGACAATTTTAAGGGTGTTGCAACTCTTTTCGGAAGTGACACACTCAACTATAATAAGGCAATTTGGTGGGCAACAGGAACTACTTTTGCCGGTTCGATTGTTTCAATTTTTTTTGCTTCTGCGCTTGTGAAGAATTTTTCAGGAAAAGGGCTTGTTCCTGATATGGTTGCAGGTTCACCCGAATTCCTAACGGCAGTCGGAATAGGAGCAGGTTTGACGGTTTTTCTTGCGACCTTGACCGGATTTCCCATATCGACAACACACAGCCTGACCGGCGCACTTACCGGAACAGGTTTCGCCGCGGTCGGAATGCAAGTCAATATTGCTGCGCTCGGTAATAAATTTATTCTGCCGCTTCTTGTCAGTCCTATACTTGCACTTACCTTATCGACATTTCTCTATGGAATATTTCACCGTATAAGGAAGAGGATTGGATTTGAAAAGGAACTCTGTGTTTGTATCGGTGAAAAGAAGCAATTTGTACCGGTTGCTGCACTTTCCGGTTCGTCGTACGTACTTCAGTCACAACAGACTGTCGCACTACCCGAGATTGCCGTTGATGCACCCGAAAATTGCATTGAGCGCTATAAGGGCAGGTTATTTTGGTTTTCAACTCCAAAGTCTTGTCGATAGTGCCCATTTTATCAGCTCAGGAATTGTCAGTTTCGCACGTGGTCTGAATGACACACCAAAAATTGTAGCACTCCTTGTTCTTTTCAGCGGATTTGGAATCGAGTACGGAATGGTGGCGGTGGCTATCGGCATGGCCTTGGGCGGCCTTCTTAATGCTCGAAAAGTTGCCGAAACGATGAGTAAAAAGATTGTACCGATCAGCCATACTCAGGGTTTTACAGCTAATATTGTGACTGGTTTTCTAGTTGTTATCGCAAGCAGACTCGGTGTACCAGTCTCAACTACCCACGTTTCGGTCGGGTCCATTTTTGGCATTGGCCTCTCTTCAGGGAATGCAAACACGCGCGTTGTGAGAAATATTGTACTTTCATGGATTTTGACGCTGCCGGTTGCAGCATTACTCAGCGGAATGACGTACTGGTTTTTATCTGTATTTAATTAGCAAACCTCTACAAAATAACTGCCTTCCTTGTTCTACCAAAAAGTCCTTCCTTTTTAATAGAACAAACCTTATATTTTTAAATATAATAATTTCATGAATCCGGAGCTTATGAGTGACGCGAAGTGAAGACAGTTTATTTATTCGAGCATGCAAACGGCAGCCTGTCGAGCGCACACCTGTCTGGATTATGCGGCAGGCAGGCAGATATTTACCCGAATATCGGCAGGTGAGAGCGCAAGCCGATTTTCTTACCATGTGTAAAACACCAGAGCTTGCCGCTGAAGTAACACTTCAGCCGGTCGACCTTATCGGCGTCGACGCCGCTATCATATTTTCTGATATACTAGTCATCCCCGAAGCGATGGGAATGGAACTGACATTTACCGAAGGAATTGGACCAGTCCTCGCCGATCCGATTCGAAATGCCGAAGATGCCGGGAGGCTTCATCCGGTTGACCCACTTGACGATCTCCGGTACGTGATGGGTGCAATCAGCACTGTCAAGCATGAACTGAACGGCCGTGTTCCGATTATCGGTTTCAGCGGTTCTCCCTGGACGCTTCTGTGCTATATGGTCGAAGGGGGCGGATCGAAAAATTTCGGACAGGTTAAAAAACTAATATACGACAATCCCGACTTAGCACAGGATCTGCTGTCACGACTCGCAAAGATTGTGGGTGATTACCTCAGTGCACAGCTGGAAGCAGGAGCCGATGCACTTCAGATTTTCGATTCATGGGGGGGTATACTTGCGCCAGATGAATTCAAGGAATTTTCGCTTAAATTCATGATTGAGACCTTACAACTTATTAAACGAAATGGACAGCCGGTTATCATTTTTGCAAAAGGTGTACACCACAGTTTTGATGAACTTTCCTCATCGGGAGCCGATGTGATCGGTCTCGATTGGATGATCGATATCGGCGACATCCGTCAACAAATCGGCAGTCGTGTCGCGCTTCAGGGTAATCTCGATCCATGTGTTTTATATGCTCAACCGGACATCATTAAACGCGAAGTTGTCCGGGTACTCGATTCGTATGGAAGTGGTGATGGTCATATTTTCAATCTGGGTCATGGAATTCTTCCGGACATCAACCCTGACCATACTCGGGCGCTTGTCAACGCTGTCAAGAAAGAAAGTATTCAATACCATCAAGGTGTGACAGCATAACCAACATTAAATGTGTGACAATATTTGATGTATCACGTAGATATAGATAAGCTTAAAAAATACGACAGACCGGGACCACGGTACACAAGTTACCCGACCGCACCACAGTTTAATGAAGCATTCACCGACACCGATCTTATGCAGGAGATCGAGCGGACAAACAGAAGTGAAAGTGCACCGGACCTTTCCCTCTATTTCCATCTCCCGTTTTGCGACACACTTTGCTATTTCTGCGGATGTAATATGATTGTCACTCAGAATCGGGACAGGATTGCACAATACTGCGATTATCTGAAACGTGAAATCGATATGTACAGCGGATTAATCCGTTCCGGTCGGAAAGTAGAACAGCTCCACTGGGGAGGCGGCACACCAACTCATCTGAATCCTGATGAAATCGCCGACCTCATTTCGCATATCAACAGCCATTTTGACTATACTGACAATGCCGAAATTGGGTGCGAAATTGATCCGAGATTACTCTCCCGTGCACACCTTGAGGCTTTGCGGAATGGCGGATTCAACCGGATCAGTATGGGTGTGCAGGATTTTGACGAAAAGGTGCAAAAAACGATCAATAGAATTCAGCCCGAAGACATGACCCGTCAAGTGTGTGACTGGGTGCGTGAACTCGGTTTTTTGAGTATGAATATTGATCTAATTTACGGACTCCCTTTTCAGAAGCTCGAATCGTTTGAAAAAACGGTGGATAGAGTCATCGACATTTCACCGGAACGAATTGCGGTATTTAACTATGCTCACGTACCGTGGATGAAGAAGCACCAAACTGTCATCAATGAGGACGATCTGCCGTTGCCCGAATCGAAGTTGGAAATCCTGAAGATGACGATTGAAAAACTGACAGACTCGGGCTATGTGTTTATCGGAATGGATCACTTTGCGAAACCCGATGATGAGCTTGCGGTTGCCCTTAGTGAAAAAAAATTATACCGGAATTTTCAGGGATACAGCACCCATGCAGGAGCCGATCTCTACGCAATGGGTATCACGAGTATCAGCCAGTTTCCAAATGCATATTCCCAAAACCACAAAAAGGAAAAAGATTACTTCGCAGATATTGACAGAGAAAAACTTCCGGTTGCGCGGGGTTTCAAACTGAATGAAGACGACATCATCAGAAGGAAAGTAGTTATGAATTTAATGTGCCATTTCGAGCTGCGATATGCCAATATTGAAGAGGAGTTCGGGATTGCATTCCAGGACTATTTTGCGTGGGGTTTAGAAAATCTGAAAGAGATGGTCGATGACGGACTTGTGGAGTTTCACGATGGCGGAATAAATGTCACTGAAACAGGAAAGCTCCTCATACGAAATATTTCTATGAACTTTGATGGCTACATTGAGCGCAAGGTCGATTCAGCACAGTATTCCAGAACGGTTTAATTACTCATTATACAATTTTTTCAATAAACATTTAAACTCAACTATATATATGCCACGAAAAGCTGTTGTATTGCTCAATTTGGGCGGACCTGACTCTATAGATGCAGTCCAGCCGTTTTTATTTAACTTGTTCAACGATCCGTTTATCATATCAATTCCATTGGGATTTCTGATTCAGAAACCGCTTGCCCGATATATAGCGAATAGACGGTCACCGAGTGTCCGTGAACAATACATGAAAATCGGTGGTAAATCACCACTCATGTACTGGACGGAAAAGCAGCGTTCGATGCTTGAAGACAGGTTGCGGGAACAGGATACAACGGTTGATGTATTCACAGCAATGCGCTATTGGAAACCGTTTACCGAAGAAGCAGTTGACAGGATTAAGCAGACCGAATATTCGCAGATCATCCTTCTGCCCCTCTATCCACACTACTCCCGTGCAACAACCGGATCATCGCTAGCAGAATGGGATAAGTTCTATACTGATAACAAGGCGGAAGTGATTACTGTTAATGATTATTTCAAGAATCCCGGTTATATTGCAGCAGTCAATCAGAGGATAGATGAGACACTCGAAAAGTTTCCCGAACAAATCAGAAAAGATGTTCATCTCGTGTTCAGCGCACACGGAATACCGGTCAAATTTGTTAAAGCAGGTGATCCGTATAAAGGACACATTGAAGAGACGGTCAATGCTGTCGTGGAATTTCGGAAGCATGATCTTAATCATTCACTCTGTTACCAGAGCAAAGTCGGCCTGGAAAAGTGGCTTGAACCAGCAACCGATGACATGATCAGGGATTTGTCCGACTCAGGCAAGAAACACCTTCTTGTTATACCTATCAGTTTCGTGTCGGACCATATCGAAACGCTTTTTGAACTTGACATTGAGTACCGTCATGTAGCCGATGAGGTGGGAATCGAAAACTATATCGTGATGAAAGGGTTGAATGATTCCGAACTATTTGTTTCGGCACTTTGCGATATGGTAACTGAAAAATTATCCTAATAATACATATCAAATCAGAAGAAGCGTGAATAAAAAAGCTGTTATTCTTGGTGCCGGTATTTCCGGTCTGGCTACTGCTTATTGGTTAGCCAAAGAGGGAATCGATTGCACTGTCCTCGAAAAAGCCGACGATGTCGGTGGAACAATGGATTCTGTTCTTTTTGAGTCCCGTCTTTTCGACCGGGGCCCCAACAGTGGGCTTGAAACGACACCGCTTATCCGTACTCTTGCAGAAGAAACCGGCATTGCCAATCAGATGATTTATGCCAATGAACATAGCAATAAGCGGTATATCCTCAGGAATGATCGACTCTATGCACTTCCGATGAATCCGGTCTCGTTTTTGATGACCGGACTTTTTTCTCCTTTTGCAAAAATGAGATTGCTTGCCGAACCGTTTATCGGGAAATCCGAAGACGGCTTTAAACAAAGTATCGCCGAATTTGTCCGGCGCCGACTCGGAAGCGAGTTTCTCGACTATGCAATTAATCCCTTTGTTGCGGGTGTGTTTGCCGGTGATCCGGAAAAACTGAGTGTTAAATCTGCATTTCCGAGACTCTACCGACTGGAAGAGGAATACGGTGGCCTGATTAAGGGGATGATTAAAGGGGCAAAAGAGTGGAAGAAAAATCCAGAAACGTCAAAACAGTCTGCGAAAGTGTTCTCGTTCAAAAACGGGATGCAAACACTGCCGAAAGCGATTGCAGAAAAATTATCCGGCACTATTCTCCTGAATGCAAGTGCTAAGTCGGTCGAAAGAAAAAGCGACCGACTCTCAGTGACATTCTTCCATGAAAATAAATCAAAACAACTTGATACAGATGTTGTGGTTTCAACAATTCCGGCATATTCGGCCTCAGGTATATTTCAAAAGCTTGATATTTCTCTATCGAAACGTTTAAATTCAATTTACTATCCGCCTGTTATTGTTATGTATTGCGGCTATCGACTGGATGCGGTCGGGAGAGAATTGGACGGTTTCGGATTTCTGATACCCGAAAAGGAGCACAAGCATTATCTCGGTGCAATCTGGAGTTCTACGCTGTTTCCCAACAGGGCTGACGAGCACCAAGTATCATTCACACTTTTTATCGGGGGAGCACGCTCACCGGAACTCTGTGATCTGGACACCGGTGAACTCCACAGGAAAGTGTTTGAAGAATTCCACGAAATTATGAAGATTTCAGAATCACCTGTGTATATACATCAGAAAAAATGGGATAAAGCCATCCCCCAATATGAAATAGATCACAACGAACACGATATCTATTTTCAGAAATGTGAAAATAACACTCCCGGAATTTTCCTCGGTGGAAATTACAGGGGCGGTATTTCAGTCGGAGATTGTATCAAAAATTCGGCGCTTCTTGCAAATCGGGTAAGGGAATTTTTCAAGAACACAAATTAAAGGATTATAGTGAAGAATACACCCCATGTCATTCCTCTAAAGGTCTATCTAACTGTCGGCATTGCCCTGCTCCTATTGACTATTATCACTGTCAGCGCATCGTATATTGATCTCGGAAATTTCAATATATTCATTGCACTTTTCATTGCCACAATCAAAGCGCTGTTTGTTGCATTTTTCTTTATGCACCTTTATTACGACAACAAGCTTTATTTCTTTATTTTTGCATCATCCGTTTTTTTTCTTACTGTACTCATAACCATTACAATGTTCGACACGCTCCGTAGAGGGGATATATACGAATTCAGAGAAAATCCTATTACGAAACAGGCTGTAATTTATTCGGATTCAGAATCCGCCAGTAACTCAAGCGCAAATTCCGAGGAATTCCTAGTCGGGAAAGCTGTGTTCGAGGCATCGTGTATGTTGTGTCACTCGATCATCGGACAAAACGGACTCAGTGCACCGTTTTCCGGACTTGATGAGGAGTTTATCTTCGAATTTATTGAACGGATCGATTATTCACGGTGGATAATGTCACCATTCGACGGCACGGAAGACGAGCGGCGGGAGCTTGCACGCTACCTTCACAGCCAATCCGACCAATCGGTGACACTGAAAACAGGCAAGGAAATATTCGACAAGCGGTGTGGTTACTGCCATACGATTAACGGTGATACTCAGCCAATTTACGATTCATTTTACGGTGCAACGTATGAGGATATAATTGACCTCGTTGTTTTTCTACCCGACCAGATCTGGTTTATGGTACCGTGGTTCGGTTCTGATGAGGATCTGAACAAGCTTGCGGATTACATTCAATCCTGGTATGCGGAAGAAAACAGTAATTAGAAAGGTTTTAAGAGATCATGAATGGACAATCAGCACTTACAGCTATAGATTTACCCGACTCGCTCGGCGCGCTTAAAATTCTTCTGCTCTGCCTCTTTATGCTGCACCTGATACCCGTTAACCTCTTGATGGGCGGGTCGCTCTTTCTCGGTATCAGCAGCCTGGCGGGCAGAAAAAATGAGCATATGGCATTTTTAGGCAAAACGCTTGCAGAACGCTTGCCGTTTATCGTGAAGCTGACAATCATTGCGGCAATTGTTTCGGTTGCGATTGTTAAACTGTTGTACAGTTCTGCTGTTTCAGTCACCGGTCTCCTTGCCGCAACACCCGTTCTCACCGTTATTGTATTGCTCATAGTGGGACTGTACGGTACTTTTTTTCTGCAGGGTCGGATCGAAAACAGAGAAAAATCGAGCATACCATTTGCCTGGCTCATTGCCGGAATCTTTATAATTGCAGGAATTATCTATTCGTGGAACTTGGGCCTCTTCCTCAGGCCTGAAGTCTGGCAGGATTATAGCAGCGGTACCATGAGCGGTTTTCCCGGCTGGTCGAATCCTGCATTCTATCCAGCGTTTTTCCATGTTCTGCTGGGATCACTTGCCGTAGCCGGATTATGGCTTGCAAACATCGGTGTCCGGTCAGCTGCAGGATCGAAGGATTGGCGTAACTGGGCAGTCGATTTCGGCGGAAAGATGTTCAATCATGCAACCTTCATGAATTTGGCAATCGGTGTCTGGTTTATTATTGCACTTCCGGGTGATGACATGCGGAAGTTTGTTGGGGCAAATCCAATGGCAACCCATTCGCTCATTATGGCTTTCGTCCTGACTGGTGCGGCACTATTCGCCGTTTTTAAAGCACGTAATTCCGAGCAGAAAAAAGGTCTTGTTACTGTTGGAACCATCCTGCTCTTAATCGTGCTCATCCTCATGGGACTTATGCGGCAGCAGTTTTAAAAATTCCGAAAATTTTATAATGCTGCCATTACGAACCCAAAATAGTTTGAATATCTCATAATACATCCTCACGAAGGTAAGGATGAAATAGATGGTTGAAATGAGTAGTGAAAATTCTGCACAGTTCATTACAGCACGAGCACACATAGAATCCGATATAAATAGTTTTCACCCATTATTAACATGTACGACGCACTCTCCAGCAAATCATGAACAAGCAGTCTATTAAAAAAACCCCCGGCGAAAATAATCACGAGAGAGAAATTTATACCTCCCTTGAACAAGAGTATGACGCACTTTGTAATGGTGTGGGATACCGTGAAGTTACCACACAGAGTGTAATCGAGTTTACTGGAGCGGATACACTCGACTTTATCCACAGAATTACGACAAACGATGTCACAAACCTCGTCCCCGGAAAAGTCCGGAGAACAATTGTAACCAACGAGAACGGACGAATCATTGACCGCATTACCCTGCTGTATTTTCGAAAATCTCTCATTGCCCTTTGCAGCAAAGTGTATCAGGAAATTCTGGCAGATTGGCTCAAAAAATATATAATCATGGATGATGTCACGGCAAAAATCGACACCGAAAACTACACCGTTATTGAGGTGATCGGTCCGGATTCTATACGCTTATTACAATCACTGAATAATGAGTTTTCATCACTGCCTGAGCCGATGAATTGTATCGACCTTTCTATTGGTCCCGTTCAATGTACTTTAATTGCATTAGAACCGATTTCGGAGAAACCAAGAACTCTGCTACTAACCGATAATATACACCGGCACCAATTACTCGAATATATCGAAACATATTGTGCGGAATTTAACGTCCGGCAAATCGGAACGAGCGCCTATTCAGCATTCCGCATTATTAACGGCATCCCCGATGCACCGAATGAACTGAATGATTTGTTTAATCCTCATGAAGCAGGAATTATTGCGGATGTAAGCTTTACCAAAGGGTGCTATATCGGACAGGAAGTCATTGCCCGTCTCGATACGTATGCCAAAGTGCAGAAACATCTGTGCGGCGTTGTCATTTCGTCCGATCGGGTTCCAGGCACACCATGCAAACTTATCACATCTGATAGTAAAACTGCCGGTGACCTCACATCCACCGCATATTCTCCCCTACTCAAGCAGTTGATCGGTCTGGCTTATGTTAAAAAACAGTATAACCGGGAAGGGCTGCTGCTTTTTGCACAAAGTGCTGATGACACATCATATGAAGTACAAGTAACCGGACTGCCGATATCAATTCGTACAAAATCATGACCACTCTATATTATATTTTCACATTCTCTCAACCACCTTATAAATTGATTCCATGAACAGTGTGAACCAATCACCGCTCTATTCGGTTTAAGTACTACAAGCGAAATCTAATACTATTTCATTTAGCACGTTTGTAATTTTCACAGAGGAAGTCTGATTATTTCACGTTACATGCACCGCTGTCAACTGATCGGACAAGTATCCAGCCACATTTGATGATATTGCTGAGTCGTTATGGAAACAATAAATAGACCGACACTGATTTTCGACGAACAATGTAATTTATGCAATGGAATAGTAAGGTTGATTGATAGCAATAGCGGTGTGAAAATTCACTTTTTAGCCGCCGAATCGAAACCTGCACAGAAAATACTCAATCGCTTACGAATACGAGAAGTGAGTCCGCGATTTGTGGTTCTCGTCGAAGATGATTCAATCTATATAAAATCTGCCGCAATAATCCGAATCGGGCACTTTTTACATGAACCTTATTCACTTATCACTTTATTAGGTCTTCTGCCTCAATCATTTTGTGACTTTATTTATGACATAATTGCCCGGAACCGGTATAAATGGTTCGGGAAGAAGGATTCGTGTGCAATTACAAATACAATCACCAAGAGTGGGCATAATTCGTAGACACCTCATTTAATAGTATGTTAAGACAACTACCACAACATTAAACCATACCTTAAGCAACCAATTCACCATTGACAAAACTTCAAAATATGTGTAATTTTGAATGTTATTAAATGTAGAACTGTAGATTGCAATAAATTACGCAAAAAAAATGAACAAGCAAAATATCGCTTCATTCAAAAAAAACAGAGAAAATATTATTGACGAGTGGTCGTCACTTGTCCATAAATCGACCAAACATTATAAAGAGCTCTCGTTAAAGGATACAAGGAAAAACATTACTAATCATCTCCATGCGATTCTTGATGTTCTGGAGACACAGCTTGCATTTCTCCACGGACAAACCGTCATTCTCCGTCAGCTTGACCGAATGCATGGCCAGGAAAAACTTTTTTGTCTTGATTTCAGAGAAATAACCGATCTGTTTATAAAAACTCAGGTACTCTACTCAAATATATTTAAGGAGAAACAACTCGAGCAGAAAACGGACTCCTTCCTTCGGGAATTAGAGCTGAAGGATCTCAGCCTTTCTTCCTTGACAGACAGTACCCCCGACGCAGTGATTGGACTTGATGAGAATTTTAATATCCGCTCATGGGACAAAGGTGCTGAGGTAATGTATCAGTACAAGGCAAATGAGATTATCAATAAACCCATTGAAGTATTGGTGCCGGAAGAGCACCGTGACGAAGGAGAACTCTATAATATTGAAATGATATTGAGACGGAGTGGGTTTCTGAAAAATTACAAAACAGAACGAATACGAAAAGACGGTAAGAAACTGATCGTCAATATTAGTTCAACTCTCTTAAAGGATACAAAACACAATATCATCGGTTTTTCGTCACTCCATCACGACTTGACTGAAAAAATCCAGCTGGAGCAAGAAATTCGCTCTCAGGAGAAGTATTTATCGTCAATTGTCGATCATTCAGCTGATGCTATTGTTGGCCTTGATCTGAATGACAATATCGTATCGTGGAACAAAGGAGCCGAGAATATATTTGGATACACAAAAAAAGAAGCTGTCGGGAATCATTTTCAGATGCTGCTTCCACCGGAAGCAATCAAGTCCGGAGAGCTCAATAAAATCGATGACGAGTTAAAGAAGGAAGGATCCATAAGGAATTATGAAGCGGAGCGGATAGCCAAAAACGGCAAGCGTATAGTTACATCCCTTACGCGCTCTCTCGTCCGTGACAAGAATGATACTGTGATTGGCAGTTCGGCTATTCTACGTGATATCACAGAATATAAGAAGCTCATCATGTAGATGAGCCATTCTGAAAAACTTTCGGTCGTCGGGCAGCTTGCAGCCGGCATTGCTCATGAAGTCGGTAATCCGCTGACTTCGATTTCTTCGCTCATTCAGGTAATGTCTCGAAGCGAAACGGATGAAAATTTAAAGGAAAAATTAAGTCTTGTTAAGAAACAAACTGACAGGATCAGTAAATTAATTCATGAGCTTGTTACCTTTTCTCAACCATCCGATATGGTTATTAAGCAAACCGATATCAATTCTCTTATTATTGAAGCACTCGATATTATAAAATACGATAAATATGCACAGGGGTGCAGCTTTGATGTACAACTTGGTGAAAATCTGCCGGATGCCGATGTCCCTGAAGATCAGGTCCAACAGGTTTTCATCAATATTCTGCTTAATGCAATCGATGCCGTTCCGCGGAACAATGGTAATGTCACTGTTTCATCCGGTATCAATAATGGAACTATACAAGTAATAATCGGAGATAACGGGAAAGGTATACCGAAACTTATCAAGGAAAAAATTTTCGATCCGTTTTTTACGACAAAAGAAATCGGGAAAGGAACCGGACTTGGTCTTTGGGTCAGTTACGGTATCATTGAAAGCATTAGGGGTGAGATCTCCGTAGATTCTAAAGAGAACGAGGGCAGTACATTTACGATAAAAATACCAATCATGAAGTGAAGGTAAATGAGCAAGAAAATTCTGATCGTTGATGATGAAGAAATCATTCGAAATTCTTTGTCGTATATATTAAAAAGCGAAGGGTACGATGTTGAAGAGGCCGATGACGGTGATACAGCATTGGAGAAGATAACCGCCGCGCCATTTGATCTTGTCATTTCCGATATTAAAATGCCGCGTATGGACGGCATTACGCTTTTAAAAAAGGTATCCGATTTTCAACCTGAAACATTTTTTATCATTATTACAGCGTATGGTGCCCTTGAATCTGCCATTAATGCCCTCCGTTACGGAGCATATGATTATATCATCAAACCGTTGGAGTTCGATGATGTTCTCCACAAAATTAAAAATTTATTTGAACATTCCAACCTGCGACATGAGAATAAAAATTTACGACAACTTCTGCATGAAAAATACGATTTTGGGAACCTAATCGGGCAGAATCAGAAAATGCAGAACGTATTTGAGAGTGTCAAAAAAGTCGCTAATACCACCGGAAATATATTAATAACCGGGAAAAGCGGTACAGGTAAGGAATTGATTGCGCGGTCTATCCATTTCAACAGCAATCGGAAAAACGAGCGATTTGTTGCAATCAATTGTGGGGCTATATCCGAGAATCTCATTGAAAGTGAATTATTTGGTTACAAAAAAGGGGCATTTACCGGTGCGCTCAAAGACAAAGATGGATTTTTTTCAGTTGCAGACAAAGGAACATTGTTCCTGGATGAAATCGGTATTATTCCTCTCACCACTCAAGCAAAATTACTGCGTGTCATAGAGCAAAAAGAATTTATTCCAGTTGGTGACACAACTCCGGTTACTGTCGATACGCGGATCATTTCGGCAACTAATCTTGATCTTTTGGATTCAATTAAGGAAGATACATTCCGTCATGATCTATATTATAGGCTTAATGTTATAGAAATCCGCCTCCCCTCTCTCGAAGACCGCAAGGATGATATTCCTCTGTTGGTTAAACATTTTGTACACAAATACAGTACTGCAATGAGTAAACCCATTCAGAATGTTGATAACGAAACTATGAGAATATTAATAAATCATGATTGGAAAGGTGAGATTAGAGAACTTGAAAATGCTATCGAGCGGGCGATTATTTTTTGTGAGTCCGAAATCATAACACCGAAAGACCTCCCCCAAAATATGTATTCAGAATTTCCTCTGGATGATCAGGAACTGCCTGAAAACCTCAAAGATGCTATGAGTATTTATGAGTGGAAACATATTAATGATGAATTGGCAAAAAATGAATTTAATAAAGAGTTGACAGCAAAAGCACTCGGCATTAGTGTTTCTTCGCTTTATAGAAAAATTGAAGAGTTATCTCTCTCGTTAAAATAAAAGTCACTTGTCTGTTTTTAATTCCCATTTCTAAGAACTCGGTACATGATTTTTACAATATTTGGGTATCAAGTACTGATTTTAAGAGCTCTTTCTACGGGTAACCGCAGTATTGAGAATTGGCACGGAAATTGTTGTTTGCATTAATACTATACGTTGTACAAACTCCTGTCAATTATAAAATTAAAAAAGTGGTTCATAATAACAAAAAAATCCTGATCGTTGAAGAAGATCGTGACCTTTCGAACAGCCTTGCTCTATTCTTTTCGGATAAATTCACAGTAAAGGTGTTGACAGACCTCGCAGCACTCAACAATCATATTGAATCATCCTGCATCCTCCTTATCGATGCTAATTATGTCCATGAAGGGGGATATGAAGTTCTGAAATCAATTAAATCATCGATTCCCGACTGTACTATTGTCCTGATGTATAGGGCTTCATCTAAAAAATACCCCGACCACGCAACCTATCAGCAATACGCCGATGCAAGTGTGTTTAAGCCGTTTGACGCTCAGGAAATCTACAATATAATTTCACGAATTGGCAAACAAGAACCACAGAGCTGAATCGGTCTTTCATAAATTCTCCACTTTTATCATCAGAAAATTGCCTTGCTTTTTTTCTCTAAAAAGTGTACCAATAAAGGCAATTAATCAAGCACTCCATATCCCATCAATTATTATATTTCAAAATTGTGAACAATAAGACTGTAGCAAGAATTCTTGAAGAATTAGGCATAATGATTGAACTAATTGGTGGGAATCCATTTAGTGCTCGTGCACATTATAATAGCGCAAGAATTATTGAGTCGTTACCCAAACCAATTGAATCTCTCGTAAACTCCAATGAGATTATCGAAATAAAGGGGATCGGTAAAGGCATCTCCGATAAAATTGAGGAATTGGTGACCACCGGGCACATCGAGGATTATGAGCAACTTAAATCCGATCTTCCCGATGGGCTTTTTGATATTCTCCGGATTCCCGGTCTAGGCCCCAAAAAAGTCCGTGTTTTGTATAAAACACTTGGCATAACAGGTCTCGGTGAGCTTGAACATGCTTGCACTGAAAACCGTATAGCAACTCTGGAAGGTTTCGGAAAAAAAACGCAGGAAAATATAATTTCAGGGATAGGATTTTTGCGAATCGCTCAGGAGCAACACTTGTATCATCATGCTCAAACACTTGCAGACCAATTAATTACTGAACTCAAGAAACTTCCAGCTATTATTAGGATTGAAATTGCCGGAAGCCTGAGACGTCATAAAGAGACAATAAAAGATATTGATATCATCGCAAGTACACGTGATGAAGGCCGTGATGCTGTAATGGAGCATTTTACCCAGCTGCCAAATGTTTCCGAGATAATCGGAAAAGGTCAGACAAAATCATCCGTCCGGCTGGAATCGGGAATCAGTGCAGATCTCCGGCTTGTTACGGATATTGAATATCCCTTTGCACTGCACCATTTTACCGGTTCGAAGGAACATAATACCACAATGCGCGCCCGAGCAAAAACATATGGCCTGAAAATGAACGAATACGGCCTGTTCAAAAATGATACATCACTCGAATGCAGCGGTGAAGAAGATATCTTTTCGGCACTTGAGCTTTCATATATTGAACCGGAAATGCGGGAGAATCTTGGCGAGATCGATGCAGCAGCAGAGAACAAACTACCCGATCTTGTTACACCACAGGATATTAAGGGGATTCTCCATGTTCATACCACTTACAGTGACGGTGTGAATTCCATTGAAGAAATGGTTATTGCATGTATGGAACGAGGATACGGTTATCTCGGAATTTGTGACCATAGTGTCTCTGCATTTTACGCGAATGGGCTTTCTGAAGAGCGGGTCAAAAAACAGCATGATGAGATTGACAGACTTAACGAGACATACAATGATTTTGTTATATTGAAGGGAATAGAATCTGATATTCTCATCGATAGTTCCCTCGATTATTCTGATTCAGTACTTGAGACGTTCGATTTCGTTGTTGCATCTGTCCATTCAAAACTCAAAATGACCGAAGACGAGGCGGCACAACGCCTTGAAAATGCGGTTAAAAATTCGTTTACAACTATTTTAGGCCATCCGACAGGAAGGCTGCTGCTATCCCGTGAAGGTTATCCACTCTCTCTGCATGCAATAATTGAAACAGCACAGAAATACAATACTATTATTGAAATCAATGCAAGTCCTCACAGATTAGATCTTGACTGGCGGTACGGTAAATACGCCAAAGAAAAAATAGTAAAAATTGCAGTTAATCCGGATGCTCACTCTACCCAGGGTCTTGATGACGTTGTGTATGGTATCGGTATTGCCCGGAAAGGGTGGTTAGAGGCTGACGATATCGTCAATACAATGACCGCCGAAGATATTTCACGCTACCTCAAAACTTTAAAAGAACAATAATTCGATATTTTTTGAACAATGCTCGCGTGAGAACTTCTTCCAATTTGTCAATGGAGGAATACGATGCTGGATAAGAATCAGGAAGATACAAAAAACAGATGCAAAGAAGTTATTGAACAACTGACACACGACTTTCCCGATGCGATATGTTCTCTCAATTTTTCAAATCCGCTTGAACTCTTAATTGCTACCATTCTTTCGGCTCAATGTACAGATGCCCGCGTGAATAAGGTAACACCGGCATTGTTTAAAAAATACAGAACACTGCAGGACTTCGTCGCGGTTGCTCATGAGGAATTCGGTGAAGATATCCGTTCAACGGGGTCTTTCAATAACAAAGCAAAGAGTATTCAAAAGTGCTGTGCTACTCTCATTGAAAAACATAAAGGAGCAGTCCCTAAAACGATGGAAGAGCTGATAAAACTGCCGGGGATAGGAAGAAAAACTGCGAACGTTCTTCTTGGAAATGCTTTTGGAATTCCGGGAATCACAGTCGATACTCATGTAAAACGGCTTTCATCCCGACTCGGCTTTTCCGACAAGAGTAATCCTGATAAAATTGAACTGGACCTCAATGAAATCGTACCTCAGCCAGAATGGACTCATTTTTCACATTTGCTGATCGATCATGGGAGAAAGACATGTCAGGCCAGAAAACCGCTCTGTGCTCAGTGTACTATAAATGAGTTGTGCCCTTCGCGAGAAAACACAGATGATTAATGACTCATGGTATGGGGCCACCTAATCACTCAATGACGATAACTACAAATTTTTTACCCTCCAAAAAAGAGTTAATACGCTCATTGCCTAAATCAGGAAAAGACATCTCCTCTCGATTCTCTTAATTTTTTTCCGCATGATGAGCGGTGGACACCACCTGAAGAACTGACGAGAGATAGAATTCTTAAGGATTGGAGTTCTCAGTTTTTCATTTTTTCTCTTCTTTGAACGTTAAACCGTTTTATAGTTGCAAATAACTTGCGGCGTTCAAAAAACATCTTCTTTGTTTCTGCAAGTTCATCCTGCATTTGATTTACTTTTATTTCCATTCGGGATTTTTCTACATTCAATTCCGATAACTCAATTGAGTAATCATCCTGTGCAAAACGTTGAATTTTACGCACCAGTATGTTGAGTATTTTTTTCTGCTCGAGAATTTGTTTTAAACTACTCGACATTAAAAACTGCTCTTCTTTTGCGTCGCTTGTCTCCATCTCGGCAATATAATCTTTAAAGTTTTTAAGCTTGTTGAAACGGTATTTAGCCATTCCCATCTTATACAATATTGAACGCAGTTGCTCAAGATCAAAAGGTTTAGCAAGATATTTATCTATTTGAAGCTGTTTTGCGCGCTTTACCGAGGAAAGATCAAGCTTTACTCCCGTCATCATAACAACTGGCAGACCTGCCATTTTGGGAAATTCATTGATCCATTCAATAAATTCGAAACCTGATTTCTCCGGCATTTGAATATCGGAAAGTACAATATCAAAATCGTGATCCTCACAAAGCTTTTTTGCTTCATCAACACTTTCAGCAACACCAACATATTTAACATGCATTTCGAGAAATTCCTGCAGCAGAATCCGAATCGTTTCTTCATCATCCACAACAATTAACGACAGATTTTTAAGTACTTCCCGTTCACTGATTTTCCCTCTGTCGAGGCTTTTCCCATTGTTATTTGATAAAAACCGCTCAACAGTGCTCTGTAATTCTGGTACGCTCAGCGGTTTGACGAGCAGCTCAGTCAATTCAATTTTTTCGATCTTTTCTTTGACTTCGCGGGTTATTTTATCCGTGAGGAGAATAAGGGGCAATTTTCGGTATTTAAGAATCTTTCTTGTTTGTTTGATCAAAGCATACCCGTCATCATCTTGCATATCAAGGTTGATCACCATTGCGTCAATCTTTTGCTTCATCAACAAATCGACAGCAAGTTTTACTTCGTATGCAATTTCGACTTTATAGCCACCGGATACAAGACCGCTTCCATATTGGTCGAGCATTTGCAGATCATTATCAACAATAAGCACAGATTCAGCCATATTCCGTTTCAACCTTACCTATATATGAAGTAAACTTTTATCAATTTTAGACAACCACTAACACTAATCAATAAGCAATCCCTATGCCAAAATGAAATGAAACTGCATCAATTCATGATAATCTGAACATAAAATATGATAGTATATTACCTTAGTATTTGAAATTAAAACATTTACGGCACCCTATGATGAGTATTTAAAATCATGAACGAACTGTTTTTACTTGAATAATAATTCATTATTTTCCATATTATGTTTCAAAACATTACTACTATTGTTCAATTTGAAACACCATTGTGTGTACTTTTGCACATCTCACCGTTTAACAAATAAGAGATATGACTAAAAAACGTATTATTGTAATTTGCACAGCAAATTCTGCGAGAAGTCAGATGTCAGAAGGATTTTTCAGACACTATGGTGGAAATTTTCTTGAGATTTTTAGTGCCGGCATTCATGAGTCATATGTCCATCCAGTAGCGATCGATGTGATGCAGGAAAAAGGAATTAATATTAAAGATCATACATCGGACAGCATCAATAAATATTACGATGAATCATTTGATTATGTAATCACGGTGTGTGACTCTGCTCAGGAGAGATGTCCGGTGTTTCCTAATGCCGCGTATCAAATTCACAAAGGTTTTGCGGATCCGAGTTCAGGTGCGGATGATGAAGACTCGCTCTATGACGGATTCAGATCAGTCCGGGATCAGATTGAAGAATATGTCATCGAATTTCTGAAAGATAAAGAATGGTATCAGCCAACCGGTTAATAAACTGCTTCTTGTGTTGCCATGCCCATAGTCAGTGTTATAATTCCAACATTCAACCGGTTAGCATTGTTACAAGAAGCGGTTGAATCCGTACTCAATCAAACATATTCGGACTTTGAACTGCTGATTATCGATGACGGTTCAACCGACGGAACTCGTAACCATCTCGATAAACCCCATTCCACGATACACTACATCTATCAGGAACACTCAGGTGTGAGTGCTGCCCGTAACAGAGGAATTGCCGAAGCACAGGGTGATTTTATTGCATTTCTCGACTCTGACGATTATTGGACACCGGATAAACTTGCCAAACATGTTGACTTCATGCAGTCAAATTCCAAAATTTTAATGAGCCAAACCGAAGAGAAATGGATCAGATTTAACAAACACGTAAATCCGAAGACAAAACACAAAAAACCGTCCGGTGATATTTTCGACAGGTCTCTGGAGCTTTGTGTCGTAAGTCCATCTTCAGTGATGATGAGAAGGGAATTTTTTGACACTGTCGGTCTGTTTGATGAACAGATGCCCGCCTGCGAAGATTATGACTTGTGGCTGCGCACAGCATACCGGTTTGACGTTCCCCTTATCTCTGAAGAGCTTACCGTAAAGCGAGGCGGACATGACGATCAGCTTTCCAGGCAGATCTGGGGACTTGATAGATTCAGAGTTTATGCACTTCAAAAACTTTTCAAGGAACCACTCACATCATCTCAACGACAGAAAACACGACAGGAGCTGCAAAATAAGTGTGCCGTTCTCCTGACCGGTGCACGAAAACGCCAAAACTACATCTTTGCAGCTCGCATAATACTGACACGCTTATATCCCGGAATGTCGTGGGGAATTATTTAACGATTTGTTCCATCAAGGCACATTCCGCCGCAGATTCGAGCTGGAGAAAAGTACCGAACCTTCCAATGTTGAAAAGCGGATCGAGTATTGAAATTCCGGGAATGAATGGATAGATATGCTCTCTTCCTGATGGCGAATTGTATCGATATGATACAATGGGCAGGATTTTATGTGCTCTTAAATATTCGCTGAATGGCATTGTGTCATGCTCTTCTAACACTAACGATGTACCTCCCGCTTCCTGAATCATCTCATCTACCTGCGTCTCGTCACAAACTGAACTGTACAATTCTGAAGTTCGTTGAAACCGGCAGGTAATCTGCAGCAGCGACAACATAAGAACAATTAATGCACAATTCAGATCAGCTACGGATTTCCATGACTCTTCTACACAATCTTTAATTTCGAAAAAACTCTCTTCAAAATAGGGAGCACTCTTATAGGAATGATGTATCTGTTTGAGGAATTTTTTCTGCCAGAATATTGTATCGATCGGTTCAATATCTTTGAAAACCCTCGCCTTCTTCCCGCTTCTGCTGATCGGAACTTCTATATATTCTTTACGGTTTTGACGAATAATATGCGTTCCGTTAATGTTACTAATCTTCTTGTCCGGCAGAGTATCGAGCATAATGCAGATATCAGCTTTGTGAAGGCTGTCAAAATATGCCAGGTCAGGCAAAAACTCAGGTATGCGGATGGTGACAAGCATAAGAAAGGTGAGCGTTCAATTTTCCTGTTCAAATTAATTATATCCCGGTGGTGAGCAAGATACATATATTGCACCATTTCAGCAAGGAGATTGATACGTTCGGTTTTAAATCTTCACATAACAAAGAACTTATGTTTGAAAACAGTAGACAGCTAATTGTTGTGAATTCAAATTAAAAAGTTGACTCATACAATTCAGCCTTTTAATCGTGTGTTGCAACTAAAATTAATTATTTAATAAACGTCATCCGTTTTATATCTGTAAATTCTCCAGCTTGAAGCCTCATAAAGTAAAGACCTGAAGACACTAATTGCCCGGTACTGTTCCTCCCATCCCAAATGATTGAATTCTCACCAGCGGGAATGGTAGTATCAATGAGATTTCTTACTTCCTGGCCGAGAGAATTATAGATCTTCAAAGAAACTTGTACAGAACGTGGCAGAATGAATTGAATCGTTGCAGTCGGATTAAACGGATTAGGATAGTTCTGTTCCAATATGAATTGATTTGGAATAGTTAACGTTTCATCTTCCATACCATCATCAACACTGGTAATCAACTCTTCAGTATTACTCGCAATTGCCCAAAGAGAAAAATGATCGGTCGTCACCGTTATTGTGTTACTATCCGTATCGACGGTGCTTGGAAGCAAATGCCAGATAAAACCTCTCGAATCGAGTGAATCGAATACGCTTACGACAAGGCTGTCTTCATTAAGGCCGAATCCTGTCACTGTTCCCTCATCATATTCAAACGTTAATTCAGCTACAATATTTTGGACATCGAGGCTTATGTCAATATAATTAATAGCATTTGTGAATTCAGGCACTGTTGGGAATTCAGTCGAAATACTGTCACTCGAGACCTGTTTGACCGAAATTATCTGATTTGCGACTTCGCCGCTCGTAAAGGCAATTGACAGTGAAGAATTATTCGAAAAATCCAACGATACGCTCGATCCATCCGCCGGTATCGCTATATCGGTATTCATATCGGGATCAGCCACAACAACCACGTCTTTTGCGATGACTGCGATCGAAGTTGTGAGTGTATCAGCTGCTCCATCTACATCCTCTACACTGACCGAGACCGCAATTTCGGTACCGACATCGAAAACATCGGGCGTCCCTCCGACAGCACCGTTCTCACTGACCGTCATCCAGTCCGGCCCTGAAATTTTTACAAAAGTAATAGTATCACCTGCGTCCGGATCGGTCGCTTTCACTGTGTCGTCATACGCCACGCTTTCGATTGCATTGGCAAGCGATACTGTTGTGATGACCGGGGGATCGTTGACGTTTATGACAGTGATAGTAGTATTTAACGTGTCGGATCTCTCCGGAGTACCGTCATCGGTAACAAAAATCGTAACCGCAACATTATCACCGACATCTTCATTTGCCGGAGTGCCGGAAAAAGCGCCGGTCAGTGAGTCAACCGACAACCATGATGGACCATCTGTTATAGTGAAGGTCAATACATCACCAACATCCGGGTCGCTCGCTTTCACTGTGTCGCCATACACCACGCTTTCGGTTGCATCGGGAAGCAATACTGTCGTGATGACCGGGAGATCGTTGACATTGATGACAGTTATGGCCGTATTTAACGTATCGGATTCCTGTGGTGTACCGTCGTCGGTTACTATGATCGTAACCGTAACATTATCGCCGACATCATCATTTGCCGGTGTACCGGATAGAGCGCCGGACAAAGAGTCCACCGACAGCCAGGCGGGACCGTCCGTTATACTGAATATCTGGGCATCTCCGCTGTCCTGATCAGCAGCAATTACTGAAAAGGAATACTCGACGTCCTGTGTCGCACTGTCAAGGGAGGTCGTGCTGATAACCGGGGGATCGTTGACGTCTAAAACGGTGATTGCCGTATTGAGTGTTACCGAATCCTGTGGACTGCCGTTGTCCGTTATGAGAATCGTTACCGGTGTATTTTCAGCAATGTCGGCGGTTTCCGGTGTGCCGGAAAGAGCGCCAGTCAGGGAATCGACCAACAACCATGATGGACCATCTGTCAAATTATAGGTCAATACATCGCCAACATCAGGGTCGGTCGCATCGATAGTAAACGAATATGCCGTATTTTCCGCAGCGGAATCAAGTGTTGTAGTTGTTATGACCGGGGGATCGTTGACGTTGGTGACGGTGATAGTCGCGTTCAATGTAGCAGAACCCGCCGGACTCGCGTCGTCGGTGACGACAATTGTAACAGCAACATCTTCGCCGACATCATCATTAGCCGGCGTGCCGGATAGAGCGCCGGTCGACGCATTGATTGACAGCCATGAAGGGCCGGATGTTATGCTGTAGGACAATACATCGCCTCCATCCGCATCCGAAGCGCTGACCGTGTCAGCATAAGCAATATCTTCCGTCGCATTGGAAAGCGGGGATGTGGTACTGATCACGGGATCAGTATTTGTCGGAGCGGCAACCCGCGCTAAAGATTTTGTGTGAATAGTATCTCCAGAATTTGAGCCGTTATTATTTGCCTGGTTCCCCGCCGCATAGATCGTTATTGTTCCGACATCGGTACTGGGGGCGACCCAGTTAAAACTCCAGCTCTTGCTATCAGTTCCTTGAAATCTATGTTTAACATAATTACTACTTTTTTGTGTATCCGTTGTATTTGTTATAACAATAGTTCCTGTACTATTGTTGTTTGCATCGGTAACCATCGCTTCAAATCCCCATTTCGATCCGCTCCCGGAAAAGGCAACTGTTATTGGGTATGTTGTTCCGGGAACGTAGCCTTCCGAAGGTATACCAGATATAGACAAACTGCTGCTGTTTGTCTGGGTAGAATTACCGGTATGACAACCTCCATGATTGCATGTTTGTCCCCCATCGGCAGGTGACCCGGTGACTCCATTTTGAGGACCATTTGATAAAGCAATGAGCAATCCAAATGAATAAAAGAATTATCACGATACTGGCTGTAATACTCCTTCTGAGGACTCGTAATATACGCTTCATATAATTTTCCCTTTAAGTTTTATAAAAATAAAACCGAAATAATATTGTGTTGTAGAATAGTGTTTATCGTTATGAGTTTAAAAAGCTGGAATCTGGAATTAAGAATATATATACTATACCAAAATTACGATTAAATAATTCCATTTATTTTTTGTGGGTATAAATATATTAAAAAAGAGCGGCTACAATATAAAACAAGTATCATCTTGTAAATTCATAAGTTAAATAGAATATTTTGCTTGCTATACTATGAATTTACCGATATATTTACGTGGGCTTAGTTTTATTGCAGTAATGGTAAATTAGGGTTTATTTAAAAACGGGGATGACTATGAACAATTCCGTCCGTGGTTTGTTCAGGTATACTATTGTTGTAAGTATACTTACACTCTTTTTTCTCCTTTCTATTTCCATACATTATGTTCCAGTATTTGCTCAGACATCTGAAGAGGTCTGGAATTCATTTACGTTGCAACGGGTCAATCTCAGAGAGACACCTTCCATACGCAGCACCATATTGACTGTTTTCGACGAGGGTACTGTGGTCACGGTTATCGACGAAGTTCCGCAGTGGATGCTAATAGCTACGTCAGAAAACGACACAGGGTGGATTTTCAGCGATTATGTGGTTCCGAACGCTTCACTTTCCCGGCTTCCGGATGTAACATCCGTTCTCCATCAATCAGGAACAATGCAAACGGTAACGGTGCAATCCGCTCCTCAGGATGAAGGACCCGAATTTACCCGTGATCGGGAACCGGAATATATAAATCTTGAGGATAGTGAAGGCGACGGTTCAGCCGGCGCATCAGGATTTTTTATCTTTCTGTTTGTGCTATCCCTTACCGGTAATGCAGCTCTGGGATATTGGCTTTGGACACTCAGAAAAACAAGTTCTATTCTTTCGGAACCGAGCACGTTTCAAGATGAATTTCAACTACTGAAAAAGGAAAATATCGATCTCAAAAATCAACTGCAATATGCTCAGGTTACTGTTTCAAAATCTAATAAATCAGTTGAACGGAAGGAAAAAGACCTTCAGGTTCACCGAGACCTCCATATTCAGGAAATGTCGGACATCAAAACAAAACTTGTGTCGCTTGAGAGCACACACAATCAGAGTGCTCTCTCGTTAAAAGGTAAAGATGAACAAATTGAAAATCTAACCAAGAAAAATATTGAATTACAGAGAGAAATTGAAAGTGTCCACAAAAAGCTGAACCAATCGAGTGACAACATCAAGCATCAAGCTCTAAAATACACCTTGGAGAACAAAACTCACACAGAAACACTATTCGAAAAAGAAAAAGTCATACACAATCAGAAGTTAAAACTTGAAGAATCTGATAAGGCAAGGACGAAAGCAATCAAGGAAATCCTGGAGAAAACGGATGCCTTACAGAGCGACAACCAATCATTGAATCAAAAAATTGGTATACTTGAAAAGGAGATTGCTGAGAAAGAAAAATCATTCCTCAGTAAAATCGAGAAAGAAAGAAGTACTGCTAAGGCTGCATTTGAAAAACAATTGCATGAGCGTATTGAACGTGAAAAAGCAGATATGGAAAACCATTATAAGAGCACAATAGATACCATAAATGATAAAGTCCGGAGCACACAAAATTCTCTGATAAATCAAATGAAGCAGCTGCAGGAGAAACTATCTATAACTGAGACACAACTTGCAGAAGAGAGAAAACAACGTGAGGAGCTTGAGATACAAGGGACTGCACCCGTTCAGGAAAAGGCAATTTTGGAAGACCTGCAAAATGAATATAATGCTCTCTTAAATGTCTATGAGGAATCTCAGCAGAATCTCAAGAGTTCAGAAACCGAAAAACAAGATATGCCGGTTCAGGAACAGAATCCTGCTCAGAAAACAATTGAACACGAATCTTTACCAATAACACAACAGGAAAAACCACCTGTTCAATCTTCCGAGACACCGGATAAAAGTCCTGTACTTGAATCGAAACCTGTGGTTAAACAGAACGCCGATGATAATCTGGATGCATACGCACGGAGTTTTTTCAAAAAAATCAGTAAAATATCGTAACTCATTGCTTTATCCGGTACACAAGAGCAACATAGTTCATGGACAGCGAACACAACAATAACGATTCGGTCATTCATGTCGGACAGTCTGAACTATTTGGCAGCAGTGCTTCCCATTATACCGGAAGTAAGCATTTTCATGTAACCATGCGGCATGATCGCCGTGCGACTCAAGAATCATCCGATGGAAAATCAATGGATGAAATTTCCAATATCAGTGAGACCCATCTTATTCTGAAATCGGTCAAAATTGAACTGCAAAAACTGATCGAATATAACCTTTCGGGTTATACACATCACTTATCATATGAAATAATATCTGCGACAGACCGCAATAAAACTGTCAAGCCTGTGCAGCATGAAACACAAGAGTGGAATAAATGCATGGTGCACACAGAGCCACGGAAAACTAAAAAAGCTGCAAATGTTGAATCTTTAGAGACGAGATCGGATGGAATTCCAAGCGACATACTGCAACGTTCCTATTCCAACCCAAATTTCTTTTCATCTGTACATTCCGAAACACATACTTCACAAAACCTGACAGGAAAACAATCTTGATTCTCCTGCAACAGAATCACCTACTCACCTTCTCAATGAAGCAACATATGCTTCAACAAGCTCACTTAACCAACCAGACCGTATTGTCAATCCACCTTCGAAAGAAGATGAGCTGGAAACTTTCCGGAAACTTCACGAAAAAACAAATAAATTATCCTTTTAAATAATTAATAGATTTCAATATTCTCGCAACATCCATGATGTTCAGAGATATTTCATTTTGGATTTTTTTCCACAATTTTATACTATTCATATTGAAACTCGCATGATAAATACAGCAACAACTTAAAGACTGTCTGCATGGTTCGCACACGTTGTGGTATATTAGCAGGAGCATTTATAACAATCCAAATTAGATTGCATTTTTTTTGTTTTATTTGTAAACTTATATTTTGTCTTGAAATCTGTAATGCAACTAATGTGCTCAATTCTTCGTGCCGACTGATTTCAGAATTATGAATATTCTACTTAGAACATTGACGCGGATATTTCAGATCATTGTTTTGATTGTTTGCATGAATGCCAGCCTTGGATTCGCGTATCAAAATCAATCTCCTCCCACTCTCAAATGGGGAGATCTTACTCAATCATTTCAATCACTTCATCCTGTTGCACATGGATCATCAAATGAACAGATCCTCCAACGTCTTATTTTCGGTGTACCGCTCTTTTATTACGATCCCTATGAACAATCACTAATTCCAGGAATTGTAGAATATTGGGGTGAAGTTTCACCCGACCCCAGAATATGGATTCTCAGCGTTAGGGACGGTATAACTTTTCAGGATGGGTCATCACTCAAACCTGAAGATATTGCATTCAGTATATTATTTTATAAACAATATACCAGAAAACAAAATCTTCCTTATAATCCTCATCTTGAAAAACTCAACGACATAAGGATTATAGGCACACGGCACGTCCAGATTCATCTGCAGGACACGATTGAAGACCTCCCGTTTTTGCTGAGTGATATACCGGTATTATCCCGTGCATACTACGAGGGGGAAACAATCGAGCAGACTATCAGTAATATTGCAGAAAAAAAATCGATGGGTATTGGGCCTTACAGTGTCGGGCAGTTTAGTTATGGATCAATTATAACACTTGAGCGGTATTTTGACCATTATAATGGGCCTGCGGAATATGCTAAAATTGAGCTGCACCTATACGAATCGACAAACCAGTTAAAATCTGACTTCATTACGGGTGAACTTGATTTTGTCCGGATAATTAATAGTGGTGACCTGAGAGAAATCAGCAGTACCGACACTTCATTTCAAATTATTTCTACTCCTGCATTTCCAAATACTACCTATACACTTAACCTTAATAATGGATATTCTAATTTAACGGCACGTCCTGTCCGTGAAGCAATTCTTAAATCATTAAATAAACCCACATATACTCTATCGAGTGAACAGTTCAACATCCGATCAATTTCATACGGCCCATTACCGAATACCTCCCCTGCATTCTTTGAAAATTTGGAACGAGTTTATTATAATCCACTCGCGGCACGAAGTGATCTTGAAAAAAGCGGATGGCGCGACTCGAATGGTGATGGAATTGTTGAGAGAAATGGGAATGATTTTATAATGGAGTTGATTTATCCGAACAACGATAGATACATCGAGAATTTGATTCAGAATATTCGTTTAAATCTCAGTGAGATTGGTGTGGCAATTGAAGCACAGCCGTTGCCACAAATAGAATTACTGGAACGAATCAGCCAAGGAAACTACCAGATATCACTTGATTTTTTTCACTACTACCCTCAGGATATTATCAGGAGTTTTGCAGACTATTTTCTCTTTTTCGAAAGTACGTTCCACAGAAATAGACTCGGAACAAATAATCCCGAAGCTATTCGCCAACTTCTAAGAGCGATGCGGCTGCCGAAGCAGGATGATGCAACGGCAATATTTCACCGTATTCAGGATTTGTACAGAAGAGCTGCAACCGGGACAGTGTTGACATATCAGCATCATAATTATTATGCCATCAACAGTAAAAATGTAACTCTATTTACAACCGGCGGTAGGTTGAATGAGCTGTCAGAGTGGGCACCTCGCAACATTCCATAAAATATTATGCTGAAAATTTTCAAAAATATACTTCGCAACAGAATATTTAACCGGATTGCATCGCAATTCATATTATCTCATATTGTCTTTGCGACAATAGCTATAGCGTCAGTCGGATTTTTTCTACTGAATGAAACCGAAGAGTTTATTCGACTGTCAACGCAGGAAAAACAGCTTGAAATTGCCAAACGTTCTGCTTCTCAGATTACATATTTTGTCGAAAACACATTTAATTCTCTTACATTTGCTACTGAGATCCAGGATGTCTACCTGATGCAGCCGTTCAATCAGGAAAAGATTCTGGACATGCTGAAAATTAACAATGATTTTTACCGAAAACTATATATTTCCGATTCAACACAAGCCGTCATTGCTACTACCGATTTTGCAGCTCGGGATACGACACTGCAATACACTCCGGTTGAAATAGACAGAGACCTGTTAAGTCGAAACATAGCACCGGTAGAAATCATTGAAGATCGTCCGGTGATCACTGTTTCAATACCTATTCTGCAGTATGAAAATTTTGTTGGCACTTTAGCTGCGGAAATAGATGTAGGTTTTATCTGGGACCTTGTTGACAGCCTCTCGGCTCAACTGACAGGTGGTCAGGTCTATATCGTTTCAAGCCGGGGGGAAATCATTGCACACCCAAACCGCCGTCTTGTATATGGCAATGAAAATCTTTCATCATTTCCTTTTATTCAGAATCTTCTGAACGGACAAAACGGCACAGATTTTTATGATGACCCATTTATTGAAAATACCCGGTTGATTTGTGCATATATCCCGGTTCCGGAACTTTATTGGGGAGTTGTCGTTGCTCAGAACGAAGCCGTTGCGCTTGCTGTATCAAGAGAAATTTTAACTCGGCTAATTTTTATAATAATCGGCAGTATTATTCTTGCATCTGTTCTGGGCATAGTTATCACCAGAAATCTCGTTCAGCCATTGAAAAGTTTGGTTGAGGGTGTACAGAATGTATCGAAAGGGGCGCTCCACAGCCGTATCACCATACCGCGTACGGATGAGCTTGCTACACTTGCAAAAGAATTTAATATGATGGCCGAAAACCTCGAAAAAACCCAGAGTAAACTCCAAATGGCCGAACAGCTCGCTACAGTGAGCAAATTTGCATCTGTAATCGCGCATGAGATTCGCAATCCGTTTAACTCGATAGTCATTAATATGCAGGTCCTCAAGAGAGGCTTGGGGAAAAAGGAGAATAAAAAGCGGCTTGAACAGTATCTTGAAATAATAGACTCGGAAATCCGGAGGATTGACGATTTAATTGAAAATTACCTCAGCATTTCCCGGCCGCAAGAATTTAAATCGGAATCAATCGATATCGATGTTCTATTGGATGAATTAATCCTGGCAAATCACGCTAAAGCAGTAAAACAGCATATTAAAATCGAGAGAAGATCGGAATTGGAGTCTCCAAATATTGTGGGTGATCAGGGCAAACTAAAACAGGCATTTTTGAATATTATTCTTAACTCTTTTCAAGCAATGCTCGATGGAGGAAAACTTAAAATTTCCGTTACAGATGCCCAGCCTAACTGGCGAAAACAAACGTATGTAAAAGTTATATTCGAAGATTCCGGTGTTGGCATAGACTCGAGTAATATGCCGAATGTATTTGATTATTTTTACACATCCAAAACAAAGGGCACCGGCCTGGGATTACCAGTCACAAAACAAATTATCGAAATGCATTATGGAAGTATCGATATTATCAGCACGCCAAGTCACGGAACGACTGTCATAATTAATCTTCCAAAAGAAATTGAAACAAATGACGAAAGTATAGATTCATAAGATTCCCCTGTCATTACTATGGTTTTGCAACATTTACATAGTGGTATTCGTACAATAATAGTAATAGGTACTGGAGTAAAATATGGAACACGATTTGATAAACGATGCACTGTTAAAGGATTCTTTTCATGTTAAAAAAATACTCTTTCCAACTGATTTTTTAGTTTGTTCCGAGGCTCCCCGGCAGTTCTCTTTATCATTTGCAAAACAGTATAGTGCAGAGTTGTCCGCTATTCATATAATGAAAAACATAGCGGTGGGATTACCTGCATTATTTGATAACATTTCTCTAACATCGCTGAATGAACAGGTTATTGGCAATGTTAAAAATTATATGGACAAACTGTTTTCGGATGATGATCGAAAACATGTGTCTATTTCTGAAGTTGTGAAGCAGGGTAATATCGTTGAATCAATTAACGAACATGCGAGGGATATCTGTGCAGATCTCATTGTTATGGGTACACATGGCAGGCAAGGAATTGACCATACTATAATGGGTAGTGTTGCAGAAAAAATCGTGCGAACTGCCCCCTGTCCTGTTATAACACTGCGCGAGAATCCAAAAAGAAAGAAAATCAAAAACATTCTCTTTACAACCGATTTTTCCGAAAATTCATTTCTCGCACTACCATTTGCGCTGAACATAGTAAGAAAGTTTAAAGCAAAACTGTATCAAGTATATGTTGTTGAACCGTTAGTCAACGATCCCGCTAATCCTACCTCCCATTTCCCGGATGACAGACTATTTGAAAAGGTTGAAAACAGTGCGTATGATCTATTTGACACTTTAAACAAAGAAACTGAAAACAGCGGTATCGAAATCAATCAGGAAGTTATTACTGGATTTGCACCTCACGCTGATATTGTAGAATATGCAAAAAAACTGGCGATTGACCTGATCGTTATAGCAACAAATGGACATTCCGGCATAAAACACATGCTGCTTGGCAGTACAACCGCACGAATTGTACGGTATGCACCTTGTCCAGTGCTCAGCATTAAACCACTCGTCCCCATGCATGGATAACCGAAATAAATCAAAGCACATAATTATAAACGGACTGTTAACCGAAAATCACCCTACAGGAAAACGTGAAAATGGCACACACACTCGACAAAGCATTTGACCACATCTACAAACTTGATGACGCCTGGAGAGTTTTCAGAATCATATCTGAATTTGTTGAAGGATTTGAAGATTTAAATAACCTTCCGCCTGCAGTCACCGTATGGGGTTCTGCGCGCACACAGGAATCCGACCCCTACTATCAAAAAGCATGCGAACTTGGAAAATTACTTGTACGTGAAAAGTTTTGCGTTATTACAGGTGGGGGCGGCGGAATTATGGAAGGTGCAAACCGGGGCGCATTCGAGGCGGACGGCATTTCCGTTGGCTGCAATATTGAGCTGCCATTCGAACAGGTACCGAACAAATACATCAATAGACTGGTGAGTTTCCGCTATTTTTTCGTCAGAAAAGTCATGTTCGTTAAATACGCCCATGCCTTTGTGGCGTTTCCCGGTGGTTTCGGAACACTCGATGAAGTCTTTGAAATGCTCACACTCATCCAGACAAATAAAGTGAAACAATTTCCGGTCATACTCATTGGATCAGAATTCTGGAAAGGGGCTATGGACTGGATAGAAAACTCACTGCTGAAAGCTGGAAACATATCTCCGGAAGATACAGACCTGTTCACAATCGAGGATGACATGGAAAACGTTGTCCGGATAATTCAGGATTTTCACAAAAATAATAAAGGCCTGTAGACTCCATAATATTACCTGATTTTTATTACAAAATACTTGCTTAAAAAATCTATACTATGTACATTGATGTATATGTTTTGCTCCAATTCTTTCTCAAGAAAATCAAACAGGATAGCATACATGATTATTTAGAGTTTTAGTGGCGCTTTAGCTCAGTCGGTAGAGCAACGGACTGAAAATCCGTGTGTCCCCAGTTCGAATCTGGGAGGCGCCACAAAGTCTTATCTCATTACATGGCAATAGGTTACGGTGAATATTACACCCTCTTAGCCTGTTGCTTTTTTCGATAATTGTATCAAGATTGTGACAACTGTTACGGTGTTTTTGCATTTTTTGTTTATTTGGTTCCGCTTTTGTTCCGCGCTAATATTCCATTTTATTTATTGCTTGTTGCAGATGTTTATGTTCTTCTGATAAATGCGAATAACGGTCAACCATCTTCTGTGAGCTCCATCCGCATATTTCTTTAAGCTCGGCTGTTGTGCCGCCTGATTTCAGAAACTTTGTTGCAAATGTATGGCGCGTGCAATGGAATCGTCTGTACTTGATTCCGGATCGTCTGATAGCGCCATACCATGCCTTGTTAAAATTATCCCGCATTGCACCTGTACGTGGATTGGGAAACACATAAATGCTCTCGTGTCTGTTTTCTTCAGGGACCACAAGTTCATTGCGCAACTCGGGGTGTATTCCAACATGCCGAATCCTACCACTTTTCGTGGATTTGTCAAAGCTTCGCGACACTTGAATAAAATTTCTTTCCAGGTCCATATCCTGCCATTGCAGCCCGATCAACTCACCCTTCCTCATACCCGTATAGAACGCCATCGCAAGGATGGGTCTAAAATCCTGACCGGCACACGAAATAAGTTTTGACACTTCCGACTCGGTAAAATATTTGAACGGCTGATGCGCTGAATCTTCCGGAAACTTATCCATGTTCTTGACAGGATTATGCGCTATGTACCCACGCTTCATCGCATAGGAGAACACTGACAATAACAGAGCTATGTACCTGTTGCACGACGCATTCGATATATTCTTTGTGCGTTTTAGATCGAATATTAAATCCATTATAAATGGTGTGCCAATCAGATGTACTGTCTGTCCATTGAAATACGGTTTTATGACACCTATTCTTCGCTTATAATCTATAATTGTTGTTTCTGCTAATCGCATCTGTGCGTGTCGCTCAATGTATTCGCTCGTGAGATTAGAGAACAAAATACCCGCAGATAGTGGAGTTACTGTCATGGGATTTAATTGTGCCTGTAGGTATTCTGCCTTTGCTTCTGCTTCACGCCTTTTGATTGTGTGCACAGATTCACGTCTGCGCTCACCCGTCATTGGGTCTTTATATTCAAGCTGATAATACCTACTATCTGGTCGCTTGACAACTCTTACTGATGTTGGTTTATGTAACATAATCAAAATCCTACCCGATGCCGATCGGGGTGATACCCCTGTCCATACTGAACACCAGCACCGGGTAATCTGCCATTTCGTCACCAGTCCATTTGGTGGGTTTGTGGAGAGAATTGTTTGATGCCGCTTCAATAATTAATTGTCTAAATCTTCCCTCAACCTCTGCATGTTTGTGCAGGGCACGTGTTGTGTTGCCGTCTTCGACCGCCTCATTCATTTCTACTTCTACAAACGACCGCGACACATCCATCTGTATCACTTTTTCCGGGAACAATCTCTCAACGCGATTTTGGTATGATGAATAGAGCATACCGTCTATTGCCGGAACGTTCCTTCCGAAATCCTCTCGTATCTCAGACAGCGTGAAATAATCGAAAACAAGCTGATCAACAGGTTCAATTTCGGGATTATGTTGCGGCATGTACGAACACCTCTCTATTGTTACGAACGGCAAAAATTATTTACGATGACAAAGGCAGGGCAAAAATATATAGTGTTATAAATTAACGACTGCATGTTTCGCTGTTTTCTTGGATTCGGTTATAGCATTATCAACCAATGTTATGAGTCTCATTTTTAAAAACAAAACGATATCATGCTCTATGGATCCGGGTATCTCGTGCGCGGACAATATCTGGAGAGCGCTCTTTAAGCTTGTGCGCTTTGTGTCAATATGGTTTACAGAGCGCTTTATATCGTACAGGATTTCAATGTCGTCGAGTCGGTCGTGCGCTAATGCTGTTACGTTATGCATTGACGACCTCTTTGGTTGTTTCACTTTCATTATTGAATATATCGGTCGGCTTACAATCAAGCAACGCTGCCCAGCGGATTTTTTGATTGTCAGGGAGCTGTACTCTGCCACGAATAACACGGGAAATCACCGGTTCGAAAACTCCCAACTCCTGAGCAAAATTTGCCTGGGAACCGAACGTTTCGATAATCTTTGCTTTTAATTTGTTATTTGTCATGCAATTACCTATTGATTTTTGCCTGTTTAAATTGTATAATTAATTACGTATCAATAATTTTATTATTAATATACAACACTTGTCAAGTAAAAAATACATTAATTTACATATATTTATTGTATAATAATGTAAAATATTGTTATGACTAATCTTATGGATGTAAAAAAAATTGGCACTACGATCAAAATGCTGAGAAGTGCCCAAGGTCTATCGCTCAAAAAGCTATCAGATTTATCCGGCGTTGATTATTCCAACCTATTATTCATTGAAGCTGGTAAGGATAGGCGCGGTAAAGATCGAAAAAATATTCACACCCAAACGTTATACAAAATAGCAACCACCTTCGGTGTTTCAACCAACGATCTTTACCACAATGATGCTCATCGCACACATGACAATCATACTACTAGCGAACATTCTAAAACAGATACCGTTAAATATAGTAGTAGGATTTCTTCCGTTCATGATTCCGGGCAAGATTGGGGTAAGGAATTAAGCCCCGTATTTACCCGGAAGGTCCCTGTCCTCAATAGAATCCCGGCTGGTGACGTGGTCGATTTTACAGACCAAGATTTCCCGGTACGTTACGCGGAGGAATACGTCATGGCTAATATTAAGGACCAAAGCGCATATGCGTTGGTAGTTACGGGGGACTCCATGGTACCCACCCTCAACGAAGGCGACTATGTCATAGTCTCCCCCTCTACTGAACTTCACAACAACTCGATCGTGGTATTCAGGCTCAAAAGCGGCAATGCCGGTGTTAAACGATTCCGGCAGGTCAGCACGACGGTCTATCTCGAACCGGACAATAAAGACTTTACTGATATAGACGGATTAAACAATCGGAAGTATAACATAAAAGAATTCGTGTTTATTCACAAAGTCGTAGGTGTGTACAAAAAAGTTTGATGACAGCAGTACACCGACCAGGATCCTCGTTGAATGAGTACCCGTGAACAATGTTCCACAGATCCCCGCCCAAACTGTTAAGTTGAGAACCAATCCCACAGATTATTGTTGTGTGAAAAATGACAGCTCTCCCCTGATTTGGTGTGCCTATGGTATGTAGTACGGTAAAAAATCGAACAATAAAAGTAAAGTAACGAGGCTCTTTCATGGCGAATCCTGAACATTTAGCGATTCTGAAAAAAGGTGTTGAACAGTGGAATCAATGGAGAAAATGAGGAGGTTTGCAATGATACGTTGTTTGTTGTTAGTTTTGTTGTTTTTTTATTCGGGAGATTATTTATTTGCTCAAAATCCAATCCAATTCATATCTCTCAAAGGCTACAGGGCATTTTATCTTGATGTTGTTTATAGCGATCATGCACGGGATTTTTTAGAACAAGAAAGGATTAAAAGAAAATCAAATTCTAACTGATATAGAATCAAAACTGCGAATAGCTGGAATTCCTTTAATAAGTGAAGATGAATGGGATAAAATAGAATATCCGGAATCTCTCCTATATCCCGATTTAAAAGTTTCTGTAATTGTTATGAAACCAACTGAATCTCGGTATATGTATAGCATTGAAGTTCAAATAGATGCAATTGCAGAATTAGTAAAAGACGAAATCTTCAACATTTATTTTATTCCTGGTTCTACTGAAAGAGCGGTAGTTGTAACAACGTGGATAACATCTTTTTTAGGGTATGCGAGATCAGCACTTATTGTTTCCCAAACAAGAGATACAATCAAAAAAACTATTGATGAATTTGTATACGATTATCTCGCGGCAAATCCAAAAAATTGAGGAATATATGAATTTCAATAAGCGAATAATCTCAATATCGATTGCTTTGTTATTATCTTCTTCATGGTTATATGCCCAGGAAATCCATACCGTTACCCGGGTAATCGACGGCGATACATTCGAGATTGATAATGGGGAAATTATACGGCTGATCGGAGTTGACACACCCGAAACAGGTAATGCAAAAGAGCCCGAAGAATATTATGGGAAAGAAGCCTTTGAGTTTATGAGAAAAAAGATGGTAGGAAAATCTGTACGGTTGGAATTCGATAATGAAAAAAAAGACAAGTACGGTAGAACACTTGCATATGTCTGGTTAGCTACATTTGAATATAATGAAGTGTTAATCAATGAAGTGTTAATCATATCAGGATTAGGCCACATATCTTTTTTCCCTCCCAATGTTAAATATCTTCATCGATTTACTGACTCACATATTTTAGCATTTGAAATAGAACATGGTATTTGGGATCATGAGAAAAGAGCAGAATCATTGGGGAAAAATCAAGCTATCTTAACACATGTAGCTTTGAATGATAAAGTTATAAGCAATTTGAGAAACGTAACGGCCTGGATAAATTCTAAAAAGTAATAAATTAGACGCTTAAATGAAGATAGATAAACAGACGAATAACACTCTGTAGTATGGCGACCTCTTCATATCACTCAAGAAACGATCGAGTGAGCTAAATCACTGGCTGAATTTCAAGACAAAAATCCCACAAAAAATGCCTCACACAAAATATCCTTGCTGAACGCAAGGTTTCGTTTTAAACGCAAGCAGCAACAAGCATCAAGGGGAATAAAATGCGAATACTTCTTTTAATAGTCGGTCTTGGTTGGGCACTAATAGGAATTGGAAATATATGGGGCATGAGGGGTCACGAAATGAGTGAGCAAGCAAGAAATCTTGGCGTAATCTTCAACATGCTCTCTTTTGTTCTTCCCGGTTTAATCGTGGCAGGTTTAGGACAGATTCTCCACAAAATGAAAACCAAAAAAGAAAAACGAATGAAATGCCCCGAATGTGCGGAAATGATAATAATGGAAGCAAAAAAGTGCCGGTATTGTGGAGCGATTATTTCCACACCCGAATCCGAAAAAGAAAATGAATCCGAAACAAACTATGTCGTAGTTGAACCGGAAACGGATGAACAAAAGCAACAGAAAAAAAGGAGAACAAAATATTTTTAAGCGTGTCTTTTTGTATTGTTCTCATTATGGGTTACTTCGTATATGACGCTTTTAACGAGACGTCAACCGGTGCAACAAGCGGTGGTTGGGCAACGTTACACTCACCTGGTCAAAGTCAGAAATCGGTTGAAGTTTTTGATAAGGAAGGCACATCGCAATTTCGTTACATGAATAGCACGAGCATAAAATACGAATATATAGAGAACGACAAAGTTTATATATTCATCAGGCCCAATGAATTGGGATATGTTCATTTGAGTAATATCGAAAATTCTGAGAAAACTGATACGGATAATCCCACACCGGAAAAAACTCTAACCATTGACGGATATAGTGCCAATAATGACATCCTGACTGAAGAAGTTCCGCTATGGGTTGACCTTAATAATCCATTAGGTAAGGGTGTTGCTGGCAAAGTTAACCACGGCGACAAAGTCAAACTTGTAAAGCACATTGGAGTGGGTGTTCTCGTCGAAACACAATCCGGTGTACAGGGCTGGACATCATATCATCTCATAAAAGAATATAAGTAAAGCAACATCTTTCACAGATTATATTGCATGTTTCCGGAAAAATGGTAAGTTTGTTGAAAAACCTGATAATCATATGTATGGAGGCAGGAAATGAACAACAGCGTACTATCCAAATATTTTATACTGTCAATACTAACAGGGACATTGGTTTTTTCAATATACTGCACGGAAAGCTATAATGCCAGCTCCGGCACTGCAAACATCCCGGAACCCGAATATACCCTCACCGGTGACCAGGCTCATGCCCTCTTTAGCAGGGATACTCCCCCGGTGTTAACGGTTCCGTCGGGTTCGATCATAGAGGCGTACACAACAGAACACAGTGAAGAGTTCGAGGTCATTGAAGCGGACCCGGACGGCGCGAGCAAAATCGGAGAATATTTTAAATTCTGGTTTACCGGACCGGTATATGTGGAAGGTGCCGAACCCGGTGACATCTTGGCGGTCACCATTCACGACATTGAGATCAATGATTTCGGATGGACGTCGAATATCCCCGGTTTTGGACTATTAGCGGATGAATTCCCCGATCCGTATCTCAAGTTATTCCCGATTGACAAATATTCTGAAGTAGCGCACTTTACCGACAAAATCACTATCCCCCTCAATCCTTTTCTCGGAGTAATGGGCGTTGCCCCGGACACTGATACGTTACGCACGGCTATTGATCCCCGTTCGCACGGCGGGAACATGGATAATCCATATTACACTGCCGGGACAACGGTATATTTGCCTGTTTCTGTCGAGGGTGCGCTCTTTTCGACCGGAGACGCACATGCCGCTCAAGGATTGGGCGAGATCTGCGGGACAGCCATTGAAACAGCAGTCCGCGTCGTATACGAAATAGAAGTGATCAAAGGGAAAAAACCTATTCAGGAGCCCCATTACGAGACCGACCAGTTTTATGCGGTTGGTGCGCATGCGACCACGCTTGACGAGGCCGTAAAAAAGGCATCCCGCTATATGATTGATTATCTAGTAGAGGAGCATGGCCTGAGCCGAATCGATGCGTACCTGCTCTGCTCGGTAGCGGGAGATTTGCAGATAACAGAAGTCGTGGATATACCTCATGTGTGGGTCAGTATGCATATGTCAAAGGAAGTTTTGGGCATATAATTATTGTGCGTATGGTATCATGGTAGTATAGAATATGATTGTATTCTTTAGTTAAGGAATTTTCAAGACGCCAATTCAATCACCTGTTCGCGAGACTCTTGCACGTGAAACGTATCTCCATTTTTCATACTCACTTCAGTGAAAAAGCCAAACTCTCCACCACAACCTCATCCACCTCCTCTATTAAAATACTATAAAGGTAATTGCTGAGTGGTGCATCATTAATTATATTGCTTTTAAAAATAAAAACCCTTAACTATTTCCAGACCCATTAGTAACCTCCTTCACAGATTGCATCACATGTTTCCGGAATGACAACAAGCTGCATGAGAATTCTGATTTTAATTGATAAATGGATTATCAGTTTATAATAAATTAAGGAGTATAACAATGCCACGTACAATTAAACGCCGGGAATTTATGGAATTAATGGGTGCGGGTTTAGCAACGATGGCTCTGCCCCGCTGCACCATGGAAAGAATCGCGGAAGATAGACCCAACATTCTCTGGATAAGCTGCGAAGACATCAGTCCTGATCTTGGATGCTACGGGAACAACGAACTCTCCACTCCAAATCTTGACCGGTTCGCGGCAGAAGGGGTTAGGTTTACCAACGCGTTTACCGTCTCACCGGTCTGCTGTCCCAACCGTTCCGGGATTATAACCTGCATGTACCCGCCATCGATCGGGTCACAGCACATGGCGACAAATATTAATCCGACTCCATCCATACAGCATATTGATTACGATGTTATTACGCCGCCGTATGTCAAATGTTTTACCGAATTCCTGCGCGCCGCGGGATATTACTGTGTTAATAGAGGTAAGCAGGAGTACCAGTTCAAAACGCCGATAACAGCATGGGATAGAGTAAGAGGAGATCATGGTCATTGGAAAGGAAGAGCGCCGGGACAACCGTTCTTCAGTGTTATCAATCATAGCGTATCCCATGAAGGCAATATTCGTCAACCTCTTGAAAGGGACCCGATAATAGACCCCAACAGCGTAACAATTCCCCCGTATTACCCCGATACACCGGTAGTTCGCAGAGACTGGGCGCGGTATCTCGACAACATCGAAACATTGGACAAACAGGTCGGCGATCTTCTTGCCCAGCTTGAAGAAGACGGTCTTGCTGAGAACACTGTCGTCTTTTTCTGGAGTGACCACGGGCGAGGATTGCCACGTGCGAAACGCTGGATCTACGATTCGGGGATCCATATTCCCCTGATGATCCGGTGGCCGGGTGTCATCGAACCAGGTTCTGTCTCCGATGAGCTCGTAAGTTCTATCGACTTTGGAGCAACCGTGCTTTCGATTGCGGATGTGGAGGTTCCTTCGTATATGCAGGGACAGGCTTTCCTCGGGGAGCAGAAAGCCGGGCCCCGCGAATATATCTTTGCCCACCGCGACCGTATGGATGAGGCGGTTGACATGATCCGTTGTGTGCGGGATAAACAGTTCAAATACATCCGCAACTTTCAACCTGAGAAGCCCTATGCGCAGCCCATAGAATGGATGGACAGGATGCCGACAATGCAGGAATGGCGGCGCCTTGCGGCCGAAGACAAGCTTGTTGGACCGCAGAAACTGTTCTTTCAGGAGACGAAGCCCGTCGAAGAACTATACGACATACAGGCTGACCCGCATGAAGTCAACAATCTTGCTGACGACCCGAACTACAAGGATGATCTAGAGCGTATGCGTCTCGTTCTCACCAACTGGATGGAAGAGATCAAAGATCTCGGACATATTCCGGAGGAAGAACTCATCGAAATGTATGAGCCCGGAGGTATTCAATACGTAACCGATAAACCGGCGATCAGTCCGGATGGTTCCACGTCCAAAGGTTCTGTAACTGTGTCCCTATCCTGTCCGACCGAGGGCGCCTCGATAGCATACACGACTGAATCCGGAGAAACTCCTCACTGGCTCCTCTACTCCAAAAAGATCAAGCTGACGAAGAGCGCCACACTCAGAGTACGGGCAATACGTATCGGTTATATAGAAAGCCCGGAAGTCCAGGCAGATTTCCGGATCACTTAATAGCATTATTTATGGAAGCAGGAAATGAAAAGCAGCGTACTATCCAAATATTTTATACTATCAATACTAACAGGGACCTTTGTTTTTTCACTATACTGCACGGATCAGTATAATGTTGACTCCGGCAATGCAAACATCCCTGAGCCTGAATATACCCTCACCGGTGATCAGTCACATGCTCTCTTTAGCAGGGATACCCCTCCGGTGTTAACGGTTCCGTCGGGTTCGATCATAGAGGCGTACACAATAGGACACAGTGAAGAACTCGAGGTAATTGAAGCCGACCCGGATGGCGCGAGCAAAATCGAAGAATATTTTAAATTCTGGTTTACCGGCCCGGTATATGTGGAGGGTGCCGAACCCGGTGATATCTTAGCGGTCACCATTCACGACATTGAGATCAATGATTTTGGTTGGACGTCGAATATCCCCGGTTTTGGACTTTTTGCGGATGAATTCCCCGATCCATATCTCAAGTTATTCCCGATTGACAAATATTCTGAAGTAGTGCACTTTACCGATAAAATTACTATCCCCATCAAACCCTTTCTTGGAGTAATGGGTGTTGCCCCGGACAATGATACGTTACGCACGGCTATTGATCCCCGTTCGCACGGCGGGAATATGGATAATCCATATTACACTGCCGGGACAACGGTATATTTGCCTGTTTCTGTCGAGGGTGCGCTCTTTTCGACCGGAGACGCGCATGCCGCTCAGGGTTTGGGCGAGATTTGCGGGACAGCCATTGAAACAGCAGTCAGCGTCGTATACGAAATAGAAGTGATCAAAGGGAAAAAACCTATTCAGGAGCCCCATTACGAGACCGACCAGTTTTATGCGGTTGGTGCGCATGCAACAACGCTTGATGAAGCCGTAAAAAAGGTATCCCGCTACATGATTGATTATCTTGTAGAAGAACATGACCTGAATCGTATCGATGCGTACCTGCTCTGCTCGGTGGCGGGAGATTTGCAGATAACAGAAGTCGTGGACATACCTCATGTCTGGGTCAGTATGCATATATCAAAGGAAGTTTTGGGCATCTAATGATTGTGCGTGTGGTATAAACATTGTCGTAAAGATTATTTGCAATTTGTGCACATTTCAATGAAAACCACAAGCTACTCCGGAATCCGTAAGTAATAGAATTCATAGATTGCATCGCCTGTTTTTGGAAGATAGCAATATTGCAGAAATGCACCCGGATAAAGTCAGGGAAATGGCTGGACTATATGAACAATAGAAAGCAAGAATTAAAGTAATGGATTAGGGATATATCCGGGTTAAACTTGCTCACGGCTGATAAAAATTGTCTGCTTCTTTAATGTATTACAAAAGAACATCTACAGCATGTTCTGTCAGGCATACAGATACAGCCGGTGCCGGTTTCGAAGGGACATGCTCCGCTTGAATTAAGGAAAAGATCAATTTGAAATACAATATAAATAATTAAATAATACTGATGAACAAATAATTTAGATATTACCAAGAGATTAATTTTTTATGGCAACTTCAAGTATTTCTACTAAATATAGACCCGTTAGAATAGGATTCCTAATCCGAGATGGAGAAATTGAAGAAATTATTAAATCGGTCGAGATTAATACTATTCTCTGGGGAGGAATCTATAATCCAATTATACCTTTATCCAAAGACAGGGAGTTTACCAAGCAACTAATAAAACTGTTTAATGTAGATATATTGCACCCCATTAGCAATGATTCAGCATTAATAGAGTTCGCAAATGAATACGAATTTTTGAATTCTCCTAACTTTCATAATAGGAAAATATTCCATGAAGATTGGAATACTAAAAAGCAGGTTTCAGGTTATTTAGATATTATTAATATAGTTAATTACTACTGGAGTAAAGAATTTAAAAATAAAACTAAATCCTATAGGAGTAATTGTGTGATAGTTGATTGGAGCAAAAAAGATGGTTTGGCCGATCTCTTATCTATTATATTTGGATTACTCACAAAAGAAAAGGATTACAAATATGAATATCATTCATCATATTATAGGGGATTGAAAGCAAAAAAAATCCGTATCAAGAATAATGAAAAGGTAAATAGTAAGCTTATTCAAAATATTTATCCATTGGTTTTGACGCGAGATAGACTAAATTTATATAGAAAATTCAAGGAATTTGGTGTGTATGTTGGTTTGTCAAATAATTATGATGATATGATTAATTTTTGGAATCTAAGAGCTTCAGGAATGGATATACAATTTTTACCAAGTGATACTAACAGATTAAACGATTTCTTAAACCAACATTTATTAGAGTTCGATAATTTGCCTAATCGAAGTCCGAATGTTGATGATCTTATTTTTATATATTCTCAAGATAGCGATGATGCTAAAAAAACAATTGAAGCACTTTAAAACAAATAAAGAAAAGGTTTATAGTCGTATTGATAAAATTACATGGAATGGATTAAATGTTATACCTTCTGATTATCACCTTGATTATGCACAAGTTTTGGGAAATGTCGACTACCGAAAAGATAGCTATACTGTTTCTATAGCTCTTCCAGAAAAATCCGTAATAAATGATAATAATGATCTTCCGTCACAAAATATGGTTGTTAATGTTAATCCGATTACTGAATTTGAATATCCAGAGTTTACTTTGAAGTTACCATTTATTCCGGAATTGAATGAATTTTTCAGCAGACAATTACTATTTGATCCATGGAAATTAAGAATCCAGAAAGAAGGAATTGGTCTAATACAAGAAGTCTCTAATAATGTAATAAATTTATATCCTATCCCCAATTTGAAACTTATAAAAAAAATATTTGATTATGTCGCCATCCAAGCAAGAATTAGTCAAGCTGGTAGGATTGCCTACTAGATAATAAAACAAATGCGTGAAAATGAACCACTTGAAGCATGTAGAGTCTTTAAAATAAGTGGAGTTAGAGAGTTAATTAACAATATATCGAGTAAAGATCTTATTAAATATAAAAATGGATTGAAAATAATCGGATTAAATCGCTTTAATCAATTTAAAAACCTATATATTGAACAGCGTAATCATCCGGAATTAACACCTCATGATGTGATGAACTTCTTAATAAAAAAACGAATATTTTCTCCTAGTTTAAAATTCAACTTTTTACATTTTTTTAAAAAGAAATCCTTCAGATGCAACCAATGTGGATTAGTATCAAATTTAAAATACCGATTATTTTTAGAAAACTGGAAATGTGGGTATTGCGGTTTTGAACATTATTTACCTCAGTATATTACAGAATATTTTAATAAATATGAAATTGAAATTTGGAAATATAAGAAATCAAAGCTTTGTGCTTTGGATAATAGTCAAGAAGGAGCAATTCCCGTAATTTTAACCTTGTTGCAAATTAAACATCGTTTTCACTCTTCAAACTTTATGTTTTCAACAGCTCTTGATTTAACATCAGAATTTGGTAATAAATGTGAAACAGATTTAGTAGTAATGAATTATCATAATGGTGAGGAAATTGAAATCGGGATAGGTGAATGTAAAAGTGACAAAGGAAACATAGATCAAAAGGACATTAGAAATCTTAAAGCTATAAGAGCTAAATTCATTTCAAAAGGATTAAAATGCTATCTAATATTTTCTAAAACTTCTGATTCATTTACAAAAAAGGAAATAACTTTATTCAAAAGTTTACAAGCTGAATATATTTATCCTGTATTATTTTTAAATAAAGAACTTGAACCTTATGAACTTTACGAAAATCATCAGAACAATAAATTACCAAGACCATATGCTTTTTCTTTAGAGGATATGGCAATTAATTCAGAATATATTTATCTAAGAAACTAAATATAATTTATCAGCTATACCTCAAATAATCTTCTCTATAACTTCCCACACAACCAAATCGACTTCCACTCCAAATTTTTACATAACATTTTTCACTCGACTTACAACATCAACTTGCATTGATCGGAATTGCCCAGTATTTTCTCTGCATCAATCCTTCTATCCATTTATTAAAAACTTCTCCATCTGTTAAATCCCCATTCATCATTTAAAATCTTTAAATCTATTTCTAACTTTTGATTATATGTTCATTTTTTATCTTAAATTCTTTATGATACAATTGGTTTATTTTTGAAGCAACCCAACTAAGTGTCTCACTATCAGGTAACCATGTTGCAGGTTCTTTTAAATGTGATAGAGAATTTCTCAATCTTCGCGCAGCATGGTAATGTGGTTCTTCTCGTTTTGGAATAATCCCTCTCTTTACAAATTCTTCAATATAATTATAGAAATTCAAATAATCTTTGGTTTCGCCAAATAATTCTTCATACTTGTTCGCTAATGCAGATTCTAATGCTAAATATGCATAATGTTGCGATATAGTAAAGAAAAAATAGTCGAAGTAGCCAAACATATATAATTTCTTTGCAGCTTTAAATACTTTTTTAACATCTTTAGAGACTGTAGGAATTAATTGAATGTTAGAAACATTTTGTTGCAAGTCTCTAAAAGTAATTTTACCTATTCTTCCATTTTTGTTGATCTTGCCAAAGGAGTTAAGAGGTCCACATTTTTTAAGCAATTGATTTTTTGTGTACATTCTATCTGGTTTAAGATTGTATTCGGAATTAAAATCTGGTGTTTTGTCAAACTTCTCAAAAATAACTTTCCTAAAATTATAACGTAGATTAAACAGAAAATCATTGGTATAACATTGATAGTCTTTCAATAAATCATAATGTAAAATGCTTATCCATATCCAAGGATCAAAACCATAGCATGAACTATAATTTAGTTTTTTTATTCTTTCAATTTGTTCAGAGTCAAGATAATATTCATTCTTTAATTCAGAACACTTGTGTAAGTCATTTATACTAGTTTCACCAAAATATCTAAATTCTAATTTTCCTAATTTTGTAAAATCATATTTTATAATAAAGTAAACTTCACTTTTTGCATCGTCATTCATTTCTTTATCAATTTTTATTCGTTTAACATATATCTGGCATGGTAAAGATTTAATGAAATAATATATTGGCAAATCATTTATAGAGATATCTTCTTCATCTCTATATCCTGTATATTTGAAGAACTCATTTATTAAATTATCGAAGAATTTCTCAAAGAACGATTTATACTGTTTCTCATATTGTTTATTTTCATCATTTAGTTTAGGATGCATTGGTAATCCTTTTCTATTTTATGTTAGAAATTACAAAATGAATATCTAAATAAATTTTGTATTAATAAATAGAATTTATATTAAAATTGTACCGGATACTTTTATGACCTTCAATATCATGCTTAACAAGGAAATGATATTTTTAAGGTTTGAATCGTTGTCTGTGTACAGGCAGACGATCAATTATATGGAATGACGGCTTATAGGAGAGTATATAATCTTTGAGATGGAATATAAATCTTGTTATTGCTCAAGGATTTATAGATATTTGAATCATAGCGTCCGAGATATCTGACAACACACATCACAATTCACATTGGCCTCGTAATTCAACAAAATCCCTATTAATCTTTTTCAGAAGTTTGATTGAGAAAATATCAGTTTATAATAAATAAGGAGTATAACGATGCTGCCCACGATAAAACGCCGGGAATTTATGGAATTAATGGGTGCGGGGTTAGCAACGATGGCTCTGCCCCGGTGCACGATTAAAAAGATTGAACAGAATAGACCCAATATACTCTGGATTAGTATCGAAGACATAAGCCCGGACCTCGGATGCTACGGGAATAACGAACTCTCCACTCCAAATATTGACCGGTTCGCGGGAGAAGGTGTTACCTTTACCAACGCGTTTACCGTTACTCCTGTGTGTTCACCCAACCGGTCAGGAATAATTACAGGCATGTATCCCCCGTCGATCGGATCAATGCACATGCCGACGAGACATGTCTATCCAAAAGCCATGCGGCACATTGATTATGAAACCGTTCCTCCGCCGTATGTAAAGTGTTTTACCGAATATTTACGCGCGGCAGGGTATTACTGCACGAATAGATCTAAAACAGATCACCAATTCATGGCACCACTGACAGCGTGGGATGCTAACAGGGATGAAGACCGCAGCTGGTATATAAATGAATCCATTCCTGGCGATTGGGAAGGAAGAGCGGTGGGCCAGCCGTTCTTCAGTGTCATTAATCATAGCGTAACCCATGAAGGCGAAATTCGCAGAAAACGTGATTACGATCCCATAATAGACCCGGACAGCGTAACCCTTCCCCCGTATTACCCCGATACGCCGGTAGTTCGCAAGGACTGGGCGCGGTATCTCGACAATATCGTAACAGTGGACACGCAGGTTGGCGAGCTCCTTGCCCGGCTTGAGCGGGACGGTCTTGCTGAGAACACGGTTGTCTTTATCTGGAGTGACCACGGGCGGGGGCTGCCTCGTGGAAAACGCTGGGTTTACGATTCAGGGATCCATGTTCCCCTGATAATCCGGTGGCCCGGTGTCATCAAACCCGGCACTGTCTCCGACGAGCTCGTAAGTTCTATTGACTTTGGTCCTGCTGTACTTTCGATTGCGGGTGTGCAGGTTCCTTCATATATGCATGGACAGCCGTTCATCGGAGAACAGAAAGCCGAGCCGCGCGATTATGTTTTTGCGCACCGTGATCGTATGGGTGAAAGGTATGATATGATCCGTTGTGTGCGGGATAAACGGTTCAAATACATCAAGAATTTTCAACCCGAAAAACCCTATGCTCAGCATATAGAGTACATGGATACAATGCCGACCATGCAGGAATGGCGGCGCCTTGCGGCCGAAGGCAAGCTCGAGGGACCGCAGAAACTGTTCTTTCAGGAAACCAAACCCGTCGAAGAACTATACGACATACAGGCTGACCCCCATGAAATCAACAACCTTGCCGATGATCCAAAATATAAAGATGTTCTTAAGCGTATGGGTAGCATTCTTGATACGTGGATGGAAGAGATCAACGATCTCGGACATATTCCCGAAGAAGAGCTCATCGAAAGGTTTGAGCCTGGCGGTATTCAATACGTAACCGAAAAACCAACGATCAGTCCGGGTGGAGCCACGTCCCAAGGTTCTGAAACCGTGTACATATCCTGTCCGACCGAGGGCGCTTCGATAGCATACACGACTGAATCAGGAGAAGACCCTCACTGGCTCCTCTACTCCGATAAGATCGAGCTGACCACGAGCACCACACTCAGAGCACGGGCACACCGTCTTGGATACGTCGAAAGCCCCGAAGTCCGGGCAGATTTCCGGATTATATGATAGTAATGTCAATTGAACAGATGACCTGCCCTTAATGTTTGGTCAATTGTATACAATTCTAATATTGTCGTGCATTTTAAATAGAAAATCTCCAGCAAAAACCCACGCAAATCGTACAGCCCGGGGAGCAGAATCACTTGTAATAACACAATGCATTCTTTAATATGTATTATTGAGATTAAGGAGATTAATAGTGGAAACAATGCGGATCTGTATGTTCAAATTATTTTTACCGGTGTACTTAGTATCATGCAGTTTCACGAACACTCAGATTGCCCAGGAGTTCAGGACCGTCGAATTACAGACGCTGGAAGGTCATTCTGGAGAAATTGGAAGTGTTGCGTTCAGCCCTGACGGAAACTACCTCGCATCGGGAAGTGCAGATAAAACAATAAAAATTTGGAAGCTCTCAAGTGGTAAATTCAGTGAGGTACAAACACTTGAAGGGCATTCTCATTATGTTGTCACTGTCGCATTCAGCCCGGACGGAAACTACCTCGCATCAGGGAGTGAGGATACCACAGTAAAGCTCTGGCAGCTCTCGGACGGCAAATTCAGTGAAGTACAGACGCTGGATGACCATTCTGGAACTGTTACGTATGTTGCGTATAGTCCGGACGGGAACTATCTCGCATCAGGAAGTTTTGATACTACGGTAAAGCTCTGGCAACTCTCCTGGGATACATTCAGTGAGGTGCAGACACTTGAGGAGCATTCAGGTTATGTTACTGGTGTCGCGTTCAGTCCGGATGGGAATTATCTCGCATCGGGAAGCAGGGATGCTACGATAAAGCTCTGGCAGCTCTCCGGCAGTGAATTCAGTGAAGTACAGACACTGGAAGGTCACTCTGCTTGGGTTACCAGTGTTGCGTTCAGCCCGGATGGTAACAACCTTGCATCGGGAAATTGGGATGCTACGATAAGTCTATGGCAGCTTTCCGGGGGTAAATTCGTCGAATTTCAAACGCTGGAAGGTCATGCTAGATCTCTTAGAAGTGTTTCATTCAGCCTGGACGGGAACTACCTTGCATCGGGAGGTAGGGATGATACGGTAATGATCTGGCAGCTATCGGACGGTGAATTCAGAGAAGTGCAGACGCTTGAAGGGCATTCTGATTGGGTTACCAGTGTTGCGTTCAGCCCTGACGGGAACTACCTCGTATCGGGAAGCAGGGATGCTACGGCAAAGCTATGGGTAGCTCTCAGGCAGTAATTTTCTGCTGTTCGGTAACTGGAAAATTAAAATATAAAACATACATTAAAGCTTCACAAATCGTACAGCCCAAGTAACAAAATAGACTTGTAAAAGCTAACAGCATCTCTAAACTTTAATCAAATCACTCCAACATATTCTGACGACGTACAATTTGTTTGAATATTATTCTTCTGCCGTATAACTTTTCAATCTCATAATTACTGACTGTTAATACCGTAAAACGTAACACCAAATTAGATAAAGGAGAGCAATCATGGCGAGCAAACCCAGAATTCTCGTCACATCGGCGGCAGGCCGAACAGGATCTATCGCAGTATTGGAGCTTCTACAGAAGGGATTTCCTGTCCGCGCCTTCGTACGGCGAAATGACATTCGCTCAGAGACCTTGCGCAAAGCGGGTGCTGAGATCTTTGTTGGTAACCTGTTTGATCTGAGTGATCTGCGAAGCGCGCTTGTCGATGTCCAGCGTGCCTACCATTGTTCGCCAATGGCCCCCAACCTCCTTCATGGAACGATGCTTTTCGCACTCGCAGCGGAAGAGGCAAAACTGGAAGTCGTGGCCCTGATGAGTGGCTGGAATCCACATCCAGCCCACCCAGTCCTTCTAACCCGCGAGCACTGGATCGCAAATAACATTTACCGATGGATGCCGAAAGTCGATGTCATCTACGTCAACCCCGTTCTCTTTGCGTTTACCTATTTGTTTGGTCTGCCCGCGATCGCGCACTTTGGTATGCTCGTTGGTCCATGGGGTGATGGGCTCAACGCTCCACCCTCTAGCGAGGACGTTGGCAGTGTGGCTGCAGAAGCGCTCGCTGAACCCTCTGCTCATATTGGCAAGTGTTACCGTCCGACGGGACCAAAGCTCATTTCGCCGCACGACGTTGCCGACGTTCTCACTGACGTAATCGGTCGTAAGGTCAAATACAAGGACGTGCCTCCCAAGATGCTTCTCAAGGCAGCAACGGCACAGGGATTGAAGGCCTTCGAGATCGCCCATATTCGTTTCTACTTCGAGGAGCTTCGTGGTGGTACGTTTGCGGTTGGAGCGCCGACCGATCACGTTCAAGAGATCTGCGGAAGGCCACCGGAATCTTTCGAGACGATTGCTCGACGATACATCGCCAATCCTGATCTGATCGTACCCGGCCTGCGGGTGGGTACAAAGCTTGGAGCTCTTGCCTTCATGGTCAAGATGATGCTGACCCGCGCGCCTGATTTGGATCGCTGGGAACGGGAGCGCGGTCATCCGATGTTGGAGAAACCTGTACTCGCGCACGACAGCCGCGAGTGGCGGGAATCGGCAGAGAAGCAGCAGCTTTTGCTTCAACCAAATTTCGGAGGCTCCTAAGTCGAAGTGAGCGGAGGCATAACCATTCGCAAGTAAATAGCAAATTCGAATACATAATACTTAAAGGATGCTATTATGAATGGTATAACTATATATATTATCTCAATTCTTCTTTTAGAGTTAATTTTTATTGGATGTATCACTATTGTTTTAGCTCGTGCACTCAAAGAGACCAAAAGGGGTTTAATGCCTGTTTTTGTAGTTGGTACTATATTGCTTCTTTGGTTATCAGGGATAACTATTCTTAACTTTAAAGTGGGAGTGTTTACAAAGGAGTTGTTGCTAGGGATAAGCGTTCCTGTAATTCTAGGAGTTCTTTTGCTTCTATGGAAACCCTACAAAGAAGTCGTTATGGTTATCCCCCAGGCACATTATATGAAATTACAGGCGCTTCGTATAGTTTTTGGTGTAGTAATTTTGGCAGAAGCATTGATCAGTGAACTGCTATCCTGGTTTAGGGATATTGCTGGATTTGGAGATATTGCAGCAGGAATTGCAGGTTTAGCTGCATTTTTTCTTATTGTGCGATTTGGCGTAAAACAGTGGCAGGTAATCACAGCAAACAGCGTTGGGATTCTGGATTTTCTAATAGTTCTTCCCTTAGGGATTTTTGTTATCGTTCCTGAAGCAACTGCAGGATTAACAATTCTTCTGATCCCTATGTTTGCAGTTCCGCTGTTTATTTTGCAACACATCTATTCATTAACATATTTAAAAGCACTACAATCAGGATGAGCTTTATTAACGTAATACTGGTGTAATGTAAGCATCAGGCATTAATATCAATTCTCTTATAAAAGTAGGTTGTACTATCGAATGCATTTAACCTCAAAGGTTCGCACATCGCACAGCCCGGGGACTTAGATCTTCAAGAAAGAATAATAAAAAGAACAATGAAAAGAATTAAGAGAAAAATTAACATGAGTCCGAAAAGTTCTGTCTTTTAACCGGTTCTCTCCCGCTATTTTATATTATTTGTTGCATTTTAAAACAGACCATCCTACATTTATAAACATATTTATACCGTAGGGGTGGTTTTGTAATCTAAAGGACTCCACAATGTATGGAGGAAAGATGTATCTAACGGAGGAGAATGAACAATGAAGAAGTTATCTCTCTGGATCATACTCATAGGCTTTTTAGTACCGGGCACGGTCTATACACAATCCCTGCGCAATGTGTCCGGGGTCGAACCTCAGCCCTTACTGGCACAGGCCCTCAGACTCGACGAAGCGCTTTCTTTTTTAGGAAGTGCGTTATCCGCTGAAGATGCAGCACGTCTCAAGGCGCTGCAGAACAACGCCCTGAACGAAGAGACGACGAGACGTATCCAGGAAATTCTGGATCCGTACTGTCTTGCCCAGGTGAATATCAGTGCCGAAGGGCGCGTCATGGTAGTACGTGGACCTGGTGTAGCAGAGTTGATTCAAGGAGGATGGAAGAGTTTTCTGATCAAAGTCCATAACCAGGCCGGCGTCACGGCGAGGTTGCAAGCAGAGAGCACCAACGCACTTCCGCCCCTCCATATCTCGACGAACTCACCGCGTGTGAAGCCCGAAAATATCCTCATGCCCGGACAAGTGGCCAACCGCTTTTTGGAAGTCTCGATGTATCGAAACCGGCCGCTTCTCCCCAACCTCTCCGGACTCAAACTGGAGTATGCTATCGTACAAATCTATAGCAAAGACGTAGGGCAGCGGGAGGCAAATTTAGGGTTTCATATCGGCCAGGGTTCCCAGGATATCGGATTTCGTAATGCCATCGATATCCTGTTTAACTGCCGTCCTTCAGTGAGCGTAATCTTCAACGTTAAAGACGATGACGGCGCGCCTGCAATGGCTTCGTTTGTGATTACGGATGGGTTAGAGCGGATAACAAACGGCGTGGAGTTACCATCCGATTACCGGTTAAGTCTGGCTCGCAGAGAATATGATACTCTTGGAAGCCCAGGTTTTCAAGAAAACGAAAAATACAAATTTTCTGCTCTCACACCTGCTAAACGGCTAACAGGTATCTATCCCCTGCCTTCACGTCGGGTCGCAACGAGTGATACCTATCCCGATTTTTTCTTTCATCCTCAAGTTTACCGCACCAATGGCGAGCATGTATTGCTACCGCCGGGTACCTATGATATAACCTTTACCCGGGGACCGGAATACATTCTTCAGACGAAGCAAATCGTTGTTCCGCCTGAAGTGGAAACGTATGAAGTCTCGTTTCAACTGAAACGATGGATTCATATGGCCGGTCTCGGATGGTATAGTGCCGACCATCATGTACACGCAGCTGGATGCAGCCATTACGAAAGCCCCGAAGAAGGTGTACGGCCGGAACACATGTGGCGCCAGGTTCTGGGCGAAGATTTAAATGTGGCCAGTGTTTTAACCTGGGGGCCCTGCTGGTACCATCAGAAAACGTTCTTTACAGGCAAGGTGCATCCTCTTTCTACCGGACAGAACATCATGCGCTACGATGTGGAGGTCTCGGGATTTCCATCCTCTCACGCCGGTCATGTCTGTCTTCTCCGATTACAGGAAGACGACTATCCGGGCACGTCCACTATCGAAGAATGGCCCAGCTGGACCCTGCCTGTCTTGCAATGGGCAAAGGGGCAAGGTGGTGTTGTGGGATATGCCCACTCCGGATGGGGATTAGAGCCGGTGACCCCCACTGATGATCTCCCCAACTATGTGATGCCTAAAATGGACGGTATTGGCGCGAATGAATATATCGTTACGGTCACGCAGGATGCGGTAGACTTTTACTCTGCCGGCGATACACCCGCACCGTGGGAGCTGAATATGTGGTACCACACCCTCAATACCGGATTCAGGACACGTTTGAGCGGAGAGACCGATTTCCCCTGCATTTTCGACGAGCGTGTAGGGATGGCACGCAGTTATGCCTGGCAGGAGAAGAAACTCGATTACGACAGTTACGTGGAAACAGTCCGTGCAGGACGGAGCTACGTCTCCGAAGGACGATCCCACATCATCGACTTTTCCATCAACAATCGAGAGCTGGGCACACACGGCAGCGAACTGTCCCTTGAGCGCGCGCAGCCGGTTCGGATTACCGCCAGGGCTGCCGCCTATCTCCCATTGGAGCAAAACGAAACCGGGGCACGTATCGCATCGAAGAAAATGTATGAACAGCCTTACTGGCATCTTGAGCGTGCTCGTATTGGGGCAACACGTACGGTTCCGGTAGAGCTTATCGTCAACGGAATCTCTGTGGAAACACAAGAAATAGTCGCCGACGGCGGGTGGAATGAGCTATCGTTCTCCTATCCTGTTCAGCAATCGAGTTGGATTGCAGTGAGGATCTATCCCAGTGCGCATACGAATCCTATCTTTGTGCTTGTAGATGGTAAGCCGGTACGTGCCTCGAAGCGTAGTGCCGAGTGGTGCCGGCGCGCCGTGGATCAATGCTGGACCAAGAAGTATCCCTTGATTCGTGAGGAAGAACGAGCCGCCGCTGAAGCTACCTATGACAAGGCGCGCGAAGTGTACGACCGGATCATCCGGGAGACGTCGAACAACTAATGTGGATAAGGAGAGAGGATAACTATAATTACCGCGATACCCATGCGGCCCAGGGAGCCTTCAACATGGAACGCATACCCCTACACCCTCTCTGTTCATGAGATAAACCGGAAAACAAAACTGGGATAAACACTCCGCCTCCCGAAAGATAATGGGGTCGCGTCTGACCTTCTCCCCGAAATAGAGTCCGTTGAATAAGTGAGGATTTTTCCTAAAGGTACCTCTTTCTGCTCAATGCTACAGAAAAAGTTCGCACTTCGTACAGCCCGATCAGCAATTGTTCATTGAGAAATGTGGTAGTACATGAAGAGAAGGGTTTACGTGTGTTATTTTCTTAATTTGTATAAGCCGTACCCAAAGATTATAGCGGTATAGATGAACGGATCACCCCAGGGGATCGGTGCCGAAGGAGCAGCCGGTGGAGCGGGGGGCTGGGCGAACACTGAATCTATTGAACCTGTAATGAGAGCGAGTGCTCCCAGAAGTGTCATAGTGAGTACTATGTATAGAGAGTTCTTCATTATTGATCGTTCCTATTTTATAAGGAGTAAACGCTTTATATTCGTCGTTCCATTCGCCTTGATCCGGTATAAATACATCCCGGACGCTACACGAATACCCCGGTCATTCGTTCCATTCCATACGACACGGTGAATCCCCGCCTGCTGGTCCTTGTTGACCAACGTCATTACCTTTTGGCCGAGTGCGTTGAATATCGTCAGTTCCACCTGGCCCGATTCGGGAAGTCCGTATTCAATTGTAGTCGAAGGGTTAAACGGATTCGGATAGTTCTGGTTGAGATAGTATGTTGTTGGAATGAGTGCTGATTCCTGGTCTGTTGCTGTACTGAGTGTTATTGTAAAGTACTCAATATGCGTGCCGTCCTGACTCAGTTTCGGAGTCATATCTATCGGGTCAGGGCTGAGAGCACGCTTCTCAGACGAACTCTTTTGTGACACAACGGGTATCGTGAAGGTATACGAGATCCGCTCACGCATATCGATGGCTTCCTGTGTCCGGTTGTTATTTAAGACTATATCGAAGTCTGAATCTATTGCATCGGGCAGAGTCCAGTTCAGTGTAACAGCTCCGGTGGTTGACCGTGCGGCAACAGCCATTGTCCATTCTAGAGAACTACCCTGCATGACACGAATGTCCTGTGTGTAATTACCCGGACGGAGACTCCATGCTGTATGGGGAAAATAGACCGATACGAATTCATCGTTTAAAGATGCAAGCTCATAGTTATCGAATTCATCGTACTCAGCATTGGCTAAATCGGAAATACCGATATAGGTCTGGCTGTCTTCTACGTCACCACTCTTGGCAATGAACCTGATTCGCCAGTCCAGGATAGTTTCGTCATCGTTCGACCGTTTACTTACGCCGGGATAGGTAATGTCAAACGATTCCGCGTCCACTGACGTATTGACAAAGAACCCTTCCCATGGTGCTATGGCAGCGGTAAGGCCGCCCCCGGGATAAAATTTGTATTCCGTACCGGTCCACCGGTAGTAGGTAGTGCTGATGCCACCACCGAGTGTCATGTCACTGTCCCAATCGATAGCAACGCTATACGGATTACCGAGCAGATGCCAACCGTTGCTGTTTGTCAAACTCAGAGAATGTGATATATCTCCCGTCTCTTTAAAACCGTCAACCCCAACATCACCGCTTTTGAATCCATAAAGAATATAGCCGGTACCGTTCTCGATAGCAGATGGTACCGTCCATGAGTCTGTCGATTCAGTGTATTCATAAATGCTTGAATTCTTCTCTTCAAACTTGAACGACTTAATGTCGTCTGCAAAAATATCGCGCGGATCATCGATGTCGTCCGGGTCAAGAGGTATACTGACCATATTCCAGCCGATCGATATCTCTGTTTCATCTGCCGATTCATTGATCTCCAATGCGCCGAATATTGAAAAATGGTCGGTAACGACGGTTACCGTATTGTCCACGATATTGACTATTTGAATTCCTCTGACACGTTTCCAGATCTCCAATAGTGTATCCCAGACATGTACCCGCATATTTGTTTCTTCATTTTCTATTTCATAGTCTTTGTATTCAATGATTACATTAATATCATCATCGAAGGTGAATCCGGATTCCGAGCCTACGACGACAAAATCTGTAGCGGATGGAACCTTGTTAATCTCGTCCGCGGATATATCTGCTGCGTCAGGAGATTTAATGATTACAGTTTGATCACCAGGCAATGAACCGGGGAATATAACAGCATTAGTTTTTGTATAGACTCCCCCGTATCGACGGTAACTATTGCTCCGTCAGCAGCAATTACGACTACGGTGTCGGGCTTCACAAGATCTATGAAAACGTCATAAAGATCGACGGTAATTGCAATTGTTTCAGAATCGGTAAGTCCGGCAGCCTTTGCAGTCAAGGTTACGGTGTGTGTTCCTACGTCTGATGGTGTCGGTTCCCAGGTAAACTCACCGGATAGTGCTTCTACTTCAGCCCCTTCAGGTAAGTCGGAGCCGGAATAAATGATCGTACTTTCATTAGTTTGTCAAGGTTGCATTTAATTGAAATGATAATGTTTTTCCGGGAATGATACTCTGTGTTTCAATTCGGCTGAGGTTCACGACAATTTCCGATGAACTAAACACTGCCACGGCATCATCATGTATACCTGTAACGTACACGTGAGCCCCATTCGGACTTATAGCGATACGAGCAGCTCCATTCAGACCATCTACGCCGTTGACGCCATCTTTAAACACTTCGGTAAACGTGAGAGCGCCGGTACTTTTGTTACGGCTGAAAACGGCAAAAGCGTCCCCGTCAAAAGCTGCAACGAAAACATAATTCCCACCCGGACTTACCGTTGGTTGATGTGCCCCTTTAAGGCCATCCACACCATTCATGCCGTCTTGTTGAAACTCAACAAACGTGAGACCACCGGTACTGCTGTTACGGCTGAAAACCGCAAGAGCATCATCAGCATTACCTGCCACGTAGACATGTGCACCATCAGGGCTGACAAAAACACCCCGGGCTTGATTCAGTCCGTCCACACCATTCGCGTTGTCAAATACTGTATCGACAAAGGTAAGAACCTGGGCACCAGCCTGGTACGGGTTTACCAGTGCAAACGCTATGATCAGTGATGGAATATATAAAAATTTTAATAAAGCAGATATATGACTAGTATTAAGCTGTCGCATTATGTGCATAGGTATCCTTACATTTATAAATACCTATAGGTATCGACACGATTTGAGGAATCTTTACTCACATTATGAAGCCTCTTCACGTATAATTAGAACTATTGTTACTCATAATTTTGAAACTGTTCAATTCATGTATCGTTATGAAATTTAAACACTCTGCAGAGGTTCGGAACAAGTTGGAGTGATTGGATGTAATACGTTTCATTATATAACCGGTCATGTAAGCATGAAAGGGGATGCGCTTTGTACCGGTTATTGGACACCGAAAAAGAGCAGGCTGAAATCATGGTAAAGAAGTGGGGATGAAACGGTAAAGCTCTGGGTAGCTCTCCGGCGGAAAATTCCTGCGGTTCAGTACCCGGATAGGTACATTATAAAGCATACATTAAGGGTTCGCACATCGTATAGCCCGAGGAGCAGAAAATACTTGTAAAAGCCACATGTATATCTTACCATTTATATCAAACATATCAAAGTATCCAATACGCCCTGACCAGGTACACCACATCTAAATAAGAATCACATATCAGCACAATCCCAATTAATCTCTTGTTGAGTATTGATATGTGGAAGATCGGTTAAATCGTTATCATTATACTCTCAATGATTCAACCATTCAGAAGAGCTAACTAAAATGTAAACGGGGAGGATTTCTTTATGAAAAGGATTATTTCATTTCTTACTTTGTTTCTATTTTCAATTTTTACTGTAAATGCTGCGGGACAGGTAAAGACGAATAAAGACAAGCTTCTTACGATTGCAGTTCAAGGTCAGATTGCGCCGGCTCAGGTTCCGTGGTCATATATCACAACGTGGGATGGAAAATCCAAATTGGCCATCGGAATTGGCGGTATCAACTACAATTTAAAAATTGGTGAAAAAATCTTCGGATGGGCAAGCAGTGACAGGGCAACTGTGGGTGTTGCAACAGTAGGGACCGAAGATTCCTGGACCAATTATACTTCAATAGGTAACGAAGTGAGAGTCTTGGGAGGCGATGCCAAGGGAGAGAAAGGCGTTATTATAGGAAAGTTTGAAAATTATGTGCTTGTTCATTTCGAAGACGATGTAGTTGAGAAGCTTACCATCGGCACTACTCTTCAGGCGAAGGCACGTGGAATCGGTCTTGCATTAGAAGGATTTAACGATGTATTTGCTCACAATATCTCTCCGGAGTTATTAGAAAAGCTTGAAATTAGAAATACGGACGGCAAGCTTGAAGTATCGGTAGTTAAAGAGATACCGGCTGAGATTGTTGGTCAGGGCGCAGGTCGTAAAAGCCGTTCCGGTCACTGGTATATCCAGACCTGTTTTCCGCCGGATATTAAAAAATATGGTTTGGATGAGCTGCGTTTCGGGGATATTGTTATTATGAACGATATCCAGACTGATTACGGCAAGGGATACTATAAAGGAGGAGCCACAATAGGGGTTGTCAGCAGCGGACCCAGCGACCTTTCAGGTATGGGTTTTGGCGTAACACCAATTCTATCCACAAGGTTTGGCGTGTTAACCTCACGTATTGATCCAACAGCAAATATCGGTAAGTATCTCGGTATAAGGAAGGAAACATCTAATTACCCTGAAGAAGCATCAGTACTCAAGACGAATAAAGACAAGCTCCTCACGATTGCTGTTCAAGATGCCGTGAACTCTGCAAAAAGCATGGAAAGCATAGGGTATTCGACAACATACGACGGTAAACCATGGCCTAACATAGGCATGGGCTCGATCAACTATACTGTTTCGGTCGGAGATTTAGCGTACGGTTGGGCGAACACAGACCATGTTGAGCCTGATGTTTCCACCAGGAATCCTGATGGATCAGCATTTGGTATTCTCGGGTGTATTGGTAACGAAGCGAACGTCATCTCCGGCGAAGCTAAAGGAGCGAAAGGAATCTTCATCGGCAAGCATGGGAGCAGTATTCTCTGGTTCCCGAAGGATGTCCTTGATAAACTTGCTTTGGATGATAAAATTCAGGTTAAAGCCCGGGGTGTTGGTCTAAAGATTGATAATTTCGAAGATGTGAAAGTAAACAAGATTTCTCCTGAATTGCTGGAGAACCTGGACATAATAATAGAAGATGATCAGCTTGTAGTTCCGGTTGTAATGAAGATTCCCGGGTATATAATGGGCTCAGGATTGGGAATGAATCAATTCATCGTAGAAAACGGTGATTACGATATTCAGACAACCTCTCCTGAAATTGTTGAGGAATACAATTTGAAAACACTCAGGTTCGGAGACCTCGTGGCAATTACGGACCATTACGACTACTACGGACGCGGTCGATACGAAGGAGCTGTAACCGTCGGAGTTGTCATCCACGGGTGGAGTAACGTTTCAGGACACGGTCCTGGCGTAAATCCAATTCTAAGTGCATTACCGGGAAGAATAAAAACAAGAATCGACCCTGATGCCAACACTGCGCATTATCTTGGAATCAAGGAGAAACCTTTCAAATAGTTTCTGTCTATTAAAAAGGCCGGTGTGTAGGAAACACCCTCTTTTAATTATTATATCTATTAATTCGGAAAATATAGTAATGACTGAAATTACATTAAAAGCAAACAAAAAATATAAGTTTTGTTCTTGTGGTGAAAGTAATACTCTTCCATATTGTGATAATGCTCATCGTTCTGTAAATGAGATAAAAGGAACTTCATACAAATCGGTTAAAATAACTCCAAAACAAGATATTACTATTGAAGTATCATGTAAAAATTGGATACAATGAAAAATCGTACTATTGCAGGCAGGAATGTAGGAGTTATTGGTCTCGGTACAATGGCTCTTGTTGAGTATGATCCTAAGCCGAGTGACAAAGATTCAATTGATTTACTTAAATTTGCTATTAGAATAGGCGTAAAGCTTGTAGACACTGCAGATGTTTATGGGTATGGAAGAAATGAAAAGCAGATAGGAGCACTAACAGCTCACGAGAAAAAAGAAATTCTTATCGCTACAAAAGTTGGACGTACCCGTCCTGGCGGAGGGTGGGGTAATGACGGAAGACCAATTCATATCAAAGAAGGAATAAAGGAGAGCCTTAAAAGATTAGGTGTTAATAGTATTGAGCTCTATCAACTTCACCATCCTGATCATAGAGTCCGTTTTCAAGATAGTATTCAAGCATTAAAAGAATTAAAAGATAGTGGATTAGTGCAGCACATTGGTTTAAGCAATGTCAATGTACAACAACTACAGGAAGCACAAAAAATAGTTGCGATTGTGAGTGTACAGAATCATTATAATTTGTCTCATAAGGAAGATGAACAATACCTTCTACCCTATCTCACTGACAACCATATTGCATACCTTCCCTACTTTCCATTAGGAACTGGAAAACTAATAAGAAATCCTAAACTTATAGCGATCTCTGAGAAAATTGGGATAACACCAAGTCAAGCTGCTTTAACATGGATAATAACAAAGTGGCCAACTGCAATACCAATACCGGGAACCAGGAACAAAAACCATCTTGAAGAAAATATGAAATCGGCTAACATAGAATTATCTGATAAAATAATGCATGAACTTGATTCTCTTTATTAAGTTGACCCGATCCTAATATTTGGACTATATTTTACGTTAGTCATTAAGGTGTTGATTCAGAAACATTTGGACAGATTTAGGTTTTCTCTTAAAGGTTCGCAAAACGTCACGTACGGTCCGCCCAAAACTTTTATGTTTGTAATATGAAGGATATTTTATTAAATTTCAAATATATTTCAACGAATTCGATATCAAACTCTTTCAAAGATCTGATATGGGGAATAATAGGAGTAGATATTTTTACACTAACGAGCGAAGCAAATACATTAAAGGGCGCGGTTGTGGAAATCATTTAATCGAAATATAGAATTATAATTACAATGAATAGAAAACCAATAATCAGCGAAGTACTGAATGATAAAAATTGTTTGATTAATGCCTGGCTGACAATTCCAAGTTCCTGGACTGCCGAGATCATTGCCAATCTTGGCTATGACATAGTGACTATTGATATGCAGCACGGTTTGATTGATTATTCAATGCTCATTACTATGCTTCAAACAATTAAGAATCATAAAACAGTTTCCATCGTGCGGGTTCCGTGGAATGAACCCGATGTAATTATGAAATCACTTGATGCAGGAGTCAACGGTATAATTTGTCCAATGATAAATAACAGGAAAGAAGCGGAAAAATTTGTTCAGGCCTGCCTGTATCCTCCTGATGGATATAGGAGCTTTGGTCCAATCAGAGCGAATATAAATAATGAACCTGATTTTTTGAATACCTATAAAGATAAATTATTAACATTTGCTATGATAGAAACAAAAGAGGCTGTAGATGATCTCGATGATATTCTCAGTGTTGAAGGACTTGACGGAATTTATATTGGGACAGTTGACTTGAGTATAAGTATGGGATTGAAAATACCCACGGGTAAAGGGGATAATATTTTAGAGAGTATTGTTCAGAAAATTATAAATAAAACTAATGAATCAAAAAAACTTGTGGGAATCCACACTCAATCAGAAGGGCTGAATGAAAAATTCATAGAATTTGGTGCAAATATTATTACCCCCTTAAATGATACAAAAATATTACAACATTATTCTCGTGAAATCCTTAATGCAGCGAAAATGGCCGCGGCACATAAATAAAGAAGTTAAGCATTCCTCAATTTAAGACAATTGAAAAATACAGAATTAAATACTATAATCAACACATATTTTCTTTTAAACTCATGTCCTTGACACTGCACAAAGTAGATTGAGCGCCAGCAAAAATCACAAATAGTAATAATAGCCTGCCTTAAGTTAAGCCGGTCGATTATGGAAGGGGAACTGTGCGCATTATTGATAATTAATGCCCTACTGCTCAGTCTTTTTGCGGTCGAGCACATACGTGCTGCTTACCGAAAGGTAGTATTGGTTCTCATGTACTTGCAGTGGCGACCTATGACGTGAATGGTTTGGACTGGTAAATACCCAAACGGACCTCTCGTTTCAAAAATTCTGTTTTGGATCAGCTGGCTAATTTTACCCGGTACATCTATTATGATTGAACTCGTTATTGATTTCGCAGGCTAAATGCTCTAAACACTAACCTATTGGAGAGATCTACATGAAAATCCCTGAAGTATTTAGAATAGAAATTGATAATTCAGCCAGGAATCTATCGCAGCTCCTTGAACAGTTTGCCATACTGGAACTCGAAATAGCAGGAATGCAAACGATATCAAAATTTCAAAAGAAAACTCTATGGGAGATTACAGTAGAAATCGATGAAAGAAGAATTGATGACGTGCTATCGAATATCGAAAGTCTCGATTATGTCAATATCATTGGCAAATCTGATAGAGTCTTCAGCCGCCATAAAGGTGGCAAGATTGAAATGAAATCAAGGATTCCGATAGAATCTCAGGAAGAGTTAAGAGATGTTTACACACCGGGTGTGGCAAGAGTTTGTCTTGCGATACAAAGAAATCCAGAACTCGCTGACAAGTACACGGGCATCGGCACAACGGTAGCAATAGTCACAAATGGGACAGCCATTTTGGGCCTGGGCGATATCGGGCCGGTGGCCGGGATACCAGTCATGGAAGGAAAAGCCGCACTCTTTAATCGCCTGGTTGGCCTGTCAGGCGTTCCAATTCTTCTTAATGAAAAAATACCTGAAAAGATAATTGAATCTATCGTCTCGATCGCACCAGGTTTTGGCGATATTCAGCTAGAGGACATAGGAGCCCCTGAATGTTTTGAGATCGAGGAGAGATTGATCGAGAGACTCCGTATTCCTGTTCTACACGATGATCAACATGGAACTGCAGTTGTCGCTTTGGCAGCGCTCTTAAGTGCAGCTAAATCCGTGGAGAAATCTCTCAAAGAATCTGTTGTTGGCCAGATCGGTTTGGGTGCCGCTGGCATCGGTATATCCCGCCTTTTGATTTCATACGGCGTGAAAGAGATACTTGGTGCTGACCTTAATAAAGACGCATTAACAAGATTTGAATTGCATGGTGGGCACCGGGCCGAAAACTTGGAAAGCCTTATGGAAAAGTCTGATATTGTTATTGCAACAACAGGTGTAAAGGGCTTGATTAAACCTGAGTGGGTGAAGCAAGGGCAGCTCATATTGGCATTGACTAATCCAGAACCCGAGATCGAACCCGAAGTAGCACTTGAACGAGGCGCCAGTTTTGCTGCTGATGGCAAGAGTGTTAATAACGTGCTTGGTTTTCCAGGATTATTCAAGGGGGCACTTGATGGTGGTGCAAAACGATTTACACACAAAATGCTTATAGCGGCGGCGCAGGCCATACACGAACAAGCCCCAAGTGGCCAGTTAGTTCCAGACCCTCTATCTCTTGAAGTCCACAACCAGGTAGCAATGGCTGTCAGAGAATGTATTTGATTTAAACTTTTACACTCTCCTGACCTGAACCCCTACACTGTAAGTCGTCAGAACATATTGGACACAATTTCCTTCATAATTGTCTTTTTCGAACTCGGTTTGCATATCAATAAAATTTTCATATCTTACATTCTATCGAATCCTCAATGAGTTAAAATAGTTACTATTTTTTAAAAAACTCGTTATAATCAAACAGTTTACAAATTATATAATCTCGGGAAGGTGCTTCATTCATTTTTACTTTCTTCAAATACTGCATATTAATTCCACTTTAAAGGTTCGCAAAACGTCACACACGGTCCCACAAAAAGTCCAGCCTGCAGAGTATCAAATCATATGATCCTAATGAGTAGAGATTGATCAAGGTGTGATTTCACACTGTACCATTTCATCCCCGAAACCACACATCACATGTATAACCCCTCATGAAAACATCTGAAAAATTTTAGGAAAAATTAGACGGTGATTATTTGTTAAGTAATCGTATAGGTCTAGGAATAGATAATACTTGTAAAAGCCACATGTATATCTTACCATTTATATTAAATATATCTAGGTTACCTTTACGCTCTGAATAAGTATATTACATCTCAAAAAAGCCTCATTTTTCGACGCAAACCCAATTTATTTTCTTTTAGAGAATTGATATAGATAATATCATTTTAAATCGAGAGGATACAATAATGAAAAAGCGATTTATGTTAGCATTCCTATACTTAATATTACTCATATTGATCAGCTTCGGTACAATGTCTGCCCAGACCAACTACTGGGAGGATGCCAGTGTCAGGCTGAAGGGCGCTATCGATATCCATGTCCATACCTTACCAGACAGCCGCACTCGATTGTTGGATGCTTTCGAACTGGCACGAATTGCACAGCGGTTGGACATGCGTGCGTTGCTATTTAAAAACCACTATACCCAGACTGCCTCGCTCGCCTATCTTGTCAGCCGGGCCATCCCAGGTATCGAGGCTTACGGTGGTATAGTATTGAATAATACCGTCGGCGGGATCAATCCCAATTCTGTGGAGCATATGGCCCGTATGACGGGTCGTCTTGGCCGCGTTGTCTGGATGCCGACAAGGGATTCAGAGCACTATTCAAGGACACTGAGACCGAATCCCAATGTTGTGCCCATCAGCCGCAATTGCGAGCTTTTGCCTGAAGTAAAAGAAGTGTTGGCGATTATCGCACGTGACAATCTGGCTCTTGCGACAGGTCACTCCAGTCCTGAAGAATCACTGCTGCTGATTCGTGAGGCAAAGTCAATAGGTATTGACCGCATTATCGTAACACATCCGTTGGAACCAGAAGTGGGAATGACGAAGGAGCAACAGGTTGAAGCCGCACGTTTAGGTGCATACCTAGAGTACATTTACAATCCGTTAATGCCTGCCGACGTGGGGAGAGCCAGGCCGGATGGAGGATATCCGATAGAGACTATGGTTTCGTTCATCCGTGCCGTCGGGACAGCCAATGCGATCATCTCCAGCGATCTTGGTCAGAGTTTGAATCCCTTACCTACGGATGGTATGATTTCATTTATCATGAAACTCGGTCAGCAGGGCTTTACGAAGACGGAAATTGATGAAATGTGTAAGATCAATCCAGCGAGGTTTCTCGGACTGCAATGATGATAACAGATATGGAAAACGAACTAAATGCCAAAAACTGTTGGGATTCAGAAAATTTTGGACAGATTTAAACTTACCTCAACGGTTCGCAAATCGTACAGCCTGAGGAGTAAAAAATCCTTGTAAAAACTAAATAAATACCATATCATTTCTATCAAAATACCTGTATGCTTTTACGAAGTATATCACATCTTAAAAAAGCATCATAACTCGACAAAATCCTTATTAATATCTATTAGAGAATTGATATGGGGAATATCAGTTATTACATATAGGAGATCAAATATGAGAAAATTGAAATTCGACAGCGTTTCGATGGCTCTGTTTTTCGTGCGGATGATACTCGGATTAATGTTCATGATGTATGGATTTCACAAGGTGTTCGCAATAGGTGCGGTCGATTTTGCCTGTGGAAATTTTGTTGGTGGCTACCAGGATACTTGGATTCCTATATGACTATTGTGGACTATGGGATTTATGATACCTTTTCTAGAATTAATCGCTGGTGGGCTATTGTGTCTCGGATTCAGAGTGAAGGAAAGCCTTGCAGTTCTAGGATCGACGCTTGTTATAGTGACCTATGGCCATCTCCTCAAGGAGCCGTTCTTCGATATATCTGGCCACATCTTTTCCCTCCTTGTCCTGGTTGTTTTTATCCTTATGGTTCCGCGTGAAAGGGATGGACTGAGCGTGGATGCATTGATGAAGAAATAACTATTGAGGATTAGAATATCCTCGTAAAAACTAAAAGCATCTCTAAATTTTTAATCAATAAATTCCAACTTATTCTGACGACATACATGAGGGACGTAAGTATTCAATAGTATGGTATGTACAATTACCACAGATTCCTGATCTCGTCGTCCAGACCGGTCAATTCCCAGCGTATAGCGGTTCATACAGAAAAAATTATACTACAAAAGTGATAGTGACGGGTCTGTGTTCAATTTTTTCAATCCTGCCCGGGAGCACCGGGGAGTTTTTCATCGCGCATAGCCGTGTGATAAAGAAAACTTGCTACAATCACCGCTCCCTGCTTGAAGTATTCCGGAACAATACGGTCAAATACGTCCATGTTCGTATGATAAGCACGCATATCGTTCTCGACCGCGTCCTGACAGAATTTAAATGCCGGCAGTCCTACCGTATCGTATCCTTCTGTGCCGGCGTCATAGCTTGCGACATAAAAGGAATGCTTCATACCCATATCGTGAAACGGTTTCATCCATTCCGCAAAAATGGGTTTAGCACGGAGATTATTCATAAGATAAATACCGCGGATTTTGCCCGTCCCATAGTCAAGATTATAATATCCGGCAAGTTTTTCATAATCTGGAAGCTGCTCTCCTGTTTCAGGATTAAAGTAGTTTCGGGCCATATAAGAGCGGGCTCCCGAATTGCCTGATTCATGGCCGTCCCATAAGGCAAAGCGAATTGTTCGGCGGGGCTTAACCCCGATTGCTTTTAAAATTCGGGCTGCTTCCATAACGTGGCCTGCACCGGTTGCATTATCTCCGGTACCGGTACCGGATATGGTGCCGTCGTAATGTGCTGCTGCGATAACCACTTCATCCGCCAGGTCGGTTCCGGGAATTTCAGCGATAACATTGTGAGCCGTCAGGTCTCTTTCGGAATAGACAGCCCTCAACTCAACTTCTAATTCAACAGGGATATCCTTCTCAAGAATTCGCATAATGCGGTTATAATGTTCTGCGGCAAATATAAACGAGGTTGGATGCTTCGGAGCATCAGGTGACCACGCTCGTTGTGCCACACTGGTTACCTGCACCGTACCATCGTCATAAAATCCATCCGTACTGGCAATCGCGGCTATCCCTTCGGATAAAAGAAAATCAATTATTTTCCTCCTCGGATACTGATACACCGGGGGGACACGGCGGTCCAGTTCGACAGGACGCGGAATAATACGAATCTCTTCTGCCATTTCTGCCGATGTAGGAATTTCCGCCATCGCGTCGAGCTGCTCATCCGTAAGGAACACTGCATCCGGTTTCCGATTCAGGTACATTTTTTGTTCCGGCACCGTAAAAATGATGGCATTTCGTAATTTTCCTCTGTATCTGTCCAAATCCTTTTCCGAGGAGATTTCCTGAAAATTGATATACACTACCGGACCCCGGATTCTCCCTTCTGTCGGGGAAGACCATGCTTGAGGGTAGGCAATTACCGGCATATACTGCGGGGCCATCATATCTACAGAAGTATATTCGAGGTTCCAGCCAACACCAAACTCATATTCATCCAATTGGGCGTTTTCCAGGCCATAGTCCTCAAATTTCTCCTTCGCCCATTCCGCAGCGGCAAGGTATCCGGGCGACCGTGCCAACCGCGGTCCGAATACATCGGTCATCCAGCTCACGTTTTCCAATAATTCAGAATTCTCAAATCCTTCTTCCACGATCTCCTGGACTACATCCCAGTGCACCGGTTCTTGTGCATATACAGAAGACACCGCGGTAAACAGTGATAACAACCATGCCAAATAGATTCTTGTAGCTTTCATACTATACCTCCCGATACATGAGCACCATGTCTGATACATGGTTACTATTTCGTTGCTGGCATCTTCAGTTCCAGACACCTGGTTTTGCCATGGGCAGGCCCTATTGATGCATTGATAATTCATTAAATTTCTCCATGGCTGCCGTTTCTTTACACACTCTCATTAACTGTCACACATGTCACCATTGCCACTATAACATACGAATTGTGACAAGAATTGGCAAGGTGAGATTTCACGACATACCATATCATTCCCGGAAGCACCCATCATACTTATAACCCCTCGTAAAATATCTGAAAAAATTTAGAAATAGAAGGACTGTGTTTATCTGGTGAGTAATCGTATAGTAGACCACTAAGGTTTGAATTGTTGTCTATGAATTAAGCAGGTGGAGAGTTATCGGGAAAGGCGACTTACGGAAGGAAATTAGTAAATAATACTTGTAATATTAACGTGCATTCTTTACCATTAATAGTACTCTTAATAATCCGACAGAGTGCTCTCAGGTTGCATATGGTTTATGAACAAACCGTTGCAAAAATCTTGATGTCACATAGTTTGACCACACTTGAAGCAATTCACAAATAAATAGTATCAAAAAACCACTTTTAATCAAGAGAGGAAAAAGTCATGAAATCTCGAGGTATGATTTTTTTATTTGCTGTGCTGTTCACAGTACCTAATGTCAATGCGCAGCCGGGTGTACATACGGCAAAGACCGGCGGGGAAGTCCTTCGGCTGATAAGAAACGAAAAACTTGACCTTATTCTGCCGGGGGCCATGCGCGACAATAATGTAGACATGTGGATTCACGTCACCCGTGCGGGAGACCCCGATCCAATGGCTGAGAATTTTGGATCGACGTCTGGTTATCTGATTTTTACAGACCTGGGTGACAGGATTGAGAGAGCTGCGTTTGGCCGTGCAGGAGCTGTCGCGAATATTGACATACGAGGCTCTCGCGAAGTCGGACGAGCTTTTAACGGTTATAGCAATAAACTGGATCCCGGAGTCTGGGACGAAATAACAAAGTTTGTAGAAGAGCGTGATCCGAAAACAATTGCAGTCAACACATCCGACTGGCTCGCTATTGCAGACGGGATTTCACATTCGCAATACGTGAGACTGGAAAAAATATTAGGCCCTAAATATTCATCGAGAATTGTGTCTGCAGAGAATGTGATTACCGATTTCAGAACAAGAAGGATCTTGAGGGAAGTGACACTCATGACCAATGCACTGGAAGTACATCGTCAGATTCAAGAGCGTGCATTGTCGAATGAAGTAATCACACCGGGTGTAACGACAAGGGAGGATGTAGGCTGGTGGGTTAAAGAGGAATTTTTTAAGCGGGGTTTAACAAGGGGATATGGTAGTGGGGCAGGCAGTCCCGGAGTTGTCTATTCTGCTGTTTCAGATCAATCCGAGACACGCTCTTCTCAATACGTTCTACAGCGCGGTGATTTTTTGTCGTTTGATACCGGGGTAAGATATCTGGACTACTTTGGGACAGATTATAAGCGTAATGCATATATCATGAGGGAAGGTGAAACAAGTGTCCCCGCGAGTTTGCAACATGCTTATGATCGAGCGATAGCAGCCCGCAAGATCATTCGGACACAGGTAAAAGTTGGTAAAACCGCCGGGGAAACTTTGAACGATATAATCGCGGCAATGAAAGCGGCAGACTATATTTATACTCCTTATACAGATGAATCCCCGGAAAACTATATGAATGTACAGGAGAAATTAGCGAATACAAATCAGTCAAGCTTTTCCATTGACCTTCACAGTATGGGTCATCATACCGGCAGCCTGGTTACTGTCGGGCCCTCAATGGCGGCATTTCGGTCGGATCGAGATCATATAACGGTTCAGGAAAATCATCTATTTTCATTTGAATATGTAATCGCTACAAACGTTCCTGAAAGACCCGGATTTCCGGTTTCCCTTAATATAGAAGGTAACCACATTATCTCCAGCCGGGGAGTTGAATTTCTTCATCCGCCAAATGAGCGAATTTTACTGATCCATTAAGCCCAAAGCTGCAAGAACGGAGGAGTTTTCTTTAGTGTTTATTGAGTTGTTTGTGTCGTTGTTGCTCGTATCGCTTGTTACAGAACAATCCGGATGCTGAAAAATAGTGCTTGCTACAAGATTTCAAAGGCTGATTCATATGAGTCAGCCTTTTTATTTAAAATCACATCAATAATCTGTCTAATATTTTCGAACGTAAAGGTTCGCACATCGTACACCTCGGGGAACAAAAAACACTTGTAGAAGTATTATATATACTTTACTATTTATATCATTACTGCTCAAATTAATGCAAAGCTAATAAGGAGGTATAGAGTATTAGGAATTTACTTACAAAGTCTATTTTTTCTTGTCTTATCGGGTTACTCATATTCTACGGATCAGTGCTGAGCCAGGAACGGGCACAGAACCGGAGAACATGGATCAATGAAAATACAGTAACCACTGACGATCCCCGGCGTATTCCAATTCCTCAGGGTCAGCAGGGTCCCGAAGGTACATTAGTTTTAACTGGAGGGAGGATATTTGATGGGACTGGTGCGGCAGTACGCAACGGAACTATTGTCATTGAACGGAACAAAATTAAAAAGATCCTATCGCCCGGATCTACTGATTGGCCCGGGAATGCACAGGTGATAGATGTTGCGGGGAAAACTATACTGCCGGGTCTTATTGATCTCCATACTCATTTAACTGAAATAATTCCACACATTGATTATGATCCAATGTACACGCTTATTGCCGTTGAGCGTCTTCGCTATTATATCGAAAGCGGTGTCACAAGTATTCGTGATGCTTCATCACATGGAAATATACCATTCCGACTAAAAGAATTAGTATCCCAGAATCGAATTCCCGGTCCCAGAGTCTTTGCTGCCGGGCAAGCCATTACCGGCACTGGGGGACATCAGGCTGAGGGAAGACAGTTTAAAAACCAACCGGTCGAATCGGAACGCACCGCTGACGGACGGGATGAATGGCGAAAAGCTGTGCGTGCACAATATGATAATGGTGCTGATCTGATCAGTATCACCAGTCATTTTAGTCGTGAAGAGATTGCAGCAGCCATAGAAGAAGCACACGCTTTAGGTATAAAGGTGGCTGTAGACGCCGGTATTCATTCTTGGGGTTCATCCTGGATTACTGGCTTGTACTATCTTGAGTGGGCGGTTGAAACCTCGGTAGACGTTGTAGAGAAGATGGCGCCCCGCACAGATGAGACTATCAGGATGATGGCGGAAAAAGAAATAGAGTCAATTCCTGTTTTCATGGATCCTTCGACCATCGACCAGATAACCTTATCAAAGGTAACAGTTATGGATTTGTTTCGGAAACAGAAAAGTGCCGGAATAAAAATGGGAATTGGGATAGATTTGAACCCTGAACTTTTGCCCGAAACTTATATTTCAGAGTTAAAGAATTTTGTCGAGGGTGGGTATACTATTTCAGGAGTCCTTGTTGCTGCCACAGAGACGAGCGCAGAGATCCTTGATATGGACGACAAGCTGGGAACTTTAGAGCCGGGAAAACTAGCCGATGTTCTCGTGGTTGACGGCAGGCCTGATGTAGACCTTGATGACCTTGCAAATACTGATCTGGTTATCCGTGATGGATACATTGTTGTCAAAGACGGACAGATCTTCATTCCGCGTCACGAATCACCTGGTCAAGAATAATAAAGCTGTTTAAATTCGCACATCGTACAGCCCGGGGAGTAGATATTACTTGTAAAAGCCAGATGTATATCTTACTATTTATATGAAATACATCTACGCAACTGATACGCTCTGACCAGGTACACCACATCTAAATCAGAATCATATATCAGCACAATCCCAATAATTTCTTGTGAGAATTGATATGGAGAATATCAGTCTAAAAGTAAGTAACCCAATTATGTCAACTCGACACGTTTATTGTGTAATCTTTGCATTGACCTTACTTCTGTACTCGTGCAGTTCAGACACTTCAGTAGTTACTCCGACAAATTCGGGGAATATTGATCAGGAATATGACGATTCATTGATACCTCCCGTAATTCAACCTACGGGTGAAGTGCCGGACGATCTCTATCAGAAAAGCGGCATCATTCAGTCAAACGAATACCCGCCGTTCACAAAAAAACTCACCGTTAACGGTATGATTTTGGTCGGCCGGGACGAAATCTCCGATGATTTTATGGAGAATGTTGCCCGAACTATCGAGGAAATGTTTCCGCAAGATGAGTTTATCGATACTGAGTTGCAGGAAGGATTAATTACAAACCTGTACAGATATAAAGCTGTGATCCCACTCTTTAAAGATCGCCGTACACTCTCTTCCCAGGAGCAGCCCCAGTTTGATGATTTAACGAATCAGTACAGTGTTGTTGATGTGATTTATGAAAGTGAACCAGGACCGCGACAAGTGAATGAGGTAATGGAGCATATCTTACACTTTGTAACACGTGTTGGATTTCATCACACATTTCCGGACGAATGGGGTACTTCGAAAACGTCGGACGTCTATTATGCTATGCAGGAAGCAATTGATAAAGGACATTACAACGTCACGCAATATAATAAACTTGATAGTCACTATCTCAGGATTATAATACAGGAATTTGCATATTGGGTCATCTTTACAGCGTGGGATTATATGGAGCCGTTTGGTCCGGATTCGGAATGGACAGGGATCCGCAATCCAACTGACGTACGGGAAAAACTTCCTCTGTCGTGGCAGCTATTTCAGCAAACCGTTCCGAATTTAATGACACCACCTTTCCCCTCACTCCTTGATGAATTGTTTGGTATGTAACAGTGTCATTCACGTAGTATTCTTTAAAACAATACATATACAAAAGAAACCCGTAGTGCAACTCACTCAATCCGAAGAGCCGGATGATACACACCCCAATTAAACTATTCAGAGAATTGATACCGGGAAACTCAGACGTAGTAATCGAAAGGAATCATTATGAAACATCTATCTGCTCCAATATCTATTCTTATCGGTTTTCTTATCCTTGTCGGCTGCGACGAAAAGAACGTAATTACTTCTGATCCTGTTATTGGCTTCACCAAGCAAACAGAAGTATTTGGCATTCATGTCATTGCGACCGCGGCTTCACCTGATGATAAAATCATTCATGCCGCGAACGTGCTGGCTGAATACCTCGATAACGATGAAGACGGAATACCCGACAACCAGTTAATCGTCGATGCGATGGTCAACAGCAATGCTACTCAGGTTGTCGCAAAGAACAGCGCAGATTTGCAGGCAATTAATGTCCCGTTTAGCAACTGGCAAAATGTATGGACTGATAACATACGCCCGCTTGGAACGAACGGTATGTACAACGAAGCACTCGAAGAAATACTGCACCTGATAACTGACTACGGATGGGCCGGTGCATACCCTTTTGTATTTGGCAGAAATGGTGTAACCGAGATAACAAAAGCAATGGACGCGGCACGAGGAGGACATTTTGAAGCAGTCCCGGAACAATACCCCGAAGCAGCCTGGTACACCTATTATGACGAATCCTGTCATTATCGATGCCAGATTTCTGAGTATATTCACTGGGCAATGACCTCAATATTGGGAGGACAAGATTATCCCGGGAGTTTTGACCGGGGGGGCGATCAATGGTATTTGAGAACGAGAGAAGACGTGCTATCCGGTGACCCTGCTGTCTACGAACTGCTTACAAATCCGGAGTATAGGTTACCGACCGTTTTGCCGGATGGAAATTACAGTGCCGAATCGTTTACGATACAGCACTATCCGTAAAATGCATCGATGAAAACCAACGTAAACGTTCACAAATCCTATAGCCCGGGGAGCAGAAATAACATGTTAAAGTAATATGTACCACGTAGTATTTCAATCCATGTGTTAGACATGTTTTTATGGTGTACAATATTGACAGACGTGATAAGTAAATTGATCGTATCATTATTCTTTCTATTCCCGTGCGCAGTCAGTACGTATGCACAGTTCGATCTCGAGCAGGCATTTCCGAATCTGACTTTTGTCCGGCCGGTTGATCTTCAACACCCAAACAGCGGAAGCAATAAACTTTTTGTCATCGAGCAACAGGGTATCGTTCTGGGTTTTGATAATTCCATGAATGCATCCACATCCTCTAATTTTCTCGACATCAGAGACAGAGTCAACGATTCCGGCAATGAGGAAGGGCTTCTGGGGGTGGCATTTCACCCGAACTACGCAGTAAATGGGTTTTTTTATGTTAACTATACCGCGTCGAATCCGGACAGAACGGTTATAGCGCGATACAGTGTCAATCCTGATGACGGGACTGCCGCCTTAAACGATTCCGAGTTTATTATCCTTGAGGTATCGCAGCCATTCCCGAATCACAACGGTGGACAGCTTGCATTCGGTCCCGATGGTTACCTTTATATTGGGCTCGGTGACGGGGGATCTGGCGGAGATCCGCTAGGCCACGGTCAGAATAAAAGTACACTACTCGGGGCAATGCTGCGTATTGATGTGGACAGTCAATCACCGGACAACAATTACCGAATACCGCCTGATAATCCTTTTGCCGGGAATATTGTCGGTTTTAAAGAAGAAATATATGCATACGGTTTACGCAATCCGTGGAGGTTCAGTTTTGATTCTGTAACCGGTAATTTCTGGGTTGCCGATGTGGGTCAAAATTCTATCGAGGAAATAGACATCGTTGAAAGTGGAGGCAACTATGGTTGGAATATCATCGAAGGTTCTTCATGCTTTAATCCTCCGTCTGGATGCTCGTTGACCGGATTACAAACACCCGTCTGGGAATATGACCACAGCCTGGGAGCATCGGTAACCGGAGGATATGTATACAGGGGAACGCTCGTTCCTGAATTGAAGGGCAGGTATATATATACTGATTTTACAAGCGGGAGGATATGGTCTTTGGAGTATGACGGTGTGAATCCTCCGGTTAACACACAACTCATAGACTCTGATCTTTCCATATCCTCACTCGGTGTCGATAGAGATAATGAATTGTATTCTCTTGCGTTCGACGGTAAAATATACCGCATTCAACCAACAATTGTAACCTCCGTGAATAACAACCCCGGCAATATAAAGGAATACTTCATTGGACAGAATTATCCAAATCCGTTCAATCCGGAAACGATAATCCGGTTTAATCTGCCCAAAACCATTCACGTCTCTGTGAGGATTTATAATACTCGGGGTCAGGAAATAAAAAATCTCATTGATACTGTCATTCCCGCAGGAAGGAATGAAGCTGTATGGGACGGGAAGAACAATGCGGGACAATTGGTGTCATCCGGTGTTTACTTTGTAAGAATTCAGACTGGAGATTTTACTGATATAAAACGGATGACATTTATTAAATAACCAAACTCTGATTTCTGATAACGATGAAAGGGCTGATACATAACGTGTCAGTTTTTTATGAAATTTCGTCAATGATTTGTATACTTTCTTCATATATAATGGTTCGCAAATCGTACAGCCCGGGGAGTAGATTTTGCTTGTACAAGCCACATATATATCATAATTTCCAAGTATGTACCCATACTTCCATTAGTATTATAAAACAGCCTGCTTTCAGCTGGGGAAAAAACTGCACTACATCTTTTAATAGTCTTTTTACCGAATCATCATTCAAATATAGCCATCAATTACTACTAGTGTTAATGGCAAAATCCGGGAGGTTTTTATGCGAATTACCAAATATTTTTTCAATACGTGCTGTATACTTATAGCCCTCATGGTTTGTACGCCACAATGGACGAGGGCTCAATCTGTAAAAGATACTGATGTATATCGCCGTTTACAAAACACAATTGACCGCATATGGATTGTAGATACACACGAGCATCTGAGAAGCGAGGAGGAATATTTAAAACGGCCTGTTGATTTCCTCGCGAGAATGCTTCATTATGTTGAATCAGATCTGGTCTCGGCAGGTATGGCGCGTCCCCGGGGATTTGACTGGGGTGTTAAATTTGACATCCAGGATACATCCAAACCTCTGAGTGAACGATGGCCTGTATTTATGAAATTCTGGAAAGAAATGCGATTCACAGGATATGGCAAAGCCCTGCAAACCGTTGTGAACGATTTGTACGGACTGGACATTAATACAATGACTCCCGCTTCCGCAGAAGAATTGAACAAAAGGATTGAAGCAGCCAATACTCCCGGTCTTTATCGTCGGATATTAAAAGACAAAGCCAGAATAGATCTCTCAATGGTCGATATCGAAAGAACGGACGTTGATAGGGAGTTTTTTGTCCCGGTGATGTGCTTTGATTATTTCATGGAAGCTCAAAGTAAAGTAAATTTGGATGCCATTAGCGACAAAACGGGTGTACCAATCCGCAGCCTCCGGGACATGGTAACGGCTCTTGAAAAAGCATTCGATGATGCTGTCAACGAGGGTATTGTCGGTATCAAATCGCGTCTTGCTTATGACCGCAGGATTTATTATCCAAGACCAACAGAAGCTGAAGCGGAAGCAGAATTCAACAAAATCTTAGGGACATACATCGGTTACGCCCGGACAAAAAAGGTTCCATCATGGGAAGAACTTGAACACTATCAGAATTACATGATGCATCAGATATGCCGGCTTGCTGCAGAATATAAGATCACATTTCAGGTACACACGGGCATTCAGACCGGAGCAGGAAATATCGTTACCAATTCAAAACCTACAGACCTGCTCAATTTAATCATGGAATACCCGGACGTCAAATTTGACCTTTTTCATGGCGGTTATCCGTACGGCCGTGAACTTGGCGCCATGGCAAAAAACTTTCAAAATGTATATATTGACATGGTCTGGACGTCAATAATATCACCGAAACTTTCGAGAGAATTCCTGTCCGAATGGATCGAAACTGTTCCCGCAAATAAAATCATAGCTTTCGGCGGTGATTACTCCTACCCGGAAGGTGCTTATGCACATGCCAAGATGGTAAGGGAAATGGTAACGGAGACGTTGGCTGAAAAAGTCATTTCAGGGTACCTCACGGAAGAAGACGCAAATGAGCTCGCAATAAAATTTCTACGAACAAATCCGATTGAATTGTTTAATCTGCCGCTTCAGAAATAGATTTGCCAGGCAACTCGGAATTTGAGCAGACCGCTATCGCTCGTTGCCAATGGATGCCGCCCAGGTTTCGTATTCCTTGAGGCAATCCTCCGGACTGACGAACTTCTTCCAGACCAAGCGTGCTTGGAATCCATACTGATTGCCTTCTTCGATCGCGTGAATGACGTACTGGAAGTCCCAGGCAGGCCGGGGAACTTCGGGCAGTTTGAACTTGAAGAGGCTGAACCGAATCTCATCCTCCGCGCTGTACAATTTGTTAAACATCATGATGAAAACCATGCCATTGGCCGCTCGACCGTAGTAGAAGGGCTTGGTGAACCGGGGATAATCGTAGCTCCAGGAGTTCAGGTTCCAGTTGTGGTCGGGGTCGTACTCCTGGTCGGCCGCAGGGAGACTTCGGTAGGTGCCGCCTTGGTTCCAGTCAGCATGGCCTTCTGGTGCATCCGCCTTGATCCACTTCTCATTCTGCTTCGGTCCCTCGACGCCCTGGAAGTTGAGCGCCACGTCCTCGACATCGTTCATGTAGTTGGCGAAGAAGAGGATGGCGTAGCCCCGTTTGCCGAACAGAACCTTGTCATGAGGGGTACAGCGGAAGTCCACGTCGATGTAATGCGGCGTGGTGACGGTGTACTTGAGCGTGCTGGACATTGCCCACGGGGAGTCCTCCTTGTTTCGCACAAGCTGGGCCGATTTCCCATCCGGCAACGGGATCAGGGCGAACGTGCCCTCCCGTGGCGTGAAGGAGTTGTTCGGGTTCATGTGGCCAGAGGTGATGTGTTCAAAGTTCAGCCCGGTGTCTGCCCCGGTGTCGGTCGAGTCGAAGGCATGGAACTCTGGGGCATCCTTCAGGTTGAATAATGAGGCCAGTCCACTAAGAACCTCCGGGGATTGGGCATTGTCTCGAATGGTGACCTTCAAATCGCCCTCCGTGATCGTCAGAGTATTGCTGACGGGCTTGCCATCCGCCTGCCGCCCATTACTCTTACACGCCAACACAAAAACAAGTAGACACAAACAAATGAAGAGTCTCATGGATTTCTCCTTAGGCATAACAAGTTATTCTATAGTTTTCCATATACTATACCAAATTACATTTATTATATTAATTCGCAAGAAAAAGTAAGTACAAAGGTTCGCGAATCGTACAGGCCGGGGAGCAGAAATAACTTGAAAAATAAAAATACACTCCGTATTATCTACATAGTCGTACCCTCATTATTCTGACGATACACACCCTGATTCAATTGTATTCATGAATATACCATTGTAAGAAGTATAATGTCACAAAGTCTGACCACGCTTGGATTATAATACAAATAAACAAAAAGTCACTATTCAATTCAAATGGAGCAAGTCATGATATCTCGAGTAATGATTATTTTATGTACTGGGCTGTTCGTTCTGACTTTCTGCGGTCCGGGGTCAGTATCGACCGATACTGCCATGACCGCCGATCAGGTTCAGAGCGAAGAGGAACAGCGGGAATTACAGGAGTGGAATTACCGGATCCGCCGGGACAAGTTTGATGTCATTCTGCCGCGTGTCATGCGGGAGCACGGGGTCGATATGTGGATCCATGTATCGCGGGAGATGATTGCCGATACCTTCGGCGCGGGAGAGCTGGGCAGTACGTCGGGTGTTTTCGTCTTCACGGACCGTGGTGGTAACAGGATCGAACGGGCGATTATCGGACGCCGATGGGGAACTGCACAGCGTGAACGGGTAGCATGGAATACACAGCAGGTTGAACAAGACGGTGCTTACGACATAATCGGCGACGGGGTTCTGAAACAGCAGCCGGTGGGTGGCCCGCTGACCGAATACGATTACCGGTTCAAAGGGCTCAGGGAATTTATCGAAGAGCGGAATCCCAAACGCATCGCGGTGAATTTCAAGCATAAGCTGGGACCGTATGTAACGTACAACGAAATGTTAGACGGAGGTGTCTGGGACGGATTGTCGCACACCGATTATCTCCTGTTAACCGAGGAGCTTGGTGAGAACTTTGCCAAGCGGATTGTCTCCTCCGAATATCTGATCTTGAATTACATTATTCAGAAAGTGCCGAGCGAGATTGAACTTCTCAGGAAACTCAGTAGGGACAGGGTCGAACAGGTAAAAAAGGCGTTTGAAGCGGTCGTGCCGGGTGTTACCCCGACGCGCGGCGAGGGAGGTACTGTTTTCCGCCGGATGTGGTCCGGGCAGTCACAGCGGGGCAGGAGTGACGGCTGGGAAAACAGTGTGGTGCAGGGCGGTGATATCTTTGCGGCAGTTGGCGTGGGCATGTATGCATATGTGCTCCGTGACGGGGAGGCCGAACCTCCGCCTGAAATCAAAAAACTCTGGGCGGAATATCTGAAGGTCGATGCTATTCTGGCGGAGACCATCAGGGCGGGACGCACCCCACATGAGATCATTGAGGACTACACGCAGAAATTTGAAGAGGCCGGGATTATAGTCCGGGATCCCCAACTGCATATGGTTATCCCCAAAAATAATTTCTCTGTGTACGCCGCGGATTATGATCTCGGAAAAACGCAGCTGAGTATCGATGCGCACGGCATGATGATGGGGGCGCGTCCGAGGCCGAACGAGAACTATTTCAGCCCGCGTATCGGTTCGCAGGGGCCGGACTGGACGAAGGAGATACCGCTGCCGCCCAATCACCATTTTGTTATGGAGTATTTCTTTTATATGCCGTCGCCGACCTCCAATGCAGATGAGGACCAGTACCTGCTCTGGTGGGACCACGAGGCGGCGATTGCCACTGAAAGTGGCGTCGAGTATTTATCTCCGCCGCAGAAAGAGCTGTATCTTATCAGGTAATGCCGGGTGCCGCGTAAATCTGGTTTTGAGCAACTGCCGCAAAATCGGTGAGTGTCGCAGGTTCGAGTCCTGCACGCTCCGCAAAAAGTCCAATAGTTTATCCTTACCGGAATTTTTAATAACTTTATTTTAATGAGCACATTTTAGGGATCCTACTATCGACGATATAATCAATTTCTATCAGCCAATCAAAAAGAAAATATATTGAAATAAAAAAGCATAGAGTTTAGTATATTAAGTAATATCAATTCCGGAGCAAGCTATGATGCGTCCAAAGAATTTGATAATATTTTCTGCACTTCTACTCCTCGTTTATTTTGCAATCCCACATATTTATGCTCAGGAAACTCATCACGAATCGATAAAATCCGAAACAGAATACTTCAAATTACTTACCGAATCAGATAGCACAACTTTCATCCATGAATTTGAATACCCTTTCTTTGAGCTCCTTAATGATTTTCAATCAGAATATTATAATTCACTTCAGTCAATAGAAGCAAAAAAAGAATATATCAAGCTTTACTGGAACAGAGAAAATCCCAATCCTCTCGATACTGAAAACTTATGGCTTTCAAGTTTTGTTGATCGTTATAATTATGTTAAAAAGTATTTTTCACGTGACAAACCTCCTTATTTTGATGATCGGGGTAGATATTATTTGAAATGGGGTAAACCGAAATTGCGGTTGAAGGATCACAGGACAGTTGTTACTGTGTTGTACAGTTTTGGCATTATACAAAAAAGACCTGAAGAAGCGTGGTCATATGAAAATATTTCTCAATTTTTAATAGTTTATTTCCGGAAAAATCACTCATATTTTGAAGAGTTGACACCATTCCAGGCTTATGGAGGTCTTAATCCGAAATTTCAAGAACGAATTGCTAAAAACAATGCTCCAATTGCTATTGTGGATCCTGAATCTGAAGAAAGAAGTCTTCCTTTTACATATGATGTGTCCCAATTTAGAGGGCCAGAAGGTTCTATAAAAATTGAATCATCTTTCTTGGTACCAATAAAAGAAATTCATGGCTATATCGACTCACCCTCTACCGATTCTCTCAGCATACAATATAGTAGCTTACTAAGGGACTTGGAATATAATCCAATAATCAGTACGCAATCATTACACGCATTTCCCATACAATCTTCAGTACGTGAAGGATTGAAATATGCAACAAATTCGATTACGCTCTTTACACCTCCGCTTATTGGAGAATTAACACTCCAGGTCAAGAATAACGAAACAGGACATCTTGGTTATACGAAGAATATTGTCAATATCAGAAATTTTCAAGGCGGGGACTTGATGATAAGTGACATCCGGCTTTTCAAGGAAGTGACGACGACTGACCAGAGAATTGTACTGCCTTCTTCTGTCAAAGGCGGTTTTTATGCTGCTCCGTATCCGTTTCCTGAAATACAAAAATCGGAACCGCTTCTCCTCTATTTTGAAGTGTACAATACTGTTGAAGATGGAAGTTCGGAAGAATATACATTGGAGATATCGGTCGATTGGGATGAGAGCCGGGAAAATCTTGCAAGGAAATTTTTCGATTTTCTAACACGCAAGAATAAATATTCAATTGGTCGAACCGATACGCGGATTACAAATAGGAACACCACAATGGAAGCTATTCAATTCGATTTGAGCAGCCTCCGAAATGGCCCCTACATACTCTCGGTAACCATATCGGACGTGTCTAACAACAATAAAGTCACTTCAAGTAAGAAAATTATGATTGATAATTAATTTATTTATCATTTAACCTTACAAAAGAAGGAACAGAATATGTAATGGATTAAAAGTTTGTTTTTTATTTTTCAACATATTGGAGTTAGAAAAATTTGAAAAATTTAGGCACATTTTAGGCACAAATGCAGATTTATGCGATGTGTATGTTCTTGTTTTTATTGACGTTTCTGAGATTAGCGTGATACGTTCGAGTCCTACTCGATGAGCCTTTTTATATTATTTCTTGCATTTTAAAATAGACTCGCTTACATTTGTGAAAAGATATTCCACATTGGGTGGTTTTATAATCTGACCTAAGAATATAGCCCCATGTACCTTAACAAGATAGTACCTGCATAGAATAAGAAATATACCCCACATGTATCTTAAGTCAATTGACCTGACAAGCCTGACTTGTCATGACGACTATAATTAGATAATATCGGAGATTTAACATGAATGAGCAAATAAATCCAGCAAATATAATGCAGGTAGGAAGTGGTTTTATGGCATCCAAGACTCTTCTTACGGCTATAAAATTCGAACTTTTTACAATATTAAGTAAAAATGCCTTAACAGGTGATGAAATAAAATCAAGGTTGAAGTTACATGAAAGAGGTGTTTATGACTTTTTAGATGCTTTGGTTTCTTTAAATTTTTTAAAAAGAAATGACAATGGTGAAAGTGGTAAATATAGTAATGCAGATGATATTGAATTATTCCTTGATAAAAACAAACCTTCTTATATAGGTGGCATATTAGAAATGTTTGATGACAGATTATATAAGTTTTGGGATGATTTAGGAGAAGGTTTGCAAACAGGAAAAACTCAGACTGAAATTAAAACCTCCGGAAAATCAGTGTTTGAAGAATTATATTCTTCTCCTGAAAAACTAAAAGCTTTCTTAAACGCTATGGAAGGCATACAAATAAACAATTTTGTTGAATTTGCCAATAAGTTCGATTTCTCGAAATATAAAACATTATGTGATATGGGCGGGGCTTCAGCACTCTTGACTTCTCAAATAGTATTAAACAATGATCATATGACATGCACTGTGTTTGATCTGCCACCAGTAGAACCAGTTGCAAAGAGTAAAATACAAAAAATGGGATTGTCAAATAAAGTAAAATTCGTAGCAGGAGATTTTTTTAAAGATGATTTTCCTAAAGCAGATATTATAACAATGGGAAATATACTTCACGATTGGAATATAGAGAATAAGAAAATACTAATAAAAAAAGCATATGAAGCCTTGCCTGAAAATGGTGCATTTGTGGTTATTGAAAACATAATTGATGATGAGCGAAGAGAAAACACTTTCGGTTTGTTAATGTCATTAAATATGCTCATAGAATTTGGTGACGCATTTGATTTTACTCATGCAGATTTTGATATGTGGGCAAAAGAAGCGAATTTTGCAAAAACAGAGAAAATGCCATTGACTGGACCAACAAGTGCTGTAATCGCCTATAAATAAATGATTACTATATTAAGATATTATCTGAAAAAATTACCACCTTGTCTCTCATCTAACCGGCAGGCTCTGCTTTACTTTCTTAAAATACTTCAATTTATAACCACCTCAAAGGTTCGCAAATCGTACAGCCCGAGGATTAGAATATACTTGTAAAAGCCATATGTATATCTTACCATTTATATTACAATATCCAATACATTCTGACCAAGTATATCACATCTTAAATTAGCGACATATTTCAAAACAAACTCAAATATATTCTCTTTCAACGAATTGATATGGGGAAATTCAAAAATCTATATCTTATTGGAATGTAACTTACGAAAAATGAAGGAAAAACAATGAAAGCAAAGAAAATTTTCGGGATTATTTCTTGTGTATTTTTGTTCGTAACGGTCAGCGGTTCTTTTGCTCAGGTACCTAAATCGGGCTCGGGCGATGATGCGGCAAATTTTATCCCGATGCGGGAACGTGTCCGGATCATGCAAAAGTTTTGGGACTGGAAAAAAGAGAACGTACTTCCGATGATAATGCGTGAACGAGGAGTGGACATGTGGATCATCCGAAATGATGAAGAACCGCTTTACCGGCAGACGTCGTATAGGGAACATCCGGTTTACACATCATTACTTCCGGCAAACCATGAGGGACAGGTATTTCCGAGTAACTATCAGGGTAAACTATCCGGATTGCCCGAATTCCTCCTTTTTTACGATACGGGTACTGAAATTGAATATGTTGAGCCGGAGAATTATGATCATATAACCCGATTGGTACGGGAACGGGATCCCAAAAAGATCGCAATCAGCATAAAGAACCTCTATATTCGACGACGAAATTTTGGCGACACATCACAATTAACTATAGTAACGGGTGATGAAATGCAGCAGGCTCTGGGAAGTAAATATGCTTCCCGTACTGTTGATTCGTGGGAACTTGGTATTCTATGGCTTACAATTATGGGCCCGAAGCAAATTAGTATGTACCGTTATGTCCAGGGAGTCCAAAATGACGTTATTGCTGAAGCCTTTTCAAACAAGGTGATCATACCCAACCATACGACAACCGATGACGTGAATTGGTGGATACGGCACAGGTATCGTGATCTTCATTTAGATATAGATAACAATCCAGGTGTAGACATCTGGAGAAGGCCGTCGAAGATCGCCGAATATGATGACTCTTCTGAATATTTTCGAAATGGGAGGACCCGTGGCGACAATGTAATTATCAGACGCGGTGACATTGTTGGTTTAGATTCTGATATCATGCTGCTCGGTCTTGAAACCGATTCTCAACAGTTTGCGTATGTACTCCAGGAGGATGAGACAGATGTTCCAGAAGATTTGAAAGAAGTGTTGCGGCTTATGAACGAGATGCTGGATGCATACAGAAAAGCATATGTAGCAGGCCGAACCGCACAAGAGATCCGTGACGCCGGTAATAAGATTATGCCGCCTGATTCGCGTATAATCAGAGCCAGATTCGGTTTTCATCCCCCGCCAAATTTTATAAGGCGGTTTACTGTGAATGATTTACAGTTTTCCCGGGGGACGTACGTTGTGGGAATAGGTACCGGGTACATGCAGCACCCCCTTCTTTCCCCTGCTCTCACACTCCATTATAATACGCTCTATTCGCACGAACCGAATTTTACTTTTGCTGTTCCGGGATGGGGTGAAAACGGTTTGTCATTTGGGATCGAACAACTCGGAATGTTTACAGATAATGGATTTGACTATCTTAGTAGAGCAAATGTCAAGTGGCATGTTGTTAAGTAACTATGCATTACTGGACCAAAAGTTTTTTTCTCTTGAAAGTAGTGGCTCAGAACAAGTTGGACTGTTTTAGACTTACTTCAAAGCTTCGCACATCGTACAGCCCAAATGTAATAATACATGTAAAAGTAAAATGCTTAACATAATATTTATCACTAAAAATTAATAAAGGAGAATGTTATGATATCTCGAGTTTTGATATTTTTAATTTCTGTGATGTTTACAGTACCTGTTGCCAATGCACAACCGGGTGTACATACGGCAAAAACTGGTTCAGAAGTTCTCCGTCTGATACGGAATGAAAAACTTGATCTTATCCTTCCTGGAGTTATGCGTGACAATAATGTTGATATGTGGATCCATGTCACGCGTGCGGGAGATCCTGATCCAATGTTCCCGGAATTTGGAACAACCTCGGGTTATTTGATCTTTACCGATCGTGGTGACAGGATTGAACGGGCTGTGTTTGGTGGAGCGGGAGCTGTTTCAGATATTGACGTGCGTGGTTCTCGCGAAGTCGCGCGGGCTTTTAACGGTTATAGCAATAAACTGGATCCCGGAGTCTGGGACGAAATAACAGAGTTTGTAGAAGAGCGTGATCCGAAAACAATTGCAGTCAACACATCCGACTGGCTCGCTATAGCTGACGGGATATCACATTCGCAATACGTGAGATTGGAAAAAATATTAGGCCCTAAATATTCCGCGGGAATTATATCCGCAGAGAACCTGATCACCGATTTCAGGTCAAGAAGGATCTTGAGGGAAGTGACGCTCATGACCAATGCGCTTGAGATACACCGTCAGATACTGGAACGTTCTTTGTCAAATGAAGTCATTACGCCGGGTGTAACAACGCGTGAGGATGTAGGCTGGTGGGTTCGGGAGCAGTTTTACACAAGAAATTTAGCAAGAGGATTCAGACAAATGCCCGGTATGCCGGGGGTTATCTATTCAGCCGTTTCTGATCAATCTGTGATTAATTCTCCCGATTACGTATTACAGCGAGGTGATTTTCTGTCGTTTGATAATGGAGTGCGGTATCTGGATTACTTTGGGACAGATTATAAACGTAACGCATATATTATGAGAGAAGGCGAAACAAGTGTCCCCGCGAGTTTACAACATGCATATGATCGTGCAATAGGTGCCCGCACATTTATTAGAAAGCAAATAAAAGTTGGCAAGACTGCCGGAGAAACTTTGCGAGATATCGTTTCAGTACTGGAAGAATCAGACTACATATATTCACCCTCTAATGATGAATTTTCAGAAGATTACGAGAATATTCAGAGAGTGCTCGCTAATACTGATAAGTCTGGATTCTCAATTGACCTGCACAGCCAAGGAAATAACGGGGGGAGTTTAGTGACTGTTGGACCTTCGGTTTCTCCATTCCGGTCGGACCGGGATCACCTTAAGTTTCAAGAAAATCACTTATTTTCTTTTGAATTTAATATTTTTACAAACCTCCCTGAAAGACCAGGTTTTCCTGTATACATTAATATAGAAGGTAATCACGTAGTATCCAGTCGGGGAGTTGAATTTCTTCATCCGCCAAATGAGCGAATTTTACTGATCCATTAAGTAAAAAGGTTCGCGAATCGTACAGCCCGAGGAGCAGAATATTCTTGGAAATGTAATTTGCATATCTTACTATTTAAATAATAGTGCCCTCAATGTTCTGACTACTCACACCCAAGTTGTATAAGGTTTATGAACAAACCGTTGCAAAAATCTTGATGTCACATAGTCTGACCACACTTGAAGCAATTCACAATAAATAGTAACAAAAAGCCACCGCCAAAAGTATTTTTACATTATAGTAGGAGATGCCATGAGTTTGAATTCTAATCACATCCTAACACGGCGTACTTTTATGAAAAGTTCACTTGCCGGTATAGCTGTTTTACCGGCAATGAACCTCGGCTCATCTGTTTTCAAATGGCCGGCGGAATCCGCATTCAATGTAAAAGATTATGGAGCCTCAGGAAACGGAACAACACTGGACACAGGTGCCATTAATAAAGCGATAGAAGTATGCAGCGCTGCTGGAGGAGGAACCGTGTATTTTCCAGCCGGCACGTACCAGTCGGGTTCTATCAGATTGAAAAGCAATATTACCCTGTACCTCGATGCAGGCGCAACTCTACTGGGTGCACCAAACACTATTAATGCATATGATCCACCTGAAGACAATCCATTCGACATGTACCAGGATTTTGGGCACAGCCACTGGCACAACAGCCTGATTTGGGGAGAGAAGCTTGAGTGCATAACAATAATGGGTCCGGGCACCATAGATGGAGGCGGTATGACCGCTGAAGATCCTGAGCCAGGTGGTGGGGATAAAACAATCGCACTAAAGTTATGTAAAAACATAGTGATTAAAGACATTACCATCAGGCATGCAGGTCATTTCGCGGTGCTGCCTACAGGCTGTGACAACATGGTTATTGACGGCGTCAAGGTTGATACTGATCGTGACGGTATAAATCTTGATTGCTGTAGAAATGTCAGGGTTTCCAACTGTACCATAAATACACCTATTGATGATGCCTTATGTCTGAAAAGCAGTTACGCGTTAGGATATAAAGGAGTCACTGAAAATGTGACTATTACAAATTGTATGGTCAGTGGTTTTATCGAAGGAACCCTGCTTGACGGTACCATGAATACCACTGGTCGTCAGTGCGGAGGGATAAAATTCGGCACTGAATCAAACGGCGATTTTAAGAATATTGTTATCAACAACTGTGTCTTTGATAATTGTGATAACGGATTTTCTCTGGGAATAATGGACGGCGGTATAATGGAAAATGTATCCATCTCAAATATCACAATGAAAAACATGGCGGGCGCTCCGATATTTATAAGGCTGGGAAACAGAGCACGGGGTCCTGATAATCCACCTGTCGGGAAGATACGGAATATCAATATAAGTAATGTTTTTGTAACGGGTTCTTATTGGAGGATTGGTTCTCACATTACCGGTATACCGGGCTATTCAATCGAAGATGTCAGGTTGAATAATATTAAGATAATTTATGACGGCGGAGGCACAAAAGAAGACGCCCAAATAGTACCTCCTGAAAAAGAGAAAGCTTATTATTCTTTAAGTGGTACCCTGCCTTCCTACGGTTTTTACTGCCGTCATGTTAAGGGATTAGAGTTTCGCAATGTTACGGTCGGTTTTGAAAAGGATGACCTGCGGCCGGCACTGGTTTGCGACGATGTAGAGGATTTGGTGCTTGATAATTTCAACGCAGAACGTGCACCGGAAGGTGAATCCTCCATCGTGTTAAAGAATGTCAAAGACGTTAAGAAGCGCGATTTTAACCATTAGTATTACCAGTATAAAGGGCGTAATAATTGTCGTCATCTTACCAGTCCCGGGTTATTTTCAAATAACATCGAGGCGCCCAGTTTCAAGGGATTACTTTCCATTATGGAGGGTAGAAAAAACACATGCAAATGCCAGGAGTACTGCTTAATGTTTAACGCAAAGCATTTCAAAGGTTCTGACGACGTAAGAAAGCGTTATAATTCATACACATTCCCAATTAATCTCTTATGGAGAATTGATTTGGGGAATATAAACTAATTGAAGGAGATTCAATTATGTCTACTCGACAAATTTTTTGTGCAATTCTTTCTTTGACGTTACTTCTGACTTTTTGTAGTTCGGAAACGACCGAGTCGGTAGCGACCGATACGGGAATGACCCATTATGGGGGATGCATCATGCTTTCGCGGGCAACTTCGGCACCCAGCGATTTGTATATGAATACCGGTCTTATTCCAACAGACGAATATCCTCCATTCACGAAAAAGATCACGGTTTATGGCTATACCCTGGTAGGCCGGGACAACATTGCAGATAAATTTATGAATAATGTTGCTAAAACTATTATAAAGATGTTTCCGCAGGGTGGTTCTATCGACAGTGCACTCCAGGAAGAGTTTATCAGGAATATGTATGAGTACAGGGCTTTGATCCCATTTTATAAGGGTAGAGAAGACCGAATTACGGATCCCGAAGATCTGGCGGCATGGAATGTTACAAGAAGTCAGAACAGTGTATGCGATGTAATAATGCAATATGAAATTGGAAATAGAGATCAGATGGTAGAAGTAGCTGAACACCTCTTACACTATGCGAGTGATATAGGACTTCATTATGTATTTCCCGAGGAATGGGCTGCAACTACCGAATCACAGCTCTATCAGTTTATGCTGGAGGCGGCTGAAAAAGGATATTATGATCTAATTTCCTTCGACAGGATTGAAGATGAAGAACGCCGGATACGGGTCTCACTTCAGGAATTTGCATACTGGGTCATCTTCACTGCATGGGACCTCCGGGAAACCTTTGACCGGAATACAACAGCTTGGACGTTAAAAAATAGTGCCGACCTAAGGGAAAAATTGCCTCAACTATATGAAATGTATGAACAGACTGTACCGGAAATTATGGTGTCACCGGGTAGCTCACTACTCAATGAGTTGTTTGGTACTTAACAGTGTAATTCTCATATTGATTTTTATAACAATAAATATGCGATAGAAACCGGTTCGCGAATCCTACAGCCCGGGGACAGAAACGGCATCTGGGATCCAGTGGAACTACTACCACGTTCAGAAAGCCAAGTTGTGTTATATGAAAACCACATAATCAATAGGTATGCCGCTATTGTGATGACAAAGCGTAAACGAAAGGATTGAAGCGATGAAGACGGGCAATACCGCGTACAAATCCGCCGTCGGCCTTGCGCTCGCGGCAGCCTTCATCCTCTTCTGGGTGAACGCTGCCGTTGGCATTATCGGGGATTCTGACAACTGCGCCAACTTGATGTATATCGGGGTGTTCGCCGTCGGAATCATCGGTGCCATTATCTCGCGCTTCCAGCCACATGGAATGGCACGCACGTTGTTCGCTACTGCGCTCGCTCAGTCGTTAGTTACCGTGATCGCGCTGATTGGTAGGTTGGGCTACCCGTTTAGCGGACTGCTGGAAATCTTGACTTTGAATGGATTCTTCGTCGCGTTGTGGGTTGGATCGGCCTTGCTGTTTCGGAAAGCTGCGCGGGAGCAACCTCCCGCGGACGCGGAAACGATGGGTTGACCCGCGCGCCGGCGATCGAATCAGAGACCGCTGGCTATTCTCAACGACGTGTGTTTACACAACCTGTCTCTGTTATAGTGTTTCTGTGCCTCCGTTTGATTTCCTACTCAATGGTTCGCAAATCGTACAGCCCAAATGTAAAAATACTTGTAAAATTAAATTGCTTAACACAATATTTATCACTAACAATCAATAAAGGAGAATGTCATGATATCTAGAATATTAATATTTTTAATATCTGTGATGTTCACCGTACCTGTTGCCAATGGGCAGCAACCGCTGCCACAGCGTACACCAGAGACCGATGCTGAAGCTCTTCGCCTGGCAAGAAACGAAAAACTTGACCTTATTCTACCTGGAGCAATGAGAGACAATAACGTGGACATGTGGATTCATGTTGGTCGGTACAATGGAATCTTTGCAAATCCCCATAGAGGCCCATTGGCTCAACATTTTGGACCAGTCTCTGGTTATTTGATATTTACGGACCTAGGGGACAAGATTGAGCGGGCTGTTTTTGGTGAAGCAGGAGTGATTGAAAATATTAACATATACGGCTCTAACGAAGTTGGAATGGCTCTGGGCGGTTGGAATTATAATAATACAGATCCCAGACTGGGTTTTACAGTTCCCGAAGTTTTCAACGAAATAACAGATTTTGTAGCAGAGCGTGATCCGAAAACAATTGCAGTCAATACATCAGATTGGCTCCCTATGGCAGATGGAATTTCACATTCATCATATATGAAGCTGGAAAAAATTTTAGGGTCCGAATATTCTAAGAGAATTGTGTTTTCTGAGAATGTCGTTTTAGATTTCATAAATAGAAGGACGAGCAGGGAAGTAGCGGCACAGGTCGAAGTATTGGCTCTGGCTCGCCAGCGTGCAAGACAAAGATTATCTCAGGTCGTGCCAGGTGTAACGACAGCAAGAGACATAGGTGCCCGGGTCTACTATTCAGCAGTAAATACACCTGATAAAACTGTACCGAAATCTCAACCTGATGCACGGTGGTTTTTTCGTAATCCTAACTATGTTCTTCAGCGTGGTGATTTATTTGTTGGCGGTGGTGGTGGCGGTGATAGAGGGAACTATATGGGTTTCGGAGTAGATACGAAAATTCATGCCTATATTTTGAGAAAAGGGGAAACTAAAGTCCCCGGCTTCTTACAGAAAGTCTTTGATAGCGCTATAGCAGGTCAATGGATTATGCGGCCGCATATGCGAGTTGGCATGACTGCTGGGGAATCATTGGCTGCTATGGTCAAAGCTATGGAAGATGCAGGATATATATACACCTCATATCGATGTCGGTACAGAAGACTATAAGATGATACAGAAGGCGCTCGCTGATAAAGGAACTGATGTTGCAGGATTTTCCATTGGTAATCATGCTTTTAGCAACAGTGGTGAGATCGGACCCTCAATGGCGCCATTTCGGGCGGACACGCATCATTTGAAAATTCAGGAGAATTATCTGTTTGCCTTTGAATATTTGGTCCATATGAATATTGATGAAAGACCCGGTTATCCGCTTGCCTTTAATATTTCTAATCCTCAAGTCGTAACCAACAGGGGAGTTGAATTTATTCAGCCGCCAAATGAGGAAATTTTCCTGATCCATTGAACGTTAAGGTTCGCAAATCGTACAGCCCGAGGAGCAGATAGTACTTGTAAAAGCATATTACATACCGTACTATTGAACACATTGGATCCAAATTGTCCATTCTCTTTTAGAGGATTGATATTGGGAATATCAGTTATTACATATAGGAGATCAAATATGAGAAAATTGAAATTCGACAGCGTTTCGATGGCTCTTTTTTTCGTGCGGTGGATACTCGGATTAGCGTTCATGATGGAAGGATTTCACAAATTGTTTGCTATAGGTGCGGTCGAGTTTGCCCGGGAGGTTTTTGTTGAAGATTATCAGGATACATGGATTCCTATTTGGTTCTTGTGGGCTCTCGGTTTTATGTTCCCTTTTATGGAATTTATTGCGGGCGGACTCACGTGTCTCGGATTCAGAGTGAAGGAAAGCCTTTCAGTTCTTGGATTAATCCTTGTTATAGTGACGTACGGCCACCTCCTTAAGGAGCCGTTTTTTGACATGTCAGGCCTCATCTTTGCCCTCCTCGTCCTTGTTGTATTTATACTCATGATTCCACGTGAGAAGGATGGTTTGAGTGTGGATGCATTTATGAATAAATAACTATTGATTATTAGAATACCCTTGTAAAAGCTAAAAGCATCTTTTAACTTCCAACCCAATTATTCCAACATGTTCTGACGACGTACAACACCACTCTTATTATATATAATTAATGAAATTGGAAAATTATATGAAAAAAATCTATTTGACTCTGTTTATTGTTTTAGCGAGTTATGGAGCACTAGCTGCACAAGATAAGAATGTATATCATATTCTAATTAACGGAACCATAAATACGGGAATTTCTTTAAATGTCGGTCGCATTATTAAAGATGCAGAAAATGTAAATGCGAATGCCATAATACTTGAGATCAATACATTCGGCGGTGAAATGGAGGCTGCTACTCAGATCAGAGATTATATACTCGACACCAATATATTAACTATTGCATTCATAAATAAAAGAGCAATATCAGCAGGTGCTCTCATCTCACTGGCTTCTGATAAAATCGTAATGTCTCCCGGAGCTACTATCGGTGCTGCTACACCTGTGAACTTCTTAGGTGAGAAGGCATCTGAGAAGATAATATCATATTGGCGAAATGAAATGAAGTCAACAGCTGAAGTGAACAATCGCCAACCAGAGATAGCGGAAGCAATGGTAGATGAAGAAGTCGAGATTTCCGGACTGATCGAAAAAGGGAAATTATTAACTTTAACTACCAGGGAAGCATTAAATCACAAAATTGCTGATTTCGAACTGGAAAATATCGATAAAATATTGGAATCCTTCGACTTAGTTGAGGCTCAGGTTGTCTCAACACCTACAAATGATATCAGCAAATTTATGAGGCCTTCATTGATATGGTTAATATTAGGATTTGTACTTTTTGTCTTTGAATTTGCCAATCCGGGGTTTATAATTTTCTTCTTCGGAATAGGAGCGTGGATTGTTGCAATAGTTTCATTTTCAACTGATATTTCTTTAAACATGCAATTGATTATATTCTTAATTTCTTCAATTATACTTATACTTTCTCTCCGCAAATGGGTAAAAAACATATTTATAGGTCGTGTTACTTCAAAACGGATCAAAGACGAAAAGTCTGAAGAGTTCATAGGGAAGAATGCGATCGTTTCACAGCAAATAACTCCTAATTTAAAAGGAAGGGTTGAGTTTCGAGGTACCACCTGGAATGCGGAATCGGATGAAAACATTCCGAAGGGATCTTCGGTTGAAATAATTGGTAAAGACAACATTACGCTTAAAGTAAAATCTTTAAAAGAGAGGTAAACCATGAGCACTGAAGGCGTTAGCACCTTTTTCCTTATCATTATAATTATTTTCGTAATAACAGCATTTTTAAAAACTGTAAGAATAGTTCCGCAAAAAGCTGCATTTATCGTGGAACGTCTTGGAAAGTATCAAGCTACGCTTGAAGCTGGATTTCATATTCTCATACCATTTATCGACAAAGTTGCCTACAAGCATACATTAAAGGAACAAGCACTCGATGTTGCATCTCAGACATGTATAACACGAGACAATATTTCCGTGGAAGTGGACGGTATCCTCTACCTGCAGGTTGTCGATGCCCCAAAAGCCTCCTATGGCATCAGTAATTATCAGTTTGCATCTGCTCAACTTGCTCAGACAACAATGAGAAGCATTATCGGTAAATTGGAGCTTGACAAAACCTTTGAAGAAAGGGATACTATTAATGTTTCGATAGTCGATGCAGTTGATAAAGCATCCGATCCATGGGGAGTTAAGGTAACCAGATATGAGATAAAAAATATTGAACCACCTGCGAGTATAAAAGACGCCATGGAAAAGCAAATGAGGGCGGTGCGTGAAAAAAGAGCTCTGATTGCAGAATCAGAGGGCGATAAACAGGCTAAAATCAATAGAGCAGAAGGAGAAAAGCAGGAATTGATAGCTAAATCAGAAGGTGAAAAGATGAAAAGGATAAATGAAGCTGAGGGTTCTGCGACTGAAATCGAGAGGGTAGCCAAGGCTAAAGCTTCGGGAATACGGGAAATTGCTTCGGCTATTGAAGAGAAAAACGGATTAAATGCTGTTAACCTCAGGATCGCAGAGCAGTATCTTGAAAATTTCGGTAAACTGGCTAATAAAAATAATACAATGATCATCCCGTCAAATTTAGCAGATATATCAAGTATAATTGCTTCAGCAACATCCGTTTTCAATGTGACAAAGGACAAAGGAAAACCAGCAGAATAACAGACATTATGCTGTCTTGGAATCGGATTTATTGTTTATATCTTTTAATTGATTATTATTAACGTAATTATATACTTGACACATGCAATATTATTTCGTATATTGTAATTAATCGAAATAATATGGAAGTCAAGTTAAGAAGACCCTTGCCTAAATTCAACAACTTAATGGATGTAATTGAGCGGTTCCCCGATGAATCGTCTTGTCGTGAATATTTAGAACAAGCTCGATGGGGTGATACCATTATTTGTGTCCATTGCGACAGTGAAAATGTCAGTAAGTATAAAAGCCGACCTGTTTACTGGTGCAAAGATTGTGATAAGCAATTCAGTGTTAAGGTAGGCACGATATTTGAAGATAGTGCTTTACCATTGAGGAAATGGTTTTTTGCTATATTCCTAATTACTGCACACAAAAAAGGAATTTCTTCGTTACAGCTTGCCAAAGATATTAAGGTTACCCAAAAGACAGCGTGGTACATGTTGCATAGAATTAGATATGCTGTAAGGACAAGTTCATTTGCCAAGCCATTATCTAATATTGTTGAAGTAGACGAAACTTACATTGGTGGTAAACATTCGGGTAAGCGTGGAAGGGGATCTGAAAACAAGACAGCAGTATTCGGCATGGTGGAACGTGCGGGGAAACTTAGATCGATGTCTGTTGAGAATGTTAAAGCAAGTACATTGCAGAACATTATTAAGGGATATGTCGCTAAGGGAACTACTGTAATGTCTGATGAATGGTTGGCATACAAGCGATTATCACAGTATTTCGATCATCATGTTGTTAGTCATGGTAAACAAGAATACAGCAGTGGCAATGTTCATGTAAACACAATTGAGGGATTTTGGAGTATATTCAAACGGGGGATTTACGGAATATATCATCATGTTAGCCCAAAACACTTAGATCGTTATATACATGAATTCCAATTCAGATATAATACTCGTGAATTGGGGGATAGTGTACGGTTTTTAATACTGTTAAACTATTGTACTGGCAGATTAACTTATGAGGAATTGAAAAATGAAGATAGTTAATGGTTGACAAATATCTACACTCTTATTACTTTAAAAAAACATCAATTCAAAAAGGAAAAAAATTGTGAAGGAAGAAAATGAATTGATTCCAGAGGGTGTTGAACAGATAACAATGTTCAAAAATAAAGAAATTAGAAAAATATTACACGATGATGAGTGGTTTTTTTCAGTGGTTGATGTAGTTGAGGCCGTAACAGACAGTGTTAATCCACGTGATTATTGGTATCAGCTGAAGAAACGAGAACTGTCCAAAACAGGAATTGATCTGTCGACAGATTGTCGACAGTTGAAACTTAGTGCCAAAGACGGAAGCATGAGGGAAACAGAATGTGCAAGCCCAGAGATTATATTTCGCATTGTGCAATCCATACCATCTCCAAAGGTAGAACCTTTAAAAAAGTGGTTGGCTAAGACTGGATATGAGAGAATTCAAGAAATTCAGAATCCTGAAATAGCCATCAAAAGAGCAATAACAACTTATAAGGTAAAGGGTTATTCAGATGAATGGATTGATGCCAGAATTAGAACAATACTAACAAGAAAAGAACTCACCGATGAATGGAAAGATCGTGGAGTCAAAGATATAGAATATGCTATCTTAACCAATATTATTTCAACAGAAACATTCGGTATTGACACACAAAACCACAAAAATTTTAAGGCACTGAAAAAGCACCACAGTTTAAGAGATAACATGACTGATCTTGAACTCATCTTAACTATGCTTGGGGAGAAATCCACAAGAAGCATCGGAGAAGGGTGGGGGTATTGCGGGAACCGCAAGAAAGAACTTAGAAAAACAGCTTGGTGAAAGTGTAGTTTCTGACAAAAACTATCTTGATACAAAACACGACAAAAGCATTACTGGAGACGATGCAATGAGAAAGCTTTCCAATGGGGATTCAGCAAATAACTAATGAATAAGAAAAAACCCAAATCATACGAAAAGCCGATTAAACTTAACATGCCCTTTGATGAGGCGATTAAGCGCATTGTTAGAGTTAAGCCGGAAGAGTTCAAAAAAGATAAGCAGAATTGAATTTTTTGAACATGATATAGTATATGAACTACACCCTTCGTCAAAGCCTTTCTTTTGTTCCCCGACAAATGTTTACATGTGTCTAATATATAGTTGCGATTTATAATTATGTGTCAATTTGTATCAAACGCTATGTTTATTTATATTAAATAAACTCTATTAAATCAACTGAAAAATTTAATTAAAATGTGGAAGTCGTGCCTGTTATTATTAGATTTACGGTTAATTTTCCACTATAATTCGGGAGCACGAGGTCGAAGGTTCAAATCCTTTCGCCCCGACCATTGTTTTTATTGAACTTACACTCATTCACTGACACAAATGACACGTGGTCTAAAAGCTGATGCGTCAATATGTGTCAGTTATTAGATAACATGCTGCGGCACCGGTTCTGACAATATTTTCACCCCTGATATTGGGTAAACCCCCTGGACGCTCTTGCTGAACGCTTTTCTCACCTTCGGGAGAGTACCCACTCAATGGTTCGCAATTAGTACAGCCTTGGGAACAGAAAATACTTGTAAAACAAAAATACACTCCGTATTATCTACATAGTCGTACCCTCATTATTCTGACGATACACACCTTAATTCATTTGTGCTCATGAATTTACCGTTACAAAAATTATAATATCACAATGTCTGACCACGCTTGAAGTATAATACAAATAGACAAAAAGCCACTATTCATTTCAAGTAGAGGAAGTCATGAAATCTCGAGCTATGATTTTTTTGTTTGCTGTGCTGTTCACAGTGCCTTGTGCCAATGCACAGGTTCAGGATGAAGATGTTGCAGAAATGATAAACCAAATTCTCCTGGATAAGTTTGACGTTATCCTTCCTCAAATCATGCGGGAGCATGAGATCGATATGTGGATTCATGTTGTGAGAGAAGGAGACCTCGATCCTCTGGGATATAACTTTGGGAGCAATGAAGGCGTTTTCGTTTTTACAGAGCGTGGAGGCGACAGAATCGAACGGGCTTTCTTTGGATTAAATACGGACAAGGTAGAAAAGAGTGGCGCTTATGACATTATTGTTAAACCGGAAATTAAAACTCCTTTAGAAGCCTATCCGAATATCAGAATAAAGTTAAATGAATTAGAAGGACCCGAATGGCCGGGAACAGCAAAAACAGAATTAGATTTTCGGTTTACGGGTCTCGGCGAATTTGTTGCTGAGCGTGATCCTAAACGCATTGCAGTAAATTATCTGGAAGAATTAGGATCTGCAATATTTTATGAGTTTCCCCGGTATCGGCCGGATGGAATTTCGCATACCGACTACAATTTGTTATCCAAAGCGCTCGGTACTATATATGCAGGGCGGATGATTTCATCTGAGTACGTAGTTGTTGATTATTTAGTAAGACCGGTTCTCAGCGAATTTGATCTTTATAAACGGATACGTTCCGATATCAATGCAATACATGAAGAAGCGTTGAGTAAAATCGTACTGGGTGTTACCAAAGTGAGCGATCTGGGAAGAAGACGTTCTATAGTGGATAAGAATGGTCGCAGGCAGCGCGGTGACTATGTTTTCCAGGGAGGTGAACTGGTAATTTTAACGAACGGAGCTCAAAGCGGCGGTTTTCAGAGGTCTGGATGGCAGTATGGAAACTATCATGAGGTTATAGATGCGTATGCCTATGTGCTTGAAAAAGGAAAATCAGAACCACCAGCACATATCAAAAGACTCTGGAATGATGTCAAGACGGTTCGTAAAATATTAGAAGACAATATCAAGGTCGGACGTACCGGTGATGCAACATATGAAATTCTCAAGCTAAAAGTTGCAGAAGCGGGAATGATCAATACCGAAATACAAAGATTCGACAGGGAGCGTTACGCTGATAAAACCTGGGTTGCAATTGATTTACATGCCGCAGGTTCAGGATTATATGCTCCGAGGATCGGTCCTTTGGGTCCGGATTGGCAGAATGCTATCAAACTCCCCCTCTATCACCATTTCTCTATGGAATTCTTTATCGATGTACCGATGCCTGAATGGGGTGAAGGAGAATCTATTAGATTACGATTTCACGACGGTGTAATGACTACCGAACGCGGTGTTGAATATTTCTTTCCATATCCCAAAGAACTCCCGCTTATTCGCTAATGCCAGACTCTGCAGAATCTTGCTTGTACGATAGTCACAAATCGATTTAAACAATGAAATGAGAATGTAAAACTCATAAATGAAGGAAAGACACATGAAATTTTACCATAACGCAATCATGGTCATGGTGGTGATTACCGTATTCGCATTTTCTGCTGTAGCTCAGGAACCGATCCATTGGGATGTAATCCAGAAAATTAGAGTAGAGGGATTTTATAACTCCCGTGTGATGGAAATTGCCAGTTACTTGACAGATGTATTTGGACCGCGCCTGTCTCACTCACCATCATATCGCGCAGCCGCGGAATGGGCGCAAAAGAAATTTGAGGAATACGGTCTGGCGAATGTTCAATTAGAACCTTACGGCGAATTCGGAGTGAGTTGGAGAAACGATTACACATCTGTCCACATGATGACCCCACAGTATATGCCGATTATCGCCTATCCAAATACCTGGAGTTCGGGTACCAACGGCAGGATTCAGGGCCAGGTGGTATACATAAATTTCGAGGAAATCGCTTCAGAAGAAGACCTGGCTTACTACAGAGGAACGTTAAAAAATGCCATTGTATTCATCCAGCCAAAACAGGAACTGTTTCCCGAATTTTCTCCTATGGCAGTGCGATACTCGAAGGAATGGCTGGATGAATACTCACAAACGGTCATACCTCTCCCGGATCGGCGGCAACACCGTGACCAGCAAGCTGGGAGACTGCCAAGAAATCAGATTATAGATTTCCTCTTTTCAGAAGGTGCAGCGGCGATTGCCGCTCCGGGAGGCAACATAATCAATTCCGATGGAAGGGAAAATTACGGGAATTTCGGGACTGTTAGGGTCAATGGGGTGCGGAAAGCATGGGAGAATATTGCATCGATACACCCGCCGTTTTTAGTTATGGCCGGGGAACATTATAATCGTATTATGCGCGTTCTCGAAAAGGGAATACCCGTTGAGATGGAAATGGAACTCAGAATAAGCATAACCGAAGATGACCCGACTGATCATAATGTAATCGCCGAAATACCGGGTACCGACTTCGCAGATGAAGTGGTTTTGTTCGGTGGTCATCTTGATGCGACATCCGCTGGTACCGGTGCTAGCGATAACGCCGCAGGAGCCGCAGTCGCTATGGAAGCTATCCGCATATTAAGGGCAATTGGTGTCACGCCCCGCCGCACAATTCGTGTTGCCCTGTGGGGCGGTGAGGAATCTGGACTGTTAGGCTCACGTGGATATGTTGCCAAACACTACGGCAACCCGGATACTCGGCACTATACTCCCGAACATGCGAAAGTTGCAGCGTACTTTAATAAGGACAGGGATACCGGCAGGATCCGCGGCGTTAATCTCCAGGAAAATGAGCGGTTGCGTCCGATATTTACCGAATGGATAAAACCGTTTCATAATCTGGGGATGACACATTTGAGTAGTAGGAGTTCCTGGAATTCTGACCATGCCTCATTCAATGCAGTCGGGCTGCCCGCCGTCCAATTCATTCAAGACCCGATTGAGGACCGCGCCGCCCACACCAATATGGATGTGTATGACCGTCTTGTTCCTGAAGACCTGATGCAGTCGGCGGTGATCATGGCAAGCTTCGCATATCATGCGGCTATGCGCGATGAAAAACTTCCCCGTGTTGCACCCTCCAGTGAGAGGGAATGAGAATGTGTCTTTAAATTTTCCGTACCTATCTTCCGCTCCCGGTATGATACATAAGCAAAAAAGCTTCGTAAATTGTACAGCCCGGGGAGCCGGATGATATACAATCACAATTAATTTCTCCAAAGTGCATAGAGTGAAACTATCATGACCAATACGAAAAGTGGACTGAACAGACGTGATTTTATCGGTTTGACATCGTTAGGTATAGCTGGTATTTCGCTCACCGGACTCCCCTTTGAAAAACGTGAGGTTTCGGCGTATGCACCAAAACAAAAAAAGCCAAATATAATCCTGATCATGGCCGATGATATGGGTTATTCGGATATCGGCTGTTATGGTTCGGAAATAAATACTCCAAATCTCGATAGGCTTGCGAACAAGGGGATTCGATTTACACAATTCTATAACGCCGCCCGGTGTTGCCCGATACGCGCTTCATTATTGACTGGTCTGTACCCACACCAGACTGGGATCGGGCACATGACCTCAACTGATAAGAGAACGCTGGGAAGAAACAAGAAGATTGCATTACCTGAGTACCAGGGCTATCTGAACAACAATTGTGTTACCATCGCGGAGGTCTTGCAGCTATATGGGTATCAAACCTTTATGACGGGGAAATGGCATGTTGGTACCTACCGGCCGAATTGGCCGATTGACCGGGGTTTCGAGAGATATTTTGGTATCATCAAGGGTGCTGCTAACTATTTTAACCCTACAGTCCCTGAATCTTCGATACTGATGAATGGTGATAGACCATTTTATCCCCCGGAAGATTTTTATACAACCGATTATTTTTATGATTACGCGGCAACGTTTATTGAAGAGGCTGATAGAGACAGACCATTTTTCATGTACGTTGCCTACAATGCTCCGCACTGGCCGCTACATGCCTGACCCGAAGATATCGAGAAATATAAAGGCACGTATATGGCAGGCTGGGATGCATTACGGGAAAGACGATTTGAACAACAGAAAGCAATGGGACTTTTTGATAATAATGTCAAACTGTCACCGAGAAATCCTGAAGCTCCTCCCTGGAAGGATGCTGAAAACAAAAAAGACTGGGATTTGCGGATGGCGGTGTATGCTGCCATGGTTGATCGAATGGACCAGGGAATTGGCTCAATACTGCAAAAACTCAGAGAGGTTGGTGAGGAAGAAAACACCCTCATCATGTTTCTTTCCGATAATGGCGGTTGTGCAGAACTTATTGGCCGGACTTCCGTAATTCCGCCGGGTCCGGCTGAATCGTATACCGGATATTACCTGCCCTGGGCGAATGCAAGCAACACACCCTTCCGTTTGTTCAAACACTGGGTCCACGAAGGTGGAATAGCCACTCCTTTTATCGCACACTGGCCCCGTGTAATCGAACAGACAGGAGAGATTACTGACCAGTCCGCTCATGTTATGGATGTGAAGGCGACATGCTTGGAAGCGGCAGGTGCTGAATATCCTGCGGATTACCGGGGACAATATCCCACGGAGGACAGGGGTTTCGAGATTATTCCCACGGAAGGACGGTCCCTTGTGCCTGTGTTCAAAGGCGGTAAAATTGCAGATAGGGACGTTTTGTACTGGGAGCATGAGGGAAATCGCGCCGTTCGGCAGGGAAAATGGAAGTTGGTATCGTATTATACTGAAAATCGGCAATTTTCTGTGGGGAGTGGGAAAAGGACAGGAGAATGGGAAATGTATGATATTGATGAAGACAGGACAGAACTGAACAATATAGCAGAAACGCACTCGGACAAAGTCAGGGAACTGTCTGGACTATATGAACAATGGAAAGCAAGAGTTAACGTAACTGATTGGGGAGATATCCAGGTTAAACTTGCTCAAGGCTGATATTAAAACTATTTGTGAACTTAAATTTGGAGAAAAACATGAATTCATCGAAGCGCACACGGCGCGACTTTTTAAAAACAATGGGCATAGGTGCGGCGGCACTCACTATTCCCGGGAGTATTGGCGCCTGCGGGACTGTCAAAAACAGACCAAACATCATACTATTCTACACCGATGATCAAGGCACCTTGGACATCAACAGTTATGGCTCAAACGATTTGTACACGCCCCACATGGACGCTTTGGCAGAGCGGGGAGTCCGCTTCACCCAGGCCTATGCCCATGCGGTCTGCTGTCCATCCCGGGTGTCACTGCTGACCGGACGCCATCCTCAGCGCGGCGATATTAACAGGTGGGCATCGAGTCACCCCGATATAAATCATCCCTTCGGCGGGGGTGCTAATATGTCTGTGGACGAGATAACCATTGCGGAAGTTCTCAGAGAAAACGGCTACCGTACCGGTCTTTTCGGAAAATGGCATTTGGGTGCGACTCCGGGCTATGGTCCCAACGATCAGGGTTTTGACGAATTCTTTGGACACCTGTCCGGATTTATTGACAATTACTCGCACACCCGCTATGTGTATGATGATGAGCAAGAGGAAGGTGAAGAAATCATCGAGCCGTTCCACAGTCTATACCGCAATAACACAGAGGTGTTCGAAGACGGCAGCTATTTTCCCGACTTGATAGTCCGTGAATCCCACCGTTTCCTCGAGGAAAACAAGGATAGCCCCTTCTTGATGTATGTCCCGTTCAATGTACCTCATTATCCTGAACAGGCTGATCCAAAGTTTACCGAAATGTATAAAGAGATGTCCCTGCCGCGCAGTTCGTACGCGGCAATGATTTCAACCACGGATGACAGAATGGGACAAATTTTAAATAAAGTCGATCAATTGGATCTGCGGGATAATACGATGATCATTATGATGAGTGACAATGGTCATTCAACTGAAGATTATCACAAGTCGGACGGACAACCGTACGGTGCGTACGGAGGAGGAGGATATACCGGTAAGTGGAGAGGCGCGAAAGGAAGCTTTTTAGAGGGTGGTATCCGCGTGCCGGCTGTCATCAGCTTTCCAAACCTGATCGGTGAAGGTCAGGTACGCGATCAAGCGGTTCTGAACGCAGATTTTTTCCCAACGATTCTTGAATTATGTGATATCCCCCTGCCTGACAGAGAAATTGACGGTAAAAGCATGTGGGAGGTTATAAATTCTCCCGAAGCTCCTTCCCGGCATAAGCTATTCTACTGGCAGTGGGGAAGAGGATGGGCCGTGCGGGAAGGTGATTGGAAACTGATCGTTAATGGTGGAGACTCCACCGGGAAGTATTCACCGCATCCGCAGCGAGAAGGCCCGATGGGGAGCCCGTTTTTGGCAAATCTTTCTGATGATCCGCCCGAATGGAAAAATTTTGCCACGGAACGGTCTGAGATCGTTGAACGGCTTACTATTCTGTACAATGAGTGGGCAAGCGATGTGATGAAACCGTAAAAGGCCTGTTTATTTTCGTGCAGTTGGCCTCGAAGTAACGGATTTCCGGTATCGTGTCTCACACGATCTCTCTGGAACACGTCAATGGATAACAAGAAGGATGAAATCCGCTATTCTTGTTGGACAGGGAACAATTGAATGAGCTTAAAAGTGCACCTCTGAAATAATATTTCACTCATGTTTTTAGCACAATGGCAAGCTGGTGGAAAACCCCGGGATAGTGTACATTCAAGGGGAAATTATTATCAGAATAAATTGACTTACGAATCCAGAGCGTTTCTGATCGTCCGAGCCATGTCTTTCACTGTGTACGGTTTACTTAAGTTTCCAATAGCCTGGCTCAGTATCCCTTCTTTTGAATACTCTTCATGGTATCCGGAAGAGATAATTACTTTTAATTCAGGATCGATCTTCAGCATCCTTTGAAACACTTCCTTCCCTGAAATGTGAGGCATGGACAGGTCTAATATAACAGCAGCAATGGAGTCTTTCTTATTTTCATAGATATCCAATGCTTCTTTCCCACCAATTGCGATAATAACAGCATATCCATATTTCTCCAGAAATCTCTTTGCGGTCTCTAACACTATTGTTTCGTCATCAACTACTAAAATAGTTTCTGACCCTCCTTGGACTTCAGCAGGGGCGTCATCTTCAACCTTTGTCCCAGCCTCAACTTTGGGAAAATAGAGGTGAAACGTTGTTCCTATACCTTTTTTACTCTCAATACTAACATGTCCATTATATAATTTTGTAATAATGTTATACACCATCGAAAGGCCCAGTCCCTGTCCCTTTGTGCTGCTTTTACTTTTAGTTGTGAACATCGGGTCAAAAGCTTTCTTCAGGACTTCTTCCGACATACCGGCACCATTATCTTCGAAAACTATATGAATATAGCTTCCTTCTTGAAGCCCTGTCGTATCTACGGTTGTCACCTCACTGTCTTGAGCATTAATCCTAATATAATCTCCATCACTAATGCCACACTCTTCGATAGCGTGCACCGAATTAGTTGCAAGATTTACTAACACTTGGTACAGTTCTCCGGAATTAACGTTTACAAAGTACTCACCCTTTTTGAACAAGATCTCTTTAGCAATGAGACGATCAGTGGTTTCTTTCAGAAAGTTGAAGACTTCATCTGCAATATCATATATGTCAACATTTAACCTTTCATGGATTACTCCTTTAGATAATGTCTGAAACTGTCGAATGAGATTTGCGGCTCGTGTACAGCTTCTATCTGTGATGTCTAAGAATCCTTTCTGGTGCTCGGTAAAATTATCATTTCCACTTTTGAGCAGTTCTACACCCCCGATAATACCGGTAAGGAGATTATTGAAATCATGGGCTATCCCTCCTGCAAGAGTTCCAAGAGAGTCCATTTTCTGGCGAATTTGAAGCTGTTCTTCTAACTGTTTTTTTTCAGTGACATCGCGAAAGCACCACACTCTTCCCGTTATATCAATTTCAATCTTCTGTGGTTTAGAATATCTTTCAAAAACTCTACCATCGTTAAACATAATTACGTCATTGCTTTCATATGATGGATGGTTATATAAATATTGAACAGTTTCTAAAAATTCATCAGGGTCTTTCAACTGCTCGAGTACATGTTCCAAAACGTATTCGTCATTTTTTGAATTTATAACCGATTTTGGAATGCGCCACATTTCCAGGAATAATTGATTGTAACTAATAATTTTCCCCTGAATATCAACGACTAATATTCCGTTGTCAATTGATTCTAAGGTAGCGGCAAGCAGTGAATTTGATTCTATAATCTCATGTGTTAATTGAAAAGTCTCGTCTCCATATTTGCGAATGATTTTATATGCGAAAAGTAAGATTGGCAGCATAATCAGTATTGATAGAAGAGCATAGTTTATATGGCTGCGCTGTTTTAGTAATACGTCGGTCAATATGAAGGAGGTTAGATCAACAAAATTATTGATCGAGTTTGTGTATTCTTCCTTCCATGATGCATATTCATCGCCAAAAAACAATTCACGTGCCTCATTGATTTTCCCTTCGATTGCCAGATTTTTTGATTTTCGCTCAATGGCAACTATATTTTTGTCAGCTATTTGTAATCGTTCTAACCACGTTAAAAGATCATTATCGTAAACAAGTGTCATTAACTGTGTAATGAGTAGATTAGCTTCAGGGTTTTCGTTTATTTCTATTAACGGATCATTATAAAACAGCTGCCGTGAAAAAGTATCAGTAGCATATTTATCCTTAGCAATTATTTTGTTTGCTATATCTTGTAAATGAAGGACTTCATCCTGTGTGTTTTAAAAATTATTGGTAGTAGTATAAATATACCCCCCTAAGATGCTCATCGCTAAGCCAATAATAATAAATATTATTGCCACATTTCTCGGCAGCGATTTATTAAGACTCATTTTTGCTTCTGAAACAAATCCGTTCAAATTTTGAGACTGATTTTCTCTATTCATTGATTGCACCTATTTTGTTGTGCAAATTAATTGATTAGTACCATACAAATAAACCAAAGATGAGGTGTGCTGCAATGGTGTCTAATGCGGGTAACTATTTCTGAGATTTGCAATTTCATACATAAAGAAGACATGCATTATCATCTCCGCCGGTTAATATCATCAAGGAACAAAGTACGTTGAGGACACGATCTACAGAATACAATGTGAAGGCTCCTGTAAAGAGAATTGCGCAAAGAGTATGTCAACGAAAGCCTCAGTAATAAGGTATGCTTGAAAATAAAATATTTTAAACTTTTTTGCAAGAATTAAAGTTGCATATCGCACAAAGTTATATGACAAAACTCTTGAGGATTCGTAAATCGTACAACCCGGGCAGTGTCAAATACTATGAACCTCTGTAAAGAGAATTAGCAAGATAAGGTGTCACAACGTAACATTTCACCCACGGATGCATGTATCATTGGTATATCCCCTCATGAAAAAATCTCAAATTACTGGAAAAGTTAGACTATGTTTATGTAATAAAAAATCGTAGAGGGCTGGGAGCAGAAAATCCTTGTAAAAGTTCAATGATTCTCTTAATATTTATCATCATAAGCCAAAAGAGGAGCACGTCATGATATCTCGGGTAATGGTACTTTGTATTGCTGTGCTGTTCACACTACCGTGTGCTAATGTTCAGGCTCAGGAAGAGGACGATCTGAAGGAAATGAAAAATCAGATTCGTCGGGATAAGTTTGACCTTATCCTACCGCAGGTAATGAAGGATAACAATATCGACATGTGGATTCATATCATCAGAGAAGCGATTTCTGATCCCTTTGGTGCGGAAGACCTGGGGAGTGCGTCTGGTGTTTTCATCTTTACCGATCGTGGCGGTGACAGGATCGAACGGGCAATTCTCGGTCGCCGATTTGTAGATTTGGGTTCGAGCAATGAGGAGACGAGACGTCTGAGTAAGACGACAGTGATGAGCGGAGGAATCGCGGAGATCTCGACCGTCTTTTCGGCGGAATTGGTTGAAGAAAGTGGAGCCTACGACATAATCGGCGAAGCAACTGAACGGAAGGAATATCCGGGAGGCGCGCTAACGGAACTTGATCACCGGTTTAAAGGCATTGGAGAATTTGTTGCCGAACGTGATCCCAAACGCATTGGTGTAAATTTCCTGGAAAAGCATGGATCACACGTGGGTGACATCTCAGAAGACGGCATTTCGCATACAGACTACATCCTGTTGGCAAAAGCTCTTGGTGATAAATATGCAAAGAGGCTGGTCTCGTCTGAATATCTGTTACATGATTACATATCGAGGCCAGTGAAAAGCGAATTCGCACTCTATAAGAGAATGCGAAAATATATCGCAGAGACTCATGAGAGAGATTGGGCTAAAATCGTGCCGGGTGTAACCAAATTCCCCAGTCTTGAAGGTGCTCATTATATCGTTGATAAGGACGGAAAGAGAACTGGTTGGGCTGCACCGTTGGATCCGGAACGGTCCGCCGCGGCTGAAAGAAGCGATGACTATGTGATCCGGAGAGGCGACCTGATTCATCTAAGGCTTGGATATCATAGTAGTTATCATGGCGCCTCCGGTTTGGAATTGAAATTCGGGAACTACTATGAGCACATAGATGAAATCGGCTATGTGCTTCGTGAAGGAGAGACGGGACCGCCTCCAGAGATCAATAAAGCCTGGGCAGATGTAATGAAAATCCATGATATTTTAGAAGATAACATCAAGGTGGGTCGTACCGGTACGGAAATATATGAAACCTCCAGGCGGGAACTTGATGAAGCCGGGTTTATTGTTAACGACAGCGGAGAATATTCCAAAGATGTGGATCCTGATAAAACCCAGGTTAATATCGACGCACATGCCGCATCACAGGAAATGTCAACGTTTCCTGCCCCCAGGATCGGTTCGTATGGTCCGGATTGGCACCATGATATGAAAATCCCGCTCAATCACCACTTCTTTTTTGAATACTCCGTCTATATTCCGATGCCCGACTGGGGTGAAGGAAAATATTTAATGATACAAATGCATGACGGTGCGGTTGTCACCGAACGAGGAGTCGAGTATGTAACTCCTCCGCTCAGGGAAATTCGTCTTATTCGCTAAAGCTTCGCAAATCGCACATCCGCCGAAGCAGATAAGACTTGAAATAGTCAAATGTATCTCATAGATTTCAACACAACCGCCCGTCCTCCTCTTACAACATAAAACAAAATGCTTAACAACGTTAATGGGATTGAATGCATACGAGATCCTGGTTCAATGCTCTGGTCGCGTGGTTGGAGTGAACCTTCATAAGGAATAGTTTGATGAAAAACAGACCGGATGTGGTAATTATCGGCGGTGGCGTCATCGGCGTTTGTACGGCATACTACCTGTCAAAAAAAGGAGCACGTGTCACTCTGATTGAAAAGAGTGAAATATGTTCAGGTTCTTCGTACGGTAATGCGGGGCTCGTAGCGCCAAGTCTGAGCATGCCGTTGGCAAAACCGGGCGTCATATCTCAGGGAATTAAGTGGCTTCTCGATCCGGAAAGCCCGTTTTATATAAAACCCCGGTTAAGTATCGGGCTGTTTTTGTGGCTGTGGCAATTTTACCGTGCATCTGTAGATAAAGAGCGGTTCATCCGTGCAATAAAACTGATCCACACATTGAAATTGGAAAGTTTAAAGCGTTTTAACGAGATATCCCCGGCATTGAGCGATCCCACTATATTTGATCGTAAAGGAATGTTACTTGCATGCCGATCTGAACATGGATTTCAGTCTGCTCTTAATGAGTATGAAAAGCTCCGTACACTCGGGATCGAATTTGACGTGGTGCAGGGTGAGTCATTAAAAAACATCGTACCGGAAATGGAAATGACGATTCACGGAGGAATATATTTTCCACGGGACGCCCACATAATACCACACCGTTTCGTAAAAGAACTCGCTCAAATCTGCGAATCGAACGGAGTTCAGATCAGGACTTCAACCGAAGTTCTCGGATTTGATCAACAGAATGGTACGATCACCGTGATTAAAACGGATCGGAGTGAACTTGAAGCTGATGAGATTGTTATTGCCGGAGGAGCATGGTCAGCCGGTATTGCGAAACACTTGAATTATAACGTGCCGATACAACCTGCCAAAGGATATAGCCTGACAATCCCGCGACCGCCGAATGCGCCTGATTTTCCGGTTTATCTGTCCGAAAGTAAAGTTATCGTTACCCCGATGAATGACACGTTGAGAATCGGTGGAACGCTTGAGCTTGCCGGTATGGACCTCACGGTAAACAGGCGGCGTGTTGACGCAATGGTCAGGAATGTTTTGGAATATCTGCCGGGGATCACAATTCCGGAACAGTGTATCCGGGACGCGTGGTGTGGATTACGGCCGCTTACTCCGGACAGTTTGCCCGTGCTTGGGAGATTGAATAATTTCACCAATGTAACGATCGCATCGGGGCATGGCATGATCGGAATGGCACTTGGTCCGGTCACCGGCGAGATCACCGCCCAAATTACCACTCATGAGAAGCCTGCGTTTGATATAACTCTTCTCGATATTAATCGGTTTCGATCCTTAGCAGGAAGTGTAACAAATATATAAGAGAAATCTATGAGTAACATCTTCGCAGAATCCATCCAAAGTATCGCTACATGGCTATGGGGTCCTCAGATGCTGATTCTACTCTGCATAGCCGGTATATATTTCACCGTTCATTTGAAAGGAATACAATTTACAAAATTCTTTGAAGCGGCAAAACTCACATTTACAAAACATACGGGATCAGGAGAAGGAAATATAACCCCGCGTCAGTCGCTCTTTGGAGCTTTAGGTGGCATAATAGGAAACGGAACGTTAGCCGGAATTCCAACTGCAATTTATTTAGGTGGGCCGGGAGCACTATTTTGGATGTGGGTTGCTTCGTTCATCGCAATGATTATAGTATACTCTGAGACATTACTTGCTTTGATGAGCCGTGAAAAAAGCTCTGACGGCACCTATTCCGGCGGTCCCATGTATTATATCCAAAAAGTACTCAAACTCAAATGGCTTGCGGTCATATATGCATTGGCGGTGGCGTTCAAAGCCCTTTTTGGAACGACGACAATGCAGTCAAATTCCGTCTCACTTGCCGCATATTCAGCATTTGATTTCTCATGGGTACCGGAATGGATGCCGCCGTTATTGCCGGTTTGTGCGCTCCTTGCCATGTTAACCTTCATTATTACAATCGGCGGGATATGGTCAATTGCACGGGCGTTAGAAAAGATTACACCATTTATGGTCCTCATGTTCATGGTCATGGGATCAATATTAATCGTGTTTAACATTGATCTGCTTGTCGCGACTATCACATTAGTCTTTGAGAAAGCATTTACACCTGCCAGTGCGACAGGTGGATTTGCGGGTGCTTCGATAATGTATGCTTTACGGTATGGAGTAGCTCGTGGTTTTTATTCGAATGAAGCAGGATCAGGAAGTCAACCCATGATGTACAGTGCCGCTAAAGTAGATAATATTCACGAGCAGAGTCTTATCGGAATGTTCGGAGTATTTATTGATACCGTAGTATCGACATTAGTTGCGTTGACGATTCTCATTACCGGTGTATGGACAATGGGTACAACGAGCAGTGCCCTCACAACGTCAGCTTTTCAAACACTATATGGTCATTATGGGGGGTATATCGTCTTTGTATCATCGTTTCTCTTTGGATTATCATCCTTACTCGCATGGTGTTTCTACGGAGAGCAATGTTTTTCATATGTGTTTGGATCACGAACCAAAAAATACTACCGCGTTGGATTCTGTAGTATGATTGCTATTGGTTTTATCAAGGTTGAAACAATCTGGAGCGTCGGTGACCTATTTAATGCCATACTGATCACCGCTAATGTAATTTCAATCTTTTTTCTTATTCACAAAGTATCAATAGTGATGAAAGAACACCATTCTGCAGAGAGGTAATATTCATATAATAATTAACAAAATGGCAAAAAAGGATATAAATATAATAAACGATAAAGGATAGAAATAAGAAAAGATATGATTTCCGAAAGTATCGCAAAACTTAGACCATTGGAAGCATTTGAAAAAGAAGCATTTTTAGGTAACGAAAAAAATAGCCAGAAGCTATGAAATTTTATTTTAGCTCTTTCTTTAATATGGAATGATACAAAAAATCTATGGCTATATTATGAATACATTAGGTCAATTGAACCAAAAGATCAAAAACCTGATAAGCCGGAAGATACGCCAGTTACTCCTATGTGGGGTGAAACATCTAGAATAAAGAATTACGTAGAAAAAATGTTGATTGCTCTTATACATGAGCTTTTTAATCTAATTAGAGATTCAAAAGATGTAGTTGAATCTGAAAGATTTATTGAGATAATCAAGCACGTACGTGCCCAAAATCGAGAGCTATGGGGAATAATTATACATTATGCCAATGAAGGTGCGGATAATAAAACACCTCTTGGCAAAGCTTTTCTAATGATTAGAAATAAAATTGCAAGTCATTATGATAAGGATAAATTATTTAAAGGTTACCGGAGAAAATTTATCGATATTGAAAATAAACCATTGATTTCTCGCGGCAATCAAATGAGTGAACAGCGTTTTTATTTTGCAGATGCTGCGGCACAAGAATATTACAGATCTCTCCAAGAAAAAGTATCAGCCGATGTATTTCAAAATAATTTTAATTTAATTCTTGATAGCATAAACCAATCGATTAAGAATATAGTTGAAACATTTATACAAATGCGATCTGGCTGGCAAGGTATATAATAATATTAAATAAATTTGACTTCTTTTAACTTACCACTCCTGATTCAATATTTTCCTTATTGAGAAGAATCAAGAACAAACAATACAACCTAAGTGACTTTATCATTACTCTCAATCGTACCAGAATTACATTGTGCCCATGTTCACGTATAGTTTGCGGTTTTCATATTCTAACATTTTCACCCGTCGATTAGGGAAGGCGTCACTCCCTTTATCCGCCCTCAAGTTAAGCGGATCATTGATTGTTTAGCGGAAATATAATTACTGATGTAATAAAAACGGATGAACAATTGCGTCAAGTTGAAGCAGTAATTTAGAGAGGATTCAAATTGAAAGATAAATACTATGGTGATCATTTCGTAAATTTATATCATAAAAAGTACTACAGATTATTTGGTGAATTCAAAGTTTTATTTCTTATGAAAAATATTTATAATGAATATATTGAGATCGTTAACAAAGAACTCGAGTTGCCCAAGCAATATGATGATATCCTTGGTAGATATATGCTTTATTATGGATTTTCTGGGTACGGTGGTATCGCAATACGAAGATTAACAGAGAATAAAAAAAACAATAATTCTCTTCTAAATATGCTGAATGATATTAAAAAGGATAACACTAATAGAGCAATAGAATCGCAACCATTTTTAGATTATGAAATTGATATTGACATTCAAAAAATAACAAAGTTAAAGTGTATCAAAGATATTTGTAAGTTCGCTACACATAGTTATGCTCATAGTACAGATCAAGAATCCGAAATAGTAAAGAATATTAATACCCCTATTATACAATCATTATATGATTCAATTGATATTCTATGTGAGATATTTGATAAATACCAATTAATTATTGAACCTATGCACTTTGAAGATCGCATTGAATATGGAATTGATGAAGTTAAAAATAGCTTAAAATTTTATTTGGGAATAGACAGAGACTAATCTTCTCATCTCTGAGATATTTCTAATTTGCCATTTGCGTTCAAGTTTAATATTAGGAGGAAATGATGGAATACTCTAGTAAATGGACTAATTTTGATCCAGACAATCCGCTTGGTAAAGGGGCGCAAGGGACAGTTTATCTTGTTCGTGAAAAATCTAAGCTTGATAATGAAGACCTACAAGCAAAAAACTTGAGAAACTCACTTATGAATATTCGATCCGGATCTTCAGATGAGTTTCAGTATATTAAGAAGTTCATTGTTCACGTTTCTCAAAATATAGACTCAAAAAATCATTTTGCTTTAAAGTTCCTTAACGATATCTCTGAAGCAGTAAACCCAGAAGCACAAGAAGTGAGAATAAAAAATGAAATTCAAGCTATGGCAGACATTGATCATCCAAATTTACTTAAATTAAGAGATCATGATCCTGAAGGAAAATGGTTTGTTTCGGAATATCATCCTAGAAGGACCGTTGAGCAATTATCCAAATATGTTTAAAGGAAATCTTATAGGTGCACTTAAAGCAATTAGACCTCTAATTGATGGTGTAACACAACTACATAAACACGAAAAAAAGTATGTTCACAGAGATATTAAACCTCAAAATATACTTGTATCATCAAATGGGGAATTAATACTTGGTGATTTTGGTCTTATTATTAATGAAGCAGATGATTACTCGAGACCTACCGATTCATATGAAAATGTAGGTAGTAGGGATTGGATGCCAGCATGGGCAACAGGGAAGATTGAAGATATAAAACCTACTTTTGATGTGTATACTATAGGTAAGGTACTATGGTCAATGGTTTCAGGTAAATCATATTTAAGAAATCATTATTTCAATGATTCTGTATATCCTGAAATGAATTTATTAGAAATATTTCCCGATAAACCAGAAATGTTAATTGCAAATGAATTGTTTAGTAAGTGTGTTATAGAATATGAAAAATATTGTCTGCCTAGCGCAACCGAACTGCTTGCAGAAGTAAACAAATATATTAGCATTCTTGATCGGGGCGGAAGTCTGTTAAATACCAACATGAAGCGTTTTTGTCTTGTATGTGGAGTAGGTGAATATTTATTGTATACCGGAAAGAATCACAAACATCATAAACAACCAGTTGGATTCGATCCTATTATCCACGGTGAACCATTGAATGAATTCACATGTTCTTACTGCGGTCACATTCAACTATTTAATCTTAATTATGGCTCAAAAGTGTGGGATACATAGAAGTTCATCTAAGTTTATCTAAAATACTAGTAATCGTTCCTTTTCTCCAACCAGTTTCTTTTAAAATATTCATTCCATCATTAAAACACATATCTTAACGCAACAAACCTCACCTATTCCTTCCTATTACATGCCGAACAACACCAAATACGCCGCCCATAGCACAAACAGCGTTATATAGGTAAACCTGTCTCTCATGCAAACCAAACTTTGGGATCAAAAACTAACTATCTCATTCAAAAGAAATTTGTATTAAAAATCGTGAAAAAATGTCATTAAAATTGAAAATTTTCTTTAATAATTAAAAAGTATTTGTACATTTAATAACTTTATCAGTCAAAATATTATCAATTAATAAAACCATCTTTAAAATAAAAAAACAAATCACAATATATTAATGATCTAAATCTAATCAATTATTATTTTAATAATTTTAGGAAAATAGTAAATGGCCGAAAATACCGATGACCGTAAATACATGGAACTTGCGATTTCTGAAATGAAAAAATCTCGATCTGAGCATACAAATAAAATTGATCCGTTAGTTGGTGCTGTTCTGGTAAATGCAAAAGGAGAGGTACTCGATAAAACACATATAGGAGGTCTCAGAGAAGGCGATCATGCGGAATATACCCTAATTGAAAGATTACTTGGAAATAAAGATTTGGAAGGATCTACCCTTTTCGTCACACTTGAACCATGTACATATCGACAACCTCCCAAAAAACCATGTGCTGAAAGGATTGGGAATGCAAGAATTTCGAAGGTTGTAGTTGGAATAATCGATCCAAATCCCGAAATAGAAGGTCATGGGATATCTTATTTAAGAAAACATAATATTGAAGTTAAGTTTTTTGATGACGATTTAGTAAAAATAATTAATGAAGAGAATAAAGATTTTATAAAATACTATCAAAAAAATGAGCAAATCAAGGACAAATATCATATTCTTGAAGAAACTTCCGATTTAGAAAAAATGATTATCGAAGCGTCTACTCGAGATGATTTTTCGGAAGACATGTTGCGAAGGTATAGTGCTTATTCAGGATTAACCGCTAATATTCATTCTCCGGAAATGAATGAATTACTGTATAGAAAAGGATATTTATCAAAAGAAAGTATTCCTACTCTTGCAGGAATTTTACTTTTCGGCAAAGATCCTAGCATTTTCTTACCACAGAGTATAATAAAAATGGAAGCACATAAAGGTGATGCAACTGATTCAAAAGATGTAAAAGGCCCTTTATTATTAATAGAATATTTAGTTAAACCCTTTCTTACATCCTATATGAAACATCGAATAATTATCAATGGGAAGCAATCAGAGAAGCCTTAATCAATGCCATTGCTCATAGAGATTATAATGAAGGCGCTAAAGTAAGAGTGCAACTTTTTGATGATAGACTCTGCATAAAAAGTCCTGGGTTGCCTCTACCACCTTTAACACTTGAAAAAATTCGTTCTTTCAAAGTTGAGCCCTTTAGTAGGAATCCTCGAATTGCAACCACATTAAGCGAAATGAAATTAATGGAAGAGCGTGGTTGGGGGCTTAAAAAAATGCATGATTTATTAATTGATCATGGTCTTGGAGCACCAGAATTTGAATATAGTGAGGGTTATTTTGTTGTCACTTTCTTTAGCCGTGATCGTGAAATAGGTGAGATTCAAATTGCACCTGAGTTTAAAGCAAGACTTGACACAAGACAAATCGGATATTTAGACTTTATTGTGAAACAATCAAGATTTACCAGTTCTGACTTTGCTAAACACTTTAATATAGATGTTAGTAATGCAAGACGTCAAATAAAAAGACTGATTAAAGTTGGTCTTTTGGAAAGACTAGGAAGAGGAACCGGTACTTATTATGTTATAGCAGGCTTTTAATTTTTGTATTAACCTAATTCACTTTTAATGTTCTTATCATTTATGTCTCTTTAAACGTTAGGCAGGCACTATAAACTTTCTTTAAAATATCCTTAGATATTTTAAAGCTTTTTAAAAACTCTATTCTTTTTATTTACTTATTTGTTCCATCTCATTAGAAATCATATTTTAACACAACAGTCTCACCCATTCCTACCCTGTACATCCCGAACAACACCGTATATGCCGCCCACAGCACAAACGACGTTATCTAGGTAAACGTATCTCTCATGCAAACCACACTTTGGGGTTTGTCGATCGCATCTCGTCGGAATAACTGTACCGCAGTGCGTCGGGAATATGGTTATCCTTGTCAACCGGAACATTCAAATACTCGCCATCCTTATTCTTCTTCCATTGGTAGAGGTGAAAATTGTTGATCGTGTTTTGAAGTTCCCGGTGTATCACAATATCGAACTGATGCAGCCACTGAATACCGTACAGGACAGAATCCGCCCCCTTGATAGCCGGGACGGCGTTAATATTGTACCCCCTCAGTTCCGCGATTGATTTCGGTTCTGCCGAATCGCAGTACACATGGTCCCTGCCCACGATCGGCAGTATATCGTCCGCTATCGTCTTGTTTCCGACGCCGTGCCGGTAATATTCGTGTGTGATGTAGAAAGTCGTGTCACGCTTGCTCGACCTGCACAGAGCGGCCGGGCTGTTCGTAAACCCGAAATCGAGGCCGTTCCGGTAATGATCGAACTCATTCCTGATGGCAGTCAAATCGTCCGTTCTCCAATTCGTGAAAACAACCTTGCCGAGCACACCCCAGTTACCGAGTGTGTACACATTGTAATAGTACTCATTTGTCTCGTTTTCAAGCTCGTATATATCATCGTCCTCGAGGAACCTGTTGTCGTTGTACGTCGTTTTGAAAATCAATAAATGCTCATCCCGGTACATCCTGTCATCATCACTGAACCGCCCGGCGAAATACTCCTTATAGATCCAGTTTGTTCGTGGCAGCGGGTTCAATATGAACGTGATCCGTTTCGGTACTGACGACTTTCCCCTCAGCCCTTTTTTGAGCTCCTTCATATCCTCATACGAAGTCTCGAACGCCTCCTCGATCAGAATATCCGTAATAACACCCTTCTCCGGTGTGATCGATTTAATCTTGTGTACATCGTCAAGCCCCTTGAGTATCGCCTGGTACCCGTTCACGCACGTGATCGTCATCTCCGACTCTTTGATCTTGAACAACCGCCCGGCGTTGAACCTCGCTATCCCCTTCTTCGCCTCGTTGAATATTGACGTCCTGAGCGTCGTCGCCACGTTCCGTGCTGCTATGTAATTGCGGCCCCCCTTTAACAGGTCGATGATCATCCGCTGTCCGATCAGGAAAAGCGACTTACCGCTGCTTGCACCTCCGAAAAATATCTGCGTCCGTGTTTCATCGTCCAAAAAAGGTCTATATGCGTCATTGAATACTCTTGTATCGATATTTATATCAACATTCATAGTATAGCATAGCATATTCCCGGAACAAAATGTATCCTCCGCTCCGTCTTCATACATTCCCGCCTGTTAGATCAATAGTTCAGCCTGTACACATATACTGCGCACTAATCAGCCCTATATCAATGTATTTCACATTCCGCACAATCATCCGCCCCACATCATTGAACGGAAATATACATCCAAAAGTCGCACAATCAGACCCACTACACCCACAACCTGTGACAGTAGTGGGGGTGTTTAAATGTATGTCCTGCAGCAATAAAATCTAACAGTAGTGAGGCGGGCCTTTCGCACAACGCATCGCACCTACGCCCTTCGAACCCTCGAAGTGATACTAAAGCAGTTTTCAAAGAAAGTGGACCGTGTGTGACGTTTTGCAAACCTTGTTCTTTTGTGGTTCTCAACCCGGGCAGTTATCTTCAACAGTCAATTGTCCGTAAAACCAAGTGCATTTTTGCTAAATCCCCATAAGGTTGTGTACTCATGGTAACCTCCGCAGTTTGTAAAATTTTCAATTTTTAGAAATCGGTCTTATACTCACGTTAACAATTGTAGTGCTGGATGCAGGATGGGGTTTACGACCCCGGGTTGATATGTATATTTGTAATGAAACCGAGGATAATCGAAGAAAAAGGAAATTAAACAATTATAATGATGCAGGGATTGATGTATATCTTTCTCATGAAACCAAAAGACCTTTTTACATAGAAGAAATATTCACCAAATTCCAGAATTTAATAAGTCATTTGCCATATTCTTATTGTAGTTCTTTAAATATCTTATATTTGTCTTCTGGAATATCGTTTCTAATTGTAGCATAAATTAACCGTGTATCTGTAACTCGAGAAAAATCTGCAGGATAATAAACAGTCATGGTTTTAGAATCTCCTGGTTTAATATCACTTACATCAATAAATAATCTTCCCGAAATTGTATCATCTCCATGTAAACTGGCGGTAGTTCTAATATGTACGGCGATAGTAAGCCCATCCAATGCAATACCGTGTTCGTTATTAGTCACATATAATTCTAGTTTAGTCCAATCACTATCAATTTCTTTATCAGTATTAGTGTTATAGCGCCTTCCCCAACCAAGAGCTTCCCAATCAGTTACAACAACATGGAAATTTTGTCTGCCTTCTAATATTGTTTGAATCCTTTTTGCTTCACTATCTCCACATCCGCTAAAAATTCCAGTCAGAATAAATAAAACTGTAACTCCAATGACTCCTGTCCAAACAAAATGTCTCTTAAACCAATTTTTCTCTACCATGATTAATAGGCTCACTGTAACGAATGTATATGACTCATTTATTTTGTATTTTTAATCTAATCTAAAAGTCCCGGCAACGCAATAAAAAAAGTGTTGCCGTATCGTTCTTAAACTCTCACAAAATCCAGAAAATCACGAATGAACAAAAAAACCTAATTGACGTTCTCAATCTTCATTATCGACCAGATTCACATTGATTTCCACGTCATGCAATGACAACTGGTGCTTGTCAACAAGCAGTCCCTGGATCTTCGCGAGCGAATCGAGCGCTCCCCTCTTATCCACCGTCTTGTACTTCACAATCTCATAAAAATTATCACCGTACTTCTTATCGATCACATCGACCCCGCACACAGCCGCGGCCGTCTCGTCATCCAGTTCGGATATCTCCTTCAATTTTCCGTCCGGGTGGTAGAGTTTCCGTATGTCGAATGCCGCAAGACGCTTATACTGCTGCATCGTCAAAAGCGTATCCGCCTTGATCGCATCGACAATCTCCGACTTCCGTTTTGAGACAGCCTCTAAAATCTCAGGTCTTTTCAGGTTTTCGTGCCCGATGACGCCGGCCGTTTTTTCGCTATACCCCGCGAGAATCGCCGCCTCGGTCGCGTTATAATTCGTAGCGATATAGTGGTGAACAAACAGTTCCTGTTTCGGTGTGAGACTCTTTGATTCTTCCGTCACGTACATTCCCGCCCGTTAATACAAAAGTTCAGCCTGTACACGTATAGTGTACAACCATCCAATCTACATGATTAAACGGGAATATACAGACAAAAGTCGCAACAATTGATATGCTACAACAACAAATTGTGAAAGTAGCAAACCGAGTTACTTCTGATATATAGTATAACTTCAAAACGAGTTCGAGTCCAGTAGGGTAGTCCTTCGAATGTTCAAATAGGTTAATTACAGGTAAATTACTTAGTTTTCAACCTCTTTTTAGTAACAATGCCCGATCTATCCCATTTTACGTGCAGGTCTTTGTCATCACCTGTATGAAAAATGAACAGTTCCCGGTTTGGTTCGCGGGATAATTTTACATCAATTTGTGTTGTCTGGTCTTGGCTAATAATAGACGTTAACTGATTGCCTGTTCTTTCCGGTGTCCACCTGTCGTCATATTCAACGAGTGGAGTATCCGTATTGGCAGTGAGATCAAAGAAATACGTTAAATTAGGCTCCAGTTCATGTATATTAAGGAATATTGAAATATGGTTCTTTGAAATCGTGTTTTTATGCAAATGAGCAACAGTATTTGAAGGTCGCTTTCGTCCATTTACAATAACTCCTAAAACAAAACTGTAGTCTTCAATCGGAATACCATCATGATCTCTGAAACGGAAATCTAACTGCGCGAATGGCCTCCGCTTCTTTCTCGTTTCTTGAGTGATTTTTTCAAAGTCATCTCTAACTTTTCTGTACTGAATATCATCTTTTACACCTAAACATTCCAAAATCCATCTCAGATTTCTGTATTTATTTGAGTCTATACTGGCTTTTCTAATTATATTATTCATAATACCGTACTTGAATTCATTGTTGTTGCATCCTTCCTGATGTTTCATGCCTTTTCCGAAATAATTCATCTCATGCCTTCCGACAAAACTGCATTGTGATTTTTGTCTGAAATACAACCTGCCTTTTTCGTGATACTTTTGTTATATAAATACAATGACTTACGGGGAATTTTTCCTCATTAAATACGTTTAATAGTATAACATTTGAACGAACTATTAAAACCATTTTTCAAAGGGAGGATTGCCTCATGAAGCGTTACCATGTTGTAACAATAGTAGCATTACTGATCGGGATTATGGGCATTGCATGCAGTAATGATGACAACCCGATAGTTCCAGGGGATTCGGATATGATGACTCTGTAGTTAAACTTCAGCGGATTAGATCCACTTACCGACGGATTTCATTATGAGGGGTGGGCGATTATCAATAGCGCCGCTGTCACCACGGGAAAATTCAATGTCGATGGTTCAGGAAATTTGGTTGACCTGGATGGAGCAGCGATTGCCGATGCAGAATTCCAAACGGGAACGGACCTGACAAATTCTTCGGAAATTGTGTTAACGATTGAACTAGACGGTGATACCGATGCAATTCCATCAAGTACGCATATTTTGGCCGGAGATGTTTCGGGCACATCAGCCAGTTTAACCATAGCGCATAGTTCCGCACTGGGAAGTGATTATTCAAGTTCAGGAGGTTCCTATATTTTAGCAACGCCGACGACAAGTGTGACAACAGATGAAAACAGCGGAATATGGTTCTTGAATCCTCCGGCTACAACCTTTACCATGAGTTACACCGGATTAGAACCGTTATCGAATAATTCTCATTACGAGGGGTGGGCGATTGTTGATGGTGTACCGGTAAGCACGGGGAAATTCAATGTCGATTCTAATGGAGACCTTGTCGATCTGGACGGGACGGTAATCGACCAGGGCATATTTACTGTTGGTGGGGATTTAAGTACTGCAAGTGCCGTTGTTCTATCGATAGAACCTGCCGGTGATGTCGACACAACTCCATCATCGACAGAAATCCTTGGTGGCGACATAGCAAGTGGTGCTGCAAATCTCGATGTCATGCACGGTTCTTCTTTGGGAGACGATTTCAGCAGCGCAGCAGGCAGTTATATTTTAGCAACACCGACAAACGGCGATAGTACGAATGAAAATAGCGGTATATGGTGGCTTGATCCAACAGGCGGATCACCTGTTTCGGGTTTGACCTTACCCACTTTACCGGCAGGTTGGAACTATGAGGGCTGGGTTGTCATTGACGGAACACCTGTGACAACCGGAACCTTCCTTAGCTGTTGATCAGGAAGATGATTCGGCACCGTATAGCAGTACCATAGCCGGACCGCCGTTCCCCCGTGAGGACTTTATCGTAAACGCACCGGTCGGTTTAACGTTCCCAACCGATATTGCCGGAATGACGGCGGTTATCTCTATTGAACCGTTTCCGGATGATGATTCTGCGCCGTTTACGTTAAAACCTTTAACCGGTGCAATCCCTTCGGATGCTGTCGATCATGTTGTGTATACAATGGATAATAATAGTACGGGTTTTGTAACGGGAACGGTGACGGTCACGGCCTTGGGTTCTAGTGCCGGTTTAACAATGCCGACGCTTCCGGCAGGCTGGAAATATGAAGGCTGGGTTGTCATGGATGGAACACCTGTGACAAGCGGTACATTCACTGCATTGGACCAGGTTGACGACAACGATCCTTACAGCGGACCGGATTCCGGACCTCCATTCCCCGGTGAGGACTTTGTCGAAGACGCACCGGCTGGTTTAACGTTCCCGACCGATATTGCCGGAGCGACCGCGGTTATCTCTATTGAACCATCGCCGGATAATAATCCGTTACCATTTACATTAAAACCGTTGACGGGTGCAATCCCTTCCGATGCTGTCGATCATGTCAGTTATGACTTAACTGCTTCTTCGGCCACATTTCCGACCGGTACGGCGGTAATCAAACAATAAGCTCAAAAATAGCTGTTTACGTATAGGAGCAGATCAACAAATGCTTTATACTGAATGGCACGCAAATTACTACTCTTGAAGTAATTGTTTTGAAGGTAGAAAAAAGGGCAGCACCGATTCAAGCGCTGCCCTTTTTTGCTATCCAAAATATTTTGACTAATCGTATATGATGTGAGACTGCCTATCCCTCTCCGGTATGTGTCTTACACTACTTTCGCTCCACTCTGTTACTGTGGCAGCACCATTAGTCGGTTCAGGAACTGACTCGCTACGCTCTTTTGACGCAACCAAATCATTAAGAAGGGATGCCCGCCCCTTCTCATCCTGACCACACATATATCCTCAACAATCCACTCCCTTTTTGTATTACATTCCTCGCCCTATTATCCCTATTAATCTAATAATCAACCAACACTCATATTTTTGCTCATCCCTGGATATTGAGCTGAGATATACGTATGAAAAAGCGCATACGGATGTGCTACTTCTACAACGTGTGCAGGCAGTGTGAAAAAAATTACTTGCTGCCGAAAAAAAAGCTTGACATTCGAAAAGTTTTGTTATATTATATGTACATTATTAACATAATATATATTATCAATAGTATAAAGTGGAAGCAATGATTGGTTCTAATTTTGGTGTGATGGGCAATGTGATAAAGGTAGGTTACCCCTATCAGTGTAAAAGCATAAAAGCTGTCCCACAACTATGTTTAGGGAATGAACAGCATTCCTGTGTATAGCCACAAATAATTACTGTAACATCATTGCATAGTATCAGATTTAAACGAGAATTGGGATTTTCTCCAATTCCGTCACGTGTTTTGATCTGTAGTATTCATTATTTAATACCGGCTTACCGACCACCTACTTTCTTACCATATTTCCACCTATTTTATGTACAGGAAACGTACGCGATTTTTGAAATTGCTCCTGACGTGACCTGTGGCGCGATGACGTGAATGAGTTGACGTTATACCATCGGATGACAGGGATTTTTCAGGGCTGTGTTTCAATTATTCAGGTACAGGTGTCACTCACGGTTCTATCCGGGAATGAACCGAATTCATGTGCCAATGAAAACCGAATTCTAACCGGATTTCTGTGTGGGCTCGTACTGTAATGCACTATGCGGAATTTTCACTAATCGTAACAACCAACTATTTCAACTATACCATCATGAGGAGGTGTCATGAAATATGCAAACTATTGCGTATTTGTATTGGCAGTCATCGTAACACTTTTCGTACGTGTTACTGCCTTTGCCCAGCCAGTGATTGAAATTTCACCGGAAAAAATGATCATAAAATAAAGGAAATGCTATGAAATCAAGAAATAGTGTTGTCTCTGCAAAACTCCTCTGTTGTGCCCTTTTCATATTGATCGGGACAGGCCGTGCATCAGGACAGCAGTGGAAAGTAATGATCGGTGTTGCCGAAAACGGGACTGTTCAGGATTCTCTTGTTTTAGGGATCAACAACAGTGCAACCGACGGAATTGATGCCCAACATGGAGAAGCCCAGCTTCCTCCCCTTCCCCCTTTCGGAGTACTCGATGTCCGGTTTACGAATCAATCCGGGGATCTCGGACTTGGCGTAAAGCACGATATACGGAGAGCCGATGTCGGTCAAAAAATCTATACGATCGAATTCAAACGGTCTGCGAGCCAGAACACCGTTACACTCTCATGGAATAGCCTTCCCCCCGGTGAATTCATTCTGCAGGACAAATTCGGTGGTATCCTGATCAATCAGGCTATGACCGCATCCGGCGAGATCACCATTACCGAACCGCTGCTCGATACGGTAAAGCTCTTCGTAACACCGACCTACATTCCACCAGACATTACGAATTCATCACTCAACGATGCTCTCGTGGGAATCCCCTACCATGTTCCCGTAGCAATCGGAAATCTTGAATCAAATGGCTGGTATGCGTATGAGATTATTTCGGGACCCACATGGATGACAGTCACCGAAAGCGGCGTGCTTACAGGAACTCCTGCCACCGTTGATGAAGGGACAGACGTGGTTGCCGAAATCAAGGTTACCGACCACCGGGGACTGTCTGATATGCTCACCGGCAGTTTCGATGTCCTGAACGAACTAACTCAGGTTGGTGAACTGAGGGAGATCATTGTATCGGAAGAGGAATCGGCGATTGTCCTTTCGTATACCGACGACGCCTCGCTCAATATTTCTGTCACAAATCCGCAGGGTGGTGACGAGACGCTCACCTTGAACCGTGTTTCCGATACTGCACCAGTTTTTCAGGGTGTACCGCTCTTTAACAGAAATCTATTTTACTATGACATCACGACTTCGGATGATCTCTTCAGTGCCGAAATAACATTTGCTTACACCGACCAGCTCCTTCAGGCAAGCGGTATCGGGGAAACAGACCTCACCGTAACGTTTTACGATTCCCTCGATGCACGCGGATTCATCTGGCACACTCCCGAATACACCATCGATACGGCGCTCAATACTATCTCCGTAACAACAGATCATTTTTCGATCTGGGCTGTGACCGACAGGAATGAGCAGATAATCACCGGGATAGAAGAATCCGGCAGTACCACAGCCGGTTCTCCGCCACATGAATTCGCTCTCGCTCAGAACTATCCTAATCCGTTCAATCCCACAACGACCATCGGTTTTTCGCTCTCCCTGTCCGCACCGGTCAGCCTGAAAACTTACGACGTTCTCGGCAGAGAAGTGGCAACGCTTGTCAACTCGATCATGCCCAACGGCAACCACCAAATCGTCTGGAACGGGACAAACAGTTCCGGGAGCAGCGTTGCATCCGGCATCTATATATACCGCATGCGGTCTACAGATGGTCTCGCGACATCAAGGAGGATGCTTATGGTAAAATATCGAATGACAAACCATGTAGTATAACCATTTGTTAATACTAATTTTACAGGAGGTTTCTATGAAAACATGTCACTATCTTATCACCATTTTTTCAACACTTATATTAGTTTTTTGGAGTACTGCTGCATTTGCGCAGACAACGGTTGAAATCAAAATGAGTACGACCGTTGGGAAAGATAACTCTTTGTTCGGACTATCTTCATCTCAATCATCTAAATACGGCAATTTAAGCGTTCTATACTTTGGATACCCCGACACAACAAGTCAGAGATCTATTCTTGAATTTCCTCTTGACTCAATCCCAAGTAATTCTGCAATAGATTCTGCAACTCTTGTCCTGACGTACAATAGTGTAAACAATGTGGGTGCAGATACTATTGATGTACACAGAATAACACGAAGCTGGAATGAGAATAATAGCAACTGGAAAGAATATGATGACCCATCAAAGTGGTCTCCATATGGAGGCGAATTTGATGCTTCGATTGTAACTTCGAAGTTCGATTATGATAATACCGGAATGGGCGCAGGAGATTCGTTGAAAATTCCAGGGCTTGGGTCACTCGTAAATGATTGGATTGATTATCGGGATAGTGGAGGTGCTTCAGGAGAAGCAAACTACGGAATGATTCTCAAAGAACGTACTGGGCTGGCCTCAACATATTCAACTTTTAAGTCGGCCGAAAATGGTGATGAAGAAATTAGTCCCATGCTTGTCGTATACTACTCCGCTGGTGCTCCCTCTGCCCCCACCGGTGTCACGGCGACTGACGGTGATAATCATGATAAAATTGCTGTATCGTGGAACGTGGTTGCCGCAGCTGACAGTTACCAGGTATTCAGTTCGTCTGATTCCCTCGGAAGTTATTCATACCTTACTTCGACAACTTCTGTCAATGATACGACCTATGATGACACGGGAGCACCGTCGCCGACATTGAATGCACCTGATAGTGTTATTGCGACGGACGGCACGATCGGCAGCCATGTAGCGCTTTCATGGCCCGCTGCCACCGTTACGAGCGGCACGAAACTATATTATAAAGTGGTAGCGTTTGACAGTACCGTTGCGTCCGATACGTCGGCAGTGAACGGCGGCTTTACCGACGATACATTCGGTTCATACCTTGTAGTGCGGTCGAGCGGCGACAGCGATGCCGGCTACGATACACTTGCAGCGGGAGTTGCGGCAGTATCGTATAATGATTCTTCATTACCTGCGATTACTAACGCTCCCTCGAGCCTCTCGGCGACCGACGGCACCTATCAGGATAAGATCGTTGTTTCCTGGAGCGGTCAGTCGGTTACGGCAGGTGCCGGGCGGTATTTCAAAGTAAGGGCGGATTTTGCGGGAGGTGATACTTCGCTGTTTACCGCAGGTAACCGTGGATTTACCGATGATACCATCGCATCGATACAGATCGACACATCTACCGCGGTTGGAGGGCCGTTTACCGTGAAAACGGTGATTGCCGACACCACGGAATACACGCACGAACCACTCCCAAGCGGAGACTTCATCTATTACAAACTCCGGGCTATTTCATCTTCGGATGACTCAAGCTCATTTACCACTGCAGAATCGGGTAATACCGAATTTCCGAGTTCTGTTTCAGGAGTCGTTATCGATTCTGTTACCGGTAAAGCCCTCCCGGGAGTTTTGGTCACTATAACACCGGGTAATTTCTCGGATAATACAAGTGCAAGCGGTTCATACTTAGTAAATGCACCGCCGGATAGCAATTATACGGCACAGTTTACGAAGACATTCTACAAAACCGCGAGTGTCTCACCAATTATCACGACACCCGCAGATACGACCGTGCTTGATACACTCGTGCTCGCTCCCGGTGATTCGTCCGCGGTCCTCGTAAACATTGACCTTGACGACGGTTCGACAACGAATCAGCTCCAGTTCGGATTTCATCCCATCGGTTCTCTGGCCATTGATTCCGATCTTGGAGAAGTCGAACTGCCCCCGAAACCGGTCTCCGGCGCATTCTTCGATACACGGTTCACGCAGAACGACAGTCTGGGTGAAGGGTCACTCATCGATATTCGCCACACCGTATTCGATACACTCTTCTTCTATATTGAACTGACACGTGCGGATGCGGCGGACAACATAACAGTCACATGGAACACGATCCCGGATGTCGGACAGAAGTTCACACTGCTTGAAATGCTGGGACCGGTGCCCGGGAACAGCGTCGATATGCTCCGGGACACGACACATGCGGTAACCAATTCTGCCGTTGATTTCATAAAAATAATCGTCGGCCCGACATCGTTAACAAGCTGGGCGATGAATTATGCAACCGGCTGGAATCTCATAAGTCTTGGAGGTCGCTATATCGACAGTACACTAGCGTTTGTGTTCCCGACAGCAAACACGCCTGCCTACTCGTTCGACGGCGTTTCGTATATCGCCGATTCCACGTTTTCACCGGGACTCGGCTATTGGGTTGACTTTGCTTCGGCATACGATACCACAAGGACGGCAGAATCGATCGACAGCCTGATTCTTAATCTGAGTTCGGGCTGGAATTTGGTAGGAACAATATCAGAACCGATTGCGGTCACCGACATTGACGATCCTTCTGGCAGTATCGTGACAATTTACAAAAACAATCCATCCATAGGATATGAGCTTGTAACCGACTCGCTGCGACAAGGACTTGGTTACTGGATGAAATTGAGTCAGAATGAAACAATAGCATTCCGAAAAGACGGCGGCGGAGCAGGGAAGCGCGGATTTCAGCAATTAGCATCGATCCTCGCGACGAGCAGCCGGTTACCAATCGACATATATACCGACTACGGAAGCGACAAGATCGAGATTCTGTCCGGTGATGGCGGGAATGCTTCAATCAATGAACGGCTCGGACTTCCTCCCCCGGCACCCTATCAGAAGTTCTTCGCGCGGTTTGCGTATGAGAACACGAACGGTTCGGACAAGCTCTATGTATCAGAATCACTGCCATATGAAGCGGTTATCAGGCTCACCTCATTGGGTACCAACCGATCCACTATTCTCAGGTGGGATAATACTGATCTTGCTGCGGGAGTCTACTTCCTGACTGACGGGCTTGGCGGCTCTCTTTCCCCTGATGTCGATATGGCCGGACATAATGAACTGATACTGAAAGGTATTATTGAGACACTCCAATTCGTATACACCGGTGCTACTCCTCTTGGTATCGTCGGTACGTAAGACCTGCTCCCGAACTACCCGAACCCGTTCAACCCGACGACAACGATAAAATACCATATCAAGGAAGCCGGGCTTGCGCGTCTGACCATCTTCAATGTGCTTGGTCAGGAAGTGAAGTCCCTCGTGCAAACCGTTCAGCAGGCGGGTGAACACCCCATCATCTGGGATGCCACCAACAACGCAGGTATCCCCGTCTCCGGCGGTATCTACATCTACAAACTCCAGATCAACAATTTCACCAAGGCACGGAAGTTACTGCTTCTGAAGTAAACTGACCAACACGAAAATAGGGAGTAATACGCCATTACTCCCTATTTTTTTTCGTTCAAACTCAATGGGAAGGAAGAGACAAACAGTGGCGCAATACGAGAAAAACATCACACAATCTCACAACAACAAGGAGAATGCGTATGGTGAAATGAAGAGAGGATTACCACGTAATTTTTATAACCAACCATTAATCATTAATGTATTGAGGAGGAAATCATGAAATATTCAAATCGTTATGTACGTGTCACCATATCAGTACTATTAGTGGTGCTCATGAGTGCTCCATGTGCTCTCGGGCAAGATACCACGTCGGTAACATATGATTCAGGTATAGACGCGTGGTTACACACGAATGGAAAGAACTATGGAGGGCATACTGAAACTGGAGTATATTCATATGATTTAGGTGGTGTTTTTCAATTTGTCCACCGGACTGAGATTAAATTTAATTCAGTGGACACAATACCCTTAAATGCAACTATTGTAAGTGCAGATTTGATAATGACTGTCCAAGGTCAAGGGAGTGCTTCTAATGGATATAGTGGAGGAGATGCAGAGGTGAACAGGATAGTTAGGGATTGGACTGAAGGAACTGGAGTTGGGACTGTAGCACCTTCAAACTGGGTAGAAGCAACTGCATCTGTTGATTGGACACATCTGGGAGGAGACCGTGATTCGACAACAAGCTATGGGGATCGGTATATTCCTCTAGGTTTATTGATGAATGATACATTAATGTTTAATGTCACCGGTTTAGTACAAGAGTGGGCGGATGGAGCTGATAGTTTCGGAATGATGATAAAAATGGTTGATGATCTTAATCCTGCGACAAATGAAAAGAAAATGGTGTACTGGTACTCTTTCGAAGCTGCTGCTGCAAATCATCCCCGATTGGAAGTAAAATACCTTGTCCCGGCATCGCCCCCGTCTACCCCGACTGGTGTTACGGCGACCGATGGAGATAATCATGACAAAATTGCTGTATCATGGAATGTTGTCGCAGATGCTGATAGTTATCAGGTTTTCAGTACGTCTGATTCCCTCGGAAGTTATTCTTACCTTGCTTCGACATCCTCAAATACCGATACGACCTATGATGACACTGCCGCGGACAAACCCACACTCAATGACCCTGCTAATCTCACCGCTACCGACGACACTCTTGGTAATCATATAGCGCTCAGCTGGTCAGCTGCATCCATGACAGATGGAGACACCTTATACTATAAGGTCGTTGCATTTAATGAAGATCTTGCTTCGGACACATCACTCGTGAACGGAGGATATACCAGGGATACCATTGATTCGTATGATGTTGAGCGGTCGGCAGACGATAGCGATGGAGGCTATGGCAGCCTTGTAACCGGCGTAACAGCAGTATCGTTTAACGATTCGACCGCACCACCGGATACGATCAATGCTCCAACAAGTCTCACCGCTACCGACAGCACCTATCTCGATAAGATCGATGTATCTTGGAGCGGACAGTCGGTTCTGGCAGGCGCCGGACGGTACTACAGGTTACGGGCTATCAGCGCCGGGAATGACACCTCATCGTACACAGTGGTGAACCGCGGATTTATAGGTGATACGATTGCATCGATACAGATCGATACTTCCTCAGCGGTAGGAGGTCCGTTTGACACATTAACGGTGATAGCTGACACCACGGCGTTCACGCACGGATCCCTATCGACAGGGACAACCATTTATTACAAAACCAGGGCAATTACATTATCAGGTGAAACGAGCTCATTCACCGCGGCGGAAGTCGGAAATACCCAGTATCCCGCATCCATCACCGGTGTGGTGACCGATTCGCTGACCGGGCTGGCGCTGAACGGTGTGCAGGTCGATCTCTCGCCATCGAGTGCTCAGGATTCAACCGACGGCAGCGGAACATTTGCATTCCACAACCTCGATCCGTCACTCACCTATTCGCTCTCATTTGTGCAGACACACTATACTCAGTTTGATACGGCAAGTGTCGATGTAGCTCCCAACGATACGACAACACTGAACACGATTCAATTAGTACCGAATGATACATCTTCTGTATTTGTCAATATAAATTTTACAGAAGGTTCAGTTACGAAAAATATGCAATTCGGTTTTCACCCGACAGCGACTATCGGGTTTGATCCAACGCTAAACGAGGTTGAACTGCCTCCGCTTCTTTCGGGATCAGTATTCGATACACGATTTGCGTTGAATGACAGCCTTGGAAATGGGTCTCTCATAGATATTCAAAACAGCGATTACGACACTCTGACACAATATATTAGTTTGCAGAGAGACAATAGTGCAGTGAATGTATCGGTAAGTTGGGATGCTATACCGGATATAGGACAGAAATTTACGCTCATTGAAATGACCGGACCATTTTTTGGAACAAGTGTCAATATGCGCTCTCAAACAAACCACACCATTACCGATTCAAATGTAGATGGCATCAAAATAATTATTGGTCCATCACAATTCGCTACGTGGGTTATGGATTATAGCGCAGGCTGGAATCTGGTAAGTCTTGCAGGGACAAGTGTTAATAATAATGTCGTGGCATATTTTCCACCTGCCGATTCGACTGCATATAGCTATGATGCCACTGCACAGTCATTTAGTACTTCGACAACACTATCGGAAGGGATAGGTTACTGGGTGGATTTATCAAGTGCTTTGAATACGGTGAGTACTGTAGAAAGCGTTGATAGCTTAGATCTATCTGTGAAAATGAGGTGGAATATGATCGGTTCCATTTCCGATACCATTTCATTAGGTGATATTGTTCAGGATCCTTCGAATAGTATTATTTCCATATACAAATACGAAAATTCACAGTATGTCCTTGAAACGGTTTCATTGCTGCCGGGGCTTGGTTACTGGGCTAAATTGAATGCGGATGCATCTCTGACACTCAGTAACGGTAGTGCTGGAAAACAATCGGGATACAATCCGCATAATTCATTTATTACAAATGCGCAACATATTCCAATTAATATTAGTACTTCCTATGGTACTGAGAAAATCGAACTGCTCATCGGAAATGACGGAGACCAATCCATTAATGAACAATTTGAGTTGCCGCCCCCGGGCGCCGTATCAGCAGTTCTCCGCACGGTTTGCCTACGAGAACACAAACGGATCTGACAAGCTCTATGTGAATGAGTTTAATCCCTACGAGACGCTCATCAGGTTGACACTCCCTGAGAATAACCAATCAACAGTCCTCAGGTGGGATAATACCGAACTTGCTGCCGGAATCTACTTTCTGACCGATGGTCTCGGCGGTTCGCTCTTCAGCGACGTTGACATGGCTGAGCAGAACGAACTGATCATCAATGGTGCCATCTCGGCACTCCGGTTCGTCTATTCGGGTGCTGCTGGAATCGGTATCGTCGGCACGTACGACCTCCTTCCGAACTACCCGAACCCGTTCAACCCGACAACCACGATCAAATACCACATTAAGGAAGCCGGGCTTGCACGTCTGACCATCTTCAACGTCCTTGGTCAGGAAGTGAAGTCCCTCGTGAATATTGTTCAGACAGCGGGTGAACACACCATCATCTGGGATGCCACTAACAACGGAGGTATCCCCGTCTCCGGCGGTGTCTACATCTACAAACTCCAGATCAACGACTTTACTATGGCACGGAAACTACTACTGATTAAGTAATTGTTGTGACGTAAGAAAAAAGGGCAGCGGTGGTTCACGCGCTGCCCTTTTTTGCTATCCAAAATATTATTGTTACACATTGTATATACTGTACGACTACTTATCCCTCCCCGACATGTGTCTCACACTACGTCCGCCCCCCTTTTACTGTGACTGCACCACGTGTCTGCTCAGGAACTGATTCGAAGTTCCGTCCTGTACAGCCAATTGATCATGAAGAGAGTACCCGGGAAACATCATATAGTTACGAGCTTGTAACTCTTTTAAAAGCCTCATCCACAGCTTGCTGAAGTACTGAAAAACTCATCGGTTTATCGAGATTAACATCAAAGCCAACTTTTTCTAATTCATCTTTATCATAATACGCCGATGCTCCGGAACAGCTAATAATATAAACATCGAGATTTTCTTTCCGTATCATTTTGCACAGATCGATACCATTCAGATCGGGCATATTAATATCAAGAATGACAACCTTATATGGTTCATTCCTTACTATTGTAAAGGCCTCCTTGCCACGTGTTGTCACCTTGACATCATATCCCTTTGATTTAAGATATATAGAAAAAGCATCGAGAACAAAAACATCATCATCAACTAAAAGTATCTTTTTTGCACACATTTGTTAAAACCCTAATAAATATTGATTTCAATACAAGTAATATAAGTAAATCATTGAATAAACCTTTGTGAAAGGTATAGCGTAAATAATGCAATTTTCGAATAAAAATCAAGTTATTTTGTAAATTAAGGAGAACAATCTGAAACTAACAATTTTTGCAGTGCAAATTATTGCACTATTGTTCATAATGATAGTGAAGGTGTAAACAGTAAGCTATTGTTTATTTAGTAGTTAGGATGTTGTAAAAATGAAAGTTTCTTTTGGAATAGTTATTGCTCTAATATAATTCATTACCTGCAAACTATTTATATAAGCGGGAGTAATCAAGCATCATGCGATCAATTCGAATGTTTAGTAGTCTCATCTTTATTATCGGTATATTTCTCTCTTCGTCTCTCTACGCCCAGACATCACGATTGTCCTTCCGATTAACATCAGGAATGTCTGAAATCCCATGGAGATTAAATTCGTATAATAATATTCGTCAACCAAACCTGGATACTTATAAAAAACAACGATCAAACTCTCTTTATAGTATTGAGGCACTATTCGCTTTCACACAAAACCACTTTCTCTCTTTCGAATCTGCATACACCTCCACGAAATCTTCTATGGATTATTTCGATTTTCCTTCTTGTCTTATTGGTCCCTGTAATCCGTCTAAAGCTGCTGATGGCGTATGGAAATTTCACATTGTACCCATATCCCTTGGTTATGAATACAGAACTCCCTCCTTTTTGAAACGATTTACTCCCATAGCTGGAATTGGCATGACCTATCTTATGAGCGACATATCTGAAAGTATTGATTACGTATCCGTATATGAAGGAGAACCTCCCTGGGTAGATACAACCACAAATCTGCGCAGTGATAATGTCTACGGTATATATACAAAAATCGGATTGTTAACAAAAATCTCAGGTAGCGTATCGTTTCTGGTACAGGCACACTATAGAAACATAGATCCTGTGACCACAAATTCCTCAATTCCGGGGAAAACGGGGAAAAATAGAACAAATTTAAGTTATAATTTCAGTGGGTATTCTTTCATTGCGGGCATACAGTGGAACACTCCATATTTTCAGGAGTGATCGATTACATTGTTTCGAATAGGTGTAAGAGAATCCAATGAGAAAACTTTTTTCCATCCTGGTGCTTCAAATCGCAATAACAGTTATACTAGGTATATCTGTTTTTTTGCCATCATATCTGCATGCACAAGATTCTCCGGTTTCACTCCGGCTTTCTGCTGGCACGGCATATCTATCCGTAAATGACGATTGGCCTCACAATATCATTGATTATAATAACGGGCAATCTAAAGAAAGATTTAATAGAAACCGATTTTTTGCCATAGATATCGGCTACTCAATTACAGAAAATCAGGATGTCAGATTTGGAGTAAATACTGTTTCTTCCATGGCTACATTTACGAAAATAAAAGAAACTCATGGATATCTTACTAATATAGATGAGTATCGGTGGGATTTTCAGTCTATTCCGTTGATGCTGGGATATGAACGACGATTCACATCATTCAACCGGTATTTTACTCCATTTATCGGTTTTGGAATGACCTATGTTATCGGTATCGTAAAATCCAAAGAATTAAACAGGCAATCTAGAGGCAGAGAAAGTCAATCCTCAAAAAATAAAGATAGTACCTATGGAACCTATGTGAATTTCGGTTTCGAAACGCGAATAACAGATAGATTATCAATTGTCTTTCAGGCACGATACAGAGATATAGATGCAATACAAATGGTATTGAACAATGTTAGAACAGTTTTGAATGATAAAGAATTTGTACAAATCGATTTTAGCGGCTATGATATCGGCACAGGCCTGAAGTTTTCTCTCAGCAAATGGTAAATCGCATTAAAGAAAACCAGACAAAGAATAAATAACAGACTATGATGTATTCCTGAGAAATAGGATATGTGTAACATGAAGTCAGCATGTCCGTACAATCAATGCGATTTTCAATTCGGTCTATTACTTCATGTAAATATCAAAATTGTAGGAGGATGAGCAATGAAAAAGCAGATTTGTAGTATCAATCGTACCCTTATCATATCGTTTCTTATACTTATTCTGCCTGAGATTACACAGGCACAACTCATTCCGCTCAAGACAGTACCTATTGCGACAGGCAACCAGTTTCTGGTTTTTCCCTCACAGAATTTAGGTATGGGAAGTGTTTCAATTGCCATCGATGATCCTCTGCTCGATCCGTTTATCAATCCGGCAAAAGGCACGCGGATCAAGGAGACCGTTATGTTCTCTTCACCAGTTTACTACAGATTATCACACAATGCGTCCGCTAAAACTTTACCCCTCGGCACACTCTTCTCATCGGAAAATATGTTTGGCGGATTCTCCGTGGCGATACAGCAGCTCGAAGGGGATAACACTAATAATACCCAACTCCTACGTGGAAAATATTCAGATAACATGTATGCATCCGGTATACTCGGCAAGAAACTCTCCGATTCTAACATTTCTATCGCGGGAAGTGTATTTTGGGCAGGTTTGAATGCTGTAGACGGTGTAGACCTTTTATACGCAAATAGCGAGAAAATTGACCAGTTCGGAGAAATGGTTAATGTTCGAATCGGGCTCCTCGGGGAGTTAGACAGAGGTCATTCTTTCGAAGTGCTTATCTTACTTAATCGGTTCAACATGGACCATGATGTCACCTATGATGATGGAATTGTGGATGGTAGTCGGGTTATACGGGTGGAAAATAATCTGGACCGTGCTAATACTGTGGGACTTCATTTCGGATACGTACGGCCTCTATCGGATAGTGGCTGGCGATTAGGCGGAATCATGACGGGAAACTGGAAATCGTATCCAAAAATCCCTAACTACGAACTCATGAACATTCCACGGGACCCTGGTGACGCAAGTGCCTACAACCTGGGTTTCGGATTCTCCAAAACGCATGAAAATGTTACGTTTGGAGCGGATCTTGTCTACGAACCAATATGGAGTAATACCTGGGCAGATGCTGCGGAACCGGTGACAACCAACGGTGGAGGGCATATCCCTATCGGAGGCAAGACCATTGAAAACGACTTCCGGTTTTCAAACAAATTATTCCGGATTGGAATTCATGATGCAGGCAATCGTTTCGGTTATCAACTTGGGATACAGGTTCGATCAATCAGGTATCAGCTTGACCAGTATGACTACGTCGAGAATTTTCGGCGGAAACAAAATGAAAGATGGTTGGAATGGACAGCCAGCTGGTCCTTGAATCTGAATCTCAGGAATCTCCCTATCCGCTATACAGGTCTGATAACTATGGGCACGGGCAGACCCACTGTATCTCCTCGGCAGAATACTAACTTCGTTACCGGTTTAATTTCATCACTTGGTGCAGGGGACTTTGTCCTGGCACCCAGTGGTCCTCTGGGTTTGGAGGATACTTTCGTGGTTACACACCAGGTTTCTGTTGCAATCCCTATAAGGAATTGAAAAACCAAAACCGCAACAAAAATCGGTTGTATGTATGTCGTAAGAACACGTATAGTTACAGGAGAGACTATGAACAGTTTGAAATTGCACAAACCGTCAGTCACTTTTTGCATAGTATTTGCGGTAATCTTTAGTATGGGTAATGTTTTTGCTCAGGACAAAAAGTTCTCTATTAGTATAGGTGGTGGTTACGTGCCGCTTAATAGTTTAAGCGATTTTTTTGACGATAGAATTCTAACCAATGAAACAGGCCGATTTCATATATCAAGAAATAATTTTCGTGATTTTGTTGAGCTTGGCGGTCCATTTCATTCAAGTGGGAAAGATATTATTTCTTACAAAAAGGGTACAATAGGAAGAAATTTGAATTTAAATATAACATTAACCGGAAAAACAGTATAGCTATTGGAATCGAGTATAGTAGCATTTCACTGCATAATGTAAGTGTAAATAACTATAATATTATGTCTATACAGAAAGATATTGAGAAATGGAATGTGAGATTTATACCAATAGGAATTTCCTTCGAACATTATTTTAAAGGGAATGATAGTTTGATTTCACCTTTTTTTGGATTAGGACCATTACTTGCAATTAACAGTTTTAAAAGTCAAGGATCATTTGAGGGATTATATTTTAATCCTGTGGGATCCATGATTGGTATTCCGATAGAAATTTTGATCAAAGATGGCACCAACAATATCCCAGGTTCTTTTATCAGGTTTAGAGGAGGAAGCAATAAATCAAATACTGAAATACATTACGGTGGCCAGGCATATTTTGGTATCAGGTTCAATCGATTCAAACAATTCTTCATCGAATCCAGTCTACGATTCCGATATGCTCAAGGATTACAAAAGTTTGATAATCAGGATGCAGAGAAAAATTCTATTGATTTAACCGGTGTGGATTTTACCTTCGGAATAGGCGTGCGATTGTAACATGTATTCTGTTGAATGTTTTTAGTAAACCATTCTAAAGCACTATGGCAATAAGGAAACATCGCACGAATGCTATGCCGCAATGCATCATCTATTCCTGCCCGCTATCAAAACTATCAAAACCGGTATTCACAGCATCGAGGACCGCGGATAACTCAGCTGGTTTTTTATAACATGCATTAAATCCGATTTTCTTTAGTTCTTCACTATCGAACGTTTCCATTAAACCGGAAAAACCTATTATATATATCTAACTTTTCTTCTCTAATTTTTTTGCACACATCGATGCCACTCATATCAGGCATAGTAATGTCAAGGATCATCACTTTAAATGATTCACTCTTTAAAATTTTTAATGCTTCCTTACCACGTGTTGCCGTCCTCACTATAAATCCCTGTATATCGAAAAACGCACCTAATAATGCGAGAACACCGGTATCATCATCTACAATTAGTATTTTTTTTGCACTAAATTGTCCTAAAAATAAATTTCAGTTTTCAGAATAAACTATATTTTATTTTTCAGCAATTCTTGTCAAAGTATCTAAAGTCTCATTTAATTATAAATGTAATAAATGGTTTGCATAAAACAAGGTTATTACACAGTAAAGTTGCATATATAAGTACATTCTAGTCTTATTAAAAGTAATTCTCAAATCAAACACGGTAAAGTGAAGATACTGACTGGTTATGGCAACGATGAGATTGTTTTTACGCGTTCGTTCGTGAGAGTCAAACGTGGCCTTGAAACTGTCTGGAGTATAGCAGTCAATGGTAGCAATGAAAGTCTAATAAAACGTAGCCCAAATTTGCATTATTAAAAAACTTTACCGATTCCTCCCCAGCATATGCCGTACCGTTCCGGCACTCCACCCTGCCTCGTCAGCAACACACGCAATCGCCTCATCATAATACCTGTTCTTCTTCATACATTCATGCCGTTTCAAAACATGACTTCGCGCTTCTATAGAAATCAACAACACTGGAAAAGTTATCAAAAAAAATGCTTGGTTAATTCATTTTTTAGTTTTACATAATTCTTATCCTCATTAATAGCAAGGAGGTTATCATAGTAAACGCTGCTAATGATGGTAACTAACGTGGCTCCTAATCGTGATTTTACATAATTAGGCAAAGAATATGGATAATAATATTGTAAGTTATAGCACGAATGCAGAAGGTGTAATAATCGAAATCGGCGATTCATGGTATGAATTTGCTCAATCTAATGAAGGTGAATCACTCAATATAGAAAATATCATTGGGAAGAACCTGTTCAAGTATATCCAGGGAAATAGGGTAAAACACATATATGAAACTATGCACGATATTGTAATGAATAATTCAGGCAGGCAAATCTCTTTCAACTATCGGTGTGATAGCCCTCAAGTCAACAGATATATGAAGATGGAGCTGGAAGCAGATCGTGATAAGGTCTTATACCGTTCAACAATTATAAAAGAAGTACCATCAACTAATTTTACTACCGTTGATTATAATTCAAATGCCGGGCAAGCGGTAGTAATGTGTTCCTGGTGCAAGGATTTTCAGTTTCCCCAAGGTAAAAGCGCTTGGAAGGCTTTAGATACAATTTTTGAATATATACCTGAACAATATGTCATTACTCACGGAATCTGCCCAAAATGTCAAATTACATTTAAGACTGAATTAGATAATCTTTTATTATCCGAAAAATTAAAGTAACAATAAACGATTCGATAACTATTGAGTGAGAATTTCTAATAGTATTGTTTGTAAATTCTTCAGCCAGAGGAGTCAACTATATATATTTTATCATATCAAGAAATAGTAACCACATCCAATTACACAACAATCTCGCCGGTTCCTCCCCAGAACATGCCGTACCGATCCACTGCTCCACCTTGTCTCGTCAGCGACACACGCAATGGCTTCATCGTAATACTTGTTCCTCTTCAAAAACTCATACCGTCTCAACAGATAACTGCGCTGCCGCTTTTTACAAAACATCGCTAAACTCTTAATAAACCGGTCATATTCCTCCTTCGACCTCACCGCCTCATCAGCTTTACCACACCTATCCCTTGCTGCCGGTCAACCTCTCATCCGTTAAACTTCCGGGATCTCCATCAGTGCCGTGCATGGTACAATCCTCTATTCTCACAGAGAATTGGCTGTAAAAACAATGTGCTTTTAATAATGTAAAATGGTATATTGTGCTGCACAAAATGAAAGCTCATACACTTGCTATACATGTGGCAGGATGAAGGACTAAAAGTATATGCCGAAAGCAGAACCAGCAGTGACAATTGATTTTATCCGCGCAAGGATAACCGAAGACCTCGCAAACAATATAAATGACGGCCGGTTAGCAACCCGTTTTCCTCCGGAACCCAATGGATATTTACATATTGGTCATGCGAAATCCATATGTCTTAACTTTGGTGTCGCATCGGAGTTTCAGGGCGGGACATGTAATCTCCGGTTTGATGACACGAATCCCGAAAAAGAAAGCGATGAATATGTCGAATCGATACAAACCGATGTTCGTTGGTTAGGATTCGATTGGGAAGACCGCTTATTCTTCGCATCCGACTATTTTGAAAAATTATACGACTATGCCGTACAGCTTATCAAAGACGGCAAAGCGTTCGTCTGTGATCTGAATGCAGATGAAATCAGGGAATACCGGGGAACATTAACCACACCGGGTAAAGAAAGTCCGTATCGGGATCGCACGATCGAAGAGAACCTCGAACTATTTGAAAAAATGCGCAATGGTGCATTTGAAGCGGGATCAAAAGTCCTCCGCGCAAAAATCGATATGGTGCATCCTAATTTGGTAATGCGTGATCCGGTGTTGTACCGCATAGTATATCATGATCATCACCGTACGGGCGGTACATGGTGTATCTATCCGCTGTATGACTTTACACACTGTCTTTCCGACTCGATCGAAGGAGTAACGCACTCGTTATGCACCCTTGAGTTTGAAAATAATCGAGCCATCTATGACTGGATACTCGATGAATTACAAACTGCAAACCGTCCGAAACAGATCGAATTTGCCCGACTGAACCTTACCTATTCGGTTTTGAGTAAAAGAAAACTGCTTGAACTTGTCGAACAGGAGATTGTCAACGGATGGGACGACCCCCGGATGCCGACGATCAGCGGTTTGCGCCGGAGGGGCTATACACCGGAATCGATCCGCGAATTTTGTGACCGTATTGGTGTTGCAAAAGCAAACAGCACCGTTGATATTGCACTCCTTGAGTACTGTATTCGGGAAGACATGAATATACGGGCACCGCGTGTGATGGCAGTATTGGACCCGCTGAAAGTCGTCATTGAAAACTACCCCGAAGGTCAGGTTGAAGAATTTGAAGGAGAAAACAATCCCGAAGATGAAAGCATGGGTACACGTAAAATACCCTTTTCACGGGAAATCTATATTGAACATGAGGATTTTCGCGAAGACCTGCCGAAGAAGTTTTTTCGGTTAGGTCCGGGACGGGAAGTCCGTCTCAAAAATGCCTACTATGTCACCTGCACTGACGTAATAAAAGATGAAAAGACAGGTGAAATCACCGAACTCCGCTGTACCTATGACCCCGAAACACGCGGCGGGTGGTCATCTGACGGACGGAGAGTAAAAGGCACGCTCCACTGGGTATCAGCGGCACATTCGCTCAATGCTGAAATCCGGTTATATGACAGACTATTCGAAAAAGAAAATCCCGAAGAAGACAAAGAGGTCGATTTTAAAACACACATCAATCCCAATTCTCTCGAAGTCCTGACACACTGCAGGGTAGAACCAAGTTTAGCGGATGCAGTACCGGGGGCGAGATATCAATTCCTTCGGAAAGGGTACTTCTGTGTCGATACCGAATCACGTCCTGAAAAACTGATCTTCAACCGTACCGTTTCCCTACGCGACTCCTGGGCGAAAATAGACCAGGCAGGAAAAAAGTAGGAATTTTTCCTATTATCTGTCATAAAACACATACCTTATCTCACCGAACTCACCGATTCCGCCCCAGCACATGCCGTATCGTTCCACTGCTCCACCCTGCCTCGTCGGCCACACACGCAATAGCTTCATCGTACTACTTGTTCCTCTTCAAACGTTCATACCGTTTCAATACATGACTTCGCCGCCGTTTCTTACAAAACATCGCTAAGTTCTTGATAAAAAGATCATATTCCTCCTTTGACTTCACCGCTTCATCTGCCATCTCCACAAGCCCCCGTAGTTGTAGGTCCTCCAAAAATCCCAGATAATCCGCTCCCTTTTGGTAGTGCATGCTCGCCCTGTTTCTCCTTAATTATTAACTAAATAATATTCAATCCATTAATGTAGATTATATTGTTTGTGCTTTTGAGAGTATCATATTGATACTTTTGATAAAAACCTTAAATCAACTGAGCTGTTCACACGTATAATAATGCAGGTGACAAAAAATGAAATTTGTATTGAATAAGAAAAATTAAATCATTAAGTATCAGCGTTGTAAAATCAAAGGAAACTACAATGAATGAACACGCTATACTCAATAAAAAAAATACTTGCTATCGCAGGGTTACTCTTAATCTCTCCAACCATCATTTTTGTCGCCATAGGAATATTGCAATACGAATTGGGCTGGATTGAAACGAATGATTTTATATATCGGGTCAGCCATCCGCTTCTTATTATGGGCGGTCCTGTCGCAGCGATACTTTTGAATTTCATACCGCTATTTACTGTAAAGATGAATATGAACGAGTTACAGATTATAGGTGAATTGAACCTGAAAGGAAAACTGTTCAACACAACCGTTTTTTGTAGTGGAGTCATCTTGATTTCCATACTGTTCTTATATCTTTTTGTCGAGAACATCCTAAATGCCCATTGAGTACTGTACTGAAGATCATCAGCACCACCGCCCGGCATTACATCTGGATCATCCGGACACTCCCAGCACACGCTGCCGTGCCGTGTATTTTCTTATATCGCTAACGTCCATAATCCGTCATTCTTCCTGTACCTCTCGATGGCATCGACCTCTATCAAAGACATAGGTACAACGGTGTTGTTTCGTCATCGTGGTCTTTATGAATCCCGATAACCTCAATCATGCTGTGTTCACAATTAATCATGCTCTCCTCATTCTGTAATCCGGCATAGTGATTTTTATAACGGTGTACCTGGCAAGTCTGCTTGCAACCCTCTTGCTGATCTGATCCGCGATTGTGCCCAGGCTTAAATTTGTCGTGATCACCGTAGGCTTTGCCTCCTTTATTCTATCCTCTATCAATGAGTAAAGTGTCTGTGCACTCCATTCTGTATGTTTCTCACTTCCAAGATCATCAATCACAAGGAAATCTGCATTGGAATATTTTTTTGTTAATTCAAGTTCCGTAAATCGCGAATCTTCATTGTAGGAATCCTTGATTTCCCGGATGATGTCCAGAGTGGATCGAAAATAAAACCTCCTGACCCCTTTTTGAGCGATCGCCCGGGTAACTGCAGCCGCAAGATGCGTTTTCCCCGTGCCGGTATCCCCGATCAACACTAATCCGTATCGGGGATCCGCAGCAAAATCTCTGCATGCATCACAAATCGACGTCCCATGTTCAAAATTCTCAAACGTACACCTCACATAATCTCCGAAGACACCCTGACGGTACAGAACCGTTTCCGAACGCCGCTGCATGAACGCTCTATACACCTTCTCCATGCAGGCAGGATCAAAACAAACCTCAGTCTCCACCCCCTTTTGCGTCACTGCATACACCAGTTCCTTGTCACAATAAGGACACAACCGATCTGATTTATGTCCCCGTTTCAATGAGATCAATTGGGTAGTCATTGCTCACATCCTTTTTTTCCGGTTTCCGGTTATCCGTTTGATCGAACTTTTGTCTATTCTTAAACCAATTGCTGAGAAACAGCTGATATTTTTTGTATCGCTTCCCCGAACTAATGAGATAGATATGCGCCTTCCTGATTTCGCCGCATATATCTATGTCATGATACTCATCAATAATATTATCAAGCCACTCATCAAAATTTTTGTGTGATACAATACCATTGAAAAAACGGCTCGATTCAAGAACCTCAACGACACAACCTTTTATATCTTTATTATTGTTTAAAATGTTACCATTGTTTCTCTTGTTATATTTGTCCCGTGTCTGTCCCTTATGCGTCCCGTTTGTGTCCCCTTTACTGTCCCAAGAAGGGTTATATCTATTGTAATTACATATAGTTAGGTATCCCAAATGGTGTCCCGGTCTGTGTTCAATCATTGCATCACACTCCAACAGCGACAAAAACCTGTCAACCTTATTCTTACTCCAGTTCCAACGGTTTGCCAGATACCGCAAGCTGTACAACAATTGACCCCTCCTGACCTCATAAAAATTCCCTTTATACTCACGCCGTTGATCTTTATAACCCGCTTCAAGAATCAAATCAATCCATGCTTCAACCTTTGAAAATGGCTTGTCTTTTTCCCATATCCAGTGTTCTCTGATCTGTCTGTAAAGTGCAATAAAACCGTTGCTCTTGACCATTCGTAACTCGCCATTAAGAGTTTTATGTTGCTGTTTGTAAATAGATTGACTGTTCATAATTTTCCATGTATACCAGGGAAAGAGGGGGCAACACCCAGCGCCGATTTCCGTTATATCCGGAATATGCAATTCCATATGGTACATGTTTACTGTTGCATGGAACAACTCACGGCAATTCACACTTCCTCTACCCCTCTTCCGCATCGGAGACAGAATTCGAACCATCTCGCCCTTTTACTCACTATGGCAGTGTGTGGTTATCAGGAGATTCATACCACCACGAATCTGCGAATACTGCCCGCTCACCGCTCCGGCTATTCAATCAAACACTTCAAGAATTCCACATCAACCTTCATCAGCTGCCAGAACCATTTATACCGCTTATTCATCGCCACATTATGTTTCACCCGGTCCGTAATCCGTCTGCACAACAACTCTTTCGGACTCAACTCATCGTCACGGCCGCCCATGATGCGGAGTTTTTCAAGCTCCTGCGAGTGCTTGATCTTCCCGAGTGAATATACATGCACCGCTTGTCTTGGTATGATGACCGGATATCGCATTATCAGCTTTCAGTGATAGTAAGGTGTTGATCGAGCTCACCGCTCAATCTGTTTTTAAGTTTTTCCAGTTGCACATCGGAAAGTTTCGGCAAATCAGATACCGAAGCAATGTCAAACGGCTTAAGCTCAGCGGCAATCTCAATAACCGTCAAACCCAATTCATCAAAAAACCGTGACACCTCCTCCGCGAGACCTGTATCAAACTGTGAAACCGATTCATTACCGTCGTCAGATGCTTTCTTAATCGGCTTTGTGTTTTTGCAATCCGGGTAATTGGTGCAGCCATAATATTCGTGCCCCGTACTCATTTGTTTTTTGACAATCATATCATTTCCACACTTATCACATCGTATCGCGTTTACGCCGTTGCCCTCCCGTTGTTCGGTAGTTGGACTTTCTGTTGTCGTGCCGTTGTCACCATCGCTTTCAGGATCGTCACCCGTCGGTATCAGGAACGTCGATGTCAGTATATACTTGATAGCGCTGGTAACGGCTTGATACACACCCTTTTCACCTGCATCCTCACCCGATCCGACAAACTGGCCTTCAAGAGTTTCACCCGTAGCAACATCGATGAACTTGTACCCGAAATCAACATGAGTGATTATATTCTCCGTACCCTTTTCATCCGTCCTGCGTTCCGTTTCGATACCGAACGCGTTCAGCTGGAACAACACACCATGTTCAACGAACTTACCGCGTAACCTCTTCTTAATGGACTCCTCCGATGCATATCCGTACCCGTGCAACGAATGCTTTGTATCCGTATTGATAAAATCAACTTCCGCCATAATAGTGTGGAGCTTTTTAAGCAGACTGTTCACAGCTTGCGTCTCTGACATCGGGCTCCCTTTCTATTTTTGAACAATACAATAACTTCATAGTCAACACACTGACATTCTGCCGGTACAGCCGCAGGCCAATCTTTTCCATGGCATCCCATTTACTTATAGCATCCACCCGTTCCTCCCACATCTCCTTATTGTCAGAAACCTCAAAAACGTAATATTTTAGCATCATTCCTCCTCATCCCAATAACCATTGACAGCCATCTCCTCCTTAATATCAACATCATGCCAAAACGCCTCCTCCGTCTCCTTGTACCATCTTGGATTGTCCCTGAACGCAACACCGAGCGGATTATCGTGCAAATTGTGATACCGCAGAAACGCCTCAACGTGGTACGGATACACCCGAAACAACTTTGTAATATTGCTGCTGTCTGCGTGTTGAATAGCCCTCATAATCGTTTTATCAAATTCACCGAAACTATTATTCTGCCATTCAACCGCAATTCGGCACACCTCATATTCCCTGTTCATGCCGCAACCTCATTTTTGAGTCCATTCGCTTTAACAATAGTGACACACCTTCTGCAGGTTGCCCGGTTACTATACGCAAAATCAGCTTCACCGAGTTTTGCTCCGCATTCCTTGCACCTGACAGTTTTTGGTCGATTCGGCGGAAATCTGCCGATGCATTCATAATACAGTTTATCTATCATATCACATTCCCCTTAATATTTCATGCAGCCACATCAAAAGCGTGAACCACATGCACAGCACAAAAAATTATAAGAGCGTCGTAGAATATGCGTTTCATGCAACAGCCTTTCTCCACCGTTCCGTTTTCACCGTACTGTACGAACCGTCATCATTGTACCGCCTGGAACTTTCGTTCCACATCATGTACTGGTTGCCCTGTCTGTCTTTGTAAAACCAAAGCTTATTTCCTGTGATCCTGCTTATCTGCGACCGCAGGAACGTCAGCTTTACACGTGGTTTCCGTGTCAGATTGTACCACATGGCAAATCTCCTTATACTCACAACTGATAATCTTCAACAGCCACACGACTATCCGTACCGTTAATGAAGGTTTGTATTCTATTTGCATTATGGTATTCCGTCAAAAATTACTTATGCTTGGAAATGGAGCACACCCATTGTTATTGTCATCAAATCTTAATCTCCTCCTAATTGATCTAGTGTGACGTGCTTCCATTATGTAATCATGCCACCATTTTGTGTCTGTCCTACTCGGAAAAAGTAACACAACCGTATAACTTTTATGCAATTTCTGAAAAGCCTTTATAATTCAATCACCAGTTACCCGACCGTAAGAAGGATTGACATAGTTACATTTTCCCCACTCAATCAAAAGCCCATCAAATTCTGGATCTGTTGGACAAGGATCGAAATCGAACCGAATATCTGCATCAAGAGCTTGATACAACGTCTTCGTCGTTTTCCAATCACCACGAACGCTTGACATAAATCCTTAATTGTGTTGAACAATTATTCCTCCGGTGGATCGCCGCAGATCGTAGTTCCGCAATAAAGACAATTGTACAAGTAAAGCGGTTCGCCACTAAGCGTCTCTTGTGCGCCTATGAATTCCAATTTTGGATGTTTTTTCATCGCACAGAGTTCTTGGAACCTGGTAATGATAGTGTCAGCCGAACATTTTATAGTTGGTAAATCAGACATTATGTTGTCTCCAATTTTTCAACCCTGCCGTCCTCAATGTCAAAAGCGAACTCCACACCATCGACACAAACAAATCCCTTGATAGTATCTGTGAACTCACTTTCTGTATAACGGACGTTTAATTCGGAGATGTCAAATCCAAGCCCAAGAACAGCATTTTTGAGGAGAGAATTTATCTTTTCATTAGACATAATTCACCCATTCTGTATTGTGACAAAAACGTGTCACAACCTGACACAGAGTCGATGAAATTAACGAAAATAGTGTGAGATATTGAGGTTAATACGTGAGGAACTTTGATGGCTACTTTACTGAAAATCCGTGTGTCCCCAGTTCGAATCTGGGAGGCGCCACAAAGTCTAAACCCTTAACTGTAACTAGTTAGAGGGGTTTTAATTTGTCCTTATCTGCACTCCTTATTATATTAGAGTATAAACTTTACCAAAATAGTAAGTATAAATTTTGGGTCTAGACAATGTAAAGGTTTTAAATATTGATAATTTTTTGCAGTAATTTGTTAATATTCTGATTTCGGTTATTAAATCTGGACTCATATTCTTTTAGGAAAAGATAAAAATGTTCTGGACGAATGCCATGAAATTTTGTCAGTTTGTTTTTGACATATGCCCAGAAGCTTTCGATCCCGTTGATATGGTTTCTGTGTTTATCAACAAGCTCTTTGTCATGATTGATGCGTACATGTTCAAACCCTTAGAACACTAAGCCATGGTAGCTTTTCCAGGAATCTGAGTAGAGGGTACTTCCCGTATTAATTTTTTGTTTTATTATGGACTTAAGTGTTCTTGTTGAGACATCCGGAACGATCTGTGTATAGACAATACCGTTTCGCTTGAGTATACCAAATACTGGTATTTTGCTCTTTGTACAACGACCTATATTGCCCTTATGACAACCGCTAAAGTAGCTTTCATCTAGTTCTACTTCACCTGCAAATTCGTGTATCTGACGGTCTTCATATTCAGCTATACACTCACGAATGACGCGGTAATACCGGTTGATCGTATTGCTGCTGATCTTGAGTAAATTTGCCGTTTGCGTGGCCGTTAATTCGTGAGAAAAATAGAAAAGAATTTTTCGCTTATAATATTTTGATAACTTATTACGGGACATTGACTTACAAGATAATCGCTTAAAGTTATCTCGTCAAGCCCCTAAATTTATTTTGAGTTAGCGTTATTTTCACCTATTATAGACTGAAGTTTTTTTATTGCATTTCAATAATATCACTGTTTTATTGACCCGTATAATCAAAAGTTTCTAGCATACGTACTGACTTCTGTCCGGTAAACTTTATTATAATGGCATCGAGTTTTCCATTTTCATGACAGTGTGTATCAAAAGACCTCTTCAAATCGTGAAATCCCCTTCCATCACGCTTGATGCCCGCCTCTCTAAATAATTTATACCATTGCTTTCTAAGATAACCTAAATATCCATTGTATCTTCCTTTATAAAAAAGGCAGGAAGAATCGTTGCCTAATAATTCCATGTATTTTGATAAAAACAATTTAATATTTGGACGAAATATGATAATTCTAATTTCATTTGTTTTTGAAGAATAATAAATCTACTTTACGTTCTCAATATCAACTCTTGACCGATTTATCGATATAATTTCACCAATTCTCATACCAGCATAATTGTCGAATGCGACGATCACTTTAATTTATCCTTTTGCACCACATAAAATCTATTCAATTCCATTAGTACTAAAATAACGTGAAATTTCGATCAATTTCGGTCTTGATTTATGTTTTTTAATTTTTCAACAGTTCTCTTCGACACATATACCATATCAACTCTCGAATTGAAAATACTTTTTAAAATAGTAAGACAATGATTATAAATGTTGTCGCTCAATAAAAATATTTTTTGCAAATTTTTGAGTTTGCTTTCAAAGTAATTAACTGATATTGAACCGATTGGTTTTTTAGAGAATCGTGAGAGTGTTTTATCAAGTTGTCCTATTTTTGAAAGCAAGGATTGCTTTTTTTGCTTACACAATTTGAGATATTCCTGATAAACTTCTGAATACATAGCAACTTGCTGTCTAACTTCAGTAGCTATAATTTCTTGAACTGACAATCTGACACTTTTTCATAATCCATTGCTTTGTTCCGAAAATCAAATTTAACACTTCCTCACTAAGCGATTTTACTCTTGATGATTTCCAATTTCTGTAGCTCATCAACTTTTTCTTTGTGGTAGTCAAATTTGTTAATCATATCCATAATACACCTCGCAACACTATGATGATTTTTAGTTGATACTGTTATGCCGAAATTTTATTGTGTAAAATAAATATATCTGCCGGTTTACAATCGAGCAATTCAGCCCAACGGATTTGGTCTTCATCAGAAAGAAATGTTCTGCCACGAATAACACGTGAAATCACGGGTTCGAAATTTCCCACTGCTTGAGCGAAATCGGCCTGAGAACCGAACTTTTCGATTATCCTGGCTTTTAGTGTATTGTTAATCATGTGTATTTTCCTGTTGATTTTTGCCTGCAAAAATTGTATGATCGACTAACATTTAATAATTTTATTATTAATATACAACTTTTTATGGAATAAATATGTAAACTGTTGTTTTTGGTAAGTATTATGGACGTGAAAAAAATTGGCGAAAATATCAAATTATTGAGAATTACTCAAGGATTATCTCTCAAAAAGTTATCCGAAAAATCAAAAATTGATTATTCCAACCTCGTATTTATTGAGTCTGGTAAAGATAGACATGGTAATGAAAGAAAAGCAATTCACCCCCAAACATTATATAAACTAGCAACCACCCTCGGTGTCACAACCGATAGCCTCTACCACAATAACTCAAGTCGCATAAATAATGAAACATATATTGAACATTCAAAAAAAGATGCCGTTAAATATAATAGTAAGCATTCTTCAGTTCATGATTCCGGGCAAGATTGGGGTAACGAATTAAACCCCGTGTTCACCCGGAAAGTCCCTGTCCTTAATAAAATCCCGGCTGGTGACGTAGTTGATTTTACAGATCAAGATTACCCGGTACGTTTCTCGGAGGAATATGTCATGGCTGATATTAAGGACGAAAACGCGTATGCGTTGGTGGTTACAGGGGACTCAATGGTTCCCACTTTAAACGAAGGAGACTATGTCATAGTCTCCCCTTCTTCAGAACTTCACAACAATTCAATTGTCGTATTCAGGTTAAAAGGTGGCAATGCCGGTGTAAAACGATTCCGGCAAGTTGGTAAAACTGTGCACCTCGAGCCAGATAATAAAGACTCTGTTGATATTGACGGCTTGAACAGCCGGGAATATAAATCAAAAGATTTCGTATTCATTCACAAAGTTGTAGGCGTGTATAATAAGTTTTGATGAGAGTATTACATCGACCAGGAACATCATTGAATTAGTACTCGTGAATAACTTTCCGCAGATTCCTGCTTTTTTTAATTACTTAGAAATTTGATATCATTATTCCACAATAAATTACAATTATCCATGGAGTACGTGTAATGAATAAGTATTTAATTTCAATTTTATTAATTATTTTTCCAATAATCGTTGTAATAATAGCCTCATGCACGGAAAAAACCGAGGTTTCACCTTCGTATGAGATGCACACTGTTGTGCGTGTAATTGACGGCGATACTTTTGAAATTGAAAGTGGTGAAACCGTCCGCTTAATCGGTGTTGATGCTCCTGAACTTGGTAGCGGTAATAAGGAAGATGAAGCATTTGCGCAAAAAGTATACGATAGAACTAAAACGATGCTCGAGGGCAAAGAAGTGGGATTTGAATATGATGAGCAGAGACGGGACGAAAATGGCACATTAATTACCTACGTGTTTTATCAAAATAAGTATTCAAAAAAAATGAATATTATTTTCACAATAATATATTAGTTAGGAGAGGGTATGCAAAAGTAAAGACCGTACCACCTAACGTGCAATATGAGGATTCGTTCAAAAAATCCGAACAAGAAGCGAAGGAGAATTATACTGGTATGTGGATTAATAATAAAAGCAATCACATAAATTTTGAACACAAGGATTTTGATTGGGGATTCACAAGCATTGAAGATATAATACAAGCTAATGGAGAGCCGTATCGCAAAAATGATGATAATTTGTCTCATTTTATACGGGGAAGGGGTATTAATTATTATGTTCAATATGATTTTCTTGAGCCGCCGATGTTTTCCGATGAGGATGAAAAACAGATATCTATTTACTACAATTTTAGTAATGTCGAGCAAGATTATAGAGAAGAAAATTTCAATTTGTTAGAAAAATATATTACCGATAAGTACGGTGATCCAACAATGACTCATAAATTATTACGAGATAAAGGAACTTCTGAAGTTTATTTTACAAAGTGGGAATTATTTGACACTGACATTTCATTACAAATGTCACCTACTTTATCCAGCATTTCTTCTCTGATTTTTGAAAGTAAAACCCAGGAAAACACTACGGAAAAGTGGAAAGCTGCTCTGCAAAAAAAAATAAATGAAACAAATGCAGAAATTGGTCAAATGCGACTTGATAGAGAAAAACTATTGAACGAGTTCCCGGAGCTCCGGCAATGGGAAATCGACCGACTCGGAAAAGATGCAGTAGACTTGATCGAAGGGAAAAAACATAACTAATATAAATATCAACACCTTTATAAACTGACAACGGCGATAAAAGGTTTTAATACCCGAAGTTGACACTAAGATCTTCAAAAGTAATATAATACCAAATGAAACTAACAGGGAGAAGAATATCATGGAACTTGCTATTAATCCGAACTTAGTAGAAACATTGCCCCTTATGGTTAAATCGGCTTTAAGCAAAATGACAACCGAAGAACAGATGATGTTTCAGGAGCAATATGAGAAAAAATCAAAGAGCACTAGTAGGAATGGTCCTCCTGGCGATCTTTTCTCCAATACAATTGTTCCTTCTTGGGAGAGTTGCGCTCGGTTTCGTGAATTTAATAACGGTTGGCGGAATGTGGATTTGGTGGATTATTGAGTGGTTTTTAACACCGCGAAGAGTCAGAGAATATAATGGTGATATCGCAACGAAAATTATTACCGATATGAAAATTTTAAAAAGTTAAGCTCTCAATACCTCTAAAATACAAAGGCACCAGATAACGGCTTTATGTAGTTAAAAAACGCAATTGTCTGCCCAAACATTCAGAAGGAAATACAACAAGAATCGGCGTCATGAATTCCCCCATAATTGAAAGAGGAAAACCATGATATTAAAAATAACATGCATAACTGTAATCTTTTATCTTTCCGCTTCATTTGCAGTCGCTCAGGAATACCATACCGTTACCCGGCTAATCGATGGTGATACCTTTGAAATTGAGAATGGCGAAACGGTACGGCTAATCGGAGTTGATACCCCAAAAATTGATACCGCAATAGAGCCGGAAGAATATTACGGGAAGTACGCACTTTATGCACTCAAATATTCACTTGAACTCAAAGGCAAAATAATACGGATTGAGACTGATGAGGAAAAATATGATAAATACGGAAGATTGCTTGCTTATGCCTGGTACAAAAAATCAGATGGAAAAGAAATTTTTATAAACAGCATGTTAATAACAGTTGGTTTCGGACACATATATTTTTATCCACCAAATGTGAAGTATTTCGAGAATTTAATGGATGCGCATGATACGGCAAAGGAACTGGAAATCGGTATATGGGATTACACTGAAAGAGTTGAATCATTGGGAGAGGAAGAAGCAAAAAATGAAGCAGATAAAGCTTTCAATAAATTAGTTTTGTCCTTGCAAGAAGGAAGAGTAATAAAGGAAATAATATTTGAAAATGATAAGCTATCCGTTTATGTTGATGTATTGTTTAATAGTATTAGTATGCCTGACAAAAAATCATTTTTCAAGAGCATTCAAAGCCAATATGTGAGAGAATCTGGCATTAAGAATCTAAAAATATTGTCATACGAAGGTGATGAAATAATCGGGTTATACGATGAGAATGGATTAATTTTCGTTAAATAGTAAAATATGTACTATGGAAATCAAAATTACATTCGGCAAGTCGATTTCAATTCACTATACCCCTATGCTACCACTCTTGAGACAGTTTTCAAGGCACATTGATTTGCGTATGAGCAACTTGTTAGCACATTAACAACGTATTTCGGCGAGATACTTGGACATTGTGGGACATGCTGAACGAAATTGTCCGGGAGAGTAATGAAATACGCGTCTATATCGGCAAAAAATTTTCATGCGTTTGATGCCGATCAAAAAGAATATATCCTGGAATATCTTGTTTCGATTTATACCGTCACGCAAGACATGGTTGTGCAGAGCGTATTGATTTATGACGGCGATACATTAATCGGATCATATGATGATAATGGCCTGGTAATCTATTAAAGTTGTATTGTCTCTCTACGTTATTATTTAAAAATAGATTACGGTCATGTGATGAGTATTGTCATAAGAATGAAATATCAAATTTTTACCAGAGTGAGTTGAAAATAGATGCTACGGGCACCCCTGAAATTTTGCAATTCCCTATCCACGTAACAAATGCAGAAAAATCCTCCCAGTTATCCATGGCTTGCTTAAAGTGATCCCCGACACCAGCCTCAGTCTCATAGATCTCGTCCAGTATGAAGCAAGTGTTCCCGGTCGCAGAAGAATTTGAATCCAAAGGATTTGAAATTTCCGGAGCCTTAGACACGGTATAGTGCAAAAGAGCCTTTTCACCATCACGATGGTGTGTGGATTCCATCCATTTAACATGGCTTTTGAAAATGCGATCACCCTTGGCTACTTGATCCGGAGACGCTGTGATAATGTATATAAGATGAATCTTACCATGGTGGGCCATCGAAATACTCCTTTTTGTGAGTTTAGTTTATGATGCTATAGATCATTGTGTCGTTTTCATATGATTATAATAATAGTGACTTATATTTATAAATGTTAGTCAATAGATTTTATGAGTGCGGATAGTTCATAATAAGAATGGGCTTCTTGATGATTTCTGAATTTGCATTAAAGACCGAGGGAAATTTAAACTAACACATCTATTGGTGAATATTTCAATTATTTTGATGCTGCAAAATAATTTGAATCTTCTAATATAATTTTTTTGTTTCTTTAATTATTTTTTTAATATCTTCTGTAGGATCCTTGATATCATAACTATCTCCATTTCTCATTTTCAGTACAGTAAAATGTCCATACTCCCCACCAGGCAAAGTGTCCATTGATGAAATATCTTCAGGATTAATGTCTATAAGAGTTTTATTATAATTTAACTGAGTAAGTGTAATGATTTTCTTTTTTCCTCCATAATTCTTTCAAAATTACCTCTTTATGATTATATAAATGTATTCTAAATCCCCTATAATTCGTAATCACATTATTCATTACAGTATTTCAAATAATTTTTCGGTGAATTACAAACTCTACACACAGTCAAATAAATCTCTTTTAAGCACATCTTTTTTATGATGTCTACAATGTGCTCCTTGTCAATACGAATGCCTTGAGACAGAGAACACAATTCCTTCCGGAGTAGATTAATGACATCGTCCTTTGGGATTAGAGAAAAAATTGTAAACGTAATAACAATGCTTTTTTCCGCGTTGAGCCAGATAGAATATTAGTAGTAATTATTTTATCACATGCCATGCGGTCATCGGTCTTTCAAGATACTTTAGTCCGTCCTCGGTAAATACGGCCAACTGACCAACGGTAAGGTCAAATCCGTGTTCTTCCCAACCGGGAGCAGTAGCCTGAAAGTGCGGGTGATACACGGTGACGGTATTATAGAATAGCTTGTGATTGTTCGAGACTATTGACGTCGGGTAGTATCCTGAAGCTGACGACAATCCCGCAACATAGGTCTTATGTGAGAACATATATCCGCCCTGAAGAAATCGACTGATATACGTGGGCGGGGGATGGATGTTCATTCCTCCTTCAATTACTCCTTCCTCGAAAGGAATCTTTTGAGAAGCTTGTGTGATTTCTATGCCGGTTCGACCAACATTGAAAACTTCCCGATACAGATCATTCATTTTATTCACGCTCCGCAATGCCTTCTTCATTCCGTCAGGAACATCCAATTCTTCATCTCCGAGAACATACGCGTGCTGATGTGAATCGGTGACTATTCCCAGGAGAAACATATCCGAATCAAGGCTGATTACATCTCCCCGTCTGATCACTACATTGACACCGTTCCTGGTCTTACCTTTTCGAAAATACTCTGGCGGATCACCATATTTGGCGATGTGAGCAGATCTTCTTTGAACGGTAACAGACGGGTGGTTTTCATATTCAATATTTAGGTCGAGCATTTTATGCCTGAACCACCAGTTAAGGTCGTCGGTCGTGGTGACCTCGGGAACAACAGCTTTATTTGAAAATCCTTCGGCAATAATATCATTTGCCACTTCCTGTACATACCGATACATTCTGATTTGTTCCGGGCCCACCGTTTCAAGCCACCGCACCCCGAGGGTCCAGGAGTCAACCGCTTGGGACGAATAGTTACTTCCGAGCGCGGTTAGCATATCCTCATTGTCAAACTGCCCGATAGCAATAGTTCGGTGATCCCGTTCCCGGACGAGCTGTGTGATGTGTTTGTAGTCCCGCGGTTCCACATATTCGATTTCACCTCCACGATCGTAATACATCATGAAGCCGGGTGTAAACTGGGAACCTGCTCCATGGACACTCGAAAATGTCATTCCTTCAAAGTTAGCAGGCACGAGTGACGTATACACGGGCCCTTCATTATTATAGTAGAGTTCCGCTTCATTATTCCGGATAATCCACATATCTACTCCCTGTTCCCGCATTACAACCGGGAGCACGTTCTCCTTTTTCCAATCCCACCACCGCTGCATGATCTTGACCCGCTCCCGCATTGGTATAATGTTCTGTGCGCTCTCACCGGGATTAATCCTGGTATCCTGAGCATATACATTGCTCAAGATTACACAAAACAAGGCGAAAGAACAAATCCTCAAAAAATTCCTGGTATTCATAGTATCCTCTCTTTTTATTTTAAAGTATGTTTGATATTCCTATTGAGGTATGACATACTATCCGAACTTACTCCCCATATCAATATTTCCAAACGAGTTTGATATGTATTGGATCGAATTAGTTGGTACAGTATAAAAGAAGAGTCTTTTAATTGCAATTCCCCCTGTCTAAACTCACTTTGCAAGCATTGCTCATTCAATGAGTCATCGTATGTTCCACATGCGTGCTCCCCTCCATGGTAAAATAACAACGTATAATGAATCTTCAAAACGATTTCCACGTTTTATATGATGAATGGGAGTTACTAACCCTCCGTATGTTCCAATGCGATCTGTATAGAGAATCACAACACTTTTTTTCACGATGACCACCTCTTGATACTCCGTGAACCTCCCAACAGTATCGAAAAAGTATTTATGATTTCGGAAGTTGATGTGTATATATACTAAAGGCGAAATATCAATATGAAGATCAGACTAACATATGTATTGGTAAACGGCCAGGACCAGGCGCTTGAATTTTACACAGAGGTTTTGGGTTTTATTAAGAAAAATGACTTCCCTGTGGGGAAATTCAAATGGTTAACGGTTGTTTCACCGGAAGAACCGGATGGACCCGAGTTACTGCTTGAGCCGAGTGATAATCCGGCCGCAAAAGAATTTCAACAAGCTCTGTTCGAACAGGAAATTGCTGTAGCGTCATTTGCTGTCAACGATATTCAAAAAGAGTACAAAAGATTGAAAGAGTTAGGGGTGCAATTTAAAGTAAAACCGACAAAAGTTGAAGGAGAAGCGAGTTTTGCTGCATTTGATGACACATGCGGTAATTTAATACAAATCTATCAGGTATAATCACGTATACGAAAGAGAACTGTTTAACACTTCCCAATCAATATCGTTATCTATTCATTCAATAGTCAGAAATACACCGCGAAACGGAAATCCGTAATAGCGCTAACTATATTCCCGCAATCATATTCATTTTCATATATATAGATCAGAAATAGTAGAATCGCCAAAAACCAAAAGTATGCGTATCTCAGGATTTGAGACCTCTCTACTCATCGGGATAGTTCTGCTCTTTGCTGTGTTCCCTTTACTTCCCGGCAGTGGCGTGATTGGTGCAGCGATTGCAACTATTCTCATGTTCTTTGCAGAGGATTCAAATAGATAAGAAATTAAAATGAACCATCCATGACAAAAATATTCCAAAAAAATATCGCCACCTCCACCCCGCTTCCACAACCTCCGGACTGCTGGATTGACCTGATCAATCTTTACATCCGGTTGTTCAATAGCAAAGAAGATATGCATGAACGAGACCGGTTCGAGTTCCGCGACAAAGCAGTTTCGTATTTGCAGATTGTGCACACATCTGATGAAAACCATGAATTACTTCGGGATCCGGTGGTAATGGAGTTCATAGACAGTATTGGATATTTCTGGATAGATGGAAAACTGGTGAAAAAATCCGGGTAGTATACGTTTAATCGAGAATAATGAATTATAACAAAAATAACTGAGCACTACACAACTCTTCTCAAGGAAAAATTAATGATTACACACGTAGCAACAATTGGGGTCTATGTCGAAGACCAGAATAAAGCCGAATCATTTTGGATTGAAAAGGTCGGATTTGAAGTTAAGAAAAAAGTTCCCATGGGAAACAATGTTCACTGGCTTGAAATTGGTCCGCAAGGCGGACAATCAAATCTGGCTGTATATCCGAAATCAATGATGAAAAATTGGGAAGAATTAAAACCTTCAGTTGTGTTTCAATGTACAGATGTTAATGAAACATACAAAACAATGGCGGATAATGGAGTAGAATTTATCGAAAAACCTAAAAAAATGTCGTGGGGGACGTACGCTAAATTTAAAGATTTAGATAACAATAAATTTCTCTTAGAAGGCTAAACCCGTTGATTTCAAAAGAGTCATATTCATAACAAATTAGTATAAGGAAAAAATATGCTACGCGAAGAATACATACAGTATGTAGAAAACATTTACCAGGCAACACGTAAACTGATTATGCTGACACCGGAAGAGAAGTTCAACTTCAAGCCGATGGAGGGAGTTTTTACTATTGATCAGCTGCTGCATCATTGCAGTGGATGCCTCGGGGGTATGGCCTATCAGGCGTATCATGATGCATTTCCCGATATACCTCCGGAAAACATGTTGCCGCCCGCAGAAACATATCTCCGGGTATCATCTGTAAACGAGGCTGTTGAAAAAATCGATAAAGATTTTCAGCTCATGAAGGATGAATTTGGGAAGATGACGGAAGACGAATTCAATACAAAAATGATTAAACCTCCGTGGATGCCGTTTGAAATACCATTCGCTGCATTCATGATGCAGGCGTTTGAGCATCTGTCAAACCACCGTATGCAGCTCTTTCTCTGGTTAAGACTCTCGGAAGAAAAAATAAATACCGCCCACTTATACGGTATGATATAAGTGACTGTGTGAATTTAAGAATACGACATGACCTCAGAATGAAACGTATTAACTCTTTATTTTCATAAGGCTCGATACAACATCCTGGTGAAGTTGCGGATATTTATCAAGAGTAAATATTTTCAATGCCTCATCATATGCACGGGTCGCTTTTGTAATATTTTCCTCAGCATTTTGAACTCTTGAAAGAATTTCATATGTGTTCCCAATATTATTCTGGGTATGCGCATAGTCAAGAGGGTGTTTATCAATTGTTCTGATTTTTAGGGCTTCTTCACACGCTTCGATTGATCTTGTCAGGTTTACCTCCGCATCTCGAACCTCTGCGAGGGTTTTAAAGGCAGCTCCAAGGTTATTCTGGATCATTGCATAGTCCAGAGGGTGTCCGCTAATTGTGTATATTTTCAACGCCTCATTATAAGCATTTATCGCTTTTGCTATGTTATTGACTTTGTCCGCATCCTCATTAACAGTTCTCTTAAATATCAGGCTCTCTTCACTCTTGTAATCTACAATTTTTTGCGTCTTTTTTATACCCTGGGGAATAAACTCTGCAAGAGACCAGTATGCGTTCCCAAGATTATTCTGGGTTAATGCATAATTAAGAGGGAATCGCTCAATTGTGTATACCTTCAAAGCCTTATCATACGCACGGACCGCCTTATTAAGGTTCTCCTCCTTAATGCGAAACTCTGAATAAATCGAACCTTGAAATTGAATTTCAAAAAAAGATACGTACGCGCTCCCAAGATTATTCTGAGTTAATGCATACTTTAGAGGGTACTGATCTATTGTGTATACTTTCAAAGCTTCTTCATACATCTGGATCGCCTTATTAAGGTTCTCCTCCTTATTTCGCACATCAGAAGAGGTTACATATGCATTACCAAGATTATTCTGTACAGAAGCAAAATCATCAGGATTTTGCTCAACAGTGATTAAATTCAGAGCTTCTTCAAAAAATCCAATTGCCTTTGTCAGGTTTTCCTCCATATCCCGGACTCTTGCAAGGATCTCATAGGCAGTTCCAAGATTGTTCAAGGCTATAGCATGTCTACCCGGGTATTTCTCAACAGTAAAGATCTTCAGCACCTCTTCATACGCTTCAATTGCGCTATTCACGTTATTCTCCGTATCGCGAACCCCGGAGAGCGTTCCATAGGCAGCCCCAAGATTATTCTGGGTGGAAGCATATTGTATAGGATATCTCTCCAATGTGTACACCTTCAGCGCCTCTTCATATACAATGATCGCTTTCGTCAGGTTTTCCTCCGCATATCGGACTTCGGAGAGCGTTCCATAAACAGCCCCGATGTTATTCTGTATTAAGGCGTATTGAATAGGGTGTTTCTCAATGGTATATATCTCCAGTGCCTTCTCAAAATTTATTATTGCATTAATCAGGTTATCCTCAGAATTTTTTAATCTTGCTAAATAACGGTAAGAAATCCCTTCACTGTTTTTAATCCTGGCATATAATTCCGGCCTGTCTTTTTTCAAATCCTCATTCGATTTATCATCGTATATTTCAATAATCTTTTCAAGTGTCTCTTCGGATGCATCCTCTTTTAGTTGTCTGTCCGCATCATAAAACGTTACCATAAGTTCACCCATGGAAACTTTCTGACTCGCGCATCCGGAAAAGTAAATAAGCATTATCCCCACAATTGCTCCACAAGAGATTGCTCTTAGCCAGGGAATTTTTCTGTTCGATTTCATCTCATGCCTCCTTTGCTTAAAAGAGAGATAATACAATCTCTATTTTAAACAAATAATTGCTTTAATAACACCGTCACCGTCTGTAGAAAAAATATGCACCGTGATTATACTATTTATACCATGTGAGCCTGAAAAAAAGTTCCATTTACAAGCATAAAGTTTTGGTTTCTGATTTTGAATATGAACACGTTAAATCTTCGAAATCGCAACCATGTTCTATCCATTCATTTTTATTCTAAGTATCTGCAAATCGAACTACCAGAAGAGCCTTCACATAATTAACATCCCGTCTCTTATTTCATTCCTATTTCATGCGGCAACAGGCATCCCGGCAACCAGATACGGTTTTGAATAGCTCGTCTATTTGTGCTGATGGAGAGTTTTCCGGAAGGGCGGCGTATGGCACTGTAGTACGTCTTTGAGACCGGATTAGGCGTCGTGTATATGCGGAAGTCTTAATGATAATTGAATCAAAGAATCTGAATTATTATAATGATATACACGGAATGAAATACGACAAAACGTGTCGTACATTACTGTATTCAAAGGAAGATGCTATAGTTATTATATGAAATTTCTTTTCAGATCATCATACTCCTTTTAAAGGCTATTATTTTCGGCAATTCTGTCAACCAAGGCAACTAATTCTTTAACCTGGATCGGTTTTAACAAGTAGTCGTACGCACCTGCCTTAATTGCGGTAACAGAGTCTTTAACCTTCCCATATCCCGTTATTAAAACGACTTCTGTTCCCTTTAACGCAGGTGATTCTTTAATCTTTAATAATAGCTCAATTCCGTTCATACCGGGCATCCTGATATCAGAAATAACTAAATGGAAATGCTCTTTGCTAAGGATTTCCCACGCTATTTCGCCATCACCACATTGACTGAGCTGATGGCCCATTTGCTTCAAAAATTGTGCACTACTTTTTCGACAATCTATATTATCATCGACCAGAAGGATTTTCAAACTTCTTCTCCATTATTAGGATTAGCTTGCGGCAGAGAAACAGTAAACAGTGCGCCACCTTCAGTTCTATTTTTTGCCTTTAAATTCCCGCCCATCTCATTCGCTATGAGCTCTGTGATAAAAAGACCCAGCCCCAAGCTTTCCCGGTCTTCAACTGTTGTGAAAAACGGGTCGAAAATCTTATCCAGATTATCCGGGTGTATGCCCGGACCGTTGTCGCTTACTTCTAACATGCACCGCTTTTTGGTAAAGCGAGAGGATACAACTACTTCCTTGTTTTCAATTGTGCGAGTGTGCAATACATTCATAGCATTGACTACTAAATTAATTATAATCTGTTCGGTTTGGACTACTTGTCCCATTATATATGGAAGGTTTGGATCAAGTTTTTCTGTTAATATAATATTCTTTGACGATATTTGTTCGTTGAGAAGAAATGAAACATTTTTTACAGCATCGTTAATATTTACCAATTCGGCTTTTTTGCTTTCTTCCTCCCCTGACAACGCTTTCATCTGCTTGATGATGTCATTTATAATACTAGCTTGATTAGATATAAACTTTACATTTTTCATCAGTTCACTCTTCGAAAATTCAATATTATTCTTATCCCAATACAGCATTCCATCAGCGGTTACTTTTAAGGCATTGAGCGGTTGATTAATTTCGTGTGTAACACCTGCAGTGAGCGCACCAACGGTTGCAATGCGGTAAGCTTTTTCTGCTATCCGAAGCGTTTCAGCGCGCTTTATTTCGGTTTCCTTGCGGTCAGTAATATCCTGTGAATATCCAGTCATTTTAGTCGGTCTGCCAGTATTCTCGGTCAAAGTTCTCCCATGAGAATTAATAAACTTTATTGTCTTATCCGGCAGTATAATGCGGTAATCTATTGCGAATTGTTCTCCGCTTTTCATGCTTTTTTGCATTATTTGAGCAACATTTTCCCTATCGAGAGGGTGAATACAATTAAGAAAGCTTTCATAGGCATTTGGGTCAAAATATTCAGGATCTACTCCAAAGATTTTGTAAAGTTCAGGAGACCAGATTGTCTTATTCTCAACAATGTTCCACTCCCATGATCCAAGACGGGCGACTTTTTGAGCGAATGCAAGTCTCTTTTCGCTTTCACGTATGGCAATATCTGCCACTTTAGCCTCAGTTACATCACGAAAGCTCCAAACTCTTCCTACTATTTTATTTTTAATCTTCTGTGGTTTCGAATATCTCTCAAAAACTCTTCCATCCTTAAACAAAATTATCTCAAAACTTTCTTTCGATGGATGGTTATATAAATTTTGAACAGTTTCTAAAAATTCCTCGGGGGTTTTCAACTGATCGAGAATATGATTTAAAGCATCCTCGTCATTTCTCGAATCTATAACTGATATTGGAATTCCCCACATTTGTAAGAACAATTGATTGTAACTGACAATTTTGCCCTGTCGGTCAACGACTAAAATTCCATCGGCAGTTGATTCAAGTGTGGTGGAAAGCAGTGAAACAGTCTGCTTAATTTCCTCAGTCCGGTTTTGCACATTGATTTCCAATTGGTCGTGCGCCTCCCGAAGGATTTCTTCCATTTTCTTGCGCTCGGTAATGTTGCGTATTACTCCTTCGATAAACTTTGGTTTTCTATCATCACCAAAAACAATGCAGGAGTTTACTGAAACCTCAGCAACTTCGCCGTTTTTCTTCAATAATTTTAATTCAAAATTATCAACATACCCCAACTTTTTCAATTCAGTGATAAACTTTTTCCGGTCAGAGGGATCATAGTATACATTAGTGACGGAATGTCCTATCAACTCTTCAGGATCATATCCGGTCAATTTTTTCACTGATGGACTGACTAAAATAATATTACCGCCCATTTCGGTTCGAAAATACAGGTCAATGAATTGTTCAAATATATTGCGGAATTTTTCTTCGCTCAACTGCAGCACCTTCTCTGCCTTTTTCTTCTCATTGTAACGGATATAGATTATTGCAAAAAGGATTATGACAAATAAAAATCCGCCGAAAAAGGAATTCCTGACAAGTATGTTCCGATTTAATTCGAGTTCATGGATGGCGTGATCACGTTCAAGAAGCGCAATCTCGGTGTCCTTTCTCTCAAGATCGTACTGTGCCTGCAAGATCTCTATGCTGGCATTGCTGCTCTCTGATAACATGCTGTCATTCAGAACAACATACAGTGAAAGATACGCTGCTGCATTCCGGTAATCGCCCTTTTCATTATATGCATTATAGAGAATATTATAACTTTCTATAATATCTACTATAACGTTGGATTGTTCAGCACTTTCCAATGTCTTTAGAAAATACTCTATACCCGTATCATAATTTTTCTGCTCTACATAGAATTCACCTAAGGCCTGGTAAGCATGCATTATATTCGTATATTCCCCGGTGTCTTTGACAGTTTCTAGAGCATCCTTGTAATAGCGTAACGATTCGTCAGGTTTTCCCAAATTGAAGTATATATTTCCGATGGTTATTAAATTCTCACCCTTCCCTATCTTATGGTCAATTTCTTCTGCTATTTTCAATGCCTGTAAAGCGGTTTCTAAAACTTTATCATGTTCGTTATTTGATAAATACTTTTCGGCAGCAAAGGATAAAACTCTTACCATTGCTTCTTTTAAGTTCAACTCTTCATATAACGTAAAAGCATCCAGATAGTATTGCACTGCAATATCGAAACGTTCATTGTTATCGTAAGCGTTGCCGATATTTTCGGTAGCTGCAGCGATTTCCTGCTTGTCGCCGATCATGTCCGCTATTTCAATTGATTTATGCAGGTACTCAAGCGCCTTATCTATATTGCCTATATCGGAATAGAGCATTCCGATATCATTTGATAGTTCGGCAATAAGCGGCCAATCTTCCGCTTTTTCTGCTGTTCTCAAAGCAGTGAGGTAATATTCCATAGCTTTTCCATAAAGGCTTACACCGGCATATAGATTTCCAATCTCTTTGTTAATGTAACCGGTTTCACGTGTATCTCCTTGCGCCTCTGCTATCTGTAGTGCATTCCGATGGTAAAGGATGGCTTCTTCGAAATTGCCCATATAGTCATAAAGGCTTCCGATATCCGTTAAAACCAGGTGGGCAAGTTCGTTGAACTCCGTGTTTTCGGTTATCGCCAGGGCTTTGCGTAAATATTCCATAGCTCTATCATATTCCCCTAACTCCCGGTATGCAGTACCAACGTCTATTCCCGTCCTGACGAGCAGTCCCTTATGGTCAATTTCTTCAGCAACCGTATACCCTTGTTCGTAATAGTGTAATGCAGTGGTAAAATCATTTTTATTCTCGTATACAGTAGCTATAGCTCTTAGTGCATTAATTTTTCTTTCGTTATCTCCCGATTCTCCCGCTAACGTTAATGCCTGTTCGGCATACGCTAATTTCTGTTCGGGAGAGATTCCCCAGAGTTCAAAAGCAAGTTCCAGCAATACATCAATTTTTTCTGATCCGCTCTTTTGGAGAAGAATGTTCCTGAGGCTGTCTATATTTGTCTGGGCAAGAACACTATTCGACAGTATGAGGATTGCTGATACAGCAACGATTCTCAATACATGCATATCGCGAAACTTCATTGTATATACTCTCGTAATGATTTGTAGAATTAATAATAGAATTGCCTAAGCAGTAATTATTAGTCTTTTAGTGCCCTGTGTAAGTCGTCAGAACAAGGGTGGAAAACCGTGTTGAAAACTAAGGGAAATTTTTAGAATTTACAAGTCATTTTTCCTTACAGATGCCAGGAACTTTGCATTACACTCCAGGGCATTCGTGTTGCAGTTTCATCACTACATGTTAATATTATAACAACCATTACAATAGTCAACATTATCATTAAGAAGATACCGCACAATACTATTTTTTAATTATCCTTTATTTAATAAATCAGCAAAATCTATTTGCAATGCTTTGAATGCTTGTACAAAAGCCTCTTCAGCCAATTTTCGAATTTGTTCTTGAGCCCATTTTTCACTAAATAATCCGGCTCCGGCTCTCCCCACACCGCTCCCATCAAAACTATTGGTAAATATAATATGATCAACATCACTAACTACACAGTTAATTGTTAAATGTGTATCAAGACCTTTAGTTACATCGAAGCTTACAAGTGAAACCTCAATAATAATGGGATTAACTGAAAAATCTTTGTTACTAACGAGAAATATTCTATTAAAAAGGGGGTAAAGGTCTCTCGTGCTAAATCTCGGAATGGAGTCCCTAATGGTACTCTAATATCACCTCCAAAGATTGAAGATTTCGTATATTCTCTTTCCAAATCCATTGGTGAAATAATTATTCCAGCATCAGAATCAAATGGTTTACTCGTAGAAATCGGAGAAACATGGGGTTGAAGATAAAGAGTCGTAGCACAACTTATTATTAAAGATGATAGTAATACAATATTGGTTAGCACAATAGTCTTTTTCATTAATCAGCTCCTTCCATGCGGATTTGTTCACACAGTAAATATATACGTATTACATTGAATTATGCAAGGGTTTATTCTAACTTTGAGTGGTTAATGGGACTAAAGGTAACATACTACTCAGTTTAACTTATTACAGAAATTTTTCAGATATTTTCAAGAGGGATTATAAATGAGACGCGCTCTTCCGGGAATGAAATGGTACGTCACCAATTGTTACCGTGCCAATTCTTGCCAATAATAGAATTGTATGTGGTGGTTAGTTTGAGTTATTATAACGGTATACACTGAGTAATGTACGACAATACGTGCCGTACATTATCGTATTCAAAGGAAGATATTATAGTTATTACATAAATTTAAGGTTAGATTTTTATGAGTATCTCACTATAGTTATATCTTTAATTGTATTTATCTGTTAAATATTATCACGGCAACGTAAACTCCTCATCAAAAATTGAGAAAATCATGGGAAGGTTTTCTCCCATACAAAGTCCTGATTACCTCTTCACACCGATCAAACTAAAATTATATTTCTTCATACGAACGTATATCAACGCTATACGTCGGGGGAACCATGAATAATACAATCGTAAAAGGTTCATTTATTGGAACTGTAATTCTTGCTTTAGGGCTCCTTACCTTCGGCTGCAGTGATAATACTACGACAAATCCGGTGGGAACGCAGAATGATCCGCCGGTTTTAGCATTCATTGGAAACAAAAATATTTTTGAAAATGCGAGGTTAACGATATGGTTAACAGCAACGGATCCTGATGGGGATCTGCTATCCTACAGCGCAAGCGGATTACCACCGGGAGCTGATCTTATCGGTAACATTTTCAGCTGGAAACCGACCAATGCTCAGACCGGGTCATTTAGCGTGACCTTTTTTGTATCAGACGGTGAAGATTTCGATTCCAAAATTGTCTTGATAACCGTGATGGAATTGTCAAATCAGTATCATTACAAGATCGCATTCACCTCGTAAAGAGATGATAATGATGAAATCTACGTAATGAATGGTGACGGTTCCAACCAGATAAATCTGACTAATAATCCCGCAGACGATATAGGCGGGTATTGGTCGCCGGATGGCACAAAAATCCTTTTTACATCTAAAAGAGACGGTAATAATGAAATCTACGTGATGAATGCCGATGGTTCCAATCAGACACGATTAACAGACAATCTTGATTATTTTTGGACAAAACCTTTCAATTGGTCACCGGATGGTACAATGATTGCTTTTCAGTCGGATACAAATACTAATACCGGAATTTTTGATTACGGTCAGATTTATGTAATTACTATTGATGGATCTATCCTGAGAAACTTAACTAATAATTCAACACATAACGATATTCTTGGTCCCTGGTCACCTGACGGGACAAAAATCGCTTTTTCATCAGCAAGAGACGATGAGTTTAATATTTTTCAGGAAATCTACGTAATGAATAGCGATGGTACCAATCAGACACGATTAACAGATAATCTTGAATCTAATACGTCACCCCTCTGGTCTCCCGACGGCACAAAAATTTTATATTATGGCAGTAATGGGCTTTATGTGATGAACGCCGACGGTTCCAATCAGACACAATTAGTGGGTAGTCCCGGAGGAGATGTTTTTTAGTGTATTCTCTCTGGTCGCCGGACGGCTCAAAGATTGCTTTCATGTCAGGCGCAGATGGAGATGCTGACATCTACGTGATGAATGCTGACGGCACAAATGAAACAAAACTGACGGATACTATTGAGAATGATCTTTACCCGTTCTGGTCGCACGTTCCGCTGTTAATCGATGTAGAGGGAGATCCTGACTTAGTTGGAACCTGGGATTTAACAGAAATAACTTTAACAGGTGAAACAGGTTCCTTCACCGTAACTAAAGAAGAATTCGACTTAATGGTAGTAACATTCAATAGTGACAAAACGCATTCCTCTATCGATTATCTTGAGGGTGTGCCGGTGAATGAATCCGGTACCTGGAGTACATCGGGAAATGAGATTACCTTTGTTGAGGACGAAACGTGGACTGCTCTCTATACGGTTTCAGGCAATCAAATGACATTGACATGGTATGATGAAGATGAGGAGTTTCCCGGCGAAGAAGTGAACTTTCATTTAATATTTACAAAGCAGTAATAATTTTTGTCAAGCATGCAGTCTTAGTTTCAAATTGGTTTTGCAAGCTTGCAGGCAGGATGGATTAGTGTAAATTATTCTGGAAATGACCGAATCAAAATAATTTATGAGGAATACTCATGAAAGCGATTAAACAAGACGCCAAAAGATTATTTCTAAAATTTGGTACGTGCTCTCGTACTTTCTTTTATATATTAAACCGCGAATTCGGTTATCCACTCGAAATTGAAGAGCGTGCCGCGGACCCATTAGCGGGTGGATTAATGCAACAAGGATATCAATGCGGAATGCTTTGGGGGTCTGCATTGGCTGTAGGAGCGGAATCCTTTCGCCAGAACGATGACCGTGGTCACGCCATCGGAATAGCCATAACGGCAACGAAACACCTCATGGAATCATTTTCAAACAGGGCAAAGAGCGTCAACTGTCTGGCAATATCTAATTATGATTGGTCAAGTAAACTTAGTATGGCGAAATACTTTTTCTCCGGCAGATTTCTATACTGCTTTAAACTCGCGGAAAAATGGGCTCCGTAAGCGATCCAGTCAGCGACCGAAGGATTATCCCGTGAACAAACTGATATACCGTAACTGCCAATAAGCTGCGCTTCCGAAGTTGCCAAAAAAATGGGAGCTACTGATGAAGAAATGGTTATGGTTGCCGGATTTGCCGGAGGCCTTGGTTTGAGCGGTAACGCTTGTGGCGCTGAGCGCTGCGATATGGATGAATACTATCGCATGGTGTAAAAAACACACCGGGAAATCTGCTTTTGGTAATCCAAGCGCGAAAGACACATTGAAAGCGTTCTATGACACGACTGATCATGAAATTTTGTGTAATAAAATATCAGGACAGTGTTTTAAAACCATTGACGATCACACGGAATTTATAAAAAACGGTGGTTGCGATAAACTGATAAATGTACTCGCGCGATCATAATTGCTTTCCCTATAGTTTCGATAGCACAAATCAACATTTTTCTACTCACTAACTTCTCCGCATCCAACCCGACCTTCATTCCAATCTTTATATGGAAAATATTTTGACCCGTCACCCAGCATCAATCCGCATTGGAATGTGTCCATTCAGGTAATTTTGATTTTCCCAGTTTTTTCGACTCTCTCCCCTTCCATCCATTCGGTATAAATCGCCCTTGCAGGCAGATACGTTGTGAATAGCTGTCTATATGTTGGTAGAGAGTTATCTGGATAAACAACTTACTGAATGAGGTGAATCAAAAACACTTGCATTGATTTAATGTATCACTTAACTTTTAATCAAATTACTCCAACATGATCTGACGATGTACAATAGTTAGGCGCCTCGTGCAAAGAGAAAGAAGTGATATGCATTGCGCGTCTTATTGCTTTAAGCTTTTCGATATGTATTAGAAGGTAAATTAGATTATGGAACTACAGTTGCTAAATGACATTGTCGTTATATTTGGACTGGCTATTGCGGTTCTCTTTATATGCCATCGACTGCGCGTGCCGGAGGTTGTGGGATTCCTCCTCACGGGAATACTCATCGGGCCATACGGATTTGGGCTGATAAAGGCAGTTCATGAAGTTGAAATTTTTGCTGAAATCGGTATTGTGTTATTGCTTTTTACCATCGGAATCGAGTTCTCATTTGAAAGGTTGCTACAAATCAGGAAGTCTATCCTGATGGGTGGCTCGCTTCAGGTGTTGCTGACCTTTGGTGCTACTCTTTTCATAGCAAGGCGGTTTGACCAAGCTTTTAGTGAAGCGGTCTTTATCGGATTTCTCGTAGCCCTGAGTAGCACAGCGATTGTACTTAGACTAATCCAAGAAAGAGCCGAAGTTGATAGTCCACATGGGCGTACGACTCTTGGCATCCTGATTTTTCAGGACATTATTATTGTTCCTATGATCTTGGTCACCCCGCTACTGGCTGGTGCAACAGGGAATTCAGGTGAATCTGTCCTCATTCTTATTGCCAAAGGAATTGGAATTATCGGGCTGGTGTTCGTCAGCACTAAATGGATTGTACCACAGGTATTGTATCAAATCACCCGGACAAAGAGCAAAGAACTATTCAATTTGAGCATAGTTGCAATTTGCCTCGGAGTTGCGTGGCTAACTTCCAGTGCGGGTCTTTCTCTTGCCTTGGGCGCTTTTTTAGCAGGCTTGATCATTTCCGAATCTGAATACAGCCATCAGGCACTTGGAAATATATTACCCTTTCGGGATGTCTTTACAAGCTTCTTTTTCGTTTCCATTGGTATGCTGCTGGATGTGGGCTTCCTTTTCCAGCAACCGGGAACCATTGCGCTGATAGCTTTGGGAGTTTTGGTTTTAAAATCTATGATTGCCTGTTTTGCAACAGTTTTATTAGGATTCTCTTTACGTACTTCAATCCTCGTTGGCCTTGCACTCAGTCAGGTTGGTGAATTTTCTTTCATTCTATCCAGGACCGGTGTTGAACATGGTTTGCTTGCCGGAAATAATTATCAGTTGTTTCTGGCTTTCTCTGTACTGAGCATGGCGGCGACACCATTCATTATAACACTGGCGCCACGCGCAGCCGATATTATCCTGCGGTTGCCGCTTCCAAAAAGGTTAATATCGGGTTTTTATCCTGTTTCAAAGATAAAGGTTAAGGATAAGAAAGACCACCTTATTATAATCGGCTTCGGAGTCAATGGTAAAAATGTAGCACGAGCCGCAAGGTTATCAGATATCCCTTATGCAGTCATTGAAGTGAATCCTGAAACTGTGAGGAGCGGACAAGCACAGGGGGAACCAATTTATTATGGCGATTCAACACAGGAGGTCGTACTTCAGCATGCAAACATCAAAGATGCGAGAATAGTTGTAATTGCAATTAATGATCCGGCGTCAACCCGTAGAATTACCAAAATCATTCGGAGACTTAATCCAAAGGTGCATTTAATTGTAAGGAGCCGTTATCTCCAAGAGATGAAGCCTTTGTATGAGTTAGGAGCTAGCGAAGTCATTCCGGAAGAGTTTGAGACATCAGTGGAGATTTTCACCCGGGTTTTGGCTAAATATCTTATTCCAAGAGATGAAATCGAAGCGTTGGTAGCTGAAATACGATCAGATGGTTACGAAATGTTTCGAAGCCTATCAAAAGAATCGTCATTTTTTTCCGATTTACACCTTCAGCTTCCCGATGTTGAAATAAGTACATTGAGGATTGTTGAAAAATCACCTTTTGTTGGAAAAAGTTTAGCTGAAATCGGACTGAGAATGAAATATGGAGTTACAGTTTTGGCAATACGTCGAAACTCAAATATACTATCCAATTTGGATGTAAACATGCCTTTTTACGCTAACGATGAACTTTTTGTCCTTGGACCACCAGATAAAATCGTTGAGGTCGTTAGTTTATCCCAAAATCCAAAAGAAAGGCGGAGTAATTAAATGAATCCGATATTTCAGTTAGCAATTAACTCAGTTTTTCGCCTTAAGCGGACATGTCCTAAATGTAAGAAAGACCAAATTGTCCCTGCAAGTAAAAAACTGGAAAATGTGCGTTGTAAATTCTGTGACACAGACATACCACCACGCAAGTAATTTATGATGTCCAACATCCATGAGATTTTAACGAATCAGGTCTGTTAAAATACCTAACAACGCCATACTGCCGAAGCTCGTACCTCATGCGATTGATGGCTGACGGCAATCGTAATATTATTTTATCTGGCGATATCCATCTCAAACGGCTTTTAATTACCTTTCTTATTCCTGTATTCTAAATGTTCAGAACAAGTTGGACAGATTTAAAATTAATATGTAAGAGATAATTTTTCTATGAAGAGTTTTCACTTAATTGTAATCTTACCTCTAATCTCATTCCTATTCCATTAAGAATATTATTATGCCATGGATAGATTTAATTGGAATTTTGAGAAGTATTTAAAGAGTTATATATAAGAAAGGGATAGTAGATATGCCGAAAGACATACATATATTTAGAACAATATATAGAGTTATTAGATCGGGGGTTGTTCATGAAAAGGTAATGACTGGTAAGCAGCTACCTTCTGATGAACGTAATTATATTTTTGGTGGGGGCATAATAATGATTTTTTCATGACTTAATCAAAATTGCCCTGAACATATTTGAAATGCCAGATATAATAAACCATTCCAATGGATCCATTGGGACGAATTTATTAATTTTAACCATATAAGAAATTGTTTTGCTCACAGTGGAGATGGATTACTTTCTCCAAATTTTCATGAAACAGAAATTAAGAATTATCTTGCTAAAATTAAAAGAAATCCCCTTTTAGATAATCATAACAAAAAAATTAAACCTTATTATGAAATTAAGGCAAATAAGATCCGATTAACTTATAATTCTCTTCATCGATGTTCAGTAATATGTCATAATTTTTTCACTTCTATTCCTTAAAGAAATTTTGTATGTAAACAAAAGATTATCAAGATATTGATTAATAAATTATTAAAAAATATTTGACTTAAAATTGCAGGGGTTCAGAACAAGTTGGACTGTTTTAGGTTAATGGTTAAGAGGTACATTTAGTCTATGCTGAAGTGGTTCAGAATATTTTGGTTAGATTTACACCTACTATTAAGAGACAGTTTTGTTTCGATTTGAGCATTCGGATTTGCAGAGTTGCTTAGAGATTATTTTACAAAAGCAAAATTCAACATTTTTCAATTGAAAATGAAAAATTGAAAATTTTAGGCACAATTTAGAAATAAATGGGGATTTTAGCGATATGTAAGGTGTTGTATTTATTGATGTTTTTAAGAATGGCGTGATACGTTCGCGTCCTACCCAAAAATCCTCCCAGTTTTTCGACTCTTCAATTCTTTCTATCCATTCGGTAAAAATCCTCCTTATATGCAAATAATGTTAAATCCTTGTTAGTATATATGCTAGGGGAGAGTTATCTGGAAAGACGACTTACGAAGGGATGTGAGAAAAAAATCACTTGGAAAAACTCAATGTATCTCTTAATTTCAACTAATACTGTCCAACTTGTTCTGACGATGTACATCCTAAAATCATTATTCAATGGAATTTGAATAAATAGACTGTATTTATTTGCTGAGTAATCGTACAGTTTGGGGAATGAAATACACGTGGAGAAGTTTAAAGTATCTCTTGTTTTTAAATCTTTGTAGTCCGGCGTATATTGAAAAAATACAAGAACTCATGCAGCTTGAGATTACATTTTCTCTAATTTTGTAATCTTAATATCTTTACCATTATCGCTCAGTGAGTACTTGACCAAGTTGAGCACAGATTCTGTTTTCGTACTACTTTCACCAATTTGAATTAATACTTCGGGGAAAATCATGTCCCTGACAACGATTTCCCCATCAAAAGGAAATTCATCGATTTGGCTCCGAAGGATGCTGATTTTTTCGGATATTGAATTCCTGAATTTTAAAAGTTCATTGAGTTTTTCAAACATTTCAATTATAGGTTTTTGTCTGGATGGATTCAGTTTTTTCAGAATTAATTTCAGCTTTTCAACGTCATTATATCCGATCCGTAACGAATCGGATATTTTCGAGATCCCATTGTCACACACTTTCAAATTAAATTGCAACTTCTTGACTTTTGATTCCAATTTTGTGTCTATCCCGGTAAATATTTTGGTATTTCCGGCATATTCGGAACCAACTTTGTTAGCGACAACACTTTTTAAGGCATATATTTCACTATTCATTATCACTCCTCTGCCTATCGCTTTCTTATTAAAGGCAGGAGAATATACGCTTCCCCTAGATTTTACAACAGAATGGATTATGTATTCCTTAACGATAACATCTCCATCTACCTCTACATTGGCTCCGTGAATAAATGGAACAGTTATACTGCCCTTTGCTTTGATATATAAATCATTCTTGCCAACTATTCCCTCTTTAACAATGATATTTCCACCGGAATGTACTGTCGATTTACTACTGACACTGCCTTCAATCAAAACATCGCCATCTACAACAACATTAAATCCTGATTTGACCGATCCTTTTATGTGGACGTTTCCATCAAATGAAACATTACCGGTCTTATAATCAAGGTCTCCGTCTATTTTATAATTCCTGTTTACACTAATACCATAATTACCCACAAGATCAACAATACCTTCTATAGTGGAGTAATACAAATGCTTTTTCTTTTGTTTTACGATGCGAATATTGTTTAATCCTTCAAGACTTTTTTCTATTCCGTTTATCGCCGGGAGTCTTTTTCCCGAAATGGTGACTCCGAGGGCTCCCTCTGTTGCCAGATATTTTACAGCAATCAATTGATTTGCTTGAATTGTATCTCCCCGCTCAATAGTTTGAAAATCAATGCTTCCATCTTTCTTCATGTCACCAGTTCCAACGTCTTTGTCAAAAAAATATTCGATTTTTGCATCGTGCCCTTTTTCCGGGGGATAGCCTTCTGCAATTTTTATAAGTTCAAATTTTCCTTTCTTTTCCTTCAGGTATTCATTTATCAAATACACTAAATCAGAGGTATTGTTTAATATTATATTAGAATCTTCAATCAACTCTTTCAAATCTTCTTCCTTAAATTCCTTTTGAAAGGAGTTAAATGTAGGCAATTTGACAAAATATGCCGACAATTCGTCTTCATTAATCCAGATTGGCGATATTACATGTAATGTATTGTTGTCATTGAACAGATAACCGCATCTCTCAGCAAAATATGAAATTCTTTCGGCATCAAATTCATACTTTACATTATCACCAACTTCAAAGACCTTGACGCCAAAGGTAGACTCTATTTCCTTTCCAAAAATATCAACACCTTTTCTGCCTTCTGTTGGAAGGGTCGTAGTAGCAGCGATTTCCCCTTTACTCATTAAGTACACCGGAAAGGATTTTTCCTCCAATTCCTTTAAATCTTGTAGTTGGAGTAAACGGGTAAATGGAATGCCTTTATGGGATTTGTACGATAACTCTTCTATATCATTAAATATCCCATCAATCAATTCTGCATTTTTACCAGGATGTGGTTTTTCCTTTTTAGCAATGACAATATCATTCATTACTTCCATATTCTCTAAGACTGATTTAACAGAATTTCGAATTGTAGCTAATTTTACACCATCGTTTATTCCCATCTTCTGTATTTGGTCAACGACCTCAGAATAACTGGTAAATTCACCGTCCGTTTTCCTGGGATATAATGTATCTATTGACGCTGAAAGATTATCGTCAGCGATAATAATCTTACTTGATCCGGATATTGTCCTTTTTCTAAATTCAATTTTTAATAGTTTCCCGCTTGGACTTCCCTCATGTGCGGATTTTTTCAAAATTTTGTATTCCACTTCCTTTTCATCGACTTCGAACAGATCACAAGCTTTCCTATATCCCTCATCAAGAGTGGGCACTTCGATCACCAATATGTTTTGTTCCAATTTGTCAGCAGGTTCAACATCATCATATTGATTGGACAGTTCTTCTGAAAGAATTTGATTTAACTTTGAAAAATCAAAATTTTCTAAATTTTCTTCGTCTTTGAAAGTTTGCATAGTTTCAGATTCATCAGGTTGTGGTTGTAAAAATCCTCTATTTATTTTTCGATATCACTTAACACATCCTCAAGCTTATTTTCGAGATCGTCGTACGATCCTCTTACAAGAAAATCATTTACTACAAGTGAAAACATATTTGACATGTCCAAGGCAAATTCGATACATTCTTCGCTAATATTTTGCTGCTTTTGCGTATTGCCGAATAAAATATAACCGATTTGAATATTTTCCTTTATAAGTGGGACCATAACCGAAAAATCGTTTATACTATCAATCACTAATTCTTTACTGGAAAGGAATTTCTTTAATTGTGCTTTACTCAAACCCGGTAAATCAAGGAATTTCGAGAGTTCTTTTTTTGTTAACAGTTTCTTCTTGTTTTCCATTGACATTCCAAAAAGGGGCTTGAAATCTTTGGCATCTGTTATGACATAGACTATAATTCTTTCAATATCTGTTAGTTTAAAAAATTCTTGTAAGATATAAAGCATCGAATCATTTATTGGATGAAAATCGAGAAGATACTCAAGAACTCTATCCCTGCTCCCTAAAGCTTCGTTCTTTCGCGTTAGAACCTTATTCATCTCATAGATTTCCATTGTCTTTTTGTCAATTTTTTCTTCAAGTCTGTCGTTCCATTCATTGAGTTCCTCGTTCGCCTTAAGCAGTTGTTTATTGAGATCACGAATTTCGTATTGAGCAAGTGTTAATTCCATTGTGAGTATTTATTCTTACAAGAAGTTCTTCCTGGTTGAAGGGCTTAGTTATGTAATCTACCGCCCCAAGCTTGAAGCCTTTAATTACATCTTCCAATTCGGTCATTGCTGTGAGAAAAATAATGGGAATATCTTTTGTTTCGGGAAAGGATTTAATCTTTTCACAAACTTCAAATCCGTTCATTCCCGGCATGTTGATGTCAAGAAGTATCAATACCGGCGGCTCTTCTTTAACCGCATCCAGTGCCATTTTCCCACTGGGTAAAAGCCTGACCTTATATCCTTCATTTTTGAGCATTTTGTTCAATAATTGAAGGTTTGCCGGCGTATCGTCTACTATGAGAATATCCGCGTTCTTATGTTTTAAGATATCTCGCATCGTTATTAACTCCATCGATTATTGGTTTAATAAACACATATACAATTTATAAGAAATTTCTTTTTGAGGAGAGATTCAAGCTCTATTATAGTCAAATCTCCCCACCAGGTCGCGCACGTTTTCCGCTCGATTACATCAGCTTAATTATTTTATCATATTCGAAATTCTCAACAAGGCCACGCAGACCGTTGGCTAAATTCGCATCATAATCTGAAATCTGTGACAACAATTCATAGGTTTCATCCTGCTTTACCAAGTTTTAAAGCTTTACTTAAATTCTTGATCAGATCCTCTGGCAGTTTTGAAAAAGATTCCTTTGAAAGGTTGAAAGAATTGTTGACAATTTGTATGTCAGGAATATTAGTTTCCTTGTCATAAACAAATTTAACATCACAATTTCTCTTGATTGCTTGAAATAAAACCGATTCACTGACAGATTTACGGATAAATTCGTCTGCCCCAGATTCCATCACTTCATTTTCTTCATCCTTTAGAACGCTTGCTGTTATGGCAAAAATTATGGTCTTTTTTCCAGCAGGTAACTTTCGGATACGTTTCATGGCTTCTTTGCCGTCCATTTCGGGCATGAGTATATCCATTAAAATAAGGTGTGGTTTCCACTCTTTAAACGCTGCAATACTTTCTTTTCCATTCACTGCAATGTGTGTTGTAAAGCCTATATCTGTTAACATTTTAATCAGAATGTCTCTATTTGATTCATCGTCGTCTACTATAAGGACCCGAAATTGTTTTTGATTTGCTTCTATACCAATGATATTGAGTTTTGGTGTTTCGGGTACCACACTAGATGCGTCACTTGTTTCTGCCCCAAACTCAAATAAAAATATGCTTCCCTTTCCTAAAGAACTGGTAACTGATATATCGCCATCTAAAATATGTGCATAATTTCGGCTTATTGCCAGACCCAATCCTGTACCTCTTCCACTATTCTTATTTTCTAAAACTTGCTCAAAATTTTTAAATATTCGTCCAAGATCGTTCTTCGAGATTCCCTGCCCGGAATCCTCGACTTTAATGATCATTTTTACGTTATTATTGTTCTTACCTTTCGCCTTTTTCTGTCCAACCTGCACAACGTTTGCTTTGACAGTAATTCCGCCTTCTTGAGTAAATTTAATTGCGTTTTCCAGCAGATTTATGAGAACTTGACGCACTTTTCCTTCGTCAGATATGATATATTGTGGAGTATCATCTGAAATATTCACTTCTAATTTGAGGTTTTTTGCACCTGTCCGAAGCTGAAACATTTCTTCCAGGTCATGCATAAACCTGTAGAAATCGAATGCTCTTGAGTCGAGAGTCACTCTTCCTGCTTCAATCTTGGACATTTCGAGGATGTCATTAATCAACGCCATCAAATGCTCACCGCTCCTTTTAACCGATTCTAAAGACTTTTCATGTTCTTCACTCAGATTATGGTCGCGCTGGATCAGTTGTGAATAACCCAGGATGGCATTCATAGGTGTGCGAATTTCATGCGACATATTCGCCAGAAAAGCACTTTTCGCTTTGTTTGCCACCTCAGCAGCCTCTTTCGCTAATTTCAGATCTTCGCTTCTCTTTTTTTCAGAAATATCTAATGCAGTCCCTTCGTAATAAAGCAAATTATTATTCTCATCCCTTACCGTGTGTGCGTTTTCCGTAACATATATTATACTTCCATCCTTCTTATAAGCCTCGTATTCAAAATCTATGACAACGTTATTTTTTTTGATTTCATTTTGGAAATCATCACGTTTTCTTGGATCAACATAGATTTGACTCTGAGCATCATTGATAATTTCCAAAAAATCTTCTGGAGAATCATACCCAAAAATTCTTGCTAATGCCTGATTTACCGTTACATATTTGCCGCCAGGCGTCGATTGAAAAATACCTTCGGTTGCATTTTCAAATATCCTTCGGTATTTTTTCTCCGAATCTAACAGATTCTCATTGAGACCTTCAATCTCGGAATTTTTTAAGGCTATATGGTCTAACATATTGTTAAAACTGTCAAAAAGAGCACCGGTCTCGTCATTATGGTGTTTCGTGACACGAATAGAATAGTCACCTTTTTCAGAAATGGTTGCAGCTGTATCGGACAATTGTACAATTGGGTCCGTGATGCTTTTAGACAGTACTCCACCCAGAAGAGCTGTTACTAAAAATATTACACTAAGGACTACGAGGGCGAATAATATGAATTCAAGTCTCTGCTGTGATAGAGTTTCCGTTGACGCAATTATATGTAAACTACCCAACAATTCGTTCTGATAATCGATGTTTTTTCTGACGTAAAGATAACTGTTCTTAAACAAAAAAGCTTCGTCCATCTCATCTATTATCGGACTCGGAACTTCGTCGAACCTCTTGAAAACAGCGAACTCATTACCGTTAACATCATTCATAACTGCCCCGGCAATTTCCGGAATGCCGATTAAGCTTGCCAGAACGATTTCAGCCTGATTCCGGTCCCCGAAATCTACTGCTGCTACAGAATTTGAAACTATTACATCTGCCCCGGCTTCTATCTTTGCAGTAAGGTCATCCTTTAAAGTCTGATTATTTTTGATTCCGAGGGCAATAAGCACTGCAACAGTGGCCCAAAATACCGCGATAAGAGAAATTAGCGTATATTTTTTTCTGATTGAGAGGTTTTTATAGGTATTTGTCATTTTGGCAAATTTGGTCTGGTAATGGAAACAACAAATTTGTACAAGAGTGTTTGTATCGAGTAAGACACAATGTGATCATGTATCTCATGTAAGGATATATTGTAATCAAAGTGCCGATTTAATTTTGTATAATTCTACCTAATGAAAATAACTGAGAGTTTAGTCTGACAAGTGATTGCTGTGCAAAATTACGGTTAATTTCAAATTTGACTAAATCGTCTTCAATATAAAAATTTAATATTACTCCCCTTTCAGCAAATCCTTCAGTGTCACTAATGGTAAGAATCGGTTTGTCTTTAACATATTCTAATATCAAGTCCAATGAATCCAGTACGGATGAATAAATGAAAAGAACTTCCGAGTCTTTTATTTCATCTATAGTATTGATTTTTCTTATATCAATTTCTCTATTACCAATCAGTCTGTTTTTTGGTATTGCAATCTCTTTTCTATCTTCGAATTCTCCAATAACAGAGATAACAAAATGACGGGTTGTATCAACCACTCCTGGCCACTCGGTAAACCTGCAGATTTTGTAAATGTTTGCGGATTTAATAGTGTACTCGACGTCAGCGCTAATAATTTGCTGTCCATACAAGGGTAAAATACTCAAATAAATAAAAATTATGACTAAAACACTTCCGGCAATTTTCATTTTTGGATTACACATGTTTTAACGTGAAATATATATCACAGAACCAAAGAATCTCGATAAAAAAATGTCAATAATTATGGTAGTTTTCCAGGTTCCGGTTATGTTCTTAAGGATTCTAAATCCAATAACTATGGAAAAGTTACAATTTCTTCTATAATGGCTTCCCCGTTGACAATTCTCCAAATCTTGTAGGTTCCCGTGCTGGGATCACCGTTTTCATCAAAGTCGATCACACCTGATGCACCATTATAATTGATATCTTCCCCACTCTCAATAATATCTCTTGCTTTTCCAAACTCATTTACATTGATAATCGTACCTTGAACTCCGGGATTACCTCCGGAAATATTACGTAATTCCAAGGCTATATTTTGGGGAGTTGTCGAACCGGATTTTAATATGGAATAAGCGATCAGGTAAACAGCATCATATACATGTTCGTTGAAGGGAACAGGGTTAAACTTGAACCTGTTATTGAAATTATTTTCAAAAAGAAGGAAATTTGGATCGCTCGCTACACCGGTAGGCTGCGTTCCCACCATTCCCTCAAGAATTTCCGGATTTCCATTAAATATGAAGTCTATTCCGAACGGACCGTCGTTTGAGAAAAACAAAGGTCTGTAATCGTCGCTTAAATATCCACCCTCAAAAATATCATTTGTTATTTTTATAGCGTCTGATGAAAATGAGGTGAAATAAATTGCATCGGGTCTATCTGCAAAAAGCTCATCCAAATGGGGAGTAAAATCATACGATTCATAGTTCAGCATTTCCGGATATGAGACAAAACTTACTATCGAATTTTCTCCCGCTAATTCTTCAAATGCATCACTGAAAGAGCTAGAAAGATCGGCAGCATATGCGTTTGTAGAGAACAAAATTCCGACCGTTTCTTTTTGAAACCTATTGAATACAAAATCCGCTCCTATTGTGCCCTGGAACGCGTCGGAAGGCGACGTTCTCCACACTAAATTGTTGTCCTGCAAGTGCGAAATCTGGGGAGAAGTTGCGCTGTGAGACATTAATAACATTCCGTTTGCTATAGAGAATTGCTGCGTTACAGCTAATGTCACACTTGACCAGGCAGGACCCAAAATGATGTCTATACCTTCTTCTTTAAGATTCAATGCGCCTTCTACACCTTGTGCGGGTAAACCTCCGTCATTAACTAATACTATTTCGAGCTCTCTACCGAGAACTCCACCTTCTCTATTGATTTCTTCAGCAGCAAGATTTGATGCAAAAAAAGCTATTCCTTCATCTGTTCTGTCAACCGACAAAGGAACAATAAGTCCAATTTTCAAAGGATCCTCAAGGACTCTTTCCCCCAGATCCACTTCCAGAGGACTGCAGGTCACTACAAAGAGAAATACAATGGCTGCTGCAATAATATATATGCTATTGATCTTACAATTCTTCACTGCTTTTTCTCCAAAACAATTCTGATACATTATATGGTCAATATCTTATTAAGCATTAAAAATGTTGTGTCAGGTTTAAGACTACCGACCTTCCAAATCCCGGAATGTCAAAATCTTTAAATCCGGGATAGGCGAATTTTTTATCAAATACATTAAAACTTTTAATTGTAACACCGGTTTCCCTTCCGGAAAACAAGCTGATATTTTGAGTGGATAACGTTACGTCTATCACCAGATAGGATTTCAACTTATACCTTTGAACCCTGAAATTTACAGGATCAAAAATAAAACTATTTATCTCGCTTGAAAGACGTGTGTCTATCCACCTGCCTTCAAGATTCAAGTTTAAATAGTAATCAGGAATTCTGTAGTTCGTTCCGAATTTTACCATATTTGATGGATACAAATCTGTATTTAATTTGACCTCTCCTCGAATAAGATCGTCTTTTTCAATGATGCTTTTTTGAAAAGAATAGTTTACAAAACTCCTCAAATTTCTAAAATTATGGAGTATCTCAACTTCTACACCCGCGGAATTGATCTTAGCGATATTGTCAGGCCTGACGTTAGAAAGTGAACCGTCTGGTATCACGAGCTCCACTTTGTCATCGATTGTGTTGTAAAAAGCATTTACATTAATATTCAGGTTATTCACGAGTTGCAATCCTATCGCAGCCTCAACAGTGCTTGCTTTTTCGGGATTTAAGTCAGGATTACCAACAACACCTTGCGAAACAATAAAATTGGAAAATAATTGTGAGGAGGATGGAGCCTTATAGGAGAGAAGTTTTGTATAGATTTTATCGGATACTTGATATACCCCACCTATTCTGTAATTGACCACGTCTTCATAAATATTATGATCGTCATATCTTAGACCGGCAGTTATGCCTAAGTCGGCGATAGGATAATAAATCGCTTGCAAAAAATACCCTGAATTAATGAAATCTTTGTTGCCATTTATTAAACCCTGACGTGGAGATTTTGTGTTACCAGATACGTTGAAATAATATGTTTGTAAATCCTGATCATCAATTGTGTGATCAAAGCCAAAAGTGACAATATTGTTTGCACTGATATTATAATCTAATTTAGCGGATACATCAATTCCTTTGTACCCGACCTCTCTTGTAATCCAATCTGCGGGATCGCTATCGGTATCAAGTCTGTCATTTTTAAAAGGCTTTCCTTCCGTATAAGCAATGGAGAAGTATCCTGTGTAATTATCTGCTATACTTCTTGAATAATTGCTCTGTACATAATAATTTCCAATGTTAATCCTATTTATTGTGCGTCAAGACACCCCAATCCTGGAATTCTCCAAAACTATCCAGCAACTGATAATTAAAGTTTATGCCGACATGCCCGAGGCGTTCGTTCTCGTATTCAATTTTTTACAAACAGACTGCGGTTCCGTGATATATCATTCACACTTTTCGCATTGCTGCCATATATTTCCGATCCTGGAACATTTACCGGTGTTTGTCCGGATATATCACTTTTATTAAACGAACCGGCAGCGATAAAATTAAATCCGCCGGATCTTCCGCCAACCGCAATACTTGATCCATCACCGTTAATGAATTGAGAACTGCCAATTTGACCGGAAACTTCAGCCCAATTTGATAGCTCACTTCTCAGTGTGATTATATTGATTACACCCAAAAATGCGTTTGAACCGTATAATGCCGATCCGGGACCCCGTACTATTTCAATTCTTTCCACGATGTTTACTGGAATCAATTCTTTTCCTAAAAAATTTTCCGAACTCGATCTGTAAGCGACCGGTTGCCCGTCAATCATGAGCTTGACGATGCGTGACCATGCCCGCATCCCACCGTTAATGCCCCGGATTCCAAGATTGTATTGAAACCTGTCATGGAGTGGATCAAGTCCCGCAACACTGTTTAAAGCTTCACCGACTGTCTGATATCCCCGGTCCTTTATTTCCTGGCGTGTAATTATCGAAATAATTGCGGGTGCTTCACCTATCGTTTGTTCTCTCTGTGTAGCAGATATGATTTTAATATTTGCCAGCTCTTCAAAAGACAAATCAAAAATATCTACTTCTTCAGTTTGAGCATAAGCCAGGCCGAAAAAAAAGAAGAAGACTACAAGAGTAAGATAAAATATTTTGTTCATTAAAAGTCCTTAGAAATCTAGTCTCCAAATAAAGAATATGTTTAAGACAAAATCACAGAAGAATAAAAAGATAAGAAATCAATAACAAATTACAAATAGATTTCTGCCAGTAGAATAACACCCGTTTTTTATATACAAAATATTTGGTACAATTACACGTTGGAATAATTACATAGATAGTTATTCATACCTGGAATTTTCCCTATGTTTTATGTGGCAACTAATTTTGCCACTCTTGAGCCGAATGTACCTCGTCAGAACAAGTTGGACAGCATTAGTTAAAATGCAAAGAGAAACTATTAACTATTCCAAATAATTTTTCTGCACTCTTTTTCCAAGGTTATGTGTACACCTTAAATTCATTTGCGTAAATACAAAATGCTAATATTTAAATGAGTTTGATTTATAATATGGAAATTATTGAGATATGCAAAAAGACGTGCAATTATTACAAAAACTGGCAAAATAAAAATCCTTGCTCATATTGAGTAGGGCCTTGTAAGTTGTTGTTATTTAAAGTGTTTTGAGTGTGGCTCTGTAGGACTCGAACCTGCAATCATTTGATAATTAGACAAATGCCGACAGATAAATAAATTTCGCTATTATAAAACCAAATATTTTGAGAATATTTGAATTCTTCTTCGACTGGTGAATCTATTCGATTTTGCCTTGTTATTTCTTTTCTTATCCTCTAATAGCCTCTATTAATCTCTTGTTTCCTGAATTTCTTGAAATTTTTAGGCACAATTTAGGCACAAGTAAAGAGTTGTAAAGTGTATAAGTTGTTGTATTTATTTAGTATTAGCGGAGCGACAGGATAGATTTGCGTCCTACCCAAAAAGCTGCAAATATTTTACATTTCGAGTTTTGGTTTTGCCCAATTACTTCAACTCTTCCACCCTTCTATACATTAAGACAAACACTCTATTACAAATAACTCAAATACTCAATAAATGTACTTGACTCTGTTTAAATATATCGGCTACTTATTAATCCAAAAAGTCACGGTCTTAGACCGCCAATTTACTCACTTTTCGATAGCCATTCACATGCGGTTTATTCAAACTTATTTTGAATTTTGAGGTGAGTGATTTTATAATTGATCTATGTCTACACCAATTTTAGCAACCAAACTTTATATCCCGCCACATATCCCGCCACCTCGGTCTAAACTTGTCAAACGCCCCCGACTGAGCGAGCGGTTGAATGAGGTATTGCACCGCAAACTGACCATCATATCTGCCCCTGCCGGTTTCGGCAAGACGACGCTGCTGGCTGAATGGCTTGCAGCTACCCAGGCCAGCGAACGGGCCGCAGGATGGGTCTCACTTGATCAGAGCGACAATGACCCAGCGTTCTTCTGGGCCTATTTCATCACAGCACTGCAGACAGTCCAGTCCGAGGTTGGCAAGAACGCGCTTTCTTTGCTGCATTCGCCTCAGCCACCAGCGATTGAGTCGGTCTTGACGACCTTGATCAATGAAATCAACGCGATTAAAGACGACTTCGCTGTCATCCTCGACGACTACCACGTTATCGATGCAAAGGCTGTCCATAGCGCAATCGCTTTTCTTCTCGACCACTTGCCGCCTCAGATGCACCTCGTCATTGCAAGCTGTTCGGACCCGCCCTTGCCTCTGGCCCGCCTCCGAGGGCACAGCGAATCGACTGAGCTACGGGCCTCGGACCTGCGTTTCACCCCCGAAGAGGCGGCTGATTTCCTCAACGGAGTGATGGGGCTGGACCTCTCGGCAGCTGATGTGGCGGCCCTGGAGAAGCGAACCGAAGGCTGGATCGCAGGGCTCCAGATTGCAGCGCTTTCCATGCTCGGGCAAGAGGACGTTCCCGGATTCATAGCAGCATTCTCCGGCGATGACCGGTACATTGTAGACTATCTGGTCGAAGAGGTCCTGCAACGCCAGCCCGAACGTGTCCGGAGCTTTTTACTACAGACCTCAATTCTCGACCGGCTAAGTGGTTCCCTATGTGATGCGGTCACCGGCCAGGAAGATGGCATGGTGATGTTGAAGTCCCTGGAGCGAGGCAACCTGTTCGTCGTTCCGCTGGACGAGAAGCGCAAGTGGTATCGGTATCATCACCTCTTTGCAGATGTTCTTCGTGCGCATTCGATGGAGGAGCAGCCCGGTCAGGTCCCTACTCTGCATAAGCGAGCAAGCGAGTGGTACGAGCAGAACAGTCTGCCGGCCGACGCGATCGAGCAGGCCCGCGCTGCGGGTGATCATGAAACTGTAGCCCGCCTCCTGGCTGCCAACTTTGAAGAGTTCCAGCGAATCGGCCATTACGCGTCGATTTCATGTTGGTCCGCATCGCTGCCGGAAGAAATGGTTCAAAAAAGACCCCGGCTGGCACTCATTTACGCTTCAAGTGCATTGGCGACTGAAGACAACAATCAGGCTGCCCGCAGACTCACATCGTGGGCAGAAGAGGCGATCAAGGTAATCGAGGACTGTGGGGGATTCGATCCTTCGGACGATGCTGACGGAACTGTTGTCGGACCCGAAGGACTGGAGGCCTTGAAGGGCGAGGTATTAGCGCTAAAACTCTTCCACTCGTACCGGAAACTCCCGCCGGAGGAGAAAGCGGCGATCGCCACTCAGGCGCTTGAGCTGCTCCCAACTAAGCACCACGTCAGGGAAATGCTTCACATGATTGGCGCAGGCGTCCAGATGGAACTCGGCGACATGAAGTCGGCATTGCAGAACCTGGAAAGAAGCGTAGATGAAGCCCGCCGAGCCCAGAATCCATCGCTTCTCGCTTGCATTCTTACGCACCGCGGGCAGGTGAGCGTGGCCATGGGCCGGCTGGAAGACGGCCGTCGCTCATTTGAAGAAGCACTTTTAGTCGGTCAAAAGGTCTCTGCCGAAGCTAACTTGTTGAAGTGCGGTCCACATACCCGGCTAGCAGAGGTTTTGCTGGAGCGTGCTGATCTGGCGGGAGCGAATGACCACGCTGCGAAAGCTCTCGGGTTCGCGAGTAAGTCGCCGACAAGGAGTCCCGTCCTCTACGCTCAGACCACCGCGGCGCAGGTGTTTCTGGCCGCAGGCGCCACCAAAGCGGCGATTGAGCAGTTGGAAAAAGCGCAAGAGTTCGTCCGCGGTTCCCGCGATACCCGATATTCGTCTTTCCTTTCCTCCGTAGAGCTCAAGATCTATTGCGGGTCCGACGACCTCGAAGCAGCTGCGGAGGTCGCTCGGGACCGGGAACTCTCGCTGAACGTGGAAGTGGATCGTAACAACGAGGAGGAGATGACCGCGTACGCTCGCTACCTCATCGCGCATGGTGACAATGATGATGCTGAGCAGGTTCTATCTAGAGTGTTCCCCATCGTGCGAGAAGGTGGGCACGTGCAACATGAGATCCACGGGCTCGTGCTCCAGGCATTGGCGTATGATCTGTTGAGCGAGAGGTCGCCTGCCCTCGAGTCGCTTGGACGGGCGACCATGCTGGGCGAGCCGGGACGATTCAACCGGACGTTTACGGGCGAAGGCCCGGTCGTTGCCGAGCTCTTAGAGGCGCTTGCAGATGCCGTCCAGAGCGATCACGGCCCCGCGGAGGCTGGATCTCCATCCTACCTCGCCTACCTGCTGCGGGAGGTGGGAGTCAAGCGGGAAACCGCATCGGCCCAGTCCGCTGCCGCTGGTCTTGTCGAGTCTCTAACGGCACGGGAGATCGAGATCCTGCGTCTCATTGCGTCAGGAATAAGGAACCAGGAGATTGCCGATCATCTGTTCATCAGTCTACACACCGTCAAGCGTCACATTGCGAATGTCTATGGCAAGCTGGGCGTCAGTCATCGCACCGAAGCTGTTGCGCTGGCAAACGAACTGAACCTGCTGTAAGTGATTCAACTCACCTACCTCAAGCCGGACTGCTCACATCACCGTCTCCTGATCCCAAACCACTCGTTAACTCTCACCTGACGCATCTTCATTTACACCCCCTAATTACATCCCCGATTACACCCTTTGGCTGATGCGCGGGGCATTTATCCTTTGTATATTATCCCTATGACGATGACCGATATAGGAGCTGGAGCTTAGTAATGGACATCTACGAGTTTCAAGTAAAGGGGCACCTCGACAACCGCTGGGCGGACTGGTTTGAAGGTCTGGCCGTACAGCGTCAAGAAAATGGCACGACCGTGCTGGTCGGACCGGTCGTTGATCAGGCAGCGCTTTATGGCGTGATCATTCGATTCCGTGATCTCGGCCTATCGTTGCTGTCAGTGAGTCGAGTGGTCGAATCGCACGGCAGTTCGAAGGGAGAAGTTCGATTTAGAGATGAAGCTAAATAAACAAAATCTAAAACAATCTTGCTTATTCGACATAACTAATTAGGAGAAAATTATGAAAGCAATTGTATGCACAAAATACGGGCAACCGGATGTTCTTCAGCTCCAAGAGGTAGAAAAACCTGTTCCTAAAGATAATGAAGTACTTATAAAGGTTCACGCAGCAACAGCAACAACAGCGAGCCTCAACGGTCGAAAAGGCCAACCATTTATTGGTAGATTTTTCATGGGTCTCACAAAACCCAAAAAAAACATACTTGGGCAAGAGTTAGCCGGGGAAATTGTAGCAGTTGGCAAAGATGTAAAATTATTCAAAGAGGGTGGCCAAGTTTTTGGAAATACCGGGTTCGCTTTTGGTGCTCATGGTGAGTTTACATGTCTTCCTGAAGACGGGGCACTTGACATAAAACCTAACAATATGAATTATGAGGAATCTGTCGCTATTGTTGAAGGCGGATTAACAGCCTTGAATTTTTTTAGAAAAGGAAATATCCAGAGAGGACAAAAAGTTTGTATCTATGGCGCTGGCGCTTCCGGGTCGGTAGGTACTGCTTCGATACAGATTGCCAAATACTTTGGGGCGGAAGTTACCGGGGTATGTAGTACTGTTAATTTGGAATTGGTGAAATCTCTGGGAGCCGATATTGTAATTGATTATACAAAAGAGGATTTCACCAAAAACGGCCAGACCTATGACATTATTTTTGACACGGTAGGCAAGCGCTCATTTTCACGTTGTAAAGGCTCGCTAACGCAAAAAGGTGTCTATCTTGATGCCGGCAAGTTGGCGACTATTTTTCCAATGTTATGGACTTCAATGTTCGGCAGTAAAAAAGCCATTCTTACGGCCACGTATGTGAGGCCGGCAAGAGAAATAATTAAAGATCTAATTTTCCTCAAAGAGCTGATTGAGGCGGGAAAGATTCAATCGGTCATTGATAGACGCTATCCGTTAGAACAGACTGCCGAGGCTCACAGGTATGTCGACAAAGGACACAAAAAGGGAAATGTAGTAATTACTTTGGAACATAATAACAAAACCTAACAAGTTAAAAGGAATTGAGCTGTAAAATAAACGTCACCTAATTTTACGTTACATTTATAATCTTTAAATGAAATGATCTTATAGAGATTGATATAAAAAGAGAATTGAGAAATTAAATTGAAAGCAATTGTATATAAAAAATACGGACCGCCTGATGTTCTTCAACTCAAAGAGGTAGAAAAACCTACTCCCGAGGACAATGAAGTGTTGGTAAAAGTTCATGCGGCATCTGTAAATGACTGGGATTGGTGTCTCATGAGAGGTAAGCCATTCTATATCCGCTTGCTATGTGGTCTTATAAAGCCAAAAGTTCAGATACCTGGAGTTGAAATAGCGGGGCAGGTTGAAGCAGTTGGCAGAAACGCTAAAAAGTTTCAGCCAGGTGATGCGGTATACGGGGACATATCCGAGTGCGGTTTTGGTGGCTTTGCCGAGTATGTCTGTGTGCATGAAAATGCATTAGCCTTGAAGCCTGTTAGTATGACCTTCATCGAAGCAGCGGCGATACCTCATGCGGCAATGTTAGCTGTACAAGGCCTTCGTGATGTAGGGCAAATTCAACCAGGACAAAAGTTGTTGATTAATGGTGCTGGCGGAGGTGTCGGTACTTTGGGAGTACAGATTGCCAAATTTATCGGAGTTGAAGAAGTAACAGGAGTTGATAATTCAAGTAAATTGAACATGATGCACTCAATTGGCTTTGAAAAAACCATAGATTACAGGCAAGAAGATTTTACGAAGAACGGGCAGTGTTATGATCTGATTCTTGATACGAAGACGAATCGTTCGATATTTGATTATGCACGTGCATTAAGTCCCAATGGTGTTTATGTGACGGTTGGGGGAACTACTGCCCGACTTCTCCAAATTTTTTTTCTTGGGCCAGTGGTACGGATGTTCAGTAAAAAGACCATCTGTATTGTTGCTCTAAAACCAAACAAAGATTTAGATTATATGAACGAGCTTTTCGAAGCTGGCACAGTCAAACCTGTGATAGATGGCCCCTACAAGTTAAGTCAAGTACCGGAAGCCATTCAGCATTTTGGAGAAGGCAACCATAAAGGTAAAGTAGTCATAACTTTGGAACATAATAACAAAACCTAACAATTCGCTGTACCACACCGCTATTCCGCGGCGCTTCATAGCAGCAAGTGAGCTTGGTTGTTTCTTTCAAAGTAGAACCTATACTAATATAACATATGGCCCAACTTTTGGGGCAAGGTCATCAACACGGATTCCTATTATTGTAGCAATAGTAGACATTTCCAAAGATGCGGTATTGTCATGAGCGAAACCACCCCCTCATGTCCGTTGGGGTAACATTACTACACCACTTTATTAATAATATTTTCGCTTGAAAGGAGCATCAAATGAATCTCTTCAATAAACTCGGTAATTTTTTGTTAAAACTTATCACTTCACCATTTGGGTATAATTTCTATGATTCTTCCGAAGATAATAGTATACTGGATGATATTCTGAATACTGATGAGCAAGACTTTAAAAAGTCCATCACCCCAAAGGAGAGTGACATTAATAAGTCAAATCATCACTACCATACTATATCAATATTATCAAATAGTGAAAAAGGAGAATTTTATCATGAAGATGACAAGATTAGAAAAACGTTTTTTTACAGGATAAAAAGAGGGGTATCAAAATGAAAAAGATCATTTTACTAACAAATTTTGTACTACTATCATCTTTAATAATTAGTTGTGCTTCAACTCTCTATCTTCAACCTCATGTATCTCCGATTACCGTTAGTAAACCATTTGATTCTGATGCTGGAATAATGATTTCACTAATGGATTTGGAAAGAGAATATACAGGTTCTCCATTTTTGGGTGGCGATATCAGGGTACCATTAGTGACTCCATTCCAAGATTTAGCACAAGAGACCTTCATCCCTTTTTTGAACAGAATCTTTATAGTGAGTAACAGAGATCATTCAATCACTCCTTATATAATTGAACTTGAAATTTCAAGTTTCAAGGTAACAGGGGGACTTGATACACATTTGACAATTGCCTGCACTATCAGTGACGTTGATAATACACTATTTTCCAATAACTATGTTGGTAGCGGTGTGGGAAGAGCGTGGGCAGGATTTTTTGGAGGATTATTTAATAAAAATTGGGGTCAAGAACAAATACGAAAGTCAGCCGAAGAAGCTTTCACACAAGCGTTCAAAGTAATGCAAAAAGATTTTGCTGATTTTTTAAATAATGGATAATACAACAATGAATATATCGATGAATTGACTAACTTAAACAATGGCCCAAAATATAGAGGCAAGTCATTAGCCCGCCCCGTACTGAACGATTCAACGCGCGAATAGTTAGGCGAAAAAGGACCAGGGCTGAACAAACAAAAAAGGATGATCAGAAAAATGTCCGAAGCCATGGTGCCGCAAAGGGGCACCAATAACCTGGGCGCGCTGATCCGCGCTATGCTGACAACGTTGCGGCGCTATTGGACTGAGGCGGAGGGTTACCAAAAATTCGCCTATGTCATTGGGGCCTTGTTGATCCTCAGCGCAGTGTTTCACACAGGTGTGCTCGTTGTGACGGGTGGCTCTCTGGAAGGCGATGTCTCCTGGCGCAAGCCAATCCTCTTCGGTGAAGCGTTTGGGTTGACCGTTGTGTCTCTCGCGTGGTTTATGACCTTTCTGCCTAAGAAGCGCGTCAGGGGCTGGCTACTGCTGGGCGCACTCGGCGTTGTAAACTTTGAGGAGGTGTTCTGGGTTTCCATGCAGCAGTGGCGTGGTGTGCCTTCGCATTTCAACTTCAGTACGCCCTTTGATGCGGCTCTTTTCAACGCGAACGGTGTCATGATCGGTTTTACCGCAACTGTCATAACGATTGTGGCCATCTGGAGTTTATTCTCGCTGCAGGCGCCCCCCAGCCTCGCGTGGGCCATCCGGGTCAGCATGGCGCTACTGGTTGTCGCCCAGATTTTTGGAATCCTGATCCTTCAAAACGGTATACCAAAAGTAATCGACTTCCAGACTGGGGAGTTCATAAGCGAGGGCACTAGGTCTGCCTACATCTTCGGTGAGGCGGGCGACATGAAGGTTCCCCATGCACTCACTTTGCACGCTGCGCAAGTGCTGCCAGTGTTGGCATGGCTGCTACTCTTTACAAATTGGAGCGAAATCCGACGCACCCAAGCCGTCTTTATGGCGGCTGCAGGCTACACTGGGCTGGTGGCGGTCAGCGCCTTTCAGACGTTCAGCGGGGTGGCACCGTTTGATCTGAGCCTGGTCGCCGCACTGGTGTTCGGGATCAGTGCCGTTGGCCTGATCGTGGCCTACGCTGCGGCATTGATCGGGCTACAGCGTACACTAGCGCAAGCTACACCGTAGTGGCCGACGGACTCCTGATTCGACAGCAAGGAAACTTCATATGGAAACAGTGTTTAATCTCAGGAGCCTCTTGGTCTTTCCGTTCTGGCTGTTGATGATCTTTGTGCCCCACTGGCGCTGGACGTACCGCAGCTTGCAATCGCCGTTGGTGGCTGCACCCGCTGCGATTTTGTACGTTGTGCTGGTGCTGCCGAACGCTGGGCTCACCTGCAGGCGCGACGATTACCTGGTTAATGGCGCCTGTGCTGTTCTTCGTTCTGATGCTGGTGTCAATCGGACTGCTGCTTTAACTAATCGTCTGGGCGGTGCACAGTTGGAGGCAGCAGCGAGGTGCGGGCCAGGTGTAAGTGGCACGGACGGCGTGTACTTCCTGTTTCTTAGGTTGGGTTCGTTCTTGGGTCAAGGTGCATGAGGTGCACCCTGCTGCGCCCTCAAACTGATTTTCGGGAAAGGCCACCCGTTTACCAGCCTTAGACGTTTTGCGCCATTACGAAAATGTTGCTAGCTTATGCTCGCAGTCGCGGGGGTAATTCGGAAAAGCGCACATTAGCAATTGCGTTGATCATTGCTGCAGCCATTTATATGGCTTTTTCCATCGTATGGGGTAACACAACCTGGTTTATCATTGAGCTCTTCGGCATTCCATTATATAGCTTATTTTATTTGTTATCGATACGTTATCCGTTTTACTGGTTAGCTGTAGGATGGGTCGCTCATCTTGTATAGGATATTTTTCTACACTTTAAGGGGCCAGGGAGTACGATTACACCCGAGTGGTACGCTGAAAGCATGCATATCTTTTGATACTCTGGTTTCTGTATATATTGTGTTTAGAGTTACAAAATGGGAAAGGTGCCAATCTATGGCATAACCAGTTGTTGCAGTGGACGGCAGACCCTACTGGTTAAAAGGTAGAACTTTTAAGCATGCATTTATTTATGGATAATAGTTTGAATATTTTCACATATGACGGACCGTGTGTGACGTTTTGCGAACCTTTGAGGTAGATATAATATGCAGTTTTATAAGGAAACAATGTGGGCCCTCAGGTTAATAAATATCTTAACATTTACATGTAATAATATTTCCTTTTCCAACTGCTAATTTACTATTCTATTGTTCTGATTTTATTGCACTAATTCATGTGATAATCAGCATTTGCATAGAGTTGTCACTCATAAATTATACTCAAAACTTGAAATTGTATTATTATCATTTTGAGTTTTTGCTCAAATTAACATGAATGATAATCGTAATATTTAGTGATTAATTAGTAGTCAGGCAGGTTGTCCGATCTAACGATTAGAATGAAAAAGGTATGGGCCAAGTCTCGTGGATCTTTCTTTCCGTACCCGATCCAGACTATGAGTATGTTGTAGCAGCCACCAGAGGGCTAAGGATTACCTGGTGGAACCCGCTTGCTATCCGATCAATTCTCCAGTATGACAAGGCGATAAACCAGCAGTTGAGTCTGTCGGAAAAGTGCATTGCCTATTCATTACGTGTCACTCCCTTACCACCTGAAGGTTGGACACTATCTGTTTGGGATGACATTCAAGCACTGAGACGGTTTCAGAAAGAAAATCCCCCAGTTTTAGCTACTTTTCTACCCTTCAATCCATTCGTTACAAATCGTTCTTACAGTCAAATAAAGTTTGAATCGTTTTCTATGTGTATGCGGGTTTAAGTTATTCTGGACTAATTCACTGAATTCCAGATTCCAGTTAAAGCTGTTTCTCTGGCATATTCAGCAAAATCTTTTGATTTCCTTCCAAGTACCTTTTGTATGTCATTAGTGACAATGGAATTTCTGTCAACTAAAACCTCCGTGAAAAGATAATTGATCAACCATATGTAATCTTCCGGAACTTGATATTCTTTAAGCATTTTCACGTATGCTTCCATCGTAATTGAATTAAACACGATATCCCTCCCAGTAACATTTGAAATCTCTTCAGTAACCTGTTTAAATGTAAGTTGCCGTGGACCTGTCAATTCATATATTTTACCGATATGGTCGTCATGCAAGAGTGCTTCTACAACGACATCAGCAATGTCATCAGTGTCAACATATGGCACAAGTGCTTCTCCTTTTGGTAGTGCAACATGGCCAGCTATGATTGGATCTAGAAAGAAGCTTTCACTGAAATTCTGATTGAACCAGCTAGCCCGATCAATTGTCCAAGCCTTTCCTGCGTTCATCACTACCTGTTCACAAAGCTCGGCTTCTTTTTCACCTTTCCCTGACAGTAAGACCATTTTTTGTATTCCACTTTTTACTGCAAGAGATGTAAATTCTTCGATAGATTTCCGAGCACCAGGGACAGCCAAGTCGGGCTGAAACGTTATGTAAACTGTGTCCGTTCCATTCAAGGCACCGGTCCAGGTCTCCCGGTTGTCCCAATCAAATGACGGTTTTTCACTTCTTGAACCAATGCGGATGGTTTTACCAAGCTTGGTTAATCGTTCTGCCACCGTACGACCCGTTTTACCTTTTCCTCCGAGTACTAAAATCTTTTTCTCATTCATGATTAATTCTCCTTAAAGTTTATTCATTAATAATTAATTACTTACCTGCCTTCTGCAAGCATGCTATGATTAACAATACAAAAGAGAGCGAAGAACATATCGTTCTGATCATATTGAGGTTGTTCCATTTACTTTCAAATCCAAGTCGAAAAGATGCTATTTGTTCAAGACTCAAAGATTCAATCTCCAAAACCTCCAAAGTATTATTTATTGGTACATTACCAAAGAAAGTGACGGCCATAACCCCTGCCATATAGAGAATAGTAGCAGATAAAATGAACCAAAATTCTGCGGATACTGGTGATTTGTAATACAACCAAGAAAGCAGAGGTAGTAGAATTACTAAGCCTATGAAACAGATAAAGAAAGCTGGATTTAAAATAGCCCTATTCATTGACTGAAAAGCTCGTAAATAATTTTCATCGCTTACCTTTGCCAATCCGGGAGTAACAGAAATAGACCAGGAGTAAAGTAGTCCGGCCATTAGTCCCAAGGAGAATGTTGTTAGCATTAGGATAATCGTGTCTATTTTCATTTTGCCTCCATTTATTTCATGACAAGGCAAATCTATAGAATATTCAATCAATAAAATTGAACAAAACCGCCAAAATGAAAAAAAGGAGGTATTTAAAGAGAGATTTGTTGCAGATATTCTTTGGGGGTTTTTCCGGTGTACCTTTTAAAGGATCTTATGAAGTGTGATTGATCGGCAAAACTATTGTCATAGCCAATCTCTGTTAGATTAACATAATTTGTTTCAGTCATTTGTTTCATGGAAGAACGAAACTGAATGATTTTTGCAAATTGCTTGGCAGTTACTCCAATTTCTTTTAGAAAATGCCTTTCCAGTGTTCTTTCAGTAACGTATAGTTTTTCTCTGACTTCTGTGATGCTGATTGCTCCCTTTGCCTTGAGAATGAGATTTATTGCTAGTTTAATTCTGTAATCAGGATTAATCGATGCGTTTTTCAGTAATTCATTGAAATAATCTGCGATGATTTCTACAATATCAATCCAATTTTGCATTTGCTCTAACTTCTCTAATGTAAGCTCGGTATCTACATTTTCAACAAGCCTAAGATCATAACAATCATCCTTTAACACCTTAGGATCGACACCAAGCAAAATTCGGACAGCAAATGGATATAATCGAATACGAATTAATTTGAATGCTCCATTTACATCCAGAGTTATAGGTTCAACGGTTTGTCCATACAAATAAAAATCAGACAGTTTTTTACCTTTGGGCTGTTGGTAAAATGGATTGGCTGACTTTGTATAGATAATTCCTGCAAAACCGTCGGCATAAAAAGGCAGTTTCTTTTCTGTATCAGTTTCATCCATTTCCAGGATACAAATATCCTTTCCAAATGGTTCTATACTATTATGCATTGAAAGTTGCTTCATTATCTTTTTTTCTAATCACTACCTACGGCTGTGTATATTCATTGTTATTATACCGCCAAATTCGAAGGATACAACAATTGTTTATATTTTTCTTTACCAACTTTTCCCTCCTTGCTTTACGTCGTCAGAACATGTTGAAATGATTGGATTAAAAGTTAAGAGGTACATTTAGTCTATGCAAGTGTTTTTTATTGTCCTCCTTTTTCAGGTTATATCCTCTCATAACCTCTATTAATCTCTTATATTCTGAATTTTTTGAAATAATTAGGCACAATTTAGGCACAAATGCGGATTTAAGTGATATGTAAGATTTTGTTTTTATTGACGTTTCTAAGAATATCGTGATATGTTCGCGTTCTACCCGAAAAGCTGCAAATATTTTACATTTCGAGTTTTTGTTTTGCCCAGTTTTTTCAACTCTTCAAGGATCTTGCCCCCTAAAGTTGAGCCAGATATTATATTAGTATAAGTGATTACTTTGAGCGAATGGAGCAAGGTCAATCCATTCAAATAGAGAAAGAATCAAACAACAAACAATGAAATCCAGGAGTGAATATAACCTGTAAAACCTCGATGATTCTAAAGTGATGAACGAAGTGTATGCGGGCTATTTCTGAGAAAACAAACCGGGCGTGGATGATCGTGGGCATTTCCGACCTGGTGATGGGAGCGTTGATCGAATTAACCGAAGGTATACATTGAATGAATGCAAGCAGCCGGTTTGTCGTCGCTATCCACATAATGGTTATGGTATCTTTAAGCAAAAAAGAACCGTTGAAGTCCGATCTCCTTGCTGAAAGCGTCAATACGAACCCGGTTGTTATTCGACGCGTCCTTGGCTTATTAAAGAAAGCAGGATTGGTGGAATCCCGGTCCGGGCCCATTGGCGGTTCGGTCTTGGCGCGTAATCCTAAGAATATCACGCTCCGGGATATCTATGAATCGGTTGAAAAAGAAGGTCTGTTTTATCTCCATTACAGCGATCCGAATCAGCATTGTCCGATAGGCGCTAATATCCAGAAGAGTCTGCGGGACGTATTCAGTGAAGCGGAGTTGAAAATGAAGAAAGTTTTGGAAGGTATAAAGCTAATTGAAGTGAGGAATGATGTAATGATTGATTCGGGAATAAGCAAGTTTCTCCATTTAAACTTATCTATTAAAGAATTTCAGGCGAAATACGAATTTCGTTATGGCAAGCTTATTGAAAAATCTCTCAGTGATTAAAAATTTTTGGACCTATTTGTAATAGTAATTGTGGCAGTTTATAATATTTAGAGGAAGTTATTTCGAGTGGTCGATGCAAACTTCAAAATTAAAGGTTCTCAGATTACCGCACTAATAAAATTTTTTAATAAAATTTGTAACAACTATAGTTACTATAATAAACACGTCGATTTCTCTGGTGGTTCAATGAAAGAATTTTAATTTTTGGGGAGTTATCAGGAAAACTATAGAATTACTTGTTAGGCTTTCTATGAGCTTACATGGCCCACAATTTCAACAGAGTCCGGGCCCTCAAAACGGCTGGGACTCACAACAAGGAGGATGACCCATGCCCATTACCGATAGCGAAAAGAACCGTCGCAGAGCCCTGCTTAAAACCCACTATGACGTTGAAAATGACCACGACATGAATGGTATTATGGCAACCTTCGCCCCCGACAGTGAGATGCTTTACAACCACATCCCGTTCATGGACCCGCAAAGCATTCGTGATGCGCACGGCCTTATTGGTTTTTCCGGCACGGATGGCGCTTTTAAAGACATTCACAACAATATCGACGTCGAACATTTCACAGAGGACGAAATCATCGTCGAAGGACGCCTGTGCGGCAAACATGTCGGTGAATTCCAAGGCATTGAAGCTACGGGCCGCAACTTCGAACTGCCGTTCGTCGCCTTTTATCACTTCGACAAGACCGACAAACTCATCTCCGAACGCGTGGTCATGAACCTCGGCGTGCTTGTCGCTTCGGGGTAGTTAATTGTTGTCGACATCGCGCGCACCCAAAGCGGTACGGACTCCGGTCGCACAGGTGTTAGAGAAGTGGGTAGCCTTGGAGACGGCCAGGGCCGCACCAGTCCGGCCCGCAGTTGAAAACAACGTTGGGCGGCTTGATACCATGGAGAGCCGGTGTTTCGCCACCCGTAGACATAAACCGGTGATAATCGATTGTTGAGAAAGGAGAGACCAAGATGGAAACAAAGAATCAAAGTCAAAACGCGGGAAAAGTCTATCTTTGCCCCATGCATCCGGAAGTTCGTCAGCCGAACCCCGGAAAGTGCCCAAAGTGCGTCGGCATGTATTTGGTGCCAGAAGGCACTAGGTTCGGCATGCTTCGATCCATGCTCGGAACTTCTCGCGGGGACTGGAGCCCTTTGAAGCTTTTCATCATGGCGGCCGTTATGGTGTCGATCATGGTCATGGCGCGCTGAGCGCTGCGATATGGATGAACACTCTTGCCTGGTGCAGAAAACACACCGGGAAATCTGCTTTTGTTAATCCAAGCGCGAAAGACACACTGAAAGCGTTCTATGGTGCGACTGATGGTGAAATTCTCTGTCAAAAAATATCAGGCCAGTGTTTTAAAACAATAAACGATCATACGGAATTTATAAAAAACGGTGGTTGCGATAAACTGATAAATGTACTCGCGCGATCATAATTGATTTCCCTATAGTTTCGAAAGCACAAATCAACATTTGTCTACTCACTATCTTCCCGCAACCAAACCGCTCTGTATTCCAATTTTTTACAGAAATAATTTCGATCTGACATCCAGCATCAACCAGCACCGGAACGCATCCACTCTGGCAAATCGGTTTTACCCGGTCAATCGTCTCCTCTACCCTTCTAAACATAAGTGAAAAATCGTTTTTGCAGATATGAGAAGTTGCAATCCACAAGTCCTCATATTTTAATCTTTCGCGTTGCATGTTTAATTATCCATTGCGTATGTTTATTTTCTGACTCACTCCAATTTTTAACGAATTGCACCGTAGCATCTCTGTTTACTTTTAGATAATCAGTAATATTATTTGCAACCGATTTTTTTACAAATTTAATTTCATCTTCCATTAAGCATTCAAGAATCTCAAACACAGGTCTTGGATTCTCAATAAAAGTATCCAATTTAGTTGACCAGGGTAATTTAGGCCTGGTACCTTCAGATGCAAGTCTGCGCACATGAAAATTTTGAGATTGTGCCCATTTCTTTATCACTTTTATAGTTTTTTCCGGATACTTCCTAATGAAAGGTCTAATGGCATATTCTCCGGTGTTTCTTTTTGTAACTTCTTCAATTGCCTGTATAGAAATATCAAAATCCGCTAATCCATACTTTTCAATAAATTTTCCTATGGGCATAACCCAATAAAAATTAGTAAACATTCCTGTTTCATTAGGATTTTCTTCTCCTAAAATATCAATTAATATTGCCACTCCGTCAGAATACTCGTGAGGTAAGAAATTTCTTAATTCAGTAGCATGCAGGTCTATTCTCTGTGTATAACTTTTATTTTTGCATTGTTCTTCAATCGAATCAATATAACGCTTACTATCAAACTCTTTATACACAGATTTTATTTTTTCAGATAGTAATTGTGCAAGATTTACACCAAACCATTTTGTAATACTATTGTCGTTTTCCATAGTTATTGATGATATTTTTCTAAAATTCTTTACACTTTTTAAGATGAGCCGTAATTGAAATTGTAAATAGTCCTTTTGTTTCCATAGCATCCTCGGTTTATATAGTAACAGTTGTAGTCATCTATAAAGTCTGCCTTCCATGAATGAATTTACTCAACTACTGTACGGAAACATCCACATGAAATTTTTTCTTTAATTTAGGTCGAAATGACTATATGTCTGTGTGGATCTAAAAAGAAATATAAGAAATGTTACTTAGATGAACACCTACTAGTATTAACTCATATTGAAATTTGTTTGTCACCTCCTAATCCCAAAGAACTAATATTTGCCAAAATAAAAGTTGCAAGAAAAAAGTAGATTTTTCTTCGACTTTCCAATTTTTCTATCCATTATGTACAAATCATCCCTGATGGTAGATAAGATTGGATTTTTATGAGAATCTCACTATAATTATATCGTTATTGTTTTTTATATTGCTTTAATTTCCTCCATATCTCTTGACGGTAATTCAATATAAGCTATCTTTACTTGCTGATCATATCATCATCATTATGTTTCTGTCAAAATGTATTGAATTCTCCATTGCTATATTATTTGTTAGAAAATTTCTCGGTTATTTTCCAACCTAACCATCCCATTGGAATATATGATAATCCCAAATCTAATACACTGAACCACAATGGAGCAGGAAGTTGAATTACATTGACAATGCCTCCCACAAGAAAAACGCAACCGATGGTCAATGCAAATCTCATTGTATGAGATCCGGCAATCATCGATGCAGCAAATGCTCCTGCCAATGTACCCAAAGCATGAGCAAAAAAGGGAAATATGAAATGTATAGGTGTAAATAAATGCATTGAAGATTTAAGGCTCTCCATATCCGCTACAATAACTCCTTCAGGTGGAGGAATCAGCTCACTTCCAACAATAATCAAGCCCATATTGACCAAAGAACCAATTACAATCCCTGCAAATATTGCAAGTGTATTTCTAATGATTGGATTCATATTTTTTACCTTCAGGTTTTAAAATGGTTTTATAATTAAATAGTAAAGTATTTCTATCCAATCGGGAAAATACTGCTGCACCTTATAAAAGTCAAACAGATTAATCTAATCTTAGGTGCAGAAAGTCAGGTGAGATTGGGTTATGATAATTCAATTTACCATAAAAATATCATTAGAAATGATGGGTCGAAAAACGTTCAATATGGTGAAGCGGGTGTGACGTTTTGCAGTTCTTTTATATTGATATTGGTTATAAACATAATTGATAAAAGAGCTGATTCTAAAGCAATTAATCCATAACCTTGCCCCCATCAGATGAACCAAATGTTATATTAGTTTTTAAAATTTGTAGCTAAATTGTGTAAAATAAACATTATCTCTTTTCACAATATCAAATCCAATTGTAGCCGGAGAATATTCGTGTTCGATATGATAAACGTCTTTGCTACCTATTGTGCCCCCCACTATTGCTCCAATGAGTAAGCCTGCCAATCAGGAACCGATACCCCCAATGAGTGCCTTATTATTTACTGGATTACTTATAAGACTTCTTGTATCATCACTCACGACCGAACCAATAATAGCCCCAATTGATACACCCGCTACAACACCAATTACTGAGCCCTCCATCGCCCCATTATTCCATGACACAAATCGGACGTTGGAAACTTCTGCTGTCTGAACAGCTACGGTCTTCTTTGTAGTGGGATCAACTCAAGAGGTTGACTCAGGATCGAACCGCAATTTTTCAGCACGCAGTTTTCGCCCATCCATTTGAGTTACGATTACGACTGGATATATTCGAGGGGAACGCTGGTTCAATATTTCATAGTCATGCGAACTTCTTAGTCTAATTGTGTGATTATGTGTGCATCCCACAAGCATTACCATTACCATAAGAGAAATGAAGATTACAGTCCTTTTTTCTCCTGCTGCACTCTTTAACCACTGCACAATAAATGTTATGTTTAATCTTTTCAATGTGTTCCCTTTATCGTATCAGGTACTGAGAGTAATATCTCAGGTATAGAATTCCACTCTTACAGTATAATGATATTACAAAAGTAAATTGGTCTTTTATAAAATGCAAGATATTTTATAAAAAGGCGGAGCGTGTGTGACGTTATACGAACTTTTAAGGTAGAGATTTATGTGGTATTTTCCCATTCATAGATAGAAGCTCTAGCAGGAATTAATGGTTGGTAAAAAAATTGTAGTGATTTTATTCAAATATCTCATCTTTATTCATACCTTTTATAATATTTTTTCGACTCTGAAAAAAGAATAGAAAGTGACATAGAAGCCCGATTCCCCAGGCAGTCATAGTTAGCAGAGCACTCGTTAAATCATTCTGCAAAGATAAACCGGCAAATATCATAATGAGCCAAATGACATTGAAAATAATGTAAGCCATCAGATGATAGAGAAATCCAAGAAAATAGAAATATGCATGTCTACGGTAATAATTCCCGAAGAGAAAACAGGTGAAGAACCAGACAAATGCAAAAATAAAAGCACTTATCCATAAGTATAAGTATTGACCGTGGGAATGAAAATATAAGCGAAAATACAAAAATGTAATAGTATATTGAGAAAAGTCAAGTAATTTTTCTTAAGAATTACACTTGTTTATAAAGGGATGTAAGTGTGGAAGAGTCGAAAAACTGAGCAGAACCGAATGACCTGAGTGGGGCCATCAGGAGTCGAACCTGAAACTCTCTGATTCGTAGATACGGAGAATGTTTATTTTAACGTGTTATTCTACAACAACTTAGAGGCACACACAAGTCTTTGTGCTTCATGTGCCTGTTAATTTTTGTTAGGTATCAAATATTTTATACAATCGGTTCTATCTCTAATATCTTTATAGTATCCACTCTATTAGGCAGTTGTACTTCAACCTCTTCTCCTTTTTTCTTACCTATTATCTGCTTTGCTAACGGAGAAGCATATGTCACGATATCAGGCACACTTTCTAATTCATATTCTACCGGACCTAAAATATTATACTTTCTAATGTCGCCAGACGTTTTATCAACAATTTTGATTGAGGTTCCAAAAGTTATTACATCCAAATCTATGTCTTTTTCATCAACAATCTCACAATCCAGGTACTTTTCAAATCTGCTCAATTTATTAAAAAGAAACTCCTGTTTCTCTCTGGCAGTCTTATATTCCGCATTTTCTTTAAGATCGCCAAAATCTGCAGCCTTATGTATTTCACTGCTGTTTGTTTTAAGCTCCTCCTTTATTGATTCTATTTTATTAAGTAACAAATCATACGTATTTTTCATTATTACTACTGACATATTCTAAACCTCTTCTGTATTTGACATTCTTACGTTCTCTTACATTTAGAAAACACTATAAGAATGGAATATACGATTATTTATTTTAATTGTTGTACAAAATTATAGGATTTTGACATTATAAAAGGCATCCTCGTATTTCCGCTTGATAACAATAAAAAAGAACCACTCATTAAAGAAGTTCTGCCTGGTAACGTAAAGGGCAAACCATGTGTGACGTATTGCGAACCTTTGAGTATAAAATATATAATTGATTTCATGAACGAAGAATCAAATGAGTACGGAACTGAACTCGAATATGTCGAAGCCGGAAATATTGGAATTGTTACAGACCGGATTAGATATTAATTTTTTTCAGCGCTCCATAATGTATTCTTTCAGAGTTTGATACGTAAAATATCGGATTGATCAGGTGGAAAATTTAATCTTAAAGCAATATACGGCCGAATAAAATATATTTGAATAATTGTATACCAATGATGTATATAATGTGTATCTTTTTTCCAATTCATCCAAAAACGTAGACATTCGACATTAATATTTCGATTTTTCGGAGATTTTTACTGCAAGCTTTTAAGGGTAGTAATGCAAATATATAGATCCGTATTTATTTTCACGATACTGACGTTCGCTGCTTTTGCCAATCAGCTTCATGCTCAGAACAATCACAATGGGTCGCACGCCGCCACGTATATTCCCCTGACCACCTTCGAATATGAAAATGCGCCGTTCTCGATACCCGGCCCGGTCAATGTGCTTACTGTCGGCGAGGATGCATTTCGGGCGTATTTCGATCTGGAAAATTCAGGAAGTTCGGAAATCAAAGAACTGCAAGTCTGGCTCATGGTTTACTATCAGGGACGTTCCGATCCCGCATTGTTCGAAAAAACGTTCTCAACATCGATCCTGCCGGGTAGTACTCTCAACTTTTTCTGGGATCAGCCGCTCAATGAATGGGAAGTTCCAGTTGATGGTACTATCGTTCCACTCAAGATTACTTTTGCGGATCGCTCAGTCTGGAACTTACTTGAAAATCATCTCGCGAATGGAAACGCAAACGGTCATCGGGTACTGTCGAACGAAAATGAACCCTCCTCGAATAATCGTATCAGTCGCAGGACCGGACCTGTGGCTGCCGCAAGAAATTTGGAAGCAGTTCACATTACCGGGCAGATAAGAATTGACGGTGTCCTTGATGAAGAAGTCTGGCAACGGGCGGAACCTGCCACTAATTTTTTGCAAACGGAGCCGACAGAGGGATTGGAGGCGTCCGAACATACAGAAGTTTACGTCTTGTATGACGAGAAAAATCTCTATTTAGGAGCGAATCTGTTTGATAGTGATTCAGATGGCATTCTCGGTTACCAGATGAAACGTGACGAAGGATTGTCTTCGGATGATAGATTTATGTGGATCATCGACACCTTCCTGGATGGGAGGACCGGTTATTTTTTTGAAACGAATCCTGCCGGTCTGCTGGGTGACGCTTTGATCGGATCCAGCGGGGGTCGCAGAGGCGGTGGTGGTGGTGGATTTTTCGGTGGTGGTGGAGGTGGGAGAGGAACAAATAAGTCGTGGGACGGTATTTGGACTGTTGAAACGACGATACACGATCAGGGTTGGACTGCAGAGATACGTATTCCTTTCCAAACGTTGAATTTCGATCCGGCAAATGATGCCTGGGGTATCAATTTCCAGAGGACGATACGGCGGAAAAATGAAGAATTGAGATGGAGCGGCCACAAACGAAATCAACCGCTCGCCCAGCCCATACATGCGGGAAGGCTGACCGGTCTTAAAAATATTTCGCAGGGTTCCGGCCTCGAGATCAAGCCGTACGCAACACTCGGTACAAGCAATACTCCGAATATTATCGATGAGGGTGTATTTATGCCGAATCCGGATAAACAGTCGGATGATCCGAAAGAAATCGGTTTGGATATCTCATATAACATCACCTCGAGCCTCCGCGGCGCACTCTCGGTCAACACCGACTTTGCCGAAGTTGATGTCGATCAAAGACGCGTCAATTTAACCCGTTTTCCTCTGTTTTTTCAGGAAAAGCGGGACTTCTTTTTGGAAGGTTCGAGCTTATTTAGTTTTGCTCCTAACAATGATGTAACTCCTTTTTTCAGCAGACGTATCGGTCTGACGGAAGGCGAGCAAATTCCGGTCATATTCGGCGCCCGCCTTACCGGAACAGTCGGACGTAATGAGATTGGGTTTTTGCAGGTAAGGACCGATAAAAACTCTCTTGCCTTAGCGCCGGTCGAGGATTTCAGCGTTGCCCGGATCAAACGTAGCTTTTTCGATCAGTCTACGGCCGGAATGATCTATACCCGCAGAGCAAGCGAAGCGTTTAACGATGAACCTGCACTCGATGACCGGCATACCGTTGGTGCCGATTTGAATTTAAATACCGCGAAGTTTCTCGGGGACAAAAATCTTCAGTTCGAAGCATTCCTGGTATGGCACACCGATCCGAAAGATCCGGAACGGGAAGGGGTACCAACGTTCAATAACCTCAGTGCCCGTGGTCTCAGACTCAATTATCCGAATGATGTATGGACCAGCAGCGTTTCATACAGAGAATTGGGTGATGACTACGATCCGTCAATAGGATTCGTGAGAAGGAACGGTTTTCGGCGTGTAGATCCGAATATAGGATTCAATCCCCGCGTGCCAGCCATCTCCTGGCTGCGACAACTACGATTTCGGGGGAACTGGCGGCATTTTTGGGATATGTCGAATAACCTAGTAACCCGTAACATCCAATATACGATATTAAATCCCAGATTGGAAAGTGGCGATAGTTTTTCGGTTCAATTTAACCAGAATCTTGAACTGCTTGATGAAGAATTCGAGATCAACGACGGAATCATTCTCCCTATCGGAGAGTATAGTTATAGCGAATGGAGAATTACAGCATTTACTGCAAGAAAACGCCCCGTAGCAGGATTTTTCAATGTTACTATCGGTGATTTCTGGACCGGAACACGTCTGCAGTACTCTGCAAATGTTGACGTCAATCTGGTTCCGGGATTGACGCTTGAAGGATCGTATGAAGTCAATGACGTAACACTTCCCGAAGGAGATTTCAAAACGAATCTATACCGGTTTGAAGGAGGATTTTTCCCAACACCATGGTCGTCACTCACCAGCAGTATTCAATATGACGATATCAGTGAGGTTATCGGTTTTTTTGCCAAACTCAGATGGACTGTCAATCCGGGAAATGATATTTTTATGGTATATACGCACAACTGGAGGAATATAGGCAATTCTATCTGGGACTTTGACACCGAAACACTTTCACGAGGTGCAATATCAAAGATCAACTATACGCACAGATTTTAACGATTATTTCAAAAATATTTTCAACTTTCCTCGCAGCATCATTCAGCATCGGAATGCGTCCACATCGGGTAAATCGATTTTGCCCGGATTTACCGAATCTTCAATCCTGAAATAAATCTCATGTATGTTTTGGACACAAACTGCTCATACAAGAGACTGCAATCTTTCGTACCCTGAAGTACTCTATCCATATACTGTCCTGAAGGAGTGCCAACGTTAGTGACTGAGCGTCAAAACTTACTATGTATCCTGTTAAACGTGACGACCCGCAGCACGAACCTTCCCAATAGTTTTTGTTTCGGCCAGAAGAATTTAAATTGCCCGAGAAGCGCTGAGTAGAGCAATGTTGCTGCCTGATACAAAGGCACAAACAATAGAATTCTGACAGTTATTGAAACAGCACTATGTGTTTCGGTACCAAATCCTAAGAAGCTGTTGACATACCGGGAACAATAAACCGTGGTATATCCGGATAATGTAAAGACCAGGAGGATCAATATAATATCACGGGTTCCATCTATTCCCCATTTAATCTTTAATCGATCAATATACCGTTTCAATACCGTACCGTTCCTTCATTCTGATATTTCCCGTATCAAATTACTGAAAGAGTTGAATATGGATTATTCTACAGTATACTGCCAAACTAACAAATGAATTATCCAATTTCAAATGATAAACTGCTTATAGGATACACTGCATAGCACGATTTGCTGTAGTATTTATGATTTCTGATTAACAAATACAATTCAGAGACACCTCTCCCTCGTATCTTCTTGCAATAAATCCTGATCTAACCGCTCAATTACATAATGAACCGATACCGCCCTGAAGCGGTTTCACATAATTTAATTCCCGCCTCTACCCTCTTTCCAATTTCATTCGTTATTTTTGTATCGATGAAGGAAATAATGTATGGAGAGGTGATGTATTGATGAAAATAAAGACTGTTAAATCGGATATTACCCTTGCATTTGCCAAAGAATTTCTTGATATTAAATACAAGATGTCCACTCTGTCCTAATGACGCACACCTAAAGTTAATATAGTATCGAAAATCAACAGAATCCTCATATATTCTACTTCAGAAGTTTGAAATGGGAAATATCAGGTAAAAAGTTTGAATATAAACATAATTCAAATTTGGATTTCATTTCAAAAAGGAGAACACATTGAATATCTACGTAGGTAATTTGGATAGCACGGTCAGTGAAGAAGATTTGCGGACGGCTTTTGAAGCATTCGGAAAGGTCGAAACGGCCACTATTATAAAAGATAAATATAGTGGTGAAGCAAGAGGATTTGGATTCGTGGAGATACAAGCCAAGGCTGAAGCTCTCGCTGCAATTGAAGGACTAAATGGCAACGAGTTAAAGGGAAAAATTCTTAATGTTAATGAGGCACGCCCCCGCGAAGATAATCGTCGAGGTGGAGGTGGTGGAAGAGGTGGTGGTGGTGGTGGAAGAGGTGGTGGTGGTGGTGGACGTCGCTATTAAGTATCGATACGCTGCAGGTGTAAGCGAATCATAGTAAAATTTCACCAAACAAGTATTGCTGCAACTGACCCCCGGTGTAGAGTGCTGTGGTTAGAATTAACGATAATGAAACGTATAAATGGGAAGTGGGCCGTTCATGGCAACGTTAAGTCAGAATCAAGGTAATCGTGAAAATCAATCACTCAGTACTTATTTACATGAAATTGGAAAAGTACCATTACTTGCTCAGCAGGAAGAAATACAATTAGCACGCCGTATCAAGAATAACGATCAGGAGGCATTGGAGAAATTAACCAAAGCAAATCTTCGTTTTGTTGTAAGTGTAGCTAAACAATTTCAAAATCAGGGACTTACCATTGGGGATCTCATAAATGAAGGAAACCTCGGCTTAATAAAGGCTGCAAAAAGATTTGACGAAACGCGAGGGTTTAAATTTATTTCATATGCAGTATGGTGGATACGCCAGTCAATTATGCAGGCACTTGCAGAACAATCGAGAGTTGTACGTCTGCCATTGAATCGTATAGGTGAACTCAATAAAATCGGGAAAGCCTTCAGGGATCTCGAACAGGAATTTGAACGTGATCCGAGTGCCCGGGAAATTGCGGATGAACTGGATATGACACCGTTCAAGGTTTCTGACACGCTTAAAATATCCGGTCGCCATCTCTCCATGGATGAACCGTTTCAGCAGGGAGAGGATAACAGGCTCCTGAATGTTATTAAAAATGATCATCATCCGTCGCCCGATAATGAACTCATGCGGGAATCGTTGAAAGACGAAGTTGAGCGAGCGCTGTCGACCTTGACACGCAGGGAATCGGAAATTGTTAAGCTTTACTTTGGATTCGGGCAGGAACATCCAATGACATTAGAAGAGATCGGAGAGCTATTAAATCTCACCCGTGAACGTATACGTCAAATTAAAGAAAAAGCCATTAAACGTTTGCAGCATGTATCCAGAAGCCGTGCTTTGCGTATCTACCTCGATTGATACAATAATCGGTAACTGTTTTTTTTGGGGACTCATAAGGCAATAATTTTCAGAATAATAGTATGTATACTCATGCGTCTTTCATCCTGAAATGCACTGTGCCATGATCGCGCCTGTCCTGTATGGATGTTACTGAGGGAAACCAGGGGAATAAAACGTTCGCCTAAAATCATTTTACACATCATATAATTATTACAAATTCCTCTGAGTACTTAGGATTAGTACCAAATCTCGTCTCTAACCTCACTCCTATTCGATTCATTATCTTTATTGATGAAGTCCTGAAATCTCCGGTATTCCCCTCATCGTAAACGCTCGTTTTCTTCATATTGTGTGCTAATTGAAGATCAGTTGAAAAGAAGAGCACGTAAATACGTAATAACATTTTGCAAAGATTCAGGTATATTTGCTGAATGTGGAGCATATACTGTGACGGTTTTGGTTTTCCCTTCATATATATAGACTATTGTATTATAATTTGAATCAGTAACATTAGCAGAATAGTTCGGATCATACTGAGAAAAATTGCTGAATAATTGAATGAGGGAATCCTGTTGAGTAGTAGTTAAAATTCCCTGCGAAATTTCTCCTGACCATCCTGATTTTTGAACTGTCCCGTTGCCAAATATATCAAGTTTAGCAGTGTCGTCTGACCATCCTCCTTTTAAAGTATAACGGATTTCCATTTTTCTGAATTCAGGCGAAGGTCCAGGTTCAGTAGGAAATATTTTACTGCAAGAAATAAATACTGAAAATAAGCCAAGACAGGCAAGTATACACCATACATTAAAACGTTTCATCTTAGTTGATCCACCAATTCCAAAACAAATTAAATACAATCCACTATACGTACTATCCCCCTATACACATATTCAACTACAGGTAATTACTTAAATTAGGGCAAAAACTATTCCAATAGATATCTGCATTTTTGCCGTATCGTAACTACTAAATAAACAAAACTTTACTATTAATCCTTCACTATTATTGTGAATGATAGTGCAATAATTTGCACTGCAAAAAGATGTATATGACTGTTACCAGAATTGATACTACATGATACACAATGCACGATAAGTATTATTCGCTCATTGTATTACTTCGTGATTTATTAATCACAATAATTTAATCAATATTTCATATATTAATCTATGCTAAAATAATGGTAATCTAAAGTAAGGAAAATAAGTACAAGGTTACGTGTCCATATTCCCTGCCATAAAATAGACATATTACACAATTCATAAAACAGGATACATACGACAACGATCCATTACTCATTATAGTTTTGGAGACTTTATTCAATAAAATTTTGCGTCGTGCTATGAATAATCACAATATAATTCGGTCAGTTATTCTTTTTACAGCCGGTTTCGTTATCATTCTTTTTCCGGAAAAGATTTGTACATTTCAGAATTATATGAATGAGAAACTTCGTATTAAATATGATGAAAAAAGTGGCAGAAAAAGTAATACCTTTTTCGGAATTATTTTGATCGTAATCACCATAGCACTCTTCATATATGCAGTTATCTAATAATACATCACCAGATCACGTTGATAGATCTGAGTCCCCAAGTAAGATATAGTTTTGTTTTGGTTAGAATTTTCGGATGGGCAGAGTTGCTGAGGGATTATCGTGCAAACGCACAATGCAACATTTTTACCGGTAACTGCTCTTCACATGGGCTGTACGAATTGATGGTATTCTAATCGGGGAGAAGATTGGATGGGTTGCATTATTGTGCCGCAGAAACAGGTCCAAGATCCGATATTTTTTTCTGACATATTCTGAAGATATCCTTCGAAGCGGCCGAATCCTGATTGTTCATCAGGAACAGGTCACCTGCCTTGAGGGATTTTTCAACGTTCGGGTCTATTCTGATAGCTCCGAGATAATCGATATCGATCTGCAGACTGTTTCTTGCAGTGTTCATAATGGCATTGAAACTCTCTTCGATGTTTCCGTTGGTCAGGTCATTTTCTTCTACTTTATTAAACAGGACTTTTGGCCGGTAATCAGCAAGCAGCTCTCTTAAAACATTCACCATCTGCTCGCTGTTCTTGATGATCCAATCGAGTACAAGGTTTATGTCAAACGCGCTTCTTTTCTGTTCCTTAAGATACAATTCTATCCTTTTCCAGACCCGTTTATCACTTTTTATCGTCTGGATAAGCTTCCTGTAGAGAGAGGTCTTTAGGAAAACAAGCGCATTCTGCCTGCTGATCGGGTTATAATTCAACAACAGGATCCCCTGGTTCGAAAGATTGAAGAAATCAATTGTATTAAAACTTGTGCCCGCTCCGATGTCAACAAGTATGTAGTCGGCGTCTAATTTTTGAATTCTCCTCAACAAATTCAATTTTTTGAAGAAATGTATATTTGCCGTTCCATACACAAGAGAGCCGCACGCGATCATCTTCAAGTTATCAACCCCCGTATCGATCAGAATTTCCTCGAGTTCCTTCTTCTCGTTCAACAGGATATCCGAAATCGAGTGCGCGGGACGTTTGACCGACATGAAATGATTCAGGTTGGAGCATCCGAAATCTGCGTCAACAAGTATGACTTTATGCCCTATCTGCGCTAATGCTGTTCCGAGATTTGCCGTGACGAATGTCTTGCCTGTTCCACCTTTACCACCCGCAACCGTTATAATTCCTTTTTTCACTATCGCCATAGTCTACAACGTACATTGTTGAATATACAAGAGTTTTAGCATAGTGAATTGTAACGATATTACAATAATGAATCAAGGAAATATTTTTTTATTAATGGGAAAAGATAGAAGAGAGAATTGTCTGGACATAGTACTATCAGGCCTGCTATAAATATTACATCCTGCTCTTACCGTGGTTTGACGAGTTGTTTGGCAGCAAAGTCGGGAGCACTGTCTCTTCAATCTATGTTATTGAGCAGATAACGTCGCTAATACAGTACATGATGATAGGTTGATTTCTTTACGCTATTTTTCCATTGCAAAAGAGAGGATTATATGGTAGTATGCTATCATACTATACATAATCCATGTTAAACTCCATCCGCTCACTGATATGGTTATTTTGAGTCAAAAAGTCTTTAAAACTATTGTAATAGTGGTAGTTTTCAGCCTTCCGGTCGCGTGCAGCAAGGATGATAATGCTGCTCAGATTCTTGATTTCACGTTTACATTCGAATCATCGGAAAACTGGACTGTGGGATTTTCCGATTACCCGGTTGGTGAAGAAGAATTTTATGAACTGGCAAGTGAAAATACAGTCTTGCCTGATAACCTCGGAAACACCATACCAGCATTGCTCATATCCGGAAACAACCATAGCGACGACCTGTTCATGTATGCAAAAAAAAGGATCGACGGATTAAAACCGGGTTCTGTATACACAATGACAGCGAAAATTGAATTTGCAACGAATGCGGCATCGGAATGTTCCGGTGTCGGTGGAGCACCTGGAACAAGCGTTTATATTAAAGCAGGTACATCAGTTGAAGAACCTGTTTCAGTAGTATCTGCAGAAGATTTTTACGAAATGAATATCGATAAAGGGAATCAAAGCACGGGTGGTGAAAACGCTGCCGTACTCGGTCACTTTGGCAATGATAACCAATGTGAAAATGTATCGTATGTTCTAAAAGTCCTTGATAATTTTGCAGCACCTCTTGAATTTATCTCGGACGGAAACGGATCGGTATGGATTTTTGCCGGGACAGATTCCGGATTTGAAAGTACGACAACAATTTTTTTAAATTCCTTCAATATAACCTTCAAAGAAATCATTTGATACGTTTCTGTACATTATTTTTCAATTTTTAAAAGCTGAAAAAGATCAATTGAAAGCTTTTTATTATGCAAATATTTTGACTCGACACGCAGCACCAACCAGCATGGAATCCGTCCACACGGGTAATTCGGTTTTACCCGGTTTTTTCGACTCTTCACCCCTTTCTATCAAACCCTCCTTACATGCAAATAAAGCCTGAATCGTTGTAACTATATGTTGGTAGAGAATTGTCATGAGAAGTGGTTTATGTCGAAACGTGAACCGTTTAAACTGAGAGAAAATACTTGTTATTGCCCACTGTTTTTTAAATATTTAATCCAAAACATTAGATATGTTTTTGCGGTACACATCACACGTTAATACGGATTAGACAGAAAATCACGAACCTTAGGAGGAATTTTTATGATTAATAATCCTATTCTGCCGGTCAGTATAGTATTAGGTATACTGGTCTACAGCCTTATCGCCCGATTTTATATTGTCCCGCGGTTTGCAGTCCTGCCTCGCGCCGAATCGCTTACCGCACTTTTATTTATACACTGTTTTCGTTACATAGGTATGGCATTCCTTATTACCGGTGTTACTTCGGTAGCGTTGGATCCCCGCTTTGCGAATCCCGCCGCATACGGTGATTTGCTTGCAGCGGTTCTCGCCATAATTGCAATAATTGCTTTACGTTTTAAATGGGCTATTGCGATTCCATTGGTGTGGATTTTCAATATTATAGGGACTCTGGACTTGCTGAACGCACTGTTTCAAGGTGTACGATACGTCGCAGACGGACAGTTTGGAGCCATGTATTTCATCCCTGCCCTCATTGTTCCTGCTTTACTGGTTACCCATTATCTGATTTTTGTGGTACTTCTCCGGCGTTAAGGAACCGCAGATAATGAATATTTGTCTTATTATTCTGAAGGCTATGTAGATATATAACGCACTAATAATTGAAGGCTCGAACGACATACGCGCTTCTTTGTCAAAGTATCCTCATAGTAAAAAGGTATGGATTTATTATTTTTCATCCATGTGCTGCCCTACCTCTTTCTCTTTGATGTGATGCAACTTTCGACTTTGTACCGCACATATCTTGCGGTACTTTTCTTAAATTCAATGACAATTGGATTAATCTTTTATCTCGTAAAAGTATCTCATGCGAACCGGGACATGACGATAATCCGCAGTTCCTTTTTGAAAGTTATCCTGATAAGCGCAGCAATTCATCATCTTTTCTCGTTTTTTGCCATGTTCATTTCTATAGGGATCTCGCTCGTTACTATCACCTATTTGATTGTTTATTTCAAACGCGTTTTCTTAACAAATTGACGCAACCCGCGGCATCGATCCGGATAGGAATACATCCATTCGGGTCATTCGATTTCGCCCGGCTTAATCGACTCTTCAGTCCTTCTATTCCATTCGTTGAACACCGTCCTTGTATAGACAGATGAAATTCGAAATGTCGTTTATGTATCTGTTGGCGGTGAGTTGTCTGGAAAAACGGCTTATTTGAAGAATAGATAACCTCTTAAACAGGACCTAATGGTATTGTTTTTAGTAAACATTTAGTGGGATACAATTTACAATCGCACACCCAATCCGAGTGTAAAACCAACAGCAGTCAAATCAATAGAATTTTTCTTCATTTAGTGCGTTAATTGAAGATCACTTGAGAACGTAGAGCATCTAAATACGTAAGAATATTCCGCAAAGATTCAGGTATATTTGCTGCACTTGGAGCATACACTGCGACGGTTTTGGTTTTCCCTTCATATATATAGACTATTGTATGATAGTCTGCATCAGTAACATTACCAGAATAATTCGGATCATACTGGGAAAAACCGCTGAACAATTGAATGAGGGAATCCTGTTGAGTAGTAGTCAAAATACCCTGAAAAGAGAATGCTTGGACTGTTCCATCGCCAAATATATCAAGCTTATCAATGTTGATTCCCTGGTCTTCACTTACAGTATAATGGGTTTCCATTTTCGAAAACTCTTCAGGTTCCGTTGGGAATAATTCACTACAAAAAATAAGTACTGAAAATAAGACCTAACAGGTAAGTATACACCATACATTGAAACGTTTCATTGAAAATGATCCCCCAAATGCAAAAGTATATTCAATACTAACTCCCTATCATATCCCATTACAGGGAACTACTTATATTAGAGCAAAAACTATTCCAGTAAAAATCGGGATTTTACAACATCCTAACTACTAAATAAACAATAGTTTACCATTTTCTCCTCAATGTTATTATGAAAAATAGTGCAATAATTTGCACTGCAAAAAAGTGTATATGTCTGTTTCTCAGAATTGATACTACTTTCAATATCATATACTATGATTTTTATTCAGTATCGCGTTCTCATACATGATTTTACTGCACAGTATACAAAAAGGCAGGATGAAGCTGAAGTGCTGTGAGATAAAGGTCGGAGGGGATAGGTGATTGTTACAAACGCACACCTAATCCGAAAGTATAGTTAAAACTTGAATAATCAATGCCATTTTTTGATACATAACGAAGAGGGAATGATATATTACCGGGGGCGAATTGGTCGAATTGTTTTAGATTATCAGTATATCGTGCTTTTACACGTGAATCTATAAATAATGACATAAAAATATCAAATTGAAACCCTAGTATAGCATTGAAACCTAACCCCAAATCCTTTATCTCTTCGGTTTCAGATTTATCAAAAAGTTCATATATTCCAGATTCACTCAATTTTTTAATATTGAATGAAGGACCAATTCCTATATATGGAGAAAATCTTTTCCGGTCAAAGAAGTAATAACGCACTGTTAGGTCAATTGATGTCAATGAAAAATTCCAGCTTTCATCTCCTTTAACTGTAAAAAACCCGATATCTTGTCTAGAAAGCTGCCCGTCATGATGAGAACTTTCACTAATTGCTGATACGTTCATCTCTTCAATGACATTTAGTGAAACTGCTATTTTCTTGCTAAAATTATACTAAACATTAATTCCAACACTCTCGGCTGATTTATCTATATTGAATGAACGAAATCTCCAATTGAAATTCGTAGTACTTGGATCATTAAGAAGATTTTTAAAATCATTTAATTGATAATGCACAAATTCTTTATTGAAGCTGATAGAAAAAATTTTATCCTGTGCGAGAGACGAAGAGAGAAAAATACCAAATAGCATGATAATACAAATTAAAATTCGAATTGATCGTACGTTCATGTTAATCCCCTAGGACACATATCCAACTTCAGGTAATTAATTATTTTAGAGCAAAATCTATTCCAGTAAAAATCGGGATTTTACAACATCGTAACTTATAAATAAACAATAGTTTACCATTTTTCCTTTAATGTGATTGTGAATAATAGTGCAATAATTTGCACTGCAAAAAGGTGTATGTGACTGTTTCAGAATAGATACTACATTCAATACCATATACTATGACTAGTGTGAATTATGGGAAATAGGGCGAGAAATGAAAGACCACAAGGAAGCTGATTATCGGAAATTCTTTTGAGATAGTAAAGAAAACGGTTCGCACATCGAATAACCCATAGAACCTTCACATAAATAAAATCTCACCTTTGCTCTCTTTCCTAATTCCATATCATTGAACACCATCATTTATCGATAGATGAAGTTTGAAATGTTATTTACGTATGTGTTGGTGGAGAGTTGTCCGGAAAGACGGCTTACGAAAGAGATTACATAATTAACGCTTGGAAAAACTAAAAATATCTCTTAATTTTAAACTTCAACTACCCGAATGGTTTGACGACATACATTGGAGTGTTATAATAACTGATTTTATGAATAGAATATTGCGTGCTGCTAAATTAGACATCAATCTATATGAAGAGGTCGAAGCCGACAAGGGGGCAATGGGCCAGGCGATGAAGGTTGTCATCCTGTCAAGCATTGCGGCCGGAATAGGTTCTATTTCAACGACAGGATTCGGAGGAATTATTTCAGGAACTATTTCTGCTCTAATTGGTTGGTATGTATGGGCATATCTTACGTATTTTATCGGGACAAAATTGCTTCCTGAACCTCAGACTAAGGCTGATCCCGGTGAATTACTCCGGACTATTGGTTTTTCAAGTGCTCCGGGCTTGATTCGCGTTTTTGGAATTATTCCGGGCTTAACAGAAATTGTATTTTTTGTAGCTTCAACGTGGATGTTGGCAGCAATGGTGGTTGCTGTTCGGCAGGCTCTTGATTATTCCGGAACATTTAGGACTATCGGTGTCTGTGTTATTGGTTGGATAATCCAGGGTATTATTATGGGTATTTTCTTTGCACTTTTTGGCAGTTCAATGAAACCTGTTTAATACAGTGAAAATGGATATTGTAAGGTCGATGTATGATAAATGTAGAAGGTAAAATAATATCCTCATTCGAACTTGGCATAATTATCGATGACGTTGATTTCAGACATTTCTTTCTGAAGAATGGTGAGGATACAATTTGTGTTGTGGTTACACCGGAATGTCCCGATTTTCAAATGTGTATAGATGAAATATTCTATAAACCATATATCAACAAATACGCAATAGTTACCGGTTCAGAGAAAAATTTCAAGAGCGTTACGTGTACTTCCGGCATATTGGCAGATTCCGTGAGTATTGAAACCAAATCATTATAATTCATGACCATTTCTCCTCTCAATCCTCATAATCAAAATAATTATTAAGAGTAAATCCCCTATACCAATCTTCAAGAAGATATTAGTTGATGTATCATAAAACTTTAGTATGACGAATCACAATAGTGACGTTTACTTTTCAATTGCTTATAAAAAGTGGAACATCAATACATCAGATGATGTCCCACTTTTGAGGTATGAGTATGTCACAGATAATTTAACGAATTAATACCATTCGTTTTGATTCAATAAATTGATCAGCTTTGAACCGATAAATATATATTCCGGAACTGACCTGACGTCCGGAATTGTCTCTTCCGTTCCAGATTACGTCATAAGACCCGCCCGCTTACCTGGTGTTCACAAGCGTTCTGACTTCCTGCCGAGAAGATTGTATATGGTTATGTTAACGCTCGTTGTCGTTGGAACAACATACTCTATCTTCGTCTCCGGATTGAATGGATTAGGATAATTTTGCCTGAGATTAAATTCATCGGGAATAACAGGCTCATCGTCTACCGTCGTTGGAAGCGCATTAACACTTACCTTGATAACGGAAGTTACCGCAGGATAGGTAAATCCGTCCGATATTAATCTAACCACGGTAATTGCATCAGCAGCACCGGTATTTGCAGGTGACTGTCTCTGTGCCTGATCTGCACAGACTCCCGGTTCCTGGTTTTGCTCTGTTCCGGCATCCTAAAGCTTGATCTGGGTCGGGATAGGCGGCTTATGGCTGCGGAAAAAACATTTGAGACCGGATATTAATCTTGTAATTGCCATAGTTATTTTTGATATTAAAACCAGGTAATTCATTGCAACCTAACATGGGGGATTTGACAATGACAGAAACAACACATGCGTATCCCGTCAATGTGAGCAATGACTACCCTGACCACCGGACCTCTGTCCGAAGAAGAAATGATACGAATAAGAAATATCGGGAATTTCATGTATGGAAACTGAAAAGAGCATGATAAACGTTGAAGGTGAAGTAATATCCTCATTCGAGCTTGGTGTTATTATTGATGATGTAGATTTCAGGCATTTCTTATTGAGAAATGTTGAGGATAAGATATGTGTTGTCGTTACACCGGAATGTCCCGATTTCCAAATGTGTATAGATGAATTATTCTATAAACCATATAAGAACAAGTATGCAATGGTTACCGGTACTCACAAAAAAATGAAAGGCACTCAATGTACATACGGGATGATAGCAGATTCTGTTACATTGAAAACACATGATACGATTTAAAGCTTAATTGTGCTGATACCCACAAAAATCGCTGCACACAATCCGATTTAAAATCTTCAATTACATATTAAGACGAACTATGCTTTTTCAATAGTTACAATAGAGTTATTCGTTTTATCATCATAGATATCGTTTAACCTTTCTTTAAGTCTTGGATAATTTCTTATTGAAACAATTAAGTGCGTCATAATAACACCCAGAGACAGAGCAAACAGTATTACTTCATACCAAAAATAATTATCTGAAATTACCATTTCTTTGTATTGTGCTCCAAAAAAGATTAATCTGTATATATGTAATGCGATGAGTGCAAGCGTGTTTCTTGTGTAGATATCGTTAAAAGATGCCTTTGTATAATATTTGCCCTTTTTTGTAATGAAATAAACGAGCCAAAATACAAATGCCATGAGGAAAAAAATCGTATGAAAATTAAAATAAAAACATGCGTAATATACAAATATTATAGTAGAAGCTAGTTCCAGTTTCCAGTTGAGTACATATTTCAAGGTTTCATAATTGAAGTCTACTATTACCTCTGTATTTGTACGCAACATGATTTCCTTCGCCTGTTTATGAAATTTTTTTTTTGTGAGACTGTACACAGAATAGGCAGGTGCAAGAGAAAGGAAAACTGTATATCTTAAATAGATATCATACAACGACTGATTTACATACATACTTAGAAGCACCGTCCAGAAGATTTGTAAGCTCATGAAAACAATAAAAAGTTTGTAACCCCCTTTCGTCCAGAATTTTCTGGTAATGTGTGCTAACTCTGATGAATACCCTTTTTTCTCCAATCTCTTTAAACTGACCTCATAAAAAACAGTTACAAGATAAGCTATCACAACGGTAAAATTCATTCTCATTGCGAAGAAAATGAAATCTTTGTTCTGTGCGATGAATTCATTCATTATTCCACCTATTCAAAAAAGTAGTTTAAATTATCCCTGAATATTTGCTCAATATCCTTCTTATCGTTCCCTTTTTGAAGCAGTTCAAGGATAGATTTTTTAAATATTTTCACATCATCTCCTGTGTTATTCAAGTGTTTTCTCTTCACATAACTGCCCCTTCGGCCGTTGCTTTCAATAAGATTTAGACCTTCAAGTTCTTTATATGCTCTCGCAACAGTATTTATAGCGATGTCAATCTGAGAAGCAAGACTTCGAATAGTTGGTAATGAATCTCCCTCCTTAAGCTCATTCGATTCAATGAGATTTTTTATTTCATGCACAAGTTGCTTATATATTGGATCAGGAGAATTAAAATTTATTTTAATCATTGATATATTCCTCTATGTATTAATACATAACAATATAAATTGTGTTTTGTATTAATGCAAGAAAATTATTGCATCTTTTAAAAATAGTTGTATCTCATTATTATATAATGAGTTAAATATATACTAAGAAATTATTGTTTTTGGATATTGTATTATTTAGTATTAATACATAATAGAGGAGACATATAATTGAATTGATTATTTTTAAGAAGGAATCTCTTTACTATTAATTACTATATTGTGCTCAATAGATCACACAACGTAACACACGCTCCGTAAAAAGTCATATATTTTATCCTGCCGGAATATTTAATTACTTGATAGAAATGAGTACATATTATAAAACTTACTATCAATGATATGCTCAAATCCTCTATAGCCAATAAAAAAATAATTTGAAATAAAAATCATTGTGTTTTGTATAGTAAGTAATATCAATTCGCGAGTAAGCTATGATGCTTCCAAAGAATTTGATAGTATTTTTTGCCCTTCTCCTGATCGCTGTTTTTGCAAACCTGCGCCTGTATGCTCAAGAAACATATCCTGATTCGATAGCGTCCGTATCAGACTACTTCAATGTACTTGCCGACGCAGACAGCACATCTTTTATTCATGATTTTGAATACCCGTTCCTCACACTCCTCAATGAATTTCAAATTGAATATTATAAATCACTTCAGTCAATAGATGCAATGAAAGAATATATCGGGCTTTACTGGAACAGAGAAAATCCCAATCCACTCGATGCTGAAAACTGGTGGCTGAAAAGTTTTATTGAACGTCAGAACTACACCAAAAAGTATTTTTCGCATGATCGCCCACCCTATTTTGACGATCGGGGAGGATATTACCTCAAATACGGTGAACCGAAATCAAAGTATGGTCGAAGAGGAGAAACAAGACCTGAAAGGGGGGGTGATCCGTTCGGTCAAGAATATGTTACTGAAAATGCCATTGAAATGTGGTCGTATGAACATATAGTAAATGACTTCGTAATCTATTTTGAGAAGGAGATGTCGACATTTGAACAAGTGAGGTATCCCGGCCAACTTGCAAACAAAAGAGCTTCTGGAAAACGTTTGATGTGGTGGAATTATCTTAATAAAATGTTTTTTTATACCTCTCACTTAACCGGACTCTATGTTGATGTACAGAGTGATATAGATGATGGTAGATTAGGTTTTGATGCAGCATTGATAAAAGGAATGTCAATCACGCAGGGCAGAGAAGCTATTGCAAAAGTTAATGCTCCACTCTCAATAGAAGACCCTGAACCTGAAGAAAGGAGTCTCCATTTTATTGACGATGTGTCCCAATTCAGAGGTCCGGGAGGATCTACAAGAATTGAAACATCGTATCTTGTGCCAATCGAAGATATTCACGGCGATGTCAGCTCGACATCTACTGATACACTCAGTATACAGTATAGTGAATTGTTACGAGATATTGATTATAATCCTGTTATCGGATCATCATCTCAACGCTCATTTCCTCTACAATCTGCGGCACGTGAGGGATTGGACTACGCAGTCAATGCGATTACGCTTATAGCACCGCCGTTACTCGGAGAATTAACACTCCAGATCAAGAATAACACAACAGGACATCTCGGTTACTCCAAGAATATTGTCGATATCAGAAGTTTTCAAAGAACGGAATTGATGATAAGTGACATCCAACTTTTCAAGGAAGTGACGACGACTGACCAGAGAATCGTATTGCCTTCTTCCGTCAAAGGCGGTTTTTATGCTGCACCCTATCCGTTTCCTGAAATACATAAATCGGAACCGGTGCTACTCTATTTCGAAGTGTATAATATTGTTGATGACGGCAGTTCAAAAGAATATACACTGGAAATATCAGTCGACTGGGATGAGAGCCGGGAAAAACTTGTTAGCAAGTTCTTCGATTTCCTGACACGAAGAAATAAATACTCCATAGGTCGAACCGATACCCGGATTACAGATAGCAACACCATAAAGGAAGCAATTCTATTCGATATGAGCAGCCTTAGAAATGGCCCCTATACACTATCGGTAACCGTTTCGGACGTGTCAGACCAAAATAAAGTCACGTCGAGTAAGAAAATTATGATTGATAATTAAATTTTCTGTCATACATTCTCATAAAAACGAAAGAGTACACTATGAAATGGATGAAATGTTTGTTTCTACTTTTTATTTGTCAACTCCAGATTCTGTTCATTCCAAATACTACAGTTGCTCAGGAAACTCCCACTATCGCCTTCAACCACGATGCTGAGAGTCTTGACAAAATATTGACTGCAATCAAATCAGAAAACAAATCTGGCATGCTCTATTTTACCGGTGCATTTTGTCCGCCCTGTAAACGGCTCCAGCGTGATGTGTTTCCCGATAAAAACGTCATTGAGTTTGTCGAAGACAACTTTATCCCCTACTGGTTTGGAGTGGGGATTTAAATAGGGAATTATCCAATAAGTATAATATAATGGCAATTCCTACAATGGTGCTTATTAAAAATGAAGGCACAGTTATCGATAAAATTGTCGGATATGATTCCGCAGATTCATATTTAAAAAAGTTAAAAGAAAGTGTTTCTGTGGAATCCTCTTTTTTGAGTCTTACCGACCGGTATAAGGCTGATCCGGACAATAGTGAGACTGCATATCAATACGCTAAAATATTAGTGGATGCCAATGACTATAAGATTGTAATTCCTGTATTGGAAAAACTTGTTGACGTATTCGACGATCCTGTGAAACGTGAAGTTGTTTATTTTAACCTAGGGAAGAGTTACAGCAAGATAGGTCAGAGTGACAAAGCAATCGAAATCCTTGAAAGAGGCATCAATGAGAAGGTATTCACTCAGAAAATTGATATAGCGCTTGGCAGGCTGGGTGAATTAAAGTTTAAAAATGACGAATACGATGACGCGCTATTTTACCTCAAACAAATTCGGAAAGATTTATCCTATATTTCACTGAGCGGGGAATGGGGAGATACGGAGATAGCCCGCTTTCTGATTTCGACCAGCTACTATAAGAAGGGAGATGCCGTCAATGGAAAAAAATACATGGATGAAATCAATCAAAATATATTAGACTATAGTAAACATATTAATTTTATTGATACTATCAATAATAAAGAATTAGGCCCGGAAGATAAAATAGAAATTTCTGTCAATCTTCTTGCCATTAACGGATATACATCATTCTACAATAATGTGGGCATAGGAGATGCCCTCAGATGGACAGAAAAAGGAGTAAAGCTTTCAGGAGGAAACAATTCTAATATTTGGGGAGCTCATGGATATTTACTTGCCAAAAATGGAGATTTTACAAAAGCTTTTGAAGTATATGATAAATGGTTTGATGCTGAGGAAAACGATGGTTACAAGGAGTTAATGTCTGAGAGTTATGAAAATATTTCTATGTTTCGCAAAGCAGAAATAGCCATACTTAAAATTAAAGCAGGCAATACAGAAGAAGGTGAATTATTGATTGATGAATTATTTAACAGCGGTTCCGAAAAGTACCAGGTCATAAAAACTCTAATGTTTGCATGCAATAATTTTGACGCACAAATACAGGAAGCACTTACATGGGCTGCTGAAGTCATTGACTTTTCAGTTCACAAAGAACCATTTATAGTCGGGGTCTATGCCGACCTGGCATTCAAGAACGGTGAAATTGAGCGGTCAATTGAATTATTAGGGAAAGCTATCGATTTATCTGAAGAAAACTATGGATATGTCTATCCGGATTTCCAAAATAAACTTAGAAGATACCGAGCAGCATTAAACCAGTAGTAACTCCTTCGACGAAAATCATGAACTAATCCAGTGCCTGTTCGTAACAGAATTCATTGATTGTATCGCATACTTTTGGACGGCTGGAAGTCCGACAGACAAACTCCTGTATTACACGCCTAAGTAGCAATAATTCTTGTGGATTATCAGATATTACTATATTATTCAGGTATACATAATGCCATTTAAGGATTATGCATTGTATGAGTTTATTTAAATACGGTGGACGCAGCATATGGGGAAATAATCGAATAGCTATAAAAAGGAGTTTGATATGAAACGTACTGTAGCCTTCATAGTAATGCTTCTATGTGCACACGTTGTATATGGTCAGGAGTCGGTCTGGTTTCAAGGTTCATTCGAAGAAGCTAAAGCACAGGCGCAGAAAGAGGACAAGCTTATTCTTATCGATTTTTTCTCCGATGGTTGAGGAGGATGTATATTGCTCGGAGAGCAATTCTTTGATAACAAAAAATTTCACCCCTATCTAACTGAAAATTACATTTCCTATCACGCATCGTTAAATGAAGATACCGGTAGAAAACTACACAAAGATTATTATGTGTTTAGCACGCCTACCGTTCTTATAGCAAATGCAGACGGTACTGAAAAAAACCGAATATCCGGTTATGGTCCGCCCCCTGAAGATTTCAAAGAACGTTTAGAGAAAGCGCGCTACGAAGAAATAACTATCCTTCCGCCTGACGAATACATGCAAACTATATATGAACTACCGTGGACGGGTGCCGGAGAAGACGCCTTAATAGCCTATCAAACAGTGAAAAGATTAAGACCTCAAAATATGGCAATAAATCTGGTGCTCAAATTAGGATTGATTTTATTTGACGGAGCATATTATGAAGAATCGTTCGAGGTTTTCGAATCTTTACCTGAAATTAATCCATCCAATACCAATCTTATAGTAGCTTTAATTTGGATGGGGCATCTGGAAGATTTAAATGGCAACAGAGAAATTGCTTTACAGTACTACAAGGAAGCATTAACGTATGATTTTAAGGGTACAATAATGCGACACGATCAATACGGAATAAAGATAAACCGCAATTGGATTGAAGAAAGAATTAAAACACCCTTTAGAAGAACTGGAAGTTGATAGAATAATCCGGGTACAAATGCTTTAAGGACATATAGAGAATCCAGAATACCATTTTATAATTGTGAAGTTATGATTCATGATCATTTGAAAAAATGTTTGAATGTATTCAACCGCTTGATACAATTTGTAAAAAAGATTTGCGTAATTGGATTCGGTATAGTAACAACAAAACTAATTTTCCCGTTACTTTTTAAGCAATCAAGCAGGTACAAAGATAAATACCGCTGATTAATCCATACAAAAAAATTTTGAAGTGCGGGAACAAGAAAATGTGTAACCTTACATAAAGCTGTCGAATTGTTCATGAAACATGGAAAGTGAAAATCTTATGGTGAAAAAATATCTTAAGATTGTTCTGTATGGCTTCCTGGCATGGCTTATACCTTTTGTAACGGCATTCTTTTTTTATACGCGGGAGGGGGGATTAACAATTGATGTATTTCTATTCAAGTCTATTATGATTGTCGTTGGTTCTTTTTCTGCAGCATTTCTTTTGATTTCTTATTTCAAGAAAATCAATGCGGATTATAGTAAAGAAGGAATCATTGTCGGATTAACATGGCTCAGTGTAAACATTCTATTGGATTTGTTGGTATTAATTCCTATGTCCGGGATGTCTGTTCCGGATTATTTTACACAAAATAGGATTACGATATTTAGCAATCCCCGCAATGAGCATTACCGTCGGAGTAGCGTTAAAAAATAATGGAATCATTCAATGAAATAGCACGTATCGCTGCATGCGGTATGAATTGTGGTATTTGCTCTGCTTACCTGAGAGAAAAGAATAAATGCCCCGGTTGCAGAGAATCCGATATCAATAAACCTGTCACTGTTTTGCGATGCAAAATCAAAACATGTTCGACCTTGCAGAACGGTACTATAACGTTTTGTTTTGAATGTGATGAATACCCGTGCAAAAATCTAAAACATTTGGATAAAAGATATCGAACCAAATATAATATGAGCATGATTGAGAATCTTGAAAATATTAAAAAATTTGGTGTGATACATTTTTTTAGATAATGAAAAAAAGAGATGGGCCTGCCCCAATTGTGACGGCACTATTTGTGTTCATAAAGGATATTGTTACCAGTGCGGGCACAAGAGATAACTCCTGAAAGCGCAGAATTCATCGATTGTTGTGCTTGTTATTGGAAGGTTTGAAACGTAATTGAGAAATGCACGTTTATCAGTAATAGAGGGAAATGAAGGACTGCAGCAGTGACGTTGAAAGAGAGTAATTATCTTGAATGCTGTTTAATCGAATAATGCGGCTCTTCCGGGATAAAAAAATAAGATATAAACAATATAATACCACCGAGGATAACCAAAAAGAACAACGCATTGTAAGCAGGAGAGAATGAGCTGATTACTTTGGTTGGAATTATTTCCAAAACTGGACTAATGAATTTGTTAACGCTGTTTACTGTATAGTGTGCATAATTGAGTGTCCATCCCTTCGCATATTGCAGTGCATTTGTCCAGATTTCATACCAATAAATAAGCGCATACACTACGGCACAGATTACGGCGGCATATATGCGATTGAAAATCTGTATGGCTGAAATATTGTGCTTTGTAAGCTGTTTATTTACGGCTAAGGCAATATTTTTCCGGGGTTCTTCAAGAGGAGCGCTCAATAATGTTGAAGTAATATTTCTGTCCCAGTCTAAAGTGAAATTGCAGGTTTCACATTCTGTTCTGTGCTTCTCCAGTAATGCGAACTCTTCCGCGGTAGCCTCTTCCCGAAGCACATTATGGTATATTTCCAGTATATTTTCACACAGTATACGCGTAATTATTCCTCCCCCCTACTGCTCTCCAGTTTTTTCATTACCATTTCCCGCAGCATTTTTATAGCTCTGTGTAAATGTATTTTGACAGTTGACAACGGAATCTGGAGAATTTCAGATATTTCCTGGTACCGGAACTGCTGATAATAATACAACTGCACCACAGTATTATATTGATGTGGCAGACGTTTTAAACAGTCTATAACAAGTATCTGAAAATCTTCTTTTGCTTCTATCGTTTCAGAAGCTGATTCGGATGAAAGTATTGAAACAGAATCCGCTCTGTCTTCTGCGTAATCTAACGAGACCATTTGGTAACGTTTCTTTTGTGAATAGTGATAGCACGTATTTTTTGCTATTGTATAAAGCCAGGTTGAAAACAGTGCATCGCCACGAAACGTTTTTAGTCCTTTATAAGCTTTAATAAAAATTTCCTGAGTTAAATCTTCGGCATCTTCACGTACGGGAATATTCCTAACGACAAACGTAAAAATCTGCCGCTCATATTCTCTCACTAATTGTGTAAACGCAGATATATCTCCATTCTGCGACTTGAGTATTAATAATTTCTCTCGTTTTTTCTCCAGCGCCAATATTGTCTCCCATAACTTATAGAGTAGACAATGGGAAATATTGTTACATAATACTAAATTTATATTAAAATTGAAACTTTCCCATCAATTCGTTACTCTATACAAATAGAAAGCAAGGAAATCCAATAATACATAAATATGGAGAGATTCAAATGGATTCTGAAGTGGTAGGTTTTATGACTTTTTTTATCTGTTGTGCTGTAGTAGCCTATTTTATCATTAAAGCGCGCATTATTCGGTATGAACTTGTGCACAAGGAACGAATGGCCTTAATTGAAAAAGGGCAGTTCGATGTTCAACTAGATTTTGAATCGATGCGGAAGCCTCGTACTTCTCGCATAAATCTACCACGCTATCTGGCACTTGGTTTATTTCTGATTGGAATCGGCATAGCGTTTCTTGGAGCATATTACTATATGCCTGATCCCTTCGAGGCAGCAGGGATGGCTATTGCTGGCTTCTTCTTATTATCTCCCGGTCTTATGTTGCTCCTGTTTTATGCGTATATGTCGAAAAAAGAAAAAATGAAAGAGCAATCCGAGACTTCAGAAGAGTGAAGTCCATAGTATGTAGTACATCGCAATCGTTTATGAGCATAGTATAATTCCTCTGTATGCTCACTATCAGATTGATGAAAACCATCTAAATACCACGTGACGTATCCAAATGAAAAATCCGATTATATTAATATTATTAATGATGATTATGAGAGATTCCAGGACGCGAAAAGTGCAGTATCATTGACGTTCCATTTAATTCCTTAGTTTGACTTCAATAGGGAGTTTATCGACTACTCCACAGTAACATATTTATTGCATTGGTTAGAAGGTTTTTAATCCGTTATCAGTCCCGCAGTCGTGGCAATCTGTATCCGCCTCATAGTCCATGATCCTGCCTCGGCTATCTAGCTCAAAATGACAGCACTCCAGTAGTAACTCCTTTAGCATTTTCCGTCCCCGCTGAATACGCGACTTTGCTCCTGACACGGAAAGCCCAAGTGTCATGGCGACTTCTTTCTGCCTCAGGCCTTCAAATTCAGATAGCGTTATTGCTGTGCCAATGGAACAAGACATTGTGCAATTTCCCTTTCGACATCGCTGTTTATATGTGCCTCTAAATTTGGAGTTTGATTGGACAATTCATCCATCTGTTTGTGTGTACGATAATAGTCAACAATAGAATTACGGGTAATCTGGTACAACCATTGAAGATATTTATTAGTATCCTTAAGTGTGTTGCGATGTTTATACGCTTTGAGAAGCGCATCATGGACGATATCCTCAGCAATTGATGCATTATCAACGCGACTCAGCACAAAGTGATACAGTCTTTTTCGATACATCATCCAGCTCTGAGGCTTATGTTGCAATTCAGGTTCTCTACGTTTATTCATATCTCTTAAGTGTGTTCGTTTGACTTTTTCCTGTAAGATGGGATGCAATGCCTCACGTGACATGGTAAAACTATGGTCAAACATTCTCCTCTGTTTACTGACAACCGCATGATTCGTTGATTTCTGTCCCGCAGCACGTCTCTTTTTCTGATTGTTCGCAGCACGTATCCTGCTCCTCAGGTGAACAACATGACGTATCATTCACAGAATCCTTTGTGGATTTGCTCTTGAAAAAGTTCTGCAGGTTCCTGGGAACTCCAGTGTAGTGTGCTGAATCGGGAGCGACTTCAGGTGCACCTATGCTGATCTCACGCAATAGCGCTTCGACAATAAGTCCTACCGGGGCTTCGGTGTATTCCTGACCTTGATAACGCCAGACACGGCAGTTTGTTCCCTCATCACATCCACACAGGTCCGTGCAGGAGTCGCACTGGCTCTCCAATGTATCGAATACAATGTCACGTCCGTTTATCCGAATTGTAGGGGATGTAACAAAATTGTGCTGTCGGGCTTGTTCTTCCGACTCAATCAGAATTTTATGTATACGCATGTCGCGTGCTGTCACGTCAAGTACTTCCCGTACCTTGTCGATGGCTTTTTCTATGTTTGCAAGTGTACCTACACAACGGGTACAGGTGCTAAAATCAAGAGCCAACAACTCTATGTCTACCGCAGTTCTTGATGATGGTGCGGAATTAGACGCATGCTGAGTTTTAGTAATCATACTATATCTCCTTATGATTTAGTGTTATGTGATGCCATGTTTTTGGCATTCATAGAGAGAGACGTTGTACCATCCAAAAAGACTCAAAATATTTACTGGAACAAACACTATGGATTAGCAAATAGACGTGATTTATCTCAATCCGCTTCATAAAATCATCAAACGCAGCCCTGATTAGAAAACCTCAATGAAATACTAAAAAAAAGTATTGACATAGACAATCTATTTAACTATTTTGTTAAATAGTTAAATGACTGAGGCCGTTATGGACGTGGTAATTGATAAAAAACTCGATAACATTTTCTCTGCCTTGGGTGATCCCATCAGGCGCAACATAATAACACTACTCTCTACCGGTCCGCTTTCGGTAAATGAAATTGCCAAACCATTTGATATTTCATTACCTGCTGTTTCAAAGCATCTTAAGGTATTGGAATGGGCAGGCCTCTTATCCCAGAAAAAAGAGGGGAACTTCAGGATATGTTCGATCAGGGGTAAAGCTATTAAAGAAGCCATGGACTGGTTAACTAACTATGAAGTTTTCTGGAAAATGGAATTAGACGGTCTTGAGAACTATTTTAAAGAGCAATCTAAAACTAAAAAGAAGAGAAAAAAATGAACACTGCTGAAAAAACTAAAAAGCTGCACAAGCTTGAATTCAGGAAAATAATACGGGGTACAAAAGAGGACGTCTTTGCAGCATGGACAGATCCTGCGATAATGGCACAATGGATGAGAAACAAGGATACTAAGTGAGTCGAGGATGTTGTTGTCGATTTGAAAAAGGGCGGCTATTTCAGGTATACCATACGTACAAAGACGGACACCTTCCCCATCACCGGTGAATACATTGAAATTGAACGACCGGACAGACTTGTCTTTACCTGGAATGCGCCGTGGCTGCAGGATGCCAATACCGTTGTTACCATTATTCTCAAAGAATCGGGAAACGACAAAACCGAAATGATTATGACACATGATAATTTTCCATCTGAAGAACTCAGGGACAGGAATTTTAAGGGGTGGGATGAAATAATCCACAATATTGGATCATCAAATTAAAAATTAAACGTACAAAGGAGAAAAACATGTCAGCAACATTGAAACCGTTAATCGATATTTTGAAGTTCAATAGTGCAAATATTAATCTTAGTTTTGAAAGTATCGATAATGAAACAGCATTAAAACGTGTTATTGGCGGAAGGCCCAACTCATTTATCTTTGAAATAGGACATATAATAGACAGCCGGTATACTATGGCAAAAATTGCGGGGCTGGATGACACATTCAACTGGTCAGAACTATTTGGTTTGGGCAATCCATGTACTGACGGGGAGAATTACCCGGATATAGCGGAGATTAGGGAAGATTTCGCTACTATTACCGATAAGCTCATTGGCAGGTTAGAAAAAATGAGTGAAGATGACGCGGGGAACGAGGTAGACAATGCGATGCCGATGATGGAAAAAACGGTGAGAGGGTCATTAACATTTTATACATGGCACGATAGTTATCATGTCGGTCATATCGGTTCGGCAATAACCGCCCTGGGATTAGCCCCGATCAAAGACCTGTTTCACGCAAAGAGATAATTTTTGCAATAATCTTTGAAACTTTTTTTGCGGCAGTATCGTATACAAAATATAACAGATTACGGAAAGAGCTTTTCCTTGTTTGGCTTCAAATTAAACAAGGGGCAGACGTAATGTAGTTTCATTATAATTCCCTTCTTTAGGGCAGTGCAAAAGTGGATGTTTGCGCTGCCCTTTTTTTCTTCAAGATGCTGAACAGATACTTTTTTACTTTTAATTTGTCGTTGTGAACGGTATTTTTTAAGTAAATCTTTGAAACTTTACTGCAATAGTATTATTAAAATATTGACGTTGTGGGGAATGAGTTTTTCCATGTTGAACTTCCACACTGACGTAAAAGCGGGACAGAATGCATGTACTACAAAAATTAGACAGCAGGTATAACTAAGGTACAGTGATGAAATACAAAAATGGGCGCCTCTATACAGATTTAGTCTGGTGTTATGAGTTTATAACTACGGGAGAAGAGCATAAAAAGGAGGCAGATTTTATAGTGCAGATAGTGAACCAATACAAGAAGTCATCAGGCAATGATCTACTCAATGTTGCATCAGGTCACGGTTGGCATGACAAATTCTTAAAAAAGAATTATACAATAACCGGAATCGATTATAACAAGGATATCATGAAACTGGCAAAGAAGAAAAATCCTGAGATATCGTATAAACAAGGAGACATGAAAAATTTTAAGCTTAATAAAAAATTCGACATCGTAATGAGCTTTGATTCAATGAATCATAACCTAAGTTGTAAAAATTTGAAATCAACAATCAAGTGCTTGGTCTCACACGTAAAAGATGATGGTGTTCTCATATTTCATCTGGATAAATTGAAAGAGAACTTCAAAAACGGTTATGGAAATATCGGTTCTGAAGAGCACTATAAAGACAATACATACGTTGTATTTTCACAATTAGATTATGACAAAGATCCAACCGACACTGTTTTTGAGATGTGTTTAGTATTCTTAATTGCCAGAAAAGGAGAAGACATCGAAGTCAAAATAGACAAACTCGATATGGGTTGCTTCGAATTAAGTAAGATTAAATCTATTTTATCTGAATTTGGATTGAAAACGTACCTATACAGCGGTAATTTTTCAGGAAAGAAATACTCTAAGAAAAGTCCATTCCCTGTTTTCGTCTGTGTAAAATCATAGATGGACAACTGGTGTTCCGGGGCTTTATCTCCCACCCCATGTTCAGGTTGTAAACACGTCACACAACCGTTTCATATAATCATTTTACACATCTCTGAAAAAACTTCTTGCATAGTGAACTAATGTTCACTATTTTCATTCCATGACAAGAGATATAGCACACATTAACATCCCAGATTTTCCCATCGAAACAGCACGGGTTGTTGATTCCGGATTACGGGAAAAGCCCGTAATCGTTGCTTCCGGTAATTCTTCACGGGCAGTTATTACGTGTTCATCAATTGAGGCAAGGAAAGAAGGTGTTAAGACCGGAATGTATTTATCACAGGCTCTGCGATATTGCCGAACTCTTAGCATTTTACAGCCGGAGCCTCAACTCTACCAGGCAGCTTTAACATCGATAACAAAACTCGCTTCGAACTATTCTCCGGCAATAGAACTGTCAAGCCCCGGACACCTTTATTTAGATATTTCAGGCACAAAGAGATTATTCGGGAATGGTGAAGATCTAATAGCGAGAATCCAAAAAGAAATTAAGCGGGAATTGTCACTAAAGGGCGCATTAGGTCTTGCTGCAAACAAGCTTGTTGCAAGGATTGCCGCTCATGTAATCGATGCGAAAGAGATACTGTATATTCCTCGCGGAACTGAAGCCGGATTTCTTGCCCCGATTAAAGTGAACCACCTTCCGGTTAATCAAGATATCGGGCAGCAGTTGATAGCGTTATTGAATATAAATGTCATTGGCCAGATAACCACGATACCACTGGCAAACCTAACAAGAGTATTTGGGAAGCATGGACTCCTTTTATATGATCAGGCACAAGGCATTGACAACACGCCTGTAATTCCAAAAGAAGCCACGTTACAAGTTTCAGAAGATATGACGTTGCCGGAGGACACGAATCGTTTAGACGAAGTTGCTCATTTTCTTAAGGAGATCACTGAAAAAGTTGGAGAACGATTACGAAACAACTGCTATGGCGCCAGGGAATTAACGTTAACTATTCATTATTCAGATGGTGTTAAAAAAGAAGTACGGACACGGGTGAACCTGGCAGTGGACAATATTTCTATCTTTGAAAAACTTTTCAACATTTTTAAAAAACTGGAGAAAAGAACAAGAATCAGTTGGCTTAAAATAACGGCTTCGAATATAGTGAAAGTCAATCATCAGATGAATGTTTTCAAGCTGGCTGGCAGAGAGAAAAGAGAAGCATTGTCATATTGCATAGATGATATACGAGAAAGATTTGGAAATCAAATAATAAGGTGTGCCTGACATGAAATTTGTGCATTTGAATGTAAAATCTTATTACTCGATGATGTATGGTACGGCATCACCGGAGCAGATATGTATACGGCTGCAAGAGCTTGGCATTGACACGATAGCTTTAACAGACACAAACGGATTGTACGGATTGCATTTCTTCCTGGATGATGCCAGACATTATAAGATTAAGGTCATTATTGGCACTGAAATAATACATGAAAATGAGAGGGCTCTCTTACTTGCAAAAAATGAAAAGGGATACAGAGAAATCTGTAAATGCCTGACAAAAAAATACAACGATGAGAATTTCAGATTAAAAGAGTATTTGAAAGAGCATAGCAAGGATTTAATAATACTGACGGATAACAAGAATCTGTTATCCGGGTTAAAAACCTGTCCTGATTTATATGTTGAGCTTCAAGGGTATAGAGATCACCATACATTACAAAAGATAGCGCATAAAAACAATCTTGAAATGGTTGCCACTTCTCCGGCGATTTTCCTGGACAAGGAGGATTTCGTTATACATAAGCATTTAAGAGCTATTCATTTGAATACAACCATAGATAGAGTTCCGGATAGTGAATTAGCCAGTCCGGAAAATATGTTACGCGGCTCAAAAGAAATGATGGAAAGGTTCTCTCATGTTCCGGAAGCTGTTGAAAATACCGTCACAATAGCCGGTAAATGCAAAACTGACTGGGATTTCTCCGAAATAATCTTTCCGAATATTTTTAAAAATTACGAGGCTCTCAATATTTTAAAGGAGAAGTGCGAACAGGGATTATCATTACGGTACAAGCATATTACAAAAGAGATTCAGGACAGGTTAGACTATGAACTTGATATTATAAAAGACATGGGCTACTCCCAATATTTCCTCTTAGTCCAGGACATTGTGAAAGAGAGTAAATTGACGTGCGGAAGAGGAAGCGGTGCTGCCTCGATTGTCAGTTACTGCCTTTTTATTACCCATGTCGATCCTATCAAGCACAACCTGTTTTTCGAGCGGTTCATCAACAGGGGAAGAAAAGACCTGCCGGATATTGACGTGGACTTCGCCTGGGATGAACGGGATGATATACTCGACTATATTTTTGAAAAGTACAAAGACAGGTCTGCTATGGTCTCCAATCATGTTCATTTAAAACCGAGGGCAGCCTTTCGAGAGGTTTCCAAAGTATACGGCATGCCAAAAACCGAAATTGATTTTTTCTCTTCAAGACTAAAATATCTGTGGGGAATTCAGGACGTTGGGCAGGTGATAAAAACCCATCCGATGTTTCAAGATGTTGAGCCCGATGAAACATGGTTGGAAATCTTAAACGTCTCGATGAAAGTGGCGGGTGTACCGCGGCACATGAGCGTTCATTGCGGTGGAGTAATAATAACGGATAGAAAACTGGAAAATCATGCTGTGATTGAAAAAGCTACGAAAGGTGTCCCTGTTATCCAATGGGAGAAAGACCAGACGGAAATGGCCGGACTGGTAAAAATTGATATACTTGGTAACAGGAGTCTTGCTGTTATCAGAGATGCCTTACAAGCGATAAAACTGAATTATAATGTTGCAATTAATTACAAATATCTCAATGCAATAGAAGATTTGCGAACACAGCAGGCAATAAAACGGGGATTGACGTTCGGTTGTTTTTATGTGGAAAGCCCTGCCACACGATTGCTGCTGCAGAAATGCAAAAGCGGGGACTTTGAGAATCTTGTTGTTGTATCCTCGATTATCAGACCTGCGGCTAATGACATGGCACGGGAATATGTCAGGAGATTATACGGAGGAACATGGAAACCCATCCACCCTATACTTGAAAAGGTGTTAGAGGAAACGTTTGGGATAATGGTTTATCAGGAAGATGTTTCCAGGGTGGCTGTTGCGTTGGCAAATTTCACTCCGGATGATGGGGATGAATTAAGAAAAGTAATGACGAAAAAACACAAGAAAAGGAAATTAAAGGATTTCTTTGAAAAATTTGTCCATGGCTGCAGAGCCAATGATGTCAAAGATGATGTGATAGAGAAAATATGGGCAATGATGTTAAGTTTTGAGGGATATTCATTTTGCAAACCTCACTCTGCCAGCTACGCGTTAGTAAGTTTTAAAGCGGCGTATGTACGATCGCATTATCCGGCGGAGTTTTTCGCCTCAGTAATATCCAACATGGGCGGATTCTATTCGACATTTGCATACCTGAGCGAGGCGAAGCGGCTTGGGTTAAAGGTTTTAGGTCCCGATATCAATGAAAGTGAAAAACAATATACGGGTATCAATGATAAAATCAGAATTGGTTTTATGCAGATAATGGATTTACAGGGGAAAGCGGTAGATGCACTAGTACATGAAAGGAAACAGGGAAAATTTACTTCACTGGAGAACTTTCTGGCACGAATGACGATAGACCAGTCAGATGTCATCGTATTGATAAAATCGGGATGCTTTGATTCTATATCCGGGAAAACACGACCGGAATTAATGTGGACTATATTGTTGAGCAAGAAGAAAGAGGAACAGTTGACTATCTACGAAGACAGTTTTGAGATTCCTGTTACCACTGAATACAATGAAATGACAGTGTTGAGGCATGAGGTTGAGACACTTGGTTTTCTGGTGAGCAGGCATCCGTTGACGCTGTATACAAAGCAGCTTGCAAACATGAACTACATTCAGGCAAAATATTTGCATAAATACGTCGGAAAATATGTTGCCGTAATCGGATGGTATGTTACAAGCAAATTAACCTCTACGAAAAATCAGGAGCCGATGCAGTTCCTTTCATTTGAGGATACGACTGCAATTTATGAAACGACCTTCTTTCCCAAAACGTGTCAAAAATTTTGCCACATGATTACGAAAACCAAACCATATATTTTAAAAGGGTATGTTGACGAAGATTTTTCCGCTGTGACACTCAATGTCATGGAAGTGGAAATAATAGGTGAGAAAAGAAAACCGGTCAAAAAACCGGTTGAAAAAGATAAAAAAGTGAGATGGAATTACCATCCAATTTAAACAGGTTTGATACACTTTCATTAGCTCTATTCGTGGAAGATAGGCTATTTTGTATCAATGCAATTATAAATATCATCAAAAAGCTCATCAATTTTTAAAATAGATGGACGCCAATGATCTAAAGCAGCTTTTTCAATGTTCCTTCTTTCTTGTCTTTTGAATTTTTTATGCCATTCAGTAATATCTCCAACGTAAACACCCTTATCCACACCATTAAATTGGTAAAGAGTAAGATCAATAATTGTATCGTTTAATTCAAGCCAAGCATGAGAATGAAAACTACCATTTTTTAGATTCCTAGTTCCATTGTATGCAAGTTGAATTTTATTATAACCTGCTATTAGTAATGCCAAACCAAATAATTCCGATGCAGCATGACATGATCCTAATGGATATTTCTCTAAAAGGGATCCCAAATGTTTGTATCTATGAAAAACTTTATCTACATCTGAAGCTATCTTCTTAAATTTTAGAATAGATTTTGTACTTTTTAATGTCATTTTTGGATTCACTCAATCTTCAATAACAGGTTTGATACACTCCGGAGTATTATTGCCGGGCGAATTAACAAACTTTGATACTGAGATTGCCTCCATTTCTTCATGTGGGTATGGAGTTAATAACGACCTCAAATAGCCATGATCCTGATAATCGGGATCTAACCATGCTTCGTGGTATTCGTTACCGAGTATGGCAGGCATCCTGTCATGAATGTGATGTACTAATTCATTCGGGGACGTGGTTATCAAGATAGCATGTTCAGTTTCTTTGTCTTCCGTCTTATTCGTGAGAGAAACTCCCGCTATGGCAAATGGTTCTTTCGATTTCATCTGAAAATACGTTGGAATTTTATCGTTGCCTTTGCCTTTCCATTCATAAAATCCATCCAGAACAAAAAGGCACCGTTTTTTCCGAAAAGAAGCGGCAAATGTTGGTTTTTCATGGACAGATTCAGCTTTCGCATTGATCAACCGCTGCCATTTATTTTTAGTCCACGTCGGGACTATACCCCACTCATGACTTACCAAACTAATGTCCCCGTCGTTTACAATAACAGGAACGTGTGTAGAGGGAGCAATATTATAGTTTGATTGAAATTGAACTTTAACATTTTTAATGTTAAAGAAATCCATAATTCTCTGCATTGTTGCATACAGCGTATATCGTGCGCACATGGGATTCCCGAGGACAAATTATTTTGATGAGTTAATATACAACTTATCGCAGGAAAATCAAGAGCATAAAAGAGGCGGACGAAATCAACTCCCTGCACTCTCTCCTTCTGCTCCATACTGCACACAATGTGTGAAACGTTTGAGCACCATTGTCGTTTAAATACTATAACGAATTATGGATGGAGCTTTTCCTTGTTTGGCTTCAAATTAAACAAGGGGCAGACGTAATGTAGTTTCATTATAATTCCCTTCTATGGGCAGTGCAGACATACACGTTGCGCTGCCCTTTCTTGTCATTGACGAACAACCATCAAGCTGCTTTAAGCACTCAAGGTCTATCGCAAAAAACTATCAGATTTATCCGGCGTTGATTATTCCAACGTATTATTTATTGAAGCCGGTAAATGTAGAAAAAAATTCACCCCCTACCATTATACAATATCGATACAACCACCGGTATTTCGACCAACTATCTTTTCTAACGTGATGGCCATCACATAGAACAGAAATGTTCTAAACTTTTCAAAAAAGATGCCGTTAAATATAATAGTTAACATTCTTCACATTATGTTTCCGGGCAAGATTGGGGTAAGGTATTAAGCCCCGTATTTATCCGGAAGGTCCCTGTCTTCAATAATATTTCCGCTATTGACGTTGCCGATTTTACAGACCCAAGTTACCCAGTACGTTACGCAGAGGAATAGTTCATGGCTGATAATAAAGACGAAAACGCATATGCGTTGGTAGTTACGGGGGACTCCATGGTGCCCACCCTCAACGAAGGCGATTATGTAATAGTCTCCCCCTCAGCTGAACTTCACAACAACTCTATCGTGGATTTTAGATTAAAAGGCGGTAATGCCGGTGTTAAACGATTCCGGTAGGTCGGTACTACGGTGTATCTCGAGCCAGACAATAAAAACTTTGTTGATGTAGATGGATTAACAATCCGGGAGTATAACATAAATGAATTCGTGTTTATTCACAAAGTCGTCGGTATGTATAAGAAAGTCTAATGATCTCGATAGTGGGTAAATAAAACCATGTGTTCCGCACAATCTGTCTTTAACAAGTTTGAACTGGTCACGATTCATTTCGATTATCAGTGTTGCAAACGCGGAAGCAGCACGTTTTGACACCCTTTTTTTGTCATTGACGAACAACCATCAACCAACCTCACGTAGCCGCCACATCATGAATCTCCACCTCCACCCCATCACCCTCATTTTCCGGGAAAAAGGCAAGCTGGTGGAAAAACCCGGGTAGAATTCGTAAAAGAGAAAATTGATTTGAAGGTAATAATTAATGATGCTTAAATGACTCGGTTAATTTATAAGACTATATAAAAAAACATAGCATTTTTGAAAAATTTTAGTGCAGTTATTGATATTACCAATATTCTGGAATTACCATTGCTTATTGTAAGATAAATTATTGATTTATTATAAAGTTGCAGAGGGTAAATCATCATAATAATTATGCGGATTGGAATCAAAAAACATTATCATATAGGACTGAAAATCCGTGTGTCCCCGGTTCAAATCCGGGAGGCGCCACAAATTGTTTTTAAAGTACTCACAGCATAATCTGTGGGTGCTTTTTTGTTTCTATAATATTTACTCACACTGCTAATCCCACCATAAAGCATACATTTTAAAGTGGTTCCATTAAATCATATCGGACAATTTATTTGGATGGCTCTAAGATGGGTTTTCACGACATTACCTTTCATTTTGAGAATCTTAGCAAATAGTTACAACCCCTCGTGAAAATATCTGAATAAACAATCATACAGCCCAAGAAGCAGAAAAGACTTGTAAAAATACCTTATTATTTATACTATAGTTTCCATCACATTCTGATCGAAGATAACATCATCATTACAAAAAACGGTATCGAATTTCTCTACCCTCCGATCTCACGGATTACCCTGATCCGATGACGGTATGGTGATCGAAAAGAGTTATGTTCCTATCGGAAACCGTCAATAAATAGGAGTGAGCTCAATACAATGCACAATATGGAAATCCTAAAGTAACCGATGATCAACCTCCATTCTTGAACGGAATAGAATACGAAAAGATGAAAAAAAATGTCAGGCAGCAGCGCAAAAAATTAACCCGGCGTGAATTTATCGGCAGCTCGGTGGCAGCCGCAGCGGCATTCACGATCGTTCCAAGTTGCGTCATGGGACGGTTCGCACCAAGCAACAAGATCAACGTGGCCTTTATCGGCACCGGAGGACAGGGAACCGGTAATATCAGGAGATTGATCCAACTTCCGGATGTGCAGGTGATTGCCCTCTGTGATGTCAATCAAGAAAGCGATTACGGTCCATTTTACTATAACTACCCCACAGCGGGGCTAAAACCTGCTCTCGAGAGAGTAAATACATATTACACCGAACAAAGCACATCGGGGACCTACAAAGGTTGTGCCAGCTATATTGATTTCCGTGAAATGCTGGAAAAGGAAAAAAATATCGATGCCGTGGTTATATCCACTCCCGATCACGTTCACGCAGCAGCATGTCTTGCAGCCATTGAACGAGGCAAACATGTGTATTGCGAAAAGCCTCTTACCCATTCGGTTTACGAGACACGAATAGTCACGGAGGCGTCCCGTAAGGCAGGAGTGGCAACCCAGATGGGAAATCATGGCAATTCCGGCGAAGGGATGCGTTTGACGGTAGAGTGGATACGAGCCGGAGCGATTGGAACGGTTCGTGAGGTCCACGCATGGAGCAATTCAGGCGGACTGGAATGGACAGATCTGTCGGACAGACCTGAGGACAGGCCGTCGGTGCCGGATACACTTGACTGGGATCGCTGGCTCGGTCCAACACCGTACCGGCCGTATAATGGAGCTTATGCACCATATAATTGGCGTGGCTGGTGGGATTTTGGTACCAGTGCTATCGGTGATATGGCCTGTCATAACATTGATCCGGCATTTTGGGCCCTTGATCTTGGTTCTCCCATCAGTGTGGAAGCAAGTGGCTCCAGATTGAATGACGAAACAGTACCAACAGGAGCAATATACCATTACGAGTTTCCGGCCCGTGGAGATATGCCTCCGGTCAGTTTGAAATGGTATGACGGAGGATTGATGCCTCCACGGCCGCGAGAATTGGAAGAGGGCCGTAGAATGGGTGGAAACGGAATTTATTTTGTAGGAGACGACGGTATAATACTATGCGGAGGCTGGTCCGGCTCTCCACGCATAATACCTGAGACAAAAATGCAAGCGTATGAGCTACCACCTCAAACAATTCCCCGGCTTGAAAGTCACCATGGAGATTGGATAAAATTCTGCAAGGGCGGTAGTCCCACCAGCTCGAATTTTGAATATTCCGGTCCATTAACCGAAATGGTACTGTTGGGCAATGTTGCGCTGCGGACAGGTAAAAAATTATACTGGGATAGCGCTAACATGAAGGCAACCAATACTCCGGATGCTGATCAATTTATTAAACCTACGTATAGAGATGGCTGGGGTCTTTAGACTCTTTAAACAGTACAAGCCGTCCCAGTAAGGAAAAAATCGAACTTGATTGTAAAGCTGTGACTGCATTCTGTGTATACAGGGATCAATGGATTAAACTGATTTACGTAATAAGATTTTCGGTTGATCTCTTAACTTTCAGCCTAAAACAGGCCATCTCAATCCGAACACTTATAGCAACTTTGATTGGATTCCTAACAGTTCAAGTTCCAGTTTTTGCCCGGTTTTTAACTCTTCAATCCCTTTCTGCAACTCATTGAGAATTGTCCTTGATGATCTACAAAGTTTGAATCTTTGTATATATGCTGGTGGAGAGTTTTCTGGATTCTAACCTCTTGAAAAGAGGTAAGTAAAAACACGAGCAAAAACTAAATGTATCTCTTAATTATTAATGTAAAATTTCCGGAATCTTCTGGCAGTGTACACTACGATTGTTAATTATGCTTTCAAATAATCGTTTTTCAAATAGGCATTACCAAGGGGTCACCGATGAAACAAACTCTGTATCCTTGTAATAGCTGTTTTCGTTTTGTAGTATTATTGGGAGTGCTGATTTTTTTGCTTTCAGGATGCACGAGTGAAGTTTTTGATACAGACATCTCTCTGGTGGTGTATGATCAAAATAGTGCCCCCACAAACCATGGTACTGCTCAGATATTATTGGCGCTAAAGTATAAAGGCATCGTAGCAGAGCAGGTTAATACACTGGAAGAAGCCAAAGGCAATATTCTGATTATTGTGAGTATTGCTCAAGAACAAAATGAAATGACACAGCTGCTTTTTGATGCAGACGTTCAACTTTCTGAAGAGGCCGAAGCGCTCGTGATCCAACGCACCCGATGGAATGGGAAAATGGCTTATTTAATAACTGGATCGGATGAACGGGGAGTCATGTATGCCGCATTGGATGTCGCTGATCGAATAAGGTGGAGTAACAATCCCGCCAATCCATTTCAGCATATCCGGAACACACAGGAAAAACCGGATCACATCGAACGATCTCTCTCTTTTACGACCTTTCATCGTGGCTATTTTGAACAGCGATTGTTTAATGAAGATTATTGGGAAAAATATTTTGGTATGATGGCCCAAAACCGTTTGAACAGTCTCCTTGTCATTTTCAGATACGAAAACGATGGATTTATGGCACCGTTATACCCCTACTTTTACGATTTGGATGAGTTTTCCAATGTCCAAATGGTAGACATTACACCGCAGGAACAGCAGCGGAATAGGGAGGCACTTCGTCGGATAATAGAAATTGCCCATAACCATGGGGTTGATTTTATCGTTGGCATCTGGGATCATATCTATCGCGGTGGGCTTAGCCAGGATCCCCTAGGAGCCTTTGGCGATAAGGCGCCGGAAGAACAAATACCCGGCCGGGTATTAGGGATAACATCGGATAATCTGGCCGTTTACAGTAAAGCTGCTATTGCGGCATTCATTGAATATTTCCCGGATATTGACGGTATACAGTTTCGCATGCATGGTGAATCGGGTCTCCAACGGAGCGAAATGGAGGGTTTCTGGCACGATGTCTTTCAAATAATCAAAATGGAACGGCCCGATTTGCGGGTTGACATTCGGGCAAAAGGACTGACAGATGCAATAATCGATGACGGATTGCAGCAGCAGGTCAACCTGAGGGTTACGACCAAATACTGGATGGAACAAATGGGATTGCCCTTCCATCCAACCCATATCAACCCCTATAATCAGTTCGACAGACGACACGGTTATGCCGATATGCTCCGGTATCCTCAGAAGTACAGAATCCACTGGCGCATGTGGACCGAGGGATCCAATCGTATACTGTTATGGGGAAATCCGGAATATGCCCGACGATTTGCCGAAAGCGCTCACTTCTATAATGGGAACAGTTTTGAAGTTAATGATCTCCTGGTAGCAAAAATGCATGCCCAGCCCCACGACCGGGAACCCTTCGAATTATTGAATCCTCAATACAAGTACTATGAGTGGGAATTTGAACGCTACTGGCATTTCTACCAGGTGTTCGGTCGGCTTGGTTATAACCCTGAAACTCCACCTGAAATTTGGGAACGTGAATTTGACAGACGTTACGGCAAAGAGGCGGGCCCATATATTATGAAAGGACTTCATCTGGCCAGTAACGTGCTTCCCCGAATTGTTGCCGCCAGTTACCGTTACTTTAATTTTCCGACTACACGGGGCTGGCCTGAATTAATGCGTATATACGATTTGCCCATTTATGCCACTGCCGAAGGCAGCGATGTTCAGCAATTTGTCGATTTTCGGGAAGAAGCCGTCAACGTGCTTCGAGGGTTCGACACGGCTCAACGGCGTCCTTCAGAGACTGCCAGCTGGTTCTCTCATACTGCCGATTCCATATTGGAAAATGTTGCTGAAGCAGAGCGGTTGACCGGACGGGAACGCTCTAATGAATTCATTTCGACGGTGACCGATTTGAAAATACTGGCATACCTGGCCTTGTATCATGCCCGGCGAATACCTGCTGCGGTCAGCTTCAATCTCTATAAACAGACGCAGGACCTCTTTGCATTAGATGACGCCATCAGGCATGAAACAAACGCAATGGAGGCCTGGCAGAAAATCGTTGAATCGGCTGGTGACGTCTATGCGGAAGATTTGATGTTCGGTGTCCGCGCCGTAGGACTTAGCGGGCACTGGCGGGATGAACTTGTGCGATTGAGGGATGGAATCGAGGACTTGAAACGCGAACGTGCAACGTTTGCACCGGATTTCGGTGACAAAAGAGTGCTCATAGCTCACGTACCGTTGAGGAGAATTGCTCCGCATGAGGACCTGCAGGTAAGGTCGACCGTGTATTCTCAAGACAAGGTATCTTATTGTGCGTTTAGCTTACAAAAGTGAGTCGGGGTCGTATCAATATATCGACATGCAGTTGTTCGGTCCTAACAAGTATAGTGCAACTATTCCACATGCGGCAGTCAACAATGATGTATCCTATTTTTATAGAGGCAGAGGATGCTGCCGGTCTGCGTATAACCTCTCCCAGTCAGAGCGGAAGCAATCCTTTCGTCGTGTCAATATCAGATGACAGAGAATCACCCATGGTCAATCTCACACGTATAAAGAATTCAAAACCGAAAACACCATTGCAGGTAACCGTCGAAGTTGAGGACCCTTCCGGTGTAGAATGGGTGCGCTTACGTTACCGGCATGTGACCCAGTTTGAAGACTATGAAACACTTGAAATGAAACCTGGGAAATCGTCCCGTACATATACCGCCACCATTCCGGCGGAATTCATCGTCCCGGAATGGAATTTAATGTATTTCGTTGAAGCTCTCGATACCGAAGGGAATGGCCGTATGTATCCTGATCTCGAAACGGAAATGCCTTATGTAATCGTTGAACTGGATAGTACTATTACAATTTCATAACAACCTGAAATTAATTAATAAGGTAGAGCATGAGTACATTGTCTAGAATGAGCAGCCCCATTTTATTGCCGACTTTATTCGTAATCTTACTATTAATAGCAAGCAGTTTCACTGCCTGCGGGGAAAAAGCAAATGTGCAATCAGAACAAAGTGTCGGGTCAGGCATGGAAGTTCCTGAAATATTAGAAGAACTGCCAATTGAAGAACAGCCGAAGGTTATAGGCGGTATAGCGGCAATTTCCGATAGAGTTGTTTACCAGGAGTCTCAAAAACGCGATGAAATTGAGGGTATTGTTCAGGTTAACGCTTTAATCAATGAAAAAGGAAAGGTTGAAAAAGCGGAAATAAAAAGCTCATTGAATAAAGATTGCGATGAGGCCGCAATGAAGGCGGTTTATGAAACGAAATTCATTCCTGCACAGCAATCGGGCAAGCCTGTAAAATCCCGGATGACAGTTCCCGTACGCTTTTATGTAGGACCCCGATGACAGTACATTAACGTTAGGTGATCGAATATTAAATTGATTCATCAAAATATATAGTGGTCATTTTCATAGTATAAATTCATACACTATATCTCAAATACTTAATTCCATAATACACAATCTCATACAACTATTTCCTAAGTACAAGTTATTTTATGCGGTAACGTTTGTATTTCGTATCTTCATCAACCCACGTTAAGAAAAAAATCTGTGTGATACTGATTATAATGTTATAAGAAGTGAAAAGTTATTTTTCATCCCATTCTGCCGAATTATGTAATTTCGATAACAGATTAATCAGTTTTATTGTCGATTCAAGGAGATTCTATGAAAAAATCTATACAATTTGCAGTATCGGTCTTGCTGCCGGTTTTAATCTTGACATTTTCAATAACCGCTTATGCGCAGATTTCCAAACCGTACATGCAGTTAGAAAGAATAAAAATGCCTGACGGATTTAAGATCGAACTATACACCGAGGGAGTTCGCGGTGCGCGTTCAATGGCTTTGAGCCCTGGCGGAACACTGTTTGTCGGTTCATATGGAGAAAGATTATATGCAGTTGTTGACAGAAACAAGGATTATAAAGTTGATGAAGTCATTGTACTCGCAGAAGGGCTTACCCAACCAAATGGTGTGGAATTTATCGACGGCGATCTCTATGTTGCTGAAAGAGACCGTGTTATTCGCTATGATGATATAGAAAACAATTTAAACCATCCTCCAAAGCCGGTAATTCTGAATGATTCATTTCCGAGCGAACGTGCTCACGGCAAGAAATACCTCAGACTTGGTCCTGATGACAAACTTTATTTTGATAACGGTGCACCGTGCAATATTTGTGAACCTGAAGAACTATTTGGCAAAATTCTTAGAATGAATAAAGATGGCAGCGATCTTGAAGTGTTTGCAGATGGTATACGGCATTCGGTTGGATTGGACTGGGACCCCCGGACCGACGAATTGTGGTTTACAGATAACGGGAGAGATGAACTTGGTGATGAAATTCCCCCTGAAGAATTAAATCACGCTCCGCGTCAGGGTTTGAATTTCGGTTTTCCGTACTATTTCGGAATAGATATAAAAGACCCCGTATTCGGTCATAAACGCGATATCAGCGAATTTCAACCTACCAAAATTGAAATGCCCGCCCATGCTGCAGCAATAGGAATGCAATTTTACACTGGCTCCATGTTTCCGGAAAAATACAGAAACGGTATTTTTATAGCCGAGCACGGCTCATGGGACAGGAGTCCAGGAGTCCGTTTTAATGGATATAGAGTTTCCTTTGTATCGATCGAAAATAGTGAGGTTGAATATTATGAACCCTTTGCCGAGGGGTGGCTCCTTGATGATGGGCGAAGACGGTTTGGACGCCCGGTCGATGTCTGCACTATGGCCGATGGGTCACTGCTGGTATCGGATGATTTTGCCGGCGTAATTTACCGTATTACATACAACCGGTAATATGAAAATAAAAACAGGAGGTATATAGGATGATGAAGGTACTTACAAGGTCTATTTTTTTCTGTCTTATTGCGATATTTACATTTAATGGATTAGTACTGGCTCAGGAAAAGGCGCAGGATCGAAGAACATGGATCGATGAAAATGCCAACACCACTGATGACCCCAGGCGCATCCCCATGCCCCCGGGGCAGAATGGTCCCGAAGGTACATTGGTGATAACAGGCGGACGGATTTTTGACGGGACTGGTGCAGCGGTTCGTAATGGATCTATTGTCATTGAACGGAACAAAATCAAAGAAATACTTCCGCCCGGTTCTAGAGCATGGCACCGGGATGCTCACGTGATCGATGTTGATGGGAAAACTGTAATGCCGGGATTAATATCTCTCCATGAACATATGACGGAAGCAGGTCGTTTGAGCGGCCCGACAGTTCTATCAAACGAAGCAATAAATACGCTTAAATCCGTGGAACGTATGCGCTGGTATATTGAAAGCGGTATAACAAGCATTCGGGACCTTGCATCACACGGAGATATACCATTCCGAATAAAGGAATTTGCTTCTGAAAATAGAATACCAAGTCCCCGGGTTTTTCCTGCCGGTCAGCAAATTACCTCAACGGGGGGTCATGGAACCGAGGGAAGACACATGGACAACCCGCTTGTCAATGCAGAACGGGCAGTTGATGGTCCTGATGAATGGCGGAAAGCAGTACGGGAGCAATTCAACAAAGGCGCTGTTCTTATCAAAACTGCCAGTCACTTTAGCCGTGATGAGATCAAGGCAGCTGTTGAAGAAGCTCACGCTCTTGGAATGAAGGTAACAACCGATTCAGAGGCTTTCTATGTTCAATGGGCGGTTGAAGCGGGTATAGACTGTATTGAGCACCTGCAACCCCGCTCCGAAGAAGCGATCAGATTAATGGCGGAAAACGGTACAGAATCTGTTCCGACAATTATGACTTTTATGAGATCACAAGACGAGGAAGGCGGAGAATTTGGCGGTTCTACGAACAGATATACGGTTACAAGAGAATCATTGATGGAGTTATTCCGGAAACAGAAACGTGCTGGAATAAAAATGGGAATTGGAATTGATGAGGGAATGGATGTTATTTCTTTTCCCAATATCTATATAGAGGAATTAGAGTTTTTTGTCGAGGGAGGGTATACCATTACGGAAGCTCTTGTTGCTGCCACGAAGACAGGTGCAGAAATCCTCGATATGGATGATAAGCTTGGAACAATAGAACCCGGAAAGCTTGCAGATATCATTGTGATCGATGGCAGACCGGATGTTAATCTCGGCGACCTTGCAAATACGGACATGGTCATCCGTGACGGATACATCGTCGTCGACGATAGTAGGATATTTGTTCCCCGCCACGTTCCACCCGGTCAAGAATAATAAAACTGTTTACATTGATAAATAGCAGTGCCCAAGAAGCATAAACCAGCTGTAAAAGTAATTTGCTTAAAATTGTATTCATCAGCAATAATCACAAGAGGTGCAAGTCATGATATTTAGAGCAATGATATTTTTACTATCTATGATTTTCACTGTACCAGTTGCCAATGCACAGCCAGGTGTTCATACGGCAAAAACCGGTTCTGAAGTTCTCCGGCTGATACGGAATGAAAAACTTGATCTTATCCTTCCCGGAGCCATGCGCGATAATAATGTGGACATGTGGATTCACGTCACACGTAATGGAGACCCTGATCCATTGACCGAGAATTTCGGATCGACGTCCGGTTATCTGATTTTTACCGATCTGGGTAACAGAATCGAGCGGGCTGTATTTGGTTCGGCAGGAGCTGTTGAAAATATCGACATACACGGCTCCAACGAAATTTCAATGGCTATCGCAGGATATAATTATCGAACGCAAGACTTCTCCGTTTACGACGAATTGAGAAATTATATTGCAGAACGCGATCCGCAGACGATCGCGGTCAACACATCCGATTGGCTCGCTATTGCGGACGGTATTTCATATTCTCAATATGTAAAACTGGAAAAAATATTAGGGCCGAAATACTCTGATCGAATTATCTCTGCTGAAAATGTGATCACTGATTTTAGGGCAAGAAGGATACTCAGGGAAGTTTCAACTATGACCAATGCATTGGAAGCTCATCGACAAATTCTTGAACGTTCTTTATCTCGTGAGGTTATCACACCGGGTGTAACAACCTTGCGTGAGATAGGCTGGTGGGTCCGGGAAGAGCATCATAAACGGGGATTAGGTAGGGGATATAATACTGGAGTAGGCATTCCTCGTATTCTATACTCCGTAAAATCCAAACCTATTGATCCACCTTCTACGGGAGGTTGGATTTACCACCCTGATTATGTAATTCAGCGCGGTGACTTTTTAAATTTTGATAATGGTGTTCGATATCTGGATTATTTTTCGACAGATTATAAACGTAACGCATACATTTTATTGGAGGATGAAACAAGTGTTCCCCAGAGCATACAGCATGCTTTTGATCGTGCTTTGGAAGCTCAAAAGATTATTCGGCAAAACGTAAAAATTGGTAGAACAGTCGAAGAAACATTAGAAGCTTGTGTTAGAGCACTGGAAGATGCAGACTATATATATACACCTTTTATCGATATTGGCACGGAAGATTATGATATGCTGAGTAAGGCTTTAGCTAATACTGATAGATCAGGTATTTCTATTGATTTACACAGTCAGGGTCATCATGACGGTAGTCTGGTAACTGTCGGTCCTTCGGTTGCTCCATTTCGGTCTGATAGAGATCATCTCACAATTCAAGAAAATCATATGTTCTCTTTTGAATATATTGTTCACACAAACCTTCCTGAACGTCCGGGATATCCACTTTCCATCAATATAGAGGGTAATCACATAGTATCCAGCCGTGGTGTTGAATGGCTTCATCCACCAAATGAAAAGATTATACTGATTAAATGAGTCTCAATATACGAGAAAGGAGGAGTTGCTTTTAATATTTTTTGCGTTGTTCATGCCGGAATTTTCTTATACACGGCTTCAGAACGATTCTGCTATTGATTTCAATTTTAAATGTTCGCAAATCGTCCAATTCTGAGCGTGGGATACATTAGTAATGGCAAAACTGATTCCTTCAAATATAATTTGAAGTGTTCAATATGTTATAACATATAACAGAAAGGAGTAGTCATGAAGAAACTACTTATTAGGTCCGTAATTCTCTGTTTTATCGGGGTATTTACATTTTACGGGGAGATGTTTGGTCAATTGACGGCAATATCAGGAACGAGAGCTCCGAGCGGATTTCAGCCGGGTCCCGAGGGTACCACGGTTATAACCGGCGGACGGATATTTGATGGGACCGGTGCGGCAGTGCGCAACGGATCTATTGTCATTGAACGAAATATGATCACAGAGATCCTTCCACCCGGTTCAAGAGATTGGCCTCGAAATGCAAACGTGATCGATGTTGCTGGAAAAACTGTCATGCCGGGCCTTATAGCCATGCATGAACAAATAACCAAGGCTAAGGGAGTCATTAATCCTGGCCCCAATGTTAAAACGTATGCAGTATTAGGTACGATTAATGCCTACGAGCGTCTTAAATGGTATATCGAAAGTGGTATCACAAGTATTCGTGATATTGGATCACATGGGGATATACCATTCAGATTAAAAGATTTAGTTTTACAAAATCGAGTTTTCGGTCCCCGATTATTTCCTTCAGGACAACTCATTACCGCTATAGGAGGACATTCAACAGAGGGAATGTGGTATGGCAATTTCATAAATGTCGAAATTCCCGAGGCTGTCATGATCTCTGCAGAGTGGACCGTTAATGGACCGGACGAATGGCTGGAAGCAACGCGGCAGCAATGGACGAATGGTGCTGCTTTAATTTCAGTCGCCAGTCATTTCAGACCTGATGAAATTGGAGTAGCTGTAGAAGAAGCACACACTCTGGGATTGAAGGTCTCAGCCAATGCTGAAACGTTTTATATTCAGTGGGCGGTCGAAGCAGGAGTAGACGTGATCGATCACCTAATGCCCCGGACAGATAGGACTATAAGGTTGATGGCGTCAAATGGGACACAGGCTGTTCCTACAATTACATCATCAATGAGAAGAATCGAGCGGGAAGGCGGGTATTTCGGCGAAGCTTCACGCAGGTTCACAATAACAAAAGACTCAATTATGGAAACGTTTCAAAAAATGAGACGTGCCGGAATAAAAATGGGTGTTGGTCTCGATATGGGAAACAGTGTTATAGAATTGCCCTACACCTATATTCAAGAGTTAAAATATTTTGTCGAGGGAGGGTATACCATTACCGAAGCCCTTGTTGCCGCCACAAAGACGAATGCTGAGATCCTTGATATGGATGAACAACTGGGAACATTAGAGACGGGGAAACTTGCCGATATTATTGTCATTGACGGCAGGCCGGATGCTGACCTTGACGACCTTGCGAATGTTAACCTGGTTATCCGTGACGGACATATCGTCATCATAGATGGAATGTTAAACATAGATCCTCATGATCCGATGGCTTTAATGCCAGAAGGCCATTGGAGCGTAAAATAACAGCTAAAAGCAAAATTAATTCAAAGAGTCAATATTTTTACAACTATATATAAGAGGTGTTAATCATGAATCAAACAATAACCAAGTCCATATTTCTCTGTCTTATCGGGGTTTTTACCTTTTACGGAGTAATGTATGGCCAGACGATAGAAGACCGCAGAAGGTTTATTGATCCGAATACAAGGACCACGAACGATCCCCGCCGTATTCCTTTACCTCCTGGTCCGGAAGGTCCCGATGGCACGATTGTTATAACCGGCGGGCGAATCTTTGATGGGACCGGTGCAGATGCGCGTGATGGAAATGTTGTCATTGAACGAAACAGAATCAAAGAAATCCTTCCACCCGGATCAACAAATTGGCCCCGGAATGCACAGGTTATCGATGTTGACGGGAAAACCGTCATGCCCGGTCTTATAGCCATGCATGAACATATTACCGAAATCACTTCGCCTCTTCATGATGGTATCGATGTTATAACACACGAGGCACATCTTACACTTATGGCCATCGAACATCTTCGCTGGTATATCGAAAGCGGCATAACCAGTATCCGTGATGCTGCAGCGCATGGGGAGGTAGCATTCCGATTAAAAGATGCCGTCAACGAGAATCGAATACCCGGTCCCAGAATATTTGCTGTCGGCCAGACAACTACCGGCACCGGCGGTCATTCAGTCGAAGGGAATTATAAAGCAATAGAAAAACGTTATACTCTGGCAGAGACCCACTATGATGGGGCGATGGAGTGGCGTATGAATGTACGGGAACAATTTAATAAAGGTGCTGATCTGATCAAGACCACAAATATATACAATCGTGCAGAGATAGCATCAGCAATAGAAGAAGCACATGCCTTGGGTATAAAGGTTATGTCAGATGCTCATGTCCCCTATCTTGAGTGGGCTATTGAAGCGGGATTAGACTGCGTAGAGCACACCGGTCCTGACAGAGAAACAGATAAGGTAATCAGAATGATGGTGGAAAGAGGTGTACAATCGGCTCCTACGGTAGCAGCAGGATATCAGGATCCGGAAGTTATGGAAACTCTTAGTAAAATGGTAGCTGCCGGGATACCAATGGGTGTAAGTCTCGATAATGGTGAAGAAATTGAATTACACCCCATTAACTATATTCGGGAATTAAAGACTTTTGTCGAAGCAGGGATGACCATTTCCCAAGCCCTTCTTTCTGCCACAAAGGTAGGTGCAGAGATCCTTGATATGGGCGATAAACTGGGAACTTTAGAGCCGGGAAAACTCGCCGATATTCTTGTAGTTGACGGCAAGCCGGATGAAGACCTTGAGGACCTTGCGAATACAGACCTGGTCATCCGTGACGGACGCGTCATCATCAAAAATGGACGAGTGGTTACTCCCCGTCATGTTTCACCGGGTCAATAAAGATGGCTGCTAATTTCTGATTCATGGCATAAAAATACACACTTTGGACGTTCATTCAATCTGTTTTCAACTTATTGGAGCCAGCTGCAAATGAAGAAAATAAATCATAGTATCCCTGTCATATTACTATTAGTAATTCTATTATTTTCGGACATCCATTCTCAAACATTTCCATATGGTATTGAGTTTGTTCATATTCCAGGCGGTACGTTTGAGATGGGTGACACCTTTGGTGAGGGATTGAGTTCCGAATTACCGGTTCATACCGTTACCCTGGACAATTATTACCTGAGTGCGACTGAAGTAACCTTCGCCCAGTACGATGCGTTCTGTGAAGCTACGGGAAGACGAAAACCGGGTGATGAGGGCTGGGGACGCGGTCAGCTACCGGTGATCAACGTACCATTTGAGGATATTAATTCATTTTGCAGCTGGTTATCCGATGAAACCGGCAGGGACATTCGTCTTCCGACCGAGGCGGAATGGGAGTATGCAGCACGGGAAAGAGGCAACAAGGTCCGTTTCGGCAATGGTAACAATAGTGCAGATCCGACTGAGATCAACTTTGACGGTAGTGCGGCTTATAAGGAATCCTATTCCCGTTTGGGAGTGTTTCGCGGCAGGAGTGTTCCGGTGGGCAGTTTTGCACCGAATAAACTTGGTCTGTACAACATGTCGGGTAATGTGTGGGAATGGTGTTCGGATTACGACAAGGGTCATTACTACGCTAACAGTCCGTCGGACAATCCACAGGGTCCTCAAACCGGGTATTTTCGAGTATTACGGGGCGGATCGTGGCGTGATCCGCCTGAGTACTGCCGGACTACATCCCGCATCAACCACTATCCCGGTGATGGATACTACTATCACGGTTTTCGATTAGCGATGTCATTGTAAGTGAATCACTTTTCTTCAGAAGAAATGGGATTTGTCAATTGATAAGAAATATGTGTTATAGAAGAGATGGAAGTAATTTAAGTGAAGCTAATCAATAGTATTCTATGGAGGGATCAACCGTGAAGGAATTACTTACAAAGTCTATTTTCTTCTGTCTTATTGGAATATTCACATTGTGCGGATTTGTGTTTTGGGAAGTCGCATCGATCTCCGCACAGGTGATCCAGGGCGGTGGAAAAATTTCTACCAATGCTCAGCAGAAGAAGACGCTGCGTTATGTTAACCCGCTCAAAGTAGAAAATGTTGGGTTAATCGGAGATCCCATGGTCATCCGATTTCAGGAAAAATATTATATGTATCTGAGCGGAGGTCTTGTATGGTCATCTGACGATTTGATACAATGGGAGCATCACCTGGTAACGCTGCCGGAGGGCGGTACATATACCCAGAGAAGCAATAGAACGGTTGAAGCTCCTGCTGTTTTTGTGTATCGAGACTATGTGTACTTTACCGGGATCGATGCCGGACTCTTTCGGAGCCGTGATCCGCTGGGACCGTTTGAATACTATGGCGATTTCAAGGACGAAGATGGCAAGAGTTTAAAGGGTGTCGGGGGCGTATTCGACCCGATGATTTTTGTCGACGAGGATGACCGAGTCTATTTTTATTTCGCCGGGCGTTCGATCAACGGGATATACGGAGTCGAGCTCGATAGTAGAGACGTGAGGAATTTCTTGGGTCCTGCCGAACGTTTCTTTCAGTTTGAGCCGTCTCATATCTGGGAACGATACGGTAACCGGAATGAGTACAGCGGTGTGAGCTGGATAGAAGGGCCCTGGATGACCAAGCGAAAAGGAATTTATTATCTTCAGTATACAGCCCCGGGAACCGATTGGAAAACATACGCCGTCGGCTTATATACCAGTATAAATCCACTGGGTCCATTCACATACTACGAGGGAAGTCCGATCCTTGTTCACAAGAACGGACTGATCAATGGTACCGGGCATCACAGCGTAATCGAAGCTCCCGACGGCACCTTATGGGCATTCTACACACTACTTTACCGGAACTGGAACCGCTGGTTAGAACGGCGTATCGGTATGGATCCGGTTGGCTTTGATGAGTACGGGAACATGTTTATTAATGGGCCATCGGAGATGCCGCAGTGGGCTCCGGGTGTAAAGGCCAATCCCTGGGAAAACAATGGTAGTGGATCAATATCCTTGACGGAAGACAAGAGCTATGTTGTCAGCAGTGAGGCACCCGGACGAAATGCACCCTACGCTTTCGACAATAATCTCAGAACCTGGTGGGAGCCAGCTGAAAATGATGCAGAACCCTGGCTTATCCTCGACCTTGGAGTCGTTACAGAGGTAGATCCCCTTCAGGATTTCATCATTGACTCAGATCGAATCCTTTTCTCAATTCCACCTGAACGCTGGACAGAAACTAACGTGATCAGAACCCGGAAATACAAAATCGAAGTATCATCGGATGGTGAAGTTTTTCGGACCGTAGTAGACAAGACCGGGAACAACGAGGACAATGTTGTTGAATTCGACGATTTCGCACCGGTTCAATGTCGTTATGTGAAACTGACGATCACCGGATGGCCAAAAGAGGTGCCGTTCGGAGTGGTTGAGTTCACGGTTTTTGGAAAGCCCGGACCTGTTTACCCGGGTCGTATTCCCCAAAAATATGGTTTTGGTAAGCCGCCTGAGCCTATTATCCCTAAACGCTAAAGAGTGTCATCAGGTTATAACGGTGCCGCGTCATCTCGTCCAAGAATTCTCGCCAGAAATCGAAATTCCACATTTCTATAATATTTTTTTAAGCAGAATCGCCTGTATCGTCGTAACTTGGTGTCTTTGCATCAAGGGGAATATTGAATTTGATTATTCCGGACAAGAGTACAAAACAATCTTTCATGAATATAAATTTTAAAATATATTTTGTTGCATAACCCAATTAATCTCATTAATATAATTTTTGTATTAAATCTTTTGATTCCTAATAAACTGAATACTCCTTTCTAGCAATTAATAAAATAAAACGTTTATATGCTGGTACAATAATACAGTAAAGAAAGTATTGGATATTGTATGTCACTCCGTGTCGGAATAGTTGGTTGGGGCGAGATTGCCCAGGTCCATGCGTCGAAGATCAAAAAAGCAGGTGCACAGGTGAGCGCAATTGTAGAAGACCCAAGAATCAAACTGGATATAGACATCCCTGTTTTTCATTCAATTGATGATATGCTCCCTCATGTCGATGCTGTCACTGTCGCAGTGCCAAACTTTTTACACGCTTCGATTTGTCTCAAGACAGTTCGTGCAGGTAAACCGATTTACGTCGAAAAACCATTATGTATAACCAAAGACGAACTTGATGAACTCGAGTCTGTCCTCCCGAAACAAAAGGTCACGGTGCATGTTGGATACCGCCTCAGATGGAATCCATTAGTAATGAATATTCGAGAAAATATCAAAGGAGTCCGAAAGGTAAGCTGTTTGTACAATTTACCAATGAAGACCCTCGATGATAATAAAGGTTGGACATTGCAGAAAAAAACAACCGGCGGTGGATTTTTTACTCTCGGTGTTCATTCATTCGACCTTGCACGATGGATTGCGGGTGCACGGGGCGAAGCTATGACCAACTTTTCAGCATCCGCAGAAAGCTTTGAAGAATCGTGTGACTTTCCTCTTTATGTTAGACTCTCCGGAACACTGCCTTCAGGAATTGAGATTGTCGCTGGGGCTGATCACCGAAAAGGAGCACCAACCGGCGTAGAGATAGAGATAGAAGCCAATGAAGGCGGTAATACCTACTCTATACTCCCCCCACACTTATTTGATGATGAAGATATTGAGTTTGAAGCGATCATTCGTAATTTCATTTCTTCTGCAGAGCAGAAGTCTTGGAACAGGGATGAATATAATGAAATTATCCAGACACACAGAGAGCTTCTTGAGGCAAGAAGGATTGCAAGTTCTTCTAACTAAATTATAAAGCAATATGACAATTGTTATTTAACAAGGCAAAAATATATAGTGGTATGAGCATGTTGAATTTACATAAATCTCTGATCGTGTTTATTTTGGGTAGTATAGTTGTTACATCACTCGGATTCTGCAAAAAAACAGGTATAACAATGAACATTGATAAGCAAGCGTTTGGAAAAACAGCGGATGGGATCCCCGTTGATCTTTATACTCTGACAAACACCAATGGTGTAGAAGCAACGATTACGAACTATGGGGGAATTGTAGTATCTTTCATGGCACCTGATCGGAATGGGAAACTGGAAGATGTCGTATTGGGATATGACACGCTGCAGGAATACATAAACAATAACCCCTATTTTGGCGCAATAATAGGGCGGTATGGAAATCGGATCGCGCACGGTACATTTACATTAGATGGGGTTGAATATACCCTTGTACAAAACAACGGTGAGAATCATCTGCACGGGGGAATCAAGGGATTTGACAAGATCGTGTGGCAAGCAGAACCATTCAAGGATAACGATGGTGTAGGGATAAAGCTCACTTACCTGAGTAAAGATGGCGAAGAAGGATACCCCGGCAATCTGTCTGTAACCGTTGTCTATATTCTCACCAATAATAATGAGCTCAAGATAGATTATACTGCCACGACAGACAAAGTAACAGTAGTTAACCTGACAAACCACTCCTATTTCAATCTCGCAGGTTCGGGAGATATTCTGGAGCATGAATTAATGATTAATGCAGACTGGTTCACGCCTGTCGATGAAGGTCTGATACCGATAGGAGAACTCAGGAGCGTCACCGGCACTCCCATGGACTTTACCCAACCGACTGCCATAGGGGCACGGATTGAACAGGATACTGAACAGTTACGGTTCGGTGGCGGGTATGATCATAATTGGGTGTTGAACAGTGGTGATGGGTCACTGACGTTGGCTGGCAGCGTATATGAGCCAACAACCGGACGTATTCTGGAAGTTCACACCACCGAACCCGGTCTACAGTTTTATTCAGGAAATTTCCTGGACGGCACTAACACCGGGAAAGGTGGTAACGTTTATGAGCATCGGTACGGGTTCTGCCTTGAAACACAGCATTTCCCCGATTCCCCAAATAAGCCCAACTTCCCCTCGACAGTCCTCAATCCGGATGAGAAATATGCTACGACTACAATTTATAAATTCACTGCGAAATAGAACAGTGGATATACGGAGAGAGACCTTACTCTAAAAGTGTTGATTTCATCGACTGCCTAACATAATTTATAGCTAATGTTGAAAAAAAATTCGATTAAACGCTGGAACCCACTGCTGGGAGAATGGGTAATCATCGCTCCCGTCACTGGTGAGAGGCCGTGGGACGGAACCGTTGTAAAACAATCGGAACACATTCTTCCCGAATTTGATCCGACTTGTTACCTTTGTCCAGGCGTCAAACGCGTAAGTAAGAAAGTAACCCCTGATTATAAAGAAACATATGTTTTTGAGAATGATTTTCCTTCGTTCTCAAAGGATACTACACTGAATGAACACAACAAAATTTACCCACGGGATAATCCCGCCCAGGGTATTTGTCGTGTCGTATGTTTCAGTCCGAATCACAATATTACACTTGCAGAAATGGGTGAAGAGCAGATTGTGAATGTGGTATATTCATTACACGACCAGTTCAAGGAACTTTCTTCTTTAAAAGAAATAGAGAATGTCCTGATGTTTGAAAATAAGGGTGAAATAATCGGTGTTTCAAATCCTCATCCGCATGGACAGATTTACGCCACAGATTTCATACCCAGGATTCCTTTAACTCGATATAATAACGCTCAAGCATTTATGGAGAAGAACGGAACCTGTCTCCTATGCGGCATTTTAGAAGAGGCACTCCGTGACGGTCAACATATTGTGAGTCAAAATCAACATTTTGTTGCATTTGTACCCTATTTTGCCCGTTATACATATGAAGTACTCATTATGCCTCGACACCACTATGCATATATCACTGATTTGGACGAAGAAGTATTGATATCACTGGCGTCTCTTTATCAGGAGATCCTGGTACGCTATGATAATCTGTTTCAATTGCCGTTTCCCAATATCACGATTTTCCAGAATGCACCCTGTTCCAAATCAATGGATCCCGCACCTTATCATTTTCACATCGAGTTTTGTCCTCCTCTCCGAGCCCATGACAAACTAAAATACATGGCAGGCTTTGAAACCGGTGGGGGGAATATAGTTAACCCCTCTCTCCCGTGTGAATCCGCCGTAAAACTGAGATCCTTGCCCACGATCCATTATACAAAGCATTCGTAATTTTTACTCCGTATGAAACGATGAACAAACAAATTACTACCGAGATTAATAAATTCAGAACAACATGGTCTTCTGATCCTGACGGCATCGGCATTGCACCTGGAAGAGTAAATCTTATTGGCGAACACACCGATTACACAGGCGGCTTTGTTTTACCCGCTGCAATTGATAAAGAAGTGATCTTCGCCGCAAAGAAAATACCGGGAAATTCAATTTCCGGCTTCTCAACGAATTTCAGTGAAGAGGTGTCATGTAATGTTGGTGAATACGACTCAAAACATCCATGTGGGTGGTTTCGGTATGTTATGGGCGTGTTAGCTGAATTAGAGCGGAAAGACATACCGATTGAGGGATTCTATTTTACAGTAGGAGGAAACGTTCCAATCGGTTCGGGTCTTTCTTCATCTGCAGCTCTTGAAATGGCTGTTCTCACTGCGATGGAAGATATTTTCGGATTTAAATTAGATAATAAAGAAGCTGCTCTTCTCTGTCAAAGAGCAGAAAACAACTTTGTCGGTGTGAATTGCGGTATCATGGATCAATATATTGCCAGGACGGGGAAAAAAGATCATGCAATTCTCATCGACTGCACAGACCTTTCTACAAATGCTATTAAAATCAATACACCTGGTTATGCATGGCTTGTTATTGACTCTAAGAAAAGGCGAGGACTGGTAGATTCGGAATATAACAATAGACGTACAGAATGTGTTAAAGGGATGATGTCCGCCCAAACCGCATTACCTAATAAAAATATTAAGGGTTTGCGTGATATTACTGTTGATGATCTGCACACTTTTGAAAGCTCATGTAGCAATAATTTTTTTCGAAGAGTCAAACATGTGGTAACCGAAAACAACCGCGTTTTAAATACAGTAAAAGCGTTAGAATCAGGTAACATTGATGTCGTTGGTAAAAATCTTTATGCGTCTCATGCGAGTCTGCGTGATGATTTCGAGGTATCCTGCAAGGAACTTGATATGCTGGTTGATATTCTTTCAGAAATTGATGGTGTATCCGGTGCTCGATTAACCGGCGCAGGATTCGGGGGCTGTGTTATAACTCTTGTAAGGAATGACTCTATCAAGACCGTTGAGCAGGCAATTCAAAAAAAATATCATCCAAAAAGTCTTTCGGAGGGTGAAAGCGCCGATATATGGTCCATTAAAATTTCCGACGGTGCCAAATGTTTTAATCGACGAGAATTTAACTGATTATTCAATAAAATGTGAATATAAATGATTATTGTTAATGTCCACAGGTAAGATAAATGTTATAGTAATCAAAGAAACAGTGTGAATAATGTATATACCTACGAAAATTGGAATAGTATTGGTATGTGTGTTTGGTGCGGCGGTGGTGATAGGTATTGTATTTCACATTTATTCTCCGGACCAGGAGATGAAACCACAGTACTCAAGGGAACAAATGACTGGACGCAAAAATGAATGATAATTATACCTGAGAGTAAAAATCATGAAAATGTACAATATGGATAACATATTATGGAGTTAAACTGGCTTGACATCGGACTGTTTATAACATTTTTTGTAGTTGCTGTTGGAACCAGCTTGTACAAAAGCCGTAAAGAGGAAACCGGTGAAGACTTTTTTCTGGCAGGTCGTGGACTGCATTGGCCATTAATCGGCCTATCCCTTATAGCTGCCAATATTTCCACCGAGCACTTTGTAGGAATGGCTGGACAGGGCGCCGGTGTAGCCGGCATGGCTGTCGCAAGTTATGAATGGATGGCAGCGATCACGTTAGTATTCGTGGCGCTTTTTTTCCTTCCTAAGTTCCTCAAAAGCGGTATTTATACAATTCCGGAATACCTTGAATATCGCTACAATGCGACAGCACGGGCAATTATGGCATTCTACACAGTAGTTATATACATTTTTGTCACTATTGCAGCTGTTGTTTATTCTGGAGCTCTGACACTGCATACCATATTCGAAATGAAGATGATTCATGCGGTATGGCTCATCGGAGGTACCGCTGCTCTCTATACCACGTGGGGGGGATTAAAAGCCGTTGCCTGGGCTGACCTTTTTCAAGGTTCGGCTCTTATTATCGGTGGAGCAATAACAATGACCCTCGGCTTTATTGCGGTAGGCGGAGTTGGTACTTTTTTTGAAACCAATGCCGAAAAACTCCATGTTATTCTTCCCCGTGATCATTCTGTTCTACCCTGGACCGCTCTAGTCATTGGTCTCTGGATCCCCAACTTCTACTACTGGGGTCTGAATCAATATATTACACAAAGACCGCTCGCAGCAAAATCTCTTAGACAAGGCCAATTAGGAATTATATTTGCCGCATGTATCAAACTATTCATTCCGTTCATCATTATCTTTCCCGGGATAATGGCTGCACAGCTTTATAAAGACCAACTCGCTTTTACCAGCGATGCCGCATACCCGTTACTTATCAAAAATCTTATACCCTCCGGTTTTAAAGGATTTATATTTGCAGCCTTAACCGGAGCTGTAATAAGTTCACTCGCATCGATGCTTAACTCAGCATCAACTATCTTTACTATGGATTTATATAAACGACACTGGAAAAAAGATGTATCCGCCCATTCTCTGGTAACAATCGGTCGTATTATGACAGTATTATTCGTCGTAATTGGCTGTCTGTTAGCCCCGCAGCTGGGCGCGGAACGGTTCAAAGGAATCTTCAATTATATCCAGGAGTTTCAGGGATTTATTTCCCCTGGAATACTCGCGGCCTTTGTATTTGGTTTGATTTTTAAATACACACCCGCTTCGGCCGGAGTTACTGCATTGCTGCTTAATGTTCCCATTTATGGCCTACTTTTGATTAATTTCGGGAACATAGCATTTTTGAATAGAATGGCTATTACATTTGGAATATTGATTGTAGCAATGGCCATCATCACGAAGATCATACCACTTCCCCAGCCAAAAGTTATACCTACAAGAGAAGGATTTGATATGAAGCCGGCTCCTTCGGTTTTATGGCTGGGTTTAGCAGTGATAACAGCTACAATAATACTTTATATTGTCTTCTGGTAAGAGTTATTTGGTACAAAAGAGAGATAGAACAATAAACATTGAATTACTGTGTCAATTTAACCTGAAGAAGGAGGTGAATCAATAATCACTTGAAAATGCAAAGTACATATCATACTATTTAACACAAAAAATCCGATATGTTCTGGCGACACATAAATGGGAAATTTTAGAATGCACTTGTTAGCACTATTCACCATTAACATGTAAAGGTAAAGTGAATTATGATTCTACAAACCATCAAGGGAGTTTTTCTCCTTCTTGCAGCCATATTTATTATAAGTTCATGTGGGAACAACCCGCAAACTAATATGGAACAACTTACACAGCAAAGGATCACTTTTAATTCCGGAAGAGATGGCGATTCCGAAATTTATGTCATGAATGCAGACGGTTCAATTGTGATACAGCTGACGCATAATGATGTGAACGATGGGTACCCTACCTGGTCACCGGATGGAACAGAGATTGCGTTTCATTCTAATAGAGATGGAAATTCTGAAATTTACATCATGAATGCAGACGGATCTGATCAGATGCGAGTCACGCATGATCCCTCTAACGACACTACTCCGGATTTATCACCAGATGGATCAACGGTCCTTTACTATACGAACAGAGATGGAAATTCAGAAATTTATGCAATAGATAGAGATGGAATAAACAGGAGAAATCTGTCACAGAACTCAGGAGATGATGAATCTGCCCGGTGGTCTTTAGACGGCACAAAAATTGTATATCAATCAAACAGAAACGACGATTACGACCTTTACATTATGAATGCTGATGGCTCAAATCAGAGAAGGCTGACCGAGATGTCCGGCGATGAGGAAAATCCACACTGGTCCCCTGATGGATCACACATTGTATTCAACTCCAACATAAACGATCTTGGTGACATTTATACAATAAATGTTGACGGATCAAATCTTGTCAGATTAACAACAAATCCTGAAAAAGATGCATATGCTTCCTGGTCGAAAGACGGATTGAGGATCGCTTTTTATTCATACAGAGATGGCGGTGAGCAGGAAGAACTCTACCGCATGAATGCCGACGGAACCGGACAGACACGGCTCACGCATAGTGAGGGAGGAAACAGGGCCTCGTCCTGGTCCCCGGTTGCAAAGTAAATTCTCTGGAAACAGTTGTCCGTACTATTTATCGGTATTTCAGTTCTCTCTGATTCACATGAATCCACTCAAAGAGTAAAAGCCAAATACCATTTCATTAAGGTATTCACCTTGCCATTTAAATCAAAGTGTCCAATTTGTTCCATAAATGTATATTATTCAAAGGAGATTATGTCATGCGTATAAAAGGAATATTGACCGTTTTTGTCACTTTTATTGTTCTTGTGTCCGGGATTGATGCATACGCTCAGAAATCAAAGCAAAATTATGAGATTATGAGACTAATACGGCATGAGAAATTTGATCTGATTCTGCCCGGTGCGCTGCGGGATAATAATGTTGACATGTGGATTCACGTTGTGGAGAGTGGAAACAGAGATCCTCTCGCTTTGGATTTAGGGGGATGGTTTGAATATAGATTATGGGAACCGGTCGGTTACTACATTTTTACTGACCGGGGTGGTGACAGGATCGAGAGGATAATTTTGGGTGGCTCTGAACGGGAAGGTCTCTACGATATTCGCGGCTCGGGAGAAGACCTGCTGAAAATTGTGAAGGAACGCGATCCCAAAGTGATTGCAGTCAACATGTCGAATTCACTTACCATAGCTAATGGTCTTTCTCATACAGAATATTTGAGGTTAACTGAGGTATTGGGTGAAAAATATACCGACAGACTCATTTCTGCAGAGAATGTCATTACCGATTTTCGTGTGAGAAGAATCCAAAGGGAGATTGTTGCATTCGCAAATGCCGTTGAAATTCAAAGACAGATAATGGAAGAGGCGTTGCAGAATATCAAGCCGGGCATAACGACGCGTGATGATGTCGGCTGGTGGGCACAGGATCAGCTGCTGGCACAGGGAATTCCTCCAACATATCAATCGGCGACCTTGTTTCTTCCGTATATGCCGGGAGTATCCCATTCCGAATCACCAAGCCGGTCAGCAAACAGGGCCTTTCAGCGTGGGGATTTCTTGTCATGGGACATGGGAATAGGATACTTGAACTTTGGTACCGACATTAAAAGAAATGCTTATATTCTCAAAGAGGATGAGACTGACATTCCGGATGGGTTGAAACTCGCATGGGAGCGCGGGATGAAGGGACGTGAAATTATTAAGAAAACTCTCAAGGTTGGCAATAGTACGGGAGAATCAATAAATAATATTGTTCGCGCTCTTGAAGCAGGAGGTTATATTTCAACTCCTTCTGATGATAGAACTTCACAATACAGAGACTCGATGAATGCTCTCGGCGACGACGAGAGATCCGGATTCTCCCTCGGCCTCCACCCTGCCGGCGACACCAGCGTGAGTGATGATGGAGCAGGCCCGTATATTTCCTCATATCGACCGGATCGCCACCATTTCATGATCCAGCCAAATTTTATCTTTTCCTTAGAATTCGTAATTAACACATGGGTCCCGGAATGGAATAAGCGAATTAGTATAAATTTTGAAGATAACGCAATTGTCACAAACAATGGAGTCGAGTATCTGTATCCATATAACGAAAAAATAATATTGGTTCGTTAGTATCTTTTGCACGTTTTTACGGTTGAATGTTGTTACAATAAATGTTATTAACATTCAGAAATATGAACATATACAAATATGGGAGATAATAAATGAGAACGAAACAGATTTTTTGGACATTGGTTTTATTGGCAATCCTTATGCTGCAAGGGCTTAATGCAATTGCACAAGAGGCACGTGCGCGCTACGAGACGATGAAGCTAATCCGGCAGGAGAAGTTCGATCTCGTCCTGCCAGGAGCCATGAGAGATAGTGACGTCGACATGTGGATCCATGTAATGCAGAAAGGCAATCCCGATGCGCTTGAAATGGATCTAGGTGGAAATGCTTCCTATAGTGTGGAGGACACTCTGGGATTTTTTATTTTTACAGATCGGGGTGGCGAACGTATCGAGCGAGCAGTTCTGGGAGGTCGCGCTGACCGGGATTTATATGATATTTTCGGGAAAGAAAATGATATTACGAAATTCGTCGCAGAGAGAGACCCGAAACGCATAGCAGTCAATATGTCCGACCGGATTCCCTCCGCTGATGGAATGTCCTATAGCGCATACAAACGATTAATAAGACACATTGGTGAAAAATATGCACAGCGGCTGGTTTCGGCAGAGGATGTCATCACCCTTTTCCGTGTAAGAAGAGTTCAAAGCGAAATCGAAGCCTTTGCAAAAATGTGCGAGATACAGAGACAGCTTATGGAGGAGACCTACCATAGGATCGTTCCCGGTGTTACCACGAGCGAAGAACTTGGCTGGTGGGTTCAGGACCAATTGCTCCTTCACGGACTTGACTCGGGAGACAGATCACCATACGGACCGGTCGCACCGGACAGCAGAGGAGGAGTTTATGAACGGGGACAATTTACGTCATGGGATTTAAAAATAAGATATTTGAATTTCGGTACCGATTACAAACGGAATGCCTATATTCTTCGCGAAGGAGAAACAGATGTTCCCGAAGGGATTAAACACGCGTGGGAACGCGGGCAGAGGGCACGTGAAATTCTCAGACCGACCTTAAAGATTGGTATGACCTCCGGTGAAGCTCTCCAGGTTATGATTCGTGCTCTTGAAGCAGAAGGCTATATTCACAATCTTTCCGACGATAAAGGACTTTACAGAATTAACGCGAATAAGTTGGGAGATTCCGAACAGTCTGGATTCACGATCGACTGTCATGCGATGGGCAACACAGGAAACAGTGAAATAAACGAAGGTATATCTATAGCTGCCTACCGTGCAGGTCGCGATCATCATAAAATTCAACCTAACAATCTCTTTTCCTTTGAATTTGTTGTTAATACCTGGGTACCGGAACTGGAAAGAAGGATGAGTATTAACTTCGAAGACAATGCTATCATTACTGAAAAGGGAATCGAATTCCTGTATCCGGTAAACAAAGAAATTATAATCATTCGTTAAATTTTTTGGTTTACATCATGACTCACGTTTTGGAATCATTAATTGCTGTTGACTGATAACAAATCCAAAGGTTCGCAATTCGTATAGCCCGACGAGTAAATATCGTTTGTATATACACAATACATACTTTACTCAATAACTCCAAATGCCGACTTGTTCTCGATGACATACCATGTATCGATTCAATTTATTTTGGCGAGATTAAGCAATTTATTTAAGAGTCAATCTTGATTTGGTTTACGTATTCGGATAAGCAGCGTTACTTAGAAAGTATTGTTTGAAAGAAAAATTCAACATTTTTCAACTAAACAACTTCCCCGCAGCCACATGGATAATTACTCAAAACTTTTTTTATGGAAGTAATTTTGACTTGACCCACAGAATGAAACAACTCCTTTATTACTATCAAATCGAGTTTCGGTTTTGCCAAACCTTTTGATTCATCAATCCTCTCTGCAATTCATTGAGAACCCTCTTTGCGGTCAAATAATGTTTAGATCGTTGTCAATCTATATGTTGATGGATAGTTATCTGGATTGCTCCCTCTCAGAATGAGGCAAATCAATACGTTTGAAAACTCAACGTATCATTTTATTCCAATCTATGCTGTCCTACTTGTTCCGATCTCCTTCAAAAGAGGTGAAATGATCCAAGCTTCTTAAATGTTTTGATGAAGAGCTGAGCAGGAAGTAAAATGCTTCTGTTATACAATACACGAATATTCATAAAATTCAGAAATAATTAATTTCTCATGATTTTTTTCCGGTATGAGGAAAGAAATATTTCTGGTATTGTCTTTGCATATATAGTATGCAAGAATACGTTAAACAGACGAGTTAAACAGATTCATGCTTATGCAAAGCAGTTATATCAAATCAGGACATTGGGGTTCGTACAATATTGCACAACTGGCTGAGCAAAACTACACAGGGTGTTTAAAAATCATCAACTTTTTGCATCAGCGTTGGATCTCATAAAAGGGTGAATGTATGAATAATAAAGAAGAAGAAATCTTAAAGAATGTAATAGATAATCTTAAAGAAAAAGAGTTATCTACTTTAAGTGACGTAATTTCAAAAATAATGAAAGTAATCAATGATCCAAAATCAAGCACATTGGATTTAGCAAATATTTTTCAATCCGATCAAGTTCTAAGTACAAAATTACTAAGAGTTGCAAATTCTGCTTATTATAATCCTCTAGGAAAAAAGATTGATGAATTAAGAACAGCCATCATTAGGGTTGGTTATAATGGTGCTCAAGAAATTGCAATGTCCTCTGTTGTGTCAGATTTATTCCAAACTGGAGAGAACATTGAAGATTATTCACGAATTGCATTATGGAAACATAGTGTTGCTGTAGCCTTATCAAATAAATTAATTTATTCAAGCGAATTTAAATCAAGTGATGGTGTCCCGTATCTTTGTGGATTATTGCATGACATTGGAATTGTGATTGAAGATCAATTTCTTCATGACGGATTTAAAAGGCTGTTACTAATCGGTTCAAGCAACAAGGGTATCTAACGCAAGAAGAAATCAAATATTTAGGTTCAACTCATGAAAAAATTGGAATGACTATTGCCAAGGAATTGTGGAATTTTCCTGAAAATTTATTGTGTGTCATTGGTCATCATCATAACATGAATGGAAACGGAGAAAATGAGTACGAAATATTGGTATATACTACCAAATTATCGGAAATCATCTGTGATGATTTTGGTTTTGGGTATAGTGATTTCTCTCCTTTATTCAAGAATGATATAGGAAAGATTCAGAGAAAACTTGGCATAAGCGATGCTTCATTATCATCAATACAAATACAATTAAAAAAAGAATTTGAAAAAGTTGAAAAATCAGGTTGGTTAATTTAAAATGAATAGCCAAAAACCTCCCCAAAATGAGATATATCAAGCAAGAATAAAGCAGCTTGAAAACCAAATCTTTGTATTGGAAGAACGACATCAACAAGATCTTGAGGAACTTCTTATTACAAATGAAAGAGAATATCAAAGAATTTTTGAGTCTTTCCAGGATATTTACTTTAGAACGGATTCAAGTGGCAAAATTACTATAGTCAGTCCGTCTATTGTAACTTTTACAGGTTATACACCTGAAGAAGTTATCGGTCGTGATATCACAGATTTTAATCATGATAAATCCGATCTGAAGAAATTATCAAAAATATTAAATGAATCACTAACAGTAAATGATTATGAGTTAAAGATAGTCAATAAAAAAAAAGAGGTGAAAGATTTTTCTCTAAATTCTCGCATCATTTTTGATGAAAGCGAAAATTCAGTTGGTGTGGAAGGAGTATTACGAGATATTAAACAACGGAAAAACTCGAGACTGAAAATAGGAAGCTCGAAGACGAACTTATTTTAGTTGAGAAATCTGCGGCATTAGGAAAACTTGCTGCTGGAATAGCACATGAAATAAATAATCCTGCAACTGCCATTAAGAATGATCTTAACACGTTAATGATATATGCGTCTCGATTGGCGGAATCGAAAGAACAAAAGAAAATACTTGAGATATTAGCAAGAGACAAAAATACAATTATAAAGATTACAAGTATTGTAACAGCAGTGAAAGACTCAATGAGAAAGCCTGAGGGTTGGTGTTCCTTTGACGTGAATAGGGAATTAGACAATCAACTCAAAATTCTTCATAAACAATACAAGGATAGAATAAAGATAATAAAATACTACACACCTCTCACAAAAATAAAAACGTATGGTAACGAGATAAGTCAGGTATTTCTCAATTTATTGAGTAATGCAATTGATGCAATATCTGATCATGGAGAGATAACGATTTCAACAAATGAAATGAATAATAATTTTATATCTGTAAGTATCAAAGATACTGGAATAGGTATACCGAAAGATGTTATCCCGAATATATTTGATTATTTCTACACAACAAAAGATGTTGGAAAAGGCACCGGACTTGGACTTGCAATAAGTCACAAAATTGTGGAAAGTCATAATGGTAGATTATTTGTTGAAGAAACTAAACAAAGTCACGGTACAACGTTTACCCTTGAACTTCCTAAAATGGGTGCTGCATGACTGAAGGTTACAAAATATTAGTTGTGGAAGATGATGCTGATGTGCGAGACTCCTTAAAAGATGCTCTCGACAGAGAAAAAATTTATTCTCCAGTTCTGGTTGAAAATGGAGAAATGGGACTTGAATATGCACTTGATACAGAATTCGACGCTTATCTAGTTGATCAAAATATGCCGGATATGCGTGGAACAAAATTCATAAAACACCTTTCAGTGATTCACCCAAATTCATTGACCTACATTATTTCGGCGTATGTGATCGAGGGCGGCTTAGATGAAGCAAAAAATTATGAAGTAGAAACAGGAAAAAAGCTGCCTATATCAAGATTTATTGAGAAACCGTGGCCAAAGGATACGTTCTCTGTGGCGTTGAGAAGTGATCTGGAAAATCGGGCAGAGAAGATAAAACTTGAAAAATCAGATGAACAAAAAGATGCAAAAATTAAAAAATTAGAGAAAGCGAGTGTCGATTTAGTTTTGGGATTTTGTGAAGAAGTAAATGGATACCTCCCGGAAATTGAAAAATGCACAGAATCTATTCAAACATTTTCCTATGAACCGGACTTAGAGCTTGCAGATTATATTTATTTTCTGAGTGGTAAAGATATCAACGAGTATATTGAGCAATTTAAATCTTTAAACCGGTATGTTCATACACTCAAAGGAAATTCTTCAATAATCGGATTTACTCAATTAAATAAGTATTGTCATACTTTGGAAGAATTGACGGTAAATATCGCAAAAGGAGATCTTTACTTAAATAATGAGGCTTCAGATATTATTAGTAGGATTTCAATAATCATCGGTAGATTCCTTGAGGAAATATCTACTACTCAAAGTGATGAAAATGTTTCAATCGATGAAGATCTTAAGGACATTGGTGAATGCAAACAATCATTGACTGATAAAATGCAAGGAAAGCAGATTCATCTAAGTGACATTCCAAAAAGAGATATAGGTAAAGTAAGAGCACGAGAAAAAGAGGTGAAGCTATCAGTTTCTTTAAAAACATATGACACTCTCATTGATAAATATCAAGATTTAAGTCAGCAGTTTTTTAGAATAATGCGAGAATACAATATTGAAGACGTGAACGTCTATACAGCCAGTGTAGATTATTTTAACGAGATCATTTCTGCTTCCCAATCGCTCATTGATTTATCACGATATAGCAGGATGGTTAAGGATATGGAAAGATCCCTCCACAAAGAGATAGAGTTCACTATTATAAAAAATAATGCTTCTGCGCGTCCTGATGTTTGGGACACATGTCATACTGCACTCGTACATATGGTTAGGAATGCTGTTGACCATGGTATTGAAGATCCTATGGTAAGAGAACAGCTTGGAAAATCTCCACGCGGAACTATATCTCTCGAAGTGTTTGAGGATAATAAGAATATTTATATTGTACTTCAAGATGATGGCAATGGTATTGATGAGAATAAAGTTTCAGAGATTGCACTAAAAAATAATATCATTTCGACAGATGAATTACAATCAATGAACAAAGAAAACAAACAAAAACTCATTTTCAAGCCGGGTTTTTCATCAAAAGAGTCAGTAAGTGATATTTCTGGAAGGGGTGTTGGGATGGACGTAGTGCTTGATAGTATAGAAAAAAAACTTAACGGGTATGTGCGTCTGGAATCAAATAAGAATGAAGGCACTAAAATTATTCTTGAAATTCCAAAATCAACTACTCTTTCGGAGTGTGTCATTTTTGGAGATGATAATGTAATCTACGCTATCCACCAACCTTCAAAAATAAACTATATCCGATACGATGAAAGCATGATTACAATCCTACCGGATGAAAGTTATATGTACAAAAATAATGGGAACGTGTATCCAATGATCGATGTCTTTGGCCTATTAGGACATGAACACAATGAGCTGAAAACTCTTATTGAGATTTGGGATGCAACTCAAATAAGTTATGGTTTAGCTGTTCCTAAAATATTTGGTCACAAAATTCTTCGGATTGAGAGACAAGACAGGTATACTAAAAAATTGAAACAAGAAAACAACGCTATTGACATTTTTGGTTACTCCTTATTTAACAATATTCCTCTTATAGTGCTTGATTTCGACAAATTTGATAACATTTGTTCAATCGAAGAAAAAGCGATTAATTAGAATTCAAACAAAGGTGTGTATTATGGACAAGAAAAAAACATTAGTGGTAGATGATGACTTTTCTGTTGCTGATTCTTTAAGGGATTCTCTTAGGGATTCTCTTGAAGTTATTGGTGAATATGACATTGAGGTTGCCTATAGCGGTAATGAAGCATTGAAAAAAGTAAAAGCCACAGAGTTTGATGCAATTCTGGTTGATCAAAGAATGCCCGAAATGACTGGAGTTGAACTTATCGAAAAGATATCACAGTTGTATAAAGATTCTCCAGTAAAACCTATTATTTGGGGTATTACAGCTGAAGATGATGGAATCATGAAAAAAGCAGCAGAACAGGCAAACCTCCCAATTGATAATTATATCCAAAAACCATGGGAAGATACTGATTTTACTATTCGCTTTAGAGAAACCATTAGAAAACGTGATTTGATCGCGAAGTTAATGGAAGCGGCAGATTCACATTTTGATAAGTTTGCGGAAATAGAACGCCGCTATTATTCTACACAAAAAAAACTGAGCCTAGAGAGAGAATCGAATGCTATCCTTCGCGGCTCCGTGATAGGCGCAAAATCAATATATCATCCGTTTAGAAATATTATAGCTGGACTGACTGGGAGGATAAACCAAATAGGTTGGGTGTGCGAAGATGAATTGGATACCATTGAAAACCTAAAAAATGAAATAGTTTCAAATGATTTGAATAGTGAAGAAATTGTATCGGCTATAGAAAATAAGTTAGAACCGGTTATAAAAAAGATCGCCGAAATTACTGAAAGATTAGAATCTTTGATTGCTAGATTAAACAAATATGCTGTAGTGTTGAAAACCATCACAAATAAATCATTTGAAGCACCCAAAATAGAGATGAGATTGGAGAAAATAATTGATGCCAGCTTAGAAAAAATTTCAAACGGAAATCTTAAAAACATTAAAATAATTAAACAATATGACTCATCTTTGGAAATTCCTTGTTATGAAATGTTCTTAGAAGACGCGTTTTTTCATATTATTGACAATAGTATAAAAGCAATACCTGATAAGGGGGAGATAAAAATTTCCATGAAGTCAGATTCTTTATGGGTAATAGTTCAAATACATGATACTGGAGTAGGTATTTCTGATGAGACACTGCCACATGTATATGTACCATTGTTTACTAATGGAAGAGAAGTTTATGGTGGGATAGGAGCAAGCCTTGCTCATAAGTACATTACAGATTATCATAAAGGTCAAGTTGAGATTATTGAAACTTTCACAGATGAAAAAATAGCTTCAAAGGAATACCCCGGTAAATCGAGAGGAACAACTTTAGAAGTCCGTATACCAAAAAATGGGAAACGAAAGGAGACATACAATGAAAGAGATTGAAAATATTGTAATTCAAGAAAAAGAGATTAAAAATATTGTGATCATAGAGGATGAAGAAGATATAAGCAGTTCAATGAAAGCAGCTATTACCCGCAAGTTTAGTCAAATAAACAAAGAATTAGAAAATGCGGGTTCAGATCGGCAATATACTGTAATGATCAAATCTTTTACTAGTGCAGGTATAGGTTACCTTGGTTTTGGAAGAGGTATAGTTGATTTTGTAGTGGTCGATTTGAATTTAGAAGGTTCAGAAGGACTCGACGTTGTAAAATACATAAGGGAAGCAGGCTCAAAAAATGGTAATCCATTTGGTGATCCATATTTTGTAATATACTCAGCTATGTTAAAAAATCCCGAGTATCATTCTAAAATTATTGAAATGGAGAAAACATTTGCGAGAGGATTTCATGGTTTCATAGAAAAGCCAAATATGCAAGCTGTAGTTGAAAGAGCTGTAGAACTCCTTTGTAAAGGATATACACCCATAAATTAAGGATTAATGAGATGTCATTTCGAAAAAAAATGACTATTCAACGAATAAATAAAGATGAATTAGAGAATATTTTGATTAAGCGATCTGCAGATAATAATAAAATTCTGGAACATTTGTTCCAAGCTCAAAAGATGGAATCATTTATTAGGCTATCTGGAGGAATAGTTCACGATTTTAATAATGTCTTGGGTAGCATTAAAGGACATATTGATATTTTAAAATCAGATTATGGGGAAAATCCTCATGTGTCCAATTTAGCAAATAAAATAAATATAAATGTTGAAAGGGCTGCTGATTTAAGTCACCAAATAATTAACTTTACTAAGGATAGTGATTATTTGTTAGAACCTCTTGATATCAATGACCTTATTCAACAAATTATCAAATTGTGTGAACCTGTGTTTGAAAAAAAGATTCAAGTATTATACAATCTTGAGATTCCAATAAAAAATATCGAAGTGGATAGGAAAAAGATTTATCAAGTGCTGACGAACATTATTATCAATGCTAAAGACTCAATGCCTGATGGAGGAAACCTAACTATATCTACCAAAAATGTGTTTTTAAGCCGGCATTTCATAAAAAAACATAGTGAGCTTAATTCTAAGACTAAGCAGGGTGACTATGTTAAAGTTTCAGTTAAAGATAGTGGTTTTGGGATGGAAATAAATGTTAAAGAGAAAATCTTTAAACCATTTTATACTACGAAGAAAGATGGAAGAGGTACCGGCTTAGGACTTTATATGACCCAACATATAATAAAAAATCATAAAGGTGATATTATGTGGTATACAGTCAACCCGGTGAGGGTACAACGTTCGATTTATATTTTCCTGTAACAACAAAAGAAATTGTGAAAAACAATAAAGAGATGGGGAGCATCTTATTTGGAAGTGGTGAATCGATTCTTCTTATTGATGATGAGATAGACATAATAGAAACAACAAAAATACAATTTGAGCGATTAGGTTATACTGTTTTCACAGCGCTCAATGGTGCCGAAGCAATAAATACTTGCAAAAGAAGGAAAGGCAAAATTGACCTGGTGCTGTTAGACCTCACACTACCAGATATGGCAGGTATAGACACATATTTTCAACTTAAAAGCATACAACCATCAATAAAGACTGTTGTAATTACCGGCAGTTCTCTTGATGATACTAAAGTTAAGCAAATGATTAATTTAGGAGAAAATTGGATTATTGTAAAGCCATGGAATTTTGAAGAACTTATTAATCTTGTCCATAATATTCTTCATGATAAAGTAGCTCAACTCTAATTCATATTGAATTCATATTAGTATTGTAAATGTTTATAAGAAACTTACAGAGACAATTACAAAAAATATGATTGAGATTGTATAATCTAATAATAAGGACGATTCAAGCAATTTTAGTTTGACACAAATTTTCAAAGTAAATTACATGTCTCCATACATGTCACAGATACAACCTGTTCAGAATTATTTAGTTTCTATATTAATAGAAAGAATTAACTGAACTTTCCTCATCTGTACTTCCTCAGAACACGTTAGACATACTAGATTTAAAACCAAGAGATAGTTTTTGATTACCCAAGTCATTTTTTCTCGCCGCTTTTTTGAGGTTTTGGGCAAACCTTACCTTCATCGTTTGTTGTTTGATTCTTTCCTTCCTTAACAAAATTTTTTCACCTTTACTGGAATAGACTTGAATAGTAGGATCCACACTATTTTCTTAAATAGCTGCAGTTTATATCTATCTCTAAGATTCGCAAAATGTCATACACGAACCAACTCACGTTTTTAAAATACTACATATTTAGGCTTCCTCAAAAACAGGCTATATTCCACCGCAATACCTTCACATACGACAAGAGTACCATGTGATTTTCTTACTGTCCGCATAATTCAACTTGACAACTTTCTATATAACATGTATCATTGCTACTGTATCAAAAACCTTAATATTAAACCACCAGTTAATCAAATGAGGAGAACATTATGTTATCTCGAATTGTGATTTTATTATTTGTTGTGATTCTCATGGTATCTGACACTGTTGCGCAGCGCCCACCCGACAATTTTCAATCTTCATGGCAGTCCGAATGGGAAATTACCTGCATGATTCGCAAAGACAAGTTCGATTACGTGCTTCCCAAAGCAATGCGTCGTAATAACATCGATATGTGGATCGTCATCGATCGCGGCCGTGGTACTGATCCTATGATACTCGATTTCGGTATAGAGACCGCTTATGGTCATGGAATTTACGTCTTCTACGATGGTGGGGGTGACCGCATCGAGAGGTATTCACTCGGTGGCCCCGGTAGTTCTGAAATGGCTGATATATGCGGTGCCTACGACGAGATCGAGGGAGGATCTGATCTCCGGTCTATAGTCGAGGACCGTGACCCGAAAAGAATTGCCTTGAATTTCCTCGATCCTCCAATCAGAGGGGAAGGAGTTCATAACGCAGACGGTCTCTCCCACAAGGATTTCAAGTTCCTCGAGGAGGAATTGGGCGAGAAATATGCTAAACGCTTCGTATCCGCTCAGCGTCTTATTGCCGATTTTCACGGCGAGCACGTTGCCAGCGAAATCATCGAATTCTCCAAGGTTGGTGACATCACACGAAGGGGAATTGAACGTGCCTTATCCAACGAAGTTATCACACCCGGTAAAACGACCTACTTCGATGTAATGCGGTGGTTAGAGGAGCACCGTAAAGCTATGGGTTTGCGCAGAACCTGGTTTCCAGGGGCAGTATTCCCAGAACCTGAATTCCAGGGCTATCAATCCATGAGCAGTGAGAAAAGAATGGAACGTGTCATCCAGGGAGGAGATATACTGTGGATCGATTGGGGACTAAATCGCAACAATTTCTCGACTGATATCAAGCGTTTTGCTTACGTCCTCAGAGAGGGGGAACTCACAGCACCTCCCGGTGTCATTATGGCATTTGAAGAAACAAAGAAAGTACGCGAAATCATTCGGAAAAACGTTCGTTCGGGGAGAACCGGCAGGGAGCAATTAGATGAACTTAAACAGCACCTTCGAGATGCCGGCTACGTTTACACAGATGTAGAACGCCCAAGTGATGTACCTGGAATTGAGGTAAATGTCGGATTGCATGGAATGAGTAGTGTCGCCCACGATGTGACGGCCGGGCTTGCCGAGTGGTCCCCTGAACTGACCGAATACGAAGTTAGACCCAATGCCATCATTTCCCTGGAATTTAGAGTTTACAGACCTGCAGACGAATGGAACGGAAAAAAGATCCCTGTCGCCATCGAAGAAAACGTATTGGTAACGGAACATGGTCTTGAATGGTTGTACCCGCCACAAGACCGGGTACTCCTCATTCGATAAGAGCCCTATTTTGAAGTAACAGGTGTAATGGCCGTTACACGTGCATGGCGCCTTGCCCTTTTATTTAGCGCGGTTGCACATTCTTTCAGGGCTGCTCGACGTCATCTTTCACTGAATTGTACAGCCCGAGGAGCAGAATAACATATAACTCATATTCAAATGCCCCTCCTTCAAATTGGAAAAACCGGAAACACAACGAAAATAAACGTTCCGCATGTATCAGGTTTTTTATCGCTTACTCCATATCCGTTTATTTTCAACTTCTATGCACCGATGAATGTGTATTGAGCTTGACACTATTCCATATTAAATGTACTTTTCAACAGGGGGAGAATCATAAATTTTATGCACCAACAATTCATGAGAGGAGTCGTTACGATGTTTCGAGTACTTATCTTTTTGATGTCGATAATGTTCATTATATCCGACGTCTATGCACAGCCGGGTGTACATAATGCAAAGACCGGCGCAGAGGTCATGCGTTTAATACGAAACGAGAAACTTGATCTCATTTTACCGGACGCAATGCGCGATAACAATGTAGACATGTGGATACACGTTACGCGAGCCGGAGACCCTGATCCGTTGGCTCAACACTTCGGATCGACATCCGGTTATTTGATTTTCACCGATCTGGGAGACAGGATCGAACGGGCTGTATTCGGCGGTGGCGGAGCAGTTGAAAATATTGATGTACGCGGCTCCGACCAACTCTCATTGGCAATTGAAGGGTATAACTATAACAACCAGGATTTTTCCATTTATAATGAGATATCCGAGTATGTTGCGAGGCGTGATCCTAAAAGAATCGCTGTCAATACATCTGATTGGCTTGCGATTGCCGATGGCATTTCACATTCCCAATATGTGAAACTGGAGAAAATCCTCGGGCAGAAATACTCTTCACGCATTGTGTCTGCCGAGAATGTGATCACATCCTTCAGGGCACGCCGGATTCTCAGAGAAGTTTCCGGCCTTACGAATGCGTTGGAAATTCACCGCCAGATTCTTGAACGCTCATTGTCGAATGAAGTTATTACACCGGGAGTAACGACCTTGGAAGATGTCGGCTGGTGGGTCAAGGAGCAGTTTCATATGCGCGACCTGACTAATGGATACAGCACGGGTGCAGGTATCCCCCGGATTCTCTATTCGGAAGTATCGGAACCTATCGATCCACCGGATGTGCGGTGGTGGATTCATCATCCCGGTTATGTTCTACAGCGCGGTGATTTTATGACGTTTGATAACGGCGTACGGTATCTTGATTACTTTTCGACAGATTATAAGAGGAATGCTTATATTGTGCGTGAAGGTGAAACAACTGTTCCCGAAAGCATACAATATGCCTATGACACAGCGATGGCAGCACAGGCGATCATTCGGAGAAATGTCAGAGTCGGCAGAATCGCCGGAGAAACACTGAAAGCGATCGTTGCCGATGTCGAGCGTGAAGGCTATATTTACACACCGTTTATCGACATAGGCACAGAAGATTACACAATGATTCAGAGAGTGCTTGCCAATACCGATAAGCCGGGAATCTCCATCGATCTGCACAGCCAGGGTAATAATGGCGGAAGTCTCGTAACGGTCGGGCCTTCGATTGCTCCATTCCGGTCAGACCGCGACCATCTGATGATCGATGAGAATCATTTCTTCTCATTTGAATATATGGTACATGTGAATCTTCCTCAGCGACCGGGTTTCCCGATTTCCCTGAATATCGAAGGCAATCACATTGTCAGCAGCCGCGGTGTTGAGTTTCTCCATCCACCGAATGAAAAAATCCTGCTGATCCATTAAGTAATTTTTAAAGCAGTTTTGATCAATAGAGATTGTCATTTCTGCACAGCACCACATTAGCCAATTAATTCGAGTTCAGGAGAGCTGACCCATCCCTGTTCCAGCATCTTTGCTAATGCGGCTTGTGGAAGGCTTTCCATGTGCGGCAAAAGTTTTTTGTAAGCATTCCTATCAATAATCAAATCAGATTTCCTGAACGATTTTTATGTATCCACCTTCTATCTCGCTGTATTCGCAAAGATATAATCCTTAAAACTCGACCTGTGGGACATCTTCCGCACCGGCGGCGGCTTCGAACCGGGTCTTGGTTGCAAAACCAAACATTCCGGCAATGAGGACGGTCGGGAAACTGCGCAGTCGTGAATTGTATCCACCGATCGATTCGTTATAGCGACGGCGCTCCACGGCAATTCTGTTTTCTGTACCGGCAAGTTCATCCTGCAGCCTGATAAAATTTTGATTCGATTTTAGGTCGGGATACCGCTCAACAACAACCATCAGCCTGCCGAGTGCCGAGGTAAGCTGATTGTTCGCTTCCATCTGCTCCGGTGGTGTCTGCGCCTGTCCCACTCTTGAACGCGCTTCCGTTACGCCGATAAGTACGTCCTGCTCCTGCTGTGCAAATCCTTTTACTGTTTCTACCAGATTGGGAATGAGATCGAACCGCCGCTGGAGCACCGTTTCGACCTGCGACCAGGCTGTCTGCGTACCCTCATCGAGTACGACAAGGGTGTTATATGTATTTTTCAGGGAAGAAGCAGACCAAATACCGACAATCACGATAAAGACCAGTATTCCAATAATTATTTTCTTTGCTGACATTGTACAACTCCTTTGATTAAAAACTCATAACATTATTAATGCACGTACAGCGCATCGGTCTGAAGTGCAAGCGACCGGATCTGCTTTATATATTGCCGCAGCACTTCATCCGATTCTGCTTTTTTCAGTTTTTCCTGTCCGGTCCGTATGCGGTAGAGCCGTTCGAGCAAATTAATATTGAGTTCGAACAACTGCGCGACTTTCTTTATGTTTTCCAATGGATCGGCAGACAATTGTTCATTCTTTACGGTCAGAATCGCGGGAAACAGTGAAAGAAATGCACCGAGAGAATCGTGGATCAGCACAGATGCTGCTTTCGGATTGCCAGCCCCCTGAAAATATGCCTGTCTGAGGTTCAGTAGTTTCCCTTTCATCTCCCGTTCAAGCTGGAGCCGGAGATCGTTCTTGCCGATTTCGATTTTTTCGAAAATATCCCTGCCGAAAATCACCTTATAATAACTCGATATATTCAAAAACTCTATCGGAAACGAGTCAAGCGAACTATTGATGTAGTCTTCCGTCAGGAAAAGTGGAATTGAAACCTTCCGTTTCTTCCATTTTTTGGCAAGTGGCTGTGCAGAATGGAACCGCTCGATACCCTCATCGGTCAGAACGATCAGAAAATTTATGTCTGACTTTTTCGGAACATATTTACCGCGCGCGGCAGACCCGTAGAGGATCACAGAAACAAGATCGTCGCCAAAAAGACCTTTAAAATCGTTCTCAAACTCTTCAAATATTTCGTCCGGTTTTCCCGGTATCTTCGCCATGAATGTACCCTCTTCAAAAAATATTATATAAAAAATCAATCGCAACCGGCAAATGGAAGCGTCAATAGCTTCCACCTGCTCCACCACCTCCGCTGAGACCCCCGCCAAAACCTCCTCCGAATCCACCACCAAAACCCCCACCAAAACCACCACCTCCCCAGCTGCGTCCACCACCCATCATGCTGCCCATGAGCAGTAATGGAAGCATGCCACCACGGCGCCGGCGTCCAAAGATCATAAATAATATAAATAATAAAAGGGGAACTATGCCTCGTATCCGGCTCCTCCCTGATTGCTTGCTTCCGGACAGTCCTGACCGTGCCGGCATGCCCGTGAGTGTGACACCTGCATCTTCCGCTATAATGCTTACAACAGCGGCAAAACCCTGTTCGAGACCGTTATCGAAATCGTCGTTACTGAGATACGGAACCATGTACCGGTCGCGAATTTCGCCCGCAAGACCGTCGGGGATGATACCCTCAAGTCCATAGCCAATTTCAATCCTGATCCGCCGGATATCTACCACATCGAGTATCAGAACGCCCTTGTCAACGCCCTTTTGGCCGATGCCCCATGCTTCAAATAGCTTGTTGGCATAATCGGTTTCATCTTCACCGTCAATAGTTTCCATCGTGACAACAACAACCGCTGCGCCTGTTTTCTGTTCCAGCTCAATTGCGATTTGCTCCATACTCTGCACCACACCGGGCGACAGAACACCGGCAAAATCGTTGATCAGCCCGCGGTATTCAGGAAACTGTTGAAAAGATTCGGCAGGACCAGCAGCCGTCATTACAATACTACACAACAATAGTAGTAATACGTAATATTTTTTTATTACATTCATAATCTTTCTTCAGTTGAGCCGGAATCAGATCACAACGGCATTACCAATTTGTCTGTGTAACCTGCACAAGTATTATCTTTAGTAAAATAATAAGTTTGTATGACATTTCATAATGCTTTCATAGATTTTGTGACTGTTAAGGGTTCAAGCAGAATCCCTCATGGATGAAACTGGCATAGACATGACCCACGGCATATATTAAGAGGACTTACGTATTCAAACGTAAGTCCTCTTAATAATAAATCACCGCTGCTGCCACAACATAGCTAAGCGTAAAAAGTGTTTAGAGCTAAAGTGTGGCGTATAGTTAATTGACAAACTCTTCGAGTGTCTCGATACTGGGTGCTACCATGATTGTTGCAACGGTCTCTTCATAGAGCTGATACATTGTCGGGAATTTTTCCTGCATTTCGGCAGCATTCCTAATTGTCCATTCGGACGTTTCTCGGGGGCCATACGGCTCCTGAAGGTTCCATGCGGTAGAGATGATCCAATATCCGAATTCCTGCAGTGCGACACGAATACGGGTCTCTTCATCTTCAATATCATCATACGATCCGTAATCGTAAAATCCCTTCTCACCTGCCTCCAGCATCATCTGATAGAACTGTGAATCCTTTGTGACACCCCATCGCTCGGGATAGGAGAAGTGTAATCCCGTATCGTTCACATAGTGAAGAATATGCTCAACAACCTCCATCACCTGCCCGGGTACATCCTTCATGATAATATCGCACACACTGTTCCGGTTTCTTGTGATATCAAATACCGCCTCATCTTCTGGAGACATATCGAAGTTTTCTCCGAGGAAGAGAGGAATCACAGCATTGCGTTCGTACATATTTCTGATCAGATCCTCCTGCATTGCAGAGTCCATGCTATCATTTTGTGGAAAAATTTCTTTGATGGTTTTGGCGACTTGACGCATAAAATCGTCGGAAATATCATCTCGGCCAATCAGGGTCAAACCATAGACAGTCAGCTTTTTGGTGAAAGGTCTGTATTCATCTGTTGGAGTGACGTCGGTTTCCATGTACAAATCATCGGGCACATCACCAATCGGGGATTTCAGGATGGCGCCTCCCAAAAGACCGGATTCATCAGAAGCAGCACTATTAGATCCCATTTCCCCTGAACTGCATGCTCCTAAGACTAAGAAACATGATAAGATTATGCAAAAACCTTTGTTATATGTCATGCTAAATTCTCCCGTGTAATATTTAACAGTTCTATGGTTTATTTGTCATATTAATGGAATTTTTGACAATGGATGTCAATAACAACATAAGGTAGTGTATTCTTAGGCAATAACGGCATATTTTTTATCGAAATTATTACTCTGTATGGTTTGTTGGCAGGATATAGTTGGAATAATTATCCCGGATGCAATCATGAAAAGTTTTCGGCGGGTTTATCGATAAAAAGTTCGGCGAATTGAATAAAGCGGAAGGCATCAGCAAAATTACTGACAATTCCGAAAGAGACACGGACGGCACCAGTACTTTTACCATCAATGCAGAGCCGAAAATCGTCAAAGGTTAAGTCCTGAGGTTGGCTGAAGCAGGCAATCAATTCCGGTTTGGATATTCCAAGTGCTATTTCTCCGCCACCGGGATTGCAAAAACACCCTGTTCGAAGAGAGATCATGGCTTCACTTGCCCGTTTTTCTATAATGAGGTGGTCTATAAATTTCCCTTCAGGATCGTAGAAATTCATGGTAACCGTACCACCCCGCATGTTTGTGGACGCTGGTCCATAGAGTCGTACCAGCGGTTTACCATTGGAGTGATGCAACTCTTGCAGTGTCCGAAGCAGCCATCCGATCAGACAGGTAACTCTTGTGTGAATTGTTTCGACACCGATCTCATCGATAAGCTTCAAACCCTGTTCTACGGCTGGTATCGAGAGATAATTTAAGGTGCCGTCTTCAAACGCTGCTTCACCTTCGGCAAGGTAATAGGAGCCACCCTGTACCGATGCGACGGTGATTGTTCCACCGGCAAACCAGGGGCGGCGCAGCTTCTTCAGGGATTTCCGACGTGCTATAAGACAGCCTATCCCGGTTGGATAACCGCAAATTTTATAAAATGAGACGGGCACAAAATCGGCTTTCCACCGGCTCAGGTCCAACCGGTTTGTCGCTGCAAATGCGGCTGCATCGAGCACAACATCCCAGCCCTGTGCTTGCGCTTTTTCTATCCAATCAAGTGGATGCTGAACACCGGAAAAATTAGACTGTGCGGGATAGGCAAAAAGATTGTTTCCACTCGGAATCGCCGTCTTGAGAAAATCATCCAATGTCGATTCTTCGACACGCATTTCAGGCAGTGTCAGGGGTATGTAATCAACAGGAGCATCGTGCACACGTGCATATTCTCGGATACCGTTAACTGAATTATGATTGTCGAATGTGAGAAGAAATTTTCCGTTTTTCTCGAAAGGATATGATTCGCCGATATGTTTCAGCGCACCACTTGCATTCTTAGTAAAAATTGCACTGTATTCATCCGGTGAGGCATTGAAAAATCTGAGAATATATTCTCGCGCCTGTTCAACATTCCGTGTCATTGCCGCGGAAGCAGGATTGAGCGAATGGGGATTGCCGAAAATGTTGTTCCGAAGCATCTCGCTGTGTTCTTCGATTTGCCGGTCGGCATAAAGACCCCCTCCCGTATAATCGAGATATACATGATGCTGTTTATCGAGACTGCTGTATTCGGAAGACCGAATTTTGTCTAAGATTTTAGTACTGTCAAACTCAGAATACACGTTTCTGAACTCAGCAAACATTGTGTCAATTGTAACAGAATGGTTTTCTATATTCATCATTTAGTCCATAAAACAAAATGGAGCCGGATACAAAATATTATCTAATGCATTGCTGTTTTCTACCGATTCCGAATCACTGTGGCCGATCCAATAAGCTTATATCGCATAGAAAATTTTCTTTTGTATTATTCGCGCAGCAGGCAAAAAAAACCCGCTTTACAGCGAGATTGGAATTCTTGTGATGGCGATCTCAAAGATGCATCACAAATTGCTTACAGAAAGTTTTGAAGCTATTGAATAATCTAAATTTATTCTTCTATTAACTACAATAAATATAAGCAATTATACTATGAAATGCAATTCGATAATTTCGTTAATCAGATTCACAATTACACCAAAATCAAAAATCCTTCTGTAAATGTTAAAGTCATTGATCCAATGCTACCAGTACGATTCGACGATGAGGTCTTGATGCACGTGGAATTGTTTGTCTTCTGCTATGAACTTAATGTGCTCTATCATAGCAGGATTACCACACAGCATGATCGTGGCACTTTCGGATGCAAGTGATTTTCCTAATATGTTATCAATTTTTGTGTTATCAGTGTGTCCATTATTCACAGCATTTTCCACTTCTTCCATCGATAGCCTGCCTGATGCTCCGTTTCTATTTAAGAAATACTCCTCGACATAATGGCTCTCGCATTCATCACATGGCTCTCTCGAAATTGTCCGTACGTAGTGGACGTTCCGGTCCTTATAGCTCGTCAACTCTTCTTTGTATGCAAAATCGGAGTGTCTCGATACACCGTGAATAATAATATAACGCCTGTCAGGCGATTTAGAATGAGCATCCCGTAATATGCTTATAAATGGTGCTATTCCTGTACCGGTAGCAACCATGATGACGTCCCTTTTGTCTTCAGGCAGCAAAAACTTCCCTTTCGGCCTCGGAAAAAACACATACTCCTGCCCTGGCTGTGGTTGAAACAGTTCAGACGTCAATACACCCCACTCATCGAGCCGCCTGCCTTCCCGTTGGACCCAGGTTACTATCAGCTCAATTACTTCCTCATCCGGAGAAGATGCTACCGAGTACGGCCGCAACACCATGCCGATCCCGTCCTTTTCTTTCACTCCAGGCCCGGTGAGACCTTTTCTCCGGATTCCGAGCGTCACATACTGCCCCGGTAAAAAATCAATATGTTTTTCAGGCTTAAATTTAAAAATTCCGAGGTACGGTGCCAGCATATCCTTTGAACTTAATTCCGCATGAATCAAATCCATATATGTATTTCCTCATTTTAATCATACATACAATCCAATAATAGAACACATGATACATAATATTAATTCCTAAATAACTATTACGCATAATAGATATCAATAATGCGTGAACTAAACGGCTAAAGGCCAGATGTCCACCAAATCAGAATCATTACATATATTTTTATTTTGCGCAGAAACATTATATGTAAGAAAAATTAAAACCGTGACCAGAATGCACCTGCATCTTCACCGGGAGAATTGGTCAACCGATGAATGTCCGAGCCATCCGCATTCGTTGAATAGATCTCAAAATCGCCATCCCGGTTCGAGTCAAACACAATACGTGTTCCGTCACTCGACCACGACGGTGAAGAGCTTGCAGTTGTGCTGGAAGAAACTTCCCTTTCTTTTTCGCCTGAAATATCGACAGCAACGATTACTGCCGTATCATGACGGTACGAATGATATGCAACGTAAGAACCGTCAAACGACCACGAAGGATTTTCATTTTGGTAGGGGCTGTCAACGACTTTAATCTGATTTGATCCGTCAATATTCGTTCTAAAAATTGTGTAGACGCCGTCCCTATCAGACTGAAACACAAGTTCCAAACCGTCTGGAGACCATGTTGGCGATTCATCATTTGCGGGATTATTTGTAATATTGACCGGTTTTGACCCGTCGGCATTCATAACGATTATTTCGAAATTTTCCCCGACCAGGGCGAAGAAAGCAATTTTAGAGCCGTCAGGCGAAAACTTCGGGTAGTTGTCTTCCTTGGAATAAGCAATGAGCATTCGCTCGTTCGATCCGTCGGCATTAACACTATAAATTGCACTTGTTCCATCACGATCTGATTGGAACAAAATTGTCTTGCCGTCATGAGATAATGAAGGAAAACGGTCATTTCCGGGATCGCTCGTCAGTTGTGTCTGATTTGAACCATCGGTATCCATGATAAAAACGTCATAATTCCCGTTTCGCTCCGAATGAAATACAATTTTTGATGTTAGATTTTTCGTTTCTGATAATTGATTTTGATTACTACATGCATAAACAATTATCAAACAACTTAAAATCGCAACACAAGCAAAACGTAATGTTTTTATCATTATCTCTCTTCATCAATTTTGAACAGAAACATGCCACTCCGGCAATCTTAATACGAGACATATCAGAAAATGAACACCATATATAAGGAATTGTAAATATTGAAGTAAGAAGAATAATCTGTCGAATAACACATTTCTGTTTTTGGGCAGAACCTCACAAATAAGAGAAAAAATAGGGTAAGATGCAAGGTATATTTCTCGCGTTCATTTTACCTTTTTTTATGAATACTAGTTTAAAAAATCAAGTTACATTGACTCCACCAATTTTTCAATAATAGACTGTATTAAACAGCAATTTAAACGTTGCATAGCTTTGAGAGCGGTTATGAGAGCTGAATCCTAAAAGAAAGATAATTCCATCGCCGTAGGGCACTTCCACTATAGCGGCTCTGTTCTGAATCAGCTCCTCTCCCAATATCCAACCGCTTATGAGCAGATCGCCGTCCGGATACGAAGCAGCAACTTTCGGAGAAAGACTCTCATCAATGTCATTTGCTCCAAAACTATTCTCATCGATCTCAAATGCAAGTCCTTGAGAAAAAAAGGCTATCCCTTCTTTGGGTATTCCGAATGTCAGAGAACTTTCCGATGAGTAATCCATTTTCAGGATAGAACCCGGACAATTAAAGCTGTCCACTGAGACACCTTGAAGGATATTAGTTACCGGCAGATCAAACTCCTCAATGGGCAGCTGGGAAGATAATTTGTGACATACCAATGTACCCCCGCTTACTACAAAAGATTTTAAATTATCCGCACCAGCTTTGGTAATTCCCCCGACATATTCAGGAGGTAATGTCCCTTTTTCGTTGCCGTTAATAATTGAGGACGCTCTCTGATCGGGCAGAATAATCACATCAAACCGTTCATACAGGTTACCCGCCCTTATCTCAGCATCGGTAATAAATTCATACGGAAATTCATAATTTTCAAAAATCAACGAAATCCAGCCGGCATCCATATTTGCAGTCCATGGTTTATAAAGACCAATCCGCTTTGCAGATATTTGACGGCTTTGTATCGATGGCTGACCTCCGATCATTGTAATATTTGTCTCAGATGCAATTGTTTGGAGTGTGCTTTTATTCAGTGAACCTGATTCTATTAAGAATGAACCTCCCGGATATTCCATGTCATGAAATGTAAAAGCACTCGAAGCACGGCTAACAGTTCCTCCTTCGCTGAGTATCAGATTAACGGCACGAAAACTATTATTGACTGCAGATGACAAGATATATTGGGGGCCGTTTCCACTCACTCCGCCAGCTGGCAGCAGCGCTACCGCTGCGTTGCTTACTGTCACATCGAGTGGCGTATCCATCACTGCGGCATCGATCCCCATCTGGACAGGAACCGTCCACCCTACTCCGTCATAGGGAACGAGCGGTGCACCATCTATTTCTACAAGTCGCGAAATCCCCTGCCAGAGATGGCTATATTTCCTAAGATCGGGATATTCCTGCGACTCAAAAAGAATTTTAACATAACTACCGAACGACTGGCTTGTCGGAATAATATACGAACCCTTCGGATAGGATATGCCATTCTGACTGAATGAATTTTCTGCAGTGTAAACTTCAATGCCAAATTCAATTAGTCTGTTGAGAAAAAGCGCTACTGTGCCCGGATCATTTTGTTCGGACGAAACAATCCATCCATAAGGCGGTTCACTACTGAACTTTTCGATGACATCTTTTGCTATTTTATATTTATTATAGAGCAGTTCATACCGGTATTTTGCGGCAACGACCAGAACCGCTTTTGATGCAGTCAGATTATACTGGACTGCATCCTTGAATCTCCACCATCCCCCTTCCCACGGCCGCGGGTAAAACGTGCCAGGTGTCAGATCCCTGTATGCATCGGGAAAGTCATTCAGCGTATAAAAATGTGGTGTTGCATATCCGTAGTTTGCTGTCTCAGTTAATATCGTTGGGATATTGTGCCCTTCCACACTTGGTCCGTCGAGGTATCCAGGATACCAGAGGTCAAATGATATTCTCGAAATTACACCGGACATATCCAGTGCATCAAATCTTTGCCCCATTGCTGCACCGATGAGGTTTTTCCATCTGGTAACTAAAGGATGAATATTGGGATTGACCGGTTCAGGATTCGGTGGTATCCATATCCGTGCAGGAAAAGGCGCCCGTTCGTGCTGCGCATATATGATCTCCGGAAACCATACTGTTCCGGACAAACGATTCATATTTTGAGTCTCGAGCAAGTTTGCCAGAAACGCATCCCGATTATTGTCATGGCCGGCATATTTATGATAAATTACTGGTGGTCTGCTGGTTTCGAATTCCGTACCGAGATATTTTTCATACCAATCAGCAACCAGCGTCATACCATCAGGATTTGCAATTAAGAGCAATAAAATCACATTATTTCTGACATATTCCGTCTCGCTGTCAGATCCGGTAACAAGGTCATAGGCAAGTTGAAACTGCTGTACCGGCGGTGACGATTCAGTTGAATGGATGCCGCTATCGATCCACACGACCGCTTTCCCGTCTGCTGCAAGCATCGTCGCTTCTTCATCTGTTATTCCTTGCGCAAGACTCAGGGTACGCGTAATATTCTTGTAGTGGTCCAGATGCGCTAAATTTTCTTCGGAAGAAATTGCAGCATATTTCATCTGCCGGCCTTCGCTTGTCGGTCCCATATCGAACACTTGCAATCGGTTTGTTTCTGACGCGAGCAGTTCCATATAGCCGACCCACTGTTCATAAGTAGCTAAATGAAAATCGTCACCCGGTTGAAAACCGAGATAATTTTCGGGTGGAGTAATCTGACTAAAAGACAATGATACAGTTCCAGTCACAATAACCGCAATGCACAATAGTACTAAATATTTCCTGATTACATACGTCATCTGCAAGCTCCTATCTATATAGTCTGTTAGTGCTCTACTATTTATTTAACATTTTGCATTAAAGCAATATAAAAATAAGAGAACGGATTCGCAGAACTAAAAATTTTGTGACTCAAAAATGTAATCGAAGGATTTTAGTGAACAAAAACAATATGCTATGTGTATTGTACTTTAAACGAGATTGCATAACAATAATAGCGTATAAAGGTACAAGATGATGAGAAATTTAATGTTTTGTGTTTGTTTGATTCTTCTGTCGGGTATCGTGAACGGTTGTAAGAGTCAGGATGTTAAAAGTATTTGGATCGATACACCAATGACGGTTGACGGAATCGGTTCAGACTGGGAAAATGTTACCGTCACCGACTTTGAAGACCCGAATGTATTTATTGGATTAAGCAATACGAATGACCGTCTCTATGTACTGATGGGTTTTCAGGACCTCGGGCTTGCCAGGTCAATTCAGAGGAACGGAATCACTATCTGGCTTGACAATAACGGAGACAAAGAGAAGGAAATCGGGATAAAATATGTTCCCGAATTTGCAGGAGAAGATAACCGTAAAAATGGACAAACAGATCGGTTATCTCCTGAACAGCAAAGTGTGTTTGAAGAGCGAGTGCAAAACCGCATGACTGGAATTAGTATTGTTAATCGTTTAGGAGAAGGGTACAGTCCGGAAACGGGTGAATTTACTCCTATAGGAGCATCTAAATCAGAATATGGGCGATTCACATTTGAAATAATGATACCCCTCCGGCGCGATAGGAGTATCCCTTTTGCGATTGACATATCAGAAGGGGATAATATCAGTCTGGGACTTGAAATAGGAAATTCACAAGCATCGTTGGGCAGAAGATCGGGCCAGAGACCAATGGGCGGTGGTGGACGTTCCGGAGATCGAGGAGGAGGAGGTATGAGAGGGGGCATGCCCGGTGGCGGAACAAGAGGATCCAATGGTAACCAGCAGATGCTTCAACATCATGAGCTATGGATAAAGGTACAATTGGATCAGAATTAATATTTTATAGTTCTCCTGAAATTCGTGTTGAATGTAACACGAATTTGCTTCACAACGCAAAAACACTCACAGCTTGCTGTGAGTGTTTTTTTTCAGGTATTATAAAATTTTAGCGCACATGCAATGCACTGATTAAAATGCAAGACTGCTTTTCAACCTGTTATACTTGTTCCGGGCATTTTTAAAAGATATATTCTGTTACTTACAATAATTTATTGAATAAAATAACCGGTGAAAGGTATTATATGCACTAAATAAATAATTGTAGCTTTGTAGAGTTGAAAATGTAGATTATATTCCACTAACAACTCTTTTGCCTTGACAATTCAAGATTAACGTTTAAATTCTTGTAAACATTTTAACAGACCAACCATTTCATACCTATAAATCATATAAAGGGATCTATTATGAAGCGCATATATTTTATTTTCAGCATTTTCACGCTTTGTGCATTCTTGTTGAACCTTCCTATCTCTGCTTCAGCGCAGGATGATGAAGTCCGAGCAAGCCTTGCTGCTAGCGTGAGCCAGCGTCTCGGAGTTGACACGGATGTTACTATCGAATACAGCAGGCCGGGCGTTAAAGGAAGAAATATTTGGGGAGAACTTGTCCCGTATGGTTTTGAAAAGGGTAACGATTATTCAAACGGAAATCCAATCCCCTGGCGTGCAGGAGCAAACGAAAATACGACAATCGAATTCACCAGCGACGTTATGATTGAGGGAAAACGGTTACCAATGGGTAAATACGGAATTCATATGATTCCGGCACAGGGTGACTGGACTATTATGTTCAGCAAGAAAAACGCCGAATGGGGCAGTTATGCTTATTTTCAGAAAGATGATGCACTCCGAGTCACTGTTACTCCCGAACAAGCATCGCACCAGGAATGGCTTGTCTTTGGGTTTGAGAATTTAGATGGGAATTCTGCAACTGCATACGTCCATTGGGAAAAGCTTAAAATTCCGTTTTCAATCAGGTTGAGTAATTAATACTTGCACAATAATACCGTTTTGAACGGTCGTTTCTCAGGTTATCATATAGTTAAATTATCAGGAGTCTCGAAAGTTATGTACAGGTCTTTTAAATCTGCTCTTACATGTGCACTGCTCCTTGTTGTGCTCCTACAAAGTAACATAAATGCTCAGCCTGGAACAAATTTTGATTCGGGTGAATTGCATATTGCACTGCAAAAACTCAACGTGCTTGGTAGTGTTTTGATGATCGCCGCACACCCGGATGACGAAAATACAGCTGCTCTTGCCCATTTTGCCAAATCCGGGAAATTCCGGACTGCATATCTTGCTATGACACGTGGGGACGGCGGACAAAACCTGATCGGCTCCGAAAAGGGGGCTGAGATAGGTATCATCCGCACACAGGAGTTGCTGGAAGCGCGAAAAATCGACGGTGCCGAACAATTTTTTACCAGGGCAATTGACTTCGGCTATTCAAAAACTCCGGATGAAACCTTTGAATTCTGGGGTAAAGAGACAATTCTTTCGGATGTAGTCTGGATTATCCGTAAATTCCGACCGGATGTCATTGTATCCCGATTTCCGCCCGGAAGGTCTGCGGGGCACGGTCACCATACCGCCACAGGAATTCTTGCTTTGGAAGCTTTCAAGGCTGCTGCCGATCCATTACAATTCCCGAAGCAGCTTCGGTATGTTCAGCCATGGCAGGCAAAAAGAATTGTTTGGAACAATTGGCGGATGAGTCAGGACGAACTCAGAAGTGCCGCAAAAATTAATATCGGCAAATATGAACCGCTCCTTGGAAAATCGTTCTCGGAAATTTCCGCTGAAAGCCGTTCTATGCACAAGAGTCAGGGATTCGGTTCTACTGCCGACCGTGGAAACGAATATGAGTTTTTTAATCTAATCGATGGTGAGCCATTTTCATCCAATATATTTGATGAGATCGATATCTCGTGGAACAGAGTCCCCGGCGGGAAATCTGTTGGCGCTATAATCGAGAACGCCCTTAATTCGTTCGATCCACGTAATCCTGCATTATCAACACCACATCTCATTGAAGCATATAATAAACTCAACACGTTGGGAAAGAATAATTGGACTGAGACAAAACAAAAAGAGTTACTGCGAGCCATTCAAACAAGTGCCGGTCTCTGGATTGAAGCTATTGCGGATAGTTACGCAGGAGCACCGGGGAGCAGTATTCCGGTCCGTACGACACTCGTCAACCGGTCGAATCATCCTTTTGAACTTGAAAAAATTGATTTTTCGGGAATTTACTCAGAATCAAACCTGAATATGACGTTGAGCAACAACGATCAGATATCGGTAGACAAAACACTCCATATTCCCAATACATATCCAACATCCCAGCCATACTGGCTGCGCGAAAAACAGGGTAAAGGCACGTTTACCATTGCAGATCAGAATATGGTCGGAATTGCAGAAAACCCAGCGGCTATTCAAGCACTTGTTACTGTTAGTAGTAACAATATCCGTTTACAATTCACGGTACCACTCCTGTATCGTTGGGAAGACAGTGTTGCCGGTGAATTGTACCGCCCTTTTGAAGTCAGACCATTGATTACGGCTAATTTTGAAGATAAGGTGACCGTTTTTACGAACAATAAGCCAAAAGAAATTGCAGTCAGCCTCAAAGGACATTCGCCAGACATTTCTGGTATAATTCGTCTAAAAGGGCCGATTAATTGGAAAATCAATCCCGCTTCAATCTCCTTTTCACTTTCTCAAACATTTGACGAAGAATTAGTATCATTCACCGTGACACCACCTGCGGATTCGGATGAAGCAATTTTCACAACCGAAGTCGAAGTGAACGGTGAACATTATACTCATTCACTTGTTGAGATTTCTTATCCGCATATTACTCATCAAGTTCTTTTTCCCGAGAACATTATTAAAATGGTCAACCTCGACATTACGAAGCGTGGCGATACGATTGGCTATATTATGGGCGCCGGGGACGAAGTGCCGGATGGACTGCGGAATCTTGGATATAATGTTGTACTTATGAACGATGATGTGCTGGAAAATGGCGATTTATCACAGTTTGATGCTATCCTTACCGGTGTCCGGGCGTATAACACTCGGGAACGGCTTCAGTTTGCTCAGCCGCGGCTTATCAATTACGTGAAGAACGGCGGAACATTTATTGTGCAATACAATGTAGCAAATGATCTGAACACAGCACAAATTGGACCCTACCCATTCACAATTGGACGTGACCGGGTGAGTGTCGAAACAGCGCCGGTATCATTTCTTAAACCGGGCCATCAACTTCTGAATTTTCCGAACAGGATCACGAATAGAGATTTTGAAGGGTGGGTTCAAGAACGAGGGCTCTATTTCGCAACACAGTGGGACGATAAATATGAAACAATTTTTTCGAGCCACGACCCGAACGAGTCGAACAAAGAGGGCAGCCTCATTTTTACCCGTTATGGAAAAGGTGTTTTTATCTATACCGGGATATCATGGTTCAGGGAACTTCCGGCAGGTGTTCCAGGAGCATATCGGCTCTTTGCAAATTTAATATCAGCAGGGAAATATAGTGGCAACTAATGTGTCAAATCACACCCAGACAAACGAGGAAAAACCACCCATTCTTTCGTCATGGAGGAAATTATATACACTTGTCCTCCTCAATCTGACGGTTCTAATAATACTCTTTTATCTATTTACTCAAACATTTAATTAGTGAATTGTGTCTCATATCCAACACATGATGATGATCAACATAGCCGTGAAGCGGTCGTATAGATGAGTATAATTGATTGGATCGTGCTGAGTTCATTCCTGACGTTTGTTGTTGTTTACGGAATCTGGAAAACTCGTGGGAAAAAAAATATTAAAGAATTTCTACTGGCGAATAGATCCACACCCTGGTATACAGTAACACTTTCGATTATGGCCACGCAGGCCAGCGCTATCACATTTCTCTCCACACCCGGCCAGGCATTTGTAGACGGTATGCGGTTTGTTCAGTTCTATTTTGGCCTTCCGATTGCAATGGTCATCCTCTCCGTCACTGCCGTTCCTCTGTTTCATAAGTTGAATGTATTTACTGCATATGAATATCTTGAACTGCGGTTCGACCTCAAGAACCGTGCTCTAGGCAGCATCCTGTTTTTAACACAGCGAGGCTTGGCGGCAGGATTTACGATATTTGCTCCGGCATTGATTTTGTCTGTACTCCTCGGCTGGAATTTAACTCTCACCATTTTCATCATTGGGATTCTTGTAATCCTCTATACAACTGTTGGCGGTACAGATGCCGTCAACAAGACACATTTACTTCAAATGACGATCATTTTTGTTGGTATGTTTGCTGCATGTTTCATGATATTCCACCTCCTTCCTTCCGACATTTCATTTTTTGATGCTGCCCATGTAGCTGGAAAAATGGGGAAACTCAATGCAATTACGTTTGATTTTGACTGGCGAGATAGATACAATTTCTGGTCGGGTATCATCGGCGGCACGTTTCTCGCTCTCTCCTATTTTGGAACAGACCAATCACAAGTGCAGCGGTATCTCTCGGGAAGTTCAATTGCACAGAGCCGGATGGGACTTCTCGTCAACGGACTCGTGAAAATTCCCATGCAGTTCGCAATATTATTTATCGGGGCAATGGTGTTTGTATTTTATCAATTTGTCGCTCCTCCACTCTTTTTCAACTCAGTTGAGACCGATACGGTTAAATCGAGCTCCTATTCAGCTGAATACCGGATGTTGGAAAGTGAATACAAACAGATTCACACCGAAAAGCAACAACAAATCCGGGATATGTTAGCTGCTGTTGATTCGGGCAGTGAATCTGAAGTAGAATCTGCTGTCAATGAGATCACTTCATCGCGAAATGCAGAACTGCGTATCAGAAACGAAGCAATACAGTTTATATCGGAAGCTAATCCGGAAGCAGATACCAATGATACGAATTATGTATTTTTAACCTTTGTTATCAACTTCCTGCCGGTGGGACTCATCGGACTTGTGCTCGCTGCAATTTTATCGGCATCAATGTCTTCAACATCTGCGGAGCTTAACGCTCTGGCATCGACAACGATCATAGATATTTATAAAAGGATGATCAAAAAAGATGCAACCGATCGCCACTACCTCATAGCATCGAAACTCGCTACGATTTTTTGGGGGATTTATGCTATTAGTTTTGCACTGTTTGCCAATCGTCTCGGTTCATTGATCGAGGCCGTTAACATACTCGGCTCTCTCTTTTACGGTACCATTCTCGGAATATTTCTTGTGGCATTCTATTTTAAATCGATTGGAGGTACCGCAACCTTCATTGCAGCTATCATTGCAGAATTGGTAGTTTTTGCCTGTTTTTTCTTCACCGACGTCCCCTACCTCTGGTACAACATGATAGGCTGCGTAATTCTCATTATCCTTGCACTGCTTTTAAATCCAATTATTTCGGAGAAAAATTCATAAATAACTCCCCAAGACATTATTGCTCTTTCAATATGTTCATGTTTAATTTAAAGTGCACTTGACATTGCTATTTGGATATTGTATGAAGATATTTACTCGCATGTACGGCTTTGAAAATTACATAATTTGATAAGCATAGATAATTATGAATTAGTATATTCTGAAATTCCAACGTGCTTCAAATCCTTCGAATTCCGGTACAAATGTGCAAATCCCTCCGGAGCATACAATACCAGGTGGCCGCGCACCAAGTGTCAACAAAAGATCGTTTTGCTGCATAATTTTTAGACTGAGAATTCCTGCTGTCCAATTGGACCTTAGGGAAGTTTCATCCGTTGTCCATTCACTCTGTAGTGTTGCAGTAAATCTCGGTGCCCTTGAAAATGCAAAAACTCCAAGATAATTCCAATGTTTCCCCGAATTTTCATTATCAATGCTTTGCACCTGAAAATCGGTCACAATACTATTCAGCCCTTGAAAAAAGTAATCCACTTCAGTTGCAAGCGTCCAACGATTGAGATCTCCTACTGGCCGGTCTTTACTATAATCGACTAATACCCGTGATATCCAATTATCTCCCCATTCCTGCCTGTTTTGAATAAAATATTCTCTGAATCTCCGTCTATCGTTTCGCTCTATATTATCTGAACCGGATGCATGGATCGTAAATGTGGACTTGTCTGTTGGACTCATATATCCTTCAAACTGAAAACCTGTTTCATCCTTTGCGTTCAGAGAATGTGTATGTCTATTGAGCAGAGTAAAGGAATGTGTCTTGACAAGAGCAGGAGGATTATTAAATATTGTTGAGAAGTTTTCATATCGTTTCATATCAGCACTTAAACCGAAATATTCTCCGGAATATGTCGCATTTACATATAGTGCATCACCATCCGATTGTAAATCAGGTTGTGAAGATTTTGAATGTGCAATTTCCGTATATATATCAAATAGCCCAATATTTAGACCCAATTCGGCAGAAGAAATATCAAAATCAATTGTTCCTCCGAGGAAATCATCTGTACTACTATTTAAATATGTACCTCCAAGAAGCAGCCAATATGCCGGTCGATATTGAATCTCTCCACCTCCAAGTGATCGTCCTCGTTCACTACTGAGCATTTTTAATGGTTTTCCGAAGATACCTTTAACTTCGAGATTGTCAGTTGCAATATGGAGATTCACTCCATCGATATTCCTGTCGATTATAAAGTTCTGTTCAGTTCTGTCAAGTGTTTGGGATTGAATTTCAAACGTATGAAATATAATTCCCCTTCCAAACCGCTCATAAAAATTGCCAACTCTTAATTTGAGCCAGTCATTTCGATATTCTAAAAATCTTTGCGAAAAATCGTTGGAATATACATTCTCATTTTCCGGATCGTGTGCTTCAAACCTAAATCCGGTTGAAAATGAGCTGTAATTGTATTCAAAATTTAACCAATTATTAAATTCGTTTTCATTTGAATTATCATCAACCGTATTAATCATTCTATTGGTTAACCTAAAGCTTCCCGGTCCAAGTTGCCCATAAGCGTAATTCTGGAAAGATTCGCATAATATGATGCTGAAAATACTCATAATGCACGTATATAAACTAGTTTTTAATCGGATTGATTTTAGGACAAATGTGAGACGGTGAAATTGCATGAGTTAATCAATTATCATTTGTTTTGTTCAGAAGAGATTCCACGGCAGCATTGAGTGCTTCTTCATCTCCGGGTTTATAACCCGTATGTGAATAGACTATCTCCTTGTTTTTGTTTAAAAGAATGGTGGTCGGCAAAGAAAGAATCAAAAACTTATTCCAGATATCTTTATTTTCATCAAATACAACTTCGAATTTAAATCTCTTTTGTCGTATAAACGGTTTTACCTTTGACTGATCGGTTGGTGAATCTTCATTTACGGTTACTACCGATAGACCCAAATTTTTATAATCATTATTAATTTTGTTGATATAAGGTAGTTCCTTCATACAGGGGACACACCACAATGCCAAGAAATTAAGCAATACAGGCCCTTTTTCGAGTAACTTATTAAGACGAACATTTCTGCTGTTAAGGTTCTTTGAAGTGAAATTTATAGACCCTAGTTCATCTTTATTCTGAGCAATCGCATCCTGCGAAAAAGCAGCAGTAATGAACAGTGCAATTAAGAAGATTATCGACAACCGGTTTTTCATTTGAATTTAGATTCTATTGAATAATTAATTTGAGAGTATATCATTAATGAGATTTATCATGATATTCTCTCTATACCCTGTCTCAGAATATCTGATATTCAAATCTTTATCGATAATAACATTATAAGGTACATAAACGACAGCATTTCCGCCTGCATATGACACAAATATATCTCCGTTATTATCAATAGCTGTTGGAAATGTCAGTTCATTATTGACAGTGAATAGTTTTACCGTTCCTAAATCCTCTTGCAGATCGATACCGAAAACAATGACACCACTATCTTTAAAAACTTGCCAAATATTTTCTTCGAGTTGAGGCATTTCATCCTGGCACGGGCCACACCAAGATGCAAAAAAATTTAAAACAATAACCTGTCCTTATATACGAACTTAACGTGTGAGTAATCCCATCCGTATCTGTAAGGGTAAAATCTGTAAAGTTTAATCCATTATCATCATTGGCAGGAGGAGGAGGTTGATTTCCCGAATTATTTGTGGGTAATCCACTTTCACCGCCCCCGCAACCGACAGTAATCAGTGTTATAACAACTAAAGTTTTTATGACTATTAAATTATATTTCATGAACTATCCTGTAGTTTGTAATTACTTAATATATGCAATCTTTAGAGTATCTTGAAATTTTCCTGTCTTTATTTGAACAAAATAAATGCCTGAAGAAATGCCCTCACCATTATCGTTACGACCATCCCAATTTACCTCGAATCTTCCAACAGTTTGCTTTTCATTGACCAATGTTTTAACCAAACTGCCCCTGCTGTCGTAAATTAACAATTGTACATGAACCGAGGCTCCAATTTGGTATTGTATCCGAGTATTATTGTTAAATGGATTTGGAAAAGATTTTTCAAGATCAATCGTCTTGGGTATTATTGTTGTGTTCCTACTCTTGCCTTCTAATTTTTTCAATTCATCTTCTATCACCTGAGTCATGACTGCCGGCTCAAATTTAGCAGAAAAATACGCGATTTTGCGGTCAGCACCTATGACAAAATCCCTCGGAAATGGTGACACATGTTCTCCGCGGATATTGTATGACCAATATGTATCGTCTTCCCCCAGCAAAACTGGAAAGGAGATATTAAACTGCTCTTTAAAACGTTTAACTAATAGATCTCCTTCACTTATATTGATCCCATATACAACAACATCTTTATCCTTAAATTTCTGCCAAATGACTGTTTCTATGACCGAAACCTCCGGACCACATATTGGTCACCAGGTAGCAAACATCACAAGAACAACGATCTTGTTCTTATTAAGAATACTTTCCATACTGATCAGATTGCCGTCTGTATCAAGCAATTCTAAATCGGGTGGAATATCGCCTATGCCGATATTATTAGTGTCTTGTCCACCTATCAGAGGTACGATTTTTACCGGTTCGTCAGGATCATCTGATCTGATTGTTACAAAACTTGATATACGCCCAGTTCCATTAGGTGAAAAGAACACGGGAATTTCTTTGGTTTCAAACGGATCAAGAACAAAAGGAGAAAAATTCAACGAAAACTCGCCTTGTGCATTAACATCAAGTACCTCTAAAGGTTCATGACCAAGATTTTCAACTGTTAAGGTAAGACTTTGTGATAAACCGGGTGATATTACACCAAAACTTAAACTTAGTGGAACGGTGTTGATATCAGGTGCTGTGATGTCATCATAACGATATATTCTCAATCTCGACCAGTCCCCGACGTAAAATGTATTGTCTTGCACACCGATCGCCATTGCTCTCAAAAATGCATGTTGAGTCGCCAGGATCAGCGGATTATTAGGATCAGAAATATCAACGATTTCAACAGTTTCCCAATTAGCAAGATATGCGAGATCATTTTCAATTACTATACGGTTCGTAAAACCGCTTTCATGATAATTGGTAATAAACAGAGGGGATTCGGGATTTGAAATATCAAAAACATCCATTCCACTGCTACCGACAGCCACAAACGCATATGTTCCGTTGATACCTATATCAATTGCAAAGCCGTTTGTAGAAACAGTGTTTAAATTCACAGGAGCAGCTGGATCAGACACATCGAGGACAGTGAGTCCCCCATCTCCATCAGCTACAAATACATAGTCATCAACCTGAACCAGAGCAAATGCGTTCGTTGTAAAAACCCTCGATACGAGTTCAGGACGTGTAAGTATACTAACATCTGTTACCTCAACTCCCTGGCCATGGGCCGCAAGATAAAGATAATCCTCCACAAAAATAGCATATTCATACGAGCTGTCATATGATGAACGGTACTGGGGATAGTAATATACCGGTTCTGATTTGGTCACATCATATATTCCCAAGCCGTCGAAACGTTCGCACGTAAACATGATACTGTCCCGAATGGCGAGACTGTACATTTCAAAAAGATTGTTAGTAACACTGTTGTTGAGAACAGGATTGCTTGGATCGCTTACATCAAATACCCAATAACCGCCTGATCCGACAACATATGCGGTATTGTCAATTATTTCCATATCAAGCATGTGGACCAGATCAGGGGGACCAAAATCACTAAGGGCAGGTGTGTTATCTGAATACTGCGAGTAAACGCTGGAAGCGCTAAAAAAAGCATATACAAGAAAGGTGCTGAAAAGACGCCGGCAAACTACATGAAGAAATGTAGAATCACTATAAATATGTTTAGATATACGTTTCAAAAAGTTGCTTTTTTTGGTGGCTATCTGATTAATTACACAAAACTAATGAACATAAATCATCAATGAGATAGTTCCAAAATTATTATTTCAATTGATTCTGATAACAGTTGAATAGTATGCTCCTTAATCAACAAGAAAAATATCTACGCCAAATTTGTATATACTTATCCAGATTAACGTATTCATTACATTGATAATGGTCTATATATTATTGAGAATATTGTGGTTAAGAACAATTGTTTTCAGCAGATCGTTATAGTGTCACGCTCACAATTTTTCTGTAAATTCTAATCAATAATACTCTCGATCACTTTAGCAAAAAGAAATGTTACCGTTTCTAAGTACTCAAAATCTATTGTATCATAGTCGTCGCTCGGTTCGTGGTAATACGGCGTCGTATCATCGTTCACATATTCCTCGGTAATACCGACAGCGTTAAATCCCTCCGTGCGGAATGATGAATGATCCGTAGAAGGTGTGTCGGTAATGTGAATAGGAATATCTAAACCTTCTGAGCGCGCAACCTTCCTGTAGATATCTACAATACCGTCATATGGTAACTCCAATTCTATCCCCCTATCGCCGTCATTATCCCAACCCACCTGGTCTGCTGTATGGACACCGAGTGAATAGTCATACCTTCTACCACTAATTTTTCCGCAAAGTGCCTGCTGCCGACAAGTCCCCGTTCTTCTTCATCAAAAAATACAACAATGACATGTTTTGTGCTGATGTTCAACTCTGCAATGTATTGTGCTCCGCCGAATATGAGGGCCGCTCCCGATGCATTATCATTTGCCCCCGAACTTTCCTCCACCGAATCGAAATGCGCTCCTAGAACAACGTAATCGCTACTTGTAATGGTTGCTGGTATCGTTCCAAAATATTTTCTCCCTTATCAGAGTACCGGTGTCTTTCAGGTTCCAAACCCAATATTTGAAGCGTTGAAAAAAGATAATCCCTGACTTCCTCTCTGTTGCCTTCTTCAAATCTGTCGTCAAGATTCATCCCTTCTCTGATTTCTGATCTCCCCGTTAATACCGCTATTATTTCTCGTTGATCAGGAATGATAGCAATCCGATTGATCAGCTCTGAACCGGAACCGCATGACAAAAACGCACAAAAACAGAACACAAGCAGCAGTATTTTAATCAATTGTGAATGATACGACAAAAACAATTTTGTAACCATAATCTGATCCCTTCATCTGAATCGTCATAACAGAAAGAATTTTCGGTATTAGTGTACACTAATATTCTTTTATTTTCAATAGTGTTGACTATTTTTCTGTATTTGATAGCGATTCTTGCGATTGTGGGAATTAGAGGTATATGTGAATATTAAAGTGAAAGTAATAGGTATAAAACATCAGAGATTCCTTCAGTCATCTGGAATCGTGATCTGCAACAGGATATTCATCAGGAATTTCAGACGATTGTACCGCGTTTGACTATACGGGATAAAAAAATTGCTGTAATTCAGTTAATACCACAACATTCGAAATGACCGGACCACGAACAGGTTGTCCGAAACTCGCAGATGATAACCGGGGACTGGAGATAATTGACCTGGTTACCAAATTATCCCAAAAATATAAAACTAAAATAAACTATAAAGACTGGTACGGTATTGTCGATGTTTAACATTGGTTTCAGCCAGCACATTTATTAGAATTCCTTGTGTTTCAGAAAATCCGGGATATTACAGAATATTATTATTTCCCATTCGTCATGTGCATACTGACTTCCATAAAAAAACCGTTTTCACCAAATTTAAATGGAATAACTATGATGGGATAGTTGTGTTTATGTTTGATTCTGTGACCTTTCCCGGACACCACCATAGGCAGACTGATATTGTATGAAAAACCGAATTCAGCAAACTCCTTTTTTGCACCCCCAACAACGATATTAGTAAATTCACCGACAATATCATTCAGTTCATTATCCTCTTCATATTGATCTGTACCAGTCATAGATTTGAATATTTCAAATATTGTATTCTTGGGAAAACTCAGTGCAACCGAACCAGCAATATTATTTTCAGCAAAACCGATTAATCCTGTTATATCACCGCTTGTATCACGACCTTCTTTGATAAATGGTTTTTCCTTCTCTACCGAAATACCTACCATAGTTTCCATGGTTGCATTAACAGCTTTTACGAATGGATTAATAAAATCAATCTTCATACAATCCTCTCAAATAGAAATTCATAGGTTAACCTTCTAATGTTGCTTTAACTTTTTTCAAAAGGGTATCTTTATCAAATGGTTTCACCACATAGTTATTTACACCACTTTTCAATGCCTCGACGACATCGTTTTTTGCTCCTTCTGTTGTTATCATAATTATCGGCACAGTTGAATACATCGGGCTTTTCCTGATCTCTTTCACAAAGGTGAGGCCATCCATTTCCGGCATATTCCAATCAGTCAATACCAATTCTATTTCTTCCATGTTGCTCATACCTTCAAGGCCATCTCCAGCTTCAACAATATCGTCAAAACTGGAATCTTTCAAGCTGTTGATAATAATTCTTCTCATAGTAACAGAATCATCAACGACAAGAACTTTCATAATACTATCTCCCGAGTGTAGTGATTGTTCAACTTCATATTTAAATCTTCTCATTTATATCAATTATCAATCACTATAACGACTACTTTTGACAGTTCATGTAATATGAACGGTTTCTGCACATATTCACTGAGTCCATCACGCAAAATTTTATCCGGTTTTACATTCCTGCTGATTCCGCTCATAAGAATCGATTTAATCTCAGGACTAATTTCTTTCATATGAACAAATTTTTTACGACCAACCATTTCGAACATAATCATATCGCGAAGGACATGATCGATTTTATTTGAATCCCTTTTATATAATTAACACCTAGAGAACCTTTTTCAGCAAAGGATTACGGATTAGGTTCTTCACTCCAGATAGGTTCCCGTTGGGGAACTGGAGCGGGTTCAGGCTTTTTGCTCCTGTGAGCTGAACACACGTCTGAGAGTTTCTTGCCATGCTCTGCTGCAGCATCTTAATAGCCATAGGTTTTCATTAATATAGACCATTACAGTACGTATAAAATCGCACGCTCTGCTCAAAAGGTCAATATTGTCCTTTTCAGGTTTCAGTATGCCTTTTCTGAATAAATCGAGAATCGTTTCTGCTTCATGTGTAACACTCTGCAAATTGTTGAGTTCTAAAAATCCAGCAGAGCCTTTAAGTGTATAAAACATTCTGAAAATATCATTCAAAATCTCAACATCGATCTCTCCGCTTTCTTCAAGACTTTCCTGTAATTCTATCAGCTTTGGCTCAACATCATCGAGCAGTTCTTCTCCTTCAGTAGTAAAAGATTGAATTAATTCGGCATTCTCATCAAACGATTCTTTACTACTCATTCAATTTCTCCTCTTCAGTATCCTGTATTGAAGTAAGGGAAGAGCCCTTCAAAGAATTGTCATCTTCCTCATTTTCTGTTAGAATTACCCCAGGCACATTTTGGTTAAGTTTTCTCACTACTTTCAACACGTCAAGGCCTTTCATTTCAGACAATTTATAGTCAGTAATAACAGTATCATATTTCTCATTTTGAAAAGTCATTAATCCATCATGAGGATTTGTGAAAAGTAAACATTCATGATTTTCAGCCTCCAGTGCGTTCTGTATGCTTTCTAAATCAGAAATCTCATCATCTGTAAAAAGAAATCTCACGTCAACTTCATATCAAGTAAATAGTTCTTAATGTTTAAAATGTTCAAAAAAGACATTATTCTGATATGATCTGACACACAGTATGCCAAAATCATGCCGTTTAAAACCGAAAAATTCTTATGTGTTTGAAATTATTGTGTTTAAGGTTTAAATAAATCAAATTATATCGACATTGAAATGTGGATATAGTGTGTGGATTTGTACTAATTAGTGCATAAATTTAGACAGGTGATGAAAAAGTAGCAGAGGTGAAGAATAAAAAAATATTGATCTGGTAATGAGAGTATAGTTCTGGAGAATATTAGCTTTTTATGTGCTTCAGATATGTGTACAGAACATTTCTGGATATATTAAGATACCGGGCTGTATCAGACTTGTTTCCCTTGTTCAAATCAAGAGCTTTTTGAATATTACTTAATATCCATTTGTTCAAATCAACACCATCCTTAGAAAATTCAAATTTGTCGGTAGATTGTTCATTTGACACTGAAGCTTTAGACTTTGGATTTGACATGTGATCGAATACCGCTTCGAGATGATCCTCAGTTATAATCTCATCATCGTAGAGCAGTGCAACCCGTTCTACAACACTTTTCAATTCCCTAACATTGCCGGGCCAATGATATTCTTTGAGTTTTTTGTATGCATCGACATCGATTTCTTTAAATTGGGTCATATTCTGTGATCCTAGTCGCATTAAAAACATTTTCGCCAACGGCTCTATTTCTTCACTCCGATCTCTGAGAGGAGGAATAAATATGTGACCGACACTCAGCCGATAATATAAATCTTCTCGAAAAGTTCCTTCAAGGACTTTGTTTTTTATATCCTGGTTCGTCGAGCAGACAAACCGGGCATTTGTTGTGTTCTTTTTTATTCCGCCAACACGATAGTACTCTCGTTCCTGAATAACACGAAGCAGTTTTGCTTGATACTCGATTGACATTTCAGAAATCTCATCGAGAAAAATGGTGCCTTCTTCGGCTACTTCGATCTTCCCTTTCTGCCCTTTCGGATTTCCACCAGTAAATGCCCCCGGTTCATATCCGAAAAGTTCGCTTTCAAACAGATTTGGACTAATAGCCGCACAATTTATTCCGACGAACGGTGTAGAAACATCACCGTCACCATAGTGGACATATCGTGCTACCAGTTCTTTTCCCGTTCCAGTTTCACCTTCGATGAGAACAGGAAATTTGCGGTTTTTGTGCAACCTTTTTGCAGTGCTATAAACCTGTTTCAATTTATCTGAATAAAGGCCAATTTCCGAAGAGCTTACAACTCGGGCATATTCTTTTCTTAAATCGACAAGTTTCTTTTTAATGTCTTTTGTTGCTTCATCAACTTTCTTTTCAAAATTCTCAGTAAGGTTTTTATTCTCTTCCTTCAGTGTAAGATATTCAGCGACTCTTTCTGTTAGTATGGAGAGCTCATTTAAATTCACCGGTTTAAGGAGATAATCATAAGCACCGTTTTTCATTGCATCAACTGCACTTTTCACATCACCTTGACCCGTTACGAGCACTACAATTAATTCTTTGAGGCGTTCTGTTTTTTTAATTTGTTTTAGCAGTTCCTTACCGTCCATCTCAGGCATTAAAATGTCGGAAAGCACCATATGAATATTTTCACTGCGCAGTATTTTCAGGGCAATCTTCCCATTTTCGCATTCGATCGTATTATGACCGTAACTCGTAAAAAATAATGATAAGCTGTTCCGAATCCCCGGATCGTCATCAACGACTAAAATGTTCATTATTCCTCCAAAACCAGCTTATTACAAAGACAGCGATACAATGAAGCAAGCACCACTTTTTTCACAGTTCAATACAGCTATTTATCCGCCACGTACTGGTAGAATATTACCACTATATCTAATAATTAAATAACATTATCTGTTATTTAATAGGAATAAATCATGCGGAAACAGATTCAGCCAATAGTTTTTTCTGTTTGGAATGTGGAATAATTATTAATGCCAGATACATTTTTTCATTATTGATTTAACATCCCTCAGAACGTGTTAGTACGGTGATCCATGTCTGCACAGCAGTCTCTGCGACACCGCATCTCAATTCATTGATGACACCAAAAAATTTGTTGCATTTCTTTGAAGTATGTTTATCTTCGATTGTATATACTTGTAAATAGAAATGCAACCACCCTCCATTAATCCAATCATAAAGAGTGAATAAATATGGTAGAGACAATCCAATTTAATCTCAATAGGAAACCTGTCAGCATGACAACCGATACGAGCAGGCGTCTGTTGTGGGTACTCCGTACTGATTTGGAACTGACGGGGACCAAATTCGGCTGCGGCATCAATTACTGTGGCGCGTGTACTGTGCTTGTTGATAAGGAACCTGTTCGGTCGTGTCAGTATCCTTTACAATATGTGAAGGGGAAAAATGTTCTCACGATCGAGGGTCTGGCAAAGAATGGGAAACTGCATCCAATTCAGGAAGCGTTCATCGAGCATAACGCTATGCAGTGCGGATTCTGTACATCTGGCCAGATCATGCAGGCATACAGTCTTCTGCAAGTCAATTCCAGCCCGACTCGGGAAGAGATTATCGACGCTATGGAAAATAATCTGTGTCGGTGCGGGGCGCATGTCCGTATGGTTAAAGCAATCGAAACCGCAGCAGAATAAACGGGGAAAACCATGAATTTAGAGGATTTTTCAGATATAGAATTAAGTTATTGGTCTGCATTGCCCGCCTTAAAACGCCGAAGCTTTTTAAAAGCCATTGGTGGAGGAATCGTGATTTTCTGCGTTCTCGGCGACTCTTCCATATTGCTGAGCCAGCGGCAGCGAAGAAGTTACCCGACCGATTTCAACGCCTATCTCAGAATTGGTGAGGATGGCTTGATAACCTGTTTCACCGGGAAGATTGAGATGGGACAGGGCGCAATGACATCACTTGCCCAGACGGCGGCTGAAGAACTGGATGTTTCACTCAATTCTATAAAAATGGTTATGGGAGACACCGACCTCTGTCCGTGGGATATGGGGACATTCGGGTCTCTGACCACCCGGTTTTTCGGTCCTGTTTTCAAAGCGGCAGCAGCAGAAGCCCGGACAGTTCTGACATATCTGGCATCCGAGCATCTCGATATTCCGACCGACAAGCTCACTATTGAGAACGGTGTGGTGTATCAAAAAGGAAATAAAAACAACCGTGTTTCATATGCGGAACTTGCTCAGGGCAAGAAAATTGCAAAAAAACTCGATAAAAAAGCAGTCGAAAAGGCAATACATGAGTTCAAAATAATCGGCCAGCACACATCACGGATCGATGCACATGAAAAAGTGACTGGTGAAGCGAAATATGCAGGAGATATTCGGTTTCCCGGTATGCTGTATGCCCGGCTCCTCCGTCCCCCGGCACAACGTGCAACTCTCGAACATGTTGACACATCTGCCGCCGAGAAAATGGACGGTGTGATTGTCGTCAATGAGGATAACATTGTAGCAGTATTGCATACCGACCCCGAAATAGCTGAAAATGCACTCTATGCAATCAAATCTGAATTTGACATTCCCGATGAACCGGTCGACGACATATCGATTTTCAACCACCTCCTCAGCAAATCCCCGCGCGGAGAAGAAATCGAAAATCAAGGATCGATCGAGTCAGGTAAAAAAGAGTCTGATGAACTGTTCGAGAGCACCTTTACGGGAGGTTATGTCGCACATGCTCCAATGGAGACGCACACTGCAGTTGCACATTTTGAAGGCGACAAGCTTGAGATCTGGATATCGTCACAGACTCCTTTCGGTGATAAAGAACGGATAGCACGCGAACTCAATATGAAACCTGCAAATGTCCGTGTCAGAACTCCGTATGTCGGCGGCGGTTTCGGTGGAAAATCCGGCGGCAGGCAATCCGTAGAAGCGACAAAACTTGCACGAATAACCGGGAAACCGGTACAGGTTTTCTGGACACGGGAAGAAGAATTCTTTTATGACAATTTCCGGCCTGCCAGCATCGTGAAAATTAAATCAGGAATCGATAAGAATGGAACCATGAGTCTGTGGGATTACCATGTTTACTATGCCGGGCCGCGGGGTTCGGATCAATTCTACAATGTTCCGAATAATCGTCAAACGGTTTATGCCGGATGGATGGACTCACCCGAAGGTTCTCATATGTACAATACCGGACCGTGGAGAGCACCCGGCGGAAATACGAATACCTTTGCACGCGAATCGCAAATCGATATTATGGCAGCAAAAGCGGGTATCGATCCCCTTGAGTTCCGGTTGAAAAACACATCGGATAAACGAGCTATCGGTGTCCTGAAAGCCACAGCGGATAAATTTGGCTGGACACCGGCAAAAGCACCGAGTGGACGCGGTTACGGAATCGCTTGCGGAATCGACGCAGGAACCTACGTTGCATCGATAGCTGAAATCAGTGTCGATGAATTGAACGGAACAATTAAAGTCGAACGGGTCGTGTGTGCGCAGGATATGGGGCTTGTCATCAATCCTGAAGGTGCGATTCTTCAAATGGAAGGCTGCATAGCGATGGGACTTGGTTATTCTTTAACTGAAGAGATGTTTTTCAATGGCGGCGAATTGACGAATACCAATTTTGATTCATACGACATTCCCCGCTATTCATGGATACCGAAAATTGAAACGATTATTGTTGATTCAGAAGAAAAAGTGCCTCATGGCGGCGGTGAACCGGCAATTGTAACAATGAGTGCTATAATTGGCAATGCACTCTTCGACGCAACCGGAGCACGGCTTTACCAGCATCCTTTCACACCCAAGCGTGTTAAAGAAGCACTCGCGCAGGTGTAATAAGTAGCATTTTAATCCAATTATAAATATTATATTTGTTGAATGTGCGTCTTTGAGGCGCACATTTCTTTATTTAATCTTTCTGTCTAATGAATAGTACCCACTTCAATACGGCTGAGGACTAGAAAAACTAACCGGACTATTTTTCATCACCCCAGATTTCTTCAAGGCGGTTGTCACGTCCACATCCGTACCGATATAATTTATACCGTATCGGATTTTTCTTATAATAGTCCTGATGGTATTCTTCGGCAGGATAAAACGTTGTGGATTGTGTGATTTCGGTAAAAATTGTTTTGAACTGTCCGGTTTTCTCAAGAGCATCTTTTGATTGCTCAGCGAGCTTCCTCTGTTCTTCATTGAGATAAAATATCCCCGAACGGTACTGCGTTCCCTTATCACAAAATTGTCTGTCTTTAACGGTTGGATCGATATTACGCCAGAAAACTTCGAGCAGCTCATCGTATCCGATCTTTTCGGGATCGTACTCGATTTCAACTGCTTCAGTATGACCCGTAATTCCTGCGGAAACTTCTTTATACGTGGGATTTTCCTTGTGGCCACCGATATAACCGGATGTCGTCGAAAGAACGCCATGCAGCTTATCATATGGTGGTTCCATACACCAGAAACATCCACCTGCGAAAATTGCCTTTTCAGTCGCAAATGGATTCGTTTTATCTGTTACCCCATGAGCATTGCTCGTAATACCGAGCAAAAAAACGGTGCACAAGAGAATAATTCCAATATTATTATATATGAAATGTATCATGTTTTTTATTCCTCTACAAAATATAGATATATATGCTAACGATCGAGACAACAAACAGCATATAACATAACTAAAATGTTACATTCTCTTAAATTGCGTTTCCGTTATATACGATTTCGAGTTATGTGTAGTTCCTCATTGATGTTTCTGCTGCTTTATTTCAGTCGTAACACTTCTGCCTCCACGGCTGCATCAAGAAGGTCAGCGACGGCCTGTTTTGTAACCGTACCGTAATAGAATTCGCCCGCAGAAAGCGCTTCGGCATGAACAGCATTATAAATATCAAGGTATGAATTAATACCATTTGAAAAATTATAACACTCCCACGTCATCAGACCATGTAATTTGCCTCCGCCTCGCACTCGTCCCCGTCTCTGAAAGTATTCCTCAACTGTCCCCTTGATGACAGGAATTTTTGAATCCATCTCTTTGTCAAAGGCGGATAGTTTTATCGTGGGAACTCTTTTGTCATTGGAAACAAGAACATACAATTCATCCAATGATGCAATCAGATCATCTTCCCGATTTTCTAAATCACTGATTCGTTTTTGTATATACGAATTACTTCCGGGAGAATCGGCAAAAACCAGAACAGATTCAACCGCTTTTGTTTCCCTTATTATAGCCTGAGCAATTAAATTTTTTGCTTCTCCATAGCTTTGTTTTTGATTGTCTTTGGATGATTTTTGTATGTGGTTTAATGCTGTATTCAGATCTTTTGCAATTCTTTTTAATGCTCGTGAATACACCTCCGATGTAATTGCCGGAACATCCTCATCTCCCGCATTTGCTATATATAGGGCTGTTGCAGCAACAATAAAGGCATTCCTCTTGAGCTGAGTCTGGTCAATATTATCCAGATCATCGGCAGTTGAATGTATGTACGTATCCGGCCAGTTAATTAATCCAACTCCCGGTACTCCGACTACAGCCTCGTTAAACACTAAATGGTCGGAACTGTCAAAATAAGGTACGATCATAGCATTATACCGTTCTCGTGTACCGAGATGTGAATAGATTGGTTTTGAAAAAGGCTGTGGGGTTCCTGCATCACCTGCCGCAAGAAAAGCGCTGTTGGTCATTATTACATATTCTGTAATACTTTCAATAACATCGCTTAAGTAACTCGGGATTGAATGTGGCGTCCTAATAATATGCTGAACACGAGAACCCATACTCTGTTTTGCTCCAACCATATCCTGATTGATATTGATAAGCATAGAATTTTTTTCTTCCGGATGATCGCTGAAAAACTGATATTCGCTACTTATTTCATTTGCCCAGTAAAACGTAATATCCCTTTTCGGTCGTGGTATTCTGCCTTCTTTGATAAGCCGCATCATCGTTCTACCTATCTCAACCATATTGGCACTTCCGCTGGAATTATCGTTTGCAGATGTCTTTTCTTCCTGCAGATGAGACGTCAGTACGATATCCTGATTATGTATTTCAGTTCCTTTGATTTCACTCCAAACATATCTCTGCTCCGGATTTTCTTTAAATTCCGTTACAATATCCACCTTAACTAAGACTGATTCGCCATCATTTCTGGATTGTTTAATGAGATTCTTGAGCATGGTACCGGTACGGGGTGAGATCATAAATGCCCATCCCGATGGTTCTCCTGCTGAATTTTCAACAAGCACTCTGCTATACGCTACCTGGTCCGGGAAATCATGCATTGCGTTCGGCCTGCTGTTAGAATAGGAAACGATACCCGAAGCCCCTCTTTGCCAAACTGCGGTTTGCATAACAGCAGAAGGAGCAGAGGAAGTGAGCACGGCTTTTCCTGTAACGTTAATGCCTGCAAAATCCTCATCCGATGTACCCGGACCGATATCCACGAGTTCTACTGTTTCGTGAGCAGAATGCGTGTTATTCGGGATTGAAACTGCAACTTCGGCATAACTTCCCAGTTTTACTTCTGTCGGTTCAATGATCCAGAGTTCACCTGAAAGAGCATCCCAGTTTGTACCGTCAAAATCTTGCTTAATTAATTGTACATTCTCCAGACCGGATTCCCGTGCCCAGTCATGCACCATTTGCGCAACAGTCCAAAATCCTTTTGAACCGCTTGGCCGGTGGTAGTGAGTCATCCACCTGATATGTTCATAACTTCTGTCTCCGGATAGCTCATTATTGAGATCAATTGCTAAAGTTTCGGAGATAAACGGAGTTTCCTGTGCTGCAGAAATAGTGGGATAAAAGATAACTATGCCTACTGCAAATGCAATTGACACCACAATCGCTCGTTTAAACATAATGGCACCTCGAATTGTATGTTATTATAATTAGATTATAAAGAAATGAAGCAACCAGATTATGAGGCAAAAAAATATATGGATGTGTTGTAGAAGGAAATTAACAAATTGTTCATGAAAAGCAAGCGAGTATGATCGCATCATATATTGTCATCATAAGATATTTTTACAGTATTGCTTTTAATGCTCAGGAAATCTCAATTATAATGTCATTTTTAGAAATAATATCTGACTCGTGCATATGCATTGTTATTGTCTTCAAATTGACCGAAGAGTGTGTAATTTTTTGTGCCGCTGAAAAAATTTGCACCGGCCGCAAAACTGATTGCGTCGGAGTATTTAAATGAAACGGCTGGCCTAATGTGCCAATCTTCATCAGACGGACTGTAAAAAGTGAATAGTGACAGAGTCACATTCTGATAAAAGACCAGCTGCGTCAATCGTGACGTCACAAGATGCCGCATTTCATCCAGCATCGGTGAACCTACAGGAAGTGTGCTTGTATAAGCGCTATAATCAGTGTATGTTTCATTATAATACTGTACACCTGCAGTAAAATCAGTCCAGAACTGCCGTTCAAGTCCGAGCAGAAATTTATGCTGGCTGTTCGGAATAAATGGGTCGATACCTATACGGTCATCCCGTGAATCGTAGAATCCGTACTCAGCAGAAACAACACCCGAGAGCAGCGGTCCTCGAATACTTGCACCGTATATTGAAAGATCGGGATAGTAGAGCGAGTTCTGTGCCGGATCTATTCCCATTGGTGCACTGAAAAATCCTCTGTACGTATATCCAGCGACCTGAAAACTACCCATATACTTGTACAATCTAATGGCAATTTCCGTGTTATTGAACTGTTTTCCGGGATTACGGACAGAGGATTGTGATCCAGAACCTGTTATTGACCCGGACAAAGGATTAAACGAACTTAACCGTTCTCCGCCTGGTAGCAGATCGGGCTGAAACGCTGAAGATGCTATGAAATCGACATTCACACCGGGTAAAAACAACCCCAACTTGATTGCATCACTCGGATGTTTGAGATATTGATCTTCCCTGCCAACAAAAAAAGATATAAAATCCTTTGGAAATACGTCGTTGATAAAAAGAAGATCCCCTGTTCCCCATGTCAGTATCTGCCGCCCGACTTTCACATCGATAGCTCTGCCAAGTGAAAACTGTGCATAAGCTTCACGGATCGTTGTCTGAGCTTTATCATCTGATACATTATCAGCCAGGAAATCGACTGCACCGAAAAAACTGCCATTATCAGATGTGTGCTCCAGCTGCAACTGGAGACGTGTTTCATTCAGCGTATAATCCTTGTCAGGAAATAGTGTGTTGTCGGATACCCTGTTTCCAAACGCTCCTTCTGCAAATCCATTGACCGTCAGATCCTGGGCAAAAACATTGCTCGACAGCAGCAGCCCTACGCAAACAAGTGTCGATAGTATCATTCTTTTCATCTTCATCTCTGCTGTAATATTTGGTATCATAGTCATCAATTGTCCGAATTAATCTAAAGCTCTTACAACTCTTACCATGCTACTTAATATACTTTGAAGGAGGTCTCCTCACGTACCGCTCGGTAAACACATCTTCTTCTATACCGGAATTCAGACGGATATTGGAGAATAAAACGATCGTCCGGTGGTTTTTCTTGAGGTTTTCCATTAATCTCGTTGAAACAATGGGGTATCCATCTACTTCACTGATTGCCTCCGCAGTGAAACGCTTTACGATGACATTTTTTGAATCGTAGTACTCTTCTCTAAGCGGCAGAAACGTTCGTTTATCGATATACGATTCTTTATAGCTGAAATCCCCACCTTTTTCGTCTTTCGGAACACTCTTGATAACATAGACATCTGATTCATCGAGAATGTCTTCGCGCAGGATTGTGTGTGTATCTTCAGTCCAGTGCCGCCCTGACACATCTTCGTACGAAAAATCAGAACCAACAAAGCTCGAGTTTTTATCTTTTGCAGCAATTCGTTTAACCAGATCGAGCGCAGGAATATAGATCCACCGGTCGTCATCCTTTTCCGCATGTTTCCACACCATGAACGTCATTCGTTTTACATCATTTGGCTCGATAAAATAGGTAAAATATTTTTGCTGTCCCCCCTCTTCCAAATCTTTCCGCAGCATAACGAATTTTCTTATTCGCTCTTTACCTTTTTTGTCGATGAGTTTCATTTCGACATCAGACACGCCGTCATCGGCGGTATAATAATACGCCAAATGTGACTTTTGCATAACCTCTTCAGCGGTCTGCGACTGTACGTTTGTTGGATTTACTCCAGCAGCTACTAATGCTATTGACAGCGCTGTAAAGAGTATCGGTATATACTTTATCGTTTTCATAACATTATCCTTTCTATTCCTCTTCATACATCTTTAAACAGCTTCTTTTTTGCGATTTTCGACAAAGCAGGCAGCATCACCAGTGTTGCAATCCCGCTCATAATCATAATGAGAAACAGAAACGTACCAACTGTAACGTAGGGCACAAGATTTGAACCTAACAATGGTATGAATCCAAATGCTATAATGATCATATTGATCATGATTGCTTTTGCCGGCTCTTCAAAAACGAGATTCATCGTTTCCTTGAAAGACCCGGTCTCTTTGTGTATCATCTGAGCACGCCGTATGAAATGGATTGCAAAGTCAATTGAGAGTCCAAGCGTCAGCGTCGACAATACTGCAATCGGCATATCATATGATTTACCAGTGAAGCCCACTGTTGTATAAATGCTTGCTATTGTTGTGGCCAACGGAATCATGGAAAGTACCGCCCACAGCAGCGATCTGAATAATATAATCATCATTATCAGAACAGCGCCGATTCCCCCTAGAAGCGAATAAACCATACCATTTACCATTTTATCCTGCCATACAACATTCACATAGTTTAATCCGGCCCAGTGCATCGAAATTGAATCGGGAAGCGGATTATCATGAATATACTCTTCTACCCGATTTACCACATTTCTCATGATCAAGTTTTCCCCCTGCGTCATCTGAATCCAGATATGAGCCTGATCATACTCTGAGGTCACAAAAGTGAACAAATCTTCCGGATCACCACCGGCAATCTCATAGAGAAAGAAGTATTGTCCGATCTCATCTGCAGTATGTGGGAGTGAATCGTCACCTTTGAGCTCAAAAGCGATTTTCTTGAGAATATCAACAATCGATGATACGGCACCTACTTGAGGCTGATTTGCAATGAGTTGCTGAACATCAGCCATATAATTCACTACCTCCGGATTTTTGAATGCCTCATTGTCACCAGTGAAGACCAGATTCGACATGTAAGTACCCCCAAGGTGTTCGTTCATCAGAACATCTGCCTGACGGAGAGGGTGATCCGCCTTAAACCAATTCACAGGATTATCATTAACGACAATTTTACTGATACCAATAAATGAAATCACAAACAGCACTATGATACCTGTTATAATAAGTTTGACATACTTCAGTGACATATTCTGAATTTTTTTCAACATCTTGTCAATCACCGATTTTCCACGTTTTCCGGCTGTTCCGAAATTGTGAAAGGTCTTTTCTGGCAGAAGTACTGTATACGCCGGCAACAACGTCATCGATAACAGCCAGGCAGTAAGAATACCAAATCCAACAAAGAAGCCGAACACCTGAACAGGCGGAATTGGAGTAAGTATCAGCGAAAAAAATCCGGCACTCGATGTCAGTGAAGTAAAAAGCATGGGTGAAAAAAGATCGTTTATTGTCAGAATAATAGTCTCGCGTATTGATTGCGAACCAGAATGTTTTTCAAAAATATCACTCAATATGTGAATGCTGTCCAAAACTGCAATAGGAAACAGAAAAATCGGAATCATTGAACTCATGATATGGACAGTGAATCCCAATCCAATTAACAGACCCATCGTCCAGATGATTGAAACCATAGCGAGGATCATTGGTGCAATGATGAGCTTAATTCTCTTGAAAAAAAGCAGCATCAGGAGCGCAATAACCAGACCCGATAGTGGTGCAGCAATCCCCATCTGCTTGAACATCTCGATTCCAAATGTGTCTTCCGCTATCGGCAAACCAGCAAGATAGTATTGTTCATTTTCAAGGTGACTTTCTGCAATTGCTTCGATCTGTTTCGAGATCGAGTAGCTCATGCTTTTCTCTACGATTGGCACGTAAATCCCCACCAGTAACCCATCCAATGAAGCAAGCTTGTTCCTGAAAATGGGATTTGCATCGATTCGTTCCTTTACTCTACGAGCAGACTCTTCATTCCCATCTTCAACCAGTTCAGCAAGAGGATAAACACGGATTATATTCTCTTCGGAAGCGATATCATCGACTTCACCGATTGCCATTATATCATCGTCGAGAACACCTTCGATAGTTTTTATTTCTTCGGTAATAGCAAGTATCCGCTCAACAGTCTGCACATTGAAAATACCCGTTTCATTATAGATTCCGAGAACAATCATATCATGCAAATCAAATGTCTCCTTCATTGCTTCATGATCCAGCCGAACTTGTTCATCATGGTTCAGCATATTTTCCGGATCAGTGTCTATTGTTATGCTTGGAAACTGGATCAGAAATATCAGTGTGACTATACCAATTATTGCGAGAACTGTCTTTGGATAATTGAGCGAAAGGGAAATAAGATTTTTTTTCATCAGGATCTCTCTATGTTTTTAGTGAGCAGTTTCGGACTTTTGCATAATTTTCTTCAAAATAGATTCGAGAAGACACCATTTTGTGAATGATGACTGAATCAGATTCAATCCGACAAAAGCGGTGAAGAAATACCAATATTCGTTCACCCAATACCCTAAACTCAGACTTATGAGTATGAACGAACCTGCAAATAAACGAATGATATGTTCGATTGACATTACTTTCTCCATATTATTATCTTTGCATTTATCTTTTCAGATGCGTTAAACCTGAAAAGGTTACACCGAGTATTGAAATTTATTGGAGATTTATATCATGAAGACCAGGATTGAATGTATAGGAATAGGAAAACGGGGCAATTGTCCTATGTTGATGATACTGTGATATTATTCGAATGGCATAAAAAATGGAGCGTCCGAGCTGTTAACTACTCCGGTTCATAGTTTTGAATTTGTTTCACGTCGAGGGCATACATCCCCCTGCCATGGGTAGCAATTATCATAATATTTTCTCGTGGATGGATAATCAAATCTTGTACATATGTTGTCGGTAGATCATTGGAAATATTATACCACGACTCGCCCCTATTACGTGAAACATACACTCCGAGGTCGGTACCAATATAGAGGATATTTTCATGATGCGGATCTTCACGAATCACATTGATCGGACCGCTCGGAATTCCCTTTGATATATCCTCCCACTTTTTCCCATAATTATCTGATTTCCAGAGATATGGCGTAAAATCGTCATCACGTTTACCATTCAGAGCCATGTATACAGTTCCCTCACGGAATTCGGAAGCAACAATTCGTGAAACAAATTTTTTGTACGGGAGTCCCTTCATAATTTCCGACCATGATTTTCCGCCATCATCCGTAACATGGACTCTGCCATCATCAGTTCCTGCATAAATCAATCCATATTTTAAAGGTGATTCTGATATCGATAGAATAGTCTGATATCTGATATCGCCTAATTCATCCGGATCATTATAGGTCAAATCGGGACTGATCCGCTCAAATGTCAGTCCCCGGTATTGAGACCGGTAGAGATACTGCATTCCGTGATAGATCACATCGGGGTGATGAGGAGAAATGATAAACGGCGCTACCCACTGCCCTCGCAGCGGCTGTTCTCCTGTTTCGGCTCGTGGGAAAATCTGTTCTGTTTTCGGCAGATTTTTTTCATCACGCTGTCCAAAATCTGTCCGCTGAATTCTTCCATAAAATCCTGCTGAATAGACAATATCGGGATTAATCGGATTCACGGCATGACTACTTCCTTCACCGCCGACGGCACGCTCAAAGGGGACCGGATCGATACTGCCGTTTTCATCACTCAGATCAACACTCCCGCGGTAACTTCCATGGTCCTGAATGGAACCGTACACGCGAAACGGATCATCCATATCATATGCAATATTAAAAAACTGCACAACGGGTAAATTGTCATAAAACGTTTTCCATGTTTGGCCCCCATCATAGGAAATTGCAATTCCTCCGTCGTTTCCATTCACCAAATATTCCGAATTATCAGGATCGATCCATAGAGCATGGTGATCTCCATGCATTCCCTCCAACGGCTGGAATGTCTTGCCGCCATCATAGGAGACATTTAAGTCGATTCCCATTACATAGACAGTATTTTCATTATTCGGATCAATCCTTATCTGACCGAAAACCCAGCCGTACGTGGAAGAAAGATCTTCCATGTATTCACTTGATTCGCTTACCAGGCGCCAGCTTTGCCCCTTATTGTCAGAACGGTATACGGTAGCACCTTTAATAATACGATCCGGTGTGCCATAACCGTCTTCCCTTTCTTCAGGTACTTTGTGCTCGGCCGTTTCATAATTATCGACGAAAGCATATAATACATCTGGATTTGACAGTGACACATCGATACCGATTCTTCCTCTATACTCTGAATCTGGAAGGCCTGCATTGATTTCAAACCAGTTCATACCGCCATCAATTGTCTTGTAAAGTCCACTTCCTGAATTACCCGGTTCATTGCGGGGATCGTTCCATTTCTTTCGGATTCGTTGCCAAAATGCAGCATATAAAGTGTTTCTGTCAACAGGGTCTATCACAAGATCGATTGCTCCCGTTTTATCATCGATGTATAGAATCTTATCCCATGTTACTCCTCCATCGGATGTTTTGTACACACCCCTTTCTTCATTATTTGTCCATTCATGTCCTGAAGCCGCGACATAAACGATATCTGGATTGTCAGGATGGATTACAATCCGGGCAATCGTATGCGTTCCGGTGAGTCCCATAAAATCCCACGTGGATCCTCCATCAGTCGATTTCATGAGACCTGCTCCTGCCATAGAACTTCTGAAAATATTTGCCTCTCCGAGGCCAATCCATACAATATTCCTATCCGATGGAGCTACTGCAACATCACCTATGGATGTAGAAGGACCATGTTCGAACACCGGCTCCCAGGTTGTTCCCTCATTCTCTGTTTTCCACAGGCCGCCGGACGCTGTCGCAGCAAAAATAGTATACGTACTTCCGCGCGGCGTCATCACTGCAACATCTGTGACTCGACCGCTAACATTCGTTGGGCCTATGAATTGCCATTCGAGATTGTTGAAAGGAGATGTGGCCTTTTTTGATACATGCTCCTGATACCACTGCAAGCGTATATCAGAAGAGGTCGGTCCTACTCTTTTTTGTGCTGAAGATTCTGAGTATTTCAGAAGCAAAACAGAAATTATTATCAAAAACAAAATGTCCAGACGGTGATGCTGATACATTTGCATTGCGTTCTCCCTTTTCATTGAAGTGAAAATAAGTGGGTATGAAAATCAGTTTTGTAATTGATACGTGAGGATTTTATGCAATCATTAATTTTGAATAAAAGTACTTCTTCGGAAGTTTAAACGCAAGAATATATATTTGTTATTATTATATAGTAAGAAAGCTCTCACAATCGTTATCATGCTATTTTTCATCTAACGACAAAAAAATAATGTGCCCCCGATAACTTCTGAAGCACATTGGTTACAACAAAAATTAAAGATGATACAATTCTGTTCATGCGGCGAATTTTGGCATTCTAACTCTTTTGCTCAGTTTCACCGACCTGCACCATCTCATTTAATAATTCCAATAGTTTTTCAACTTTAAATGGTTTAGGCAATATCTCTAGAAAACCAGAATGATTGTGTTGTTGCAATACAGGATCATTAACGTTGCCACTCATGAGTATCGCTTTCACATCGGGATCGACTCTCAACATTTTGTCTAAAGTCTCTTTTCCACCCATTCCCCCCGGAATTACCAAATCAAGAATGACATAATCAAATGCAGAATCATCAAAATAAGAATGCATATATTTTTTAAATGCCTCATCGCCGTCACTGGCAGTTTCAACAGTAAAGCCCTTTAATTCAAGTGCTCTCCTCATAACAAAGCTTAAGGTATCTTCATCATCCATAATAAGGATCTTCCCAGAAGGTTCGACAGAAATAAAGTGTCGATTGACCTCAGCTTTTTCTCCATCAATTGGCTGAAAGGTTGCAGGCAGAGTGAGAGAAAATATTGTCCCTTGACCAATAACAGACTCCACAGAGATGTGACCTTCATGATTATTTATAACCGCATATGACGTAGACAGACCAAGCCCGTTGCCACCTTTTTTTGTGGAATAATAAGGATCGAATATCTTATTCAAATTACTTGGCTCAATACCAGTTCCGTAATCTTTCACTTTTATAATAACATATTTGCCGGCTAAGACTCGTGATAATTGACTCTCGTCTACTTCAACATTTTCTGTTGAAACTTCTATATTACCCCCATCTGGCATTGCTTGTACGGCATTTATAACTAGATTCTGAATAACCTGGCTAATTTGTCCCGAATCGATGTTTGCACTCCAAATATCATCAGGGATAGTATAATCACACGTCACATTAGATCCCCGCAATGCAAAATTTACTGTCTCACGAAGTAATTTTTTAATCGATGTTGGCGCCTTAAAGAGCGAGCCGCCCTTTGCATAGGTCTGCAGCTGTTTCGTCAGCACGGAGGCATTTTGGACAGCATCTTCAACATCGGTCAGAATTTTCTCTGCATTTTTCTTAAAGCCAAGTGATAATTTAGCCAGTGAAACATTCAGACCTATCGAGTTTAGCATATTGTTAAAATCATGAGATATACCGTCTGCAAAGAGACTGAGTGATTCAAGTTTCGAAGTATTAAGAGTTTCCTGCTGAATTTGCTTCCGCTCTGTCACATCTTCTGCGATACCAATAAAATGCTTAGGTTCGGCTGCAGCATTCCGGATAAGAAATACGTTATAATAGAGCCACACAATCGAGCCGTCTTTCGTAACATACCGCATTTCATCTGAAAAGGAGTTCAGTTTACCTTTCAATGCGTCTTCTAAATATTGTTTCGACTTCTCGATTTCATCCGGATGGATTATTTTGATTATATTTAACTGTTGTATCTCATCTATTGAATAACCAAATATATCACAAAAAGCATTATTTGTATTGAAAAGGTTTCCTTTGAGATCGATTTGAGCAATTCCAATATATGTATTCTCAAATATAAGCCGGTATCGTTCTTCACTTTCGGTTAATGCGTTTTCCGCATTGACCCGCTCACTGATGTCACGGACAACCGCTAACAGATACTGTTTATCATCGAATTTTTTTGTAATTGCTTTTATCTCGACGGGAAACATAGTACCGTCTTTCCTGATATGGCAGCCGCTATATAAACTTTGTCCGTCTGGAACACAGATACCCCCTGAATCATTTAGCCAATCATCAGGAATATTCTTATCAATATCAAAAACGGTTTTTGTAAATAATTCTTCCTGTGAATACTGCAGCATGGAACATGCCGTCTGATTGTTCTCAATAATTTGTCCATTTTTTGCATCTATCATATAGATTGCGTCTTGACCCTGGTCCAGCATATTCCGCATCCGGTCAAGATCGGTTTCAGCTTTCTTTCTTATCGTAATATTTGAAATAACGCCATCAATACGTTCTAGCCTTCCATCACCATCGACGGAAACTATGAGAGAATCATTAACCCAGCAGACAGTACCGTCACGTTTTACAATCCGGTATTCGGCATTCCGCTGCCCGTTACCCTGATGATCATGGAGCAATCCCGACCAGGAATCTCTATCATCAGGTAAAACCGCCAACTCCATCAAGCGTTCATCTTCATAAAACTCTGCGGGTTGATATCCAGACAAATTTTCACAGTTTGCGCTTATAAAAGTCACTCACGATTTTCTGTCTTTAGAATAAATAATATTAGGTACGTTAGAGATAATCGAATCTGTAAATGATTTTGCCTGTCTGAGCTCTGTGGATACCTGAAGATTTCTTTTATAGTATCTTTCCACTATAACAATGGAAATAAACAAGATCGGGACCATGATCAGGAGGGCAAATAGTGCAACCTCTGCACCAAATTTCTGCTTGTCGAGTGTTACCTTCAGCTCTTTTTCAGAAAGCGACGCAATTGAATTAACGCTGTTTTCAAATAAATCTTTGAGGCTTTCATATTCCTTGCTTGCTAACAAAGAAAGAGCTGCTTCCCGATTGTTGTTCACCAATTCTGCAGCTCTTTTTTCAAGATTGACTATTTCAGAATGGGCACGTTTCAACTGTGATACTACATGAATCCGAAGAGAATCAGAAACCATGTTTTCAAATTCAACTATAGCTTCTTCAGTATCGAATTCATCATTAACAGTGTATCTCCAGTTCTTCTGAACAATATCCTGATAAAAATTTTCAGTACCATCTTTGTCCTGTACAATCACCAGATAGCTGAGCTCACGCAGCCGAAAAATGCGGTTATATGTTTCATCTATATTGCTGTTTGAAACAAAGAGATAACCGCTGATTACGAGTACCGAGCAAATGATTAAAAGAAATAGAGTAGTAATACCCGCAAGGAACTGCTTTTCGGTAAATTGTTTTTTTCCTGAAGAATTCATGCATTAACTTGGATTATTAAAGATTGTACAGTTTCACCACCACTCACCACACCCGGAAGAGGAATTTCCATGTTCCAAAGCTGCTCTCAGGTTCAGAAAAAATACCTAAATAAAAGAGTGGAATTTTGAGATATGCTCAGTAATCCAGAATATCTGTTCATATTAAAAATTCAATTTGTGTCTTCGCGTGATTCCCGTGACCAGAGTGATACGAGAAACGAAGCACTAAATATACACATAAATATAAAGACTACTGCAGGAAGAGCGACGCGCTCATTAAAGTGGGTGAGTGCCAGCACACTTCCGAGACCTGCATTTTGCATCCCGATTTCTATAGCTAAAGCGCGTCTCTTTAAGAGATCGAACCGGGATACTTTTCCGACTGTGTATCCGATAGTCATTCCCAAAATATTGAGAACAACCACGGCAAGAAAAATCCATCTGTCCAGTTGCAAAATATATTCTTTGTTTAATGCAATAACGACTGCACAGATCATAACAATAAATAGCGTCGATAAAGCCGGTGCGGCTACAGCAAGGAGCTTTACTTTATTGTGAAGAATTCGTTTAACGGATATACCGAGTATCACCGGTATCAGCACCATAAAACAGACACTGAGTACCATGCTCCAGAATGGAATCTCAAGCACCGTTTGTGCAAGAATAAGTGTGAGTAGTGGTGTCAGAATCGGTGCAAGAAGTGTAGATGCTGTGGTTAGAGAAACGGAATAGGCAACATCTGCTCCGGCAAGATAACTGAGAATATTACTCGACATTGCACCGGGAGCAGAACCGGTGAGTATGAGGCCAAGAGTAATCTCATCGGAAAACCCAAAAAAGAAGGCAATGGCAAACGCAAGAAATGGCATTATAGTGAATTGCGAGACTACCCCAATTAATACCACTCTGAAATTATTAATAATTGTGACAAATTCATGAGGATCGATGACCAATCCCACACCGAACATCGTCAGTCCGAAGAACCAGTTCATAAAAGGCTGCAACTGAGTAAAAAATGCAGGATACCAATAAGCAGCAGCGCCGCCAAGAATTACCCAGACAACAAACAGACGGCTGAACAAGTTGAGGATACGAGTCACAAAAGCCTCTCCGGATTAATCTTCAAATATATATTTATCAATTTCTAATTTAATTTTGCGGTACATAATACAGTATTCTGGTTCTATTTCCAAGATATTAATAGCTGTTTTCTGCAATGTTCTTTTGGGAATGAATCATAATAAGAAACAACATCATGGAACCTCTCTGAACCGTGCTCTGTTTAACTCCTATGTAGAAAGGAAACAATGATGAAAAATTTATTTATTTATACGTTTACTATCTGCGCGGTACTTTTCAGTGCATGTGGATATGCACAAAATAATGTGCCCGCGTCGCAAAAACCAAACACGGATGTATCTACTGATGAGGCTAACATTATGAGTGAAAAAGTTGTTAAAACAGATGATGAGTGGCGGGAATTACTGACAGACGAAGAATATTATATTCTAAGAAAAAAAGGAACAGAGCGCGCATTTACCGGAAAATTTAACGAATTTAAGGGAAAAGGTGTATTTCTCTGCGCCGGATGCGGTAACGAACTGTTTAGTTCCGATTCCAAATTTGATTCCGGAACAGGCTGGCCGAGCTTTTGGGAGCCGATTTCTGAGCAAAACATCGAAACAGAAGAAGATAACAGTCTGTTTTCGAGACGGACAGAGATTTTGTGCGGCCGTTGCGGTGGACATCTCGGACATGTGTTCGAAGATGGTCCCAAACCGACCGGACTGAGATATTGCATCAACTCTGCCGCGCTCGATCTCAAGGAATCAGACGATTCAAATATGGAAAAATAAAACAGTACACGTATCACATTAAATTTTTGTAAAACAAAATAAAAAAAGAATCATGAGCATTGATGACTCTTTTTTTATTTTTATATTTCCTACCTATTATGTATATTTGGGATATTAATCCTCGGATCGTAAACCATCCGGATTAGTTTGATTATATCATATCCGATTTAAAATTTTCCGAGTTTTTTTGTGGTAATTATCTACTTTGTATTTATAGATAAAAGGTAATTGTAGAAAACGTTTAACTTTATTAAATGGAATAGATAATGAAGATTCTATTAAAACGATTATGCTTATTCGTATTCTTGGTCTTTATGGCCCAAACTGCTTACGCACAAAATGATGTAAAGTTTTCTGGTTTAATGTTTGGCGACTATTATTATGCTGCCAATAATCACAATGAAGATATTGAAGGTGAAAATGCATTCTGGATCCGTCGGATTTATCTGACATTCGATAATTCTTTAAGTGGAAATTTTTCATTCAGGGCCCGTTTGGAAATGGGTAACGCAGGTGATTTCACAACCAAATCGAAGATGGAGCCGTTTATTAAAGACGGTTATGTGCGATGGAGAAAGAATAACCACAATATCTATCTCGGTATATCACCGTCACCGTTTGTTACATTTCTTGAGCCATTATGGGGATATCGACCAGTAGAGAAAACACCACCCGATCTCCAGAAGCTCATTTCCACACGGCAGTTCGGCATTTCATTCAGAGGGTATGTCGATACGAATCAAAAAGTCAGTTACCACTACTTTTTCAGTAATGGCAATGCAAACAGTTCGGAAGTGGGACAGGGCAAAAAATCTGCGGCATCTCTTGGTTTTCATCCGGTTAAGGGTTTAACGTTTCAGGCATATGTCGATTATGACGACCGTCCTAATGGAAAACATCGGGAGACTTACATGGGTTTTTCCGGATATGGCAATGATGACTTTCGCATCGGCGCGCTCTATATCCGCCAGAACAGAAGAGTCGGTCCAAACACCGATGACCTGAAATTAGATGTGTTTTCAATTTTTGGCGTACACAGATTTAATGAGAAGGTAACCGGATTTGCGCGGTATGACCGCATGTTTGATCCGAATCCTGAAGGTGATAAAATATCGTATATACCATTCGATCCGACAGCGAAGTCCCATTTTATTCTTGCCGGAATTGATTATAATGCAGCACCGACGGTCAAGATCATTCCAAATGTTGAAATTATAAAATACAGCGAAAATAGTGCAAGTGTTTCACCTGATACTGATATAATTCCAAGAGCAACGCTGTTTGTGACATTCTAATATTTAAATCAGGTGTAAATTTTCTCCATAAATTTACATGAGGAGCAGAAGTGTGATTACTTTCAAAACTGTTGCACTTATTTAGTGTACAGTAAAAATTATTGTACTCTGGTATAATCGGATAAAACTGCCAAACATGATACAAGGTCATGCCATTGTGTATGACCAATTTCATTGATCAATTGCTGATTTGCTTCTCGCCAGAGAGGAAAAGCTGCCTTCAATGCATTAAATCCCGCACCTGTTATTTCGAGGAGACGGGTTCGACGGTCAATTCCCGGTTCAATTGACACTAAACCCCGCTTTTCAAGAATCTGAACGTTGCGGGTCAATGTAGTTCTATCCATAAGAAGCTCACCTGCAAGCTCTCCTATTGTTACACTGCCCTGTGTAGAAAGTCGTCCGAGAATATTTCCCTGAGACACTTTTAATCCGGATGGTCTGAGAGCTCGGTCAAAATACTGTGTAACGGCCCTTGATGCCCTCCGTATATTGAACCAGGTACAGGGAGAATCGATTAACCTGAGAGAACTATCTTTATTGTCCATCGGTTCATTATTCCTTAATTTTGCATTACATTAGGTGAAAATACACTCAATTTCGAGACATTCCAAGAGTTATTAGAATTTATTATGGCAAATATGGACTCTTGTTGTGTATAACTATTTGATATATATATACAAATCCCCATGCATTACGAAGGCAAATAATTACTGATATACAATGTGATATCCTTTTGAAATTAATAGCATATTTACAACTATGTATATATTCTTTTTAATTGCTGATAAAATTATTACATTAACCCAGAATTTGATATCAACAAAAAATTAATATATTAATTCTTTCCTGCAACAATGAACACATCTAAAAAAGAAGCACTGATCACTGGTGGCGCACGAAGAATTGGAAAAGAGATAGTCATTTTCCTTGCGGAGATGGGATTTGATATTGCGCTTCATTATAATACGTCAAAGCAAGCCGCTGTTGAATCTGCTGAAAAAGCCCGGAAGTTTGGTGTTAACTGCGAATTATTCCAATACGATTTTATCAATGATCGTAATATAGGCGGATTTATGAAGCGTATTCATACCTCATTTCCAAATCTTTCACTGCTAATTAATAATGCATCTATCTTTGAAAAACAAAATATCGCTGAAACATCCCCAGAACAGTTTGACAACAATTTTGTGCTACATAGCAGAACACCGTTTTTTCTCATTCAGAAATTTACTTCATTATACAAAAGAGGACACATCGTTAATATTGTCGACTCACGTGTATTAAAAAACGATTATGCTTATGCTGCTTATACCCTATCAAAAAAATCGCTCGCCGATTTGACATATATGGCTGCCTGTGAGTTCGCTCCTGATTTCAGAATTAACGCCATTGCACCAGGAATTATTTTAGCACCCAGTGGTGAGAATGAAACATATCTCGACCGGAGATCGAGTGCGATTCCTATGAAAAGGAAAGGAAATACCGACAATATTCTTTCAGCATTGGAATATTTATTGAAGAATGATTTTATTACGGGACAAATATTATACGTTGATGGAGGTGAAAGTCTGTGAAGTTATATTTATAACAATTATAATTATCAATAATTTGTGAATGATTAAAAATTTAGACTGTGTAATTTTTGTGTAACTTTTTAACATCGTTTTAGCGTTCTTTAATATTCTTTAATTCGGCATTATTATTGAACTTTTTCATCCAGTTTTCCACAACTTCCCTATCCTGTCCTACATGAGAATAATTCTCAAATACTTGCGCTGTTGAATGTCCTGTGTAGAATTTTATTATCGCGTCAGGAATCCCATCTTCTCTTGCGTGTGTAATGAATGTATCGCGCAAAATATGAAATCCCCTATATCGAATACCGATGCTTTTCATGAAGTCTTTCATCACCTGGTAAGGTATTGCTAAGGGCTTATCGTCACGCCCTTTGAATAGCCACTTCGATATAGATGTGTATTCGGTTATGTATGCTCTTAGAATTGGTTTTAACTGCTCAGGGATCGGTACACGTTTACGCTCATTCTTTTTGTGTTCATCAAATATTATATCACCAGAATCAAGCAGCACATCTTTAACCATGAGAGACAATACATCACGTATCAGAAGTCCCATATAATAGCAAAGTGCAAGAATAGGTTTGAGGTAACCTTCAGCTTGATCGATCATTAACAGGACCTCTTGACGAGTATGTGCTATCTTTGCCCTGTTTTTCTTGACAGGCCGCATTTTAACTTTCTTTGCTTGATTGAATTCTATATACCCTCTGTCAACAGCAAATGACAGGACAGCGCTTATTACATATATGTATTTCTGTCTGGTCGCTTCGGAAAAACCACGTTTATTCTGGATTTTTGTTGCTGTAGTTTCAATAAAAGAGGCAGTTATAGATTCTAATACTTTGTGTCTATAATATGGTAATTGCGGTTGTAATCGTTCCCTGTTGACTTTTCGACTTCCTTCTGCAAGATGTTTCACACCCTCATCAAGATATTGCTCGCTAACCTCACCGAATGTCCTGAATTTGTTGCGAGGCTCTGTTGATCGCAGAAACGCAATGTCATCCATTTTTTCATAATCAAGAGCATCATTGTAGGCACGTTCAAAATCATCGGTCCGTAATGAACGATAAAAGTATCTACCGCCTATTCTTCGGCGGTAATGATACTTGTTCCGGCCATGAGGAACTAATACTGATCCTCTATGAAGATGTTTTACGCCGTTATTTTGCATTTGTCAAGGAATGTGTATAAATCTTCTGCCTTGATTTTTACAAGACTAAGCTGACTATCACCGAGTTTATAAGCAGGGATTAAACCGTTAGCAATCCATTTGTCCAACGTTTTATCAGATACGCCAAGTTCAAGTGCTGCCTGTCTCCTGCTTAACATTTTTTTTGGTTTATCCATTTTGAATACCTATTAGAATTTTACCCGGTGCCGGTATGCCGACTATTAGTTGTTTGGGAAACGACACCGGGCCGTTTCTCACCTTATTGATTTTATAAGTAATTGTCATATATTCCGACATTATTATAAGGAGTTGACATGTCAATGACCGTTCTCGAAGCAACAACTGAAATCATTAAATCTACTGCAAGTGGAGCAAGCGGTTTTTTAACCGAAAATAATTTAAGAACAGCTTTCATTTGCTCATAATAGATTCCTTATCATGCTATTTGTTTAATTTTAGACTGATGTTTTTTGATGAGTGCAATCGTATTTGCTTTTTTATGGCTATATAATAATTCATTAAATTCTTCAGCTGCCTTCTTTGCTTCAAGCCAGGACTGTTCAATGTCAATGTCTGATGATGGAGGTTCGAATTCGCCAGCTATAAATTTCTCTCGCAATATGGACATAAATTCAACTAGCTTGTCATAATGGGGATGGACTATAATTGCACCAACTGGAAATGACCGTTTTATCCAATAATCATAAGTAGAAGGCCTTACTCCGCATTTTTCTGCAAATTCACTATTGTTGCCGTTATAATAGTCTGGTAATGACTTGGCAAACTCACAATACAACTTTTGTATCTCATGATAACCAAACAATTCTACATTAAATTGTTTCAATTCATCCATTTATGATTCCTCTTGAATTTTTCTTGACACTTCGTATGTTTCGTAAATACTGATGATATTTTTCAAACTATCCACCTATTTTACAAATGACACCAATTAATTTTAGTGACATAGACAGGGCCAAAAAGTATATTATAAAAGGTTGACGGCTACTTTCGCTGTTTTCTTTGCTTCCAACAGTGCATAGTCCAGTAATGCTCCGGACTTGTGCTTTAAATGAATCAGGATATCACGTTCCAAATCTTTTGGAATTGTGAAATCTGACAGTATCCTTAATGGATTTTAAGTTATTGTAGTCTCTCAGTCTATCTTCGGCTATAATTGTTGAACTAGCCATTGACGACCTCCTGGTTATTAAATGTATATTATGCTGATACTTTATTATTGAAGATAAAAATATCTTCCGGATTACAATCAAGCAAATTAGCCCAACGGATTTGATCTTCATCTGAAAGGAATATTCTGCCTCGAACAACACGAGATACGATGGTTGCAAAAATGTCTAATTCCTCAGCAAAATTAGCCTGAGAACCGAACTTTTCGACTATCTTTGCTTTAAGCTTATTGTTTACCATTAGTTTCCCTGTTGATTTTAGTTAACATTTGTCGTATAATTTAACTTCAACATTTATTATTATTAATAATACAACAATATACTATATTTGTCAAGTAAAAAATACTAATTATTACTAATTATATTAATAAATTATTATGATTATTTGAGTTATGAATATAAAAAAAATTGGTGAGAACATAAGAATGGTTCGAGCAAGGAGAAATATTTCTCTAAAAAAGCTTGCTAAGAAATCAGGTATTGATTATGCTAATTTAACACATATAGAATCCGGAAAAGATAGACATGGCAACATTCGAAAAAATGTACATGCCCAAACGCTATTCAAAATAGCAACCGCCCTCAATGTCTCGATTGACGACCTTTACCAAAGTGGTATCGATCAGGTGAGAAATAAAATATATACTGAATATTCTGAAATATCTGCCGTTAAACATATTAGTGACCAATCAGCAGTTTATGATTCCGGGCAAGATTGGGGAAATGAATTAAGCCCAGCATTCACTCGTAAGGTCCCTGTCCTTAATAAAATACCGGCTGGTGACGTTGTTGATGTTACAGATCAAGATTTTCCAGTACGTTTCGCAGAGGAATATGTCATGGCTGATGTTAAGGACGAAAACGCTTATGCGCTGGTAGTCACAGGGGACTCCATGGTAACCTCACTAAACGAAGGCGACTATGTTATAGTCTCCCCCTCCACAGAACTTCACAATAACTCAACAGTAGTTTTTAGACTAAGAGACGGCAATGCTGGTGTCAAGCGTTTTAGGCAGGTTGGGAAAACAGTTATGCTTGAACCAGATAATAAAGACTTTGTCGATCTGGATGGATTAAACAATCGGGAGTATAACATAAAAGAATTCATGTTTATTCACAAAGTCGTTGGGGTTTATAAAAAAATGTAAAGGATCCATGTAATGAAAATTAAACCAATATTAGCGATAATCCTCTTCTCCCTCTCGATCTCGCTTGCCATCGCTCAGGAATACCACACAGTTACCCGAGTTATTGATGGAGATACATTCGAAATTGAGAATGGAGAAACTGTGCGGCTGATCGGTGTTGATACACCTGAAACTGTTCATCCTTCAAAACCTGTTGAATATTATGGGAAAGAAGCGTCTGATCACCTGAGAAAAATACTCGGAGGCCGAGAAGTAAGAATTGAGACAGACGTAGAAAAGCGCGACAGATATGGAAGACTTCTCGCCTATGTCTGGGAAAAAACCTCAAAAGGTAGAGAAGTCCTAATCAACAAAGTAATGGTGCTATCTGGATTAGGACATATAATATTTTATCCTCCTAATGTGAAATACTTCGATGAATTATATGAAGTACATAAGACTGCCCAAGAATTGAAATTTGGCATATGGGATTATCAAAAAATAGTTGAAGTTTTGGGAGAAGAACAAGCAAAAAACTCAATTGATGAATTAAATAATAAAGTTAATGAGAATCTAAAATCTACCCTGGAATGGATGGCTTCCAATATAGAAAAAGATTTAGAACAGGCCAAAAAAGATTTAGAACAGGCCAAAATTATTGCCGATAGTACATTTAATGATTTTGTTGAATCTTTAAAAGAAGGAAAACGAATAAGGGAAATAGTTTTCGACAATGAAAAGCTATCAATATATATCGATGATTCTTTTTATGACACAAGCATGCCTGACAAAAAATCAATGTTTAACTATTTTCAAATCCAATATGAGAGAGTATCTGGTATAAATAACTTGAGAATATTAATTTATGACGATGAAGAAATAATCGGAACATACGATGATAACGGTCTAATTTTTGTTGAATAACTATTGGAATTTCATGCCGGGTCTCTCAAAAATAATAGGCACTTCAGCCATGTTCCCGCAGCCTCCGGACTGCTGGGTAAAACCGATCAAACTCTATATTCAGCTGTTCAATAATATATGGGGCGTGACTGAAGATGATCGATTCGGAGCCAGAGATAAAGCAGTACTGTACTTACAGGTTGACAAAAATTCGCTTGTTTTGGAACCAATAGGTGTTATATTGGTGTTAAATGCATAAGTCAGGAAGTAATTTGTAATTGCAATAATCATTATTTTTAGGTATTTTATTTATAGAAACGATTCTCATTTACGCCGAACAAATTAAGTCAAACACTCGTACTGTTCCACAATGTAACGAAGCCAAAACGATACTTGGAATCAGGTTGACTTGAAAAATTAAACTCCAAATAGTATATGTGACGATACTCATATCGTGGGAATCCTTACAGATTTCTTATTCGCCCAACCAAGCGTTCTAACTGGTGTAGCAAGATTAATAGACTTTTCTTCTGCTTTAAACCAATATAATAATTCAATCTCTTCGCATGAAGCAGATAGAAGAGCTATACATTCTGATTGGAAAATTATTGGAGATGATTTAAGAAGTGCTATAGTTCAATTCAAAAATGGCTGCAATGACAAGTAAAAAGAAAGATAAGAGTAAAAAAAAAGCCCGCACAAAAGTTCATTCCTGTAGAATATCCTTCACAACCACTTTCATCTAAAAGTTTACAACTTCATAGTGATTCGAGGATTTCGCTCTTGCTTATTTTACGTTTTTATTCCACTTACCAACTAAAATTTATTAAAATTAAAAAGCCGATAAGCACACGGTTTAAACTGGCCAGATGCTTGAAATAGTAAGAAAAAAATTACCTGAACCTATAAAAAAAATCTTAAGAAAACCATATCGCTTGGTCAATAATGTTTTTAAGCCAATGCCTTCTAATTATTTGAACTTTGAATATAATAAAAAACTTTGGGATGGTTATGCAAAAGGTTGGAATAAGAAAAAAGTTCATGTTGAAAATGATACAATAAAAGACGAGGAAAAGGAAAATTACTTAAACTACTTGGGCGATGAGTGGGGGAGAGTAACTGATTTAGAACGGATTATTTCAGAATATATCTATCCTTATATAACAAAAGAGAGTGTTGTTGGTGAAATTGGGGTTGGTGGAGCAAGAATTGCTTCAAAAGTAGTCTATAGTGTTAAAGAATTTTACGCGTTTGACATTTCTTCTGAAATGTTAAAAAAGGCACGTTCTGTTTTAGGATCAGGTCCGAATGTACATTATGTTCAGTTAAGAGATTCCAAATTTTCTAATAGTTTGAAGGACAAGTTTGATTTTATATATTCATTCGATGTATTTGTCCATCTGGATTTACACACCATAAAAAAATATTTTTATGAAATTAGTGTAATATTGCAAAAAGGTGGTAAAGCTTTTATTCATACCAGTAATTTAAAAGCCCCTGGAGGATGGAAAAAATTTTCAAGCCAAGATAGTTACTCAATTGAAGGGCATTATTTTATATCACCAGAAATAATTGACATTATTTCGGAGCATAGTAATTTAAAAATCATCAAGAAATCATCAATAAATCCTAACAACTTTTATCTTAATAGGGACTACTTATTTATATTAGAAAAATAATGTACGGATATGGTGAAATATATATCATGTACATGGACGGTTCTGATCCTGCCAATATAACTCACCATCCAGAAGGCGATGCTTACCCTATCTGGTCACCGGATGGGTCAAAGATTGCGTTTATGTCCGATCGGGACGGAAGCCGCTCAAATTTATATTATGAATACAGATGGGACTGATCAAGTCAAGATAACAAATAACATTTTTACTATGCGATCACTTGATTGGTCACCAGTTATTGAGTAACATCTAATCATGTCTTTTGCGAGTTATGCAGAAATGATTCGTTTTATTTCAAAGCAGCAGAGATAATGAAAAATCTTACTTACAGAAGATAACCAATGACTAAACTCCCCACAATCCTCATACAATTAAATAAATAATTAAATATTTTACTTGACGTGTCGATTATTAAGTATTACTTTGTGGTAGAAAGTATGACATAATCATACTTATCCCATAAGTCAATTTAAAGCATCATACGTTTACAAATGTAAACCATGGTGGTGGATTAGAGAAAAAATGTCCTGTTTATAATATAACCATATAGAAGTTCATAGGTTGGTTCTGACTCTCTTGGGGGTCAATCGCCTATAAAAGATACCCATAGATGAAATGATTTAATTAAATCCGTCATCTATTAAAGTTACCCCAGGGAGCATTTTGCTCCCTGTTTTATTTTAATATAATGGAGAAATTTTAATGACAAATTCGAATACAGAATGGGGAAGTTATAGGTTCACAGTCAAAGATCATGTTCAAGAAAAAGATGGTGATGTAAAAGATGTTTCTTATCACATAGGTCTTGAGACAATAAAAGAAAAATTGGAAGTCTTGGGCGATGGTTTTTTGCAATTACAATTAAGAAAAACACTTCTCATGAAGAGGCAGAACAATTATCTTATATGCTTAATAGGCTGGTTGAATGGGTTCCTTATACCGACTTCACAGAAGAATGAGGGAATAAATGAGACTTAAAATATTCATAGCAGTAATCGTATTCTCCCTTTCAGTATCACTCACCATCGCTCAGGAATACCACACCGTTACCCGGGTAATTGATGGTGATACATTCGAAATTGAGAACGGAGAAACTGTGCGGCTGATCGGAGTCGATACGCCTGAAACCGTTCATCCGAGTAAACCGGTAGAATATTACGGGAAAGAGGCATCAGATTTTACGAAAAAAACGATTGAAGGAAGAACTGTACGGTTAGAATTCGATGAGGAAAGAAGAGACAGATATGGAAGAGTACTTGCATATGCTTGGATTAAAAATTCATCTGGAGATGAAGTCCTAATCAACAGATCAATGGTGCTATATGGATTCGGAAATATAATGTTTTATCTACCAAATGGGAAATACTTCAGTGAATTAATAGACGGCCTTAAAATTGCCCGAGAAGCGAAAATTGGAATATGGGATTTTGATAAAAGAGTTGAAGCTTTGGGAGAAGAACAAGCAAAAAGCTCATTATCTGAATTAAGAGATAAAATATCTGAGAATGTAACATCTTACACAGACTGGTTGGAATCCGAAACAGACCGGAGGAGATCCGAACGAGATGAAAGGCACAATGATTTTATTGAATCTTCTAAAGAAGAAAAACGAATAAGGGAAATAGTTTTCGACAATGAAAAGCTATCAATATATATCGATGATTCTTTTTATGACTTAAGTATGCATGCCAAAAAATTAATGTTTGACTATGTTCAAATCTATTATGAGAATGTATCTGGTATAAATAATTTGAAAATATTTATTTATGACAATGAAGAGTTAATTGGATCTTACGATGACAATGGATTAATCTTTATTAAATAGCCACTGGGATTTCATGCCAGGTCTCTCAAAAATAATAGGCACTTCAGCCATGTTCCCGCAGCCTCCGGACTGCTGGGTAAAACCGATCAAACTCTATATTCAGCTGTTCAACAATATATGGGGCGTGACTGAAGATGATCGATTCGGAGCCAGAGACAAAGCAATTCTGTACCTGCAAATGGTGCATGTGTTCGAAGATGATCATGAGGTATTCCGGGACCCGATAGTAGTGGAATTCATTGAAGATATCGCTTATTTCTGGAAGGATGGGAAGCTGGTGGAGAAGCCGGGGTATATTAGGTTTAGGAAGTGAATTCATATTATAATGAAAATAAACGGTTCACAATTTTCGCTTGTTTTGGAACTAAATGGTGTTATATTAGTGTTAACTACAAAGAGATTAAATTGTAAAGAAAAAAAATAGTTGACAATTGTAATTGCATTAATTGTAGAAAATCATTATATTAAAGTACTTTTAAATAGTTATTAGTCCACGACTAAATAAAATAATACAACAACCGGCCCTATCTATGTACCAAATCCGTATTGGTGCAAATTTAATAAACCGATCATATAAACGTGCTTTGAAATTAATCGATTGATTGATTTAGGCCGATATACATTATAAAAGTTGAGAATATCATGGGTGGAACGTTTTTCCTATTTGCCGTACCAAACTTTGTTGGAGGTGTGGCAAGAGCAATTGATCTTGGTAACACACTTACCGTCTATAATAACTCTCTGACTGAAGAGGAAGCAGACGAAAATGCTATCCGTTCGGATTGGAAAGCTGTTGGTGACGATCTATTCGATTCTTTCTTGAATTTTGAAGAAGAAAATGCTCTCCTGTTGAATGGCGAAGAATAAATAAACCAAAACAACAACTGCAGAACCGTGCAGTTGCAATCGCCCAATCTTATTCCGGACCATTACCCCCTGCTGGACAATTCCAAAAATATGAAGAAGTTTGCCCAGGTGCTGCCAAAACAATTATGGACACCTTCGTCAAGCAAAGTTCGCATCGCCAAGAAATGGAAAAACAAGTGATTAAATCCGGATCATTTGAAAGTAAGTTAGGATTGGTCTTTGCATTAGTTATTTCTCTTGCCGGTATAGGTGGGGGAATATTCCTTACAATGAATGGGCATGATAGAGCAGGAATGGTACTATTTGGTGGTACATTGGTTTCTCTTGTTGGATCGTTTATTTATGGTAGCAGACAACGTAGACTTGAAAGAGAATCAAAATATATAGCCTAATATTCAAATTATTATTAAGCAGCTTCCAGCACCGCCACATCATGAAATTAAAAACAGCAGCTGTATTAATTATCTTTTGCCTTACCTTCTTGCCTGCCATCGCCCAGGAATACCATACCGTCATCCGGGTAATCGATGGCGATACATTCGAAATCGATAATGGGGAGACTGTTCGGCTGATCGGTGTTGATACACCTGAAACTGTTCATCCTTCAAAACCTGTTGAATATTATGGGAAAGAAGCATCAGAAGCCACAAAAAATCTCATTGAAGGTAAATCAATAAGACTCGAAATCGATGTGCAGGAACGCGATCAATATGGCAGATTATTAGCATATGTCTTTGTTCCTGCGGAGTATGGTGATATTTTTGCGAATGCGTGGCTTGTTCAAAACGGCTATGCTCAGGTTTTTACATATCCACCGAATGTGAAATATGTTGAGGTGTTTCAGCATTTACAGGGTGAAGCGCAGAGGAACAATGTAGGGCTTTGGAATGAAGATGTAACGACAACAATAGTTAGTACACCTGCACCTAAGCCGACTGTTACAGAAGAAAAAAAATCTATTACTGTTTATAGAACGAGAACCGGCAGCAAATATCACAAAGCAGGCTGTAGGTATCTGAGTAGAAGTTCAATTCCTATTTCTCTTGATATAGCAAAGGGGCAATTTTCTGCTTGCAGTGTGTGTAAGCCGCCTCAGGAATAACAAAAAGAGGGCGACATCTAAACTTTAGAGTCGCCCCTGTAGCCAAATTGCTGGAGGCAAGTTGACATGGCATGTACATACTAATTAAATACATTACAAAAGTTAAGAGTCAAGTAGTAGTAATAATAATACTATCTACGTAGTATATTAACTACTATAATATATATATATAATAATTATAGGGGAATTATATACATAAATAAAAAACTATGCATTCAGAGTGTCCCTTTCTTCTATGTAAATCACAGCATTCTTAAGACAGTTTTCGCCATTCTTAAATCTGCCAAGTCCAGTATTACAACTATCGCAAATGAAGTCTCTTATATTGCCTGTGTGGTGGTCATGGTCGGCAACAATCCTTGCAGTTATCCCCACAATCGAACGCTTTTGGCAGATAGGACATTTGAATGGCGAGCATTTCTTAGGTCGTTGTCTTTCCATCTGCTTGGCTTGCTGACTCTTGGGAGCCCGCTTGTCAATATCAGTTCGGCATTTAGTACAGCTGGGGCGACGAATTATTCCATGTTGGTTGGTTTGGTTTTTGTCAAACTTGGATACCGGAAGCAAACGATGACAGATATTGCAAATCTTCTTTGAGTGTTTATCTCCTGTCTTATTGACATCGATTTGCTTAACTTCACTTGCGGGAATCGTCCATGTTTCATCCCTTCCGATTAGCCAGACAACAACTGAATCTCCCGTAATATCTTTGACTAACCCGACTGAATCAGCTTCAAACGCTCTTGTTCGTTTAGCCGGTTTCCCGTCTTCGTGCTTCCTCCCCTTTCCTTCGACACATACAACCCACTCATTTAACATTTTTGAATTTCCGTAGTCTCTGTTCTGTTATTTCTATGTACTCTGCAGATATGTCTACACCGATATAGTTTCTTCGATTCAAGAGAGCCATTTTGCATGTAGTTCCTGAACCACACATAGGGTCGAAAACAAGGTCGCCTTCGTTTGTCCACGACAAAATATGGTCGCCAGCAAGATTTTCGGGGAACACCGCCGGATGTTTGAAAGCAATCTTGTCTGAAGTAGTCCCACCCATGCCCACGGCATACGCCCAGATATTAGTTCGGGTTTTTTCTTTCTTTAGTTCCTTGAGAACCTTCTTGTTTATGGCGTCAGACCCTTTGTTATGAACCACCATTTCATACCCACTCCGCACGGTCTTTTCCTTCCTTGCGTTAAAGGTTTTTGGGCTTCCTTTACTCAAGACAAACATAAACTCATAGGCGTTAGTGTAAGCGTTGCTGCGCATGAACGGTGTATTCTTTTTCTGGTAAATCATCACGTCGTGCATGTTGAACCCGATTTCCTGAAAGAATATACCCTGTCGGAAACTTGTAAGAGTTCGCCCTCCGTTCATCTTGTCTCCAACTACCCAGACAATCACTCCTCCTTCTTTTGTAACACGGAGAAGTTCGGTTGCGATAGCCTCAAAGTTAAAGGAGTATCCTTTATAATCTCTTAATTTATCGTAGGGTGGAGATGTAACGGTCAAATCAATGTAATCAGATTTCATTCCCCGCATGAAATCCACGCAGTCTGCAACGTAAATCTGGTTTATCTTTACGTCTTTTATTCTCTCCGGGTTGATGACCGCTATTTTAGGATTAGCTTTCAAGTAGTTCCTTCAAAATCATTATTCTTCAGTGAGTCATCATCGGTAACCTTTAAAACTTCAGTCAATGTAAGGGCAGATGTAACAATTATCAATTCTCCGTTCTGAGCTTTGGTAAGCACACCTTTGCATTGATCTATTTTGTCCCATTCTTCATTGAACCACCCCAGAAAACAATCACTATCCCAGTAGCGGATTAATTTATCCATCTTTCTTCAATATCCCCAAGACATCATTTATTGTGGGTAAATCGTCCTTGTCTTTCAACACTCTAAATCGTTCAACTTTCAACGAATACGGCTCTCCATGAGATTTGTACATTATTAATCCATATACTGATACTCGCTTTCTGAATGCAGAGAGTACGTCATTAATGTTTTCTTCTTTAAAATAGCATGCGATTGATTTACTCGTCAAGTCATCATCAACAAAAAACCTCAAACTTTTACGTTCGGAAATCACCCTCAATCTTCCCTCAACAGAACCGTAATTGTTTTGTGATTGCATGATTTATACTATTATATTGGATTTTTTTAGTTGGTTACACCGGATGAGTCCCGGTACATCAACCTCTTTCTTTCAAAACCCTTAATGGCATTTATAGTGCGATGGCTGTCTGGAAAGTACCGAAAGTTATAACGAAAATTGAACTCATGCAAGTAGTTTTTCAAGTGTTCTTTGCTTACATGTTGATAAACACCATGAATGCCTCGTTAGTCGTTGAGTTCATAGAAGATATTGCTTATTTCTGGAAAGATCATAAACTGATTGAGAAACCCGGGTATATTAGGTTTAGGTGATGTTTCTAATTCAAAACAAAAATATAGTTGACAATAAAATATCGCTTGTTTTTAAAAATTTGGAACCTTATAATGTCATGTTGGAGTTAAATTAATAGACAAAGCATCGAATTACAATTGTATTAATTGTAGAAAATCATTATATTAGCAAAGATTTTAAATTTCGTTAACAGTCCACATGTATTTAAGTAATTCAACAACCGGCCCTATCTGTATACCACAAGTACCATTAATCCATGTTTAACAAACAGAAAGACGGTTGTTACTATACTTTCTTTTTGGCAGTATTGAAACAATCAAACGGCTCAAATCCCAAATTTGAATAATTTCACATTTTATACTGTATAATAAACAGATATAAGCCGATAACACTTATACCAATCAACTAACAAGGGTGGATCAAAATAATGAAGGCACAGCAGGTCGAGAATTTAATGCGAAGTGCGGTTGAGAAAGCTATTCAGACAAAAACAGTTAAAGATGGATTCTTAATAGCCATAAGAGCACATATAATGTTAGGAACAGAAGGAGATATTGTTGTTGCACACGCATTAGAATACGATATTGTTGCCGATGGTAAAACTGAGAGTGAAGCGAAAGAAAATATACTTACTGCTCTCATGGATAACATCAGCTTTGCTATACAAGCAGGTACATTGGAAAATATTGTAACTCCCGCTCCAATCGAATATTGGCAGAAATTTGTTAATGGCACAAGAGTAGCCAGAAAAGCCAATCCGAAATTCCCCGAAATCAAATTTCCCTTTGGTACAAATATTATAAAAGAAGTTGAATATGCTCATGCTGCTACTTGCTAATTCCTCTCAACCTTCACCAAGAAAATATCGAGTCCTAATTAAAGTATTGAGCGAATTCGGCATTGTGGTAATGAAAAAAGGAGGAAGAGGAAAGGGCAGCCATAGAATGTTACATCATATGGATTCCGGAATTCACTATCCTATAAAATGTCGCAATGAGAATCAGGAATACTCGGTATCTATGCAGAAAGCAATACAAAGAAAGTTTAAATTACCAGATACATTTTGGGATTAAAGTAATTTTAACTAATGTAAATAGACATTTCATATCAAGCAGCTTCCAACACCCCAACATCATGAAACTCAATCTCAAATTCATCCACGCCTTCCATCCGCTTCATGAATTCATTGAACACCGCTTTTGATGCCGCTATAGCCCTCTCTCCGTTCATTGCAGCATAGTTCCGTGCAATGAGTATACAACCTTGTGTATTGCGCTCATAATTGCCCCAGTGGATCAGTATTAACGACCTGCCATCAACGCCATATATCTGAAATACGTCACCATATTTCGGGGACTGAAATCGTCGTGCGGTGTACGTCCCCGAGGGGATGCACGACACAAATGGTTCGTTGTTTTTCCACGGATTTTCAAGGCACACACAGAACGCCTCGCCATCAATGACAAAGACTCCACGTGATAACAGGTTGTTCCGTTCGATCCGGTAGATATCCACTTTCATAAACAATCCATCCTATTCGACCTATTTCCCTCGATTTGCTGTTTTGTTTCTCTCGTCGACTATTTTCTTTTTTTCGTTTTTATCTCTGGTAAGAATTATGAACGGCTCACAAGCTATCATCGTGCCCAGCGGAACTCTTTGCTCTTTTCCATCTTTGTCCAGATAGTACGGAATCTCTTCAAGTGCCAGTATAATAGCATCCGTTCCGAATGTTACTTTTTGTTCAGATAACACTTTCAGTTTTTCTTCTGCTTTTTCTTTATCCTTTGCCGATTTCCAGCACGCACTACGATTGTCGAGGTATACAAAGTTTCCATCTTTTCCTTTCTTTTGGTGCATTGTTTTAATCTTTTCACGCTCATCCAGGTATGGCTTTGTACCGTCCACAAACTCTTTATATAACATACGAGCATCCCAGCCATACTCATCGATGTTTAAATCCGCATTAATGAAAAAATCAAACGCACCCAACATCACCTGTTTGTTCAACTCACCATTCGTTACTTTTAATCCCAAAATACACCTCCTTTTAAATTATGGAGCCGATAACTTGCCATTAGCATCGGCTTTTACTGTTCTGGTTCCTGTTCCTGCTAATCCTGTAAATTTTACTAACCCATCAGAATATAAACGCATCTTTTCTACGAGCGACCCAGAAGTATCATTTGACCAGACAAGCTCGGACGATCCCACACTCGAAGTTGACATTTTCCATTTATCACCATTATCGTCCCCATTATCACCAGTTAATAGAAGAAAAGCATTTGAATTATTCCCTGCTTTAATTGCTACCGCACATCCACCAGCACTATTCCCAATCCCAAATTCTGTCCCTGCATAGTACATTCCATATGATCCGATTTTAAAAATATTTGAACCCGCTAAATACCATAATAAAGAACCACCACTTAAAATAAAATAATCATTTCCCCCAACCCCATCAAAGAGCACCTTCTTTCCAGAAGCAACTGCAAAGTCTTGCGCTGAGTAAACATCAGAAGCTCCTATTTGAAGTATTGAAGCCCCGCCAATAAACGCTTGTATTTCACTTGAAGTATATATGAGATAATCATTCCCGCCCGATCCATCGAGTACCAATTTCTTCCCGGAAGCCAAAGCCAGATCTCCAGATAATAGTGATGCCTGAGTAGCGAGCGAATATATAGGGGATGTCATATTCGTTTTCGCTGGAATATAAATACCATATGCAGCACCAGTTCCTGAGTTATCAGCAAACACATACAGACCATAAGCTTCATCATTTGATTTCCAAGTATTGTAGATACCTAATCCGTAACAAGCAATACCGGTTGCTGTGGTCGATTGGTCAATATGAATTAGTGCGCCAAATAGTAACGAGCAATTCCCGCTTGGGCTGGGTTCATTTCCGAACTCAATCAAAGCACCATATTGCGTAGGACCATAATTCCCGATCCCATAATTGCCCGATGCTTTAATATATAAAGGTATAAATGCTTTTTCCGTTCCGCCTGTCGCCAATAAGTATATCGTACCGCCAGCTCCAATTATTCCAGGAGATCCCAGATTTCCTACATTATCATCCAGATACATCACCAGTTTGCCGCCGGTATAGAACTTCAAAGTGTTAGTAGAGTTATCCATCTCGACTCGCTGCCCACCTGATGAAGTCCTAATAAGGGCTCCTGTGATTGTACCAGACATGATTGATCCTGCATCTACAGCAATCGATGAAAGATTTGCTACATTAATTCGATCCGCTGTGATTGTTCCGGCAGCAATATCTCCCGCTACGATTGTCCCCGCGGCTATTTCATTTGTCGTGATCGTCCCTGCTGCAATTGATGCAGCTGTTATCGTATTCGCTACAATATTATCCTCTGTAATCGTACTGCCAGCAATCTTCCCGGCTGCCCCACCTGTTATTGTTAGATTGGCTATCTGTGCAGCCGTAATCGTCAAATTTGCGATTTTCCCTGCTGTAATCGTCGTATTTGCTAACTTTCCGCCTGTGATAGTTGAATTAGCAATTTTCCCGCCTGTTACAGTTGAATTAACGAGCTTCGCCCCAGTTATTGTAGCATTTGCAATCTGTGTCGATGTAATTGTTAAACTCGCTATCTGAGTTGCTGTAATCGTAGTGTTCGCTATCTTTCCACCTATTATGGTAAGATTTGCTATCTGTGCTGCAGTCACTGCAAGAGCATTAATCTTTGCGGTTGTTACAGCAAGATTATCAAGTTTTGATGTAGTGATGCTCAAATCATCGATATGACCTGCTTCAATTGCGAGTGATTCGATCCGGTCACCGGTGATCAGTAATTTGTCTGATTTTAGTTGATCCTCCTGTTTCAGCAGAGCAAATCCCTGTGCAGCCTGAGAAGCAACAACACGACGAATAACAGGCGTAGAAACGTTGTTTGAGAGCTCTATTGTGTATTTGTAAGGGTTTATAAGCTGCTGTGTAAAAGAGGTGATTCTGGCTGTTACATTGATGCTCAGGGGGGTGTCTTGAATGGTTACCGTGTCCCCAATCCCAAATGACAGACTATTCTCTTTAAAATACTTATGATCATTCGTAACTTTATAAGTAACTTTCGGAATCGACACGATGGCCAGTAAAGCAGATATCCTGTTTTCAAGCTCCGTCTCCGCCGCATCGATATAGCTTGCAGGCATTGATATATTGAGAATGGTGTATTTGTCGTTTACAGCTGGCTTCAGTGTGGCATTCGGCAGCACATATCCCTGATCATCTTCCTCGGCGATTATCGTGAATTCCTTATCACCATTACCATATGATGATAATTTAAAACTGTATCCTGCTAAATCACCGGACTGGAAGTGTATCTCGGCGATGACTCCCGGCAGTAAATAACTGTTGACATCGAAATCCATGCCACTGTCTCGGAATACCGTTACATCTCCTCCATTTACCCATGAGATAGTCCCATTCCGGTGCGGGTAGATATCATCGTATCTTTCCTCACCTTCAATAACTCCATACGTACCTATATTATTCTCTTCGTAATTGCTGCCCGTTACTCCATCCTCAAATTTCAATCTTCGGGATCTGTCACCAACAGCACGGTACGTAGGACCTATATTCCTTTCTGATCCCCAGCCATATAGCCGTGTTATGACATTCGATTTATCGGGTGCGTCCCGTGTTATTGTTTTTAAGCCCGATTTGTATTGCAGGGTTTTCCCGGACGCACTTCCAATCTGATCAGTAAAATTTATCGCTTTCGCGGTAAAATCATATTCCCCATGAAACTCCGTTGCCAATCTATTCAATACCTGGAAGCAGCTTTCTCCGGAGAACTTCAGGTTCTTATACTCTGTATCTGATTGATCCGTTGTGCCTCTGCTCCATCCCGATCCGTCACGGTTCATATTCGTTGCAATAAGATCAATGAAGGCATCAACGTCCCCTGTCAGATAGAATTCACTATTCCCATCAGCATCAAGGAACATTGCCTTCCCAAGATCATAATATTCGCTTTCAAATGTGACGGTATAGGTGTATGAATTGGATCCTCTTTTGATAACGCCGGGCGGAGTGTTTACGTTGTACTGAACACCCCCATATTCGATATAGTCTTTAAGAGCGATATCAAGAACTGTATTCGATTTGAAAACAGCCTTGATATAATCCTGCCCGATCAACCGTTTCACCAATACGGTACTCGTATCAATATTGAGAGTCAAGTTTACTGCAGCTGCTCTTTTTATATCAATCGTAGCCATTATATTACAAACACCTCTGTCGCGATTGTTGAAGCTTCATCGTTAAGAATAGCGATCGCCTTTATAACTTTTGATGATGGTAGTGTGAATGGCGCCGAATAGGTCGTACCATTTGTGGCGGTAGGACCCGTTCCATCAGTCGTATATCTGATAGTTGCATCCGGATGAATGCTTTTGATTGTGATTTCAGTGGCTGTGGTGATATCAGTGTTAATATTGACAGGATTGCTGTACCGTTTCGGGTAATTACACCGATCCAGAACCTGAGCTGCGGTCAGTGCGGCATTGTAAAATTTAACTTCATCAACCACACCTTCAAGCCACTCCGCATTGCCAAGTGTATTAAAATCCAAGCACCCGATATTCCCGGTATCTAATCCGGCACAATCATTAAACCATTTAGTCTTGTCGGTCTGATTTGTAAAGGTCTGTGCAGGTGCAATCCCATCAACATATATCACCGGTGAAGTACCATCCTGCACAATTAAGATATGAGCCCACGCGGCATCAGAGAAAGCGGCTGTATCGGTCTCCAATATCCATGCGGTTACTCCTGCATCAATAACCGTGACTTCCAGTTTGCCATCAGTTTTTATCCGGACAGCAATACACTCATTGGCATTTGTGTCCCCAAATCCGATAATGCACTGATCAGATAGAGGTGTCGCGTCGTCCGGTTTATAATAGAATTCGATTGCTCCTGCAGTATTTGAAGCAAGTTCATTCGTAAGGGTCGAATCTATAGCAACAAGAGCATCAGTTGTAAAATCTAAAGCCCCTCCACCGAGCTTTACATCTATATTGCCCGATTTTTGAGTAGTTGTTCCTTCCACTGTCCCGGGAGTTAAGGATTCGGAATAATCTTTTGTATCCAGATTAAGAGGGAAGTACCCGACCAGACCCGTTTCACTTATCCCGTTGCCGGGTGTGATAGCCGGGGCAACAATTTCTGGAGAAATCAAAGGAACCGGTTCACGCAGTTTTAACAGGATCTTACCAATTACTTTCCCATTTCGGTTTAACTTAGTCAATCGAACAAAAGAAAATCCATGCTTGCAATATACTTGAAGTGGTTCCGGATAATGCGGTGTGCCTAAAGAATGCAGACCCTCTTGATTTAATTTTTGCCTGAGTTTATTCAGCTTATCCAGCAAATCTACTTCAGAATCTGCCCTTACATAGCAATGAAGCATGATATCACGTGCATCGCTGTAAATATCAGTAGGGTCTACAAAAGGATCTTCCCCGTCTGAATCAGGCCAATCCTGAGCGGTATCTCCTTTTCGCTTCGGAAGGTCTAATAGACCGGATGTCCTTTCGATACGTATGCCATACTCTGTATTAAAATCAATGCCATCAATTGCATAAACCATAGATCAATCCTATTAATTATTGCTTGGTAAAATCGGAAATTCCTTTGTTCGTAGATTTTTCATATGATGAATTTCGACTTGAGATAGCCCCTTTAACACTCGTATTGATTTGCTTACACCTTCCAACTGCTTTTCAAATTTTTCCAGATATTCATAAAGTAACACTGTTAACCTCCTTGTGATTTTTCCCAATCTGAAAGTGAATCAGGTGATATTAATTGCTGCATTAAATTCTCTATATTTGAGAGTTTTCTATTAGCAATATCAGTGTTGTCAGCTGTTCGTTCATTTTGGCGCAGATTATCTTCGGCTATAGATAATAAATCGATTTGGCTGATTCTCATGCCGGTAAGCTGTCCTGCTATTAATCCCGCAGTATCTTCTTGGATTCCCTTTACAGCTCCGGCTAAACCTGTTCTTTGTTCTATATCCTCTATTCCGAATCGTTGAAGTCCGGCAGATTCTAATATTTGTTGCAGCGCTTCAAAATCCACCGCTGCTGCCTCAGCCATTTCGACATATGAATCTCGAAGTTTATTGATCTCGAAGCTTGTTAATCCTCCTCCGCTCTCCGTCAATCGTAGAAACTCTTTTTGCCAGTCCTCTACAAAATTTGTAATGACAGACCTTTCAAAACTGTTTCGCAGAGCATTTTTAATCACATCTTCAATTGTTTCTCCAAAATCCTCAACTGCATGTTTCCCCTGAATAAACTGATCAACTAACGTTGCACCAAGCTCTGGAATCGATGTCCCGGTAAGAATTTCTGATAGTTCCTCCTGCAGCTGTCTCAAGCTGTCTTTCGCATCAATATTTCTCTGAATTGCCGCCTGTACTTCTTCTACCGTGGAACCGGTGATAGGGATATCAGCCAATTCTTCCGTAAGCTCAATCATCTCACGCAAAACCTCTATATCATCCTCACCGAAAATGATTATTCTTTTCAATTGCAGACCATCGAGTGCGTTACTCAGCCTGTTTAAGTTAGCTGTTAGATTCTCTTGAAATTTTCTCAGTGCTTTTTCAATTCCTGATTCTTCATCTCCCCCGCCAAAGAGACCTATAAGACTCTTGCCAATAGATAAGACACCGCCAATTGCTCCGGTGATCCCGGTGAAACTGTCGAGTCCTGCTTTGCCAATACCGTTAATAACCTGCGCTGAATTAGCAAGTGTTTGAATCATCTTACCAGCACTTGAATCTATTTCGCTAACAATCGCAGCGAGATTAGTAAGCCCGCCTATGAGGTCAAGGATTTTATCTTCCCGAATCTGTCCGATCTGTTGTTCAGCAGCTTTAATCTTTTCATTTAATTCTAATATGATATCGGCATAATCAGCATACGTCACCTTCATTCGTTTTAAAGTAGCTATATAATCTCGTAAATTCTTCTCAGTCACCTCCCGGCCAATCTGTCGAGCAGCATCTTTTACTTGCTCAACGAAATCTTGAGAGACGTGCCTCAACTGAGCTTCACTGAGTTTCCTTGCTCGAGCCTCCTCTAATTGTTCAATTTCATCAATAAATCCTTCATTATCTTTTATTTGTTGATCATAATCTTCATTGATTCGAGCAATCTCGTTCTCCCGTTCAGTAGCAACCGCTTTATTAAAATTCTTTTTTCTTCTTTCCTCTTTAGCCTGAGCCTTTTGATCATTTTCCTCTTCCAGCTTTCGGATCTCTTCCCTTTTATAAATTGCTTTAAGTCTCAGTTCCGCAATTGCCTCGAGGATCTTGCTATTCTCACCACCTTTTTCTTTGATTTTAGCACTTAATTCATCAAGGGCTTTAATGGTTTGTTCCGGATCAAACCACGATTGCTGAAGTTCTTCCTGAACATCTTTAGGAATCCTATCAAATAAATCATTAGAAGAATCCTGAAATTCTCTAAAGCCCTTTTCTATGTTTTCAAGCTCCTTGTCCGGATCGAATTTAGGTACAAGCTCGATACTTTCTGCTGCATCCCCAAGGTCTTTAATGCCATCTTCAACTCCGGATAATCTCTTTTCAAAAGTTATTAACGATTGATCGACCAGAAATAATTCAGCATCCATATTTCTTACGTTGTCATTCGTTTGATCAATTGTCTTATTGGCTTCTTTAAATCCTCTTGCCAAACCTGAGGTTCGCAAGATTGTTTCGTTAGCTATAGCTGTTACTCGTCTGGTAACTTCATCTAAATCAATATCCCCACTTTTAAAAGAATCTGCTATTTCTTTAATTTCGTTATTATATGCTTTAGTGTATCCAATAACTGAGTTTTCGAGATCCGCAGTCCCATCCTTCACCTCTTGTACAAACTTAGTAAGATTTTCAATGCCGACTTCTCTTTCATGGGCTGTTTTCTCGTGAAATTCTCTGGCTATTTTAAGAGCCTCCTTATTTCTCTCCTTCTCTTGCTGAATCTGTTCTTCTAACGATTCTTTGCGTGATATAGCGGACTGTCTCATTAGCTCAACCGTTCTTGTCTCAAACCGCTCAAGGGCTTCTTTGGCAATTATCAAATTCTCAATAGCTGTTTTCTCGTCATCCCATTCTTTTTTTACGTCTGGCAACAATATTAAGAGTGCTTCTTTTGCTGTTTTTAAATTTGCTGCCTCGGTTGCCGTCCTTTCCTGTTTTTCAGAAAGCTCCTCAATTATCGAAATATATCCTTTGATGTCGGTGCTTCTTTTTCGCATGACATCTGCCATATTCTCAAGCGTATTAGAATACCTGTCAAATTCGTTTCCGGCTGCGAAAACAACTTCATTAATTGATCCTGTGATATCTCCCACGAAATCTAATATAAAATCACCCAACGGCTTTAATTTTGCAGCAAAATTATTTGCCAGAATTGCAAGCTGATTTTCCGTAGATTCAACCATAGTTCTGAACGCTTCTTCTGCTGATCCTGCACTGTTCTCCATTGCACGCAAATCTTCTGCAGCACCTCTGGCATTTTTACCTGTCAGCCCGAGTACACCACTCATGGCTTCGACACGAGGAACCAGATTTCTTAATTCTACCTGACTGCCTCCAGCAGCATCGCGCAATTGCTGCATGGCATCCTGCAGGGTCAAGGTATTAGCCCAGCCATCCCCAAGATTGTCATTGAGCGCAAGAATAGCAGCGCGGATTTGCGTCATTGCAACAGATGTTGGATGACCCTGCTTTGTCAATGTCGCAACAGCTGCGGCAAGTTGTTCAAATTCGACATTTGCACTTGCAGCAAGGGGAGCTGCGGTTGCAATGTTCTGCGACAATTCTCCGAATGTTGTCTTGCCGAGCTTGACCGTCTGGAACATGATATCAGCTACCCTGTTGACCTCTGTTGACTCCTTGCCGAATGCATTGAGGACAGTTGTTAGACCATCAGCTGCCGTCTCTGTTTCGGTCACGCCACCAACAGCTGCCTTCGCTGATGCTTTCAAAACAGCAAGCGCATCCGCGCCATCATTCCCAGCAGAAACAATCTGATAGAGGGCATTGGTTAATTGTGTGGCCTGTTCCGGAACTTCCGTTGATAAATCGACTACTGCCTGCGAAATCCCCTTAAAATTCGTTTTCACTGCATCGGATATCGTCTCTACTTCCTTCATGGCGGTTTCGAATTCCTTAGACGCTTCATATGCCTTTTTTGAAACGATGCCGAACGCTACTGTGGCAGATAGCCCCACACCTGCAAAAACATCCAACGCTGTAACCTTTTTGGAAAGTCCAGCCAATAACCCCTTTGTATCGGCAATACCACGTTTAAGACCTGCCACATTGAGGTCTGCATTCCAGATCAATGATTTGTCGGTTTTTAACGCCATTTATTCTCCCGGTACGATGTTTAACACTGTTGTAGGATTGATGCCCCAATGGCCGTCTTCAACAGGTCTGTTAGGACCCGCTTCACTGACAACCGATGCATCGATTTTCAGTTTCTTTAGCTTCTTTCCTTCTCCCGCGATTTTCACTGTTACATGAGCAATCCTGCTTGATTCGCCCCGCCGGACAATCCTGTCAATTGTGAAGCTCTCAATTGAGCATTCCCCGAGATGCGTTTCAAGCCACTGGAGATAATCTGGATGGTTAAAAAGCCACGTCGTCTGGCACTGCTGATGCATCCCGATCCAGTCTTTATCTCTCCATGCTTCAAAGAATTTTTCAACGGCTTCCTTAGCCCGCTTTTCGGTTCTGTTCATGTTTTTTTTCCTTTACTTGTTGTATAAGGGGATCATTCCATACATCCCACCTGAATTGCATTTCGTTATTTTTGCTGAGCATGATACCGGCATTCATATATTCTCCGGACTTTTCCAAATCTCCCTTTGAGTACCAGTAAATTGAAAGCCAGTTATATGCGTGCGCTACACCTTTTCTCCCGTCATTCGCGAGCAGTTTTTCATAATCAGACCGTTCTTGACGTGAGGAATCAATTGCCTTCTCAAAATACTCCCGTGCTTTCTCGATATCCCGGCTGTTACAATGATTTCCAAGCATTAAATAAATGCTGGTTATCTTTTTGGAATACCTCTCGGTTTCCTTCTGAGAACGTAATGCACTTTTGGTATCGCCCAGGAACAAATGAGAACTCAGGATATCTATAAATCCCTCAAGATAAGCGTACCATCCATCATGGAATTTAGCCTTCCTCATTTGTTTGTTCCATCTCTTTTCCAGCTTCACAACTTCTTTCCAATTGTGCATGCTGAAATGTGTCTTAATCAAATGAAGAAGGGTATGAAGATCATTAGGATCATCACTATAGGCTTCCTGCAGCAATGGCAGGCTCCGGTTGCTCTTCTTCTCCAGCAGTTCTTCATCATCGAACATATATCCATAATGAAAGAATATCACGTTCTTTAGGAACAGGTGAGGCGGTTTTCCGGCTGGTTTGTTATGGATTTTCCCGTGATAATGAAACGAACCGTCATTCCGGAATATTCTCGGATGCATCATATCAGAATACTGTTTTCTGTCCTGAGTCCCGAAGTTCCTGATCCGGAGCAACATAGTGTTTACCTCTAAATCTTCCATCCCGAATACTGCCATAAGGTTATAAAGCGATTCCTGCTTTAATGCCTCGTCAGCATCTACGGTCATGATCCATTTACCGCTTGCGTGTGATATTGCGAAATTGCGCGCCGCTGAAAAGTCGTCATTCCATTCATAGTGAAACACCTTATCGGTATAGCTGTACGCAACATCGAGCGTATGATCAGTCGATCCGGTATCAACAATGATCAGCTCGCACATCGGACGGGCGATAATCGGCAAAAACGAGTCCAGACAACGCACAAGGTCATCTTCTGCGTTCTTAACGATCATACAAATGCTTACAACCGGCTTTTCCTCAGGATCAAATTCAGCAACTCCCAAGTTAAGTCCAATCTTTTTAGTCATTAAAATACCCATCCAATTCGCTGAAATCGTCGATCTCTTTAACTTTATCAGACTTGTCCTCACCGATCCTCGGAACACTCACGGAGAACATCAACATATTAGCCCAGCTGACGTTCCACAATATGTGCTGTAAGCCAAAATGAAAATGGCTCATGTAGCTTCCGATGATCCTCCAGAGGTTTCCTCTTGATTCGTCTGGTTCGTCGCGACTATCTGGAGATTCTGTTTCATCGAGACGATACATGCTAAAAAATCTGTTACATCCATTTGCCGAACAACCTGAATCAGCACCTGCAACAATTCTTTTGATGATAGATTATCGTCAAGGAGCCTGATCAGGCTATTCGGCGGTTCCCTTCTCTCATTCACTAACGCATAGGCAATAATCCTTACCATATGATCCTTGTGTGCCACTACGCTGTGAGCTGTGATGTCAAGGATTGAAGTAGCATTGCCATCAACACCGGGAACTTCCATTTCGACAAGTATCTTCGAAATTTTCAAGAGCGTTCCAAGGGATATCGGATGTATTGTAAATTCGACTTCGGACATCTTAAAGGCTTTCAGTCCGAAACGGAGTAAACGGATCCTATTCCAAACACTTTTCCGGTTCAGTTCTACTTGAAAAGATACTCCTTCGTCAATAAGAGTATTAACAACTCGGGGAACAGCTTTCTTTTCATCGACCACTGCTTCAGTTTTGTCTTCGGCCACATTGCCTCCCATTATTTAACTATTAAACAAATGTCCGTTTAATCGGTACCGTCGTACCATTTGTGGGCGTCAGGATCGTCAGCGCAAACCCGATTTCTCCGGAATTCACCTTTGAATACCTGAGTGTTGCGCTCGCTCTCAGTGATGCCCGTGCGACCTCAAATTTCACCTTCGCGCTGTTGATCGTTTTCGAAATCATCTCTACTGCCACTTCCTTTGTGGTCGGTGCAGATGAAGAAGATTTCCAGACCGTTGTAGTTGACGATGTTCCGCCGAACGCCCATATCAACACTTCATTGCTGATATCGCGTGTTGCGAATTCAATGGTTTTTAATCCGGCAGTCAAGAGTTCAATATCCGGATCATCCGATTCTTCAACGAACAGCTGTGTTGAATCATGAGGTTCGAAATTAATTACTGCCGAGTCAGGCACGATATACTGGATCGACTGAAGGTTCGCAGAAGTCGGCATCCCATCCGATATTGCATCCCCGATCCGTATCGATGTCAACCCGACTAAGCGTTTGTTGGTAGGCATAGCTACATCTCCTTACGTGTTATTTCCGATTACACATTCTAATCGAATATTATTGAATGACATTTTTTCGTTATCTTTATCATCAAAGGGTTTCTGTGAGACTATATCAAAATCGAAATAATCATTTGACGCATTCACATATGCTTCCAATTCAGTGATAACAGCATCGGTTATTTCCTTCAGCTTAGTCTCGTTGAACATCCCTTCTTTTAGTTTTTTACAATAGATATTAATATTGACTGTTGATTCCTGCGCTACATCGCCGACATCATTATTTGTCAATGGCTTAATCACTATGTCCTGCAGCTCCGAATTAACCGGCTTTTTCTCACGGTACACCTCCCCGTCAATGAGGCTCGTTACAGAAGCCGCATTAATTATCGGGTAGAGAAAATTCATTATGTCCCACGTCGTTTTCATTGTCCCTCACTCAATAGTTCTTTTAACAATGCTCCCGCCCGTTCGGAACTTCCCGTGAGCACATCTTTGCCGTGTGCTTCAACAGCTGCTGCATATTCCATCCCGGCAAACACCACAAGCATAATGCCTTCCCTGAATTCAGCCCTTAACCGTTCAATGAGGTCATTCGCAACCTTTTTACCATCTCCGCCATCATCTTTATTAGCCGTTTTGACAAACCTCTTAACGATATCGCCGTCAACCAGGACGATATAACCGGTAGAGCTCCTTAAATTGCCCGAATGATCATCATATTCTCCGTTTGTCCGCATATCATTGACGAATTGCGTACCAACATAGCTGAATACCTCAATTGTCTCTTTTGTCCGGGCATCTGCTAAATCATTGATATTGTCAAATATCCTGTTAAGGCTGAATGCCGGTATCAGTGACTTACCCATTTAACATTTAATCTCTACATGGTTTGCATACGAAAATATCTGTATAATCTTAAAATCCAATCCAAGAAACGAAATCTCCGCTCCTGCCGGTACCGATGGAGCCTGAGCAAATTTCTCACAGTATACCAGCCAATTGTGCTTTAAATCATCCTTATCGGGACCAGTGATAATGCGTCCGGACTTCGGCTGTACATCACATTCTATAGTGACAGATGATTCAGCACCTTCGGTATACACTCCATTTGAATCTTGTGTCCCGGCACCATTCCACGTGATAACCGCAGTCTGCGGAAACTGTTCCACTACCATTTAGATTCTCCAGATATTTTCGCACTGTCTATGCCGTACTTTTGCTCAATTTCAAACGCCATAGCGATTAACTGAGCTGCGCTGTACGTTATAGCCATCGAACCCTGTTTATAATCAGCCTGAGCAGCGAGATAGAGGTAAATGTCGCGACGGCACAGATCGATCTTTTTCTTTTGATCTTCAGACGCCGAATACGCATCAGTGCCCGTTACCTCGTTGTCAAGCAATACTTTTGTCAGCAGATTATCAGACACATTGATATCCATCAAATCAGCCTGCAGCGCTTCTTGCACAGTCATAGGTTAGTCCTCTTTATGAGTCGAGTCCTGTTGCTGTGTTGTTCTCGGTATTCAGCCGGAACATCGTATCGAGCACCGTTGGTACGGGAAGTCCCCAAAAAATACCCATCGTTCTCTCTGCAACCGGATCATCCGACTTGAAGAACTTCTTGACAAGAACCGGTCCCTTTTTCGAGTAAGCAATATTCTTATTCTGGCGTAATTCATCGACTGATTTCGTCCAGAACACCTTGCCCATTTTGAGTGTTTTGGTAAGGATGACCATACTGTCCTTGTCGGTTTCTGTCAGTGTCGGATCAATAGTCTGGTAGTTGTGTGACTCATCCTCAACCTCAATACTCGAATCAACTACTATTATCTGCGGAAGATTCTTTGCGCCCATATACTTGTTTACCTCTACTGCAGACGGTTCCGGAGTCGCGACATCACCCTTTACGATTGAAGCGGCGGTATACGGCAGCACGGCTTCCTTTACCTCGTCAGCAGCAATGAAATCTGCAAACTTCGTGTCGTTCATCAACAGATATTGTAAACCTCGTATACCTTGTGATCTTGCATATGCAATAACATCTTTGATGTCTTTGATAGGTTTTGCAGTAGTCGGATTTGTCCACTGACGATTTGTCTGGTCGGACTTGACGGCACGTTTATTATTTTTCGCCAGCTGATAGTCGAACGCCTTGCTGGTAATGACACCATGACCATTGTTTACCTTTGTCAGCGTAATTGCTTGCTGAAAGATAGCTTTGAGCGCAAGAAATTCCGTACGCTCATACGGACCCTGGGCACAGAAATCAGGATCACCGTAAATGAGCTGCAGAAGCTGGTTCTGATCCGCATCCGCTTTGCTCCTCAGTGATTCATATTTCTTAATGTCCCGCTCCGACATATCGCGTGCGATCTTGATAATCGGTATTTCACCATGCCATTTGCCGATTGCTTTCCGTGACTTCACACCGGTACTGGTATCCTCAGCGTAAACATCTGCAGCGATTGCTCTGCCAATCGTACCGATAAGTGCGTCAATATCCATGGAATCAATCTCTTCGAAATCAAAGAAATTGGTAAACCAATAGGGACCGAACTCACGTTTATCAAGCCACGTCTGCATGTTTTTACTGGTTATTTCGTTTATTAATGATTTATCCGGCATTGTATTAATTCCTCCATTCTGTTATGTATATCTTTCATTAGTTATTCAAATATGAAATGCGGCAGATTTTTCTTGATATATCCACCGCTATCAAGCGGGTACGGCAGCAGACTTTCCTTTGCCGTCCCTCTCCGGACACACCCGACAAACAGGTTCTTCCCGTCCGTTTCCGCATCTTCTGTATCAATTGTAAATTTTGTCAGTCCATACGGCGTGTATTTCGGCATGAATCCTGACGTGAGGAACTCCGTACCGCCCGACGTAGAATCTGTCGGAGTCGTCAGCGTTCCACCCGTTGCAGCGGTATCCCAGTTGCCGCCTGCGGTAAACGTCCAATGCTCCCAGTTTACCCCGCCGACCTCGCCCTTTGCCTGAACAGCAGCTTGAATGAGAGCCGCAGTGTTCTTGGTCGCGGTCGTGTCAGCCAGTTTAATAACCAGCTTACCGCCTGCGGCACTGACCGAAAGGGCATCGGATGAATTCTGTGAAATTGTTGCCGTGATCCCGTTAATGCCGGTCGGGCAGTGTGCAGTGAGCGTGTCGCTTGCAATATCTTCAACAACAGCAGTTGATTCAACCTGCACATTAGCCACCTCCGATAGACCACGCACCAGTACGTCGCCGACTGTTGCATTCATTGCAGTTGTCACCGTAAGCAGGTCATAGAGGGCGTTGGTCGTATCGATTGCAGTTATAGCAGTTGAAACCTCATCGTCAGCAATAAAATCACCGACAATAAAGACGTGGTTCTTTTTTACTTTCACCGAAGTTCCGTTTACAGTCTCATAGACCTCAGCTGTTTTCACAACACGGAACAATCCTGCCGTGACGCCGTCCTTTCCGACTGTAGTACCGGCACCAAGCGTCTTAAGCGTGGTCGGCAGATCATCGGACGCAATAGTTATTCCGCCCGGCTTATCTTCGTGAATTGCAAGAAATACCGGTTTTTCCGGTGTTTCATCTGTTCTTTTTGCATAAAACATATTGTTATTACCTCCTTTTATGAATATTGACTATGTGAGATTACTTATCCTCTAATACCGAGAGGCTTTGAAGCAAGTCCATGAGACGATTCACCTTTATTCAGTGAATCGGCCGCAGCCTCGATAGCAGCGTTCGACAAATTCACGGATGTTCCCGCTTTCGGAATTTCTCCGCTCTCAATCTTTTGATTGATGTCCGCCTGGTGCATATCGAGGTATGTGCTCTTCAACGTCTCTGCGCTTTGTGCAATGGACTCCGGCTCGTCACTATCGGGAATCAACGGTATAAGGCTCTCAATATGACTCTCATCAACCTGATGTCCCTTAAACACAGTCACCAGAGCTTCTTTCTTTTGAGCGTTTAGCGTTTCAGTCTTTTTATCAGAGGAAAGAGTTTGAACGGCTTGACTCTGATCATCTATCTTCTTCGATAGTTCCTGAATCTCCGTTTTAAGTGAGGAAATTGTTTTCTGATCTTCTGTCAAGGCATCCTGATGAGAAGGTTCGTCATCGGTTTTTCCGTTCTGCTGCCCCTTCTGCAATTCGTCAAGCTGCTGTTTTAATTCGTTCATTTTCTTTTCTGAATTATCCTGCGACGTCTGCAGCGCTTTCGTGATCTTCTGATCAAATTGACTCTGTGCTCTCTTCTCAATCAGATTCTCAATAGCAGTCTTGTCTAAACCAGCCTTATCAAGTTTGGTGTAGATATCCTGCTCGGTTTTAATTTTCTCGATTTCCGAATTCAGTTCGGTTTCGTTCCCAAACCTCCTTTCTCCAAGCTTTAGGGTTTCATACAGACCCTCGTCTAAGCCCGCAGCTTTCAATGCGTTCTTAATTTGAGTTGCATTCATTGTTCAATCCTCCTGTGATTGTTAGTGGTTCGGGGCAAATAAAAAGTGACCGGTTATTGTTCACTATCTTAATTGCATCATCTATTGATTTTACGTTATATACTTTTTGAAAAACTTCCAAATCTTCTGCATTTATATTTAGGTTGTGTCCTACAAGTTTTGATTCCTTCATTACTGGATCATGATTTAATAATTGAAACTTATCTAGGCGACACTACTTTTTAATTTTAATTTATTAGAGAAATTATCTGTCACCCAATAAGGCCGACTCTTCAATTTCTTAATTCGATCTCCCTTTTCCTGTAGAAACTTAGTTGCGCTTGTCGGAATTGATTGAATCTGAGTATTCGGTTTTAGTTCACCAGTTTTTAGATATCTTTTGAATTCCTCTTTGCTAATCAACTTTGATGTCGTATAACAAACACAACTTACGTGCCATCCCGTAAATATAAATCCTTTCGGATAATCACCATACATCTCGTTGCATATGTCATCTTGTGGATGCTGATCAGATAAATGAACCGTTATTCCTGTCACAAACGGTAACTGTTGTCTTCTCTCATAATCACTCGCTCTGTAAGCAAGATTTGTCTCATTTGCAGCAAGTCTGATAGCTTCGAATTTACGATTACCGGCCTTGATCAACCTGCCTTGATATTTAACACCTCCTCCTGATATATATTGCTCAATATCTTTTGCTCTGCTAACAGCTGACTTGCCACTGACTATCCCGCTACCAATATATGTTTCAAGATCATCTTTTATGCCATCTGTTATTCTCCAGACTCGCTTTGACAAATTAAGTCCATTTTCGGTACGGTTTAAAAAGTTGTCAAGTGCTTGTAGGTTTAAATCTCCAAATTCAGCTATAATACCGGTACCTTTAAGAAATATCTCCTCGAGTTTTTTGTTTTTAATATTTGCAAGATTCCAGTGATCAGTTATACCTGTTTGTATTCCAGTGTGAATTTTTGTATTCAAATCATGCATTAATGAATTGAGACTTTTTTCAAGTCCTCTGTTTCTTGTGTAGGTAAACCTTCCTTCAAAATTCTTGGGATTTCTTAGCTTGAATTGGTTGATATCCCTTGCCGCATTTTTTAAAGCTTGTCGTATAATCCTTTCAAGCTGTTCGTTGCGAGCTGCTATCCTCATTATATTTTCTTTAGCAAACTCATTTTCCAGAGGCATTCACATCCCCCAACAAACCGTTCAACCTGCCCCTGATAAACGACACATCACCAATCAGCTGATCAAGTTTTTTATGTATCAGCAGATTATCCTCAGCCATTTCGTCAATGCGCTTATTGGTCTGTTCATTCCGGGCTTTGCACATTGCCTCTGATGCTACTTTTCCATTTGTCATAGTAGGTTCCTTATGGGAGCCGTTTTTTGTGTTCTTCCAAATCTTCTTTCATTGCTTCCAATTTCACTGCAATCCTGTTGCCTTCTTTGATATCATAGAACTTCAATTTATTATTGGTGCACATCCGCTTTTCAGCAGCATCGATACAGCCTTTAAATTCAGTGGTAATTTCTGTTCTGTTCTTCCGGGCTGAATCGTAAATCTTATCCTTTGTTTTCGTTAATTGCTTATCGGTCACATACCGATCATCAAACTCTTTCCGGATCACAGCTTTCATTCGGTACCAGTTATTGAGCAAACCAATAGCAGCGCCAATAGTAATTAGTATTTCAACGAGGTATTCATTCATCAGTGACGGATCCTAACAAAGCAGTTTTATCTGATGATGATTTGCTGGACCCGAAGAAGTAGTCCACAACAGAGCTGAATTTGTTTACGATCTGACCGGCGATCATCGATATCAATGCAAGAACTTCTTTCGGCGTATCGACAAATAGATTATTCATCAGAACATATAATATCCAGAACGTCCCTATGGTCACCACTATGGCAAGTCCATACTGAAACGGGTCTTTCCTGCCATCAGCAGAGAATATGCTTCGTGCGTGCTGGATATCCTCCAGATATGCCTGTTCAAGCTCCGCTTCATTATTCGACAGTTGAACAATGATATCCGGATTAGCTTCGATTGCTTTATACACGGCATCCGGCTTTCCTTTGACACCAATAAAATTCGCGATCAATTTCCCTGCGGTTTTCGCTTTCCCGGTCATAAGCCTTACTGCTAATTTCGGCGCTTTATCGAGTAATAAACTGCCGACATCTTTCCAATTCATTGATTACTCCTTTATGCTACTTTAAGTTTATCTTTGATTCTTGTATGTATCTGAGATACCCTTGATGGCGATATGTTTAATAACGGAGCTATTTGAGTATTAAACAGTTCTTCCTGCCTAAGCAGAATCAAATTTCGCTCTCTATCATTCAAATCAAAACTGGCAAATAGTCTTTCCATATCAACATCTTCACCAGCGTGTTCAAGGATCTCATCATCGTCACGCAAGAGGTCGATAAGCTCTGTTGACTCTCCTCCTTCTCCACAACTAATTGATTCATTCAGTGATGTTTCCAAATACAGGTTTATTACCGCTAACTCACCTTTGTACGTTCTGGATTTTGTTATCTGTCGCAGATAATCATGTATTCCATATTTCACCTTCAGATATATCCATGAATCGACTTTCTTACCTTTCTTAGCATCAAATGTTTTCAGAGTATTCAACATAATCAGCATTCCCTGTTGAATTAAATCTTCTTTTGTGATGCACGTCGGTGTACTGAATCCACCAGCATGAACAGCTGCTTTTACTACTGAAATGTAGCTCTTTCTAAAAGGAGCAGACATATTCATTACATCCCGATCCAAATGAGTATAATTCCGATTATGCAAAAACCGGCATACAGCTGCCGTGAATACTTTTCTCGGTTGATGACAATAGTTTTAAAGTACAAATTCAGTTTATACGGATACGGTTTATACCAGAGATTCTTCCATCCGCCTTGCTGGATGGTAAACGCTCCCTCATATACCGCCTGTCCGAGGATGACGCTGCCCAATAAGAGCGGGTAAATTGAATAATTAAATATTGATGCATCCCATCTGAAAGGAGTAAACAATCCCAAATAAAAAGCAAACAGAGGTGCTGCATATATCCCCCCCGTCTCATACAAACGTTTCTGATGATATACTCCGGGTTTCTTGATTCCAGCCCACGATTTATATTCAGTCCAGCCTTCAAAGTAGTGATAACATTGAATGGCTATTAGGAATAACAATTTTAATAAAAGTATCATACATCACCCAGATAACTATCTCTATGACTATTTCTAAAGTGTAAAAGTGGTTCGTCCTTTATAGATTAAAACTCGCTGCAATCTGACTTGCAGACTGCTGTTGTTTCTCTTTTTCAAGCGATTCCAATTCCGCTTTCGGATCTGTTACATATTTATTATTTTTAACAGCCGTTTCATTACTCATCGTCGGTTCTCCGCCGCGTGCAATGCTCAACAACTCAATAAGTTCTCGTTCATCTTCCGGCAGCACACTATTGAACGTAATACCGATATTTAAATCATGCATCACTTCTTCAGTGGGTCTATTCGTCTGGGTGGCAATCTTCGCATAATCAGTCTTTGACAGTATTGCTTTCAACACGTTGATTCGCCGTGTCAAACCCTCACCAAAAATCTCTTGCTTGTTATTGGCTTTAAGCTCACTCGCCAAGAACATAAACTTCAATGCAATTCCGGATAGGTTGGATATCCCCTTCACATTATTAAAACTCAGATCAGGTGTTTTCGTCTGTGCATAAATGATGTCTTTTTTAATTTCAAATTCGGTTTTCAGGGCTTCCGGCGAATTGTTCCATGTTAGATATTCTACGTCTCCATATTCTATTTTTCCTTCCGATCCCCGGATACCCTCAAAAACAAACATCTTGCCTACTTCTTCTTTCGCCGGTGTATCAGCAATCTTGCCCTTCACCTTCAAACCCGGGCTTGCGAAATAATCATTCATATCCGAAAACTTTGACAGCATCGTTTCAATCCTGTCAATCTGAGTCTGTACATTCGCCCATTCCGGTTTTTCCTGATCATAGTACACAACAGGTATCTTACCTATGGGATTGGACTGTTCATTTTGTTCCCACCCGCTTAATGTCTTTGTGTAGTTGTATATCACTGTTGCAGTATACACGTCAACATACTCGACTTTTTTACCAGCAACACCCGCCGTAGAATATTTACGGGTAAAGGCATCCATATCCCCGTAATCATCATAATGTGCGAACACTTCATTACCTGTTTTGTTGCTCAGCAACATCACTTTTATATCTTTCGTCTCGGGATGAACGAACCAGAGTTCGGCAACCTTTGTCTCGACAAAAAGACTCCGTGCAAGTTTCCGGTTGAATTCATCAAGCTTTCTGCCTCTCCAGACCTCGGTTATAAGCTCATAGACATCCTCATGACTATTTTCTTTACTGTTCAGTACCAGATTAACAGGTGCGCCAAACAAGAAAGCAACAGCAAAATCCACAATATCCTGCTGGTATGTGACAATCTCTTTTGCAACTTTTACAATCCTCTGGCTCCTTCCGGTACCGACAATCTTGTCGCGCAGATTCAGTATCTCATGGTCGCCGTCATACTCTTTCCGCCACTTATCGATTTCACGACCGTCGCTGGCTGTTAGTGCTGTAATTATTTTTTGGGCATCACCCAATCCGATTATTTCAGTTATTGATGGCATTTGTGTAGCTGTAGATTGATTTACTTATCTCGTTAGCTATATGCTGTGCTTGCACCTCGGTAACTTCTTCCGAGTGAATGATATTCACATTATATAAACCCTGTTTGTTTAAATGACTCTCGATGCCGTCTATGACGCCTGCAGGTGAATAATAAAGAAGATTCCCCGTCATTCGCAGCTCATTGATATTGACCGCACTGTATACGCAGTAAAATATTTTCTCCATTAGAAAAACCCCATCTCAGCGGCTGTTTTATGCGGCACTGATTCTTTCTTTTCATCGAATATCTCTGTACTGAATCCATATCTCAGTGCATCAGGTGAATGGTTGTTTTTGTCAACCGGTATATTCAAATACTCACCATCTTTATTCTTTTTGTACTGGTAAAGTTGAAAGTCATTGATCGTATTCTGGCAACTCTTATCTATGACGATGTTATACTTCTTGAGCCACTGTATCCCGAAGTTCAATGATCCCGGACCCTTCATAGCAGACTGTGCATTGACTCCGTAGGTTGTCAGTTCGTAGATCGATTTCGGTTCTGCTGAATCGCACCATACGGGCTCTTCATTGATAATAGGCAAGATCTCTTGTGCTATCATCTCATTCGTTAGACCATACTTATACATTTCATCGGTGATATAAATAGATTTATGTTTTCTACTTGCTCTGACAAATGCTGTCGGATCATTCGTAAATCCAAAATCAAGACCATTCCGGAAGTACTCAAGCTTGCTCTTTAGATCGCTTAAGTCCTGTGCCTCCCAATTTTTGAAAACCATCTTCCCGATTATACCCCAATTACCAAGCGTGTAGACATTGTAGTAGTATTCATCTTCCTCATTTTCCAGAGCGTACACATCATCAGCTGCAAGGAAGTTGTTGTCTTGGTAGGTTGTCTTGAGGATCAGGAGATTATCATCTTTATAGCAAGTGTCATTATCACCGAACTTCCCGGCGAAATAGGTCTGATATATCCAGTGAGATCGCATGATAGGATTGAAGAGAAACGTGATCCGCTTCGGTACTTTAGACTCCCCTCTGAGTCGTTTTGTCAGCTCCTTGATATCATCATACGACATCTCTGTAGCTTCTTCACATAGGATGTCGGTGACTACGCCCTTTTGCGGTCTGACCGACTTAATCTTCTGCACATCGTCAAGCCCTTTAAGAATAGCCTGATACCCATTGGCACAGGTAATCGTCATATCCGACTTATTGACTTTAAATAAGTGTTCTACTTTAAGTCTGGATATCCCCTGCAGCGCTTCGTTAAATACCGAATCCCGGAGCGTCCTCCCAACATTCCGTGCAGCTAGATAATTGCGTCCGCCCTTCATCAAATCGATGATCATCCTCTGTCCGATAGTGAATACCGATTTGCCGCTTGACGATCCGCCAAAGAATATCTGTGTCCGTGTCGTATCATTAAGGAATTTCAGATACTTCGGGTTGAAGATTCTCTTGTCTATGTTAAGATCAACTTCCATAGCACAGAGTACCGATATAAGTAGTAGTATGATTATTGACTTTTTCATTACTCATTGTCTGTCAGATTTACATTGATTGTAACCTTCTCGCCGCCTGATGTAAAATCGTGATCACGTTTGTCTTTCCAGTCTTTCGGATTCCGGTTCTTCAACCAGAATATGATAGCGGTTACATCGGCAGCCACTTGTTTGATCGTCTTCTCGATTCGCCGTTTATTTTCCCCGATCAATACAACTTTTGTTTCTTCATACTCATAACCCATTGCCCGTCTGTATAGTGACTGTTCGACCCGATAATCCGCAATCTGCTTTCCCTCTTTTAAGGAGTCTGATAAGTCTGAAAAATCTTTTTTATATACCTGAAATTGACTCCTGGAAACACCAAGCCGTTTGCACATTTCAGCTTCAATCAAGCCTTCCTCAGCCCACTCCTTGATTTCACCACTTTTGACTTTCGGCTTTACGTGAGTAGCATACTTACACTTCCGGCCTCGTTTTGATTTCTCAGCCTTCGTATCCTTCTTCTTCTTCTGTGTCTTTTTCTCTGCCATTACAGTCCTGGAAAAGATATGTTAGCACCAACCTTGTTGCATTGCGTTGACTCGTGTCTACTCCCCCGCTTCTAAGGGTCGCATAAACACATTTCAGATATGCTGCGACTCATAAGAATCGCCTTACTCAGTCTGCACGCGGCAGATGAATTCTACATTGTTTAACGGGAATATACGAACAAAAGTGGCAAAAACGTATGTGCTACACCTACAGCTTGTAGGAGTAGCATACGTTTAATAGTTTGCCAATGAAAACAATGCTTGACATTCGAGGCTTGACATTCGAGCACTTATTGTTTTACATTGGGTATGATTTGTTTATTTTCAATGTTTGGGTTTTCATCCCAAAAACAAGAAGAAATTACAAAAGAAGATCGGGAAGCTGCCATGGAAACGTTCAACATACACACTATGGCAGGACTTACGAAATATGCTATTCGGGAAGGATTCACGTTTCCTTAATTTCTCAGATAAGATAATTGGCTGCACAAATATCTTAAATTATTAATCATGGGGCTTTAACAATGAAAACAAACAAAATAGTATATGCATTATTGATCTGCATCGTTTCTTCCCCTCTCTATTTTTGCAGTGATTCAATTATCGGTATCCCTGAAAAAGCAGGAAATATCGATGAAGTTATACGAACACGTCCGCAAGACCTGGTGGCTCTTTCAGCGATTTTTATTGAAAATGAGCAGGAAATATCCAGACTGGTCCTGCATTGATTTTTTTGACACAAGGAATTATAAAGTGGTTACCAGTAAAGAAATCGCTGCAGTAAGCCCCAGATTTTCAAGAGATAAAAGTATAATTCTATTTAATGACTATGCAAGATATGTTCATGATGGAGATCCGCCATTCGTTATGTACGATATAAACAATGATGTTGTGAAAGATGTAGCTCTTTATCCTGATGCATTACATGGCCAATATCCACTATGGAATTACGACAACACAGGATTCTTTTTCTCTAAGCATATTTTCGGACTTAATGTTCTTAATTTTTATGATTTTAGTACCGAAACGGTTAAGAATGCCTTTAGTGGAAATGGATTCGCAAGCTTGCCAATAGGCTGGAAAGATCCTGAAACGCTTATCGTAACTGGGGTTACATTGCAGGAAAGCGGTAGACGTGGTGGTTACTATTTTATGGATAGGGCAGGAAGTAATCTTGTCCCGATCGATAATCCTCATTTAGAACATATTAATCGAGATGGCATTAATAAAAAAGCGGCATACAACGCAGAGTGGGATGAGGATTTAGAGTTATTTGTTTATGCAGAAATCGATTCAACAGTGAGAGGATATTCAATCTCAGTGACCAATCTGGACGGATCATATTATCAGAGTTACACATACGGGGGGTTTCTTGATGATCATCCGGTATGGGGACCCAACGGAGAATCAATTCTATTTGAAAGATCCGAAATATTTTCTATGACCGATAATGTAGTCGAAGTCTTTATGATTGATGTTCAATCCGGTGACATAAAACCATTTGCGAAAGGAAAGATTAATGGGGCTCAATGGATCAATACAATTGATTATTAGGGATAGTGCAAAAAGGAATTATGTCATTTGATTTTATATTGGGCTTTTATAATCTTAAGATAACATATAACTAGCAGTGCGTTTTAATTATTAACTAATTTTTTTTAGGAGGTGCAGTATGAAAATTGGAGAAAAGATTGTACTGTTTATGTTAGTTTTTGTTTTTCTTTGTCCATCCTTTGGTTTTACACAGCAGGTCAAAGAGAAACCAACCAAGGAAGACCGAATCGACGCAGTTATTGATTTCGTCAATGATTTGGAAGGAAATCCTAAAGTCCGGCTGAAAGAATCGGGAACACCTGCTTCAATTATGGGAATAAAAATATCCAAGTATGGAGGTACACAGAAGCAAATTGCGGAATCATTTTTACGTGACCAACGAGTTATGCTGGGAATTGAAAACGTTACGCGGGATTTAAAACTCATAAGAGCTAATACTTCATCGCGAGGTTCAAAAAGTTTTGTATATCAGCAGCACTTCAATAATGTGCCCATTATTGGAAGTGGTTATGCAGTAAGAGTTAATAAAGACGGCGATATTTATTATGTTAACGGTAAATATTTCACTGATGTTGATGTAAATACCAAACCCTCGATTACACCCGAGCAGGTCTCCAGTATCATTCTCAACGATATTGGCGGAACGTCAGATGCGAAAATTTCAGAACCCACGTTATTGATACATGTGATTAATAGAGATAAAGAAACACAATCGTTCAGTCTGGTATATCATGCATTTGAATTGAATAATAGCCTATTCTATAGAATAGATGCTCATAATGGCGACATAATACAAAAAGGTAGTTCGGTGCATTCCGTTACAGGAAAGGTTTACGAGACAAATAAAACGCAAGGAGATATAGATAGTAGTGCAACTCTTATTGGATTAAATCCGCCTGTTGGGGGTGTTTATAAACTCGAAGGAAGATTTGTCAATGTTAATAAGTGGGACAGTACCAATGTTGAAGAAACAGATGGAACATTTGTTTATTCAACCGACGATTCTGATGCAGAATTTGATCAAGTCATGGTATACCACCATATTGATCGATTCGTACGATATATGAATCGAGATGCGGGTTTAGACACTAGTGCAAGTGCGCTACCAAATATTTATGCCCACACAAGTTATCCCGATATAGACTCACCAGGATACGATCTTACTAATAATCATATTCGTTTTGGTTATGATAGTAGTGAACTAAGAAATCCAACCCGTGAAGGTGCTACAATAGCCCATGAGTACGTTCATTATATTATAATGAATAGATTTGGTGTTTTAGATGTTAATAATGATGATATCAAGAGTGAAGAAAAGGCAATGAATGAAGCTGTTGCAGATTATTTTGCCCTAGCATACAAAAGTGATATATTAGGCTCGGATAATAGCCTCATATTAGAATACGCGGACATACCAGGTGATACCAAGGATTGGACAAGAGATATTAATAATAACTTTCATTACAATTCTATTTCTTCCATTGATGAGACCGCACCACACTACTTTACAAATTTTTACGATCAAAGCCTTATTTTTTCTGGTGCATTATGGGATTTAAGAGATGCTCTAGGTATTTATGATCACGAAGCGAATGAAATGATATTAGATGGGATAAAAATGTTGGGTGATGACACAACATTTTTAGATGGGAGAGAATCGATATTAGCCGAAGCCACAGGTGATTTTGCCCAGTGGGAAGATGAGATTATTGATGCTTTTGATACACATGGAATTAATCCACCGCTTACTAACGTTTATATATCGGGGCCTGGGCGTGCCGAATGGCCCGATTATTACACATATCAAGCACATGTCAGCGGTGGGGTCCCACCTTATACATATACGTGGGATGATGGCGGAGGCACAGCTTCTACAGCAACATACTATATAGATGAAGATGTGACAATAGGCGTAACAATTAGGGATACGTTATTTACTGGTGCGTATGCATCTAAAGCTGTGGAATATACAGGACAGAAGATTGCTGCCGATAGCCAACTTCCTACTTCTTATGGTTTGGAGCAGAACTATCCGAATCCATTTAATCCGACGACAGAGATCAAATATCAACTGCCCGAGGCAGCACATGTGAGGCTTACCATATATAATATTCTTGGCCAGGAAGTCGTGCGACTTGTCGATACTCAGCAGGCGCTGGGATTCTACTCTGTAAAATTTGATGCGAGCAGGTTTGCCAGCGGAACGTATATTTACAGGCTTGAAGCAGGAGACTTTATTGAGACGAAACGAATGGTGTTGATTAAATAATATTTTTTACATTGGAAATAAGAGCGAGAAGTATACTTGCTTCTCGCTCTTATTAATGGAACTTATTTAGAACCATTAAAGTGTAATGAATATTATTATGTATCTCTTGTTGATGCATGATAATAATTATTTCTCAGTAAAATTATTTCTCTGAAGAAATAATCTGACGTTATGAACATTAAAAAAATATTATTGCGTTTATATTGCATATTGAGAAAATATGTTCACTATTGTGAAAATATTTTACTCTTTGTTTTGTTCATATTGTTTTCGTGTAACGAAAATCCCGTCGAACCTCCAACAATAGGTCCAATACATTCAACAATTGATACTTTTCCTGTTATGTCATCTGATGGTCGATTTGTATTGTACAATCATACTCATGTGATTGAGAATAGCACAGGGAAAGGTTACGATCACGATTTCGAATTGTCCAGTCTTTGGATTGCTAATGCTGATGGTGGTAATCCGCATCTATTGTTAAAAGAGTTCTCATCTATTATTGATTGGAGTCCAGATAATAAATGGATTGTGTATCATTCAAGTGGTCAAATTTTTAAAATGCCTGTTGTGAACGGGAGCATTGACACCACAAAGATTGAACAATTAACGTTTAACGAGAATAATTTTAATCCTGATTGGGATCCATTGGGACAAAAAATCGTCTATGAAGTGAGACACGGTGGAACATATGATACATGGCGAATAAGAATAATGAATAGTGACGGATTGGAAATAGCTGAATTAAACATTCCCGGAACTCAAGGTCAGCAAATGCCGAATTGGTCACCAGATGGTTCAAGATTGGTATATAATGGTTATAAGATAATTGATAATGACAAAGGATTATATATTTTGAATTTACAAAGCGATATTGTAACCCGGTTAACAATTGAGAACAATTCATTTAGTGACCATTTATATCCAAAGTTTTCTCCTGATGGGAGTAAGATTGTATTTCAATCTAAATCACTGGAAACCGCAATTACCTCAATATACGTAATAGATGTTGATGGTAAAAACCTGAGGAAATTAACTGATGGTAAACAACCGTCATGGTCTTCAGATGATGGGAAAATTATTTTTACCCGATCGCCCGAGGGAATCAAATTTGGCCTTGAAACCGTCTATAGTATTGATGTCGGTGGTAGCAATTTAGTTCAATTAACATTTGGCCCAAACTAACGATATTAAGAAAATCATCTATTCCTCTTCGGTATTTATCTCACAGCACCTCTATTTCATCCCGCCTCTTTCGTATAATATGCAGTAAAATCCCGTAAGGGGACTTTATACTGAATAAAACTCATAGTATATAGTATATAAAGTAGTATCAAATTCCGAGAAACAATCACATACACCATTTTGCAGTGCAAATTATTGCACTATTGTTCATAATGATAGTGAAGGTGTAAACAGTAAGTTATTGTTTATTTATTGCTTAGAATTCTGCAAAAATCCGGATATCTGTTGGAATGGTTTTTGCGCCATTATAATAAAATCCCTGTAATGGAATAAGTGATAGGTGGAAACATGTTCAATAAATTTATATTAGGTGTAATTATTGTAATTTTATTCAGTTGTAGTAATTCTACAGAACCTGATCCTGATGAATTCTCAAAAATGGAAATCCATTATACTAGAAGTCTTGGATTATCTGGAGGCGCCGATAGGCTTTATATATTTGGCGACGGAACAATTCAAAAATTAGAATGGACAGGAAAAGTTTCGCAAGGTATTTTAACTACTACTCAAAAGGATTCTCTCATTCAGTTGTTCAGCAATTTTTCTCAGTATGATCCGAGCTATTCTGGAAGTGTTGCTGATGCAGACGCATATACAATAGTCTATATATATGAAGGAAAATCCGAAACTGTTAGAGTGTATGCTCCAGGTCATGTTTATATTCCTGAATCTCTGTGGGAGATTATTAAGTATTTACGTGCTCTACGTTCTCAAGTGATCTTCCAATAGCACACTATATTGAGAAAACGGGCACTATCGATGAGGAGAATTCCGGAGAGTTCTCAATTAACAGTAATACAGTTGATTTTAAACTCGGATTAGGTGTACGTTTGTAACAATCATCTGTTCCTATCCAGTATTTGTCTCACCGTACTTCCACTCCATCCTGTCTCTTTTGCAATACTTGCAACTGCGAGGTCAAAGCATTGCCGTTTTTTGTAGTAATTAAATCTATTTAATACATACTGCCTGCGTCTCGCTTTGCAATAGCGTTTTAGGTGAATATTAAACGCATCGAAACTATCTTTTGATTTAACTGAATTATCAAGAAGTGACAACAAACCATTCTCATTTAGGTCACACAGGAATTTCAGATAATCAGCTTCCTTCTTGTATTTCATTCTCGCCCTGTTGCCCTGGATTTCTTTAAACCAACTCCGGTTGCTTTCCAAAATAATCATCAACACCGCCCGGCTGCATGTCAGGATCAGGTGCGCATTCACAGCATTCGTCACACATCATACAGCATGGGCATCGATCTGCTAATTCCCATGGTTCTTTACATATGAAACAATGATCCAATTCTATTTCCATAATTATGCTTCCTGCAGTTGTTTTATATCAACATTGAAAAGATTTCGCGAACCTTTACACGGTAAAAATGGCTTTATCATTTCCGGATTTTTAACATGCCACGCATATACTACGGGATTGTAATCCCTCCAGCACCAATGATCTTCGGCTAAATCAATCCAGTCCTGTCTTGAAAACGGTATCACCTTGACCAGATCGACAGTCCCCAATAATACACCTGTTGGCAATTCTGCCGTTATCTTGAATCGCTCCTTCGCCTCAAAATCAATCATCCTGCTGGCATGGATATACAGCTTTCCTCTGTGCTTTGTAGGCCATGTGCGTGTTTCGATGGTCTTATAGCCTTCAATGATCAGGCTTGCCCACGGCTGTCGTAATGAGAGTGCTTTGTCGTACATAGAATCATTCCTAAACATGAGGAGGCATCATGCCTTTGCACATGGTGAAGGTGTGAGTTTCTTGAGTAAATCTGCCTTTCTCATCACGACAAGGATGGTTAATCCCCACTCTAACCTTGACATACCCTTCATTAGAGATTATTTTTCCATGATTCCATCGATAATGATCTGAACTTTTGGCATGACTATTATGCTTTCCGCGACTATCTGGTAAATCCATTAAATCACATCCACTGTTCCTGTTTTATATTAAATCCAGTTGAACTTCCTCTATTTTCCTGCGAAACCTCCACTTGGGACCCTGATCAAATATCTCCTGCCAATCGATTTCATAAGGGTCGCAATCCAGACGGTAAGCATGGATTGTTTCTTCACCTATCTCAAATTTGTCATAATCTGTTGGCACTAACTTTTCATCCCGTATTTCCCGAAACCGTCTATCACCACTGGAACCGCCCACCTTTTGAAACTCATAGATCGGCAGCCAACCCGGCGGTAATCCGCGATGTTTTTCATTATGTAACCGTGCATACCATAAACGGTAAAGCACTCGCTGCCATGCAGGTTGTTTTCTTAGGCCACTGAAATCCATAATCCGTCATTTTTCCTGTATCGTTCGATCGTTTCTACTTCAATCACACCTTTGCACTCAAGGCATCGGTATAATGGAGTCATTTCACCTTGTAAATAGTCCTTATGAATCCCTATAATTTCAATGACTGGGTGTTCACAACAATTATTCATACTCTCCTCATTCTGTAATCCGGCATAGTGATTTTTATAACGGTGTACATAGCAAGCCTGCTTGCAATCCTCTTGCTGATTTGACTCGCAATTTCACCAAGACTTAAATTTGTTGTGATTACCGTAGGTCTTGCTTCCTTAATTCTGTCCTCAATGACAGAGTAAAGTGTCTGTGCACTCCATTCTGTATGTTTCTCACTTCCAAGATCATCAATCACAAGAAAATCTGCATTGGAATATTTTTTTGTTAATTCAAGTTCCGTAAATCGCGAATCTTCATTGTAGGAATCCTTGATTTCCCGGATGATATCCAGAGTGGATCTGAAATAAAGTGTCCTGATTCCTGTTTGAGCAATTCCACGAGTAACTGCAGCTGCAAGATGTGTTTTCCCGGTACCGGTATTTCCAATCAACACTAATCCATATTTGGGATCTGCAACAAATTCCCTGCATTTAGCAATCATTAAATCATCTTTGGTTTTAAAATTATTCAATGTGCACCCCAAATAATCCCCAAATACTCCCTGCCGATAGAGAACCTTTTCCGGACTCTTTTTCATAAATTCGATATATACCTTTTCCTCACAAGCAGGATCATAACAGACTTCCGTCTCCGCTCCTTGAGGAGTGACAGCATAAATAAGCTCCTTGTTGCAATAGGGACATAATTGTTCCGACTTATGTCCCCGTTGATAAGTGATCAATTGGGTAGTCATCTTCACTGTCCTTTATTTCTGATTTCTGATTTTCTGTTTTATCTGTATTTTTTGCGTTTTTAAGCCATGTGCCGCTAAGCCATAAGAGGTAATTATCATATCGTTTCCCGGAACTTATGAGATACAAATGCGCCTTATTAATTTCTCCACATATATCAATGTCATGATATCTATCTATATTATTTCTAAGCCATTCATTGAAATTTTTATGTGATGTGATGTCTTTAAAAAAGCGGCTTGATTTAAGAACCTTTATAACATCATCATTTATATCTTTTATTTTATTTAGTTTACTTTCCTTTACTTTGCTACTTTTTGCTTGACCGTTGGTTAACCAAACTTGTAGCATTTGCTTACCAATTGCTTCACACCTTGACAGTCTATAATCAATTGTTTCATTCCCCTTACTTGTGTTGCAGTAACAACATAGAGGCTGCAGGTTTGTAATAGCATTGCTTCCCTCTTGATAAATTGGAACAATATGATCTTTTTGTATTCCGGTTTTGCCACACTTGACACACTTGTTGTCAAAAAAAGATTTCATTACTTGCCATTCTTTATTAGTGTGATCCCCTTTTTCTTTGGCGGTTTTCATCCTTTCCGCCCGCATCCTGCCTCCCTTGCTTCCAACCTCTGATCTCAAAGCTCGTATTTCATCAACTTTTTTCATGCGCCTTATAAGACTATTACTAAATAAATAGCCGCTCTTTTTGCTGAATAAACGAATAGGATCGTTTGAGCAATACTCAATAAATTCAATAAGTTTATCACGGTCATATGGTAAGGTTAAAGCAATGCCATCAATGTGTTTAAGATTGATTTTATAGTTTGACTGCTGTCTCATAATCTCAATCAAAGACCAATACAAACCATAACCTTCAAATCCGTATTTAGATCGCATCATTAGAATTTTAGAATCATTACTCGCATTAGAATCGTGGCTGAAATAATATGTATCTTTCTTCATTTCCCCAACTTCCTGTTATAACCGGATGCCTCATTACTTGGCTGACACCTGTTTATCGAGTTCCTCACTTAACCGATGATCAAGCTTCTCCAGTTGCTCATCGGTAAGTTTCGTGAGTTCGTCCAAATCCTTAATGCTGAACATCCCTAAGATGAGGCTTCTGCGATTACCAGTAAATTCAATTTCATCACAATATCGATGGATGCTCGCTATCCGTTTGTCTCTTGTTTCAGAATTTCCCGATTTGTCCTGGACTCCATTACCTTCATCAGTGCCTTTATTGTTTTCCTGTTTCGAGGTATTACTTTTTCCGTTCCCGCTATTCTTCTTTTCGCCTTTAAGAATCTCAATTATATCACTCGCCTGCTGCTTTGATAACGTATCGATGTATGTTTCCGTAACGGTTGCAACTCCCATCAAATTTCTAACTTCATCGGCACGGCTGTCCGTAGAGTCTGTTTCTTTGATCAGCTTCTTGACTAAATTTTTCTGGTTAACGGTTGCCGGACCCTTCAACTGCTTTTTCTTTGGCTCTCCTTTTCCGCCATTTTCATTGGCGAAGTCCAGATGCTTATTGTCATTGAATTTCCCGCTGAATACGTCGTAATCGAACCCAAGGTATGATAGGGCTTTTGTCATGCCATCGGTAAAGCATTTCTTATGAGAATCATTTAAGGCATGATTAGTCTTTTCAGGATTAATACTCACGTTGCCATAACCATAAATGGGACTGCTCCAGATGATGACGGTATTACCATCTGCATCTTTCCGCTCACCAATTTTATAGCAAAGCTCAACAAGTATAATCAGCTGACGTTCATCGAAATGAATAATGCTGTGCTCGGCTTTCCATCCTGCACCGAGCCTGCCCCATTGTTCAGTTGCCTTTTTGATCTGATAATATGCATCTACTGTTGTATACTCTCGCTGACCATATTTAACAGGCTTTGTTTGCGCAGGATCAGTCGTACATACAGCATTCCACAAGGCCATATTTTCATTAATTTTCGTCTCTGCCATGATGCCCCCTTTCTGTTTTTTTGCTATACAAAAATTTCATTGATAATGCCGTGATACCTTTGTGAGCCAACTGCAGCCCGATCTTTTGCGAAGCATCATACCGTGATGATGCGTCCGCTTCTTCTTCCCATTTTTTGACGCCGTCGTCAACGATGAATATAAAAGTTTCACGCATTCTTGTGACCCTGACTGTCGTAAAATCCATCAACTGCCATTTGTTCTTTGATTTCTTGGTCGTGCCAGAATGCGATTTCGGTTTCCATATACCAATCAGGACTATCTTCAAATGGAATCAACTCGTTCTCAAAATGATTCCAGCGTCTAAAATGTGCCTCAACGTGGGTCGGGTATACCTGGAATAAAAGTTTCATATTGTTTTTATCTGCGTGTTGAATGGTATTCATAAGGTTTTTTTCAAACTCGCCAAGACAATTTTTTTCACATTCAACAGCAATACGACACACTTCATATTCATTGTTCATGCCGCCACCTCATTGTCGTGATCGATTTCCATTTCGATAATGACACACTCACGGCACATCGCACTATTGGTGAAAGCAAAATCTATCTCACCGAGACGTGTACCGCATTGAGCTTCGCCTGTCCCAGTCTTACACCTGACCGTATTCGGTCGCTCAGGCGGGAATCTGCCGATGCATTCGTTGTATAGGTCATCTCTCATTGTGATTCCCTCTCATATACAATCTTTGCGTTCTTGCCCGAATGCAACCGCCAGGTTTCACCATCAAAACTCGGCACAAATCCACGATGCCATAAATCAACACACGGCTGAAATGGGTACTCACCGGGTTTATGGTCTATATATTCCCAATCGTCTATTTGAGGAAACAGGTTGCCGATATAAGCCCAGACTGAAGCCCCGGATGAATCCCAGACTGAAGCCCAGACTTTTATATATTTTTCGAGGCTCTTAATATCTTTGGATGTTGGGTTATTTGCATTGCCTGTTAATGGATTAAATGGGAATAAAACCTCATCAAGTTTATAGCCGACACTGTTAGATTTCTCTTGTGCTAATCGAATCAACTCAGGCCTCCAAATCCGTCTGCCAACCCGAATCTTTTCGTATCTCCGCTTATATTGGCTAATTTCAACAGACCGCCCATCAACCTCAACCTCATGTACTATCTTTCGAATATTGAAGCAGTACGGCAATCCATCAATCTCGGTAGCATAAAACCCCTCGGAACACTCAATGTCAGGATCAGGATCAAAGTATGTGCACGTATACCATTCCCCCTTTTCGTATTGGAAATCTTGGAATGGACTGATTAAACCCCTGTCAAATACTTTTAATAATTTCATGGTTGCTCCTTAACTGAAAAACATTTACGCTATGCTAATTACGATATGCCACAACGCCAACGCACAGTACCACGCACCGATGCAGAATAGCGCCAATGCGAATTCATATACGTCTTTAAAATTCATGCGACTGCCTTTCTCCAGTGTTCCTTTGTGACCGTGTAAAACGTGCCATCTTCTAAATATCTGAGACTGCGGGCGGTCCACATCATATACCGATTGCCCTGCCGATCCGCATAGAAATATCGCTTATTACCCGTTGATTTACTGATCTGTGACCTGACGAATGTTAATAACGCCTTTGGTTTTCTTACGATATTGTACAACATGATTTATTTCCTCATACTCGTAACTGATGATCCGCATGATGAAAACGATTAGACGAATGATCCATGATGTGTATGTTATTTGCAATTGTAATCCTCCGGCCGCTCACCGCAAACCGTAGCTCCACAGTACAGACAGTTATACAAGTAAAGCGGTTCACCATTAAGCGTTTCCTGTTCACCTATAAACTCCAATTTGGGATGTTGTTTCATTGCACAAAGTTCTTGGAATCCGGCAATGATTGTGTCTGCGATTGTATTGCAGGTTTTCAGGTCGGACATTTTCTATCCCCTCATAGAAATAGACTGTGTAAACTTTGTATAAACATACTTGCGTTATTGTCGCATAATTATGTATATTGTCGTCTAATAACGAAAATAAACTAATTAGCATAACAACCCCTTGTAAGTAGTTAATTATTATAGAATTATGATTTATATATGAGCTAAAAAATGGAGTGATTTTATTGATAAATATGGAGGTGAAAGTCTGTGAAGACAGCTATAATAAATATTGAAAATCTTCGATTACGTACAATTATTGGTTTTAATGATTGGGAACGGAAAAAGAAACAAGATGTTATAATAAATGTAGAAATGAAAGTTGATGTAGCTGAAGCAGTTCAAAGAGACAGTATTGACAATTCAGTTAATTATAAAATCATTTCAAAGCGAATTATTGCTGAAGTTGAACAGTCAAATTATTTTCTACTCGAAGCACTTGCTTATTTTATACTGAATATAGTCCTTAATGAAAGAAAGATTATTCATGCCAAGGTCCGCGTCGAAAAGCCGCACGCGATCAGGTATGCAGATTCTATTTCTGTTTCAGTTTCAAGCCTAGAGTAAAGCCAATACTCTTTAATTGGTTGTTCTTGATGCACCCTGTTTTGTTTAATAAATGTTGCACCTAACGTGAAAGAATATTTATGAATCAGGCTATCATTGCTGTTGGTTCAAATGTTGATCCTGATAGGAATATCAGGACAGCATTAGAAGAAATCAGGGAACATCTAGCACTTCAGGCTGAATCGCCTTTTATCCGGACGAAGCCGATTGGCAACATCGAACAGCCTGACTTTTTAAACGGGGCATTGCTGGTTGAAACGAAGAAACATTATTCAGAGTTAAAAAAATGGCTTAAACAACTGGAAAACAAACTCGGTCACAATAGAAATGACGACAAATATGGACCTCGGATTATTGATCTCGATATTGTTGTTTGGAATCATGATATAGTCGACAATGATGTTTATGAACGGGAATTTCTTAAAAAAGCTGTATTTGAACTGCTCCCCGACTTAAAATAGTAATTGACAAAAATTGCCGGAAAATGTATATTTAGTGTTGCACATTTTATGCGTAAATTATGCTGGCATAGCTCAGTTGGTAGAGCAATTCATTCGTAATGAATAGGTCGGGAGTTCGAGTCTCCCTGCCAGCTCTTTATTGCTATAGATTTTAACAACTAACAACACAAAAGCCCGCTGATTTTAGCGGGCTTTTTATAGTTTTACGACTGTCAAAAAGGTTGTAATCGTACTACCATGATTCCTTGGGAATCTCAAATATTGCATCGATTACTTCCTGATGAATTGTACCATTCGTTCCGAGGATTTCCGTTGACTCAATAAAATAGTCTTCATCAGTGAGAGTGGTTACTTTCCCTCCTGCTTCTTCAATCAATAGAACCGCAGCAGTTAAATCCCATGGATTCATATTTAATGCCCAGAATCCATCATATTGGCCGCATGCCACGTAAGCAAGATCGAGTGTCGCAGTACCGTTATTCAGGATGCCCTCAGCTTTCATAATAATATGATTAAAAATACTGAGATTAGTTACTTTTCCATCATGAATATCATATGGAAATCTTATTGAAAGAAGTGAGTTTTCCATTTTTTCAGTATTTGAAACGCGGATAGGCTTTCCGTTAAGGAACGAGCCATATCCTTTTAGAGCAGTGAAAAGCTCGTTAAAAACAGGGTTGTACACAACTCCGGCAACAATGATACCATCAACAATGAGTGCCGCGGATATTGCATAATGCGGATCTCCGTGGGCAAAGTTTCCAAGACCAACCAAAGGATCTAATACCCAGAGGAATCCCTCTTTATGGAATATTTGGTTTTCGGTTCCTACGGAAATATATTGATGATCTGGAAAAACTTCGCGAATTGATTCATACAGACAATCATCTGATTTATGATCAACATCGTCCATAAGCTTTGATCTTTCCTGGGCATTCAGCCTATGATCCATTGGCATCATCTTGAGTAACACATCGCCTGTTTTTTTGGCAGCAATCACTGCCTGTTGAAGATAGTGATCAAGGTCCTTTTCACTTAAATCCACAATAATACTCCTCTCGTAAAGTGGTTGATAGCATTGAAAAATTACCGTAATAATAGCTAATAAAATAGCTTCAAAAATCTCTTAAAAATTTACAGAAATGATACTAGTATATTCCGGTTTAACCTTATAATAATCTGAGATTAATTACGTTGATAATAGCACATTTATTATGCGCAATCAAGTTATCTACATGGTTCTTCCCAAAAGCACGATCTTCTCACCCAATATTCATATTCAATCTTTTAACTTCCTCAATATCTATGAAATCGATATCAGAACATCATACTAAAATTTGGATTGCTATGGGACTCTTAGATTGGCAGAGGTAATTATTTAAAAAAATGGAAGAAACATACGTATAATTACAAATGCTTCTAAAAACTGTTAAGAATGATCAGTACCAATATTTATCGTAACCCATCTAAACTGTACGAATGCAAAAATGTTACTTCTGCTCGTCAAGATCGGCGGCGACAATTCCTTTGTCGGTATATTTAAAAAAGACATACTGCAGCGGTTCTTGCACCGTCATTTGTTGATCATTGATCACTATTTTCACTCCTGGATAGATAACGTCCAGAACTTTGATTTCGGGATTTTTGAACGAGCCGGCTTTTTTTCCTGAGTTTCAATTTCACTCCTGATGGAGCTTTCTTCGTCCAAGAGTTTAATCTGAAGTTGTTTTAGTTTTTCAATTAAGATTTTCTTACTTTCAGATATGGTTTTTTTAACAAGCAGTCGACGCTTATACATTGCAAGTGCTTTTTCAACTTCACTTTTTTGTTCGATATTCTTTGCTAGTTTCAATCCGAGCATCCGCATTAAATCTCTGTATTCATTATCAACCCCAGCATATATTGTGGTCTGTGTATAGTTTTGATTCCCGAGCACTTTTGCCTCTACACCCTCCATTGCATAAATTTCTCCACCGACAATAAGACCGGTTTGCTCAGTTACGGTGAGCTTGCCTTTTGTATGAATATTGCTTTGCATAACAAAATCACCAATTTCAAGGTTTCCCTCACATTTGATTTTTTGTGTATCACAATACTTTGTTACAACATTTCCTTGTGCACTTATTGTACCGTCTCCTTTTCCGATAAATCCGGTTTTCACAAGAACATTGCCATGAGAGACAATATGCGAATCTTCCACCAAACCGTTAATCTGAACGTCGCCGTGAGCCTGGATATTGAAACCGCTTTTTACATCGCCATTTACAATAACCGAACCGTCAAAGTTTATATTTCCGGTCGAATAATCAACATTTTCTTTAATTGTGATGACCGGATCGACCTCGACGTTTTTTCCTTTTAAAGAAACAGTTCCATCAATCTCAGAAATCAGAACATTAGGATTTCCCGGATCGGAATGGACGTTGTTTCCGGACGGCAATAAAGGAATCTGACCTTCTTTCGGCTGTATGGTTTCTCCTAATATCGTACACCCCACAACTCCCTTGACAGGTGGTACAATTTCAGCAAGTTTATCACCCTTATTAACTACCTGAATAAAATTCAGCTTTTTATAATCGACATTTCCCTTTTCATCTTTAAACGGCTTGAGTTCCGTATCAAAATAGTACTTAACTTTACCATCCTTTTCATCTTTGACTGTTCTCCCCTTCGCAACTACAATTTTCTGCTCAAATTTTCCCTTGGCAAAGATCGATTCAATTTCTTTATTGAGAATTCCAAATACTATATTGCTGCTTTTGAGGAATTCTTTCAGATCTTCGGAAGTAAAGTCACCACTTTTCATCAGTTTTGTTACCGTAACTTCTGCTTCATAATGATCGGTGATTTCATCCAATGTAAAAAAAGGGATAACCTGAACGGCCTGATCGATAAGAAGATACCCATCTATATTTGCTAAAATACGGCTTGGGTCATCGGGCGCAAATCCGGCATTTATGAGCTCGGGAACTCCAACATTTTTTACCGGTAATGCCTGAATTGCTTCTTGAAAAACATCAATTCCGTTTTTCCCCTCTTTCGGAGAAATAGTCTCGCCGATTATGTCGCCTTTACCTATCTTGGATTTTACCTTAGGGGGGTATTTGTAGGTGATTGTGCCGTCTTTTCCATCTTCCGGCTTTGTACCTGATGCTATTTGAATTCTCTCGTCGAATTGAATATCATTGAGGAGTTCCGCAAGTTTCTTTTCATCAACACCAAATTTAATACCTTTATCATTCAGTGCGTTTTTAATTTCTTCTTGTGTACAATGCGGATCATCAGTGAGCGGAATTATCGTGACAAAAGCTTCGCTTTTATCCTGTGACACTTCCACATTTATTGTAACGCTTTGTTCTTCAGACTTTTCGTCCAGTGGTGACTGCGTATCTTCATTCATTTATGCTTTTCCTGGCAACATAGAAGAGGAGGTCAGAAGTGCTAATAATGCCTACAACTTTTTTTCGATTTGTCACGATCACTCTGTGAATATTATTGATAATCATCTTGTCAGCAATGCTTTCGATCGGCGTACTTTCAGTTACAGTAATCGGATTTTTGGTCATTATGTCTTTGACAACAAGTTCTTCCTGGGCTGTTATTTCGATTTCCGTATCTTTTGCATGAAGATCAAGGATATCTTTGAGACTTATGTGTACCTTTAAATCGAGATGTGCATCGATGGATGCACCTAAAACATCGGTTTTAGTTACGATTCCGATAAGATTTTTGTTTTTGTTAACAACGGGTATTCCACTAATTGAGTATTCAAGCATAAGCTCATTTAATTTATTAATATGCACATCTTCAGTGACGAGAACAACATCTCTCGTCATAATGTCTTTTGCATTTTTATGTATAACACTCATAATATCTCCATTTTATAGACTCATTTGTCTTTGAAATGAAACACCAATTTAATGTACAAAGAAGAATTGCTCGATATCAAGTTTTTTTACTTCTTTTGTGGATAAATGAAAGAGGTCTTGAACTGATTTCTCCATCAATTTCCAATAAATCTATTAGAGAAACCATTCAAGACCTTTTAAAGCTGATCACATCGTGCTACTACAATATTACACGTGTTTACATGGTTGAAAGTTCAACTATTCCTGCCATCTAAAATTTCGACAGTATCACAGAACTGATCATAAGCAGATCTGTAATCCTCTATTGTTGTGTATCCCCTGAATTCATATTCCAAATTGCCGCCGGCCAGATCATAAATAATCGGTATGCTACTGAAGAGGGTCTTTTGCAGATGGAGATCGATCGGCATTGCGGTCAATTCATTGATGTAGTTTATTAGTGCATCGAACGGAAAATTACTCTGAGAACGCTTTTGCGGCCACTGCTTTTTCTGTTCATAGTAATCAATCAGATGCTTAATATCGTGCCGGAGAATTTCGAGTTCACTGATAATTATTTTCTTCAGACGATCAATTTTCCGCCTATCCGCTATTTTGCCCTTAATCATTTCAATACCATAAATAATCGTACCTGTAAATGCGGCAGACACAATCGCAATAAAAAACGGATTATTGATTATCTCTTTGAGTGTAATATCCATAAACCGAAAATAGTAAACCAAAAAACTAATAGCAATATTTAAGAATGAGTTGAAGATCAAAAAGCGGGCAGGGGTGTTGCTATTTAATCAGGATTATCTTCTCATTCGGCGGATAGAGCCATTCGACACCGTTGTTGGTAAGGACATGGTTATCTTCGAAATTTATGCGGAGTTTTTCCCCGTTCAGTTCTGGTATTGCCGTGTAACACACGTATTCAAATGAAAAAAGATGGTTATGCTGCAATATGAGATGTCCTCTATCGGGACGCATTGCAGCCATTGAAGGGCCAACCGCAACGTCACCGTTACCGGTATTGCCGACACTATGGAAATCGATCGAGACTTCAGTTTTATCGGGATGTTTGAGCTGGTCACCCGGCCTAATTCCGGAAGATCCTCCATCGATGGTCGGATCATTGTGTATATAGCCAAAACCAGCTTCTTCAAGTGCCTGGCCGATAATCTGAATCGTCTCATTTGGTGTCCGACCGACTTTAAAGTTCTTTTTGATAACCTCACGGGCTTTCAAACCTTGGTCGAATGCATACTGTATCCCTTCCGGTGCGGCATTTTCACCTTCACGAAGAATATAGGCGTTTCGTTTATAATCGGTCTCGTAATTCAGGTATTTGACACTCATATCGTGGGTCAGAAAGTCACCGGGCTGGTAAATGTAGTTCGGCGAACGTGTATCCGACTTATCTGATTTTGCCGAGTAAAGCACCGACGGTCCATTATTGCCGTATGTTGAAGTAAGACCCTGCTCAAGTATCCGGTCCTGCATCCACCAGCCAACGTCTTGCCGTGAGGTGATTCCAGGAGTGATGACTGCGCTCGACATTGCTTTCTCAATAATCTGCCGGTGCATTTCTGCAGTGTTTGCAAATGCGATGATCTCACTCTGGGTTCTTCGCACCCGGAAATCAGTTATCACATTTTCTGCGGATATAAATCGGTTTGTGTACTTGCTACCAAGCAGTTCGACCAGTTTTTTGTATCCAGTGTGAGAAATCCCGTCGGCAACCGCAATCCATTCCGAATAGTTCACGGCAATTATCTTGGGATCACGTTCTTCGACATGTGCCCGGAGCGCACTCTCTCTTCCTTCAATATCGTAGACATCACCACTATCGCCCCAACTACCGAACACTGCCCGCTCGACCCGATCACCACCGCGGTCAGTAAAAACGAAATATCCCTGACTCCCGCCAAGATCGATTGCTAAAGGATCGGGATCGCCGTCACGTATTGCATGAATCCACATTTCGATATTGTTGTCACGCAGTGCACCCGGCAGGATCTGGTCAAATTTCTCGTGGCGGATGAGATTCAATATTTCCCACCGTTTTTTCGCTTCCTGTGCAAATGAATCTGTTCCCACAATGAGAACGATAATTGAAAACACTGCAATAGCTAACCATTGCTTACGCATACTGCCCCTCCTCATATTAAGAGAATATTTCTACCGCTCACTAACGGTGAGCGTCTGGTATTCATAGTTTCCGTCCGGCAGAACCATTGGAAGATTATACTGCAGATTGGTCAACAGGGTATAAACATCAGGGTCATGTTCCTGGACTTTCATTGCGTTGTTTGACCTCCATTCGTTGTCGATTTGATCCAGGCGCCAGTCAAAGTGCTGCGCACCGAGAATTGAGGTCAATGCCCAGTAGGTGTATTCGGTAATCATACAGTCGTAATCGCAGGTTTCATCATCATAGGTGAACCATGCACCTTCAGGGTACTGTGATGGAACCGATGTAAAACGTCCACCTCTGGCATTATCCATAGCGTCTGCAATCTCGCTCCCGGCAGATTCTCCAAACACATTCGGATAGACACGTGCATAACCATGCTGGGTAATCAAATGGAGCACCTCCTCAAGTGTTGCATCGAATACTTCGTTTTCAGCACCATTCGGATGTGTTTCACTACCCCACAATCCTTGTCCCGGTCCGTCAGGAGCAGTGCTGAAGTCAGCCCTGCTCAGCTCACTTTCATTCGATGCCATAGCGATGAATGCATTCCTGCTCACAAGTTCATCGACTACATCCTGATTATTGACGACCCCGTCTTCATCACTGTCGAGATATTCCCCCAACACATTCGCAGCGTGCAGAATTTTATCATCCGGTGTCGCGCTTGTGGCAATAACTAAAACACCATGTACATCAACTTCTTTCGTAAAAGGAGGCCTCGTTGTTCCTCCCGGGTTTGTGACAACGTTCGAATTGGAATTGCTGCAGCGCATGCTCAGAACTGACGATACAGCAAGAACGAATATAAGCAGCTTCATCCTGATACTCCCTCCATAACTATACCTTGGTGACTTTCGGAGTATGTACCATTAGCGGATGAGTAATATTTCATTTTTGGTCCGATCTCTTCTGTCAGATACGCTGATATGGTCATTTATGTACTTGATAATATTTATTCAGGAGTGCTGATTGTAACACAAACTAATTAGCTCCCGGGATTTTGCGATTTAGTAATGATGATATATGTATCACGAATAGTCGATTGGCGGTTGCGTTACCGTGCGGAAACAGATGCTTTTTAATACCACTCTAAAATACAAACAAAAACGCACACAATTCAAGAAAATAATCGATAATCTACTGTCATTTATGTATCACACTCATATTGAATCAGATGATGAAGATAATACTATTATCAAGAGACATTAAAATGACGAATGACTGTCAAAACAAATTGACAGACATTTATCAATAACGTATATTACATTTGCTTAATAAATAACTTGGGGGAGGTAATCATGTGTTTTTTCTTTAGTTTTATACCAGCCACGATCTTTGTAACAATTGGATATTTTGTTCTGTTTTCATCACAGAAGGCAGAGGGCCGGATTCAAAAGTTCGGGAAATTATTGGCAAACTGGATATTCTTTATTGCACTTTTCTTTCCTATCTGCGGTGTCTACGTTACGATAAACGATCTCTGTCCATCTGAAAATTCGAACCTGAGAATTGAAGTAGAAGTAGAAAAATAATCCCCTGCTTCCCATTTTCTCTTTACTTTCTTCTTTACGGGCAGTGTTTGATCTTCATACGCACTGCCCTTTTTATTTCCATATACAGCTCAACCCGCTCCCCATACCACACGTGCATTACCTTATTGCATTATGGAATGCATTTTTGTATTTTAGGACACTTTGTTACGGAAATTGCTTTATGGCGAAAAAAGACACACTGCTGATTGTCGATGACGAAGAACACACTCTTAACGGTTTAAAAGAGATTATGTCCCAGGAGGGGTACAAGGTTTTCACTGCCCTGTCGGCCGAGGACGGGATTGATCATCTGTCTAAACAGGATATAGACCTCGTTATTACCGACTTGCAGCTTCCCGGTATGGATGGCCTTGAGCTCTCCCGGAATGTCCTCAAAGATTACCCTGCCACACAGGTTGTCATAATTACTGCATTCGGCACCGTCGAGAGCGCCGTTCAGGCTATGAAAGACGGCGTATATAACTACATTACCAAACCTATCAAGAATATCGATGAGCTTCTCGTCATCACGAAAAAAGCGCTCGATGAAAGCAGTATGAAGCGGGAAATCACCGATCTGAAATCGAAGATTGCCGCAAAATACAGCATGGATAACATTGTCGGTGTGTCGGGACCGATTGTGGAAGTTTTTGAGAAAGTGCTGAAAGTCGCTAAAACCAATTCGACCGTTCTGCTACGCGGTGAAAGCGGCACTGGCAAAGAACTCATTGCCCATGCTATCCATGAACACAGCAACCGGAACAAGAAACAGTTTGTCGAGATCAACTGTTCCGCTTTTCCCGATACGTTGCTTGACAGCGAGCTTTTCGGGTATGAAAAGGGCGCTTTTACTGGGGCGGATAAGACAAAACTCGGCAGGATCGAAACCGCAGAAGGTGGGACGATTCTCCTCGATGAAATCGGCGATATCAATCCGGCTGTCCAGATGAAACTGCTGCGGCTGCTGCAGGAAAGGACCTTTACGCGCCTTGGCAGCACTAAAACACAAACGGCAGATGTCCGGGTGATCGCGGCAACAAATTCAAATCTGGAGAATGCAATCAAAGACAATTCGTTCCGGGAGGATTTATACTACCGATTGAATGTAATCCCAATACTGCTTCCTCCATTGCGGAAACGGAGGGGCGATATTCCCCTGCTGATCGACCATTTTATCGACAAATATACCGAAAAAAATAACCTCAAACGGATGAAAATATCGTCTGAAGCTATAGAATTATTGACCAATTATGCCTGGCCGGGCAATGTTCGTGAACTTGAAAATGCGATTGAAAATTCCGTTGTAATGTGCGAAAAAAAAACAATCGCTATCATTGACCTGCCGCAGTATTTGCATGCCCGCGACATCAAAGGTACAAATGCTTCTTTATCGCAGTTTCCTGAAGACGAACTCGATTATTCAACCCAGCTTGAGTTATCTGAGCGGCAGATCATCCAGAAAGCGCTTGAAAAAACTGATTACAATAAGACAAAGGCAGCAGAGCTGCTCGGTATCAGTCTCAGGACTATGCGGTATAAAGTGAAAAAATATTATCTTTAGAACCGGTTACATTTTCAGTTCCGCATCAATGCTTCTTCCACTTTCTGCTTTAACAGGCTCATATCCGAAGATTTCACCACATATGCCGATGCAGGCCAAGTAGAAAAATCTTCCTGATGTATCGGATACGCTGTATTGAGAATCACCGGTGTATTTCGCGCAAACGATTTAATTTCGTTCATTGCTTCTATACCGCCCAATCCCGGCATACGAATATCCATAATGATTAGATCGGGCTTAATTTTCTGCGCCTTTGCAATAGCCTCTTTACCGGTCTTGGCCAAAACCACTTTAAAACCATTATCGGTAAACTCTTTTTTATAGAGTAAACGCAAGTTTTTGTCATCTTCAGCTATCAAAAGCTTTCTCATGGTTCAAAATCCCCTTTCAAGTAGTCGGTAAATATATTTCAAACGCCGTTCCTTTGCGGTATTTACTGCGCACCTCAATAGAGCCACCATGCACTTTCATAATCTGCTGGCTGATCGGTAGTCCCAAACCCAGACCATTCGATTTCGTTGTGTAGAACCGCTGAAAGAGATATCCCATATCTTTTTTTCTGATACCGACACCGGTATCTTTGATTGTTACGACGGCAAAACCGTTGTTGCGGCTAAAACTGACAGACATTTTGCCGCCTTTCGGCATTGCCTGAATGCAATTGCGCATGATATTCAGAAACACCTGTGTGATCTGATTCGGATCCACATAGAGAATGCAATCCGCATCTTCAAAATTCAGGTTTAGCCCGATTGCATGCTGATGAATCTCATCCATTAATATTAACAAATTTTTGTCGAGTAAAACTCCCAGATTTACCAATTCTTTTTTTGGCTGATATTCCGAGGAATAATTAAGTATATCCCCAAGAATATTTTCGAGCCGTCTCGTTTCATCAGCTATGATTTTGAGATACTGGAAATCTTCTGAAGCTGGATCTGTTTTCCGGAGAAGCTGATTGGCAAATCCGCCGATATTGACGAGGGGATTCCTTATCTCGTGGGAGACTTTTGCCACAACCTCACCAATAGTTGCCAGTCGTTCTGATTTTACCAGTTTGTTCTGACTGTCCTGAAGGGTACCGTATGCCTCCTCCAGCTCTTTCAAGCGGAGTGACACATTTTTCTGGAGACGAGCATTTTCCAAAGAAAATCCTGCCTGTGTAGCAAAAATTTCGAGCGCTTCAATATCTTCTTCGGTAATTTCCTTCTTATTGTACACATTATCGACCAGCAGAACACCGATTGCACCGCTCTGTGCGTTAATTGGTATAACCGAAAAAGTGTCGTTGTTAATCTGGGTGCAAATTGAAACGTCAAATGCAACCGCACAGCTCCCATTTTTAACGAGGAATGAGCGACGCTCTTTCAGCGCTTTCACCAGGATGCTCGAATTGTCATTGAGAGGCGTCGACATAGACCGCACCACATCCATGATCGGTTCGTGAATGCTGAGATCACGGTGTTTGAACGATTCGAGAATGCCGCTGAGCGAAGTAAATTGCTGCGGCAGTTGTCCCCATATTTTCCCTGCCTCTTCCGGACTTGCCGGCCCTATTGCGAGTTTTCCCTCAAGTACATTGTTGTCATAATCTGCCATCAAAAGGTACGCCCGGTTAAACCGCAGTCCCTCACCCGCGGTAACACTCACAAGCATAGCCTGGTAGATTTCTTCTTCGTACACCGGCTGATGGAGCAGATACGCTATTTCATGGAGTTTCTGGAGTTTTTCGATCGTTCTCTGGTATCGGTATTCAAGGCTTTTTCGAACCCCAATATCTTTAATAATCCAGTAGGTGCCATACTGCTCTTTTCTTTCCGGATGCATAAATGCTCCGGTAATCTCGACTCTAATCAGATTCCCGTCTTTCGTCTTCAATTCTGTTTCAAAGTTCTTTATATACACACGAATTTTCAAAAATTTATTCATGAGATTGAGGATTTGCTCGGTCTGATCAGAATCGTTAGACAGGAAGTTATAATGGGTATGGAGCACCTCATCAAATGTATAGCCGAAAAGCTTTTCCGCCCCGGTATTCCAGAACGATATCATATTGTTCGCATCGACAATGAGAATCGCATGGAGAGATGTGCCCGCAAGATTGTCAAGGAGTGCGTTAGCACCGCACGTGAGACGTTCAAGCGCCTCGGATTTACTGATTTTCCAGCAGATTTCAATGATATTCGAGAATTGAGAATCGTGATCGTAGACGGGAAATGTAAACGAGTTGTAATACGTCCTCTCATTAACATCATTTTCGATCATGAATGTAGAATGTTGAATTGCCTCCTGTTCCGCAGTTTTTTTCAACAGATATCCCGGACAACCCCGCTCATTGTGAAGATGGTCGAGACAAATTCTACCGGAACCCTCTCGTTCGGACTCACTGGTCTTTTTGTAAGCCTCATTCGACCACAAAAGAACACCATCATTCTGATAAATTGCTACTTTAGCACCGAGATTGGTTAATGCAAGCTTGATGAGATTTCGGAATATTCCCGATTTTTCCTCTTCAAGTTGCGGGACAATTTGGGACAGTTCGGTCATTGGTAATTTAATGAGTGTCTAATCAATGTAATAAACAGTTTTGGGCAGTATGCGCCCAACAGAATCTATGATTTGGACGACAGGAGGATAGGTGTATTACTGTTGGAAGTATACCTGCCATACATTTTTAACACATTTCAAACTGTTTAGTTCAAAAATACGAACGGAAATCATATTAATTGAAACAACACATACGAGAATAGACGTTGAATATCCGTTCATCCGGAGTAATTGGAGAATAATTTGCGGAACATGAGAAACAGTTCAGTACAATCTGTTCCATGATCTTTCAAGCAAAAGGTGAGGTAAATCGGTAAGTAGTTAACTATCTATAATTGAGTCAAATATCAACCTAAGAACGAGAGAAAGACACCTGCCGCAACTGCAGAACCGATCACTCCTGCAACATTCGGTCCCATCGCAGAATAAAGCGGATTAACCTTTCCGTTTGTTTCTTCACTGACAAATCTTTGCACAACTCGTGCTGCCATCGGAACCGCTGATACACCTGCAGCACCGATACAGGGATTAATTTTAATCTTATCCGGCAGGAACAGATTGAGAATTTTGCCAAATATGATGCCGCCTGCGGTGCTGAATGAAAAAGCTATAGCTCCCAACAAGAGAATCTTAATCGTAGCCCAGTTCAGAAAATGTTCACTATCCATTGTTGCACCGACAGCAAGTCCAAGCATTATGGTAACAATATCGATCATTGGTCCACCAGCGGTTTTACTCAACCGGGTTACCACGCCGCTCTCTCTCATCAGGTTACCGAACATAAGCATTCCGATCAATGGGGCACTTGACGGTATAAACAGCATAGTGATAACACCGGTAACAATCGGAAAAAGGATGACCGTACGTTGGGAAACCGGTTTAAACTGAGGCATGTCGATTGCGCGTTCTTTCTTAGTGGTTAGCAACCGTAAGATTGGCGGTTGAATGATGGGCACAAGCGACATATAACTATATGCAGCGACTGCGACTGCGCCAAGCAGATGGGGTGCAAGACGTGCAGCCAGGAATATCGATGTCGGACCGTCCGCTCCGCCGATGATACCGATACTTGCTGCTTCTCTTGGAGAAAATCCCAATAAATAGTATGCGCCGAGAGCAGCAACAAATATTCCGAGCTGTGCCGAAGCTCCAAGAACAAAAGTAATTGGCCTGCCAAGCAAGGGTCTGAAATCCGTTAATACTCCCACACCAAGAAAAATCATGGGCGGGAGAAATTCTGTCTTTATTCCGTTTCGGTAAATAAAATTAAGCAGTCCTGCGCCATATGATCCCATATCTGCTAAAGGGAGATTGGCAAGTATAGCACCGAAACCGATCGGAATCAAAAGAAGCGGTTCATACTCCTTTTTTATCGCAAGATATATCAATGTCCCGGCAATAGCAAACATTATAATGTTAGATATTGTAATATGCCAGAGGCCAGACTGCTTAAGCAATTCTAGAGTAACTTCCATCCTTTATCCTGCCTTTATCCTGCCTTCGGGGTTATCGTCATAATGGGATTACTTTTCTCAACTTCATTACCGATTGAAGTATGTATGGCCTGAACAGTGCCATCGAGAGGGCTCCGAATGTCGTGTTTTGCTTTAAGTGCTTCAATTGCTGCAACAACATCACCCTCTTTGACCACATCACCTACTTTGACATTGATTTCTATAACCGGAACACTTCCGTCAAAGGGCGAAAAGACCGGTTTTCCGTTTACTGGAACCTGAGCCGGCTGTGGGACGGCAATAGGTACAGCAGGAACTGCGGCATCACTGCCGGAACTCGAAGGAGCTAAAGTAACCGTAAAAGTCCTGACAACACCCGCTTCTTCGACCGTACAGGTTGTGGTGACCGGTCCACTGATTGCTTGTGACGCCGCTGGAGCTGCTGCTGGTTTCGATTCTTCTTTTTTCTTCAATGGAAGATCAATTTTTGGATTTCCAGAGAGTAGACGGATACCTTCATTGAGTTCCATGTTTTTGCCCGGAACCATAGAGCTTACCACCAGAAAAATCGATTTTTCATCGGTAGGTAATTTCCGCTTTTCCAACTCTTCACGTGCAACAGGTATATTATTTACAGCTGCTTCCAGAGGATCACCGTCAAACGGATCGAGCTTCAACTGTTCCGAAGCAATCTTTACGATTTCAGGATCTGGCGGTAGCGGTGTTTTTCCGAAATACCCAAGCACCGACTTGCCGTAACCCGGATCAATTTTTTTCCACGGTCCAAGGAGCACATTATTAAACGCCTGGAGCCAATACTGCTGACTGCCCGGTGTCACGCTTGTCCATGAACCGCCTTTCTCAACGACAGTAGGAAATTCAGAAAGAACATCGCTGTATTTACTTAAAATACCGGCTTTGACCATCATATGGACATTCGGGCCGATAGCACCGCCGGGCATCGGAAATCCGACAACGCGGGGATCAGCAGCCAATACGACCGGATTAAAATCGTAATCTTTCATACTGTCAATCAGGATCGACTCAACTTCATTCAATTTATCGGCATCAATATCCAGTGAATAGCCGGTGCCTTTCAATGCGTGTGCAACCGATTTTATATCGGGTTGTGATGTCCCACTCGACATCGGACGGATCGATAGATCGATTCCATCTGCACCTCCCTCGACAGCAGCCATATAACATGCAACGCCCATACTTGCCGTATCGTGTGTATGGAACCACAACGGCATCTCAGACGGCATCATTTTTTTAATACCTTTTGCAGTTTCATAAACCGTTTTCGGATCTGTTGTTCCGCTGGCATCCTTCATACAGATCGAATCGATGTGGACATCACTATCGAGAAGCTGACGCGCAATATCGATATAGAATGCAGGTGTGTGTGCTTTATCCGATTTAAACGGGAGCCCCATGAGAGCAATACACACCTGATGATGCATACCCGAATCTACAATTGGCTTACCTGTATTGATCAGGTTTCTTACATCATTCATGAAATCGAAATTCCGATCCCAGGTTGTCCCGTATTTGTGCATCAGTTTCGCCTGTAATGTCAACGATTCAATATTCTGATTTGTGAGCGTAACACCACTAACGGAGCGGGTTAATATTTGAAGAATAACATCCGGTCCAACTGTCTCTCGCATTGTTTTCATACATTCAAACGGATCTTCTCCAACATAAAATAATGGCGCCTGAAAACGTGCACCGCCGCCGAATTCCATATGCCGGACACCGGCATGCGCTGCTGCTTCCATTGCCGGTAAAATATCCTTTACTCGTACTTTTCCCCCAAAGAGACTTTGAAGGCCATCCCGAAACGTCATCAACTGGACACGAATTGTCTTCGGATTCTTTGCATAAATCATATCTTCTCCTCAATTTTCGCAACCCGGGCTCCGGGAAATGTAGATGCTGCCGCGCTCGTAATGGCAGCGACAATCATTTGGTCAGCAGGACCGGATGGACTGTCAGATGAGCCGCTTACAGCCGGAAAGGCAGCTGTGAGAATTCTCATTACTACTGCAAGGAGGCTCAATAAAAAAAACACACCGGTAAATGCCGAAGCACATATTGACAGTAGCCCGAAATCATCCATAATACAAATCTCAAATTTATTCTAAAACGAATTTTCTTTTTTGACAAGAAATAGGTAACGCTGACATTTACTATCTACTTGATGAACAGTAATATGTCGACATCCTCATACATATATTTGCACAGATCTTGACGGATAATATATGTTCTGTGGATTACAATTGCCGGAAAAAGGAAGAAGTGAAATCGGCCTCATCCAATGCAAAATACTATGAAGAAAGATACAATTTTTTTGTTCGGTTATCAAGGGGTAATTGAGACTGTTGGCGTCATTCCGTATATTTGATGTCTTGTTTGACGTATTATTTCAATACTACTAAAAAGTATGACACTACTGTGAATATCCTCCAAAAAAAATGGTGATTAATGCTTGCGAGTTGCGGCTTTATGTCATACATTATACGCTGGCTTGGTATCGTTTTAGCCGGATATTACAGGATTTGAACGTGATGTAATTTAATAGTAAAGTATACTTTATGAAAAATGAATTCATAACAATTAGGGGGGCACGGGAGCATAATTTGCAGGATATTTCCTTGTCACTCCCCCGAAATAAATTGACTGTTGTTACCGGAATTTCAGGTTCTGGAAAATCGTCTCTGGCTTTCGACACTATCTATGCCGAAGGTCAGCGCCGGTATGTTGAATCTCTTTCGGCCTATGCACGGCAGTTTCTCGGTTTGATGGAAAAACCGGATGTCGATTATATCGAGGGACTTTCTCCGGCAATCTCAATTGAACAGCGGTCATCAAGTAAGAATCCCCGTTCGACCGTAGCGACTGTTACTGAAATTTATGACTATTTCCGGCTCCTCTTTTCGCGTATCGGCACACCTTATTGCTATAAATGCAGCAGAGAAATCCAGCGGCAAACAGTTCAACAGATGGTTGATACTATCCTGACACAGCCGGAAGGAACGAAAATACAGATTCTTGCGCCGTTGGTGCGCGGCCGAAAAGGTGAATACAAAGAACTCTTTAAGCAGATTCTCAAGGAAGGATATATAAGAGTCCGGGTCGACGGTGAAATTGTCGAAGCACATTCTGAAATCAAGCTGCAAAAAAATAAGAAACACTCCATTGATGTTGTTGTCGATAGACTTGTAATCAGGATGGATCAAGATAAAAGGCTTGCCGACTCACTCGAAACCGCTCTCGGTCTTGGAAGCGGGATTGTGCAGATTGCAATTATCGACGGTGAGGAACTGCTGTTCAGCGAACAATTTGCCTGTGTTCATTGCGGAATCAGCTATGAAGAGCTTGCACCGAGAATGTTTTCATTCAATAGTCCTTACGGTGCATGCGCTACATGCAGCGGTCTCGGTACAAAAATGGAGATCGATCCGAATCTGGTCATCCGTGATCAGAATAAATCTATTATGGAAGGCGCAATCGAGGCTTGGGGAGATATTCAGGGGAGCAAATGGTACCGGACTATGCTCAAGTCGATTGCGCAGCATTATCAAATTTCTTTATTTACGCCGTATAGGAAATTGTCTGATGAAGTGAAAAAAGTTGTCTTATATGGATCGGGAAAAGAAGAGTTTACCTACAAATATAACCACTCGAACGGTAAGGGTCATGGAGAGTGGACGGGGAAATTCGAAGGTGTTATTCCTAATTTGAACAGGCGGTATAAACAGACAAACTCACAATACATCAGGACTTTTATTGAAAATTTCATGAATACTATCCCATGTCCCGAATGTGAGGGAGCACGACTGAAAAAGGAGCCGCTTGCAGTTAAAATAGGCGGAAAAAACATTCACGATATAACATGCATATCGGTGAAAGATACCATTCACTTTTTTGATAAACTCAAATTATCTGCACGAGATAAGGAAATCGCTCACCAGATATTGAAAGAAATATCCGAACGACTTGCATTTTTGAATAATGTCGGCCTCGACTACCTGACGCTTAATAGGTCTGCAGGAACACTGTCCGGCGGAGAGGCACAGCGTATCCGTCTCGCAACGCAGATCGGATCACAGCTTGTCGGTGTTTTGTATATCCTCGACGAACCGAGTATCGGACTGCATCAGCGCGACAACAGGCGACTTATAGATACACTAGTGAAGCTCCGCGACCTTGGCAACACCGTCATCATTATTGAACATGACAGAGATACTATTCTTGAAGCAGATTATGTGGTTGACCTCGGCCCTGGTGCTGGGATCAACGGCGGTTACGTAATCGCAGAGGGATCACCTGAAAAAATCATGCGAAATAAAAAATCGCTAACGGGAAAATACCTGTCGAAAAAATTAGATATCTCCATACCAGAGACGAGGAGAAAGCCAAACAAAAAAGCGTTAAAACTATTTGGTGCCCAAGGGAATAATCTTAAAAACATTAATGTCACTTTTCCTCTCGGAACATTTATCTGTGTCACCGGCGTTTCGGGTTCCGGTAAAAGTACCCTCGTCAATGAGACACTTTATCCTGCCCTCGCGAAAAAGTTTTATCACAGTAAAAAGCAACCGCTCACTTTTGACCGGATCGAGGGACTTGAAAATGTTGACAAAGTTATAGACATCGACCAGTCACCCATAGGCAGGACACCACGCTCTAATCCGGCAACCTATACCGGACTATTTACACATATCAGGATGCTCTATTCACAGCTGCCTGAATCAAAATTACGGGGGTATCAGCCAGGACGGTTTAGTTTCAACGTCAAAGGTGGCCGATGTGAAGCGTGTCAAGGTGATGGTATTATTAAAATCGAAATGCATTTTCTGCCCGATGTCTATGTTCCCTGTGAAGTTTGTAAAGGAAAACGGTATAACCGTGAAACGCTTGAAATTCATTACAAAGGGAAGACAATAGCAAACGTACTTGACATGACAGTCAATGAAGCGCTTGAATTTCTGGGAAATATCCCTCCGATCAGGAGAAAACTCGAAACACTCAGCGATGTCGGCTTGGGATATATTCATCTGGGACAACAAGCAACAACCTTGTCAGGCGGGGAAGCTCAGCGGGTAAAACTTTCGACTGAGTTGTCTAAAATTGGGACAGGCAATACCATTTATATTCTCGACGAACCGACAACAGGTCTCCATTTTGAGGACATCAAGCAGCTCCTGACAGTACTGAGCAGGCTTGTGGAAAAAGGGAATACCGCTATTGTGATTGAACATAATATGGATGTGATTAAAACCGCAGATTATATTATCGATCTCGGCCCGGAAGGCGGCGACAATGGGGGACAAGTTGTTGCATCCGGTACGCCGGAGTCGATCGCGGACAATCGGCAGTCATATACGGGGCAATATCTCAAGACAGAATTGAAGAATATTCTCGCTAACACTACACCCACTCATCCGCAGACTGATCTCCTCGCAGTCGCAGAATCCCTTGATCAAGAAATCCCCGTAACGTAGCAATAATATCAGCACGGGCACGCTCAACATCGGATTTTAGCTGTGGCCCAAGATGTTTGAGTTCCGATGCGAGCATCTTCTGCCGGTTAGCAGTTAATCCTTCAAGGACTGCCTTGACCATATCGACACTCGTACCTTTCAATGCCACTGCAAGCTTTGAGGTGTCAACCGACATGAGTGAACGTTTCAAGCTTTCGGATTCGGTCTTCACAATATCTTCAAACAGGAACATTTTTCTATTTATTCGATCAGACATCCCGACATCTTTCTTGCCGAGTCTATCAAGCAGTTCTTTGCTTTGTGACGATCCCATATGTTTCAAGACTTCAGCCATCTTATCTTGACCGCTCATACCGATATGTTCCGCACTTTTTCCACCTGGCTCAAACACTCGCAGCTTTTCACCCAACGTGTTGGCAACTTCATTAAGTATCTCCGGCGGGACTGATTTTGCTGTTGCCATCCTGTAAGCGATATCTTTTAAGTCATCGGATGGGAAAAATTCGAGAATGTCTTTCGCTTTTTTTGGCTCAAGACGTGAAAGAATGATTGCGGTCGTCTGCGGTGTTTCATCGTGAATGACTTGAAATATCTGCTCCGCAGTATATTGCGACAGACGTTTAAAAAGAAGAATGTTTTCTACAAGGGGATTAGCCATATTTGATGCCTTTTTTGCTTAACCAAATCAATGAAAGTTGTATTGTTGATGCATTTTTTTGTGCGACTTAAGGTACTGCAACGATTGGGATTTCAAATTCATCGCTGACTGCATAACCTGCATGCCTGAATTCTGCGAGCCCTGCTATTGTTGCAATAAGAGCACGAGTCAAATCAGTCATTTTTTCGTAGTTCAATGTTTCTTTCGTGTCACTTTCCTGGTGATAATTAGGATTTCTAAATTCACCCGAACCCGCAGAAAGCAATATTGCCGGATAATTGGCATCCCAGAAAGGTCTATGGTCACTTCTTCGGAGATCACTGACATTTTCTGCATTCCCGGGTGCAATAATTTCAAACACTTTTAATTCCGGTATAAAATTAAGTGCACTCTGCGTAAATTCGGTTGCGAGTTCCTGTGAATATTCATTTGCAATATTCCAGACAAAATCCCCTTTGAATTCATATTGTGATACCGTACTGTAAAACTCGGGAAAAACCTGATCAACACCTTCCGGTACCCTCTGACTATTTGGTTCCGAATTGAAATATCCGACCTGATCAAGGATAATCACACCCTGAATGTCGGCATTATCAGGTATAGTGTTCTCAACATAATGGCCGCTGCCGATCAGTCCCTCCTCCTCCAGATCAAAACCAAGAAATGCTAATGAACCATTATACCAATGCTCTGAAAGAATCCGTGCAGCTTCGAGCATAATGGCAATACCTGAACCATTATCTTCTGCTCCGGGAGAATCTTCAACAGAGTCGAAATGGGCACCAATACCGTAGAGATCATTGATTCTCCTCATTCCCGTCTTGTATGCAGAAATATTCGCTGCCGGATATCCTTCATAATCAAATTTGTCTATATTCACATTGAGACCAAGTGATGCAAACCGTTCTTCAATTAGGTTTCGCACTTCAAGGAGGTGTTCTTCACCGGTAGCATAGTGCCGTATTCCTTCAATAATAGCCAAATCGCTCTTGATCCGCTCAACATCAACACGGCTAATCAACTCTTCAATACTGGTCTGATATCGGTCATCCGCAATAAGTTTGACCACAAATTTATTGCCTGCTGCTGCAAAATCAATATTATCATTGTCGTAATGCCAAAGAATCTGCCAGTCTGTTCCGGGAGAAACCTCTTCACGCCTGACATGTCCATACACTGATTCCGCTGGAAAAGTGAATGTTTTTCCGCCGTCATTCGACACCTGCATATAGACATTCAGTTCATCGTCGTTTAAATAGACCTCTAAACCGTCACCTTTATCATCGATAATATCGTAATTGATGGCAACATATCCGTATTCGACATCAACCTCTATTTTAATATTGACAATTTTCGGAATCGCGGTATTCCAGTCATTCTGACAGCCGGAAAACAGTATCCCTACACTCAAAAAGAACAGTAATAGTTTCATTGTATTGTGGGTATTCATAGCAGGACAGCTTCGTCCGTCTTCATGGAGATGATCAGGAAACTGCCGCTCCCATTAAAGTATCGTGCCAAGAGTTTTTTGCCTGTAATTCCCACTTACCGTTTCGAAAATCACCGACAGTCTGTACGGTATTATCGAATACAATAGTGTCATCACTGACGACACTCTTTGCGGCCATATTTTTGAATTCCTGTCGCGATACAGCTTGAATAGCACCCTCATTATCGCGGAAAAACACCGAAGAATGGGAGTCGGCAATAACAGAATCGATTCTTTGTTCAAGAGTGCGGAGATTCCCGACCATACTGTCGATTGAGCAACCCGAAACACCGACTGCCGACTCATCTGCACCAATACAGATAAACCGGTCATGCACAAGTGTCCAACTACCGAGTACGTCTTTCTTATGTGCTATCCATTCTCTTACAAAATCATCCATACTACGCTCAATAGTTTGGACGTCATCGCTGTTCAGCGGTTTGATACTTCCGAATATCCATATTCTGGAATAGTCAGGAAGATGACTAAAATCTATACTACTCATTTTTGTGTTTTCCTTTTTATTTAACAATTCTTATCGAACTATGTGTACGGCGATAATATAACGACTTGATAAACGAGAAACAATACAAATTGGATTCAATAAATCCGGTTATACTAAGACATACTTTAAATTATGATAGTTCCTTACAGGAATAAATAGTTTGGAATATATTGTGAATTTCCTTAATTTGGCACCCTGAACATAAATGAACTGTATCATGTAAATGTTAGTAAATAAAAGAGTTGTAATGCATAAGAAGACTATCGTGTTTCTGCTTATTATATTATTTACATTTTCAGCAGCCTGCAGCTCAACCGAAAATACTGATGAACCTGTTGCGATCAACCTTGAAAACGATCTCGATAAGTTCAGCTATGCACTCGGATTTCAGGTAGGGACCCAGCTCACACAAAACGGTTTTGAGGTGAATATGGAACCATTCCAACAGGCGATCATCGATCAAATTAACGGAAATGACGCTCAAATGACGAGCGAGGACATGGGTCAAATCACTCAAACAATGATTCAACGATTCGCTATGGAAAAGGCCGCAAAGGGTAATGAAGATGCTCAAAGCAACCTGGCGGCTGCTCAGGCATTTCTCGCAGAAAACGCCTCCAAAGAGGGTGTAGTAACGCTTGCGAGCGGCTTGCAATACAAAGTGCTCCAGGAGGGTACAGGGAAAAGTCCGACTCGTGACAATAAAGTCCAGACTCATTATCAGGGTACTTTTATCGACGGAACAGAATTTGATAGTTCATATAAACGCGGTCAGCCTGTAGAATTCGCTGTTGGCGGCGTTATTGCCGGCTGGACAGAAGCCCTTCAACTCATGAAAGAAGGATCAAAGTGGCAGCTATTCGTTTCTCCTGAATTGGGATACGGAGCAAAAGATAGTGGAACAATACCACCAAATTCTTTTCTGATCTTTGAGGTCGAATTGATTAAGGTTTTGGATTAACGGGAGAAAATTGCAATCAAAATATCAAAACGGGCACATTAGTTTATGTGCCCGTTTTTTTTATTTACATAATGAGAGTTTTATTTATTCGGCTGTGGTGTTAGACGCAGATACGGTTTTATTGCTTTGTACCCTTTCGGAAACCGCTCTTTAAGCTCCTGTTCATCCTTCAAATCGGGCAGGATAACAACATCTCCACCATCTTTCCAGTCGGCCGGTGTTGCAACTTTATGATACTCCGTCAACTGAAGCGAATCGATTACACGGAGTAATTCATCAAAATTTCTCCCTGTGGATGCCGGATAGGTCAAGGTCAGCCTGACCTTTTTATTCGGATCGATAACAAATACCGACCGCACTGTTTTTGAATCGCTCCCATCAGAGTGGAGCATATCATACAGATGTGCTACTTTTTTATCATAATCGGCAATAAGCGGAAAATTGACCGTTGTATTCTGCGTTTCATTAATATCATTGATCCAACCTTTGTGAGAATCAAGCGAATCGACAGAAAGACCGATGACTTTCACATTCCGTTTGGCAAATTCATCCTTCAGTGATGCAACTCTCCCGAGTTCAGTCGTACAGACAGGTGTGTAATCTGCCGGATGAGAGAACAGCACTCCCCAGGAATCGCCGAGCCACTCGTGGAAGCTGATTGTGCCCTCAGTTGATTCCTGTTTAAAATCAGGGGCAATACTTCCTAAATGTATTGACATTTGGTACTCCTTTCAAAGCGATTTTCCATGCGTATGCTGCCGGATGCGACATCAAGCGCATGTTTAGCGATGTTAATTAATTTATTATAATTTACAACCGGCCAAAAGTTGAATGGTATGATTGAGCTATTCAATACGAAAATTCAAACAGTTCAAATAATGGATCGATGTGAGATCCCGTTAGTACACTGGTACTGACGGGTCAATTTCTTCAGACCAAGCTTTAATACCACCGGTTAGGTTTCTGACATTTTTAAAATCGTTATTTTTAAGAAAATCACGGATATCCGAAGATCGTACTCCCGTCCGGCACATAACAACCAGTTCATTGTCCTTGCTCAACTCTTCAAGCCTTTTCGGCACTTCATTCATAGGTATATGTATAGCGCCCGGTATCTGAGCAATCTGAAGCTCAAAATCTTCCCGGACATCGAGAAGGTCCACCGGATCCTTGCTGTCAAGACGATTTTTGAGCTCACTTACAGTAATATCATTAGATTCCGCAAGCTCGTCTTTTGATGGAATTCCGCAGAACTCCGTATAGTCGATCAACTCGGTTACAGTCGGATTTTTACCGCAAACAGCACAGTTCTCGTCACGCCGGATTTTTAGCTCGTTGAATGACATAGCCAGAGCATCAAATAAGACAAACCTGTTTTTGAGCGTCTCACCGATACCCATAATAATCTTCATTGCTTCATTTGCCTGAATTGATCCAATTATTCCGGGCAGAACGCCAAGAACGCCGCCTTCAGCGCATGAGGGGACAAGACCCGGAGGTGGTGGTTCGGGATAGAGACACCGGTAGCAGGGACCGTCTTCATAGTTGAACACGGATGCCTGACCATCAAAACGGAAAATAGAGCCGTATACATTGGGTTTACCGAGCAAGACACATGCATCATTGACGAGATAGCGTGTCGGGAAGTTATCAGTTCCGTCAATGACCACATCGTAGTTCTTGATAATATCGAGTGCATTCAGAGACGATAGCGGTTCTTCGTGCAGAATATAGTTAAGATGCGGATTGAGGCTGGTCAATCGCTCACGAGCTACTTTCAGCTTTGATTGTCCTACATGCTCGACACCATAAATTATCTGCCGCTGAAGATTCGTTTCATCGACAACATCATAATCGACCATACCGATTGTTCCGACTCCCGCCGCGCTGAGATAGAGCGAAACGGGACATCCGAGACCACCGAGACCGATAATCAGCGCTTTGGCAGCTTTAAGCTTTTTTTGTCCTTCGACGCCGACTTCCGGTAATGTGTAGTGTCTGCTATAACGCCTGAATTCCTTCGGACTCAATGTCGGACCACTCCCACCCGCTATTGACGGAATGATGCGGATTTCAGAACCAGCATCCAAAGAAGTTTCAAAACCTTCTTTATCCCTGATGTTTTCGCTTCCGATATAAATATTCACAAAATTGCGCACACCACCTTTTTCATCGATTAAGTGGCGGTGAATTTCAGGATAATTTGAGAATAAGTCATCTAATGCTGTTTGAACATCATTTCCTTTCACCTCAATCCGAGCAATTCCCCCGGTAAACCGTCTAAGCGGTGATGGAATATGAATCGTGGATTGCATTTACATACCTCCTTGATATCTCATCATCTATGCTTCAGTGATCTCACAAACAGAATTATGCTTCAAGCAAAATTTTCTTAATGCGATAATATATGGTATTGCTACTCTATGTCAATAGTTTCTTCAAAAAACTTTTCTCTGTCTTCGGTCAGACGCCATGACCGGACTGCTTTTATCTCTTCTCCGGATACTGAAATAATAATGTAACTGAAACCAGGAAATGCGTGGGTTCTGTCAAATTCAGATGGCTCTGCCGGAGCATTCGGATGAGAGTGGACAATTCCGATCAGAGACAGGTTCCGCTCATCGGCATTTTCCTCAACTTCCATATACTCCACCGGATCGATAACAAACCGCCGCTCCCTGTTTTCTGACATTTTATTCTTTGCCGGTAGATATTCGAGTGCTTCCGCTTTCTTCCCATCTACATTCCCTATAATAAAACCGCAGCACTCATGTGGGAACTCATCTACTGCTTGTGAATTGAATTGATCAACAAGTTTCTGTGACAACCGAATTTTCGACTTCCCCCCGCCATAATCCTGCACTATAATACCTCTCTCCAAGATCTTTTAATAATGTGACAACTGTTCCGGTCTGAATCTGCCCAATGACCTTTTCACAAGCAGCCAGATAGGCACCCGATGACTGACCGACAAAAAATCCGTGCTTTACAATAATATGACACCACTGTTTCGCTTCAGTAGCTGTAATATCGATCCACTCGTCGACCAGCGATTCGTCAAAAATCTTTGGGATAATATCTTCCGGTGAACCGAGCGGTTTTAGTCCTTCAATCCCCGGCCAGACTTCCGGTCTGAGTGCCCAGATTGTCATTTTTTTATTCAGCTCTTTGAGCCTCTTTCCGATTCCGGTTATCGTTCCCCCGGTACCGATACCGCACACAAAGTGGTCAATTGGCTTATCGATTTGGCTCAGCAATTCAACAGCAGTGCCTTCATAATGAGCAAGCCAATTATCGTCATTTGCATACTGATCGCATAAAAAATACTTTTCCGGATTTTCCTCATACACCCGGTGAACAGTCCGGACAGCTTCATCATATCCTTCAATCGGGTCGGTTTCGATCAGTTCCGCTCCGTGAAACTGTATCCGCTGTTTCCTTTCCTGACTGGCATTCCCGGGGATGACGATACTAACCTTATATCCCAGAGCATTGCCAATCATGGCGTAGGCAATACCGGCATTGCCGCTGCTGGAATCTATAATGGTTTTATCAGACGTCAGAACACTGTTTTTGATCGCCTGTGTCAGCATCCGTTTCACAGGACGGTCCTTGATTGAACCGCCTGGATTCATCCACTCCGCCTTTGCATAAAGGGATACTCCAGGTTTATCATCACTCAAAAAACTGAGATCGACAACCGGCGTATTTCCAATAAGATTTAGAATGTTCATTTCGTTCCTTTAAAAAAAACCCTTTTGCCATGTCAGCAAAAGGGTTCTAAAAATTAAATTCGTTCTGTTTAGACTGACAAAGGCATTTTTTTGCGTACCTTGTTTGGACAACAGGCACAACGGTGTTTATTACTACAACATGGAGCAGTTATGTAAGGTATTATGAACATAATTGAATAAAGTCGAAAAAGTTTTCAGGTGTCTAATTGCGGAAAACTGTTTCTATTCAATTTTACCTTTTAAGAATTAAAAATGTACTAAATAGTATTTTTAAATGCAAGCACTTTCATTGTTTCATTCTTAGAAACATTTATACATCGAATCGAGTTCCTCGCTTTTACAATATTTGCAATTAATTTCAGTGATATAGTTTATATCTATAATGAGTACGAATGTATTTCTTATCTAACAGTCATTAATTACATAAATTAAATTTTTTCACACTATCCCTTTACAAAGACAAAGTTTATTTTGACAATGATTATAAAAATACATTTATTAGTCTGTTCACAATAAAATACACTTTTTTGAATCTCATTAGTTTGCTCAACCTATTCATTGAAAAGAGTCGTCTGCCTACAAATAAGGAGAGTATGTGAAACGATTCAAGCTTGATCTGCCGACACAAATTCTTATTGGTCTGGCACTGGGAATTATTGCCGGGTTTCTGTTTAAGGAGGATATACTCTGGGTTCGCCCTTTCGGGCAGGCGTTTATCCGGTTGATCACAATGATCGTTGTGCCGCTTGTATTCGCATCATTGCTTGTCGGCACAGCGAGTATCGGTGACCCGAAACGGCTTGGCAGAATCGGCAGCAAAACTCTTTTGTTTTTTCTCATTACAACGATTATTTCGAGCGTGATCGGCCTGACACTCGCAAACATTTTTCAGCCCGGCAGTGATCTTCCGGCCGAAACACAAAGGCTGCTCCTTGAACGGTATGAGATCACGGCCCAGCAGGGTGAACAGCGAATGCTGGAAGCACCTTCTTTTTCCGATCAACTTGTGAACATTATTCCTAATAATCCTGTGCGCGCTTTGACCGACGCAACAATGCTCCAAATCATATTTTTTGCCATGTTTCTCGGTGTGACATTGACACTGCTGCCAGAGGACCGGTCGAAACCGATCCTGGCGTTTTTCAACGGACTCAATGATGCGATGATCAAGATGGTCATGATTATTATGAAGGTTGCTCCGATCGGAGTTTTTGCGCTGATTGCAGTCATTATCGGTGAATTCGGCTACGATTTATTAATTTCACTCAGTGCATTTACTGTCATTACCATTGCCGGTTTTCTCATACACTTGTTCACGATCTATCCTCTTGCACTTAGATTGCTCACAAAGATGAAAGTTTCATTTTTCTTTAAAGGGATCAAGCCGGCACAGCTCATTGCATTTTCGACCACATCGTCGGGAGCGACTCTGCCGGTCAATATGGAGTGCTGTGAAGACAACCTCAATGTTCCGAAAAATATATGCAGTTTTGTCCTGCCGCTTGGTGCAACAATAAATATGAATGGGACATCACTCTATCAGGGAGTTGCTGCACTGTTTATAGCTACTGTAATGGGAATAAAGGTGACGTTCGCTACACAGGTATCAATTGTTGTAATTGCGACACTTGCAGCAGTCGGGACAGCCGGTGTGCCGGGGGCGTCGATCATTATGCTGGCAGTAGTTTTGACTCAGCTCAATATTCCGCTCGAAATGATCGCGCTCGTTCTCGGAGTCGACAGAATCATCGATATGTTCCGAACAACGCTGAATATTACCGGTGATGCTGTCTGTGCGGTGTACGTATCGCATTCGGAAAAGCTGACCGGAAACGATCTGCATGAGGCAGTGCCAAAAACCGAACGTTAATGTTCTTTTGTGATAAACTCTTACAACAAAAATATATAATCGAAATTAAATGAGACATTCCATTTTAACTCGACTACAATAAAATATAGATTGAGAGAAGTCTATGGCCGTCATTGTATATGCACTTTCGGGATTAAGCATACTGCTATTAATCGGTAAATATCTGCGAGTAAATGTCGGCTTATTTCAGAAAATTTTTCTCCCCTCGTCCGTTATAGGAGGAATGATCGGACTGATTGCCGTCCAGGTGCTGCTTCGTGTCGATAATTCCGAAACATTCGAGTCTGTCAGGTCAATCTGGGCTCGCAGCCCAGGTTTTCTCATTAATATTGTATTCGCGACCCTATTTCTCGGCAATAAAATTCCGGGTGTGTCAACTATCTGGCAGCGCGGTGGCGTACAGGTCGTATATGGTCAGATAGTCGGGTGGGGACAATATGTAATCGGCCTGCTTCTTGTCATCATAGTGCTTGTACCTGTCTTCAATGTTAATCCGATGATTGCCGCGATAATTCCGATCGGGTTCGAAGGTGGTCACGGGACAGCGGCGGGACTGATGGATACCTTTTCCGAATTGGGCTGGGAAGAAGGCAGGGACCTTGCACTCGGATCAGCAACAGTCGGTGTGTTATTCGGTGTCGTCATCGGGATGATTCTAATAAATATTGCATCGCGAAAAGGACAGACGCAGGTGCTGCAGGACCCGAAGACCCTATCGGTTCATGTAAAACAGGGACTCCCTGAGAAAGGTAGCCGTGATACTGCCGGGTCGTTGACGACGGCGGTTGATTCCATCGAACCACTAGCATTCCATTTTGCGATCGTGGGACTCGCCATTTTTATTGGTTATATATTCTTGCAACTTCTCATTGTGTTCGAAAACGCATATTTGCTTCCACTTGGAATGCCGAAGATCATGGCGCGTTTTCCTCTATTTCCGCTTGCCATGCTCGGAGGAGTTTTAATACAAAAAATATTCGACAAATATGACAAGCGCGACCTGCTTGATCATGCCCTTATGATGAGATTGAACGGATTAGCGCTTGATTTTCTGATTGTATCGGCACTTGCCACTATATCATTACAGGCTATATGGGCAGATATTATTCCCTTTACACTTCTTATGATTTTTGGAGTCGGATGGAATGTTTTGTGTGTGCTCTATCTTGCTCCCTGCCTGTTTTGGGATTCGGTTTTCGAAAGAAGCATCGCCGATTTCGGGCAGTCTATGGGTGTGACGGCAACCGGACTCATCCTGCTTCGCATTGTCGACCCGAAATCGGAAACCGGTATTTTAGAAGCATTCGGATACAAACAGCTTTTTCATGAACCGATCCTTGGTGGGGGTCTTTTTACCGGTGCTGCACTTCCTTTAATTCATTCGTCAGGAATAGGTCCCGTCAATACTCTCTTTCTTACAGCGGGGATGATCGTTTTCTGGCTCATTTTTTACCGCTTAGCATTTTACAAAACCAAAAAATCGTACCAGTAGTAAACAAACTTTGTGGCAAACATGTACGTTACTTCACCAAAAAAACCAACTAGTATGCTTGCATTGTCGTATGCGGGGTACATGACAGTATTTTTGGGAATATTGTCACCTTCATTTCACGTTTTGACCCGCAAAAGCTTCTCGATGCCGATGATTTCGTTGTAAAACGGGTATCTATTGATTTGTGTATTGAACCTGCGGATGTGCTATGCCGATTATGATATATATGAGCTTGTAGAATCCGAACAGCTCCCCATCGTTGTTGTAAGAAAAGACAGTATAACACATGTTCATGTAGCTAGCCGGTAATTTTTGTAGAATAACTGTATGAAAAAATCGTGATTGTTGAATTATTCAACACATTTTTTACCAAAATAGACGACAAAAACACTTGACTTAATGCAAAAAATGCAGTAATTTTAATAAAAAATTTCCAAAAAACCGTTAAGTTTTTTCGCCTACCTGCCGATATCATTAATGGAGGAGGAATATTTAAATGATAAAAGTAAGCTCTATAGCACAATCCGTACATAGTCAGCAGGTCCAAAGGAAGGGACGGAATTCCGAAGTTTCTCCGGGCAAACAAGCGAACGACAAAGTAGAAATTTCTTCTGAAGCTAGAAAACTGCAGGATTCATCTTCTTTTCAGGCTGCCGCTACAAAAGCAGTTCGAGGTACATCCGATGTTCGTGACGATAAAATTGCCGATGGATTTTATGACCAGCAAAATATAGCAACGGCATTAGCGGATAAACTGCTTAAGGAATTTGGCATTTAACGGTTGTTTAGCATTAGCGAACATATATCTTTTTAATTATAATAGGAGTCATATCATCGGTGTACCCTATTAGCATTAAATCTTCTTAAATTATTTTTTACCATTCACATTTCCCCTCTCACAGACCACTTCTACCCGGTCTGTTTTTTATTTATAAATACCAATTTATTTATTACATTAAGCATTCACTACAATGCAGAAACATGCTTTTTCCTTGTATGTGAACCGGTAAAGCGGATCTTAAAATATCTTACTCAATTGATCATCTATGCTTTTGCAGTTCAAAGGAAATTATGCCTGAAATAACACCACGAACATTTAAAGGGACGAGGGACCTCCTCCCTGATGACATGAGAATCAGGGAACATATTATCGCAATTATGAAATCGGTATTCACACGCTATGGATTTGCTCCCTTGGAGACTCCGGCTGTTGAATTTCTTGACATACTATCAGGTAAGTACGGTGATGAAGCCGATAAACTACTCTATCCGCTTGCTTATAAAGGCGGAAAAGAGCTCGCACTCCGATACGATCTGACCGTTCCACTAGCCCGAGTTGTAGCGATGAATCCGCATCTCCCGAAACCGTTTAAGCGGTATCAGATTCAACCTGTTTGGCGGGCGGACAATCCGCAATTAAAACGGGGTAGGTACCGCGAGTTTTACCAATGCGATGTCGATATCGTCGGTTCGTATGAAATTCTTGCCGATGCAGAGATCGTTGCTCTGATGGCAGATATATTTGATGAACTTCATATCGGACACTTTCTGATCCGCATCAACAGCAGAAAGATTCTCAGCGGGCTCATAACCGGATCAGGATTTGACAATAACGCTGAACAGGATGTGTGCAGATCTATCGATAAACTCGAGAAAGAGGGGCTGCAGGTTGTCGAGCATGAACTGCATCAGAAAGGATTTCCTCAAGAGGCGGTTCAACGTATTACGAGTATACTGCATGAACGGAAACAGAACTCAAATGCACTAGAGTTTATAAAAACTGCCGTTCCGAATTCGGAATTACTTGAAGTTGGAATTGAAGAAATAAGTACAATATATTCCGCCCTTGCCACAATGGGCATTGAGAAAGAAAATGTCGAATTCGATTTCACTCTTGCCCGCGGCCTTGATTACTATACAGGTCCTATATATGAAGTGGTTCTGCCTTCACACCCTGAGATCGGCTCTATTGCCGGGGGTGGCAGATATGACGATCTGGTCGGTTTGTTTTCAAAAGATTCGATTCCGGCAGTTGGTACATCCTTCGGATTAGACAGGATTCATTCGGTTTTACAGAATAGTGCAAGTACCGATTTCCTTCGGCAGTCCGATTCCGATTTTCTTGTGTGTTATTTCAATGAATCATTACGAGACGACTGCCTGCGCATAACACAATTGCTCAGGAGTGGAGGAATCCGCACCGAATTCTATTATCGTCCCGATAGAATGAAAAAACAATTCAGCTATGCAGATAAAAAGCATATACCTTTTGTCTTGATTTTTGGTGATGATGAGAAGAAAGCAAATTCTATTACAATAAAAGAAATGGGTACCGGAGCACAATCTTCTTTCAATTTAGACAAACTTGCCGAAAAAGCACAAAAGCTCATTGAAGGAATATATTCAGCTTAGCATATTGACCTTTACATGAGCAGACAATTTTATTCGAAAAAGTAATTGAATTTTTGATGATTCAACTTTACATTTATAGTTATAATAATCATGGAACTATCAAAAAATGTTTTACGTTCTAATTAAGCGGACATTATGATGATGACGCTCTGTATGTGAGGAGGATTTTATGGCTAATACTATTACATTTACTGACGGTAACTTTGACGAGGAAGTTCTGAATTCATCAGTTCCAGTACTTGTGGATTTCTGGGCTGAATGGTGTGCGCCCTGCAAAATGATCGCTCCGTCAATCGAAGAATTAGCTTCTGAATATGAAGGAAAACTAAAAGTTGGAAAAGTCGATGTAGACTCCAATCCGAATATCGCATCGACCTATCAGATACGCAGTATCCCTTCGATAGTGTTTTTCAAAGACGGCAAAGTGGCAGACCAGATTGTTGGAGCAGTGCCGAAAAAACAGATTGCCGGTATGGTTGACACGGTAATAGCGTAACATGAAAGGCTTTTTGTGATAATAAATAATGGCAAACTTCGTTATGTAATTCTTGTATTTGCGGCGATTGGTTTTACTGCAATTTTATCATACAATGCGCAGGTCCAATCCGCAGACAATCCAGTAGCAGATGGATACGCCGCTAATGAAGATGAACTTGCCTGGATCGGTTTCGATGAAGGGATGAAAAGAGCTTCAAGCGAGAACAAACTTATTCTCGTAGATGTGTTTACTGATTGGTGCCATTGGTGTAAAGAAATGGATAAAAATGTATACTCCAATGATACTATAATCGAATTAATCAGTAAATATTATATCCCAGTCAAGCTCAACGCCGAATCGGATGATGTTATAGTTTTTAACGGTAAATCCATTACGAAACGCCAATGGACTGCAAATATGGGTGTTACCGGTTATCCAACCACCATTTTTCTTGGCTCCGATGGCAAACCTATTACTCTATTACCTGGCTATGTCGAAGCACCTCTCTTTACCGATGTGCTGCAATATGTTTCGTCGGAAGCATTAAATGAGAATATTCCGTTCGCAACATGGCAGAAAAATAAAAATAGAGATTAATGGCGTAATTGATTTTTCTGTTACTATATATATTACTTACACATATAATGTACCAATAAAAAAAGCAGGCTAGTGCCTGCTTTTTTTATTGGTAAGTTTGATCTAATCCACTATCTGGGAGCGTGGCAATATGCACAGAATGATGTTGGTAAGTTTGCCTGTGCATTAACATGACACGTGAAACACATATTCGATTCATCATCATGCCATGGGCCCCGGACATTTTTCATCAGATTATTAGAATGGGTCCTTAAATCGTTATTTCTTCCCGGATTGCGGTCCATATGACATAGAAGACAAGCAGGATCTTCTCCGTTTGCATCGTGGCATGATGCACAGAGTGATACATCCTGCTTCGCAAGCCGGGCATGCCTCCCACCCCCACTGCCGATACCAAGCGCTATAGCGGCCCAATCAGCACCACCATGCCATGGGGGCTTAATACTTTGGGCATTATCCGAAGAATCGTGGCAGGTATTACAAAATACTTCACTATCGTGACATGTTTGACACCGCTGCGGATTATTCCGGGCTTAAAATCGGATGGATATAAAGATAATTCAGTGAATGGTTCCTTTGCAGTGTCATGTTGTTGATATTCCAATTTTGTTGAGCATCAGGCGGCACATTTGATATAATTCCCTGACCAGATTTCACCAATTGTGCTCCGTCATGACATTCTTGACAGTAATTTACCTGGTGACAAATTGTGCAATCTTCGGAGGTTGAACGCACAACTTCGTCATGGCGGTTAATCCAAACCGGTGTATGCGTAACCGGCCGGAGTGTTGCAAGCTCCGTATGGCAGTACTCACAGTTTTGCGGTGATTCCGTATTGTTATGACACTGAACACAGCTTGCCATATCAGGCATATTCGCTGCAGAGGCATAGCCTGCTTCTTCTATTCCTACATGGCAGAATGAGCATTCCACATCATCTTGCTCAAGATGGAGTTCATGATTAAAAAGATATTCGCGATCGACCGATGGTGACAATTCTATGTTGTCTTCATCGTAGTGGCACACGGTGCAATCATCACGTGCCATATCTCCGTCATGGCATTCGAAACACTCTGTATGTCCAGGAATGACACGGTCTGATGAGAACCGACTTTGTGCTATTTCGCCATGGCAGTCAATACATTCGGATCCCAGACCGTCAATAATGGAACTGGTGTGAAAATTTAAAGAAGTCTTCCCGAGTTTCCTGGGCAGAGGCCTGAGCGGTAAAAACCAACGTCGTAACCAGTACTACCATCAAGCGGAATACATCGTGACATTTTCGAACTCTGAAGTGAACCATATATATTTCCTGACGGTCAGTTTACCGTTTTGTGAAAAACCAGTAATTAATCCTTCCAAATAACCTGAAATCACTCGAAGACAGTTCGTTTCTGATACCCTGTCCTTCTATATCGATAGTAAATGTCTTGCGCGGTGTAAATGTTGCGCCAAACGAAGATGTAACCATATTATTATAGTCTGCGGCATCTTCATATAGCTTGTATCTGCCGCTGCTCAGAGAGCCGCGCACCCAAAGGTTACTACGTACCGGAACTTGCAACGAACCGGTAATATTATCCATGTCACCACTATAGCCCTTGAATTTATTCGCACTGACAGTTATATACTTCCATACAAATCCGGCATTATAGCGGTTTGTGTCGTCATAATCATAATCTACAGCTGCCCATCCACCGAATACTGAAAGCGATGAAATCGGATAGACAAATACATTGAACCAGAGCTCACGACTGTCGGAATTAGAGAATATCGAAAATATTGAATTCAGATTCTGTCGCGGTTTCCGGAAAAAATATTGCCCAGTAAACATCATCTTTTTATTCGGTTTAAAATCTGCACTTGCTTCAAACCGGTCAAAAGTAAACCGGTCAGTGTCTAATTTCTTTTCTTCCTGATTGAGAATTGTTCCCTCAGCCCTGATAAACAGTGTGAGTTTATCTGTAAGACTTCGTGAGACATCAAGACCAACAAGCTGTCCTTGAAGTGATGATAAAGTGATCGTTTTTTCGGTAAACTGTCCGGGTACTTTGTACGAAACCGGTTTTCGGTTCTTCCGTACCCAACTCAACTGATAATCGGTGCCCAGCAAACGGTTTTTGTAATAAGCTCCAATCATGTGGCTCTCGGCCCATGCGTCGACTTTCCAAGATTCCCGCAGGGGGGTTAAAGTTCCGATGTAGGTTCCGACGGTTCCCTATTTGTTCAGTGAGACCTCTATTTTACCACCGTCAATTGTGCCGTTTCCGACACCTGCCCAGACAAACTTCCGCCCGAATGATATATCAACTTTGTTGTTGAAAAGGTCTTTCCACTCGAAATAAGCATTATACAGTTTATTTCTCAAAGAAAACTCATTTGATGCAAGGTCTTTCGAAAACCGGACATTTGTATGAAATGATAAGTTCTTATGCCCCAGCTTTTTTACATGTACAATTGCACCAGAATATGTCTGAAAATGCTTCGATGGGTCTTCGCCGAACACCTCTCGTTCCCAGGAGTAAAAAGAGGTATAGAAACGACCGTTAATGGACTGTGCCCATACCTGAACAGCACTCAGTGTAATAAGGCTAATGAGGCAGAGTCTGATGATCATTTTATGGTGGCTGCCGGTATTCATAAGCTAAAAGTCGATTGTACCGTTAATATGTTTAGTTCTATCCGAAATAATCGGGAAATTTGTTGAAACGACCGAGCTGTGGCAAATACTGCAATTGAATACATCAGGATGTGAGATACCGTTTCGTGTCTGTCCGCTCGGTGGCAATCCGTGACGCGTACCGCACCCGGCAATTCCCTCATCTACTTTTGTCCAATCCGGATTATTTTCATTACTGCCCACAGAAAACTCACCGTGGCAATAAACATTAGAACAGGTGAAATCATCATTGAATTTTGGATCTGTACCAAGATTGGATGCCAGTGATCCGAAATTCAGCTCGGCATGCGGTGAATCATCGATGTGGCCTTCAGCAACAACCGCTATCGGAACATCATGACATTCTGAACATTCAACAGGCCGTGAAAACTCTCCGCCTGCAAGATGAGTTGCATGCGCTCCGACGGTTCTATTCGTTGTCGAAACATTTCCTGCAATATCTTTCGGGGGTGCACCGGACGGATTAAAACTCCGTCCATGACACGTCGAACAGTCTTCGGGAGAACTTTCATGGCAAACCAGGCATGAATTTCCGGAAATTCCCCCGGCATAATCTGCACCGTGACAATCACGGCAGGCAGCAAGTTCAAAATTGTTACTCTGCAAATATTTTCCATGGAAATCTACGTCAGTTGGATCCAACCAGCCCCGAGAATGTTCAACCGGTTCTCCAATACCCAGTTTGTTGTCGACCACCCATGCAGTTAGAGCAGCTTCATTCTCTGTAGAGCCAATGTACTGATTCATTGTCCCTGCCGAGCCTACTTTCTGCAAGAGCAGGCTCGCGGCAATACCCGGAATTGCGTTGGCAATATTGTCTGTTCCGCTGTCGAGAATTCCTATTAATGTGCTGAGGTTATAATCTCCGGGTGGAGTTGTGCCGCTGTGACATGATACACACTGCGTGTCAAGTATCTGTTTGACATCAGCCTCATACGTTACCGGAGTAACCGGAACGATCGGTATCTCATCACGCAATTCACTGCAACCGATTGCAACGAGAAGGATTAATAGTATCAGGTAAGAAACTGTACGCTGAGTAAAGCCTGTCATCAGTCGTGCCTTTTTCAATTCTATTCGCAATTAAATTTCGCTACATCCCAAGACAAACTGTATTCATACAAACAATTTTGTACTGTAATGAGTAACTTTATAGATTTAGTTATTCAGCATGGCTTTATACTAAACAACAATACTTTCAATAGTTACAAATCCGATTCAATTCACTATGAATTTCGAAGTAAATCTGCTTTATGTAATGTGTATAGAAATTATTGTTTTAAAGATTTTTTCGGATTCGGATGTTGAATCTTTGCAAAAGACTCATCGAAATCAAACCCCTTAAAGGACGGACTTTTTTCGTTATGACATACAACACAATTTTCTTCTGTAGGAATTACAAGACCGAGCTCTTTCCATTGTGCGAGCATGCCTTCCGGATCGGCGGCATATTTCTTTGCATTCATAACCGACGCAACCCGGTAGAGACTTCCGGGGCCGTGGCACGATTCACACTCAACGCCAGTCGCAGTTTTGTATCCTTTGGCAAGCAAATCTTCACTCACGCCATATGCCGTTTGGTGGCACACGAGACACTCACCCGCTTCTTGAGGATTTCCTTCAATACCTGCTTTTGAAGCGGCGGCTTTTGCAGCATCAGTTCCAAGTGTTTCAAATGCCCTGGCATGCGGTCCTTCCTGCCATATCTTGAATTGTGCGCCTTTAGCGGCGGACATATGGCACGCTCTGCATTTTGCTACACCTGTATATTGGGCAGTCTTTTGAGCAAAGAGAGTATTTGCAGCCACAATAACCATTAACATTATTAGTGAAACTATTTTTATGAGCTTCATTGTATCCTCCTGATTCCGTTTGGACCACGATTCATTCTATTCTAAGATATAGTAAATATCCCGGCAAATAATATAGTTTTTTTACATCGCAAAAAGTATGCCGGATTCTCTAGCTGCATAAGGTGGAATTTTTATAAATGCATACTATTATGTATTAGCAATTGGTTAGCCGTGTACATCACGCTGAATGGCTTATGAAGAACTGCCCCTATTCTCTTTCAATCACCATATACCGATAAATGAGTCCTTTTAGTCTAATTTCAGCATCTGTGAGCAAAAAAATCGATAATTGCAGTACAGCACACATGCATTTTAAACCGTTTCTCAGGTTAACAGCCTATTTTTTGGCACGGGAATTGTAATTATCTAAGTACCTATTACGAGACTGATTAACATCGGCGGTTATTTCTCTATAAGTTAATATATTTCCTGTTACACAGATTTGCAAGTATAATAATTCACAGTTAAAAATTCTTAAAAATGAAAAAATAAAACGACTGAAAAATGAGTGTTTTACACCAAAAAAAGAGTAACAGACCTTTTTATATTACAATTAAAGTTAATAGAACAAAATGGCACATCCTAAAGCATATCAGGTTACAATAGATTCTGATGCGCTGCAAGCACATAGTGACAGCGCGTACGGGAAAAAAGCGCGGAAGCATTTTGAGCGCAATAACGACCGGATTAAAAAAGATAACTGGCTGAAAATCCGACTGTTTGTCCAATTGGGTTTCACCGCTTTGATCCTCTGGATCGGGTGGGAATATATCCGGTTTGTTAACAACATCCGAAATGGGGAGTCTGTTGTAATGACCGACAAACCTCCAGGTGTTGAGGGATTTCTCCCAATCAGTTCATTGATGGAGCTGTGGCTTTGGATAAAAACCGGCATGGTCACTGCTATTCATCCTGCGGGAGTCGTTCTACTGACTTTTGCAATAATTTCAGCTTTTCTGATCAGACGTGGATTTTGTTCATGGCTGTGCCCCATCGGCACTATTTCGGAATTCATATCCCGACTTGGGAAGAAAATAGGTGTTAGCTGTATTCCGCCCCGCTGGCTCGATATCGTCCTTCGCAGCCTGAAATACGTCCTCCTCGGATTTTTTCTATATGCAATTCTGGGTATGAGCACAGGTGCGCTCTTCACTTTTATTACGAGTGACTATAACCGAATCTCCGATATAAAGATGCTGGACTATTTTGCACCTCCATCTCAGATGACCTGGTCGATATTGGGAATCCTGACCTTACTTACCTTAGTTCTCAAAAATTTCTGGTGCCGGTACCTTTGCCCCTATGGAGCGCTCATTGGAATTGCTTCAAAATTCAGTCCGGTAAAAATTCGAAGAAACGCTGATACCTGTATCGATTGTGATCTGTGTGAAAAAGCTTGCCCAAGTTATCTTCCGGTTGCACGGTCTGCGTCTATCGGTTCTGAGGAATGCCTTGCATGTCAGCAATGTGTTGCGGTCTGTCCGGTTAAAGACTGTCTGGCGTTTTCAGCTCCCAAAAACAGATTCACTATCAAACCGGTCTGGTATGCCGCTCTTTTTGTGTTTCTTTTTCTCGGCAGTGTGGCTATGGCACGCATATCGGGTTACTGGTATGGGACAACCTCTGTGGATATATACAGGGATCTCGCACAGAAGACCGATACGCTTGATCATCCAAGGAGTATTAGTGAATATAAATGAAACTTAAATATCATTATAATATATATATTAATTCGGGAGAAATATTATGAGTGCAATAGATATGTTAATGGAAGAACATAGATTGATAGAAAAGGTGATGTTTGGCTTAGAACAATTTGCCGACAAACTCGAAGATGGCGAAACGGCCGACAGGAAAGATTTTATTAAATTTGCAGAGTTTTTCCGGGAGTTTGCCGACCGGTGTCATCACGGTAAAGAAGAAGACATTCTCTTCGAAGAGATGATCGAATGCGGTTTCAACAGAGAAGCGGGTCCGGTGGCAGTTATGCTCTATGAGCATGGTGTCGGACGTGAAAAAGTGCAAGTTATGCGCAATGCAGGCGAATCAGATGAATGGAATGATGAAATAGAGGAAGAAGCAATTCATGCCGCTCGTGATTTTATTGTGCTTTTGAGAGATCATATTTTGAAAGAAGATAACATTCTTTTCCCTATGGCTGCAAACCAGCTTCCTGAAAATCTCGTTGACGGGCTGCTTGAAAAATTCAATGAGTTTAACTCACAAAAGCTCGGTAACGATAAACGAGAAAAACTTAAAGAGCTTGGGCAGGAATTGTCAACACAATATGACACGTGACAGTTTGACCACCGTAACCATTCATCAAAGCGTAATCATCGAATTATTTGACTATCTAAAATAGAGTTGCAACTAAATTCAATCGAACAAAAAAAGCTCCCCCAGCTTTAAGACCCATCAATTATATATATTATGGATGGGTAGTGAGGGAGCTATAACTCTATAATTATCTGCTTTAATAATCAATCTCATCTGCCAAACCGTGCGGTTGAGCAGAAAACTATCCGAAAAGTGAAACCTGCCGGTACTCCTTTTTATTACAATTACATACTTCAAAAAGAGCTATTGAGAACTCTCATTTTTAAGCGTGTCTAGTATAGTGCAAAATTCATTTTTGTGCAAGAAAAAAAATCACGTTTTTAGCATTTTTTCTCCACATTTATCCTGACAAATATTAGCAAGTAAAATTTTTGGGATTTTTTGCAACAATCGGGTTTACAAAAACGTCTAATAGTTTGAGCTATAATAATGCAATCACACAAATTGAACTTGCAATTGAGAATACTGATTTTAAATTATCACTTAATTATTGAATTTTTTAACCTGATAATTGTATTTACATGCAAGACGTACGTTATAGTAAGGATGTAAAATGTTGAATAAAATTATTGCCCCTTGTCTACTGATTCTGACTTCTGTTATTGCTCTGCAGTGCGGCTCCGGGGAAACTGAGGCAAATAATACTGAGAATGAGGCGCACCAGCCCAATGCTATGAGACAAGGACCAGAAGCATCTCAGGCTGCTCAACAAGTTCTTGTTGAAACGACGTATCTGACACCGAGAACAATTAATTCATTTGTTAATCTCAGCTCAACCATAAAGACCGAATCGATGGTTGATGTATATTCTCAGGTCCCGGGGATTATTACGAAACTCTTTGTTGAAGAAGGTGACAGAATTGCATCGACCAATGTCTTGGTTCAACTGGACGACAGGGAATATGTTATTGCCGAGCAAACATCCCGTGTGAATTTCCAGAAAGCTGAAGCCGAGTTCAACCGTACAAATGAATCGTTTGAGAAAAACATTATCAGTAAAGTCGATCTCGATAATGCTAAATATGCTATGGAGAGCGCTGAACTGTCATGGAAGCAGTCCCAGCTCAATCTAAGTTATACCAAAGTTACCTCTCCGATTAAAGGAGTGGTCACCAAGCGGAATATAAAGAGCGGGGACCGGGTTCAATCATCAACTGCACTCTTCCAGATCGTTGACACATCTGAAATCATTGCCCGGGTATTTATACCGGAAAGTGAGATCAGCAGAATCCGTATTGGACAGGAAGCTGTCATTATTTCGGAATATCTTGAGAAGAGAACGTTTGAAGGATTTGTAAAGCGAATGAGTCCCATTGTGGATCCGACAAGCGGTACATTCAAAATTACTGTAGGAATAAAAGACCCGAACAATTTGTTGCGTCCCGGAATGTTTATTACAGTGCAAATCATTACTGCGGTGCATATTGATGTGATTGCAGTACCCAAAGACGCTATTGTGTATGATAGTGGGCTGCCCTATGTGTTTAAAGTGGAAAATTCTGTTGCAAGCCGTGTAGCATTAAAGTCAGGATTTTCTGATGAGCAGTTCACTGAATCTTTAGAAAACTTTTCCATCGGGGATGAAATTATAGTTGTCGGCCAAAATGGCCTGAGAGACGGCGCTCTTATCAGGACCCTGCCTCAGAATGGTGCACTCAACGGAAAATAGTAATATAAAGAGCGCAAAACAGAGTGTGATTATTATTCGTACCACAATCTGGCAACAAAATGTCACTATTGACAGCGGACTTTTTATTTTTGTATCCTTTATCCTGAAACCGATTAACGTATCATTTACCCGATGAAAAAAGACTATAAAGAAACATTCCGTTTGACAACCACACGACCGGTCGCTATCCTCATGACCGTCATTGCGGTCTTTGTTTTTGGCATCATTTCTTATTCCCTTCTATCACTTAACCTCATGCCTGAGATCAGCTATCCATCCCTTACTGTCCGGACAGAATACGCAGGCACGGCTCCGGAGGAGATTGAAACGATTATATCACGGCAGTTGGAACAACAACTTGGTATTGTCAATAATCTCGTCAATATCAGTTCCATATCAAAAGCGGGCCTCTCCGATGTAATACTTGAATTTTCCTGGGATACCGACATGAATCTGGTAATTCAGGATGTCCGGGAAAAAGTGGATCAGGTCATTCTTCCTCAAAATGTAAAACGGCCCTTAATACTCAGATACGATCCCACTCTCGATCCTATCATGCGGTTCGGGCTGTATGGTGATATGGATTTAATTTCACTGCGTCGGATTGCCGACGAAGAACTCAGGCGTGAGCTTGAAACACTTCCGGGAGTTGCTGCAATCAAGATTAAGGGTGGCCTTGTTGAAGAAATTCGTGTAGAGATGAACGAAAACCAGTTGACAGTGCTGAATTTAGGTATTGCAGAAGTTAATTTACGCCTCGAGCAAGAGAATATTAACCTTGCAGGTGGAAACCTGAAAGAAGGCGACACCGAGTATCTTGTCAGGACGCTCAATGAGTTCCGTACCATAGATGAAATTAATGAAATAATAATCGGCACACGAAATGGAGCCGACATCAAAGTTCAGGATATCGGCTCGGCATTTAAAACTCACAAAGACCGGGAAGTTATGACTCGTATTAACGGTGTTGAAAGCGTTGACATCGAAATATATAAAGAAGCAGATGCAAACATTGTAACTGTTGCTCAGGCTGTACGGGATAAAATTTACGGTACTGCTGCCCAGCAAGCACTTGTCGAGCAACAAAGTACCGAAGCACCAGAACAGCAAACAGCAAACACAGGCGGGGGCGGGCATCGAGGCGGAAGGCGGGGACGAGGCCCAAGAATGGGAATGGGTGGTGGCGCTGCACCAACTGCGCTCGACACCGATTTTTTTTCAAATACCCTTCCTGCCGGAGTAACAATCACAACACTGTCAGATCAGTCAGTGTTTATCAAGAGTTCTATTGATGAAGTTCGAAACACTGCAGTTATGGGCGGTATTCTGGCAATTGTTGTCCTCTATTTTTTCTTGAGAAACCTGATGAGCACTTTTATTATCGGACTGACAATTCCTATATCGGTCATTGCGACATTTGCTCCCATGTATCTCTTTGATGTATCACTCAATATCATGTCGCTTGGTGGTCTTGCTCTCGGTATCGGAATGTTGGTCGATAACTCAATTGTTGTGCTGGAGTCGATTTTCAGGTGTAAGGAAGATGGCGATTCTGTGGCCGATGCTGCAGTACGCGGCACAGGAGAGGTGGGTGGAGCAGTGTTTGCCTCAACGCTGACAACTATTGCAGTATTTTTCCCTATAGTGTTTGTCGAAGGAATTGCAGGACAAATTTTTGGAGATATGGCTCTTGTTGTCGTCTTCTCGTTGCTGGCATCGCTGCTTGCCGCACTATTTTTCATACCAATGTTAGCGTCACGCCAGCTTCCACAGTCAGACAATGGCGATACATTATCAAATATCCGATCGATGGACTATCTCCAACTTCGCTCATTGAATCTTTTTAAAACTAAAATCAATGCTATCAAAAATAATACTTCTGCTGCGAGTGTGACAGGATTTTATGCTTCAATACCGAAGATTGTCGTATTGTCTTTAACAGACATGGTGACAAAACTTGCTCTTTTTCTCGCGGCACTCATTCTTATAGTTATTGAATGTATCATTACCGTGTTATGGGGGATACTCTATGTGGCAACAGGTTTCGCCAGGAGAAGCAGTTTAGAAAATAGTGATCTGAAAGATGGAAAAATGCTATCTGATCAGATCGTTCCTGCTGCATGGCTTAGCATGTTCTGGGATGGAATTCTCTTATTCCAGGCACGCAAAACTTACTTTTCTCTCTATACTCAATTTACAACAAAGTTACTCCGGCCCACAGGCGAAAATGAAGAGAAATATCCGCAATTTCGTGGCGGAACAGGTAAACTGTTAGCCTGGATTTTATTCCCGGTTGCAATCCTCTATTTTATTTCCCGGTTTATTCTGGAAATGGCTTTCGGATTATTCGGAAAGCTTGTATTATTAATTCCTGTGGGAATTATTGCAGTATTTATGTCATTGTTCATCAGCATCATAACACTGCTGGCAATTGTGCTTATTCCCGCAGTGGGACTCTTTAACGGATTGTATGCCTCCGTAAGCAGAATGTATCCGGTTATTCTGCACAATGCTCTCAGGCACAAAGCCGTAGTAATCATGTCGTCATTAGCGCTGTTTGCTCTCTGCCTATTATATCTACTGCCTAATCTCGGTCAGGAACTCATTCCTGAACTTCACCGAGGAGAATTCACTGTTGAACTCACATATCCGGTTGGCACTCCGGTTGAACAGACAGCAGAAAACACCCTGCAAATCGAAAATATGATCGGAAATCTCCCGAATGTTAAGCAGGGAAGCGCAATTATCGGAACCGAATTGAACAGTACCTCGTCTCTTGCCGAAGAGGGCGAGCATACTGCTCGTGTCAATGTCTTGCTGAATGAAGGTGGCAATCTTTTTGATAAAGAGACGACAGCAATAAATGAGCTGCGTGAACAGTTATCACAATATTCCGGTATTACGACAAAATTGTCGAGGCCAGCGCTATTCAGTTTCAAAACACCGATTGAGGTCGAAATTACGGGATACCAGCTTGAATCACTACAACGGCTCAGTAGTGAGGTTGTGGAACAGCTAGCAGGCATACCCGGATTAACCGATGTCAAGTCGAACATTCGCCGGGGAAATCCCGAAGTTATTATAAATTATGACAGAACACAGCTTTCAAAATATTCTTTGAATATCTTTCAGGTGGCAACCCTCGTGAAAAATAAAGTTCAGGGTGAAGTTGCCACCTCATTCCGGGATAAAGAACGTAAAATCGACATTTTGGTCAAAGTACGTGAAGAAGACAAAGCGAATCTCGCCGATCTGTACAAACTTGTCATCAATCCCGGAGGAACAACCCCAATACCTCTATCATCTGTCGCAAGTATACAAATCAATGACGGACCGAGTGAAATCCGGCGGATCAACCAACAGAGGTCCGCTCTCATTAGCGCAAATTTAACCGGTGTCGACCTCGGATCGGTCAGCACACAGATAGAGCAGGTACTAGCGGATATTCCGAGACCGGCAGATTTTCAATTTCGATTGGCCGGTCAGAACCAGGAAATGCAGACGTCCCTTGACAGCCTCCGGTTTGCACTGCTTCTTGCAGTTTTTCTGATATATGTGATTATGGCATCTCAGTTTGAAAACCTGATTCATCCGTTTGTTATTCTTTCGACGATTCCGTTGGCTATTATTGGTGTTATTGCAACACTTTATGTGATGAAGATCTCCATAAGTATTGTTGTATTTATCGGGATGATCATGCTTGCTGGAATTGTGGTTAATAATGCAATTGTCTTCGTCGATTATATAAATCAGCTTCGGCAGCGCGGTAACACGAAAGAAGAGGCAATAATGCTCGCTGGCAGTGTCCGGCTACGTCCGATTCTCATGACCACTGCAACAACGGTTCTTGGGCTTTTGCCGATGGCGTTGGGTTTAGGTGATGGTGCGGAGATACGGACTCCGATGGCAATTACTGTTATAGCCGGTCTTATCAGCTCTACTGTACTGACACTGGTTGTCATTCCGACTGTATACGCTGTCATGGATAGAAAAAAATAAACAACAATCCTTTTCAACAGAAAAGATAAACATATGGACAAAGGCTCATTTCTTCCCAGACTGGCAATTCGAAAACCGGTTACCATTATTATGATGCTGACCGCACTCCTTGTTGTCGGTTTTATTGCGTACACCAGAATAACCGTCGAACTGATGCCACAGGGATTTAATCCGCCCTTTCTGCACGTTTCCATACCGTATCCAAATTCGAATCCCCGTGAAATTGAGCAATATATTACCCGGCCTGCTGAAGAAGCAATTCAGACGGTACGGGATATTAAGAGTATCTCCTCGAACAGCAGTTCTGGCACTGCTTCGATTTTCGTAAGGTTTCAACAGAATGCCGATATGGACCAGTCCTATAATCAGGTTCGTGACAGAATAGAGCGTATCATGCCTGAGCTGCCTGACGATGTTGAGCGATATTCCGTAAGAAAATTCAGTATGGATGATGCGGGAATACTTAATATCGGCATCTCATTCGACAAAGAATTCGAAGACCCGTACTATCTTGTGGATAATTTCATTAAAAAACCACTCGAACGGATAGACGGCATTGCAAATGTGCAAATTTCCGGACTTGATCAAAAAACAATTTTAATCGAATTAGATCAGGAAAAGCTCAAATCACTCCGCATTAATATATATCCTATTATTCAGCAGTTACAGCAGGACAATTTTGCTTTGTCGAGCGGGTATCTTAAAGAAGGTGGGAAGAAACTATATGTACGAGCACTCGGAAAATTTGCAAATATCGATGATATCAACAATATCCGGATACGCGGCACCGATATTACGCTCAGAGATATTGCTTCCGTTCGGTACGACGTCCCGGAAATAACGTCATTCGAGCGAATTGACCTGAAAACAGCTGTGCAAATCAGCATTCAAAAAGAGTCAACCGCAAACACGATATTAGTAACACAGGCTGCCCTTTCGATGATCGACAATGAGATTAAAAACAATCCAAATCTCGGTGGTGTCAATATACTCGTGTTTTTTGATCAAGGTGAAAATATTGTTAATGCCCTGAATAATCTTGAAGAAGCTGCACTCTGGGGAGCACTCTTTGCATTCTGGATTTTGCTGTTTTTTCTCCGACGGTTCAGGATGACCTTTTTGATTACGCTTGCTATCCCCTTATCACTTGTTGTAACAGTCATTGCTCTCTATTTCGGAGGATGGACACTGAATTTATTAACCCTCATGGGAATGATGATCAGTGTTGGCCTCGTTGTGGACAACTCAATTGTGATCGTTGAAAACATATATCGCAGGAGAATTCTTGGAGACAGTGAAGAGCAAGCCGCCGTTAACGGCGCAAGCGAAGTCTCGACTGCTGTCATCATGGCAACATTTACCACGATTGTCGTGTTTTTACCGCTTATTCTGATGAGCGGCGAAACCGGCATGTCTTTTTACCTCCTCAGAATTGGAGTTCCAATTATAACAGCTCTGCTTGGATCTCTGATTGTTGCGCTTGTTTTCATTCCTTTAATTGCAAAAAAACTACCGATTAAAGGACATATCACCGAATCGAAAATCGTATCAACGGGACGGTCATTTTACGAACGGACACTCAGATGGGCACTATCACATCGCTTTGATATGACAATAATCGGTATACTTCTCGTGGCAACCATCTACTTTCCGTACACGTATATAGAAAAAACCGATGAAGGTCATGGAAATTTTACCGATCTCCGCATAATAGTGGACATGCCCGACAATTATAATCTCGAAGAAGCTGATAATGTAATGCTGGTACTGGAAGAATTTATCATAGAAAATAAAGAGCGGTATAATATCAAAACAATCGACACAAACATATCGCGACGAAGAGGCCGCGTTAATGTATATTTAAATCAGCTAGAGAATAATGCATGGTGGTATATTTTTTACCGGAATGTACGAAAGTCAATCGGTTATCCGGTCGGTAACAAATTAGATAATGATGAAATTGTGGCCGATATAAAAAAATCGGTGCCCGAATTTCCGGGTGTCGACATCAGAACAACGTGGCGGAGAGACAGTGATAATCAGGCAATCACCATTCAGGTTTTGGGCCCGGACACTGACACCCTGTTACCGATTGCTGAAGAAGTTGAGCGGCGCATGAGATTGATCCCGCAGCTTGTAGATGTCGAATCTGACATCGAGCGGCGGGGTAATAACGAGATTCATATCGTTGTTGACAGAATTCTGGCAAGGAAATATGGCGTATCTCCCCGGGAAATCGCCGGTCTTGTATCTTATATGATACGCGGGCGGTACCTCCCGAAATATCAATCGGATGAGCGTGAAATCGACATATTGATTCAGCTTGAAAAATCTGACCGGGAGACGCTAGATAATCTGAAAGGCATGATGGTGACAACTTCAACAGGGGCTGAGCTTCCACTCGCTACTTTTGTTGATTTTAGAGTAACTAAAGGAGTCGGTTCTATCCACCGGACTAATGGCAAAACAAATTTATCAGTACGAGGATACACCGTAAAAGAAAGTGCTCAGGATATATATACACAAATCGATCAATTAATTGCAGGCTTCCAGCTCCCGAGAGGGTACAGTCTTGATAAGGGTGACAGATTCAGGGGTTGGGAATCTCAAGAGGCATCACAAAAATTTGCACTCATCCTGGCAGTTTCGTTTGTCTTTCTACTCATGGGTGTATTGTTTGAATCATTTGTGCTCCCGCTTTCCATTATTGTCTGTATTCCGTTTGCTTTCATCGGAGCATATTGGACACTTTATATCACGAAAACCCCCTTTGACATGATGGCAGGTATCGGTCTGATAATTCTTATCGGTATCGTTGTCAACAACGCAATTGTTCTGGTCGATCTTGTCAACCGATTCAGAAAAGAGGGCATGTCGAGGCATGACGCCCTCATTGAAGCGGGGAAAAACAGGTTCAGGCCGATTCTTATGACAGCATTCACTACAATGTTCGGCCTTGTTCCTATGGCCCTCGGCAACTCCTCTCTTATAGGAATTCCCTATGCTCCTATGGGGAGAACAATTATGGGGGGACTGATAATGTCGACATTTTTTACACTCGTATTTGTTCCGCTTGCATATACGTACTTCGATGATCTCCGCACGACTGTCCAGTCATTTTCGAATCGTGTGATTCAACGAATGCAGGGCAATAATTAAGAAGTCGCGTGACGGCCGAATCTGACTTGTTCAGGTCAAAATACTTTCTGATGATGCAGCACACCCCACAAATATTCTGTACTGCACTATAAAACACTCCTATATACAGATTTACTAATTTAGTCCTTCCATTCTCTTGAGAAATTCCCTATACTATTGTGTGAACCATTATTGCGATTAAATTAATCAGTGAGGACACAATGGATGATAAAGCCAAATCACTATCTCTAACTCTGGGAATTCTCCTCGCAGTAAGTGTAATCGGTTGGATAGCGTTTTACACTCTTGCTTACAGCCCCTTGACCGTTAAGTCGGATGATCAGCACAATATGATCACACAGCTGCAATCTCAAATTGCAATGCTTGAGACACAGCAGCATACCGCTTCAACTGAATCAATGGGATCAGTGGAATCGCACGGTGATATGGCGATGGAGTCACAAAGTCTCGGCGAAATACTTTTCTATTCCGGCTATTCGTATCTAACACCTGCTGCCGAAAAACAGCTTGACGATATCGCGCTTCAAATTAAGAGTAACACAGAAGCACGAATTCATGTCATAGGTCATGCAGATGCGGTACGGATCGGGGATAAACTGATGAACAAATATCCGTCCAACTGGGAACTTTCCGTAGATCGCTCAATGATAACTGCTCAATATCTTCTTAATAAAACGGATCTTAAAATGTCACAGTTTATTATTACGGGTCTCTCTTATGAAGAGCCAAAAACAGCAAATGATACGCGTGAAGGCCGAGCAGAAAACAGGCGGGCAGAAATCAGAATTGTTCAATAAAATTATTGCTACTTGTGAAACCGGTTCAACAGAAACAACGGGTTGAGCGGTTCATCCTTCAGAATTGAGCGGGCAACATATTCCCCCACAGCAGGGCCGTGCTTGAAACCATGACCTGATCCCCCACCAACTATAAAAACGTTATCAGATTCAGGATGGCGGTCGATAATAAAGTGGAGATCGGCTGTGCTTTCATATTGGCAAACACGTGCCTCTATGAGCGGTGCGGCCTCCATTCCCGGAAAACGCATCTGTAAATAATCACGAGCTGCATCAATGCCGTTCTTTGAGACCATTCGATCTCCATAGGTGGGGTCAAAAACCTCGCCGCGGATGTCGTTCGCAATTTTAAAACCCCTGTTGACATTACCCGGTATACCGTAGTAACCGAATGATTCCCCATCTCCTTGATCTACCCAAACCGGAAGTGCGCCCTCCTCGAATTTTATATCGCCTGCGATTGTCCCAAAATAATAGACCTCTTGTCTCGTCGAAATAATTTTATCGAGCAAAAGATCTGGAAATAACGAACCGAGCCACGGACCGCATGCGAAAACAAACATGTCCGCATTTATAAGTGAACCATTCGACAGCTCTACTTGAGTTACAGAACTATTTTCAAACTGGACCGGTTTGACAGCCGTACGTATGTATTTACCACCATTCCGCAGGAAATTTTTCCACACCACTTCGCATGCGTGCCGTGCAAGGAGATAACCTGCATGCTCCTCAAAAACTACGAACGATATCCCATCAAAACATATCTGCGGATAAAACTTCTCTGCTTCCTTTACTGTCATATCTTTTAGGTTTATATTCAATGAACGCATGATGTTGAGAGAATCTACAACAAAGTCTTCATCGCTCGTTGACATCCAGAGAACTCCTGTTTTATGGAACAGCTCAATCCCCCATTTTTGACCGGCTTCATGCCACAATTCGAGTGCACGAACATTTAATTCTGTGTATACAGTATGACGATAAACGCTCCTGATTATCCTTGTTTCACCTCCGGAGCTAGCACGTGAATTGCCCGGTCCCCACGCATCGATGAGGGTCACATCCGCTCCATTTTGAACGAGATGCAATGCCGTCCAGCCACCAAATGCACCAGCACCAATTACAACTATTTTCATATTTATACTCTATTGTTTCTACTAATACTGGCAGTGACACATATTTCAAAAATTCAGTTAAGTATACATAACGTATCGATATTCCCAAACGAATCAAATATTATTCATGATAAATATAGCAAAAATATATGAACTCTTGGCGTAAGAGCACACCAAAATTGATGACACAACATGAAGTATTATCCGCAATTGCAGCGCTTCAAGTGTTCGAGAGGAAGATGTGATCGATAATTCTACCGAAAATTCAATAGGATATCATTATACACTGAATCGCAACTTTTACTAACTGATTGATTTTTTAGATTTTTTTTAATATATTATCCAAATACTTGAATAAATTTAAGATACGCCTTAAATTACAAACGAAATCCTTTTTATAACTCTCAAGAGTTCAGTGCTGTTAGTAATGATTCTACGAAATACACATTAGAATCTATCACTCATGCAACTTGAGGCCTCAATGGAAACAAAATTTATTAATCCTTTTATTAATGCAGTCGAAAAAGCAATGCAGACAATGGCAGGATTTACTCCGGAAAAAAAGCCGCCATTTATCAAGAAAGACCGGACAACACGTGGTGATATAACCGGAATTATCGGATTTGCAGAAGCTAATATATCAGGATCTGTTGCTCTCAGTTTTCCAACTCAAACAATTTTTAAGCTCTATGAAACGATGATGGGTACGGCAGTGAGTGAAATTAACGATGAAGTCGAAGATATTGTTGGCGAATTAGCCAATATTGTAGTCGGCAGTGCAAAAGTAGAATTTGCCGGTCTTGGTTACCCTTTTAATATAAGTCTTCCTCTCCTCGTTTCAGGTGAAGCCCACGTCATCAAACATAAACACAACAGTCCTATTCTCGTCATCCCTTTTAGACTCGATGATGGTAAATAGTTTGATATGGAAGTAAGTATTGAAGTCAGATGATTCCATAAACTTTAATGAACATTACTTTTCTATCATCTTATTTCTGAGTTGAGTCTATAATAATTGTTACAGGACCTTCATTACAAATATTGACATCCATCATCGCACCAAACTCCCCTGTTTCAACGTTCAGTCCACTTTTTCTCAAACAATCATTAAAATAATCATACAGTTTTTCACCGAGTTCAGGTGGTGCTGCTTTGATAAAACTCGGACGGCGGCCTTTGCGCGTATCACCATAAAGCGTAAATTGAGAAATCGAGAGCAATTCCCCCTCAACTTCGAGAACGGAAAGGTTCATTTTACCCTTTTCATCATTAAAAATACGCAGATTGACACACTTTTCTGCAAGATAAACAGCATCATCTTCGGTATCTCCTTCCGACACTCCCAATAAGATGGTAAGTCCCATCCCAATTTTACCAACGACATTTCCGTCTATCGCGACTTGAGATCTGCTCACTCTTTGAACAACAACCTTCATAGATATATCATTCCGGATTGCACCACATTAACCTTTTTTGTATTATCGCGTTACTCATCGCCAATATGGATCATCGAGTAGATATCGTATTGTTGCAGTTTATCTCTTCCTTTGAGAAAATCAAGTTCAATCAGAAATCCCACACCAGAAACATTTCCTCCAGCATGTTCAATCAGTCTGCATGTTGCACTGACCGTTCCACCGGTTGCAAGCAGATCATCAATTACCAGAATATTTTCTCCATTTCCAACTGCATCGGTATGCATTTCAACTGCATCGGTCCCATACTCAAGTTCATATTCCTCGCGTATTGTATCAGCAGGTAATTTTCCCGGCTTCCGGATCAGAATGACACCTTTACCCATCTTATAAGCTAATGCCGGGGCAAAAACAAAACCCCGTGCTTCAATACCGGCTATTTTCGTAAACGAGTAATTGTTAAAATGGTTACTGAACATATCAACTGCCTCTGCAAAAGCAGGACCGTCTTTGAGCAGAGTAGTGATGTCATAAAATCCAATACCGGGTTTTGGAAAATCCTGTACAACGCGAAGTTTATCTCTTAATTCAGTCATGCTCATCTCCCTGCTGATCCTACATTTTTTTACACACAGGCCCCTATTGAACCTCGCTATCACATTGTGATCTTAAATGAATTATATTTTTTTTCATATGGCTTCCATTCCACATTCACTCCTTTAACAGTCGAGGCACGAGGCCCAATATGAAGCACTTTGATGAGCTCATTAAGCATATTCTTGTAACCCTCTGCTTCAAGTTCAACCGAACCGTCGAGTCTGTTCTTCACCCATCCCGTAAGTCCCAGTCCGAGCGCTGACTCTTCAACAAACCATCTGAAACCGACTCCCTGAACTACACCGGTTACGATTATTCGAACACAACTGTCCATAAAACACTCTATTCAATCAAATGTTTAGTTATCGACTGGTTTGTAATAAATTTAAACGAGATATTGAATCGCTTTATTTACTGCGTCAACCGGTGATTCGGCAGCTACAATGTCATCTGAAATATCCCAGGTATGAAGTCCGATAACCGGCTTACCCAACTGCAGAAAAAATCCGATTTCCGAGAGGGTCCCATATTTCCCGTCAACAGCAGTCGCCGCCCTGCCTGTATGAGCAATAATTGCATTCCGTGCAATCCCTTCTCCCGTAGCAATCGGAATATCGACATAGTCATTTGCCTCATCAATACCGACTCCAGGCAAAATCCCTATGGTTAATCCCCCGGCTGATTTGGCCCCTTTACAGCACGCCTCCATAACACCGAAAAGACCACCGCAGACTACGATCCCTTCCCGTATGGCAATTTCCCGACCGACATCTTCGGCAAACCGGTAAATGTCCCTATTGCATGATCCTGCCCCAATCACCGCAATAATGAGTTTCCGGTGGACTAACTTTGTAATATATTCGGAAAATGAAAATGGTTGTGATGAGTCAGAATCTGGCTTTTTCATGGGAAAAAATATTTTTGAAAAAAACGTGGGTTGTAATTCTTGTTACACTATCAAATAATCGGTAACCATGCTATTCACTCTCGTCTGATCAGGGAGTTACTCGGTGCATCATCCGGGGAAACGGAATCGTCTCTCTCACATGTTTCAATTTACATATCCAGGCCAATGTCCGTTCGATTCCCAGACCATACCCGGAATGGGGAACCGAGCCATACTTTCGCAGGTCGATATACCAGTCAAATGCTTCCTGTGGCAGATTATGCTCTTTCAGCCGTTTGAGAAGGATATCAAGATTTTCTTCCCGCTGTCCGCCACCAATCATTTCACCATACCCCTCAGGCGCAAGCAGATCACAGCCGAGCGCGAGTTCTTCTCTTTCGGCATCCCGTTTCATGTAAAAAGCTTTTATTGCTGCCGGATACCGATGCACAAAAAGCGGCCTATCATACTTTTCCGATAAAATTGTTTCATCAGTACCACCAAAATCCCCACCCCATTCAAAATCAATCCCTTCGTCTTGTAATATTTTGACTGCCTCATCGTACGAAATTCTCGGGAATGGCGCTTTGACGTTTTCCAAAGGTTTCGTGTCCCGCTCAATAATTTTAAGTTCTTCCTGCTTGTTTTCGAGGACCCGTTCTACAATATAGCACACATGTTGTTCTGCAAGATCCATGTTTTCGTTAAGATCGTAGAATGCCATTTCCGGCTCGACAAGCCAAAATTCGGTCAGATGCCGTCGTGTTTTCGATTTTTCGGCTCGAAATGCAGGACTGCACGTGTAAACTTTCCCAAACGACATTATCGCAGCTTCAGAGTAAAGCTGACCGCTCTGTGCAAGATAAGCCTTGCTGCCGAAATAGCCGGTCTCAAAGAGTGTGGTTGTCCCTTCACATGCTGCCGGTGTAAAGATGGGTGTGTCTATCAGGACAAAATCCCTGCTGTCAAAGAAATCTCGACTTGCCCTGATAAGTTCATGCCGAATCTTAAGAATCGCATGCTGACGGGACGAACGGAGCCAGAGGTGGCGGTGGTCCATCAGGAACGTGGTTCCGTGCTCTTTCGGTGTGATTGGATATTCTTCAGCAATCTGGATAATTTTCAATGAGCGCACCTGCAGTTCATAGCCCAGCGTTGCTCGTTTATCTTCTGCAACAACACCAATGATGATCAATGAAGATTCCTGTGTGATTTTCTCACAATCCAGAAACGTCTCATCACTTACATCGCCTTTAAATACAACGCCCTGAATGGTACCGGTACCGTCACGGATCATAAGAAACCAGAGCTTGCCTTTGTGGGTTTTATTATACAACCACCCTCTAATTTCAATCTCCTTACCGGCGTGTTGTGCTACATTTTTAATATTTATCCAATCCACACTGACCTCATAGAAACATATTAATTTTAATGTTTATAATCGTTCTGAGAAAAAACTTTTTCAATGTTCTGTTTTCGGCTCACGGGTCATGAGTTCAACCGTTGCGCTGCGTGGCTCGCTACCTTCAAACAGAATTTTATAAACCTGATCCATAATCGGTGTTTCAATTCCCGTCCGCTTCGACAGCTCGTTGACCGATTGAGCTGTTTTAACTCCTTCGGCTACATTCACCATATCATTTAGTATGTCGTCGAGCTTCCTCCCCTTACCAATCTCCTGCCCGACATAAAGATTTCTGCTGAGCTTACCCATGCACGTCAGAATGAGATCCCCTATTCCGGAGAGCCCCGAAAACGTTTTCGGTTCAGCACCAAGCTCGACACCAAGCCGTGTCATTTCAACAATGCCGCGTGTCAGGAGTGCCGCTTTTGAATTATCACCAAATCCAACGCCATCGCTAATGCCTGCTGCTATTGCCATAACATTTTTAAGTGCACCGCCAAGCTCAACGCCAATAATGTCGGAATTCACATATACTCTGAATGCTGGCGACATGAACAATTCCTGAACTTCCAGTGCAAATGAAGTATCAGGTGAAGCTGCTACTACAACAGTCGGAATCTCTCTCGCCACTTCTTCGGCAAAGCTCGGCCCGGAAAGGACGGCAATACGGTTGAAATCACTATCTTGTACTTCTTGGCAAATAATCTCTGACATCCGCATCTGTGACTCAGTCTCAACACCTTTTGTGGCACTGATGAATTTTTTTGAACTGTCAAAAAAGGGCAGTGCATTCCGAACAACAGACCGCAGCACGTGTGAAGGAACAACAAAGGTTATATATTCACTCAGTGATACTGCTTCTTCAAGTTCAGCGGTAACATGAATAGAATCCTGCAGCAGAAATCCGGGCAAAAAAGTTTTATTTTCACGTGTTGATGAGAGCTGTTCTGCAAGTTCATGCTGAAATTCCCACAACGTCACTTTTCTGCCATTCCGCGCAAGCTGCAAAGCCAGTGCAGTCCCCCAACTACCTCCGCCAAGAATACTTAAACTACTTTTTTTCAAATTTATTTTCCGTTCCCTGAACCAATCGTTGAATATTGCTTATGTGTGTGCAAATTAACAAGAGACTTACGAGAATTGTAACCGCAACAATCGGAGTGCTGATGGCGTGGTGCAACCAATATTTCCGCACAACTGTTACAACTGTCAAAGCAACTGCCGCGGTGAGCGATCCGATCGATACTATTCGTGTGGCATAAGCAACTAATGCAAATAAGGACATGCAAAACAGGGCTGTTATCGGAGCAAGACCCATGTAAACACCTGCGGTAGTCATAACGCCCTTTCCACCTCTAAATCCGGCAAAAATTGTCCAGACATGTCCGGCGACAGCTGTACTGCCAGCTATGATCTGGAGCAGATCATTTCCGAAAGGCGCATCTCCAAGGTTGATTCCGGCAACGTAGATGACAGCACACATCCCCTTGGTAAAATCGATCAAGACAACAAGAACTCCGGGCTTCCAGCCGAGTACCCGGAAAACATTTGTAGAACCGGCATTACCACTACCGTGTTCTCTTATATCGATTCCACCCCACAATTTACTGACAATTATACTTGCCGGAATGGAGCCGACAAGATAACTAATTAAAATAATTGTACCAAGTGTAAGCATAGATTATTCAGATAAAAGATTAAGTTGGATATATGACAGACTTATGTAATGTTATTCTGGTTTCCTTATGAGCAGTAAAGTACTGCCTTTGAAAGGGATTTCCCTATCTATACTACAATCATTAAAAAAATGTTTTATAGCTTCTACAGACCATATGTGCACATAAAAATGGTGCTTCTGACTTTCTGTTTCGAGCGGGCCGATTAAGAATTTCCCGCCGGGTTTCAGACAATTTTTTATAGTAGCCATTGCAGCAGTAACCTTCGCTTCTTCCGTTATGTGCTGCACAACATCTATCATTGTGATGAGATCATAGACACCGTCCACAGTGTCGTTTGTTATATCCAGCTTAAGAAATATATAATCCGGGAATTTCTCCTTATGCTTGTTAAAGAGAACATCGGTAATGTCAACACCGGTTAGTTTCTGCGCTCCTAATTCGAATAACACTCCTGTGAAAAAGGCACTGCCGACGCCGATTTCAAGAATGTCGCTACAGGAAAGATCAATGTTTTCCTGCTTTAAAATTGCTTCAAATTCATCCCGCGCACTCTGATTGACCTTTTCGTTGTCTTCGCTGGATATCGATTCATCTCCCGCCCCCTGAAGGTTATAACCATATTTAGAAAATCTGTCTTTCCAGTATTGCGAAGCGTTATATCCATTATCCTTACCATACTTGAAAGGACCGATAATTGTCTTAAAGAAAGCCCGCTTTACAAAGCCCACCGGATCCGTTTTTAATCCGTGAATCAGTTTCCTGAGATACATGTATACTGGTCCTTATTCCGTTTTGCTTATTCTGCTGTTATCGTTCCGATGACAATTCCCGGTAAACCTATGTGCTGCAATCGCTCCTGCACTTCCTGGACATGATCCGGTGCAAAAATGAGGGTCATACCGATTCCGAGGTTAAATACCTGCCTCATTTCTTTGTCGGATATGGAACCAAATTCTTGAATGTGCTTGAAAATCGGAAGCCACTCCCAACTATTCCAGTCCAAGTCTGCTCTTAAACCGCCTTCGAGCAGCCGACTAATATTGCCGAGAAGACCACCACCGGTTATATGTGCAAGCCCATGGATATGCTTTTCATGAATAATTTCGTAGAGAGCGGGATAGTAGCACCGGTGAATCTGAAGAAGTTCCTCACCTACAGAGGCATCGAGGCCGGAAAGGCGTGCATTGACACCAAGCCCAGCGGAATCAAAGAGCACTTTCCTTGCCAAAGAATACCCATTCGTATGAAGCCCGGAAGAAGGAAGGCCAATAATAACATCATCTTTTGTTATAGCAGTCCCATCAATAATCGATTTCCTGTCAACAATACCAACTATGGTACCGGAAATGTCGTATTCTCCTTCTCGGTAAAATCCCGGCATTTCCGCTGTTTCACCTCCGATGAGAGCGCAGCCAGAATCCTCACATCCGTTTGCCATACCCGACACTACTGCCTCAAACACATCGACATCTAGTTTGCCGAATGCCAGATAGTCAAGAAAAAAGAGCGGTTTGGCTCCGCAACACAGAATATCGTTTATGCAATGATTAACAAGATCATTTCCAACCGTATGGTGAACGCCCGAAGCAAATGCAACTTTGAGCTTGGTACCAACACCATCAACACTTGAAACAAGGACAGGCTCCTCAAATTCGCCCCAGTCCGGTGCATAAAACCCCCCGAATTTTCCCAGCTCAGTCAGTACATTCTTACCGTACGTTTTTTTTACCCGTGCCTTAATTCTTTGAACAGCTTCTTCTCCCCGTTCAATATCGACGCCTGCATCACGATAGGAAAGGGCTGATGTATCGGTTGCGTTGGTGTCTTCCTGCTGCGTTTCTTTGACATAGCTATTCCTGACATCCGCTAGAAAATTCAGAATAGACTTCTCTTGATAATCGGGATAAGTCCAGGGAAGCGGATGAAACGCTCCGTCTTCAAAAACCAGGTGGCAATCACCGAAAATTCCTTCACCGAGATAGATACGGTGTGCATAGTTTTTGGTGCTCGCCAATACAAGATTTGCTTCACCGATATATCCGGGATCGAGATTGACTGTCCGTTTGCCATTCCGTGATGTCTCGGTTTCAAAAAGGTTTGTTCGATGTTTGCAGAATGAGAGTTTTTCACGGGAAATAAGCCGTTCAAAGCTGAGTAATATCTTACTGAGACCGGTACCCATTTCCTCTGTATAATAGTCAGTAAATGAAAATGGATATACCGCTGATTTTGCACCGATTGGACCGAATTGTTCAGTTACATATCGTTCAACCAATTCAAGTTGATTATCGTGTTGAAATGTTATTCCTATTATCAGTTTAACTTTATTGGGAGTCACACAATTACCTGTTCCATTGTATCATTATATAATAATACTATTTGTCTGAGACAAATCGAATAATATCGAAAATCTTACTCGGAATACATTTTCTCAATATCATCCTTATATTTTATTTCAATTACACTGCGCCGCACTTTCATGGTTGGTGTCAACTCTCCATTTGCCTGAGTAAATTCATCATCAAGAATACTGAACTTCTGAATGCACTCGTGATTGGAAAGATCGATGGAGAGCCTCTCAATTTCCCTGTTGATCAGTTTATATGTTTCAGGATGGCGTGCAAGTTCTTTTAAAGTGCCGTAAGAAATGTTTTTCGAGGTAAAATATACACTCAGATTTTCAAAGTCGGGAACAATCAGTGCGGTAAGAAATCGACGTTGATCACCGATCATCATAATCTGATCGATAAACCGGCTTGTTTTCAATAAGTTTTCTATATGTTGCGGAGCAATGTTCTTGCCGCTGGAAGTAACAATAATATTTTTCTTCCGGTCGGTAATTACTATATAGCCCTCTTCGTCAATATAGCCGATATCGCCCGTATGCAGCCATCCATTTTCATCGATTATTTCTTTTGTTTCTTCCGGTTTATTTAAATACCCTTTCATCACGTTTGGGCCGAATGTGTAGATCTCACCGTCGTCAGCAATCTTGATTTCAACATTTGGAAGCGGTTTTCCAACTGTACCGAACTTCGCATTTCCAAGAGGATTAATTGAAATCACTGGAGAGGTTTCTGTCAGGCCATATCCTTCGAGAATTGTTATTCCTGCATAGGCAAAAAACTCCGCGATTTTCTTTGAAAGAGGAGCTCCGCCTGATACAAAAAACCGGAGTTTTCCGCCTGTCCGCTTCTTTAATTTGGAAAAAACCAGTTTATTGGCTAACGCATACCGTTTTTTTAGTGAATTTGAGACATTCCCGCTTTTTTCGCTGAGATAATATTTTTTTCCCGTCCGGACACACCAGTGGAATAGTAGTTTTTTTACGAACGAACCCCTTGCGACATTATCCTGAATCACATCATACATTTTTTCGTAAAGACGTGGAACACTGGTAATAATCGTTGGTTGAACCTCAAGCATATTTTCTCTGACGGTCTGCATGTTTTCAGCATATGCAATAACAGAGCCTGCGGCAAGCGGCAGGTAATACCCCGCCAGCCGCTCAAACGAGTGACTCAGCGGTAGAAATGAAAGAAAAATATCCGTTTTTTCTATTCCTAAACAACACTTTAGTACACCATCAATATTCGAGAGAATATTGCCATGGGTGAGCATAACCCCTTTCGGCGCACCGGTCGTACCAGATGTATAAACGATCGTTGCAACATCAGTATTAAGGGCTCCAATTCGTCTTTGCTCAATTTCTTTATGGTCTTTGGTTCGGTTTTTTTTACCGATATCCACAATATCTTTAAAATAATGTGTAATCTTTAAAAATTCATTATGTTCAGGAAAGAGTGTTATGATTTTTTTCAGACTTTTGAGATTATTAAAAATCATCTCAATGAGTGTTAAATGTTCCGGTTTTGATACAATAATAAACTTACATTGAGCATCGTTAAGAATATATTCAATTTGCTTTGGCGAGAGCGTCCCGTACACCGGAACCGTTAGACCGCCCAATGAAAGCACTGCTATATCGGAAAACGCCCACTCCGGTCTGTTTTCCGACAGAATTGCGACGGTGTCTCCCTTTTCAACACCAATTTGCGCAAGACCGCATGCATAATCTGTTACTATTTCACCGCATGCACTATACGAGATGGACTTATATTCGCCTTCCTGCTTGTGCATTAAAGCCGTTTTATCCGTATAGCGCTCCACAGACTGATAAAACAAATCTACAAGTGTCTCAGGCATGAAATATCCCATCAAGAATGTATATGGCACGATTACTACTGATGTACAGAAGAATCACAAAGACGTGCTGTGTGGAATTCAGGGGTTTTGTTTCTCTCCACATCTAATGTATTATGGTAATTATTTTCCGAAAAAAAATCAACAGATTATTCTTCCTGTTCACCGCCCCAAACAATCATTATATACCCGCAGTGACCGTTTTGTACATTTTTGATTTCCTCTTTTGTAGTTCTACGAACATTTAAGAGTGCATAATAGTGTTTGGAAATATTGCATATATATGGTATCTTCTGCCTTAATTATACAATTCGGTACTTCTTTATATGGAAGTTTTTCTGTATTTACGCTACTGTATTTTACATCACAACAAGGAATGAAATGGATTTAAGTTCTTTGAAGTCAATAGCCCGTTGGATTGACAGCTCTCACGAGTATACAATTGACAAAAACACGTCTGATTATTCGGTAGACTGGGTACGGTTTATCCCATTTATCGGGATTCATCTCATGTGCTTCGGGTTTCTCTGGGTGGGCTGGAGCTGGACAGCAATTGGTGTTGCCATTGCGCTTTATTCCATACGAATGTTCGCAATTACTGCATTTTACCACCGGTATTTTTCACACAGAACATTCAAGACGAGCCGTCTTTTTCAATTTTTATTTGCTCTTATCGGTAATAGCGCTGCCCAGAAAGGACAGTTATGGTGGGCGGCACATCACCGGAAACACCATAAACATTCGGATAAAGAAGGTGACGTCCATTCTCCCCATATCCACTCATTCTATTGGAGTCATGTCGGCTGGATAACATCGAAAGTCAATTATAGCACCGACCTTCGTATCGTCAAGGATCTTGCTCAATACCCGGAGCTGCGGTTTCTTGACCGTTTCTACACCCTTGTACCAATAGTATTAGCTGTGTCGATCTACGGATTAGGAAAATACTTAGAAACCGCATACCCTGCGTTGGGGACGAATGGCTCGCAACTTCTGATTTGGGGATTTTTCATTTCTACCGTGGTTCTGTTTCATGCAACCTGTACGATCAATTCGCTGTCCCACATGTTCGGGAAAAAACGGTATATAAGCAGTGACGAAAGCAAAAACAATTTATATCTATCTCTGCTGACGTTCGGCGAGGGATGGCATAATAACCACCACCGATATCCTGGCTCAACAAGGCAGGGATTTTTCTGGTGGGAAATCGACATTACGTTCTACATCCTGAAAATGATGTCGTGGTTCCGGATAATCCGCGATATTCGCCCCGTACCCAAGAAGGTCAAGTTTTCAAAATTACTCCAGCCTACCGAGATTTCTCAATAAGTTGTTCAACTTTTTCTGCAATCTGGTGTGAGTCGAGACCCTGATACGGTATCTGCTCGGCCAGACCACCTTCTCCCTGTCTTACAGTACCGAGATATGAATATACTGGTGAATAACCACGGTCCAGCAGCCAACTTCCGTATTTGCTACCGAGGCCTGTTTTAATATTCTGTGTTTCGGCAACCAGTACAAACGGCGTCTGTCCCACTTTCCGAATTATATCCTCATCAACAATATTGAGAGTTGGTTTATTGACAAGGCCGACATCAATGCCCTTTTTACGGAGAGTTTCAACTGCATCGAGCGCTCTGAAGAGCATCTCACCATACGAAATAACATACCCGGCAGTTCCTTTGCGGATAATTTCATCTTTTCCGGGTTCAAAATCATAATTATTTTCCTGACCGAAGATATTGCTGCCTTCCTCATTCAGAATTCCCGGGACGCCCGATCGTGTTGAAAATATGAAGCGGAGTCCGGGATCATGAAAAACTTTCTCCAGAACTGCCTTCATTTGATATGCATCGGCGGGAAAATAGAGCCGGGTTGAATCATCTTCGGCAAATCCGTTATCAGTGAAGAATACGTTTATCCCAAAATGGCAGGAGTTATCGACTATTTCATCAATGCCCGCATGGGAGAAGTGGGCAATTACATTTGCGTGGTTCAACCGTGCCATGCTGATTTCTGAAATCACCATTTCACTGAATGCGGAAAATGTACCCATAATTCCCTGATAACCTTTTTGCGAACCAAATCCGGAGGCAGTAGCAAAACTGTTCCGCTCCATAACACCACCCAACCTATAGAGTTTAGGATGGCGTTTGCCGATTGTATTCAAGCCGCAAGAACCGCCGAGATCGCTACTTATAATCAGGTTCTTTTTCTGCTCTTCGGGGCTGAGAGAATCGATAATGTCACTGATATAATCTCCGAATAGTGACCTGTTTTTCTTATACTCCTGTGAACTTCCGAGAAAAGTTCGTGGTGATCCGACCTTTTCAGCAGATTCGATTACCGCCACGGCATCTGTCTGGTTTTTGCTCGTCAGGTAGTCAAGTGCTGTTGCTGCGGCAATTGCATCGTGTCCCTTTGTTGTCCCCTCGAGCCCTGCAACACCGGGAGCCATTTTCCGTTTATTAATAAGGGCTACCGGACCTTCTTTGTTCAGTGCTTTCTGCATTCGTAAATAGAGGGGATCGAGGTTTTCACCATCACCGGTGTCAATGTCGAGTCCATGCCCGCTAAGTGTTTTCTCGAGATCGAATCCGTTTAGATATTCACTCGGATACCCTTCGATTGTGACATCGTTATCGTCCAGTATGAGATTGACATTGAGCCTGTTTGCAACAGCATAACGTGCAGATTCAGCATCGTTTCCTTCCTGCTGAGCGCCGTCGGAACCGAACAAAACAATCTGTTTATCGGGATTTTGCTCTGCGAGACCGTTCACATAACCGAATAGATGACCGAGCCTGCCAGAACTGAATTGAATACCCCGCTTATAGTCACGTTCGGGATGGCCGGGTAGTCCCCATTTATATTCACGGTAGTGGAGTAGGTCTTCCGGTTTCATTCCCGGGTTTTTTTCATCAAGGGCAGCCATGAGATACTGAATCGCCACACGGTGCCCCGCCTCGTCAAAGAATCCCGGATACACAACGTTCCCTCCGCGTATAAATGCATCGGCAATAAGAACTTCCGGTACAATATCGAATGCACCGCCTGTATGACCTCCCAAACCGCGGGCATTTGAATAGGCGGTGAAGAATATAATACAGTCCCGCAGCAGTGAAATATTTGATTCTAACTGCGATTTTTGTTCCGGTGTTAATTCGCTTTGCGAAAGGTCAATCGAAAGTGGACTGTACGAGCTTAGATCAATAGGAAACGATTTAATGGCAGTAACTCCTGTTCAAAAGGTTCAAAAAAATTTCGAAATTTTTCAATTAACAAAGTGTACAAAATATTCAACGCGCGCCTTGCTGAATACCAAGCGGTTTTCTCACACTACTACTGCCTGAGTGATCGTCATTACAAATCACCGGGGTCCCGGAAGAATAAGACAAGCGGAAGGTTGAAAATTGATTGAATGTTTCAATATATGCACTGCTTGTTTAATTAGCAAAGAAATGCTCCAAGAATATACACCTTAGAACGAAAAAGGCAACTGTTTTTTCGCTCAACAATGAACAAAATTCTATTTCCTGCTGTAATTAAAATTTTCTTTGGCATACGGCAAAAAATATTTATATTCATCAGGAGATTTTCTTGACCGATCCGGATCTTTTATGCTCATTTCTTCAGCCGATGCTTCTTCTTTGAGAACAATTACCTTCAAACATAAGGCATTACCCGTTGGTTTGTTTCCGTCGCCGGAAACGTTCAAAAGGGATTTTTGTGCCTGTTTTCCGGAAGGATATTTTTTATGACACAAAAAAAAGATAAGCTACCCAACGAGCAGACTATCGATGTTCTTCTTGAAGAAGAACGGATCTTCGAACCGTCGAAAGATTTTGTCGACAACGCAGTAATAAACGATCCAATACTGTATAAAGAAGCAGAAGCCGATCCGGAGACGTTCTGGGCGAAATGTGCCGAAAATCTCGACTGGTTCAAAAAGTGGGACACCGTTCTTGAATGGGATCCACCGAATGTGAAGTGGTTTTCAGGAGGAAAACTCAATGCTAGCTATAACTGTGTCGACCGGCATATTAAGAACGGCCACCGGAACAAAGCAGCAATCATCTGGGAAGGTGAACCCGGAGATAAGCGGACCATGACGTATTGGGACCTCTACCGGGAAGTTAACAAATTTGCAAATGCCCTGAAAAACCTCGGTATTCAGAAGGGCGACAGGGTAGCAATTTACCTTCCGATGATACCCGAGCTTGTCATTTCGATGCTGGCATGTGCCCGCATCGGTGCTGTCCATTCGGTTGTGTTTGCTGGTTTCAGCCCCGAAGCATTAAAAGAACGGATCAATGATGCACAGGCGAAACTTCTCATAACTGCCGATGGGGGCTACCGGCGGGGCGGAATTATTCCGCTCAAGCACGATGCCGATGTCGCACTTGCCAATACGCCCTCAATCGAACATGTTGTTATCGTGAAGCGGGGTGACTTTATGCTCCGGGTCAAGGAAGGACGCGATCACTGGTATCACCGGCTCATGCAGGAAGCCGATCTATACTGCGAGCCTGAACACATGGACGCCGAAGACATGCTGTTTATCCTCTACACATCGGGAACGACCGGCAAACCGAAAGGGATTGTCCATACAACCGGCGGGTATATGACCGGTGTCACTACAACAACAAAGAATGTATTCGACATGAAAGAGGAAGATGTGTTCTGGTGCAGCGCCGATATCGGCTGGGTGACCGGGCACAGTTATATTGCCTACGGCCCGCTTGCCAACGCTGCAACCTTGGTGATGTACGAAGGTTCGCCGGACTGGCCGGACCGTGATAGATTTTGGTCAATCATCGAAGAATTTGGGGTTACAATTTTTTATACTGCACCAACGGCGATCAGGGCGTTCATGCGCTGGGGAGAAGATTGGCCGCGGAAACACAACCTCTCCTCGCTTCGTCTTCTCGGTACTGTGGGTGAGCCGATCAATCCCGAAGCATGGATGTGGTATCATAAACACATTGGCGGCGAGAGTTGTCCGATCGTCGATACGTGGTGGCAGACTGAAACCGGGAGCATACTCATATCGCCGCTCCCCGGTCTGACACATACAAAACCTGGATCAGCAACAATTCCGCTGCCCGGCATATCAGCTGACATACTCGATAAAGAGGGAAACTCTATACCGGTGGGCGGCGGATTTCTTGCGATCACCAAGCCCTGGCCTTCAATGATCAGGACCATCTACGGTGATCCGGAGCGGTACTACGATACATATTGGAAAAAATTCGACGGCAAATATTATTTTACCGGAGACGGCGCCAAACGGGATGAAGACGGATATATCTGGATACTCGGACGGGTTGACGATGTGATTAATGTTGCGGGACACCGCATCAGCACTATGGAAATCGAAAGCGCATTCGTCGATCATCCAGACGTTGCCGAGTCAGCGGCAGTCGGAATCTTTCACGAAATCAAAGGGCAGTCAATCGCCGCGTTTGTGACACTGAAAGAAGGCGTCGAGCAGGACAAAAATAAAGAGAAGGCACTTAAAGAACATGTTGTCCGGAAGATCGGTGCTATCGCGCGTCCGGAAAAGATAATTTTCTCAGCAGACCTGCCGAAAACACGAAGCGGGAAAATCATGCGGCGGTTATTGAAAGACATTGCCGATGGGCGAGTTCTCGGGGATACAAGTACCCTCGCCGATCCATCCGTCATCGACAAACTCAAGCGGCATTATGAGGAAGATTAAGAAAGCATAAAACTTTTATTTCAAAGCTTTCAAAATAATTGAGCATAGCGACACAATGCTTAACATCGGAAACATAATTCGGGATACGGCAACATGGCTCTGGGGTCCGCCAATGTTAATTTTTTTAACATTGGTCGGTGCTTATTTTACCATTCGCTTAAAAGGGCTGCAGTTTAAGCAATTTTTCTCCTCAGGAAAGCTGGCATACACATATAGAACAGCATCGGGAGAAGGTAATATTACCCCATTGCAATCGCTTTTTTCCGCTCTTGGTGGAATTATAGGGAATGGAAATATTGCAGGTGTAGCAACTGCAATTGCTGTTGGCGGACCTGGTGCACTTTTCTGGTTATGGATTGCAACAATTATTGCCATGGTCATAGCCTATGCAGAAACAATGCTTGCACTCCTCTACCGGGAAAAAGCCGGTGATGGCACCTTTTCCGGTGGCCCCATGTATTATATCGACAAAGTGCTAAAAATTCGGTGGCTGGCTATTACATTTGCACTGGCAATGGGATTTAAAACAATCATGGCAACTGCTACCATTCAATCAAATTCCATATCACTTGCAATTAATTCGACATTTAATATTCCAATGCCCTATCTCTGTGTTGCATTAGCACTACTAACATGGATTGTTACAGTGGGCGGGCTTTCATCAATTGCACGAACACTCGAAAAGCTTACCCCGTTCATGGTAATACTGTATTTTGTGACTGGAACTACAATCGTCATTGCACACAGCAATGAAGTCATTGACATGTTACACATGATTATTACAAAGGCGTTTACCCCAGCCGGGGCGACAGGTGGATTTGCTGGAGCATCGGTATTAATGGCAATACGATATGGCGTTGGCAGAGGATTTTATTCAAATGAAGCAGGTACAGGGAGTTCTCCGATTATGTTTAGCACTGCACAAGAGGGAAACCCATACAAACAAAGTCTTATCGGTATGTTTGGAGTAGCAATTGATACCTTCGTGATGACATTGACTGCGTTTATTATTCTCATTACCGGGGTTTGGTCGTCCGGAGAAACAAGCACTGCACTTACCATTGCTGCATTTTCAACATTTTTCGGAACCTATGGCAATATAGTCATTTTATTTTCTGCTTTCCTCTTTGGATTTACTACGCTCATCACCTGGTGTTTTTACGGAGAACAATGCTTTGCTTTTGTCTGGGGAGCACATGCCAGAAAAACATTTCGTTGGATATTCTGCGGAGCGATTATATTTGGGTTCATTGATGCCGAAACATTATGGAGCGTCGGAGATTTGCTTAATGCATTCACTGTAATCGTTAACGTAATTGCTGTTGTGTTGCTTATCCGATTGGTAGTCAAAAAAACTTTTCAGTTAACATAATACCCTTCCCAAACGGTAATCCGATTTCAATACTATTGAAATTTGATGAGATCGATTATTAATTCTGAACTCATAATCTTTTAGGAATAGCAAATAATGTTCTGGACGAATTCTCTGGAATACAAGCACCCTCGCCGATCCATCCGTCATCGATAAGCTCAAGCGGCACTCTGAGGAAGACTAGGAATTAATTTAATTGTCGTTATAAGTGTAGTCCCGATGCCTTTCAGGAGCAGTTTAGCGAGAATTAAGTAATGCTTTTATGTGCTCTCACCGCCAATTTTGCGGGCATCAGGGAGTTGCTTTAGCCGGTACATTGCGAGTATACCGAATAGAGGTCCGATAGCGAGAAAAGCGAAGGCCCATTTCCAGGTAAATTCATTTGAGAGAATCGGAACAATACGGATCGATAGCAAAGTGAGAAGAAATCCGAGGCATGTTTGAAGTGTCAGTGCTGTTCCGACATACGCCGAATCTGCCAACTCCGAAATTGCAGCAGAAAACTGCGCCGAATCTGCAACGATTGTCAAGCCCCAGACAAGACAGACGGCAGACAATACATACGGTGAACCTCCAAACAAAAATCCCACAATTAAACAACACACACCACTTATCACCATCGAAATGATTGTGATTGTTGTGCGGCCATACTTGTCGGCATAGACCCCGGCTATGACACTGCCAATACCACCGACTCCGATGACGGAAAATGTCATAAATGCAGCCCACGGACGGGCTTGTTCAATACCGGACAACGTAAAACTTTCCAGCAGAAATACCGGAATCCACGCCCATACTGCGTACAGCTCCCACATATGTCCAAGATATCCGAAATTCGCAAGCCGCATCCCACGGTCTCGAAAAATTTTCCCGGTATAACGCCAGTCGAATTGTGCACTTTTTTTCAGATATGGGCCGTCTTTTACAAAGAGCAGGCACAGCAATGCCGCCGCCAATGACGATAGAGATGCAGTATGCATTAGATCGCGCCAGCCCGGATTACCGAATAGTTTGATCAGATGCGGTGAAGCCGATCCGACCGTCAAAGCACCGACTAGGACACCAATCGCCATTCCTCTCCCTTTTTCAAACCAGGTAGCCATTATTTTCATTCCGGGAGGATAGACTCCAGCGAGGAATATTCCGGTGAGAAAGCGAAATACGAGGGCAAATTCGATGGTGTCCGAAAACAAACCGATTGCACCGTTGCTCAAAGCACAGAGAAGTGCACTTGCAGAAAACACATGGTGCGCATTAAAAATATCAGAAAGATTGAAGGAAAGCACTGAGCAGCGTCCCGAATACAAATCCCGCCTGCACGGACATCGTGAGCCATGATCTGCCTGCTTCCGTTAATTGCCATTCAGTTGTCAGTGAAGGGACAACCGCCGTAGCTGAAAACCAGACTGCCATGCCTAATAGCTCAGCAAAAGACAGAATAATAAGGACACGCCATTTCATAGAAGTATTCTTAGGATTGATATTTTGATTGAGAGAAGATTATACTACTTTTCAAGCAGCAGCTCTTTACAGGGAAGATCTTCGAATGAAGCACTATTCCATCCACGCATACCTCCAAGCATATTTGAGACGCTGGTAAATCCCTGCGATGCGAGCAGAATCCCTGCCCGTGCACTTCTGCCGCCGGACCGACAGTAGACAACAATATCACTACTTTTATAGTCCTTGATCTCTGAGAGTCTTGATTCAAGTTCATTCACCGGAATCAGCAGAGCATTTTTCAGATGTCCCAATTCACCGGAATACTCCTGCTGAGATCTGACATCGAGAAGCAGCAGATCGGGATTGGCATTTATCATTGCACACACTTCCTGAACAGTTACATCGTGGAGCACTGCTGTTTCAGAAACCTGTTCTGTATTGCCGCAGGATAGAATCCCTAATCCGAATAATACAATGAGAAAAAGACTATATTTTTGTTTCATTTATTTTTCCTATTGGTTTGCGGCTGTCCGGTTCGCGAAGATCATATAATTGAACCACTTAAAACGGGAGAATTACTACAGTCAACAAAGCATTTGGACAAGTCAATCCACCAAACTGAAATTATTCACTGCTCACAAACTAAATATCGTAAGAATAGGCATTCGTTTGTGAGAGTTTTTCTTTTGCTTCCTGGTTAACAGTGATAGTCACAACAGTACCCGGCGGCACTGAGTTTACAATCCATGTGTTTGCACCGATCACTGCACCATTCCCAATTACCGTATCTCCTCCGAGAATAGTAGCACCTGAGTAAATTACTACATTATCGGCAATGGTCGGATGACGTTTTCCACCCTTGACGATGTTGCCCTCTTTATCTTTACGAAAACTGAGTGCACCGAGCGTGACACCTTGATATATTTTAACAGACTTCCCGATACGAGTCGTTTCACCGATCACAACACCGGTACCGTGGTCGATAAAGAAAAAATCGCCGATATTTGCTCCGGGATGGATGTCAATCCCGGTCCGCTCGTGAGCGTTCTCCGTTATCATTCTTGGAATCAGCGGTACGGAATGTTTGAACAACTCATGCGCAATCCTGTATGTCGTAATCGCTTCAACTCCCGGATAACAACTGATAATTTCATCGTAATTTTTTGCCGCCGGATCACCTTCGTAAGCAGCTTTAACATCCATTTTTAACCGTTTCCGAATATCGGGAATTGCTTGCAAAATATTTTCCGTAATCGTACGTGCCTCAACGTCGCAGTCAATACAGTCTTTTCCCTGTCTCCGGTTGTCGTTGACAAGCGCACGTTCAATTTCGTCCTTCAATCGGACGTAAAGAGAATCGACCAAGCCATTTACGAAAAAATGAATATTCTCCTGATTGAGCTGCTGGTTTCCGAAATAACCGGGAAACAACAGAATAAACAGGTCGTTCAGAATGCCAAACACATTCTCTCGTGACGGCAGATTTCCTTCATCTATCCGGTTGATACCGCCATGAGTTTCATAGCTTTTGACGATCTTTTCCGTCAGCTTGTGCATTTTTTTCAACTGATCAACCATACTGATCCCCTTGGAAACGGGTGTATAACGATACTAAATCTGAATAATTTCTCAATATTCTGCTTCAGAATCGTATTTAAAATATAAATTCTTTGAATAAATCGGTCGAAAGGTACCGCTCACCAAAACTCGGGATAATAGTGACAATGAGTTTATCTTTATTCTCTTTCCGCTTAGCAACTTCATGTGCAGCCCAGAGCGCAGCGCCGGAGGAAATACCGACGGGAATACCCTCGATCAGGGCACATTTACGCGCTGTTGTAAATGCCTGTTCATCATTGACCTGAATTACTTCATCAATGATATCTGTATTTAAATTATTGGGGATAAAACCTGCACCGATACCCTGTATTTTGTGTGGTGAGTGCGATCCGCCTGAAATCACCGGTGAGTTTGCCGGTTCAACGGCTATTGCTTTAAACTCCGGTTTCCGCTGTTTGATAACTTCTGACACGCCGGTTATCGTGCCGCCCGTTCCGACACCCGAAACGAGAAAATCGACTTTGCCATCGGTATCGTTCCATATCTCTTCGGCTGTTGTTTTCCTGTGAATTTCGGGATTCGCTATATTGTTAAACTGCTGTGGAATAAACGAATTTCCAATTTTCTCCGCTTCTTTTTCTGCTCTTTTAATTGCACCGTTCATTCCCTCAGAAGCGGGTGTCAAAATTAGTTTCGCACCGAGTGCACGAAGAATTGCTCTCCTCTCCATGCTCATGCTTTCCGGCATGGTTAATATGAGCTCTAGTTTTTTCACTCCACAGACAAACGCTAGTGCGATTCCGGTATTACCTGATGTCGGTTCAATTATTGTGGATTTCTCGTTTATCAGCCCTTCCCGCTCGGCAGTATCGATCATTGCTAATCCAATTCTGTCTTTTACGCTTGAACACGGATTGAATGATTCAAGCTTTGCGACCACTATTCCGGGTGCATCACCCATGAGTCTATCAACACCCACAAGAGGTGTCCTGCCGATAGTGTCGAGAATGCTGTCATAAATCTGTGCCATAACTCACCGCCTCCTTATGATTCACTACCTTTTAAACAATATGTATCTATCACTAAATCTATGTTTTTGATTCAAATTATACAAACTGGCGTGTGAAATCGGCGATCCGCTCATATGCTTTTACAAGGATGTTGTCCTTTGCTAAAAACACAACTCTGAAATGGTGTGTACCCTCTCGCTGTCCGAATCCCGATCCGGGAAGTGTTATCACACCGGTTTCATCGATGAGCCGGTGGACAAACTCTGTATCATCTACATCAAACTCAAGCTTTGGAAGGGCATAAAAAGCTCCATCCGGAGAAACACAACTGATACCCTCAATACTGTTCAGCATTTTTGTTGTAATATCTCTACGTTGCTCAAGTTTATGCACATTTGCGGCAATATGCGACTGGTCACCCATGATCGCCGGCTTAATTGCATGCTGTGCCGGATGGTTTGCACACAGCCGGGCACGCAACAATTTTGCAATTGCTTCACAATACCCCCTGACTGCTGTTTCCCGTCCACTTACAATACCCCAGCCAAGTCTGAAACCGGGTGAGATATAGGCTTTTGAGAGACCGTTTAGTGTAACGACACTAGCGTCGGGATTAAGCGATGCGATCGAATGGTGTTCGGCATCATCAAAGAGAAGCATATCATAAATCTGATCGCTAAATATGACCAAATTATGTTCAAGAGCAAGATCAATTATTTTCAGTAGTGTCTCTTTTGAGTAGAGCGATCCCGTCGGATTATTCGGATAAATTAGTACAATCCCACGTGTCTTTTTATCAATCTTTGACCGTATGTCGTCAATATCAGGCTGCCAGTTATCTGATTCTTCAAGATAATATGGATTCGGCTCCGCACCCTGCCTGTATAGTGCTGAATTATAGAGCGGATAGCAAGGATTAGGCACAAGAACGTTATCCCCGCCGTTAACCAGTGCCGCAATCGACAATTCTATTGCTTCGGTCACACCGCTCGTAATAAATATATCTCTGACAGAGTTTATTTTACGCTGTTCGGCTGAATATTCAACTGCTTCAATTGCCTCATCGATCCCCGGTGAAACAGTGTATCCGGTTTTTCTATCTCTCATTGCACGCTCAACAGCTTCGATGATGTGGGGTGGCGTGTCAAAATCAAACATTAACGGATCACCAATATGAAGATAGAGGACATCGACTCCCCGTTTTTGAGCTTCCTGCCCTCTCGCAATGGTATCCATTACAGAAAATGTAACCTGATCTGTACGCTTTGATGGTGTAATAATGCCATGTTGAGCAATCATCAGTAATTACCTCACTACATCTCGAAAATGTTAAAAGGAGAGAACTAACAACGTACGGAATCGTTGAATTTTCTGCAAGAAAATTATTTGTCATACGGAGTTTGTGAGACTGCAAGAGGTTGAAATGGTACCTACACCATTTTGCAATTTATATCCGAACAGATTAAAATACATTGGTATGTACAGACATATGCTGATCACGCGAGGTTTTCTATATATGTTTTTATTATATTTTTCTCTTCTGTGAATATTTTTAGCGCTTTTTCAAATGTTTTTATTTCAATTGGAACTTATTTTGTTGTGTCAATTCTTCGAGATTAATATTAATCTCCTGATGAAAAGTGGGATAATCTTCAAGTGTAAAGATCTCTAATGCTTCCTTATAAGCATGAAATGCGCTCGTAATATTTTCTTCTTTGTACTGTACATCTGCAAGATACTTGTATGCAGTACCGAGATTGTTTTGGGTGAAGGCATAATCAACTGGATATTCGTTTTTTGTTCTGATTTTGAGTGCATCCTGATAGCTATCAATTGCACGACTAATATAGAAAGAACTTTCAACTTTGTTCGAATAATTAAATGATCCAAAGACCCGCACACTTCTCGATGTATAAAACGCATAGAGAGTTACATACGCATTACCGAGATCGTTATGCGTAGAAGCATATTTCAATGGATATTCATCTAATGTATAGATATCTAACAAAGTATCATATACATTGATTGCTTTTAATAAATTTGTTTCTGCATCACGCACTTCTGATAAATTACTGAACGTGGCACCGAGATTATTGAGGGTTAGTGCATAATTTTCTATAATTTCTTCATCATCATAAATATTGAGAGCCTCATAGAAAGCATTTACCGCTAAATCCAAATAATACCCTTTTCTGGAAATATCCGCTAATTCAACATAAGCATTTCCAAGATTGTTCTTTGTTGCTGCATAATCGAGTGGATATTCATTTTTGGTAGATATTGAAAGCGCCTCATCATAGGCTTCAATTGCGCGTGTTAGATTCGCTTCTTTATTCTGTAAATTGGCAAATGCTACGTGCACTGTACCGAGATTATTCTGCGTAATTGCATAGGCTCTTGGATATTCACTTTTTGTCCGTATAGAGAGCGCTTCATTATAAGCATCAATAGCTAATATCAGGTTTTCTTCCATATCTCGCACTTTTGCCAGATCCCCATAGGCAGCACCAAGATTGTTTTTGATGGAAGCGTAATTTAGTGGATAATTTTCACGTGAAAAAACCTGTAATGATTCATTATAGAGAAGTATTGCCTTGGTCAGATTTTCTTCTTTATATCGTATCTCAGATAATCCCGCATACGTAACTCCTAGATAATTATTCGTCATGCCATAAGCAATTGGATATTTTTCGACCGATCTATAAGGAAGTGCGTCTTCAAATGCATTGACCGCTTTAATTAGATTATCTTCAGTGTTTCCTCTTTTTGATAAAATATTGTAGGAAATTCCGATGTTATTTTTGACTCGAGAATAAAGGACAGGTTCATTCTGGGCAGAAATACTTTCGAGGGTATCTTCAAAAAATGTGACAACTTCTTCAAGATGTTCTATACTTGCTTCATTGGAAATAGTCCTTTCCGCATCATTCAATGTGATGAAAACAGGTGCCGTAAGCTGTCGTTGCCGAGCACAGCCGATAAACACATAAATCCCAATAGCCATCGCACCCACCCAGTACACAAAAGATCGACTCATGAAAATGCGTGACTTCATAAATGTGTTCCTTCTAAAGGAGTGAGATTCTATTAATGCCACATCATCTATGTACTTAATCCCTTTGCTGCGCGAGTTCCCCGATTGCTACGAGCGGAGAACCTTTTTCGAACCATGAGTTAATTTGGATAAAATGGACTATCCCGTCATGAGGTGCGGTTATCTTCTGAACAACTGAGTTCATAGAGTCCTGGATATGGCCGACCACATCTCCTCGTTGAATCAATGCACCCGGATCCACAAGCGGAATAAAATCACCTGAAAGTTCTGATTTCAGGTAACTAATTCTCTGAACCCATATTTGACCGAATGTCCGGTCTGGCTTACCTTCAATCATCTCCAGATGCATTAATACATTGGTAATCCCTTCAATTATTACCCTCTCAGTCTCGAGATCGGGTTTTGCCGGTTCGCCGGCAACAACTGTTATCGACGGTTTACCCGATGTGAATGCTTCATATCCTAAACCAATTGCAGCTTCAGGATCATGAGGAGTGTAATGTTTATTCAAAACTACATCTAATCCCATACTATAGGCAAGATCACGGGAATTGTATACAACGAAGGGATTTCCACGGTTAGGACAGGATACAAATGCAATGAGCCCTTCGTTGACATCAATACAGTGAAAATCGATGAGATAGTCACTCCTGTCAATAATTTCTTCCCGAATCCTGTAGGTAATTCGTTCTCCGATACTTCCCGATGCTTTTCCGGGATATACCCGGTTTAGATTTAACCCTTCAAACGGATTGTGATAGATTTTTCTTCGGAGAAAAGATGATGTTGTGACCGAATTAAGAACAATGACTGTGCCCGAAAGGCGTTTCGGATCAAGGGATTCAATAATTTCCTGCAATGCGTTGAAGGGTGGATTGTCTCTATCCAACAAATCGGCTGTTAGAGCAATAACGGGGCCCTCATTCACACCATTGATAATCGTGAACGGCACTTGAAATTCTGGTCCTTCCGTACCGATCGCTACATTGATTGATCCCGACAGTTTCTCATCGATCAATGTGCTAACGTCTCCTATGGTAATTGCATTTTGCCCTACTGCAGGAATGGTGGGCACAAATACTGAAATAATAAAAATAGTAAGAGCAGTAAGTTCTAAATTACGGTAGAGACTGTACATAAAGAGGCTTTTGTTTAAGCTGATATGGCGATACATGGTCGTGTAATTAACACATAATATAAGAATACTATTTAAATAATAAAAATATTCAATATTTATTAAATAGTTGCTATTTTATTAGAAAAGCGTTTATTCATTTTACTTTTATTGTAACGTACATAAATATCTCAATTCCATCTTAGTTTCTTTAATTAATTTTTACCGTACGACGGGTACTTAATAATAGGAATAATTATGGCGCATATTGTACATTGGGACACACATCCTTCGCGTGAATTTAGTGACGGCAAAGGTGGTAAATGGGCTGTCACATCTGCATTAGCAGCAAATGTCGGTGCCAGGAATTGTGATGTTGTACATGTCAGAAAAAATCCCGGATTCACACCGCTGTCGGTCTGGCATTACCATCCCGTGTGAGAATCGTCATGTAATAGAAAGTCCGAGTATAAATCCATCAGGATATATTCGAGCAAAATTATGAGTTTACAATCAGTAAAATATGAACAAAGTGTTTCAAGATACTAAAAATGACACTCATATTTAAGCAGAATTAACATTTGACTATTACTCTTAAAGACACTATCTTTTTGCATCCGACTTACATTTGAATTCTTTCCAAATACAACACACAATCAATCCGACTGGAGACAGTATGAGACAGTCTCATTATTATACAAACATACTTTTAATTCTTTTTACTTTAGTCTTTATGAACGTACACTGTTCAGTCAACGGTGACATTGCTATAAACGAAACGTATTTAGAGACCGCAAACCGTTTCGTCAGGACTGCACTTGAGGATCAGCGGGGTTACGAGTGGCTGCATGAACTGACAGATATAGGACCACGTCTTGCGGGTTCAGAGCAGGGACTGCAAGCCATACAATGGGCTGAGGCAAAAATGAATGATCTTGGCCTCGAAAATGTCCATTTGCAGACGGTGATGGTTCCACATTGGGTGCGCGGATCGGTTGAAAGAGCGTCAATAGTATCATCTCGTTTATTCCGGGGAAGAGAGTTACGCGTGGCCGCTATCGGGGGCACTGAAGGCACACCGGCACAAGGTGTCACCGCCCACGTGATACAAGTTGAGTCATTGGAAGAACTCCAGGCTCTCGGAGATGATGCTGCGGGAAAAATAGTGTTCATGAATGGCAGGCTTCCCGCCGGAGAATTCAGCACGTTTACTGCCTACTTTTTGGCGTATCCAATGCGGACGGCCGGCCCCAATACAGCCTCAAAACTTGGCGCTGTCGGCTATATCCTTAGATCGCTTACGCTTTCAAATGACAACGTTCCACATACGGGCAATACTTCGTATGAAGACGACGTTACAAAGATTCCTGCTGTTGCAGTCGGTGTACAGGATGCTGATTTTCTCAGTGAAGTTCTGAGGCAAGACCCAGAACTGCAAATTCGTCTCCAACTCTCTGCACACAACCTTCCAAACGCCGAGTCGTTCAATGTGGTCGGAGACCTCCGTGGAGAGCAGGACGATCAGGTTATCGTAGTCGGAGGGCATCTGGATAGCTGGGATAAAGGAACCGGTGCTCATGATGATGGCGGCGGATGTATGCAAGCTTTGGAGGTGGTCGACCTTTATAATCGTCTTAATATTCGCCCGAAGAAGACAATTCGTGTTGTGCTGTTTGCGAATGAAGAGCGGGGCCATCATGGAGGTATTGTATTCGCCGAGCTCGCCGCTCTCCGTGACGAAACACATGTTGCTGGTATCGAATCGGATAACGGTTCGTTTTCACCACGGGGATTAACGGTCGAGCAACCCGAAGCGGTTGAAAGACTCGAAGCATTTCTCCCCTATTTGAAAGCGGCAGGAATCGAAATAATCGAGCTTGGTCAGAGTGGCGGCGATGTCGAGCATATTCAAAATACGCAGGCACTGATCGGCTTAAAAGTTGACGGCCAGCGCTATTTCAACTATCACCATACCGAAAGTGACGTTTTCGAAGCAATTAATCCCCGGGAATTTGAACTCGGCGCCGCAGGTATGGCTATTCTTACTTATCTCATCGGTGAAGAGTGGTAGTTTTCCAGGGTCAATTTTTCAACCTGCAGTAACAGAATCTAAATTGAATATAATTTTTCTTTCACTGTACTAATATTGTACAGAATCGTTACTTTTTTCTTGTCATTCGGTAATGAAATGAGTAACATTTATGCAAAACCACAACCGGAGCATAGACCAGTCACAATACTATCTTTTCATATTCACATTTCAGTCTGGCAACATAATTATTAGCCGTACCACCTATTCACAGATCCATCGCAAAACACATAACTACAATGCTTAATTCCACCGAAGATGCTGCCGGTGTTCCGGGCTCTTCACGTAATCCAGATGTTCGGATACAATAATCTCGAACATGAATGATATTTCCCAGTCAATAGAGGATTTTCATGATTTTGATATATCGCACTTGTATTGCATATTTGCTTTTCATCGTTGTGTTTGGTATGGCATGTACACAGCAATCTAGTGAAACAACCATAACACCTATCATTCCGAGCAGTAGTTACGACGATCTTATCATCCTTTTTCATGAATTCAGAGAATTTGAAAAACCCGTAATTACTGACGGTGTCCCCGACTATATGCCTGATGCAATACGGTCACAACGTCTGGGCCTTATCACTCTGTTTGAACGGCTGAATGCCATCAACTCCTCAGACTGGCCGATAGCTCAGCAAGTAGACTATAAAATTGTTGAATCTGAGATGAACGGTCTCGACTTTTATCACCGTGTTTTAAAACCGTGGTCAAGGGACCCGGTCTTTTATCTCCAGTCTCAGAGAGGAGCCGGCCCCGCTAATTACGGAGGAATTCGGGTCGGTGAAGTGCCGCTATCAGTAGAAGAATTAGAAAATGTCAGGACCAACCTTAAAGCTGTTCCTGCTATCTATGAACAGGCAAAGCGCAATTTGACCGAAGCATCGGGTGATCTTGCACGGATCGCGCTCCATTTTCTTGATGAAGAGATCCGGTTGTACAGCAGGTTAGGCGAGCGTTTGAGGGATTTTCATCCCGAACTCATTGAACTTGTCAATGGAGCAATATCCTCTGTAGAGGGGTACGGAACATGGCTGGAAGAAAATGTCGAATCGATGACTGAGCCTGCAGGTATCGGCGAAAGAAACTACGAATGGTGGATGCGTGAAGTTCAGTTGTTGCCATATACATGGGGTCAGCTCTTAACGATTGCCGAGCACGAGTATGACCGTTCAATGGCGCTGTTAGAAATAGAACAACACCGCAACAGGAATCTGCCGGAGTTGACCATCGTCCAAAGTGAAGCAGAGTATCATCGGCTCGATAATTTGTATCAGCAGTATCTCCTAAGGTTTATCGAAAAAAACGATCTGTTCACTATTCCCGAATATGTTGAGCCGGTTACCGACACTCCCTGGGCATTGAACAGTGTGCGCCAGTACGGTACCGCCCGTGACTTTTTTGAGCAAAGTAAAGACCGGTTACCGCTCCACATGAGGAGCCACAACTTTATCGGCCACGCAATCGATGGAATGCGTGATGCCCGCGATACCCGCCCCATCCGGGGGGCAAACCGCCTCTTTGCAATGGATATGATCCGGCACGAGGGTATGGCGTATGCATTAGAAGGATTTCTTATGAATGCAGGGCTCTTTAAGGACAATCCCCGTGGGCGTGAGTTGAACTATATCGCTATGGCCTTCCGCGCAGTCCGCTCTATTACCGACCTGAAACTGCACAGCAATGACTTTAATCTGGAAGAAGCCAGCAATTTTTTTGTGGAGAAAACACCATTCGGCTGGACACTGCCCGATGGCCACGAAGTGTGGTACGAAACCGAGACGACACTCCGGCATCCCGGTTGGCATACCGGTATGCACATCGGTAAACAGCAATTTCTGAAACTCCTGACCGACCGATCGAACCAGCTTGGAGACGATTTTGTTTTGAAAGAATTCATGGATGAATTTTTCAAGAAAGGTTCGATTCCATTTTCTCTTATCCGATGGGAAATGACCGGTCTTGAGACCGATTTTGAATCATATTGGTATTATTAGACTATAGCAGTTTGAGCAGACCGTCTTATAAAGAAGTCTGATATTGAGTATCAGTTGATTATGTTGTGGTAATATAATTATTCCATAAAATGCTAAGTATGAAATAACTGAGTAAGGAGGTTTTTGTATGCGATTGCGACTATTTATGCTATTGTGTTTTGTTTTAGTATATGTTTTCTGCGCTCCGGCTGGTGATTCTCCTGGAACTGACGAGGGTGATTATGACGATCTTGTGCAGCTTTTTCAGGATTTTCGGGAACTTCAAAAGCCGAAAATGACAGACTGGGTACCCGATTACACACCTGCTGCTATCGACGCACAGCGAAGCGGCCTGCTGGAGTATCAGCGGCGTCTTGCAGCCATGGATATTAGCAGTTGGACCACTGAACAAAAAGTTGAATATTATCTTGTCCGTGCGGAGATGAACGGACTCGATTTTTATCAACGAGTCCTTAAACCATGGTCTCGCGATCCGGTTTATTATATGCAGACTCAGGCGGGCGGCGGCCCTGTCCGGTACAATGCTCTCCGGATTAATGAAATACCTATACCCGACGATAAACTGGAAGAAGTGCAGGGGAAACTGCGGGCTGTTCCGATAATTCTCGAACAGGCAAAATCAAATTTAACAGAAGGCGCTGCAGACCTGTTGATCATTGCACTCCACTATATGGATGCGGAGATAACTTTTCACAGGAGACTGCGTGACGCAATCGCCGAACACCATTCGGAGCTACTCCAGGATGCACAGCAGGCACTCGCATCCGTTATAGAATACGGTGAATGGCTCAAGGACAACCAGGGCACCATGACTGCTCAGGCAGGTGTGGGAAAAGAGAATTACAACTGGTGGATGAAGAATGTTCAGCTTGTTCCCTATACATGGGATGAATTGTACGGCATAATTATGCGTGAGGATGACAGGATTTTGACAACTGTTGCCCTTGAACGGAACAGAAACAAACATCTCCCCGAATTACAGCCGGTGCCGACACAAGCTGAACACCGCAGACGGCGTGATCAGGCGCTCAGGTTTGCGATGGAATTTATGCAGGAGCAACAGCTCTTCGATATTCCCGATTGGCTTGACACTGAAGGATACCTGCACAGAAGTCCGCTTGCTGGATTTTCGGGTTCAGGAGATTCAGGATCATGGCCCGGAATCAGAGACTATTTTCACCAGACAGCTGACCGTGAACCACTCCCGGAACAGACACACGAATTTATCGGGCACTATTTCGACAGTAAGCGGCATTCGTTAGACACAAGCCCGATCCGAGGGACAGAACGGTTCTACGCGATTGATATGATCAGGATGGAAGGATGGGCATTCTGGTTAGAAGAGATGATGATGCATGCTGGTTACCTCGATACCCGGCCGACACGCGGAAGGGAAATTGCTTATTGGCAGGCCGCGTTCCGTACATGCAGGGCAATTGCCGATTTAAAAATGCATAATAACGATTATACATTGCGGCAGGCAATCGATTATTGTGTCACCTGCGCGCCAAACGGCTGGCTCATTCCCGACGGCCCCCATGTTTGGTATGAAATGCAAACCAATCTCCGTTTTGTCGGATGGCATCTCGGTATGGTATTCGGAAAATTCCAACTCAACAATTTGATCGCCGAGCGGACACGCCAATTGGGTAATGATTTCAATTATAAAGATTTCTTTGAAGAATTCTTCGCTGCGGGCATCATTCCGATATCACTTATCAGATGGCAAATGACGGGACTCGATGATGAGATGAAGATTTTGCTCGAAGACTAAGATTTTGTTGGCGTAAACTTTGAATTGGAATTCAAACGATGCCATCTTCCAAAAATATTGAGGGCGGAGTGTTTATATGCAGTCCGCCCTCTTCCGTTAATCATTAATTATTGTAATTTACTTCAAATATGTGTCAAACCAATCAAACACCCGTTCCAAATAATCAAGCTGATGTTCCCGTTCCGAGAGACCATGGCCCTCACGCGGATAAAGAACAAGCTGCGTTGGAATTCCTTTGTGCTTGAGTGCCGTATAAAGTTCATGACTTTGTCCCGGAGCAACACGTGCATCGTTTGCACCGTGAATGACAAGTGTCGGAGTTTCGGCATTATCGATATGAGCAATCGGTGAACGTTCCCAGTGTAATTCCGGTTCATCATACCACCACGAGTTCCAATGGACAGCAGACATTTCATGTGGGATATCGGTTGTTCCGGTAAAAGATATCCAGTTACTCAACCCTGCACAGAAAATCGCTGCTTGAAACCGTTCGCTATAGCGAGTTGCGGCCCATCCGGAGAAGTAACCGCCGTATGACCAGCCACCCGTCCCAATTTGCTCCTGATCAACAAGCCCTTTATCGATAAGATAATCGATGCCTGACAGAACATCATCAAACTCTTTTCCGCCAAGATCGTTATGGTCTGCTTTGCTGAAGGCAACTCCACGTCCACCGCTTCCCCGATAATTCGGCTGCAAAACCATATACCCCCGGGCAGCAAGAAGTTGTATGGGATAGAGCGAACGGGTCGTCCAGCCGTTCATATCGTATCCTTCCGGTCCACCGTGAATCTGCAGCACAAGCGGATACCTGTTCCCCTCTTCATAATCAAGAGGAAAGGTCAGTATTCCTTGTATATTCCAACCGTCTTTTGATTTCCAGGTTATTGCTTCCTGACGACCGAAATCAATGTCGTCTAATTCCGGATTATGATTGGTAAACCGGAACGCTTTCCCTTCTCCAGTCGTTCCGGTGAACACTTCTGCAGGATGATCGTTCGTATGTCCGACAGCCATAAACCGTCCTGATTCTGTGTGGATATCGAAGGAACTCAATATTGGGTTGCCCGGTTCAACAATCTGATTCCGGCTGCCGGTACGAACATTAATTTCATAAATAACCGTCTGTACGCCCTTGACCGCAAGCATGAGCAACGTTTCGCTGTCACTCCACCTGATCTGAAGCGCCATTCCTTCGTACGTGCCGGTCAGATTTCTGGATTCTCCACCAGAAACCGGCGCTATAAAAACACTCTGTGCAATCGGATCATTATGGCTGACAGCACCGAGATACGCCAGCTGTTTTCCGTCAGGGGGATGTACTCATTGCACCGAGCTTGCCGAATGTCGGTGTTACCACTTCAGGTGTACCATTTCCAACTGCTACATGAAATATTTTCGAGAACATATAAATAGTGTCGATTCCCGGTTTTTCCGATGCCTGAAACACTAATGATTTGCTGTCGTTCGTCCACTCGAATGCCGTAACGTGCATGTCTTCGCCAACTACTCTTTCACTTGTTCCACGTTCAAGGTCCATTACCCATAAATGAGTCATACGGTAATCTTCATCGACTACAGTCCAATCGCGGCCCCGACTAATATCATTTTGATGCTGACCCGACAGAGGTTCGGATGCGGAGAATGCTATCTTCGTTCCGTCCGGTGACCACCGGTATTGCTGTATCGACGTCTCGTGACTCGTCAATTTGCGCGCTTCACCGCCGAAAGCGGGGAGCATATAGACTTGTGTGTGGGCATCCTGATGCCGGCGTGCTGAAAGAAATCCGATATATTCGCCATCAGGAAACCACTGCACTGACCGAACATTTAACGGCTGATAGGTAAACTGACGCGGCTCATCGCCTTCAAGTGAACCCATCCATAATTCGGTCGCAAATGCTGATCCCGGTTCTACATGATCTGCACGCGGTACTCTTAACACATAAGCATATTCCTCACCCCGGGGGCTGAGAGCAACCTGTGTAACAACTTTCAGATCGAGCAGCATTTCAGGAGTAAGACTATTCTCCTGACCGTGTGCCTGATACGGGGCCGCTACAATCACCATAAATACAATAATATGTGCGGCCGATTTAAACTTCATTTTCATTATTATCACCTCCCGATATATTTTTTCGATAACTCACGATCCCACGTTATGTCAATAACAAATATAAAAAAGAATATACAAAAACATTGCATTAAATGTTCCGTCTCTTAAGATAATATGTAATCCGATTCATTGCTTGTAATACCAAATGTTGTTGATATTATTCATAGAATTTTCTAATGTTGTAAATAATCCACTTAACAGGAGTTATCAATGAAGTTTTTAACATTATGTGCTGCAATTTTTGTTTCAGGAATACTGCTTTTTCAATGCGGTAGCCAGAATCAGCAGGCAGTTGATGGTGATGATTCGCAATTCGTACCGTTTTCGGTTGTTGAAACGGGTGACAATGTTATCGATCCACCGCAGGATGTTGATCCATTTTACAAAAAATACATTACTGCTAATGGTGTGGTCATTGTAGGGTCGGAAAAGGTGTCCGATGCTGCTCTTCTGGCTGCACGAAAAACTATCCTTCATCTCACGAGTAAACGACCCGATGTCCATGAAGCAATTCTACAGCATCATCCAAGAATATCCATTATGGCTCATGATCAAACTGCTTCTGATCTTCCGGAATACGGCCCGAATAGTGATGGTGAGTGGGGTCTCGGACAGATGCCAGGCTCTCCTTCTACACTTGTCTGGGAAAAAGGGATATGTTATGAAGACAATCCAGATTACATCTCTAATTTTCTTCTGCACGAATTTGTACACGATATCCACAACCTCGGTTTACCCACTACGGAACCGGAGGTCATCGATGAAATCTATGCAGCATTTTTAGTAGCGGTCGAAAATGGTACTTTTATCCCTCCTGCCAATGAGCCGCTTGAAGATATTATGCCCTTCGATGCTTACGTTGATGATGAGTATTTTACATTCAGGGTGAATGCTTATTATGATCTCAATGAGTATTTCCCCGGACCATGGATGCACTATGGTATCGGAGAACAGGGGCCCCGTTCCGGTACCCGCGAGGAATTACGGCAGATAGACCCGGCTATCTATGAAATAATAGAGCGCTATTTTCCCGAATCGCTCAACGATCTCGGACAGGTTTGCAAATAAATAAAGATGGTGTTACGAGGCTGAAACGGAAAGTGTCACTTTTCGATAATTTCGGAAAAACTTGTGCCCGGAGGGACAAATGGGAGGCATGGTTCCCACGGGGTTCTCATCTCCAGCATATAGGGGCCTTTATGATTAAAAGCTTTTTTGAAGCTTTGCTCGAGGTCTTTTTTGTATTCGACGGTTGAACCTTCAATGCCGAATGTCCGGGCTACTCCGACAAAATCAAATCCATGATGGAGGACGCCGACAAGCCGTTTGTCAAAGAAGGTCTCGTTCCATTGACGTACAATTCCATAACCGCCATTATTGAAGATACATATCTTTACCGGGAGATTATACCGGACAATGGTTTCGAGTTCAGGGCTGTTGAGCCTGAAACTACCGTCACCAGCAAGGCAGATGACCTGCCTGCCGGGACATGCTATCTGTGCACCAATCGCCTGAGGGAATCCTGATCCCATTGCTCCCTGCCCCGTAGAACTGAGAAATATATTCGACTCATCCGTCACAAGCCTTTGTGATGACCACATCTGGTGTTGACCGATTTCCGTGACAAAAATTTCATCACGTTTATTTTCGTCGATCACCGTATTCAGCGTCTCAAACACATATCCAATGTCGAGCAGGTCTGAATCTGCAAATTGACTTTTGGGATGCGGATGTTCTGACTGCAATGTTCGGAGTTCTTTGCTCCATTGATAATAAGTGTCCTTGTATTTTATCGAGCCGGCATTTTCACACAAGGCATTCATCCCCTCTTGCAAGTCACAGATAACAGCAAGCTTCCGGTCGGGCAGTACTTTCTCGATCTGCCCTTTGTCGATGTCAAAGTGGATCAAGTGTTGTGCCTCCGGTGCAAAAAACTTCGGGTTTCCAGTAATCCGGTCATCAAACCGGGAGCCCAAAGAAATTACGAGATCACAATATTCGACTGCAGCACTCGCTGCATAGACACCGTGCATACCAAGCATACCAAAATTATTGGGATGCTTTGTCGGAAGCACTTCTTTGGCCGGAAGTGTGTGGACAACGGGAATACCGGTGGCATCAACAAATTCACGGAACTGTTCTGTCGCCTGAGACAATATCAGTCCATGACCGGCAATGATGACCGGTTTTTTTGCTTTGTTTATTGCATTGATAACTTTATCGAAATTATTATCGGGATCGAACGAAACTTCAACTACACTGTTTGTATATGGCTCAACCGGAAACGACATGCCAGTTTTATCGAACTGTACATCTTTGGGCAGGTCAATCAATACTGGACCAGGTCTGCCGCTAACCGCGATTGAAAATGCCTCGACGAGCACTGATTCCAGCGATTCGATGGAATCCACATAAAAAGTTTTTTTCGTGATGGGCGCGACAATACTTGTAATATCGGTTTCCTGAAATGCGTCGGTGTCCTTGGCAGTGGTTGGTACCTGACCGGTAAAAACAACAAGCGGAATACAGTCACGCATTGCATCAGATATCGGCGTAACAGTATTTGTCGCACCAGGCCCAGAACTCACCATGAGAACACCCGGTTTATTTAATGCTTTTGCATAGCCGAGTGCGGCGAATCCAGCACCGTCTTCTCTAATAAAAAAGTATTGTGGCAGTTTTGCACGGTACACCGCATCCATTGCGGGCATTATAGTACCACCCTGGAGGCTGAACACTGCCTCAACATCATGTGCACTCAACCACTCTGCAACGAGATCGTGTCCAAGCACTTCCCGTACTGCGGTGACCGTATTCTGATTTGTGGAACCCATGTATAAAACCTGTTTCGTTATAATAACACCCTGTCAGTTTCAACCGAAGATAAGCGGTTTGAAAACAGAGGTATAGAATAACACATTTAAGGGGGAAATTCAAGAGGAAAACGGTATGGGGGCAATGAGAAGATAAAGAAGCACAATCGTGTCTGTATATATATCGTGCTCAATTAAATGAATAATGATTCTTTCCTCTTAAGATATTAGTATCATCTGCGTAATACTCACTAGTTCTAAAATGCTTAGTACAGATCTGAATTGAAGAACAGTATATTCAGGACAATTGATAATTTGAATGTATTGTTAATTGTAAAATTATTAAAATATACTTGTACCGTCATGTGTAGACTTAAGAACTGTAGCAACTCTTTTTTTACGTGTTTCCGGTAACTTAGCACGAAGTATCCATCTATATAACATCTTCTTTTTAGAAGGAGGATATGTATCAAAAATATCTTTAGCTTTTGTATCGTTTGACAAGGCACTTTTCAGTTCAAGAGGCATTGTGGGGTTCTTTGGAATTCCATCATCATGTGTAGGTTTTTTGAGTCCAAGTTTGTAAAACTTTAAACCCTCAGGAGTCATATTCCCATCTTTTATTAGTTTTTTTGGTAACCTAAAGTATTATCGCTCCATTTACTATTGCTATTGCGTCTTGAAAAATATCTCAAATACCTATCGTCATCCAATTTCTTGATAATTGTATCAATCCAACCAAAACAAATCGCTTCTTCTATTAACTCCCGGTGAGTAGGCGCTGGTTTTCCAGTGTGCCGTTTACACAAAATAATACCAACTTTAGTTTCTTTGTTGTGATTTTCCTCTAACCACTTTCTAAAATCATTTCTGTTAAAAGCGGTTATTGTTGTTGTTTCCATACCGTAGCTTTGTATTCTAAACGTTATTTTCTTGAGTGAATAGCAATTCCGTTACCCTCTGTATCTATAAACTTTGCCATGAATCCATGATCATCACTGATTTTAGTTTTTTGAATCGTAACCTTACCACCGGCACTCTCAACCTTGCGTAGTTCGTTGTCCAAATCACCACTGATTGCAGTAAAGTAAACTAACGTTCCGTTTGTGGATGGCTTGTAGAACTTTTCGTTATAAACAAGGGAACCCATTGCACCCATTCCATCAGGATTCATGGGAAACCAAGCCATGTCAATCTGAGGTAATGTATGTCTCTCCAATGTATATCCAAAAACTGTCTCGTAGAATTTTATAGCTCTATCCATTTCTAATACAGGAATTTCAAACCAACCTACAACATTTTTTTCCATAATATCCTCAACCTGCTTATTATAGTACTGTTAATTAACCAAACAAACCTTCGATTATCAAGAGATACTAAATATATGCACAGAAAAATATATTTCAAAATTCAATTACTAAGAGTATTGTTCACAAATTACTGAATTATAACTTTTTGAATAATCTGTGTTACTCAGTACATTGTCAGAACACTCTAACAAAAGCAAAACTGTATCTTAATAGTAAGATTTAATCTGTTCAAGATATTCTAAATCGATTCAGAAGGTAAATAAGGCTTGACTTTCTTATTGTAAAATTGTATAAATTACTTAATAATCTTAATATACTTAACAAATAAAATTGAATTCAATGGAACAAGAAGTTTTTACAACTTACCAAGCTGCAAAAATTTGTAAAACAAGTTTTATGTCTATAAACAGGTGGATTAAATTAGGAAAGCTCAAATCATATAAAACACCTGGCGGTCATAATAGAATAGTTAAAGATGATCTTATTGATTTTATGAAAGAAAACAATTTTCCATTTATTGACGATATCGGTCAGCAAAGATATAAGGTTATGATTATTGATGATGATCCTGATATACGTGCAATGATGGTCGATACTTTGCAATCAACAAATTACAATTTAGATGTAACAACTGCAAAAGACGGTTTTGAAGCAGGTCTGCTTGTATTACAAATAATGCCCGATATTATATTTCTTGATCTTATGATGCCAAAGTTGGATGGCTTCAAAGTATGTGAATTAATAAAAAGTAATCCTCGAACTAAGCACATAAAAGTTGTAATCATTACTGGCTATGGAAATGATGAGAATGTTGAAAATGCAATGTCCGTCGGTGCCGAGAGAGTTCTCTTCAAGCCGTTTAATATTAAGAAAATATTGGAGGAGATATTTTCTAATATTTAAAAAAAACAAATCGGTAAATTTAATAGCTTTTATCAAAATCTTTTTATATTATTTCAATTCATTTAAATCAAATTTAAAACTTATATGAGCATTCTCGATACATTTTCTCCAGAAAGTGATATTATTGATATCACCGGTTTGGATTCTCTCATAAAATTGTCCCACTACAAGTCGAAACGTCAGGATGATTTTAATAACGGGTTAATCCTTGCACAAGATCTGTTAACCGACAAAGGTGTAACGCTTTACACGAACGGCACATTGATTACTCCCTATAAGATTGCAAGGTTGCTCGATATTCAAGCGGGTAATCCAAAACGGGAGATGAATTTAAAAATTAAACGTAGCGACCAATTGATGGATAAGTTTAAGCTTGAACTTTTGAAACGGGTCGGTAAACTGCTCACACACCGCGCAATGCATAAAATTCATTCTAAATTCCTGACTACTAACAAAGAAAAAATCCTCGCATTCTTCAATGACTTCTTCAGCGACGAAGCACTATTGCTTACGGCATATAAAATGGTGTATACTATAGAATCCTGTCCAAATAAATCTGCCGCTTTATTTTTAAATCAAGCGTTTTCCGTCGCAACCCTGTCATATGCTTTAGCCTTGAGTCCGCAAATCCAGGAAGAAATTTCACTCGAACAGGCTGATTACATCGATCTCGTAACGGCTGCGCTGTTTTATTCTATGGGCTCAATAATCTCTATAAATGACATGGTTAGGGAAGGCCCCACACACTTCCAGGGATTATACCGAAAAGCCAATTTAAATAGCTATGAGTATCTCCAAGGCATTACATTGACCAAAAACTCTGTTCTGGGATTGAAATACATAAATGATTTTCATTTTAATAAGGGGAAAAAAGAATTTCTGCTCAACAATACTGATCCGGGCAATCTCATAGCAAATTTTATTATTGTCATTGATCGTTATGTTCTACGTGAAACCGGTCTATTTAAGGAAATATCAAAAATTTCCGGTATTATTGATAATATGAATGTCATGGCCCTTCAAAACAAATTGAACACGGTTGTCGTAAAAGCCCTGACTCTTGCATTGCAATTTAACCATATATTCGATTTCTACGAGGAAATGGACACTCTTCAAAAAATGTGCACATTTAACGGCGGAAATCATGCACGTCCCTACCCGATGACCGGATTTAAAAGTCCAACACTTTTTCTTTGTAAAAGCCATTGCAATGATTGTGAACACTACGAAACATCTCTCAAAGCCGTATCGATAGTTCAGAAAACCGAAGGGTTTGAAGAAGGTAAATATGCGCGATGTATCTTGGCAACTGCACACCTTTTACAATTCTACAAAGAACATTACCACGAGATAAAAGAAGTGACTAATAAGGTTCAACCGAGTAAAAATATTGCTCCAGAAAAAGAATCTCTTTAAAAGCAGGTTATGTTCAAAGTCCTTTTATCTATTTGCACATCGTCAGAACACGTTGGACAGTATTTGTTAATAATTTAAGAGATACTTTTTATATTTCCAGGAATTCCCCCCCCTCCTTTTTCAGATTTTAGACACATCGTAAATGCATCGTTTGTTGTTTGATTCATTCTTCCACAGTTAGGATTTTTCAATCTTTTCCGTTCGTCGCCTTACCAAACAACTCCCCAAGAGCATATAGTATAGATAGCGATTCAAACTTAATTTGCTTGTATGGGTTATTTAATTCGAGTGGATAGAAGCGACGAATATTCCTGCTGGAACAGAGATGAAATGAGAGGGGAGATTATACATTAAAGTTATGCTCTTCAAACAGTGCAAAAAGTGGACGTGTGGTAGTACATGAAGAGAAGGGTTTACGTGTGTTATTTTCTTAATTTATATAAGCCGTACCCAAAGATTATAGCGGTATAGATGAACGGATCACCCCAGGGGATCGGTGCCGAAGGAGCAGCCGGTGGAGCGGGGGGCTGGGCGAACACTGAATCTATTGAACCTGTAATGAGAGCGAGTGCTCCCAGAAGTGTCATAGTGAGTACTATGTATAGAGAGTTCTTCATTATTGATCGTTCCTATTTTATAAGGAGTAAACGCTTTATATTCGTCGTTCCATTCGCCTTGATCCGGTATAAATACATCCCGGACGCTACACGAATACCCCGGTCATTCGTTCCATTCCATACGACACGGTGAATCCCCGCCTGCTGGTCCTTGTTGACCAACGTCATTACCTTTTGGCCGAGTGCGTTGAATATCGTCAGTTCCACCTGGCCCGATTCGGGAAGTCCGTATTCAATTGTAGTCGAAGGGTTAAACGGATTCGGATAGTTCTGGTTGAGATAGTATGTTGTTGGAATGAGTGCTGATTCCTGGTCTGTTGCTGTACTGAGTGTTATTGTAAAGTACTCAATATGCGTGCCGTCCTGACTCAGTTTCGGAGTCATATCTATCGGGTCAGGGCTGAGAGCACGCTTCTCAGACGAACTCTTTTGTGACACAACGGGTATCGTGAAGGTATACGAGATCCGCTCACGCATATCGATGGCTTCCTGTGTCCGGTTGTTATTTAAGACTATATCGAAGTCTGAATCTATTGCATCGGGCAGAGTCCAGTTCAGTGTAACAGCTCCGGTGGTTGACCGTGCGGCAACAGCCATTGTCCATTCTAGAGAACTACCCTGCATGACACGAATGTCCTGTGTGTAATTACCCGGACGGAGACTCCATGCTGTATGGGGAAAATAGACCGATACGAATTCATCGTTTAAAGATGCAAGCTCATAGTTATCGAATTCATCGTACTCAGCATTGGCTAAATCGGAAATACCGATATAGGTCTGGCTGTCTTCTACGTCACCACTCTTGGCAATGAACCTGATTCGCCAGTCCAGGATAGTTTCGTCATCGTTCGACCGTTTACTTACGCCGGGATAGGTAATGTCAAACGATTCCGCGTCCACTGACGTATTGACAAAGAACCCTTCCCATGGTGCTATGGCAGCGGTAAGGCCGCCCCCGGGATAAAATTTGTATTCCGTACCGGTCCACCGGTAGTAGGTAGTGCTGATGCCACCACCGAGTGTCATGTCACTGTCCCAATCGATAGCAACGCTATACGGATTACCGAGCAGATGCCAACCGTTGCTGTTTGTCAAACTCAGAGAATGTGATATATCTCCCGTCTCTTTAAAACCGTCAACCCCAACATCACCGCTTTTGAATCCATAAAGAATATAGCCGGTACCGTTCTCGATAGCAGATGGTACCGTCCATGAGTCTGTCGATTCAGTGTATTCATAAATGCTTGAATTCTTCTCTTCAAACTTGAACGACTTAATGTCGTCTGCAAAAATATCGCGCGGATCATCGATGTCGTCCGGGTCAAGAGGTATACTGACCATATTCCAGCCGATCGATATCGGTGATGATTCAGAAGATTCTTCTATCTCAAGTACTCCAAAAATAGAGAAGTGGTTTGTTTTGATTGAGACAGTATTTGCGACTAAATCGATAGTGTGGTCGCCCCGCAATCTTTTCCATAACTCTAACACAGAATCTCAAATATGGACACGCATATTAGATTCGTCATTTTCAATTTCAACATCCTGAAATTCAATCGTTATCTCTACCGAATCGTCAAAGGTAAAACCGCTTTCAAATCCTTCAACAATAAAGTTAACCGCAGAAGGTACTCGTGCAAGATCGGCAAGAGGGATGTCATCGGTTGATACAGGCCGGACAATAATTGTCCGGTCATTCGGGAGTGCATCGGGCGGAATATCTACTTTATGCTTGGTATAAAGACCGCCACCGCCGATTTGTACAATTCCGCCATCGTCACCCATTATAATCGACGTATCAGGTTCAAAATTATTACCTGCTGTCAAATCGAAGTCACTGACAGTCAGTGTGATCGATTTCGTTGCGCTTAATGTTCCGTCTGTAACCGTGAATGTTATAAGGTATGATCCCGATGATTCGAAATCGGTTTGCCACGTCAACAATCCAGAACTTGAATTGAAAGAAACATCTGCATCATCAGGTAAATTGGAGGTAAATGATCGTACTTTCATTAGTTTGTCAAGGTTGCATTTAATTGAAATGATAATGTTTTTCCGGGAATGATACTCTGTGTTTCAATTGATTCAAGTGACAATATAACTCCCACTCCAAAGGTGAAAGGTGTCTGGTCCGCAAAGTCGAGTGCCAGTGCTCCCCCGTCTGTCTGCGTTATGACATTCAGAAAAATATTTTCAGCAGCTGTGTCAGGATTGACAACGCCCGTCAGTTCAAGCGTCTGAGAACCTGCGAGCAGAGAGTCAGGGATGGACAAGATGACAATACTATCTATTGAACTCTCAATAACCGGGTATGTATCACTCTTTACCGTGCTAGCCGATGTATCGATGGTAGGATTCACGAAACGAAATCCGGCAGGAAGCGAAACCTCGATCTCGTCCGTTGATACCAACGGTGTTGTGTTAGTAAATTTAAACGTCGTAATCACGTTGGTCGCATTCTCAAAAGAATTGCTTAATGTAGTGCTCGTAAGATTGATGAACGACTGGTTAATGTCGAATGTCGGAGGACTGCGGTCGGCTATATCCAACGTCAGCGCCGCTCCGTCAGTCTGCGATACGACTGTCAGGTATATTCCGGAGGATGCAGAGATTGGATTGTCAATCCCCGTCAGAACAATGGTCTGCGAACCGGTAGACCATGCGTCCGGCACATTCAAAGTAATCACCTGACCTGCAACTGGTTCTACAGTCGGATCGCTCCCCGATGTAACCGTTCCTACTGCGTTAATTGCTGCGCCGCTGACGTCGAAACCGGCTGGAAACGTGACAGAAATCTCATTCGTCGATACAAGCGGCGTGGTAGTCGTGAAGATTATGGTAACCTGCACATCGATGGCGTGAGTAAAATTGTTGCTCAGCGACGTTGCGGTAAGGTCAATTCCTGACTGTACGATACTGAAGGTAACCGGAGTCTCGTCAGGCAGGTCAATATCGGCACCACCACCGTCCGACTGACTCTTTATTCCCAGGCTAAGACCACCAGCCGCACTTGAGGGATTGTCTATCCCTGTTAAGACGATTGTCTGACTACCGCCAGTCCATGTATCGGGTACATTCAAGGTGACAATCTGACCGGAGACTCCCTCCAAAGTGGGGTCGCTGCCGGTTGCGGCAGTAGACGCGTCAATTGCAGCGCCGCTAACATCAAAACCTGTGGGAAAATCGATGACAATTTCATCAGATGAATCAAGCTGCGTGATGGTGGTGAACGTAACCGTATCCGTTACCCCCGTTGCGTTCGTGAAACTATTGTCCAGCGACGTGGCAGTGAGATTTAAATGTGCCCTGACGAGAAACGTCACTGGCGTGGCATCCGCCTGATCGATCGTCGCAGATCCATTGTTCGCCTGTGATACGACCGTTAGCGATAATCCGGAAGCTGTCGACGTAGGATTGTCGATCCCGGTTAAAACAATTGTCTGTGATCCTGCAGGTAGAGAGTCATGAACATTTAAGGTGACCACCTGTCCTGATACGCCTTCTACAGTTGGATCGCTTCCTGTGGCAACAGTGCTCCCACCGTTTATTCCAGCTCCCGAAACATCAAAACCCGAAGGAAAGGTAATAGCTATTTCGTTCCCACTCGAAAGCGATGTCTGGTTTGTAAAAGTAAGGGTGACCGATCCATTTGTTCCTCCTGCAAGAGTATCACTTAACGTCGTTGCTGTTATGTTTAAGTTTGTTACATAAGAATTGACACCTCCATTTGTCATGATCCATTTTGTACCGGTTAAGTCAACTTCGACTGCTTTACCAAAAGCATTCACTATTCCGTCAGCAGTAGTTAAATTCGTCCATGTTGTTCCGTCGAATGAACTGAGACCTCCGCTTGTGGCGAACCATTTTGTACCGGCTGAGTCAACTGCGACTCCCAGCACATCATTATTCACTAATCCGTCAGCAGTAGTAAAAGTAGTCCATGTCGTTCCGTCGTATGAACTGACACCACCAAGAGTACCGAACCATATTGTGCCCGATGGGTCAACTTCGACTGCCCGTACATCGTTATTCACTAATCCGTCAGCAGTCGTGAAGGCAGTCCATGTCGTATCATTGTATGAACTGACACCACCACCTGTGGCAAACCATAATGTACCGGATGAGTCAATTGTCATTGCCCACACATTATCACTTAATAGCCCACCACCTGTATTAGCATTAGTAAAATTCGTCCATGTCGTTCCGTCGTATGAACTGATACCTAGGGTGGTACCCATCCATTTTGTACCGGCTGAGTCAAATGCGATCACCCAGGTGCGATTATCTACCAATCCGTCAGCAGTAGTAAAAGTCGTGAGTGTTCCCTGTGCGAGAAGGGAAGAAAAGGGAAGAAAACTGATCAGGAGGAAAAAAAATATAACGGTTTTTTTCATCAATAACCTGTGTACCGTATCGATGATAGAATTTGGCACAATTATCTGATACCGCTAAACGAGCGATTCAAATTGTCCACATTCCAACACCCACCCCGTTGGACATAGAGTATATATATCCCGTACAAACCGGGAATTTTTTAAGTAGTTACGGTGAAATTGAGGCAGGAGGCATACAAACAGTAACACATTAAAACACATTCACCCACCTCATGTTATAGGTTAGTTATCGGGATACTTGAGCAATTCTTGAGTGAAAAAAGTCAATTCGGGCGGCTGAAAGCACAGATTTCCCGGAGAGAAAGTTATGCATTACTATATAGTATCAGTAGAATCTGTAGTATTGTAATTGCGTATTCTGTCATTGCTTATTTCAAATAATGATACGGGATTTAATCACCATTAAGACATATATGTGTTCATGAGCAATGTATAATCTTTCGTTTCCCATATCAATATTCACAATAGTTGTATTATTCTTGAGCGAAGGTGACGTTACGCTGCACTATACTACGTGAAGTTGTATTGTAACCGTTGTACCATTTTCTTGATTCGAGTCTACGTGTATATTCCCGCCGTGTGCTTTGACTACAAGATATGCATATGTCGTACCGAGGCCGGTTCCTTCCTTTTTTTTGCTTTTATCCGTATTGAATTTCTCAAAAAACAATTTGAGCTTCTCTTTTGGTACAGGTTCACCTTTGTTGTTAATTGAAAGTGTAATAAACTTCTTATTAGATTTGACATTGATAACAACGTCTTTTTGTGATGACTCCTTTTCCCCGGCAACATGTTCAACTGCATTTTTCACCAGGTTTGTTATAACACCAAGAAATAGATTCTTATCTAATGTAACGATATTAGATTGTTTTTCGTAATGTATCTGTATCGTAACGTCTGATTTATCCGCAAAAATTTTCAAATCAAGAATCGCTTGATTGATAATTTCATTTAAATCACATTCATTTTTTTCTAAATTATATTTCCCTTGCTCAAAGTCCTGTAGTTTCCCTAAATTTTCAATTAAATTGGTTGCTCTATCAACCGAATCATTGATGTAGAACAATTTCTCAATTTGTGATTCGGACATTTTTTCCGGATTCATGAGCAAAATTTGGGCAAAACCTTTAATGGGAGTTATCAGGTTGTTTAATTCATGCCGCATAAAAGATTGATATTCCTTCCGTAAAATATCTAAATTTTCCTGAAGCTTCTTTCGCTCTGTTATGTCAGTTCCAATAGTTATATAATTTGTTATTTCATCATTTTCATCTTTTACAGGTGTTCTAAAAATTTCCATAGGAAAGGCCATGTTGTTCTTGCCCTTTGCTATAACTTCTTCTCGAACAGTGTATCCCTGGGAAATTTTGTTGTCGATATCATCAAGAATACTTTCCGAATTTTCGTTCAGTATTACATGACGGGCTTTTTCCCCTTTGACATCTGCTTGCGAATATCCATACTTTTCTTCAAATGCAGAATTGACATACTATATCCCTTCGTTAAGACTTGAGATGACAACAACATCCTTCACCTGATCAACACATGTCTTGAGCAGTTGAAGCTCAGCGTTGCGAATCGCCTGGCCTGTGACATCCTCTACTTTTCCCACCATTCTGACCGGATTGCCGGCATCATCTAAAATGACCTGTGCCTGGTGTTGAATTAAACGTTCAAATTTTCTCTTATATACTAACCCATATTCTAAATTTAATGGCTGATAGTTTGCCACGGCTTCTTCAAGAGCTTTTTTGATTTTCGGTCTCTCTTTTGGATATGCTAACTTGACAAACTCTTCCTGAAATCCTCTGAAATTTTTCTTATCAATATGAAAAATTTGAAAAATCTCTTCCTCCATATGAAATTTGTCATTTACAATATCCCAATCCCAACTGCCTGCATGATTTTCCTGTTGCGCTTCTGAACGGGGTATTCCATCATATTCAAATATCTGAAGATCGATTTCTCTTGCCATATTGGTTTCACTGTTCGATCTCAGGATTTTTGTGAGATTTATTTTTGCTTTAGCCATAGTCACGTCTATTAAAGTAAATGCTGTATCATGAGGTGGAAGTCGAATCATACAACATGCATCGCAATGAATCAGTAAGCATTCTAATTATTCTCTACTTTAAATAACAATTCTTGTATTCAATGCTATCCCTGAAAAATATTTTTGACCATCAAAGCAATTACTTTCAAGGATAAAACGATACTAAATTGTTCGTTGGCACAATAAATATCCCCATAAAAATCATTGCAATAATTTAGAGCGAAATAACAGGACTATTAAAACTCTTTTCGGTGCTTGCGCATCTGTAGAAAAACGTTCCCGCTCTATTATTGTCTCTTACCATTAAGACTGAATCTGTACACAATGCACGGAACCGAGGAAATATCTGGATAAAACTTTAAAAATATTTTGTTAGACATTGAAGACCGTGATATATACATAAATAATTTAAGTGATCTACAACCTATTATGAGTAAAACTACAAAAAATAAAGATTATGGTGCTATCGATCCCGGGAAATGGGACGATGCATGTGGTGAAACGCTCTTCAATTTTGCGTTAGCACGTATAAGAGATAAGGATATTGCTGAAGACCTTGTTCAGGAAACTTTTTTAGCGGGATTGAAAGGCGGAAAATCTTTTAACGGGAAAAGTTCCGAATTAACCTGGTTGACAAGCATATTAAAAAACAAGATCAATGATTATTATAGAAAAGTAAAAAGAAATAATGACGTTTTTTATGCCGAAAGCAATACCGTGAGAAACCAAAAAGATTTTGACGAAAACGGCAATTGGAATATTGAAAATGCCCCATCGGATTGGGGTGATAATCCCGAAAAGCTTATGATTCAAAAGGATTTCAAGGAAATATTTCATAGATGTTTGTCAGATCTTTCTCCTAAATTGGCGAGTGTTTTTTCGCTAAAAGAGATAGAGCAAAAAAACTCTTCAGAAATTTGTAAGGAATTAAATATTTCTCCGTCTAATTTATGGGTCATGTTGCATAGGAGCAGATTGTTATTGCGGCGGTGTTTAGAAGTAAATTGGTTTGCAGAAACAAAATAATACGTAATCTTTCGGATATGAATCAAAAAAAATATAAGATCCTGATGTACTTTCTCGGGAAAATTACCGGATCATGTGAAGATATTACGAAGAAGATTTCATTCTCACTAGATAACAAACTTTCTACAGCTGATAGAATGTTTGTTTTCCTGCATATAACAGGATGTAAATTTTGTAGACTGTTTAAAAAGCAATTGATTTCAATAAGTAAAATGGCAAAAATCGACAGCGCAGATTTTGAGTCAGGGAAAATAGACCAGTGATTAATGATTGAATTGTATCAAACACGCTTGTTTTATAGCAAATTCATAAATATTTTTGAAAAAAATGAAATGATTTGTAAGGATTTCAACATATACTCGACTAATATATTAAACAAATACATAATCAACTAATAAGAGGAGACCACCATGAAAAAATTAAGTTTTATATTGTTAGCCCTTCTGCTCATTCTGCCAATGGCAAATGCACAGGTTATGTGGATGGCTGATAAAAATCATACTGAGGTCCAATTCAAGGTAAAACACCTTGTCATTTCAACTGTTACGGGAGTATTTAAGGATTATGATATAAAATTCAATTCAAGTAGAATAGACGATTTTCGTAACGCAACATTGGAGGCAACTATTGAAACAGCGAGCATCTTTACCGACAATGAAATGCGCGATAATCATTTAAAATCCGATGATTTTTTAAATGTAGAAGAATACCCTAACATAAAATTTGTCTCGAAATCCTTTAAAAAGAAACGTGGTTCTAATTATGAAGTTAAAGGTGATCTTACTATTCGGGGTGTTACTAAAGAAGTTGTCTTGATGGCAGAACATACCGGTTCAGCTCAAATGGTAGCTCCCATGGGGCCAATGAAAGGCACAAATATGAATATTACAGCATTTCATGTGACTGGTGAGATCGATCGTTTCGACTACAATGTGAAATTTGGCATGGTTACCGAAGCAGGTGGTTTGGTTGTGAGTAAAGAAATTGCCTTTGATTTCAATTTGGAGTTTGCTTCTCCAGCTATGGCAGAAAATTAATAAACAATATAATAGAATTGTGAATCAATAGATCTCCTTCTATAGATTAACAAACAGCTAAAGATATAGTAAGGTAAGCATACTATCACTCTTTATGCAAGATAATAATCCAGATAACGGATACTATCGAAAAGCGAAGTTACTCATTGTTGCGACTTCGCTTTTTTTATCGCTCATGATTTATGAGTCGTTAAGAGAAAGAATTATAAGTGCTGCATTAATTTGATAATACATAAAACGATTCCCCGGACTATTAGAGTTCTAAACAGCTTTATTTACAGAGAGTAGGATCACTTTTCTGAATGTATTTGGAACTTATTTATATATTTCGAGTTTATTGCTTATTGAATTTATGAAAGATACCCGTATGAAAAAAAGTGCTGTTCCATTCTTCTGCTTTGTCATGTATTTTTTTGCATTTAATCCGCAGGCCTGCTCACAGGAAGCTTATTCTTCACAATCTTTCGAGCCGGACAAAAATAAATTTAGTCCGAAGGTTTTTTATGACAATGGTAGTAAAAATAAAATCACCAACTATCCAAAATTATTTTATAACGATCTGGCTTTCACACTGAATAGTATCACGTCAGAATTGCCAGTATTATCCCGCAGTAGTCTTATTTTAATGGCAGGATCGTTAATGTCTTTTGGATTTGTTGACAGAGAATTATCGGAACAAACTTTTCATGAAAATAGAAATTATGCAGAAAGACAGCTCGATAATATAACTAATTTAACCGAACAGCCGCTCTTAATTGGATTTGCGAGTTTGACGTTAGGGCATGTTTTCAAAAAAGACCAATTTGCTGAAATGGGGTTAAAAATAATGGAGGGGGCTGTAATCACAACTGGAATAGTTGCTCCTATCAAATTTATATCAGGAAGGTCAAGACCTAACCAGGGTACCGAACAGAACAACTTTTATCCATTGCAGAGGGGCTACTCCTCTTTTCCTTCAGGTCATACAGCAAACATTTTCACTTTTGCAACAATAGTATCTTCATACTATCCTCAAACGACCAAATATGCTTATGGAGTTGCCGGATTAGTAGGATTACAGAGAATAAGTTCAGGTAAGCATTGGGCATCAGACGTATTGGTTGGTGCCTTTATTGGTCATTATATCGGTAAAATACTCACGAAACAACACGATGCCTCATCCCCTTTAAACTTTCACCTGGGTTTAAACAAAGTGGGAATTTCGCTATCCTTTTGATATGTTGACGTGCAATTGACAGCGTATTTATTTCTTACTTTTCTCTTTTCTGCTTCCGTTTTTCCTTTAGTGTTTGTTTTGACTTCTTTTGATCTTCTCGTTTGCCTTTATCTTTTTTCCCTTTGTCGCCCATGTCTGCATCTCCTTATATCATATATTATTAACAATGTATCTTACTTAATTTTTCCATTGTATCCTCTGCCTTTTAACTATATTACTGTTAAGTAACTAAATTAATGTTCGATTATCAAGAGCAATTATATAAGAGTATTATTTATAAATTACCGATAAAAAGAAATATCAAATTAAGGTTTGACTATCTCATCTATTGTACTGGGTAAAATAATTTCAACAGCAGTTCCTTTGTTTATTTCACTCTCTATGTAAATTTCACCTTTATGTTTTTTTATAATGTTATAACTGATAGATAATCCAAGTCCGGTTCCGACACCAACGCCCTTCGTGGTAAAACCGGGATCAAAGATTTGGCTAATGTATTTCTCATCTATCCCTTCACCGTTATCAATTATTTTTATGATTATATTACCATTTTCGGTACTTGTACTAATGGTGATTGAACCTTTATCGTCAATACTTTGTTCGGCATTGGCCATGATGTTCATAAAAACTTGATTTAACTGATTTGGATAACAAGCTAAATTTGGAATATTGCCATAATGCTTTATCACGTCAATTCTGTTTTTTAATTTGTGCTCTAATAGTGTTAACGTGCTATCCAAGCCCTCATGGAGGTCTGCTTTCTGAAACTCAGATTCATCTAAGCGGGCAAAATTCTTGAGGCTTTTTACAATTTTACTTATTCTTTCACTGGCAGTTAACACAACTGTATTGTTTTTTTTAAAATATCAAGTGCACACGAGAATTTTTTATCTTCCATAATATCAGTCAGATATCCGCTGTTTTCCAACGTTTCGACAACCATATTTATTGACCGGACAGACGTATCAGCAGCCGAAAAAACTGCTCCTATCGGGTTATTTATTTCATGGGCAACACCGGCAACAAGGTTTCCAAGTGACGCCATCTTCTCTTTCATGACAAGTTGATGTTGCGTCTCCTTTAACTGGATTAAAGCTTCCTCGAGACCACTATTCTTCTCTTCAATTTCAAGTTTTTGTTTCTCCAACAATATTGTTTTATTGCTTAACTCACTATTCGTTGTTTGTAATTCATCTTGTTGTTTATGAATTTTTTCTCCCGCTAACTGTAATGAATTTGCCATTTGATTGAACGACTGCGTTAAGTCGCCTACTTCATCATAATTTAATATGTCAAGCTGAATATTGTAATCGCCGTCAGCTACTTTTCCTGCTGCAATTGCCAACTGCTTGACGGGAACGGTAATGTGCCGCACAAGCACAATGGCAATAATCGCGGAAAATATAAACGTAGCCACAAGAAGCGTTGTTATTATAAAATGGTGTCTATTGTAGATTCTTTCCACATTCGTTGATGTCTCCAAAGAATTATCATGATTAATCACTACCAGATTTTTTAGATCATTACTAAAATCGTCGAAAACATTTCGGGCTTCATCATTCAAAAGCTCAACAGCTAACAGGTTTTCATTACTCAGAGAGAGATCCAGAAATTGATACCCCAGCTCATTATACCGCTCCCATTTTTCTTCAAATTCCCGGTAAAGAGCTATCTCCGTAGGATCGGTCAGAAGCGGTTCATAGGTATCTTGATTTTCAATTATTTTGTCGATCAATCCGATCATATTTTGTTCCAGCTCTCTTTTGCTGGTCTCATCAGTAGTGTATGCATGTTGCAGCTGATTAATTCGTAAATTCGACGTATTGACATTAAGATCAGAAATCGCAATTGCACTCTGCATCCATTTTGATATTATGATGTCGACTCTATTTTTCAATGCCGTTATTTCAGCCAGCGAAAACGCATTTACTCCTGTCATAATGATGAGTATTATACTGAAACTGATGATATATTTTGTGCCGATTTTCAGGTTTTTAATTTTCATGGGGATTTTACTAGTTGTTTTAGTTATAATTAATTACAAAAAGTACAGCGACATCATCCGTTACTTTTTCATAGCTGATATATCCCAATGATCCCGGTGTCGAGGTGATTTTTTCGACTATCTCTTCTTCGGATTGGAATGACACCGGCGGATCACCTTCACCCGATAGTTTCTTTTTCATCCAGATCGCCTTCATTCTCGACGATGATTTCCCGAGGAATTGATAAAACGCATCTTTCATAGACGTATTTTGTTTCAAATCATACACAATAACTCTTTCACCATTTTCCCATGTTTTGATGTCGCCCGTATAAAAATCTAATATCTCATTTTTACCGATATTTTCCGATAAGGTAGACTTATGCGTAATTACAGCGACCTGTCCCGATACATTCTGAGTACACAACATCAGGAAAAGTGTCATAGTAAAAACTAATTTCATGAAGTTTTTTCCGTTGATAATATCCATGGAATAACCTTAGAAATAAACAGAAATGGCACCGGCAAAAAAGTCAAATTCAGGAGTAGGATCGAGAATTGGAAGGCTATAATCAAATTGTACAGGGGCGTATTGCCCTTTCAGAACAATCCTGTCATTTACAGAGTATGACACTCCGACAGACGGGTCTTTAACTTTTTGTTCTATCCCAGGCGCGAAAGAGAAGTTGGTCACGACATGATTACCGTAAATGAAGAATTTCTCTGTCACAAAATAACCGAGTTGAATATAGTAAAAATATTTATCGATATCAATTTCAGGGTCATCATCATCATATTTCACAATAATGAATTCGCTTTCAAATGAGAATTTCCGAACATTAAATGAGAGGTCACCTCCCAATCTATACCTTGAAATTTCATTTACCGGCAGATCGACAGAGACGTAATTAGGTAAATCAACAGAGGTCACAGTAGGTTGTTCATCTTTGGTTGCTAATCGGACAGTACTTATTTCATTTACTCTATCATGTGTAACGGATATCCCCGCTTTTATTTCATTATTTCTTACTCCTATACGCCCACCGAGAAGAAACGTATCGGTCGTATCGATTCCTGTCTGAGAATTCCTACCTCCAAAAGGGGATGTAGTGACATTCGGGCTGTTGCCCACATACAAAGCGTAGTCAAATTTTACATTGCCGTAGGGAATAAAACCATATGCCTGTACAAATGCTCTCTCCGGGATAAATTCATGAATTGGGACATCGGAAGAAAAAGCAGTCTCGTAGACTAATGGTCTAATAATATACGGCAGCAGGGGTGTCCGGTTTTTTATTACATTGAGGTTATTGAATGTTGGTATCAGCAATCCTGCCTTCACGTTGAATTTTTCATTTTTTCTGTACCGTGCCCATGCTTCTTCAAGCGTTGCGTCACCGATACTTCTTCTGGCTGAAAACGAATTCAAAAATTCGATATTAACAAATGACGACCATTGTGAAGAAATGTCTTTCTGAAAAAATATATTAAGCTGCTGCAAATTGAAGGAATTGAGGTCCAAAGCATCTTCGTCAAATGACGTCTGTCGAAATTCTGTCTGAAAATAACCAAAAATGTTGATGTCTGATTCACCGGATTGCGCCGATAATTTGGGCGCAATTATGAGAAAAATCAGCCAAAACAGGAGAAGTCTTTTTCGTATCATACCGATCTCAATTATAAGATATTAGTTGTTTTGTGGTCAAGAATAGCAGTAAACTACTCATAGATAAGTAATAAATCAATTTAATTATTCGTAGTGAAATATCATTGTGAATTCTGGTTGATGCTCTTAAAATTCATTACATAAATCTGAAGTAATTGTATTTATTTTAGTCAGATAAGATCGTACATTTTCAGTCAAAAACTATTTAATTTTTCCCGGGTACATTTTTGAAACTTACATTAAATATGAGAGAATAAAGAACTGGAACAATTCCCAGTGTCAAAACAGTGGCAAAAAAGAGTCCTGACATAATTGCAATTGCCATAGATTCCCACATGGGTCCTCCACCAAGATAAAGAGGAAATAGACCACCGATAGTTGTTGCGGTAGTAAGTAGTATCGGACGCAGCCTTTTTTGTGCCGCTTCAAGGATCGCGTCCTGGGATGTCAGTCCGTTATCTTCTATTTCAAGCTTTATTCTTTCTAATAGTACAATTGCATTATTGATAACAATTCCGGACAATGACACTACGCCTAAAAATGTCATAAATCCCATAACACCGTCTAAAGCAAGTAATCCTATGACGACTCCTATTAGTCCCAAGGGTATTGTGAGAAGAACAATAACGGATCTTCGAAACGAATTGAACTGTGCAACGAGAAGCAGTATTATAATAAGAAATCCCACAGGCATTTTTGCGCCTATAGATGCCTGTGCTTTTTCAGAACTTTCGATTTCACCGCCATATTCATACGAATATCCAACATTCCATGTTGAACTTTCTTGTTGAAGCCACGGATCAATTGCGTTGACAATTTCTATAGCGGTATATCCCGGTTCCAGTTCGGAAGATATTGTAACAGTCTTTAACCGATTTCTACGTAATATTTTTGATGGCTGCCATACTATTTTTGTATCAGCCACCTGCATAAGTGGCACCGAATTTCCTGTGGCAAGAGAATATATGTTAAGACTTTCCAGATTTTCAATGTCTTGTCGATCTTCAGCAACAGCACGCAGTGTCACAGGTATAAGTTTGTCATCTTCCCGATATTGGGTTGTCTGAAATCCGCTTAAAATCGTCTGTAGTGAAACAGCTACATCCTGATTTGACAGTCCTGCTCGACGGGCACGAGCCTGATTTACTTCCACCGTTAGTTTTTTGGTTCGCATACCCCAATCATCATCAATATTTTTAGTCCCCGATATTTGCGTTAATTGTGCTTTTACATAGTCGGCAATGTTGAAAATTGTATCCGGATCTTTTCCGGAAATCCTGATTTCAACGGGTGCAGTAACCGGCGGACCGTTGGTAAGCGATTCAATATCTGTTTTAAGATCAGGGAAATTATCTATGCAGAATTGCTCCATTTTTTGTATCAATTCGGGAATAATATCATACGATGTAGTATTCAAGATCATAATGTTTAATTCTGGACTCGCAAATACAGGATTATAACTTAAATAAAAACGTGGGGGGCTTTCTCCAATAAATGTCACCCAGTTTGTGACCCCCTCAACACGTTCTTCATTAATCTTTAATTCACTTTCAACGAAATCTTCCAATCGTTGTGCAACCAATTCTGTCCGCTCGATCGATGTGCCGATCGGAAGTGTCAGTGATGCAATGAATTGATTCTGATCCTTTGCAGGGAAAAAAATATTTGGTATGAGGGCAAAACCCTGCATTGCAATAATGAATATTATAAAAATGCCTATAATGGTTATAATTCTGTGCCGTAACAATTGTAATAATGATTGTTTATAAAATCGAAAAAGTCTTGAATCATATTTTTCACCTGTAGAATTCATATTAGGTTTTAGCGATTTTGTGCATAACATTGGAATCATTGTAAGCGATAAGAGCCATGAGCACATCAATGTTATGGTAACAACTACAAAAAGAGGTGCTACATATTCTCCTGTAGTCGATTCAGCCAGATAAATAGGAAGAAATGCAGCACATGTTGTAAGCGAAGATGTGAGGAGTGGTATCCGTAATTCTCTGGCAGATTCAATCGCGGCATCTCTGGCCTTCATTCCGGAATTCATCATCACCATAATCGATTCCGTCATAACAATGGCATTGTCAACCAGCATTCCAAGAGAAATGATCAAAGATGCGAGGGTCATTTGGTTCAATCCCAGGCCAAATTGAGACATAACAAAAATAGAAATGAGCATTGTGACAGGAATAAGCGATGCGACCGTTAAACCGGTACGCATTCCAATAGTAACAAGCATTACCAGTAATACGACCCCCATCGCCTGGAGTAATGATGTGGTGAAATCATTAACTTTTTTGTCAACAACATCGGGCTGAAATGACACGAAATCAAATTCAACACCAAGAGGATAGACCTGCTGCAATTCTGATATCTTATTGCGGACAGCTTCTCCGAGAAATATAATATTTCCTCCGTCTCGTAATGAAACTGCCAATGCGAGGGCATTTTCTCCGGACGATTTCATAACCGATGCCGGAGGATCAATATATCCCCGATATACTTCGGCAAGATCTTCAAGGTGGAACATATCTCTTCTTCCGGGAATCTGTATGATGGATTGTTTTAATTGCTCGATGGATTCAAAATTTCCCGAAGGTTCGAGCACAATGCGTTCATGATCTGTAGAAAAATTACCCCCGGGAATTATGATATTGGCACTTTCAAGGATTGTTTTCAATTGTACGGGCGATAAACCTGTTTCGCCAAGTCGTGCGTTATTGTAGTCTACAAATATTCGCCCTTCCTGATCACCATATAATTCTACTTTTGCAACTTCATCAATGAGTAGGAGTTCATCACGAACCTGGTCGGCAATTTCTTTTAACTCCGAGTAAGAGTACCCTTCACCAGTTAATGTGACAATTGTACCGAAAATATCCCCGAATTCATCGTTTACAATGGGCCCGATGATTCCCTCGGGAAGTTCTGATTTTACAGCATCGACTTTTCTCCTGAGTCTATCCCAGATTGGGCGCATTTCGGTTAAGTTTTCTTTAGTATTGACGAATATTAACGAGACGCCCGATTTTGACTGGCTAACCTCAAAATCAAGTTCAGGCATTTCCTGGATCGCTTTCTCCAGTTTATCTGTAACTAGCATTTCAACTCGTTCGGGGCTTGCGCCGGGGAAATATGTCATTATCATAGCAGTCCGGATAATAAAACCCGGATCTTCGGCTCTTGGTATGGTCCTGAATGCCATAAACTCGGCAATTATCAAAACGATAATGACAGTAAAGGTGATCCTGGCCCTATCTATTGCTATTTCAGTTATATTCATTACTTTAGTTCTCCTTTGTGCCAAGAAGTCTAACATACATACCATCATGTATTTTACTCATCCCAGCTGTCACGACAAGATCTCCATCCTGCAATCCTTCAATAACTTCAAGTCCGTTGACAGTTATATCACCGATTGATATATTTCTTCTCTGAATTGTTCCAAATCCCGGATCATTTGGTTCAACTACAAATGTATATCTGCCATTTCTATCCTCACCTACTGCTTGTGATGGGACAACTATTATATCCCGTTTTTCTGTCGACTCAAATCGAAATGATACCTCCGCTGCCATACCCGAACGTATGTCAGGTAGTGGATCAATAATCCGTACAATTACCGGAAAAGTTGTCACTGCTCCCGATGCCGATACCCCGACTTCTGTTATGGTTGCCTGAAATTCTTTATCCGGTAAAGCATCAAATGTAACTGTTGCAATATCACCTTCATGGACAAGCAGAATCAGGCTTTCCGGCACACCGACTCGGACTTCCGGACGTGTCCCCGATGTGAGCAGAACTACTACTCTACCGGCACTCACATTTTCATTTTCCTCAATATTGACTTCCGCAATTGATCCTGCATACGGTGCCGTTAATTTGCAATAACTTAGTTGTAAGAGGGCTAATTCCAGGCTTCTTCCCGCGGCATTTACAGCTGCTGATGTTGATTCATAAGCTGAACGGGCTGCATCAAGGTCTGCTCGTGAGGCGTTATTATTTTCATAAAGCCCCCGTATACGCTCATAATTGGCATCGGCATTTCTTTGTTATGCTTGAGACTGTTCCAGTGCTGCTTCAGCTTGCTGTGCTTTCAATTGAAAATCGTCATGGGTTAGTTCCCCTATGAGGTCGCCGACTTGTACTCTATCTCCGACTTCAACATTCATAGTTTGAACTGTACCGGGGACTTTAAAACTTAACCGTGATTCTGTTCCGGCCCTTGTCAGACCTGAAAAGGTACGAATTCTGCTGCCGCCTGTGACAAATACCTGTTGATACCGGACAGGACGAATTATCGTTTCCGATTCCTGTTCAGATGTGCTGCAGAAAGAGAAAATTATAATTGTTTGAATTAAAGCAATTTTTACAATATATGTAGGTAACCTTGACTTTATTTCCTCCGGCTTCACAATGTTGTTTTGAATTTTACAATGTTAACGTTCATAGGCCTGAGCAAACTGATCAAGCCTATTTAAGAAATCTTCCGTATCTTGTGGGCTCCTGAATATGTCTAAGACTCCAATCGCTCTTTGAACATTATAGTAATCCAAGAGAAAATCATATATTGCGCTTGCAGCTCTTTGATCACTAACTAATGAATTATTTTGAGCGTCGATGAGATCGACAATTGATACAACACCCTGCAAATAAGCATCACGTACCAACTCAAGATTTAGATGAGCTGATTCCGCACCAGCTCGAGATAGTGATATATTCGCGTTTGAGGCACCCGACAAATGAAGAGCAGTCCGTATGCGTTGTTCTATTTTATTGACAACTGCTTGACGTTCTATTTGAAGCTGATCGAATTCATCACGTGATTGTGACAACCGGGCAATTTTTGCGCCGCCTTCAAGAAGCGGAAAACTGAGGTTTAATCCGAGGCTCCAACTAAAATCCTCCGGATCAGGGAACACACTACTAAATTCCGGCGGGATATTTATTGATGAACTTACTCCGGCACCTTGTCGGGAAAAAATATTAGAAGCATTTCCTTGTAGCGCCAATGTCGGCGACCAATATGCTCTTTTCGTTGATACATACTGCCGTTCCCTCGCCGCAAGAGCCGCATCGATAGCTTTCAATTCTGGTGAGGTATTGGGACCTTCCAGCACCATAAAATCTCTGAGAATATCAAAATCCCAGGGATTTTCGAAAAATTCATTTAGACGCTGTTTACTCTTTAAGAGAGCGGGGTCATTTATGTCAACTTCCTCAGTGGTGAACGATTCTTCCAAGGGCCTGTTCAAAATTCTATTAAGCTCAATTTCTGCAACGTTGCGCATTGCATTAGTATTGATAGCCGCATTTCTCTGTAACGCTATTTGACTTTCCCACCGGTATACTTCTGCAGGTCCGGACACACCTAACGATAGTCTGACACGTGCAAAATCGAGATTTTGACGGGTTGCATTGAGGTTATCTCTCTCAATTGTTTCCAATGCACGTGCACGCATTAAATTCAGATATGCGGAAGCTGTTTCTAATGCTATATCGAGTTTAAGTTGCTCATACTCTAGTTGTACAGAATTATGCATGCTTTTTTGTATGCCATATTGTGCCCAAGCTTTTTCTGAATATAAAATTTGACTCATTGTTGCTGAGCCGGCAGTTAGTCGTTCGGGTTGACTGCCGAAACTCGATTGAGCACGATCTTTGTCAATTATTCTGTTTTCCGCAGAAAGGTCAATATGAGGAAGCAGGTTCGAGCGTGTTATGGCAATATTTCGGAAATTGCTCTGAACAGATTTTTGACGTGATAATAAATCAAGGTTAACGTCAATCGATTCAAAAATAACAGATTCTAATGTCAAATTTCTTGAAACTGTCTTTCGAATTGGATTTAACAATTCTGCTTCCGTTAACACATTAAATCCGGGATAAATATTTATTGTCCGGGCAGTAGCCATGTTTATTATGAATTTTTCATCAATTGAAATATTCACAGGAATATCACCGGCATTTTCACCGAGTAGTATTCGCTGTAAATTTAATGCTACTCTTCTGGCACGGCGTGGAAAAAGTGTTTCTGTTGTTATAGTAGCAAGGATACCACTTTCTACATCCATTCTCCCAATAATCGAAAAGCTCGGCAATTTTTTTTCAATTATCCCGGAAATTAATTTATTATACTCAATTTTAGGAAGACTTAAAATGTGCCCTATCATTACCGCATCTGTATTATCCGGTATGCTCGCTAACGCTGCGTCTGCATCGCCGGTAACTTTTACTAAAGACAGTTCGATATTTAAATTCGCAGCAATATTTAATATGTTATTTTCAATTTGTGGAGAATGTTCAAATAGCGCACCAGTAACAATAAATGTTAGATGTTCCAGGTCTACAATTTCTCTTAATGCTTGAATGTCTCTAATCAATTTTTCCGGAGTCGTTAAATAATTCAGATTTGAAACTCCACTAACTCCTTCGGAATACGGCATATCTTGTACTTGTGCATCTAATACAAAGGGTGCTATTACAGGTTTTTGTAAATTTTCATACAATGATACTTCATGTGACGCAATAACGCCAAGAGTGAGCAGTATATCAATATCAGGATCATTAAGAAGCGTAATTACGGCATTTTGTATTCCATCCACAGTCCAATCTGATGTAATAATATTTTCATCTTGAATATTCGTTTCAAATTCTCCACTCAACAAATCGGAAATTTCCTTCAGAAACATGTTGAGAATCTGATCATTTCTTTCCCAGGGGCCGTCTATTACTATCCCTATTGTTACTTCCTGTAAATCTTGCTGTTGTTCAGTTTGGGCATAAATATCGGCGGCATTAAGCATAATCAACATTATACAGCCTGATAGATACAGTGAACGTATCATCTATTTCCTCCGCATAGTAACGTATTTAAACTGGTATTAATTATTACAAACTTCCGAAAGAGACTACTTGGAAATGTGTTGATAAAAGATACTCATTAAATGTAAAACCCGCAGAATAAATCGGACATCTGCAGTAGAAACTTAATAGAAACACTTTTCCTTTACACGTTTTTTTGCTCATAGGGCTGTACGATTTACAATTACCGGATCAGTGGATCAGTAAAATTTTTTCATTTGGCGGATGAAGAAATTCAACTCCACGGCTGGATACGATGTGATTACCTTCTATATTAATGATAATCGGAAAACCGGGTCTTTCAGGAAGGTTTGTACTAACAAGATATTCTAAAGAAAAAATATGATTCTCTTGAATCATCAAATGATCACGGTCTGACCGAAAAGGTCCCATCGAGGGTCCGACAGTCACCAGGCTGCCGCCATGATGGCCTTGGCTATGAAGATCGACAGCTGCCCCTGACTTATTAGTATTTGCGATCATCTTTTGTGTCAACTGGTAATCCTCTAATCCCATATCATTTGTAGATATATAAATATAGTCTGCTTTTTCAAGTGCTAAGATTATTGCTCTCAAGGTTTCCCCCGATGTTCTGCCGATTTTTATTTGTTTCCGAATAATATCGCGAGCTGCTATTGCACGATCAAAAGCATGCTGTAAACTCTTAGGAACACTTGTTTCCCCTTCCCTCATAATATAGGCGTTGCGTTTATAATCTGTTGAAAAGTAGTCAAGATATCGTACACCAGTATCAAACGAAAGAAAATCACCGCGCTGTAAGACATATTGAGGTGAACTTGTCTTTGATTGATCGGAAACTGCAGAATAGAGAACTCCCGGACTGCCAACCCTGGTACTGAATCCACTTGTTAAACCCCGCTTAAAAAATTGCTCCTTTACCCACCAGCCAACATCTTCTAATGTTGTTACGCCCGGTGTGATAACCTCACTCGATAAAGCACGTTCAAGAATCTGACGATGTGTTTCAAGTGCATTGGTCATAAGAGCCACTTCCCTGAGTGTCCTTCTTACTCTGAAATCGGTGATCACATTCTCTGCCGAGACAACTCGTGCAGAGTATTTCGGCCCCAATATTTTTTCCAATATTACGAATTGTGAATGTGAAATTCCGTCTGCAATAGCGAGCCAACGGGATGTATTAACCGCGATTGTCTGCGGATCACGTTCGGCAACAAAATCTCTCAATTCGTCGTAAGCGGAGAAGTCTTGCGTTCGAAAATCATACCCTGCAATAGCACGTGCGATGTCACGAGAACCTCGTACATCAATATTTTCAACAGCTCCTGCTGAACCAAACGCAGCCCGCTCGATCTGATCACCCAGGTCGGTAAAAATCAGATAACCCGACGTCGATCCGAAATTCTCAGCCAGGGGATCAGGGTCTCCATTACGTGTGACGTGAATCCACATGTCCACCTTATTATCGCGCATGACTCCCGGAAGGATAAGATCAAGTTTTTCATTCCGTATCAGCCGGAGAACTTCAGAACCGGTTTTTGCCGTATGTACACCCGGCTGTGCATTGGCAACTGGTACGGTGAACATCACAGATAGTAATAGTAGCATCATTCGATATTTCATGACTTCCTCTTCTTTTATTAAAATGTGGATTTATATTAAATTTGTTTGTTGAAAACTTAGAGTGTTGTCAGATTTTATCTGCCGTTGAGGATGATTTTACCTTAGTTAGATGATTGGAAGAGTCGGAATAACTGAGCAAAACCGAATAACCCCATCCGTCCAAATTGTTCTGAATCCCTACACCGCTCACTATAAGTGCAATACTGAACGTAATCCTACTCTAAACAACACCTCCAATAAAAATTAGCAGGGCAGATGTCGAAAAGATAAATGGGCATAACTTGAATGGAAGGAAATTAATCTTGAATCCAGTGAACAATGAAACAAATGCCAAGACCATAAGGCCAAGTATAGTGAGGATATATACAGATCTTGATATGACACTTAATGGATCAATGAATGTAACAGCAGCCACAAGCAGGCCGATGAAGATTAGTGCTACTCCCTCTACGATCCACTCCATTGTAATGATTCGTTTATTGTCGACGCTAATATCACCAAAGCCTTTAACAACAGATTTTGTCGGGAAGAAATGTGCAATACCCCGTAAAACCGAAAATGCGGCTCCCAGAGAGAGAAAGATAAGATCAACCATGTTAACTCCTCATATGCTTCAATACTTACAGTTAAATATCAGTGCTCAGTTAAGATGATTTAATCTATACTATTCAATACATTATGTGTAATACTTTTCAATAAGAATTACTTTACAATGTGCCAGACGTTGTGTTGAGGTCTGTCAAGATACTCCAGGCCATCCTCGGTAAAGAGGGCTATTTGACCGAGACCCAGCGCAATTCCGTCTTCTCCCCATCCGGGAACTCTTACACGCATATCCGGTTCATAGGCATACATGGTATTGTAATGCAACGTATGCGTGTTTCTGACAATGGGATGGAGCTTATATCCGGGGCTGGAAGAAACTCCCGCAACATATGATCCACGGGAGAACATGAGCCCGTTTTCGGAGTATCGTCTGATGAACATAGGCGGAGGATGAAACCATATAACCGATTCGATAAAACGGGGATCTCTCGGAATAGACTCGCTTGATTTAACAATCTCTATACCGGTTTTGCCTGCTACGAATTCTTTCCTGAATTTGTCTTGCATATCGTTGACAAGCCGCAGCGCTTCTTTGAGTCCACCGGGAACGTCGTCTTCATCTCGCTGTAATACATACGCATGCTGATGGGAGTCGGTAATCAATCCCATAAGCATGATATCCGAATCAAGACTTATGACATCTCCCCGCCGTATTACGACATTAATGCCGTTCCGTGTCCTGTTATTTCTGAAATAATCAGGTGGATTGCCATACATCTTGACATAATCCGGCCGTCTCTGAACTCTGACTGAAGGGTAGTTTTCAATCTCGAGATCGAGTTCAAGATATTTGTGTCTGAACCACCAATTAAGATCATCTGTTGTCGTTGCATCCGGAACAACAACGGCGTTTGAAAAACCCTGTGCAATAATATCGTTATGCAGTCCCTGAACAAATCTATAGATGCTAATCTGCCCGGGTGACATAGTTTCCAGCCACCTGACTCCAAGCGTCCATGAATCGACTGTGCGTGAAGCATATCTGCTGCCAAGGGCTTTTTTCATGTCTTCGCTGTCATTCCTGCCGATTGCAATTGTTCGGGGGTCCCGTTCTCTGACAAAACGAGTTATCTCATCATAGTCCTGAGGTTCAATATATTCGATGTCATCTCCGGTATCGTAAAAGAACAGGAAATTAGGGACATCCATGGAAGACTTTGCAAATTTGCTCGGCAGCACCATGCCTTCATGATTTGCCGGAAGCAGTGATGTGAAAACGGGATGCTCTCTGTACGAGGTCATACGGTAAAGCGGTTCTTCGTTATTACGAATAATCCACAGGTCAACGCCCTGCTCGCGCATAACTGCCGGAAGGACATTTTTCCGTTTCCAGTCCCAGAAACTTTGCTCGATTTGTACCCGTTCACGCATGGGAATAATTTTTCTTATATCCTGACCTGCGTTCAATCGTGTATCCTGCGCAAATGTACTGCCGTAAATACAGCATACAAGGACTACAAGCAACAATAGTGATGTTTTTCTGATCATATCATTTACCTCCTTACATAAACGTCATTTATATACAATGAAGGGACACAACTCGCATTCGAATATATTGGGAATTTCTTGAGTCCTTCGATGGAGAGTAAAGATTCAATGAATGCACTTCTATTCACTGGATGAATTACATTGACTTATTCATTATCTCAATTAAAACATTGTCATCAATGGGTCTCGGATTTGTTTTGATGCCTGCAGTTGACATCTTGACATTATCTAAAACTTCCTGATATTGACTTTCTGTCAATCCTCTGTCCGAAAGTTTTATGCTTACATCGAGTTGTTCAAGCATATCTCTAAAAAATGTTACCGTCGACGCCGCTACTTCATTGCTAGATTTCCCGTTTGTATGAGGAATAAGTACCGAGGCGACCTGACAATATGTATCTTTCGCATATTCAAGATTACTTTCAATAGTTGCCGCTAAGACTGCGGCAATTGTTTCACTGTGTCTCATTCCACAAACCATACCAAGTGGCTGTGAAAGCATATGAGCACTTCCTACACCGGTCTGAATAGCAACACCTGCCATGCAGCTTGCAATTGCCATATTATATCGCGCCTCAATATCAGTACCATCCCGGTAAGCACGAACTAAATTTTTACCTATTAATTCAATAGCTTTGATATCGAGTGCCCGTGTATAATGGTTAGAATTTGTTGAAACAATATTTTCCAGGGCATGTGAGAAAGCATCTATTCCCGTAAGAGCAGTAAACTCAGGAGAAAGAGAAACCATCAATTCTGGATCAATGAGCACAACATCAGGAACAAGATAAGAATGTTTTATGCTCTTTTTGATGTTCTCTTCTTTATTCGTAACCACCGAAACCCAATTACTTTCTGCACCGGTTCCCGCAGTTGTCGGGATGGCGATCATTTTTATACCCGGTTCGGTGATAGGTTTTTCATCCATCTGGTATTCACGAACTGAACCCGGATTGTTCATTAATACCGCAACAGCTTTTGCCGCATCAATGCTGCTTCCACCTCCAATAGTTACCATTACATCGCATTGTTCATCTCGGCAAATACCGGCTGCTTCATCAATGTCCTGTATCGTCGGCTCATAATTTATTTTATCGAAAATGGTAACTTTGTGTTTTTGATCTTCAAGACTTGACATGATTGAATCATACACAACCGGCATTTTCAACTTATTAAATCTACCCATTATAAATACTTTTTTGTTTGTTCCGCCAATTTTATCCGGTAAAATTTTTATGCTTCCCGGATAACATATCAACTCTCTCGAATGAGGCAAATCAATATTTAATGTCATATAAACCTCTATATAAATTATAAATTAACGACAATATTAGTTTTATATACTCTTTCGTTCAATTTCAACATCATTGACTAATATCTCATAATTTTTCTTGATCACAATTGTGTTTGGATACTGATTTATATTTCAGATTTGTAACTAAAAAGACCAATCATTTTGTAGTAAAGCTCCCAAAGACTTTTCTGCCCCTCATCTTTTGTGCGATTAACAATTTTTCCATCCTTAAATAACCATTGTAAGTGTTCTGAGATTCGATATATTATCAAGGGGATTGTCCTCAACGACGATCAGGTCGGCAAGTTTTCCTTCTTCGATGGTGCCAAGATCATTGAGCATTCCAATCATATCTGCAGAATTTCTAGTAGCATTTATTAATACCTGCATCTCGGAAAGTCCTGAAAACACAAGCTGCTCTATTTCCAGCAAACCGATATCTCCAAGCGGGTTGGTATCACTTCCGGTAATGATTTTTACACCAGCTTTGACAGCTTTCATGAGGATTTCCCGCTGTTTCACGGCGTTCCTATGAGGTCTGAGGTCGGCATTCGAAACAGCGATCATCCCTTTGATAATTCTCGGGTCTTCGTTAAGTCCGATATCAGCGATGCGCGATTCACGGTCGACTATATATTCGGTGCTGAGATAACATGCCATTGTCGGGTCGAAAAAGGTGTCCTTTTCAGCCATCAGTTGGATTGTTTCATCGGTCAGAGGGGTACCGTGTTCGATACAATCAATACCTGCTTCCACGGCTATCCGTGCCATAGGATCATCAATGTCCGCTGTTACCCGTAATCCAGCTTTATGCGCTATTCGTATCGCTTCGACAATTTCATCTTCCACCATGCGGTTTGATGAAAGCTTGATAAAATCAACACCTCTTTTTATATTTTCCCTCATTGCTTTTCTCATTTCATACGGGCCGTCAATATATACTGCCACAGGCCATTCAGCTTCCCACGCATTGCCTTCCGTAGCTGTAAGTATTTTCCCCGAAGCGAAAATGCGGGGTCCGACAAATACACCGGCGTTAAAAGCGTCTCTCCAGGCGATATCTATATAATCACGTTCACCGGTCATTCGTAAAGAAGTGAATCCTCTTTTGAGAGCGTCCATTGCGTTTCTTCCGGAACGGATTGCCGCCGGAAGCAATGGTTCAGTTCCTAAAATATTATTGACATCGGGGTGTAGATCGGACAAATGGGAATGCATGTTCCAGAACCCGGGAAGCACATAGCTGCCGTTCAGGTCGAGGATCCGAGTGTTGGGGTCCTCACCCCCTTTGTACTCACCTTCACTGATTTCAGTAATTTTATTGCCTGTGATCACGACGGTCATGCCCTCCATCATTGGATTTCCGGTACAGTCGATCACATTACAATTCGTGAGTACGGTTCTGAATTCACCTGTGCTCTGAGAATAAACCTGTCCCGGAAATAATAACATTAACACAATGATAGTTTTGAGTAAACTTAGAAATGTTTTCACGAGCAATACCTCAATATTAAATACGAGATGTGTTTAATGAAATAAATAATATTGGCAGTAAGAAAATAGTGCTAAAGATTCGGAATACAAAAAAGTAGGAATAAATTTTTTGGAAAACAATTATTTTCCCCAATAGTAGGATTTTTCCTAATAAATTCGGATATTAATAAAAATATATTTGTACATTTGGAGGATAAAGAACTTGATTTTATATTGATTTGTATTTATGATTGTTCGGACAAGTTTTAGAATAACAACTTTTTCAGAGCAATTATTCTAATTTTATTTGATGCAATGGTTAGAGGTACTATATAATGTGCAAAATTCTTATAAATAAAGCTGTGATCGTAGTACTATTACTATTCTCAATACACCCTGTACCAGCACAGGAGACCGGTCCGGTAGCCTGGTGGAGTTTTGACGAAAGTTCGGGTGAAACCGCATTCGACAAAGCCGGCAAAATCAAAGATTCTCTCCAGGGTAATTATAAACATGTCGGGGGTGTGATCGGCAATTCACTACGGTTTAACGGGTATACAACTCATGTTGTCAGAGAAGTTGATAAGGTCCCGATGTTTGAAGGTTCTTTCACCATTGAAGCCTGGATAGCCCCGCAGACATATCCGTGGAACTGGACTGCTGTCGTGTCCCATGAAGTTGACCATCGCGGGGGCTATTTTTTTGGTGTTAACGCTTTGGGTCAGGTTGGATTTCACATGGCGGTCAATGATGATTGGCGTAAATGTGTAACCGATATGAAGATTCCGTTGTTACGGTGGACTCATATAGCGGGCACCTTTGAAAAAGGTAAGGGATTAACCATCTACATTAATGGGGAAGTAGCAGGAACTCAATCTTTTCGAGGTTCAATGACCCCGGTTGGTGAAGCAGTCTATACACCTGACGGCAAACTGCTCCCCCAGCCAAAAAACACATTAGAACTGTTTATCGGTAAAAGCCACCAAAAGATGTACCCTATATTCTCTAACAGGGAACCTTCCCGCAAATCGTTATCCAACATGGTCTTTGACGGCCGTATCGACGAAGCAAAGCTTTATGACAAAGCATTGAGTCCTGACGAAGTAAAAAGTGCGTTTGCATTAATTGCACCAGAAAATCCTCAGCCTTTGTCATGGTGGTCCTTTCCCTCAGTTGCTGAGAACAGAAAAGAATTTGGCGCATACTATACAAAACTTGAATACAGTGATGCCTGGGATGAGTTATGGAGAGCGGGTGACTATGCCGATGTCGTTGTTACGTTTGATGATTCGCCGGTAAAAGTGGTCTTCTGGAGAGGGGTAAACTATGGAGCCAGTTATGTAACTGAGAACGGGTTGTGGATGGGTGATCAGAGTATTGAATTGTGGAGCGGCAGGTCTGGCTGGGGCAGTTCTGAGCACATGGCGGACAAACAAAATCGGTATTCACACGTAAGAATCATTGAAAATAACGATGCCAGGGTAGTTGTTCACTGGCGTTATGCGATTACGAATATACTGTATCAGATTACCGGTGAGAATCCTGAGACTGGCTGGGGTTCGTGGGCAGACGAGTATTTTACTATTTATCCCGACCGTGTTGTTGTCCGCAAGCAGGTGTTGTGGGCGGATGAGAACATTCATCAATGGCAGGAGACGATATTCTTTAATCAGCCCGGTACAAAACCAGAGAACAATGTCAATATTGAGGCATTAACCCTTGCAAATATGGATGGTGAGACGTATACCTATTCCTGGGAAGATGGGCCTTCTGCTCTCTATGACAAGCCTGCAAACGCCAATATCCAGATGACGAACTTGAAGGCAATAAATAGACCTTTTATCATCTTTGAACCGGGAAGTGAAATACTGGCTTTCCCTTGGGGAATACGTGATAAGTATTCCCATTTTCCATGGTGGAACCATTGGCCGACCGGTCTATTGCCGAACGATGGAAGAGATGCTACAAATGTCGATCGCCCTTCTCACTCCGCTCTGGCAGAGGGACATCCTCTTGTGGTTAAAGGTGAGGGCGATTCATACTTGTCAGTTTCTCTCTACGGTCTCACCGAAAAAAAGGCCGCAGAATTGGCGCCCCTTGCGAAATCATGGAGCAAACCGGCAAAATTGTTACTCAAAAGCTCAGGGTATTTAGACAGCGGATATGATAAGTATCAACGCGCTTACGTAGTATCTTGTACCAATACTGGTAGTCCAAATGACCTGATTATTGAACTCACGGGGAGTAGAAACCAGCCAATTGTCAATCCTGCGTTTGTAATCAAAAACTGGGGAAATGCTGGTGCAGCCTTGATGTTGAATGGATCAAGGATTGAGCGTGGAAAAGACTTTCGCTTTGGTCACCGGCAGACATCCGAAGGTAGAGATCTGATCGTCTGGATTAAAAAGGAAGCGAGAAGCCCCTTAACGTTTACCCTTTCACCGGTTACGAGATAAAAATCGAACAGTGAATTAAACTCTCTCTTTTTATCAAGAAGGTGTAATATGTCAGATTCAGGAATTGCAATTCCCACAATTGATTTGATAATCATAATTGTCTACCTTTTTGGAATATTGGCTATTGGTATCATTGCAAGCCATAAACGCAAAACAACGAGTACTGAATATTTCCTGGCAGGTAGATCTCTGGGTTGGGTAATGGTCGGTGCGGCATTGTTCGCCACAAATATTTCGACTATCCACCTGGTCGGTCTGGCTTCTGACGGATATAGGCTTGGGCTTGTAATAGGGAATTTTGAATGGATGGCCGCGTTTTGTTTGATTATTTTGGGGCTGATCTTTGCACCGTTTTATTTTAGAAGCAAGATCACTACTCTGCCCGAATACCTTGAGAAACGGTACAGTCCCGGTTCGCGAACAACTCTTGCTTTCATATCAGTATTGTCTGCGCTGTTAATCCATATAGGTATCAGCCTGTATGCCGGCGCAAAAGTTTTCGAGTATTTTTTCAACATTGATGTGATTTATTCGATTGTAATCATATCGGTCATAACTGCAATTTATACTGTTCTGGGTGGACTGAAAGCAGTAGTGGTAACCGAAACGGTCCAGACCTTTGTACTTTTGCTGGGTGCTGTGGCGGTAACCGTCGCTGCGATATTTGCTCTGCCGGAGCATGGCATTGAATCGCTGCAACAATTCCAGGAGGCGATCAAGCCACGCCAAATGAGCATGATTCATCCCATCCACAATGAACAGGGTGTCTTGAATGAGTTTTCCTGGCTCTCGGTATTGCTGGGGTATCCGATATTGGGCATATGGTATTGGTGCACTGATCAAACCATTGTACAAAGAGTATTGGGCGCCAAAAGTCAGTTCCACGCCCAGAGCGGTCCTATTTTTGCCGGTTTCCTGAAAATTCTCCCTGTTTTCATCATGGTCTTCCCGGGTGTAATTGGGTATGTTCTTTTTAAAGACATTATCGGCACAGACAACAACAATACATTGCCGGTATTGATTGAGCAGCTCCTGCCTTCAGGCTTGAAAGGTATAGTTGCGGCTGGTTTACTTGCTGCGCTAATGAGTACGATAGCCGGAGCTCTAAACAGTTCTGCCACTCTGGTTGCAGTGGATATTGTTAAACGCTTCCGGCCTTCAACGAAAGATCAGACCCAGGTTTTCATTGGCCGTATCAGTGCTGTTGTGGTTATGATCCTGGCGATGTTGTGGTCGACACAGGGCGGCAGGTTCGAAAGTATCTTCGTAGCTATAAACAAGATACCTATGATTTTTGCGCCGGCAATTACTTGTGTTTTTATCTGGGGTATCTTTTGGCCTCGTGGCACAAAGGAAGCTGCCCTGATCACTCTTATTTCCGGTTTAATAGTAGGGAGTATTTATTTTGTGATAGATCTCCCATTCGAACCGCTAGTCGGTGATTTACGAATCGTAACCGATTTGTGGGGTATTCCGTTTATGCAGGTAGGATGGTGGTTATTCTGCTTCTGCAGCGTGGTTTACGTGTCTGTTAGCTTGATGACACCAAAACCGGCGGCGGAACAAATCGAAAATCTTTGCTGGGAACATCCTCTGAAAGCGATAACCCACAATAAACTGACCGGCATTATGGATCTGCGGTCAATTTCTGCTATCTTGTTTGTGGTCATAATTGTATTATACTATTTATTTCGTTAGTGTATAATATAGAACCCTAAATTCCTCTGCTGTCATCGAAGATTGTGCTATTTTTTTTAAGGAAAATCGGTATACTCTGTCAACATTACTGTTGAATTGACAACCTAATCTCTAACCTCTATTATAAGGAAATGAAAAATGCGGCAGGCTATAATGAAAGAGCCGGGTAAAATAGAGTTCCAGGAAGTTCCTGAGCCTGTCTTAGATCAGGGTGAAATATTATTGCGGATCAAGCGGATCGGTGTCTGCGGTTCGGATGTTCATGTGAATCACGGCTTGCATCCATTTACATCTTACCCTGTAGTACAAGGTCATGAATTTTCAGGAGTTGTAGAAGATGTAGGTACGGGTGTTACAAATGTCAAACCCGGAATGAAAGCCACTGCAAGACCACAGATAGTGTGCGGTAAATGTCCTCCATGTTTACGAGATGACTACAACATCTGTGATACATTGAAAGTACAGGGATTTCAAGCCCCCGGATGTGCACAGGATTTATTCATAATAAAACAGGAAAACATGGTTCCTTTACCTGATTCAATCACATTTGAACAGGGTGCTCTCGTAGAACCAACATCCGTAGCGGTACATTCAACATTAAGGGCAGGAGATATAACAGGAAAAAACATTGTCGTTTTAGGAGCAGGTCCCATTGGAAATCTGGTAGCACAGGTGGCAAAATTCCGGGGTGCTAATAAAATATTAATAACTGATTTAAGCGATTTCCGTCTTGACATTGCCAGGGAATGTGGAATTACTGAAACTTCCAATCCAAATAAAGAATCACTCACTGATGCATCTACCCGCGTTTTTGGAGATAAGGGCTTTGAGGTGGCTTTCGAAGCGGTTGGTGTTGAAGCAACTATGAATGCAGGAATAGACGCAATTCAAAAAGGGGGCACAATCGTTGTTCTTGGTGTTTTTGGTAAAAAACCGCGAATCGATATGTCTATTGTAGGGGATCGAGAACTGAATATTATCGGAACTTTAATGTATAAACACGAAGATTATCTGAAAGCAGTTGAACTACTTGCTAATGGAGATGTGATTACCGATCCCCTTGTTACAAGACATTTTTCTTTTGAACAATACATGGCAGCGTATGATTTTATCGACGAACAAGGTGATAAAAGTCTAAAAATCATGATAGATTTATAACAGTTAAATTAGGAATCAACATGAAAAATTTTAATTTTGGTCAACCGACAGAAATCAGATTTGGCTGGGGTCGTGTAGAGGAAGTTGGTGAGGTAGTATCACAATTTGGAAAACAATGTCTGATTCTAACCGATCAGGTTTTTCAAAATGTTTCACCAGCTTTCAATAAAATTATCTCTTCTCTTGGTAAAGCTGGTGTAAATTTTGCGCATTATAACGGAGTTATACCCAATCCAACAACCGAATGTGTTTCTGATGGCGCTGATATGGCTAAGAAACATAAAGCAAACGTGATCCTCGGAGTTGGCGGCGGTTCAAGTATGGATGCTGCAAAAGCTATCGCTGTTGAAGCCACTCATGATGGGACCTGTTGGGATTATCTTTGGTTTAGAGAAAAGCAGCCGACCGGGAAGACACTACCAATCATAACGGTTAACACTACTTCCGGAACCGGTTCTCATGTAACACAAGTATCTGTTGTGACTAATCCATCAGAGAAATGTAAATCAGCTCTTTATAATAAAAATGTTTTTCCAAAAGTCGGAATTGTTGATCCGGAATTAATGATAACAGTTCCTTCGAGGATGACAGCGATTACAGGTTTTGATGTTTTTACTCATGCATTCGAGTCATATATTCACTGTAATGCATCACTTTATACTGATATGCTGGCAAAAAAAGCAATTGGGCTCGTGATGTATAATTTGGAAAAGTGTGTTTTAAACGGCTCGGATAAAGAAGCACGTGATATAATGGCTTGGGCAGATACTCTTGCAGGACTATGTATTGCAAACGCTGGTGTTACATTACCTCATGGTATTGCTATGGCAATAGGTGGTATTTATCCCCATGTGGCACACGCTGAAGCACTTGCAGCCGTGTATCCTTCTTTTACTCGCTATACATTCAAATCGGCAATTAAGCAATTTGCAGCACTTGGTAGAATTATAAATAAGGAATTGAATGACGAATCTGATGAGACAGCAGCCAATGAGTCCTGCAAAGAACTCGATACGTTTCTTAAGAGCATCGGATTGTGGATGAATCTAAAAGAGTTAAAAATTCCAAAAAATGAATTGGCAGACCTGGCACATGCATCACAAGTTCTGCCTGATTATAAAAATAATCCACGTATCGCTACATATGATGAAATGTTGGAGTTGCTTAATCAGTGTTATGAGAGATAGCAATAGCTATCATTTAGCTTTTACTCAACTAGTCCAAATCTATCTGACAACATGCAATTTTACTATAGAAGAACTAATATAATTTAAATATTTAGGAGGATATCGTGAGCACACTATTATCAAAATCAGTATTCCGCAGTGTTTTGTTCTGCATTTTTTTGCTTTATATGGCGGCAACATCTGTACTAGCCCAGACACCTGATTACCCGGATCAGAATCTGGGATCGGGCCAAATGATCGAGATTCGTTCCGATTGGGATCCGACCATGGATAACAGGATGGAATGGTGGCACGAAGCCCGGTACGGAATGTTTATCCATTGGGGCCCTGATGCTCTGCCAAGATTGCCAGAGGATAGAGGATGGAGAAACTATGACGTGTTACTAGAGCGGGGTCTGGTGTTGAATCCGGTGGATTTCGATGCTGAAGAATGGGTCGACATTGCGCGGAATGCCGGAATGAAATACATCGTGTATATCACCAAGCACCATAATGGCTTCAATATGTACGACTCCAAATATACCGATTACGATATAAAGGATTTTACTCCTTTCGGCCGGGACCCTTTGAAAGAATTGGCAGATGCTTGTCTGGAAGCAGGTATACGACTGGGGATCTATTATTCTGTTACCGATATGCATCATCCCGAATTTCCCGCAAAGTGGTACCGAAACCAACACTACTATCCGAAACCCGATGCCGACCTTGAAAAATATATCGTATATATGAAAAATCAGATCCGTGAACTGTTTACCGATTACGGACAGATAGATATATTCTTTTCTGATGACGGTGGTGCATTTATGACCGAAGGTGATGGTCCGTTGGAATTCTATGTTAAAGAACATCCAGATCTGATTCACGCTAATGAGATCATGGATATGATACGTTCTATCCAGCCCGATGTAATTTTTAATGACCGGTTTGCACATGGAACGATGGATTATTTGACTCCCGAAGGGTATTATCCCACGTTGGGTGATATTTCGACTTTTCATAATTTCGAGGTAAATACCACAATGAATGGCTCCTGGATGTACCGCGAAGACAGACCAGACTTTATGAGCGCAAAAGATGTGGTTCAAAATCTTGCCCACATAGCCAGTATGGGTGGAAATTATTTGCTGAATGTCGGGCCGACACCCGAAGGTATAATTCCCGAGGAATCGGTTGATGCTCTTCTTGGAGGAGGAGATTGGCTCAAAAAATACGGTGAAAGCATCTATGGGACAATGGGCACGCAGTGGGAACAACCTGAATGGGGAAGGATAACACACCGAATACTTGCCGATGGCACAACCCGTTTGTACCTGCACGTGTTCGACTGGCCTGAGGATGGGAGATTAGTGTTGGATACTGTTCGGCGCCGTCCGATACAAGCTTATGCACTTAGAAGTATCCCCCGGAACAATTTCAAAGCAGCAATTGAAGGTAACGCATACATTGTGGTTACTCTGGATGGACGGCCGTGGGATTCTATGAATTCCGTTGTAGTGCTTGATGTTGACAAGGCAAGATAGTAGAAGAAAATAACTAAATTAAAACCGAGTTATCTTATGACCAAACAAGGAATAAATATGTCTCTGATTAAAACTACAAGTACATCATTTTTGGTAGTAGTAGTTTGTATTTTAGGTTTTATGTGTTCTCAGAACACAAGCACTCAGGCAATAAAGAATGTGAAACGTGTTGGAATGATCACTGGCATCAAACCTGATATGATAGAAGAATACAAACGTTTGCATGCCGATTCTAATCCGGGTGTAAGAGATCTTTTGACACAATATAATATGAAAAATTTCTCCATTTTTCTTCAACAGATTGGTGAGAAGTGGTACGAATTTGGATATTATGAATACACAGGGGATGATTTTGAAAGTGATATGGCAAAATTGGCGTTAGAACCCAGAAATATAGAATGGTTAAAGGTTTGCGACCCGATGCAGATTTCTCTTCCCGGATCGAATGGATGGATTGAGATGGAACAGGTTTTTTATAATGAATAATTGTTCCGCTGACTAAATAAATAATAATGCTGTCCAATTTATTCTGATGATATACTGTCTTCTCTCGATGCGGCTGATGTTGAGCTACAGCAAAGATCTGTCATCGTTGTGTTTCACTTTTTTGTAAAATACAACTCCCAAAAACTGGTCTGTCCTTCATTCTTACCGAGGTTAACAGGCAGACCGTCTTTGAAGACCATTTTGAGTGTTCTTATGTTCGAAATATGTTTGAGGGGGTTGCCTTCAAGAACGATGAGGTCAGCGAGTTTACCCTTTTCGACCGTTCCAAGATCATCAAGTTCATCAACCATATCAGCGCAGTTTCGCGTGGCGGCGATGAGCGCTTGCATTTCTGTCATTCCGGAAAACACAAGCTGCTCTATTTCCAGCAAACCGATCTCTCCAAGCGGGTTGGTATCACTTCCGGTAATGATTTTTACACCAGCTTTGACAGCTTTCATGAGGATTTCCCGCTGTTTCACGGCGTTCCTATGAGGTCTGAGGTCGGCATTCGAAACAGCGATCCTCCCTTTGATAATTCTCGGGTCTTCGTTAAGTCCGATATCAGCGATGCGCGATTCACGGTCGACTATATATTCGGTGCTGAGATAACATGCCATTGTCGGGTCGAAAAAGGTGTCCTTTTCAGCCATCAGTTGGATTGTTTCATCGGTCAGAGGGGTACCGTGTTCGATACAATCAATACCTGCTTCCACGGCTATCCGTGCCATAGGATCATCAATGTCCGCTGTTACCCGTAATCCGGCTTTATGCGCTATTCGTATCGCTTCGACAATTTCATCTTCCACCATGCGGTTTGATGAAAGCTTGATAAAATCAACACCTCTTTTTATATTTTCCCTCATTGCTTTTCTCATTTCATACGGGCCGTCAATATATACTGCCACAGACCATTCAGCTTCCCACGCATTGCTTTCCGTAGCTGTAAGTATTTTCCCCGAAGCGAAAATGCGGGGTCCGACAAATACACCGGCGTTAAAAGCGTCTCTCCAGGCGATATCTATATAATCACGTTCACCGGTCATTCGTAAAGAAGTGAATCCTCTTTTGAGAGCGTCCATTGCGTTTCTTCCGGAACGGATTGCCGCCGGAAGCAATGGTTCAGTTCCTAAAATATTATTGACATCGGGGTGTAGATCGGACAAATGGGAATGCATGTTCCAGAACCCGGGAAGCACATAGCTGCCGTTCAGGTCGAGGATCCGAGTGTTGGGGTCCTCACCCCCTTTGTACTCACCTTCACTGATTTCAGTAATTTTATTGCCTGTGATCACGACGGTCATGCCCTCCATCATTGGATTTCCCGTACAGTCGATCACATTACAATTCGTGAGTACGGTCCTCGGTTCACCAATACTCTGAGAATAAACCTGTCCCGGAAATAAGAGCATTAAAACAAAGATAGATACGTATAATTTCATTACTATTTTCATGAGCAACACCTCAATATTAAAAACGGAATGTGGTTTATGAAATAAAGTGGAGTCTGAAATTGGTATCAAAATAGTAGAAATAAATTTTTTGGAAAACAATTATTTTCCCCAATAGTAGGATTTTTCCTAATAAATTCGGATATTAATAAAAATATATTTGTACATTTGGAGGATAAAGAACTTGATTTTATATTGATTTGTATTTATGATTGTTCGGACAAGTTTTAGAATAACAACTTTTTCAGAGCAATTATTCTAATTTTATTTGATGCAATGGTTAGAGGTACTATATAATGTGCAAAATTCTTATAAATAAAGCTGTGATCGTATTACTATTACTATTCTCAATACACCCTGTACCAGCACAGGAGACCGGTCCGGTAGCCTGGTGGAGTTTTGACGAAAGTTCGGATGAAACCGTAATCGACAAGGCAAGTAAAATCGAAGATTCTCTCCAGGGTAATTATAAACATGTCGGGGGTGTGATCGGTAATTCATTACGATTTGATGGATATACAACCCATGTTGTCAGAGAAGTCGATCACGTCCCGACGTTTGAAGGTTCGTTCACCATTGAAGCATGGATAGCCCCACAGACATATCCGTGGAACTGGACTGCTGTCGTGTCTCATGAAGTTGACAATCGCGGAGGTTATTTTTTTGGTGTTAACGCTTTGGGTCAGGTTGGATTTCACATGGCGGTCAATGATGATTGGCGTAAATGTGTCTCCGATGCGAATATCCCGTTGTTACGGTGGACACATATAGCTGGCACCTTTGAACAAGGCAAAGGATTGACTGTTTATATCAACGGTGAAGTTGCAGGAATTCAATCATTTCAAGGTTCAATGACCCCGGTTGGTGAAGCGGTCTATACACCTGACGGCAAACTGCTACCGCAGCCGAAAAACACGTTAAAACTCTTCGTTGGTAAAAGCCACCAAAAGATGTACCCTTTGTTTACCAACAGAGAACCCTCACGCAAATCATTAACAAACATGGTCTTTGACGGCCGTATCGACGAAGTGAAGCTTTATAATAAAGCATTGAGTCTTGATGAGGTAAATGATTCGTTTAGGTTTGTCACACTGAATGAACCACAGCCTTTGTCATGGCGGTCATTCCCCTCAGTTGCTGAGAACAGAAAGGAATTTGGCGCATACTTTACAAAACTTGAATACAGTGATACCTGGGATGAGTTATGGAGAGTGGGTGACTATGCCGATGTCGTTGTTACGTTTGATGATTCGCCGGTAAAAGTGGTCTTCTGGAGAGGGGTAAACTATGGAGCCAGTTATGTAACTGAGAACGGGTTGTGGATGGGTGATCAGAGTATTGAATTGTGGAGCGGCAGGTCGGGCTGGGGCAGTTCTGAGCACATGGCGGACAAACAAAATCGGTATTCACACGTAAGAATCATTGAGAACAGCGATGCCAGGGTTGTTGTTCACTGGCGTTATGCGATTACGAATATACTGTATCAGATTACCGGTGAGAATCCTGAGACTGGCTGGGGTTCGTGGGCAGACGAATATTTCACTATTTATCCAGACCGTGTTATTGTCCGTAAACAGGTGTTATGGACTGACGAGAATATTCATCAGTGGCAGGAAACAATTTTCCTTAATCAGCCCGGTACAAAGCCGGAGGACAATGTCGATATTGATGCATTAACCCTTGCAAATATGGATGGTGAGACGTATACCTATTCCTGGAAAGATGGTCCTCCTACTCCTTATGACAGGCCTGCAAACGCCAATATCCAGATGACGAACCTGAAGGCAATAAATAGACCTTTTATCATCTTTGAACCCGGCGGCGAAATCATTGAATATCCATGGGGCGTTCGGAAGGAATGGTCGAATTTTCACTGGAGAAACCATTGGCCTGTTAGTCGGATTCCAAATGACTCTCGTAGTGTCTCGGGCATCGATCGTCCATCCCATACCGCGCTGGCAGAAGGCCGTCCACTTGTTGTAAAAGGTGAGGCTGATTCATACCTGTCTGTTTCACTTTACGGTCTTACAGAACAAAAAGCCGAAGAACTTATTCCACTGGCACGCTCGTGGATCAAACCCGCCGAATTAACACTTGGCAGTGCCGGATTCAAAAACATCGGTTATGATAAATACCAGCGTGCATATGTACTTTCTACGTCTGAAAATGGTGCCCCATCTGAGTTAAAGTTAGAACTTGCCGGAAGCGAAGAACATCCGGTTATCAATCCAGCATTTGTCATAAAGAACTGGGGAAGAGCCGATATAGATTTGTTCATGAATGGAGAATCGGTTGATAAGAGTAATGACTTCCGTGTCGGTCACCAACAAACATCACAAGGCAGGGACTTGATAGTTTGGATAAATAAGATTGCACATAAATCTTTGAAACTTAACCTGGTACCGGTAAAATGATACTGTGTAGTTAAGACCTTCTAATATCATTGAGATAAAGTGAAGAATGAAGAAATTGGTCAAAATATTTGTCATAGGATATTGTATAGTTATTACTGGAGCAAGCGTTCTATCGAACCCTCCAGTTCAGACTGACGATATTGTTAGAAGCAACATTCTATGGTACCAACAACCAGCTGGAATATGGACGGAAGCTCTCCCTGTTGGGAATGGTCGTCTTGGTGGAATGATATACGGCACTGTTCAAACAGAGAATATTCAACTTAATGAAGACACATTTTGGTCGGGTGACATTGTAGACAGGAATAATCCGAAGTCTTTGGAAAATCTTCCTAAGATCCGGAGCCTGTTATTTGAGGGGAAGCATAAAGATGCTTTTGAGCTGGCAGACAGCTCTATGATAGGTATTCCGAGGCGGCTTCACGCCTACCAACCTTTAGGTGACCTCTATCTCCAGTTTCACGGACATCAAAATTTTACCGAATATCATAGAGAGCTTGATCTCAACCGGGCAATTGTAAAAATAAGGTATAAAATTGATGGTGTTACATTTACCCGTGAGATTTTTTCATCGGCAGTTGATCAGGTCATTGTTATTCGCCTTACAAGTAATGAGCCCGGAAAAATATCTTTTGATGCATCACTAACAAGCCCTCAACCGGATACTGAGACACAATCAGTAGAAAACAATGTGTTGCGGTTATTTGGCCAGCAAGGAAAGCGTCTGGCTCTCCAGCCTGAGAATGCAACATGGGATGGAAAAGGGATGAAATTTGAGGGTCGATTACATATAACAACAGAAGGCGGTTCCAAGTATTCATCTGAAAATCAGATACATGTACGAAATGCCAATACAGTCACCTTGAAATTCGCTGCAGCAACAAGTTTTAAAAACAGAAATGATATTAAGGGTGATCCTCAAGCATTAACAAAGAAATATATTGATGATGTCTCGGAAAAAACTTTTGAAAATTTACAAAAGGACCATGTATCAGATTATCAGAACCTGTTTCATCGTGTGACAATCAATCTGGGTGAAACTGCAAATATAGAACGGCCGACCGATAATCGTATTAAATATGCTCTTGAAGAGGACGATCCACAACTGGTTGCATTATTGTTTCAATTCGGCAGGTATCTGCTGATTTCCTCTTCACGCCCAGGAACATTACCGGCAAATTTACAAGGAATTTGGAATGATCAACTCTATCCTGAATGGGGTAGTAAGTGGACATTAAATATTAATGCGGAAATGAATTACTGGCCAATTGAGGTTACAAATTTAAAGGAATGTCATCTGCCGTTGTTTGATTTAATTAATGTTATCAGGGAAACAGGTCGTCGTACAGCAAAAATCATGTATGGTTCGAGAGGTTTTGTCGCACATCATAATACCGATATCTGGGGAAATGCTGCTCCGGTTGGTGCTGCGCAATGGGGACTATGGCCAATGGGAGGTGCGTGGCTTAGTCTTCATCTGTGGGAACATTATGCCTTCGGAATGGACCGGGATTTTCTTGCCCGGGAAGCATATCCCGTTATGAAAGAAGCGGCGGAGTTTCTACTTGATAATCTTGTGGAAGATCCTCATGGAAATTTAGTAACGGGTCCCTCAATGTCACCTGAAAATTCATATTTTTTTCCTGATGGAGAATTCGGCAGAATAAGCATGGCACCTTCAATGGATATTCAAATTACAAATGAGTTGTTCAATAAATGTATTGAAGCAAGTAACCTATTAAATGTTGACATTGATTTTCGAGATGAACTCAATTCCGCATTGAAGCGCTTACCAGGTGCGAAAATCGGAAAATATGGTCAGCTGCAAGAATGGATGGAAGATTATGAAGAGCCAGATCCTGAACAACTGCACATTTCCCACCTGTTCGCATTATTTCCGGGAACTCAGATTTCACCGGAATCAACTCCTGATTTAGCTGAAGCAGCTAAAGTATCATTAGAGCGCAGAGGTGACATCCCACGCATGGCATGGGGCATGGCCTGGAGAGCTGCCTGCTGGTCTCGGCTGCAAAATGGCGACCGTGCATTATCGATCTTTAAGCAAATGCTTGCTTCAAATGTTAATCCAAATCTCTTCACTGAGCTTAACCCTTTTCAAATAGACGGAAATCTCGGCTCTACAGCGGCTATTGCCGAAATGTTGTTACAAAGTCAAAATGGTATTATCAGAATGCTACCAGCGTTACCAAAAGAGTGGTCTGAAGGCTCCGTTACAGGTCTCAGGGCACGAGGCGGATTTGAAGTGGACTTCTCATGGAAATACGGGAAACTAGCTTCGGCTACGATAATCTCCAATACAGGCGATACATGCAAAATTGGTGTAGAAGGAGATGTCGAAGTGAGATCTGACAACCAGGTTGTTCCGATAAAAAAATCAAGCAATGCAACCATTGAGTTTGAAACTCAACTCGGAAAACAATATCTGCTTACAGTTATCAGAAGATGATCTGATCTTACAATATCAATACTTTTTTTGTCCAACTTTCAAGAGGATAGAATGATAAAATCCCAATTTGTAAAATCGATGCTGTTAGTGGTAATTCTCTTTTTTGTCATCGGTATTGGCTGTAGTTCAAATGATGGTACAATAATCCTGAAAGCCGCTCATGTTACAGCGATCGATCATCCTTTTCAACTTGGATTGCTAAAATTCAAGAGTATTGTTGAAACTGAGACAAATAATGAGATACAAGTTAACATATATCCGAGTACTCAACTTGGAAATGAACGGGACATAATTGAGGGATTACAAATTGGAACGATCCAAATAGCGCCCACATCAAATGCACCCCTGAGTTCCTGGGTGCCGGAATTGATGGTTTTTGATTTTCCATATATATTCCGAGATAATGAACATGCAGCGAAAGTATTGGATGGACCTGTCGGGCAAGAAATTGCTTTAAAGACTGAGGATTTCGGCATAAAGATTCTCGCATTCTGGTCAGCAGGAACAAGAAGTGTTTTCACAAAAAAACCGATTAATACTATTGACGATTTAACAGGATTGAAGATACGGGTAATGGAAAATCCTATCCACATTGGAACGTTCAACGCCTTTGGCGCACAGGCAACGCCAATGGCCTCGGGTGAAGTTTTCTCTGCGCTTCAGCAGGGTGTTATAGACGGGGCAGAAAACGATCCGAACTCATTTTACACATTCGGATTCTGGCAGTTAACAAAATTCTACACATTAACACAACATTTTTACAATCCCGCACCGTTCATGGTGAGTAAACTGTTTTTTGACGGTTTATCCGATGAGCACAAAACCATCATTCAAAACGCTGCTGTGGTTGCACGGGATTACCAGCGTGAGACCGTGAAAAACATGACTAATGATTCTTTAATGAAACTTGAGCAAGAAGGAGTTATCATTAACCGCCCTTCTCTAGACTCATTTAGAAAAATATCTGAAGAAGTTTATTCCGATTTCAAAGAGATTATTGATAGTTCACTTATTGAAAAAATAAGGAATATTGAATAATTTTCTTATTGTGTCGTATATAGTTTTTTACTCACAAAAAGTCAGAAATTACTAATATTCAGAAAAAAATGTGCATACAACAATTATGTGGTTAATGTATTGTTCAGAAAAATCGATAATGCTATAGAATACTTTGTTTTTTCCCTTCTTTCGTTAATGAGTATCGTGATCTTCCTGCAGGTATTATTCAGGTATGTCATAAAATATTCGCTTCCCTGGTCAGAAGAACTGGCGCGGTACCTGTTCGTTTGGCTTGCTCTTATGGGTGCGGCGGTAGGGGTAAAGAAAAGTGCACACTTCGGTGTGGATATGGTGGTTAAAAAATTGAAACCGAAGTCTCAACACATTCTCAAAATAATGGGTAGTGGATTCATACTTTGTTTCCTTGGTGTGGTAATGTTTGAAGGTGTCCAATTGACAATAAGAAATTGGACTCAATATTCTCCTGCTATGAGAATACCAATGAGTTTTCCATATGCTGCAATACCATTTTCATCATTTATTATGAGCATGTATATTATTAAAGAAATTATATCAGCACTCAAAAAAAATAAGAGTTTTTAGTTAACCCGGTACTAATACTATGGAAATTGTTCTCGTACTCAGTCTTCTGTTTTTCTTTTCCATTAATGTTCCCATAGCTTTTTCGATCGGGCTTACATCCCTTATTGCACTGCTTTTTGCTGGCGATATACCTTTAACATTGTTAGCCCAGCGCATGTTTGTCGCATGCGATTCATTTCCGTTAATGGCACTTCCCTTCTTCATGCTTGCCGGTTCCTTAATGGAACATGGTGGTATATCGTCACAATTGATCAAGTTTGCAGATAATGTAATCGGGCACATTAGTGGCGGCATTGGAATGGTATGTATACTGGCTGCGATGCTCTTCGCAAGCATGAGTGGTGCAGCAGCAGCGGCTACAGCTGCAATCGGTGCGGTATTAATACCTGCAATGGTAAAGAACTCATATGACAAACCTGTTGCAACATCGGTACAGGCAGCAGCCGGTTCTATAGGAGTCATAATTCCACCAAGCATTCCGATGATTATATTCGGTGTTGTCGGCTCGGTTTCAATCGGCGATTTATTTTTGGGAGGTATTATTCCGGGGATTATTGTCGGTTTTGCTCTCATGTTCGTAATGTATTTTATTGCTAAAAAAAACAATTACCCTGTACGACAAAAACAGAGCCTGAAATCAATTGTCCTTTCGTTCAAGGACTCAATCATTGCATTTATGATGCCCTTGATAATTTTAGGTGGAATATTCGGAGGGATCGTTACTCCAACTGAAGCTGCAATACTGGCCGTGTTTTATGGTTTCATTCTCGGATTTTTTGTCTATAAAAAGCTAAAACTAAAAAACCTATCTGCAATCTTTCTTGATACTGCAGTCAAAACATCTTTGTCCATGCTACTCATAGCAACCTCGTATAGTTTTGCATGGATAATAGCAAGTGAGCAAATTCCCCAAAAAATTGTCGAATTACTTCTCATAGTTTCGCAAAATCCAACTATATTACTGATATTTATAAGCTTTTTCTTACTAGCGATTGGAACATTTCTCGATCCTACTCCCGCATTGATAATACTGGTACCGATATTATTGCCTGCTGTTGTCCACGTTGGAGTTAATCCAATTCATTTCGGTGTTTTAATGGTATTCGTTCTTGCTATAGGGCTTGCAACTCCACCGGTCGGTGTCACCTTATTTATTGCATGTTCGATTTCCGGAGAAACAATACATAGTGTTTCGAAGACCGTTTTACCTTTTGTGGGTATTATGTTTGTGATAGCTCTATTACTTGCTATATTTCCGGATATTGTACTCATTTTACCGGAATATTTCGCTCGGTGAAAAAATAATTATTTCTAGGCAATGATGATACTATCGTTTACGACTTTGCTTTCGAATGGTGTTATGAGTTATTTTTTCCAGGGTGGAATTTCGGGGAGAAGCTTTTCAAATTCAGCGATTAAACTTGATTCATATTTATTTGTATAATTTCCTTTAAAAAAGGTGTCACTCACTTCATCAAAAAACAACTTCCATGATATTTCTTCCCATCCTGGATTAATCGGATAAAAGAGCACATCATTCAATTTTGCCGCATTTTTATCACCGGGCGCATCCCCGATCATTAAAACTTTATTTTTATCATATTTGCCATTCATGGCTAAATGTATATGTTCTTTTTTACTTCCCATTTCCTGACCAGCGATGATCTTTACGTATTCAGCAATAGCATGTTCTTCCCACTCACGTTTCAAAGCATCATAAGGAGTTGCCGAACATACGATAATATCCGCCCATTGACTAATTTTCTTCAGACTTTCACGAACATAAGGAAATGGAGGAATTCCCTGGACAATATCTTCTATTGATGAGTTTACAGATTCGCTCCACTTTAAAGCATTAACTAAAATTTGATCATTTGATTTATCTACTTCGGCTTTTAAACGAGGATTACTTAGTAGAGTTTCCTTATTAATCCACTCGATCAAAGAATGAATTGAGGGAATTTCAACATTTCGATTTTTAACATCCTGCCAATCATTAAGTAATTCAAAGACTTTAACCAACGCTGGAAAACGGTTCGTTCCCCGCCATTTTGAGTACAGGTTCACAAATTCAGCGGCCGCACGCGCATATTTCGATACCGGTTGAAGATTCCAGAATTTTACTATATTTGGGATGAAACATTCTTTATGTTTTATCTCCATTGAATCAAAAGCACATCCATCCGAATCTATTGCAACTAAAAAATCATGTTCAGGTTTTAGCTCTTTCAATTCAGCCTGAGGATCAGACATCGGAATTAATCTCCATAATTCTATTCAATTCATATTAGTGTCGATAAGCTTGAGGTATGTATTGAGGTAGTTTTTGATCAGCAAATATTTTCTCGAACCGTGTAAATCGCTGCAATCCATTTATTAAAGGTATGCTCACCCAGTCCTCACCGATTAAGGGGAGTGCATATTTTACGAAATCATCCGTTACGTCGATTCTGTTCGAAGCGATCCAGTGTTCGGGAAATTTCCGTTCGGAATTTGCTACAGTTTCTAACAACACCTTATCATATTCGACATCATAAATAAATCCCTTTTTGCGAAGAATAGTTGACATAAATCCTGAACCGTGATTAACTGCAATCACAACTGCATTTTGACCGATTTTATATGACTCGTCAAGATCGACTGTTGAAGCATAAATCATAGAATTACGCTGGTCAGTTCCTGAAACTTGTCCCCGGGCAGAACCATGGGCATTTATTCCAACTGAGTTGAGATGATTTACGAACAGCTGTTGGGCGGATATTGCACTTGAACCATACTGTGTATGTCCAAAAGAATCTTTTACTTTCTTAATACTACCAACATCAAATCCTTCGCTAATAACAACAATAACTCTCCCGTTCTTATTGAGTCCATCATTTATTGAATCAGTGGCTTCATCAATGCTTAAACCGGATTCCGGCATATAAATCTGGAGAGGCAGTTCTCTATTTAGGTCGGCAAGTCGGGCAGAGGCCGGAATGAATCCAATTTTTCTCCCCATTACTTGAATCACCATAACAGGATCAGAAGGATTCGATCCAAGATTTTCTTCATTCACATTTTGTATATAATATGCCCAATACCGCGCAATACTGCCGTAGCCCGGGGTATGATCTATCAATTTGAATTCGGAATCACCAAGATCATTATCAATCGTTTTTGCAACACCTACTGCTGTTACATCAAGACCCTGATCGTGAGCAAGTTGCGCAACTTTATGAGCAGTATCCATAGAATCATTCCCACCAATATAGAAAAAATATCCGATGTTGTGAGACTTAAACACCTCAATTATTCGATTAAAATCTTCCTTCTGGTTATTCTTTAATTTATATCGACATGTACCAATAGGTCCCGCAGCAGGAGTTGCCCTCAATAATTGAATTTCATCATCACTTTGAGCAGATATATTGATCAGTTCTTCTTTAAGAATCCCTTCGATACCATGATAACCACCATAAATTTTACTAAACTTGTCAGGAAACATTTTGCAGGTTTCGATAATTCCCCGGAGCGTGTTATTTATGACGGCTGTTGGACCACCCGACTGGGCTATAATGACATTTTTATTCGACATCTTTCTGAACGCTCTTCCTACATGATAATAAATTAATGATTCGATTTATATATGGATCTTCTTTGAGCCGATATAAAATCTCTCCGGCTTTGGAAACAAATAAAACCCCTTCATCTTCACGGTTTTTCCACTCATCAATATGGCAAGAATACGTTTGTTATTAAGTTTTCTTTTAGAGAAAGTCTCTTTACATAGTTCAAAATTGTTTTTTCGGAAAGCAAATCGTCCTATGAATCTGTCCCAATAATCATGAGATTTCCTGCAAGAAATTAATTAAAATACCAGTCTTACACAAATTGTTTTTAGAACCAATTTAATAAGACTGGTCTAATCTTTCAACCAATCTGTATGAAAAAACTGATTTCGCGGTCTATCTACACGTTCATACTTGTGTGCACCAAAATAGTCTCTTTGGGCCTGGAGTAAATTTGCTGGTAATCGACTGCTTCGGTAACCGTCGTAATAGGATAATGCACTGCTGAATGCTGGAACCGGCACCCCTAAATTAATAGCTTGAACAACAACGTCTCTCCAAGCATTTTGATACGATTCCATAACTGATTTGAAATGGGTATCCAATAGTAAATTGGGAATATTCGGATTACTTTCATACGCATCTATGATTCTATCCAAAAATTGAGCCTGGATTATGCATCCTCCACGCCAAATCATCGCTAAATTTCCAATCTTTATATCCCAGTTATACTCTTTTGAAGCAGCCCGAATTAACTGAAAACCCTGCGCATAAGAGCATATTTTTGACGCGTAAAGGGCTTTTCTGATTTTTTCGATAAATTCCTTTTTATTTCCCTTAAATGTATTCGACGGGCCCTTTAATTCTTTAGCAGCAGCTACCCGTTCCTCTTTAGCCGCGCTTAAAGTTCTTGCAAATACAGCTTCGGCGATTGTCTGTGCAGGAATTCCCAAATCAAGTGCAATCTTGCTCGTCCATTTTCCAGTCCCTTTCTGACCGGCAGTATCAAGAATAATATTTATCATAGAATTTCCCGTTTCGGGATCTTTTTTCGCCATAATTCTACTGGTAATTTCAATCAAATAACTGTTCAACTCACCTTCATTCCAATCTGCAAATATAACCTTCATTTCTTCGGGAGTTAACTTCAGGAATTTATCCATGAGAAAATATGCTTCGCAAATCATCTGCATATCGCTGTATTCAATGCCGTTGTGAACCATTTTGACAAAATGCCCGGCTCCACCACTACCAATCCAGTCGCAGCATGGCGTTCCGTTATCCACTTTAGCGGATATTGCTTGAAGAATAGGTTTAACTTTCGACCATGCATCAGGATTTCCCCCCGGCATTATTGATGGGCCGAACAGTGCACCCATTTCACCTCCACTGACTCCGGCTCCTATATAAAGAATGTCATCCTTTTTCAATTCTTCATTTCTCAGGTTTGTATCTTTAAAAAAAGAGTTACCACCATCGATTATTACATCACCCCGAGATAAATGCGGTTTGAGATCACCTATTACAGAATCTACGGGGTTTCCTGCGGGCACCTGTATCATTATAATATGCGGTTTTTCAAGATTCTTGAGAAATTCTTCTATCGACTCCGTTACAATAATGTTTTTCCCTTCAAAATCTTTTAGAGCAGTATTATCTTTGTTTATATCTTTATCAAATCCCACAACCGAGAATCCATTTCTTTCGATATTCATGGTAAGATTTCGCCCCATGACACCTAATCCAATCATTCCAAAGTTTTGCTTACTCATATCAGTCTCCAAATTGGCAAATTCAGCATTTCCTGTGTTTAAACAAATTAGGTGTTCAGGTTAAAAATAGGCCATTATATAATGTAATGAAAATAAAGTGCACTAGAAAAATCATGGCATCGCTTAATATAGCCATGCTCGATACATTTATCCGACTTCAATTAATACATTTAGTACCCTGCGTTAAGGTATTTTTAGTGGATCAGATTAATAGCGGACTTGTTGTTACCTTCATCTGTCGGATAATTCAATAATTGAACCAGGATCCAGAAATGGCGCTCCGTATTCATTTAATTTCCTATTGACCGCAGGGATCTCTACTGTTATTATCCGGTTCAGATTGTCAAGAATCGAATCAACTTTTATTTCTAATGATCTAATTTGTTCTAACCGTCTCGAAGTCGGAGCCGCAGTATATCCGTTAATATTTTCTTCTAGATTTCCGATCAATCTCAAGATAGATCGATCACTATTCTCCTGCCCTTCTCTTCTCAGTTGAGTAGTGAGATTCTGAAGATTATCAGATAACAACCGGATATCATCGGACACCGAACCGGGAACCTGCGGCGATTTTTCCGATTCGGATATCTCAGTTACCTGATTTTGAAGATCCTTAATTTTTTCCACTGCCGACGATGAAATGACTTCCAACTTGTGAATCTTTAACGCTGCTGAACGCTGTGCACGCAAATCTGCCATCGTGACTGATATCCGAGGATCGAGTTTTACTCTGACTGCTGCTGTTTCCTTCATTCCTTTCACTGATAATTCGATAGTGTAATCACCAGGAAGGACAAAGGGCGCCCGGCTATCGTCATCGAGACTTTCCGAGCGTAAATCCCATGCAATCCTGTTGAAACCTTTCACTTTCGAACCTTTCAGTGTACGAATTGAGCCGGTATCATCATTGATGTTGATGAGAACTTCATCATCGGTATCGAGGTGAGTATTTAAATAGTAGGTGATAAGCGCTCCAAATTCGGGATTTTCACCGGTGAATATCTTGAATCCGGGACTAGGTTTTCCGTTGTAAAATTGGAATCGTTCCGCATCACGAACAGGAAAAAGAAACATTTCTCTTGACAGAACATCCTCGGTGAGTAATTCAAGTGAAGTGATGTCATCGAGAATGTAGATACTCCTTCCATGAGTTCCGAGAATCAGGTCATTCTCGCGGGGGTGAATTGCAATATCATCAACTGGAACGACCGGAATATTATTGAATCTTGTCCATGAGCTTCCCCGGTTGATTGAAAAATATGCTTCACGCTCCGTACCGATGAACAACAGGTTAGGATTCCTGTGATGTTCTCTTATTACATTAACGGTACCGCCCTCAGGTAAGCCGCTGTTTATCGAACGCCAGGCGCGTCCAAAATTGTCCGTAACGTAGACATAAGACTTAAAATCGTTGTTTCGGTGACCGTCAAACGTTACATAGGCACGTGATTCGTCAAAGTTGGATGCGGCGATTCTGCTGACGTATGTATCATCCGGTAAATCGGGAAACTTTTCGGTCATATCTGTCCATGTCGCGCCGTCATCACGGGTGAGCTGCACATTTCCGTCATCGGTACCTATCCAAAGCACACCCTGTGTCATCGGTGATTCAGCAATCGTTATGATATCTCCATATGAATTAGTCCCGTCATTGAGTGAAAGGCTATTCTCGTCGGGAAGCATTCCCATGAACGGCAGCTCTTTCCTGTCCTTTTGTTTAGTGAGGTCTTTACTTCTTGTCCAGTTGATTCCTTTATCTTCCGATCTGAACAGTCTATTACCGCCAAAGTAAATTATATCAGAATTGTGTGACGACACCACTATAGGAGAATTCCAGTTGAACCGGTACGATTCCTCACCATCACCGGGTTCGGGATAAATGAATTTACTTTCTTTTGTATTCAGATTGAAGAACATCAGTTCACCGTTCTGGCTCTCGAGATAGAGTAATTCCTGATCGGTGAGTTCAACCTGCGTGTAAAAACCATCACCTCCCCCGACAGTGAACCAATCATCGTTGGTGATACCGATACGGTTTTTCGTTGCCGATGGTCCCTGCCAGCTTCCATTATCCTGCAATCCCCCGTATACGTTATACGGTTCTCGCATATCATACCCAATCTCATAAAACTGTGCCAGCGGCAGTGTATTGATGAAATCCCAAGCAATGCCTTTGTCATATGAAAAATAAATACCGCCATCCGATCCGACAATCATGTGATCGGAATTTGCCGGATCAATCCAGAGTGCCTGATGATCCCCATGTATCCTCGATACAACATCGGTAACGAATGTCTTGCCTCCGTCTATCGATGTATACATCCGTGCACCGAGTACCCATATCCTCTGATCGTTATTTGGATCTATTCTGATAGTGCTGTAATACATCGGACGCGGATTAGTATCGCTCATTTTGACCCACGATTCACCTTTGTCTTCAGATCTGAAAATGCCGCCGTTTTTGTTCTCATATGTGGTATACACTACATTCGGATCCTTTAAGTAAATATCGATGCCTATCCTGCCGGTATCTCCATTCGGAAGTCCATTGGTTAATTGCTTCCATGTTGATCCGCCGTCTATCGATTTATACAGACCGCTCCCCGATCCACCGCCAATAAATCCCCATCCTCTTCTTCTCCGCTGATACATCGCCGCGTAGATGATCTTATTGTTCGATGGATCCATCTTAACGTCGATACAGCCGGTATCATCATCGATGTATAGAACCTTTTCCCACGAATCACCGCCATTGAGCGTTCTGTACAGCCCCCGGTCTTCATTCGGTCCCCAAAGGTGTCCGGCAGCAGCAATAAAAACGACATCCGGATCAGTATGATCAATGGCTATCCCGCCGATATGATGGGTGTCCTCCAGGCCTGTATGTTTCCAGGTAGCTCCTCCGTCATAACTTTTCATCACACCACTACCCCACGATGAACTCTGCCGGTTATTCGCTTCACCAGTCCCTACCCAGAGTATTTCTGGATTAGAAGGCGCTATTGAGACAGCGCCGATTGAACTCGTTTTCTGATCATCGAATATCGGCCGCCAGGTTACTCCGTTATTGACTGTTTTCCACAAACCTCCGGCAGCGGTCCCTATATATATCGTATAGGGATCACTCTCCACAACAGCAATATCATCGATCCTTCCCCCCATGATGGCAGGACCGATATTTCGAAAATGAAGATTATTCGCAGTCGATTCCAGAAGTTCAGATTCATTTTGCGCCGGTAGATCGCCCGGTTGTGCTATAGTGAGAAGCACAATGATATACGTCACGAAAATAAGTCCATTAAATTGCATTCGTTTCATTATCATTTCTCCTTATACATAGTGTGATTGCCATTCAGTTCTAACATTCATCGTCCGCAGTAAATACTGTTTTTCGTTATGCGATTCATACTTTTGAAAGCTGTACGATACGTTATAAAATTTCAACTATTTTTATTTATATGCTGTGATGCCCGTTAAAACCGGTCATTGACTGCAAGAAAAAAATCTGTTTTTTTGAATCATTTATACACCGAAAAATTGTTCCAGCGGGCAATTACATGAAATGTTGGCCTCTATTCGAGGAGTCCGGAATCAGTATGAAGTGATGTCATGAACAATATACGAAAATTTGCACTTGTCTCATAATATGAATTTTTGTTTGACCGGGTATCTGTATTTTATATCCCCAATATCAAACTATTGAACTATTGAACTAGAATAATTGGATTTTATCGAAATTAGATAACAATTTGATATATGAAGTACGTTGTCAGAATATTGAGAGTACCATTATTAATATAGTAAGGGATGTATTTTCCACAAAGAGTTTTATACCCCTTCAATCATGTAACTCAACCACATACATCACTAACCATACATAAGGATCCCGCTTATACTTAACCGAGGCTACAATGTTCATGATTCCTGAAATTGGTAATTTTATTTGGTTTCTTTGTTAATGATCTCTAAAATATTGTCTTCGATTGCGAGTCCCCTCTTTAAGAATTCCTTTTGCATTTCCTCTAATTCACGCACTTTCTCATTAATTATCTCGTGGTGATTTTTAAAAGCGGCTGACTTTTCCTTGAAAGTGTTACTGCTGCTTGTGTTTAAATCTTTTATAATACCTGCCTGTTCTTTAAATAAACCATCGATCTGGGTTATTAAGGCCTTATACTTCTTCACCAGTTTTTTGTCGGAATTGCTTTTCTTTGAATTTGTTTTGTTGGTCATGTTTACTCCTCGGGCTGTAGGATTCGCGAACCTTTTTGCTTATATATTATACTGGGAGCGGAAGATAGATCCGGGAAATATATGGACAAATTTTCACTATCGAACAAGCAACCTTCTGCAGAGTCTGACATTATTGAATAAGACGAATTTCCCTGAGCGGAGGAGTTACATACTCGACTCCTCGTTCGGTGACAACCGCACCGTCATGCATTTGTATCATTAAATATTTTCCTTCACCCCAGTCGGGCATCGGAATATAGACGGAGTATTCAAAAAAGAAGTGGTGATTGAGCGGGATTTTCATATCATGGTGCCAATCCGGACCATACGAACCGATCCTGGGGGCAGGAAACGTTGACATTTCCTGTGATGCGGCATGTGCGTCGATATTAACCTGGGTTTTATCAGGATCCACATCTTTGGAATATTCTCCGCTGTCGTTAACAATAAACCCGGCTTCATCAAGTTCCCGCCTGGAGGTTTCATATATTTCCGTACCGGTACGACCCACCTTGATGTTATCTTCTAAAATATCATGGATTTTCATTACATCTGCCCAGGCTTTATTGATCTCTGGAGGCGGTCCCGTCTCTCCTTCACGAAGCACATAGCCGATTTCATCTATGTGCTCATAGTAGTTCCCGAATTTCAATTCCAAACCGGAGGCGCCATGATAACTACTATGATATCCAAGCCTTAGATGAATCAGGTCGCCTCTCCGGATCACATAGTCATCGCTTCTTTCAGCCGCGGCGGACCGTTCCGGATCCAACGGTGCAGCCCAACCAGTTCTCTTTCCGTCCTTATCAACGATATAATGAGCACCTTCAAGACTGGGGAATTTGGTTACACCCGGCACGATTTTAGCCCAATCTCTCTCATGAGTCTCTGCGATATATTTTCGCATTCTCTTATAGAGTGCGAATTCGCTTTTCACTGGCCTCGATATGTAATCATGTAACAGATATTCAGACGAGACCAGCCTCTTTGCATATTTATCACCAAGAGCTTTTGCCAACAGGATGTAGTCTGTATGCGAAATGCCGTCTTCTGAGATGTCACCCACGTGTGATCCATGCTTTTCCAGGAAATTTACACCAATGCGTTTGGGATCACGTTCGGCAACAAATTCTCCAATGCCTTTAAACCGGTGATCAAGTTCCGTTAGCGCGCCTCCCGGATATTCCTTCCGTTCAGTTGCTTCGCCGATTATGTCGTAGGCTCCACTTTCTTCAACCAATTCCGCCGAAAAGACGGTCGAGATCTCCGCGATTCCTCCGCTCATCACTGTCGTCTTACTCAGACGTCTCGTCTCCTCATTGCTCGAACCCAAATCTACAAATCGGCGACCGAGAATTGCCCGTTCGATCCTGTCACCGCCACGATCGGTAAAGATGAAAACACCAGACGCACTCCCCAGGTCTTCCGCACCAAAGGGATCAGAAATCGCTTCTCTGATGATATGAATCCACATGTCGATATTGTTATCCTTCATTACCTGCGGTAGGATAAGGTCAAACTTATCCCGACGAATCTGATTTTTCATTTCCTTCAGATCGTCCTCTTCCTGAGCCTGAACATTAGCACACGGTAGTGTGAACAGCACAGCAATACAAAGTACCATTACCCGAGATATCATGACGTGCTCCTCTTTTGGCTTATGATGATAAATATTAAGAGAATCATTGAACTTTTACAAGGATTTTCTGCTCCCCAATCATATATTCCACCTTGAAAATCAGTATTTTCTTGGATTATGAGTATTTTTTAATTAAATAATGTTGTGCATTGTGCGAAGACATTTGTCCTGAAAAAAGGTTATCCAAACCCACATTCAACCTGTGTCTATCCCAGAGGATTATAAATGTGTTGTATTCTTTCTACAATGAAATGGTATATCGTTAAATCTGATTTTCATCAAAATAACTTTGTAATATTTCAATTATGGTTTTACTTTACTACATAATACTTATTTAATAAACGAGGAAAAGTGATGAAAAATAATACCACGTATGCCTGTTTTTTTCTTATAACCATGTTTACGTCTCTTTTTATTGTTCAGACGACGTACAGTCAGCCAATCCCGGAAAATATTATTGAAACATTTCATTACCGTTCGATCGGTCCTACCAGGCAGAGCGGCAGGATCACTGATTTTGCACTACCTGTATTGCAACCCTACACGTTTTACGTGGCAACAGCTTCAGGAGGACTCTGGAAAACGGACAATAATGGGATTACGTACAGACCAATATTTGATCATGAAAATTCGATTGCCATCGGAGATGTTGCCGTTGCTCCCTCAAAGCCAAATGTCGTGTGGGTCGGTACCGGGGAAGCGACATTCGAGAGAGATTATTGGGGTGACGGTGTGTATAAATCGACCGACGGTGGAAACACCTGGACAAACATGGGATTAAAGAAATCACACCGGATTGGCAGAATCAGGATTCATCCTGATAATCCGGATATTCTCTATGTGGCAGCAATGGGTCGATTTAACTCACAAAATTATGAACGAGGCGTATATAAAACGACCGATGGGGGTAAGACCTGGGAAAAATCACTTGCGGTTACAGATGACGGGAGAGATATCGGAGTGGTCGACCTTATCATGGACCCCCGGGATCCTGAAGTACTCTATGCCGCAAGTCATGACCGTCCGGCCGGTGGGAGGAATACTATGGGAATCAGCGGAGACGGTAGCGGTATCTATAAAACGGTAAATGGCGGAAACTCATGGATGAAACTCACCGACGGTCTTCCCGAAGGAGGAATGGGTAGGATAGGTCTCGATATTTATTTGAGTAATCCTGACATTCTCTATGCCGTAATTTATGTGCCTGAACCATCCGGTGGAGATTCACAGAACAGGGTATACCGTACCGACAATGCAGGGAGAACGTGGAACAGACTGGGACAACCGAGGGGATATGGATTGCGAGGCGGTTCCAGCTTTGGTCAGATCAGAGTCGACCCCAATGATGAAAACCATATCTATGTTTTGAGTGTCAATATGTATGAAACAAAGGATGCCGGTAAAACATGGGATACCCCGTACCGTGAACGAGACGAAAAAAGAAGGGCACGGGTTGATTTTTATGATGACCACCATGCGATGTGGATCGATCCTGAGAATTCAAGCCACATGTTACTCGGTACCGATCACGGTATGGGTATAACGTATGATGCCGGAGAAAACTGGTACCACCCGGATGAAATGCCTCTTGCCCAGTTTTATGCAATAGCCGTCGATATGGATTATCCTTATAATGTGTATGGAGGTACGCAGGACAACGGTAATTTCAGGGGGCCGAGCACCAAGAAAGGGAAGTACCCCATCCGGTTGGAAGACTGGCAGTATTGGGGAACCGGAGACGGATCGCACGTGCAGGTGGATCCTTCAAACACCCGTTGGATGTATAATGAAGCACAAAATGGCCAACTTGAGCGCATCGATCAGAAAACCGGAAGACGGAAATATATCAAATACAGGAAAAATCCCGACTTGCGGTTCAATTTCAATACCCCGATCATGATCTCTCCTCACAATCCTAATGCTATTTATCATGGATCTAATGTTCTTCTCAAATCTCCCAACCGTGGTGAATCCTGGGAAGAAATAAGTCCCGATCTGTCAAACTATGATGAAAATAAAATTAGCACTATTCGACGGGAAAGAGGTACTATTACCTCAATCGACGAATCACCGGTTTCTGCGGGGGTAATCTGGGCAGGTACAGATGACGGAAATGTACAAATGACACGCGACGGTGGTAAAACGTGGAAAAAACTCAATGACCGTATACCCGGCTATCCCGGATACTGGGTAAGCAGAGTTGAAGCCTCACACCATTATGCAGGTGCTGCGTACGTGTCGTTTCGGGGTAGGGAAATGGATGATTACCGGCCATTTGTGTATAAAACGACCGATTATGGTGAAACATGGGTATCACTATCCGCAAATCTGCCGAATGAATCGGTTAATGTGATCCAGGAAGACCATAAGAATCCCGACCTGTTGTTTCTCGGGAATGATAAGGCAGTCTATGTAACGATAAATGGCGGTAGGAACTGGACACAATTGAAAAACAACATGCCGACCCAACCGGTACTTGATCTCGTCATTCATCCCCGCGAGAATGATCTCGTGGTGGGAACATACGGACGAGGTTTTTTCATAACCGATATATCCCCGTTGCAGGAATTGACACCGGAGGTTTTTGGTCAGGAAGTCCACCTTTTTGACATTGGACCCAAAGTTCAGTGGGTAATTCCCCGGGAAAACGTTGTGAGTTCCCAGAACTTCTCCGGTGAGAACGAGCCCTATGGGCTTATGATCAATTATTACCTGAAAAACAGCGTTAATTCTGATGTAATAGTTCGTGTATACAAGGGAGAACGAATGATAAACGAACTACATGGGTCAGGTTCTGCAGGGCTTAACAGCGTCGAGTGGCGAATGGATGCTCGACGGGAGCGGACAGAAGAAGAAAAAGAACGATGGAAGCTAATATATGCTGACTTCTTAGACCAACCCTTTACGAAATTTCAGGAAGTCTCTTATCACGATGTTGAATTTGATCCTCCTAACTATCAAAATGTTCCATTTGATCCCGACAGCCCCGATCATATCGGCATACAGCAGCCACCAGGTGAATATACCGTTAAACTTTCGGTTAACAGCCGGGTATTGACTCGTAAGGCAGTAATACTTAAAGATAATTGGTTTACAAAATATTATTGAACCTTCGACTTTTCATACATCGATGTATCGATTACTTATCAGGGAAAAGAGTCTATATTTAAAAGATTTTCCAGATATGTTCACCAATGGTTATCAACGTGATGTATGTTTCCCGGAATGAAATGGTACGTTCGTGAAATATCACAATAGAGTCATCCAACTATGTGTATATACATCATATCTCAGTAATTGTTCATTTTACGCGGTTTTTACATGAAATAACACCTCAACTAAGGTAGAAACATTTGACCCATACCTGCTTTGTTGGGTATGAATAATGAAGTTTAACTCTTGGAATGAGTATACTAAGTAGATAGTAGAGTATAGAAATTATTGCGTAACACTTATTCTAAGAGTATCTGAAATGTTTATTTTCTACTTACTCGGGCTGTACGATTTGCGAACCTTTAATTATCTACAAATTTGAATTAAGCAATATATTTAATATTCTTTTTATATTGATGACCAACAATTCATAATAATCATTTTTTAGGCTTCATATATTTCATGTGATTCATATTGATCATTGAACTATAATCTTTCGCATTAAAAATAGTCCAGGAATAAGATGGAAAATCTTTAAGATAGGGCTCCTGCCATTTATATTCAGTGTGTGACTTAAGAAATGGTTCAACAAGAAATGGAATGTCACAAGAGTGCCCAAATTTGGCATCAAATTTCATTTGAGAGATCCACTCAGAATCAGTAACTTTTGCATCTATAGTACCACCAGGGTAGTACGCTTTCCAGCCCCATTCTGGCAGACCATAAGGATCGTATTCAACATGTCCACATAATGTTCGACTGCTCGGATTGTAAGCTTCTTCGAAAGTATCATAATGATCGTTTAGAAATTGTTTGGCCAATGTTTTATCAATTTTTCCATAATTTTCACGCATAAGTTGTTGCTATCTCGCCCAGCGACCATTCGGGGAAGAGGTCATTTCATTATAATCCATGCCAGTAGCTTCTTCTGTTCGAACTTTTGGATTATCAAGTGCTAACTCAAGGCGTGCAATTTCACCAGTTTTTGTATCACCAATCAACCAGTCATTTGCATATCCTCCATTGTTCCCCTTCATCATAATATCGACAAAGGTATCTATTGAATTTGCATATTGAAGGGCTTTTCTGATTCGTTGAAATTCCGGAATTCCTTTGGGTTCAAATCCTCCAAATCCACTCATGGTTGTTTCTACTACGACCAATCCTGCACTGTTGATCCAAAAATCAGTTCCTCCAAAAATCCAGCCAGGAAAAGCTTGTGTAATAAATCGGTGCCCATTATTGGGTTTCACATCCAGAATAATATTCCATTTACGACAAAACATGTATTCATACCACAAGTTATGTGCAACAACTATTCTGCCATCAAAAGTAGCATTTCCTGTTGCAATAAAAGCGCTGCAAGAGCCATGTGCTTGTGTATGAGGTAAATAATACCAGGCAATTTCAATCCACCCATTATAAGCAGTGATATCAATATTGTCATATTTTGTCACACCCGCTTTTTGCAATCCTGCAACGATACCATTAATTTCATCTTTATATTCTTCATCCATCACTAGCCAAAACATATCTTGAGCTGCTTCTCGATAATAATCCCATTTCTTATCGGTCGTTTTTTCTAAATAATACGATATAATTTCTATGGTTTCGTCTACATCTTTAGCTAATAAGTATCCATTCTGAAACCCTCGTTCAAATGGTTCTCCTGCGACATAAAGATAAGTCCATCCATCCTGATCATAGGTATCTGCTTTATTTATCCATTTTCCTTCTTCGCTTGTAAGCTCCTCTTGGGAAAGCGATGGCTTGCAAATTAATAATAGAAAAAAACATATTAACATTAACTTACGCATATTTCTCTCCTTTGATATTTTGAAAAATAAATCCATGGACCAGTATAACAAAATTATCATGCAATATTCTTAGCATGAAATTCAAATAAACATTATTAGAGATATCATGGCTTTCTCATCCTTATAGTTATACTGATATTCCCCATATCAATCTTCTAAAATTGATTGAGCCCTCTCGTAATAAACTTATTTTTTGAGAGCACACCAGGTATTATCAAATATTTTTTGCTTTCATCCAGTCGGCGCTGTTATGAAAACTTGCTACTGCGCTCCCAGGAGGAACCAATGCATCACATGCTGTTCGTGTATCATCGTCCAGTTTCATCTCAAGAACGGGCAGGAAGTGCTCAAGTTGTTCCAGGGTTCGCGGCCCCATGAGAGGCGCTGTTATCCCTGGTTGGTCTTTGCACCAGAGCAGTGCAAGCTGTGCGGGTGAAATACCTGCATCTTTGGCTAATTTTAAGAACTCAACTCCCACCCGAATACCCTGATCGGTCACACGCTCGGCATATATAGTACCGCGGAGTTCCGCTCTTGACCCTTTGGGATATTTTGCAGCATCGTTGTAACGTCCTGCAAGTACACCCATTGCTAGCGGTGACCAGGAAATGATGCCAAGCCCGTATTTCTGGCACACTGGGATAAGTTCGTTTTCAATGCGCCGGTCGAGCAAATTATACGGCGGCTGTTCCGAGACATATTGGGCATAGCCATTCATCTTACTTACCATGACCGCTTCCATTACCGCCCAGGCAGGATGAGTCGAACAGCCGATATACCGGACCTTGCCTGCGCGGATAAGGTCATCGAATGCGCCGAGCGTTTCTTCGAAAGGAATATAGGGTGCATGGCGGTGCGTCTGGTAAAGATCGATATGATCGGTCTGAAGGCGTTTGAGAGAATCCTCGCATGCTCTTATAATGCTGAATCTGGAGTGACCACGCTCATTCGGATCAACTCCTGGTTTATGGATATCAATTTTTTGTCCGGAAACGATCTGACCCGGATTTATCTTTGTGGAAATGATCGTTTGCTGGCGCCGGCCGCTTTCTTTCAGAGCCCGTCCGATTATCCGTTCTCCTTCACCGTCAGCATAAATGTCGCCTGTATCCAGAAGGTTTACACCGCTATCCAAAGCCCGGTCGATCATCTTTTTCGCCTCTTCCTCCGGTGTTGGATTGGCAAAATTATCCGTACCAAAACATATTGGAGAAATTTTCAATCCTGTACGACCCAATTCTCTGTATTCCATTTCATATCTTCCTTCTGATATTCCCCATATCGATTCTCTTTTAGAGATCAATTTGGGATTGTGTTGATATATGACGCTTTTTTAGACGCGATATAATTGGTTAGATTGTATGGGAACTTATAATATAAATGGTAAGATTTACATGTGGCTTTTTCAAGTATTATTTACCCTTACAGGACTTGAACCTCTTATAATACTAATATCTGCAAGATATACTACGTATATAGTGGAGATTGGTCGGATAATTTTTGTAATGTCTTAATTATTTTTTTCAGGTGTGATTTTATCTATCAAGCAAAATAGTATCCTACCTATAATTTTGTATATACTTCTAATCTTTTTTCTCAAACCAAAGAATCTACGTGTCGGTAGCTATATGGTAACAAGGCGGAACTCCTATCCATACTATGATGGGGTAGTATGATATTGAAATGCTAAGGCTGTACGATTACTTACCAGATAAACACAGTCCTTCTATTCCCAAAATTTTTCATATATCTTCACGAGGGGTTATAAGTATGATGGGTGTGTCCTGGAATGAAATGGTACGTCGGAATTGGTCACATTGATTGATCTATTTATTTAAGATCAGATGATTTTCTACTCCTCGTGCTGCACGATTTGCTAACGTTTTCAATGGTGATCTGCTATCATTCAATAGCTTCATCGCCACATTACCATGGCAGGGGTGCAAAACGGGGAAGTTTTTCATCACGCATGGCGGCATGATACACAAAAGTAGCAAGGATGACCACATTCGCCATCAGGTCCTCGGGAACAAGCCTATCATAGACATCCATATTAGAATGGTATTGACGTCTATCCATTCTATCCTGAACAAAATAAAATCCTGGAAGGCCGACTTCAAGGTATGGTCGTCGGTGTATCGGACGGTATGTTTCACGAGCCATACCAGTCGTGAAAAGATGTGTCATACCCAGGTTTTTGAGCGGTTTTATCCATTCGGCAAATATTGACCGAATCACTTCATTTCCCATGATGGAAACACCCCGTATCTTACCGCTACCGTGGTCGACAATAAAATACGCAGAAAGGTTATGATAATCTTTTTTGTATTCCTTATTTTTCAGGTCGGCAAAGTTGTTGCGGACATGGCTCCGGTTACCAAACGATCCTATTTCGTGAGCGCCCCAGAGGCCAACTCGAATGGTCCTACGAGGTTTGATCCCTAATGCCTTAAGAATTCGTACAGTTTCCATGGCAATAACCGCACCTGCAGCATTATCCGCCGCACCGCCGCCAGCAGGATTCGCCTGCAGATGCCCGCCCACAAGGACAATTTCCTCTGCCAAATCAGTGCCGGGGATCTCAGCAACGACATTGTAATCGTTAATGTCGTCTCTGTTAAACGATACTTTCAGCTCAACTTCCAACTCAACAGGAATGCCTTTCTCAAGAATGCGCAGGATCCGGTTATACTGCTCCGCAGCCATAACCAGTTCGGTCGGAGGAGAAGGCGCGTCCAATTCCCACAGTTTGTTTTCTATAGTATACCGGATATTCTGAACCGCAACGGTCCCGAAATCATTCCTGCCATCGGTCCGAACAATTACTGCCGCACCCTCCCCAAACACAAAATCGAGGATTTTCTGCTGTGAAAGTCTCTCTCCCTGCGGCCTCCGCCCCCGTTCTACAGTAGCGCTGGGACCGACAGGGATTTTTGCCATTTCATCGAGCTGTTCTTCCGTATATCTCGTTGCAGGAGGATCAAACAGCGGAGTGATCTCCTGTTTCGGCCTTGTAAATACGATCGTATCTTTTAATCTGCCACGGTACTGTTCCAAGTCCTCTTCAGAGGCGATCTCATCAAAATTGATATAGATTGCCTGTCCTCTGACCTTTCCATAGGTACCCTTAGACCATGTTGCCGGATAGGCAATGATCGGCATATACTGGGGAGACATCATATGGACCGAGATATATTCGTTCACATAGCCGACCCCGAACTCATACGGTTCTAAAGCGGCGTTCGAAAGACCATATTCCTTTAACCGTTCTTTCGCCCATTCCGCGGACGCAATATATCCGGGTGATTTCGCATTCCGCGGCGCAAAAACATCGACCAGCCAGCTTGCATTTTCCATTACGTCGGAATTCTCAAATGCTTCTTCCATGATCTTTTCCACAACATCCCAGTAGACCGGTTCCTGTGCAGATACGGACGATACTACTGCGAATATTAAGAATAGACTTGCTATAAAATTATAGTGAGCTTTCATTTGTATAACTCCTGATTATGTTTACGTCTTCAGTATAAATCAGATTCATTGTGTTCAATAATACGGTATGTACTATGCTATTACAAGTGTTTTCTGCTCCTCGGGTTGTACGATTTCTTATCACATAAGCACAGTCTATATATTCCTAAAATTTTTCAGAAATTTTCACGAGGGATTATAAAAGTGATACATTTGTCCGAGAATGAAATGGTACGTCGGGAATACTCACCTTAGTATCATCAAATATTGTACGACTTGTTAATTTAAAATAATCACTGGAATACCTAATCTGTGCTGGGGATAGCGCTGGGGGCTACATCTATTAACATAAAAAAGGACTTAAGGAAATGAACCCTAAGTCTTTGTTTTTATTACAGTGCCGGAGGAGGGACTCGAACCCTCACAGGATTGCTCCTACTGGATTTTGAGTCCAGCGCGTCTACCAATTTCACCACCCCGGCATTTGTGTTTTCACGTTTCAAAGATACATAAAAATCAAATAACATGCAACCCGGATTATAGTCATTATATACATAATTAATTTTGGCCGAATGCATCCTCGTCAAATATGCGTGGGAAGATGATAAAATCATCGTGTATCTTTTTTATCGGCGTATCACCCAACTTTTCGAGTGAATCGCGCAGCTCCCATAGGTGCTCGACACCGAGTTCTAAAACGTGTTCATTCGGTTCATAGGTCCCACTGTAATCCTGACCAGGTGTTGTCGTCATTTCGATATGGGTGCCCAAAATGTATGATACAGAATGTTCTTCAACAAATGCAGCTAGTTTATTGATACTCTGTTTGAAGGACATCCAGTCGGGAATAAAAAGCGGTCCAGGATAGACTGAATCACCAGTCAATAGAATATGCGTCCATGGATCGTATATCGTAATACTGTCTTCCGTGTGGCCGGGGATCGGAATAACGGTCAAATTCCGGTTTCCGAGATCAAAATAAACTGTTTCATTGGGCCAATCGGAGATACCGAAATATTCAGCGACATTGTCAGGGCCGGTTCCGACAACAATTGTGTTTTCATCTACACTAAATTCCGGATCGGCGTAGAGATGGTCATAGTGGTTATGAAAATGTGCCACAGTCAACGGCGGTATCGCTCTCCCCTGTTCAGCACTCCATTCAGCAAATATTTTATCCACAACTTTTTTCAATCCATTGTTGCCTCCACCGGAATCCAGCTCAGCGCCGGTATCGAAAAGGATTGCTCTTTCCTCACCAAACAGCAAATAACTGAATGGTGCATGGCGGGAATCGCATTTGTTCTGACGAAGTATATAGGTGTTTGCTGCATACCGGTGCACCTGAAACTGCGGATCTGTATTCCCAGAACACGGATTGGAACCGTGAATCCATTTTACATCGAGTGATCCCGCTTCGATCGGGACGGCTGCTTGTCCATTTTCCGAAATTGTGTCACCACTGCAAGCAACTATTACCAAGAGTACACTTAGCGCTGCAGAAAAAAGTAATGTGAATCGAAAACAGTTTTTCATATTCTTTACCATAGTCACAATTCCTTAAATAAAATGCATTAATTTCTAAAGCGACAGTTTTCCAACAGACTTTTCTACTGCTTGCACCAGATCACCTGACCTGATCAGACCGATGACTGATTGAATATCCTTACCGATTATCCGGTCTTGTTTCAGCATTTTCACTTTTGACCGGATCACTTGATAGGCCGCCTGTGTTCCTTTTCCCGGCTTGTACTCGCTGCGGAAATCGACAGCCTGAGCAGCACATACAAGTTCAACCGCAATAATCCGCTCAGCGTTTTCGACTATTTTCCAAGCTTTTCGTGCACTCCACATACCATTTGAGTTATAATCCTCTTTATTTGCAGACACCGGAACAGAGTCGATACTGCCGGGCGTTGCAAGCCCCCTGTTTTCGAACGAAATTGATGCAGCGAGATAGTGCGCCATCATATAACCCGAGTTCAGTCCCGCATCCGGCGAGAGAAATGCCGGTAGTTCGCTCAATACGGGATTCATGAGTCTATCAATCCGTCGTTCCGAAATGTTTCCAAGGTCGACTATAGCAATGCCGAGTGTATCGAGCGAGATTGCTAGCGGTTGACCATGAAAATTCCCCCCAGATATGACACCGTCATCGAAAACAATTGGATTGTCGGTTACCGAATTGATTTCGATCTCCATAACCGACCGGGAATACCGGAGTGCATCTTTCACTGCTCCATGCACTTGCGGAGAACACCGGAGTGAATAGGCATCCTGTACCCGGTCGCAAAATTTATGTGACGCAATGATCTCACTGTCTTTCACGAGCCTCTTTATATTCGATGCTGTTGCAATTTGTCCGGGATGCGGTTTAAGCCGGTGTATTTCATCTTTGACTGCTGTACTCGAACCCAACACAACCTCAAGTGTCATTGCTGCTGCAATATCTGCCAGTTTGCACAACTCATCGGCACGCTTCTGTGTCAAAGCTCCTAATGCCGACATACCGTAGGTGCCGTTCACGAGAGAAACTCCCTCTCTATTGATTAAGGTCAGTACCGGGATACCTGCTTTTCTCATTGCTGCAGCACCGCTGTATCTTTTTCCTTTATAGACTGCCTCACCTTCTCCAATCATTACTATTGCAATATGTGCAAGCGGAATTAAATCGCCGCTTGCCCCTAAAGATCCCTGCGAGGGTACAATCGGAATAATACCCTTATTAACCATTTTTATTAGTGTCTCGACAACTACTTTTCTGCATCCAGAATGACCCTTGCCAAGTCCTTGCACAAGAAGGATCATAATAGTTCGCACCACTTCTTCAGGAAACGGATCGCCCATTCCACAGCAGTGGCTTCTGATCAAATTGAGCTGCAACGTTTTAATTTTATCCGGGGGAATCCGGACAGAACTCAGTCCACCGAGTCCTGTCATTAATCCGTAGATTATTTGATCGGATCCCAGAAATTTGAGAATCCGTTTGTATGACCGCTCAATATTGTATACTGCCATTTGAGAAAGCGAGACCGGTATCTTATTCCGTACTGTCGTTACCAGCTGATCAATCGTCAGCTTTTTCATTCCCAATGCCGTACTTTTCAGTGGACTCATGGATGATCTCCGCAAAACAATTGTTAATTCAGATAGATATGTATTTTTCTTCTATCATGCCAATATGCAAAAAAAAATGTCTAAAAAAGTAATAAATATTTCCAGCTTTTCATTGCAATAAACGTAATTATTTACTATTTTCAGCGCCATTATCATATCAAAAGTTTGCTAATTATAGGAAATATCTTGTTGAAATTGAAAAAAGCACCGAAAATATTCAAGGGGAAATCGATGGATACAGTTTTTTTTGTATTAGCATTTGTCGTTATTGTATTAGGAGTTGTCGCATACCGGCGTGACCCTACCCTCCCTCTCATGGGTGTTGAATCAGGATTTCGAACTCTGATAGCTATATTGCCGGTATTGGTTGTGTCATTTATGTTATCAGGCCTCATCCGCATATTAATTCCCGATGAAGTAATTGCGAATTGGTTTAGTGCAGGAAGCGGACTCAGAGGTATTATTATCGCCTCCGGTGCGGGCATGTTAACTCCGGGAGGCCCATTTGTCTGTTTCCCGATCGCGCTTATGGTGACCAAGTCGGGTGCCGGAATTGGACCGATTGTATCGTATATTGCCGGATGGGCAACTATCGGTCTGTTCAGGATTCCTTTCAAAGTGTCAATTCTTGGTCTGAAATTTGCTATAATTCGTTTTGTGTGCATGATATTTCTTGCGCCGTTAGCGGGCTATATAGCGCATCTGCTTTTCGGAAAGCTTACGTTGTCCTGATTTTGGACACTTTGTGCAATATTGTACATTTTTAAACAACTCGGTCACTAAATTTTATGGCCTTAAGTTAAATTATTTGTAGTGTATATCATGATAAACCGAGTAGCAGACGAAAGTATAACAAATCACCTGAAATTATAAAATATATTGAAGAACTATGCAATAAGTTTTCAGTATAGGAATAAGCATGAATAAGTGTATTACTTCAACATGAAGGGGGTAATTATGGAAGATTCAGATATTGCTCAACCTCTCAGACTTCGAAAACGCCTTAAACCGATCAAATCGGTCAAAGTCGAAAGAAGCTCTCAAGAGTGGAAAATTCTTATAGAGGAAGCAAAAAGAAAAGAAATGTTCTGGATAAAGGGAATCGTTCCTGCCAGTTTAGATCTCGTCAATGTGAACGACGGGGAAGATGAAGACACAGACGATGTGTAAATTCCTGAAGGTTTTTATATATATTGAGAGTATTTTACTCCGGAACATCCTATATTTATAGAAATTCCGATTGCAGTTTCTATCAACTTTATTCACTAATTTAAAGCGCCCTAACGGGTCGCTTTAAATTAGTGAAGTGTTTCATTCCTACTTTTTAACTTTATTTTGCTCAAATACCGTTTCCGGCTCGGCTTCTCATAATACATTTTCCGTTGTGCAGATTGAATTATTCCCGCTTTCTTGCACTCTGTCTGAAATCTACGTACTGCTTTATCAAACGATTCGTTTTCTCGTATGACAACAGTGAGCATGGCCTTTCCCATAGTATCTCCAATAATTAATTTAGTTTGTTCTTGTATCGTACTCTCTCTATTGATAAGCAGGTTATCCGTGAGAAAGTTCCAGAAAATACTACAGCATACTATATTTTTGAATGTAGAAAGCTCGTTGTTAGTGTTTACCGGACGTAACTGGTATTACAGTGGATGAGTATGTATGTGTTGTACATACTGATATTTAAGAATTTCTGGGATAAAACGTCAGATAAGTATAATGTTGATAGGTATATAAAAGGATAAGCCGAACGGATTGCTCCGTTCGGCTTACGGTGAGTTTATTATGGCAATAAGCGACTCAGTATTATTATCGGCAATCGCTTATCAAACTTAATTTTTTGCTATTTTTTTTTTTAATCATCTTCATTTCCTGATACTCTCCTGTAAGAAGATACAAGCCATTCTTCAGGATCAAGCGTTTCCGATCCTTTCCATATCTGGAAGTGTAAGGTATTGAGTGATGAAGTAATACCCCGTCCAAAATTTCCGATCAACTGCTGTGGGGTAACTATATCGCCAGGATGAACGACTATATCGGATAACCGCGCATAAACCGTGTAATATCCTTCGGTATGTTGAACGAACACAGTCTGTCCAAACCATGGTAGCCACTTTATCTGTGCAATTCTTCCATCATAGACAGCTCTGACTCTTGTATCGGAATCCGATACAATTTCTATTCCGTGATTAACTGTCTGAGTCTTCTTCATTGAATTTTTTTCTATTCCCGAATGTGATACTATAGTCCCTTTGGCAGGATATTGCAATTTGCCTTTTGTCCGCGAAAATGGTTCTCCGGAAATTGTTTCTGAAAAAACAACACTACTCCTGTCATTTTCGACAATTGCTGTCATTGCAGCAATGATATCTTGTTCTGCTTTTTGGCGTCCGGCTAATGCTTCTCGCATACTGTTGTTATCGGCCTGCAAAATCGAGAGAAGTCGCTGACGTTCGGATATTTTTTCCTGTAATATACGCTCTTCTGTTAGCACGTCCCGCACTAGCCGGGATTGCTCATTAATGTCACTGAAAATCCTGTCCGAAACCAATTTCGTTTCATCAGTTTTCATGCTGATGTCCACAAGAATCCGTTTGTCACGCTCAGCAAGAATTGTGTAATATTTAAGCAGTGAAGGGAGATTCTGAAATGAATCTGCCGAAAGAAAATTCAATTTAGAACGGGAGCGAGAATATTTATACATATTGACAGCACGTTTCCGGAATACTTGCCGAACTAGTTGAAGATCATTTGACAATGTATTCAAAAGAGACGAGTTTGACTGCATTTGTGATGTAAGTGTATTTTCTCTCTTCTCCAACTCACGCTTTAGATTTTCACGGAGCGAAATTTCGTACTCAAGTTCTTGAAGACTTTCAATAAGAGATTTTTCCTGAGTCGTGTTTGCGGCCAACTGCTGCTTGAAAGATTCAATTTCAGAACGGATTTGTACCAGTTCCTCTGTATTATTGTCTTGTCGGGCAGATAGATGTGCCGGGAAAATGAGAAACAGCACTAAGAGTATGACACAAAATAGTTTCATGAATATCCGTTCAATAATTCAAAAATAGACTTAAATATGGTCTGTTGAATTTAAAAAATCAACACAAAAGTTTCCAATCGCTCCTCAGCCAATAAATGATGGAGCAGCCGTATTCCTGCAATTCGAATAATAGCAAATCATATGCCACAGATCACCACAAAACCACGCTAGAAAAATTGCTTGATTTCAGAAGGCTCCATGTCTATATTTAACTGAACGTTATGACTGATCATTGAATCAATTTATTGTTTGTAGACGAATGCGTTATTCTATTCAAAAACGATACCCGGAAATTTTTGCAGATGAAGCTGTGCGTTCTCATCCTGTTTTTTGCCGAATTCAGAAGTTCCTTCTTCACATCTATCGAACCATACTTTGAGGAACACTACTTTGACACAAGTACGGTATTTACCTGTTCCGGACCCGTTGACACTCGATTCGGTATCATTAAAAAAGGATCGGTTGAAGTGAAAGAAACACTCAGGGACAGCCTTGCAGAACAGATTGTTTTGCTTAAGTCTGGGCAATCGTTTGGTGAGGCAAATCTTGTTGATCCGGAATTTTCCTCACTGACGTGTACCATTGCTGAACCAAGTCAGATTCTTATCTTAACATATGATAATTTCCGAAAAATGACCGGCAGAAATGTACGCGCCGCCAATAAATATTATCTCAATTTAACTAATATAATTTCTGAGCGGCTTGTTGATTTAAACAAAGAGTTTATTTCCCTATATCATTCAGCATTGTCTAAAAGCGAACCGGAAGCATAATTATTACAAACATAAACATACTGCACATTTATGGAAGATTCACGCTCTCTTCGGGTTGAAACATTTAACGGGACATCGGCCTCTTGGCTGCGCTCTCTTTTGATAATACTACTTTTCGGATTTCTTGTCGCACTTTCCGGACTTGTCCTCTGGGTAGTTCTGACACCACTGAAGGGAATTATTCTACTATTCATTATTGCAGCCCTTGTTGCATACCTTTTGGAACCAATAGTCACATATCTGGAAAACATGGGAATATCACGTGCACTATCAATCGTGTGTTTGTATATTATAGCTTTTTTTCTATTGTATTTCAGCAGTTCTATGCTCTCTCCCTCTGTTCTCAACGAAATTGAAGGGCTATTGCATAGTGTCGAATCTGAAAAGGTAAACACTGCTGCCCGCGAAGTGAAAGATTTTGTGGTCAGCAATTTTCCAATGATCCGTGAAGAGCAGCTCGATATGGCAATTCAGGACCTGCTCAGCTCGTTTCAAGGTCTTGTGCTACAGGCCTCACGGAGTATTATTTCACTTGCTCAGGGCATGTTTTCACTCATTATTCAGATAATCATGATCCCGCTGATTGCATTTTTTTTGCTGAAAGACGGACCATCGTTAAAACGGGGTGTAATGAGATTTATACCAAACCGATTCTTTGAAATGGCACTCCATTTATTCTATAAAGCTGACTAGCAGATCGGCCGGTATATTCGAGGCCAGATTTTTGACAATCTGATTCTAGCAATTTTATACAGCATTGGATTTTATTATCTTGATATACCATACTTTTTATTATTCGGGACATTTTCGGGAATTGCAAATGTAGTACCTTATATCGGTCCCGTCATTGGTATAATACCACCATTTATTATGTCGATCGTAGAATCGGGATCGTTTGAAGCACTTCCGATTATAATATTGCTTTTTGTAGTTATTCAGATAATTGATGTGATCTTAATTCAGCCGACCGTCGTCGTAAAAAGTGTTGATCTGCATCCTTTAATCGTTATATTTGCTGTGTTTGCCGGCGGAACATTTCTCGGTGTTATTGGAATGTTGTTTGCTGTGCTGCTTGCAGGAATTACAAAAGTTATCATCATTGAAATTACATGGTGCTACCGGAATTACCACTTCCGATGAAATTGAATGCAGTCCATGGTATGATCCTATTTATCAAGTTTAAATGTTGCACGTATGAATAACAGAAAACAGAATCTCACTATTGATTCCGGTAATCAGGACAACGAACATAATAACGGCTATTCCATATTGCCTAATTTTCAGCGGTTCAGTCAAAAAAACGACATATTCTGCAGGGCTTTCTGGGATAACACGATCCGGTCAAAAAAGACTGAAGTTTTTTTTGAAACGTACCGGAAACAAGTACAGGGTTTTAAGCGGGCAGTTGGATTTGGACAGAAAGATTATGCATTGCGTAACGCCTCTTGGCATGTTACCGACATTTTTGCAGAATTGAAATCGGATGAGGACAGGCGGGAAGGATATCACGACGAGTATTCGGTGCATCAGAGTACACCGGATTCGAAGATTCCTGTTGATAACCCTGTTGTAATGAGCAATGAGATTAAACAGGTTGGTAAGATGTTCGGTGCCGATCTTGTGGGCATTACCGCTTATGATGAAAATTGGATATATTCACATAAGTACAGCCAACGTATCAAGCAGGAAAAGGAGACCGACTTACCGGATGGTCTTTCGCATGTAATTGTTATAGCTACCGAGATGGACCATGAACTTATGAAAACAAATCCATCTGCATTAAGCGGTTCGGCAACAGGTTTAGGCTATGCGATGGATACTGTAATTCTGCTTGGTCTGGCACAATATATACGAAATCTGGGTTACCGTGCGTTGGCAAGTCTAAACGATACGGCTCTTACAATTCCGTATGCAATTCAGGCTGGTCTCGGAGAATACGGTCGGCACAGTCTTCTTATAACAAAAGAATTCGGTCCACGTGTGCGTCTCGGAAAAGTTTTCACCGATCTGCCTCTGGTTAATGATAAACCTGTCAGGTTCGGTGTCAAAGAGTTCTGTGATGTCTGTCGGCGCTGTACCGATGCCTGTCCACCGAAAGCGATCACCAATGAAGCTCCGGCTGATGAACCGATCAATAAATCGAACTTTGTCGGCGTAAAAAAATGGACAACAGATGCGGAAAAATGTTTTGGATACTGGGCGAATCAAAATAGCGACTGTTCGATATGTATTCGTGTCTGCCCCTATAATAAAAAGTATCCCGGATGGCTGCAGAAAATATTTATTCTTCTGGCCGGATCCTCACTTCGCAGACTCATTTTAAAACTCGACATTACACTCGGATATGGAGCACGAAAAACATCGTTATGGTGGTGGAATAATGCACAAATCAAACAACACAATTAATACAACGGATTTGAGATGAAACTGAACGAACTGACACATTTTCTCGACGATTATTTATCAGTAAATGAGATCGACGACATTGCTCTAAACGGGCTGCAGGTTGAAGGAAATGAAGAAGTGAACACGATTGCGCTTGCAACAGATGCCTGTGCAGAAACATTTATGAAAGCAGCATCATTGCGTGCGGATTTGTTGCTTGCACATCATGGCATATACTGGGGAAAAGTCTACCCGCTCCGGGGAATTCATGCTGAACGGATTAAATTGCTTTTTGATAACAGAATATCGTTGTACGCAGTACATCTTCCACTCGATCTGCATCCTGAAGTCGGAAATAATGTTGAGTTGATCCGTCTGCTGGGGTACGATGTTTCGGAACCCTTCGGCATTTATCACGGCGTAGCAATCGGCTATGTCGGCAGGAGAAAAGACCCTGTTGGATTACAATCTATTATAGATAAACTGAACAGTGAGCTTTTCATTGATCCGCTTGTATATCGCTTCGGCAGTGACCAGATACGTAACATTGGCGTCATAACCGGTCGGGGAACATCGGTCCTTGAACAGGTGACGGGTACGGATATCGACCTATTCATTACCGGAGAAGCAGACCATACAAGTTATCACCTTGCGAAAGAGTTACAGGTTAATCTAATTTTCTCCGGCCATTATGCTACTGAAACACTCGGAGTCCGCTGTCTCGGCAGTCTCCTTGAAAAGCGTTTCGGATTGAAAACAGTATTTATCGATGTGCCAACAGGAATGTAATATGAAAAACATAACCATTGCTTTGACAGCAGGAGATTATAACGGCGTTGGACCGGAAATTCTGATAAAATCACTTTCTGATCCGGAACTGCGATCATCTTTTACATATCAGGTAATCGGATTCGAAAATATTTTCAGTTTTGCATTCGACCGCTTTTCATCGGAAGAGCAAAAAAAGTTCAAGTCTGGATACAAAGCTGCACTGGAAAATCTCAGGACTCCTTCAACAATTTTCCAAATTAATACTGACGATTTTACTCCGGGACAGTCTACTATCACATCTGGCGGGAATGCTTACGATTGTCTGAAAGAGGCGATAGAATGCTGGAGAAAAGGTTCCTGTCACGGAGTAGTAACCGGACCAATAATGAAAAAAACATTCTTTTCTCCCGACACCAATTTCAACGGACAGACTGAGTGGATCGCCGAAACAGTGGGAAGTGCTCAGGTACTCATGATTATGGCGTATAATAACCTGAGAGTAGGACTAGTTACAACACATATTCCGCTGAAATCAGTCGCGGAATCATTGACTACCGAACTCATTGTTGAAAAAGGGGCGTTATTTTACAATTCTCTCGTGTCAGATTTTGGAATCCTCAATCCTCGTATTGCTCTTTGCAGCCTCAATCCCCATGCCAGTGAAGGAGGCAACTTTGGTAATGAAGAAAAAACTATACTGGAACCTGCTTTAAAAGAGCTACGGAGTATACCGGCGGAGTGGTCGGGACCACATCCGTCCGATACGCTATTTGTTGAGTCAAATATGAATAACTATGATGGAATTCTTGCACTCTATCATGACCAGGGACTCATTCCGTTTAAAATGTATTGCGGATTTTCGGGAGTCAATGTATCTGCAGGACTTCCCATAGTTCGGACTTCTCCCGATCATGGTGTCGCGCTTAATATTGCGGGGAAAGGAAAAGCTGATCATATCGGTTACATGGAGGCTATCAGACTTGCAGCAGCAATCGTACACCGGCGCTCCTCAACAAACTGATCCTTATTCGATACTTGCAGAACTTTACGACCATCTCATGGTCCATGTTGATTATGAAGCTTGGGCAGATTATGTTTTATTGCTTTGCCATATCCACAATCATATTCCCCAAAAAATCCTCGAGCTCGCCTGCGGAACCGGTAATATAACCTTCGAACTGGTTCAATCGGGCTTGTCGGTCACAGCAGCAGACCGTTCTCCGGAAATGTTAAAACAGGCACAAAAAAAGTTACTCCGAAAACAAATGCCGGAGAACAGGTGCCGATTCATCCGTTCAGACTTGACTCACCCTCCGGTTCATTCGGGATTTGATACAATTCTGTGCATATACGATAGCATAAACTATCTTACATCATTACAAGACATTCAAAAAACTGTTCAATCGATTGTATCGAGGCTGTGTTCGGGCGGCGTGTTTATTTTTGATATGTGCACCGAATACAATTCGATCCGTAACTTTAACAACAATTCGGCATCGGATTCCTACAAATCTTATTCCTATATCCGGAACAGCCGTTACATTCAGGGAAAGCAAAAACAATTAACAGAGTTCACCATAACTTCAACTATTAACGGATCGATCTGGAACGAATGTCACGAGCAGTATATTTATCCAATACAGGATATCCGGAACATGCTGGAAAAAATCTTTCCTGGCCATGTCCGAATGTTTAAGGATTATACCTTTGATCCTGCTGAAGAGCGAAGTGAACGAGTACATATTTTTATTAAAAAACCGTAGATTTTTACTATGCTCAATCTTCACAATGTTTCTATCAACTTTGGGCAATCCCCAGGATTGAAAAAGATAAATCTTTCTGTGTCAAAGGGCGATTATCTCTATATCATAGGACCAACCGGCGCGGGAAAAACGACGTTGCTCCGCTCAATGTATTTTGATGTTCCTCTCAAGAAGGGTCACATTACTTTTGAGCATTTTAATTCACTGTCTCTGAAACCGAACCAAATAGCATCAGTTAGAAGGCGCATGGGGATAGTTTTTCAGGATTTCAAACTCCTGTCGGACAGAAATGTGTTTGAAAATATCACCTATGCACTGAGAGCAACCGGATCGTCATCGCGCAATGCCAAACGCAAGACAATTAAAGCGCTTACGAGTGTTGGCATGCTCACTAAGCGTAATTCCGAAATTGGGGAACTCTCCGGAGGAGAACTTCAAAGAGTCAGTATCGCACGGGCTATTTCGAATGATCCTCTGGTTATATTTGCAGATGAACCGACAGGTAACCTTGATCCTGAGACAGCTCGTGAAATATTCATGCTTTTGCAGACATTGAACCGCCGCGGGATAGCTATTGTTGTTGCAACACATAATTATAAACTCATTGAGTTGTTCCCCGGTAAAGTGATCGCCCTTGACCTGGGTACAATGGTAAAGAAAACGTAATTATGTTTTTATTTTTTGAAGGTATACGGAATCTCTTCAGAGCAAAATTGGCTTCGCTCATTGTCACCGGAATGATTGCTCTTTCGCTTCTGATTAGTGGCCTGTTTTTTGCTACCACGCTAAAACTTATGGAGTCGTCAGATTTCTTTGATTCCGTTGCCGAAATCGAAGTATTTCTTAATGAATCGTTACAGACTAGTGAAATCGAATCGCTGCAGCAAGAACTTCGCACCAATCCCAGTGTAAGATCGGTGCATTTTATATCCAAAGACTCCGCTGCTGTATTGTTTGCTGAAGAGATTGGTGAAAATATTTATTCCCTACTGGGAGAAAATCCACTCCCTTCTTCATTCCGGATAGGTCTCGAACCTGATCTGCTAAGCAGTGATTCGATTGATTCACTGATTGAATCTGTGTCAAATCTAAGTGGAGTGGACGATGTAATAGCATACAACGATTTTATATTTGATATATTCCGCTACAAGACATCGATTTGGGTTCTCCACAGCATAACGGGAATTGTGCTGATTTTTTTTACGATACTATTAGTCGCAAACACAACCAAGCTCTCCATTTACTCAAGAAAGAATTCGATTGAAGTCATGAAACTTGTCGGAGCAACGAATCGTTTTATAAAAGGACCGTTTGTAGTCGAGGGATTTTTGCAAGGTTTACTGGGAGGATTGATTTGCATCGGAATTGCAGTTGGACTGAGCCATTTAGTAAATTACTTTCTTGATCTGAGTTTTCAATTATCTCTAAGAATAGTGGCACTGGTTATCGGCGGAGGCTGTCTCTTGGGAATCAGTGGAAGTTACAGTGCCGTTCGGAAGTATCTTAGCAGGCCCTGATTTCACTTGATTCATTTTTAATTATTCTTTATATTTTAAGTATCCATTTTTTGCAAAAGTATTCAACAACCGGATTAACGTTTAACATATATCGATCATGTTAGAATCGTTTTCAATACGTTATAAAGCTGTACTCCAATCGGTGATTCAAAGCTATATTCGTACTGCACGGCCTGTCAGTTCGCGGACAATCGCAAAACATTTTGGGCTAAAGCTCAGTCCTGCAACAATTCGCAACGTCATGGCCGATCTAGAAGATGCAGGATATCTAACACATCCCCACACATCCGCAGGCAGAATTCCTACATCTATGGGATATCGATTGTATGTAAACAACATTATGCAGGTAGAAAAACTCCCAAGCAATCTCAAGAAAAAAATCCGGGAAAATATAAAGACTATTGATAAAAACAGCGAATATCTTTTGACTAAAGCATCAGAAATTTTAAGCATGGTTTCAAATCAACTTGGCGTTGTCATCGGTCCAAATTTCGAAAATGCAATTTTTGAGAAGATCTCGCTTGTAGAAGTTGCACATGATAAGTTATTAATTGTTTTGTCACTCCAAACCGGTATTGTTAAAAGTGTTGTCGTTGAGGTACCTTCAGTCATTAAAGGCGCTGAACTGACAATGACCTGTGAAGTTCTGAATCAACGCTTGAGCGGACTCACTGTGAAAATGATACGGGAGACGATCGGAAGCAGACTGCACAATGTAAATCTCGGAAATCCGGAAATTATCAGATTGTTTATAGAATCCGCGGATATATTTTTTCAATTTGACCAACATAAAATTTTTGTCGGTGGAACAAAAAACATAGTTGAACAACCTGAATTTCAACAGCAGGATAAAATGCTAAGCGTTATCGAATTGATAGAGAAAAAAGATGTAGTTGTGCATCTTTTCAAGCAAGCATCCGATATGCATGGTGTGTCGATTATTATAGGTGAAATTGACAATCCCGATCTGAGTAAAACATTTTCTATCGTTTCCACACCATTTTCTTTCAGCGGCCATACGGGCACGCTCGGAATAATCGGTCCTTCAAGAATGTGGTATCCAAAAATTGTACCCCTCGTCAATTACACTGCCGAAATTATTAATCAGTCATTCAATTAATAGTATTGATCGTATTTTGTAAGCATTGTGAATTAATGGAAAGACAAAGTAATACTTATGATTAAGGACAATATAAAAAATACGGAAGATACAGCTCCGGAAACATCTGAGATGCAGGATTCAAAAAAGACGAGAAATGTTTCTAAAAAACAGAAAAAGAGTGAGAATACCGACTTTAAGAAGCGGCAATCCGAAGTAGAACGGTTACAAAAAGAGAATAATGACCTCAAAGATCAACTTCTCAGAAAACTTGCAGAATTTGATAATTATACAAAACGAATTGAGCGGGAATACGGCCAATTAATATCTCAGGCTAATGGATCTATGATTAACAATTTGCTTCCGGTTATTGACGATTTTGAACGGGCATTGAACCAGCAAATTGATGACAATGGTAAGGAAGATTTCCGCAAAGGAGTTGAATTAATTTTTGCGAAGCTTTTCAAAATTTTGGAAGATTCCGGACTTAAAATCATGGATTCAGACGGAAAAGAGTTTAATCCTGAAATCCATGATGCAATGATTCAACTCGAAAATAAAGATGTGCCTTCGAGCCACATAATTGAAACGTTCGAAAAAGGGTACTTTCTCAATGAAGAAATCATCCGTCATGCAAAAGTGAGTGTCAGTAAATAGTAAGACCGTTATGACTAAAAGAGACTACTATAAAGTACTTGGAATCGGAAGAGATACCGGTACAGACGATATAAAAAAAGCATATCGAAAATTAACTATGAAATTCCATCCCGACCGGAATCCAGGTAACACCGAAGCTGAAGAAAAGTTCAAGGAAGCAGCTGAGGCTTATGATGTTCTTTCCGATTCTGAAAAGCGTCAGCGGTATGACCAGTTTGGCCATGAGGGAGTACGGAGTACCGGGTATCAGGGATATTCAAACGTTGAAGATATATTCCGTAATTTCGGCGATTTTTTCAATGATTTTGGCGGGTTTGGTGATATTTTTGGCGGTGGCAGGAAATCTGGTGGCCGGCGGTCACAAACGTATCAAGGGCAAGATCTTCAGGTTAAACTGGGCCTTACACTTGAAGAAGTCCAAACCGGTATAACGAGAAAAGTAAAGATCAAAAAACTTGTCTCCTGTGAGATATGCAACGGCTCCGGCGCAAAAGATAGAAGCTCCAAAACAAGCTGCCAGACATGTGGTGGCAATGGTGAAATCCGGCAGGTACAGCGTACAGCTTTCGGACAATTCGTGAATATCACAGCGTGCGGCGCCTGTAACGGTGAAGGTACTATTATTAAAGACAGATGTCCGACATGTAACGGTCAAAGTGTTGTGCGGAAAGAGGAAACTATACAAGTCACGATACCGGTAGGTGTCAGCTCCGGAAATTATATAACACTTCGCGGACAGGGTGATGCCGGAAAATACAATGGAGTTGCCGGTGATCTGATCGTTGTTATCGAAGAAAAGGAACACGACTATTTTGAGCGTCATGGCGATGATATCCTCCTGGAGCTGCAAGTAAGTTTTACCCAAGCAGTGATGGGTGATAAAATTGATGTTCCGACCTTAAACGGTCATGCAAAACTCACAATTCCCTCCGGTATCCAGTCGGGAAAGATTTTGCGCATGCGAAGCAAGGGGCTTCCCCACTTGAACAGCAGGTCTGTGGGAGACCAGCTTGTCCTTATTCTCGTATATACTCCTACTACTCTTTCGAAACGGGAAAAAGAGTTGTTTGCTGAACTTGCGCAATCAGAAAACTCACTTCCTCGAGATAAAAATGGAATCTTTAGGAAAATTAAAGACTTCACTAATTAAAAATTTCAGTTTTAACCCCCGTGAGCGAATTGTTATACTCATCCTCTTTGCGGCAATCCTTACTGGCGCAGTCTTGAACTTCTACTCTTCTCATTCCGCACCAGAACATTCTGCAGTTATATTTGACTATTCGCGCGAAGACAGCCTTTTTTTCTTGCGAAGTACCACACATCTTGAACAGACGCCAGAAACCGAAAAAATCATGCCAACGGTCAACACAATTACAAAAGAAGAACTTGTTAAGTTACCGGGGATCGGCAATGCACTTGCTCAAAGAATTCTTGATTTTCGCGCGCAGAACGGCCCGTTGAACAATTTTGAGGCGCTCCTTTCCGTTTCTGGAATCGGCCGGAAAAAATTAGAGGTAATACAACAATATATTGATGGATTGAACAAATAGAATTTGCACTCTCCACTGTGCAAATTCCTGCTTGACTTTTATGTATTAAGTAACTAAGTTGTCAATTTCTGACTAGTACAACTAGTATTGTAATCACACCGGATATACACAGTATTTTAGGTTGAAGTGAGGGGATTTATCTCTCAGCTTTAACTGCTATTATAACGGTTTTATACGAAAATATACTCAAACAGAAATTAGTAACAGAAGATTGTGCTGATACATATCATTATTAAGAGTTCTCTGGAAAACACTGTTACAACCGGTAATATTCGGTTTGCCCACGTATGACAAAACGCTTACTATTTCGTGCTGATTATGTAATGGAGGAGTAATGGCTTATCCTAAGGCTAAAGGAACTATTTTTCTGAAAATAATTATTGGATTACTGATTATAGTACTCGCTTATTCTATCTACAAACCCGGAAAGATTTGGGAAGAAGAGTCATATGAACAGGATTCATGCCGATTCAGTATGGCAATGATTGTTGAAGCACAGGATCAGTTTTTCCGAATTAACGATGTCTATGCCGACAGCTTGGAACAGCTAATACAATTTACTCTGGAAAATGAACGATATAGTGTCGAAGTCGATTCTATGATTAATTTAAATAGCAGTCAGGACTTTGCAAACCGTGTAAAAGTCAATTCACCAACTTACGAATACCATCAGATGGACCTATCACTCAGTTCCTTGCTAACTTGCCCTGCTACAGATGATCCCTATGTAATTACTCCTTTAGAGGATAAAGAACAACGTGAAGATGCTCCGAAAGGTTTCAACGTCTCATGCCCGACTGAGCCCAAAGCGCAAACGCTATACATAGTCTTTACAAAAAATACCAGCAATCATGGGTGGATAAACCAGAGAAATGAAACATCCTGGTAATTATTCATGGCGAAGATAAGTAAGAACCGCAATCTCGGATTGAGTTTTGGATCTGAAGATCTCTATCTGATCGAAACAGAAGAGGCTGCCAAGAATTTCAAAGTTACTGAGCTGCTTGATGTATCAAGCGACCTTTCGTTCAGCATCGATATGTTTACCCAGGATTCTGGTGCGGAGATGATTGGCTCTGAGCTGAAAGAGATAATCAGTCTTAATGACATCAGCACAAAAAAACTCGCCCTTTCAGTAGATCTCGGAATTGGAAATATTGTTAAAATACCCTTTAGCAAGGAGTTGTCAGATAAGGAATTAATTGATCATCTTGCTTGGGAACTACAACAATACATCGATGATGATATCGAAAATTATACCTTCGATTCGTATAAGCTTATCAAATCTCCTTCCGTAAAATATCCCGAATTAGTGCTTGTCGGAACACGAAAAAAAGTGGTCTCGTTTTTTCAGGAAATGAGCAGACATGCAGGATTGGATTTAGAGTTTATCAATGTTGATGTTCTTTCGGCAGTAAATGCATTCGAAGCGAATTACAAATTTCATCCTCGTGAAAAAATTGCTCTCGTTGAAATTGGAGAGCGGAAACTTGTATTCTCTCTTTTAGAGGGAAATTTTTTCATAGGTCATCATCACCTATTCCTTGATAATTCTGTTCAAAGTGATTTTATTAATTCGGTTCAAGAGCTTATTTCACTTACTTTGCAGACGCTGTTCAGTGACTATGAGCTTAGTACCGATAAGAATGACTTTGACCATGTTTATTTGTACCGGACAAACACAAAGCACGATATTACACCTATAATTGAATCCGCAGAACAGACATACACCCTCTTCAACCCATTTGAAAAAGTCAGACTCGATCCAAAGCTTCATGACCAGATAGACTATTCGGCGGATAATTCGCAGTATGTAGAGGCGCTTGGATTGACCGTACATTAGCGTATGACAGCACATACATTTTCATAATATGATAGATATAAATCTTCTAGGAAAGAAACCAAAAACAAAGCCCGAAGGTCCGTCGATTCTGAGTCAGCTCAGCCGAACGAAAGCCGGGATTTTCGGCGGAAGCGCAGTTTTACTCCTGGGCCTGTTTTGGATTTTTGGCGATACAATTGTCGGAATGATGTATACCTCGCCTGCTCCCTCAGTTAATACACAGCAGGCACGTCTCGACAGCTTAAAAAGAGCGCTTGCGGAGCGGCCGTTAGCCACCCAGCAGGAACAACCGATTATCCAGGAACCAGAACCAGTACAGGAACCGGAGCCGAAACCAGTAGAACTTCCATGGGATTATGGATTAAGTATAACGCACATTGAAGCATTTACCACCCTAATACATGCACTTCCGCAAACGACTGACTATAATATAATTGTTATCAGCAGAAATGGAATTGTTGCCGAATTAATAGAAGTAGATGCGGATGTTTTGGTTGAGCTTCAGTCTACGATATCCAATGCATTACCGGGCTATACGTTTGATTTCAGGCCGATGGAGTCGACCCTGCAAATCTGGGGGAACAGAAAAAACGATATGAGCATGACAGATGTTTCCCCATCACCTGACTATTCATATTCAACACCTGACGCTAATCTTTCCGCTCTAAATGCCATATCTCAAGAGAGTAATGTAACCATCAGCGAACGCGGCAATACAGTACCTACCGTCCGTGATAATATATCCCTCCTACCGATATGGATTAAACTTCAGGGCACTGAAACAAATATTCTCCGTTATCTGGATTCAATTCGGACGAAACGGTTAAACCTTAATATTACAAAGATTTCAAGTTCTGGTTTGCATAGAAACCTAAACGGAGAATCTTCGGTTTTGAATTTCCATTTTGAGATACTAATGTGACGAAGTAATGAGAGTGCAAGCAGGACGATTTAAGGGAATTCACGTTTCGGGAAAAACTCGGTACTCTATCCGACCAACAACTAACAAAACTCGTGAGTGGATATTTCAATTCCTTGAACCATATATAAGTGGAGCACATTTTCTTGATCTATTTGCAGGAACCGGTGTGATGGGCATTGAAGCTGTTAGCAGAGGATCCCAATTCGCAGTTCTGGTTGACACGAATACAGGTAAGCTCATAAGAAACAATCTACGGCCCCTCGGCTGCGATCAGTCATTTCAGATTGTAAGGGAAGATGCTCTGATATTTCTTCGCCGCAGACATCCAAAAAAATACAGGTTTCATATTATTCATGCTGATCCGCCGTATGATTACGGCGAACATGATTCACTGATGCGTGCAATTGCAAATAGTACAGTGCTGGATGATAACGGTGTTTTCATCCTTGAGTCGGGGATACATAGTGCAGTTGCAATTGATGAGATACCATTAGCACCACTGAAGGAAAAACGTTTTGGAGATACGCGTATCACAATTTTTGAAAGAAGGAACTTGTGACAACAGCAATTTATCCCGGATCTTTTGATCCGATTACCTACGGCCATCTTGATATTATTGAGCGTGCAGCGGACATATTCGGCAAAGTAATAGTCGCTGTAGCTGAAAATGTTACGAAAACACCCTTTTTTTCGGTTGATGAGCGGATCAAACATATAAGTGATATAACAAAGAAAATTAATCATGTTGAAGTTGACGCATTTTCAGGTCTTCTTGTTGACTATGCGGAGCAAAAACGTGCACAGGCAATCATTCGGGGGCTGCGTGCCGTAACAGATTTTGAGTATGAAATGCAGATGGCACTTATGAATAGGCGGCTGAAAGATGAAATCGTTACTGTTTTTCTTATGCCGAATGAAAAGTATACCTATCTGAACTCGACAATTGTTCGTGAAATTGCAAGATTCGGAGGAGATGTATCTAATTTTGTCTCTCCCTTAGTGGAAGAACACCTTAAAGAAAAATTTGGTACTATGTAATTGATATTTTTGAATGAAAGGTAGACAGTATTATGGAGTTATCAAATCGAGTTAAGACTATGAAAGGTTCGGTTACAATGCAGATCACTGCTCTTGCCGAATCAATGAAACGAGATGGTAAAGATGTTATTGTTCTTGCTGCAGGACAACCCGATTTCCCGACACCGGATTTCATAAAAGATGCAGGAAAGGAAGCTATTGATACAAATCAAACACGGTATACTGCCGCTGACGGAACGATCGAACTTAAAAATGCAATACATCAAAAATTTAAGCGGGATAACAACCTTGACTATTCTATGGATGAGATTATTGTCAGTTCGGGAGGGAAACACGTGATATTCAATGCTGTTCTTGCACTCCTGAATCCCGGCGACGAAGCAATCATACCTACACCATACTGGGTGTCGTATCCCCCTATGGTCGAACTTGCAGACGGTGTGCCGGTTTATCTCGATACCACGCTGGACGATTTATTCTTGATTAATCCGGAAACTCTTAAGAGAGCTATCACTGAGAAGACAAAGCTGCTTTTTCTAAATTCACCGTCGAATCCAACTGGTACAGTGTATAGCAAGGAACTGCTGATTGAAATTGGAAATATCTGTTTGGATAACGGTGTTACGATCTTGTCCGATGAGTTGTATGAGTACCTTATCTATGACGGTGAAGTGGCACATGCAATTGCATCGCTCGACCCTGCATTTAGAGATATTACCATTACAATCAACGGATTATCGAAGGCGTTTGCCATGACCGGATGGCGGATCGGCTATGCAGGCGGACCGAAAGAGGTAATCAGAGCGATGGCACGATACCAGAGTCATTCCACATCAAATGCATCAAGTATTTCACAGTACGCGGGTGTCACGGCTCTTTCAAAAACGAAAGAAGAGTTGAGCAATATTTTTGAAGTCTTTACAGAAAGGCGTGATATTGCGTTTAACAGAATTTCGGGAATGCCCAATATCGAGACATTCAATCCGAAAGGTGCATTTTATATTTTCCCGAAAGTTTCCGAATATTACGGAACAAAACACAAAGATTACGAGATTACCGATTCACTCTCATTTTGCTCTTATATGCTCGAAGAGATGCTCATTTCACCTGTTCCCGGCGTGGCATTCGGAAACGACGATCATGTACGAATTTCGTATGCTCTTGGAACCGAGGAACTGAAAGTTGGACTAGACCGTTTTGAGGAAGGTCTTAAAAAACTTTCCTAAGTACAATTCTTGTTCAATTCATGCAGAACGTGCTAAAGTTAAAAAAAGTGCCAGAGATACTAATCCGGCACTTTTTTTCACTTCATTTACCGTGGTTCAAAAGGTAGAGCAATAGTAAATTCACTTCCCTTCCCTACAATGCTCTCAAAATGAATCGAACCATTATGTTTTTGAATTATATTGTAAACAATTAAAAGTCCCAGACCGATTCCGACCCCGACACTTTATTGTGTAAAATCCGGATTGAAAATTATTGGTACAGTATCCTGCGGTATACCTTTGCCACTATCGGATATTCGGATGAAGACAGATACATTTTCAGTCCACGTTGAAATGGTAATCTGTCCTGCATTATCAATAGCCTGTATTGCGGTATAGTGCAACAGCCTTTTCTGCAGCCTTATAAGAATGGAAAGTACATACGAACCTCTAATAGTCAATCTTATAGATAGGTTAGTACTCTGAGAGAGTACTATAATTGAATCCAATATTTAGTGTAATGCAGGAATATCTCTATAAACAATCTATCTAAAATGTACTATCAATCCATAAAAAGAATTGAATAATACCGTTTACATTATGTCTGTAATATGGTTGTGAAGCTGTCGCAGTACATTGTCAATACTTTTATCATCAGTAGGAATCGCAACATCCGCACTATTGTATCCCTTTTGACGTATTGCAAGTAGTTGTTCGATGAAATGAAGGGCTTCACTTTCGCTGAGCAGTGAGCCATCGGGTTTTTGGAGTAGCGGGCGTATATTGGATTTTTTGACCCTATCCCAGATGCTGTTGGGCTTTGTAGAAAGATAAATAAGCAATCCGCTTTGCTTTACAATATCTACATTCTCAGGATCAATCAGCGTTCCCCCGCCAAGCGAAATAACACAATTACCTTTATCAACACACTCTGATAGTACCTGTTTTTCAAGCACCCTGAAAAACGATTCGCCTTCTTGCTGGAAAATCTCGGGAATCGACTTTCCGGCAGATTGTTCGATAATTGTATCAATATCAAAAAATTCAAATCCTAAATCCTTTGCCAACGGCGGGCCGATGGTCGATTTTCCTGATCCCATAAATCCGGTCAGAAATATAATTTTGCTTTTATTCGTCAATTCTCTTTTCATAAAGCATTACTCGTATAACATCCACATTAAAATTGAAAAGTTGTAATATCTGGCTAAACTGGCCTGTTGTCAATATATAAAACAAATAAATAAATAAAATTAAAATAGAAGAAAAAAAGTATATCTTTTCATGAAACATATTATTTTCTTGAATCTGTAAAATAATTCTTGCAATTCAAAGAAATATTGCTTTCTTTGAAACTGTCTTCCTCTTTACAAATCCTTTGTTGTTGAACAAAGTTTGGGCGAGGACAACCATCCTAATAAATTACTCAACACATTTGATCTTATGAAAACGGACTAATTCTCCGTTTCGTTCTATTATTATATACATCAATGCTTACTCATATGTGAGTATAGTACACATTAAAGATAACTCAACCTTGATTGGATTGTTATGGGGAGAAAACCAATGTTGTTTGGTGAGTATCTGCGCAAGAAGGGCCTAGTATCCGAAAAAGATATTCTGGTTGCTCGTCATGTGCAGCAGGAAACGAATAAACAAATCGGAGAATTAGCAATAAAACAGAAAATGTTGACGGCTCAAAAGGTACAGAAAATCCTCCAGCAGCAAGAAAATACGAACAAGAAATTTGGTGAAATTGCTATTGATTTAAATGTTCTCACACGGAAACAGGTGAAGGATTTGGTCCTATACCAGAAGGATTTCAATATTCACATAGGCGAAATTTTTAACTACGAAGGTGCACTTGGCAACGTCGATCTTATCAGAGAAATTGAAGAATTTGCTTCCCACAAAGAACCAAAAGAGTCTGAAAATTCCTAAACATTGCCTGTTCTAACTACAAGATTTCCACATATCCTAGTTAATTCAATTTGAATTATTACGATGTATAGCGTTTTATAGTAATTTCGTACTATAAAACACTAAATTTAAGGATTGCTATTTTTAATCCAATTATGCATATGCTGCAGTTAAAACCATCACTTCAGATGCGCCTGCTTTTTTTAGTATTTTGCTACATTCATTCGCCGTAGCACCTGTGGTAAATAAATCATCGATGAGTATGACTCTCTTCCCTTTCAGGGTATTATTTTGTTTTTCTTTGATAATTCCACGGACATTCCTTTCCTTCTCACGGCTTTCTTTAATTGAGGCCTGTGGAGGGGAATATTTTATTCTTTCCAGACTTCCTTCAAGAGGTATTTCTGTAATCCGTGCAACAACCTCTGCAAGCAGCATGCTTTGATCGAAACCACGTTCACGTTTACGAGCAGGATGGAGAGGTACCGGAACAATCAGGTTTGCCAACTGTAATCCAGGAATGTGATTTGCGGTATCCGCCATTTCTTCACCGATTCGGTCTGCCAGAAACAGATAATTATCAAATTTAAAAAAATGAATGAGTCTTCGGACATTGTCGTTATATGAAAACCTCCAGGCGAGAAAAGAGAAGTGTTTTTTACCTGAAATGTATTTTTCTCCGGCTGTTACTGTATATTTACTGTTGCGCAACAGCTTATCCCAGCATTTACCACAAACTAAAATAGCAGCCATTTCCGCATAGTTATTACATACAAAACATACATCGGGATAGATGTATTCAATGACCGCATTTCGGACACGATTCAATTTCTGTGATATCGCTGATGTCATCAATAAACTTGAGAATTTTTCCTCAAATAATAAATAAAAATATTTAAATTTCGTATAATATTTTCATTTTTACTTGAAATATACGAATGAATCCGTAACTTATTGTTCAAAAGTACCCTTATGACACGCGATGAACATAAAATAATCGGCAATCATCCATTGACGCGTGATGTCCGCAGACGGATCCGCAAAATAGCCCCAACCAAACTCCATGTTACATTATATGGTGAACAAGGTACCGAAAAAGATTCCGCCGCTTTTGAGATTCACCGAAAAAGCCTCCGAAAACACGATGTGTTCATTGATCTGGATTGTTCTCAATTAAGTCTTGAAGATGAACATGGGTCGGAAGAACAATTTCAGAATATCTTTAATAGTGCCTGGCAGGGAACACTTTTTCTAAAAAAAGCAGACCATCTGCCTCCTCACCGGCAGATACAGCTCTTTAATCTTCTCACGGTTACAAAACGGGTGTATGAATATTCACCGCAAAAAAAACCACAAGGAGTCCGGATTATTGCTGATATCGATAATCCGGGATTGAGAGATTCTGCGGTATTTAACCACCATCTGTTTTCTCTCATCAATCAATTTGAAATTGAAATAGCACCCCTCCGTAAGAGAAAAAGCGATATACCACTTTTATTTGACTATTATTTGAGAAACATTGTGGACAATCTCAATCTTGGTGGACAATCTCAATCTTGACGATATTCCATCTGTCTCAGATGAGCTTTTTCAATCTATGATAGTCTATGACTGGTCCGGTAATACAACCGAACTCAGAAATGTAATTAAATCAATGCTTGAGATGTCCCCACAAAGTGAACTATCAACAGAAGTGTTCCCCTATATTATTTCGAAAAATCCTCTTTCAGTCCTTGATGAACTCGATTATCACGCTGCACTGGCGCAGGTCGACGAGTATTTTATAAGGAAAGCGTTACAGGACTCGGGCTGGAATCAGACTCAGGCATCACAGAAGCTTAAAATGACCGACGGTAATATCAGGCTTAAAATCAAAAAGTACGGCATAAAGCGTGCATAGTAGTAATATCTGCAATCATGTTTATCTTCATTATGGCTATGTCTATCATTGAAAACATGAAAAAATGCCCCGGCTTAGCGGGACATTATTTTTTGCTGATTACTTAGTACTAATTGTGCGCTTTTCAAGCTGAAAAGCACTATACTCCAAAGATCTTCGAGATCATCCCTTTTTTATGGAGGCCAAATGCCGATTTGAGTGCCTCCACTTTTTTCTCTTCTTTCTTAGTTTCGAGAATTTCCAGCAAATGCAGCACGTTTTTTTGAACAGCTTCTTTCGGAAGTTTGAATTCCTTGACCAATTTTACTGCATCACGGCAATAACCACCCTTGAGTTTTACGCCAAATTGTTTGAATGCCGCTTTCTGAACTTCGGGTGTTTTCAGTTTGAACTCTTTTGCAATAAACAGGGCTTTTTCGTACTGAAATTTATCACAAAATCCGTTAATATACTGCGCTAAAATCGGCATGTAGTCATCTTTTTTGATTTTAAACGTGTCGGCAATGATTTTTGCCGCCTCATAATTTGATACACTCATTTTCTGCTTCAGAGACGCCAGACACGCTTCAGCCACTTTGTCCTCAGGAAGAGAAAATTCTTTTATCAGCAGTGTTGCCCGTTTATAGTGGCCTTTTTTCATATCACTTATGAGAAGCATAAATACCGGTTTGAATATATCTTTAAGTTGAAGATCATATTCTTTATTAATCTCGATCGCCGTATCCAATTTTTCTGCTTCCATGAGTCTGACGAAGACTTTCAAAATATGAGGAGCGGTCTGATTCGGAGAAAGTTCAAAACTCTTTTTAACGAGTGTTGCATTGGGAATATCACCTCTCTCAATACCTCTTATAAAAGCACTAAATGCTGCTTTTACAACTTTTTCAACAGGTACTTCATATTTATTCCGCAGGTCGTCGGCATTTTCAATTTTGTTTTGATCCAGACACTCTTCAACCGCTTTGGAACCGGCCAAAATGACTGCTTCCTGCGACATATTGAACGATTTTGCAGTATGGGCAGCGGTTATAAAGTGGTTATTGGTCATCAATCTGTCATAGACTCTTTTTACCGGTGACTCAATATCTTTCTCATCGAGATTAAACTGCTCCATGAGCTGCTTTGCATCATCGAACTTGTCCTTACTGAGTAGAAATCCGAATGCCTGTTTCAGACCATCTTTCAGATCTTCCGGTGGAATATTAAAACTTTCAATAAAATTGAGCGCCTTATCAACTTTTCCTTCGACCACCATATTCTGGAACGCTTCCATGAAAACGGTAATCAACTGCGATGTATCGATATCATATTGTTCAAAGATGCGTCGGGCTTCATCATACTTCCCCATGACAAGCATATCCTGGAACACTTTTGCTGCTGAATCACCGATTTTTTCAGGAGCAATATTGTTTTCTTCACCGAATGCAAATGCATTTCGATATTCTTTTCGCTCCATGAGATACGCATATTCACCTTCAGCTGCCTGCTGAGTTTTTGCTTCATCCAAGTTGTTTTTTTGAGTAATTTCAAGCGCTTTTTTGAAGTTGTTTGCCCCGATGGCTCGTTCATAATCCTGTACAGCAGGATCAGCACTTTGTGGTTCAGCTTTTTTACTTGTCATAGGAATTTTTACAACGTTACAGTGAAAAGGAAATTATGGAAGAATGAGTGCGTAACATAATTAAATTATAGAACGAACGCAAGACATTTTCACTATAGGAGAGTTGTACTTTCTACCTTTTCTGCAATATTTACTTGTACAGAAACAGAACATAAATCGGGCACTCGTTTTGTGAAAAACTAGTGTTCTTTATTCAAAGTTTCTGTTGAATTTTTAAGTTAATTTGGGTACATTTTCTCTTAGTGAACGATACTGTTATCCATTGAAATCTTAGTAGACTTGCTCAAATAGTTTGGATATATCTCATGGAATTTTTTGACAAACCTATACAAACGGTCGATATCGATCCGGCTGAACTTCCTAAGAAAGTTGCGATTATGCCGCTGCGGAGTACAGTTGTCTATCCGAGACAGGTTATACCACTCTCTGTCGGGCGTGAAAAATCGCTTAAGCTTGTTGAACATGCCCTCGATAACGATAAAATTATCGGACTTGTAACACAAATCGATGGAACGGTTGAAGAACCGCAGAAAAATGAAATTTTTAAATTTGGGACTATTGCACTCATTCTGAAGGTCTTAAAGTTCCCCGACCAGACGCAGCATATTGTTGTTCAGGGTCTTTACCGTATGAAAATTAACAGGATTGTTTCAGTCGATCCCTACTTTGCCGGATCAATTAAAACGATTGAAGAGCAAAATTTAACCGATAACGATACTGTTCTTGCAATGATCTCGAATTTAAGAGGTATGTTTCAGAAGGCAGTCGATCTTGCTCCGTATCTCTCTCCTGAACAGGGTTTGATCATAGCAAATACCGAAGAACCGGGGAGAGTTGCCGACATCATTTCATCGAGTCTGAATATTTCTACTCAGGAAAAGCAAGATATCCTCGAAACGGTCAATCTTGAACACAGGCTTGAAAAAGTTACACGGCTTCTCGTTAAGGAAATAAATGTTCTTGAGCTTGGTAATAAGATCCAATCGAAGATTATGGGCGAAATCAATAAGAGCCAGAGAGAATATTTTCTCCGGGAACAGATGAAAGCAATTCAAAAAGAACTCGGGGAAAGTGACGAACGCACGGTTGAAGTTCAGGAATTGACGGATAAAATTGATTCGTCGAAAATGACGGAGGAGGTTAAAGAAGTTGCTCTAAAAGAGATCAGCAGACTGTCAAAAATGCCTCCTTCATCTTCGGAATATACTGTTTCCCGTACCTATCTTGACTGGCTCACTGATATTCCTTGGGGAACATACACAAAAGACAGGTTAAATATCGACAACGCCGAAAATATTCTTAATGAAGACCATTATGGTCTCGATAAGATAAAAAAACGTATCCTTGAATATCTCGCAGTCCAAAAACTACGAAAAAGTAAAAAAGGGCCGATTCTCTGCTTTATCGGACCTCCGGGTGTTGGAAAAACATCGCTTGGGAAATCGATAGCACGTGCGCTCGGCCGGAAATTTGTCAGGATATCGCTCGGTGGAATTCACGACGAAGCAGAAATTCGCGGACACCGGAGGACGTATATTGGGGCGCTACCCGGAAAGATTATTCAGGGAATCAAAAAAGCAAGTGCCATCAATCCTATATTTATGCTCGATGAAATTGATAAAGTCGGCCAGGATTTCAGAGGTGATCCAGCAAGTGCCCTTCTCGAAGTGCTCGACCCGGAGCAGAATGATTCATTTGTTGACCATTATTTGAATGTCCCGTGTGATTTATCACGAGTTATGTTTATAATGACTGCAAATTTGTCCGACCCAATTCCACCCGCCTTGAAGGACAGAATGGAGGTTCTCGATCTTCCAGGCTATACGGCTGAGCAAAAAGAACAAATTGCAATGCGGTTCCTTGTTCCGAAACAGATGCGAGAACACGGCCTAACCGAAAAACAGATTGAGCTAAAATCATCTGCCGTTGGTCAGATTGTCAGCGCATACACACGTGAAGCAGGTGTTAGAAACCTCGAAAGGGAAATTGCATCGGTGTGCAGAGGAGTCGCAAAGCGAATTGTAGATAAATCAATTAAAAAAGCAGTGATCACAAAGAGAAATCTGAAACAATATCTCGGCCCCGATCGGTTCTTCTACGATGTAGCTGAACGGACAATGAAAACGGGTGTTGCAACAGGTCTCGCATGGACACCTGCCGGCGGTGATATTCTGTTTATCGAGGCAACTCAGATGCAGGGTAAAGGTGTTTTAATACTCACTGGTAAGCTTGGGGACGTCATGAAAGAGTCTGCACAAGCTGCACTCAGTTATGTCAAATCGCAAGCACACCAGTGGAAATTAACAGAGTTTCCATTCGACAAGACCGATATCCATATCCATGTTCCGTCCGGAGCTATTCCTAAGGATGGACCATCTGCGGGAATATCGATTCTTGCCGCTCTTGTGTCGTTAATTACGGGTACCAAAGTGAGGAACGACATTGCGCTTACCGGTGAAATTACCCTCCGCGGTTTAGTATTACCCGTTGGGGGTATCAAGGAAAAAGTTCTTGCGGCAAACCGCGCGGGAATTATGCAGGTTATTTTACCGGAAAAAAACAGGAATGATCTTATTGAAATCCCAGTACAAATCAAAAGAAAAATGATCTTTCACTTTGTGAAAGAGCTTGACGATGTATTGGAAATCGCTCTCCACAAACCACCGAAATCACTCTTGAACGGACTGAAAGCAAAAAAATCAGAAAAATAAGATTACGCAATATCTTTCAGAATTTTATTTGCGAATAATAAGGGGATGGTATACCATTTAATAAAATTGACATCCATCTCCTGTTGGATTTCTTCGGGTATGGTCCACGAATACTTAATCGACCCGTTGGAATGGTAAACCACTTTTTGTTGACTATTTTGCTCAATCAGGTACTGAATTACTCCCCGGTATTTATCATCCTTCCCGTGCGGAAGCTGCAGAAGAAAATCGATATCAGTCTGGGCGAGTGCTCTGCCATGTTCCATTGACATAATCTTGTAATAGAAATTGAGAACTCTGCTGTTAAGGAGCGCTGCATAGAATCGCAGGTCGGTATGTTCATGAACCGGATATGCTATGTGGAGATTATTCAGGCAATAGAATCCCCGATCATCATAGCAGGCTTTTAGGTCATATCCGGTCTGATTAACAAACAATTTTGGATTTTCATACTTTTCGACGTCATAACCACTCTTATATAATCCCGGCTGGTGCAATATATGACATCCGGTATATGTAACACTATTTGGATTCAGATTTTTTCCTGATTCTATAAGCTTTCCGTAATTTTCCATGCTATGATCCTTAAAACCATTGGTAATAACTATACTCTGCTTACCCTTTTTCCCAATAAGTCCGCTATAAAATCGAATATGATTGCTGAGTACATCGCCGCAATCCTCCATCCGCTCAGTGATTTTACGGCTTTTTTCATCGGGATAGACAACAATCCGGTGGCGCGATCTGTAACCAATTCTAGTTAATGAAAGTTGAATCTCCCGATTGTTTCCAGATTGCAGATCTTCGGGATCAATAATAATGTTTGCCGGAATAGATCCGCTCTTTCCAGCTGGTTTTTCTTTTTTAACTACATAAACAGTACATCTCCCGACATGAGGACCCTTCCAAAAATCATTCTTAATGAGATAAAGATGTTGAAACGTTGTATTTGCCATAAGAAATGACCGAAGTTTAGAAAAATAACGCCCCATAAGCCAACTGTCGGGCACAATAAATCCGTGATACCCTCCTTCTACTGTCATCTTCAACGCTTGTTCAATAAAAAGCGTATATATTGATAACTTGTATTCGGCTGTTTCGGAAAAACGTTTTCTGTATTGTCTGCTCAGTTGAAGAGGAATTCGTTTTACTCCACGTAATCCGAAGCTCACCCACGGAGGGTTGCCAAATACCGCATCGAATTTCCAATTGTCCGGCAATTCGTTAAGCAGACTGTCCCCGGCAATAAAATGTTTTAATTCATCCGATGCTAATCCCGCAGAGTGAGCAAAGTATACGCGGGTTACTTTCACGGCCGTTTCATCTTTGTCAATTCCGTAGATACAGTTTTTGACTACATATCGATACCATGTATCCCACGATTGTCCGCTTTTTTTATCGGATTGTTCTATAAACGCATTTGTGAGCTCCCATGCAGCCTGTCGTAAAAATGCTCCTGTGCCCATTGCCGGATCACAGACACGGATTCGCTTTAATTCATGAAGTCTGCGATTGTCAACCAGCGGTGAGATTGTTTCATGGACAATAAATGATGTTATTTCGGCAGGCGTGTAGTAAATTCCTTCTTTCCGCCCTATTTGTCCGATTTTCAGGACAATAACCCTATTACTACACTGCACGGAATACCTGATAAGTTTCCCGTATAAATCGGGAATATTATCAATGTTTAAAGCTATCGTAGCGTGTTGATTCCGGATTTCGGTGAGAATCGCTTTGTCTACTGCATTAACTGAACCATCTTGTGTACACAAAAATTGCATTTCAAACTGATTAATGTTGTTCCGACATTGACCAAACAAGTAAGTAAGCAGTATGCCAGTACCCCTCTTGAAGAGTTTATCAGCAGAAAAGGATTCATCCTTATCAGATTCAGCCAATGCTGTACAGATTTTCTGTAATAGAGTGAGAGAAGTTTTGAGAAGAGATGTATTCGTATGATTGACCGGTATAGAACCCATGGCGTATAGTGAATTTCAATTCTTCCGGTAAATATTGATTAAATCTTTTAAGAGCGCCGCCGACGTCCCGACAGGCCCTGCCTTACCCCCTGTTACGGTTATTATTCCCATAGTATCTGTGGTAAAGGTAATCCCTTTTTCCGTTCCGTTGACAGTGTAAAGAGGATGGGTATTATCTACGGTTGTCGGTTTTACAAATGCTCGGACAGAATCCCCTTTTTTTTCTGCGACACCGAGTAGTTTGATTGACTGGCCTTTTTGTTTTGTCTCTTGTACCATTCCAGGATCCAACCCGGTTATTCCTTCAATTTCCATTTCACTCAACGAAACTGTACCATCCATAAGTTCGTTTGCAAGAATGATTATTTTACAGGCAGTGTCCCAGCCCTCAACATCGAGACTTGGGTCCGGTTCCGATATTCCCATTTCCCGTGCATTTTTGAGTGCTTCATGATATGACTGCCCTGTCTCAGCCATTTGTTCCAGGAGGAAATTGGCTGTTCCGGTCACAATCCCTTCAATACGGGAGATTGTACTTCCGGCAAGACAAGTAATCCCAACATCGGCTGTTGGCAACGCGGCCGCTGTTGCACCGCTGACCTTTATCTGGATTCCGGCATCATGTGCTGCACTTTTAAGTTCCTTCATGCCGAGGACAAGAGGCCCTTTGTTAGCAGATGCTATGTGCCACTTCTGTTGAATGCTTTGCTGAAAATGAGACAATCCCGGTTCCCCGGTTTTGATATCTGTCGGAGTAACTTCGAACACAATTCCCGGCTCGAACGACGAAACCGCATCATGCAATGTATAGCCGGACCGACCGAAATTGGGGTGTGAATCAATCCTATTACCGTTTTGAACATATTCGGCGATATTGCTCAATGGCAAACCCTCAGCAGAGACCGCTGCTCCGGTGCTTGCAATAATTGCAGGACAGGTAAGTGAAATTCCATACTGCTCCTTGAGCAGCACACTACGTTCTTCCAGAAGCTGTGCAAGCGCTTTCCCGACATAACCAAATCCACATATGACACATGATACATTCATGAGATATAATATTATATAAAAAATTTCTTTTGAATTAACTCTTTACCAAGTACATTTACTACTGCTGTTCGGGAATCGTTATATCGACCTGGATTACTTCTCCAAATTCCGACACCGGCTCATCGAATGATTCGGCATTCCCGACAAACAGAAGCTGCACCATATCGGGATGCAGATATTTTTGCGCAACCCGCTGCACATCCCGGATAGTTACTTTTTCGACATTGTTCTTGATTTGAATAATAAAATCATCCGGATAATCGAAGTATTTATAGGTTAGAAGCCTGTTGAGCACCTCGGACTTGGAGTCGAAATTAAATACAAATCTGTTGAGAAATCCTTCCTTTGCCAGATTCAATTCTTCTTTAGTAATCGGTTCGTTTGTGAGGCGTTCAATTTCTTCAAGAATAATCTTGCTGGCTTTCACCGTTGTTTCTGTTTTCGTCTGACAAGCAGCACTAAACATTCCCGGATAGTTGTAGTTAGAATCGAGGCCTCCTCTAATCGAATAAGCTAACCCTTCCTGGGTCCTGACCCGCGAAAAAAGTCTGCTCGTGAATCCACCACCGAGAATTGAATTCATCACGGTGACAGCAAAATAGTCCGGATTATCACGGGTAATACCAATATGTCCGAGAACAATGTTCGTCTGGACAGCATCCTTTTTATCAATGAGATATACTCCCGGCCTGAACTCATATTCAACAGTTGGTTTATCGGGAAAATCGATATTACCCCTTTCCCATGAGCCAAAAACAATGCTCAGATATTCGACTATCTCATCCGTTTCAAAGTCTCCAATAATTCCTACCATAGTGTTGTTCGGATGAAAATATTTTTGATGAAACTCTTGTAAATCATCACGGGAGATTAAACCGATTGTTTTATATTCTGTTGTGCGGGCAAAAGGACTGTCAGCACCATAAATAATTTTTTTGAATTCCCGCTGCGCAATAGCGCCTATATTGTCGTTTCTTCTGCTGATTGCGGTCATTGTCTGAATCTTTGCCAGTTCTAACTTGTCTTCGGGAAATGCAGGTTTCATCAGCACATCCGCATACGTTTCGAGAACCTCCTGCAGATTCTCCTTCAAACTGAACATAGAAGCAGTAGCAGAGTTCAAGCCAATCGAAACTTCGACTGAGGCCCCTCTGTTTTCGAGAAATTCATCGAGTTCATCGCCCGATATTGAATCTGTTCCTCCCGTCCGCATTACCTGTCCGGTCAGAGAGGCAAGTCCTGTTTGGGCAGCAGGCTCGTAGAGTGATCCTGTCCTGATCAATGCGGTCATTGAAATAATCGGAAAATCGTGATCTTCGACGAGAAAAAGCTTCATACCATTGTCGAGAGTCCGCTCAAATATTTCCGGGAGTGAAACATCTCGCAGTTTTGGAAAGATCAGTTCTTTATGGCTTTTTTGTGCGAAAGACAGACTTGTGACACTGAAAACACACACCATTATAGAAACGGAAAACGTCTTGAGATTCCTGCTAACCATATTCACCTTTCACTATTGATTTTTTGTGCAATACTATGCCGGGGAAGCGTGCAACGGCAAATACCGGTCTTTATCTGCAAAATAATCGATCAAATACACTTTAGTGGTAAAGAGCGCAGAATGGATTATACCATCGGGAATGTAATACCGGTCACCTCGTGTGTAGGTTTTCGTTACACCATCAATCGTAAGCTGCATTTCTCCATCTAAGACAATTCCCCATTGAGCACCATGTTTATGAGGCGGAACTTCACCAACTGGCTCAATTTCCATAAAAACAAGCTGACTCTGATCACCCTGAAGCAATTTACCTTGAACTCCATTGAACGCAATATCGGCTTCAGGAAGATCCATAATTTCCTGAGGATAAAATCGGCCTGAACGTTCCATGTACTGTTCCTGTATTTAGACTATCGAGTTGTAATCTGCTTAATTTTCACCACTGGTAATCAATTCACCGACGATTTTATTCGAGGTTGTAAAGACATCACGTGCAACACGCTGAATATCTTCGGCAGTCACTCTGTTGATCTTATCCAATTCGTCAAAGAGATTTTGCCAATCTCCGGTCAATACATGAGTGGCTGTAAGTGCCTGCGCAATACCTGTATTAGATCGAAGTCCCGAGATGAATGAGGCTTTTGCTCTTGTTTTTACCGCTTCCAATTCTTCGGCAGTGACTGGTTCTCGTTGAATACGATCTATTTCCACCAGAATTGCTTCCTCACATTCCTGGTTACTATGGCCGGGTGTAGGCACGGCAAGGAATAGAAAAAGGTTCGGATATTTGAGTCCCGGCAATCCTGTTAATGAATAGGCAGTAGCTGCAATCCTTTTTTCTTTCACGAGTGAGGTATAAAGCCGTGAACTTCTGCCGTTGCCGATAATATCGGAGATTGCATCGTACACCGCATCGTCGGGATGATTCACATCAGGCTTATGATAGCCGAGCAGAATAACCGGCTGTGACGGATCTTCAATAGTTACTCTCCTCTCTCCATTCTGGACCGGTTCCTCAGGTACATAGATTGACGATTTTTTTCCCGAAGGAATTCTCCCAAAGTAGATTTCTGCTAACTCTTTTATGCGGTCGGCATCGACATCACCGACAATTGCTGCAAAAAGGTTTGATGGGGCGTAGTATTTCTTGAAATAGTCCTCTGCCTGTTTTCTGTTAATCCGATTCAGGTCAGACATATGGCCGACAACCGGTTCACCATAAGGATGTGCTTTGTAAGCAACGGCAAAAAACTCTTCCACGAGCTTTCCGATTGGATTATTTTCAGTACGCAGGCGCCTTTCCTCCTTGATGACATCCATTTCCTGATAAAACTCTCTGAGAACAAAATTTACGAAACGGTCAGATTCGAGCGAAAACCAGAGTTCAACTTTATTGGACGGAAGATTGTAGTAATACTGTGTAACATCCGCACCGGTACCTGCATTAAGGCCGACACCACCGTTCTCTTCGATAATTTTTTCATATTCTCCAGAAATCACAAACTCATTTGAAGCATTTTGAGCCGCAATTAATTCCTGATAAAGCCGTTCAAGCCGTTCATCATCTTGCCGGGACCCATTTTCACGCTCTTCAAGTATTGTGGCAAACAGGGCCTCCTCCTTTGCAATAGCCTGCTGTTCTGCTGCATAATCAGATGTTCCGATTGTCGTTGTCCCCTTAAATACCATATGCTCAAATATGTGCGATATTCCGGTGATCCCTTTCACTTCATTGACAGATCCGACATCGGCATAGGTCAAAAACGAGACAACGGGTGCATCGTGACGCTCCATGACAATAAAAGTCATACCGTTGTCGAGTGTAAAATCGGTGATCTGATTCCGAATATTTTGGAATTCCTGTGCAAATGCGGCAACAGTTACAAGAGCAGACAGTATACAACTGACTATGAAGTTTACCATTACGATTTCCTTTGCAAAGCGTTTCAGCAATTATGATAAAAGTCTATTTATAAGTCTTAGAATGAAATTCCGAAAGTATTGCGAATTTCCAAATCGGTCTTTTCGACCTCAGACGGCGGCTTACCGTCATATCTGATACTCATCTGCAGTGTGGTTGAGAGCCGGCTTGTCAATGCAGTTTTCAATTCAAATTCATTGAGAATTCTCAGATCGTCGAATCCGTCAATTCGAGGCTGCACATAGAGTGAGTTGACCAGAACCGCTCCTCCTGATGAGCGCCAATTCACAACACAATAATTACTCCAGCGGTGAGTCCAGGTAACAGATTTGTCAATTGAACCGGAAGCGACATCGATGTGTTCCCGATCCACCATGTATGATGAGCCAAGGTATATAGCAGATTGCTCTTCTTCCCGGAGCACTAATCTGCCTCCCATTCCTACTAATGTTCTGCTAAACAGCCGAATAAATTCATTAAACTGGTGTTGCGTGAAGAGTTCCCATATGACGTTGGTTGCCGCAGTTCTGTTATAACGAATATGAGTGAATCCCCTGTTGATAAATGGGTCAGATTTTTTTGTGGCGTACTGAATGTTCGTTACCAGAAATGTCCGGTTTTTTCCGCCCTGATATTCAAGCCTGAGAGAGCTTCCGGTATCGACAACGTCAACATTACCCGTTTTTATTCGAAAATTGAGGTCAATATTCCCGGATAAACCTTGATCACTACTCCCGCTTCTCATCTGTTCCGTGTTTACCTGTGCAAGACCGTGCGCCGTACTAAAAATACCAATACTGCATATACATACTAAAAACAAAAAAAATCGAAGGAGACACTGTGCTATTCTGATTTTAATTACCGTATGGTCATGTGTTATTATTGTATACATTCAATTGCTGGTACGTTCACTTATTGCAGAGGTATTTAAATGTATTGTTCGCCGTTGACCTGTTTCACATAAATATTTTTAGCTATATCGTAGTCGAGTGCCAAATCGGTTTCCCCAACCTGAAGGACAATCGACGGTTTTTTCTGGTGTAATTTTACTATAGTACCCGGTGTTATTCCAAACGTCATGAGGCGGTCGAGCCTGAAGTGAGTTTTAGGCGACATGAATGAAATTTTTCCAAAATCACCTATTTTCAAGTCTATGACAGGCCTGATTAGGGGACCAAGATTCCTTTTAAACGTGGCGCAGCATGTCCCGCGCGGGATTGCCATTTCATGAGGGCATTGCAGCGGATGTCCGAGAAAAGTACAGATACTGTCCGTCACTTCTTCAGTTATGATGTGCTCCAAATCGCAAGCTGTTGTACGGGCCGTTTCTTCATCAATTGACAGAATTTCACTGAATAACACTTCGGCGAGTCTGTGGCGGCGAACGATGTTTTCCGCGAGTTTTTCACCAAGTTCAGATAAAGTCAATTCTCCATTCTGATTGATCAGGCTGCCATCTTCGACAGCTTCTTTAATCAAATCATCAGAGACAGTTTCATTCTTTATTTGAAAATCCTGTACAGAACTTTTTCTGCTGTTTTCACGATTGACCCATACCTGTAGCAGCACATGTTCTATTACCGATTTGCGGGTATGTGTCTTGCTCTGTGTAAACGATTTGTCGTGTTCATGCATTGTTGATTACCCATTTATTCTATACAAACATAATGTTACAGCGATAATTTGATTATTCATCCAATTGAACAATGTTTTCAAAACGTGCGGTAATATAGGTAATTTTCGAATCAGATACAAATATTTCAGATTTATCATTTGGTATGTGACATTTCAGGCATGAATGGTACAAGATTATGAAATTTAATGAATATTAAAATGTAATTCTATTTTCCGCTTTCATTTTTTTTGTATTATAGTTACCTTTCTTCGCACAGAGGAATGCGTCTGAATATAAGACACAATCTCACAACTTGAGCAGTAGAATTGAATATTAAATCACGTAGTGTTATACATTGTAAACTGAAATCTGGTGGGCCGAAGCCGATCTAATATATGAGAATCCACAACAAAACAATATATCGGAAGTTATTTCCATTGTTGTTTATTCCTACTTTCCTTTCCTTTCAATGCACCGTTGTTGATAAACCGGGTGATTCGATTGTTGTAGCGGCTGCTTCAAATCTCCAGTTTGCTTTAAAGGAAATCGGCGATGCTTTTCAGAATACTCACGGTATAATGGTAACGTTTGCGTGGGGTGCATCAGGTAGTCTTGCGGAACAGATCCGGCACGGTGCACCGTATGATTTGTATATATCTGCAAATGAGACATTTTCTGATAAGCTCTACACTGAAGGATATTTCGAGGAGGAGCCTGTTGCCTTTCTTGAAGGACAAATAGTACTCGGAGTTTTAAAATCAAATTTGATTATTATCAATGACATCACAGACTTGAACAAAAGGGATATTGAGCGGATAGCTATCGCATCACCGGTGCATGCGCCTTTCGGTATTGCTGCACAGGAAGCTTTGCAGAAGGCCGGAATATGGTATGGTATTCAGTCCAAATTGATTTTCGCAGGGAATATACGTCAATGCATGCAATTTGTCAGATCCGGTAACATCGATGTAGGAATCGTAGCAGGACATCTTCCGGATGATTCTATTGTAAAATTCGTTCCGATCGATAGAAGTCTGTATAATCCTATTTTTCAGACTGTTGCAATTGTAAAAAACAGCCAAAACACCGAACAGGCTCATCAGTTCAAACAATATATCCAATCTGAGATGTCAGATGACACTTTTAATCGTTTTAATTACACTCGTGTAACACAAAATTAGACAAATATGAGCAAGACAACATGAACGGATTGTCTCTTTACCCTCTTTGGCTCTCATTAAAAGTTGCTTTCTTTGCGACTCTCTTTAACTTTTTTATCGGCACAGCAATTGCTTTTTGTCTGTCCCGGTATAACTTTCGCGGAAAAAATCTGCTTGATGCTGTCATCATGCAGCCGCTGATAATGCCGCCGACCGTACTCGGCTATTACTTATTGACAATATTGGGGCGGCAAAGTTATCTCGGCAGATTCATTGAGGATTTTTTTGGTATAACAATTGTCTTTACATGGCAGGGAGCAGTCATAGCGGCAATGATAGCTTCGCTTCCGCTCTTTATTAAACCGGCACGCTCAGCAATTGAGTCGGTCAATGCACACATTGAAAATTCAGCTCGGGTTCTTGGTAAAAACGAATGGCAGGTATTTTGGCATGTTACTCTGCCTTTAGCTCGCAGAGGAGTCATAGCCGGCATTGCATTGTCATTTGCCCGGTCACTCGGAGAATTCGGAACAACTCTCATGGTCGCCGGAAGTATTCCGGGTAAGACTCAGACAATATCGATCGCAATTTATGACTCTGTGCAGGCAGGAAATACAACGGAAGCAAACATCTTAGTTGCAATTACTACCGTGTTATCGATTCTCATACTGTTTTTGGTGAATAAATCCGTGACCCAAAAATATTAATTGCACATTTGAACTTTAGAACAATTTCCGGACTAAAATGATTAATATCTTTTTACAATAAAATTAAGCATGCTCGATTTTTCACTCCAAAAAAAATTCGATTCATTTTCATTAGACGCGTCTCTCAGTATTGAAAATGAAATTGTAGTTCTTCTCGCACCTTCTGGTGGAGGAAAATCACTTACACTTAATTTAATTAGCGGTATTGTCAAACCCGATAGCGGGAAAATTACGCTTAACGAGTCAACATTGTATGATAGCAATGCAAATATTTCGTTCCCTATCCGGAAGCGGGGAATCGGCTATATATTTCAGGATTATTCACTGTTTCCGAATAAAACTGTTCACGATAATATTGAATTCGGAATGCCCGGTTCAAATAACCACGATGCTCAAATAAAGAAAATACTTGAAAAATTCGATCTCACTGATAAAGAGCATGCGCTTCCACACCATTTATCCGGAGGGCAGAAACAACGTGTTGCTATTGCTCGTGCTCTTGCAGCGAAATCACGGGTAATGTTGTTCGACGAACCGCTCTCTGCTGTCGATGTGCCGCTTCGCGAGTCGCTCATCAGGTTTATCAGTGAGATTCCTGGTACATTTGAATTGCCAGTGCTGTATGTTACCCACAACTTTATCATAGCTGAAAGTATTGCGAATAAAATTGCTGTTATGAATAACGGATCGATTGTTGAATTTGGTGCAAAAGACCGTGTGCTCCGGAAACCGGAGTATTATTTCACGGCGCAATTTCTTGGTATTAAGAATCTATTCCCGTGTATCGTGTCCGGTTCAAATGGAAAAACGGGAACAGTCACTCTCTTCGACCGGTTCGAAATTTTCATCAGTAATGTTACAGAATATGAGAGGAGCACACCGATTTGGCTGGGTATCCATCCTTCGGATGTCCGATTTCTCATAACTGATGATGACCGACCAAATATGTTTCAGGTCTACGTCGAAAGTATGCACATCATCAATAGAATGTACACTGTTTCACTTCAGGTATTTGAGGACGGAAAACCTGTGGAAGGGTTTCGATTGTATATGGAGATTGAAGAGTTGACGTGTAAAAAATACAAATTATCGCTTCATGATACAGTCAAAGTATCACTTAAACCTGACAGATTATTTTTATGTCGTGAGTAAATTCAATCTGAATGTGCATTGTCCCTACTTAGCAAATACTAACCGAAAAAATTCAATAACCCAATCGACCAGTCCGATATGTATTCCGTACGACCGCCGAATTGACGCTGCCATATTGTAGTCTTTATCTGCAATAAACTGCTCGTACGCTTTTAGGGCAAGTGCAAGCGTAACATTTTTATCAAGTTTATATTTATTTTTGATATCGAAAGCTTTATCATACCGCTCTGCAGCAAAGTCATCCTGCCAAGCTTTTGATGCAGCATCAAACACATACGATTTTTGGAGCTTAAACCGGTTGGCAAACTCTACTGCATTTAAATAATTTCCCTTTTTCATCAGCGACTTAAACGCTGACACAACCCGTGCTTTGTCGCCTTCTTCTGATAAATCGACTGAAATCTCCTCAAGTACAGCAAACGCTTCATCGAAAGAATTGCTGTCAACCAGATTCAAGATTGACGTTAAGACCGCATCATTGACCAGTGCCTTTGGAACTTTGTACTCTTGTATAGCACTCATTGCAGGTTGTATCTGCTTTTTTTCGAGCGCTTTAACTACAAACAGTGCACCATGCTCTGCTTCAGTCTGCTTACTGTGTTCGATCGTGTACTGAGAGAAAAGACCGTAATCTTTTTTGAATGATATAGCTATATTTAAATCACCACTGCTTAAGAGTGATTTGTGATATTCTTCAGCAGAATCCACAAGCTTCGCAAACAACTCATAGGGGATGGGAGCAGCATAGAGATCAAATGAATCTCTGATAAACCGCGCAGATTTTACATCATTATTCTCGAGTGAAGTATTATGATTTTCTGCAGCCAATTTGTAAAACCGTTGTAGAAAGTCCTTTAAATAGCCGTTACTAAAAGGTTGATCTTTCAGAATAATTCGTGCGGCGAATTCGCGCATAAGCTGCAATTTCCCTTGTTCAAATGAGGGTTTGATAAAATCACCCGCAATCCCAACAATCAGATCTTCCGATTCTTTCTCGGTTAATTCTTCGAATACAGCATCAGTGAGCAGTTTAAATTCGTCAATCAGCTTTAATGCTTTATCAGGTTCATGATTTTTGAGAGATTCGATGCATGCCTTGATTGCTGCAGAGAGTGTTCTTGAAGCCGAGAGATTAAATGCTTTCCCGAGAATTGCTGCACTATAAAAATCTCCTTGAGTGAGTGTCCGGTTAAATTCCGCTATAGTTGTACCGAGTAATTCATCCGTTCGGAGATTATATTTTTCAAAAATATCGAGTGCTTCATCGGTTTGTCCTTTTTGCAAAAACATCTCATAGGCAGATGTTGCAGACCGGTGAATTTCGACTTCTGAGAGATTTTGAGTTTTTGCCCATTCAGCCGCTTTAAGGACCAGTATTTCCCCTTCAGAAAATTCGAATTTTTCCGCTATCTGAAGTGCAACTTGATACTCCTCTGTCTCTTTATGCACTTCATATGCATCGCGCGAATGGTTATGAACAACTTGATCGGGGATGTTTTCTTCTACACGAAAGGTGAGGGCACTTTCAATTTCGCCGTTGAGCAGCATTTCCCGAAACTGCTGTGCGGTTTCTTCTTTGAAATTTTCGTCAGAATGCGCTGATGTGTCCATGGTAGTCATAAAATTGTATTGTCATATACTTTCCTTACAGACACAACCATAAATACACAGTTTAATGTGATTCTCTCAAGAGAACGGTCAGCACTCAATTAGAAGTGATTTGTGCTATAAGGTCTTTCAAACCATCCATAGTCGGTTTCGCTTTTAACGGCTTATTAGCATAGGTCGAAGTGATTCCCTTCATGGAATTCGAATGATAAGAAATTATTGCTTCGGGATCTTTCAGGATATGTCCGGTAAATATCAGAACAACCGATTCATCGGAGCTAATCACATTTTCCTCACGGAGTCTTTTCAGACCAGCCAGCGAGGCGCACGATGACGGTTCAGCACCGATACCTGTTCTTTCAATAAGAGCTTTGGAGTCCATAATTTCCTGATCCGAAACTTGCGTCATTACACCGTTTGTCAACTTAAGAGAAAGGACAGCTCTTGTGTAATTAACGGGATTGCCGATCCGGATTGCCGTTGCAATAGTATCCGCCTGTACCGTCCGTTTTTCTTTAAAATCATCCTGATACGACAGATAGAAGGGATTTGCACCTTCGGCCTGCACACCGGCAAGCCTCGGTTTTTTTTTGATAAATCCGAGCTTATAAAAATCCTCAATAGCAAGACCAAAAGAGGAGAGATTGCCCAGATTGCCTGCTGGAAAAACAATCCAGTCAGGTGGAGACCAAGACCGCTGTTGGAAAATTTCCCATATTATTGTCTTTTGGCCTGCAGGTCTGAATGAGTTGACAGAATTCATGGGATAAAGAATTTCCTGCCGGGCACCTTCAAGAATCAGTTCCATGCAGTCATCAAAATCACCTTCAAGTTCAACAGTGACCGCACCATAGGCCAGTGCCTGTGCAAGTTTACTAACTGTTATCTTTGCTTCAGGAATCAAGACAATCGCTTTTAATCCTGCCATGGCAGCATATGCTGCCATCGATGCGCTCGTATTGCCAGTCGATGCACAAGCGAGGACCTTTTCGCTTTTCTCATTTGCATGTGAGACGGCAACGGTCATACCCCGGTCTTTAAACGAGCCGGACGGATTATCGCCTTCATGTTTAATCTGTAGCGAATCGACACCGAATTCCGAGGCCATTTTCGGCACATCGTATAATTTAGTGTTTCCTTCTAAAGTTGAGATAATGTGATCGTCCGAAATATCGGGCAGAACAAGTTCTTTATATCTCCATACACCGCTGCTTTTTCCGGGCAATACGTTATAAGCGCGCCGGTCAAATTCCTCCAAAGACACTGTTTCAGGCAATTCATCAAGGTTTACATTAAAGTCGAGAAGTCCCCCGCATTGACACAGGTAGCTTGCCTCATCCATAGAAAATTTTCTTTTACAATCTACGCAATCGAAAGAATATTTCATAATTTCACCTTAACGGACAACACTTAATCCTTCTTTAATTCCTTGAAATTTTTCAGAACTTTTTCAAATGCATTAACAATATCCTGCATATCGTCTCTTGACCCAAGTAAAAGGTTGTGCTTCAACCAGATTGCCTCATCATTACAAGCTTTTTCCGTTTCCGGTAGACTAATGTTCGTATAATCAGGGAATGTGCTGAGCTGTGCTCCTCGCGGTCCCAACTCTCCTGACTCAAAAACCGGCTGTTTATAAAGAGGAATTGTATAACCCGGATGTGCAGGAATTCCTTCAGCCTGCAGTGCATCAATAATACTCGATTTCAGTACATCCTCAAAATGTTCTTTGTTATATCTCATTAAGAAGAAATGGTAGGCATTGGACGAAGAATCTGCATCGATGGTTAACGGTGTAATCCCATTAAATTTCCTCAGTTCGTTGTCAATATATTTGGCATTTTCGTGCCTTTCGCGCAGCATTACGGGATAGCGTTCAAACTGAGCAGACAGTAGCGCTCCTTGCATTTCGCTTAACCTGAGATTCTGACCGATATAAAAGTGCTCGTAAGCCGGTTTGCCGGTCAGTCTGCCACAATTGCAGTAGGTTTCGCAAAATTCGGCGAATTTTTCATCATTCGTCAGCACAATACCGCCTTCTCCGGCAGTAATGTTTTTTGAGGACTGAAAACTGTATGCAGATGCATCTCCATATGCCGCAGAACGTTTCTCCTGCCACCCCGAACCCCAGGCCTGCGCTGCATCGGAAATCAGCGCTAAATCGTGATGGTCACACACTTCTTGCAGTTTCGGCATATCGGCCATTCTTCCGCCAATATGTACCGGCAGAACAGCTTTAGTATTTGAAGTGATATGTTCTTCTACGGACTGGGCACAAAGATGAAAGGAATTTGACTCAATGTCTGCAAACACAGGAATAGCACCAATTTGGATCACTGCAGAAGCAGTTGCAATAAATGTGTACGCCGGAAGTATGACTTCATCCCCTGGACATACGCCTGCGGCCCAGAGAGCACCAACTATTGCCGATGTCCCGCTATTAAAGCATATTCCGAATTCGGCATCATTGTACACTGCGAAATTTTTTGCAAATTGAGGAACGTATTCCCATTGCGGATATCCCCATTTACCGCTGTCAACAGCTTTTTTGACAGCTTCTATTTCGTGATTGTCCCAGACGGGCCATGAGCTGAAGGGCTTCGTTCTAACGGGTGCTCCGCCTTTGATCGCTAGTTCCATAATCTTGCCATTTGCTGTTTAATCTCATTAAATTAGTGTGCATAAGTGTACAAATTTACAATAATAATAGCAACATATTTTGCCTCTCGGAAGAGGTAATATAGCCCAAACAAAAAAAAGCTTCCGGAGGGGGGTTCCGGAAGCTTTCGGTCGGATGGACTTTAAACACGGCTCTTCTTAGAAGGGCGAGTTTCTAATTAGCGCCGTTATCCGTGGTAAATAGGGTTTTACAGATTTACATACATAAAGAAATAAAAAAATTCACGATTGTCAAGAAAAATCTTACTTTTTAATCAGAATGAGTGATACTCTTTCGCTTACCATAGGCTACATTTGTTTGGAGGTACCTATTCAAATGATCGCGTTCAATATACACCTATATCTAATTCTTACTAATTTTCTTTCCTTACCGACTCTTATAATCTAAGACCTATCTTTGAGTATCGGCAACAAATCCTTAAAATCATCTGTTCCGGCTTTTACGAGCAATTCGTAGAGTATCATTTCGGTTGTTACGATCAGTGCACCTGAATCGTGCAAACGGTTCAAGGCAATTTCCTTGTGATTATGTTTGAAGGAGCACACCGCATCCTGGACGACACCCACCATGTAACCTCTGTTCATGAGATCAAGTCCGGTTTGCATTACACAGATATGTGCTTCCATCCCGATTATGAGAATATTGTTTTTATTTTCAATTGAAAGGGCATTCAGAAATCGTTCTTCTCCACAACAGCAAAACGTCATTTTGTCGATCGGTCCCACATTGCTTTGAAATTGTTCCAATTCGGGTATTGTTTTACCAAGTCCATCTGGATATTGCTCAGTAAAAATGAACGGTATCTGAAGTCTTTGGGCTGCTTTAAGAAGTTTTTCTGTATTTTTAATAACATTTTCCTGATCTGGCATCTGCCGTGCCAGCTTCTCCTGTATATCAACGATTACAAATAGTACATCATCTCTTGTGATCTGAATTGCTTCTCCCATAGCCGATACCTAATATTATGATGATAATGTTCCTGATTGCAGCTGAGTCTCCAGATTCGAAAGACATCACTTTCTACTTGATCCAGTGATTTCAACATTTACATTTGTTATGATTCTACAAAGTAAATGAACAAAATCCAAGAAATATTTTCTTTGGGCGTGACAGCTATTATATTTACATTAGTTGTCTAAACGTATTTTTCTTATGAAAACACATAGATCAAATATGCGCATAGCTTACGGGGGACTATATATAGCATTCTGTACTGTGGTAGGCTTCATGTTTGTACCTGTTCCGAATATTGAACTCATCATGACCACAATTTTTACGGGAGGCTACATATTCGGACCAGCATTTGGAGGAGTGATCGGCACTGCAAGCGGATTTCTATTTTCAGCCCTTAATCCTTGGGGATCGGGATTAGCATTTCCTCCGCTGATTTTGGCTCAGTCATTCTGTTTCGGAATTACGGGACTCGCAGGAGGTATTATAGTACCTCGTATAATCAGTTTTAGAAAAAACAACACTCGGATTTTCTTGTATGGACTGAGTGGTGGGTTATTGACCGTGCTCTACCATCTGTTCGTATCATTTTTTACCACGGGTTATGCCGGATTTACCATGAGTCAGATCGGTATATTCCTTGTAGGTGGTATGGTATTCGGAATCTGGCATATTGCTTTCAATATATTCTTTTTTGCGTTCCTCACACCAATGTTTATTCGGATTGCACATCAGTTTTTATTCCTTCAGGAACCTCATAATACGAAAAACAACAAAACAAATACTCACAAATAGAATGATCACTCATTTTATAAAAAGTGTGATTGACATACATAGAAATCAATAAATTTCATTGAATATCTATTTGGTTATATTAGATTTCGCATTGTAATGCTTTATTTGGGTGCGTCTGTCGTGCTCTTATTCGCTCATCAACCTCTCTCCACACAGATAATCCTCAGGTGAAATCATGTTTAATCCATCTGGGGATGAGCTTACTTAAAACAATAGATACAGATCGATTGAGCTTTCATTCAACAGTTTCCTGCCTGTCACCTCTGATAAACCGCACAACATCAATTGCATCGAGAATGAGTGAAAGAGCATTAAGGAGAACGACGGCTCTCATCCACATGCCAAATAGAGAATTAATAGGAGCAGTATCGAATCGCGTCCAATAGAAGATTATCAAGGGAAGCCACAGTACGTGACCAAATCCAAGAAGCCGTGAAAAACCGGAACGTGCGGTCAGATAAACCATCAGCATGGCACTTGCGATAAAAACTGCAACCGAAACCTGTGCTTCAATCTTGTCAAAAAAGAAAAGCGGTGCTACCATATTTGCACACATGAGCACAAATAGCCATAGTTGTACGCCGAAAGGTAGTTTCAGGAGGCCTTTATTAAATTTTTGAAATGATTGCATTACTATTTTTGAGCTTTTATAAGAACAAAGACTCCCATCGATCCGAAAACAATATTACTGATCCAGGCAGCCATAATCGGTGACAAGATCCCTTTATAGCCAAGAGCATGGGTGAATGTCATAATTGAATAGTAGAAAAAACAGATTATGATGCAAATTCCGAAACCGACTGCTGCTCCTCCTCTCCATCGCTGTGTAGCAAGAGGCAATCCGAGTAGGACAACAATCAGATTTGCAAATGGAAATGCGAATTTTTTGTAATAATCAACATACCAATGGTCGTAGGGACTCCCAATCCGTTTGAGCTTTTCAATGTATTGTGTTAATTCAATTGCATTCATCTCTTCGGGCTCAATACTGACTGAAACGATATCTTCTTCTGTGAAAGTGAAATCGGTAATCCGGTACTCTTCAAACTCCTCTACAATTTCCTCACCGGTCGAAAAATCCCGAATCACACCATCGAGTAATAGCCACTCTCCTTCTGCCGGAATAATTTCCTGAGCACTAAGCGTCAATACTATCCGGTTTCCGATCCGTTTTTGAATATTCACCACACGACCTTTATGCCTTGGGCCATCGTAATGAGCAATCGATATAACGCGGTCATTGGTGTCCTGCATGATAACATTCTCTTTTCGCATGAACACAGCATTATTTTTCTTAATGTTGACATTGTATATATTTGATTTCTCACGCTCATAGAAAGTCACAATATTTTCACCGAACCAGTATGAAAAAAATGATATTACGAAACCGAGCAGTATGACAGGCGCGACAATGCGGTACAAACTCACTCCAGCGGCTTTCAGTGCGGTCAATTCTCCAAATTTCACTAACTGTCCCATAGTAAAGAGCGATGCCATGAGAAGCGAAATCGGCATAATGATTATGAAGAAATTCGGTAAAGCATAATAAAAATAGAGCGCAACATCGGTATATGCTGCACTTCTATCGATAAACGTGTCGATTTTTTCGACAAAATCAACTATCAAGACAATAATATAGAACGCACAAATTGTCAGAATTAACGTTTTGAGAAACCGTTTCAGAATATATTTGTCGAGTATACGGGCCATTATTATAAGTTTGACTTTGTGTTATTATAACACATATACCGTCATTAGAATTCCGTTATGTGTTCTCATGCAGCTTTGTCTTTATTTTTCCATTTAAAAAATCTGAGCGGATTAAATTTGCTAAAATCAATAAAAGTTGCTTCACGAGCCATGCTGATAGTAAGCCATATTCCAATACTTCCTACGACAAAATTCGCCCACCACATCGCTAACCAGGGTGCCATTAATCCTCTATCCGAAAGCTGTTCTCCGGTTATTATGAGAGTCCAATAGATGAAAAAAAACATCAATCCGAGTCCCCCGCCTACACCAAGTCCACCGTGCCGGGCTTTTACTCCCAAAGGAGCTCCGATTAAGACAAATATGATACATGCTGCCGGGAGTGAAAATTTCTTATGAATCTCCACCATCAGCTTATTCTTATATTTCATTTCCGAATCGATAAACAGAATGTCCGATCGAATGGTATTTGCCAATCCCGATTTACTATTAATTGCCTGAATCACAGGATTTTCGAGGCGTTTATTTATTTCGTACATATCCCGTTCAGTGAGCGAAAAGTCCTCAAGAGTTAGATTGGACAGAATATCTTTTGTTTCCTGATCCGGGATATCGATATTAAATACCGGACCGCTAACCCGTGCCACAATGCTTCTCTTATACTGCTCTATCCGCGGTTCACGCTCCTCTAAATCTTGTTTGAGCTGTGCAATGTTCTTCTCACGATCACCACGCATCTCTTTCCCCGATCTTTCCAGCTCTGCCGACTCAACATCGATCCTCATCCGGTATTTATCCATTCTGGAACGCCGGTATTCCGATTGCATATTACTATCGACTTCATGCATTTCAACCGTATATAAATCAAGAATCATTTGAGATTCTTCTTCACTGAATCCCAAGAGCGCTTTTTCAGCAATTATGGTCCGAAATATCTCGGGTGACGCATAATCCAATATTGTTACGCCATATACCCAGTTTGATGTGTTATCGATCTTTTTAAACTGCAGTCTTTGATCTTTAATGACATCCTGATTCGAAAATACCCCCTCTTTGAATGACAGGCTCGGTTTTTTCATGTTAATATCTGAGAGTAATTGACGAGCTTTATGATTGAGTTCGGGTAAAATATCGTTGTTGAACCGGTGATTACCATATGCGAGTACGATGGTAAACACAATCATGGGAATCATTGCCTGATGGAGACCATAACCACTTGCTTTCATAGCGGTGATCTCATTGTCTGCCGACATTTTCCCGAAAATCATCAATGTCGCAATCAATACTGAAATCGGAATTGCTAGCCCCACTATCCATGCAAGATTTAGTGCGACAAGCTCTGCGATGACAAAAATCGAGACATCTTTACTTAACAGATTCGGTATCTGTTTGATGAAATAATTGATTGTAAAGACAAATATGATAACAACCATTCCGTATAAGAAAGGGCTAAGAAAAGATCTGAGCATATAGCGTGATAAAATTGACATTATTTTAGGATTCGCAATTGAAATTATGACAATTTGTCGAAATCATAAGATTATTGATTTGATTTCTTCCAATTTATACGTCGCAATCCAAAATCCCGTTCATTTACAAAATAGATAATTTGCGTGTATATCTGCCAAGGTACAAATTTTTGTATTTGAATGTGATAAAAATTTACACTTTGGATTTTTAACCATCTCTTAGCTTTTGAGAAACAAAAAAGTTCCGGGAATACATATAAACTGTCTTCTGTTTAAAAAATAACTTAACTGGTAAAACTTGGAATCCACAAACAAGCACAACTGACTATAATCTCTATCATGCATTTTTCCTCGACTCGAATACGGGACATACTGTCGGGTATAACGGAATAATACTCACTACTGCAGATGGTGGTGAAACATGGATCGGTCAGAACAGCAATACTAATATCGCACTTGTTCAGTGCATATTATGTCATTAAATTCACAGGATGGATCGTTGAGGCAAATGAAACAATATTAGACACACGTGTTAAGGAAGAAAGTGAATTACCAACAGAATTCAAATTATTTCAATATTATCCGAAACTTTTAACCCGACCACGACAGTAGTATATTAAACTCTGCTTCCGTCAATGGTAACCCTGACTATTTATTACGTTCTCGGCCGGGAAGTGAAAACACAAATCAACGATCGACAATCTATCGGATATCATTCAATTCAATGTGATGGCACCAATAATACAAGAAAACTAGTAGCTTCAGGAATGTATTTTCATAAAGAACTGATACCGGATTTATTACATACAAAAACAGCTCCTTATAAAGTAAGATTTAAAATTATTGATGTATCTTTCCTTTGCATTGGAATGCGAGAGCAATTTTTTCATATTGTTCACTCTTTTTTCATATAGTATTGAATGAAATAATATGTAAAGCTTTTTCTATTGAATATTCAGGATTCTTATTTGTTTAATTTATTCGAGTATAAAGAAATTGTACTTTCTTACTAAGAAAGAAACTTTTATATTAGGTATCATGTTTCTTATTAGCATACAGTATGAAAACAAGTGAGGAATATTTAATGAAACAGTTAATCGTGCTCTTCGGGTTTGCCGGCATGATGTTCGGTGCATGCAGTCAGACTAATAATTCTGTGTCGCTTGAATCTTTCACCATGAACGGTGAAAACATTACGATTGCCTCCGATGAATATAGTATTGCAAATGGGATTATTTATTTTGCCGTACCTGTACTGCAAAGCCACTTCGGGCTCGAATTTAAGGACATTGTCCCGGGTAGACAGATCGGTATGTGCAGGGCGGACTTGTGCATTCCGTTCGAAATAGGCGATAATGATCCGAATAAGGCGTACGAAAGCAGTGGAACCTATTTTGTTCCTGTCCCCTATTTAATGCTTGCTTTGGGTGATGAAGCAGATTGGGATGCTGAAAATCGTGTTCTTAACGTTACCATCATAACTGATAACGGAACGGTTAATTTCAAACCGCTCAGCAATAACTCTTTTGAAGTACCTGCTTATGACTTCAGCCTGAATGACTTAGATGGTTCAACTGTTTCATTATCTGATTATTCCGGTAAAAAAGTCGGTGTATTTGTTTGGGCTTCATGGTGAACCTGCCGCGGTCAACTGCCCGGGTGGCAGAAGTTTTACGCAAATAATAGAGATAAAAACTTTGAATTGATATCTGTTGCCATGGATGTTCAAGGCGCAGATGTTGCCCGTCCTTATGTCGAAAAAGCCAATGCTGAGTACACAACCCTTGTTGACAGCGACAATGTGCTAGGCAATTTATTCGGATTTAAAGCGATCCCGTTGATTCTGCTTTTTGATGAATCCGGCAAACTGATTGAAGGTCCACGTCAGGCTGAGGTCGAAGATGACCGGCTCATTATAGAAATGGAAGATTGGATTGAGCGGGGCGAAAATTCGGTTCTCGGAAAAATAGCCGCAAACAGACAGTCGCAAAAAATGGAATCAGGATTTGCTTCAGACGAAGCGCGGAGTCACTTTTTGAAAGCTTCGAAATACATGAAATCGAGTAACAATGAGAAAGCACTGCAGGAATCGAACCTTGCATTTGAGCTCGATCCTGAAAACTGGCTCATCAGGAAACAGCGGTGGGCACTTGAAAATCCCGGTAAATTTTATGATGGAGATATAGATACCGACTGGCAGAGAGAATTAGTTCGAATAAATAAATAAAATAACAAACGTAAAAAAGCGGACCACATAGTCCGCTTTTTTGTTGAACTAAATTTTCGGTTGGGGGGATGCCACGTTCTCACACTTTGAGTTTCACTCGAAATATCATATAACTCATAAGTGCAATTATTGGACAATACATTTTTATAACTGGTTTAGAAAATGGGTCTTTGCTCTTGAAGGACTAATCTTCATGCTTTACCGGTTGAATAGATTCGAATGACTGTACAATAATATCACGATCAATCTGATCGATATCCCCGTCCATTCGGTAATAAATTCCATTATTTCTAGCACTAATATAGAGATCTCCACGCTGCCGATCTATGCGCATCTCTCTATCATCCCGCTCGGATTCCCGTTGAAATAGCGAATATGAAATTATCCCATCGGTATAATAATACTGAAAAACAGGCTCATCCTCGTCCATATGGACAGCAATTTCCTTCAACACAAAACCGGGAGGATTAACCTTCGGTGCGATGAGAGGCATATTCCACTCTTTTTGTAGATTAGCTATGCTCTCATACTCTTTTCGTATGTGCCGTTCATGAACTTCACCAGTAAAATTCACTTCAAAAAGCTTTGGATCGACTGACAAATTGAATACAACTTCTTTCCGCTCCAGGAAATACAATCTTTTATTATCATGGTCATATTGCTCCATATTGAAAATAAATCCATTGGATTTATGGACCCAGATTTTGTTCCAAGAGCGGTCCCGCTGCCGTGGGCGAATTTCAACCACGTCAACAGGAAAACCCTGGATTGACTCATCTGAAAGAAATGTGATCGAATAGTTGTTGAGAATCAGAGCTATATTTTCAATATTGAAATACAAGCCTCGTGTCCTGCGAGGCAAAGCTTCTATCTTGTCACTGTCGGTATATGTTTCGTAAAATACATTATCGACAAGAATATCAATCGCATTACTTTGGTCTTCGGGAATAAGCGTATGCCACCACCCTTTATCTCTACCAATCCGAATAACTTCAAAACGGCTGACGTTATTTTTCCGCCGTCCCGATAGTCGTTCAAATGTTGTAATTGCTGAAAATGAGAGTGTATCCGAGTGGGAAATTTTTTGAAGAAAGTTATGACCTCGTTCCGATTGATTCTGAATGTTCTGACTTGCTGCCACTGTGTAAAAACTACACAATATACAGGCGACAAATATTATCCCATAGAGCACCCTGAATAGACTTTTCTGAAAAATGATCATTATCGTAACTCTAATGTTCCAATCTCATATGAATAGCCATATCGAATTACCGGTAAATCAGTTGTCAAGACTTGCCAATGTTTTTGAAATTGTGCAATCGCCAAAAAGATCCGTATCCTGCGTCAAAACATGTTCCTGAAGGTAAAAATCGAGCTCTTCTATCTGTTCTCCGGAGGTCTGAATAAATTCCATTGAGGGTGCAACCTCATTTGGATTCGAGGAAATTAAATATCCCATTAATATGATGACACATGCCGTGCCAAACAGGAACGCCCTGCGATAAGCCGGCTCTAACGGAAGTATGTTCGGAATACCGTACCACCAACGGTGTTCTCTTTTCTTACGGTATTGTATAATTGCATGCACAAGAGCTGAGTGGTTGGGTTTAACGGAAAAAAGACCGGTACGTTTTTGAAAAAACACTTCAATGGCATCATTTTGTGCATATTTTTCCTGACAAAATGAACAATCCGCAATGTGCTCTTCAATGCGCATTTTTGTTTTCACCATTATAAATTCGGAATATCTGTTTTTTTGAGCATACTTACATTTCATTGTTATCCCCTTTCTCAACCGGTGCCATCCCCCGTTGTACATAATATAAACGAATGCAAAAATTATTCAAATATATTTTTCCAAATATTTTCGCAGTTTTCTTCTGCCGTAAAATATACGTGACATCACAGACCCTTGTGGACACTTTAAAATGGTAGAAACCTCTTCCTGAGAGAAACCCTCGATGTCGAAGAGAATAATTGCCGATCTCTGTTTTTCCGGCAGTTTTTGAAGCCCTTTCCGTAACAGCTCACGCATCTCTTCATTGATGAATTCCTTTTCAGGATTTGAACTGGACGCCACTGTGAATTCTAGCGGATTGACATCAGATTTCGGAATCCGCTCAAGAAACATTATCCGTTTTCTTTTTCGCCGTTTGGAAAAATTAATGCTGCTATTAATGACAATCCTGAAAAGCCACGCCGAAAACGGATATCTCAGATCAAATCGATGTAAATTCGTGTATACTTTATAAAAAACTTCCTGAATTATATCACGCGTATCACTTGCGTTCCCGGTATATCCAAACGCAATCGAATACGCCTTATCTATATATAATTCAGTTAACCGATCAAAAGCATCCCTGTCGCCATTTTTTGCTTGCTCTATTAGCGACCGTTCATCATTAACCACAATATTCTCCGACAGGTGGCTACCTGTACATATTAAATACAATTACTGAATTCAATCATTCAAAAAAACTTTTATTACTATTATATTCGGCAGGATAATCGAATGTTCTATTTATGGAAATGATTACAAAATTGTAATCATTGATAGGGCTGTTGACGCAAGGGCACGACAGTTTCATCCATATAATGTGCTGAGCGAATTATTGCTGCGGTTCACTACGATTGTTTTGTGCTGCTATCTTATCCCAATGCTCTTGAGAGCTTTTATTGGTAGATTCGAGATAGATGCTCCTGCTCGGAAAAGCAATGCTCAGACCATTACTTTCGATGATCTTCATTATCCTGAGGTTGACATCCTGACGAACATTCAAATATTCCTGCCATTGTGTTGTATTAGTAAAAAAGTAAAGAAAAATTTCGAGAGCACTGTTCCCAAAATCGGTGAAATACACAAAAATCATATCGGAATGAATATCCTTATGATTTTCAAGCATCAATTTTATATCACCGACACATTTTTCCATCTGGTCACTTTTGGTACTGTACGTCACACCAAGTTTATACGTAATTCGCCGCTTCTTCATTCGTGACCAATTTGTAATCGCGTCGTTTGTGAGAGCAGAATTCGGAACCGTAACAAGAGCATTTGCGAATGTTCTAATCCGCGTCGAACGAAGATGTATATCTTCGACAACACCTTCAACAGCAGGCGATTCTATCCAGTCACCGATAACAAATGGCCTGTCGAGGAGGATGGTTATGCTGCCGATAATATTTGATACTGTCTCTTTTGCCGCAAGTGCGACCGCAAGACCTCCCAAACCAAGTCCGGCTACCAGTCCTGCGATATCATAGCCCCACTCCCTAACGATTACCATGGTGCCGACTAATACTACGGCGATACGGAGAAACTTTCCGACAAAATGCACAAGCTGATCGTCTATATTCGTTTGAGATCGATTTGCGAGCTTCCGGAGTATCCTTGATAATACTGTTGTACCGCGAAATGCTGCCCAGAATATTGAAAACGCAAAAAGCGATCTGACTACATGGACGGCTAAAGTGCTTGCTTCTTCGGGGAGCCGCATAAATTCCATTGCCGCCCATAATCCGAATACTGCGAGAAAAAAACGTGCGGGAGGTTCAATCGTTTCTAAAAGTTGGTCATCAAAGGAGGTTTTTGTACGGGAAGCAAACTTTCGGAATGATCCAATACAGATTTTCAGAACAATATGGCGGAGAGTATAAACGAATAAGAAGATTGCCAAAGCCGCGAGGAGTCGTCCGAAGTTTATATTCAAAACCGAATAAGATAAAAACGATTGAATCTGTTCTACTATGTTCATTTAGTCCTCTAATATCAATTTTTAAAATATAGAAACAAAGGGCATAAAAGATAGTGATTTTTGATGTGAACTTCACATCATCAGCGAAATCAGGTACGGGAACTCAATAAAATCCGCATTGTCGTGCCTCCATTGAGCCGCGTACTTTTCAGAAGCAATTTACCGCCATGATAATCTTCAATAATCCTCTTTGCCAAACTGAGTCCGAGACCCCATCCTCTCTTTTTCGTGCTGAAGCCAGGGTTGAAAATCTGCTTCTGTTGCTGTTTTGTCATTCCTTTTCCGGAATCGGTTATATCGATACAAAACCAATTGTCCTCGCTGTGCATCGACAATGCAATAGTGATTTCACCTTTTCCTTTTTCAAGTGCGTCTAATCCGTTTTTTATCAAATTTTCAACTGACCACTCAAAGAGGTCTTTATTAATTGTGCAAACGGCACTCTCCGGATATTTTTCATGTAGAATAACTGCTTGCCCTGATTGGGGGAGTCTTTTTCGAAAATATTCTGATATTTCACTGAGGATTTTTACAATATCTCTGTCTGCTAATTCTGTATTGGAGCCGATTTGCGAGAAACGCTGTGCAACTTTAGTCAACCGGTTAACATCATTGTCCATTTCTGTCACTATTTCAGATAATCGGTTGGGTTCACGTGTCTCCTTGAGCATTTCAAGCCAGCCAATTAAGGATGATATGGGAGTACCGAGCTGATGCGCTGTCTCTTTTGCCATCCCAACCCAAGTGAACCGTTCTTCGTTCCTGCGGATATTATTGAAACCTATGAAGCCAAGAAAGATAAACAGACCAACAATGCCGAGCTCAATAGCAGGCAACCAGTTCAGGAGTCGGATCATTTCGGAATCTCCGAAATGAATCAGGTTTAATACTGAACCGTTATATTCTATTGGGATGGGAGGATTTTCCTTGTCCATTGTTGAAACCATACGCCTGAGCTCTCTGACTGTTCCTTCCTGAAATGGAAATGAATAATCGGAAATACTGTCAATTTTATGTGCCTGCGGTTCGCCATCTATTGTAGTCAAAATTACCGGAATACTTATCTGCTGAATAACCCTGTCGAGCAATACCGTATAATTTGCATCAATATCGCTTTCGGCAATTAGTGAATAGATACTTGCAGAAGTCCTGACTATATCCCGTTGATCATCCCTTAGCTTTTGTACAATGTACTGAGTATACACAACCTGTGCACCGATGATAAGCAGAGCAATGATGAAGAGAAGCCCCTTAAATGTCCCTTTATTTGAATAAAACCAGCGTGAACCAAACATGATGTATACCTGTCAATTTTTTATTCAGTGCCACAAATGAAAAACAGTGTACTCAATTTATCGCTATTTTTCAACATTCTTGAATCGGAGTTCAATTTCTTTTTTTACCGCTTCCACCGGCAATTGCGTGAGACAAAGATTTTCCTCGTGAATGCAGTTAATATTTCCGACACCGAGATTAAGAATTGACCAACAGGGACTGCAATCAATTCCCGTCCTTACAACACTGTGGATATTACCATACGGTGCGGTCCGCCCCGGATCAGTCGGTCCAAAAAGGGCAATCGTCTGCGTCCCGGCCGCAACCGCAACATGCATCAATCCAGAATCGTTGGTTACGAAGAGGCTGCAACGGCTTATCAGCGCCGCCGTCGTGAGAAAATCTAAACCCGTTACCACGTGTGTGTGTGTTTGTGCTTTTTCATGAATATCGTATCGAAGCTGCTTTTCTTCTTTTCCCCCTAACAAAAGAATATGTGCACCATAAGTCTCTGCAAGCCAACGTGATAGTTCCGCAAACTTGTCACTCCCCCACCGTTTTAACACCATATTCCTCTCCATACTTGATCCAGGATGCATACCGATAACCAACGAAGCTGCACAATTATTTTCATTCAGATACTTCTCTGCTTCAACATGGTTCTCTTGTAAAAGTGGAAGCGACACGTAATTTTCAGAAGCCTCCGGGCTATATCCCAAGGGTTCGAGCAGATTGCAATTCTGGTCAGAATCGTGCAGTGTTTTGTCGACGGGTATCCTGATACTCTGCAAATAGGATAACGAGCTTATCTGTTTTGAGGAATATTGATGAGCGATTCGCCATTTAGCCCCTGATGCAAATGCAAGAAGATTATATTCAAGTCTATTCGCAGGAAATGTTGTGATGCAAAGCTGAAACTTCTTTTTTCTCAATTCCTTCAGAAAAGATATCTTTTGCGATATTGACTGTACTTTATCAACATCGAGTACCAAAACCTCATCAATAGACCTATCGTGCTCATAGAGATGTTTAAATCCCTCTTTCAAGACAATCATCGTAATATTCGCATCTGGGAATAATTTCCTGAGACCCCGCAGGCCGCCGGAAAAAAGAAGAAGATTCCCGATGCCGATCGCTCCAATCACAAGAATCTGCTTTATTTGTTCAATTTCTCTTTCAGGTAGTCGGTTCATGTAATTTCCGTAAACTCTCATCCAATCGACTGTGACTCAATGTTATTCTGTTTTGTCTAACTTCTCTGATTTGCACACTTCTAGAATTGCATTTTGCACTTCTTTTACTGTTATAAGACTCATACCTCCCGATCTGTTCGTCGATCCTCTCCCCTGATTAAACGTATGTATTTTACTGAGAACACAGTTCGATTTTCCATTCGGGTAGGGTCCCCAATGATCAGGATTAGTCGGGCCGAATAGGGCTATAACCGGTGTTTTTACTGCAGAAGCGATATGCATCATTGCTGAATCGACAGATACTACAAAGCTCGCCTTATCTGCAAGAACAGCCGCCTCTCTGATAGATAATTTGCCCGACACATCAATACTATTTTCATTCATTTTTGATATAATTTCCTGAATCAACGCCCGTTCACCGCTCCCTCCTGTAAAAATAACGGTGAGTTTCAAAGAGTGTGTTACCCAATCTGCAATACCGGCCCACCGGTCGGCAAACCAATGTTTTTCAGAATAGCCGGCACCAGGTGAACAAACTACAAATCTATCGGGTATGGGAGTTGATTTTTCGAGTGATTGCACATCTTTTTCATCGAGATAGAGTTCCAGCCCCCTGTGTGTAATTGAACCGGAGAATTCCTGAAGATGGGCGATGAAATCACAATAAAGGTCTGCTATATGAATATCAGTTCTGTAGGGAATGGTCTGTGAAAATGCCCAGGATGATTTTGCAACATCAAATCCCCATGTTGTTGCTCCCCCGATCAGCTGGGTTACAACTGCTGATTTTGCAGCTTTTCTAAGATTGAAAACGATGTCATATTTCTGAGATCTGAGTTTTCTGACTGTATTAAACAAAGAACTCCAAGAAGCTTGTTGTCCTCGTGCAAGCCACGGAAAATCACATTGAATTATTTCATCACAATTTGGGTTGTTCCGCAGGACAGGTAAAGACCATGAGCCGCATAATACTGAGACTTGCCACTCCGGAAAAGAAGACTTAAGAACAGTTAGGAATGGAGTCGTTAAAATCATATCACCAATGTGATCTGGTCTGACAACGAGTATTCTCATCCTAAATCAATCTGTTGTTACCATGGTTAATATTATATCCATGTTATGTCATTAACGACTACAAAATTCAAACGTATAATTGTGTCTTCTTAGCGACTGCCGTACTGCTCTTCGTAGTAGGTGAGATATTCTTTAGTTTTCACGTTCTCAAGCCAAGGTGCATTCTCCACATACCATGAAACTACTGATACCAGACCATCTTCAAACCCGATTTTCGGCTCCCATCCCAGCTGTGTCTTGAGCTTTGAAAAATCCATTGCATAGCGGAGATCATGCCCCAGTCGGTCGGTAACATACGTAATCAGCGAACGGGGTTTCGATAGCACATCAAGAATTTTATATGCAATATCAATATTCTGCTGTTCACATTCACCGCCGATATTATATACTTCGCCCCGTTTTCCCTTTTTCAACACCGTAAAGAGAGCTGCACAATGGTCTTCGACGTGAATCCAATCCCGGATATTCACGCCTCTTCCATATATAGGCAGAGGAATATCTTCTTGAGCATTGAGAATCATAAGGGGTATGAATTTCTCAGGAAATTGGTACGGGCCATAATTATTCGAACACCGAGTAATTATGACTGGAAGTTCGTATGTCTTGTAATATGCTCTGGCAAGATGGTCAGCCGCAGCTTTACTTGCCGAATAGGGGCTGTTCGGAGCAATCTGAGTGTCTTCGGTAAACTGTCCTTCAGGCCCGAGCGAACCATAAACCTCATCAGTTGAAATTTGTATAAAGAGTGAAATATTCATATCAAGTGCAGCATCAAGCAGCACTTTTGTACCAACGATATTTGTTGTAACGAACACATCCGATTCCAAAATTGATCGGTCGACATGTGATTCAGCCGCAAAATTAATGATAGCTTCAACATTACAATTCACGACTGTCTGTTTGATAAATTCTCTATCACAAATATCGCCCATATGAAATGTATACCGTTCCGAATATCTGCTTTCTACATCATGCAAGTTTGCGAGGTTCCCCGCATAAGTCAGTTTGTCGACATTAATTATTTCGATTTCGGAGTCGCGGCTCAGTACATACCGGATAAAGTTACTGCCGATAAATCCTGCTCCGCCTGTTACCATCAATTTCATTATACACCTGAGATAATACTGAAGTTATCTGATAATATCTATTTATCCGTCTTTCCTTGACCAGTCGTATGGGATACTCGGATCGTGCGCTTCGACTCTAAATTCATCCGGATCGTCATAATCGTATTGTTCTGTCGGAATGTTCAGTATTATACTTTCTGTTTCGCCGATACATTTGAATCCATGAAAAACTCCTGCAGGGATCTGTACCAATATCGGATTATGCTTACCCAGAAAAAACTCATTTATGAGTCCGTGAGTTTTTGAATTCTCACGGTTATCATAGAGGACAACTTTTGTCATTTCTTTTAATCCGACAAAATGATCAGTCTGCTTTTTATGATAGTGCCACCCTTTTACAACACCGGGGTATGCAGTCGTAATATACACCTGCCCAAATTTAATGAATATCTCATCATCATTTCTGAGTATCTCCATGAGGCGGCCTCGCTCATCGGAAATAACCTTGAGTTTTTTAACTTGGACACCATCAATCAAATCCATACTTCAATCTCCTTGAGTACATAAGATAAGCAATCCCAATAGCATTGTTGAAGACCCTGCATCACTTCAAAATACAGAAAAAATGGTGCTGATACAAAAGAATTCTCATATTGGATATTATGGATCTACGGCAACGTTTCATGAGTATTAATTAAGTTCTGATACAATTTCTGTTACCTGATTTATAGACGGCATATCATTGTCCCATATGTACTGAACGGTACCATTTCTCAAAAAAAATAACCTTGGTAATTTTCGAAAATATTTCCGCATCATAGAATACTGAGCATGTCCAATCGGAAAATCGGGGAGATTTTCCCAGAAAAATGCTATCGACTCCTCTTTTGTTCCTGCAAAAATTCCCACTACTCCGGGTAGCTGATCGATTTGACTAAATGTGTTGAGCATTGTAACATATTCCGGACATTTGGCACAATCAGTACTCAGAAGAATGACAAGAAACGACCCCTCTGAGAAGTTATGCGAGATATCTAAAACTTCGAGACTGCTTAGGTCTATTCCGGTACGCAGTTGTGTTGCAAGTGAATCAACCGGAAGATCTTTACCAAAAACTGTTATAATCAAGGAAATGGAGCAACCCGTTACAAAAACATATTTCTTCCAATGTGCTGTTTGAAATGGCGGTAGTTTGTACTTCCACCAGCACAAAGCCAGACCAGTAAGAATAAGTGCATCTTCCAAAATCACCTGCAGGGGAGTCCTTTCCACAGCCGATCCAAAGCAACCGCACCCCTGCTCCATACCCTGTAGCCACCCCCAAATCGTTACAATAATAAACAGTACCGTCAGACCTGTTAATAATGATATTACAATGCGAGGAGCTAAAAAGAGAATTAAACTGAGACCAAGTATAAGTTCAGCTGTTATAACCGAATATGAAATCACAGAAGTAAGTGACGAGGGTATAAATCCATAGGATTCCAGATGGAATGAAAATGCTGATGGATCAAATGACTTGAAGAGTCCGGCAGAGATAAAAACCAGACCGATGACGTAAGGAGATAGTGTTCGGAGCAATGAAATGATATTCATACATAGTTATTTTTAAAACATAATATCTATAACTTCATTTCTATTATTCAAAAGTTTGCAATAAAGAAACGAGATCGTTTTCAAAAGAGACATCGAATACATTGTTGATTGTTCCCATTTCAACTCCGTCTTTTATGACGGTTATACCGGGAAGTTTCCGCACATTATACCGTTCCTGCAATTCATCCTGAGAAATCTTGTCGTCAACCCCAATAAATGAATAAGAAATAATTGAATTACCGCTTTCAGCAATGACTTTTATTATTTGAGGAACTTTATCTCTGCATGTTCCGCACCACGACCCAAACACAATTCTGACCGATATCGGTGTAGAATACTCTTTCAGATAGGTAAGCGCTGCTTCATCAGGTTGGTATATCTTGACGAGCTGCCGAAAAATAATCTTGTGATGCAATATTTCTTCAATTGTAGCTTCACCTATGATTTCAGGACGAGGAACAAGATAGATTGTTTTATTCATAATCGGTGGTAGTCGTATATCGACACCAACACGTTCTGTCTGACCAAGATACATCCTGTCTTGATTTAAATCAAATTCTGCAGTATTAGTATTTTCATCGATTCCTAGCTGAGAATTACCATACATAAATACCGAATCGGTATTCGCATCAAGCATTAAAACATCACCGACCATTTCAGAATAGATTAAAAACTTTTTATCTTGCGTATTCATAAATAATTTGCCCAATCGATCAACCTCCCACCCGACTGATATGCTTACTAAATCAAATTCACGCCAAGATTGTGCCTGAGCAGAAGAAATGCTCGGAGAAATAATTAGCAGCACTGGCAAAACCACTCGTGTATACCACAGCATTATTCTGCTATAGAGAGTATATTTTAAGATAGCCATAATTGTGTAATTTCTCTTTGTGATTATGTGTTTTGTTACTGGTTTTCAGCACATTGATCTGGCGGAATCTTTCTAATGATACGTGCTGGTACGCCCATTACAAGTGTCTTTTCCGGTACGTTCTTAGTCACTACCAAACCGGCGCCAACGACTCCCTCTTTTCCGATTATAATACCGGGGAGTATAACAGCTCCGACACCGATTCTGCCGCCATCTTTGACAGTAATTCCTTTGTATTTCCCAAACCGTTCCTCTGTCCTGCCCAAAAAGGCATCATTCGAAGATGCAACCATAGGAGCAATAAAACAGTTATTGCCAAGTTTGGAGTATGCTGTAATATAACAGGCAGTCTCAAGTTTTGTCCGTTGTCCGATTACCGAATCGTTTTCAATTGTGACCGACCTCCCGACAATCGACTCTTCTCCAATCGTAACCCGCTCTCGTACAGCTGCAGCATCAGCTATTAATACTGAATCAGCAATGGATGTCTGATTATATATGATTACATGGGCACCGATTCTTACACCGGACCCGATACGCGCAGGGTTATCACTATCAGGCGAAAGGCGTTGCACACTTCTTTTTCCACGTATCGGTGGTTTTCCGACAACAGCATGGTCTTGAATGGAAACTTCATCACCAATGATTGTATTGGGATAAATCACAACATGATTCCCAATCGTGCAACTTTTGCCAATCCGCACATCATTTTCAATGACGCAGTATTGACCAATCTGAGCATCAGATGGAATACGTGCCGATTGTGATATTGAATTCTCAGACATATTTATTATTCCGAGTCTACTTGCTTCCGCCAGAAATGTAATAATTCTTCGAGCGTTTTTTCAATAGAAATTTCAGGTTCCCATCCGATTTCACGGACAATTTTGCTATTATCCCCGAGAAGATTCGGATTATCCGAAGGTCTCATCCGTTTAGAATCCTGTTTTATGGTAATAGACGCATGACTCATTTCGACTAATAGAGTAACCAATTCTTTGATCGCATAGGTTTTATTTGAACAAACATTATAAACACTGCCGGATTGTCCGGATTCCACTACCATACGATATGCCCTAACAACATCGCGAACATCAGTAAAATCTCGCCGAGCATCAAGATTCCCGACATACAGCTCAGGCTTCTGAATACTTTTTTCAATTCGGGCTATCTGCCGGGCAAAATCCGGCAGGACAAATTTTGTTGACTGACCTGGCCCGATATGGTTGAATGAGCGAACTCGAATAACCGGTAAGTTATTGTTTTTCCAATACATGTACCCGATATAATCTGCTGCTGCCTTGCTCACAGCATAAGGATTTAAAGGTGCAAATGGCGTATCTTCCGAAATTGCACCGGATGAATATTTATAAAGATCCGCTGAACTGACGATGAGAATATTTGGCATATTCTCAAACGCTTTGGCCGCTATATCCAGAACATTCAAGGTTCCGAACTGGTTCACCGAAAACGTTTCATGCGGCTTTTCAAATGAAAGAGCCACTGAACTCTGTGCTGCAAGATGATAGATAGAGTCCGGTTTGAATAGTAACAAACTTTTTTTGAGCGCATCATAATCGGTAATATCGACAATAGCGCAATCCTTCAAATTACGGGCATCCACACTTGTTGGAATTACATCCGATATACCATAAAGCTGTGCAATATCACCGTAATGCCCCAGTAGTTCTCGAATCAGATACGATCCCGCAAATCCGCCGGCTCCCGTGATGACAATATTCATTGCTTATTCCTGATAGCTCCGCCAGTAATTTAAAATATCTTCCAATGTTTGTTCAAATGGGATTTCAGGTTTCCAGCCTGTTGCCTGCCTAAACTTGGATGCATCTCCGAGTAGTACTTCAACATCGGACGGTCGCATACGGTCAGGATCCTGCTGAATTCCAATTTTAACTTTTGATCTTTCTATGAGCATATTCAGCATATCGCGAATGTACCATGTAGTACCGGAACAGATGTTGTACACTTCACCCGCTTCACACTTTTCAAGTGACAACCAGTATGCTCTTACGATATCCCGGACATCGGTAAAATCTCGACGGGCATCGAGATTCCCGACATGGATTACCGGATCACGAAGCCCTTTTTCAATATCAACAATTTGCCTGGCAAAATCAGAAACAACAAATACGTGTGCACGGCGGGGACCTGTATGGTTGAATGTCCTGGTTCTGACTGCCTTTATTCCAAAACTACAGAAGTATTGATATCCGAGCATATCCTGACCGATTTTGCTGACAGCATAAGGGCTTAGAGGTCTAAGTGGATTAGTTTCTTTTATAGGAAGTTCATTTTCGTAAACCATTCCATACTCTTCGCTCGAGCAAGCAAGCTGAATCCAGGGACTAATCTTTAATTTTCTGACGGCTTCAAATATATTTAACTGGCCGACAATATTCGTCGTGAGCGATTCAGTCGGTGCTTTCCAGGATGTCGGTACGAAGCTTTGAGCAGCAAGGTGGAAAATCTTGTCTGGTCTGACTGCTTCAATCAGATCTCTGACAGAAAATGCATCACGAAGGTCGCATTCATGTAAGTCTATTTTATCGATAATATGCCTGATATTACGCATATCACTACGCCAGCGATGTATACCGATCACCGTACCGAGCTTTTCCTTCAAAACATAATCTGCAAGATGGCTACCGGCAAATCCCGTAATACCGGTTATAAGAACTTTCATTGTAACTCCATAGTGAACTAATTGAGATTAAAAACAACCCGAATATTAATGAAAACAGTCATACCAAAGTACAAATGCAACAAGGCAAGTTATCTGTCGAGTATTGTCTACATTCATATCGAAATGATTTTTTAGTACCTTTTGGACCGGTTTAGCATTTAAGTAGGGTATTTTTGCAATATTGCTTTCAGATAAAACATCTTGAATGTATGGTTTGAGTTCATGAGATATCCAGCTTGCACCGGGAACCACAAATCCTTTTTTCTTCATTCGAACAATCCTATTCGGAAGCAGCCCCTGCATCGCCTTACGGTAGATGTATTTTGTCTGCATACCCCGGTTTTTCAGCCGAAACGGAATAGAATAGGCAAAATCCACTACTTCATTATGTAAAAAAGGAACTCTTCCTTCAAGCGAAACAGCCATGGAGGTTATATCCGATACCGGCAGCGTACATCCCTGATTAAAGATTCTCAGGTCAAGATATGTCAAAGTATCTTCGATGTTTTCTGACTGCATTTCGCCGGCTATCGATTCTATTTCGTCCATGACAAGAGCACCATTTTGGTTGACATAATAGTCCGACGAAATCAGAGAGTTTCTCCAGTCAGGCGGAAACACCTCTTTCCAATAATGGTGGGCTTCATAGACGGGTAAATCGATTCCTTTCAGGAACCGTTTTGCTTTATAATCAAAACTGAGCCTTCGATGAGAAACCGGAAGGAAGTTGATCAAACGATTAATAATTCTATTACGAACCGATTTCGGTATTTTACGTGCAAGCCGTGCAAGGTTAGCTGCATTGTAAGTCGGATATCCCCCAAATATCTCGTCACCTCCGTCACCTCGCAATACGACGGTAACCGATTTTTTTGCTTCCTGTGACACAAGATAATTCGCAACACCACTCCAGTCACCGTTTGGTTCCCCCATATGTTTTAGCAACTTTGGCAACAATTCAGGAATATGTTTTGGGTACATAACTGTCGGATGGTGTTCGGTCTCATACATTTTCGCAACCGCATCTGCCTCCGGCAGCTCACTATACGAAGAATCTTCGAATCCAATTGAGAACGTTTTGATTTTTCTAGATAAATGCTGACGCATAAATGCCAGAATGGAAGCCGAATCGAGACCTCCGCTTAAAAACACACCAAGAGGAACCTCACTTTGCAGTTGCAGTTTCACAGATTCGCTCATTAAATCTCTGATCTTCTCAGTATAGTCTTCCTCGTTGTCATATTGCGCATAAGTATTCTGCAGATTCCAATAACGTATTATATTTATGTCGCCGTTTTTGCATTCCAGATATGATGCGGAAGGAACTTTTTTCACACCCTTAAATATTGTATGGGGTGCGTTAATATAATAATAAGCGAAATATAAATCTAATGCTTCAAGGTTAATTTCTTTTGAAACATCAGGGTCTTTGAAAAGCAAGTGGATTTCGGAGCCAAAAATCAATTTTCCATTTACAATCGAGTAAGCAAGAGGTTTAATTCCAAACCGGTCGCGGACAAGGTATAACGTTTTCCGCTTAGTGTCCCAGAGTGCGATCGCAAACATACCGTTGAGCATCGAAAAACTGTCTGTCCCATATTCTTCATAGAGATGGACAATTACTTCGGTATCGCTTTTTGATCTGAAAATATGCCCTTTTTTTCTGAGTTCCTCCATCAAGGGAAGATAGTTATAGATTTCTCCGTTATAGACGACCCACACATCTTCCGTTTCATTACACATCGGCTGCTTACCGGTTGCCCTGTCGATGATGCTGAGCCGGCGCATCCCAATTGAGAGTGGCCCATTTGTATATACTCCATCATCATCTGGGCCACGATGTTCCATGGCATCCATCATTTTTCTGACAACAGTTTCCGAAGCAAGTTCATTGCTGCGAAAATTATATATACCGCATATACCGCACATAATTCGATAGCGTAATTATCTCAATCGATTTAATTATTTTTTTCCGATTCCTGACTGTCAAACAGTATAGCAAACAAAAGAAATTGCATCCCGGTAATTATAAGCATGGCACACAGAATAGCACGGGGTCCTGTTACACCAATACCGGATATTTGAGAGATAACCAAATATCCTCCGAATAAAACCCCGAGGGGTAATAATATCAACCCTAAAATATAGAAAAATATCAGGGGATGAAAATCCCGGAATACATATTTTACAATCAGTCTCCAGAAAAATCCCCTTAAAAGCATTGGCGAGACTTTTATAGCATATTTGAATCCTTTTATCTGTGACTGGCGCTCTCCTTGAAGGTATATCGCTTTCCGAGGGACATCCATTACCCGAAATCCATGAGCGCTGAGCCTGATAAGGAAATCCATGGGATAGCCGTAATTTTTCCAAGCTTTATCCCAATTTATTGAATCAATGGCTTGCTTTGTAATAGCAGTATAGCCGTCAACAACATCAAAAATTTTATAAAGACCGGATGCAATTTTGGTTAGCATTGAAATCATTGTGTTGGCTACGAGCCGTAATTTCGGCATATCATCAAAGGCATTACCATTCAACATAAACCGGTTACCTTTAGTGTAATCTGCTTTCTTGTCGATGAGCGGCTTCAAAAAGGATTCGATTTCATCCAGAGGCATTTGGAAATCTCCACCAACTACAACCGTGATGTCATATCCCTGTTGACTCGAGGCTTTATACCCAGTAATTATGCCCTGACCAGGACCAGAATTTTTGTCATGCTGAATCAACTTAATTCTGTCATCATGTTGCATTCTTTCTCTGACAACATCTGCCATATTATCTGTACTTGCATCGTCAACAACAAATACCCGGTCAATAATATCCGGCACATTCTCAAGAGTGGGTTTGATGAGCTTTGACTCATTATAAGCTGGAATTACAAGTGCTATTTTCTTATGTTGGTACATGATTCTTACACGTTATTTTAAGGTTTACAATGACAAATAAGATTTTCAATTGTATGTGAAATAATATTAATACAAATTAACGGTATCTTTATAGAACTGCTCTTGTTTTTCAGCAATCTCTTCCCACTGAAAATTTTTCGCCCATTTTTTTCCATTGAGACCTAATTCATTTCGAAGCTCTTCATTTTCCAGTAATGTATCAATCGCCACTGCTAATTCATCGCTATTTTCAGATTCCACTAAAAATCCAGTCTTTTTATCAATGATTGCATCTTTTAATCCAGGAATATTTGTCCCAATAACCGGTTTCCCGCATGCGGCCGCTTCAATAGCAGAAATACCCCACCCCTCAAACCGAGAAGGCATTACGAAAAAGAGAGAACGCTTAAAAAAGTCTCTCTTCTCTGCGTCAGAAATTTTGCCCAGTAATGTAACTTTGTCTTTAAGCTTCAATTTTTCTATGGTAGTAACTAAGCTTTTAATATTTTTTTGTGGCCCAGAACCTGCAATTTTCAATGTGATAGTTGAATTCTTTACTTTTTTTAACGCCTTTAGGAGAATATCGATACCCTTCATGTATATGTCTAACCTGCCAATAAAACCAATATATTCGCCCGGTTCGGGTTCTATAGCAAATAGAGATTGGTCTACTCCATTAAAAATACATTCTATTCTTCTAGTATCATTCTTGCGCTTAATGTCTTCCGTTACGCTTGGCGAAACAGTGATCATGTTGGAAGCAGTTTTTAAAAACAGCTTTTCAAATATAATGGACAAAATACCTAATATAGGCCTTTTTTTTATCGCTTGCATACCTAAACGGTGATGAAATATATTAACAATCGGTTTTTTAGTATAAAAATGGCAAAAGACTGGAGAAAAAGCAGAAAAATCGTTTACAATCAAATCGTATTCACGTATCCACATTTGAAAAGGAACTGCCAGTGTATACGTTATACGGCTCAATAAGTAGTGAGCACCATAACCAATTCGTATAAATTTGATATTATCCATCGATTCGGTACATGCACCTGGAAATTTTCCAGTTATTGTTGTTACCGAGTGCTTTTGAGCAAGTATTTTATTAATTTCCCTGGCCCGAACTGCTCCACCGCCACCTAACCAGGGATTTTTGACATCATCGTATAGTATATGGAGAATTTCCAACTTTAATCTCGCCCATAAGATTACAGCCAATTAATTGCACATAACCTGATTTTGAATTGTTTGATAATGAAAAAGTTTACTCATAAGCTGCAACACTCAAATCTTCAGGCAGCCTTCCTGATCGGAATATTTGTATTTATTGCCACATGTGCATGTGCTACTGAAATCAATTCTTACACCACATTCGCACATATAACCCTGAATACGGGCCGGATTACCAAATGCCAATGCATATGCCGGAATATCATGAGTAACAACTGCCCCGGCACCAATAAATGCATGTGGACCAACCGTTATCCCGCATACAATCGTAGCATTTGCACCAATAGTCACACCTCGTTTGATAAATGTAGAGTCAAAATCATCTAGTGTTTTTTTAAAACGGGCACGAGGGTTTGAAACATTTGTCAGCACAACATTTGGCCCTAAAAAACAGTCATCTTCTATGGAAATTCTATCCCATACAGATATATTGTTTTTAATAATTACATTGCTTCCAATGATAACATTAGATTCAATGAAACATCCTTCACCAATATTACAATTATCTCCGATGCGTGCACCTTTTAAAACATGCGTAAATGCCCAGATTCGTGTACCATTTCCAATGGTATCAGATTCTACAATCGCTTTATCGTGAACGAGATATGGTTTTTCCAATTTACAATCCGTAGAAAATGAAATATTTTACCAGTCTATATGTACTGCTGTGCCATTATCCTTAATTGAATATCCGGCATATTCCAATATTTTAATCACATGTACACCATGCTCACCCGATGTGAGAGGTTTTTTTCCATTCCGTATACATTCGATAAAATGTTTACACTCTTCTTTAAGCGGTTCAACAAAATCAAAACGAGGTACGACAACATCTCCCGCGCGGAGAAGGAGTTGAAATTCTCCATAATTTTCGAAATTTTTAAGCGCATTGTTACCATATTGCTTGTCAACGCCTTTGTCATATACTGTTATTTTTGCGTCGTTCGAGACGTCATCATAAACTATCATTTTCTTACTGCCAACAATTGTCATACTTCGGACTTTATTCGGATCGATCCAGCTCACATGAACATGAGCACAAAGTGAATTTTGAAATTCCATAGTCATGAAAACAACATCTTCTATATCGTTTTGAATATATGAAAAACCACGGGCAGTGACACTTTCCGGAAGTTTGTTTTCGAGAAGATACAATATAATCGATATATCATGTGGTGCGAAATTCCATAGAGAATTTATATCCTGTCGAATTTTTCCAAGATTGAGCCTATGTGAGTAAATATAGTAAATATCTCCAAGTTCTCCGCTATCGATATACTCTTTAATTTTCCGGACAGCTGAATTATAGAGAAATGTATGACCCACCATGAGAACACGGTTGTTACTCTTAGCTATATTTACAAGTTCATGTCCTTCTTTTGAAGTAAGCGCAAGCGGTTTTTCTACCAAGACATGTTTCCCATGTTCAAGTGCAGCACGTGTCATCTCATAATGCTGCGCTGCCGGTGTTGTAACAACCACAGCATGAATATCGTCTCTTTTTAACCCTTCCCGATAATCATTATAGATGTGTGCCTCTGGATAGGCTGCTTTGAACCGGTCTATATTCTTTTGTTCGACTTCGCCAAGCGCGGATATACTGACCTCAGACACGCTTGATAAATTGCGCGTAAGATTCGGTCCCCAGTATCCGTAACCAATCTGGAAAATATTAATATTTTCCCTTGTGTAAGGGTCTGAATTAGTCATAGTATTCTTTTATAATAATTGAATCTTCTTTACTTCTCAGTTTTGTTATCATTTCTGCAAGAAGACCGAGCGAAAACACCTGAAATCCCACAAGAATCAGAAGAATGCCGAGAAAGAGAAGCGGCCTATTTCCGATGCCCTCACCATAAAAATATTTGAGAATTGTTAAATAAATATTAATGATAAATCCTGCTAAAAACAATAAAAGTCCCATACTTCCAAAAAGATGAAGCGGTCTGGTGGTAAATCTCGTTAAAAACATAACTGTCATTAGGTCAAAAAACCCGGAAAAATAGCGCCATAATCCATATTTCGACTTTCCATATTTCCGCTGGTGATGCAGTACAGGCATTTCGGTAACACGGAATCCAAAAGCGTGCGCTAATGCCGGTATGAACCGGTGTAGTTCGCCATAAATTGAAATTTTCTTAACAACAGCTCTGCGGTATGCTTTTAATCCGCAGTTGTGATCATGAAGGTGTATACCGGTTGTCACGGAAGTCACAAAATTAAATATTTTCGACGGCAACCGTTTTGAAACGGGGTCTTTACGGTGCTTCTTCCAACCTGACACCAGGTCATATCCTTCCAAAAGCTTTTCAATCAGAACCGGAATTTCTTTAGGATCATCCTGTAAATCGGAGTCGATCGTGACCACATAATCTCCGCGCGCACTACCAAATCCAGTTGACAGTGCTGAGGATTTTCCGTAATTCATTTGAAATTTAATTACTCTGATTTCCGGATGTGACTCCTTTAATCTCATCATAGCATTAAATGAATCATCGGTTGAACCATCATCAATAAATATTATCTCGAAGCTTTTTCCAAAGCTAATAAGTGCTTCTCTGAGAAGATTCGTAAGTTCATACAGAGAATCTTTTTCATTGAACACAGGGACTACTACTGAGATTTCAACATGTTTTTCTTCGTTAGTCATATTCTTAGCTTGTCCCAATCATATCTGTGACATTTGTAAAATATTCTGCAGTCTTTTGCATTCCTGATTGAAGAGTAACCTCTGGTGACCAATGAATGATTTTACGGGCTTTCCGACTTGACAGTACACTTCTGAATTGCTCACCATCTTTCGTTGGTCCATGCTGCCTCAATTGCTCGCAGTCCAACAATGCTGTTAGTAAATCAAATACTTCGTTAATAGTTGTTTCAATTTCTGTACCAATATTCAGTACACCATGATAATGCTGCTGTAACACCCGGACATTTGCGGCAACCACGTCATCAACATAGACAAAATCCCGCGTCTGCTCTCCGGTCCCATTAATTACACACTGTTCATTTCGCAGCATTTTATTAGCAAATATTGCAACCACTCCGGCCTCCGAGCAGTGATTCTGCCGTGGGCCATAAACATTTGCATACCTGAGAAGACAATATTTCATGGCAGATTTCCGCGAATAGTAATCAAGATATTTTTCGATCATCCATTTATGCAGCCCATACGTGGAATCCGGATTAATCGGATGATTTTCATCAGCAGGATAGTATTCCTGTTCGCCATATATTGCTCCGCCACTCGATGCAAAAATAACATATTCAACCCCTGATTCAACAGCTTTTCGAAACAGCTCTGCAGAACCGGCAATGTCTCTTTTAATATCGTCAATAGGATTCTGAACAGATTTCCTCACATCAATTTGCGCAGCATGATGACACAGTACTTTTATATTATGCTGCTTTAGGATTGAAAAAGCTTCCGGATCATCATAGGAGCAATTATGAAACTGAGCGTCTTCGGGAATATTCTGCTCCAATCCCGTAGAAAGATCATCGACAATATGAACAATATACCCCATAGCACAATACCGTTCTGCTACGTGTGATCCTATAAATCCTGCACCGCCTGTGACTAAGATATTCATTGTGAATGTGACAACTTTCTGTCAAAAAAATCTATTGTCTCCATTAATCCGTCTTTGATTGCCACTTCCGGCTCCCACTGAAGGACTTTTTTTGCCCGGGTAATATCCGGTTGTCTAACTTTCGGATCTTCAACGGGCAGCGGTTCGAATATTAGTTCGCTTTTACTCGATGTCAATTCACGAATTAATTCAGCCAGCTCTAAAATTGTCATTTCGTATGGATTGCCGAGATTAACAGGTTCGTTTATTGAAGATTGCATGAGATTAAAAAGCCCATTAACCATATCAGTAATAAAACAAAAACTTCGCGTTTGCTTCCCCGATCCAAAAATAGTAATCGGCTCGTTTTGTATAGCTTGATTTATAAATGCCGGAATAACTCTCCCATCATGCGTTCTCATACGCGGACCAAATGTATTGAATATCCTCGCAATTCGGGTATCGATATTGTGAACACGGTGGTATGCCATAGTCAACGCTTCCCCAAATCGCTTTGCTTCATCATAAACTCCCCGCGGACCAATAGGATTTACATTACCGAAATATCCCTCCGTCTGCGGATTTTCTAAAGGATCACCATACACTTCAGATGTAGATGCCAGTAGAAATTTTGATTGTTTTTCCAGAGAAAGACCCAGTGTTTTATGCGTTCCCAAAGCACCAACCTTCAGGGTTTGGATAGGCAGCTCACTATAATCAACAGGACTTGCCGGAGACGCAAAGTGGAGTATTGCATCAATCTTACCTTCTAAATAAAGATACTCAGTCACATCATATTTGACAAACTGAAATGCTTTATTATCTATCAGATGCGCAATATTTTCAGTCGATCCGGTGCTTAGATTGTCAAAACAGACAACTTCATGTCCTTCCCGGATAATTTTATCGGTTAGTTGTGAACCAAGAAAACCGGCTCCTCCAGTAATAAGAATTCTCATAAGAAGTAGTTGTGTCTCAATTCTTTTTTCAAACGATTGCGATAGTATTGCTTTTCTTTTTGATGCAACAATAAATATAAACTTTTAAATTGCAAAAAACATTGATGAATTTAACAATTTCTCAATTTAAACATTTTCAACACAGCTTGACATCAACTTCTATTTTATAACGTAACTTATTTATAATCAACAACTAAAGCATTGCAATTTACCAATATCAAACTATTAAGTCAATTGCATTTTTTTCTTTACCTGCCGAATCCGATATAAGTAAAGCCGTGTTTTTCAATTTCATCCCGATCGTAAATATTCCTGCCGTCAATGATTACCGGTTTATTCATCAAGGATCGAACTTTTCCAAAATCGAGATCTCTGAACTCATTCCATTCTGTCACAATGATTAATGCATCGCATCCCTCAAGAACAGAATACGGATTATGCCCAAAACGCAAATCGGGAAATTCTTGTTGTGCATTTTTCTGTGCAACTGGATCAAATGCAACTACATCTGTGCCACTATTGAGCAGGTTTGTAATTATGTCGAGTGAAGGGGCTTCACGAATGTCATCTGTTCTTGGCTTAAACGCCAATCCCCACAGCGCAATACGTTTATTACTTAGATCAGCATATACACTTTTTAGTTTTTCAACTACAATAGAACGCTGCTCCATATTTATTTTTTCAACAGCAGTAAGTATCGAAAATTCAACTCCCACTTCTTTTCCCGTCTGGATCAGCGCCTTTACATCCTTAGGAAAACAGCTCCCTCCATATCCGACACCTGCTTGCAGGAACCGAGATCCGATCCTGTCATCCAGACCCATTCCGACTGCAACTTTTTTCACGTCTGCACCAACTTTTTCACAGAGACGGGCAATTTCATTAATAAACGATATTTTTGTTGCCAGAAATGCATTTGAGGCGTATTTGATAAGTTCTGCGCTTTCAATATCGGTAACCATGAGCGGTTTTCCGGTTCGGACATTTCCCCTGTATATTTTTTCCATTACTTTTTGGGCACGCTCGCTATCCGTTCCAACAATAATACGATCAGGGCTGACAAAGTCTTTTATTGCCGAACCCTCTCTTAAAAATTCCGGATTTGACACCACATCCACGGTGTGATTTCCGGTCATCGTGTCATTGATAATTTCTTTCACTTTTCGTGCTGTACCAACAGGAACCGTACTTTTATCGACAACAATTTTATCGCCATTACAAAATTTCCCAATAGTTCGGGCAACCGCCATCACATTCGTGACATCTGCTTCATGGTTTTCACCGGTTGGTGTGCCAACAGCAATAAAAATCACTCCTGACTTCTCACAACCCTCTTTCATATCCGAGGTAAAATGGAGTCTATTCTCCTTCACATTTATTTCCAGTATGTCTTTTAGTCCGGGTTCATAAATAGGGATTATACCCTTTTTCAAATCATCAATTTTTTTCTGGTCAATATCAACACATATCACATCGTTACCCATATCGGCAAGACACGTTCCTGCAACTAATCCTACATACCCGGTTCCTACAACAGTAATATTCACGTTATCACCTCAACACTGAATGTGTGGAATGTATACTATCCATTAACTATAAACCGCTCAACAATTCAGGCGGAACATTGATATTAAACTCTTTTGATTTTATTCTTTTATTGATTTGAATAGTCTTATATTGGAGAGCAATCCTACCTCTTTCGCGAAAAAATGTAAAACGAATTCTCCGCGGAATAATAACTCCCTGCTGCTTAATATATCGGTTAAATGTCTTTTCGACTCTAATTTCAGATGCATGATCTGAGATGCTTACCCGCTGCAAAAGCTCGCGGTCTCCCGGGAATTCAAATTTAGTTTGAAATTGTGTATCGGTATGTTGAAACAGCGCCTCATTTTTTCCGTCTTCAAGAAATGATATTGGCTCAAGACTGTTAACATTCAGTACCTTTGTACCAGTAAAAAAACTCAAAAGCTCTTCCAGAAAATCACGACGATTAAATGTTGCTTCTGCAATACGTACTCCTGTTAATTCATGCAACAGACCGGGAGCATCAAGCGATTCCACATTACCATTGTATACAATTTCGTCTCTATGCAAATAGAGAAGATAGGTGTTTTTATCCATAAATAATGATGCGACATCAATACCCAACGGTCCTTCTATGCGAATGTGGAGGGAATCGGGCATTTTGATCGTAACATGCGCCGTACCTTGCTCATTCGTATCCGTGGTCTGAATGAGCAGTATCCCTTTTCCCTTAAATGTCTGTAACTTTTCTATACTATTGTTGTAGGCGGTGATAATTTCTTGAGGATTGGTCCAGGTCTGTGCTGGAATCCTTGTCATCATGAGTGAAGAACATGAACTGAAAATAATTGTCGAAAGCATTACAAAAACACAACATTTCCAACCAAATTGCGAAGCACCGGTGAAAACTTTTGGATCAGAATATAAAAAAAGGGAAAAGCAAGCCATTCCCTTTTTTGAGTTGTGATAAATTCTAGAAACAATTCTCTTTAATAAGCCTGGCATCTTATTGTATAACCAACGCCTTTGGAATCAATGTGATAAACTGCAGTATCAATTCAATATTAGTATACTTCAACCTTGAAAATATTTACAAGACTGCTTACTGGTTGCGTGCGTTGCTTAATTTTTCTCGTATTTCGGAGTTTTCCGAATCAAGTTCAAGTGCTTTATTCCAATATTCCTGAGCTTTTATCAAATCGCCCATCTTTTCAAAAATATCACCTAAATGGTCAAGTACTTCGGGGCTTTCCGGATTATTATCAACAGATCTCTGAATATAATCGAGAGCCTTTTCATAATCTTCAAGCTTATAGTAAACCCAGCCTATTGTATCAAGGAAACTGCTATTATCCGGCTCAACCGCAATGGCTCTCTTCGCCATTTCTAACGCTTTATCAAGGTCACCATCACGTTGAGACAATATATAGCTGTAATTGTTGAGCAAAGTTGCCTGCGCACTCTCATTTGATGAATTGACTGCAATTCCTGCCTCATAGGCGGCTATTGCGCTGCTATACTCTCCTAATCTGTCAAAGACAAGTCCCTGAATAACGTAGAATGCCTTTTCATCCGGCCGCAATTTGAGTGCTTTTGCTATCGCTGTCGATGCCTCTCCAAAATTTTCCCGTTCCATTTCAACCTGCGTCAGATAATAAAGCACAATTTCGTTCAACGGGTCCTCACGCAATGATTTTCTGAAATTTACTACGGCATCATCATTTCGGCTCAAACCAGATTGAGCACGTCCAAGATAGTAGTAGATTTGAGCGTTACTCCCTGCTTTATGTACCACTGTATTCATAATCGATTCAATTTTTGAAAAAGGGGTATTAGGAGACTGCTGAAGAAGTCGCTCACTGATGGACAATTTTACCGGGATTTCCATTGGATCATCGAAATCGAGAATATCATAGAGCTGTAATGCATTATCTATTTTTTCCGCCTCTACATACATTTCGGAGAGACGAAGGCGTGTTCTGAATGCCGACTCATTATTTCGAAGAACCGTTAAATACGCCCGTTCTGCAGCAACCTGATCATTAAGTGCCTGATAGAGAAATCCGAGAGTGATTCCAATATTTGGCGAGTCGGGATTATTGTGTAAATAGTCTTTAAAAAAATCCACTCCTTCTACTACCATGCTGTTGTTAATAAACATTTCAGCAACCTCTTCGCATGATTCCTGTAGCTGCCGCGTCCGATTGATGAACATCACTGCCATATTCTGAGCAAATTCGACTTTTTTCTGCTTGAGTAATACATCAACGAGTGTAGCATAAAATTTGGGCAGATCATTGCCCCGGCTGATAACCATGCTTAAAATATTTTCAAGACGCTCTAAGCGTGGCGGCCTGCTCAGCAGATAGATTTGAGTAAGAACATCAATTGTCCGGTCATGAAAGGGATTTTTTGCGAGATATTTCTCATAGACTGCCGCTCCCATTTGATAGTTCTTGGCTTTAAATATATATAGATCTCCAAGAGATTTCAGTATTACGGAATTTGAACTATCTAACTGGACTGCCCGTATCATTTCTTTAATGGCTTCATCGGTATTACCCTGAATATCATAGAGCAATCCATCCCGATAATGTTCGTACGCTTTCCGGTTAAATTCATTACCCGTAGCACTTTGCCCATTTACCTCTTGCACAGCGAATATAGAGACAAAAAATATAGTCAGCAATATTCTTGACACCATTCCAACAACACCTGTCCTGGCTCTGTAATTTTTAAGTCGGTTCACTATCATATTTGTATATTTCTTATAAGCGTAGCTACTATATTTATTTTAACTGTTCTCTCAGAGGGAAACGTCAATTACACATAGTCCGATCGAATCTCTCTGTTAAGAGTAATTTTATCAGAAATAATGTATTATATTTCATATAGGTAATCAAGATAAATATCCTAAAACCTATATACGTCAGCCGTATGGAATTATATTCATATGTAACCGGAAATGTTCGATTTTACTAACTTTATACACCGCCACATTAGATTCAGACGAATTGTTTCTGCAATTTTAATCTTCAGGTTTATTGATACAACAGATCAGATCAAATGATTCCTCTCCAATATTTTTTAGTCCATGTATTTCATTCGGCTCAACATATACGAAACTACCGGGTTCTAGCACCGTTTCATTGCCTTCGGACAGTGCCAATCCTTTGCCTTTTACGATAAACATTTCATGAATTAATGCATGGGAATGAAGAGGAATAATACCACCCGGTTCGATTGAAACATACCGCATATAGAAATGGTCAACTCCCTCATTTTTTGCCAGAAGCCATTGAATATTTGCTCCCTGAGAGCCGTTGATCGTAAGCGCGTCCTTATTAACATTGTGTACATTATCGATATGCATTAATACCCCTATATTTAATCAGTGCTATGTATCTCTAAGCTTTAAATCTCAATATTTCTTCACTACTAACCGGTCGAAGAGGTTAACCTGATGATGTCATTATAGAGAATTACCGCTATTAACACGAGCAATAATGCCATCCCGATCTGTTGAATAACAATTCGAGCTTTGACTGGTAATTGCTTTCTGGTCAATCCTTCTACTGTGAGAATCACCAAATGACCGCCATCGAGAACCGGTACGGGCAGGAGATTCATAAATCCGAGATTCAGACTCAGAAACGCAACAAAGAAGATAAACTCAGCTGTACCCGTCCTTCTGAAATCGTCTGTCATTTTCGCAATCATGAGCGGACCGCCAAGCGCCTTGATTGATTCTTTTCCTGTGAGGAGAGATTTCACAGTATTTGTAATCATCAGTGTAAGTGTCGCAGTTTGACGCATTCCGAGATCAATACTCTTAAAAAATCCCACATCCCTATCAAAATAAAGCCGTTCTATTCCCAGCATTCCAATATCGGCCGCCTGTTCCTGCCCTTCAGGCGCTTCATACAATGCAATTGCAACCTGTTCTTCAATCACTATGTTGTCTCGTTCAATCATGAGTGATAGTGTTTCAAGTGGATTTGCCCGTATGATTTCAGTCATTTCCATCCAGGATTCAATCGATTCACCATCAATTGCCACTACCTTATCTCCAGGTAGCAGTCCGATTTCTTCGGCGGGTGTTCCGGCAGTAACATTTCCCACGACCGCTTCATCCGAATAGTCACGTAGTCCGATAATATTAACATAGATGGAAAATAGTGCGAACGCTAAAATAATATTCATGAGCGGACCGGCAAACAAGACAAACATCCTAATTGGAATCGGTTTCGACATAAATTCCCACGGTTCACCCTTTATTCCCCCCGTATCGAGCGATTCATCGATCATTCCGGCCATTTTACAATAGCCACCCAAAGGTATCAGTTGCAAGCAGTAATCTGTATCTCCAATTTTTTTACCAAATATGCGTGGCGGAAATCCTATAGAGAATTTTTCAACACGAATACCAGATATCTTGGCTGCAAGAAAATGACCCCATTCGTGAAAAAATACCAGCACCCCCAGTACTATTATAACCCAGAATATCATTGAGAAAATATTTGAATCCATATTATGAGACCTTCTCTTTCGTTATTGTACGCGCCCAATTGTCTGCTTCTAAATAATCTTCAAGCTCCGGGTTGTCGTTTACTGTATGATGTTGCAGTGCATCTTCTATCAGGTGAGATATTGAAGAAAACTTTATTTTTCTCTCTAAAAATAAATGAACAGCTACTTCATTCGCTGCATTCAAAACCGCCGGAGCGGTTCCCCCGGTTTCCATTGCATGATATGCTAATGAAAGGCAAGGAAATCTGGTGTGGTCAGGAAGATCAAATGTCAGATTCATGCGTGAAAGATCGATCCGTTCACCATTGATATGCGCACGCCTGTCAGGATAAAAAAGAGCAAATTGAATCGGTAGTTTCATATCCGGTTCCCCTAATTGAGCTTTAACCGATCCATCAATAAACTCTACAAACGAATGGACAATTGACTGAGGATGTATGACGACATCAATCCGGTCACTCTCAATGCCGTAGAGCCAGTGCGTTTCAATTACTTCAAATCCTTTATTGGCAAGTGTCGCAGAGTCTATTGTAATTTTATTCCCCATTACCCAATTAGGATGGTTCAGTGCTTCTTCAACTGAAATTGCATCAAAGGTACCGGGATCCCTGTTCAGAAACGGCCCCCCTGAAGCAGTCAGTGTAATCTTTGCAACAGATTCCGGTTTTTCTCCCAACAAACATTGCCAAATTGCACTGTGTTCGCTGTCTATTGGATAGATATTGACATCATGATTTGCGGCTTCAGACATAACAAGTTTTCCGGCAACAACAAGTGATTCCTTATTCGCAAGCGCAACGTGTTTTCCCGTAGCAATAGCATCGAGTGTCGGTATAAGTCCGGCAGCACCAACAATGCTGTTTACAACGAGGTCAGCTTCTGCCTCACGCACCAATGTTTTCAATCCTTCGCTGCCCGACAATACCCGCGCATTTTTTGTGCATTCATCTAATTCAATAGAATGATAATTTTTATCGCTGATACAAATGAATCCCGGATGAAATTTCTTACACTGCTCCAGTAATAAATCACTATTTGAATGCCCCGATATACCAACTAATTCAATTTCATCACGGTAATAATCAAGTATTTCAAGTGTGCTTTTTCCGATCGAACCAGTCGATCCGAGGAGTATTATTTTCCTTTTCATATCACCTTAACAACAAACAGTATCTATTAAACAATTGTTACTACCTTTCTGTTCACTTTATCTGCGATTATTTTTAAAATAGTGATAAAAAAATACCAAGTGTAACTGTTTGAATTTCACCTACATTATAATCTATCACCATATTGGTAAATGGAGCTAGTGTAACCGATAAACCGAATGTTCCATGTGTCACTGTTTTTCTATAGGTACGTGAAAACTGAGAGATGTACCTTATTCCGTCAGGCTCCAGATCAACATCCATAGAAATATTGTTCACATTTATGCCTGCATATAATTCAATAAATAAAAATGATTTACCGGTGATTGCTCCTATTGAAATTGTCTGTAGTGAAAAGTCAGATATCTCACTCATTCTACCATAAGCTGAATAGAGTGATATTGCCGGTGTTAAACCATCTTCAAAAACGTTATATTTTAAAATTCCTGTAAAATGTGAAACGTCTTCTCTGTTTTTTTCGCCAAACCGGAAAGAAAATAATCGAATTCCAACCTCAAAAGGACCCAATACCCCGGTGTTTGCATGAAATACTGGAATATTAAATGTATTCGTATTATTAAGCGGACCAATTTGTCTCGAATCAGGAACAAACCCAATCAGTGTCTTAACACCCGCATCAAATCCGCCAATAGAATGAGAATTCGCCGTACTGTATAAACCGCTCCCAAACACTTGCCCGGTTACAAGCGCTAAATTAGAAAAGGTATCCGCATCGTAATTATTGAGATCAAGATCTTGACTTCTACTATACGAAGGAAATAAAATAAAGATATAAAAAACTAATACTGAACATATTACTAATCGGACATATATGATCTCAATATATTTCATTACTTTCTTTGAGTACTATATATAATTTGATTCCTTTCAAAGTCCGTCTGTCTTTTTTTAAAGTTATTAGTATCAAATTCTTTTTCCCACTCACAGTGCAATTCTTCTTCAAACCCAAGAATAATATTATTTTCAAGACTATTTATATTATTTGCATTATTAGTTTTCGTCTCTTCATTCACAAAACATTCAGGAATAATTGTAGATGGTATTTCTGAATTGTCTTCAAATACATAGGGTATGATATCTTGCTCATTCTGTAAAGCTATCGACCCGTGTTGAAGTATCGCATTCGAGGTGCGGCGTTGTGCGCTTCCGACAATCTTTTTTCCATTATTTTTGATTTCAAAACGTGCAGTACTTTCAAAACACTTTAATACATTATCTTCTCTTGAATTATTACCGGGCTTATTTCTCTCTATTTCTGCGGAGATACCATATCTTTGTAAGCCATTGACAAGAGCTTTACTTATAATATAATATAATTTATGGATACCAGAATTGAATAATGGTATATTTCTAGGTATAATTACAGAATATGTTAGTTCACAACAGTGAAATACTGCTCTTCCCCCTGTGGGTCTGCGCACTATATCAATGCCATACGTCTCTAATAAATCCTTATTAATATTTTGAATATTTTGATTATATCCAATTGAAATTGCAGGAGGCAACCATGAATAAAGTTTAAGAACAGGAAAGAGAGGGGGATTCTCAATGAAATAAACGTCCTGAGCCATGTTATATGCCCCACTTCTTTTTCCGTCTTTTATGAGAATCCATTTCATTGTATAGTTACTGTTAGAATAACGATAATAGTAATATTTGGTGCTAAAATAAAAGTACTTTATATAACAAAATTTATCAACTGTTTTACACGTATATTTACATTAATTAAAAGTATAATTTTAGTGTATATACCATACTGTAAATTAAAAAAGCCCTAATTAGTAACAATTAGGGCTTCCAATAATCATTATAATATGAATATTACCGTAGAAGTACCAATCTCTTCATATCGATAAATCCATTCATTTCAAGTTTATAGAAATAAATTCCGGAACTTAGATTTGAAGCATCAAACTTTACTGTATGCTGACCTACAGGAAAAAACGTATCTGCAACAACAGCAACCTGCTGCCCTAATACGTTATACACACTAATTTTTGCATTTCCACTCGATATTGCTTCAAAAGGAATCGTTGTTGTCGGATTGAACGGATTCGGATAATTTTGCCCTAATGTATATGAATTTGGAATGCCAGGAATTTCACCTTCTACATCAGTTACAATATTGAGATATACAACATTAAAATCAGAAACAACATTTTCAGTGGCACTAACACCATCACCAGAAACATATGATGCCTGTAATAATGTAAATGTATCAAATCCACTAAAACTTGAACTTGTTTCTAATTTAATACGTCCTAAAAAAGCATTGCTAATTGAAACACCCGTTGCATTGTCCGGAAGTGCTCCGGACATAATATAATACGAGCCAGTTGCGGTTCTTTCTATGCGATTAACAGGAGCAAAGAATACATTTGGTGTTACTAAAGGATGGTCATCACCTGTTCTTGTTTGTACAAATTCAATATTAGGTGTATATAATGCATCGTTAAGGGAAATCCGTACATCATAACCGATAAAATCAGTCATCCCATCTGCATATAAACTAATATAGATAGGCGTATCAGGACCAATATTTTCTAAAGAATCATTTAAAACACCAATACCCGCAACGTCACTATTTTCGATTGTTAACAAGTATCTGGGAGTTTGTGCAAAAACACCTGCAGACAAGCACAGTACTACACTGAAAACGACCAAAAGTATAAAACATTTTTTCATTAATATTCTCCTTGCGTTGCCTAAACAGGCGTGAGTCTGCAGGATGTCATAAGTAGACATCCTGCAAAACTCTGCTTGTGCACTTCTTTATTATCTGGATATTACTTTACTTAAGCAATGTCAATCTCTTGACAGACGTAAAGGTTCCAGCTTTAATTCTGTAAATATAAATACCCGAAGCCACCGGAGCACCAAGCGTGTTTCTACCGTTCCATATAACTTGATGGAAACCTGCATCAACTTCTTCATTCACGAGTGTCGTAACAACCTGACCGAGAACATTCACAATATCGATCTTAACCAATTCAGTACTCGGCAGTGCATATTCAATCGTCGTTGTCGGGTTAAACGGATTCGGATAGTTATTTTTCAATTCAAACACCAACGGTACTGGAATAAGATTAACTATGTCAAGATTTTCAAGATATGACATCGCACCGAAAGCATCAAGTATTTGGATACCAGTAATCTGAATACTATTGTTCTCGCCAACACCAAGCCACTTGAATTTCAATGTAGCTGCAATTCCATCACCGGATACGGCAGTGTTTTCGTTAAGTTCTTTCAAGACGTTAGCGATTGTTACTACGCCATCAGCCTTGTAATCGAAACTAAACTGAGATCCGCCGTTTTCTTCAAGGAATTTGCCGTTTACAATTTCTACCAATTCAAACGTTTTTGAATCATATACGACATCAAAACCATATCCACCAAGAGCTTCAACATCACTCATTGAGATAGTAAATTCCATTTGTTCAGTCTTGGAATCGTAAACTGAGTCGAAATTGATTAGATCGGATATCTGATTACCAAGAATACCCTTAGCAGCTACTGCTCCACCACCAGGATTATCCTGAGCAAACAGTTTAGCAAATCTACTCAGATCAAGAATTCCAACTTTACCGTCATTATTCAAGTCGAATGCCGGTTCAACTTCTTCATCATTACCGAAGAAGGCAGCAAATATCTGGAAATCATCGAGTTCAATTGCCCGGTTTCCAACAAAGTCGCCTACATCTCTTGAATTATCAAGAGCAAATGCTCTGTTGGCATTACTGACCAGGGAGACGATTCTGTCGCTGAATATCGCATCAGATGCATCCACAAGCATAGCAGAGGCAACACTTGCTTTTGTGGCAGTTGCAGAGGAGCCATATCCGCTTATAACAGCACTGTCATCATCGCTGCTTCTAACAGCTGCAACCCAGTAGAATGAACTTGCGGAAGTACTGAATGCATCTACTTTAGCCCTAATGGTAGTTCCGGCACCAGAAAGAATTCCTGATGCGGGAAGAACTGCCCACCATGTTGCTGCGCCTATATCATCCGTTGCACCGGCATAGATCTGATAGTAATTGATCTGCACATCAGGACTACCATTACCAGCATGATTAGTTGAAGCTGTCCACTCAAGTCTAATAAGTTCACCTGAATCACCGGGCCAATCCGATGCTGCAAGCGTGTTACCAACACCAGCTATGACAATTTCGGTAATATCAAAGATGTTGGTTGAGCCTGAATTAGCACCACTTTTGACTCTAATAATCGCGCCTTCTTTTGTTTCCTTCGGAATAATCTTATATGTCTGTTCATCAACAGCATTCGGACTATTCGCGGTAACAGATTGTTTGTTCGGTACATTGGCAGCAAAGTTGGTCTCAAATTCAACTTCTGTTATTCCAGTACCAACAAATACGGTAACTTCTATTGGTGCTAATGTAAATGCTTCAGCTACACCAGTTACCACAATTGTATTTGGGCCAACATTCGGGGTCATATCCCAAGGAGACGTGTCAACACGGTCTGATGCATCAGCACCTCCGGCTTGTCCAGGACCATTAAAGCTGCCCCACCAGTTGCTTGTAGCATCGATGAAATCATCAGCCGTAACTGTCTCGTCGGTGATTCCATTAATAACAGCTTTATTATCCGTGGCACCATCAGCGAAGAAGAAATGGTTGTCATTGACAGTTAGATTATCATGAATGTTGCCGTCGTAATCAGCTGCTACTCCATTTGCAATCCGGAAAGCATAGTCGGAACTGGTAAAGTTATTGTCGGTAACCGAAATGCTTCCAAATAGACCATCTGTCGATACAGCATCACCTATACGGCCGATATGAACGCCATCACTCGCTATGAAGTTGTTATTCGAAACATCAACATCCCCAACATTACCGCCACCAACATGGAGGTGAATAGCAGGACTCGCATTTGTAATATCATTGTTTTGAACATCGATATCGTCTATAGAAGAATCAGGCTGATCAACGAAAAGGAAATTATATCCACCACCTGCTTCACTGGTTGTCGAATTGAAATTAATGTCAGCACCTCTTACAGCAGTGCTATCACCAAACATAACAACAACCTGACCAGATTGAACAACAAATGAGTTATTTGCAATTTCCAAATTCGTCAAAACATTACCATCATCAACAAGGATAACAGGATCACTATTGCCCTCAGCCGTAACAACTTTCAATCCCTGAACAACAGCATTATGGGCTTTAATCTCAAATGCAGCGCCAGTTGTGTTTGAATATACCAGAACAGGAGCAACATCACCTACTCCTGCTCCATCGGCCCAGGAGTTATTAACTCCTTCACCAAAATCGAGTTGATTTGCAGTACCGATCAACTGTACACTGTCAAGTACAACTGTCGCAGATAGTTGATACGTACCCGCTGCAATTCTCACCTCACCACCGGACGCATTGGCTATACCTTCTGCAATAGTCTGATACGGAGTTTCAGGAGTACCGTCACCTGCTGATTCAGCCCAAATACTTACAAATACGGCTGTTACATATCTTGTGTTGTTGACATTTGTGGATGTACCGGTCACCGAAATAGTAAATTCAATCCACTTGACCGTACCACCAACAAGTGAGATATTTGCTCTATCATCATCTTGATTGTCAAAAACGTGGAAAGAGTCGACTACGGTACTAATAAGCAGCCCGGAACCATCAACCGTAATACCTGCTGTTTCACCGTTAACGGAATCATCAGAGTTATCTAAGTCAGAAGTAAAACCTGAAGGAAGAATTAGGGTTCCTGTTCCGTCGGCAACATATTTACCTGTTTTATCAAGATCAATTTCTGTTGCACTGGCAAGTCCCGCTGACGCTAATATTTCTATAGTACCAGCATTAGCATTAATCGTACCGTTAATATTCATGGTACCGGTAAATCCTAATTCTATGTAGGAATCATCACTGGCAGACTTCAGAATACCGTCTTTACCAATTTCGATGGAATTAGATACACGAAGCGTGTCGTCTCCTGCGTTGCTTACTCCACCCAATATTTTAGGAGTGGCTCCTGTAATCGTAATAAACGTATCTGCGGGAGCAGGTGATAAAGCAACCCAATTACCTGCCGTACCAGCACTAAAAACGGCACTTGAGAAAATTACTGAATCAGGGAATGTTACCGTAACTAAGGTGGCTGATGTTGAGGTAACGCTATCGGCAGAACCGAATGCGTAAACATTATCGGTTGCATTCGCAAATGTTAAATCGCCACCAACGCGTATAGCACCACCTGCCACAGTAACAGTACCATTTGTGTCTGAAGTAACGGTAGCAGCAGCTGTATTACCAAGTAACTCATTCACCGTCAGGTTGTTAGAACCATTCGGTCCGGTAATTGTCGCATCGCCACCGAACAATATCGAATCTGCAGTTAAGTTTTGCTGAACATCAAGAACACCAGCGGTTACTGCATTTCCGATTTCGAGTGTTTTTGCTACTGTCGCTCCACCTGTATTATCATACACCACCGTAACGGCTTTCAGAGCCTCAGAACCTGCACCGGCTACTGAACCAGTTCCTGCACCTGATATAAACAACGTGTCTACATCAGCAATCGTTGTTTCACCATCAATTACAAGAGTACCCGTGCCAGGCGTTATCGTGATGTTTGCAGATGCATTCTGGAGAGAACCGAGATAACCACCGGTTACGGCGACTATATTTGTGCCGTCCAAGTCACCTATTTTCGCCGTGCCAAGGGATCCGGCAGCAGCATAATTAAGTATTGAGCCGACAGAATCGAGCGTGACAGGGTTGGTATTCGTAATCCTTCCAACACCTATGATATTGACCGAATCAATACCGACTGAAATTTCGGCACCTGTGTAATCAACCACTTTCCCGGCGGTAGCAACATTGAAATCAGCATTACCGCTTACCGTGATAGCACCCGATTGTGTGACATCACCCGCGCTCTTGTATTCCGGAGTGGTCGTATCATTACCGATATCGATTGCTGCGCTTATAGTAAATGTCTCCGTGCCACTACTGGAAGTCATCTGGTTATCCAGCGTCGCTCCGGCTCCTGTAAGATCAATCGATCCTGCAAGCGTACCTTCATTATCATCATCGGTGTCGTCAATCGCGCTGTTGGCAATAATCAGAGAGAAGCCTGCGGCAGCAGTAGCGTCGTTTAATGTAATCACATTATCTTCTTCATATTGCAAGGTAAGATTGGCGCCTGCCGTAACAACATGGTTGAACGTTGCGTCTCCGCCGTTAACTGCAATAAAGCCAGCAGCAGAATGCACGACACTATCAATCGTAGCGCCACCGTTAAACTGGAGCGTTCCTGTATTATTGATCAAAACAGCACCACCTCCGCCAAGAGCATTATTGTCAAACGTTCCGTCACCATCCAAGAAAAGTGTAAAATCACCAAGAGAAACATCTCCACCGGTATACGAAAGTGTAGCAGAATTTGTAATTGAAGCATCATCTTCAATTATCAGATTACCCTTAATTGTTGCATCGGCACTGACAACAAGTGAATCTTCAGCACCTGCACCTGCGTTACCAATGGTTAAATTACCATCAAGCACAAAACCTGCCGAATTAAATACTACTCTTGAATTTACACCGGGGGTTGTAATATCTGTACCGAGTTGTCCACCCTTACCGGACACTGTAAGGGTGTCACGGCCTTCTGCAGACATTGCAATATTTCCCGGAATCCCCAGCGAATCAGTAGTGTTCGAGAAAACAAAATTCAATCTCTTAGAGTTTGTTGTCAATGTTGTAATAACAGCTGTTGCACCATTCAATGTCAGCGGAATATCATGATCATTTAAAGCAACTGCATTGAGCGTAATACCATCTGTACCAAAGAACAACGAAGACGTTGTAGTACCTAATACTATTGGATTCAAGTTGTCAAATGTTCCGCCGCCCTGAAATGTCAGGATTTCGCCAGCCTCAACTGTTATCGCGGTACCGTTATACACTTGTGTTTGACCTGTTGCAATGTCAATCGTTCCTTTCCCGGCAAGTGTTAAAGCACCTGAAAGACTGAGCGAGCTATTGACATCGATCACAGCTGCAGTCGTTGCATTACCAAACGTAATATTCTGGCTTATGGTAGCACCAGTTGCATTATTTTCAATTTCAGCACCTTCACCGGTTACATTTATTACACCGGCACCGGTCAGTGTACCGCCCGATCCCGTAAGAATATTGAGAATCGCACCATCACCCAGCGTAATATCAGAACCGACAGTTATTGCATTTACAGCACCAAATTCGAGATTTAGTCCTGCGGAAGTCGTCGTCAGTGTATCGATAGTAGGATTACCGCCATTAACAACAATTTTTGCGGCAGCGTCAGTCAGTGCAAGATCGGAAACAGTAGCCGCGCCTTCAAACTGTAAAATCGTTGTGCTAACGGAAATCGGATTAGACGCATTATTGCTAAAATTAACTGTTTCTTGAACCCTGAACGAATCAGCCGCTACAGTAATGGGTGCTCCATTGTACGTAAATGTATCGCGTCCCCTTAAGATTACTGTCGAATCAGAGTTTATCACAATCGCAGATGAAGTATCTGCTGTTACAGGACCGTAAATTTCTAATGCTGCCCCGCCCCTTAACGTAATCGTACTTCCTCTAATATGAGAGGTTCCAGGAAATTTCAATACTGAACCGCCCTTAATACCAGTGATAGACGTAGTAATATTACCGTCCAGCGTATCAAGCGCAGCAAAAGTGAGACTATTAATCGTATTTTCTCCATTTCCTACCATAAAATTATTTTCAATTCTCATTCCACCAAGTTCAAAATTAACAAACCTTGCTCCAGCAGCAGAAAAATCTAATGTCCCACCACTAAGGACCAAAGTCTCAGTTGCAGCACCGTTCGCAATAACTAACGACTGGCCTGCAGGTACCGTCAGCCCACCTGCCAAAGCAATTTGATTAGAGGCTACAGAATATTTCAACGTGACAATAGCACCAGTCTGTGTCAACGTGGTAACAGTCGCTGTACCACCACCGGCTATGTTTGCAATAATTTCCGCAGTACCAGTAACTGCTACTTTAGAGACAGTAGCAGCACCGGTAAATATCAGATCACCCGATCCATTTAACTGCAAATCATTCGAATTATCAAAAGTTCTTGTTCCATCGATCGTAAGATTCTGGTCTCCCATGTCTATTGCATCACCTGAATACGTTACATTTTCAGTCGCAGTAATCGCAAGATCACCAGCACCCATTACCATATTTCCGGTAATATTCAATGCTTTTGTAGCGACGATAGAACCTCCATTGATTCCTATGAGATTAGAAGAAATATTTGGCGAAGCAATATTTGTATTAGTAATGGAATTCGTCAAAGTCCAATCGCCACCGCTAATTACACCGGTACTTATACCGGTAATTGCTACAGGTCGATTAGCAGTCACCGGATCTACTATATTCAGGGTAAGTGACGCTCCGGTAAAATCTATGGTAGCCCCTGCTGACACCGTTAATGTTTGAAACGTATTTCTTGCGTTAACATTAATCGTTGTTACAGTGTTTGAAATGACGCTATCAAACGTCGCCGTAGTCATTGCACCAGTCAACGTTAATGTTGCAGCTCCACCACTTCCAACAGTAACGTTTCTGGCAGCAAGAAAACCACCGGCACCCTGAAATTCCAATGTATTATCGTCGTTAACTACTAAGTTTCCACCCGGATCCAGGGTAAATCCTGAAGCGATGTCGATGATACCACCAGCAGTGGCATCCATGCTTGCGCTAAATGAAGTTGTTGTATCAATATCAACTTCACCGCCACCCAAAATAACAGCGCCAATTCCTTGAACACCTAAACTTCCGCCTACTCGCAATACTGAGCCCGCGTTCAGTGTTTGAGCTGCACCACCACCAGCAATTGTACCCCCGCCGCTCATAATTAATGTCTTTTCGGTTGCTACAACATTTTCACCATTTGAAACTGTCAATGTTATACCTGGTGCTATGTTGATTGTCGTATTAGAGTTTGTGACCAAACCATTACCAGCACTATTGAATGTCTGGTTGACATCTATATCGATCACAGCACCATCTCCTGTAGTTGTCACAACTCCATTAAGCGCTTGGATGTTTTGTGTAACTTTCAGTGTCCCGGCTATATTAACTTTATCTGTGATACTAGTAGCACCTGTTGTGTTATGGTCGAACGTTGCGCCTGCGTTAATCGTAATTTCATATACACCTGAGACAAGATAATCATTATCCGCCAAAGTGACATTCCCAGCTATTGACGTGTGATTCTGCAAGGTATACAACGTTCCTGTTACACCGTCACCGTCCAACACCAGTGTTCCGCCACCACCACCCAATGTATCCAATTTAGTATGCGATCCTCCTATATCGGCACCATTAACCAGTGTAACATCACCTGATGCACCTACAGTCGTATTAATCGTTATAACAAAAGCAAAATTTGGCGCCACTGTTTGAACAAAAGTTAAGTCCGCGCCTAATGAAATTGTGGACCCAAATCGAACGCCATTCGCAATACCTGCAGCAAACGTAACCGTTGATGCTGCGCTATTTGAAAATGTGCCTGTCCAACTGATCGTAGAAGTCCCGCCATCAGTAATAGTAACATCGCCGCCAACAGTGACATTACCAGTAATCGTAGTGGCAAAAGAATTATTTGTTAATGCAGTACCTCCAGCTAAAGTCAGATTACCTGTCCAGGAAGACGCCACGGATGGGGTCAAGGCAAGAGTACCAGCTAATACATTAATATCTGAAGTCGTAGTGTTACCTCCAGCCGTCCCATTGTTAATGGTGTTTACGCCGCTTATTGCAGTGATACCCCGCGTAATTGTAGCGTTTCCATTAGCAATATTAATTGTACCACCTGCCATAGAAATTGCACCTACGGTAGTACCTGCATCATAAGTAAGTGTATTAGCACCCAAAACAAGACTATCGCCGGCTACAGGAATCTGTACCGGAGTCCAATTTAACGATGAAGCTAAACTAACATCATCGCCAGCAGTCAACGTTGTTTGCGCATTCGCATCGGTTGTGAATCCGAAAAGTCCCATTGTCGCAACGAGCAATACGATTGCGAATATTTGAAAAACTTTACCTGTGGAATACATATTTACTTCCTCCATATATTAGGATACGTGAAAAACGTTTATTCTTTATTTTCATTATTATATACAATACACTCGTGCTACGACACCCTTTCCCCTTAACGGGATCGCGAGCAAGAGTTTATGTTAATTATCCTGGAAATTGAGCCGCTTTGATGTTCACGAATGCTATCCGGTATTATATCAGTTCGTTCGATATTTATAAGTAACCAGTGCGACTTTAGTTACTGATTTTTGAGTTGCTTCAATACTGCCAAAAAGAGAGTGTACTACCAACCGTCTTTACCTCTGTATGTTAAACGTGGATTAACAGTACGTGTGGTATACATATAGGGCCGGTTTGTTGAATTACATATAAGTGGACTATTGACGAAATTTAAAATCTTTGTTAAGATAGTGACTTTGAAATACATTGTCAACTATTTTTTTCTTTACAATTACCCCGAACATTGTAACAATTTTGTGTTCAGGTTTGAGCTAATTTATAACAAATTTATTTTATGTCAAGCAATATTTTTTATTTTCAAGTGATTTTGTCGTTTTTTCCCGCATAACAGGCTTGAATGTGACGTGAGTCACACAATGAGGTTGATTCATGTAATAATTATAATTAATTTGAGTGCGCGTTACTGTGTGCCAGTGCATCATTGTCTCAATGTTTCGTTTGTGGTATTCGGAGATTGCCACGTTGTCCCGAGGCTTCGGGACTCTTCACAATGACAAAAGAATCAATGACTCTGAAATGATAAAAGCTGCACTACCTATATATACTATTAGATTAATTTAATTTGATTATGCGAGAATATTTATCCGGCTGCCGGGGGATGTCTGTTGGGATGCGGCTGATTCGATCCGGTTCAGAAGTCCCTGCTGCTGTGTGGGGCGGGCTGCGGCTCTATTTTGTATCTGCTGTCCACCGCCTACCCGTGTGTTCTGCCCGACACGGGACTGCCCAAGCCTGTTTGTCCGGGCTGAATTTGATTGCTGCCCGATCCGTCTGACACCGGTGTTCTGTTGAGGCCGGAACTGAGGCTGTGTCCGGTTCGCAGTTTGACGTGTGTTCAGAGTGTTACGCGATGACAACCGGTTTGTGTTGAGTTGATTAGAAGGCCTGCGGATTGACGGTGATGAAGCTACAAGTGCTTGCGTATTGGATGCATCCGATTGCTGCCGAACGAGCGAGCGACTGAACTCCTGTGTCCGCGACCGGGACAACCGGTCAGTGAGGAGATTCTGCCGGGCTTCATCAACCGAGCCGAACCGCTGTCCGGGAAGCCTGTCTGTACCGCTCAGGGCGTTTTGCGCTAAGCTGTTTCGCGACTGTGTTACGTTCTGAGCCGAAGATGGTTGTTGTAGAGAGCTTATTGCGACCATGATAGTCTTATACTATATTTATGTAACGTGCCACTCAGGGATTGCTCGACAGTGCTTGAGATGACAATAAAACTACTATCCCACAATTACTTTGTATTATATTGGAATTGACAGGACAATACATTAACTATCTTTAAATTAACAAATCTGAGATTGCCACGTCGCCTCGAAGCTTCGGGACTCCTCGCAATGACAAATTATAAAAATTTCCCAATAAAAACCCAGATTGATAGGGAGTCTTATGCAGAGGAACGCACCTGTTACACGTCTCAAGGTAATAAAATGTTCGCATTTATTGCAACATAATTATGGATACGATTGTTCCTGCTTCGACAGAAGTGGTCTGTTGATCAAGGATAATGAGGCAGTTTGTGTTGCTCATCGATTTGAGCATACCCGATCCCTGTCCGGTGAGTGGTGTGACATGGAGTGCACCGTTATTGATAGTGCAGGAACCTCTGACAAAATGGGTCAGCCTTTCCCGTTTGGCATAGGGTGCATCGAGCACTGCTTTTGCCGTCTCTGGTGCAAACGAGCTGAAACCCATCATTTTTTTGAGAGCACGTGCAACATATACATAAAATGATATCATTACCGATGCGGGATTCCCCGGAAGACCAAATACCGGAATTCCGTTCAGTGTGCCGAAGAGGAGAGGTTTTCCCGGTTTTTGCGCAACTCTCCAGAAATGGCGCTCCATACCAAGACCGGACAACACCTCTTTCAGGTAGTCATACTTTCCAACCGATACTGCTCCGCAAGTGATGAGCATGTCGGCATCATCCGCCTTGAGAAGCGCGTCTCTCAATTCTTCAGGAGAATCGGCGCCGGTCCCGAGATTGTGTACGTCTGCCCCATACTGTTCAAGAAGACCGCTAACAGAATAGGTGTTGGAGTTTCTTATTTTTCCGGGAGTTAACGATTCACCGGGCTCGATCAATTCATCTCCGGTTACGAGAAATGCAACCCGTGGTTTTCGAATTACCGGGACCTTCACAACACCCAGCGAGGCGAGAATTCCCATACCGGCAGGATTGATCCGGTTTCCCTGTTGCAGTACTGTTTCCCCCCGGCGTATATCTTCACCTGCAGGACGGATATTGGTACCCGGTGCGATAGATACATGTATCTTTACGGAATCACTACTATCATCGGGAAGATCGGTATCTTCGATGCGGACAACCGCATCGGCTCCTTCCGGAACGAGCCCCCCTGTCATAATTCGAAACGTCGTACCATGTTCAAGCTGAATTGTTGACGGCCTGCCCGCCGGAATTTCCCCCATTACTTTGAGATGAACGGGATTGTTCTGCTCCGCTCCGGCAATGTCTTCTGACCGAACCGCGTAACCGTCCATGGCTGAATTGTCGAATGATGGAATGTCGTCGAGCGCAACTATGTCGTCAGACAGCACATAACCGAGTGAATCCGCAAGATCCATTTCGGTTGCGGATAAAACTGAACAGTGTTGGTCGATAAGAACGACTGCTTCGTTAACTGAGATCATGTATATTCCATGTATGTGTGATGTGAATTAATCCGGCAATAGTATTAAGAGGAAATTTCCGTATCGGACCGTGTATAGGTTCCGCTCTTTCCACCTGATTTACTGAGAAGATAAATATCGGTGATTTCAATTGATTTATCAATTGATTTGCACATATCATACATTGTCAGGGCAGCCACTGACACAGCAGTCAGTGCTTCCATTTCGACACCTGTTTTGCCGGAACAACGTACTGTTGCGGTGATAATAAATGACGTGGAATTTTTATCGGGTTCGATCTCTATTTCGATCTGTTCTATGGGAAGCGGATGGCATAACGGAATGAGGTCCGATGTTTTTTTTGCAGCTTGAATCCCGGCAATCCGTACAGCAGACAGCACATCGCCTTTGGGCAATGAACCGCTCACTACGGTTTCGAATGCTTTTGTACCCAGTTTCACTCTGCTCCGGGCGGCTGCAATCCGGGTGGTGACCGGTTTTTGTCCAACATCTACCATGTGTGCATTACCGCGGGAGTCAATATGAGACAGCTTTTCAGCCATTATCTTCCCTGTACAGATTATGAGTATGCAAATATTTTTCTACTTCAGCCGGGACCATATATCGCACCGATTTTTTGTTGGCGATCCTATGTCTTATATCACTTGCAGATATTTCGATCAGCGGTGTATTAACGACAACAGGATTGTTCAGATTTTCAGGAATTGATTCAACGTGAAATGAAGGCCGCCGGGCAATAGCAATTCGGCATAACGACGCGAGTTTTTCCGGATTTCTCCATGTTGCAACCTGGTCACAGTTGTCACCGCCGATTATATAGAATATGTTTTCTCTTGAAAGCGAGAACTTTTCATGAAACGCTTGAACGGTATCTGCCGTATATGACATAGTGTCAGGATTTGATTCGATTTCAGAAACTTCGAATGACGGATTATTGTGTATTGCGAGCCGTACCATTTCCAACCGGTGTGCAATCGCAATAATGGATGAATCGTCGGATCTGTGAGGCGGAACAGCCGTCGGAATAAAATAAATTGTGTCAAGAAAGAGTTCACACCGGATCCATTCTGCAATGAGCACATGTCCGGAATGAACAGGATTGAAAGTTCCTCCGAACAGTCCAATTTTCACTCTATTATCCTCGCTCTTTCATACTTTACCCACTGAAGTAACATAGGTGTCGAATAAAGACCCTGTATATTCTGCACTATTACTATTCTATTCCAAATTAATTGAACATGGTCGTATCTGCTTCAGCGGATTCAGATTCGATCAGTGTTAACCGTTCCCGTGCTTTTGCAATAAGGGAGTGATCGGCAAAATTGTCGACAAGTGCTTGCAAAGCCTCTTTTGCATCGCTGAACTCCTTTAAACCAATATAACATTCGGCTTTTTCAAAAAGGGCGTCCGGTATGATTGAGACATGACCATATGTGTTGTAATCGGTCATGGCGTCATCAAGATAATAAATTGCAGAATTGTATTCACGCATTCTTCTATAGAGCTGTGCCGAATTTAAATCTTTTTCTGCAAGTTTTTCATGAAGTTCGAAGAGCCGTTCTTTCGTCTGAATTAATATTTCTTCATCAATCTGCGATCTCGGGTCAGCAAGAAAAGCTTCAAAAGCAGCAATTGCCTTGAGCGTATAATCCTGATCATATTTCCGATTGGGAGAGACTTCATAAAAACAGAGGGCGCTCTTGTATTTTGCATCGGCAATCAGATCACTCCTTGGAAAATTTGAAATCATACGGTCATATTCACTTTGGGCAAGAAGATAGTGTTTCTGGAAAAAGTGGGCTTCTCCAAGCAAATAGTGAGCACTGTCGGAATACTCTGCTACAACACTGAGACGTGTTAATTGTTCAAAGACAATCTGAGAAGAACCGTATTCTTCCTGATAAAAATAGCGTTTTCCAATTTCAAAGATTTCACGGGGTGTGTTCGATTGACTCAAATTAAAAAGATTCTCAGCACATACCCAAAATAAGACCATCGATACCGGCAATAATAACAGTGTAATCGTTCTCATTCTCATCATCATGTTCAATCAAGCTTTTTTATACAATTAATACACCTAATAGTTAACTGCGTGTTGAAAACAGCAAGAATAAAATCAATCCCGCGGTCGACACTACAGATCCAATTTCTAAAAATTCCTGCATTCGTCCCGATTTTGGAGAAAGCCCTATGGTAAACGGTAATGCTGAGTCTTGAATAGTAATGATATCGTTTTTTGCGACAATATCAGTCATAGTTTTAGAGATTGTCTGTGCGAGCAATACCTCTCCGGTCATTCTTTCAACAACATTGCAAAATATTTGTACTTCAATAATTCTTGAAAGTTTCTTATCGGGTTGATCTTCTCCATTTTTTTTATACGTCACAGTTAATTTCCGGGCCTGGAGTGCCACTGTATATGAAGGTTTTACAGAGTTCAGGTCATTTTCATTATTCTGATCAGACAGAAGAAAAAGCTGCCGTAATCCGGTTTTACTGTATTCCTGATAACGTTGCTCGAGATAACGCTGCTCCGGAGTTACATCAGCCGAGGTCACTAACGATACAGGAATATCAGCAGTCAGATATGACTCCATTTCGTCAAATACCTCAATGAGGGCCGACTGTATTAGGATAATGTTGGGCTCAACAAAGTAATCCTCATTTTCCTGTTGGATCCATGGCATACTTAAAGAACAACCGGTCATGAAGACACTCAATGCAACAAAGATCAGCACAAGATAACGTGTACGCACAACCATTCCTTCATTTGTAATGCACTATCTGCCGATAGTATTCAAAGGCAATACGGTATTTCAAAAATTCAAATAATAACCCAATGTACTACTTTTAAAATTTAAATCCTACTGTGAGCAAATGCCATCGATAATATTTTTCTGGTCTATTTTCGAAGACAATTGCGTATGACAAGAGGGGTGTTGCATTATTCAGTTTATTTCTTGATACTCTGAACCGGTTAAGATCAAGCAGCCCAACACCTGCTGAATACACATTGAAATCCTGAACGGTTTCGTCTTTTTCTCTGTAATAGCCTCCCCACATTGACACATGCGGTATCTGGTTATTTTCAAAGCCGAAATGAAATTCCTGAGAAGCAAACCGGTTTGCTTTGTTATTTTCCGTAACATTGCGGCCATCGATCGTTACCGTCATATTTGACCAAGGGAAAAATGCGACGCCGACATTTATCGATTCATCTTCCAATCTGTCAAACTGCTTGCGGAAGGTTTCAACATCATTGGCTATAAGGTAATACATTACACCAACCTGATACCATTTGTTTGGTTTAATCAGTACACCGTAGCTGACACTTTCTCCATTGATCTCTTCACCGTTTTGTGTTGATTGTACTAAACTACCAGATATTCCAAGCGATGCTCTACTTGAAGGGTTGACATTAAAAACAGCACTATGATATACACTGTTCTCAAATTGGTCAGTATCAAAAAAAATATCCCTTTGTCTTCTTATAAATTGCTCCTCATTAAAAAGCAAACCAATATTAAAGAAACCGGTGCTCATTGAAACGGATTTTATAAGATAGAGCAGACTGCCGAAGGCCCGTTTTGCTCCCCCATCTCCCAACAGCGTGAAGTTTTCAAATTGATCATAACTGGCCAATGGGAGTATCGGATTAAAATGAATTGAAAATATTGTTCCGAGACGGTCGCGGCGAACTTTGAATGCTGCAGGGTTAAATGACATTGCAGCAATGTCGTCTTCGATTGCTGTAAACGCTCCGCCCATTGCAATTGCTTTACTTCTGCTGTTACCGATGCTTGCATAAAAATCGTCCTGTGCCCATACGTCTGATGATAACCCTGTTAGACTGATAAGGAAAATGAAACAAAATTGCAATACTGTTCGATTCATTACGATTATACTGTCCTTAATTTTCGAATCTATGCAATTCTACTTAAAGTCACGGGTTTTTTTAAACAACCCTCCGACGATAACAATCCCGGACACAATTAAAAAACTATTGGAAAACCACTCGCCATATCGAACATAGAGTGGAGGTATTGTATCGGCATCCCGATAGTATACTTCGGATGTTAATGTGTCTTTCACATACACACTGCTTGAATCAGTAATCTTTCCGTAAGGATCAACGAAAATCGATATTCCCGAATTGGAACAATGAGCAACGCCCATTCTGTTTTCTATAGCTCGAAACACTGAGATCTGTGCATGCTGGTAAAGCGACGATGTTTTACCAAACCAGTTATTGTTTGTTATAACTACAAGAAATTGCGCTCCTGTTGATGAAAACTTCTGAATAAACTCGGAAAAAATGGACTCATAGCAGATTGCAACTGAATAGAGGATTGGATTATTACTGTTGTTTGCATATTCTTTTGTATTCGGTTCATCCTTAGTGTAGCCCGGGACAACCTCAAAAAGTGTATACGATTCTCCCGGCGTAAAGTTCGCCTGCCCAAAATCGAGGTTCTGAAAAACTGGAAATCGATCTTCATAGGGAAACCATTCCCCGAATGGCACAAGTCGAATTTTACCATACCATGTTTTTTGCAGCGATTCTCGGTCATACATAACCGCAGCATTAAACGTTTTAACGGATATTTCCCCATTTTTCTCTATTCGTTCATACCCATAGCTCCCCGTCAAAATAGAAGCTCGGGATTGTGACACAATGTTCTGCATCCAGTCATTATATTTTTGATGACCTGAAAAGTCGAGGAATGCCAGTGCCGCTGTTTCTGACCAGACGATCAGGTCGGGATTATCGGCCGCCGCACTGATAGAGAGGGAATCATAGAGCGAAAACATCGGATCGCGTAATTGCACATCGGTTTTTTCAGCCATATCGATATTGCCCTGAATAAGCGACACTTTCACGGTTTCATCATACCACGAACCGGAATTCATGACAGTTACACCGTACATTACCGGAACAACGAAACAAATCATTAGAGCTACTATATATAACATGAATTGTCTATCTTTAATGAAGTGAACAACTGCAGTGCGAGTGAACCCGATATCGATTGAACGGGCCCTATGAAAGGCGAGAAATAAAAGTACGTTCAGAACGCATATCCAGAAAACCACACCGTGAACTCCCGTAATATCCGCATATTGGAGCAGAACCGGATAATAGGTCTGTGAGTGAGCAATAGACATCCAGGAAAATCCAAGCACACCGAGCGTTCTAAAATATTCGATTGCTGTCCAAAGCACAGGGAATAGCACATAAAACAGCATGCCGTATTTTTTATATACCCATCTGAAAAGCAACAGGGAAACAGCACTGAAAAGCGGCAGGTACAAGAGAGCGAGTGAACCGCCGAGAATAGTGCTGTTCATGAACCAGAACAACCCGGCAGCATTATATCCAAGCCCCCACCAATAACCTCTCTTAAATGCCAGTCCGGCTGTACCCGATTGTGACCATTTGAGAATAGGAAAAAGGCCGATATACATGATAAAACCCAGGGGTACCGGCGGAAAGGCAAGCCCCAATACGGCACCTAAAAATAACGGAATACGATAGTTCCGTACTGCTTCAACACATGCTCTGATTACCATAGAAATACTAATTCAATTTCACTCATCTTAACACAAAGAACAATTACTTAACCGGACCGGTTAATTGTCACTTCTATTCAATAAGCTCATTGTTCAGAATATTCACTATCGATTTTATTCCTTGGCCTATTCATTACTGCTCATCTACTCTCATATGAGAGACTGGATATATCATTCGTTCAATTCCAAATAGGTTTGCAAAATAAAAACAGCCGACAAAGAGTCGACTTTAGCTTTATTTTTACTCGGCTTCATATTCATAGAATGCATTACTTTTTTAGCCTGAACTGATGTTAGCTGCTCATCTAAATAGTGGATAGAAATTCCTAACTCCTGTGTCAGCATTTCTCCAAATTCCTGGACCTCTTTACCCATATCTCCTATATCTCCTGAGAGATTTTTCGGCAGACCAAGCACGATACATTCAGCGCTTTCCTTATATAGAATTTCTCTAATCTGATTAACGGCATCTTTTGAGCTTTTTATAAGAAGCGTCTCTCTCGGTTGAGCTGTTATCCGTAACAAATCAGATACCGCGACCCCTATTCTCCGTTTACCATAGTCGAGTGCTATAATGCGCGGTTTTTCACTGGTGCTCATTGTACTTCCTAATAAGTATACATACAACAAAGCCGTTAAAGTCTTCTCTCTAACGGCTCGAGTTAAAAGCGGTGTTACTCCTCGTCAAGCGGTTTCTTTAAAATTGTTTTGAGAATTTTCCCTGCTTTGAAATGTGTTTTTCTCCGGGCAGGAACATAAATATTTTCACCCGTTCGGGGATTTCTGGCATTTGGCTTCGGATTTGTTTTTAGAACTTCGAACACTCCGAAATCTCTGATTTCAATCCGGACTTCAGGATTTGCATTTATCATGATATCTCGTAGAGTATTAAAAACACCGTCTACAACAAGTTCGGTATCGGCTATTTTTTCATTCAAGAGTTGTGCAGTTCGTTTTGTAACATCTTTTTTCGTTACCGTATGCATTATAACTCCCTTTTTCGGAATTAATTAGTGGGATGAAAAGCGCAAAAAAAACGTGGTAATATATTAATAATATTTCATTTATGCAACAGCCGATATATTAAAGATTTTTTACAAAGAAGCAAGTAAAAAGTACTTTATTTATTTAATAGTAAATAATATTTTGAAATAAAATGAGGATATAAAATGTTTCTCGTGCCCAACAAAGAGTCAATTGAGTTAAATAATATAAATCGTGTAATTTTATCTCGTGACACGTTGAACATCTCTGACTTTCATAATCTCATCAACTACCGTTTCAAGCTCTTCAGAATCTTTTACTTCAATGGATAATTCACACATTGCGGAAAGATCACGCGATTCGATAAATGCTCTATTTATATTGATATCGAGCCGTGATATCACCATTATGACATCTCTTAGAAGATGTTTGCGGTCTGCTGCGCTGATTTTAATCGATGCGGAATAAAGTCGTGACTGGTTACTATCCCACAAACTATGAATCCATTGCTCATTTTTAGATAGTTCCTTGGGTAGCTTTGAGCAGTCGAGTCTGTGTATGGTAACTCCTTTTCTCTTTTGTTGTACGCCAATTGTTTTGTCAAATGGTATCGGTGTGCAGCAGGGACACATTTCGATGACAAGTGGATAATCTCCGCCAATTGAAACTACAGTATCACTGCTTGCTACCTCGGAATATTGTGCCGACCTATCTGTTTTTTTGATTTTTTTATCATCCTGATACACATCAAGGCGTTTCAATACTTCCTGCGTTGAAACGTCTTGGCCTGCAACTGCCTTGAGTAGTGCATTCAGACTGTTATAACCAGTTTTTTTAATCAGATTTTCATCATTGAATATTTTATCCGGAGCTATTTTCAATGCAGTCAATTCGTCAGAAAGCACTTTTTTCCCGAACTCTAAAAATTGTGTCCTCTTATTCTCCCGCAGCCATTTATTAATATGTGACCGTGCCCGTGATGTTACAACAAATGATGTCCAATTCTCTTTAATATTTGGTTTCGATACAGTGAGAATTTCTACTTCATCTCCGTTTTTCAGTACTGAGTAGAGCGGGACAACCCGTGAGTTAACTTTTGCGCCGATACAGTGCAGACCAATCTCGGTATGAACCTCAAAAGCGAAATCGACCGGTGTTGAATTTACCGGTAAGTTGATAAGTCTGCCCTTTGGAGTAAAAACAATTACTTCATCCTTAACAAGATCAAATTTAAATGAATGCATAAACTCACTTGCATCCGTATCATCCGTGTTTCCATCCACAAACTGCTGCACCCACACAATATTATCGTCTACATCCATAGCTGTCCATTTCGATTTATACTTCCAATGAGCGGCGATTCCCATTTCATCTGTGTAATCCATATCAGATGTACGTATTTGCACTTCCACCCAGTCGCTACCTGGAATTTTAACCGTTGTGTGAAGTGAACGGTATCCATTGCTTTTTGGAGTAGCAATATAATCCTTAATCTGGTCACTTGCAGGGGAGTAAAGTGAATGGATTGCATACATGATGAGATAACAGTCCTGCTGTTGATCTGTGATAATTCTGAGTGCAATGAGGTCATAGACATCATCAATGTGGATCCCCTGTTCGACCATTTTTTGGTATATACTGTAGTAACTTTTTGGTCGACCGACTATTTTGAACGGCAAATTGAGAGATGTCAGTTTTTCTGAGATCGGTTTTTTCATTTTCTCAATCTGTTCTATTCTGTCAGCCCACTTTTGCGAAATCTTTTTTTCGATATATGAATATTTTCGAGGGTAGACATATTTAAACGACAGGTCTTCCAATTGCCAGCTAAGTTTCGCCATACCAAAGCGATGGGCAAGCGGGGCATAAACATCGAGCGTTTCCTGCGCGATCTTTTTCCTGTTTTTAGCCGGCAGATAATGGAGTGTCTGCATATTATGCAGTCTGTCCGCAAATTTTATCATTATGACCCGGATATCTTTCGCCATTGCAAGAACAATTTTTTTGAAATTTTCTGCTTGTTTTAATTCAGTTTTTTGGAATTTCAGATCTCCGATTTTTGTCACACCGTCGACAAGATGGGCTATATCTTTTCCGAATTCACTTTTTAATTCCGAGAGCGATATCCCTGTGTCTTCAACAGTATCGTGTAGTAAACTGGCAATAATTGTTGTGACATCCATTTTAAACTCAGCCAGAATCTCCGCAGCAGCGACACAATGGCTGAAATAGGGTTCTCCCGATCTTCGGAACTGGTCTTTGTGCGCTTTAAATCCATACCAAAATGCCTTTTCAAGCAATTGGCTGTTCCCATTCGGAATATACGAGTCCAATGTACGGACTAATACGTCATATTTTTTTTGAAAGGTTTTCTTCATTTGTTCAATGATATTAACATGTTTTTCTCAACACTTTTAGTGAACCGCTGCGCAGCGGTTCACTTTATTCCCAGTACAATGGGAGCCGACCTCAACAGTTGTTTGTACTCGGAGTAGTTTAAGCGGATTACATTTCGCACTGCTTTCTGGTTGTTCAATTTTTTTATAACTCTTTGCAAATCGTCTAGATGAGGAATTTCAACAACTAATATACAATAATCATGATCTGATTCTCGAACCAGCTGATAGTTGAGTAAATTGATAGAGCGGTTTCCAAATATCGGTGTTATATTTTTTATGAAAGAGTCGCTTTTCGTTAAAGACACTTTCAGTCCGGCGGGAAAAAGTTTATCCGCTTCAAGCTCCCAATCCACAATTATTTCACGCTCCGGTTCAAGATGTAACTGCCTAATGTTTTTACAGGTCATTCTGTGGACAGTTACCCCTTTTCCACGGGTTATATAACCCAGAATAGGATCACCGGGCAGCGGCATGCAGCATTTGCCAAAATTGATCATCAAACTATCGATTCCACCGACTTTCAATCCTTTTGAGTATTTTCGTTCCGAAGATACTTTCTCTTCAATGGTCGATTTGCCATTGCCGCTCTTTGCTCTGTTGTTAAAAAGTTTTTGCATTGCCGAATGAGCCGATACATTTCCTGATCCCACTGCGTTATACAGGTCATCAACGGTAGCAAAATTGAGTGATTTACACATCTTTGCCAGACTGTCATGTTTCTCAGATATTTTTTTCTTTCTGAACGTACGGGCAAGAATCTCTTCTCCCAGTTTGATACTGTGCAAACGCATCTGATCTCGGAGCCATCGACGTATTTCACTTTTTGCTTTTTGTGTATGTGCATAATTTGACCAGTCGGAATTGACAACCGGTTTATGTGCAGTCATGACCTCAACACTGTCTCCGTTTTGTAACTCGGTATTAAAAGACACAATGTGGCCGTTCACTTTTGCTCCCGAGCATCGTATTCCGATGTCCTTATGGACTGCAAAAGCAAAATCTATCGGCGTCGATCCCTTCGGTAGCCGTTTAAGATCGCCTTTCGGAGTAAATACAAAGATTTCGCTTTTTATTTCATGAAATTGGTAAAAATTGCTAAATGCTTTTGAATCGATCCCATGTTCCGGGTCGGTCGTTTGTTCTCTGAACATCTGAAAAATCGCATCGGTAGTACTTTGATCATTCCCTTCTTTATAGTTCCAGTGGGCGGCAACACCCATTTCCGATGTTCTATGCATCTCTTCGGTGCGTATCTGGAGTTCAAACTTCCATTTTCCCGAATCTTCGAGCAGCACATGGAGAGACCGGTAACCGTTCGTTTTCGGACGCTGGATATAGTCATCAAATTCTTCAAGAATCGGCTTGTAGAGCTGCTGGCCAACTGCAAGTACTTTATAACAGTCTGATACTGATTGCACAATTGCCCGTATTGCCAGAAGATCGTAAATTTTCTGAAAAGGACGGCCGGTCAATGTCATTTTTCTGTGGACGCTCATTACGTTTTTTGTTCTGCTCGATAAGTCTGCTTTGATATTGTACCGCTCAAGTTCATGACCGATTTGAGCGACCGCTTTTTCGAGATATTTATCTAATTGATCTCGTCTATCCGATACTTGCTCGGTTAACTCGTCATAGAGATCGGGATAGAGAATTTTAAATGCGATATTTTCCATCGTAGTCTTGAATTTAAAAAAACCGAGCCGGTGTGCAAGCGGTGCATAAAAAGCTATGACCCTTTCTGCCTGGACAATCTGCACTTTTTCAGGCAGGAGACTGTAATTGAGAATCCAGACATACCGGTTTGCGATCAGCATCATGATTACGCGGAAATCGTTTGCCGTGGAAAATACAAGCCTGATGTAGTTGTCTTCCCCTTCATTCTCTTTTGCCTGTTTTGCCAGGACGCTGACTCTGCCATATTCTGAGACGAGGTTATAAATTTCATCATCAAAATTCTTTTTAATGGCTTTCATCAATTCGGGGAATTTATGCAGGTCATGGAGCAATCCCGCAGCAATTGCAGCATTATCCAGATGCAGTTCATTGAGGATTGAAACAAATTGATCAATCTGCCCGGTTGTTAAGACCCTGTTATCATTACGGAGCAGTATCCGAACTGACTCGGAATAGGTGACCACTGCATCAAACTGTTCCCTGGTTTTGCCGGTCAGCTTCGCAGCATATGATGCAAAAGATGTTGTGTTTTCATATTCGATACAAACCACCATTGATTCGCTAATTCTATCTCGTCATTTCTACTTACTAATGAATAAACTGATGTTAGTACCTTTTGGATCCAATGTACGGAACAATTCACCGAAAGACAACGGTAAGATGGACACCTTCCTCAGTGATTTGTTCGAATTATATTCCATACTGTTCCGGACAACTGTTCATTTTCAATAATTTACTGCATTAGTCGATTCTTAACCATAATTTTGTGACGCACGTCACAAAATTCACAAAAAATTGTTGCATATTTCACTATTTGTGATGCCCGTCACAGCATTCTTAAAATAAATGTTATATATTGTAATACAATCAATATTCTTCGCCAAAAACAGAACGCCCATTAATTTGTGAACAAATCTTAGACACTTCTGTGTAAACCTGCCAAAAATTAATGGAATGCGAATCGAAGTCTGACATGTGTGGTTAATACTTTTATCGAAGTAATAGAAAAACTACCGTTATAGGGGTTACCACGAAACGTGTTACTTTGTTTTCGTGTCTTTTTCCTGCGATTGTATTTTCCTCAGACAATTTTGATGCTTTAAATGGTTCGACTTCAATATCAGCAGTAGCATTAAATGCGGATTCTGGTTCTGTTATAACACTTCAACATTTATATGCCCCATTCAATGACACAAGATCTCGGTCATTTGATATATATTTTAGTTCTGATACCGCAATTATATTTACTGACTCCACATTTATCAATACAACGGATCCGCTCGATTCTTTAGAAATCGATTCCCTCTACTTAAGTTCAGGAGAATATTTTTCAATAATTGAACCAAGTGTAATGTCGTCATATTTTGTTGGTGATAGCACTAATAAAAAATTGAACATTACAATTTCGTTTTCGCCTGAAGTGCAGCAATTTTACAGTGATACGCTGAACATTATTTTAAATAACTTTTCTACTACTTTTAAAAGTATAATTCAAGGATACGCAGGTGAATATGGATACGAGTGGAATGCTAAAGCTGCAATGACACCTGGAAGATGGAACACTGCTTCTGGTGTAATCAATAACAAAATATATATTGCAGGTGGTGAAGACTTAGTTAGAGAGGATTATGTTTTAGAAGAATATGATCCCTTAACAGATCAATGGACGACAAAAGCAAACATACCTGTTCAACGCAGAATGGCTTATGGCACGGCAGTTGATAGTCTGTTCTATCTTGTAGCTGGATATTCACAAACAACTACTGTATCACGTTTAGACGTATATAATCCGGATTCGAATACCTGGACGACAAAATCATCTTTACCTATGTCTTTAGTTGATATGGCTGTAATTGGAATCAATAATAAATTATATGTTTTTGGCGGAAATAATGGTCCTACCGTGTATTCATCTGTATATGAATATGATCCGATTATTGATTCATGGGTATCAAAAAGTGATATGCCAGAGCCGAGGGCCGATGCTGCTGCTACTGTATATAATGGCAAAATTTGGATTTTTGGAGGTGTTACAAGTCCGTATCAGAAACTATCTTCCGTAATAATTTACGATCCTGTAAATGATAGTTGGACCACTGCCGGCCCTATGCAACAACCAAGAAATAATCATAACGCAGTTATCGTTAACGATCTAATTTACTTGATTGGTGATGACGGTGGATCAACTCTGGTAGAAGCATACAGTCCTGTGTTGGAAACTTCAATTTAAATTCCGGATATTCCTATAAGACGCAATGCTTCTTCAAGTGAAGTTGTTGATGGTAAAGTATACCTAATTAGTGGTGTTACATCAAATAGTAGTCACGACGCAACAGATACAGTTTTCGAGTTGACTATTGAAGGACTTGAGAGTCCCAATAAAGCACCGGTAATTACCGCCCTGACCGACACGACGATAGTTGCCGGACAACCCTTTACACGGCAGGTGTATGCATCGGATGCAGATGGAGACTCATTAATTTTCTCCCTGGATAATCTTTGGGACAGACCAATTAGTATGGAAATCGATTCATCAACAGGTCTGATTTCATATTCACACGTCTCGTACCTCGATTTAGGGCAGAATTCTGTACGAGTGATAGTGTCCGACGGTCAAAGTACAGTATTCTCAAACACATTTACCCTGACAATTATCGCCGATTCCACCAATACAGGACCACCGGAGTTTTTATCCTTAACGGATACCGTTGCGGTTGTCGGGCAGCCGTTTACCCGTCAGATACACGCATGGGATCCGGATGGAGACGAGCTAACCTATTCTGTACTCTACGAGTGGCCAAGTCCTATACAATATTACATTATATCGGTTGATTCCCTCACAGGTATTATCTCAGTCACTCCTCAGGAATCTCATATAGGTGACAGTACTATTAGGCTGCAGCTGTATGACCGGCGGGGTGGTGTTGTTGATAGTACATTCGTCGTAAGTGTCATAGAACAGGAACCGGACAGTATCACTATCCTCACAACATCTCTCAAGGATGCTGTTGTCGGAGAATTTTATAGCGATACGGTATATGCGGTTGGTTATGAAAATGTCGATTCAATAGGGTTTAATCTGACGACAAAGCCGGAGTGGCTCTCTATGTATCGTATTGATTCATTGGGTATTCTTCAAGGAACTCCATCATCTGAACATGCCGGAACGAATATTCCAATTACTCTATCGGTTTTGGATTCCAGCACGGGCTCATCAGATTCACTTGCCACTGCTATTAATGTACTGAGCGATAACCAACCACCACAGATTGTTACAACCTCGCTGCCCGATGCGTATGAAGGGCAGCTCTATTCCCACACTGTTGAGGCGACCGACCCGGATATGGGTGATGTGTTGACTTATGAATTGACATCACAATCGATAAATAAGGTTGCCTTTATTTCAAATAGAGATGGTGACTTCGAAATCTATGTTATGGATGCAGATGGTTCCAATCAAATCAGATTGACAAATAGTCCCCTTGATGATGCTGACCCCACCTGGTCTCCTGATGGCTCCAAGATCGTGTTCAGTTCATTCAGAGAAGGTGATGCTGCGATCTATGTCATGGATGCAGACGGATCAAATCAAACCAGATTAACTAATAATCCTGCTGATGAACATTCTCCAGTATGGTCACCTGGAATTATTAATCCCTCTTGGTTGTCAATCAATATATCCGGTGAACTCTCAGGAACACCAGGTACAGAAGATGTTGGTATCGACATACCCGTTTCGATCAAAGTTACCGATTCAGGCGGGCTTACTGATTCACTTGTAACGACTATTGATGTTATTGCGGATAGTATAAACAGTATACCGGTAATTACCGCACTGACCGACACAACGATAATAGCTGGACAACCATTTACACGTCAGGTGTATGCATTGGATGCAGACGGGGACTCCTTAGAATATTCTCTGACTTTCAATGGGGGCTCGCTGTGGTCTATGGTAATCGATTCCTTAACAGGTTTGATTTCATATTCGCATGTCACGTACGGCGATTTTGGGCTGAATTATGTTAGTGTGCGGGTTTCAGACGGTCAAAGTTCTGTAGCTTCAAATATATTTACCCTGACAATTATCGCCGATTCCACCAATAACAGGACCACCGGAGTTTGTATCCTTGACTGATACGGTTGCGGTGGTCGGACAGCCATTTACCCGTCAGATACATGCGTGGGATCCGGATGGTGACGAGCTAACCTATACTGTACTCGAGGAGTGGGCAAATCCCTTATCACCTTATAATGTATCGGTTGATTCCCTCGCAGGTATTATCTCATTCACTCCTCAGGAAGATCATATAGGCGACAGTACTATTAGGCTGCAGCTGTATGACCGGCGGGGTGGAGTTACAGACAGTTCATTCGTTGTGAGTGTGATTGAGCAAATGCCGGACAGCATCACTATCCTCACAACGTCACTTAATTTTGACAGTGTGCTTGTCGGTGATAGCGATACCCTTTCCTTCACAATTCAAAACAGCAGCAGTGATTCTATAGAGGTTGCATTAAGTAGTCCCAGCAATCCATTTGATTTGGATTCATCTGCAATTACAGTCCTCTCTCTCGATAGTGCTGTGGTGACTATTACCTTTTCTCCTACTGCTGACTCAGCCTACTCCGATTCGATCATTGTATCTACAGCAGATACATCGATCGTTGTTTCTCTGGCTGGACAGGGATATTCGATCCAACCGAAGATATTCGGGACTGTTTACGTATCAAAATCCGGAGATGACGATACCGTTGATGGAACTGAGTTTAATCCATACCTCACAATTAATCGCGGATATCAGGTAATCAATCCAGGTGATACACTCTTCGTAGACACAGGTATATATGAAGAAATTCTGACACTTGATAAAAATAGAATGGTATTGAAAGGTCTTTCCGCAGATTCCGTAACGATAGAACCACATACTCCGGGGGGGTCGTCAGCAATTACCGTAAATGTCATTGGAGACAGTATTACGGTAAAAGATGTCTTAGTAAAAGGCGGTGGTCATAGCATTAATGTGACAGGATACTACAATATTATTGAAGATAATATTATTATTAATACATCTAACTTTTTGGGAATATTGGTACACAGTTCTGCAGATTCAATTTTCATACAGAACAATATATTCTTACAATCCGCGTATTATGACTCATATGTCAGCGTTAGTGTGGCGCAAAATTCAATTGTCCTCATTTCTCACAATACGTTTGTGGGTGATAAAGTAGGTATTGCTGTTTCGAATGGTTCAATAGGCGGAACTATTAAGAATAACATTATCATGAACTACGACAAAGCGATTAACTCATCCAGCACCGGCAATGTCGAAATATCACATAATGATCTCTATAACAATAACACTAATTACAGCCTCAATGAAGGCGGAACCTTTAGTCCCATTCTCGGAACCGGCGAAATTTCGTCGGATCCACTATTCCATGGGGAATTTGTTCCCGCATTGAATTCCCCTGTACTTGGCGCAGGGGAAAATGGAACCAATATCGGAGCAACACCTACCATCCAGGGTATTCCTGAATATTCCTTGACAGATTATTTTCTAAATTCTAAAGGATTGTTCGATGGCCAATATTTTGGAGGTATTAACACCAACGACACTGAGGAACTCAGTTTTAGTATTGAAAATCATAGAAATAGTCCATTTGTAATAACCAGTATATATAATTTCAGTTCCGATGCATTCAATGTTATCGAACCTGAAAGTTTTCCACAAACAATCCCGGTAGACGATAGCTTGACTTTCACTATCGAATTTTCACCAAATGAAGCAAGACACTTTAGTAATCCCTTTGATGCAACACTTTCTGTTTTTACTGATGATGTGTCTGATGCTATATTCAACGTGCTATTGTTTGGAATTTCACAGGAAAGAGCATTAATGGATAGCCTCAAGATCCTCACCGACTCACTTGTTTTTGCTGTTGAGGATGAACCGTATGCTGATACAGTTTTTACTACCTTAAATGATTCGATAGGCACTACCGTTCAGTTCTCACTTGTCGTAGGTCCGCAATGGCTTTCTATCACAACAATCGATTCTCTGGGCTTGCTTTCAGGGACACCAACAAATGACGATGTTGGTCAAGACATTTTAATAACAATTACTGCTTTCGATTCTGTAAATCAATTTACCGATAGTCTTGTTACGACAATTGATGTCATCAATGTCAACGATGCACCGGTTGTTTTGAATACGTCGCTCAACGATGCTCTTATGAATACATTCTATTTAGACACTATTTATGTTGAGGATGTCGATGTTTCCGATTCGGTCTTTACTTTTACTCTCCTTGAGGGTCCCGAGTGGCTGTCGTTGGATAGTCTCGGTGTTGTAAGCGGAACACCAGCTTTTACCGATACCGGCTCATCCTCTATATCGATACGTGTCGCCGACCCGGACGACCTTCCCGATACGCTTGATACGATTGTGAATGTGCTTCTATCTTCACACTTTGCTTATACAACTCACACCGGTCAAAGTTACAGTATTGTGATCGATACCGTTGATTTTAACGATCTCGATATCGGAGATGAGATAGCGGTCTTTGACAATGACCTCGTTGTCGGTGCCACAATTTTTGACGGCTCGTTCCCGATAGGACTGACAGCATGGAAAGACGATCCTCAGACAGCGGAAACTGATGGTTACAAAAAGGGCGGACTGATGCTGTTCAAAGTGTACGACACTGCTACTGACAATGAATTATGGGCAGAACCATATTCGATTCTGGAAGGGGACGGAGATTTTGAAACCGGCGGTTTTGCGCAACTTTCACTCGCGATTGAACTGAGAGGAGAACAGACTATCAGTCTTGTCCAGGGTTGGAATCTCATTTCAAGTTATCTGCTCCCTGATACACTTGATATCGATAACATTACAAATGGTATCGGTGATAATTTGGCAATCATGAAAAATGACAGAGGGCGGTTCTATATTCCCGGTTTATTTGATGGAATTAAAGAGTGGGATATAACAGACGGATATAAAATGTATATGAACGAAACCGATTCGCTCGAAATCTCCGGTACTACCATCAATCTCTCAACTCAGATCCATCTGCTGCCAAAATGGAACTATATTCCTGTTTATTTTAGAGAACCTTCTCCCATAACTTCAGCGTATTCCTCTCTTGAGGACAGACTAATAATTGTCCAGAATAATGACGGTGAATTTTATGTTCCCGATTTAATTAATAGTATAGAAGATTTAATTCCGGGTCAGGGATACTCGATCTATATGAAATCTTCACGAAAATTCTCCTACAGTGAAACTGCAAAAATAGCTGCGCCAAGGATCATTGCAGAAAACGGTATCAATAGTATGTACAAGAATGCTATTCAAGAGACTATCTTCAATGACAGACCCTTTTACACTTTTGCTGCCCGCACCGGTGATACGTACAGCATCCTCATAAATGCAGCGGAAATCAATGGTGTTTCAATCGAATCAGGTGACGAAATCGGTATGTTCGATGTAACTGCAGAGGGAGATACCATTAACATTGGTGCACGGGTTTTTGAAGGAGAATTTCCACTCGATCTCTGGGCATGGATGGACGATTCTCAAACTGACATACAAGACGGCTATATTGAGGGAAATGACATACTTTTCAGAATCTGGGATACAAGTGAAAGAATCGAGTATTTTGCTTCAGCGGAGTATTTACAAGGTGATGGAACGTATGGTGACGGATTGTTTACTCAAATTTCAAACATTCAAACAGTCTCAACGGTAATTAAAGCGGAAACTGTTGCAATAGTCACCGAGCCAGACAGTGTGGAATTGGTAACTGTTCCGACTGACTCCGCAATTGTTATGCTCACCTTTTCAAACGAAACATCACTTGCACTCGATTTCAAAGAGGGCGAAGTCGCTAACCGGAAGTTAAAGGTGAAACAGGTGAAAATAATTACGGAAGAATTCCCAGATGTACCCGTATTTGAAAAGGTAGTATTCTATTATGATATTGAACTCGATGTTGAAGATTTCCAGGTTGAACTGACATTCGGCTATAGTGATGATATGATTACCGGACTCGGATTGAATGAAGACAGCCTCGCAATAAGCTATTACGACACCATTGAAGTCCGGTGGCGGATCGTAACTGGAACAGTTGATAAATTCAATAATAAGATAAACGTTAATACCAATCATTTTTCGCTGTGGGCACTTACCAGCTCATCAGAAGAATTAATTACGAGTGTCGACCATGTAAATCGTTTTGTGCCGACTCAATTTGAGTTAAGACAAAATTATCCGAATCCATTTAATCCGACAACGACGATAACTTTCTCTCAACCTTCAACATCTTTGATTACACTCAAGATTTACAATGTTCTCGGTAGAGAGATTGCGACACTTGCAGATGAAACATTTTCCCAAGGCATCCATTATATTGAGTGGAACGGTCGAGATAGTAACGGCATACCGGTAGGATCAGGTGTCTATTTTTACGTATTACGATCTTCGTCGGGTTTCTTCGATTCTAATAAGATGCTATTCATAAAATAGGTGGGCTCAGGTAAGGCAGTGTGGTGACCGGTACAAAAAAAGGGGTGAAGTTTATCTTCACCCCTTTGTGTATTCAAAAATCACTTAGTATGCATTCATATCGTTATTTCTTCTTCGTAAGCAATATTCTCAAATCTGGCAGTGTTTTTGAGGAAGGTAAGGTAAACGATTCCCGTCGGTCCATTACGCTGCTTTCCAATAATAATTTCTGCAACGTTTTCGGTCGAACGTCCATCTGCGTCAGACTCAATATCATAGACCTCAGGCCTATAGATGAAAATAACCACATCAGCATCCTGTTCAATAGCTCCTGATTCACGCAGGTCGGAAAGCATCGGTTTTCTGTTGCCGCCGCGTAATTCCGGCTGACGGGAGAGTTGAGAGAGGGCCATAACCGGGATTTCAAGCTCTTTGGCAACAGCTTTTAATGACCGGGATATTTCAGCAATTTCCTGCTGCCTGCTCTCTTTGCCGTACGACCCCTGCATAAGCTGTAGATAGTCAACAACCAACAGTCCCATATTATGTTCTATTTTTAAACGACGCGCTTTTGCCCGTAATTCAAACACACTCAGAGATGCTGTGTCGTCGATAAAGAGCGGTGCATCCGACAGCGCTCCGGCGGCAGCGGCTAATTCCGGCCACTCTTTTTTCTGCAGCCTTCCCCGGCGAAGGTTGTTCGAATCGATTCGCGCTTCACAACTGAGCAGCCGCGAAGCGAGTTGAAATTTTGACATTTCGAGACTGAAAAATCCAACAGCAATTTTGTGTTCGACAGCAGCATATCGAGCAAGATTGAGACTGAATGCGGTTTTTCCCATTGAAGGCCGGCCGGCAATAACAATTAAATCTGAATTCTGAAATCCGGCCGTTAATTCATCAAGTTTTGTAAATCCCGAAGGTATACCGATAAGATGTCCGTCCCGATTATTGTTTTTATCGAGAATATCCATTGTATCATGGAGGATCGGTCTGATATTTTCGAAACCGCTTTTCATACCGATTTCACCGATACTCATGATTTTCCGCTCTGCTTCGTCAAGCAGTGATTGCGCATCTTCACGACCTTCATATCCCGAATCCATGATATCGCGGGATATTTCGATCATACTCCGAAGCATAGCCTTTTCCAGAATGACCTTTGCGTAATATTCCACATTAGCAAATGTCATTTCCTGTTCCAGGCATTCGGTGAGATAATACCCCCCTCCTATATTATCATATTCACCATCTTTTTTTAGTTGCTCTCCGACTGTTAACGCATCGATTGCATCACTTTTATTGAAAAGTGCACATATTGCACTGAATATCTTCTGGTGAGCCGTCTTATAAAATTGTTCCGGTTTCAGGAGTTCCATCACCTGAAAAACCGCATCCTTATACTGCATAACTGCCCCAAGAAGTGCTTTTTCAAAATCGTCTGCCTGCGGTGGTATCCGTTCTTTCAGTTCTGATTTTTCCATAAATACGTCACTAACTTCTTTTTCAAATAAGTTTATTGCACATTGATTACATCATATAGTGTTTGTTTTCAATTCAACATTATTCCGTTTATCCAAGTAGAGCCGCTTTATCTCTTTCATGTCCTCCCAAGCCGGACGTTTGAAATTGGGATTTCGCAACAATGCTGCGGGATGATATGTGACCATGAGATCGGTTCCGTGGTAGTCATGAATCGTGCCGCGCATTGCTCCGAGTGTTTCGGTCGTTCTCAGCAATGTCTGGGCGGCAACCCTTCCCAACGCTACCATCAGGGCCGGATTAATCAGTTTAATCTGATGCAGTAGATACGGTTCACAGCAGGCAATTTCTCCCGGCTGCGGATCACGATTTTGAGGTGGTCTGCATTTTAATATATTTGCAATATAGACATCAGAACGTTCAAGATCAATTGCGCTTAATATTTTATCGAGCAGCTGCCCTGCACGACCGACAAATGGAATTCCTTTCTTATCTTCTTCGGCTCCCGGCGCTTCTCCTATAAACATCAAATCAGCATGAGGATTTCCGCCTCCAAATACAAATTTATTCCGTGTTTCTCCAAGTGAGCACTGCATGCAGCCGGATATTGCATTATGAAATTCTTCCAGGTCGTCAATTGCGCGCCATGATTCATTCTTCCATGCATTCTCAGTTCCCACATCGGATACTATCCGAACATCATTATTCGTGCTTTCGGATGCATCATCATATGTTGTTTTTCCGATTTTTTCTCCTCTCGACTGCTCCAGATATACCGTATCTCCTAATAATTCCTTTTGCTGCTGTAAATAGGATTTAATTAGGTCTGTTTTGTTTACGGCAGATGGCATGGTATGCTCAAAATTACATGTTCACAAACAAGTATCGAATTTGTTGATAGTAACCATATACCGCTCGAAATGCAAGGACATTTCTCAGGTGTGAATAAAAAGTAAATTTGCGTGGAAAAGTGGACAAATATACGTGGATAATATGTGGAAAAACCGGGCATTTACTGGATTTTATACGGTAGTGTACAAGCTTCTCAATTATCACTAAGATCGTTCATCACATTAGCAACAAATCGATACAAAACTTCGTTAAATGCCTCTGCGTTTTCCATGTTGCTCATGTGACCAGCCGCCGGTATACTATTCAATTCCGAGCGGGGGATTTTTCTATGCATAAAATCAGACATTGACGGCGGAGTCAACGCATCATTTTCTCCCACAACAATCGAAACAGGAAGAGAAAAAGATGGCAACGACTGTGATGTGTCTGTCCGTGCTCCAAGTGCCATGAAGGTACCGCACACGCCGAGTGGATCGTTGTGCAGTATCATATCGCGAAGCTGCTCTACAATCTTATTGTTCTCGCTGACGGTTTTTTTAGCAAGGATCAAATTTATAAAATTGTCGGCAAACTCTTTAATACCCCCGTTTTTGATTAACCGGATTGCATTAGCCCGCTTGATCTTTGCTTCATTTGTATCAGCATGGCTCTGCGTATCGCACAAAACTAGTCCCATGAACCGTTCCGGATGACGCTCAACTGCCCGGAGCGCAATATAACCCCCCATCGATAAACCGCATAGAATCACTTTTTCTACATTAAGATGGTCAAGCAGTCCGATTAGATCGTCAACAAGAAACTCCAGTGAGAATTGACCATCACCAACACTGCTATTACCGTGACCGCGGACATCGTATGCTACTGCCCGGACACCCTCAGGAAGCCTTTCCAATTGGGGATTCCACATAGCATGATTCAGTGGAAAGCCATGTATAAAAACAAGAAAGTATTTTGACGCTGAGCCAGCTTCTCGGTAGAAGATTGTGTTTCCGTTTATAGTAACATTCATTCTAATTACGCTATGAGATTGTTAATACGCATTCGGTGATAAAATTTGTCTGAATGGAATCTGGTCTGAAAGCTATTACAATTTTAACCGTGCAACAATACGGTCAAAGATGCGGTCGGCAACATCCCGTTTCGACAGCAGCGGAAGGTGTTGAGCCTTTTTCCCAGCCTCAAGAAGTGTTACTTTATTGGTATCGACACCAAAACCGGCTCCGGGTTCAAGCGGATTATTGATAATAACAAGATCAAGATTTTTTTCACTCAATTTTTTGCGTGAATTTGCAATTTCATTGTGTGTCTCGACCGAAAATCCAGCAATAAAAGTGTTATTTTTGAGGTCTTTTATACTGCCGAGGATATCTTCGGTAGTTTCAAGTTCCAGTGAGAGGACATTTGCAGAACCCTTTTTGATTTTCTCTTTTGAAATCTTTTTAGGCCGATAGTCTGTTACTGCGGCTGCCATGAGCAGTACATCGTGGTTACCCAGTTCTTTTTTAACGGCTTTCGCCATTTTCTGAGTAGTTGGTGCTTCAATAACAGATGCCTCTCCAGGAAACGGAACCGTACGAATTCCAGATATGACGGTGACTGCAGCACCGCGTTCTACAGCGGCTTCGGCAAGTGCCGCTCCCATCTTTCCGCTCGAATGGTTACTAATATATCTGACCGGGTCGATTGCCTCTTCGGTCCGCCCGGCGGTGATGAGGATTTTTTTTCCATTTAGGTCAAGCTTAATATTGAGCTTTTTAATAATTGCCTGCTCAATTGTTTCGAGTTCTGCCAGCCGGCCCATTCCGACGGTATCGCTGGCAAGATTTCCGAACTCCGGTGGAACGATTTCATGACCTTGTTTGAGCAGTTTTTTGATATTGTCTTGCGTGACGCAGTTTTTCCACATCTCATCATGCATCGCGGGCGCAAAGAGTATCGAACCTTGATACGACACGATTATGGTCGAAAGAATATCATCGGCAATTCCATGTGCGGCTTTGGCAACGATATTAGCTGTAGCGGGGGCAATCACAAAGCAATCGGCCCAGCGTGCAAGATCAATATGCTGAATTTTATCCGGTATCTCAGAATCAAATACATCGTAAGCTACCGGCTCTTCCGACAGGGTTGCCAGTGTGGTTTTTGTGACAAACTGCTCACCCGACCGGGTCAAAATTGTTTTTACTTCCCCGCCCATTGTCTTGATCATCCGGACAAGATATGGAATTTTATACGCCGCAATTCCGCCGGCAATACCAATGAGAATTTTTTTATTTCGGAAAATCATGTCATTATCAACGTTGCATCAAAATTGGTTGAGTACTCATTCACAATATACACTTTTTGTGATTTACTGCTTCTGAAAATCAAAAATTATTCCGCATATTTCATCTGCCGCCCTGTCGCTGTCATCATTAATGACAATATGATCATACTGTTTCGACATTTCGAGTTCTTTCGGAATCCTGTTTAATCGCTGCTCTATCTGCTCCGGGCTGTCGGTGTGCCTGTCTACAAGACGCTGCTTCAATATATCCAAATCCGGAGTATTGAGAAAAATAAGAACTGCATCGGGAAAACGGCTTTTAATGGATAGTCCACCATGAACGTCAATATCGAATATGAAAAGTCCAGGCTTTTTCAACGCGTGCTCAACAGGCTTCAACGGAGTACCGTAGAAATTTGTATGCACCTCTTCCCACTCAAGCATTTCATTATTCCGGATCATTTCCTGAAATGATTCGCTCCTGATGAAGTAGTAATCTATTCCTTCCTGTTCATGTTTTCTCCGGGGCCGAGTTGTTACAGATAATGAAAATTGTGCTTTGGGGATTTTTTTCATGACTTTATCACGGATTGTTGATTTACCGGTTCCCGAAAATCCCGACAGCACAAGGAGTGTTGGTCGGATAATAGTACGGTCCGTTTCCCGGAATTCGTTGTAATCCGGTTTGCTCATTCGATATTTCTAACCTGCTCTTTAAACCGTTCAATCTCTTCTTTAATTTTAACCACTTCCTGAGCAATTTGTATATTATTACTCTTTGCACTAATCGTGTTTGTTTCGCGATTTATTTCCTGTAGAATGAACTCAAGGCGCCGGCCGACCGAACTACTGTCGGAGAGTGATTCCTTAAACATTTTTAAATGGCTGTCGAGCCGCACACACTCTTCTGATATATCGAATTTATCGGCCATCATGGCGGCTTCCATCTCGAGCCGCTGAGGATCTATTTTCTCAACATTTTTTAACGTGGATTCAATCCGTTTCTGTAGTTTATCAAAATCCTCATTGTGCCGTGACTTGAATACTTTTTTTATTCCTTGTAGTGACTGTGCGACAACCGTTAATCGCTCTCTAAAATCTTCACCGAGATTTTTTCCTTCCTCTCGTCTGTGTTTTTTTAATTCTTTCAAAGCATCTTGCACCGTCTTAAGAATGAGGCTGTGCAGAAATTCAATCTGCTCACTGGAAATTTTATGTTCAAAGAGATTCTCAATTGATAAAAGGCTTTCCGTGTTGAATGAGACGGGAACATTAAATGTTTTTTCAAGTGTTTTGAAACTATCGATATATTTCTTGGCAAGGTTAAGATTCAGAGAGATATCCTCGATTGTTTCAGACACACCGTCCAATGAAATAAACACATCGACCTTTCCACGGGAGATATTTTCCCTGACACAGTTTCTGATATCTTCCTCGAGCGCACTGAAACGCCGGGGAATCTTTACACTGATTTCAAGATAGCGGTTATTGAGCGACCGCATTTCTACCGATACAGAAAAACCGTTTTTCTTCCGTTCACTTCGACTGAAACCTGTCATACTTGTCAGCATAGTATATGCCTTTCAATGGTTGTCAGAAACTACGATCGTCGGACTTCTCAATGCCTAATCACTACAGCCCTTAAATGTACTAATACCTGTCGGTTTAGTCAATTGAATTCTGGAAACAGATGCGCAAAATCAGAATGGACGTTACCGGCAAAGTGGTATTAAAATAATAGCGAATCTATATCATTTTGAATATAATTGTGGGATTTCCTAAAGCAGTTTAGAGAAGTTTCTGTCAAATAATTTCAATGGAGCTGCTTGAAATCCAGCCGACGTTTCCATCTTCGAGCCGGATTTCTATCCAATTGCCAAGTGTGCGGGAAATTTTAACTTTCGTTCCTTCGTGAATAAGAAAGACTTCCATTCCGTTATCAGTCGGTGCTGAATAGGCGGTGATTTCCCCGGCCATGACAATGCCGAACGATCCTGATTTATCGATATATATGTCAGAGAAAAACACTGCGGAAATGAGTGCGATTAGCACACCGGAAAGTATCAAACCTGTCCTGAGGAGTTTTCTCACCTGGGACTGCTGCAGGAAGAGAAGCATGATCGACTGACCGGCAGTAAAAAACCACATTGTGAAAAACAGCATTTTCCATACGGTTATTCCGAACATTCCCCGGAAGACGTTCCAGTACCGGACATAAAACACATCGGCAATCGGTGTAATTTTGTCAGTCAGCATGAGAGAGGTTAATTCGAGATTATGGAGTAAGTCTTCATTGTCAGGAAAATAGCTTCGTGCTTTTTCGTAATACAGTACCGCATTCCCCATATTCTGATTTTTATAATGCACGTTGCCCATGTTGTAATAAAGTTCACCGCTCTCAAAACTTTGATCAAGAATCACTTGGTACCGATCCAGTGCTGCTTCGTAATCTCCCTCCTGATAGAATCTATTCCCATCCCTGAAAAGTGATTCTATGTCCTGTGCACCGGCAGAGGTACTCAAGATGAGTAATAGAAATAAAGAAATTGATTTCAATACACAATATTTCATGCAAGTTCCAACCAGGATATTACTTCAACAAATATTAGGCAACTTTTTTCATTCGTTCTTCTAAACTAAGTATTGCCAATTTTGACCGGTCGTAGAGTTTTCCCATCTCTCCCTGCGAAGAATCGGTCGTGCTGAATCTAAAAAAATCACACTGTTTCAGGCATGCTATATACTCGGATATTAGATCAGTATCAATGTTTTTACCGGAGAGCAATGATTGCAACTCATCGGCGACAATACCGGCAGCAGAGATGTTTAATTTGTCTGCAATATACTCTTGCAGTATACGGGCAACTTCAGGATAAAACTTTTCTGGTTCGTCTTTATGCAGGTGCGTATGAGCTTGTTTCAGCCGCCTACTGGCAACAGTGTTCGCCTGTCGACTCCGTTTATAACCGGTATCTTTTTGAAGTCTGTCAAGATGTCTGCTGTAGGTCAGTCCGACAAAAAACAGAATAATCGGGGAAAACAGTATCGTCATAAATGTCCAGTTAATGTATTCCCGTCGCCCCGTTTCGTACCATTGTGATACTGACTCTTTTATAAACCTGATATCCTGACCGACTAGCCGGATTTCTTCCCGCGTCAGATTGCGGATTGATCCGCCGGCAATAGTTTCTCCCGGATCGACGGTCAGTGAAATTGGAGTAGTAGTTACAGTTTTGTATGTTTCCAGCTCAGGATTAAAATAAACAAATGAAATTGGGTCAAGCGTATAGGTACCCGCACGCCGTGGAATCAGGACATATTCGAATTTTTTTTCCCCGGAGATTTCATTTCCTCTTCGGATTATATTCTCCGAAATTTTCGGATCGTATCGCTCAAAATCACCAGAAAGGTTGAGTTCCGGTTCATTAATCAGTTTAATATTACCTTTACCATTCACCGTAACTGTCATGGTAATTGAATCGTGGACTTTTACCTGAGCTATATCGACATCTGCATTAATTGTATAATCACCGACAGCACCTGCGAAATATGAAGGGCGCCCTTCAACCGGGAGCGGCTTTACGGTGATATTGAGACGATTTGAACGAACAGAAACATCCCGCAGTGAACTACTAAATGGATTGTCAAAAAAAGAATCTAAATTGTCAAAAATGCTTCTCGATCTGTTCGGCATTCTCACAACAAATTTCATCTCTTTCGGATCAAGCTCGAAATCCCCCGAATTTGTCGGAAAGAGTTCAACTTTCTGCAGAACAGCAGCGTTATATTGCTTACCATTATAGAATTCCGGCACAGCGCGGGGAGACGTATCCATGGGATATTCTTCCGTCCAAAACCCTGCTGTATTCGGTGTGTTGAGTGGTGAATACTCTCTGACGGTCACACCCGGTCCAAAATAGACTTTGTATTCTACCGTAATTCCCTGGTTCTGATAAACTGTTTCTTTATCGACATCCGCGATAAGATGAATGTCGACAGGCTGCTCCGGTTGAGCAGGATTTCTCGGTGTACGCAGTCTCGGCCGGACCTGCTGCTGAGGCTGCGGGGCAGCTCCGGTATCTTTTATTTCGACTGTAAGAGGCTCACTGTAATAATCCTGTCCTCCTATACGGACTTTGATACGCGGGATTGTTGCAGTTCCTTCTTTCAGTGGGAGTATACCGTAAGAATAGGTAACAGATGAAGAAACCTGTCCGTTAATGATCGAAACACTCTGTGATGAACCACGCGAACCGGCAAATGAAAACCACTCTCCGAAAACGGGGAGTTCTGGCTGCGCACTCTGATTCATTGCACTACTTGAAACTTCAATTGCCAGATCGGCAACCTGATTGACAACAGCGAAATTCTGCTTCAAGTATGACCGGACGGTCGTATTCTGTCCTGTCACGGTGTCAGGATTCATGACAAAGAGACAGATCAACGTTGTCGCTGTATAAAAACTGATTGCCGTAAATTTAGATTTCATTTATATAATTTAATTCTATTGATTCTTCATCAATTTGAGAGCATTCTGTGCTTTCATATCAAATTCGGTTACCGGTTCGGATGCAAGAACCATCCTGTATGCGGCAGCGGCCTTTTCTACATCCCGGTGAAAATAGAGCATATGTGAATAGATCGTTCCCCGAATGTAGAAGGCTTTGTCAGCATATGGGGTGTTCGAATGATTACTCACAATGTTCCTTAGAATTGCCAATGCCTCTTCGAAACGGCCGTATGCAATGTACCTGTCCGTATCTGTGAAAGAGTTTGCCAATTCAAGTTCAAGTTGTTCTGCTGGCGAAAGATCTTCAAAATTCTTTGCTCGAAGCTGCTCAACATCCCTGAATACACTGCTCTGACTTCCACATGAAGTGAAATAAACACTTGTACTGAATACGGCAAAAAACATCAAACAAATTGCTGTGCGGTCAACTAATTGTTTCATGGAGTTAAACTCTTAAAAGGATCTTCCTCGATATTATCACTATTTGTCGTTTCTTCAAGAGCGGCAGTGCCTTTTTTTGTACCAGTAAGTTTATCCATTTCTTTTTTCATTGTATCATTATATGTTGTACCTGAACTCATTTTCTTGTAAAGACCATACAGGATTGTTGCAATAAGAAACAACTGACTCAATGTTATCTCATCAAACACATATCCCCCTTATAGTTTGGTTCATACACTATTCAGATTTAATTGATAAATTCTGTACAATGCAACGTTTTACCAATCTTTGAGCACTTTAATATTGCCCTGCGGCTCCATCTTCCTCTGCTCCTGCAGATCTTTTTCATCGTTCAGCAAAGCATTCAAGATCTGTTCAGCTTCCTCCTGTGTCATTTCACGATCATCGGGTTGAGGCTGCTGTTGCTGTTGATCTTGTTGATCCTGCCCGTCCTGTTGATTCTGCTGATCTTGTTCTTGTTCATCCTGCTCATTTTGGTCCTGGTTTTGCTGTTGCTCCTGCTGATCTTCATTCTGCTGCTGGTCTTGCTGTTGCTGATCTTGTTCTTTTTCATCCTGCTCATTTTGGTCCTGGTTCTGCTGCTGTTGTTGATCTTTCATCTGGTTCAGAGCAAATTCCAGATTAAACTTACTGTCATAATCATCAGGATTAATTTTGAGTGCTTTCTTATACTCTTCAATTGCTTCGGGCAGTTTTCCCAAGCGAAACAGAGAATTCCCAATGTTGTAGTGGAGTTCAGCAGCTTCCGGATTATTCGTTGCAGCATCCTCATAAAGATTCATAGCTTCATTGAACTGTTCTGTCTTGTATTGTTCATCTGCGAGCTGAATTCTGGAAACATTTTCCTCAGAATATTGTTTTGTTTCATAAAACTTGTTCTGCTGGTAATCCTGCACCGGCGGCGGAGCTTCCTGCGCTAAAAGGGGATGCACTCGTAACACTGTCATTACGGATACAATGAATGTCAGGAGTAATATTTTTTTCATAATATTTTTTAGGTTATGTTACATTAATTATACCAACAAATTCCTGTTTTTCTCCAGTAATAATACCTTATTTTAGAGAAACCGGCCCTTCCATTCGGATTTAATCCGTTTCCGTTCAGAGTAAACCGTTTCCCATACGAGAAGAATAATAAAGAGTCCTAAAAAAAACTGAAATCTTTCTTCGAATTGGGTAACTTGCATCATTCCGAGCTCCTTTGCTTCTCCTGCTGCAATTTCTTCGTAAAGCGCATCGAGCTCCGATTCTTCCGGAGAGGTATGATAATAAACACCATTTGTCGTCAAGGCTATTTTCTCTAATGTCAATTCATCGAGTTTTGTGACGATCGTCCTGCCTTCACTGTCCTTTTTATATCCGGTTACCATTCCAGTTTCATTCATTTCGGGAATCGGAACCCCTTCTGCCGATCCTATGCCGACTGAATAGATGACTATACCTGCCTCGGATGCCTCTTCGGCTGCAGTTTCTGCTTCACCTGTATGGTCTTCCCCATCTGTTATTAAAACGAGTACCTTGTGCTGTGGTTCATTCTGATCGAAACTTTCTACTGCTTTCCGGATAGCATGACTAATATTAGTACCTGGCAGGGGAATCAGATCGGGATTGACTACGCTGAGTAGTAATTTTGCCGCGCTATAATCGAGTGTCAGCGGACACTGTACGAACGCCTCACCTGCAAACACGATCAAACCGATCCTGTCGCCCTGTAACCGGTCAATAAGACCGGATACTTCGTGCTTCGCCTTCTCCAACCGGGAAGGAGTCATGTCTTCGGCAAGCATGCTTTTCGAAACATCGATGGCAACAATTATATCCCGCCCTTCACGCTTCACTTCTTCCAGGCGAGTTCCAATTTGCGGCCGCGCCAGTGCACCGATCATGACTGCTGAGCATACCGTCAGGAGGCAAACCTTTACAATTTGCCTGCGTCGGCTAGTATCTTCCGTTAATTTTTTCATCAGTTCAGACGCACCGAACATCTCCAAAATCCTCGTTTTTTTTCTGAAGGCGAGCACAAAAAACAGGATCAGGATCGGAACAAGCCAGAACAGTTGTAATATATTTTCATTTACCAGTCGAATCATAGCTGCTTTAATCTTCAGTTAGGGTATCTTTCGAAACACTGTCTGAGACAAGACGATTTCCAGTACAAGTAGTGCAAACAACGGAATCGCAAACCATTCGAAAAGCTCTGCATACCGGGTATATTCGGTTACCTGAATTTCAGTTTTTTCCATCTCGTCAATCTGATTAAATATCTCTTCCAGCTTTTTTTCATCAGTTGCCCGGAAATAGCTTCCACCTGTATTATCCGCAATCTGCTGCAGGATTTCTTCATCGATATCTGATTGTATCGGCACAAGGCGTTGTCCCCTGACCGGATCGTCCAATGGGTACATTACCGTACCCTCTTTGCCCATTCCAATTGTGTATATTTTGATATTCATCGCCTTTGCAATTTGAGATGCTGTAATAGGATCTAGTTCTCCCCGATTATTCCGTCCGTCGGTCAGAAGGATAATCACTTTACTCTCTACATCGGAATTCCTCAGCCTGTTCACGGCGGTCGTGATTGCCATGCCGATTGCTGTTCCGTCTTCAACCATCCCTATATGGATACTTTCGAGAAATGAGTGAACAATACCGTAATCGAGTGTCAATGGGCACTGTGTATAACTTCTGCCGGCAAAAACAACCATCCCGAGTCGGTCATGCACTCTGCCGTTCACAAAGTCTGCGCTGACAATCTTTGCGGCTTCCAGCCTGTTTGAAGGCTGAAAATCGACAGCCTTCATGCTGCTTGATACGTCAATTGCAAGTACAATATCGATACCTTCAGTAGTAATTTCTTCTTCCGTGAAGGGCGACTGCGGCCTGGCGAGCGCAATGACAGCAAGAGTGAGCGTCAACATCCTCATACTGAACAGAAGATGTTTAAACCGCTGCTTCCATGAAGGTGTAAGTTTATTTACCACCGTCAAATCGGAGTAGGTCACAAATCCTCCCCGGCTGATCCTCTGTTTAATATATAGCAATATCAATATCGGAACTATAATCAGCAATATGAGGAAATATGGATCGTCGAATATCATAATTTATAACACTATTATTGAGATTATTTCTCTGTTTCAGAGTTTGAGTTATCACCACCAATTTCATCCCTGGTAGTAGAATCTGAGACACTTTCCGGTATATTTGTAAACTCTACAACCGGTTTTGTGCCCTCTATTATATCGTAGGCAGTCTGCCAAGCTCGTTCATATGCTTCTCCGGCTGGCCGGTATTTTGCAAATTTTACAAGATCACATTCGCTTAGGAGTGTATCTACTTTTTTGAATTCCTCTTCAGGAAATTTTTCCTGAGCAAGACAATCTTTCGTATCAGATGTTGTCATCATCAAGAACGGTTTATTATACCGCCGCTGCATGTAGAGGCGCTCAATATCAGAGAGTGCCGTATAATATTCTTTCACTTTACCTTGTTTGAGCAGCAACGATTCTTTTAACTCTTGTAAGGCAGCAATTGCTTCCTCATGCGGCGGAAGATGTGGTTTTCTATCCCAAAAGAGTGGTTCCTTTTTCTGTTTTTTCTTTCGATATCGTCGGTAAATCAGATACGCTATAATTAGGCCGATCACTATACCTATTAATAAGAGGAGAAATATATTTTGTACAATCAGAATTGGTTCTTTAATATCGAGTATATCCTGTGCATCGGTCGGTAAAATTGATTCAATTATAACCTGAACCGGATTGGTAACAATTGATTGATCCTCCCCGGTTCCGGCATGAAATAGCACCTCGACCGGAGGAATGGTGAACATACCTGTATCATATGCAGCTACGGTATACATCGCCCGTTCTTCTATGATGTTCCCCAGAACCGGGTCTATTACATCAACCGGATCCGGTACTGCATAATCAATGAGTTCGAGACCCCCGTATTCAATTCCTGGTGTAGGAACAGAAACCTGAATATCCATCGTGTGTTTGATCACAACTTCGAACGAAATGTATTGTCCCAGAGTTGCACGGTCAGGCTGCACCCGGGAATCCACTACAATGACACCTTCCTGTGCAAAGGAAACTCCGATGGAAAATAAGACGAGTGCTGTAATTTCCAATATTGTGCAATATTTTTTACTAATCAACTTCATATGTTTAGCAGGATTAGTTCATAAATAAAATTTACATGTATGTTAAAAATTGCGTGATCAAGTGAATCTTCCAACACACTTCATAAAGATTATACAATCATTCCGGTAATCTGTGAATCACGACAGTGACATAGTTTTAATATTCAATCAAAATCGTAAATTTTCAATACTACTGGACGTTATCTAAGTAAATTTGAGCCTCTTGTGCTTCGATCAACTGGTCGGTCAACTGCTCCTGTATCCCCTGAGATTTTTGATTCATCAAGATCTGTTGAATAAAATCACGGGCTTCTTCAATTGTCGGTTTACCTTTGGAGCCGTCAGGATTTGTCCGCGTTAGAATGTCACCACTTGTCCTGTAATATTCCTCTATCTCGGAATTTTCAATTGTTACTTTATTATAAACTTCTGTTTGCAGCAGTCTCTGAACGAGCAGATCTTTCATCTGGAGAAACTGGAGTTCCTTGAATTCCGGTGAATCGGCCAGACCTCTCCGTTTGGCAGAGTTGAATAATACCTCATTTCTCAAATAATCGCGCAGAAATACCAGTTTATGCTCCCGTGTTGGTGTATCGCCTCGCTGTTCCGCAGGCAGAAGGTTGTAATAATAGTTAAAAATAGAATTAAACTCACCGGAAGTTAGCACTTTACCATCAACAACTGCAATCGTATCTCCCTGTTGAGAAGTAAAGGGCGATTCTTCGTCCGTCTCGGCTTCCGATTCACGAACAATCCGCATTGCTTCAGCCGAGCGACCGAGCCGTTCGAGACAAGCAACGATCCGGTCTTGTGCCACACCGTTGAGTGTACTCTCCGGAAATAGATGCTGAATCTTCAAGTAATAGGCAAGGGCATTTGAATAGTCATTCAACTCCTCAAAAAGAATTTCACCGATTGTAAAATTGATTTCTGAACGGGCATCGAAATCGAGTTTGTAACGTTCAAGTATGATCTGATATTCGGTCACAGCTTGCTCATAAAGCAGTTGATCTGCAAGGGCATCGGCAAGACTCCGCTGTCGCTCAAGGGGAATATCCGCACCAGGAACAGCTGGTGAACAACCATATAGCAGTGCTGCGCAGAATATAACTGGTAACATTTTCATAGTTGACTCGTTTCTTTGTTTGTACTATAATTGTCTCATTTATTCATTATACTAATGAAACCGTTTTGCCCGTTTCCGAAAGAAGGTAACAAGCGGTTTCACGTAAGACTCATTCGTAAACAAATTAATGAAATCCATATTCATAGATTTAAATAGGGATTCCCTCTTTTCCACAGCCAGTTCCGCCTGAATAGTAAACTGATCCATCATGTCTTTGTTCGATGTATCCAATAGAACTATCTGGTCTGTTTCAGCATCCCGGAGCTCAATAAGGCCGACATCAGGCATGTCATGTTCACGCGGATCGTTGATTGTAATAGCCACTATATCATGTTTTTTATTTGCAATCCGCAAGGCGCTCTCATAGCTGCCGGACAAGAAGTCTGACACGAGAAACACAGTCGCCCGCTTCCGCATCACTTTATAGAGGTATTCGAGCGGAACCGAGAGGTCGGTCTTTTCACCTTCGGGTTTAAAATAAAGCAGCTCTCTGAGTAACCGTAACACATGAGACTTGCCCGTTTTGGGTGGAATATATTTTTCGATCCGGTCGCTAAAAATGATCAGTCCGATTTTATCGTTATTTTTGATTGCGGAAAAAGCAAGAACCGCACACAACTCAACTGCAAGTTCCCCTTTCATCTGATTAAACGTCCCAAATTGTGACGAAGCACTTACATCGACCATGAGCATTACGGTCAACTCCCGCTCTTCTTCAAATATTTTGATATAGGGACGTCCCGCACGGGCAGAAACATTCCAGTCGATCGACCGGATATCGTCTCCCGGCTGATATTCGCGGATATCGTTAAAATCAAGACCCTGCCCTTTAAAGATCGATTGGTATCTGCCACTGAAAACTTCGTTGACAAGTCCTCTCGTCTGAATTTCAATGTACTTAACTTTTTTGAGTATCTCTCGTGGAATCATCTGTTATGTGTAATGCTGTTAGTACTAAATCTAATTTAATATCAAACCAAATTTATGCGTCTTACGGGACTTCAATGTGGTCGAGTATTTTCTTAACAATATCTTCGCCGATCATCTCTTCCGCTTCTGCTTCGTAGGTTACAATGACTCTATGCCGGAGTACATCCTGACCGATAGATCTGACATCTTCGGGTGTGACATATCCTCTGTGTTTGAGAAAAGCATATGCTTTTGCCGCAAGACGGAGATTAATAGAAGCACGTGGCGACGCACCATACTGGATCAGTTCCGTTAAATCATTAAGACCGTAGTCGGACGGATTTCTCGTTGCAAGAACAATATCAATTATATAACGGTCGATTTTTTCGTCGACATATACATCTCTAACCAATTCTCTTGATTTTATAATATCCTTCGGTTTAATAACCGGCTTTACTTCATAGAGTGAATCTCCCGTCATCCGCCGCATGATCTCCAACTCTTCATCTTTGCTCGGATAATTCACTACAACTTTCAACATAAAACGGTCGACTTGAGCTTCGGGAAGCGGGTAAGTCCCCTCCTGCTCAATCGGATTTTGTGTCGCCATAACCAGAAACGGCAGGTCTAACTTGAAGGTCTCCTCACCAATGGTAACCTGACGCTCCTGCATTGCTTCAAGCAGTGCGCTTTGGACTTTCGCCGGAGAGCGGTTCACCTCATCGACAAGAATTAGATTGGCAAACAAGGGGCCCTTCTTCGTCTGAAACGTCCCTTCCTGCTGATTGTAAATTAATGTTCCGATCAGGTCAGCGGGCAGCAGATCGGGAGTAAACTGGATCCGTTGAAATTTCGTCTGAATCGCTTTGGAGAGAGTATTCACTACAAGCGTTTTTGCCAATCCCGGAACACCTTCCAGCAGAACATGGCCGTCTGCCAAAAGTCCGATCAGGAGCCGTTCAATCATATAATTTTGACCGACAATTACTTTTGAAATTTCACTTTTCAGTAGATCGACGAACTGCGATTCTTTTTCGATCTTTTCATTGATTGCCTGAATATCTGTGCTCATCTGTCTCCCATAGTTTAACGTTCACAATACATTCGCAGTATTCAGACTGCGACAGGTAATTTAGTACTAATTCTCTCAATCGTAATAAATGTTTCTATGCAAAAAAATCTATTTCTGTTACTATTTTCTAATTTCAAAAGTTCCTTACTATAAAAAATGCCGAAAAACTTCATGTACTGAAATTATTTCGGCATTTCAATATTTACCGCGTGTTGATATTACACTCAGGTCTTCTTATTTTTCATCCCCCCGATCGCTCATAGCGGCATCCTGAATCTCAATTTTTTTCACGAGAATCGAATCAATTTCCTCGATTGCTTTCCCGAGATTTTCCAATTCAAACTCGACTGATACCGCAAGTTCGTGGTCGGGATATTCCTGTAGCATTTGCGAATAGTATGATCGTGCTTTATCGGTATCATGGAGCTCGTTCGCATAGAGAAATCCGAGCATAAACACCGCTTTACTCCTGTTCTCACTCTCCGGGAAGTTTTCAACAATTTGTTCGTATGACCGTACAGCTTCAACCGGATTTTTCTCTTTTAATTCTTCCTGAGCTTTCGTAAAAAGTTCTTCTTCAGTCAGCGTTTTTGAACAGAAAAGTGAACTAATTGCTACCAAAACCATCGTTCCGAAAATCAGATAAAACCGCATAAAAACATCTCCTCAAATTCTTTCAACTACACAATGTAAAATATCTCAACATTAATATCAATTATTTTGTATCAAAACTTGAACATATTCCGACTTTTTAACCTATCATGCAGGCTGCACGGAAAAAGCAAGGGAACCGTTTTGTGTGCTGATCAGAACACTGTTTCCGTTTTTGATCTCCCCGGATAAAACTTTTGAGGCCAAGGGATCGGCAATTTTCTTTTGGATCACCCGCTTGAGAGGCCGAGCACCGAAGGCAGGGTCGTATCCTGCATCAGCGAGATAGTCACGGGCCGCGCCAGTCAGTTCAAGACTGAGCCCTGTCTGTTTGCTCAATTGCTCCAATCTGCTAAACTGGATGTCGACGATTTTTCGCAACTGCTCCCGGTGAAGCGCCTTGAATAAAATGATTTCATCGATCCGGTTCAGAAATTCAGGGCTAATTTGCTGTCGCAGTTGCCTCAAGAGTTCAGAACTGATATCCGCATAGAGTTGGTCTTCATTCTCATCGGTCATCTGTACTATTTTTTCCATAATGTACGGTGCTCCAATGTTCGAAGTCATGATGATGATCGTATTTTTAAAATTGACGGTACGCCCTTTATTATCAGTTAATCTGCCATCATCGAGCACCTGCAAAAGGATGTTGAATACGTCGGTATGGGCTTTTTCAACCTCATCGAGAAGAATTACAGAATAGGGATTCCTTCTGACCGCTTCTGTTAGTTGCCCACCCTCTTCGTATCCGACATAGCCCGGTGGCGCACCGATGAGCCGTGCGACCGAGTGACGCTCCATGTATTCCGACATGTCGATCCTTATGACAGCGCGTTCATCGTCGAACAGATATTCTGCCAAAGCCCGTGCAAGTTCGGTCTTGCCGACGCCAGTACTGCCGAGAAAAATGAATGTCCCTATCGGCCTGTCGGGTGATTGCAGGCCTATTCGTGAACGGCGTACTGCATTGGATACAGCCATCACTGCTTCGTCTTGACCGACAATGCGCATATGGAGCCTCTCCTCCATGTGCATAAGCTTTTCCCGCTCGGATTCAACCATTTTCGAAACCGGTATGCCAGTCCAACGGGAAACAATTTCAGCTATATCTTCTTCATCGACCTCTTCTTTCAGGAGCTTTCTCTCCTTCTGGATTTCCAACAGTTTTTCGTTTGCTTCGATAAGCTGCTTCTCAAGCTCTTTTATTGTCCCGTATTTCAATTCGGCTGCGCGTGCAAGATTCCCTTCACGCTCCGCATTTGATTCTTCATGTTTCGCGACTTCGATTGCTTCTTTCAATCCGCGGATCGTTTTGATAGTCTCTTTTTCGAGTCCCCAGTGTGCCCGGAGTCCATTCGATTGCTCGGTCAGGTCTGCCAATTCTTTTTTTATGTTGTCAAGGCGTGCTTTTGCCGCATCGTTCTTATCTTTTTTTATTGCTTCACGTTCGATTTCGAGCTGTTAGATTTTCCGTTCAATCTCATCGAGTTCTTCCGGAACACTATCGATCTCAATTCTGAGCTTCGATGCTGCTTCATCGATCAGATCGATTGCCTTGTCAGGCAGGAACCGCTCGGTTATATATCTGTCCGACAATACAGCAGCCTGGATGAGAGCTCCATCCGTGATTCGGACGCCGTGATGGACTTCATACCGCTCTTTCAATCCTCTGAGTATCGAGACGGTATCTTCTATCCGGGGTTCCTGAATTGTTACCGGCTGAAACCGCCGTTCGAGTGCGGGATCTTTTTCGATATATTTCTGATACTCTCCCCGTGTCGTTGCGCCAATACACTTCAATTCACCACGCGCAAGGGCAGGTTTCAACATGTTCGACGCATCCATTGAACCCTCGGCAGCTCCCGCACCAACAAGCGTATGAATCTCATCGATGAAAAGGATCACCTCCCCATCCGAATCTTCAATCTCTTTCAGGACTGCCTTGAGCCGGTCTTCGAATTCCCCACGGAATTTTGCTCCGGCAATCAAAGCACCGAGATCGAGCGCCATGACCCGTTTTGTCCGGAGGGATTCAGGAACATCACCCGCAATAATCCGGTGTGCGAGTCCCCCTGCAATTGCTGTCTTTCCGACGCCGGGATCACCGAGGAGGATCGGATTGTTTTTTGTCCGTCTGCTCAGGACCTGCAGTATTCGCCTGATTTCTTCATCTCTCCCGACGACCGGATCAAGTTTTCCCTTTCGGGCAAGAGCGTTCAGGTCCTGCGAATACTGCTCTAACGCTTGGTATTTTTCTTCCGGATTTTGATCAGTAACCCGCTGCGAACCCCGTATCGATTGCAGCGCTTGAATAATATCGTCCTTTTTGATACCCTGACTGTCAAATATTGCCCCGGCAAACTCACTCTCGTCTGCTAGGGCCAGCAGAAGATGCTCGGTGGAAATAAACTCGTCTTTTAACTGCTCCGCTTCTTTCAGGGTATTGTCCACAACTTGAGCCGAGCGATGTGAGAGATATATCTGTTCAACACCGGAACCGGAAACTTTCGGAATCTTACCGAGGAGTTCTTCCGTTTCCATTTTCATTGCATCCGGCTGCAGTCCAATTTTTTTCAAAATCGAAACAACGGTGCTCCGGCCGTCATCCAGTAGACCGAGAAATAGGTGTTCCGGTTCGATCTGCTGGTGGGTAAGGTCAGATGCTAACCGCTTTGCAGCGGCAAATGCCTGCTGGGCTTTAATGGTGTATTTTTCAATGTCCATTATTCGTTAACATATTTCTCAATTATGTGATTTGTATTTAATTTTAGCTCCACTTACAATTTTCATGGCAGAGATTGTGAACCTACCCGGTTTAAAATGGGGGCGTGGCAATCACTGCATTGAATGCTTCATGTTCCTACAATTAGCGAACATTAATAATATATTGATTAAGTGGCTTAATCGTCAACAACTTCGAAGTCCGCGTCTTTGATTTCTTTATCGTTTTTCTTTTTCGATGTATTGTCTGCGCCTGCCGTTTCCTCAGCTTCTGCACCGGGTGGCGGCTGTTGTGCAGCAGCATCCTGATACATTTTTTGCGACGCCTCATTCCAGACTTGTGTCAGCGCTTCCATAGATGATTTCATTTCATCCAGATTTTCGACCTTAATAGCTTCTTTCAGCCGTCCGATACCCGCTTCAAGTTTCTGCTTGGCTTCTTCATCGAGTTTGTCCTTCAACTCCTCGATCTGTTTTTCAGTCTGCCACATCATTTGCTCGGCCTGATTTTTCGTATCTACTTTTTCCCGCTGCTGCTTGTCTTCATCTGCATGGATTTTCGCATCTTCTTTCATTTTCTTGATCTCTTCATCAGTCAATCCACTCGATGCTGTGATTGTAATCTTCTGCTCTTTTTCAGTCGCTTTATCCTTGGCAGAGACGTTCAATATACCATTTGCATCAAGATCAAACGAGACTTCGACCTGCGGTATGCCGCGTGGAGCAGGAGGAATACCGTCAAGATGGAATCGTCCGATAGTTTTGTTATCTATCGCTATCGGCCGTTCACCCTGCAGTACATGGACTTCAACTGTCGTCTGGTTATCTGCAGCTGTCGAGAAAACTTCTGCCTTTTTAACCGGAATTGTGGTGTTTGCTTCAATGAGTTTTGTCATAACGCCGCCAAGTGTTTCAATACCGAGAGTCAACGGCGTTACATCGAGCAGCACGATTTCATCATCAATGTCCCCACCGAGAATTCCACCCTGAATTGCCGCTCCCATTGCAACGACTTCATCCGGATTAACACCTTTATGGCCTTCCTTGCCGAATATTTCTTTTACGATTTCCTGAACTTTCGGAATTCGTGTCGAACCGCCGACGAGAACTACTTCATCAATGTCGGCTTTTGACAATCCGGCATCTTTAAGTGCAGTTTCACTCGGTGCAATAAGACGCTTGAATTCTTTATCACACAACTGTTCGAACTTTGAACGCGTCAGGGTCAGATTAAGATGTTTCGGACCGCTGTCAGTTGCTGTGACAAACGGGAGGTTGATCTCTGTCTGTGTCGTTGTCGAGAGCTCCATTTTTGCCTTTTCACCTGCTTCTTTAAGCCGCTGAAGTGCCATTGGATCGTTTCGGAGATCAATCCCTTCCTGCTGTTTGAATTCATCAGCAATCCAGTTGACAAGCCGATGGTCGATGTTGTCGCCACCGAGATGGGTATCACCGTTGGTCGATTTCACTTCGAACACACCATCAGCTATTTCCAGAATCGAGATATCAAATGTTCCGCCACCAAAGTCGAATACGGCGATTTTTTCGTCTTTTTCTTTATCAAGACCATATGCCAATGATGCAGCAGTTGGCTCGTTTACAATTCGTTTGGGATCAAGACCGGCAATGATGGCTGCCTCCTTCGTTGCCTGCCGCTGACTGTCATTGAAATAAGCAGGCACTGTAACGACGGCCTCGGTAACCTTCTGTCCGAGATAATCTTCTGCTGTCTGCTTCATTTTTTGAAGTATCATGGCTGAGATTTCAGGCGGTGAGTATTCATTGTTCTTTACTTTAACACGTGCAACGTTGCTTTTCCCTTTGACAACTTTATACGGTACCTCCTTCATTTCTTCAGAAACTTCACCATGAACACGGCCCATGAAGCGTTTAATAGAGAAGACCGTATTTTCCGGATTGGTAACAGCCTGCCGTTTTGCCGCCTGGCCGATTAGCCGTTCGTCGTTTTTTGTGAACGCAACAACGGATGGTGTGATCCGCCCTCCTTCTGAATTCGGAATGACAACCGGTTTACCGCCTTCAATGACTGCAACACAGCTGTTTGTGGTTCCCAGATCAATTCCAATAATTTTTCCCATTGTTTTAACTCCTGATCGTTTAAGATTCTTATAATGTTTCTGTCAATTTTCGAATATTAGGATTCCCGTTTTTTAACCGGGATGTATTTCATGGTTTTTCACTCTTTTTATATGCAATCTGTGTACCAATCATTTAGACTATGCACAAATAAGCATGTTAGTCTTTTAATATCAATACCTTACCATTATTTTTCATTTTAGGTGACAAAGAAAGCTACCAATGCAATAATGCCATTATGGCAGTCATAATTGCCATTGTGTCTTCTTTTGTGGTATATGGCAGAGAATATATCCAAATAATATCCGCTTGATTTTGTGCCTATAATTAATTATTTTGTTAAAGAATTTCTTCTGACTTGGATTTCCGTTCACCATTATTCACCGGTGATAAATTCATAACCTCTCACAGTCCGATGCTTCGTAACACAACTGATTCTTCATACGACGCATATAGAACCCTCTCCGGTGGTACTCAGGGTGAAATTAACGTTAAGGGCTCGCGTTTTAAATCATTTTGTGAACCTATCATTTCTCAAGCCGGTGCAGAGAAATTTCTTGAATCTCTTCGAACATCGTATCGTGATGCAACGCATCACTGTTTTGCTTATATTATCCTGGACGGTGCCGGAGAAACGATCCGGACGAGTGACGATGGAGAGCCGTCCGGAACAGCTGGAAAACCGATCCTGACCTCGTTGCAGCGGCACAATCTCACAAATGTTGTTTGTGTTGTCATCCGGTATTACGGAGGTACGAATCTGGGAAAAGGCGGCCTATCACGTGCATATGCCGATTCCGCTGAATCTGCTCTGTCAATAGGAAAGACAGTTGAACACTTTTTAACTGTACAATATAGTCTTTCGTTTCCGTACGAAATGACCGGCGGTGTAGAGCAACTTCTTGGTAGTCTCGAAGCAGATATCGTCAACCGGAAATTCGGCGAAGAGAGCGGACTCGTGTGTTCAGTCAGAAAGGTGCATGAAGAACGTTTGATTGAGGCATTTCGTGATGTAACACGCGGTAAAGGGACACTGAAACATAGCAATTAAATAGCACGGCAGTTCATTTTTCGATAGTAAAAGCAAGCGCATTAATATAGATTAATATCTGAATACTTTAACGTGTAGTACATTTGACCTATCGGAGAGCGCATTATGCAGGCAGTAATAATGGCCGGTGGTTTCGGAACGCGGCTGCGGCCGCTGACGATTTACAAACCGAAACCGATGGTCCCGCTTATGAACAAACCGATCATCGGTCACATTGCTTCTCTTCTGCAAAAACACAGCATTACCGATGTCGTTGTTATGCTGTATCACCAGCCTGATCTGATTAAAAATTACCTCGGTGACGGTTCGAAATTCGGATTGAAGTGTACCTATCTCCTCCCGGAAGATGATCTCGGTACAGCCGGAAGTGTAAAGTTCGCGGAATCATATATCGACGACACATTTCTTGTAATCAGCGGTGATCTTTTGACTGATGTCGACCTCACCGATTTTTATTCGTTTCATATAAAGAAAAAGAGTGACGCTACCATACTGCTGACCCGCGAACCGGACCCGCTCCAGTTCGGCATTGTTATGACTAATAAACGGCACCGGATCACCAATTTTTATGAAAAGCCGTCATGGGGTGAGGTTTTTTCTGATTGGATTAACTCCGGAATTTACCTTTTTGAGCGAAAAATGCTCGATCTTTTGCCGAGCAATAAAGAGTACGATTTCGGCAAAGACCTTTTTCCCCATCTGCTGAATACAAGGCACCGTTTTTTCAGTTATCCGGGAGAATGTTACTGGAAAGATATCGGCAATCTTGAAGAATATCTGGCGGTCCATCAGGATTGTCTTGCCGGGAAAGTGGAATTCACAATTGACGGTAAGCGCAATGAAAATATAATCAAAGGAAAAAGGAGTTCTATAGCCTTAACCGCAGAGCTTGCAGGCAATATTGTCCTCGGCAATAATGTTACGATTGAAGAGGGCGCATATGTCCACAATGCGGTCATTGGGAACAATACGCTCATTAAAAAAAGGCGCGGATAATCGGATCGGTACTGTGGGATCGTGTTCTTGCCGGTGAAGGGTGCCAGACGAAAAATGCTGTTATCGGATCCCGTACTAGATTGGGGAGTTCATCGACTATCTCCGACAAGGTATTTATCGGCGAAGATGTTGCAATCGGTGCACGGACTCTCATCAGACCACAGGTTAAGATTTGGCCCAAGAAAACCATTGCGAATGATACTATTCTTGCAACAAGTCTCGTGTGGGGTGACAAGTGGCTCCGGGGGCTGTTCACTGATGCTCGAATATCGGGTATTGCCAATATTGAAATAAAGCCAGATTTCGCTTCGCGTCTCGGATCAGCGCTCGGTGCATTTTGGGGTCAGGGTGCATCGATATATTCAAGTTGTGACAGCAATGCGGCTTCTTTTATGGTAACAACCGCACTCCAATCAGGCCTCATCTCTATGGGCATTCAGGTGGACAATTTACACACCACACCGATACCTGTTGTACGGCAAATTCTCAAGAAATCACGAAAGCTTGGTGGATTCCACGTACGAAAATCGCCCTACGACGAACGAAAAACCGATATTATCGTATTTGACACCAATGGTACTGATCTGCACACCAATAAATGTAAAAAAGTTGAGCGACTCTTTTTTGGTGAAGATTATGAACGGATTGAGGCATCCTCTGTCGGATTTGTAGAGGAAACGGTTAGGCTATTCGACATGTACCAGAAAAATTTCATTGCAAATCTCGATACCTCCTTACTCCAGCAGGCAAACATGCATGCTGTTATTGATTTTTCCTACGGACCGGGGAGTACCATATTTCCTTCTTTGTTCGGCGATCTGAACATCGATATTGTGACGCTGAGTGCATTTAGCGAATCGCTTTACCGGAGTTTTTCAAGAAAACAGCATCGGCAGCAGGTGAATCGGATTTCCAAAATCGTCAAATCGCTTCGGGCAGATGTTGGATTCATAATTGATCCCACCTGTGAACGGCTCTACCTGGTCGACAATAAGGGTCGGTATTTCGAGAATTTAGAGCTTCTTGCCATTGTTACGCAGCTCTATCTGAATAATTTTAAACCGAAGAAGATCTCTGCCCCCGTTCTTGCACCTCGACTCATTCAAACAATGGCCCGGAAACACAGAGTTGGTTACAAAACGTGCAAGAGCACCCACCGTTCCATGATAGAAGTTGCTCTCGATGAGGACATTGGATTTGTTGGTGGCACGCTCGGCGGCTTCATTTTTCCCGAGTTTAATACCGGTGCGGATGCAATGTTTTCTACGGTTAAAATTCTTGAAATGTTAGCACGAATGAAGGAACCATTATCGAAGTTTATTGATTCAATTCAATTTCCGTCAATTGCCAGAGCCAATATTGCCTGTTCGTGGGAACAAAAAGGAAAAGTCATGAATGCACTCATGAAAGCAACAGACGGAATGAAGCGGGAATTAATTCATGGTATCAAAATATACAATGAAGACACCTGGACAGTTTTTCTTCCTGCACGAGCCGAAGCACTCTTCTCTGTCACCTCAGAAGCACCCACTCAAAAAGCCGCCGAAATCCTTGTCAAAACTTGGGCTAAAAAGATCAGATCATGGCGGGATCGGAAGATTTAAGGATTTTCTTTTTCTGTACCATTTCAATACTATCGAAAAAAATTTGAAAAATTCCATTTTTTTCTTGAAAATTACTACAAATGTAGTTATAATACTACAAGTACAATATCATTACGATAGTTTCATTATAGGAAAACACTATGTCTGACTTGAAGAAAGATTTATCAAAAGCAGAATGGTCACTCATGAAAATTTGCTGGAAAAAAGGGAAGGCCACCGCACGTGAGGTTTACGAGGAATCACTTCATGATAAAAAACGGTCATACCAGACAATTGCCACACTGCTTGAGAGAATTGTTAAAAAGAGTTTTCTAACCAAAGAAAAATTCGGCCCTATCTGGATATATAAGCCATCACTGTCACAGTCAAAAGCTTTTTCTCGTGAAATCAGCTCATTTATTTCAAACGTTCTTGATGAATCGGTGGGACCGCTGCTTGTCAATTTTGTAAAGAATAAAAAACTCAGCAGGGAAGAAATCGAAGAAATCAAACAAATTATCCGTGACAAAGAAAGGGAGAATTCTCATGATACTTCTTAAAGATTTGTCCCGTATATTGATCCCTTTTTTCTGGGAAATCAGCATTCAGATATCGATACTTTTTTTTGTAATCCTTATCATATCACAATTCAGCAGACGTTCCTCTCCACTCTTTCATTACTGGTTATGGTGTATTTGTCTGTTTCGGCTCTGCATTCCATTTACCATTTCTATTCCCTCAAATGAAAATTCAGTATTTATAGACTATTCACTGATTGAACTCCCGGTCATCGATTCCCCTGTACAAAGTTCAACTGCTTTTTCCTTCTCGCTGAATGAATATATTACATTACTATGGCTCAGTGTGGTAGCATTACTGTGTGCAGCTTATTTAGGGAAACTGTTTCTGACGTATTTTACGCTTTCTTCCTCTTCTCCTGTTAAACGGAGTGTGCTGACAAAACGTTTTGAAGAGCTAAAAAATGAACTTGGACTTTCGAATTCTACAGAACTCAAATATCTTGATATGAGAAATGCACAAAGCCCGGCAGCAGCAGGACTGATTCATCCCACTGTGTATCTTCCCAGACAGATAGCGGATGTATGGCCGGTAAAAAATGTTGAGCCGATTCTCATGCACGAACTCGTCCATATCAAACGTTTTGATTTAATAATCAACTTTGTACAGGTCATCATTCAGATTATCTTTTTCTTTCATCCGCTTATCTGGATTATGAATAGGAAAATTCGATATTTTCGGGAAGACGTGTGCGATAGTCTTACTCAAACAGGATTACAATTGAGCAGAAAAGAGTATGCCGACTGCATCCTTCGGGTTAGTGAAGACATCACCAGTGAGTCTCATTTAGGATTTGCGGGCATTGGTTTTTTTGAAAGAAAACATTCACTCGTTAAAAGAATCCATACCATAATGAAGTGTGTAGGAAAGGAGAGTATTGCTATGACATATTATACAAAAATTGCCGTAGCTTTCGTGACAGGTTTATGCCTTTACTTTGCCTGTGAGCGTGAACAGGGAACTATGCTTTCTTCACAAGAGATTTCCGATAATGAATCAATTTCCGGACAGTCTCAGACTGTTACTGAAACAATACCGGAATATCTTCCACAAGAGAATCTGCCTAAAATAGTTGGCGGATTATCTGGAATTGCTGAGAAAATCGAATACCCACAAAAAGCTAAAGAAGAAGGTAAAGATGGATTAGTGCAAGTACGAGCGTTAATCGGTGAAGACGGGAGTATTCTTGAAACAGAAATTGCTAGATCATCGGGTCATCCCGAACTGGATAATGCCGCTATAGAAGCAGTAAAAAGTGTCTCATTTTTACCAGCAACACAGGAAGGTGATCCGGTAAAATTCTGGATGAATATTCCGATGCGATTTCAAAATGATGTCAAACCGTGACTGGATTGAAAAAAGAATTAAAACGCCATTTCAGTGGATTACACAGGTATATTAAGTTTAAAGGTTCGCAAAACGTCACACACGGTCCAATCATGGTGGTGTTTAAAAATGAATTGTGAGTTCTTGGAGATATAGGAACTTAGTAGAGAAACTCTGGTGTACAAACTATAATGAGAAGTTATATCCAAGGAGCTAATTTATTATTAATTTAATAGTCATTATATGTTCTTTAACCTCTATTTATATTTTAAATTGCTCCGGAGAAAATAAAGAAGTAATGGAAACCACGTTTCAGACTCCTCCAACAATACTCCAATCCTCAATTATAGAGCAATACGATCAAGATGGCATTCCTTTTATAATCCCTCAACAATGCGGACCCTTTCTTAATATAGAAGAGGTCAATAATTCGTTTGTATATCCTCAAAACCTCCGCGACGATAATTTTCAGGGATCAGTTACTATTGAAATATTATTCGGTATTGATGGATCTGCAATTTTAGCTCGAGTTGATACTACTTCAAGTCATGTTAAAATCGAACGTGCCAAAAATGATCCCAGATATGCTATCCTTGAAAATGAGGCAGTTAAACTAGGACAAAAATATATTATGAATCCGGTGACAATTGATGGAAAGCCAACGGAATTTTGGTTAAGACAAGGAATAGTATTTAAATTGTAGATTATATAGATGAGATTAAAGGTGATAACTCCTATTGAGAAACCTGAGTAAAGAAGTATTTAAGATGGCAAAAATAACAAATTAGCCAACGAAACCATTAATATACTGCAATTTATATCTACCTCAAAGGTTCTCAAAACGTCACATACGGTCGACCCTTTACGTTCATAGGCAGAACTTCTTTAATTAGTGGTTCTGCTTTATTGTTTTCAAGCGGAAATATGAGGCTGCTTTTTATTATGTCAAAATCCCATAATTTTGTACTACAGTTAGAAAAAATAATTGTATTATTGCATTTTTATAGTGTTTTCTAAATGTAATTGTAGAAATAAATTCAAACAAACACTTATGGAAAATTCAATCTCACCTTTTCCAGGAAAAGGTGCCGGTTGAGCCAAAGAGTGAGGAAAAGACAGTGACGGGCGGATGTATGAGGTAGGCTTTCAGAAATGCCAGATATGAAAAATGTGTCTGAAAGAGTCGGGCACCTTTCCGAATAGAATAATATTCTAACAGCAATTTCACGCCTGTTATCAGTCCAAATAGGAGCATCCCCTGCCATGAAATGAATACCAACAACGGTGAAAGTATAAACAGACAGTAAAACGAAAAAATCACTATAGATGCGGTTTTGACACGGAACGGGTGATTGAAAAATTTCGACGCGTGGCGTGCCCGCTGCTGTGCTATTATTCGGGGTTCTGTATTATCAAACGTAGGAACGGCGGCACGCTTATCCACCGCATAACGGAGTTTCCATTTGGATTTGTAATGAATGAGAAACATCAGAAGATCGTCGTCACCTGAGAGAATATGTTTCACATTCTCAAAACCTCCAACCTCTTGAAAAGCCTCTTTTCTGTAGGCAAGATTCCGGCCCGCACAGGTCCACGGTATGCCGAGAGCAATCCCCCCGGCAGACGCTACTGCAAGTCCGATCGAGTCCATATTCATGAAATCGGCAGCTAATTTTACGTACCACCGTTTGAAAAATCTGAAACGTACATTGTTTTGATCATCGATTTGTTCGTTTCTTTGAGTGGGGTACACTGGCGAGAAACCTGCGACAAACCCGGTGTCACCGGTAAAATGAGATATAATTTCAGATACCCATGTTGGTGGCGGAACACAATCGGCATCGGTTGTACAGATTATTTCTCCCAATGCTGCTTCGATCCCTTTAGAGAGAGCATATTTTTTTGGTGCATAGTGCCCAGGAACTGACTGAATGGCAAGATGTTTGAGATTGGGATTTTGCACTACATACTGTTCTAAGATGTCTCCGGTTCTGTCTTCAGACCGGTCGTTAACGATTATAATTTCCAGCTTTTCAGACTGGTAGTCCTGCGCCAATAGCGCTTCGATACAGGTAGGCAGTGATTGTTCTTCATTCCTTGCGGCAACAACGATTGAAACGGAATACTGTGTAGTATTAGTACCGGATGAGAGGCGGCGTAAACCGATCATCAGTGAGATGACAAATAGGCTGTATAATATGGTAATAGTAAGTATTGTGTAAACAATGAAGAGGTGCATGGGGAAAACAGCTCACCGTTTTAGTGATTTAATCCAGATTGGATTTGTAATGCAGAAAAGCGAGTGTCCGACATCACCGGAAATCAGTTCACCACGGATATAATTGACTTTCCCCCGGGCTTCTATTTGAAACTCACCTTGATAGTTATACCGATTTTTTGTCAGCTTAACAGAAAAAATTTGTTCCTCACGTTCACGCCGAATTTCACCGAGATAAAGCTTTATATCGGTAATCGGACCGTATTCAGCGGAAGAAACCCCCCTGAACTTGACGGTAAAGGTCCGCCCCTCTATTTTTCCACCGACCAGTACCCGTTCCCCAATGTGGTTTCGAACGCTAAAATCCATTAATGGACCGGTGGAAATGACCGATTTTCCCTCTTTCAGGCTTTGCACGATTTTTTCCTTCGTAATCGGCTGTGTACAGAAAAGACCAGTCCGCGCCCTGCCGAATTCCTGAAGGGATTTTGTATGCGATTTTTTGAATGGTGACTGCGATTTTATCTGTTCTCCGAAATCGGCATAAGAATCACTGCCCGCTACAATAAATTTTCTCTCCCCCTTGAGCAGCAGTTCGACCCAGTGTTTGAGTCCCCTGTCGAGAAAATATTCGTTCATGCCGTCATATACCTGCATCCCCGTCAATCCTGCCAATGTCAGATCAAACTTACTCCACCGCCCTCTCCGGTAAAAGAGTTTTTCGTAGAAGGAAGTCTGCTTCATCGGATGGACTGCAAATGTAACCGCTGCGGATCCCACACGTAATAGCAGCTCTTTCAAGTTTGATTCATGGACCTTTGCCGGAACTGAATTTCCCTGCGATCCCCGAATGAACTCAGGATAGTTTACAATAATCAAGTCGACATCTCTCCCACGGTGGTTTTTACATTTTATTTCTTCACCAGGAAGAATTACCATATCTTCATTCTTGCTATTGATAGAATCTACTTTTTCCTGAAATTTGTCCCATTTACCCGAACTGTCGCTGAGGGACGAGCTGTCCCTATCTTCCAAAACATGTGAATGATCGGTAGCTGCAAAGAATTGAAGTCCGAGGGCTTTAGCAACTTGAGTTGAAAACATCAACGGAGCACTTATACTTTCGGATTTGCTTTCACTGAGACAGTGATAATGCATATCCCCGAAATAGTAATCTGCAAACTTTGGCAGCGAATCAACAGCACGGAATATTTTCAGCGTTTCACTGCTAGTTCCGCTATACGGATGTGAGCGGATTTTTCTACTTTTCCCATCTCTGCTGATGGTGACAATCGTATCTAATTCAAACTTCCCCTGCATGGAATCGTGAAGCGGCACCCGAATCACTTTGTGCCATTTTGAATCGTGCACATCGACCGGTGAACGCAGCGCTGAAGCAACACGGATAGTCTGCCCCTTTTGCATTATATTGACTTTGATCGACTCAATCGTGAACGATTTGTTTTTCTTCTCTTTTACCAAGCATATAAGGGGAATCGACATGCCCGGTTCTATCCGGTATGGAGCATCGATAACGACTTCAAATCCGGCGTTCATGATATTTGCGGCAATATTATTGAATAAGGATATCATTGTATATACTGTTATGTAATATCAAAAATGAAACAACAAAATCAGATACGTTATCTGTCAGATACTTTTATACGATCTGTTTTTCCACTTTAATTTCAATGCAAATGGTAAAGCAATACCGAAAACTGTTGTATACAAAAAGTAGTACAATTCAAAGAGCGGGAAAATCCGCAGCACAGACGATTTCCGGACACGTTGTGCAAGTGTCCTTAAAAACATGAAATCAACCCAAAGAGCGGCAGCAATTGAAGAAAACAGAACCACACCATTACTTTTCAGACCGGCGGCACTTATCACTGCACAATGGAAAACAAATGCAGCCATAAGCAGAACGACTCCTTTGCCAGCAAGTTTAATTCCGCCTACGGCCCATCTGAGCCGCTGATTGATGAATGCACTGATTGTGTGTGGAGGCCGACTATAAACAAGTGAAGATTCAGTAAGGGTAAATTCGGTCTTCCAGCCGGCACGGGCAACTGCACGAAAAATAGCAAAATCTTCAGTGAAGGTAAAAGGAATAGCTTCATATCCGCCGGCAGCATCATACGCTTTACGCCGCAGTGCCAGGTTGTTGCCAAAGCAGCTCAGCGGAATGCCCAGGGCGTTAGCGCCCGCACCAACTCCAAGCAAGTACATCCAATCTAATGTTTGAATTCTGGTAAAACAAGAACTTTTTTCTGAAAATGGTTCTAACAGTGTCATCCCACCAACTATTCCGACATCGTCGTGAAAGGAAGAAAGTACACTTTTTATCCATTTTTCCGACACGACACAATCGGCATCTGTCTGAAAAACGATTTCCCCTGTTGCGTGTTGAAAGCCATGTGCAAGCGCAGCGATTTTTCCAAATCCGAGCTGTGAATCATTAGATAGTGAGAGAAGTGTACAGTTGTGAAATTCTCTGCTCAACAATTGAACAATCGATGAAGTTTTGTCTTCAGAGTTGTCATCGACGACGATGATCTGTAGTTTTTCTGTAGGATAATTTTGGGTTGTAAGCGACCGGAGGCATCGTTCAATGTTGGTTTCTTCGTTCCGCGCCGGAACAATAACCGTCACATTTGGTTCGTAGTTTACTCTGATATTAGGATTTTTCGACAGAGCAAAATTCAGAGCAATTCCAATCCCGCAATAAAAGATTGTGACGGTAATAAGAAAGAAATCAAATGGTATCATTGTTGATCAGTTACTCAGGTTAGATACGTTATTTGAATGATCTTGTGTGTCTTTCAGAAAGTTTGTCGAATGGAATTGTTCGGCGTATAACGATTACACTACAACCACTCTTTTATCCCTTCGGTGCAATTGCTGCACATCGGAATCGCGCTCCGGTTTTTCAGGATCTGTTTGCGAAACTCCCTACTCTGTTTACTCCGCCACATGTCATTGAATGATTTTCCGTTCCATGTCCCGAATGCATTTTCAGCATCCTTGTCGAAGCAGCACGACGCCAGGGTGCCGTCCCATGTAAACACCGCATTTGTCCAGACCCGCTTGCAAAAATTGGGTGCGGAATTTTTCAGACGGATGGTTCCATTATCGTTGACATATCGTGTGTAGCGGGGATTTGAAGGCAAGTAGTCATTAATATCGGTGCCGGCATAAATCTGACCCGTTTTAATCATCACTTTATCCACACCAAGTTCTTTTCCAAACCGCTTAACATCTTCAATCTGGTCCTCGTTACTCTTGAATACAATAAACTGCAGGCAGATTTTTGGGTGTTTCTTACCGGCATTATTTCTCTCTGCAATCAGCCGTTCGATCCCTTTGACTGCCGTATCAAAATTGCCGTTACGCCGGTAAAATTTATACACTTCGGGCGATATGCCGTCAAGCCCGATCACAAGGGTGTCGAGTTCAGCTTGCACAACCGCATCAACGGTGGCCTGGTCAAGAAAATGGCCGTTAGTGCTTGTCACAGTGTAAAGTTTTTTCGACTTCGCATAGCTGATCATTTCCGGAAGCTGCTTATGCAGGAAGGGTTCACCCTGAAAAAAGAGCTGGACTGTCGTTGCTGTGCTGCCAAGTTGATCGATGATTGAACGATAGAGATCCATATCGAGATATCCTGCAGGCCGTTTGAGAATCCCCATACCGGTAGGACACTGGGGGCATTTCAGATTGCAGATGCTCGTTGGTTCGATCGACAGAACAGGCGGATACCCTGCTATCCAAAGTTTTTTTGTATACTTCGACATATAAAACGAAGTCAGCAGCTTGATGCTATTCCAGAGCCGCGTGAAGTTGAATACCTTTATTTGTCTGAAGTCGAATATATACATTGAAATTATTTAATTTATTAATTACGGTTGATATTTCTCCGCTTCACTCCAATTTTAATAATCAGAGCTCTGGTCGAAATGACAGAAAACTCAATAGTGTAGATAAGAGTATCAGCAATGACAATTATGATTATCAGTGTGCATCCAATGTTATACCAGCTTATCCTGCGATCTATATTGTTTTTTGTTCACTGAAAGTCGACTCCAATACCAATGCTGATCATTTCTCGTAAAGTTACATGAATTGTTTCCCTAAAACAACCGGAATTGCAGACTGACAATTGAAACTGTCAGCAAATTTCTTTGCTGCTATTATTATTCTACAATAACAAAATCGAGGTGGCGGAGATCGACATTTACTTTAATAATCTGAATGGTTACCTTGTCACCAAGCTTGTATACAATCCCTTTGTGTTCACCTACAAGGCGGTATTTGTCTTCTTCATACCGGTAGAAATCATCACCAATGTCTCTGACATGGACAAGGCCCTCGACGAGAATTTCTTCAAGTTCAACAAAGAGACCGAACGAAGTAACACCGCTAATAACGCCGTGAAATACATCCCCCAGTTTATCCTGCATAAATTCGAGCTTCTTCAGTTTCACAACTTCCCGCTCTGCTTTGACTGCGCGGATTTCCATCTCGGTTGTGTGGCTGCATATTTGCGAAAGTTTCCGCTTAAACGGCGTGACATCTACTGTCCGCAGCTGGTTTGTGTAGTGTTTAATCAGTCTGTGGAGGATCAGATCGGGGTACCGCCTGATCGGGGACGTAAAGTGAGTATATGCCTGAAACCCGAGTCCAAAATGCCCCATATTGTGTGTCTGGTACTGTGCTTTCATCATGCTGCGGAGCGCTATTTCTTCAATAAATATTTTTTCAGGCTTATCGCTGAAATAATTTAGAATAGACTGAAACCAGAACGACGATCCCGGTGTTCCTTTGATTTTTGTACATCCGAGTGACCTGGCAAGTGTATGAAACTCCCGGACATTGTCCTGGTCGGGTGTTTCGTGCACTCTGTAGATATAAGGAAGACTCATCTGACAACGTTGTTCAAGTTTCACTTTGTGCTGCGCGGTGATACTGTTTGCAAGCAGCATGAATTCTTCTATCAAATTGTTCGAATCGTGAATCTGCTTTACATCAATTGCGGTCGGTAGCCCGTTTTCATTGAGTTTAAAATCGACTTCCGGGAAATAAAATTCGAGTCCGCCGCTTTTAAACCGTTTTTCACGGAGTGTTTTAGCAAATAAATTCATCGTCTTGAGTGTTGCACTCAGAGGGCTTTTGAGTTTGCCGTCTAAAATATTTTGTGCCTCTTCATACGTGAGTCTGGATGCGCTTCGGATAATACCCTCGCAAATTTCATAGTCGATGACATCACCGTCAGGGGTACAGGTCATTCTAATGCAGAATACCGGACGGTCCTCACCCTGTCTGAGACTGCAAAAGTCCTCCGACAGCTTTTCAGGAAGCATTGGAATAACTTTGTTGATCAAATAGACACTCAAACTCCGTTTGGCAGCTTCACGGTCCAGTGCAGACCCTTCATGAACATAGGCCGAGACATCAGCAATATAGACATCAAGACGGTAGTTACCATCGGACAGAATGGTGAGTGATACGGCATCATCAAAATCTTTTGCACTTACCGGATCAATGGTGAAAATCTCCTCGTTCCGAAAGTCTTTCCTGCCATGTTCGAGGGCATTGCCTTCAAGCCGCTTTAAGTCTTGTGCTTCCCTGAGCACCTTTGGAGGAAATTTGATCGAAATACCTGCGGCGACCGCAATGGAAAGAACATCAACACCCATTTCACCCGGAAAACCGATTATCTCGGAAATTTCACCAACAGGATTTTCATATTCATTGTTCCATGTTAATATTTTGACAAGCACCCGGTGTCCTTCACAGGCTTTTTTTGTTTTATTAGGCGGAATAGAAATCTGCCGTTTGAGAAATTCGGAATCGGGGATAACAGAATCACCACCGGGAGTTTTTTTGAATTCTCCGACAAATTCATGTCGTGCCCGTTTCAATACCTGAAAAATACGTGCTTCCGGATTTTTGCCGGTTAAGCGTGCCGAAATTTCAGCTTTGACTAAATCACCCGGCAGGGCAGTGCTGGAATATCCAGGAGGTATATAGATATCTTCATGGTCGGCCCTGACGAATCCGGAACCGAATTTTCCCGATTCGAATGTGCCAGACCGGATGTGAGACCGGACAACCGATACGTACCGTTTCCCTTTATCCTTTCTGATTTCTTTGTTGTTGACAAGATGGCGTAATTCTCTTTTAACTGTTTGTTTATTCTTTTCATTTATTCGGAGAGCCGACATAATGTCCGGCAGACGAAATGAAGTAGTAGCATGCTTCTGAAAAAAGCTGCGAAGTTTTTGTTCAAGATCATTCATTATAATTTCTTCAGTCTTTCAATTTAATTTAAATGTAGTGTGTTCTATATTAATTTTGTATCTAATTACTCTATCAGAAATGTTACCGAATACCGGTTACAATACGATCATGTCCGGCATAATCCTGCGAAAGTTTCACAGTGTGAAAGCTGGAATTTTCTACGATTTTTCTAACTGCTGTGCCGGTATCGTGTCCTGTTTCGAATGCGAGCAATCCTCCTTGTTTTAGCCACGTCATTGCAAGATTGGTAATTGTCTCATAAAATATCAGATTGTTTCTGCCAGCAAAAAGCGCTTCATGGGGTTGATAGTCGACTACTTCTTTTTCGAGGCAATCGTGATCATTCTCATGAATATAGGGCGGATTAGAAACAACCACATCTTTATCAGAAAAATCGGCGGCTTTCGCATCGAATATATTCTGTGCGGCAAACGTTATTTTTTTGTCCACCCCATTTCGTGCAGCATTTTCCCGTGCAATCTTAAGCGCTTCCCGGTTGACTTCTAAAGCAGTGATATGTGCGCCAGCAATATAGTGAGCAAGGCTGATAGCAATATTACCGGAACCGGTACCGATTTCAAGTATTTGAACAGTTCCACCATTACCATGGGCAGAGCTGTACAACATTACCTTTTCAACAAGAAGCTCGGTCTCATGTCGTGGAATGAGCACATGCTCATTGACCTGAAATGGAAGTGACATAAACTCTGTATCACCCAGAATATACTGAATCGGTTCCCCGTTTTTCCGCCGGTCACAGAGTTGGAGAAACTCTCTTTTCTTCTCATTTGGAACACTGTTCTCAAAATCGAGATAAAGATCCTTTCTTGTGACACAGAGTACATGGGCCAGTAATAACTCGCTCGACGTTTTAGGATTGCTGATACCGTTCTCTTTAAAATAGTGTGCAGTTGTCGCGAGAAGTTCTCGTATGTTCATTGTGGGAGCATAGTGTGAATTTATTTATTATGTAGACAGGTTGTGAGAAATGTCTTTAAATGAATTTCTAGATACGTGATCAATAAATTGACATAATTTCTGTCTGATTTTTCCGGAAGCGGAATGGTAAACAATATCAACAATTATCTTAAAAATTTTGTTTGTGTTGCCTTCTGAAATTGTACTACGTGTTTTTATTTCCCACTAGTTTATCGGTCTGATCGGCCATCTGCAATTTTTCGATCAATTCATTAAGATCACCCTGCAAGATAGTATCGAGTTTATAAAGAGTCAGATTGATTCGGTGATCGGTTACCCGTTTTTCAGGAAAGTTATAGGTTCTTATTTTTGCACTCCGATCTCCCGTACTCACCTGCATTCGTCGTACACCAGCCTTTTTTTCCGCTTCTTCCTGCAATTTCTGATTGAGCAGGCGTGATTTGAGCACTTTTAGCGCTTTTGCTTTATTTTTGTGCTGAGATTTTTCATCCTGACAGGTCACAACTATACCGCTCGGTATATGGGTAATACGAACTGCTGAATCTGTTGTATTCACACTCTGGCCGCCCGGTCCGGACGATCTGAACACATCAATCTGCAGATCGTTCGGATCGATTTCTATATCAACATCCTCTGCTTCGGGAAGTACAGCTACCGATGCTGCCGACGTGTGAATCCGCCCGGATGCCTCAGTTGTCGGAACACGCTGAACACGGTGCACACCACCTTCAAATTTCAGTTCACCGTACACATGGCTGCCTTTTACTAGGAAGATTATCTCTTTGAAACCGCCTCCTTCGCTCGGACTGACCGATAAGTCTTCGGTTTTCCACTGCTGCTGCTCTATAAAACGGCTGTACATCCTGTAGAGATCAGCTGCAAACAACGCTGCTTCATCACCACCTGTCCCAGCGCGAATTTCGACAATAGCATTTTTGTTGTCATTCGGATCCTTCGGAATAAGCAGTGTACGGAGCAACTCTTCAAGCTCTCCTTTTTGCTGTTGGAGTACTTCAATTTCTTCACGTGCCATTTCTTTCATTTCGGGATCGGAGGACTCATTGTTGAGCGTTTCAGCATTTTCGAGCTCCGTTACAACTTTCAAATATTTATTGTAGGCCTCGACAGTTGGGGAAATATCACTATGCTCTTTACTCACATTCCGGTACCGGTTCTGGTCAGAAAATATCTCCTGAGATGACATCTCTAATGTCAATTGATTAAAGCGTTCTAAGATTTCCTGAAGCTTTTCAAACACTGTCGTACCTTTTTGTCATATATTGCAATTTCAAATGCTTCCGATTAATATATCATTTTATTGGTATGAATTCAAGACGCATTGTCAAAATCACTCAATGAACGTATCAAGCCAGTCTGCCGGCCCCTTTTCACATTTTTTCAACAATGTACTTCTCTTGAATGTCCTATTCTTTGACAGAAAACAATTCGTAATAGAGCACTTTTTTCATATTAAAACTTAATCTGGCATTGAGCGCTCTGTTCCGTTCAAATGAGAGTTTTTGTGCATGCACAAGATTCGGATAGATTATTAGTTGATTATTAACCAATTTATCATTTCCATTTAAGCGCCCGGACCAGATCGGAAAAGCGTCTTGAGAGGGGTTGGAATTGGTATCCTTCTCTCAAATCAATTCGACGTTAAGGTAATAAGTCATCAATGTCACCAGGATATTTTGAAGACACGACAACTCCATAACTATATAGTGTCGATTTTTGGAAATTATCTGCCAAGCGGAAATATAATGCAAGAAGCAATCTGTTATTGGGAAGAGACGGTAAGTTCCTCGTCAAGGGCAGAAAGCCCGGAGGTGTCCCGTGATCGTACTTGACCATCTGGCGTATAGTGTACAATGTTCTCAAGATTGAGCGATTCACCCATAGCGCTTCTGAGTGCAATAATACCGACTTCCAACTGGTCATCACTCGGTTCACGCGTTGTTACCTTCTGGAGCCAAAGTCCGGGTTGTATAAATATTTTTGCAATTTTATTATCTCTGAGTTTACCGGATAAGCGGATAAATTCATATGATATCCCCCCAATAACCGGCACAAAAAGGAGCCGGATAAAACGGTCTGCATAGGTTTCAGGTTTGCCCAAAAACATGAACACAAAAATGCTTACAACCATTACGATTAGAAGAAAACTTGTACCGCAGCGCGGATGCAGTGTGGTAAATGGACGCGCTCCGTCGATCGTTAAAGAACAATCATTTTCGAGTGCATAGATACTTTTATGTTCAGCTCCATGATATTGAAAAATTCTTCTTATTTCTTCCCACATCGAGATAACCGCCAGATAGAAACCAAACATCAACAATCTGAAGAGACCGTCTATCAGATTGAATCCGAATCCAGTTTCAAATCCGATCCATTGAGTAAAAACAAGCGGGAGCCAGAAAAAAAGGAATAAACCGAGAGAAAATCCTATGAGGAGTGTAAATATTGTACTAAGTTTTGCTAAAATTGGGTGCCGTTCCTGAAGTGGGGATTTTTTCGAGTCGTTTTCATTCTCTACAGCTACATCTGCAGACCATGAAAGGGCTTTTGTGCCATGAATGAGTGATTCGATGAGCACAATTCCACCACGAATAAAAGGGAACCGGAATAATTTTGATCGTTTTCCCCAAGGCAGGTTCTCTTCCCTTTTGATGGCAATTGTTCCATCGGGTTTACGGACAGCTACAGAAATGTACTTTTCTGACCGCATCATCACACCTTCGATAACGGCTTGTCCCCCCATGTTGACATCTTTATTTGACATACGGTGCCCGTTTACCTGAGGTATCAGATAGGAAAACGTTCTTTAGAACATGATTTAATGAATAAACCGGGGATTTTATGATTTTTCCGTTGTTGCTTCTTGACCGACAGCTTTGCCATACTTTTTCAAATACTTTTCAACACGGCCAGCTGTATCAATCAACTTTTGCTTTTTTGTAAAGAAGGGGTGGCACATCGAACAAATTTCTACTTTCAAGTCCCCCACTGTACTCCGAATTTGAAATGCACTGCCGCATGCACATGATACGGTACCCAGTTTATATTCCGGATGAATACCTTTTTTCACAATATATTACTCCTAAAGTCTGAACATTTTAACCTAAGCTTAATAATTTAAACTAATAATCATAAGATTCCAAGGAAAATGTGAGCTATTCATTCATCGAATCGAGGAATTTCACATTCGATTTTGTCAGCCCCATTTTTTCGAGAAGGAAATTCATTGATTCGATTTCCCCCATATCGGCAAGGAGTTTTCTCAGCAACCAGACCCGTGCAAGTACACTTTCATCAAGCAGCAATTCTTCTTTTCGAGTACTCGACTTATTGATGTCGATCGATGGATATATTCTTCTGTCACTCAATCGCCTGTCCAGCACAAGTTCCATGTTACCGGTACCCTTGAATTCTTCAAAGATAACTTCATCCATTCTACTTCCGGTGTCGATAAGTGCGGTAGCAATTATGGTCAGACTACCCCCTTCTTCTACATTTCTAGCCGCACCAAAAAACCGTTTCGGACGATGGAGTGCATTAGCATCGACACCACCCGAGAGAATCTTTCCACTGTGCGGGACAATCGAGTTGTGGGCACGTGCTAGCCTCGTAATTGAATCGAGCAATATCACGACATCCCGTTTGTGCTCTACAAGACGTTTTGCTTTTTCAAGAACCATATCGGCAACTTGAACATGGCGTTCCGCCGGTTCGTCGAATGTTGAGCTAACTACTTCGGCATTGACCAACCGCTGCATATCTGTAACTTCTTCGGGGCGTTCATCTATCAGCAACACAATGAGAACTACTTCAGGTTGGTTTGTAGTAATACTATTGGCAATTTTTTGCAGGAGCATGGTTTTACCGGTCTTGGGCTGAGCTACAATGAGACCGCGCTGTCCTTTACCGATAGGCGTCAACAGATCCATTATTCGTGTTGAATAATCTTCCGTATCGTTTTCAAGCGTCAATTTTTCATTAGGGTAAAGCGGAGTAAGATTGTCGAAAAATATCTTATCTTTCGCTTCCTCAGGATTTTCAAAATTGACTGCTTCGACACGAAGCAGTGCAAAAAACCGCTCATTTTCTTTTGGAGGACGAATCTGCCCCGATACAGTATCACCTGTTTTCAGGTTGAATCTCTTAATCTGAGACGGTGATATATATATGTCATCAGGACCAGGAAGATAATTATAATTTGTCGACCGCAGAAATCCATATCCATCAGGAAGAATCTCCAAGACTCCTTCAGAAAACAGAAGACCATCCTTATTGGCTTGTGCCTCAAGAATTTTGAATATTAGCTCCTGTTTCCTCATTCCTGCAATAGATGAGATTTGGAGTCCCTTAGCTACGGATGCAAGCTCAGCAATTTTCTTTTCCTTTAATTCAGCAATATCCAAGCTCTTTGGTTCAACCATTCAACACCTCACTTCGAAGGACTACCTTCGGATAATATATTTTAAACTTTACAATCGAGAAATTCAGTTTCTCTTATTTCGCAATCTATTTATAAACTTATTGAAAACATAAGACAGCACCGATGCCTTTGCTTACTCTTCTTCGCACTTTGTATTCATTAAAGGTTGATCGATATAGATTTACTATATTGAGGATCTATCGGGAAGGATATTTAGCTTTCATGCTAAAGATACATATATTATACATTTTAGTCAAGCGATTTTATCGCTTTTTTAAATGTATCTATTGTATAATGACTGCCGGTACATACAATAACATCATCTTTGCTTGCAATACTTTTTGCAAACCGCAGTCCCGACCTGACTGTAGGGAAATACCTGAATGGAATATTTGTGTTTTCGAACAGTCCCCGCAATTGTTTTTTAGAAGCGCTTTTTTGTGCGGTTTCAATTCGGGTGGAGTTTGTGACAGGTACTCCGATACCGGTCTTACAAAACGGCAGGACCGACGCTAAAACGTTTCGACAGATTTTATCCTCTTTTAACCCTACGACCAATATAACATCCCGACCCGGAAATAGATTCCGGAGATTCTCCGCCATTGCCTGAAATCCTGCTTCATTATGCGTTACATCAATAAGTAAAGCCGGATCATGCCCATACTGTGTAAACCGTTCATTCCAGACTACCGACTTCAGCCCTGTTCGGATTGCCCGATGAACATTCTTAACTGTATAATGTTCAATCACATAGAGTGCGGTTAACGCTGTCCGGGCATTTTCGATCTGAAATAGTCCAGGTAGTGAGAGATTCAATTTAGAAAGAATTGTACCGGATAATTTAACATGAAATGTTGACCCCTGCATAGTAGACTTTACATCGTCGATATCTACAACCACATCCGATTCAAAAAGCGTTGACTCTTTTTTTTTCGATTCCTGTTGGATGATTTTCAGGCACTCATTCTGCTTTACTCCTGAAACAACCGGAACACCCTTTGTGATGATTCCGCATTTTTCGCGGGTAATTTCTCCGAGTGTCGTTCCGAGATACTGTTCATGATCAAAACCGATGTTTGTGATTACCGAGCAGACTGGCGTCAAAACATTGGTTGCATCAAATCTGCCACCAAGCCCGACTTCAATTACCGCTCTTTCAACTTTTTTTCTGCTGAAATAGAGAAACGCGAGCGCTGTCGTACACTCAAAATAGGTGCACGGAATATCATCGAGGTGTTGCGCTATTTCTTCATAGAGAATCGCAAATTCATGTAGGGAGATAAGCCGGCCATTAACGGCAAACCGCTCACGTACCGTAGTAATATGAGGTGATGTATAGAGACCGGTGGCATACCCTTGTGCATCAAAGACAGAGGCAATTATAGCCGCTGTTGATCCTTTTCCGTTTGTACCGGCAATATGAACGCTATCGAAGTTTTTTTCGGGATTCCCGAGCCTTGCAAGCAGATTTTTAATATTTTCAAGCCCGAGTTTCACTCCGAACATCTGGCGGGAGTTCAGGTGCCGGACAGCCTCACGGAAAGTCATATTCAACTCGAATGAATTTTTTATTTATTTTACGCAAAGTATAGATATGGACGACGCAATTACAACTAACTATTCCGTCCCATATAACGGATAGTACGTAGTTCCGACATTTTCATTATGTTCCGACAGTCATAGATTCAAGTTGAGCAGCATATTCCTGAGACACCCGAATCTTCAACGTTGTGAAATTTCCATTATAGGTTTGTTCAAGGACCTGGTATTTGTCATAAATACTCGCTAAACGCTGCGAGTCTTGTATAGGCAAAGTAATTTCCTTAATCAAAAAATCTTTCACCACTGCCTGTGACAAATCCTTTAGAATATTTTTTATTCCAATGCCACGTCCCGCGGAGACGAAAAGAGCATCTGGATAGAGTTTCCGAATATTCCGGATGATGGTGTCGTCTTTCACAAGATCAATCTTGTTAAATACGGTAATAACAGGTTTTGCATCAAGGTCCATTTCATGGAGTACACCAAGGACAGCTTCGATATGTTCTTCATAGCGGGGATGGTTAATATCGACAATATTGAGGAGAATATCGGCATCACTGACTACACTGAAGGTGCTTCTAAACGAAGCTATAAGATTATGGGGAAGTTTTCGTATAAATCCGACAGTATCTGCGAGCAGGATAACCTGATGATTGTCAATATCGAGCCTGCGAATTGTTGAATCGAGTGTAGCAAAAAGTCTGTCGGCAACCATGACCCCTTTGCTTTGTTCGGGAATCAGAGCATTAAACAGAGTCGATTTTCCTGCATTGGTATAACCTATGAGTGTTGCCTTAAAAAACCCTAACCGTTTTTTGTTCCGGACATCTCTTTGATTATCGATATTATGTAGTTCTTTTTTGAGCTGTTTAATTTTTGTTCTGACCAGTCTTCGGTCGATTTCGAGCTGAGTTTCTCCCATTCCGGCCCTGACACCAATACCTCCCACCTGACGTTCAAGATGGAGCCATTGGCGTGTCAATCGCGGCAACAGATATTGTAGCTGAGCAAGTTCTACCTGAATTTTAGCCTCATGCGTCCGGGCATTTTGTGCGAATATTTCAAGAATCAAACCTGTACGGTCTATGATTTTTTTACCGGTAATCTTCCCAAGATTTTTCATCTGTACCGGAGATAAATCATCATCGAAAACAACAGAATCGATTCCAATGCCGTCAATGTCTTCCGCAATCTGTTTTGCTTTCCCTTTTCCGACAAAGAATGCAGGATCAAAATCCTTAAGATTCTGGATGTAATGTTTTCGGACCTCTGCTCCGGCTGACTCAACGAGAAGCGCCAATTCTCTCAGCGTTTCTTCAGTATCGGCCTGCGTCTGTCCGCGTCCGGATGTGCCGACAATGGCAACACGTTCTTTTTTCTGTTCTGTTTCGTAAATTGGAAACTGCCTTACATCGTTCTACTAAGTATTATACACCTTGGATTTCATCAGGTTCTCCCCGTTTCCGTTCATGCTGAAGCAATGTTTCCATGAGCAACAATAGCAGAACCAATGCTATGACATAATGAGAAACTTCAAATCCTGACCGGGATTCTCGTATCTTTTCGGCAATATCTTCTTCTCCATCCCAAACTCTATAGGGTTTGCTACTAAAAAATTGTTCCAAATCAGATTCATTCAAAGGATTAGTATCCGACTCTTTCGGAGAAGCATTAACAGCAAACTTCTGCAAGGTACTTTCTCCATCGAGAAGTGTATATATACCTTGTTCATCCGTGTCTGAAAAATCGATAGTGTATGCTTCTGATGTCACCATAGGCTGTTCTTTAAATAATTCACTGATCGGTGATTTAATGACAATATCGTCCGGACTTTCTCTGAACATTAATGTAACCTGCTCACCTACTTCATTTGATTCAAGTTGTCCGGATTCGGGACGTGAAACATAATTGACCAACCGGTACATCAATGGAGCAAACAGCCCCTGTACCGGAAATGAATTCCAAGCTAAAGATGGAGCACTTGAAAAGAGAATAATTGTACCCATTTCTACGTCTGTTTCGGTTAAGAACGGACGATTATTTGACATCGACATTATACTGCGTGTCCGGATAGGATCTGTTATGTTCAAATCGATAGCTCTGTAAATAAACGGCAAATCAGGTTCCGGATTCTCTTCTTGAAACATGTTGTGAAAAATGGGATGTGTATATTGAACCGACTCTAAAGTGAAATAACTCGAACCGGTCAAGCTGCTCTGCAAAAAATCTCCGGAATATCCGGTTGCTGTGGGTAACGAGAAGGGTCCCGCCAAATATTTGTTGAATGAATCGAGATCGGTTTCCCGTCCGGGAAATATGACGACGCCTCCCCCACCGGCGCAGAAATTTCTGATTCTGTAGATATCGGCATTGGTAAACCGCGACACACCGTTCAATATGACACTATCGAAATCGCGGAACTCAACAGTAGACATCTGTGACTCTGAAATTGACCGGAGTAGTAATTCCTGTATAAGATCAGATGAATAGACCGATTCAAGAAAGTCCGGAATTGTGCCACTCCCGTTGACAAGAAGAACAGATACCGCTGGAGGAATATTAACCACAAAGTGCCTGCGGTTATCACTGGTCATCCTGTCTTCTTCAATCTCAATCATTCCATCAATTATTCCTGTGGATTCAGGTACGAATCGAAATTCACTTGTTATTATTTCATTTCCCGTAAATTTCACACTTTTCTGTGCGATCCGTTTGCCATTCAGGTAGAGGTTGATTAACCGATCTGCTTCAACGTCCGATCCACTGCTGAATCGGCCTGCTGTCATTCTGACACGCAATTCTTTGTTTTGTTCGACAATCTGGTCTTCAAATGCAATATGTGTGATACCGAAGTTCTCTCGGACATCGTCTCCTACTTCGATAAATATTAGCTGTACCGGTGGTGTATCATCCATACTTTGTACTTGAGTATCTGTGTTACCCGATTCGGATTGAATAGGGACTCCGACCGGTACTGTATTATTGCCGTCTTGGTAAAAATTTGATGCCTGCATATCCGACACCACAAAGATCTCTCGGATAAGATGTGAGCTTTCCTGCAGCAAAGTTCTTCCTGTAGCAACTGCGCGAGTCAAGTTCCCCTCTTTCTTTACAATCCGGGCATTTTCAATACGGTACTGCACCGGCTCTTTCGAATAATCGGCTTGAATATTGCTATGTATATCGGAAACATTATTGGAAGTGGCGGATTGTTCAGCTGTATTTTCAAATGACTGCGGCAATACTGGATTTCCTGTAGGAATATTCAAAAAATCTGTTGAAAAAAGCAGATAAAGTTCATCCCCGTCCTTAAATGTATCAAGAACTTGGAGTGCATTGCTTCGTATTTGCTCGAATAATGGCTGATCATCCTGCACAAATGATGTACTCAGTGAGTTGTCTACAACAATAACTGCGGCAATCTTTGCGTTTTCGGAATAACCGGAAAAGGGGCCAACCACAACCGCAGGCCGGGCGAAAGCCGTGACCAGAAATGCAATTATCGCCATTCTGATAAGCAGAAGCAGGATTTGCTTGAGTTTCAGCCGTTTAATTTTTTTGCTCTCAATGAGCCGAAGAAAATAAAGAGAACTGAACGGGATCCGTTCTTTCTTTCTGATATTGAGGAGGTGAATTAGGAGCGGGAGGATAACTGCACATAAACCAAATAGAATAAATGATTGTAAAAATGTCATGCGTAAAGACTTTTCAAACGGTCTATTGCTTCAATTGCTTTGTCAATATCACCCTGATCAATTTTCATCGCAATTGCGGTATCCATTACGTTTTTAGCAGTGTCGATATCAAACGGTTTCGGCAGAAAATAGATCGCGCCTTCTTGAATAAAATCGTGATCATGCGCTTCAGGAACCGCACTCACAACAACAATGGGAGTCGGATGTTTATTAATTATATTGATAATGACATCGCTCCCAGTTGCTTCCGGCATTGCATAATCGGTAATGACGACATCAATAGGATCGTTGCTATTAAGGCAATTTTTCAAAAATTTTGATTGCTTCCATACCATTACTGGCATGAAGCACTCTTATCTCTTCATCGGTGAAAATCTTAATCAATATTTCTTCCATAAGAAGCCGAAACTGGTCATCATCATCAGCAACAAGAAACGTTTTTTTGTTCATGATTTATCCTCGAATAATCGAATCCACTGTATGACCTTAAAACATATAGCTAAGAATACGTTCGCAACTATATTTATTCGATTATAATAATTTGTTAAGCCATTTACAACAGTTTTATACATGAACTATCACATAATAGGGGTTCTAATATACAAGTTTAACAAGTAATTAACATATTCATATAAATTTTTACTGCAGGAATGCACCGAATATTACTGTCCCATCTATCGTTAAGCACATCTGATGTGCAGAGTTATACATAAATTATTTACCGAGAATTCATTCTGAATTTTTCCGAAAACTCCTTTTGACATTGAGGAAAAAATTTATTTCATTTCTGAAACTTATTTTTTTACATTATTGACTTAGAGACAATCGAGGATAAGGCAATAACGGGACACTACAAGCAAATCACCTGCTGAATGATCACTAAATATTTATCGTTTGCCCGGAGTATAGTAATGGTTCATAATCCGCTCATATTGCATCGCAAAAAGAAAAATCAAACCGAAACCAATCACTCAAGTGATATTTTACGCTTCGAGATATTCAAGTCTCTTTCACCTCTTGAGGCTTCTATTATCGAGCGCAATGTATACAGAAGACGTTTCAGAGCGGGAGAGATCATTGTCAACGAGGGAGATGCGGCAACCGGACTCTATTTAGTACATTCCGGAGAGATTAAAGTATCTAAAACTGTCAAGGGTAGGCAAATAGAACTTGTAAAAATGTCTGGGGGTTCATTTTTCGGTGAATTGACCCTTTTAAAAGCCAGGCAGCGAACAGCATCGGTAGTCGCCATTGAACATAGTGAAGTGCTCTGTCTATTCCGGCCCGATTTTTTGAATATTCTTAATAATTATCCCGCAATATGCACAAAATTTCTTCCTAATTCTTCCAATACAATACTCAATAGAATCTGTCACATGTATGAGGAAATAAGAAAAATCAAACAGCATCACATGTAAGGGAGGAGCAGCGGATAACACATTGCCGCATACACCATTTGTTTAACCAGTTACTCAATCAAGGTCCCTCTGTTCCTGAAAAATCATCGATATAAGGGTACACATTATCAAAAATGAGCACCCTTTTTTCTGTTCACTTTACACATTGACGGAATGAATTGTTTATGACATCTATTGTACTATCGCTCGTTGTCAGCTCGATTTCGGGATTGTATACATCTCTTTGGGGTGCTTTTAAAGACTGTCCTTATGAAGGGTTCAAAAAGAAAACTTTCCCCCGCAGCATCTATTTTAATGTGGTGATCTTTCTCATGCTTTATACGTGCCCGGTCTTTTGGGAGCGGATATCCTCGCTCAATTTCTTCCAGATTTTCTTTTTGACGATGGGTATGGAACGAGCAATAGCGGAATTCTATAAAGGTTTTTTCCGCACAGAAGATCAGGCAAAATATTTCGTTCCTTCTAGAATAACATTTTTCGGTTCTTATGTGGCTAACGATCTTCTTAGAAAAAGTGTGGGAGTCTGCCTTATTCTCGGACCATTTTTGCTCATTTTCGTTGATACAACGATCACCACTGCACTGCAATTTTTTCTTGTTTCGTATGCTGCTGGAATGCTTGTTTCGATAGGCGGAGCATATAAAGATGCACCATTCGAGGGTTTTAAAATTTTAAAGTTCCAAAAATCCCCGGTCGTGCTCAGTCCTTTTTTCTTTCTGTTTTATCTATTTGGTCCAACATCGCTCGGTATTCTCATGTGTATGAATTTTGGTCTGGAGCGGTTTATTGTTGAGTATTATAAAACGTATATCCAGAGAAACATGTCGGGCAAATTCAAACCCGATCTTGAAAGAATTCAAGAACAATTAGACACCCGCGAAAAGTTTCATTATTCAGCATTAATTATTATTGTCGGTCTTTGTATTCTATTCTTTTATGAATTACAGACGGTATGACGCTATAATTATCGGTTCAGGATTCGGCGGTTCAGCGGCTGCCTATGCTCTTTCGAAAGCAGGATTAAAGACAATCTTGCTTGAAAAAGGCGGTTGGGCAAAACGCGACGATACCGACTGGAATCCCCGTGAAATCCTCATTGAGAGACGTTATAAAAGCGACTCACCGGTATTTGTCAATCAAAATTCAAACACTTCACTACGAAAGGTCTTTCTCAACGAAGTGGTCGGAGGAAACTCAGTTTTTTTCGGCGGCGCGGCAGTACGGTTTAGAGAAAAAGATTTCAATTCCTGGCCGGTATCATATGATGAATTCGAATCCTTCTATACTGAAGCAGAACAAATCCTAGAGGTTTCCGGAGAAACCAGTGGCGATCCATTCGACCCTCCCCGGAACACCGACTATTTCGATAAAGGTATCCCCTTATCAAAACCGTCTCAACGAATTTTCGATGCCGCCGAAATGCTCGGATTCCGTCCTTTCAAACTTCCGCTCGCGATTAATTTCAAAAATGGCTCACGTAAAGTCTGTATTCAGTGTACGACTTGCGATGGTTACCCATGTAAGATTGAGGCCAAAAATGATGCTGCGACCACGCTCCTCGCTAAAGCTCAACAACACAATTGTGAAATCATTACGGGCGCTATTGCCGACCGGGTCTGCGAGAAAAGCGGGACTATCACCGGAATAGAATATATAGATAAGAAAAGCAAAAAGAGGTACTCGATATCTGGACGAATTATTATAGTCAGCGCAGGTACGCTTCACAGCCCGGGAATTTTATTGCGGTCACATTTGGAAAATTATCCGAATTCAAAGAAAATCGGCACCCATTTGATGCGTCATTGCAGCGCAATAGTAACAGGTGTATTTCCGTTTAAAACCAATCCAATGAACGAATTCCAGAAGCAGGTCGGCATCACACATTTCTACGAAGATTTCCGCGAAAAACTGAATACGGCAGCCGGTATGATACAAGACATCTACATGCCGGCAGGTGAAATTGTAAAATATTATATGCCGGCAGGTCTCAAAACAGCTTCACTATTAGCAGCAAGCCGCTGCCAAAACCTAATATGCATAGCTGAAGACGATCCCGTTTTCGATAACAAAGTAGTGTTGTCGGGTCAAAAAGATATGTATGGTATTGAAACTATAACTGTCAAACACCGTTATACGGAAAACGATCTAATGCGGCGGGATTTCTTAGTACATCACGCAAAGAAAATTCTCAGAAAATCAGGATCACTTTTTACGGTAATGCACGAAATTGATGAAACAACACCACCAACATTTTCACATGCTGTCGGCTCGGTGCGGTTCGGGAGCGATCCGGGTACAAGTGTCCTCGACAAAAACTGTACTTTTCACGGTATCAATAATTTGTTTGTTCTTGACGGAAGCTTTATGCAGACATCGGCAGGAGTAAATCCGAGCCTGACTATTACAGCAAATGCACTGCGGGTCTCCGACCATATCATCAGGACTATGAATGACTTCTCGTAAAAAAACCGTATGTATTGCCGGATGCGGAGCAATCGGTGCTCTCCATGCAAAAAATTTGTCACGCTCTACAAATCTGATGTTCTACAGCCGGACTACACAGAGTTCAGAACAATTTAACCGGAAATTCAGCGGTGTCGGTATTTTTACCAATTATGATGAGGTCATTTCCTCAAGTAAGGTTGATGCGGTTGTGATCGCTTCACCACCGGAGTATCATAAAGTCCAGACTATTGAGGCGCTTCAGGCAGGAAAGTACGTTCTTGTTGAGAAGCCGCTCTGTAATTCAGCACAGGAATTTGATGAAATTGAGGTCGCTGCACATGGCCAGCCTGAACGATTGATGGTCGCTGAGAACTACTATTACAAACCTTTACTGACGGCGATAAAAAAGTTAATTCAAGAAAATGCAATCGGCCGGATTATCGATATTTTAATTCGGAAAGAATTCATGGCACCGCCTTCAGGATGGAAAAAAGCGTATGGAGCTTTGCATGAAGGTGGAATTCATTTTGTCGCTTTGTTATCCGGAATACTTGAAGACTCACCAGAAACGATCGAGGCTGAATTTTCGAATATCAGTTCTTCATCACCTGAAAAGAGTTCTGTTCTTACATTGCGGTATCAGAATGATGTTTCTGCTACTCTCCGTTATTCGTGGGAAACTCATAGTTTGACAAAAGGGATTTTCCAGCACTCGACAATCGCCGGTACAGAAGGCAGAATAGTGTTTGAGAGTAATGGAATTTACATTCTGGTACATGCTCACGGAAAACGGAAACTCACTTTTCCATCCTTAAAAGATATCGGAGGATATCACGCTATGACACAGGATTTTCTGCTGTGTCTGCACAGTCCTGTACACACACCCTACTCCAACTTCCCACGAGCAAAAAGAGATTTGTCTATTGTGTTTGAAGCCTACAAGCAGACAGGTCTGTAAATTCCGGTAAGATTTTAACAACGGATCACTTATTATCGGGTTTCCGTTTCCGAAACAGCAGCGGATCAAATACATAGGGCATTAAAATATATTGGTTTATCAGGTAGGCGATCCCTACATACACTGCTCCAATAATTAGATCTATAATATAGTGGTGGTTCAGATAGACAGTCGACCACCAAACGAGGATCGGATAAAGAATGAGGAGTAGTGGATATCTTTTGAACTTAAACCAGGCAAAGAATGAGACCGCCATCGGATAGGCACCGTGCAATGATGGGATTGCTGCGAAAAGGTTCGAATTCATATTTCTCCATACGGTCGAAAATAACTTCATTTCGATCATATTGTCTATATTGATAAGTCCCCCCTCCATGCCGAAAATTTCACCAACGGGCTGCACAAATCCGTGCCGCAAAACATACCACGGTGGTGCCGCAGGATAGATCAAAAAAGTAATGAGTGCCATAGCGTTTAAAACGGTCAATGTCCATACAAAACGGTAGTAAGATCTCCGGTCATCGTAGGTGTGCCAGAGCAGCCAACCTAGAATAAGCGGGCCATAAAAATGTGCGCTGTAGAGGTTAGCAGCAAGAAGATCGATAATCTGCTTCCAGAAATAAACCTCGTTTGCCTGCTGAAATTGCTGAAACCAGAATGCGGGAAGTGTGTCATTAAAAAATCTGCCGAACAGCAATATTTCGGTATCGTACACCTCCCGAATATTGATATACCCTTTCCAACCTTCTGCAACACCCCGCATCATATCGTAGGCAATCCAGAATCCGATATACGGAAGCCAATCGATGAGAAACCGCTTTGCTTTATTACCACCGAACAAAAACGTTAGAAGGAAGAGTGTAAGGAAGACATGATCAGGTCGCAGCATGATAAATTGGTTGACAATAACGTAGTATAATACTATACCTGCAAACAAATACAATTTCCACCGGTGCGAGCTTTCGGTACGTATACGAAACTGTTTTAGAAAATTCATGAACAGATAATACCGTTAGTAGTTCAGTCAACAATCTATCGATAAAAGGACAAATTGTACGAAAATAATCCTACTTATTCAAGTGTTATTTCCCCTGCTTTCTCCAGGACAATAGGCTTGCATTTCTCCATGAAATGGTGTACATTTTTTGTTGCTGTTTTACCACAATCACCTTAACACAGGTGCGAATGATATGGATACTCTGTTTTCATTATTGGGATTCGTTATAGCCGGATTGTATCTACTGGTTTCCATCATGTGCGGTGTATTATTTCGATCGGAGAAGGAAGACCTCAAGATTCCTGTGCGGTCACTTGCTGTTGTAACTGCTGCAATTCATTTGTTCTATATCACACAAATGGTGTGGAGTGCTCCCAGGCTTCCGCTGGCATCGCCCTTAGAAGCGGTGACATTTACTGCTTTTGTTCTTACTGCAACGTATATATTTATCCATTACACATCAAAAGAGTCCGGAACAGGGCTCTTTCTCTACCCGGTTATATTTATTCTGCAATTTATAGCAGCACTCTTTTTAGAGCCGGTTGAATCATTTAATCCGATTCTCGCCAGTCCCTATTTTGCACTGCACACTATTCCATCGATTCTGGGTTATGCAGCATTTCTGATTGCTATGAAATATGGGATGATGTATCTCCTGATGTATTCTCAAATAAAATCAAAAAAGATCGGGATTATTTTTCGAAAAATACCTGATCTGGATGGGCTGGACAAACTGAATACAAAAGCGGTTATTACCGGCTTTACACTGTTGACAATCGGGGTGGTGAGCGGTTCACTGTGGGCAGCAAGTGCATGGGAAGATCAGGATAGTTTCAATCCGAAGCTTATCGCCGGATTTGTGCCGTGGGTTCTTTATGGTTTGTCCATCCAACTCCGCTATTTAAGCGGATGGCAGGGAAAACGTGTTGCCTATATTTCTGTGTTTGGCGGCATTTTACTTCTTCTGTTTTTTATGACATTATAAGGATAAATCCAATCTTAACATGTTCGTATGAATAATCGGAGAATAGTGATCTCCTCACAATAGATAGCATGAAATTATTTGTAGTCGGGTTGAGTCATAATACCGCACCGGTCTCAGTCCGTGACAAGGCGGCAATAAAGTCAGAGGATTTAATCGATACTTTGAATCGGCTCAAGAATAATCCTTATCTTCTTGAAAGCTGTATCGTTTCAACATGCAACAGGACAGAACTGTACGGAACATTTGCAGTATCACAGGAAAAACAGGTTAATCCTTATGAGCTGTTTTCATCACTCTATCACGAAAACGATACATCATTAAACGATTTTCTCTATTACTACACAAACGAAGAAGCAGTCAATCACCTTTTTAAAGTCTCCTCCGGTCTCGATTCACTGGCACTCGGAGAACCGCAAGTATTCGGTCAGGTGAAGTCCGCTTATCAAGATGCGGCGGCGAACAAGAATACCAATTCAATTCTGAACAGATTATTTTCCAGAACATTTTCGGTCACAAAACGGATACGGACAGAGACCAAAATAGGAGAAGGAAGTATCTCTATATCATTTGCGGCAGTCGAGATGGCGCGAAAAATATTCGGCGATCTTTCGAACAAGAACTTGTTGGTTATCGGCGCTGGAGAGACAGGTACTCTCACAGCGCGCCACTTCGAAGAGCGGAGCATTGCAAAGGTGTATATCACCAACAGGACGTTTGAACGCGCCGAAAAACTTGCTGCACAAATTCAAGGGACTGCTATCAGATTTAATGAAATCACAGGTACACTTTCCGATACCGATGTTGTTGTGACATGTATTGGTGCAGAGGACTATACTGTTGCTTCGGAACAAATTGAAAAAGTAATGAAAGAAAGAAAAAACCGTCCACTTTTTTTCATTGACCTTGGCGCACCGCGTGATGTTGATCCTTCAGTTAATTCCATCTACAATGTGTTTCTATACGACATTGATGACCTGAAAGAAATCGTCGAATCAAATTTTGAGCAGCGGCAGCACGAAGTTCAGGCTGCTCTGGCAATCATCGAACAAGAGCATAAAGAATTTTTCGACTGGTACAGTACTATTGGAGTTCTGCCGGTTATACAGAAGCTTCAGGAGCGGTTTGAATCTATCAGACATGATGAAATTGTCCATAATGAATCCAAAATAACCGGAGCAGACAAAGAACAAATTGACCTTCTGACCAGGAGTATTATTAAAAAACTGCTTAAGGAGCCGATCTTGCGTCTGAAAGATTCGGCAAAATCGGCACGTGGTTTTGAAGAAGCTGACATTCTCAAAAAATTCTTTAACCTTGATGACACTCAGGACGACACAAAGCAATGAAAGATACGGTAAGAATAGGAACACGGAACAGCAAATTGGCCCGTTGGCAGACAGATTATGTGTCAGATCTTCTGAGAGCAATTAACTCATCCTTATCGATCACTATTGTGCCGATCAAAACAACTGGGGATGCCGACACATCGGTTCCGCTTGAAAAACTCGGCGCCACGGGAGTCTTTACAAAAGAAATTGAAAAAGCGCTCCTTGATAAGAAAATCGACATAGCAGTCCACAGTATGAAAGATCTTGAAACTGTCCTGCCGAAAGGACTAACTATCGGCGCTGTTCCTGTCCGGGAAGATTTTCATGATGCTTTGATTGCGAAAAACGGAGAATCACTTGACGATCTGCAGGAAGGAGCAAAAATTCTGACCGGGAGTCCGAGGAGAAAAGCGCAGCTGCTCCATTACCGGCCTGATTTCCGGATCGAAGACGTACGCGGCAATGTCGAAACAAGGATAAAAAAACTTCATAATTCTGACGCCAATGCGTTGATTCTTGCAGCGGCCGGACTGAAGCGACTCGGTCTTTCCAATCATATCTCATCACTCATTCCCGTAGAAATTCTTCTGCCCGCAATCGGACAGGGAACTCTTGCTGTTCAGGTGCGGTCTAACGACAAAAAAATAGTAAAATTGTGTTCAAAAATAAATAATACGACTCTTGCAGCCGTTACAGCAGCCGAGCGGAGTTATTTACGAGTACTTCAGGGAGGCTGTCAGGTCCCGGCAGGGTGTATCGGACAATTATCCGGTAATAAGCTGATATTGACCGGTGCAGTTGCCACGCAGGACGGTTCGAAGCTTGTAAGACAATCACTTCAAGGTGATCCCGATGAGCCGGAACAGGTTGGTGAACAACTTGCAAAAACTATACTCGACGCCGGCGGCAGTGCTATTTTAGAGTCGTATCGGAGCAGCAGTACCGACGCAGGAACATAAATGACTCATTCCGGAAAACGGATTGTTGTTACCCAGCCGGCTGACCAGGCACTGCAGCAGATCGAACTATTCAAATCGCTTGGTGCCGAGGTTACTCATAAACCGATGATTGCTATTCAACCGGCAAATGATTATGCAGAATTTGACAAACACCTCCAAAAGCCTGATGATTTTGACTGGATCATCTTTACGAGTGCAAATGGTGTTCAGGCTTTCGACTCAAGGTTGAAAACGCTAGGTATACACGCAGATCAATTTAAGACTGTCAGGTTCGGTACTATCGGAGCAGCAACAACAGCGGCACTTGCAGAGGCTGGATTTGATACCGACTTAGAGCCGGAAATAGCAACAGCGGCTGGATTTCTGCACGAATTCACACAAAAAATTCATAAAATTTCGGGGATGAAGTTTTTGTTTCCGATGGGGAACATTGCACGCGACACATTGCCTGGCGGTCTCAATAACAAAGGAGCAGAAATCACGCGGATTACAGTATACCAAACAACTTCCGTTGCCTACCCGGCTGATGAGATAACTGGGTTGTTCAGGAGCGGCAGAATCGATATGGTAACGTTTATGAGTTCATCTGCTGTAGATGCCATAATGCGATTCATTACCGGAATAGATCGAACAGCAGTAATTTCTAAAATGACTGTTGCGAGTATCGGTCCAGTGACAACAAAGACACTTAGGTCTTATGGAATTGAACCGGTTGTCGAATCACCAGTTCAGTCGGTATCCGGCCTGGTCAATGCAGCAATAGAGTACTTTCAAAAAATATAATGGGGAAAATATGACATTTCCAATTACACGGCTGCGGCGCCTCCGCACGAATGAAACCCTGCGGAGAATGGTACGCGAAACAAAATTGTCCATCGATGATCTGATCTACCCGCTTTTTGTATGCCCCGGAAAAAAGGTCAAAGCAGAAATTCCATCAATGCCTGGACAATTCAGGTTGTCGGTCGATGAACTGGTCAAAGAATGTAAAACTGTCGAACAGCTTGGTATTCCGGCGGTGATCCTTTTTGGTATTCCAGAGCACAAAGATCCGCTCGGCAAAGAGGGATATGCTGATGATGGGATCGTACAGGAGGCACTCCGTGCTGTGAAAAAGGCGGTTTCGTCACTCGTGCTGATTACCGATGTGTGTATGTGTGAGTATACGGACCATGGCCACTGCGGTGAAATTGTTGATGGTGGAGTTGACAATGACAAAACACTTGAATTACTCGGAAAAACAGCGTTGAGCCATGTACGTGCCGGGGCAGATATGGTAGCTCCGTCCGATATGATGGATGGACGAATCGGTTACATCCGTGATCTGCTCGATGTTGAAGATTTTTCCAACACCCCGATTATGGCGTATGCAGCGAAATATTCTTCGGCGTTTTACGGCCCGTTCCGCTATGCAGCGGATTCAACACCGCAGTTCGGTGACCGAAAGTCCTATCAGATGGACCCTCCGAATGCAGAAGAAGCGCTCAGAGAGACTGCGCTCGATATTGATGAGGGCGCCGATATTATCATGGTCAAGCCTGCTCTTCCTTATCTTGATATTATAAGCCGGGTCAAACAGGAATTCTTTATTCCTGTAGCGGCGTATAATGTGAGTGGTGAATATTCGATGATCAAGGCAGCGGCAGCAAAAGGCTGGCTCGATGAAGACCGGGTTGTAATGGAATCATTGACCAGCATCAAACGCGCCGGTGCAGATCTCATTCTGACCTATTTCGCGAAAGATGCCGCGGTACTGTTGAAATAGTATCTGTTTTTATAACAACGTCTGAGACATGATATGGAAGTAAAAGCAGCTGGATATAATTAAAACGCAAACAAAATAATTTCTTAATATTCTTAACAGCCACAATAATTTTACCCAATTTATTATTCTGTATGTCATTGCGAAGCTTTCGAATCCTCGAAAGCTGTGGCAATCTCTGAGTAGCATAGCGCACAAAAGTTATTCAAACGTAATTTTTGTCAGGAAAAATCTTTAAAATGCAGCGGACGTATTATGTCTATTTAGTGACGAACAAGATTAACTCTGTTATTTACACTGGGATGACAAATAACCTCAACAGAAGAGTAACCGAACACAAAAACAAATTAATAAAGGGATTCACCAATGCGTACAACATTACTAAACTCGTTCATTTTGAGGAGTTCCAATCTGCTAATGAAGCAATACTACGGGAAAAACAGATAAAAAAGTGGCCGCGGAAACGAAAAATAGAACTTGTTACTGGACATAATTAGGAGCTGGAACGATTTATTTGAATAAAACTTATCGTCATTACATGTCAGAGATTGCCACGTCACTTCGTTCCTCGCAATGACAATTCAAAACTATTGAAAATAGTTATATAAAGAGATAAGTTTGTCTAAGGAATCAAAATGATATATGAAAATTCATCAAAACTTTTTGCAGAAGCGAAAAAGTATATGCCGGGCGGAGTGAATTCGCCGGTCCGCGCATTCAAGTCAGTCAATATGGATCCGCTCTTTATCAGCCGGGCTGAAGGGCCTAATGTTTATGATGCGGACGGAAACAAATACATCGATTATGTCGCATCGTGGGGACCGCTTATTCTCGGCCATGCTCATCCGAGAGTTGTGGAAGCTGTCTCCGAAGCGGCAAAAAACGGAACGAGCTATGGAGCATCGACTGAATTAGAGATCGAACTTGCACGGCTTATTACCGACATATACCCATCCATTGACAAAGTTCGCATGGTCAATTCGGGTACCGAAGCAACCATGAGCGCGGTCCGTCTTGCGCGGGGATTTACCGGGCGGGATAAGATTATTAAATTCGACGGGTGCTATCACGGTCACAGCGACAGCTTTCTCATCAAGGCGGGTTCCGGTGCACTAACACTCGGAATTCCGGGCAATCCGGGGGTCACAAAGGGAACCGCATCCGACACTCTAGTCGCTCAGTTCAACCATATTGAATCGGTTCAAAAAATCGCTGAATCAAACCCGGAGCAGATTGCTGCGATTATTGTCGAACCGATTGCCGGAAACACCGGAGTCATCCCTCCGGCAGATGGATTTCTCGAAAGGCTGCGGATGATTTCCGATGAAGCTGGAATTGTCTTGATTTTTGATGAAGTGATAACTGGATTCAGAGTTGCACTCGGCGGTGCGCAGGAACTATACGGTATCAAACCCGATCTGACCTGTCTCGGCAAGATTATCGGCGGAGGGCTGCCAGTAGGAGCGTACGGCGGACGGACAGATATTATGGACACCATCGCACCGGACGGTCCGATCTATCAGGCGGGAACACTCGCCGGAAATCCGCTTGCCATGGCGGCAGGGCTGACAACAGTAAAGACGCTTAAAGACGAAAATCCCTATCCACACTTCGAAAAATTAGCCACACAGCTTGCTGATGGTATTGCACAAGGTGCTGAAAAGCACGGCATCCCCATGCAGCAAAACCGAATCGGCGGGATGATGTGCCGGTTCTTTACCGGGACACCGGTGACCGATCTTGATTCTGCAATGAGCTGTGATACCGAACGGTTCGCGCGGTATTTCAAAGCGATGCTCGAGGAAGGTATCTATATGGCACCGTCACAGTTTGAAGCCGGATTTATCTCAACAGCACATACGGAAGACGATATTGACAAGACGATAGAAGCGCACGAAAAATCGCTTAAATCTATTACGTAACAATAGATAAAAACTGATTAGCACGTATGGTATTATTGAGGTTACTATGGAAACACCATTTCAAGAACTGAAACCTGAAGAACTCAAAGACAGTCCGTTTAAACTGTTTGGCGGAGACTGGTTCCTGTTGACTGCGGGATCGTTAGATTCGTTCAATACTATGACCGGAAGCTGGGGCGGATTCGGCGATCTATGGCGGAGAAACGTGACGACCTGTTAGGTACGTCCCGACCAGTATACGTATAAATTCATGGAAAAATCGGAATTATACCTTTTCATTTTTCGATCCGAAACATAGGGAGATGCTCAAGTACTGCGGAAAGATTTCGGGACGGGATGTGAATAAAGTCGAACAGGCAGGGATCACACCGGTTGAGGGACCGTCGGGAACAGTCTATTTTTCAGAAGCACGGCTCGTGATCATATGTAAAAAAATCTATACGCAGGACCTTGTCCGGGAAAACATTCTCAATCCTGCAATCCTCAAAGAAATGTTTCTTCACCCCGAATTTCCCATGCATCGAATGTATGTGGGCGAGGTTGTGACGTGTTTGGATAGGTAGTGAGTTATTTTTCAAGTTCTATATTAACATCATCTGCAATTATTAAATGCCGCAATCGACTCTAATGCTTTAAATATGAGTCTCTTATTTTAATACCGCTTCATATCCGTATCCACCTTCTGTGCGTAGAGGTCGATACCGCCGGTCATGTTGCGCACATTAGCAAATCCGTTATTGCGAAGGATGCACATTGCCTGGAAACTACGTATGCCGTGATGGCAATAGGTAACGATAAGTTTCGAGCTGTCAAGTTTTTCCATGTCACACATGAAGTTACTCATGGGGCAAAGAACAGCATTCTCAATCTTTACGAGATCCCACTCCCGTTTCTCCCGGACATCGAGCAGAATGAAATCAGTGCCATTGTTGAGAAGTTCCTTAACTTCTTCACAAGTTATTTCTACAGGCAGTCCCGACTCCGTTGCTTTTTTGAGGCTGCTGAGGAATTGCCGTGCTTCCCACCGTGCACGGAGTTTATCGATCAATTTCAAGATGGCGCCTTTCGTCTATAATGTACCCTTACTTCGGGGGTTTTATGCAATTGTTTTTATTATTAAATGGATGTGCGTTCTCTGAAAGTAATTTTTTGGAATGTCACAATCAGAGATTGCCACGACACTATTTTCTTGCATTGACAAGTATTTAACTTAATTACAGCTATTTATTTTTTATCTTCATAAAGTATTATAATTATTAGATATTGTACTACTTTGTGATATGGGAAATGGTCTTGGCAGTGATATCGAGGGCAGTAGCGAGTACGGCGCGCGCCTGTTCGCCTGTCACGGGCGGTTCAGTATCGTTTTTGACCGATTCGAGAAATGACCGGAGCTCAAGTTCGAGAGAGTCTCGTCCGTCATTGGCAATTTTTTTATAGCCAACATTTTTATTGAAATCTTCGTGATTGATCGACATGACTGGCAGCATATCGTTTTCGTTGTCCTGAGTCTCCGGGTCGAGCATCCGGAACACTTCTGCCTCGCCGGTCAAAAAATCCATCGAAATGTAGCTGTCCTGCTGGAAGAGACGCATCTTGCGCATCTTCGTCTGTGAAATCCGACTCGCGGTCACATTTGCCACCGCACCGTCTTCGAACGTCAGTCGGGAATTAACAATATCAAAACTGTCAGGATTGGACGAAACTACGGCAACACCACTTGTATCAACCTGCCTCAGGGGAGATTTCATGAGGCTGAGAATGATGTCAAGATCGTGGATCATGAGATCGAGGACGACCGATACGTCAAGTCCGCGCGGATTGAATGAGGCAAGGCGGTGTGATTCAATAAACCGGGGATTGACGAGGTCTTTTATTAGGTTTCTGAATGCCGCATTAAACCGCTCGATGTGGCCTACCTGGAGTTTAACATTGTTTTTCCCTGCGGCTTCAATTATTTCATCCGCTTCTTCAAGATTAGGGGCTATCGGCTTTTCGACAAAGATATGGACACCCCGTTCGGCGGCAGCAATAGCAACTGCTGCATGTGCAGATGTCGGCACAACGATACTCACCGCATCTACTGCATCGAGGAGTAAATCAAGCGAATCAAACGCATGAACATTGTATGTTTGCGACTTTTCAGCCCGGACGTTTTCGTCATTATCCCAGAAACCGACAAACTCTGCTTCGGGAATACTCAACAGCTTCTTGATATGCATCTCACCGAGATGCCCGACACCGACTATACCAACTTTGAGACTTTCCATTACCTGCCCTAACTCATTTGTAAAATGTGAATTTCACTGTTTTCAATCATCGCTGTAAAGAAGCCGTAAAATAAGACAGTCCCGTGACATAATCAAGCAGAATACATCCCTGTTTGTGACAATTCAACTCTCCTTATTATATTGCATTTGTGCCTTATTTATTATATATTTAGTGTTTCTACTTTTATGAATACAATGAACATTAGTGATAATATTCGTGTTGTCCGAGAGCGGATTGCAAACGCTGCTGTGCGGAGCGGACGAAGTCCGGAAAATGTTACAGTTATTGCAGTTACGAAGACTCATCCTGCTGAGATCGTCGACAAAGCGATTAGTCTTGGCATTGAACATATCGGAGAGAACCGGGTACAGGAAGCCCTCGCAAAACATGGCGAAGTGAAGCAGAGAGCCGTCTGGCACATGGTCGGCCATCTCCAGCGTAATAAAGTCAAGCAGGTTTTAACTATCTTTAACGTCATCCACTCTGTTGACAGTGTGCGACTGGCTGCCGAAATCGATAATCGTGCTGACCGCACTATCGATGTTTTTGCCGAAGTGAATATCGGCGGAGAAAAAGCGAAATCGGGCGTGCTTCCTGATGAGGTAATTCCGTTTCTGAAAGAGCTCGGGGCATTTACAAACCTCCGGTGCCGGGGATTGATGGCGATTCCCCCCATACAGGCAGCAAGCGAAGATGCCCGTCCCTATTTCCGGGAGCTTGCAGGGATACAGAAGGATGTGAACCGGCAGAGTATTTTTAATTACCCACTTCGGGACCTGTCGATGGGTATGACAGATGATTTCGAAATTGCCATTGAAGAGGGGGCGACGATAGTCCGCATCGGAAGAGCGATTTTCGGCGCACGGAAGCAGAGAGAACCGAAAAATTGAATTCTTTTCTACGGAAATATCAAATAAATATCGTTCCATTATACGAAATTGAACTATGTTGAAATTTACGCCACGTGATATACAGAATCAGGAATTTAAGAAGGTCATCCGTGGATACGATCCTATTGAGGTCGACACGTTTCTCGAAATAATTGCTGATGAATTTGAGCTGCTCCTCCGGCAGAAAAAAGAACTTGACGATAAAGTTTTGAAGTATGAGACGGAGCTGAAAAATTTTAAACAGGTTGAGGGGACGCTTCAGGAAACACTCATCGAAGCAAAACGGTCTACGGCCGAAACGCAGGAATCGTCACGGAGAGAAGCCGATATAAAAATGCGTGAGGCCGAATTTTCCGCTCAGCAGATCACCGAATCTGCCCGGCGGGAGCTCAGAAAGCTTCAGGATGAAATCGCTTTTCTGAAAACTCAGAAAGAATCGTTCGTCCGGCGGTTGAAAGAATGGGTTTCAGTGCTTGAGCTTGAGGAAGACGAAATTACCGAACTCAGCAATATGGAGCGGCGACGTAGGAAAGGAAATTTTTCTGAGGATTTTCAGTCCGGGCTTTCCGAAAGGCATGAATCGGAAAACGTACAGGAAACCGAAACTTCCGAGGATAAATCAAAACTTAATCCCGAGCCAGTAGATCAGAAACCTGTGGAACCAGTGCTTCCACCTCAGGAGGAACGTCCTCCTGTCGTTCAAATGCCCGAAAAAACAGTTGAAGAACCGATGAGAACTGCAGAGGAACCTGTGCGTCAGCGGGAAGAGCCAACGAAACCGTCTCCTGATAAGGGTTCTGACCAAGGTGAAAGTATCGACATAAAGAGTCAGCATGAAGAGCAGGATGAATCACCGCCGCAAAAATTTCATAACGGTTTTAATCTGATCGACAAAATCATCGACGAGGATGATGACGATTCATCTCACCATGATGATACGGAAAACGATAACAGGGGGGCCAGTTCGTGAGCAGTGTTCTCGACGCAATTAACAAGGCGGTTGAGACCATTCGGTCAAAATCCGATCTCGTGCCCGACGTTGCTATCATACTCGGAACGGGACTCGGCGGACTTGTCAAAGACATTTTGATTGAGACCGAAATTCCGTACGGGACAATACCGGGGTTTCCGCTTTCTACGGTAGAAAGTCATGCCGGAAAACTCATACTCGGTACAATCGGCAGCAAAAAAGCCGTGGTGATGCAGGGGCGGTTCCACATGTATGAAGGATACTCGACACAGGAAATCGCGTTTCCTGTCCGTGTTTTGAAGAGTCTCGGAACCGAAACGCTCATAATTTCGAATGTCTCGGGAGGATTGAATCCCAACTTTTCGAAGGGCGATATCATGATTCTTAAGGACCATATCAATCTGCTCGGTGCAAATCCGCTCATCGGAAAAAATGAGAATGCACTAGGACCGCGGTTCCCCGATATGTCGCAACCGTATAACCGCGAGCTGATTGCACTCGCCGAGGGTATTGCTGCCCAGGAAAACATTTCGGTTAGACAGGGTGTCTATGCGTCGATGACGGGACCGAGCCTCGAAACAGCTGCAGAATACCGGATGCTGCAAATTATCGGCGCCGATGCTATTGGCATGTCGACGGTTCCCGAGGTTATCGCAGGTGTACATCTCGGTTTGAAGATGCTTGCGCTGTCGGTCATTACCGATCTGTGCAATCCCGATGCGCTTGAACCCGTAAATATTCAGGAAATTATCAAAATAGCTGGGACTGCTGAACCAAAATTGACTACCCTGATTAAGAGGGTGATTGAAAAACTTTGAATATGAAAAAAATATGGATTAACTAAGGTTTTGTGATTTAGAATTTCCATTCTGTTCCGCTAGTTCACCGGAATTTCAGTAAAAATGATTTTAGTTATCCTCTATAAGAACTATAATTAGCAATAATGTACTGAAGCTGTAATATGTTTAAAAAATTACCATCAAATGTCCATTATCCCGATCTGGAAGCTAAAATTCTCGCATTCTGGAAAGAGAATAAAATTTTCGAACGGTCCGTGCAAGAACGGCCGGAAGACAAACCGTTCATTTTTTACGAAGGGCCGCCAACTGCAAACGGAGCTCCGGGGGTACACCATGTAATTTCCCGAGCGATAAAAGACCTGATCTGCAGATACAAGACGATGCAGGGATTTCGCGTTGAGCGAAAAGCCGGCTGGGATACACACGGCCTTCCGGTTGAAATTGAGGTCGAAAAGGCGCTGAATCTCGACTCGAAAGAGAAAATAATTGATTATGGCATTGATAAATTCAACAAGCAATGCCGCGAATCGGTCTGGAAATATAAGCAGGAATGGGACAACCTTACTGAGCGGATCGGATATTGGATCGATTTGGATGATCCCTATATCACGTATACCAATAATTATATTGAATCGGTCTGGTGGATTCTCGATAACCTTTTTAAGAGAGACCTGATCTATAAAGGACACAAAATACTCCCGTATTGTCCGCGGTGTGGAACACCGCTATCGAGCCATGAAGTCTCTCTCGGCTATCGTGATGTCACCGATCCTTCGATTTACATCAAGGCAAAGGTAAAGAGTGAAGTTGACACCTATTTTCTGCTCTGGACGACAACACCGTGGACGCTCCTCTCGAATGTCGCACTGGCGGTCAATCCCTATTGCACCTATGTGCATGCAAAAATCGGTGATGACACCTTGATCCTTGTAGAAGACCGGAAAAATATCCTGCCTGACGGACACGAGATTATTAAGACTTGCAAGGGTTCCGACCTGCTTGACATGGAGTACGAACAGATTTTCTCATTCATGAAAGCGGATAAAAAGGCATTCTACGTTATCTCAGGTGAATTTGTGACGACCGAAGAAGGAACAGGAATTGTTCATATTGCTCCGGCATTTGGTGAGGACGATTACCAAATGGGTCTGAAATATGATCTCCCGATTTTTCAGCCGGTCGATGACAAGGGGAATTTTACCGAAGAGATTACACCGTATAAAGGACTATTTGTCAAGAATGCCGATCCAAAGATCATAGCCGATTTACAAGAGTCGGGAGCACTCTTGAAGAGTGTTGATTACAAACACAGTTACCCCCACTGTTGGCGGTGTGATACTCCACTCCTGTATTATGCACGGCAGTCATGGTTTATCAAGACAACCCAGTTCAGAGACCAGCTTCTCGAAAATAATGAGAAGGTTTGGTGGGTACCGAAAGAAGTCGGTGAAAAAAGGTTCCACCGGTGGCTGGAAAATAATATTGATTGGTCGCTTTCGCGTGACCGATTCTGGGGGACGCCGCTCAATATCTGGATCTGCTCGGACTGCGGTTCGATGGACTCTGTCGATTCTATTGAAACTTTGAAGAATCGAAGTCACAATCCGCTTCAGGAACCGCTCGATCTGCATAAACCGTATATCGATGATGTGACAATGGACTGTGAAAAATGCGGTGGGATCATGGAGCGGACACCAGAAGTTATCGATGCATGGTTCGATTCTGGAAGCATGCCATTTGCACAGTGGCACTACCCGTTTGAGAATAAAGAAAAATTCGATCTCCACTATCCGTCTGATTTTATCAGCGAAGCAATCGACCAGACGAGGGGATGGTTCTATTCCCTTCTTGCAATTTCCGTGCTGCTGAATAACAAACCGGCTTACAAAAGTTGCCTGACAATGGACATGATTCTCGACGCTGAGGGTGTCAAAATGTCCAAAAGCAAAGGAAATGTTATGCACCCGAACGATGTGCTGGATTCGGAAGGTGCCGATGCCCTCAGGTGGTACCTTATCAGCAGCAGCCCTCCATGGATTCCGACTCGGTTTGACCGTGAGGGAATTCAGGAAGTAATTAAAAAGTTTTTTGGAACTTTAGTTAACACTTATTCCTTTTTCGTAACATATGCAAACATCGACGAGTTTGTATATTCTGACGACTCGGTCATTCCAATGCAGGACCGTTCGGAGATCGACAGGTGGCTCCTTTCTTCACTTGCCCTGCTTGTTGAAACGTCTAACACTTTAATGGACAACTATGAAATCACAAAAGCGGCACGGGCGATTTCAGAATTTGTTATTGATGACCTTTCAAATTGGTACGTCCGGTTGAACCGGAGAAGATTCTGGAAAAGTGATAAAGGCCCCGATAAGAATGCTGCGTATCAGACACTGTACGAAACAATAATTACTATCAGTAGTTTGATGGCTCCGATTGCTCCGTTTCTGTCTGAGGAAATTTACCGAAATTTAAAAGCATCCGACGGATCGCCTGATGTGAGCGTCCATCTCGAGCCGTATCCTTCAGTTGACGAATCAATATTCATCGGCAGAGATGACGATCTTTCAGATAGAATGGACCAGATCCGAAGAGTATGTATACTTGCCCGGTCGGTCAGAAGCAAATCGGGGATCAAGATACGGCAGCCGCTATCCGAATTAATAGTGATACCGAATGACAAACAGCAGCAAAAGCATATCGAGCAGGGAGAGAATTTGATACTCAGTGAATTGAATATTAAATCACTCTCGTTCTCGTCAGACGACTCAGGACTTATGAAAAAGGTAGCACGGCCCAACTTTAAAGCACTTGGCCCGAAACTCGGTAAAGATATTCAGGCAGCAAAAACAGTCCTTGCGGAGCTTCCGCAGGACGAGATTGAACGCTATGAAGGCGGTAATGATATTACTATTAAGATAAACAGTACTGTGTATATTCTAGAGAACAATGATCTTGAAATTATTACGGAACAGATACCGGAAATGGCAGTTATTGAAGGAAATGGACTTACCGTCGGCATTAATACCAATTTGACACCCGAACTGCTGCGAGAAGGATTTGCAAGAGAATTTGTCAACCGGGTCCAGAACATGAGGAGAGAAGCCAATTTCGAAGTTGTTGACAGGATACGTTTATTTCTCGATGCAGAAGATTCTATTCGCGACATTATTATGAAGGAGGAGTCGTACATTAGTGAAGAAACGCTTACGACTGAAATTGTAACATCGTTTCAACCGGGAGAATTTGAGCGTACTTTTGAGTTTGAAACAGGAACCGCCCGTGTTGGAATTGAACGGATAATAAATTCATCCTAAGTTTTCGACAATGTATTAAATAGTATGATATTACAAAAAAAATTGTTATTATACTCTGGAATTACCTTATTACATGAGGATATGTAATGGTTAAGAAGAAATATAAGAAGTTCATAAAGCTCATAAATGAAGAGCGGGAAGAGCTCATTGATAAATTGAAATATTTACGTGAGCAGACAATGGATACGACTGTAAAAGACGCTTCGGGTGACCATTCATCGTATTCATTTCACATGGCGGACCAGGGAACTGATGCACAGGAACGCGAAAAAGCATTTCTGTTTGCATCACGTGAGAGCCAATACCTTGAGCGGCTTGACCAAGCCCTTAAACGTATTGAAGACAACACCTTCGGAATTTGCACCAAATGCAACAATGAAATTGACGAAGAACGTCTTGAAGCGGTTCCTATCGCAACAAAGTGCTTCGATTGTAAAACAAAACAGTAAGCTCTAATCCGTCATGAAATTACTTTTTATTTCTGCAACTATATTTCTGCTCGATCAGTATACAAAGTGGCTTGCCAAATCGAAATTGGCACTCCGCGAATCGATTGAGATTATCGGTGACACCTTTAAACTAACCCATATTCAGAATTCGGGTATGGCATTTGGTATTGCTATACCCAATAAATATATTTTTAATGCATTATCTCTTATTGCCGCATTTGCAATCCTCTACTATCTTATCAAATTTCGGAATGATAAATTTTTACCCCGTTTTGCTTTGGCTGTGATATTCGGCGGTGCAGCCGGCAATCTTCTTGACCGATTATTGTATGGAAGAGTTGTCGACTTCTTCGACGTTGATATTCCCGACATCCATATCACTCAATTTGACTTTCTTTTTATATCTATGCCGGAGATATATTTACCCCGCTGGCCGATTTTCAATATTGCTGATATTGCTGTGTCGACCGGTATGTTTCTTCTGATGTATACTATATTTGCAGGGCATCACGATATGTATCAGGAAAACAATATAGAAGAGTCCGTTGCTGCTGAGGAATAATAGTATTAACGGAAACTTTTTTTTAATTTCTTTTCTAATCATCATTGGATTAATTAGTTGATAATGAGACTTATCTAATTTTGATTGTATAATCCGCTATGTCCCGCTTATTGAAAATCGAATTTCCTGCAGACCGTCAGCCTGAAAGAATTGACCGTTTTATTGCAAACTCTTTTCCGGACTATTCTCGCTCTCATATCAAGCAATTAATTACCATTAATTCTGTTCTTTGCAATAATGTTACGGTTAAACCAAGCTATATGGTTGCTCCAGGAGATGTTGTTACAGTTACAATTCCCGAAGCTGTCCTTCTTGAAATTGTGCCTGAGAATATCCCTCTTGAAATTGTCTATCAGGATGGAGATATTGCAGTAATACAAAAACCTGCTGGTCTCATTGTCCATCCTGCCGGCCCTATACGGTCAGGTACACTGGTAAATGCACTGCTGTATCATCTTGATAATTTGTCCGGAATTAACGGTGTCTTACGTCCGGGCATAGTTCACAGACTCGATAAGGACACGTCGGGTGTCATGGTCGTGGCTAAAAATAACCGCAGTCACCGGTCACTGGGAGATCAATTTGCCGAAAGAACAATCGAAAAACACTACACTGCACTTGTCTGGGGAGTGTTATCAAGTAATTCCGGAGTGATTTCGAAGTCGATATCCCGCAGTAGATCAGACAGAAAAAAAATGGTCTCTGGTGCTGAGGGCAAAGAGAGCGTAACACACTACACAGTTCGAGATGAATTCGGGTATCTCACACTGCTTGATGTTATGCCGAAAACGGGCCGAACTCATCAGATACGGTCGCATTTCGCCTCAGTTGGCAATCCAGTGTTCGGTGATTCGTTGTACCGGGGAAGAAACCGTCAATTGTCCCATTTGACATCGAATGAACGGTCGGTAGCACAGGAATTACTGAGCCAATTTCCAAGACAGGCTCTTCATGCCGCGGCATTATCATTTATGCACCCGACATCCAAAAAAATAATGCAGTTCGAGGCACCACTACCTGACGATATGGCAAAAATATTAGAAAAGTTGTCGACGAATCGGATAAATCAGGTGTAATAGTAACCTGAAAAAAATTCGTAAATAAAAGAAAGGATGCCTGAAAGGATGCCTGAAAGGATGATTAAAAATGATGAGTGGATTATTGAACAGACAAAAAGCCATGATATGATCAGTCCGTTTGCTCCGGAACAGGTCAGAAAAAACGTTGTTTCTTTCGGTGTGTCTTCGTATGGTTACGACGCTCGTATTGCCAATGAATTTTTTATACTACCGACTTCCATATCTACTGAGGATTCCGGCATCATTATCGATCCAAAATCATTTGATAAAAATATTTTCACCATAACAAAAGGTGATTCTTGTGTTCTGGCTCCCCATTCTTATATGCTCGGTCGAACAGTAGAGTATTTCAAAATGCCGTCAAAGGTCTTGGGATTGTGTACCGGAAAATCTACGTACGCTCGGTGTGGTATCATTGCAAATATCACACCTCTCGAGCCGGAATGGGAAGGGTATATTACCATGTCTATTGTGAACTCGTCTCCGTATCCGGTCCGTATTCATGCAAATGAGGGAATTGCGCAAATATTGTTTATTGAGAGTACCGAAGCACCTCACGCGTCTTATAAGGATAAGGACGGGAAATATCAATCTCAGAAGGGAATAACGCTACCTACAGTTGATTAGACGATATCTCGAATTATTTAAAGTTTTATTTCGAATAGATATATTTCTGTGTCAAAATCCTAACAAATTTTTTATTAGGCGATTCAACACGTCAAGTCGATCAGGGATACTACTATGAATGTGCTAATAACAGAGGTAACCGGGTTAATCGGCAGGGAATTGTGTGCAATACGGTTACGGTGTTACCGTACTTTCCAGAAGAGAAATGGTCGCGGAGGCGGTACTCCCGGAAAATGGCACCCGCATTCAAATTAGGTCTGGGCGGTTACTACGGCAATGGTTCACAGTGGATTTCATGAATTCATATTAATGATGTTATTGATGATTTGAACCATATCATCATGACGCCATTGCTGTACGGGCCGAACGGTGTGTCCCCAATCCTGGTTTCATTCAAGCAATCGCTCTCACTGTCGGTTCTGCATTCAAACGTCCGGTCCTCTTGTCCATTCCCCGCTTTCCTCTGTAGATACGATTCGGTGAACTTGCTGATGTGATATTTGGGAGTCAAAAAGTTGCGTCCTGTATCCTCCAAGAATCTCGATACGCATTCTGGTTTGAGTCCGTTAACAATGCTCTACAAAATCCTCTAAACCGGTAATATACCGTACGCATTATCACCAATTTACAGCATTTAATTAAAAGCAATAAGTTGTATGAACTTGAAGTTAAATGTAGTATGAGAATATTATATTAATTATGGTGTACAGGATGTTTTAGTAATCATAATTTCTTGATTACTTCTACAACGCGGTGGATAAAAATAAATTCTGTGATATTGTGCTGGATAATCTCCTGTGTATCTGCATCGAATTCTAAATAAATTTCTGTACCAATTTGTCGAAAGCGGCTTAATCCGGCCTTTCCATTATTTAATCTGTATACAACTACACATTTATTCGCCGTCTCTGAATTTGGGGAAACAATTATCCGGTCACCTTCGCTAAGTGTCGGTTCCATTATATCTCCAATGACTGCAAGCGCATATGCATGTACGTCACGCACTCCTGTCATTACAAATTCATCAGCATTTTTAAGAATGTAACGTGAATCTGTCAATTCATGTGGCTCACCCTCAGGAATTGAATTGAATACGGGTATGGAGTGTATCATATGCGGGATAAGATCTTTAACCCAATCCGGCTGTTTTAAACCAAAATTTGTTCTATGTTGATAATATGGAGCGACCGATTCTTTTACTTCATATTGGTCAGTATTTTCTCTAAATTTCTCAATTATTGTTATAAGATCTTCTTCCTTCAGTTGACTCGGCGTGAAATATACATCTTGATTGAATTTTCTTGTTAATTCTCTTGATACTTTTTCTGCAAACCGCTTTAAATTATTTTGATGAGGAACAACACCTCTGTTTCTCCAGTTTGATACGGCTTCTTTTGAAACACCAAGCATGTCGCACATTTTTTTGCTAAAACCCCGCCTATTCGGATGCAAAAGAGCATCAACAAAATTGATGTTTTCGTAAAATGGCGTATTAATACCCAATTTATCCTTGACTATGGTCACATATAACACTATATTTGGTTAATTATTAAACTACCTGCATCTAAATTATATTTATTAATTAGAAATGGCGGCACAGGGAGATCCCAAGTACCGGTCTAAACACACACAGGTAATGTAGGGATTTTCCTGTGTTCCGTCAAGCGTTTTTCCGTTAAGAGTGAGCACTCTGAGACGTATTCGCGAAGATACTTATGAATTACTTACCGATACATATTTAAGGATTTCCTTTACGGTAAAACCAGCGAGAAGTACCAACTTATTTTCTCCTTTTGATAAGTCAATAGAGTGATTTCTATCTCATTTTCGAATTCACAATGATCTGTTTGAATCAATCATTCAACTTTTCCCTGATCTTGCCGATAATAAAGACACAAAGTATGGTATGAATTATAACAGAAATCGAAATATGTGTGATCATTCAGTTGTAGAATACTTAGGAAGTCAGGAACGTTCGAACGGAGATTCATTCCCGCTTTACAATTGTCTTAAATGTCATTCCACGATAACGCTTCATGAATCAGAGTTAGCCGGTTCTGCAACACAGTTTTCATCAAAAAAGCTTCTGCGGAAAGACGGCTATTACTCCGAATTATCCACTTCGAAACTTAATTAAATTCATTACTGCACTGTAGAAACGATCGAGTGTGACGCTGTATATTACACCGTTCCAACACTAGACGTGCATGATAGATATTTGATTTTTTGGGATGGAATAAAACTTCGGAAGATTAATTTAAAAACTTTGCAATCCTGTCGATAATCTGCTCATTATCAACTGATTTCAAGAGGAAATCCTGCGCTACCGCCAATGTTTCTATCTCTTCGGCAATTTCAAACGCACCTGCTGTAAGAAACAAGACCGGAATTTTTTTGAATTTTGTATCTTTCTTAATAGCGCGAATAAAATCGAGACCGTTCATTTTTGGCATCTGGACGTCCAGTACAATAAGATCTGGAGTGTTATTAAGCATATAATCCAATGCTTCTTCACCATTGCGGGCGGATTGGATATCATATCCTGCATGCTCAAGGCGAATGGTTAATCCCTGAAGAAAATCTTCTTCATCGTCGACGATGAGGATTTTGTGTGCCATGATCTGCTCCCTATGGAGATGAGTAAAAGAGGAATATTCAACTTTTTGAGATGCTCTGAATAATACAAAAAATAATTCAGTAATTCAAAGTAAAAAATACGTCATTACCTTTAAAATGTATCGTACAACCAATTTGTTGATACAGATCACATTGTGGATTCACTTATTTCGGCTTTCTGGCGATTAAAATAAGTTTACTCCCTGATTTTTCGTTTATTGAATAGGCAGAGCGGATTTCTTCGAGTTTAAAGCCTGTTTCGATTATCATTGCCTTCATTGCAGTAAGCGGAATATCTTTTCTGACAAATGTGCTCATTATCCGACGGGTACGCTTTCCCGATTTTTTAATTTTTAAATACCAATTCACAGTGTGGATATCTTGTGTAATGTCATGATCTACTTTCGAATATGCTGTGACGTTTGTTGCTCCGTCGGATAATACTCCTGCCTTTCTGAAGCGTAAACCAACACAATATGTTTCATGATAAGGGAGAATCTCCATGACAAGCAGCCCATCGGCAACAAGAGCGTTAAATATTCCACTCAGACAGGATTGTTGCTCTTCCTTTTTCATGAGGTGATTAAACGAATTATAGGGAATGATCGCCAACTTAAAATGGTTTTTAAACGGAATATTTTGCATTTCTGACCGAATGATGTGAATTCGTGCCCGGTCTTCCGGAAGGAGTTTCACAATACTCTGTTTAAAGAGCTCAAGTATTGTGCGGGATTTATCAAAACTAAACACAGTATGGCCCTGTCGTGCCAACTGTACCGCCACTCTTCCATCTCCGCAGGCAACATCTAAGAGAGGCGAACCAGTCCGAGCAGCAATCGAAGCGTACATCGGGATATCATCAGATTTTTTTGACGAATAGAGTGAACTATAAAAATTTGCAGTATCACTGTAGAAGTTGTCAATTGTACTTTTGATTCCAGTAAATTGATATAGGAATGGTATCGTAATCGAGGTGTATTTTGAAGAGAGTTTTTCAATCCAACTCATGTGAAGAAGCCGAACTATGAATTAAGAACCGGAAAACAGCAAGTGCACACACTATACCGATAACATCGGCAGCAAAGTCGTAAAAACTTGCTGATCTTCCTGGAATATAGAGCTGATACATTTCGTCAATTCCGGCTATGAATAAAGAGATCCCTAGTGAAAGTAAGAGCGATCGGATTAATACCCGGTCACTGCCGCCGTTATAAAAAACACGGATCAGCAGACCACATAAAATGCCGTATTCAACAAAATGGACAATTTTGTCCAGATTATAGCGGACCGGGCCAAAATCCAGAGAGTGGATGATTGTCGGAAAACTAAACATAAATAACAACCAAACTACGACCGGGAGATAGAATTTGACGGAAGTATTCATAGGGTACGATTGATCAGCTTTCAGAATTAAGATATCTTCCAAACATGTCTTCAAATGCATAAGGAAGATAATTTATGATATCGGTTGCCATCATGCTAATTTCGCCAAATTCGTCTGCAGCAAAGTCACCAGCAAGACCGTGAATGTATGTCCCTGTAATTGTTGCTTCAACTACATCCACACCCTGCCCTATTATCGCTGCAATAACACCTGTCAAAACATCTCCGGACCCGGCGGTAGCCATACCTGCATTTCCTGTCGGATTAATAAATATTTCGCCTTCCGGTGATGCAGTGATCGACGGAGCGCCTTTTAACAGTACAACCGACCGGAAATGGCGGGCGTATTTTCTGCAAAGTTCAATCCGCTCCGTGTCGATGAGATTGGCGTCATCTGTCCGAATCAATCGTGAAAATTCTCCAACGTGGGGAGTGATGACAGTATCGGCTTCCCTTTTTCTCAGAATTCCGGGTTTTTTTGAAACGGCGTATAAAGCATCTGCATCGATTACTGCCGGAAGCTCGCATTGTTCAAGAATAGAGTGTACGAGTTTTATTGTCTGTTCATCTCGTCCGATACCAGGGCCAATTGCCAGTACATCTGCCCATACAAGAGCGTCAAGAATTTTTTCTTCTGCATCTCTACTTAATGACCCACTCTCTGTTTCCGGGAGCGGAAGAGTCATAGTTTCAGTTACTTTTTGTTCCAAGACTGTGTTCAGACTTTTTGGTACCCCGAGGAGCGTCATTCCGGCTCCTGAGCGGAGCGCTGCGTTTGTCGACATTGCAGGGGCACCGGTCATTCCCGGAGAACCGCCGATAACCAGGATACGTCCGAAAACACCCTTGTGAAAATATGGCAATCGCCGCGGTAAATGCGAAACTACATCGCTTTTTTCGATAAAAAATGTTTTGACTCTTTCAGGTGATATGGCTCGTTCGGGAAACCCGATATCGGCAATGACTACTTCCCCCGCCATCATTGCTCCAGGATGCAGAAGCAATCCCCGTTTGAGCAGTCCCATCGTTACAGTTATGTCTGCACTCACACAGGTACCGATGAATGTACCGTTATCAGTATTTAATCCGGACGGAAGATCGACCGAGACAACCACCGCACTCTGAGAATTGATTTTTCTGATAGCGGCACCAATAATACCGGTCACTTCTCCATGAACCCCTGTTCCAAGGAGTGCATCGATGGTAATATCAAAATCTTCAGGAATCTCAATTAGTTGTGCAGGGGAGGTAATATGGCGGACAGGTATCCCCATTTTTTTCAATATGGTGTAATTTGATAACGGGTCGCCTTTTAATTCACTCTGTTTAGCAAAAATGTATACTGTTACGATACCACCGAGCCGTTTCATTTCCCGGGCAATAACAAGGCCGTCTCCTCCATTATTACCCTTTCCGCAGAAAACAGAAACAGATTTCCCGGAGACAGGCCCAAAATCATCAAGACACGATTCAATGACTTCGAGTCCGGCACGTTCCATCAATGAATATCCGAGAATACCGATAGTATTGATTGCACGGGAATCAATATTCCGCATTTCCTGTGCTGTTACTACCCACTTCATAGTTACTCCATATTATCAACTACGTCAGCCGAATCTGGTCAGAGTGGCCGAAGTAATTGTCACGTGAGACATAGAACTAAATACAAAACAAATGTATTATTAATGCCAAAAAATGTCAAGCCAATTCGGTTCTTCTTAGCATAATGCAAAAATTGTGTATGAGTAATGCATACAAAATTCAAAGCTGCTTATTGGATTATTATGATAAAAGTGTTACATATTGAAGGGCAGTTACGCAAGCACACCGACGGGTTCAGTCTGGGCGAGCCAGTTTTGTTTCAGATCTTTGAGATAGTCTCTCTGTTCGAATACTATATTCTCAGTGGAACCACTCTTGAGGCCGATGATTGTATCGGTAATCTTAAAAAAGTGATCGAGCACTTCGTGTTCGGGATCATGAACAGCAAACGGCATACCGTAATTAGAAATATTTCTGAGCGCTTCTTCCTCCGGGATATTACCGAGATGAGACAAATTCATTGAGAAAGTCTTTCTAATCTGATCTTCAAGGTTTCCGGCTACCGTACCTGCCAACTCCTTGTCGCACTTATTGATTACAAGGCCGAACAACGATGTCGTAAGAAGGTTTTCCAGGCGGGATGAAAACGAATCAAAGACACGGACATTATGTTCAATATCAGTGAATGTTCGGTAAATTTTACTCTTTTTTGAATAGGAGGATGAACCATTACTACGAAAAAGTATTTCATGAACTTTATTATGCAAAGCTGGCAGATCTTGTTTTAATTTTTCAATTGATATTGAACCATTTCCGCTTACAGACATTCCAAGCTCTGTCTGAAACGGTTTAACTGTGTCCTCGTAGAATTTTTTCAGTTTCTTCAAACCCGAGCGCTTCTTATCGATTCGGTGTAGTTCGTCACGCAAGTCGTTGACAGTAAATCCGTTTTTGCTGCAGTCACGTAATTTTTCAGCAAGCGCAATCGCATCTTTTGAGCCTTTAAACTGCTGTTTCATAGGATAGTAGAGCAGGCTGAGAATGAGATTAAAGACTGCCTCAACGGAAGCTCGGTCGGGATTAATAACAAACACTTTGCTTTTGATACTACTAAGAAAATCCAGTGTCTCCTTATCAGAACCGCCTCCAAAATCGGCAAGTTTTATATTCGCATCTGAATTGTGGAGCATATAGAGGATTTCGTTTTTCTTCAGATAGTAAAGCGATTTCGACTTTCTAACCGGACAGGACGATACGAGCTTTAAGTTTTCAAGAGGAATATGTTCTCTAAGGAAGTCCCATGAAAGCTCTTTCGACTGCTGATAAAACACGTCTTCTATATAGTATTCCGGATCGATACCAAGCAATAAACGCTGGTCCGGTTTGCCAAAATCAAGATCGATCAGTTCAACATGTTGTGGATCTGCTTTTCTGTGGCGGCCGATATAACGGGTAATGAGAGAAAGTATAACAGCAATATTATTGACAACAAGTGTTTTCCCAGTTCCCCCTTTTGTCGATGCAAATGCTATGAGATCGATTCCTTGGTCGTTTTCCATACCTGAGAAGAAATCCTTGAATACTGCTTCCCGGTCGGAGGATCCCATTTTTTCGAGACTTTTTCCTCTGAAAAATTTCGATCTGTCGTTATCAGTTTTTATATTACCCCGAATGGATAAAAACTGGATTGCCCGTTCCCTGTTCACATCTTTTGCGAGCATAATAAGATCGACAACATCACCACACACATCTGGACACACCCAGCACCGGAACGTATTTTTAATCAAATTAAAAGTCATTGTGGGTACGCCGTTACTGTTGACATGCTTCTCTCTCTTTATACAATGAACGACATTTTTCCCCACCGGAATACCAAGTTCACGTGCGACTTCGAAGATGGGATTTGCTCTATTGAGCATATCGATATTATTATTAGAACGGTTATGTAAAAATTCGAAAAAAGGAGAGCTCATGCCGACTCCACATTGCTGCATTGGGCCGATTGCGGGCTAATTTGTTGAAGAATATAAAAAAAAGTAAAGTCTTGTCAAGTACTATTTATTATCATTAAAGGATTTCCGGCAATTGTCTAAACAAATGTGTTAAGTTTTCAGTTAATCTATTCAAGGAATTAGTGAGTTACTTTCCCTTATTTCCGTATCCCCCTCCCCCCGGAGTCCGTATGGTAAAAGTGTCATTTTTTTCGACATATATTCCGAATTTTGATGGCAACTTCATCTTTTTGCCGTTTCTGAGGATAAAATTCTCTCCTTGTTTACCTGGTGAGCCTCCCTGTAAACCGTATGGACGGTGCTCCCGCCTGTCCGAAAGCAGATTCAGACTTGCTTCAGTGAGAAATTCGATCGACTTTTCAATTCCATCACCACCCCGGAATTTGCCGCTACCGCCTGAATTTTTCCGAAAGCCATACGAGTGCAGCCTGATAGGCATTGTACTCTCGAGTATTTCTATCGGACTGTTGAGTGAATTGGTCATGTGGGTGTGGATTCCGTTAATTCCGTTTTTCCCCGGACGGGCACCCATCCCACAGGCTATTGTTTCATAATAGGCAAACGGTTTACCGGTTTCGTGGTGCGTTCCGCCAAAAGTGAGATTGTTCATTGTGCCGCCCGATGCCGCCGGAATGGTGTCCGGCAGCGCTTCGGCAAGTGCCCCGAAGAGGACATCGACAATTCTCTGCGAGGTTTCGACATTGCCTGCTGCCACTGCCGCTGGACGCATAGCGTTTACGAGCGTTCCTTCAGGCGCGATGATGGTAATCGGAACCATACAGCCGTGGTTGGATGGAATAGCATAATTGACAAGTGAGCGGAACACAAAAAAGACAGATGATACAGTAATTGCATAGACGCAATTTATCGGCCCGGATGCCTGCTTATCCGTCCCGGTAAAATCGATAATGGTGCTGCTACCTTTTATGGTAACCGCCACCGCAATCGAATACGGCCTGTCGGTTATACCGTCATTTTCCATAGTATCGCTAAATGTATAGGTCCCGTCAGGAATATTATTAATCAGTCCGCGAACCATCCGTTCTGAATACTTCTGCATTTCTTCCATATAGTGCAGCACTTCCGCTGCACCATTTTTCCTGACCACGTCCAGCAGACGCATTTCTCCTACTTTTGCTGCCATGTATTGAGCAAGGATGTCACCTTCCCGTTCGTGGGGTGTGCGGACATTGGCCTTCAACATTTTCAAAAACATTTCGTTGAAGCGGCCGTTCTCCTCCAATTTTATCGGCGGTACAATGATACCTTCCTGATAAATTTCCCGTGAGAGCGGCATTGAACCAGCAGCCATGCCACCTACATCCGCATGATGTGCCCGGTTTGCGGTATAAAACATGGGCAATTTCTCACCCGGCAAGTAGACCGGGCGGACAACAGTAAAATCGGGAAGATGGTTGCCCCCGTCGAAAGGATCGTTGACGATTGCCGTATCGCCACGGTTGAGTTTTAGCTGCCGGATGACACATTGAACCGACAGCGGCATTGCCCCGAGATGCGCTGGCATGTGGTCGCCCTGAGCAACCATTTTACCTGTTCCGTCGAACACAGCACAGGAAAAATCGCGCCGCTCTTTAATGTTCGGTGAGAAGGCAGTCCTCTGGAGTGCAGCACCCATCTCCTCTGAAATTGAATGAAACCGGTTTTTGTAAATTTCAAGCTTAACCGGGTCGAAGCGACAGCGTTGTTTTGATGTTAATGAGATTTTCTTTTTATTCATCTTTAAGAATAAATTTAGTATGTCTATCTTTTGTGAATTTAATTCGATCACTTCAGAGTAAGAATCAGATTTCCATGGTCATCCATTCTTGTGGCATAGTCCGGCGGAACATAGGTGGTCGTGCTGTATTCATGTATGACCGCAGGGCCTTTATACCGGACACCAGGCTTGAGATCTTCGCGCATGTGAATCGTTGTATTTTCAAATATGCCTTCGGTATAAACTTCACGTCGGGTTGGTGCATTTTTTCTTCTGGTTTGCTCCGGTCTTCCATTTCTTTGAAGTTTCGGGTGCCGTGTCTTTCCGACACAGCGAACACGAAGTGTAACAACTTCAACCGGCAGACTGGCGCTGCTGTAACCATAGCGTTGATTGTGCATCGTATTAAATGATGTGATGTAGTTTTCTGTGAAAGGGACGGTCAATTCGTACGATTGTCCTACATAACGGACATCGACCGACTGCAGTACCGATATTTTTTCTTCCGAAATATTTTCAGCAGTCATTTCTTTGTGGGCTTTGGCAATCAAAGTGTTAAAGACTTTCTTAAGTTTATTAAAAGTCCCTATCTCGGCTGGCAACACGAGTGTCTGTGAATAGTCTTTAATAAGATCGGAAAAGAGTATACCGACCGCAGAGTAAAGTCCCGGATTATTCGGAATGACGACGGTATTAATGTCGAGCGACCGGGCAAGATCTGCTGCGTGGAGCGATCCTGCTCCACCAAACGACACAAGGGCAAACTCAGCCGGATTGTGACCCCGCTCGATAGAAATAACATGAAGTGCTTTTTCCATGTTAGAGTTTACAACTTTGATAATTCCCGCAGCGAGGTCGACCGTGTTCATTGTGTACTTTCTGGCTGTTTTCTTCATGATGCTGTCGAGGCGTTCAAAATCGATAGGCATTCCGCCACCCAGAAAATAATCGCTGTGGAGCCTTCCTAGATAGAGATTGGCATCCGTTACTGTTATTGATGTGCCCTTCCCATAACACACCGGACCGGGATCTGCCCCGGCGCTTTCCGGGCCAACTGCCAATGCGCCGCCTCTATCAAGTGCTGCAATCGAACCGCCTCCCGCACCCACTGTGTGGATATCGATCATCGGAACTTTAATTGGACATCCGGCAACCACCGCCTCGTTTGTTAAAGGGATTATACCGGGACAAAGAGTAACATCCGTCGATGTCCCACCCATGTCAAAGGTGATGACATTTGTATACCCGGCTCGTTTTCCTGCTGCATACGCACCGACAACACCTCCTGCCGGACCAGACAATATCGTATGAACCGACTCTTTACGTGCTGTTCTTGCAGATATTACACCACCGTTCGATTTCATTACCTGTATGGAAGATTGCGGAACTCCCTGCTGAAGCGACTGGAGATAGGTGTCCATTTTCGGTGAAACATAGGCATTAACTGCTGATGTACTCAATCGTTCATATTCGCGGTATTCGGAGAGAATCTCAGATGACGGTGACACACGAAAACCTTTTTTCCTCGCCAAACGGGTAGCAGCTATCTCATTTTTGCGGTTCGCATATGAATGGAGAAAACAAATAGTTATTGAATCTATTTTTTTAGACTCACAAATTTTCAGTACCTGTTCACAGGCGGCCATATCCAACGGTGTATGGACTGTCCCGTCGAAGAGCGTCCGTTCATCGAGTTCAAACCGCCGGGAAGCAGGAATGAGTGGTTCCGGCCTGTCGGTATTCAGATCGTATAATCCCGGCCTATTCTGCCGCCCGATCTCTATAAGGTCTTTGAATCCTTTCGTGGTTATCAGAGCTGTCCGGGCTCCTTTCCGTTCGAGCAGGGCGTTTGTAGCTACCGTTGAGCCGTGGATAATGGAAAGCTCAAACGAATTTTCCCGTTCGATCTTTCTAAGTCCGGTGATGATGGCTTTTCCAGGATTTTCTGGAGTCGATAACACTTTCAGGACATGAAATTTGCCCTTGTTAAAATAGACAAAATCGGTAAATGTCCCACCGGTATCGATTCCGATTATTATTGGCTTCGGTTTCGGCATTTATAATTGTAAAAGAGGAATGAAATCAATAGTTATTAGACAATGGAAATGTAAATATAGAGATATAATTATGCAAAATCAAAAGCAATAATATGGTTTGTGAGAATTGCCGGAATCTGGAATAAATTACGGTCGAGGTTTCTCCACTTTGTCCAAGCTATTAACCGGGAATCCGACCGTAATGACAGTTTTTTATTCATTAATCACTGAGATATGTGCAAAAAACGTCAGGTCGTATATCGTTGGAGTGTTAGCGTGTTGTCATAAAACTGGGCATAAGTGAAATGTTCGATCCAGTCACCGAGGTTGACAAGGCTTTTGCCGTTGCCGGTTTTGTGTTCGAGAGGCCGGTGAGTATGAGCTAGAATAACGTGATCAACACCATCTTCAAACATGGTTTCAGCAAAATCGATGTATTCCTTTTCATCTCCGAAATCTTTATTTGCGGTGTGTTTCCGGCTTGATCCCGAACACCATTTTGCAAACGGCACTCCAAGATCGGGATGAAGCCACCGGTAGAGAAAAATATTCAGCCTGTTACGGAATATCCCCTTAAGCAGCCGGTATCCACCGTCCGATTTTTTCAATCCGTCACCATGAATGATGTAAAATGTCTTGTTTCCGATGGTCTCTCGAATCGGTTCCGGATGAAAAATGAGTCCGAGCTCTTTTTGGAAAAAATCACCAGCCCAAAAATCGTGATTTCCGGCAATGTAGTCTATCCTGACACCTTCTTGGGTCATCTCCTTCAAGCATGAGAGGATGCGGATGTAATCTTTGGGAATAACTGTTTTGTATTCAAACCAGAAATCGAAAAGGTCACCTACAATGAAAAGTCTGTCTCCACTTTCAAACGTTTTACGGAGAAAAGAGATGAGCTTCTGCTCTCTTTCCTGTTCATTTGTATCATGGTTCATTCCGAGATGAACATCGGAAATAAAGATTACTTTCTTTTGCTGCGACACAGAAGAATTCCTTTAGCGGTTCGTACAATGCCAAAAAATATAGCGATTACCGCTACGAAATGCAATTAAAAACCCCGAAGCAATCTTGGAAGATATTCATTGATAAATATTGAAACTTTTTATATCTTTTTCACATTCATGTGAAAAAGATTTTCGTGATTGTCGAATTGTATATCAGCATGGTTTTTGGTATGCTAATTCACTATAAACTACCTTATCGCCCCTATTAAAAAAGTGTAACGCAAATGTATAGGTCGTTTACAACACTTCAAGTTGTGTTCGTTTTAATTGTAAGATTGTTTTGTCCAGTCGATGCAAAGGCAGGTCAAAATTTCTCAGAATATCCACGAGAAATTGTGCTCACCTATAAAGGAGATACACTGGGATCATTCCACTTCAAGAAAGTGGCACAACCCACAATTGGAATTGCCCTGAGCGGAGGCGGTTTGCGTGGTTTTGCTCAAATCGGAATTCTTGAGGAACTGGAAAAAGCCGGAATCACTGTGGATTATATTTCTGGTTCGAGCATGGGCTCGATTGTCGGAGGACTCTACGCCACCGGTTATTCCCCTGCTGAGATTGAGGAGTTTTCGCTCAGCACCGATTGGGCAAACATTTTCAGGAATACTCCGGAGCGGTCCACAATGTTCGTAGGTCAGAAAGCTGATTTCAACCGGCATCTGATCGAATTACGATTTGATGGATTCAAACCATATATACCGCAAGCAATCAGCCAGGGACAGCAGTTGTTCAGTGCACTGCATTCACTTATTATGCGAGCAAATACCCTTCCTGTGGCTGACTTTGACGACTTGAAAATACCACTGCGTATTATTGCGCTCGATAAGTATAATGGAACACAAAAAGTTTTCGATGAAGGAAACCTCGCACTAACAATACTGAGCAGCATAGCCGCCCCGTTTCTATTTTCAGAAGTAACGATCGACGGCCGTGCTTATGTTGACGGCGGCATCGTGAATAATATTCCGACAGATGTAGCCCAGTCAATGGGCAGCGACATTATTATAGCTGTAGATTGTACATCACCGCTTCTGACTGCAGAGCAGATGACATTCCCGTGGAAACAGATGGACCATTACTCAACCATTATGCAAAAAGACCGGAATGAACGGTCCATAGAACGTGCGGATATTGTTATTAAACCGGATTTGGGATCTGTCGACGGCTATGCCATCAATTCGATTCGGGAATTCATTGAGCTTGGCAGGGCAAAAACACGTCAGATGATGCCGGCAATTCTGAACTTACTCGAAACAATGAATGAGAATGGAGAAACATCGGCGCGGTTTACTGCCGAATCTGTCATAATCTCTGGTAACAAGCGAATCCCCTCCGCTTTCATACGCAGTATTACTGATTCAGCTTTGAATAATACGACTTCAGATATACAGATAGAACAGAATCTCAAAACTCTCCATGAAACAGGTTATTTCGAAGACGTAAAAGCTGTGATCACACGAACAGGAGACACGCACAACGTCGCCTATTCAGTCGTGGAAAATCCAGCCATTACCTCTATACAAATATCCGGCAATACAATTTTTTCTTCAGAAGAGATAATTCAACTCTATACATTTGGCGAATATAATGTATTTAATACGAACAATGCGGTTCTTTTCATAAACAAAATACTCAATCTCTACAATGAAAATGGTTATTCTATAGCTCAGATAAATGGAATTGAAATTGATCCCATTTCTCAAACACTTTCGGTTTTTATTGACGAAGGAGTCATTAACGGCATACAATTGATCGGCAACGACAAAACACAGCCGCATGTCATACGGCGTGAGATGTCTCAGAAAAGCGGCACTATATTCAATTACTTTCTAGTTGAACAGGGTATAGACAACATTTACGGTACAGGCCTTTTTCAGCGTGTATTTCCGACGATCACAAGAGAAAAGGACAGACTGATCCTCCAAATTAATATGGAGGAGCAAAAATCAGAAATTGTCCGATTTGGAGCACGGTATGACTTTGACCAGAAAACGAAAGGTTTTATAGAGTTATCCGACGATAACTTCGGAGGTCTCGGACTGAAATCACAACTCCACATCAGATATGGCCCTCGGGACCAGGCTTTCCAGTACCAATTTCGCATTGATAGAATATTCTTATCCTATTTGACTATGAATGGGGACGTTCATTACACAATACATACCGATTTTTTAACAGATTATACACGAGATTTCATCCGGAGTGGCGAGTTCCAAGACACACGCCTTGGCGGGTCGCTTTCTTTAGGGCGACAGCTCGGCAGATTCGGCACTGTATCCGCACGACTGAATATGGATGATATTGAAATTGAAGCGTTACCGTTTCTTACACTTCCTGTCGAGGTACGAGATCCATATTTCAATACCGTCAATGAAAGGATTCACCTCCGAACCCTGACATTTGAGTCACTCGTCGATACGCGCGACCGGTTTCCATTTCCGAGAAGAGGAAATTTTCATAGAGTTTATTACGAAAATGCATCTTCTCTACTCGGGAGTGAAGTATCCTATGTGAAATTTTATTCATCTTTGGGATATGTATTTACTTTACAGGAAAACCATACGATCGAATCGCGGATTGTTGCAGGATTCGCTGATGAAACACTCCCCTACTCACAGCGGTTCCACTGGGGCGGATCAGATACATTCTTTGGAAACCGTCTCAACACATTACATGGGAAGACTATATTAGCTGCAAACCTCGGTTATCGGTTAAAAATGCCACTGCAGAATATCTTCGACACATATTTGACCGTACGGTGGGATATTGCGAATCTTTCGGAGAAGTCTGAGAAATTCTCATTTGCTGATTTCAGAAATGCGTTTGGAACTGCTCTATCATTTGATTTACCAGTTGGTCCTCTTGAAATTGGATATGGCAAAACCTTAAACTTTGGCGACAGGATACATTTTTCACTCGGCCATAATTTCTGATAGTTTTTCTACAGCGTTCATGTATCTAAAGCATTTTAATGTGAGACAGATCACAAATTAAGATATTAATACCATTTTGTGGATAAAATTTTATTGCATAACAGAGAATTCCTTTATACTTTTAAACCAAATACAATCGAATCTTGTATCCGGTGTTATTTTCTGTACATAGTAATTCGCGCACAACCAGCACCAACAACTTATTTCAATATTCTCTGTGGACCGTGATACACCCATTTTACACTCAAGAGAAACAGTTCGCACGGCAATTTTAGCGGCACTCTTTGCGGCATTGACCGCAGTCGGAGCGCTAATCAGGATTCCGGTACCGCCTGTACCGTTCACATTACAAACGTTGTCTGTTTTTCTTGCAGCAGGATTGTTGAGTCCTGGTGGAGCATTTACCAGTCAGGTACTCTACCTCGCTGCCGGTCTGCTTGGACTGCCTGTTTTTGCAGGAGGGGGAGGTATCGGATATATCTTCGATCCGACATTCGGTTATCTCCTCTCATTTCCCATAGCAGCTTTTGTGATGGGTGTCTTGTCAAAACGATTGCAGTCTCCGGATCAAAAAGCGCAGAGAAATGATAAACGGAAGTTTGTTCATTATATTGTGATTTACGGTTCAGGATCGATTGTAATATATACGATTGGCGTCACATTTTTTTTTATATATTCTAAAGCACTTCTTGGGGACATCTTTAATGTGTTGTGGGTGGGTTTTGTAATATTCTTACCTTCCGACATAATTAAGATTGCAGTGGGAGCTTGGCTGACAATCAGAATTCGCAGAGCTACTCCGAATATTTTATTAACACATTGAGCGCTAATAGATGGTATTACACAAATTTCAAGCGTTTTCACAATACATCACCGGATATCGAAGTCTCGTACGTGTTTGTCCGATTTATTATATCATGGCGGCTATGGGGCCGTAATTGAAGGAATTGATCATGGAATTGGATATTCGTAAAGAAGTCCTACAGAATATTAAAAAGCTGCCTACGCTACCTGTTATTTTTGAGCAAGTTCTTAATACAATAGATGATCCGAAATCATCGGCAACCATTCTGCAGGAAACGATCAAAAATGACCAATCGATAACGGCAAAAGTTCTCAACATGGCCAATTCTGCGTATTACGGTTATGCGAAACAAGTAAGCGATCTTTCCCGTGCTATCGTGATTCTCGGATTCGATATGGTAAAAAACATCGCACTCAGCGTCTCGGTTTTCGGTATGTTTCCACATAAAGAAGGTGATGATTATTTTGACAGAGAGCAGTTCTGGCTCCACTCAATAGCGTGCGGTTATCTGGGTAAAATTATTGCTGAACATGTAAAATTTTATGAACCGGACAAAGCCTTTATTGCATGTCTCTTGCACGATATCGGGAAAGTTGTCGTGGACAGTTATTTTGAAGAAGAATACAAAGATGTAGTCCGTACCGCTCGTGCTGAAAAAATTTCATATTATGAAGCCGAGAAAGCTATTCTCGGAAGCGAACTTTGCGAAATCGGCTATATATTAGGTGAGAAGTGGAATTTTCCTGAGGAGTTATTAACTGCGATAAAATACCATCATATACCGGCCCAGGCGCCGAGACGGTATGCACCCCTGACATATTTGACCTATATAACTAATCTTATCTGTCAGGAAGAAAAGGTTAGAATAGGCGGGAGCATCATCCCGGCACAAATAGATCAACATGCTTATTCAATTTTAAATTTTAAATCGTCACATATGAATCAGATCCGTCAGGATTTGGAGGGTATGCGGGGAAAACTAGAGGCATTGCTCCAAGTGATGAAGTAATTGTATAGTATATGAGTTCGGAAAAATTACATAAACGGATATCGATTCTCCAAAATGCAATTGGAGATTTAGAAAACCGTTATGAAGACAAAGTACACGAACTTTCGTTATTACGTCAGGTTGGTGATGTTCTCGGTTATGTGTATGATCTGAGAGAAGCAAGCCACAAAATTGTCAATCTCATGTTCGACGAAATGTCTCCGGATTGCTGTTCGCTCATGCTCTATAATGCTCATGACAATATTCTTGAACTTCAGGCAGTGCAATCAGGAACTCACTTTGATTCCACAAAACAAAATGATATCTCCACGATCGGCACTCGGTTCAAGATGGGCGAATGTGCAGCAGGCTGGTCTCTTGAGCATGGGAAGGTGATCTATATTAATGATACCGATCTCGATGAGCGATTCTGTAAATTTCCCGATACCCAGGTAGATATTAAAACACTTATATGTGTTCCTCTTCTCAGTCAAAATAAACCCGAAGGTGTTCTCAATATCAGTTTTACACAAAAAAAAGATATCCCGAAGGAAAAGATAAATTTTCTCAATATTTTTATGCAGCATGCCGGACTCGTCATTGGAAATATCAGATTATTCCACACGCTAAGTGAGACGAATAAGACTCTCAAAGATACAAATGAAAACCTCAAAAACACTTTTGCCGAACTCCATAAAACACAGAAGTTAATCATCCAGTCCGAAAAGCTTGCAGGCCTCGGCCTTCTTGCCGGTGGTATTGCTCACGAGTTTAACAATATTTTTGCTGCAATAATGGGATATAGTGAATTAGCACTTATCAGCGACAATATCAGTGAGACAAAAAAACGCTGGGGAACGTCATCGATTTATCGAAACGTGCCGCAAAGATTATTGACAATCTTCTTGATTTTTCCGGTCCCTATTCACCTCAGAGAGTGGAAACCGATATCAACAAAGAACTTGATACCCTTGTATCGCTAATACGGACCGATTTGCTTGAAAAAGGGATTAATATCAGAACCTTTCATGAATCGATCCCGCATGTATTGTGCGATTTAAATCAAATTGCCCAGGTTATTTTACATATTGTTACCAATGCTCGCGATGCCATGGAGGAGGATGGCGGTACGCTCTCGATCCAATCACGTCAAGAACGTTCGAATGTCGTTATTGAAATCTCAGATACCGGTATCGGTATTGAAGAGGAAATTCTGAAAAATATCTTTGATCCGTTTGTTACTACAAAAGGTCCGTTTGGAGGTGGACACCAACCAGGGAAAGGTTTGGGATTGTCGGTAGCGTATGGAATCATTAAGAACCATGGCGGTAACATTAAAATCAAGAGTAAAGTCGGCATTGGGACCACCGTCTCACTGCATCTTCCGGTTGACAAATCTGGAAAAAAGCAATCAAGCAGCAGCACATCGAACAGTAGAAACAGTGACACATTGCTTGCCAACAGAAACTCTAACCTTTCTGCTTTGTAAATCTAAACACATACAATTCCCCGAAAAACAGCAGTTGTCTTTCTCAATATAATAGAAATATTATGAGCGAAATATATGTATTGCATATTTTAAGGATAGCACCTTTTTTCCTTCGCATATTGGTGACGGAATCCAAGTATGGTGGGGTAAACATTGCAAGGTTAGAATAATTTAAAACCGCTCAGTGTCACCCTTAGAAAGGGATAGCATCAAGCTTTTCTTCCGGAATGAGAATTCTGCCGCACACATCACATTGAATGAGTCGTTCGAGGTTACCGACTTCGACTATTTTTTGGGGTGGGATTGATTTAAAACAACCACCACACGCATCACGTTTTATAGGAACAACTGCTATACCACTTTTTGCTTTTCTTATTCTGTCGTAACGGTTTAAAGTAGCATTTTTTATCCTGACAATTAATTTCTCACGCTGATGATTGAGTTTCAACTCTTCTTTTTCCGTTTTCTTTGTCAAGGTGTTGAGCTCTTTTGCCTTTGATTTTAGGTCACTTTTAAGCTGTTTCAGTTCCTGTTCCTGCTCATTGAGTTGACTTTGTTCTTCTTCATTCAATTGTATACTTTCCAGCACGTATAATTCACCTTCTTCAATCTCTTTATTTTTCAACTCTATCTCATGGGTAATCGCATCATATTCTTTATTGCTAGTGACATCATAAAGCTGATTTTGATACTTTTTTAATTTTCCCTGAGCAAGTTCAACAAGATTTTCTGTGTTAACTTGCTCTTTATTAGCTTCTCTAATAGAATTACGAATTGTTTCAATCTGATTTTCAACAGCCAGTATTGAATTTTTCAGATGAGTTACTAATTTTGGAAGGTCCCCTTTGGATAACTCAAGATGAAACATTTTTTTATCCACATCCTGGAGTGCGGCTAATAATTCCAGAGTCTCTTTTAAATTGGACATAAGCTCAATCTTCTATTAATGGTGAAGGGTTAAACAACATGAACAAAAAAAAATGCACCCCAATTACAGTTCGGGTGCATTTTAAAAAATTTCACATGAAGGGATGTCAGTATAGTGAAATTTCAGTATACTTCGAGGTTTATTTTGAACTACCATCCAATCCATACGTCAATAATCTATTCAAGTATTTTCGGACTAGGCAATACTTGTCCTTGGTTACGATATCCGGTTATTATATACATTTTTATATACAGAACATGCTCATATGCAGAAACAGCGACAGGCCATATAGCCAGCCAAATACAAAAGCTTTATAGTATAGGCATTTTAATGATAAATGGCAAGAATATTTTCCTTGAATATCGTCTGTACCTTATAATTATCAAATCAGTTATTTAAGTTCTATTTGCTTCGTTGCAACTATATTGTTGTTATCCTCCTTATCAATAAGGAGAATTTTGCAGAGCCCTGTGTTGGATATAAGCTGCTTCCGGGAAGGATCCCACATCTTTTCGTGAAAAGTCTTCTCAAGATATGTACGGAATCGTCCATACCTAATCCGCTGCGTAAACACTTCCTGCCGGATGCCGTTCGGGTATTCAAATACCCATGTTAACAGGCGGCCGGTTCCGTTCCGGATTTCGACCCATAGTTGGACTCTCCTCGAACCTTGTCCCTCTAGATCGAGTAACGATTGGTTATCAAATATTATAGACAATTCGCGTGTTTCGGGATCCCAATAATCTCCAAGGAGAATCTCACTTGAAGTGATACTTTCAACATTTTGTTGTCCAAGTAAATTTGAAAAGGACAGCAATAATACTGCACTATTAATTATGAACTTATAATAAAATTGTTTGGTTGCCATTAATTCTCCCGGAGATTTACAGCAATTTCTCTTTTCACTTTCTTTTTAGAAAAAAGAATCCCTATACTAGCCCGACACAAATGATCTATTCACAAAAAACGTAAGACCTCCACACTGCGATGTTCTTTATGAACATGTTGTATAAATCGCGGGGTAAACCGGCGCCTAAGGAATGTCCCGTTATATCTTGTATAAAAATATACCAGAGAAAACAAATAAGCAATCAATTTATGTTCTTTCGGTTTTATTTGATGACTATTATCAGCGCACTGATAATCTGGACCGGTTGCGCACCTAATCGGCCAATCCAACCACGCGGACCCGTTCAGGGACTCATAAAACAATTTCCCGACAATTCTCGAAACTTTGTAATTTACACCGTACCCAATTTTTTTCCTGGGGAAATCCCTCTCTATCCAAATGGGGCTATACTGAAAGGTTTCGTGTATGATGAGAGAGATATGGACTTGATCTTCCGCACGACCGATTCAGTTGAACGAATTGTACAGTATTTTGAATCGAGAGGAGCAGAATTAAAATGGACCGTTAACAGAAACATGGTCGATCCGGCAGCAGACCATCAGACTCTTTCTCTTCCCCTCCGGTTTAAAGAGAATATTGTCGAAACATTTCAATACAATGCTAACAGGGGACATATATTCGCCGCACGTCGGGATGGGAAATTTCTTGTGTGCAGAATAATCGACACAGCCGATTCTCCTTACACCATTATTGTACAGCACATCAGAACAGGCTCGTAGAATATCATGTATCCAATATGCAAAACTGTTCAACATTTCTTACCTGTCTCATTATTCCTTTTAATACCGTTGTTATCATTTGCACAAGAGACTCAATCAACGATTGACTGGAATATTCCTGTCGAAATTTTTACGCAGGATACACTCGACGGCTCAACGTATATTCACGGAAAAGTAACTATCCCTTCAGCGCAGCATGATGTCTGGAGTGTCATTACAGACTATAATGAAATCGAGTCATTTATCTCCAATGTTACCGATGCACAAGAGATATCGAGGAGCGGCAACAGTGTCGTTATCTATCAAAAAGGGGAAATGCGTTTCTTGATATTCGGGAAGACCGTCGAAGTCACCTTAAAAGTTCAAGAATTCCCTCAGGATTCGTTCCAGTTTGAGATTCTTGACGGCCCTTTCCACTATTATTCGGGGCAGTGGAGTTTATTAACGCATTCAAATGCCGGATCTGTCGAGCTCGTTTACGAAGCAGTTGTAAAACCAAACTTTTTTGCTCCCCGGTTTCTCGTCAAACGTGTAATGCAAAATGAATTCAGGTCAAGTCTCGAAGCTATTCGGACAGAAACATTCCGTAGATTTTATCAATAAATATCCCTTGATTTTTTAAAAGAATATACCTACTTTATGTGTCATTTTTTTGATTTTTTAGGAATTATTATACTGGTTATAAGTTCGGGTATTCTGACCGCAAAGATTTGTGTTGATTTTGGTGGGGCGTCGTCAAGTGGTAAGACACAGGGTTTTGGATCCTGCATGCGGAGGTTCGAATCCTCCCGCCCCAGCGACTGCCGGCACAGCAAAGCGTTTGTTAGAGCGAAAAAGTTCAAGTGAGTGAGCACGGTTTTTTTTCATGTCGTACGATCTAAAAATATTTTCTGGTAATTCGAACAAAGCGCTTTCGGAAGACATAGCTTCATCTCTCAATCTATCGTTGAGCGATGCATTTGTTTCCAAGTATTCGGATGGAGAGATTCGGGTAAAGATTGAAGAAAACATTCGTGGTGCAGATGTTTTTATAATTCAATCGACCCAGCCACCCGGTGATAACTGGATGGAGCTCTTGATAATGCTTGATGCCGCTAAACGTGCATCAGCAGGAAGAATTACAGCCGTAATCCCCTATTTTGGGTATGCGCGCCAAGATCGAAAAGATAAACCCAGAGTACCGATTACATCAAAACTCTGCGCAGACTTACTTGAGACTGCCGGCGCTGATCGGGTATTAACGATGGACCTGCATTCGGCACAGATTCAGGCCTTTTTTGATATTCCGGTCGACCATTTGTATTCATCAATGGTGCTGCTCGAACATTATCGTTCTCAGGAAATTGAAGATCTTGTCATTGTCGGGCCCGATATCGGATCTGTCCGGCTTGCCCGTGCTTATGCAAAGCTTATGCAGTGTCCGATTGCTATTCTGGATAAGCGGAGACCAGAACCAAATAAGTCTGAGATTATTCATATCATCGGTGAAGTCGAGGGGAAGAATATATTGATACTCGACGACATGATCGACACTGCGGGGACTCTTGTTGCTGCAACGAATGCGTTGATTAATGCCGGTGTTAAGAGTGTTCAGGCCGGTTGTGCCCATCCTGTATTTTCGGGAGATGCAATTGACCGGCTCAAAAACTCGGAGCTTACCAAAATAACTATTACCGATACAATCCCTTTGTCTAATAGCAGGATGTTCGACAAGGTTGAAGTTGTATCTGTCGGTAATGTCTTCGGAAAAGCAATTATGCGGCTCCACAATGGTGAATCTATCAGTTCACTTTTTGATATGTTTGATGTTTAAGTATGATAATTTTCGGTAACTAATAATTAAAAAAAGATTTTAGGTGAGACCATGTCGGTAAAAACACTTTCGGCTTTAGTCCGAAGCAAATCTGGTAAAGGATATGCCAAATCGCTCCGTCGGGACGGCAAAATACCGGGAATTTTTTATATCCGCGGTGAAGAAGCTGTGCCCCTCACATTTGTAGCAAAAGAAGTTGCTGCTACACTTGCTTCAAAACCTGCCCTCATTACTCTCGAAATGGATAATGGAAACACCCGCGAGGTAATTGTTCGTGATATTCAGCGGGATCCCATTTCTACTACGGTAACTCACCTCGACTTAATGGGGATCAAACGAGGGGAAAAAATCACCGTCACGGTGCCGATACATCTTGAAGGTATTCCGGTCGGCGTTAAGACCGGAGGAATTGTGGAGAATATTACTCGTGAGCTTGACATTGAATGTCTGCCAAAGGATATTCCCGAAAGTATCATTGTAGATGTATCAAAAATGGAAATCGGCGAATCTTTTCATATTGATGATCTTGAGTTGGAGAACATCAGAATATTGAACCGTGGAGATGTGCCGATTTTGAATGTTATTCTGCCGAAAGTCGTTGTTATTGCTGAGGTTGTGGATGAAGAGGCTGAAGAACTTGAAGAAGATGCTGAGGCAGCTCCGGAAGATGATCAGGCCGAAGAAGGCGCGGAAGCCGGCGAAAGCGAATAACATGCACTGCATCGTGGGTTTGGGAAATCCGGAACCTCGTTATTCCCTAACCAGACATAATGTCGGATATCAGATAATCGACAAACTTGCCCAATCAATGGGCGTCTCATTTGAGAAAAAAAAAGGGTTATTTCTATCCGCTAACGGATTTATTGGCGGAGAAAAAGTGTTTTTCGTCAAACCGCTCACTTATATGAACAGGAGCGGGATTGCCGTACGCGAAATTACCAGATATTACGATTTCCCTATAAGTAATGTGCTGATCGTCCTTGATGATATCGATCTGGATTTCGGTACGTTCCGGTACAGATCACGTGGTAAAGATGCCGGAAACAGGGGCATGAAATCGATAATTTCAGAACTCGGCACTGATGAGATTCCTCGGTTCCGGTTTGGTATCCGTAACAGACCGGCAATTGCGAATGCGAGTTCATACGTGCTGTCGAATTTTACGCGCAGAGAGCGGCAGCAATTAGAAATGCTGCTCGGACGTGCAGAAGATTCTGTTATGAGTTGGTTTTCCGATGGTATAGAAAAAACCATGAACACGTTTAATGGTAATCACCTAGAATTGTGATCGCTACGAATTTTATTTATACGAATGTAAATATATGATTATAGTATGTTAACCTATATTGTGGAGACTGAATAATGGATAATGTGATGATATTTGCGCCTGTAATTGGAGTACTGGGGCTTCTGATTGCAGTCACATTCTATATATCAATCAAGAAAATGTCTCCCGGATCAGAATTGATGCGTGAACTTGCCGATAGAATTCATGAAGGCGCAATGGTATTTCTGAAACGGGAATACAAAATCCTATCTGTATTTATTATCATTGTTTTCTTCCTGCTCTTTTTCTTTATGCCTTATAAGGCAACTGCTTTCGCCTTTCTCGCGGGAGCACTCTGCTCGCTGATCTGCGGTCTGTTTGGTATGCAAGCAGCAACTATTGCTAACGTTCGGACATCGCAGGCCGCCAAGGAGAGTGGGCAGGGAAAAGCGCTGCTTGTCGCATTCAACGGCGGAGCGGTAATGGGACTGTCTGTTGCAAGTCTCGGACTTGTCGGTTTCGGATCTCTTTTTGTTTTATACAAAATTGGAATTATCCATATTGACTCGTTAAGCGGTTTTGCAATGGGCGCAAGTTCGATTGCACTCTTTGCCAGGGTCGGGGGCGGTATTTTCACCAAAGCCGCGGATGTCGGCGCCGATCTTGTGGGTAAAGTTGAAGCCGGAATTCCGGAAGACGATCCCCGTAACCCGGCTACTATCGCAGATAATGTGGGCGATAATGTCGGTGATGTCGCTGGAATGGGCGCGGATATTTTTGAATCGTATGTCGGTTCAGTCATAGCAACAATCGCCCTCGGTGCCTATGCGGCGACCAGTTTCGGCGGCGATGCATTGAACTGGATGTTTCTTCCGGTGCTGGTAGCAGTAATCGGACTCATTACGTCACTACTGGGTGTTATTGCGGTCCGTGTGCTCCGCAATATGGACCCCGCTGCAATACTCCGCTACTCGTCAATATTTGCTGCCGTTCTCATGATGATCGGATCCTATGGTGCAATTACTGCACTCAGGCTGCCGTCTGAGACTATCTGGGCAATCGTTTCGGGTTCTCTTGCCGGTATTATTATCGGACTTTTTACCGAATATTACACGTCCGGTAAACCGATTGTGAAAATTGCAGAAGCAAGTTCTACCGGTCCGGCAACCAACATTATAACTGGTTTTGCAATCGGACTTGAAAGCTGCATGGCACCTGTGCTCACTATTTGTGCAGCAATTTATTTTGGTCACCAGTTTGCCGGCCTCTACGGCATCGGTATCGCTGCTGTCGGCATGCTCGCAACTGTCGGTATTACCATGTCGGTTGACGCATATGGACCTATAGCTGATAACGCCGGAGGTATTACGGAGATGGCTAAGCTTGGTGATGAAATTCGTAAAATAACCGATAGCCTTGATTCACTCGGCAACACAACTGCAGCAATGGGTAAAGGTTTTGCAATCGGTTCTGCTGCTCTGACCGCACTTGCACTCTTTTCCGCTTATGGTGTTGCAGCCGATATTGATGTGATCGATCTTAAGAACCATATGGTTGTTATTGGGCTTTTTATCGGTGGTGTGATTCCTTTTTTCATTGCAGCCACCACCATGGCGGCCGTCGGGCGTGCAGCACAGAAAATGGTTGAAGAAGTTCGCCGTCAGTTTAGAGAAATCAAAGGAATCATGGAGGGAACGGCAAAACCCGATTCTGCACGGTGTGTCGATATCAGCACAACTGCGGCACTTAAAGAGATGATCATTCCCGGCATCGTCGCAGTGATTATGCCGGTCATTGTTGGATTCACTATGGGTAAAGCTGCTCTAGGAGGTATGCTTGCCGGTGCAACATTGAGCGGCGTTTTAATGGCGCTCCTTATGGCAAATGGCGGTGGTGCCTGGGATAATGCTAAAAAATATATTGAGCAAGGCAATCTTGGTGGCAAGGGCAGCGAAGCGCATAAAGCTGCTGTTACCGGTGATACCGTTGGTGATCCGTTTAAAGATACATCCGGGCCATCTATGAATATCTTAATTAAATTGACATCGGTGGTTTCGCTTGTTATAGCACCACTTATTAAATAGTTATAGTACACATTTTATTTAGATAACGGAGTTTTTATGAAAATTTACGAGTCGATAATTATTGTCAATTCTTCACTGAACGAGGAAACTTTGGACCGAATCGTCGGCCGTTATGAGGAATTAATTAAGAAAAAAGATGGTACGCTCCGGTCGACAAACCGGTGGGGTAAACGCCGATTGGCATACCCCATTAAGAAGTTTCAGTATGGATACTACATAATTTTTGATTTCGAGGCTTCATCAGATCTCGTCAACGAATTGGAACGAGAGTACCGCTTAAATGAGCATATCTTGCGGTTTATGACACTCCATAAAGACAAAAAAATGTTACTTGCAGAGCAGCGTAAGAAAGACTACGATGCTAATAAGGCAAAAGAGGAAGCGGAGCAGGCTGCAGAGAAACAAAAGGCATCCACAGTTGCGAAACAAGAAACAGTTGCGACAGTAGAAGAAGCTACAGAGCAAGAAACTGCAGATAGTAAAGAAGATGATGATGAAAACGTCGAAAGTGCTACACCTGATTCATCTGAGCCGATAGTAGAGACTGAAACTGAATCTGACTCAAAAGCCAGCGATTTAGATAGTGAAACTGCTCAAGAAGAAGCATCATCAGATAGTGATTATAAACCGGAAGATGCAACAGTAGATACTGAAGAGGAACAATCCGCCGACGATGGAATTGAAACAGAAGAGGCAACTTCCCAGGATGCATCGGACGGAGATGATGCGGAAAAAAATGACGAAAAGAAGACCGATGAATCCGGTCAGGAATAGTTATTAAATAAAGAATTAATGTTTTCTTGAGGGAGGTTTAAAGAGAAACGTCAGGGAATTGCCGAGCACACGGGGATTTGTATTTATAATCATTAATATGTTAATGGTTGTATATCAAAAATAAATTGAATAATCCTTATGTTGTTCTGTATTATTTGTGTATGCATAAATAATTATTGTATTCATTAGTTAATAATGCAGCAATAATTGTTTAGATTTTTTCGCGCACACTTATGATTAGAGAGAAAATACCATGGCTGATTTGAAAATGCCCGATATTAACTCTATAACAATAGCAGGCAACCTGACACGTGATCCGACTTTACGAACAACATTAAACAGAACACCCGTTGTGAATTTCCCGATCGCTTACAGCAGGAAGTATAAAGATAACGGCGGTGTATGGCGGGAGGAAGTTTGTTATGTAGGGATAGTTTCATGGCATAAACTTGCTGAGAGCTGTTACTAAAATCTCGCGAAGGGAAGTGCTATTCTGGTTGAGGGTGAACTTCAGAGCAAAAACTGGAAGCTTGATACCGGAATCAACCGTTCTGTTGTTGAAATTAAAGCAAAGCGGATTCAATTTCTCAATGAGAAGTCGAAACTGGAAATTATCTCGGAAGATGACAGCAAGACACACAATTTTCCAGATGATGACTTTTCAGATGACGAACCTCTGGCGAACCTCTCCCTGTAAAACGGAACCATTGATTTGCACGAATATATCCTCAGTTTGGCTTCGAATGTAGGAGTCGTCGTGCAAGCAATATGATGAAAAGGAGCTGATTCCGTGAAAAATATTAAGCATATGGCGAGAATCTGCAGATTTTGTGAGCATAAAGAGACGTATATCGACTATAAAGATGAAAAAAGACTCTCACGGTTTACGTCAGAGCAGGGAAAAATCATTCCGCGGCGTATTTCGGGCACCTGTGCGAAACATCAGCGCATGCTGGTTCGGTCTATTAAACGCGCCAGACAATTAGCAATAATTCCCTATATTTCAGATATTGCACGATAGTTGTCTCACAATGTGGTTTTCTTGTAAAGCCGTTCGAGTACAACGTACTCCCGGTGTAAACAGATGAAATCATGGTAAATAAAGGATAATATTGTATGAAAGTACTATTACGTCAGGATTATGAATCACTCGGATCCCGGGGTGATGTTGTTGATGTTAAGCCCGGTTTTGCCCGGAATTTTCTGTTGCCGAAAAGCATTGCTCTTCCGTTGACGAAGGGCAATAAGAAAGTCCTTGAAGAAGAGCATAAACAGGTAGAAATGAAGGAAAAACGTGAAGAGGTCGGGGCTGAAAAAATCAAAGTAAATCTTGAGAAAGTATCCGTTACAGCAACGGTAACTGTTGGCGAAGATGACCGAATTTTTGGTACGGTAACGAGCCAGAATGTTGCTGACCTTTTGAAAGAAAAAAACTTCATCATCGATAAAAAATTCATCTCGATTGATGAACCCGTTAAAGCGCTCGGGATTTACACTGTAACAATTCAACTCCATCCGGCAGTCGCTGCAAAAATAAAGCTCTGGGTTGTTAAGGGTTAAACCGTAACCTAACAATTTTCTATAAAAAAAGAGACTCCTCGAAATGAGCCTCTTTTTTTATATGCAATAGTATATATGATACTGCAAGACGGTATCATTTATGAAAATTATTTCGTCACCATTGTAAAGACACCGTCCCAATCTTTGGGAGGTGGATTTTCCTTATATGCCTGACACCGCTCAATATAAACGGTTGACGGACCGTCATCCGGCAATACCGACAGTGCCTGTTTGAATAATTCCATCCCACTATCCCAATCCTGAGAAAGATATTTTTCGATGCCACGTTCGTACAGGTCTTTTACTTTTATCATATCATCAGGAAGACCGTTGTCTTTCCGACCGAGGAGTTCATATACCTTGACTGGCTGCTGCTTCCCTTTTACCTTGAGTGAATCGAGAAACCGGACTTCAATTGCATCTTTTGCCGCTTCAAGTGTAAACTCACTTATCATTATGTAGGTGTTATACTGTTTATTTGCCCCTTCGAGCCGTGATCCCAAGTTAACACTATCCCCCATCACCGTGTAATCGAGCCTGTCCACTGAACCCATATTTCCGGCAACCATCGGTCCGGTGTTCAGGCCAATCCGTACATATAATTCGGGCTTCCCCTCCGCTTTCCATTGATCTCGCAGCCGTTGCAGTTCAACCTGCATTTCCAAAGAAACATAACACGCTCTGATAGCGTGATTTTCAAAAAATATTGGTGTACCGAAGACCGCCATGATTGCATCACCTTCGTATTTGTCAACCATGCCGTCATATTGTAAAATAATATTGGCCATCGCTGTCAAATATTCATTCAGCAGTGATACAAGGTCTTCCGGAGTCAAAATCTCTGATAATGAGGTAAATCCTGCAACATCCGAAAAGAAAACAGTCAGAATCTTCTTTTCACCACCAAGTTTCACCATTTCGGGATTCTGGATTAATTCATCGACGACTGACTTGGTTACATATCGTGAAAAAATCCCTCTGATCATCTTTTTCTCTTTTTCCTCGGAGAAGAAGCTGTAAACGGTGATTGATGCATAGCCGAATGCGATGACCAGAACAGGGCCAAAGACATCGATCCATAATCCCGATTCCTGAAAAAGGTACTGAGCAGTAACGAGAAATCCAGCAAGAGCTGCAAGAATGAGCAGTGCTCCGGTGAGTGGTTTAAACTTCGGGACAAATATTCCTGTCAATAATCCGAGTATCAGAGAAATAAGAGCATTTATTCTGAACGGAATCCGATCAAGAAAATTCTGGGAGATAATTGTGTTAAAAATATTCGCATAGAGCCCGACCATCGGATACCGCCGGTTGTAGGGCATCGGATTCAGATCGTGTGTTCCAGCGGCAGTTAATCCGTAAATAAAAACTTTGTCTTCGATGTCTTCCCTGCGCAGAATTTTACCATTTACTTCCCTTTCGTAAAAATAGAGCGGATAATCTTCGGGTTGCAGTCCCCCACGTTCATATATATCTTTTAATACATAATAGCCGCCCCTGATCTCATCCTCATTTCGTTCATCAATTGAATCCTTAATTTCCTCAAATGTAATGGCGGGATTTTCTTCAAATGCCTGTGCCATTTTATGGTTCCGTGCAAGTTCGAGGTAAAAATTATAAATATCTTCCGGAAAATCTGCAGCATCGACAACCATATCCTCTTCAATAGCCTGTTCGAACATTTTTCCCCACCGCATCAGCGTGAATACTGACTCAACTTCATCGGTCAACGGCAGACCACTTTTCTGAAATTCTTCGATAAATATCGACGGATCACTCACTGCATCCGGTAGTTCCAAAAAGATCTTTTTAATAATACCGGCTATTTCGGCTTGTCTCCAGGCAGTCTGGTTCGTCACAAGAGCAATATGCGGAATATGAATAAATTGCTCATCCAAGTAATCACCTGCCCAGTTAACAAGCATTAACCCTTTGTCATTAATCGGAATACGAATATTCACTTCCGTGCCATCGGGCAGTTTACCGGGCGGCAAGATCACTTCTTTACCAGGTATTATATCGACATCTTCAAACCGCGCTCCGATATAATCGAGTATCATCACAAGCGCAAGTGATGGCCATATTTTTCCATCGTATACCAGTATAACTGGGTACTGTCTCACTGATCCGTCTATATCCGCAACGGTCATAGCGTACCCAACTCCACGTGAGGATTCAACAAGCATTGAACGGTGTGGTTCAATATCGGTGTAAAAGGTTAATTTACTGTTCGGCCAGTCGGGATAATCCTTCGAAAACGGTTTCAGGTAGTCTAATGTTCTTTGCTTATCTGCATCTTTTTCGGCTGTGTTTTCGCGTATCCATTCAATATCATTCTGATTTAATGCAATCTCGAAAGCCTGGCCGAGAAATACATTTCCCGCTTTGAGCATCGATTCTTGCAAAATCTCATCGTAATCCTTAAAGAGTCCGAGCACATCATCAATAGTTTCAACCTCAGCGTCGAGCAAGTCTTGTTTTTTAATGATTTCAGATGCACTCGCTTCAGGGAAAAAAACATCAAATCCGATCATACGGGCATTCATTGTACTGAGTGCATCGATGACAGCAGCATATTTATCCCTGGTCCAATCCTGAAACCGGCCTTCGACACCGAGTGTCAGCGCATCGATATCGATCGTTCCGACATTCTGGTTCATGGGAATAGAACCTCTAATCAAAAACCGTTGATCGAGGAGTCTCAGTTCGATTAATTCAAAAAAGGGGAACGCTTCCGTTCTCTTCGATATCCAGCTAATACCTATAATCGATACGGCAATAACAATGCCGATACTGAGTTGGATGAGCCATTTACCTAGTTTTTTTCCTTCTTGTTCCGCCATTGACGGGTCCTTATCTGGTTCGTTTTAGACGCAAAAACCCCGCTCTAATACAAACCGGGGTTTTCTAGATATCAAATAATTCTTACCGATTTTCGATTTTTTCGATCTCTGCTAATGCGAGTTCGGCATAGTCGCTGTCCGAATGGTTATCTGCAATATCATTGAATACACCAAGGCCTTTTTCGGATTCACCAATCTGAACACTGATCTGCCCGACTAAAAATTTGCTTTGTGCTATCGATGGATCGTCCGGATTATCGGCGATATGACTTACCAATATTTCAAGAGCATTCAGGAGTTCAAGTTTGTTCGGATATCTTACTCCACCCTTGAAGTAGAGATGTTTCAGTGCTACATCTTCTGCTTCCGCTCCACGGACACCCGCAACGGTGACTGCCGCTTCGGTTTTGAATGACCGGATTTCTTTTGTCATATCACCAACTTTTTTCCATGAGTTCAAAAAGTCGTCCGATACTTTGAATTTCTGTGGCTCTTCCGCTTTTTTCTCAGTATCCTGAGCAAAGCCTATTCCCGCCAGCACCAGACTCATTATGCATATGCTCATAATTAGGATTACTATTCTTTTATTCATTGTTAATTCCTCCATTTTATATGATAATAACCTATTTGACTATACTGCGTTATAGTAAACTTTGTTCCTGTTAGCGTTCGTCAGGATTGAGAAACTGGAGGAGATCCCTGAGTGTATTGTCCATTTCAACAGCTCGGTCGTATTCTTCGCCTGCTTCCGCTCGTCTTCCCATTAAATAAAGTGATATTGCTATATTGAGCCGGACACCAGCGTTATTCGGCATGAGTTCGGCTGCACGGTTAAAAAATTCAACACCTTCATCGTAACTTCCTTGGCGTACAGACACAACACCGAGTGCATTGATCGCGTCGGCATGGTCCGGTTGAAGTTCGAGGACTCTTGTAAGTAATTCGACTGCATCATTTAATCTGTTGAAGCGTAAATATGCTGCTCCCGCATCGTATACACCGTCGGGATCATCCATCGAAACTGCACCGGCCAGTGCAAACTCCTGAATACGTGTGTCATAAGCGTCTAAATCGATATTGACCAGTTCATCTACCGTTTCTCGTGCCGGGACCTGAACATCCTGCACGAGGGGCTGTCCAGCCCGATATACCTGGAGCGCTGCCGAGACATCGATTTCATGAATATATCCCTGTTCTTCACGGAGATGGTATTCGTCTGCGCCATTTCTCCATGCTGCGGTAAATGAGTGACCGTACATCGTTGTCTCCACAGGGATCCAAACACGGTCTTCATGTATTACAATTTCCGACCTGTCAAATGGTTGTGAATCAACTTCATCAACCGCAACACCACTATCGAACATCAGATAAATATGTCCCGCTCCGGGTGCATCGACATCGAGCAGAATTGTATCGATGTTGAGATTGCCTAGAAGGCTTGCGTACAATACGGTACAGTCGTCGCAGTCACCTAATTTTACTGTTTAACAATTCTGCCGGGTATTGGATGTTATCAAATATTGAGCTGTCGGATGCAATGAGATACCAAGGTGTCGCCTGATCAGCTTGATAGACGATACCATGTCTTCCGAGCGCATCGAACAACACCGTTGCACGTCCCAGATTTGAATTGTTGTACTGATCGACAAGTACTTCATTGTACTGCTGAACAATAGTGCGCGCAAACTTGTTTACAATCTCGTCTTCGGGTGTTATAAATGCAGCGGCACGTTCAGGGACACTCCAGCTAATTTTATTCTTGCCGAGAACATAGAGCGGGTCCATATTCTGACTTGTTTCACGTATGTTTCTATCCTGCTCATAACTGATTGTCAGAATTGGCTACACAAGATTGTCGTATGAGGAGCCGCGCGCTTCAAGAATTTCATTCGAAAGAGAAATGTTGAGCGGATAGGATTTTGTCGACTGCGGATCGAGAATCAGTTCCTGCTCGTACGGCTGAGACGTGACAGTCGGAATATCGAGCTGCACACGGATCGGAAGCTGTTCCTGTGATGAATTTTTCAATATTATCTGGGCAAACTCTTCATCCGAATATTTCCTGTAGAGTGACCTGGATAACGGTACCGGCCGGATCGTCGCGCTTCTGATTGATACAAGCGCAGGATTAAACGTAAATGAGACGCCAAAACGCTGTGTCACCGGTAAATAAGGGTGGTCTTCTATTGCATAATCAAATTGGACAATCTTATACTTTGCGCTGAACCCGCCCGAATAGTAGTTTGAACTGCTTATGTCGGATACAATGTCAAGTTCTTTCTGATACCCCCCTCGGACAGCAAATGAGCTGAGGAGCCAGTACTCTGCACCAACCCTGATTCTATCATCTGCTGCAGCAGACAAAAGGAAACCTTCAAACGGTGTGTACGATGCGCCAAATCTGAATTTCTGCGGTGAGAGTTCTTCAGTCTGGTCGTTTTGATGGGTAATGGATGTATTACCGATATCCTTTGCAACAATACCTACACGGAGACCGGGAAGAGGACTGAACAAAACGCCAAAATCATATCCCAATCCGCTTGCATTTGTTGCGGATACCCCATCAATGGAGTTATCGACGTTCAACATTTTCACTTTCGGACCGACGGAGAGATTCCACCATGGCAGCCGTAACGAATAAGCAAGAGAAAAGACGTCCTGTTTGAAACTGAGACCGTCATCATCTTGTCCGAGATGCATCCAATCAACGCCGAAGGCATGATTATCACCAATCGGGAGCACATAACCGAGATAACTGTTCCCCAGGCCAAGGTTCTTATACAGATCGCTGTACATCGAGGTCAATTCCTGGCGCTGAAGCGTAACGATTCCGGCGGGATTCCAGAACAGCGCGTTTGCATCATTGGCGACACCGGTGAAGGCTCCACCCATGCCAAGTGCGCGTACTCCGACTTCAATTTCGTTTGAAACTTTTGATACCTGTCCGAATACCGGAGCAGAGCTCAATAGTAACAGGAGCAATGCAATATATGAGCACGTTTTTTTCATAGATTATCTTTAAAAAACATCTTTACGACCATCACGGTTCTATAACTACCGTTTCAGACGGTACTGATATATTTGTTTCTGAGACAGTCACAGGTGGTGTTGAACCGTTTTTTAAAAAGGTTACCGATACCAAATAGGTTTCTGCCGGGTCAAGCGCAAACTGCGCAATTTGCGGCTCCGGCCCCGAACTGATTTCCTGAACCGCAATGAGTGTCGTTGGATCGTTTACGTTATATACACGTACTTTTGATCCGAGACCATTTCTGTTATTAAATCCAAAACCTTTCCCCTGTACTGGTTTTCAAACAAAAGATTTTGATGGGTGTTGGTAATCAGTAGATCAGGATCGCCGTCGTTGTCATAGTCAGCAAATGCTGCCGAACTCGCAAAGCTCGCAACATCTTCAGAAGCATTGAAATCTATTGCACCGCGCAGAATATTCGCTTCCGTTGTCCTGTCTATAAACGAACCGTTATTATTTTCGAAAAGGACACTACCTGACGTGCCGGCAAAATCGTCCGAAGGTGCTATTTCATCAAAACCGCCTGTGAAAAAGAGATCCTGATCCCCATCTCCGTCGTAATCACCCCAGGTTGCGCCCCACGTATCCCAGGCATTCGACGCAGATTGCACACCCGAAAATCCGGCAACATTTGTAAATGTTCCAGCCGGGTCCTGCTTATAGAGTGAATTGGCTCCGATATTTCCAAGAAACAAATCGATCAGGCCGTTGTTATCATAATCGATCCATACACTGTACCGGCCGAACTCTGTGTTACTCAGGTCGCCGAATACACTGGTAAACTCACCATCATCATTTCTGTAGAGTCTGTTCTCCTGTTCGCGGTTCACGACATAGAGATCGACATCGCCATCGTCGTCATAGTCGATCCAATCAGCCCATTCGCTGTCCCGGATATCTGCTGCAACTCCGTCAAGCAGGGAAAAAGATGTTCCGCCGTTATTTTGATAGAGAGCATTCCTACCCCAGAATTTAGCAACATAAATGTCGAGAAATCCGTCATTATTATAGTCACCCCATGCAGCGCCCATTGACCGGCCAACCGATTCGTTGATAAAACTCATAGACGAGGTGACATCGAGAAATATTGCAGAGCCGGATTCGGTTAAAAGATTTTTGAAAACAATATCCCCTTCAGAAAAATTAGCAACAAAGAGGTCCTCATCACCGTCATTGTCAAAATCTGCCCAGGCTGAGGAAACGCTGTTTTCAAAACGTTGGACTCCTGTCGAAGAGGCAATATTTTGGAACTCTTTGCCGGAAGAAATTGCGCCCTTATTCTGATATAGTGCGTTTTGCCCGAGTCCTGTCGAAGCCTGTCCCCATGCAGTTATGTAGACATCGAGAAATCCGTCGTTATCGTAATCTGACCATGCCTGTCCGGTAGACCAGCGCGAGAAAAAATCCATAACCACACCAGCCTGATTTGTCTTCTCCGAAAATGTTACCTGCTGGCTCACGGCTGATGAATAGATCAGCACAGAAAAAGCTATCGTTTTTGTTATATATGTTACTCTTCTCTTCATTGCCGGATTTATCTCACATGAACATTTATTGATTTGCTATTGCAACCGATTTCATCTCGGTTGCACCATTTCCACTAATATGTACAATATATAATCCTGTCGGCAGGAATCTGCCGTCGCCATCACTGCCATCCCACTCTTCTGAGTTTTGTCCTGCATTTCTGGAAGCATTGTCGATCAGTTTTTTGACCGGCCGGCCGGCTGTATTGAATATTCGTATAGATACACTTCCTGACGTTCCGAGTGAATAATTAACACTCGTTGATGTCCTGAAACTGCCTGATCCCTTTGGTGAAAACACACGTGGTGTAAATGATACATTTGAAATTCCTGCTGCACCGGCGGAATCGGTTAAATCCTCAAAGAGTGCAAACGTACCGAGTTTATCGACCGACGCTGTTACAAAATTATTTTCTGCATCGACGGTGCCCCCGATCCGGTCCCAATTCGATGGATTGCTGCTCTCCTGCCGGTAAAGCGAAAGTTTTGTTTCATCAATAAAAGCTGCGCCGAATTTCGCTGCAGCTTTAATGACTTGTGATAAATCCTCATCACTATATGCTAACGTCAGTTGTGTCGGTTTGTTGAGATCCAGATCGTCTTCCGGACCGATGTGATAGGCAATATTCACAAATGTTACATCATCGGGAAGCGGAAAAGGATTGACGACATCGATCGCTATTGCAACATCATTCTGAATTGCCTACGGCGGGAAAAAGAGAACAACACTGTTATCTGCCGTTGCGATCTCACCACCACTCGATGCCGAAAGGACCCGTGTTGTTTTGAACTGCCAGTTAAAATCTCCCTGCATTGTATTTCCTACCCTGTCACGAATAGTCGAAACAACAACAGCACGGTACTCTGTTTCAGATTCAAGATCTGAATAGAGAGCTGATATGCTGAGACCATCGCTGCTGAGGACGACATCGGAACTCGGACTGACTTCCTGAGAACCGAGAAATAGCTTCAATACATCGTTTGCGACGGAACCGGGATCTATCGTTTCGTTGAAAGTCGCTTCAAGAGATATGTTTGTTTTCACTCCCTCCTGGACTGCATTGGCAACGAATGGCGGATTAGTTGTTTCCACCAGTGGGCGCTCGGTATCAACAAAAAACTCTTTAATATCAACTGCTGCCGTCATGACATTTCCGACAGCATCTGTTACACTGGACACACTGACGGAAGCCATCCCACTTGAAAATGACTCCAATATATCCAGTTCACCGATCCACGTATTACCCGAGTATGACAACTTTCCGACGGGCACTGAGACATTTCCCGGCAGTGTTGCCGTTACATCCGGTTCAACTGTGAGATCGAGCTCAAAATTCTCGTCAATTACTATGAAGAGCGTTACGGTATTGACGCCGGTAGAGTCGGGTGTAACCGTTACCGACTCCGATGAGACTGATGGTGGATCGGTATCGACACGAAAATTGTTTTCCACTGACCATTCGGATACAGCGAGGCCGTTATCAACTGCCCGGACACTCCAAAAGAATTCACCACTTGTCAAGCCGGATACCGTTCTGCTCGTAATCGATCCGTATTTTCCGATTCCCGGTGTTTGAAGACCCGAAATGATTTCATTACCACCGAATGTTGTACCGACTCTGATTTGGTAGGTCATATTGTTCCTCAGAGCATCACCGATCGGAAAATCGACCGTTGTATCCCAGGAAAGTGTTGCAGTTCCATTACTGACCTGTGATGACAGACCGGTAACCTGTGCCGGTGGCGTATTCGGATTGCTCCGGGCACCAACATTATCATAGACGGTGGAGCTCGCCAGGAACGTCGATTCATCGAATTTTTTCCTGCCGATTGCTGTCAACTCAAGGTCACCATCTCCCTCTATATCGATGAGCGAAACAGAACTGAAATCAATGCCGTTTCCTTGCAAAACTGTTAATATTTCTTCATTATACGATATCCCATTGTTTTTATAGATTTTCAGAAGTGGTGCAAATGAGAATTGGCCATCAAACGCGGATACGACAAAATCAGGATCACCGTCGTTATCATAATCACCTACCGTGAGGGCGCCACCCCGACCTCCCTGCAGATTTGCCGAAAGGACTGACTGCTCAGTCAACGTACCGGTCGGGAAATTACGGTAAATTCTTGTTTCGTCAAATTGATTCTCAAAGACCCCTGTTACGATCAAGTCAAGATCACCGTCAACATCGATGTCTGCCCACTCATGATCGCTTGACGGCAGTGCCGGAAAATCTGCATTGCCACTGTCTTCGATCAGCGTGCCGGTCGGATCGTTTTTGTACAGCCGTAATTTGTTGTCGAAATTTGAAGATTGCCCTGAAATCGAAAGATCGAGATCACCGTCGTTATCATAGTCTACCCAGTGCAAAGTTCCAAGCGCATACCCAAGTAAACTTTGATTTGAATCTTCTGTTAATACACCGTCATCATTTCGGTAAATTTCGGCGCTGAACGGACCAATTGATGTTTTACCCATTACCGCTAAATCGAGGTCACCATCGTTGTCATTGTCCCCCCAGTCCAGTGACGCGAATCCGACGGGGGTAAACGGTTCTTTTAACTCTGTCAGGACACCGTTGTTATTTACATAGATACCCGATGTTGCACTTTCACGAACAAAAAATCCGGTGTAGGCAAGATCAAGATCGCCGTCATTATCGTAGTCCCCCCACGAAAAATCGCCGTAATTGAATTTGATCAGATTATTGTTGACCGTCCGGTCTTCTGCGAGAATGCCATTTTCATTTATATATAAAACTGTCCTGTTGTTGCCATTTGCATCGGTTCCTGCAGTAACAAGATCGAGATCATCGTCATTATCATAATCACCCCACTCCATTGCCGCGAATTGAAATCCGGAAATATTCTGCAGCGAACTCACAAACTGCTCGACCGTGAATACCTGCTCCTGAGACCATGCTGATCGTTCATACTGGACATTGACTGTCTGGACACTGAACGTGTAGGTCCCTTCTGCGAGTTGTGTGTTGACAGCAAATCGAAGCTGCGATCCGACATTTCCCGGACCGACCGGAATGACACCGGAGAAAATTTCATTTTGTGAACCCTGGTTTCCGATCCGCACATTATAGGTGAGAGTATTGTCCGGTGATAGATTGTCAGAACCTTTATCCCAGCTTACGAATGATCCGGTCATTCGTTACAACAGCCGCATCGATCGAGGCGGGCGGCTGCGGTACGGAACCTGCACCGGCAGTGGAATTCCGGTATAAAATTGTCGTAAATTCTCCGGAACTATTAACACCACTTACAAGAATATCGAGTTTTCCATCATTGTCGTAATCAGCAAGTGCTAAATCACCATCCCTTACTCCTCCGAATTTCAGAAGGTTTTCATCAAACGACCCGTCCGGCTGGCCATCAAGCGTGGTTCCAAACAGTGTCGAAGACTCATTTTTACCGGATACAGCAACATCTATCAGGCCGTCATTCGTCAGGTCACCGGCTCGAATTTTTCCGGCAACATCAGTAGTACTGCTGAGGAGATTGTCTGATAACGATCCGTCACGTTCGTTTTCAAAGAGAGAGATTTCTGCTTCCCATACAGAATTGAGTCCTGTCTGGAGAATATCCTGGAATCCATCAGCGTCAGAATCAAACCATAGAAGTGAACCGGATGATGATTTCTGCAGGAGTGGTGAATTTCGGTTATCGTAGGTAAAAAATCCTAAGGGTTCATTTTTGTATACAGCCGCATTGGCGAAACCGGTTGCGTCAAAACCGGAAATTGCAAGATCGAGATCACCGTCATCATCGATGTCACCAAATGAAGCACTCCCTTTTGCTATGTTCAAAAGCGGCTGGAGTAATTCTTCCATCAGGAGATACTGCAAACCGACCTTTTCGTTACGATAGAGTATTGTTTTCGGTTCACCGAGATTATTCATTCCCGTTGTAATCGCATCGGTCAGACCGTCACGATCATAGTCACCCCACGACACTGACGCATAGCGCAGTCCGGTGAGTGTCTGGTTGTCGTCTCTGATAAATGCACCGTTCTGATTCTTCCAGATTTCAGCAATCAAATCATCTTCGCTGTCAAGTCCGATAACAAAAATATCGAGATCACCGTCATTATCGAAATCCGACCACCGTGCTTCTCCATAATAGACACCCGTTATCGAGTTGGAAGCTTGCGTTAACACCCCTGCACTGTTATCATATATCAATGTCACGGGTGTTCCCGTATCATCGAGGCCGGTAAGCAACAGATCGGGTGTATTGTCTTCATTTAGGTCTCCCCAATCAGCTGAACCCGCATAGAGGCCTGGCAGTACCTGGCCGGAGTTGACAAATTGCTGTGCGGCAGCACTGCTGATACCCGCGAGTATACAAAGAACTGCCGCTATTACTTTTACATTTTACATAGAGTAATTCATTTACATCCGTACTTCAGACATACGGTAATGGACTTGGTAAAAATAAACCATTTCACCAGTTGCACAACAATATATGCTTTGTCTTTCAGATTATCAATATGTAATGGCAAATTTAAAAAAAACTTACCGTATCAGTAACATCTTCCTTGCTTTGACAAAATCCCCGGTAACAATTCGGTAAATATAGATTCCGCTTGAGACTGGAATTCCATTATTATTTCTACTATCCCATTTCAAGTCGTAGAATCCTGCAACACGCTCTTCATTGAGCAGTGTTTTTACTTCCTGTCCGAGCATGTTGTAGATCTTGATCTGGACATTCGATTGTTTTGGAAGATCGAATTTGATCGTCGTTGTCGGATTAAACGGATTCGGATAATTCTGGTGCAGCTGAAACGTCACCGGAAGCATCGCCTGAACTGAAATAGTACCCAGCACTTCAGCCGTTCCGAATGTACTCAAAGCTTCCAGACGGTAGAAATAGGTATTGCCGCCTTGTATGCCGCTGTCTTCGAATGAGTAGTTGCTATCACCGCCGCCGGATACAATCTCACCAACCTTGACAAAATTCTTGTTCTCTTCAAGGCTCCGGTAAATAGTAAATCCGGAGTTATCAACTTCGATAGAAGTTAACCAGTTGAGCACAACTGCATTGCCGCTAATATCACCCCAGAAATCGATCAGTTTGACGCTTGTCGGGACAGAAGCATCGGCGTTAAAAGTGAAGGTCTCTGACCACTCACCATGGAAAAATCCATCAAACGCTCTGACTTTCCAATAATAAACCTGATCATCGTTCAGGCTTGCACCAGAAATCCAGGTGGTCTGTTCATCACCTTCGATAACGCCTGTGGCAGATGCCACCTGGCTAAAGAAGTCAGCTTCTGCCGCAACCACGAATTCATAGGTGATATCTGTTCTGCCTGCAGGCAGTGTTATATTATTTACCTGTAAATTGATCTCATCGTTACGAATACTTTGTCCTTCTGATGGTAATTGTCTGCCAGGTATTGCTACTGTCAGGGCTCCGTCGGGCAGTAACGCACCTGACGTTGCCTATGTACTTTCATTGAACGGCACCTGTTTGTCAGCTGCGGAGATCTTGTATTCGTAGGTCGATCCATTGGTCAGACCAGCAGCGGAGTAAGACGTATCCTCAATGAGTGATTCGATCAACTGGAACGCTCCGCCGTCTACGCTGCGATAGACATTATAGCCGTCTAAATCAAGTTCCGTATTTGCAGACCAGCTAACCTGCAGCTGACCATTACCGACCACACCGGCAAGCCCGGAAGGTTCAGCAGGTGCATCGGTATCAGGGGAATCCGCTGTCTCAAACGTGAATGTATCATTTGCGAGGGATATATTAAATCCAGTGCTTATTTTACCCAGCTTAGACGCATCAGGTGTGGCAATGGTTTCATTACCGCTCTTGTCTATTGAGCCAAGGGTAAAGTGGTACGTTGTATCCGCGAGGAGATTCGTCAGGGTGACCACGTGAGTCATGACGTCTGAAGAGCTACCTGCATTACCGGAAGTGGTCGAATCAAGACCAAAGTTGACGAACGTGTCACCAAGTTCACTCGTTTCGTATTGGATCGTGGCCGATACATCAGTAACGGAGAGCAGTACGATATTCGAAACAGCGGGAGGCGTCAGATCCGGTCCGGATGCTGCGCTAAACTGCAGCAGAGCGCTCGATACAGGTCCGTTATCACTCGCATCGGTTGAATTGACCTGGAAGAAGTAGGTCGTGTCAGGTGATAAATTCGTCAGCGTGATGCTGTGTACCGTCACGTCTTCCGTCACTATCCTCGTCTGGTCAAGGACTATCGGATCGGTACCGAAGTCTATCCTTGTATCCGAAGCTTCGTCTGTTTCCCAGGTAATGGTTGCCTGGTCATCGGTGATCGACTGTATGACCGGTCCGGCAGTTATTTCCGGCGGAGTATCATCAGCTGTGGTCAAGGTCGATACCGCCAGGTTACCGCTGAGAGCGGGACCGTTGGGGCTCAAATCGGTCGACGCTACCTGGAAGTTATAGACAGTCGCCGAATCCAGGTTCGTGAGTGTGATCTTGTGATCACTCACGTTTTCAGTTTCACCTTTGACCGATCCATAGTTGTTATCGAGACCAAAGTTCACGAATGAGTCACTCCGTTCATCGGTCTTCCTTTCTACCGTGATCGTATTCGTCGTCTTGGCTACAATAAACGGCCCCTCGGTGATAACCGGCTGCTGGGAATCGGGGGTCGGGCTCGTGAAGAAGAAGCCGCCGCCACCCGGAGGCTGATTCCCCTTGGCGGCTGCATTTGGATCAGGAGGATCCCACCGGCCTGTATTCCCTGCTTCGTCCCTCCATTCCAGGAAGAATTCGTATTCGGTACCCAGATCCAGGGACGTGAGGATGATCGTATGGAACCTGGTCGCTATAAGGCCGCCGGAAGTTTTTTCGAAGTTACCCGTAGTACCCTTTGGACGGATGGATACGGATCCGATAGCCTGTTCATCGGTTTGCCAGCTCACGATACCAAACAGACCTGACAGATTCGCATCCGGTCCTTCAGTAAGTTTGGGCGGTGTTACATCGGGCGTTATTTTTGTCCTGAAGAGTTTGATCCTGCTCGTTACCGTGTTTCTCGCAGGGCTGAGGTCTTTTGAAATTACTCTGAAGAAATAAGGTTTATCTTCCCCCAGGGTTATTACAGCCTTGTGGTTTAGGACACCCTGCGCATCTTCAGCGATGTCGACAATTACTATCACAGGATCATTCTGGCTGACAAGATTGTCAAACACAGAGCCGGCTAAATTCCTCTTTCTGCGCCACGCACTTTCGGACGCCTGAGCAAATTGCACCGTACTCGTCGAAAGCTCATCGGTTACCCATTCAATGGTTGCCGATGTCGTTCCTACGGTGGTCGGATCAGGCCCGGTTTCGATCTTCGGCGGTGTGTTGTCGGGTGCACCTTCGGTTCTGAATCGTTTTAACTTCACCAGTGACCGTCTGGCCGTTGCTCCTCGTCGACGATACCGTGTAAAAATAGGTCGTATCCGGAAGCAGTTCGGTCAATGGGATCTTGTGGTCTTCAACACCATCAACTTCATCAGCTTTGACCGATCTGTCGAGCGTACCCTGGACCGTTCCGAAGTCAACCTTACTCGACGACCGCTTATCAGTCTTCCAGACGATCGTCGCACTGTTGGTTGTTATCGATTCGGCATTAGGACGTTCTGTAATCTTCGCTGCTGCGTTATCAACAGCCGCACGCGTAGTGAAGCTATAACGCAAACTGTTGTTATCATCAACAAGCTCAACACTATTCTGGTTCTTTGACCTGATCTCGTAGAAATAGGTCGTATCGGCCCCCAGATTTGTAAGCTGGACACGGTGATCGGTAGTAAGTTCGTCGTTATCCTGCTCAACCGTCTTCAATAAGACTCTCTCCAGAGCTTTATCAACAAATACGTCAGCCCGCGAATTCGAGGGCTGATCCGTCCGCCACTCGATGGTTGCCGAATTTGTTGTAATATCGACTTCTCTCGGGCCTGCGGTACGTTTCGGTGCCACCAGGAGAGCAGGATCTTCTGCCCGTTTCGTGCGGAATTCTAGGTTACTTCCGTCGTCCGGGAAGGAACTTGAATTTTGCTTACTGTCAGTAAAATTTAATTTATAAAAGAAACGGGTATTTGCAGTAAGATCGGTCAGTGTTATACTGTGTTCGGTAGCACCACCGTCACTAGTTCCACTAGGAAAATTATTACTAAAACTGTCTATACTATCATACGGTATAGACACATACGAGACTTCGTTCGTTTTGAACGTGATCGTTGCGCTGTTCTCCGTTGTCGTAACGATGGGATCTCCCACGATGCTTGGCGGCGTGTTATCGGGAGTAGTCAGTGTGGTGAATTCCTGGAACGCACTTTCGGTAGGTCCATTACCCCTGGCATCGCTCGAGCTTACCTTGTACTCGTAGGTCGTTCCCGGTGTCAGTCCTGTGATATCGACTCCATGTCTCCGTTCCACATCACCATCGAGTTCACTGTACAAGTTGGTCGGATTATCCTTTTCACGTATCTCGATACGGCCCGTCGTCGGCTCGTCGGTACCCCAGACAATGGTCACGAACGTCGTATCGAGCCCTCTTTCTGTCGGAATACCCTGGATGACCGGCGGCGTATTATCGGGCGCGGCAAGGGTGGTGAAAAGGTTCACGGGGCCAATCGTGGGCCCGTTGTCCTGCCCGTCTGTTGACTCGATTGCAATAGGTATATTCTGTCGCTGTCTCAAGGCCGGTTAACTTGACAAAGTGCTCGGTGACAAGTGCCTGGTCAGGTACGACTGTTGAATCGTTAGGCCAGTCTACCGATTTTGCATACGTGACAATACTGTTCGCATTTTCATTGGTGCGCCATTTGACCGTAACGCCGGTTTCTGATTTGTCACCGACATCGACCAGTCCGAAGATCCGCGGCGGTGTCTCATCCGGTGCGGCTCTCGTACGGAATGTTTGCAAATCAAAGAAAGCTGACTGGTTACCAGCCTCGTCGGTCAGCCTGACCCAGTAGTTAAACGAGGTATCGGGCTGCAGACTCGCGAGCGGAATTTCGTGCTCCTGTTCAAACGTAGTACCGTTATCAAACAGTTTATTATTCGGCCAGCCTTCAGTCAGGCCGTATTCGATCTCAAAGGTAGCCGGTTCACTCGAGATAAACTTTATCCTGACACTCGTATCTCTCAGGTCAGCTTCTTTGATTCCGCCAAGGATACGGGCAGCTTCCCTGTCTTTCGCAGCTCTTGTCCTGAGCGGGAACCATGGACTGAACGTCGGGCCATTGCCTGCCGGGTCACTGGATGATGTTCGTACCATGTAGTCCGTAGCTGACGTAAGACCGCCGGCAAACACGGTGTGCGGTATTGAAAAATCTCCTCCTCCGAAAAACTGCGTATCCGCTGGTGTGGCAACCGCATACAACTAGGACCTCTGACGTTGCCCGTTCATTTGTCTTCCAGCCGATGGTGAACGACGACGTATCGACATTCTGCGTCCTGGGGAATTCGTCGAAAGTAGGTGGTGTCACATCCGCACCTGCCGGAGTTGTGAAGGTAAATATACCTTTTTCCGCCGTTCTGTCATTATTGTCGGCCGAGACTACTCCAAAACTGTAAGCAGTACCCGAGGTGAGGTCTTTCAACTGCACCTCGTGTTCTCTAACGAAGTCGGAGAGTTCCCTAATGGTCTACTGCCGACGGATCGGAGTTCGGCCAGAAGTCAACCCTGCTGTTTGCCTGTTTATTCGTGAACCAGTTTATAACCATTGATGTTTCGTCAACAGGCCTGAAATCAGGATTTCCGCGTATCACCGGTGGTGTGTTATCCTCGACGGCGGTGGTGCTGACATCTCGTACGTCAGACCAGTCCGGTCCGTTGTTTCTCGAGTCTATGGAGCCGACACGGTAGAAGTATTGCGTGTTCGCCGTGAGCTTATCGATTTCCACAAAATGGCCATCAGCCAGGTCGGACCGTTCAACTCTTCTCCTGAGTGTTTCAGTCGGGAAATCCGCTTCGAGCGCTATCTCAACGATACTCTTGCCCGGTTCGTCGGTTTTCCAGGCAATGACGACTCTGTCAGGACCCCGTTCGAGCGGCGTGGGACCGATCTCGATAACCGGCGCCCTCGTATCCACAACATTCGTCGTTTTGAAATCAAAGACGCAGGTACCGACGCGGACATTGCCCCTGCTGTCTTTTGATTCGATCTGGTATCTATACGATTTATTCTTTTCCAGACCGGTAACCGTGACCAGGTGATCGGTTCCTTCCGCACCGCCTTCAGCGCGGCGCCTGAGGTTTTCAGTATCGTAGTCCTCTGCTCTCGCATAGATAACTGCGCTCGTCGCGATCTCGTCAGTACTCCATCCGATAACGACCAGGTTGGTGTCCCTGACAACGGGCTGCGGTACAGACGTAAATCCCGGCGGCTGGTTATCTTCAACGTTTGAAGTCGCGAACTCCAGTGTACGACTTACCGTAGGACCATTGTTCTGGCCGTCCGTCGTCGAAATACGCAGTTTGTACCGTGTTCCGGCGGTAAGACCGGAAAGCACGACATCGTGCAACGGCAGCAGGTTCAGGTCATCAAAAACGAGGAATATGCCGACATCGAACAGGCTTGTCTCATTATATTCTATCGTGGTTGTTGCCGGTTCATCCGTTTCAAAAAATACCCTGGCTTCAGTTGTACTGAATACTTCAACAGACGGCCAGGCAAAAAATCGTGGTGCATCGGCGTCTGCATCAGTCCGCGTGGTAAACGTGGAAATTCCGCTCGACGTGCCGTTGTTGTTTGCGTCGGCCGAAGATACAAAGAATTCATAATTCGTACCAGGCGTCAGGCCCGGAACAAAAACCGTATGGAAGCGCGTGAGTACCTGGTCAGGCACAAAGAGGAAATCGCCGATACCAACACCGGTTTCATCAAGCGGCCGGTAATTCACGACGCTGTTTGATGCTTCATCGGTTTCCCAGAAGAATATCGCCGATGTAGGATCGACTACGTTCACACCCGGGAATCCCTTAATGAACGGCGGTGTATTGTCCGACTCGCCGGCCGTCCTGAATTCCTGGACAGGACTGAAGGTCGGGCCATTGTTGTTTCTGTCGGTTGAACCAACCCTGTAAAAATACGGCGTGTTCTTGGTCAGACCTGTGAGTGTAACCGAATGAAAGTCTACAAAATTAAATTTTTCAGCAACGAGGGTATCACCTGCGGCTAATGCTTCAGGTGTGTTATACTGAACAATACTCGTGGAGAACTCATTCGTTATCCACTCTACCGTTGCTTTGCTTGTGTCAACACCAACAACTCTCGGGAATCCCCATATGATAGGAGGTTCATTATCGTCCGAACCCCGTGTAGTGAAGGTATACGGTTGTCCCGCAGGTCCTTCAAACGTTGCCGTGTTACCGGCGGCATCAGCAGATTCGAGTGTGTAGGTATATGCTGTACCCGGCGTTAACCCGCTCAGGAACACGAAGTGCCGAACGTCGAGCACGGGCGCCGGATCTTCAAAACGGACCAGACCAGCCGGAAAACCGTCTGTCGGCGCAAAGGAGACTATGGACGTTGAAGGTTCATCGGTCAGCCAGCCTAAAACGACAGTGGTAGGGCTGGATTCAACAATACCCGGAAAACCTCTGAGTGCAGGTGCAGCATCATCGGCTGTACCTGATGTCCTGAATTCGATGACCTGGCTGAGTGCAGACCCGATACCCCTGCTGTCCCACATTTGTGCCTGAAGTTTATAGTTCGTGTTGGGCAGTAAACCTTCAAACACAGCACGGTGTTCTAAAACAAATGCCGGGTCTTCAAAGAACAGGAATATTTCCTGATTATACAATTCTTCAGTATTATATGAGATAATGGTATTTGACGGTGTGTTCGATTCCCACCTGACCGTCACCTTACCCAGATCCGTACTGCGCGCTTCAGGCTGGACTACGAAGAACGGCGGTTCGCTGCTTAAAGTCAGAGGCATTGTCCAGCTGAACAGTTCGCTCCTAGTGCCATTGTCTGAAGGGTCAGTTGATGAGACGCGAGCCTCATAGGTCAGACCCGGTGTCAGTCCGGAAATAATGATGCTGTGGTCGAAAACATCCGCATCATCTTCTTTCACGCGGACACCGGTATTGTCACCACGTTCATAGTACTCAACGCGGCTGTCGGCAGCTTCGTTGGTCTGCCAGATGATCTCGACAACCGTTATATCGAGAGGCTGACCGAACGGGAATCCGAGAATGAGCGGCGATTCTTCATCAGCAACTAAGAGCGTCGTAAAAGTCCTTTCCGGACTTACCGCCGGTTCATTGTCAAACCGGTCAGTAGAGCTGACTCGGAGTACATAGGTTTCACCGGGGATAAGATCGGCAAGTGGCACTCTGTGTTCGCGGACCAGTCCAGCAACTTCTGCCGTAAGCCTGATGCCGAGATCCCATTGTGTCTGGGTATTGTATTCTACGAGACTGGTAGAGCGTTCATTGGTCAGCCAGCCGATCGTTGCCGACGTACGGGTAACACCGAAAACGCGCGGAATGTCGAAAATTACTGGAGGTTCATCATCTGTGACGACGTTTGTATTGAAATTCAGCTTTGGTGAAAAGAGTGACTGATTGTTTTCGTCGGTTGATTTGACGAAATAGATGTAATCGGTACGCGGTGTCAGACCGGTGATCTCAACAATGTGTACATCGGTCAGAGTTGGGTCACTTTCCACAAAATTATTGCCGTTAAAATCCACAGCAGTATTGTATTCGACTTCACTGGTAGCCGGCTTATCGGTCACCCAGCCGATCGTTACCGACACGGAATCGCCATCGATAACCCGTGGGAATTCAAAGAATACCGGCGGCGGCAGATCGACCGTACCGACACCGAATCTGAATGGGCCAAATAGCAATTGACTGTTGTCCGTAAGGGTAACCCTCACATAGTAATCAGCATCAAGGATCCGTGAGAATGGAGCGTCGATCCTTGCATTAACGATCTCGAATCCTAAAGGATCAGGCGTAAACACCGGATTGAGGACCAGAAAGACGCTGTCCGACCTGGTAAACGTCAGGTCATTAGAGAGTTCGAAGGAAACAATATCAGTTGTCACAAAATCCTTAATGATCATATTGACTTCCATACCGCCAGCTGCGCTCGGGAACACTGCAATGTCTTCAACTAATCCAGTACTGGTCGCAGTACCAAAGAAGAATGGGAATAATTCGGTTTCTTCCTCAGGATCCAGATCAACAACCCGCATGAAATAGGATCCCGCTGCAAGGCTGGCAAAATCAACGGTCATTGTTCCGGAGGCCTGGTCTGTGCCGTCAGGATTGGTTGTTACCACAATATTCTCAGCAACATATATATCGCTTCCTGCTGCAAAAGCAGGATCTTGAGACACACTGATAATAAGTGAATCAAAGTTCACCGTAGTCAGTCCTTTACCGGTAACCTGCAGTGTCGTTTCACTGGCATTAGCGCCGGCTACCATGGTTATACCGAGGAGTTTGACTTCAGGACCTTCGAAAATAACATCGATGATAAACTCACCTTCGGGTGTTAAGAACCTCAGATAATACGTGCCGGGGGCAAAACTAAATGCATCTGCTTCAATAAAACCACGAATATTGCCTTCACTTTCTACGGCAACATTTACGATATTGTGAACGTTGGTAGCAAACGTAGCATCATTTGAAATTTGTATGTTGACAATTGGAACACCGAAAAATCCGAAACCGAATATATCGATCTTGCTTCTATCGGTTCGATCACCACTTTGCTCTATCTGGATATCATGCACTTCAATACCGGACGGCGATTCCGAGAAGAAGACTATATTAACATTTTCAGAACCCCTATCTATGATCTTTAGAAACGTTTGTCCTGAAATAAAGGTTGATGCCGGAGCATTTACAATACCATGTATCTCGTCCGGAACTCTGTCATTAAACTCAAACGTGAGACCTGTTACCGGATAGGTGGTTCCTGCAAAAGCTGCATCGTTCGCCAGGATAAGCTCGAATTGCGTTTGATCAATACTTTCGAAATTGTCTCCAGCCATCACAAATTCCGTAACCTGGTTGGACTCGAAGATCGCGAAACGTTCAATAAAGTAACCGTCTGTACCACCGGTGCCGGTCTCCACATCAAAGGGAACATCAGAGAAAGTCAGCACACCCGCTGCACCGGAAGTCAGTACAACAGTATAGTTCCCGGCAGCAAGTGTTGTAAAATCGACCGGATAGCGCCCTTCAATTATCACGCTATTCGGTGCTGTTGGATCAGTTTCGACAGTAAAATCTGCTAATGTAAGGGTGATCGAAAATCCGGTAGCGTCAGATATTGTTATCTGGGATAAATCTAACGGTAAAAGGGCTCCGTGAATGTTCACATGAGCAAATCCGGGTTCATCCGATCCGAAAAATCCGATAAACACCTGGTGATTACTTGGCGGCGGAGCTTCGTGTAAAATATTGAATGTAAGGGTATCGGTACTGATGATGATCCTGCCGAAATAGTCACCGAATGGGATTGTTTCAATAGTGGTCCCAAGGAAACCGATAATCTGGTCATAACCCGCATTATCAACTGTAACATCGGTAACGGCGAATGCAAATTCGACAACAATATGGATCCTCCACTTGTGACAGCTCGATAACGTCGCTTGCACTGACGAAACTGACAAGATTCTGTCCAAAGAGCTCGATCTCAGTCTGCAGATTGTCATCGGACGGATGAATAAAACCGTTGAAGATGAACGGATCGGTGCCTGAACTACCGCCGTCATCCTCAACAAAAACAAGCTGTTCTAATATCTCAGCACAATCTGTCAACTGCACAAAGTAACTATCTAAGCTCAAATCAGCACTATTTGCGTCAATTTTCTCTTCAATTCTATCGGGAGATGTTGCATCACCTAACACAAATACGGGACTTGAAACGGGATACACCGTTCCGGTTTGTCTTTCACCGGTAGCTACTGAAATAGAGAACGCTGCCGTAAGCTGGTCAAATCCGCCACCGAAAATCGTTAGATCGACGATACCGGCAACTCCGGATTCACTAAAGAGTATACCGCCAAGAAAAAGATCGCCTCCCGGTTCCCCCCCGGACCACCGGGGAAAAATAATACATTGGGAAAATTAAACGGTCCTTCGGCAGAATTGGTAACATCGACCGCGTAATCACCTTCTATCAGTGAAGCAAAATCTGCTACTATGGTGCCTTCGATGAATTCCCCTCCGCCGGATGTGTCATTTGGATCGGGAGACGGTCCGGTGACACCGGTTACAACAGAACTGCCGGCAGTAATACCGGTTCCGGAAATCGTTATGGTAGACGTTATAATATCCGCTGGAAAATTAGTGCTAAATAATTTTACTGTCACATTTCCTGCACCTGCATCAAAGAAATCCCCGCTATGAATATTAAAAACTGTGGGTTCGGGTCCGGGACCTGGTCCGGGATCACCGTCAAAATGATCAAGGAAAATTCTAACTCCGGTTTCCGTTAAACTTCCACCGGGAAGAGCCGCAGCCGTGAGTACAATATCAAGTGTAACCTCTTCTTGATCGGCGGTCGCAAATGCAGAAAGATCCTGCGATATGGTTCCTAATATTTCAATGATCACAATGCCGGCGACTGTTTCAAATTCAGCATCAATCGTGACAGCAACACCAGTAACCGGAAATCCACCTACCGTAACAGATGTGAAATCTGCCGTCGTTGAAGGAATATTTGCGCCAAAGAGTTCGATTTCTGTTATTCCAGTACTGACTTCTTTAATATCTCCGGCGATCACCTGAGGGACATCCCCCGCCTTAAAAATATCAAACTCAACACTCGCGAATGTATCTGCCCCGATTGTGACATTCAGTGTCTGCTTGTCAGTGGTGAACGTCGAAATATCTGCACTTACTGTCCCGACGATCTCAGTATCCTCCGGGTGATCAGGATTAGGACCTGCTCTGGTAACGGAAACCGTATGGGTACCGACAGATATTGTCGATCCTACAGCTGGAGTCGGTAAATTCACTCCGGATATTTCCACAACAGTTACATTTTGACCCGTTTTACCAAAGATTACACCATCAAAAATTTCAGGACCCTGAAGAGCAAAACCCTGCAATTCCACACCACCGAATTGTTGTCCATCGACAATTATCTCCACAAAACCAGAAGTTGCCTGGCCCGTAGGATCAGCAAATTGAGGAGAAAACGTTACCGTAACTGATTCCTGTGCCCCTTGAGCTAACTGTGGTAAAGACGTCGTGCTGATTGAAAAGTCTTCGGGAGGTCCCTGAACAGTAAACGTAACATCAACCGGACTACCACCGTTATTCGTCACTGTAAATGATCCTGTTGATGAAAGACCCGTTTCTATCGGAGCTGCCGCCGAGCCGAAAGTGAGTATCTGCGGCTCGATGAGAAGATCGGCACCTGCCGGAGGCGGCGGGCCAGTATCGATACCGAAAAAGACCCCTGGAAATGACAAAGCATCAATCACAACATCATAAGGGCCTTCAGGGAAACTTGCGATCGGAAGTGCAATCGTCCCTTCGATAATAAACTCTCCCGGAAAATCGGGCAAGTCCTCAAAATGACTAAAATTGATAACCTGATTCACGCCAACGGTTACAATTCCCGGTAACGTACTGGGGACATCCGGACCGCCGATATGAACGGAGATACCACTGGCACCGTCATCTTTAAAAGATCCGAATATTCCTCCACCTGCCGGCGGGCCAGTGTGGACTTCAAAATTTAACTGCGGAAAAGAAAGATCACCTAATGAAGTCGAAGTAATGTTGACATCAAATAAGCCAGGTAGTATTGTCGAAATAAGTGCGGAAGTTGCTCCCTTGATAATGACACCATTCGGATCGGATGATTCCGGATCCGGGACTACAGAAATCCCTGTTACATCATGAGTCCCGACGGTGACGCTTTCGAGATCGTTCGGAATTTCAAAACCAAAAATCTCAACCTGGGTCACACCACCTTTATCAAAGAACCCACCACCGAATATCGGCGGACCACTGCCACCACCTCCGCCACCTCCGTCATCACCGAATCCAAAAAGTGGCAGAGGAAAGAAACCACCGTCGCTTGTAATATCGACGTTCGCAGAATGATCACCTACTCGCGTTGGTGTAAAAAACGCATCAACAAAAAAGCTGTTATTAGGTGCTATTGGCCCGGCAGAAGTCTGTGAAATGGAAAAAGAAGCAGGGTCTACCCCGTTTATCACCATAGAAGTGACATTAAGGTCGGCATCCCCGGTATTTTTAATCTCAAAACTGATTGGTGGAGATTGTTGATTTAAAGGTTGAGATCCAAAATTTAAGTCGGGCTGCGGGACAGTCAGAACAGGAGTCTGTCCGAAAGCTAAACCCGGGACTAAAATTACGATGATTGCTAAAATACTAAAAAGCTGTATTGATTTTTTCATGGTTTGCTCCAGGAATTTATATGTTCGAAAGCTGATTGTTTGTCATAATGAACCTTAACACTGCATTTAAGACACATATCATAAATGGTTTTGATACAATTAATTCATGATACACTTCAGAGATGCATCGGCAATATAACGATTTTATTCAATCGATGTAGTGAGCCTTATCACATTGAGAGACTTTTCTCCGGTAATTGTGATCTATGTCACAGTTTTTGATACTCTTTCGTGTCGGAGAATAAAAGAATGCTTGAGAGGCAGAGCTGTTTGAATTTCTTTTCACTTACGCAAGAAGAGGTAATACCTAATGGTATTATTTCAAGACTTATGCGTATAGTATAAATTACATTTTTATAGGCCATTAGTCAGGCAAATTTTAGACCTCGTGTTGTTCTATTCTTTTCTGTTTTAATTATTAAAACTACAATTCATCATTGACGTACTCAATGCGCTTCGTACCAGTTGGCACCAGTGTGGATGTCGACGTCGAGCGGGACAGACAGATCGACCGTTTTTTCCATGCAAGTCCTGACCAGTTTCTCCAATTCCGGCAGTTCTTCCTGCGGCGCTTCGAAAACCAGTTCGTCATGAATCTGGAGCAGCATACGTGCCTTTAGTTTTTCTTTTTTCAGCGATTCGTCAACACTGATCATCGCCCGTTTAATTATTTCCGCTGCTGTCCCCTGTAACGGGGTGTTGATCGCAATGTTCTGCGCGTTTTGCCGGATGCGCTGATTGTCGCTGTGCAGTTCCGGGAGATACCGCTTACGTCCGAACATCGTCGCAACATACCCGTCGGTAAAGGCACGGCCAATGGTGTTCTGAATGAACGAGTTCACCTCGGGAAAATAGGAAAAGTACGATGTGATAAACTCCTGCGCTTCATCGAAAGAAATGCTCAACTCCCGTGCGAGCCGGTAAGAACTCATACCGTAAAGAATACCAAAATTGATCGCTTTTGCCCTGTAGCGCATTTCGGGCTCGATCTCTGTGTCCGCAACACCAAAAACGAGCGCCGCCGTTCTCGTATGGATATCTTCTCCGTTCACGAACGCCTGCTGCATATTCTCATCCCCGGAGAGGTGCGCCATAAGGCGGAGTTCGATCTGTGAATAGTCTGCCGAAAGCATGTGCCACGATGTATCTTTCGGAACGAACGCTTTCCTGATCTCCCGGCCCATCGCCGTTCTTATGGGAATATTCTGGAGATTCGGGCTCATCGAAGAGAGCCGCCCTGTTGCTGCGACCGTCTGATTGAACGATGTGTGGATTCTGCCGGTCGTTTCATTGATCAGCTTCGGAAGTGCGTCGATATAGGTCGAGAGAAGCTTTGCATGCTGCCGGTAATCGAGAATCCGCCGGACAAGCGGGTGGCCCTGATACTGCTCGAGTACCGACACATCGGTCGAGTAACCTATTTTCGTTTTTTTAACCCGTTTTATACCAAGCTCTTTCTGGATTTCAAGTTTTTCAAAGAGAATTTTTCCAAGCTGCTGCGGCGAACCGATGTTAAACTCTTCCCCCGCGTCGTCATAAATCTCTTTCGTGAGCTGCTCCATCATTTCATGCATGCTCGTCGAGAGTTCGGAAAGGAACGGAACGTCAATCGTTATTCCTTCAAGTTCCATAGCAACAAGTACCGGGATAAGGGGTATTTCGATCTCGTCAAAAAGTTTTACCAACCCTTTTTCCTGCATAACCGGTTCGAGGTGTTTCCAGAGCTGAAACGTACAGTCGGCATCTTCACAGGCATAATCCGCGATCTGCTCAAGTGGCACCTCCAGCATACTGATCTGGTCTTTTCCTTTACCGATCAATTCGGATGTCGGAATTTTGGTAACGTCCAGGAACTCCTGACTCATTGCATCGAGACCATACTGACGTTTGTCCGGATCAAGCAGAAATCCGGCAATCATTGTGTCGAATGCAAGGCCATCGACATCGATACCGTACTTAACGAGTACCATGATGTCGTATTTGGCATTGTGAGCACACTTTTTCACCGATTCGTCTTCAAAAATCGGGGTGAGCTTCCGGATGACCTCATCACGTGTAAACGGCAGGTCGATTTCGGGAGCAGCTACCGGCAGATAATACGCCTCCGTTTCTACCCACGAAAAGGAAAATCCCACAACCTCGGCGGTTACCGCATCGAGTCCGGTTGTCTCAAGATCGAATACAAAATTGTTCTTCGAAAGATTTTCGACCAGTTTGTCAAACGCTGCTGATGTGGTCACAGATATGTAGTTCCGTGCTTTTGGCGGAGCTTTGGCAACCGGGGCTAATTGCTCAACGAGCGAGGTAAACTCGAGCTCCCTGAAAAGCGGTACGGCTTTCTCGACATCGGGTTCCCGGAGGACAAACGATTCGAGATCAAAGTCAACGGGAATATTCCGGTCGATCGTTACCAGCTTTTTAGAAAGGATTGCCAGATCTTTATGTTCGCGGAGCTTATCCTTTAGTCCCGCTTTAGGGATCGAGTCGATATTTTCGTAGACACCTTCCATCGAACTGAATTCTTCAATAAGTTTCACAGCCGTTTTCGGGCCGACACCGGGCACACCCGGCACATTGTCGGATGAATCACCCATCAATCCGAGGACATCGATAACCTGTCCGGGCAGGACACCAAATTTATTTTTGACGCCGTCCGGATCGAGGATTTCATTCTCCTGCTCTGTTTTCTTGAGATTAAACCATGATATTTTGTCGTTCACGAGCTGCATAAGATCTTTATCACCGGTAACGAGAAACACATCAAGTCCGGCTTCGTATCCTTTTTGGGCAAATGTTCCCATAATGTCATCAGCTTCATAGCCGGGCGCACTGCATGAGGCTATTCTGAGTGCCTCGACCACCTGATCGATACGTGGCAGCGAATCGACCATATCGTCGGGCATTTTTTCACGCGTTGCTTTGTACGCATCGTACATCTCGTGCCGGAAAGTCGGCTCCTTGCTGTCAAAGGTCACAACAAGATAATCAGGCTTCTCTTCCTTAATCAGCCGCATGAGCGAGGATGCAAATCCGAATGCAGCGGATGTGTTTTCGCCTTTCGCTGAGATGAGAGGATTCCGGATAAACGCAAAGAATGAGCGGTAAGCCAGCGCCGTTCCGTCAATAATATAGAAACTCTGTGCCATACAATGAGTGTATCTGACCGGAAAGCCAATTAGGTCAGGAGCCTTTTAAAATTATCAGTGTTATAGTGTGAAAATGCTACAAACGTACGTTGGAGTCGCACTAAAGATTCGATACTCCTCACTAAAGACTAAAAACTTAAAAACGTCATTGCGAGCGCAGCCTCATGTGAGGCCAGCGTTGCAATCTATGTGTAATTATAGTATCTCAAATAATATTTATGTTAGCATTACCGGGTTGCCCTGTGACTGCATCGACTCTTCCCCGGCACTCAGGACTTTCACGACATCGAGGCCGTTCCGGCCGTCAGACAGCGGTTGTGTGCTGTTTATGATAGAATCGAGGAAATGGTCGCACTCAAGTTTGAGCGGTTCGTGCATATCGATCCTCGGAATATAGACATCTCCTGAACGGGTACTAAAGAAATCGTCATACGAAACGACCGGGTCGCTTACGTCTGGCGGCACAACGCTTTTGTCGTAAATCTTTACCTTTTCAACTGCTTCCATACCATCGAATATAACCATTTTTTTACTGCCGACAATAGTCACTTTCCGCATTTTATGGGGATCGAGCCAACTCACATGCACATTGGCAATTGCGTTGTTCGGATAATTCAGCGTCGCAAAAACGACATCGGCAACGCCCTCCTGAATAAAGCACTGTCCCTGTGCGGAAACAGATTCCGGTGCACTGTCCAGAAGGTAATTCAATATCGATATATCGTGCGGGGTAAGACTCCACCAGGCATTTTCGACTTTCCTGATCGCACCGAGGTTCAGACGGTTCGCATAGATGCAGTAAATTTCACCGAGTTCACCGCTGTCGATTAATTGCTTTAATTTCCTCACAGCCGGGTGGTACAAAAGCAGATGCCCCACCATGAGAATTGATTCCGATTTTTGTGCTGCTGCTACAAGTTTTTCCGCTTCTTTGGTGCTCAGCGCAAGCGGTTTTTCGGTGTAAACATGGAGACGGTTCGTTTCGAGCGATTGTTGTATAAACTGAAAATGGGTATCGGCCGGAGTCGCTATGACAACAGCCTGAACAGAATCGTCATGTAAGATAGTTTCAAAATTATCCGTAACTGAAACGTTCGGATAACCCTGGCGAACAGTCTCACGCCGCTCTTCACTGAGATCGCACACATACGTTAGATTTGCGCGGGACAGCGAAGAAAATGTCCTGATAAGGTTCTTTCCCCAACCGCCGGCACCGACAATTCCTGTAGAAATCCGGGCATCTTGCGTTTTATTGGACACAATTCCGCATCCTTTGCTGCGAGCATATTCACCCGCTTACTAGTAATGCAAATCCTGTACCAAATAAAATACAAACATTTTAAGACACATATTTCATGACCCAAACTGGCCTCTTTTCCATGTGACAGGATGTTAATAGTCTATCCCTTTTCGGGCTTTTAATCCCTGCTGAAACGGGTGTTTAATTTCCTTCATTTCCGTAACAAGATCGGCGATTTCTATTAATTCAGGTTTCGCATTCCGGCCAGTAACAATAACATTGAGTTTACCGGGCTTATCTTTGAGGAGTGCTATTACATCTTCTATTTGCAGTAAGTCGAGATCGACGGCATTGTTCAATTCGTCCAGAATAACAAGTTGATAATCGCCGGATTGCATGACATCTCGAGCATGTTTCAAGGCTGCACGAGCGGCCTTTTTGTGCTCTTCCTCAGGCAGGTTGTCGTCGAGAATTTTGTAAAAACCCCTGCCCATCTGCTCCATAACAACATTCGGTTCGAGCGCTTTTATTCCGTCCATTTCGCCGTAATGCCAGCTCCCTTTTACGAACTGCAGAATATATGTTTTCCAGCCGTACCCTATTGCCCTGATTGTGGTGCCGAGTGCTGCGGTTGTTTTCCCTTTACCGTTGCCGGTATAGACGAGTATCAGCCCTGTGTCTTTTTTATGTTTCACGGGGAGTCGAAGTTCTCTTTAAGGTTTGCTGTGCACAAAAAACGGACGGTATTAGTAATTAAAAGTACGGAAGTACAGTTACATTTGCAATCACAAAATGGCACACCATTTTGTAACACCCTGTACTATTACGAAACACTTTTTATACAATACTATACTATATTCTGTCCAATTGATCAGTTAAAGAATCGGCAATTGGTGCCGATGATTAGAATGAAAGGAAACTCGAACTATCAATACCATCAAGGAAAGATTCCGCGCATGAATACTCAAGCAATCAATCACAATAGTCATACCCTTTTTTCGATTCTCAATCAGGCGCAACAGCAGGATTCGCAACTTCGGGAAGACATCGCTGAACTCAATACTTCGGCAAAGCTCCAGGCTGATTCTCAGGGAATCCTCGGACAAGTAATCGACTTATTTGTTTAACTGCTTCTTTTCAATTCCATTTCATAATTTTCCACCCTTTTTGCCGGGCAGTGTCGGCAAGCTCCTGAGCCGGATTAACCGCTACAATTTCACCAAACAGTTCCATGTGATGCATATCAGTGGAGTCATTTGCAAAAACTATCGACCGCTGAAAATCTATTTCAAGTGGCCCTGCCAGCTCTTCAAGAATCTGTTTCTTCCGCATTGCATAGGGGTGGAGTCCCTGTATAGTTCCTGTGAACCTGTCATTTTCGATTGCAAGTTTAGAACACACTATGTGATCGGGGCGGCACACATCGCGCAGATTTTCAACAAGAATATCTAACGATCCGCTCATCAGCATTATTTTGTATCCCTGTGCCCGGTACGCTTCAATGGCAGTTATTCCTTCCTTTGAAAGGAGAGGAATAATATTCTGTTTAAAAAATTCTCCGGCAAACTCTGTTACATTTTTTGAGGGAATGCCTTTCAGGTACATCTTATTGCTTTTAAATGCATCACCCCCTTTGCCCTGTACCGTATCGATCATCGCTTTCAGAAAATAGATGATGAGGTTTCGGTAGGGAATATGGTGCAACTTCCGAAAATTTGTGAGAAAGCGCGACTCAATCGACGCGCCCGGAAGCAGCGTTCCGTCTATGTCAAAAACAGCCCAGCGTGCCATTGTCTAATGTGCATCCTTTAATTGACGTGGATATTCACGGGTAAACAGATAATATTTTCCGTCCCAGATGACCGGCAGACCGCGTAAGAGATTCATTGCAACAGTAATCCAGACTATCCAATGTGTGAACACAGTCAGGTTGTGCGGAAATTCAGGTGAAGTCCATCGTACAATCCATGGGTGATTGGTCTCTAAGATGAGAATGCCACCTAACAGCATAAACACAAACACTTTTAGAAATCCATAGAGTCCGCGCATACTCCGGGACGAAGTCAGATAGCGCGTCAATGATGAACGCATCATCGATTTCTCTCCGAACGGTGTTTTGCCTTCTTTGCTAAATGCCACATTTCTGATTGTGTCGACAAGAAAGCTCCGCGCAATAAAGATAATCGGAACCCAGACTGATACAAGACCGACCTCGGTAAAAAATATCCAATACACATGTTCAACGATTCGATCGCCGGTAATGTCGAACAACGCTCCAAAGTCGCTTGCAACTCCGAGTTTCCTGGCAACATATCCGTCGAGAGAATCCATATAGAACACAATAAGCGTCAGGACCACAGCCGCCATTCTCCATGCGTAATTCATACCGAACATCACGACAACAACAACCGACAACATGATTCGAATGAGAGTAATACTGTTTGCGCTCATAAGTACTCCTGTAAATTCAAGAGATATGTTTGATAAAATATATTGTACTGGCAGGTAAAAAGCAAGAAGGACAGAAGGTGTAACAAAAAAAATCAAAAATTTTATCTGCCGTTCTCCCCTGCTACTGCACCAAAATTTCAGAATCTGTAAAACGGGTGAATTTCTAAATGCTGACTAATAAAATTAACTTGACAAAACAGTACCTGTTCACTATATTTTCACATAGCAACGAAGGTGTCAAATGCCATTCGCAAATCCTCCGCAGTTCCGGTCATATCGACCGGATTTTTTTTGGCACAAAAATAGATCATTTTGATTATTAATTGGATGTTTTATATAACTTTTTTATGGTAGAGCAATGCCTGTAACAGTGATTGTTGGCGCTCAATGGGGTGATGAAGGTAAAGGAAAAATCGTCGACCTTTTGAGCAATAATATGGATATAGTTGCGCGATACCAGGGTGGTGCAAACGCTGGCCATACCGTCGTATACGACGATAAACAGATTATTCTTCATCAAATTCCTACCGGTATACTCCATTCGAACACAACTTGTATAATCGGTAGCGGTGTCGTTATCGATCTTGCCAGTCTGATGGAGGAAATCGAGCTCGTAAAACGTGAAGGCATTGTAGTGTCGGGGCGTCTGTTTATCAGTCACAAGGCGCATCTTATAATGCCTTATCACAAGCTCTTGGATCAGATCGATGAAGAGCAGAAGGAAGATTCGAAAATTGGTACAACCGGAAGAGGAATCGGCCCGGCATATGTCGACAAGTACTCCCGTACGGGAATCAGAATTGTTGACCTGCTCGACAGGCAGACATTAACCGATAAACTCAAACGGAATATTGACGAAAAAAACAAACTTCTCAAAGAAATATATCACAAGGAAGAGCTCGATCCTGATAAGATTATCAGCGAATATCTTGAATTCGACAGGAAAATGGACGAGTTTATCACTGATACGTCTCTCCTTGTGAATCAATCGATTAAGAATGGTGGCAATATCCTTCTCGAAGGTGCGCAGGGAACACTCCTCGATATCGATTTCGGGACCTATCCATACGTTACATCTTCCCACCCGATCAGTGGTGGCGCATGTGTCGGCATTGGCATCGGACCATCGAAAATCAATAAGGTGCTGGGAATCATGAAAGCCTACACAACCCGTGTCGGATTCGGGCCGTTCCCGACGGAATTTGAGGATGTTTTCGGCGACCATGTCCGGAAGCTTGGAGCGGAATTCGGAGCAACGACCGGGCGGCCGAGGCGGTGCGGCTGGCTCGATATTGTTATCGCGAAATATGCTGTACGGGTCAACGGTATCGATGCGTTTGCCTTGACGAAACTGGATGTGCTCGATACACTCGAAACGATCAAGATTTGTACTCACTATAAGTATGGAGATAAAATTATCGAACACTTCCCGAGTGAGAGTAATATACTGGATGCTGCAGAGCCTGTATATGAGGATCTTCCCGGATGGTGTGAACCGACAACCGGCTGCCGGTCATTCGATGAGCTACCTTCAAACGCCAGAAAATATCTCGACAAAATTGAGGAACTCACTGAAGTACCATGTGAAATTATTTCGGTCGGATCGGACAGACAAAACACAATTTTCAGGTAATTTAAGAGTTGATTTAAAATAAATTATTGGTATATTACACGCCCTCGACCGGGAGCGTAGCTCAGTTGGTAGAGCAACGGCCTTTTAAGCCGTGGGTCGAAGGTTCGATTCCTTCCGCTCTCACTATTGCAGACACATCCAGCCAATTGTCTGTACACAAGTATGATTAGTCTCAAAAACTCTTCGCGTATTGCAGAAATTCTTCATTTTTTGATCATTTCATTTAATTAACGTTTTAGTGTTGTGTTGAGAACCTTACGAAAGGAATGCAATGAAAGAGTTCTTAGAGACATTAGCTAAAAATCTGGTGGATACTCCGGAAGAAGTTGAGGTCTCAGAAGTTATAGGTGATGGTGTGAACATCATGAAACTCAAAGTTGCAAAAAAAGAAGTTGGACTGGTCATAGGAAAGAGCGGAAGAACTGCCGAAGCCCTCAGAATTCTGTTGAGTGCTGTTGGTGCCAAAGGCGGTAAAAAAATGGTTCTGGAAATCATTGAATAGATTCGGTTTTTATATGTAGTACCACTCTGCTTAGTATTCTTGTGAATAGCCGATGATATCGGCTGAAGCCTGCTAAACTTTTTTAAAGCCGAATACTTTGAGATATCGGTCGTTTCGTGTATAGTAATAAACACGACCGCGTTATACCCCACTTACTGATAATAATATGGTTATTTTCAGGAGTGGTAAGGCATGTACTCCCTACAACTTTTCACGGTTAATACTGAGGCAGTGAATACAACACCTCACGCTATTGCACTTGTCAGCGGTGGTATGGACAGCCTTGTTACTCTGGCACTTGCCTGCCGGGACTATACGGTTGCAGCATACCATGCGCTTTATGGGCAGCGGACAGAGGAACGCGAGCTTCGGGCGTTCAATGAGATCACCGACCATTACGGTATTTCCGACAAATTTGTCTGTAGAATTCCTGCACTTCAGCAGGTCGGCGGTTCGAGCCTGACCGATCCTTCAATTCCGGTATCTGAAGCTGATCCGGATCACCCTGATATTCCAACATCCTATGTCCCATTCCGTAATGCTCATTTTCTTGCCGGAGCAGTTTCATGGGCTGAGCTGACTGGTGCTTCTGCGCTTTTTGTCGGAGCAGTATCGGAAGACAGCTCGGGATACCCTGACTGCCGGAGAGAATTTTATGACAACTTTGAAGCCTTAATCGAATCCGGGACAAGACCAGAAACATCCATCCGCATCATCACACCTGTCATCAACTTAAAGAAAAAGGATATAATCCTGAAGGGCATTGAACTCGACGCCCCTCTCCACCTCACCTGGTCTTGCTACCAGAACACAACAAAAGCGTGCGGTAAATGTGAAAGCTGTGTACTCCGCCTTCGTGCTTTCAAAAATGCTGGAGTCTCCGATCCTCTCCCCTATGTGTAGAATCATGGAATTGATCAATTATTAACGGACATCCGATTATTATATGGTTGACTGGCAATGACGAAGACGAATCTCTGTATCTTGCGTGGGAAGAAATTCCGGATAATGCAAATTCAGGTACTGTGGTCCCGCATCGCTGGAAGTCACGCACCTATATCTCCTACTATTCTTCAATCTCTTCTCCCTTGACATACGCAGCACCATTCCGTATATTTGGAGTTCTATGACACATATTATGTGTCCTCCTCCGTATCGTACAAGCATCATTCCATCTGAATCGAATAATTCATAGAATTAAGGAGATCTTTGTGAAAAAGCATGCTTTCTTTTTCCTTATTACTGCTCTAATTATTATTGTTCCTGAATTTGCATATACGCAGGAAACCATTGCGATCCGTGCAGACAGAATGATAGATGTTGTGTCGGGTGAAGTTATTCGTGATCCGGTAATCGTCGTTGAAGGTGACAGAATCATTTCCGCCGGACGGGAACGTGTTCCCAGAGGCGCTGAAGTGATCGATCTCGGTGATATGACACTACTGCCGGGATTTATGGACATGCATACCCATATAACCTCACAATTAGGCAGTAATCTGGCTTTGCGTCCCGTTACCGAATCTGCTGCAGATGCTGCATTGAGTGGAGTCAAACATGCTAAACTTACACTTATGGCCGGCTTCACAACGATCCGGAATGTTGGATCGAACGATTTTGTCGACGTTTCCCTGATGCATGCAATTGAAAAGGGAACTATTCTTGGACCGCGTATTATTCCAGCGGGGTATTCCCTCAGTATCACGGGTGGTCATGGTGATGTTACCGGGTATAAACCTGGTGTTCTTGAACAAAGTTTTGAGGAGGGTGTGGCTGATGGTGTTGATGAAGTGGTTAAAGCGGTCAGGTATCAGATTAAACATGGCGCAAAAGTAATTAAGATAAACGCAACTGCGGGTGTTCTCTCATTCGAAGGGCCTGTCGGTGCACAACAATATTCCGAAGAGGAAATGGCAGCAATCGTTGATGAAGCTAACAGGCATGGAATCAAGGTTGCCGCCCATGCGCACGGAACAGAAGGAATAATTGCCGCTTCCCGTGCCGGAATCGCATCAATCGAGCATGGCTCAATGCTGAATGACGAAGCAATCAATGTTATGAAGGAAAACGGCACGTATCTCATTCCGACCACGTATCTCGTTGAAGCGCTAAATCTCGATGCACTGCCCGCGCCGATTCGCGCAAAGGCAGAATTTATACTCCCATTGGCTCGCGCAAGCCTCCGAAAAGCAATTCTGGATGGAGTCAAAATTGCATTCGGCACCGATGCGGCAGTCTACCCGCATGGTGATAATCCGAAAGAATTTGAAGTTCTTGTCCGGCTTGGTATGGAGCCGATCGATGCACTTCGAACAGCAACGGTCAATGCGGCAGATTTACTCGGCGTTGACGACAGAGGGATTCTTGAGGAAGGCAGGTTAGCAGATATCGTCGCCGTACCGGGTAATCCGCTTGACAATATCCGGGTAGTCGAAGATGTCCGGTTTGTCATGATCGGTGGAAAAATAGTCAAACAACCATAAAATATTAATTCATAGATATACCCGACAGTAAGGAGTCTTGTGATGGAAAGCACGAATTATCCAGAACAAAAAAAAGGAAGCAGTTTTTTTGTTAAATCTTTAGCCATTATCGGCGGACTGACGATTTTCGGTTTTATTGCTGTCTTTATCGGCTTCATTAGCTTACTGTTTATTTCTGATACTGGTAGTGTTTCCGACAATACTATACTCGAATTGAATCTCGAGCAGACATTTATAGAATATGTTCCGGATGATCCCTTTACCGATGCAATGCTGGAGGGAACTATGGAGGTAAGAGATGTTGTCGATGCGCTCGAGCAGGCACAACATGATGACCGGGTTGTCGCACTCCTTGCCAAAGCAGGGACAGGACTGATCGGCCTGGCTCATATTCAGGAGATACGGGACGTAGTGCTTTCCTTCCGGGAATCGGGTAAACCAGCACTTGTGTTCTCTGAGACATTCGGGGGTCCTGGGCCGGGGAACGGGTCGTATTATTTAGCAAGCGCATTCGATGAGATTTATCTTGCACCGAGCGGCGATGTCGGCCTTACGGGATTTATTAGTGAGTCACCGTTTATAAAAGGTATGTTTGATAAACTTGGCATTGTACCCCGTGGCGACAGGAGGTATGAATATAAAAACGCCTTTAATATGTTTACTGAAACAGAATTTACCGAACATCACCGTGAAGCCGCTCAATCCTTGCTTGATTCACGGTATGACCAATTCATCAGGGGAATTGCGGAACAGCGCGGACTGACTGAACGTGCTGTCCGGAGTCTTGTCGATCAAGGACCGTTTCTTGGTCACGACGCGGAACAAGCGGGACTTGTAGATCGCCTTGCTTACCGTGACGAGGTATTCGATTCTGTTGAAGAGCAGTTTGGAGAGGATGTGTCGTATATTTCTACATCAGAATATCTTTCTATTGCGGGAAGACCGAACAGTGAAGGTACCGGTGTCGCGCTCATTTACGGGGTCGGGGGAATCCAGCGTGGACCGAGTGATTTCGATCCATTTTCGATGACATCAACTATGGGATCGTCAACCGTTACCCGGGCATTCCGGTCAGCGACAGAAGATGAGGATATCAAAGCTGTACTTTTCCGAGTCGACAGCCCCGGCGGCGGGTATATTGCTTCAGATGTTATTTGGCGCGAAGTCCTTGAAACACGGGAAGCAGGCAAACCGGTTGTTATTTCGATGGGCAACGTTGCCGCGTCAGGCGGGTATTTTGTTTCAATACCGGCTGATAAGATCATTGCTCAGCCGGCAACAATTACCGGCTCGATCGGTGTCCTCAGCCTGAAACTTCTGATGAGGGATTTCTTTGGCAAACTCGGAATTACCTGGGACGAAGTTCATGCCGGGGAAAATGCTACCGCATGGTCAAGTCTGCACGACTATACACCCGAACAGTGGGAACGGTATCAGGACTGGCTCGACAATATTTACGCAGATTTCACTACAAAAGTTGCCGAAGGACGGGATTTGAATATCGAAGGTGTTAAAGAAATTGCAAAAGGGCGTGTATGGACCGGAGAAGATGCTCTTGCACTCGGTCTGGTCGATGAACTTGGCGGTTACCCTGCCGCACTCAGATCGGTCCGGGAAGCGCTCGATCTCGCTGAAAATGCCCCGCTCAATATCAAACAGTTTCCGAAACCGAAGACATTATTTGAGTCGATACAATCATTTATGAGCCTGGCCGCTGTTGGTACAGAAACGACAGGGTCTGTTGTTAATACACTCCGTTCACTACAGCCCGCCCTCAAGATTTTGCAACAGATCACCAGAAAAAGTGAAGATACTGTTCTGATGACGCCCAATTACGACTTTCTCAAAATATCACAGTGAAAGTATAACGTTATGTGCTACCGGTTTGTGCGAGAAAGTAAATTAGTCGATATTGCGCAGGAATTCGGAATTCAGGATATCGGTCCCGGATTTCAACCGAGCTACAACATAGCGCCGAAACATACTATTCCCGCTATTGTCGATGACAGCGGTCGACGTTTCGTTCTTTTCAGATGGGGACTCATTCCTCCCTGGGCAAAAGATATGTCAATCGGTACAAAAATGCTCAATACCCGTGCCGAAACAGTTACCGTTAAGCCAAGTTTCAGGCTTGCCTTCAAAAAACGGCGGTGCCTCATTCCTGCAAGCGGTTACTATGAGTGGCGAGAAGAAAGCGGTAAAAAGATTCCAGTGTATGTTCACTTGAAATCAGATAAGCTATTTGGTATGGCAGGACTGTGGGAGCAGTGGCAGCCCCCTGAAGGTGAAACGGTATCATCGTGTACCATCGTCACCATTGCATCAAATGAGTGGCTGAAACCGGTCAATGAACGGATGCCGGTCATCATACCAAAAGATAAAATCGATTTCTGGCTCGACAACACAATCACAAGTGAAAACGATCTTGTTCCACTCTTGCGGCCTTATAATGCTGACCTCATGAACGCGTATGACGTCTCTCCTGTCATTAACTCACCGAAAAACAATTCGCCGGAAAACATTATACCCGCCGAGCAGACAAAGCTTGAAGTGTAAAATCATCTAATCCTGTTAAAAAATACTCAGGGATCACCACATTTATGCGGGATTTCCAAAGTTAATCCATTAAGGAATGACGCTCGCAACGACATTTTTTGCATGTATGAATTAAATTCTGAAAATCCAAACGAGACCCCCAATGTTTATAGGACACTATAGCGCAGCTTTTTTTATTAAAAGAGGAGAATCCCGGATTGCTCTAGGCACACTTTTTCTTGCGGTTCAATTAGTTGATCTCATCTGGCCGATTATGCTGCTTGCCGGTATAGAATCTGTTCGGATTGCTCCCGGAATTACGGAGGTTACTCCTCTTGATTTTTACCATTATCCGTACACGCACAGCTTATTGGGAATGCTGTTCTGGGGATGTGTTATGGGCGAGTATATCTGTTCCGAAAACGATCTTTAAAGAGTGCGTTCATCGTTGCAGGGGCGGTTTTAAGCCACTGGCTGCTCGATCTTGTAACTCATCGGCCTGATCTCCCGCTCTATCCGGGATCTGATATTATGATGGGATTTGGACTTTGGAATTCACCAATCTGGACTATCCTCATTGAGGGAGGTCTTTTCACTGCAGCTATTTTTTTGTATGTTCGTACGACCGGGCCGATCAACAAAAAAGGAGTTTACGGATTATGGTCTCTTGTAGTGTTTCTCTTTATTGTGTGGCTTATCAATTTTTTTTCACCACCACCGCCTAACGAGACAGCTCTTGCTTACAGCGCTCTTATTCTTTGGCTTTTGGTACCGTGGGGATACTGGATTGACAAGAACAGAAGCGTTAAAGAATAACAATGAAATTCTGTTGCATAATTATTTTATTGAGAGACAAGAATCTGTTTTGTGCTTGTCTCATTTATGAGCTACTTCTACTGTGAAAAATTGTACGTCAGCATGACATACGACCAATATCCGATTGTATCATTGTTCGGTGTTTCATCGGGAATTTCACCGGGTATAAAAAGTGAAACCCCTGCCTGAAAACCGAGGTCCTGCCGGTAATTGTAGCGAAGCGTTACATCGAGTTCATTACGGAATGCACTGTTGCCGGCATCGTTTTCTTCATGAGCCCGGAGATAATGCCAATCGGCGGCAACAATAATGTCGTTTCTCGGTGTGAAACCTGTATTGACCATAAAATCCTGTAATCCAAGCTGTGAAGTCGCAGCGGGAATATTGATGAAATAGTCCATGAAACCGTAGAATTTGTGATTGGTGGCAAAAAGTGTATCGAAGGATTTGTTGTCACCGTCAAGCGGATTATCATCACCTGAAAGAAAATCATAACCGACACCGATAAACGGTTTTTTCACATTCGGCGACAAATATTTCAGCCGAAATCCATACATGTACGCTTTGATATTATCTCTCGCTCTGTTGAGACCTACATCCTGTTTTCCGAATTGTGCAGCACCTTCAAACTCATAACTGAAATTGGCAACCGATGCTGTATAATCGAAACCTGCTGTCAATCGGACCAATTTCAAGTCATCGTCATCAGGGCCGCCGGTTATACGGTCGCTATTCGTGTTTAAGAAGGCAAATCCGTTGATTGTCCTCGCCTCCGACTGCTTGTACGAACCGAATAATCCATACAAGTTTTCGTCAGGATCAAAATGAAGTGTCGGCACTTCGTCATGAATACTGGCGCCGAATAATGTAAAGCTCAAAGGATTGTTTTTACGTTCAAGAAGTGCACCATCGAATGAACGGCCCGTATTACTCCATCTTACGGCTCCAATGAACCGCTGATTTCCAAGAGATATCTCCATGCGGCCAAGTTTTAATGAAAGATCGTCAGAGAGAAACCGATTGACCACCAGAAATCCCTGATGGAGATCAAACTGATCAGCATTTGCATCAAAAAGCGTACTTGTCTCTTCACCAAGTCTTCTGGAATCCTGTAGCTGAAAAAATGCTGAAACATCATCGGTTCCGGTGAATGTTAATCCGATCCTGCTTCTGAGAAGTCCGAAACTGTCGCCTGCTAAGTTGTCCCCGAATGTTGCGGTATTGAATGCACTTTTATTCTTAGCGAATTCACCCCTATACCTAAACTGTGCATTGACTTTCATTTCCTGAGCAAAAAGAGAACTGCTACTCAATATGAATATAAGTAGGAAACTGTATACTCTTACCATCGTTTAACCCCTCCTCTTTGCAATAGTAGTAGTAGTGAAAATATATATTTAGGTGTCCTGTAATCGTTGGTAAGGTAAGAATATCTTTTATTAAAATCTATATGTTACCTGCACTGAATGTGTAGGATTTTCATATTGCGGTAGTGAACGGAACCGGACGTTCCAACCGGTTTGGGGTAAACGCGCATTAAAGCGTTTCGCCATAAAAGAGGCATGTATGCCGCTAAGGACATGGTTTAAAAACATTCCGGCAAAATAGAAGTTTCTTCTATTCCTTATCCCTTTTGCATCAAGACGCCTTTGTAAGAATAGAGCCCTATTTTCAGAGCTGTCCCAGGACCAGAGAATTCCGGGGGTTTCAGGTAAAACCTTGTCAAAATCTCTATTGAGACGCACATCATTATTATAATCGTATATTGTCAGAAAACGTGATGCTGCAATAAAATAGTCCTTGTCCTTGCCAGCAGGATCAAATCCTGCATGTGCGGCGCCGAATGCTTTAAAATCATCTTCTAGCGTTTCAGAATAAATGGTATGACCGATCCCCATTCCAAACAGTATTACATCTGCAGCGATAAACAAACGCGCTTTTCCAACATTTTCAACATAATAGTGTCCGAGCCCGGGAACAAGAAAGGAATAGAGAAATGCTTTGGCCGGTGATTTTCGATTTTGCTGTGCGAATACCGGTGCGGTGGTTCCGCTGGAAATAGTAAGAAATATCAGAAGAAAAAGTGCTTTGTGTTTAAGAGCCATCATCGTGTAGATTACCATGTATATTTAAGATTGACGACCGGCATAAGTCCCGATTTTGCATACATTTTTTTAACGCGGAATTTGGCTCTCAACTTTTTATTGTTCCTGTGAATCGAAAAAGCCGCGTCAAATGCACTAATGACCCGGTTGAGCACAAGAATCTGTGCAAGTTTGTCGGCATTTTTGTAATTTTTATTACTTTCATGATGCTGTGACATGTAGTGGAGTCGCATTTCCGATTGATCGGGATCGCCTTCGGAATCGGGCCATCCGGCGAGAAATTGGTTATATTTGCCTATCATCTCATAATACTGCTGCGTTTTTGTGTCGGGCAGAACATGTGAATACGTTGATATATCGACGATCCCTGCCCAGGTAAAATATTCGGAATCACTCCAAAATTGATCAGCATATGTCCTGAATTCCTGTTTGATTTCGTCACCCTTATCAATGAATTGGGAACGGCCGAACCAGAGTGCAACTTCTGTTGCAGCAAACCCGAGCGCTTTTATTTTATCTCCGGCATACAATTGTCCCAATCCGGGAATAATCCCTGATAGTACTACAGCAGTGATAGGTGATTTTTGTGAATTTCCGGAATCTAATTGATGATGAAACGAGAAGGAACGATTCCGTAATGTATTGTCTTTCTCGGTTTGATTCCGGTCAGTAGAAAAAGAGAGCTGATTGTCCGGGCGGAAAACTGTGTCAAAATCCTGTGCAGCTGTTGTACCGGTTACCAAGAAAAATATAAGTAGACATGATACTATTTTCATACCGTCTCCCTGACAGTTCCATTGCGATTAAATAATAAATGAATCATAAACTATGGCAATAATTAAAATGCATAGCCGAACAGCACTGTGAAGAAAAATTTCCACTCTTTACCCTGCATACTAAAATTATTGGTCTCAACACTTCCAAAAGGTAATTCATTCAATCCATATGCGGCATTGAATGCTATATTCGTGGGATATGAATAGAACGAAAACGTGTCGAGGCGGAGTCCGAGATCGATAACATTTTTCAGATCATCCGATTTAACAAATCCATTATCCCAGGCGTTGCCGACCTGATAACCGACTGATCCATATAATTTATCGAAATACCACACACCAATTTGTTTACCTATATTGGTCAGCAGAGGAAAGCGGTACGTTGCCGAAAGTATTGCTTTTTTCCTACCCTCAATGCTGTAATATGAGTATCCTTTCAGCCCACGAAGACCTCCGGCAAAATAGTAGAAAAAATCGTCAACAGGCCTGCTGATAATCCCCCCCTGAAAATGGAGCGTTAGAGCGCTCCGGTCGTAAAATGATGATAAATTGTAGTATTCTTTCCAATCGATATCGAATCGGTGGTAATTAAATTTCTTGAATATTTCATCCAAAAATCCAGAGGTCGGATCGATTGCGAAATCCTGAAATATCTTATCCGAGCGAAACCAGTACCATGCAGATACCATTCTACCGTCGGATGGATTAATGAGCCCATCGAGGCGCGGAAGTAGTTTTCTGTATGTCCATTGCGCACCGATATCGAGGCCCTTGTAATAATCGAACCTGATCGCCGGAAAATTTATTCCGTTAATAGTCGGATCATCATTATAATTCTGTCTTGATATAGACGCTCTTATACTTAAATTCTGAGTCCGGGAAAGCGTCTGCCGGGCGCCGATTGCTGCTTCCCAGTACCCAATTGCAACGTCATCTCTGCGAACCTGGGGATCGTCTGGCTCACTGAAAAAATTTGTGTTGCGTGTTGTATTAAACAATTCCAAAAAAAGTGTCTGCTCGAGAAAACGGAAATCCATCAGTGCAAAGAGATCACGATCAGTCTCAGTGTTCATAGCTGCGCCGGCAATAAGATTGTATTTTCCAAGTATATCGCTTGCACTTGTGTAGAAACCTAATTTTGTGCCGTTCCAGTCGAATATCAATCTCGGCATAAAGAATGTGGACGAATAGTGAAGTTCATAGGGCTCAGCAGTTAAATCGGCAAACTCCGTATCGTCATAATTGACATCAGGAAGACTCTCACCGTAACCAGATCTATACGTCATATTTGTCGGCTCTACAGGGTCCATGTTGTCAAGAATCGCAATTTTATATCCGCCATCTGTGTAAAGTGAAAAAACGAGATCTCCCTCCTTGTTAAGAGATGGCATAAATGCACCGCCGAGAACATTCGTTAGCGGTTCGCTTTTCTGTGCATTCAAGTCGTATTCATAAATATTGTATATCCCATTTTTGTCCGAACTATAGTAGATTCTTTTGCCGTCGTGCGAAAATGACGGATTACGCTCATCATATTTTTCCTTCAGGAGATATTGAAAGCCGGACCCGTCAGTATTCATGATTGCAATATCGCGGGCAAACCCCGATGATACGGCAAAAACGATGCGGCTGCCATCGGGGGAAACGCTTGACATGAACACATCCTGACCAATATCAAAGGCTTTTATTAGCTGTGTTTCTTTAGTTTTCAGATCAATGGCATTCAGTGTTGAAAACCGGTCAGTCGAGGAAACAAAATAGACGGTCTGCATATCGGGATCAAATGAAGGATAGTGTGCCCGTTGGCTATCGGTCAGCTTTTCTTCTTTTTCTGTTTCAACATTGTAAAGGTAGAGATCATAAAAATAGGAATTGTTGTCGTTTTGCGTCAACTTCGAATAGACTAACCGTTCACCCGATTTGTCCCACGCAGGCGGTGACCCGACTCCGCTTTTCAAAAACTTAGCTTTGTCATCATCCTGCTGTTTGAGATAAAGACCGGTCGCAGAGAGAAAATCGCTCTGTCCGTTTGACAGAAAAACAAAAGACTCACCCGACGGTGACCACTGCGGATAAACATTACCACTTCCTTCTTCCCGGACGATTGTCCCCTCTTTGAGGTTTTTATCAATTTTGTCCGATGTCCGAAGATACTTCTGCTCCAGTTCGGTTTTCCATGCGTTGAATACCTCTTTGCCATTTATTCCCGTCTCACGCTTGATCGCCTGTTCAATCGTAAATACAAACGGGGAGGACATAGTATGGGATATCCTTGCAAGCACATCTTCGCCATAGGTATCAGCAAGATAGGTAATAAATGAAAAACCCTGATTATAGACCGATTCATTACCGATGGATGTTTTTCCGAATACACCCATTTCCGAAAGGGAATAAACACCATTGTTGAGTGCACGAGTCCTGAGAATCATATCACGGTGTGAATCCCATGCTTCGTACCCTTCCAGCATAGTCTGATATTGTGCGGCGCCTTCTGCATACCAACTCGGCATAACTGTGCCTGCTATTGGATACGAAACTATCCTATTTGGGAATCCCGTTAGCACATCCGAGCGTCGTTCATTTTCATAACCGAAATATTGTAAATAGAGCGCGGGAATTCTTCGGGGAAGCTTCCGGGCTGTCTGAACCTGAATCATGTGGGTGAATTCATGCGTGATAACATTTCGCAGCCAGTTGCTTGTGCCGCGCAGAAGAAAATCGAGTGAAGAAGCCCAGATTTCAATTTGATTATTGTAGAAATAGGCTGCGCCGTTAGAGTAGTCATCATGATCCCGTACAACGACATCGATTATTCCATCAGGTTCGAAATTGTACGCCTTCGTCACCGGATCGTATACTTCTTCTATAATTTTGGCAATGATACGGGGCGTCCGGTATTCACCGTCGTGATAGTGGATTTTGAAATGCTCTGTCTCGATTGTTTCCCACTTCAATTCGGGATGGTTATGCTGGCCAATCTGCGCAATACCGGCTCCGGGCAGCAGGGCGAGTGCTGTTATGAGAGCACATATAAGTGATGTAGTTCGGTACAGAATCTTCGCTTTTATATGATTCATATCCTTTTTTCTGTTTTGTTGTTTGAATACGTAGTATTGTTAATGTGCAAACATATAATATACAGATTAATTATATATTTTATTACAGCATTTATTTTATTACGGCAATTTTAATAACTTTTGTCTCATGCAGTCCGTTTCCGGATGCAGACACTTCGGCAAAATAGACTCCGCTGTTGATACCGGTCAGATCCCACGTTATCTCGTTATCGACTTGTGGGATTCCTGGCCCGGTCAGATTAGCAACCAGTTCTCCGATCTGTGTGAATATCTTTACACGAACATCGGCAGGATGATTGAGAAAATAGCGGATGTTTGTCCAGTTGTCTTCATTTGGATTCGGCCAGTTGAAAACCCGTTCCTGCGGCATAAGCAGTGTGGAAGGTGGAGCTACAACCGTTGCAAGCGGTTCAATGTTATGACGAAGCCGTTCATTGTTTCCACCCAAAGTGCTCCACGCAATATCTTTATCGCTATAGGTAGTCAAATCCCAAAGATAAAGATAGCCATCACTATCGAGAGCTGCAAGCTCCATCCTGTCTTCCAGAGCACTCTTTTGCAGTGTCAGAGAACCTGTGGCACTGCTGCCAAGCGGAAGCGGAAATCCCGGTATGATGGAACTGTTTTCATCAATCGCTACAACACTTCCGGCGGTAGTGCCGAAAAGGATGTTTTGTTTTCCGTCACCGTTCACATCCCCGAGAATAAGTTCGGTACTGATTGAACCGCTCAATCCGAATGTACTTATAGCAATTGGAAAGCCCGGTAATAGGGTGCCGTTATGTGAATACGCACGGATAGTATTATCGTCGAAAATCACAATATTCCGGAAACCGTCCCCGTTTACATCGCCTGTAGCAGGATCTCCTGAAACACTACTTTGCAGGTTGAAACTCTCGGACTCTCCGCGAATTCTAACCATTGCACCATCTGGCGAAACGGCTATCAATTCATCGAGTCCGTCACTATCCAGATCGGTGAATAATGGAGAAAACGGTTGATCGACTCCCAAATTTCCCGATTGTTCTAACTGTGTACCGAAAAACGAAAAATATAGTCCCAGAGATGTAACTGTAAAAATTTCGGGTGTCCCCGAGCTTGCTCCCGTAGCAGTCAGACCGGTTACGATATCGCCGGTTGAGTATGAGTTTACCACCACTCCCCCTGCATCGTAGAAGGTGATGTCGCCAATTCCCCCAGCTACAATCCATTGGGACAGCATAACAGGAACCGATAGAGCGGTTTGAAGATCCCATTGAGCATCACGATTTCCGAATTGTCCTCCCGATTCTGTTTGTAAAGAATATATCTGCAATTCCGGTTTTTCTGTCGCCACAACCAATTTGTTTTTAAGGTTTTCTAGACCACTCTCATTACCCACAAATGCAGGAGCGCCTGCAAGAGATTTTCCGGCGTCAATAAACAAGGAAATCGGCACAATTTCTTCATTACCATAACTGTCAGTTTTTATTGCCGTCGAACCGTTATCAACGAATGGCAGATTTGAACCATTTAAGGCAAAAATTTTTCCATCTTTTGAAGGAATGATAATTTTTACCGAATCGGCAGATAAAGGATTTGTCCAAATCGGCACCATATCAGTAAAATCTCCCCCAAGATAAAGCGGGAAACCGTCTACATACAGATCCCGTACGACAGAAAAAGTCATCACATTACCCGATTCACTAATCCCTGTGATCGATATCTGGCTGTTTGCCCGGTCGTTGCTAAGGGATCTCGGCACAGATTCCGGTGTGAATTCGGTATTATTCCCTTCGAAAAACGCATCATTTGGGATTCCGTTAGCCGGTGTTGCGAATCCGGGAAGAATTCCGGGAAACGGCTCACCAATGTCCTGTGAACCATCGGCCTCTTCGAGATCGATACCACGTATATCAGGATCATTATTGACACTGTTATTGCTCAATCCGGCGGCAATGATACGCTCATCGATATGCCAGATCAGAAGCCCCGATCCGGGTATATCTATGTCGTAATCATCAACCTCTAGAATTACTCCCGATGCGCCCCGTACTACCTTTAGGTTGTCTCCGGCAAAATCCTGCTGCCTGTTTTCTATGAGAAAATGTTCTGTTGGAGAAATAGGCACTTTATATATTTTTGTTCCCGACACCGCTTCTGGAGGTACTACAGTTAATTCAGTCCCTTGCATAACGACAACTGGAGTCTCCCAACCAAGAAACACCTTACTCCATGCACTCGGTTCAGGAGGAACAACGCCGTCGAGATTGCCAAATCCGATATCCATTACACCCCATTTACCGATCCCGGTTCTGCCGTTTACTGTGTTAAAGAGAGGAGGAAGTCCGAAATAGTGGCCGAACTGGTGCGCAGTAATACCGTTTAGACCCAGTTCAATCCCCTGTTTCGATTCAGTCTCCGGCAAAATTATTGCACTGGTAACGTGGACCGCTTCTCCGTCAACTGGAATCCCCAAATAATCAACCTGTTCGTTAGCAACACTGCTGCGCAGATCATTCAGGTTTAAAAATGCAGATGGAATATCAAATGGAGTAGGGTTAAATTCCTCGGAATTAAAAGCAAAATCGGCTCCGACACCAGCGTGAAAGATAATGACTGCATTATATAAAGAAAAATCTATTGATGGATCCACATCTGCTCGTTCAATGGCATCTCTCACAAGTTCTCCGAGCCGCTGATTCAACTCATCATCCGTCGTATTGGGATTGTAGTATTCCATTAGATTTGGAAGCGTGTAGGCTTCCCGGTCACCGGCAGGGTAAAGATCGTATGTAATCGATGCCATGCCGTTTGAAACACGATTGTAATACCGTTTGAGCGCTTCGAGCTGGTCTAAGAAATAAATTCTGTCATGGGGAGGAGGATCGACTACTGCTTCTGTTTCTGCAGAATAATCGAACGTCCCGTCTCCCGTGGTAAACTGGCTGTCATCGGTCTGGAATTCTGCTCTGATTGCAAGAATACGGAATGTTTGTTCGCCATTCTGAGCAACAGATTTCTGCGACAACGGGATAGTCTGCTTTTTCACTGATTTTTTCAGCAGCAGCGGAACCGGATCACCCGATTGTGCATAACCGGACTGACTCACTAAGATTAATGCTGCTGTAATCAATTGGTAGAATAAGAATCGGAATGATAGGTATTGAGATCTCTGCAGAGATAGTATCATAGGTACGATGTGAATTTCCTCCCTGATATATACAATTCCGGTTTGTGATAATGGTCATGCAATGAGTAATGCGGTAGTAAAAAACGGCGCTTCCCGAAATTGTGTGGATTGCACCAGATCCACAAAACAATTCAACCGATCGAAAGCTTTGTTAAAAGTCTTTCGGGAAGCGCCTGTCATATAACTATGACTAACTTTCATCGAGAACAAAACTGAGTGAAAAACGCATAGTGTCGTTCAGCGGATGGTTGTCTGATCCACTAATATAGCCGAAATCAAATTGATAGATCGAAAACCGGAGTCCAGCGCCGTATGTCGCAAACCGACGTTTTCCGATGTCTTCATAGAAATAACCTGCGCGAAGCGCAAAAATATCTGCATATTTGTATTCTGCACCACCTCCGATACTTGCCCGTTTGATGAAATCGCCCTGCGTCCATGATGTAATAACAGCTTCATAAAAAGGATCTGATGATCCATCTTCATTCTTTACGACGAGCAATTTATTGAAATCTACGGTAAGGAGCAATTTGTTATAGATACTGTTCAGTGCCTGATATGCAACACCGGCTTTCAAATTTGTTGGAATCGGGTCAGCCTGATCAGCATCAACAAACGTTATTTTCGGGCCGAGGTTCTGCAAATTAGCACCAAATGTCACACGTTCTGCAAATTTCGGTTTATACAAGACACCGAGATCGACGGCTACTGAACTGCCTTTACCGTCACCCTGTTGTTCACCGGCACTAAATGGTGATAGGCCGGAATAGATAAACTTGACAGTACTTCCAACAGCAAGATTATCGAGTAGACGGGTACCATATGACAGGCCGATAGCATATTCGAAACTTGTGAATGTCCCGAGATCAGTACCCTGTGTATCAGTACGGGTCTGATCACCATAATTGATATAGGTAGCACTCAATCCCATTGTGCCAATACCTTCATAATGGCGGATAATACTGGCATAATCGTAATACATGTCGGCAAGCTTCAATTCAGGAAGCCATTTCGCATGCATTCCGCTCACCTGTGTTCCACGGAGAAAACCTAATCCTGCCGGATTCCAATATGTTGCGTAAGCGTCGTTCGCTAATGCAACATTTGCCTCACCGAGTCCTCCTGGTCTGGCGCCGGGTGCAACGAGCAGAAATTCTGCTGTCGCTTCACTCTGTGCGAAAAGATTTCCGGTAAAAACTGCACAAAGTGCTACTATAATAAATACCGATGCGGTCCTTTTCATCGTATTACCTCCTTTAAAAACAATATGTTATGTTGTTATCTTGGTAATTGCCGCTTATTACTGAATGAAAACAGATAACAGTGTGCAATATTTGTACCAAAAATGTGTAATTTATCATTTTTTTACTTATCTCATTATTACAAGTTTACTGAGTGCTTCAATCTGTTTGAATGATCCCCCTTCGTTTGACCGTGTAATGAGTTTATAAAGATACGTACCATTAGCAAGTTGGTCGCCATCGTCATCGGTCCCATCCCAAGGAGGCGAAACGAAAAATGACGACCCGCCAGAATGATAATAGGACAGAGATTTTACAAGCCGCCCGGCAACAGTAAAAATCTTCACTTCTACTTCCGCGTCAGCAGCAGCGTTGGTCTGAAAGGTGAATTGTGTTTCGCTCACAAACGGATTGGGATAATTATAGACATCCTGAACTGTCAATTCGTTTTCTGCGATGACCTGGACAATTCCTTTAAACGTGGAGGAATTATTAAAATTATCCCATGCCCTTACAGAAATCAAATGCTCTCCCGGAGTAAGACCGGGGAGTGATCTTACTGCGCTGCCGGTTGAAAAACTCCCGTTATCATACTCGAAAAATGTACTCAAATCAACTGTGCTCTGATTGTCATCTACGGCAAGTTCAATCTTATGGCCGACTTCACCGGTAATATTAATACCATGAGGATCGGAGAGACGAAGCTCCAGCTCAGGTTTGGGCTGCACGATGTCTCCTGAAATAAACTGGCGACCGTCAAAGAGTACTTCAATCTCCGGCCCTTTTACATCAACGACGCCAAGTTTTGTTCCACCGACATTCAAATTTTCTATCACAACCGAACCGTCGGTTTCACCGTCCCATAAATAGAGGCTGACTCTGCCGTTTTTTCCACCATATGTGATATCTTTCGGCACAATAAACTCCATGGAAAATTGGTTACCTGAAGATGCGTCAATCGTTGTATTTCCCCTGAAAATTGACGAACCGGGAAGCTTATAATGAACAATATTTCCATTGTTCATTATGTGCTCTCCGTTCTTTTCTGCATCAAAAACCGAAAGAAAAGCCGTCCCCTCAAATGGGGCCTGAGATTGAATTGAACCATTCACCTGAACACCGGCAAGTGCCTGTAAAGAGTCAGGTATGATTGAGGAAATAGAGACAAAATTATCGGGAAACTCTAGAATCATGCTGGGATCACCGAGCAGATGATATTTTTCGCTGTTCGGTTGGTTCTCTTCAATTTTCGCCTGCATAAAGGCAAGACCGATGGGCTCAGTTTTCCGTGTTCCGTTGAGAAAGTTTCTATAAAACGCATCCATCAGTGCATGATTAGGTCCTGCAAAAACGTCGCGTGCCGCCGATACTAAGGCAATTGCACCTCTATCCGGTTCGGTGACGAGAAGCTCACCCATCGAGTCTTCGTTAGGAATATCCCATCTGCCGAAAGTGCATGAAGAAAGGTAAAAAAAGAATTGTTTTCTCCCATTGTCGATTCGCTCCAAATCGATTTCCCGGTTAAGGAGCCATTCGTGCGCTAATAACCGTTCATTACCATGACCGACATAATTAAGAATCAGCGTACCTTCGTTCATGAGCGAGACCATTGCATCCTGTGCGCCCGGTTTACGGACACTGGACGAAGTTACATCGCTAACTGCAGGAAATTCCATAAGATAAATTTTCCGCTGCTCAAGATAATTAGGAATATAGTCCGCTGTTGCTACGAACTCCAACTGCTCTGTGTGGATTTCCTCGAAATCTGATGTGGGCGTTATTTCATCGTCTGCAGCAAAACCGATCCGGTTCCGCCACGGCCCGAATATTGGATTCTCCTGATAGGTGATGAGTTTGTTTACCACGCCCTGTGCCATGTCGACACTTTGGACCGGAAGACGTCCGACTGCAAGATCGACAATATTGTCGTTCCCACTGACACGAACAAAAAAATCGTCTAAGGTGCGAGTTGTCAGATCGAATATACTGTTAAGCTGATAGGGCGGTATGTATATCGGAGCGGACGTGCTTCTGACACCGAGGTAATCGTAGTTACCGTCCCCGAACAGCAGCAGATAAGTAGGCGGAGTGTCAAGTTCATCGGTCCAGTTATCAAATGCAAATTTCACAAAATCTCTCAGTGCGATAGGGTCCTGCAGCCCTCCAGAAAAATTATCATAGATATCCTCAATTGTGGCAATCTCAGTGCGAATATTATCCCGAGATTCCCTGAACTCTTTAAGCGGCTGCGCGGCAGATTCAAATTCTCTCGGAGAAACGATGATCATGTCGGCAACGATGTTACTGATCTTGATATCACGGTACGTTCGAGGTTTCAGTGCTGGAACCTGACGGTAATTACCACTGTCGACCGTATAAATTTGCTGCAGTTCCGCCCCTCGCGCTGCGGAAAACTGAGCTGATCCGTCACCCGCGTTATAGATAACAGCGTGCAATCGCACGTCATCAAATTCTGTAATATTATACACATCCGGCTGTTCGTTTGTGTATCCTATTAGTCTATATAGCATTTCCTGATTATTTCCAGGGTCCGGCGGCAAATAAAATTTCACAACCCCCTCCACTGGTTGGAGGTTACGCTCATAATCAATTTCATACCAATCAAGATAGAGCGTCCTTCCGGGACCTGGTGCAGATAAATAATTAACTTCAAGAGTATTGATTCCGTCATCGCTGAGCGGCGTAGTTACCCGGAGAACTCTATCGCTAAAACCGATCGTTGAAACGATTACCGGATCACTCTTATTGACTGAAGCACTGACTCTGTGAGGCGAAGAACCTGAAGCAAATACAGGTAATGTTACCAATACCCGTGTCTGTGTATCGGAACCGACTTTATATCCGGGAAGAACTGTAATAAATTCCCGCGAGTCACCACCCAGCATTATGTTCATAAACCAATCATTACCGGAATTGTGGATTTTTTCCCGCTCATCTTCACGGTAGACAAGTGCCCTTCCTGACGTCTGAAGCTGGGTGGTACTTTGAGAAAGCGGTTCTGTTTCCATCCGTTTTCCCGATGCACCGCCGAATGATATCCAATAAATATTTTCACGTGCATAAACACTCTGATAATGACGGACTTCATTGAAACGAGTCCATTCCCACCCGTTTGTATCCCTACCGTAAAAAAGTATAAGATCACCTTGATCAAAACTTCCATCCTCTTCGCCGGTTACTCTGATTGCATTTTCGACGAGTCCGTTCGGTCTTGCTTCGGTTATAGCTTCCGGCAGCGGCCTGCCACCATTATTATACACTTTTATGGAACGGGGATCGATCGTTTCTGGTGTAAGGCCCGCGGAAACAAGATCACTATAGGTAATTTTATAAATACCCTCATCCGAAATGGTAACAGTAAAGAGAAGGCCGTCTATAAATTGTCCGGATTTTTGCAGCGGCTGTGTTTCCGGCTGTTTGCGCCAGTTTCTGGATGATTCGTGGTTAAGGATCAGATTATTATAAAGATTTTCGGATTGTGTATCGACGGCACGTGATAAAACGGTTCTTGATAATTGAGCATCGACATTGAAATTGATGTAAGTGACAATCCGCCGGGCAGTTCGTGCTACATGTTGTACAGGATTGTACTGAACCGGATAGATAGTAACAGGCAGTACACGCTGTAGACGAAAGTAACCTGGTTCTCCTGTTGTATAGACTTCTCCATTCAGCCATTTGTTCTGCATGAATACCGAATCGGACAATGCGGTACCGGGAGCGTTCTCAGCGGTGACGTTGTCGTGTGTGGAAAAATCACTTTCCGACAGCGAGACTACCGGATTTGACCCTTCGGGAACAGCAATGAGCACCTGCCGCGCCGGAATAACCGGTTCACCTGGCAGAGCGTTGTGGGTTCCGCGGTTAAGGTTGAATGATGTATATATGCTCGTTCTCACTGTCCTTGTTTTCAATTCTATATTCGGAGTATAGATGATAGTAATTCCCAACATGCCGTTTTCAATAATTTCAATTTCGCTGTTCTTTGTGTCCGTTTGCTGCGCATATACAGGCACAACAAACAGACTGCTTATGGCGATGCATACTGCAGCAAAAAATATGTTCAGGAATATTCGATTCAACCAACTCATGTGTTTTCAGAACTATTTCAGTAACCTGCCTCATAAACGAAAAAAGGGCGTCAAAGCAGACCTTTGACGCCCAAAATATAAAAATCGTCCGAAAAGGTATACTTCGACAGGTAATTATAATGATAACTTAAAAAATCCTGTAGAAACCTTTAACGAACGAGTATAGGCAATCTTTCTGTAAAAAACGAATTTTTAGTGAAAATAAGTGTACAAATTTAAATCTGAAATGTCAAGGTAATTTTGCCGCTTAGCCGGAGTATGATAACCACAACAACATCATTGGGAACATTTGAATTCCACTCAGTATACTTTTTTTGTTATCGGCATAATATCGATTTAGTTTAATATTGAATTGATTGTGAGCGACATTATATTTTTATTTTAATAACAACACACATAATTTAACGATATAACATTCTATTTTATAAAAACATATGCGGTAAGTTTACGGATTTAGCGGTTCAAAGAAGAGCATCTGCCAGATGTCGAGGTCGCCGTCGCGAGTTGATGAAAATATGAGGCCGGCGGTTTCGCTGATCCACGATGGTCCTGTGTCAAATTTGACATCGAGCGTTGCCTGTATCGGTGAAATAGCACGCGGTGTGTTGCCACTGAATTCCTGAATCCAGATATCCCAGTTGCTTGAACGATTGGAGGTATACCCTAGAAACTGGCCGGATGGCGACCATGACGGCATGTCGTAATCCGCTACTCTGTTTGTAATTTGCTGTGGTTCACCTCCCGTTGCGGAGACGGTCCAGATTTCATTCCTTCCGCTCCTGTTAGAAACGAATGCGATGAGACCAGTGCTCGACCAGCGGGGCCGAAAGTCGTTTGCAGTGTCAAATGTGAGCCTTGTTGTATCTCCTGTTGCAATTGTGATGATCCAGATATCTGGATTGCCTGTGCGGTCAGAAGTGAAGACGATCTGTGTTCCCCCGGGATTGAAATCGGGCATAGCATCGTTCGCAGGATCGGAGGTAACTTGTTGCAGATTTTGGCCGGTATTTGACATGATCCAGATGTCCTGATTGCCGAGCGAGTCTGAAGTAAATGCGATGGTATTTCCGGTATTGTTCCAAACCGGAGCTGTTTCTTCGCCGGATAGTGACGTCAGCCGGAGCAAATTTGAACCGTCAAGTCCTATCCGCCAGATATCTTTGCTTCCTTCTTCTTCGGATACAAATGCAATGGCATTTAGTTCCGGAGAATAGTGTGGTTCGCTGTCATATCCCGGACGTTCTACTACAACTGAAACCGTACCAAGTTCTTCTGACGGTGGCGGTTCTGTTCCGGATTGTCCGCTTTCAGAACTTTCTTCCTGCATTAAACCAATCACTGCAGGTCCAAGCACATCGAGACGCCCACATGTTACCCAGAAGGACAGCCACACGAACATGAGTGAAACTATAGTAATAGATATTCTCATTCAATGTATTCGATTTGTTACTATCTCTATTATCGGACTTTATTCCGTGAAACTCATCTTTCACATGCAAGTTTTAAAAAAAATGTGAAGATTGGCATTCTATCCGTATATGTCATGAAGATTAAAATCCCAAAGGCGGCCTCAATAGAACTCTCATCTTATTGCCGAATAACCGCTACTTTTTGAGTGCCATGACCTTGACCGTTGACTCCCGCAGCGATGATATATATTCCCGTCGGGACGAGATTATTATTCTCATCTCTTCCGTCCCAAATTGCCTGCGTACCTGTTACAATTCCTCCTTTTTCCGTTAACTTCCGGATTACATTCCCGCTAATTGTAGCGATGAGAACCGTACTATTGAGCTTGAGATTTTCAATTGTGAGGGATGTGGCTGAACCGTCGAGAATGAAGGGATTCGGAAAGACAGTTATTTCGTCAAACGATTGTGGAGATGTTTTGAATGGAGTTGAAATTACCGATAAGCCACTTCCTGTACCTGCATACACTTTTCCGTCTTTTTCATTTATGAGAATGTGGATGATCGACTCATCCACGAGATCACTGTTGCCGGTAGTTAGATGCGAGAAGGTGAAATTGTCAGGCGCAAGGATACTGATTCCTTTTCGTGTTCCCATCCATTTATTATTCGCCGGATCTACGGCAATTGTAGATATCGTATTGTCAATTGTTCCGAAAATTCTCTGTACGGGCAGACCATCAACAATGAAATCAACACCATTCTCGGTTCCGATCCACATGCCGAATAATTTATCAGCCGCCAGTGAAACTATCCGGTCTGAGCTGAGACCGTCTGATGTTGTAAAATGTGTCCATATATCATCAGACTTATCCGCAAGAGTATTCCGGTAATCGAGCACGCTGACACCGTTGTTTTCCGTTGCAATCCACAGCCTGTTAGCTGGGTCAAATATAATATCTCTGATTGCGGTACTTGAAAGTCCATCGTTTGTCGAAAAATAGTGCCACACGTCATCCGATGTTACGGCGACAATTGCCTTCCCATTATCGGCAAATGTATTGACAAGCCATATTACATCGTCCGTTCCACGGACAATATTATTAACAACAACAAATGACTCAGATACTGCGCCACTTAATTTCCCATCTGTTTCATTGATAATCGTTACAGCAAGATCTTCGTTCTGCATATCAAGAATCATAAGTCCTTGTCCAGGTGTTCCGATCCAGACTCTGTCCTGTGAATCTACCGCCACGCCTGTTGTATTGTTGGATACAAGATCATCATCCCTCGTAAAGTGTTTCCAGTCTGATCCGTCAAACATATAGACGCCGTTGTTTGAAGTTATTCCGGTAGCTACCCAGAGCCTGTCCTGACTGTCGAATTGCATCTCTTCAAACGAATTGCCACCGGGTCCGGGAGGTTCAATGGTAATCCACTCCTGTCCGGTTTCATTAAGTACACTTAATCCCTGTCCATTTCGGCCGGCCCATAATAACCCGTTATCGTCACTGGTCAATACATTCACGTTATCCAGTGAAGGAGTAACTACCGTCCAGCTACCTGCTCCTTCCCGCGCATATAATCCCGATATTGCCGCAGCATATATGACACCCTCTACTTCTGTAAAACTGTTGATAGATATGCCTGATAGTCCATCAGCGAAAACAGCACCATTTACAATTCGGACAACTCCATTGTTGGTCGCCGCCAGAACGAATCCGGTTCCTGCAATAAAACCGGTAACTGTATTTGACGGGAGTCCGTCGGTGATAGTAAAATTTTCCCAAAACTGAGGGTCCTGAAGGTTCGGTGATGCGATATCTGCCGTTGCAATCCCCCTTTCGGTCGCCGCCCAAATTTTTCCGTCCGCGACATAAAGTTTTAGAACCGGTGTGTTGCTTATAAAACTTCCGAGATTCCGATATGTTGATTTAATTTCCTGTTTATCAATGAGGAATTGACTGACACCGATATCCATGGCGAGATAAAGATTGTTGTCAATCACTTCAATATCGTTGATACGCACAGGATCGGGATCGATGACCACCTTTGAAACAGCTTCATTCTCAAGGTGAATCACATTCAACGAACCATCGTCCATTCCTAACCATAAACGGTTTTGGTTGTCCCGAACAATTGATGAAGGATTATTTGAAGAGAGTCCGTTCGTGTTATTCAGTATTGTTATTGCATTAGTTTCCTGCGAGTAGGCAATCACACCACCACTCGTAACACCCCATATTGTATTTTCTACAGAAACAATGTCGTGAACATTTCCGAGAAAAGTTATAGATTGAAACGAGAATTGCTGTGCAGCAAGATTTGCTGTAGATAGTATGCAGAATGAAGCAATAATAACAATTTTAAGCATTATGGTTTTGAAAATTGTTTTTCCACTGACAGCAGGTTTACATCCTAGTAAGAATGAATAACGCCCAGTAATCAATTGTAAAACATATACCTGCTAGCATTAAGAATATTTCCTTAGCTCTCTGTTTCAGTAGTGTATCCAATCCAAATATAAAGATAACATAAACTGCAGATAGAATTGGAAATATATTTTTACCCCACGAAGTGTTTAAATAATCAGTAAATGAGAAAAACATACTGAAACAGATCGAGGAACAAAAGAATATTAAAAGTAATATCAGAAAATTCTGAAATGTATTACTTTTTTTACTATTACAAAATAGATTTTTACGACCTTTTATAATACCGCCGCATACTGCAAGTGAAAATGGCATGAAAACTATCAAATAATAATGCGGTGACAAGTGAATTTCATATATTCTGCCGAAAGCAACCCAAAAGCTCCAGAAGAAGTTCCTGAATACCTGATAAATTCTAAACGGAGCAATAGAATCGGTAGTGAAAGTGAGCGGTGGCATCAAATTCGATTCACCAGCAAATGGATGTACGAGTTTGACCATACCATACGCAAGAAGGAAAGGAATACATATCCGGAAGCATATTTTTATTTTTGTAATTGGTTTTTTATCCGAATGAAGTACTAAAAGAGCAATAAACGGGAGAAAAAGTAGTAGACTAGACTTTGTAAAAACACCAATTAATATGAGCAGTCCCGTTACTTCAGGTCTGCATACATGGATATTTTTGAGAATACCATAGAGTAACACAGTACCTGTCAAGACAGCTAAGGCATCGTTGGTGATGCTGGTTGTATTCGATAAAAATGTGGGGTGAAAAAGTAATAAAACAAATGCGGCCTTGCAGATATCAAGCTTGTCCGGAAAAATTTCTTCCATTATTTTCCAAGAAAGTGCGAGTGAGCAGAGACCAAGAATAAATGAAAAAATCGCAGCACAATCATTTCTCTGGACCATCTTTGAGATGAATTTGCATCGGAAGAATCTTCCTCATCATTATCAAAAAGTAATGAGGCGGTTTTGAGTATATATGCAGAACAAATATAATAGAGAGGTGGCTGATGTGATTGATAATATGGATATTCTACCTGATATTGAGGCCTGCTATTGTTTTTTTCCCAGTGCTGAATGTAATAAAAGTGAGGATACTCATCCGGTGCCTGCCACAGCGGGCGAAAGAGTACAAATCCCATCCTCAAAAGAACAGATACGATAATTGCAGTATATACAATTTTATTTTTCATTGCACATAAGATATTTTGTATTCTGTTAGGAGCTTAACGTTGTGGAGTGACCAGATCTGCAATTTACGTAACAGGATTAATTGAGTAGCATGGTCCTTCGAATATGATTCGAATTCATTGTAAAGTAACGAAGCAATATAGGAAAAGTACGAGAAAGAAAGAAGTGAAAATCACTGAAATTTTTTGAGATTAATTGTGGGCTGGTCGGAACAAATTACATTTCTGATGCATCAAATGGTCTATTCTGTCCACACACCCATTGTACCGAATTTTTCAGACCGCTGGTCGATGAGTTCTTCCGGAGAAAGTTGATCCAACATGTCCAATGTGGTGAGAATGGTTTTTTTGAGTGTGGAGGCCGTTTCGTCGTAATCTCTATGGGCGCCACCGACGGGCTCCTTGATGACACCATCAACTATTTTTAATTCCATCAAATCTTCTGCTGTTACTTTGAGTGAATCTGCCATCTGATCTGCTTTTGTTGCATCGCGGAGTAAAATTGAAGCACATCCTTCGGGAGAGATGACCGAATAAATCGAGTTTTCCAGCATTAATACTCTGTCACCAACTGCAATCGCAAGCGCTCCCCCGCTGCCTCCCTCACCGGTTACGACACAAACTATCGGTACCGGAAGCAGTGACATTTCAAAGAGATTACGGGCAATTGCTTCCGCCACACCTCGTTCTTCGGAACCTTTACCGGGAAACGCGCCCGGTGTGTCGATAAGAGTTACAATCGGTTTATTAAACTTTGCGGCAAGTTTCATTAACCTGAGCGCTTTCCTGTAGCCTTCTGGGTTAGGCATTCCGAAATTTCGGTAAAGATTATTTTTTGTCCCTCTTCCCTTCTGGTGGCCGATTAATACGACGTCTCTTCCCTCAATAGTTGCAAAACCGCCGACAATCGCTTTATCATCAGCGTAGAATCTGTCCCCATGGACTTCGATAAACCTGGAGCATATCCGCTTTGCATAATCGAGTGTATAGGGACGTTCTGGATGGCGAGCGAGCTGGACACGCTGCCATCTGCTCAGATTAGAATAAACATCTTGTTTGAGTTTTTCACACCGTTTTTCGAGCTTACTGATCTCAGCCGACATATCGATATTGCCGGAGTCAGCATATTCGCGCATTTCATCAATTTTCTTTTCAAGCTCAACAATTGGTTTTTCAAACTCAAGTATATGAAGCATATTAAATCTCCCCGAAAAACCGGGTTATGTTCAATCCTCGCTATATATCGTTTCTGTCAATCTGAATTCTCGAATACAGTTTTCAGTAACAGAGCACCCAATATACAACTATTATTTTTTAATGCAAAGTATAATTTTCACAATTACTTATAGCGTATTTTTCTCAATTTTTCCTTCTATTTTTCACCGCGGCTCCACAGCTTCATAACCTGAATATGAAGATACGCAGCAATTTTAAATATGATTATTCCCGCATCAATTAGCCAGAAAGGAATCCACGTTTTATTCGACCGGAAATGTTTTTCTGCAAATAAACGCATTGCTGTGTAAAAATGTTTCGTATGGTCCCAATCATATTCACGAGAACTCCTCCCCTTAAAGTGGGTAATGACAGCACGAGGTTCGTAAATAATTTTCCATCCTGCCTGTTTGATGCGGTAACACCAGTCAAGATCTTCTCCATACATAAAAAAGCGCTCATCGAGATAGCCGACATCCTTGAGAACTTTCTTTCGGATTGCCATAAAAGAACCTGACACTGCATCAACTTCGCTCCATTCATTCTGGTCAAAAAATGTCAGGTTATACTGTGCAAACATTCTGCTTTTTGGGAAGAGCCTGCTCAATCCGGTAAGACGAGTAAATGAAACCCAGGGAGTTGGAAAACTTCTTCGACAGCTCAGCTGGAGCGAACCGTCCTCATTCAAGATTTTTCCGCCGATCATTCCGGACTCGGGAAATTTACTAAACGATTCCAGTAGCACTGTAAAGGTATCTCGTCTTACAAGAGTATCCGGATTCAAGAGGACAATAAACTCGCCTTGTACCTGCTGAAGCGCCATGTTGTTTGCGCAGGCAAATCCAACATTGTAGTCATTGACAATGAAGTTTACACCGGGAAATTGAGACCGCACCATTTCCATACTGCCGTCTGTCGAAGCGTTATCGACTACGATGATCTCCGAAGAGATGTGCTGCAGGGCGCTTAGTACAGAAAGGAGTGACTGCTCCAGATAAGAGCGGACATTGTAATTTACAATAATAACGGTGAGGCGGGACATAAGTTATAACAGGAAGAATAGACAGATTTTATTTCGTAATTCAGACCGGACTGCATGACACCTGCTATTTCAACATACCGAGTATACTCATAATACGGAGTTTCCATACCATCCAGATCGCTTCGTATATGATTTTCTTCGACATTTTTGACGTTCCTACAATACGGTCGGTAAAAATAATAGGATGCTCAACGATTTTGAATCCTTTTTTCCATGCTTTGAACGACATCTCGATCTGAAATGCATATCCACCCGATTTCACATTATCAAGATCGATTGCTTCAAGTACTTCTCTTCGGAAACATTTGAAACCGCCGGTTGCATCTTTCACCTGCATTCCGGTTATAATCCGTGTATAGACATTAGCCGAATAACTCAGAAATAACCTTCTGAGCGGCCAGTTTATCACAGTTACTCCATGCAGATAGCGGGAACCGAGGACAAGATCATAACCCTGAATCTTTTGCAGGAAATTAGGTATTTCATTCGGATCGTGAGAAAAATCTGCATCCATTTCGAAAATGTAGTCGTATTTGTTTTCGATAGCATAGCGGAATCCTGCGATATACGCTCTTCCCAATCCCTGCTTATTTTCCCTGAAGAGAAGATGAACTCTCGGTTCGCTTTTTTGAATCGTCCGGACAATCTCAGCCGTTCCGTCGGGTGAATTGTCATCCACAACAAGGACTTGTACTGTTTCGGTGGTCTTGAGTACAACATCAACAATTTTCGCAATATTTTCTTTTTCGTTGTACGTTGGAATTATAACAAGCGCTTTCATATTCCTCACACTTAGATCGATGGAAATTCTAATATTCCATTTACAGAAATTTTGCTTCGCTTAATTGATTCGGTGCATTTCAAGATAATCGTGCTTGAAAATCACCAGACTATCTTCAATTCCTAACATCTTAATGTTACATTCACTCTCAATTTTCGAAATATCGAGTCCTATTTTTTGCGGTCTCTGCGCTTTTTGTCCAAGTTCTTCGGTGGTTATTTCTTCAATTAACCATTCGTTGAGATCGAATATGGAAGCAATACGTTTAGCAAATGCAAATCTGTTCGTGTTATCTCTACCAACCGCATGATAGACACTCGTAAAGTTATTGTATACAATATTCCAAACTAACTGTGCAAGGTTCCTAGCCAATGTAGGATTACTCCACTGATCGGAAACAACCTTAATTGTGTTCCCCTGCTGAAGATTTTTTATTACCCATGTCACGAAATTCTGTTTATCGAGGAGTGTATCGACATCAAAAAGTGTTGATGTCCGTACAATAGCCCAATTTTCGCCTCCGGCCTTGATGATGTTTTCACTTGCGAGCTTTGACTTTCCATAATAGTTTAACGGCTCCGGTGTATCGTCCTCTGTATAGACTTCCTTCCTGCTATTAAAGATATAATCGGTTGAAAATTGTATAACCTTTGCTTTCAACTTATGAGCTGCATACGCAATATGTTTGACACCATCAACATTGACACGCCAACACGTCTCTTTTTCTGTTTCGCATGTATCGACATCGGTAAAAGCCGCAGTATTTATGACTACATTCGGAGCAAATTCGCTGAAGATATGTTTAACATCCGCCCGTGATGTAATATCGAGCTGTGCATATTGAAAATGTTCCCCATGAATATGAGGAGTTTCATGAAGATCGACACCAAGCACAAGCACATCATCTCTCATTTCTTGAACAAGTCGTTGTCCAAGCAAACCATGACAACCAGTTAGTATAATGCGGATTTTTTTCATAAACACTGTACAATTTCAGCCAATCATTGCTGCTCTATTGAAACAAATGAGTCCTCAACTTCAAATGTGAACAGATATTCAAAGAGTTCTTCGCGAAACTGTATTGGAACAGCAATCTGAAACGACGTTCCAACATATTCGTCAGCTAATGCACTGAACTTTTCATCGGTGGTACGGGTTTTCGTTCTGAGATCGAATGCTGTATACGGCATAATCGGGTACTGGAGCCATCCAGTCGATTTGTTAAAGATGAGATAATCAGCAGGATAGAGAACATCAGACATTCTACCATTCGGCAGCAACATTGTAGGTTCCTGTTCTGTTTCCGTATTCTTATAGGTAATTTTCTCATGAATCACGGGATGCCGCTCATTGTTTTCGTCGATAAAACCTGCATCTTTCCAGAGAATAGTCAGTGTATCGGTTGAATTATTAGTAAAAGTGACACTAATATCTCGCGGTTCGATAGACCATACAAATGTTACAAAACTGTCCGCATAGATTAGATTACCCGAATCATCGCTCGATATATCCGGCATTCCTCCCATTATATCTGCCAGATCAGGCCTCTCGACTGATGTTATCGTTAATTGATACGAGGCGGTCGGCATTGCAGGTTCCGGTTCTTCTTCCGGTTCCGGCACAATCGTCATACCACCGGAAACTTCCTCAACAGCAGTGTTTGCTTCTGTCAGTGCTGATTGAGCGGTATTCACAGCTTGGCGTGCGGCGGCTACATTCTGTACTCCTGATTGAGAAGACGGCCGCACAGTTGTGTCAGACGGAAAAACCGGACGAATCGTTTCGGGTATCTGAGGTGGCGAGGGTGGCCGGGGAATTGTTCCTGGTGCCGCTCCACTCATATATCTTAGTATCTCTGTAATCTGTTTTAGCTCCTGAGAAATCATTCTGAGTTCAGTCGAAATCTGCTGGAGTTCGGCCGACAGTGCAGTTGGCGCTGTGGGAACGATCCCGACACCTCCTGAAGGATTAGCAGCCAGCTGTTGTTGAGCGGGTATAGTCTGACCGGCTGCACCAACAGAAGGTATGGAAGCCACAGGCTCTATTGGTACCGGATCAGGTTTCGACATAAACGGGCGAAACGGCAGGGTTATGATAAATTTCGGTATAGCAAATGCAGTTTTTATAAGCCAGATGGGAATTCTTACCGGTGCGTATAGTATTTTTTTTGTCAGCGACTCAGGCGGTTTCTGTTCCTCAGGTTCCTGCTGGCGTACCGTCTGCTGCGGAACTTGTCCTGATTCGCCGGAAGGAGGAGTTTCTTCAGGTGAATTAAGACGGGATACGCTTGAACATCCCGAAAAGCCGATGAATAGCATTAATAAACAGAGTGAACAATACCTCCATAGTGCGTTCCGGTTCATTGTACGGCCTCATCTTCCAAAGAAAATTTGTATTTAAGTGTGCTTATAATTGTGAACTGACCCAATCATCCCGGTCCTTCAAAAAGACTACGGTCGAAATGACTATTTAATCACTGACATTTACTACTATATACATCGCAAGTACTATGTTGGAATAGTGCTACAGTTATTACATACATTCTATCATAACAGACCTTTGTGCTGCAATGTACTCCGCATAGAAGAAAGTTCACTGCTGGAGTTCATGCTTGCGCGTATACCGGATACCATGCTTGCAAAATTGGCCGCTTCTGCGGGATCGGCACCGTCTCCATACCGGTAGGCAAATGCAGATGAGTATATATCCCCGCAGCCTGTCGGATCGATGGATTTTTCCGATTTATAAGCCGGGATTCGTTTGACAAACGTCTTTGATTCTTTTTTCCAAACAACTACTGATCCTTTGTGCCCCTCAGTAATCAGAACAACAGAAGCACCCTGATCGACAAGATACTTTCCAAACGTTTCGACACGGGACGGCTCATTGAATTCTTCCCCGGCAAGGATCTGCGCTTCAGTGCTGTTCATCTGTAAAATATCTCCGCTTCGGTGCCAATGAGTCCACTTTTCTCCTGTACGGTAGAACCGCTCACCGTTCTTTCCGAATCCGAGAAAAATGCTATGCAGGTCGATAAAAAGCGGGACCTTCATCCGCCGTCTCAGGGCACACACCGTTTTATAACTCATTTCCTTACCCGAAACAAAGTTCAGGAGTACAAGTCCTACATCTGGCAGTGGAACAATATCGCTACAGGTAAACTGCTTGGGCAGATATGTTGAAAATTCCCGACGTTCCTCCTGAGAATAATAGTCTAAAACAACCCGATTATTCGGGCCGGGATAGTGTGAAATCCGGTCGTGTTTTATTGCCGTATAATGCTTGATTTCATGAATAAGAGCAGAATAATCTTCTTCACCAACCGAACAGATCGGATAAATCGAATCACTTCTGTCAAAAAGCTGTGCAAGTGTAATGAGCGAATAGTAAATGCCGCCGTATCCGGTTACCGGATTTCGACCCGGCCGGCGAATCTCATCACAGCATATCGTACCGATTACCGCTATGGAACGTTGTGCCATAATGATTATCTCATTACTTCCATACCGAATGCACAACTAAATCCGGATTCGTCTTTTATAATTTAAAACCCTTTTGCTTAAATTCTTCCAGTTTCTGCAGAACAGCGGAATCGTTTAGTGCAATAATCCGTGCTGCGAGGACAGCAGCATTCCGAGCACCTGGTTTTCCGATTGCGACCGTTCCCACAGGAATACCGGGAGGCATTTGCACTATCGAATAAAGCGCATCGACTCCATTGAGCGGCGAAGCATCGAGCGGAACGCCTATCACCGGAAGGTGTGTATGGGCGGCTGCAACTCCTGGTAAATGGGCAGCCATACCGGCCCCGGCAATTATACAGACAAAACCGTTTCCGGCTGCTTCTTTGACGAACGTTGTCGCCGCATCGGCGTTACGGTGAGCTGAAAGAACATGCATTTCGTTTTCTATTCCGAAATAATCGAGATATTTAATCGAATCATTCATTACTTCGCGGTCGGATTCGCTTCCAATTAGTATCGCAACTTTTGCCATTATATCTCCGTTTGATTGTGCTTCAGGTATCCCGAATGACTATAATTACTGATAAGATATTTGTGCTTAAAACGATGCGTAAAGTAGCAAAATATTGGGCCTATCGCAAGCAGATTTTCGGGATAGCATGTAGGTTGAGGACTTCTCAATTTATCTCTTTTTTACGGGGATACGAGCACATGAGAAAAACTAATCCGCCGCACAACAAAAAGAAACTGAATGAAAGTTTCAGATAATTCTCCACAGGGACACCTATCTTGATGCGCGAGTTTTTCGGATTCACAGGATCGTAATACACGACAACCCGGGAATTGTCAGGATACATCCCAGAGAGCTTTTGTGCAGCATCCATTTTACTGATCCTGCCCCCGAACGGAGGCATTTGCAGGTCGGTAGTCCTTGAATAATCCGAACCATCGACATGGAATTCATACGTAACCTCGGGACGAAAGGCGCGCGCTCCTACAACGACGGAAGTCCGAATAGTGCCGTTGACCGCAGGCCAAGACCGCATTTCCAGATAGCCGTTTATAGATTCCGATTCAATTATTGCTATTATTAAACCGGCACACGTTATTAACATTAACGCTGTGGCCGCTTTTTTCCCGAGTTTCGTCGGAGGCCGGAAAAGACCGACAACGATACGGATGAGGAAGGCACATCCGATTGCTGATCCTATTACGATACTGATCATGAAAAATACCGATGTTTTCTGTGTATATACCGTTTCTCAACAAATGGAAGATTGTGCCAGCTATTCATTGTCAGGCTGTTCAAATCGGTTTGGTGATTTCTTTCTGCTTCGTTTCGCCAAGATACATGATCCCAATTGATTCGGATGCATTGGCAATTATATGCAGCGCTTGTCTATCTTTGGTAATACTTTTCGAGGGTATCGATTTTGTATCGATAATACGTACTACACCTGTTACCCAGTCATCGAGAATATGGCCTTGAAAGAATTCCGCAACAAGATTCTGGCTATTCTGAAGAACTTTTCTTTGATAGACAGAATCGCCCGTTCCCGGATAAATTGTCATGGTAATAATATTGCTTTCACGGACATCATTACCAAAATGTGAACCAAGCGACGGTTCGGAATACGATGCATCTGAGAGCAGTTTCGATATCTCGATAAGGCCGAGTGTATTGTAAATTTCCGAATAGGTGGCTTTGATTCCATAAAACGGAGAACTACTGCCCCATCTGCCGGGACCGATCAAGATAAATCGCTGCCCTTTCAATGCGGAATTTATCTGACCTATGAGGCGGGCAATTGTAAGCATCTGTGTTTCATCGAGTTTGTAGTACTCATCGGGATCGACATAGACAATGTAACCTATATTCGGAACATATCCGTTGGTCACATCTTTATTAACAAGGGCCAGAACATTTTTCTCGGGCATGTTTTCCGGTATTGCATGGATTTCGTGTTCGAGTGTTCCGGTCAATTGCCGACACTGAAGAACCGTCAAGGTGAACCGTTCATTATTTGCGTTTTCATCCGACAACATCTCAGAGGGGGTCAGGTTGAGCGTAAATTCGACATCAGCCGGAACATATTTCTTACTGAGAATCCTGAGTATCCATTCCGACATCGGATAAAATTCCGTTTTTTTCAGGCCATCGAGCGTGACAACATGTTTATTCTGATCGAGCTTCATATTCAGGCCGATTCCATCCTTTAAATAGTCTACTTCTGCTGTAGAGAGAAAATATTCACCCATAACCTTTTTCAGATAACGAATGTTCTCATCGTCCGAGTCATCGCTGTTCAGATATTCAAATAAATCAGATTTTGGAATTGATTCAACTGTGTCATTTTCGAGGTTCAGCACATCGGTATTTTTCTGCGACGATTTCAGTATCTGATAAAAATCTAGAATTGTGGAAAACTCCGGATTCGCGGGATAGACAACTTTGACTTGATTTCCCTTGATGTCGACGATTCCGGTCCCAAGTCCCATACCGATCCTGAGCACCGGGTCATCCCATTTTATCCGCTCTGTATTAACTCTGTTATTTTGCGAAAGGCCAACTCCCGACAAAGCCGGCAGATAGTATTTACCATACCGCCTGCCTTCAACCGTCTGAATCAGTACCGACATCCGCTCATCAACATCGAGAAGTCCACGTTCTCTTCGGTAAATGAGCACTTCCGGTTTTCCGAGCGAAACATAGACTTGAAAAATTTTCTCGATTAATTTGTCTGCGCGGAGTTCGAGATCCTGTGCGGGATCATCATGCAGCGGCTGATTGGCATAAAAGAAGCTGTCGTATTTTCCACTGAAGGAGCTTTCACTGTCTTCAAGCAAGCTTGACGACCGGACAATGACCGGAACGTGCCCGACTTTTTCGAGTACTTTCCGAAGCTCAATCCTAATTATATCAGGCATTTCGGTTTCCATCTGCGCCTGACGGAGCAGAGGATATTCATCTTCAAGTTCTTCCTCAGTCATATGGCCGTCTCTGAACCGGTACTTCAATGTCGACCAGTTGTACGAGTGTGAAAGCTGACATTCGAAAAATACATCGGATGTCAGATAATATGATTCGGGAATTTTCACTTTGTCTGAAAAATCGCTTTTTTCGGTAGTTAGAATTCTATACGCCAGAATCATCCCAGCGGCCTTTTGCCCGATTTTCCCTTGACGGTCGGGCAGCCCTATCCGTCTGACAAGTATATTGTAGATGTCTGTGAGTGAAAAATATTTTACTGCGGAAACTCTGTAATAATGATGGTTCGAAATGAATGTATCGATTATTGTCTCCAACAACTCCTTCTTGTCGACATCACTGAACTCCTTTTCGTGCAGCAGTATCCGGTCTAAAAATGCGACAATCTCGCTGTTCGTCATGTTCTTGATGACATCGACATTCCGCACCTCTTTAACTATATCCGTCAGGTGAGCTTTCGGTTCGAGTATCGTTGTAAAAACATCCTCGAGCTCCAAATAATAAAGGTAATTCGCTGCCTGGTAAAATACTTTTGATCTTCGCTCTTTAGCCGGCAGTTTTGACCAGGATTCAACATCCTGGTCGTCAATAAGTCCCATCTCCAGTAGTGTCCGGGTTAGATTCTGTACAAATTGCCTTCTTAATTTTTGATCACCCCCTGTTATTCGTGATATCCTTTTTTCAAGATATTCTGCCTTGAGAATCCGTGTATCTTCTGCTGCCGCCGGTACCAATCTGATAGTATCGAGAAATATTGTTTTCGTCTCTTTCAGTGTCAGATGTTCTTCGGCAAGATGGGGGATATCAGTACTTGACTTGACCGGTACACTTTTCGCAATGAGAGCTTCTTTGATATTCTTCAGAATTTTTTTTCGGAGTTCAACGTCAAGAGGTGCAAGAATCTCGTTAATGATATTTTCTTCCGGATTTATGGATAATTTCCGCAGCATTTGTTCTTTCCGGTCCTATAATAAATCATGTATACCATCAGGACACAATATTCGAACAGTATCCCTCTATATTATTGAAAAATATACTACTATTATGACCAAATTACAAGAGTATCATACTGAATCGGCGGGATAATACCAGTAAGTACTTACTCGACGAGAACAATATCAAATTCCATCTTTACTTATCATCTTTGAGGAAGCAGTCAACTTTTTCGAGGAGGGCGTCGATCTCAAACGGTTTTACGAGATAGCCATTGACACCGAGATTAATTATTTCATCAACCGTTTCTTTATCGACATTTCCGGTAAACATGATGATAGGGAGTTTTTTTATTTTTGCATCTCTACTCCGCCTGATCCGCTTCAGTACATCGATACCACTCATTTTCGGCATGTCGATATCGAGGAGAATTAAATCGGGCTTGTGTTTGATTAGTTTGTCAAGTGCCTCAAATCCGTTTTCCGCTTCAATGAACATAGCATTGGGATAGATAATCGCGAGGCTGTAAATTGCTTGTTTTCTTAATGCTTCAATATCGTCAACAATGAGAATTTTTTTCTTGGTCATGGCTCTTCCGTTATCAATTTCTTTGCATTTTCACCATATGGTAAATCGATAATAAACGTAGTCCCTTTTCCGATTTCCGATTTGACTGCAATGGCTCCTTTATGGTCTTCAACCAGTTTTTTCGTTATAGCAAGTCCCAATCCGGTCCCTTGCGGTTTTCCTTTCGTTATGAACGGCTCAAAGAGAGAATCTTTTATTTCAGCAGGAATTCCAGGACCGTTATCACGGATGAATGTTCGGACATTACCATTGGATTTTTCAGAGGTAATATTGATTGAATTTTCACCTTCCGAAGCTTCGATTGCGTTCCGAACAAGATTTTCAAACACCCTTTTGATCTTGAACAAATCGATTGTCATTTCGGGATCAAAATCGACAGTCCGGGTGACTTGAAAATTATTGGTCTGCAAGTCATTCGACATATAGACAAGAAGTTCGTTTATTACCTTTGAGAGTTTTACCGTTTCGAGATTTAGATTTTTTCGGCCCTTGATAAAATCGAGAATATCGTGGGTCATATTATTCATCTGATCGATCGCCTTATTGATGTAGGCTATGAGGTCGTTCCTCTTTTCTTCGTCAATATTGCCCATCGAAATAAGCTGGGTCATACCTTTAATGACTTGCATCGGACTTTTAAAATCGTGGATGATTGTGCTTACCATCTTCCCTACGGTTGACATCCGTTCCGAATTTATTAACTCATCCTGCGCTTTTTTCAGGTCTTCAAGCGCTTTTTCAAGCTCGTTATTTTTATCAACGAGTTCCGTATTCAACGACGTTATTTTTTCGATATTATCCCGGATACTGCACCGCATCTGTTCAAAACTCAGTGCAAGTTTGGAAATCTCATCATTGCTTTTGTCTTCCCGCAATATGGTGGATAGAGCATGGTCATAATTTCCGTCTGCCATATCCTGAGACCCTTCAATAAGATCGTTAAGCGGGAGTGTTAAGTGCCGAGCCACAAAAAACTAAACAAAAACACAACCGCAACAGCGCTTATCCCAACGAGTATAAAAATGAGCCGGAGTTCACCGAGCAACGTGGTTTCAGAATCATTCGACTGGCTTAAGAAATAATTGGCCTGCGGATAACCGGGAAAATTTCCTTTAATGTAGAGATGGACTGCATCATCGAGGTCAAATGTATTAATAAATTGTTCCGGACCTGAGTTCATGCCTCCGGGAGTAATTCTGTCAGCCGCATCAACGGCTTCAAGCAAGAGTATCCGTTCAAAGTTTTCAATAGTGGATCCGAGAACAAACTCATTCACTATGAAACTGACGTCCGAATTGGTCATATATTTAAGATTGAGGGCAAGTTCATCGTCAACCCTGTCTCCGAGAATGAGCAGACCATGTATTTTGGGTCCGCTCTTGATAATTGATACGGCAATCTGATAAAGGTTCTTGTTGATAAACCAGACATCGGTCAGCTTCTGGTTCTCTTCGATAGAATCGAAATACATTTGAAACAATGGAACAAGGACTTCTTCATCTCTTCGTTCGCCGTCAATGAGAAATGACAGAACGATGAGGTTGGGATCTGTTACAATATAGAGGTCAATTCTGTCATTGATCTGCACAAATTCACGGAGCTCATCTTCAACCGTCAACGGGTCCATGATGCTTACGGCAGCTTTCATTCGGGGTGCTTCAGCGATATTCTCACTCAACAGCCTGAGGAACAACTGTCTGTCTTCGATGATTTTTATGAGAACAAGTCCGGTTTCGTTGAGGTGGGCATGGATTGTTTCTCTAACAATGTTCGAGAACCGGTAGTTCAGAAAGAAAAAGCTCGAGAGTATGATACAGAAGACGAGAACAACCGCCGTCAAGAATATTTTTGTTCGCAGTTTCATAATCAGAAAGTTACCGTTATGGTTACTTCTCCGGATTCGGGGACAGTAACCGTCAGTTCCTGTTCGGAAAGTGTTTCGTGCCACGCGACAAGCGTATAAGTCCCGGGCGGGACATACTTGATGAGAAAGCTGCCATCAACATCCGTTTTTGCATAGTATCTGTTCGGCAGGACTACGATATAGGCGTGCATATGCGAATGGATGTCACAAAATACCTCTACGACACCCGGTTTATTAAACGTGTGCCGCTGCGATTTTCCCGACGCATATCTGCCGAGTTTAAATCCGTTGCTCTTACTTAAGGAAAATACATTTATGATATATATTATCCATATTCGGAAAATCGACAGATGTACCCACCGTTACCGGCAATACATGCGGCACAAAGGTCTTATTTTTCTGTTGGAGTGCAGCATTAGATACCGGTTCCGGCGGATCGTTTTCGAATTCTTCTTTAATATAAAGGACAACCTCTATTCCCCGGTCATCTTGACGGTTCATTTCAGACGGTTTTGTGTAGAGAAAACTTAGACCGCTCAACCTGTCCTAAGGAGCAGGTGAGGCAATGATGACGGTTCCTTTAATATCACTTGCATAGAGCATGTGCTTTTCCGCACCTTGTAACATTACAAAAGCGAGAACCGCAATAACGAGAAAAAATCTGTTTGTTCGTATCATTTTCATATTAGAAAAATGCTTGGAGCTGCAGTGCAAAAAATTGAATACCCTCTAATGGAGCATCGTCATACTTGTTGAATTGGCTGACACCTTTGACGACCATAGAACGAGTCAGTTTATAACCCAATCCTAATTCTATTCGACTCACATTGTAGTCCCATGGTTCCATTGCACCTGTTGACGTCTCAACCTCATCAAATATCATTTGACCAAACCGTCCGGCTGCAAAGAGCTGTGGTGTAAGTGTATACTGTGCCTCAATATAGTAACCTGATGCTGTCAGTTCATCGAGGTTGGGACCAGCTTTGAACCATGTTCGTACCCACTCGGAGTAGAATTGTACATGTCCAGCGGTATATTCGAAATCAGTCACAACAATTTCACCTGTGTAATCATTTATGTCCCGGTCGAGAGGCACACTGATGATATCCGGACTACCGTTCGTGCTAATAGTATAAGTATCGATTCCACCGTCTGCATAGGGTGCGCGGGCATATCCGACACCGAGACGCATACCCATAACGGGGCGGAGACCGACTCTGCCAATGATCTGCTTAGCGTCTTTCGATGAGGCACGTGGATTGAAGACCGATGATTGCGTCACCCCAATACTGTAATCAATTATAGCATGACTTCCGAATAATTCTGCACCATCATCCCAGCACGACTCATAAAGAAATGCGATCCCCCTCCGCCGTCCTCTGTTGGTCAAGGTTTGATCGATATCGGTAATTTCGTTATAGTGGAGAGATGTCCGGTACTGGTAAATAAGAGGCGATCCGATGAGTGGATTTTGCTCGAGATAATTTCGCGTCGGGAAATTGCCGACTGAGATCGGAATTCTCCCGATTTTAGCCTTGAATTGTGGATTGAGATCGAACAAAAAATAGGCGCCGTCGATCCGGACTTTCCCGCCCGAATCTGCACGAATACCGTCGTCATAGAGAACCTTGGTAAAGACAGCAATTCTGTCGGATAACCATGAGTTCAGAAACAGTTTGCCCCGGACCTGATTGAAAGCATTATCACCTGCTCTGTTATTGTTCACGTCGATTTCGTCGCCTTCGGTATTCGTGACCTCGAGGTAAAAGAGTGAATTTACCTGACTGAACAGCGTATACGGTCCGGAAAAGAAAACAATGCAGCAAATAAAGTGGCTGAAGCAGAATTTATTTATGGTTCGTTTCATCTAAGCAATTTCTTATAGAATCATGCTCTTATCTTCACTTAAATTACTGCTGCCATAGCCGTTAACTACTTCATATAAAACTAACATTTTATCCAAAGTGAAATGCACATTAAACCTATAAATGAAACCTGTCATGATAATATAAAGATTCCTGTTTTCTGTAGTGAACCGCTGTAAATTATGATTGGTTCATTACGAATTACGGTAATTCAGGAGAGAAATACAAGTAATTAATAGAAGTATTAACATAAATCTCCGTTGCAACAGACACAATTTTTTTGTATTTTGTGCCTGCTGTTAAGAAGTTGTTCAACAGCATTTTTTTTGTGCATTCTACCTACAGTAAATGTCTAAATCGATACATCTATTGCGAGAGTGGCGGAATTGGTAGACGCGCTGGATTTAGGATCCAGTAGGCTTAAACCTGTGGGGGTTCGAGTCCCCCCTCTCGCACCATTAATAAAAACAACAAGTTAGCTCAATCATCCTTCCCAATTTCACTGATTTACTTGTCTCTTCTTTTCCTAAATCGTTCAAATTCTGTTTATAGTGCACTATCTAACACCAATCCAATACCTATTGCATACATGTTGATCACCTATCTGAAATACTCTTTCGATAGATGCGATGAACCAGATACAAACTATTTGGATATCAAGATATTAGACAGTACCTTGGATTACATGTTTATCAGAGAATTCTTGACCGGTTTTTTTTGTATGGCCCTATGATGTTTAAGTCATATTTCGAGGATATGCATGTCTACTAAAGTTATCAAATCTAGCCGTCGAAGATTTCTCGGGCAACTCGCCGTCGGCGCGGCAATGACGTCCCTGCCATTGTTCAACTGTGGAGCGTCGGACCGTTCCCGCCCCAATATTCTGTTCATCATGTCCGACGACCATGCGGCGCCCGCTATCGGCGCTTACGACAGCCGGATCAACCGGACACCACAGATCGATCGCATTGCGCGCGATGGTATCCGCCTGGACAATTGCTTCTGCACCAACGCCATCTGCACGCCGAGTCGCGCATCCATTCTGACCGGGAAGTACAGTCACATCAATGGTGCGACCAGGTTTAACGAATTCGATCCGCGGCACGTCACCCTGCAGACACTGTTGCAGCAGGCGGGGTATCAAACGGCCATGGTGGGCAAATGGCATTTGCACCGTGATCCTTCCGGTTTCGATTACTGGAATGTGCTGCCGGAACAGGGGGAATATAATGATCCCGTGTTCATTGAAATGAGTGAGCGCAAACAGCATCAGGGATATGTGACCGACATTATCACGGACATTACCCTGGATTTCCTACAACGTCGCGATACGACGCGCCCGTTTTTTTTGTGCTACCAGCACAAGGCCCCGCACGACCCATTTGAATATGATGAAAAGCATGCGCACTTATATGAGGGCGTTGATATCCCCGAGCCGCCGAACCTGTTTGACGATCATACGGGGCATGCCGATGCTGTCGGGCAGAGCAAGCAGGGGATCGGCGTCGGCTCGCATACGATCTATGAGGAAAAGACCGGTCACCTGCAGGGCGTGGCCAGGAAAAAAGCCCAGTACCAGGAGTATATAAAATCCTATTTGCGCTGTGTGGCATCGGTCGATGAGAATGTGGGGCGGGTTCTCGACTACTTGGACGATAACGGACTGACGGAGAATACCATAGTCATTTATACGGCCGATCAAGGTTTTTTCCTCGGAGAGCACGGCTGGTACGACAAACGGTTCATGTTCGAGGAAGCCCTGCGCATGCCGTTTTTGATGCGATATCCTGGTGTCACAAAACCGGGCAGTGTCAGCGATGTGATGATGCTCAATGTTGATTTTGCACCGACATTGTTGGACTATGCCGGGGTAACCATCCCCGGAGATATGCAGGGGCGCAGCGCACGGGCTTTTCTGGAAGGAGACACACCGACAGATTGGCGGACGTCGATGTATTACCGCTACTATCGGTCCCATTTCAATACGCCGCCGCACTTCGGTGTGCGCACTGACCAGTATAAATTGATCTATTATCATGCTCATGATGAATGGGATTTATTCGATCTGAAAAATGATCCGGCGGAAATGCACAGCGTGTATAACAATCCGGCCTATGCCTCTGTGGTTTCGGAACTGAAAACAGAACTCGAACGCTTGCGACAGGAATTGGGGGACACGGATGTCAATGAGAGTGATGAAGCTTGGCTGAAGCTACCCCGCGATCTGAGAAACCGGTAATTTTGGCGAGGAGCCAGTGATGGTTTCATCGGTGCAAAACAAATCCCGGCCTAAAATAAATCGGTGGCAATATTTCCCTTCAATTCTCCAGTTTCATAGTACCAAATATTTGTCCATCTTTTCGATCGTAATATTCAGAATCATTTGCTACGTTTTTATTTTAATACAACCAAAACCCAACTAATCTCTTTCAGAGAGTTGATGTGGGGAATATAAAATTAAATGAATGAGGATCAATTATGTCTACTCGACACGTTGTATGTGCAATCCTAATATTGGTCATGGTGTTGGGCTGTCAACAGGCAGAGGGTCCGGAGAAAAAGACCGACCTGAATTCCGCTAAATATGAAGCAGACTGGGTTTCCCTAAATCGGCATACCACCCCGCAATGGCTCCGGGACGGGAAATTCGGTATTTACACCCACTGGGGAGTTTATTCGGTGCACGCAATGGGTGATAATGCCACATGGTATGTTTATAACGTCTATAACAGGCCCGATGACTGGCAGCGGAAGGACTTTGAAAGCAAGTACGGAAAACTCAGTGACGGAGTGGGCTATAAGGATCTTGTCCCTATGTTCAAAGCTGAAAAATTTGATGCCGCTGAATGGGCCGATCTTTTTGCCAGGGCCGGTGCGAAGTTCGCGGGACCCGTGGCCGAGCACCACGACGGCTTCGCCATGTGGGATACTAGGTATTCAGACTGGAATGCTGCCAAAATGGGTCCAAAGAGAGATATCGTGGGGGAACTGGAAAAGGCTATTAAGGCAAGGGACATGAAGTTCGTGACCACGTTTCATCATTCTGCCAGCTGGTTCTACTTTCCAGTCTGGGATGAAAGATATGATAGTTCAAATCCGGAATATTCAGGATTGTACGGGTTCATCCATGAAGAAGGTGTTGAACCTACAAAGGAATGGCTGGATCACTACAGCGGAAAAATCATGGAGGTGATCGATAAGTATGATCCGGATTTCATCTGGTTCGAATCCTTCCTGGAGCTGGTACGCGAGGACTACTACAGGAAGGTCACTGTCTATTATTATAACAATGCCCTGAAGAACGGCAAGGAGGTGGTCCTGACATACAAGGACAATGACATCCCGCCGCTTGCCGGTTTAACGGACCTTGAGGGTGGTCAGGAGCATAAACTCACATACAACGAGTGGATCACCGATACCGATGTCGATGTCAACGGCGGATGGGGATATGTTGAGGGAACCAGTTACAAATCGGTAAACACGCTGGTGGACAACCTGGTCGACCGGGTGAGCAAGAACGGATACCTCCTTCTGAATGTAGGACCCAAAGCGGATGGCAGTATCCCGGAGGAGGCAGCGGAAAAACTACTGGGCATGGGCAAATGGCTCGATATCAACGGGGAAGCTATCTACGGGACATCGGCATGGATCAAGGCGGGTGAAGGGCCATCCATGGAAGAAGGAGAATTCCGGGGTGAGGAACAAGAATATACACCTGAGGATATCCGTTTCACAGTTAAGGGGGATACCCTGTATGCTATTGTTCTGGACTGGCCGGGAGAAGAAATTTTGATAAAAACATTTAACAGGGGCTTAAATGGTTTAGGTCCATTGTATGAGAATGAAATTCAAGAGATCACCATGCTGGGCGACGGCCAGCCCCTGGAGTGGAAATGGGTCGAAGGAGAATGGACCGGTAGGTTATGGCATGAAGGGAAGGAAATTGCGGGTGGTGGTCTTTCTATCAAGACTCCGGCCGAGAGGCCCGGTGACCATGCCTATGTATTCAAGATCGTAAGGAAGTTCGACTGACAACCTTAAACACAGGTCTGCAGGTCCAGGTAATGAAATTCAAAAATATTGGAAATTTGGAGTTAAAAGGAAAAACTGAAAAAGTAAATGTTTTCAGCATTTATAAATAAAAATTTTTATTAGTGATTCAATTTTTACTTCAAAAGTTAGCAAAATGCTATACATTTTCTACTAATAATATTTTGTATCATACTAATATTCAAGTCTAAACACATTTCTAAAAGTTCTACCTTTTAACCAGTAGGGTCCACTTTACTTTTTTAATATACTGCATTTTATTTCTACTTCAAAGGTTCGCAAAACGTCACACACGGTCCGAGAGTAGAAAATACTTGCAAAAACCACTAGTATCTCTTACCATTTAAATTAAACATATCAAAGTAACCGGTACGCTCTGACCAAGTATATCACATTTTCATTGTTGTCTTCATTAAACACATACCTAAATTAAGATCTTTTAAGAATTGATTAGAGAATTTCAGTTTTAAACTTTAATCAGGAGGGATTATGAAAGCAAAGTGCGTTTTCATGGCCAGTTTATATTTTCTGCTTATAGCAATATCTTCAATATCTGCCCAGGAAAAAGTCTACTACGATGTTGTGCAGCAGCTCATGGATTTTGAATTTGCAAATTCTGATGTTATGGAAAATGCCAACATGATAACCAATATTTTTGGAGGCCGGTTCTCGAAAACACCTTCATATCGCGCGGCGGCGGAGTGGGCCAGGGACAGACTCAAAGGGTACGGTCTAACGAATGCCCACCTTGAGGGATATGAGTTTGGCAACGGCTGGGATTTTGATTACGTCTCCGTGCACATGATGTCGCCTGATTATGTGCCGATCATTGCTTTCCCCGCGCTGTGGTCTTCCGGTACAAATGGAAAGATCCGGGCAAATGCCATCCACATCAACTTTGATGAAATTACTTCAGTAAGGGATCTGGAACAATATCGGGGAAAATTACGAGGCAAAATCGTGTTCATAATGCCGATACAGGAGCTCTCGCCCTTTTTGGTGTCCAAATGTGGAACCGGGCAGGCACTTTTCGCCATGAAAACGGATTCCCTGTGGAGTGGAGCGAAGAGCGGCTCGATGAGATGTCGAAAGTCCCCATTCTTCCCCCGGAACCGAGAGAGCCTCGCAGTCGCGTCTCCAATGAATTGAAACAACAGATTGTTGATTTTGTGTTTGCCGAGGGTACCGTGGCAATCGCGAAAACGGATCCGGTCCATTATTTCGGATCCGTCGCCGGAACGGGTAGATATTTTACCATAGAGAAACCTTGGGACGTTGACACGCCTCCCCAGCTACTAGAGCTGGTTTTGGCAGTGGAGCATTATAACCGGATATTGCATATTCTTGAAGAAGACATTCCTGTCGAAATGGAAATAGATGTCAGAACAACGGTTTACAGAGGCGACCCGACTGATTTTAATGTCATTGCCGAGATCCCGGGCACAGACCTTGCGCATGAAATAGTAATAGTTGGCGGTCATCTTCAATCTTTGCCTCACGGGACCGGGGCAATAGATAATGGTGCCGGAGCAACTACCTCTATAGAGGCAATACGCATTCTTCAGGCGATCGGCGCTAAGCCACGACGTACTATTCGCATGGGTCTCTGGGGTGGACATGATGGAAGTGGATTAGCGGGTAACCGGGCTCATGTTCGAAAACACTTTGCCGACCCGGTAACAAAAGAGTACAAAAAGGATTATAATAATCTTGTCGCCTATTTTGATCAGGATATCGGTCCCAGCAAAATACGGAGTGTTTCAATTATGGGAAGCGAAGAACTTCGGGCGATACTTACAGAATGGATAAAACCGCTGCATAGCATTGGGATGTCACATCTTTCCACTACTGGATCAACGCACGAGGCATACACTGATGTCGGATTGCTCGGATTTTATTTTAATCATGACGCATATGATATGCTTGACTATACCGCCCACATCAACATGGACGTGTATGAACGCCTCTTTCCGGAAGGCATGATGCAGACAGCAGTGGTTGTGGCGACTTTTGCGTACCATGCCGCCATGCGGGAAGAAAAACTGCCCCGTGTTTGGCCATTGCCCTGGTAATGTGGCGGTTAAGCTATTGGAGGGAAGTAGATCACCATTGAAAACGTTAGTGAATCGTACAGCCCGGGGAGTCTTCAGTGGTTAATTGCAATTTTCCAGAATGCTATCCCGCCTGCCTGTTTACCAACATCGGCAGATGCAACATGTTTGAGTGCCTTCAGGTCAATGACATCTACGGAACCAGGTTCGGAACCTTTTCCCTCAACCGAAACAAAACCAAACCGGTTATCAGGAGAAATGACAATTCCATGTGAAACTTCCCTGCTATTGGTAATCCTGGCAACTTCCTCACCGCTATTCAAATCCCACACCCCCGTAGAACCGTCTGTTTTATACGTGACCGCCATCTGGTTCCCATCCGGACTGACAGCAATATTATAGGGTCCGGGAGCTGTTTTAAAATGTCTTGTGATCTCCCATTGTTTAAGATCGACCTCAATAACTTCCGCCGCTCCATTATTCGCTACATAGACAACGTCCTTGAACGGATGCGGCATTGCCCATGTAGGATTATAGGTCGGCATGGTGTGTTTGGAATGATCCATAGCACCCATTGACATCATATTGGGCATATCCCCTACAAACAATTTACGTTTTAGTTCGAATGTCACTGCATCTATCTCATATAATTCACTCGACATCATTGCGACCGAATAGTGATTCAATCCGTCCGGAGAAAGCCGCGATCCGTGAGGCATGATTCCGGTCGTTACCCGTTCCAGCTCGATCATCGATTCAGGATCGACAATCGATACCGAACTTGGAACATGATCTCCGTGCAAGTTAAAATTCACAACATATAACAATCCTGTCGCCTTGGAAATCTCCATTGTTGCCGGAAAAAAGCCCAATTCAATTTCTCCAATCAATTCATCTGTCCCGGTCGCATATTTATAAACCTTCCCATAGGGTCTACCGTGTGCAATGGAAAGGAACCAGAAATTACCGTCAGGACTTATGGTAAGTCCGTGTGGTCCTTCAATCTCAACTGGCCATATCCCAACAGGTATTTTTTTATCTACTAGTGCCGTTTTTCCATTAAAACGAACGATTGAAACTTCGTCTTCCGATTCCGAGGCAACATAGATATAATAATCCTGCGCCTGAGAAAGATCATACCCGAAAACAGCCAAGCAGATTATTACTATGAAAGTCATTTTTTTGATTGTCATTCAATTAATCCCCTTCGATGCTAATTACTCTGTACAAGTCTGACCGCCCACAGTCCGCTATTATGGTCTGAAAAATAGATTATACCTTTATGCGGCATCGGGCCCCAAACCATTGGAGCGTTTGGAATAATACCTTTATGATGCATCGGATAGAATCTGGCAACTTCTCTACCTTGATTGTACAAATCACCCATGAGATCGCCGGACATATCGACAACGCGAAATCCGCCGTTGTAAAATGCTGCATAGAGCAAATCGCCATCCACCCAGAAATTATGGGAACCTGCTTCAGCTACTCTGTAGTAAGCCTCTTCCTTTGGTTTAGAAAGATTGGAAAAATCAATAAAATGTATCCAGCCGTCGGCAATTGACGGCGTTGGTATGTCATTTCTGACTCCCAAACCGGTCGGGAATTCTTCATCCCCGGCAAGAACATAGAACTTACCTGTTGATTGACTCCTGAATGGAAAAGCAGCATGATTCCAACCACTTGGATACTGGTAGCTCGCAAATTGGACCGGATTTTCCGGTGAGCCGGCCATTTTTGTTGAAGAGCTGAATTCCGGACCGAGTGTGTGCTGTAAATCATCGAGAGGGCTCTCCTCAAGAGATCCACCAACATTAATAAGTTGGACACCGTCGTGCCAATTGGAAGAATAGGCTATGCCGTTCTCTATCCAAACATCATGGACGCTATGGCCTGGAGTGTCTAATTCAAAACTACCGACCTTAAATGGATTTTTAGGGTCTTTGATATTAATAACATCGTAACGTACACCGTTATTAACGGCATACACATGGTCTTGATATATGAAAATATTATGAACTCCGCCAGTAAGACCGTCGTCGAACCGTGAAATAATTTCCACATTATACGGATCGGAAACGTCAAGTATTACCAGCCCGTTTTTCCGGTTTGAGGCACCTTCCCTGCTGATTACCGCTATCCGGGCGTCTTCCGATACTTTTACATCATTTACCGTACGGGCATCGACTGTGACCGTATCGATAAGTACCATGTTTGAAGGATCTGTTACATCCCAGAAATAAGCCTCACCGTTTGCGCCCCAGGTCCCGGTTACGACATAATCCCTGCCATCTATTCCTTCCCACACCCACAGATCGGAAGTATAAACATCTTCAATCGCACCGTGCGATACTACTTCAAGCTTTTGGTTGTACGACCGCTGCACAATTTTTACAGTCCTTCGGTCCTGAAAATTTCCTGATGAGGCGATTATTGTATAGAATCCTGGCGTTTCCGCAACAAACCTGCCGTCCTCAGCAATCTCCCCTGCAGGAGTTTTGCCGAGTTTTTCAATAGGTTTACCAGAAAATGTATAGATAACAGGTGCATCATCAATCGGATTGTCATTACCATCCATGGCAACTGCGGAAAATTGTAATACATCTCCTGTCCGTGCTTCTACAACATTACTTTTAAGTTCGAGCGATTGTACCGGATTTTCAACAACACGTATTCTTGCACTCTCTCGAACATTATCAATATGCGCAGTGATATTAATTGTTCCAGGGGAATGTGCCGTCAAATTACCGAACTCGTCAAACGAAGCAACGTCGCTATCACTGCTGGACATACTGACTTCCACTTCGTTTCTCAGTGTATTGGCAGCGTCATAAACCTCGGATGCGATGGAGACAGTCGTTCCGATATATATACGGTCGCCATGATATGACAATGTAATCCTTTCCAGTGGTGGGAAAGAAACAACTACGGGAATGACTGCCTGAAATTGATCATCATCTTCATCGTCAAATTCCGGTCCACTTAAAATCCGGGCAATTAATTCATAATTACCCGATTTATGTGCTTGTACTCGAGTGTCTAACGACCCGCCATCCATGCTGTTGCGCCGACTTAACGTCAATGCACGACGTGAGTCGCGGCCGCTGAAGAACACGATAAATGGCTGCTCGACGTTATTCCCATCAGAATCCTGTAGTTCTATAGTCAGGTCGGCGATCTCGCCGATTTCCAGTTCAAGAGAAGACGGATCAAATACAAAAGAAAACTCCTGCGCATATCCATTGACGCATAGTAGTAAGCTAATAAAAAGAGACCAAAAGAATCTATGTGTTGAGAGAAAAAACTTCATATTTCTTCCTCCTGTTTATATTGAATAAAAAATCACTAATTCATTCTGACATATATTTAAGGCAAAAGAGGGTGAGAACTTATCATGATTTCTAAATCTTGTAGTTTAGAATCAATATTTTGAAAGAGTTTGACTTGGGATCTTTCAAAGGTATCGTGCCAATATAATAAATGAACTATCCAGTTACAAACAATAATTGTCTTTTGAAATAATTATCTACTCGTTTATTGTGACTTTTTTGTATTCTTATAGTAGTGAAGATTCAATGCCTCAAAATATATCTGGAAGAATACGGAAGCCCGGGGAGTAAAAAACACTTGCAGAAGCCGCAAGTATATCTTACAATTAATATTAACCAGAACACTCTGACAAAGTACATCACATCTTAAGAAAGCGTTATATTTCATATACGACCCAATTAATTTCTTTCAGAGAATTGATATGGAGAATATCGGATTAATACTAAAACACGTTTTTTCATAAATAATCTTCTTGCATTCTAATTATTAAATTAATACTGCAGCAATTTTGATATATGATAGTCAAACACATAATAATTATACTGAGGACTATATGAAGAGGAATAGAAATGTCCCGCTTTATGTGATTGCACTTGTGAGCAGCACTACTTTTGTCTTACTGTGTGTAATGGTGTCCTGTACAGGGCAGTCTGCGTCTGAAGCACAAAAATTTTCTCTATCTAAGATCGCTTTTGAATCGAACAGGGATGGAAATCCGGAGATTTACCTGATGAACACAGACGGTACTGCTGTAACCAGATTATCCGAAAATACCTCGTACGACGGATTTGCAACCTAGTCTCCTGACGGTTCTCAGATTGCTTTTGTAACCGACAGGGACGGAAATATCGAAATTTACGTAATGAATCCCGACGGCTCCAATCAAATCCGGATAACCAATACGCCCTCCAATGAAGGGTATCTTTCATGGTCTCCCGATGGTTCAATGATTGCTGTAGAATCAAACCGGGATGGAAATGCGCAAATCTACGTGATAGATGCCGACGGCTTCAATCAGACCAGGTTAACCGACAATGCTGCAACCGAGGGGTATCCGTCTTGGTCCCCCAACGGTACACGGATTGCCTTTGACACCGATAGGGAAGGAAATTTAGAGATCTTTGTCATTCATACCGACGGGTCCGACCCCATTAATGTATCGAATAATCCCGCTGGTGACAATTCTCCCCGCTGGTCTCCCAACGGCTCAAAAATCGTGTTTGTGTCCAACAGGGACGGTAACAGTGAGATTTATGTAATGAATGCAGACGGATCCAATCAAACCCGGATAACCAACAACACGTTTAATGACGGGCATCCGTCCTGGTCTTTTGATGGTTTGAGGATTATTTTTGAATCGGACAGGGATGGTAATAAAGAGATATACATAATGAATGTGGACGGATCCAATCAAATCAGGTTGACCATTAATCCCGCTACCGAATATGAACCGGCATGGTCCCCGTTCTAATTATTACTCTATATCACATGTACCTCTAAGTATGTATAACCCAATTTCTTAGCACCAAACCATTAATGTGTCATTTTAATACACTTCTCACCGAATACACACAATCTCCGGGATAGACACAGGTGTCAATATGGGCGTAGATAACCTTTTCCGTGGCAAACATCTACATGCAATACCAAGAGATATTTGTGAAATTATATCATATATTCACCTAAGTGTATATTTTCATGCGGGGATTAACCAGTCAGAGGACATAAGCACTCTTATATTTTAACCTTGGGAAAGCATAACCGGATCGTTTATGAATGTTTAGGGATTTGTGAAGATGGGTTACATGAATGGGGAGTAGAAAATCCTTGGAAATGTCAAACACTTGACTTAATATTTATCAGCAAAAATTAATAGAGGAGCACGTCATGATATTTCGAATAATGTTTATTGTAATATCTGTGATGTTAGCGGTGCCTTTTGCCAATGTACAGGCTCAAGAAGAGGACGAACTGAAGGGATGGAATAATCAAATTCGCCGGGAGAAGTTTGACCTTGTTCTGCCTGAAGCCATGCGGAAGAACAATGTCGACATGTGGATTCATGTCATGAGAGAAGCAATTACTGATCCCTTAGGTGCAGAAGACCTGGGCAGTACCTCCGGTGTTTTCATTTTCACAGACCGTGGCGGTGACCGGATCGAACGGGCGATTCTCGGACGTCGCTGGGGAGCTTCACATCGTGGACAGGTAGATTGGGAGACTAAGTTGGTTGAAGAAAGTGGAGCCTACGACATAATAGGCGCCTCAGTTCGTGTGCAGCAACGGCCTGCAAGCCCGATGACGGAATATGATTACCGGTTTAAAGGCCTCAAAGAATTTGTTGAAGCACGTAATCCCAAACGCATTGCGGTAAATTACATGCATGATCTGGGACCGTATGTGACTTTCAGAGGAAGTCAAGGCAACAGACGGGACGGCTTGTCGCATACAGACTACGTTCTATTGACTGAAGAGCTCGGTGATAAATATGCCAACAGAATGGTCTCGTCTGAATATGTGATGATGGATTACACCATAAGAACGGTACCGAGCGAAATTCAACTGCTTAAGATAATGCGTAAAGAGGAAGTAGAACGTGTAATGAAAATTTTTGATGAAGTTGTGCCGGGTGTAACGCCAGCTCGGGGGGGAGAAGTGACTGTCTTCCGCCGTATGAGCACGGGACTGTCCCAAAGGGGAAGGAGTGCGGGCTGGGACAACAGTGTTGTCCAGGGAGGTGACATCCTTGCAGCAGTTGGTGAGGGAATGTACGCCTATGTGCTCCGGGAAGGAGAGTCTGAACCGCCGCCGGAAATCAATAAACTCTGGGGAGAATATAAGAAAATCGATAAGATTTTGGTAGAAACCATCAAGACGGGACTTACCCCTCGTGAAATAATTCGAAACTACAAACGGAAATTTGAGGAGGCAGGAATCATTGTCAAAGAGGATGAATTGCATATGGTTCAGCCAAAGAACAATTTCTCCGTTTTTTCCGAAGGTTTTGACCCTGAAAGAACCCAGCTGAGTCTCTGCTGCCATGGCATGGTAAAAGGAGCGCGTAAGAGGATGACCGAGAATTATCTTGCCCCCAATGTTGGTACTTTCGGTAATTCGACGTGGGCGTGGGATATACCACTTCCACCAATTCACCACTTTGTTTTAGAATATTTTGTCTATATGCCGTCACCTACATCCAATAAAGACGAAGATCAATATTTACTCTGGTGGGATCATGAGGAGACGATTGCCACCGAAAGTGGAGTCGAATATTTATCTCCACCGCAAAAGGAGCTTTATCTCATTCGATAAAGGTTCGCGAATCGTACAGCCCGAGGAGCAGAAAACTCTTGTTAAAGCCACATGTATTTCTTAACATTTATATTAAACATATCAAAATATCCTGTACGCTTTAATGAAGTACATCACATCTTAAAATTGCGTCATATCTCATACAAAATCCATGTTAATCTATTTCAGTTGTTTGATTTGGGGAATATATACTAATTGAAGGAGATTCAATTATGTCTATTCGTCCTGTTTTTTATGTAATTCTTTCTTTGACGTTACTTCTGAATTTTTGTAGTTCGGAAAAGGTTGAATCGGTATCGACTGATACGGAAAAAACCCATATAGGGGGAGCCATCCTGATCTCACCGTTGGGTGAAGTACCCAGCAATCTGTATATGAATAGCGGTGTCGTTCCGACAGACGAGTACAAGCCGTTCACGAAAAAACTCACGGTCTACGGTATTACTCTGATTGGCCGGGATGATATCTCCGATGCCTTTATGCAGAAAGTCGCTCAAACCATCACAGAGATGTTTCCACAAGGTGGAGCCATTGATGGAGCGTTGCAAAAAGAGGTTATAAGGAACATGTACACGTATAGAGCTTTGATTCCTCTCGTTCAGCATGAAACCTTCAACGGTTTTCGTGACATGTCTCCCGAAGATAAGGTGGCGTGGGGCTTCACAAAAAGTCAGAACAGCGTATGCGATACTATTCATGAAGATCCACCCGTAGGCCAGGTGCATGAAGTCGTCGAGCACATCTTACACTATGCAAATGACATAGGACTTCACTACACGTTTCCCGATGAGTGGGGCATTTCAAAAACGTCGAAGCTTTATCAGTTTTTACTGGAAGCTGTAAAAAAAGAGTATTACGACGAAAGTATGTACGAAAGGTTCGAAGATGAAGAAATCCGGTTAAGGATTAAACTTCAGGAATTCGGTTATAAGTTCATCTCAACTGCTTGGGACCTCAATAGGCCTCATGACAAAGGAGGGTATAATTGGGCAATAAGGAATAGTGACGAACTGAGGAAAATGATGCCGCAAATGTATCAGGTTTATGAACAGACAGTTATGAAAGTCATGGTGTCACCAAGTCGCTCACTGCTCGATGAGTTGTTTGGTATAATAGAAATTTACTGAGAAAAGTACGTCTCCAGACCATTATTTCCTCAATAGATTTTACAATAGTGCATTTAATATTAAATGCATATTTAAAATTTCTGTTTTTTGAACAGTATGGTCCGCAATTAGTACAGTACGGAGAGTAGATAATGCTTGTAAAAACCACATGAATACCTTACCATTTATATCTAACATATCATAGCAACCGGTAGGCTCTTACGCTTTGACCAAGAATATCACATCTTAAATTAGCGTCATATAGAAGTTTGATAATAGGTATATATTCTATGAATGAGGATCAATTATGTCTACTCGACACGTTGTATGTGCAATCCTAATATTGGTCATGGTGTTGGGCTGTCAACAGGCAGAGGGTCCGGAGAAAAAGACCGACCTGAATTCCGCTAAATATGAAGCAGACTGGGTTTCCCTAAATCGGCATACCACCCCGCAATGGCTCCGGGACGGGAAATTCGGTATTTACACCCACTGGGGAGTTTATTCGGTGCACGCAATGGGTGATAATGCCACATGGTATGTTTATAACGTCTATAACAGGCCCGATGACTGGCAGCGGAAGGACTTTGAAAGCAAGTACGGAAAACTCAGTGACGGAGTGGGCTATAAGGATCTTGTCCCTATGTTCAAAGCTGAAAAATTTGATGCCGCTGAATGGGCCGATCTTTTTGCCAGGGCCGGTGCGAAGTTCGCGGGACCCGTGGCCGAGCACCACGACGGCTTCGCCATGTGGGATACTAGGTATTCAGACTGGAATGCTGCCAAAATGGGTCCAAAGAGAGATATCGTGGGGGAACTGGAAAAGGCTATTAAGGCAAGGGACATGAAGTTCGTGACCACGTTTCATCATTCTGCCAGCTGGTTCTACTTTCCAGTCTGGGATGAAAGATATGATAGTTCAAATCCGGAATATTCAGGATTGTACGGGTTCATCCATGAAGAAGGTGTTGAACCTACAAAGGAATGGCTGGATCACTACAGCGGAAAAATCATGGAGGTGATCGATAAGTATGATCCGGATTTCATCTGGTTCGAATCCTTCCTGGAGCTGGTACGCGAGGACTACTACAGGAAGGTCACTGTCTATTATTATAACAATGCCCTGAAGAACGGCAAGGAGGTGGTCCTGACATACAAGGACAATGACATCCCGCCGCTTGCCGGTTTAACGGACCTTGAGGGTGGTCAGGAGCATAAACTCACATACAACGAGTGGATCACCGATACCGATGTCGATGTCAACGGCGGATGGGGATATGTTGAGGGAACCAGTTACAAATCGGTAAACACGCTGGTGGACAACCTGGTCGACCGGGTGAGCAAGAACGGATACCTCCTTCTGAATGTAGGACCCAAAGCGGATGGCAGTATCCCGGAGGAGGCAGCGGAAAAACTACTGGGCATGGGCAAATGGCTCGATATCAACGGGGAAGCTATCTACGGGACATCGGCATGGATCAAGGCGGGTGAAGGGCCATCCATGGAAGAAGGAGAATTCCGGGGTGAGGAACAAGAATATACACCTGAGGATATCCGTTTCACAGTTAAGGGGGATACCCTGTATGCTATTGTTCTGGACTGGCCGGGAGAAGAAATTTTGATAAAAACATTTAACAGGGGCTTAAATGGTTTAGGTCCATTGTATGAGAATGAAATTCAAGAGATCACCATGCTGGGCGACGGCCAGCCCCTGGAGTGGAAATGGGTCGAAGGAGAATGGACCGGTAGGTTATGGCATGAAGGGAAGGAAATTGCGGGTGGTGGTCTTTCTATCAAGACTCCGGCCGAGAGGCCCGGTGACCATGCCTATGTATTCAAGATCGTAAGGAAGTTCGACTGACAACCTTAAACACAGGTCTGCAGGTCCAGGTAATGAAAACAATGTAATACGGGGAGGCGACATTGTTGCAGCACCAAGCCAGGGAATGTACGCCTATGTGCTCCGTGAAGGTGAGACCGAATCGCCTTCGGAAATCAAAAAACTCTGGGCAGAATATTTGAAAATCGATAAGATTCTTGTAGAAACGGTCAAGGCTGGACTTACCCCTCGTGAAATAATTAAAAATTACAAACGGAAATTTGATGATGCAGGGATTGTAGTTGTGGACCCCCAAATGCATATGGTTCAGCCAAAGAATGATTTTCCTGTTTATTCCATGAGTTTTGATCCTGATAAAATCCTGCTTTCTATCGACTTACATGGCAAGGGAAAAGGAGCAAGTGGGAGGAAGCACGATATTTATCTTGGACCCAGGATGGGTTCTTATGGTCCGGATTGGACGTATGATGTACCACTCTCGCCCAATCACCACTTTGTTTTAGAATAATTTTTCTATATGCCGTCACCTACATCCAACGAACACGAAGATCAATATTTATTATTTTGGGATCATGAGTAGGCGATTGCTACCGAAAGTGGAGTCGAATATTTATCTCCACCGCAAAAGGAGCTCTATCTCATTCGCTAAAGTCAAAAATCGTACAGCCCGAGGAGTAGATAATACTTGTATAAGCCATAAGTATCTCTTAATATTTAACTAATATTGTCCAATATGTTCTTACAACGTAAAAATTAGGGATTCTGAATCTACTGGACATTTTAGAAGATTAAAGTTAAGAGACAGTATTGGAGCAAGGCAAATGCGTACAAGGAAAATTCTTTTGGTTGATGATGATATAGAGTTGCTCGATGCCCTTTCTATTTTATTTGAGAGTATGGATTGTGACGTAAGGACAACAACGAGTGGAAAGGAAGCATTAACAATCTTAAAGAATGAATCATATAAGGTTATTTTTCTTGATATTAATATGCCTGAAATGAATGGCATTGATCTGTGCAAAAAAATTAGAGAGAAATATTTAGATGTATATATAATTGCGTGTTCCGGATCAGGGGAATTGTTTGAAAGTGAAGAATTAAATTCAATTGGCTTTAATGATTGTCTTAATAAACCAATGAGTTTATCAATCCTTCGGAAAGCTGTGGATATTGCATTGAAAAGTTTTGATAGTTAGAGAATATAAGATATTTCTTATCTATCAACTTCAAAGGTTCGCAGAACGTACAAACTGACGAGCAGAAAATACTTATATTTACTGAAACTATCTATTTATGGAGAAAAAATGAACTGTGACGTAGTATCACAATCTTTTTTTAAATCGGTAATAATAGGAATGATTATTTTATTGTTATTCTGTACGGATCTCAATAATGTTGATTCCGGCAATAGAGTTCACAGTAACCAAATGAAACAGGTGACAAATACAAAAGAGGTACAGGTCTTATTCGATACAATTGACAACAATAAAGAAGAACACATCGAATTCCTAAAGGAGCTCATCAAAGCACAAGGTGAGGGCGAAGAAACTGATTCAAACCCTTGTGGCAAAGCGGTTTGAAGAGCTGGGATGTACGGTAGAAGTACTCAGGGTTTTCCCAGCAAACATCAAAATGGAGCATGAGTTTGCAGCTGAGGAGGCCATTAACAATATAGAACGCATAACCGTCGTGGGTACCTATCCCGGTAGCGGTGATGGTAGAAGTCTCTTGCTGTATGCTCACCCGGATCCCGTACCCATAACTGCTTACTGAAGATTGGACGCATGATCCATTTGCTGCCGAAATTGAAGAAGATAAAATCTATGGGTGGGGTGTTGCGGATGACCTGGGGGGTGTTGCGATTATCGCTGAAGCCCTGAATGCTTTACGTAATGCAGGGATACATCCCGGAGGTGATATCTATCTCGGGAGTGCAACAACCAAGCAAAACGCACGAGGTATCATTGCTCTGTTGAACAGGGGGTACCATGCAGATGGCTGTATATACCTGCATCCACCTGAGTCAGGTGTGGGATTGAGGGAGATTAAAGCTGTTTCATCCGGTACGCTGAGTTTCCGGGTTACTGTCACCGGGCAGCAGCCACCCACGACAGAGCCGGGAAAAACAGTATTCGCTCATCTTGGAACCAACGCTATTGACAAGGCGGTTTTAATTAAGCAGGCACTTGATAGACTGAATGAACAAAGAGGCGAGCGGGTCTATTATAAACCTATTGATGATAAGGTCGGCAGGTCTACTAATTTACTCATAAGCCAAATCAGCAGTGAAGGAATAGGAATTCCAACAAAAAGTACAATTAGTGCATCTCTCACGTTTCCGCCCATTGAAAATCTTAGGCAAGTTCAGAAAGAAGTGGCAGATTGTATTGCTGAAGTGGCTGAATCGGATCCCTGGCTGAAGGAACATCCACCATCGATAGTATGGCTATACGGTGCGGATGGAATGGAACTACCGGTTAAACATCCCTTATACCAAACAGTTAGTAATTCTATACAAACAGTTACCGGTGAAAAGCCGTTTGTTAATCCTCTGCACACAGCAAGCTCAATCATTAATCCCTTTCTGTTCAGCGGAATTCCCGCGGTGGGCTATGGTCCATTGGGAGGTAATTTAATCCAGAATGGGCTTCATGACGAGTGGGTCGATTTGCCGGACTACATCAGGGCAATCAAAGTAACAGCGAAAGCAATTGTAGATTGGTGTCAGTAGCTGTTTCGTATGTAGTTGACTGCAAATGGGTGATCAGTTATTCATGTTGTCTTTAACGATAAGGAGTGAATAGGTTGATCTTATCTTTCTCTATCTGGTTTATATACTTATTAATATGTTACATTAGATATTTAGATCTTTTGACGGCGATTAATCTGTGGGATTCTCAGAAGGTTTTGGGATTATAATGTTAGATTCGAAATTGTTTTAGGTAAGATTATGCCCAAATTATTCCTTTTTTTCTAAAACTGCAATTTCGAGCTTGAATTCGCTAAATATTTGAATTAATAGAGATTTACCACTTTATTATGAGTTGTCATTGTTTGTTATTGTTTAGCATAAAAGGGGCGAAAAAAGGATTTAGGATCCAGTAGGCTTAAACCTGTGGGGGTTCGAGTCCCCCCTCTCGCACCACTAATGAAAACAACAGTTTAGCTCAATTATCCTTCCTAGTTTCACTGAATAGTTTGTCCCTTTTTTTCCGAAATCGTTCATATTTTGTCTACAGTTCACTATCTAACACCAATCCGATACCTATTGCATACATGTTGATCATTTATCTGAGATACTCGTTCAATAGATGCAATTGTGTCAGTACGAATCATTTTGGACAGATCGGATAATTCGGTTTTGCCTAATATTTTCGATTATCCATTCGTTAAAAACGTCCTTATAGGTAAAAAATTTTTGTATCGCTATGTATGTTGGTGGAGAGTTGTCTGGAAAGACATTTTACGGAAGGATATAAATAAAAATTTCTTGCAAAGACAAAATGTATCTCTTAATTTTCAATTAATACAGTCCAACTTGTTCTGAATCCCTACAATATTCACTATTTATTTTTATAAATACTGTCTTACATCTGTAATATGCATCCCCGCTTTTTGTGCAGCTTCTATACCTAAATCGCCATCTTCAAATACCTGACATAATATCGGTTCTACACCAATCTTCTTTGCTGTTTCCAGAAAACCTTCAGGTGACGGTTTAGGTTCAAAATTATCGTCTGCAGTAACGATAGCTGAAAAAAAGTGTTTGATATTGGTTAATTCCAAAACGTGGTTTACGTTTTTTTCTGTTCCGCCTGAAACAACAGCCATCGGGTAAGTTTTATTATATTTATATACAACATCAGCCACCGGTTTAATCAATTTTACGTCATTAAGACTTTCCCAATAATATTTATGCTTTCGCTGTACGAGCTCTTTACCGTTGAGATCGTTATCGTATCGTGTATTATACAATTCCACAATTTGTTCTTCCTTCATACCTTTCAACGGATCAAGAAAATCAATTGTACACTTTGCACCGAAATCAAGAAAAGCATTTTCCCAAGCTGTAATATGGAGCGGCATTGTATCGACAAGAGTCCCGTCACAATCAAAAATTAATCCTCGAACCTCATTATGAACTTTGATCATATTATTTAATAGGTTTACCGGAAATAATTATAGAAACCTGTAACAATACTTAATAGTATGCCGGTATGGATGACATCCCACTTGTTTCAGCTATTTCTCATTCAGGGGATTCGGAGCCGTACGTTAATCCTCTGATCTAGTCTTCATCAGGCATAAAATGGTACAAAAACCCATCCCAAAACTAGTATGAGCCATGCCTAAATTTCCCAATGCGCCATCACCATACCACTATCAGCACCTGCTCCTGCCAAACCGACCAAATGTTCCGAACTGATATTTGAGGCGAATATAGATACACCTATAACTACCCATCCGATGTTTCGTCCTGCAAGAAAATAGTTGGTAGTTGTATCTTCTTTCTGACGTAATACTCGGACAATAATTCCAACTAACCCCAAAATAAATAGTCCAATCGTAAACCAGTCCCGACTACCAAATTCGAAAACTGCAGTATCCGCTATATTTTTTTCCTGCAATTTTAGAAACGGTCTGATCAATCTTGAAATCTAATCTCTGATTTATAAAGTATCTCTTTTGGATGATTAAACGATATATCATCAACACCTATTAATTTAACTATATCATGCAGTATTCTTCCTGACCGGTTAAATGCCACCGCAGTATGATGAGGAAATTTCTTTTCAATAAGAACATGACGGTAAAATCTCCCCATTTCTTTTATTCCAAAGATTCCGATACACCCAAATGACTTAGGATCAAGATCAAGAATTTCGCCTTCGGCAACATACGCTTTTAATTCAGCCTCTGCAGTTGATTGAAGCCTGAAAATCGTCATTCCACCCGGTTTGAACCTGCCTTCAAGAGTCCCCCGCGTAATATCCGGCTCCTGACCGGGCTCCATGACCCTGTGCATAATGAGCTGATATTTTATTTCAGGATTTATCATACATCCCGATGCGGTATTTCCACAATGAAATCCCATAAACAGATCGGTTGATTGATAATCCTTTGCAATATCTTCATGACCCTCCAGCAGATCATGCGGTACTGTATTATTGATATCGAGGATAGCCGCGGGCAGTTCGGTCGAGCAGGTTACAATATATTCACTAAGAGCGCCATAAATATCGGATTCGCAGGCAACGGGGATACCTCTTGAAGCAAGCCGTGAATTCACAAAACAAGGGACAAATTTGAAAAACTTTTCAAACCCTGGCCAGCATTTATTAGCAAACACACCATATTTTGAAGTGCCAAGGTTTTCTTTCATAAATTTCGTCAATGCAACTTCATATTGTGCGAGGTTTTCCAGTAATTCAGGATACGTGTTTCCCGTACCCAGCTCTTCAGCCATGTCTGCGGCAATGCTTTTTATATCCGGGTCATTTTCGGCAGATAAATAGAGATCATAAAGATCTAACTCGCTGTTTTCCATAATTTCCACACCAATATTGAATAATGGTTTGATGGGAGCATGGCAAGTTAGAAAATCAAAAGGACGTGGACCAAAAGAAAATATTTTTAAATTTTTTAACCCGATATAGGTTCTTGCAATTGGTATAAAACTATTAATATATTCAGCTGCTTCGTCCGGAAGGCAAACCGGATTTTCGGGGATATGCGGTGACAGATTACGCAAACCGAAATTGTAAGAAGCACTTAAAAGTCCGCAATACGCGTCCCCCCTGCCATTAATAAGATCTTTACCCGATTCCTCAGCGGCGGCAAGGACCATAGAAGGTCCGTCGAATTTTTGTACCAGAATTGATAACGGACCTTCAGGACCGAAATTTCCAAGATACACTACAAGAGAATTTATTCTTTTTTCACTGATCTCATTTAATGCTTTGTTTACATCATTTTCATTTTCTATGATCGTTTCTAATACAGAAAGATCACTTTTGAATTTTTGGAATGATTGCACGACATTGTGCAGTCTCTTTCTTGACAATTCAATCGGAAAACAATCTCTGCTTACCGCAATAATTCCCAATTTTAAATCCGGCACATTTTCCATATAAATTTCTCTCGCAAATTTAGCCCGTTTTAACCACAACGAACGATTTATTCATTTTTATTTTTGCCCGTAATAAGCGTCCTTGCCATGTTTTCTCAAATAGTGTTTTTTAATCAATTCGGGTTTTAAGGTGCCTGTTTTTGGATTGATCTCCAATGTATGTGACGCCATTTTTGCAATTTCTTCAAGCATAACACTATTATAGACTGCTTTATCAGCGGTATCACCCCAGGAGAAAGGACCATGACCGGCAACAAGGACCATTTCGATCTCTTTATATGACCGTTCCTTGAATTCCTGCACAATTTGGTATCCTGTCTGTTCTTCATAATCTTTTTGGATCATTTCATCACTCATAACTTCAGTGCAGGGAATATCTTCACTAAGATGGTCGGCGTGGGTTGTTCCCATTATGGGTATAGGTCTCATAGCCTGCGCCCATGAAACAGCATAAGTGGAATGTGTATGAGCTATGCCTCCTATCCCTGGAAATTTATTGTATAATACCGTATGGGTCTTGGTATCCGAAGACGGATTGAGTTTACCTGCGACCACGTTGTTTTCCAGGTCAACAATTACCATATCTTCAGGCTTGAGACTATCATAAGGCATTCCGCTCGGTTTGATCGCAAACACCCCTTTATCCTTATCGAAAGCGCTCACATTGCCAAAAGTATATATGACAACCCCACTCTTAAATAGCTCCATATTACACTTCCAAGATATTTCTTTAAGAGTTTTAAAGGATGTCAAAATTGTCTCCTAAGAAAAATGATTCTCAACAAAATCTCCGAGATATAAATATTTTTTATATAACTCATTATATTTTTTCGCTCTAACCGGATCGGGATAATATTCCTTTTCGAATCCTTTTCCCATTGCCTTTTGGGCTTCTTCTAATGTAGAATATATCCCAGAAACTGCAGCCGCTGCCATCGCTGAACCGAGAGCACATGCTTGTTCGGAACGTGCGATCTTTATCGGTTTATTCAGAATATCCGTAATAGTCTGCATAATAAAAGGAGATTTTTTGGGTATTCCTCCCAAACCTATCACTCCATCAATTTTTACTCCTTCTGAATTGAACCGCTCAACGATCTTTCTGGCACCGTATCCTGTTGCTTCAACAAGTGCTCTGAATATCTTTGGGGTATCAGAACTAAGATTTAACCCGGTCAAAACCCCCTCAAGGGCTTGATTAGCATCGGGAGTCCTTCGTCCATTCATCCAGTCCAGGGCAATAATACCTGATTCATCAACTGGAACATTCTGAGCTTCACGAGACAAATTGGGTATCAGATTTTTCGAAAAGTCTGAAAGAATATGTTCTTTTACAGCAGGCTCCAAACGTGTATTATCCGCAAAAAAATTTTCCACCGGATTCATAATAATATCTTTGAACCATGCGTAAATATCTCCAAAACCCGACTGACCTGCCTCCATACCAATCATACCCGGAATAATAGATCCATCAACCTGCCCACAAATTCCTTTAACAATGGTTTCACCTATTTCTTCATTCGGTACAACAAGCATATCGCAGGTCGAAGTACCCATTACTTTGCAAAGGACATACGGTTCGATCTCCACACCGACAGCCCCCAAATGTGCATCAAATGCGCCTACACCTACAGAAACATGTTCATGCAATCCAAGACGATTCACCCATTCCGAGGACATCATTCCGGCTTTAACATCACACGTATACGTTTTCTTAAATAACCTTTCTCTTAATCCTTTAAATAATGGGTCGATTGAAATTAAAAAGTCTTCCGGAGGTAGACCGTTATAAGAGTTGTTCCACATTGCTTTGTGACCTGCCGCGCATCTGCTCCTTTTCATAGCAAGCGGATCAGTATTGCCGGTTAGCAATGCAGGTATCCAGTCGCAATGTTCAACCCACGAATAAGCTGCATCCCGCACAGTTTCATCAGTCCTTAACACATGGAGTGCTTTTGCCCAGAACCACTCTGATGAATAAACACCACCGACATATTGCGTATAATCGATACTCTCCCATGAACGGGCTGCATTATTTATATCTGCGGCTTCCTGTACAGCGGTATGATCCTTCCAAAGAATGAACATCCCATTCGGATTTTCCTCGAAACCCGGTGTCAAAGCAAGAGGCAGTCCATTTTTGTCCACTGCAACAGGTGTAGACCCGGTTGTGTCGACAGATATCCCTTTTATATATTTAGATGCGCCTTCCGGTAATTCACTAATTGCGTCTTTTATGGACTCTTCTAAGGACTCGATAAAATCAAGCGGATGCTGTCTGAACTGATTTTTGGAAGCGTCACAATATTTGCCATCATTCCATCGGGAGTAATGATTTACAGAATTTCCGGCTTCTTCACCATTTGAAGCGTCGACAATTACGGACCGAACAGAATCGGTGCCGAAATCCACACCGATAACAAATTGCGGTTGATTTTTGTTAGTGTTGTGTGTAGTGATCAATATATTCTTCTGTGGTAATATCTATTGGCATCATTATCTTAAAACATATTCTATAATGGTCATAATGGAAATTGGGCTGGAGAAATTAAAAAATAATTTGTCGTTGAGGTACTCAGATAGTACAAAATACTGCCTATGTTGTCAAGATTTTATTTTCATTTTTGCTTGACAAATACAAGAAATCTGTAGGGATTCAGAACATGTTGGACAGAATGAGTAATTCCGATTAGCTCAGTATTTTCCACTCTTCAACCCTTCTTTCCATTCGTTATAAACCTTCTAACAGGCAATTAAAGTTTGAATCGCTATGTAATGCTTGATGGAGAGTTATATGGTGCCTATCATATTTGGGCTTCACTACTATGGCATTTGCCGACCCTGCATGGGCGCATTGCTTAAGGCTTGCAGGACGTTTATAAGAACCATTATATAATAGTGTGTAGAATTAGAATATTTCGGGTAAAAATAGGGTATTTCGATTTTGCCTAGTTTGTTCGACTCTTCTGTCCTTTTATTTTCCCAGCCAAGATACTCGCCAACAATTCAACAAGTAAAAAGTATCGCAACTTTCCCCACCTTTAATAATTTAAACCATTAATCTCGAAAAGAAAAAATAAAGGCGTATGGTAAGAAAGGAGTCACCATGAAAAGCTCATTAAATCGACTGTTATTCTGGTCACCCAGGATTCTATGTCTCCAATTTGTTATCTTCGTGAGAATGTTTGCCCTTGAGTGTTTGATGAAAGCCAAGGATTCTGGAATATGACTCTCGCTTTGCTGATGCATTTAATCCCATCGGCGATCATTATTATTGTACTAGTCGTCTCTTGGCGCTGGGAATGGATTGAGGGAATACTGTTCATCATGTTAGGAGCGATGTATAAGGTTCTTTACTGGGGACGATTCCATTGGACCGTATACCTGATGATATCCGGACCGCTGCTTCTGACAGGTATTTTATTCCTGATCAACTGGCTTTACAAGGGAGAGCTTCAAGCCAGTTTCTAAGCCAACAAAATATACTGCCAAGGTTCGCAAATCGCACAGACCGGGGAGCAGAAAAGACTTTTAAAAGCCACATTTATACCTTACCATATTATATAAACCATATCATGGAATCCAGTACGCCCTGACAAAACATATCACATCGTAAAAAAGCTTCAAATTTCAACACAAATCCCAATTATTCTTTTTTAGAGGATTGATAGTGGGAATATATACTATAATGAAGGAGACTCATTTATGTCCACTCGACAAGTTTTTTATACAATCATTTATTTGTCCATATTTCTGAGCTTCTGTAGTTCGGAAATGGCTGAATCGGTATCAACTGAAACGGCAATGACAAAAGCACAGACTCAGGAAGAAGACGAAATAAAGGAATTGATTAGTCAGATTCGCCGGGACAAGTTTGACCTCATCCTACCGCAGGTCATGCGGGATCACAATATCGACATGTGGATTCATGTGATGCGAGAAGGTAGTCCTGATCCGATGAGAGATGAATTGGGCAGTAACAATGGCGTTTTTGTTTTTACAGACCGTGGCGGCGACAGGATCGAACGGGCGGTAATCGGTCATAGATGGAAAATTTTAGATCAAAGCTTAGTTAGAACCCCATATTTAGATGTGGTTCAAGAAAGTGGCGCGTATGACATAATCGCCGAAGATTTTTTACGGCAGGAAAAGCCTGGTGGCGCGGCAACGGAATTCGATCACCGGTTCAAAGGTGTCGGAGAATTGGTTGCCGAACGTGATCCCAAACGCATTGCGGTCAATTACCTCGAAAAGCTAGGACCTCCTCTGGTGTATGAGATTCCACGGTTACGATCCGATGGCATTTCGCATACAGACTACAACCTGTTGGTCAAAGCTCTTGGTAATACGTATGCGAAGAGGATGATCTCGGCTGAATTTCTGATGTATGATTACGTATCGAGACGGGTGCCGAGCGAAATCGAGATGTTTAAGAAGATACGGAACTGGATCACAGAATCTGTAGAGAGAGAATTTGCTAAAATCGTTCCGGGCGTAACTAAAGTGAGCGATCTTGAAGGGTGGTCTTCTGCCGTGGATAAGGACGGAAATAGAAGAAGAGGTGACTATGTGATCCAGAGAGGCGACCTGATTGCATCCGGGGAGGGTAGACAAAGTCACCACTATCTGAAATCAGGGTGGAAATTCGGGAATTTCTATGAGGTTGAGGATGCGTACGCCTATGTGCTCCGTGAAGGTGAGACTGAACCACCGCCAAAAATCAAAAGAGCCTGGGAAGATGCATTGAAAGTCCGTAAGGTTTTAGAAGATAACATCAAAGTGGGCCGTACTGCCGGTGAAACATTTGAAATTCTCAAGAGAAAAATTGATGAAGCAGGGTTTATGTATCTAAATACACACGTTGTCACGAAAGAACTTGTGGAATTAGATATAACCATGGTTCCCCTCGACTTGCACGCTCTCGGAAAGGGAATTTATGCCCCCAGAATTGGCCCTATAGGTCCCGATTGGCAGCGAGATTTGATGCTCCAGCTCAATCACCACACCTCTTTTGAATACTGGGTCTTTGTGCCGATGCCCGAATGGGGTGAAGACAAATATTTATCGTTACGATTTCATGACGGTGTAATTGTCACCGAACAAGGAGTCGAGTATTTCTCTCCACCGCCTATAGAGCTTCATCTCATTCGCTAAATGTTCGCAAAACGTCACATACAGTCCGTGATCCGAAAACGATAGCAGTAAAGTATTCCAATCGGCTCACGGCAACTGACGGGATATCGCATACCCTATATCTGAAATTGGAAAAGATTTTAGGGCCGGAATATACTGAAAGATTTGTATCCGCAGACAATGTCATTTCCGATTTCCCACCGTGGAAAAGATAAAACCGGATAAAAAGCGGTGTAGTTTTTGACCCAAACACATAGAAAATTAAAAGAAGAAACTGACAGTATTTCAGCCCGCAGAGGAGGACAGAATGAAAAATAAATTTATTGTGCTTATTATTGTGTCTCTGACCGCGTTGGATTGCTTTGCTCAGGAAACAACTGAATCCTATATGGTCGCCCGCATTAAAGAAGAGGCGTACCAGCATTCGGAAGTAATGGAGACATTGAGTTACCTGTCAGACGTATATGGCCCGCGCTTGTCTGGAAGCCCTGCCTATTACGAAGCAGCGATGTGGGCCAAACAGCGGTTGGAAAGCTGGAATCTTGAGAACGTACATTTCGACTCGTATGGTGAAGATCTGCGCGGATGGGAAATTGAGTCATATTCCCTTGAGATGATCGCACCTCGATATATGAATATAACGGCGATGCCGGATGCCTGGACGATCGGTACGAATGGAGAAGTGACCGGTCCACCTGTCATTGTAGACCATAACTCCCTGGAAGCCCTGAAAGAATTGAGCGGTCAGTTGCGCGGGAAGATTCTGATGTCTCCTGAGTTTCGTTCACAGCCGGACGTTCCCGAAGGAATATTCACTGACGAAGTATTGGCGAAAGCTGAACGCCAGTTAAATCCATATCCTGTTCGCGCTGTTCTGGGCTCCAACAATGTTAAGCCATCCAGAGAAATGTTACATGACAGATTGAATCAGGGGGAATCTGAAGCCCATAGGATCAATCAATTTTTGCTGGATGAAGGCGTGGCTGCGGTTATACGTGGAAGCAACAAAGCTCCCGGGGTACTTGATGTAAGGCAGCAGCGATACAGCAAAAAGAGTGAGATGAAACCGGTGCCCCGCTTTTCGATCAGCCAAGAGCAGCATGCCAGAATGGTACGAATGCTTGATAAAGGTGTGGCGATAATATTGAAGCTCCACCTAAACGTCATGTTCAATGAAAACCCCGATTACCATACCAATGTCATCGCAGAAATTCCCGGTACCGATAATCAATTGAAGAGTCAGCTGGTGCTGGTTGGTGGTCATCTTGATTCACAACATGGCGGGACGGGCGCTGCAGACAATGGCGCCGGTGCAGCTACAAATATGGAAGCAGTTCGTATTTTGAATACGCTCGATATCAAACCCCGGCGCACGATACGTCTTGTGCTGTGGGGTGGTGAAGAACAAGGAATGCGTGGCTCGTTAGCATATATCGAGAAATATGTCGGTGATATTTTTACCAGCGAGGACAGAGATGAATTGTCACGCATATCGATCTTTTACAATCACGACAATAACGGACAAGAAATTCGAGGAATATCTACTCATGGTAATGAGGCCATTAGACCGATTTTTGAAAGATATCTCGAGCCGTTTCATGTCGTAGGTGCTGAAACGGTATCCGTTGAATCCGGGTGCTGCACCGACAATATTGGTTTTGATGCGTTGGAAATCCCGGCATATTCCTGGATCCAGGATCCGGATAATTATAACACGACGCAGATACATACCAACATGGATGTCGTCGATTATGTGTCAGAGGACGCCCTGAAACTTAACGCCGCGATAATTGCCGCATTTGTGTATCGATCGGCAATGCGTGATGAAATGATGCCAAGAAGGAAAGCATTGGAACGATAATATTTTTGTGATCAGTTGCTTTGACTGTGGCCGGACTCGAATTATGTAACTAATTCATGACGGCTAAAAGCAACGATTTTCAGGAAAGGAGATAGGTATGATGATCCGGGTAATGGTACTATTATTTTCCGTGTTGTTCGCCCTGCCATGTGCTCATGCGCAGCCGGGGGTACATACGTCAAAGACCGGTTCAGAAGTTCTTCGTCTGATACGGAATGAAAAACTTGATCTTATTCTGCCGGGAGCCATGCGTGACAACAATGTGGACATGTGGATTCACGTCACCCGTGCGGGAGACCCCGATCCGTTGGCTGAGCAATTTGGATCTACGTCGGGTTATCTGATTTATACCGATCTGGGGGACAGGATCGAGCGGGCTGTGTTTGGCAGCAGCGGGGCTGTTGAAAATATTGATATACGTGGTTCTCTCGAAATTACACGGGCAATCGAAGGGTATGATTACAGAACGCAAGACTTCATGATTTACGACGAGTTGAGAGAATTCGTAGCTGAACGTGATCCGCAGACTATCGCTGTCAATACATCTGATTGGCTTGCAGTGGCAGACGGTATATCATATTCTCAATATGTAAAACTGGAAAAAATCTTAGGGCCGAAATATTCGGCGAGAATTGTTTCTGCAGAAAACGTGATCACCGATTTCAGAGTGCGAAGGATTCAAAGAGAAGTTGCTGCCTTCACAAATGCTGCCGAAATTCATCGTCAAATCCTCGAGCGCGCATTATCCCGTGAAGTAATAAAACCGGGTGTAACGACGCTGGAGGATGTGGGCTGGTGGGTCCGGGAGCAGTTTTTTAAGCGAGGTTTAATAAATGGGTATAGTACCCGAGTAGATATCCCCCGGGTTCTCTATTCGGCAAAATCCGAACGTATCGATCCGCCCGATGTACGATGGTGGATCCATCATACTGACTATGTATTGCAGCGTGGTGATTTTTTTACGTTTAAAGTAGGAGTCCGCTATCTGGACTACTTTTCGACAGATTTTAAACGTAACGCTTATATAATGCAGGAAGGAGAAACAAGTGTTCCCCGGAGTATTCAATATGCCTTCAATAAAGCGTTAGAAGCCCGTGAGATCATCCGGAAAAATATTAAAGTCGGCAGGACCGCCGGTGAAACGTTAGCAGTAATAGTCTCATCTCTGGAAAATGCTGATTATATACGTGTACCGTTTAACGATATCAGCACAGACGGCTATGTGGAGATCCAGAAGGCGCTGGCTGATACCGATAAGTCGGGATTTTTTATCGATCTTAACAGCGAGGTTTACAGCACCGGCGGCCTTGTGACTCTGGGACCCTCGGTTGCGCCGTTTCGGCAGGACCGTGCCCATTTGAAAATACAGGAGAATTACCTTTTTTCATTTGAATTTCAGGTTCATACGAATCTCCCTGAAAGACCCGGTTTTCCGATTTCCATTAATATAGAAGGTAATCACGTAGTATCCAGCCGGGGAGTTGAATTTCTTCATCCACCAAATGAGAAAATTCTACTGATTCATTGAACGTAAAGCTTCGCAAATCGTACAGCCCGAGGAGTAAAAATCACTTGTAAAAGCCATATGTATCTCTTAATATCTTTAAGTAGTGTCGGACTTGTCCAGACGATATACACGTGTTTCTATATTAAATATCAGTTTCTATGAAGGGATTGAAGATATTGAGGTCTGCAGCTGAGTTTTTCTGTTGAATTATATCAAAAATGCCATAAAATCATTTTATGAGAAATAAAACGCTCTTTTTAACTGCAATCGCATTGATTGCGATTCTCATTATACTCTTCGTGAAACCCATACCGCAAAACCTTGTATATCATGAATTTGCAGATGAGAGAACCATTTTTGGGATAAATAATGCGCTCAATGTCTTATCTAATATCCCCTTTCTTTTAGTCGGATTATTCGGGATTGGATTTACTGGATTGTTGATAAAACAGAACCGTGGTGAATATGTCCTTATAAATTATTTAGTTTTTTTTACCGGTATTTTTTTGGTCAGTATTGGTTCTTCTTATTATCATCTTGCCCCATCTAATTACACCCTTCTATGGGATCGTTTACCGATGACAATAGCTTTTATGGCCTTTTTTTGCTTAGTTGTGTCTGAATCTGTAGAGCTCAGGGCTGGACTTATCCTACTTATCCCGCTCTTAATAATCGGAATGGGCAGTGTATTGTATTGGTATTGGTCTGAGAATCAGGGTATAGGTGACTTGAGATTGTATGGCCTGGTTCAATTTTTGTCAGTGATCTTAGTACCTTTAATTTTATTCATGTTTAAAGGTCCGAGAAATTATCTGCGAAATATTATTACTTCACTGGTATTTTATGGAATGAGTAAGATATTTGAATTTCTTGATGGAGAGGTTTACGATTTAGGAAGAATTATAAGTGGGCATGCCTGCAAGCATGTATTCGCTGCTTTAGGTACTTTTTTCATCTTAAGAATACTATATATTCGAATGTTTTTTAAAAATCAATAATCCGGCTTTCAATAGACTCCCACTTCAAACGCTCGCAAATCGTACAGTTTCGAGAGTAAAAAACACTTGTAATAGTAAATTACATATCTTACCATTTATATCATAATTCACATACATTCTTACCATATTGTCCCATCTTAAAAAACATAATATTTCAACACAAACCCAAACTTATTATCTTTCAAAGTATTGATATGAATAATATCAGATTAACCAAGTGAGGAAAAAGTCATGAAATCTCGAGTTATGGTATTTTTAATTTCTGTGATGTTTACAGTACCTGTTGCTCATGCGCAGACGGATGTATTGACGGCAAAGTCCCATCAAGAGATCCTTCATTTGATCAGGAAAGAAAAACTTGACCTTATTCTGCCGGGTGCAATGAGAGATAATAATGTAGATATGTGGATTCATGTTATTCGTGCCGGAGACCCTGATCCAATGGCTTTGCATTTTGGATCGGCGTCAGGCTATTTAATATTCACCGACCGGGGTGGAGACAGGATAGAGCGGGCTCTTTTTGGCAGTGGAGGACATCCCGATTTTTTTGACATATTTGGTTCCAGTGACATTGCACGAGCTATTTCTGGTTATAATTTTGGTCATCAGGACCCAAGGGTTTACGACGAAATGACAGCATTGGTTGCCGAACGTGATCCAAAAACGATTGCGGTCAATACATCCGAATGGCTCGCTGTGGCAGATGGAATATCATATTCCGAATATTTAAAGTTGGAAAAAATTTTAGGGTCAAAGTATTCAGAAAGAATAGTGTCTGCAGAGAACGTGATTACCGATTTCAGGGTGCGCAGGACTCAGAGAGAAGTCGTTGCCTTTGCAAATGCTGCTGAAATACATCGACAGATTCTTGAACGTGCTTTTTCTCGTGAAGTTATCACACCGGGTGTATCGACGGTGGAAGACGTCGGCTGGTGGGTTCAGCAGCAGCTTTATGAGAAAGATTTAATAAAAAAGGACAGGGTTGGCGGTATAATCATCCCAGGGGTTCTCTATTCAGCACAATCTGAACTTATTTCTTCACCTGATGCTCGAGACCCAAATTGGTGGATCAATCGCAATGACTATGTTTTGCAGCGTGGTGATTTTTTGTCGTATGATCTTGGAATAAATTATCTGGAATACTTTGCGACAATTTATAAACGTCTTGCATATATTACGAGGGAAGGAGAATCAGGCGTTCCTGAGAGTATACAACACGCCTTTGATCGCGCACTTGGCGCTCGTACGATTATTCGGAAACAATTAAAAGTAGGCAAAACCGCAGGTCAAACTTTTCAAGATATCATCTCAGCCATGGAAGATGCTGGCTATATACATACACCCTTTATCGATATTCACGCGGAAGACGTTAAAATTGCACAGAAAGCACTGGCTAATACCGACAGATCAGGATTTTCCCTTGATCTCAATACGCAGGGCATTCATAATGGTAACTTTACTACGGGAGGTACTCATATATCGGTCGGCCCTATGGTTGCGCCGTTTCGATCGGACCGAAATCATTTGAAGTTTCAGGAGAATCAAATTATTTTTCTGGAATATATTGTTCATACGAATCTTCCCGAAAGACCCGGTTTTCCACTTCTCATTAGTATATCAGGTAATCACGTAGTATCCAGCCGGGGAGTTGAATTTCTCCATCCGCCAAATGAGAAAATTCTACTGATTCATTGAACGTAAAGCTTCGCAAATCGTACAGTTTCGAGAGTAGAAAACACTTGTAAAAGCCATATGTATATCATAAGTTTCAATACAATCTAACCAAGTACATCGCGTCTCAATAAGCGTCATATTTCAACACAAATCCAATGTATTTTTTTTCAGAAAATTAATCTGGAAATATATGCAAAATAAGGAAGGTTCTATTATGTTTACTCGACAAGTTTTATATGCGATCTTTTCTTTGCTGTTGTTGTTGGGCTTTTCTGGTTAAGCAACGGCTCAGAGTTTTAGGTCACTCTGGGAAAGCTCCTGCATGATCCGCCAAAACAAATTCGACTACGTACTCCCAAAGGCAATGCGTCGCAACAACATCGATATGTGGATCGTCATTGATTCAGGTCGCGGCACCGATCCGATGATGCTCGATTTTGGCATTGAGAGCGCTTACGGTCAGGGCTTTTACGTCTTCTACGATGGGGGTGGTGGTGACCGCATCGAAAGGTATTCCCTCGGTGGCCCCGGCAGTTCTGATCTGGCTGAAATGTGCGGTGTCTACGATGATTTCCCGGGAAAGGTAGATCACCTATCCAGAGGTGGAGATTTACTTCGATCAATTGTCTATGACCGCGACCCGAAACGAATTGCTTTGAATTACCTCGATACTACAAACCGGAGAGGAGCGCGCACCGCTGACGGTCTTTCCTACACGGATTACAGGTTCCTCGTAAAGGAATTGGGCGAAAAATATGCCGAACGCTTCGTATCCGCGCAAAATCTCATCGCCGATTTTCACGGCGAGCACGTCGCCGGCGAAATCATCGAGTTCTCCAAGGTTGCTGAAATCACACGAAAAGGAATTGAACGTGCCTTGTCCAACGAAGTTATCACGCCCGGAAAGACGACCTACCATGATGTCGTCTGGTGGTTGGAGGAACAACGGGAAGCGATGGGTTTACGGAGAACCTGGGTTCCAAGTATTGCATTTCCACAATCACCTGATTTCAAGGGGTATCAAACCATTATCGATGGATGGGATAAGGAACGCGTCATCCAGCGAGGCGATGTCATCTTTATCGATTGGGGACTCAATCGCAACAATTTTGCTACCGATATTAAGCGTTTCGCCTATGTCCTCAAAGAAGGGGAACTGGTGGCGCCGCCTGGTGTCCTCAAGGCTTTTGGAGAAGCCAAGAAAGTCCGCGAGATCATTCGAAAAAACGTTCGCTCGGGAAGAACCGGTCGGGAGCAATTAGATGATCTCAAACAAATCATTCGAGACGCCGGCTATGTCTACACGGAAGTGGAACGCGCCAGTGACGTCCCGAGTATCGAAGTGCATGTCGGGATGCATGGCATGGGCAACCGCGCCCACGATGTGGGGGCCGGGGTTACCATGGGCGAAAAGGGCAAATACGAAGTCATGCCTAACGCCTTCCTTTCCCTGGAATTCAGAATTTACGTACCGGCGGACGAATGGAACGGAAAAAAGATCACTGTCGCCATCGAAGAAAACGTGCTGGTCACGGAACGCGGCATCGAATGGTTGTACCCGCCGCAAGATAAGGTGCTCCTGATTCGATAACAGCTCGTCGAGTAAGGAATACTTGTAACAGTTAATTACTTAACGAAATAGTTATCACCAAAAATCAAATGAGGAGTAAGGCCATGATATCACGAGTAATGATATTTTTAATAGTTTTAATGTTCACCGTACCTAATGCAATGGCACAGCGAGGTGGAGATACTTTTAATCCACTTCCACAGCGTACGGTAGAGACCGATAGGGAAGCTCTCCGTCTGATGAGAAATGACAAGCTTGATCTTGTTCTGCCGGGAGCAATGCGTGATAATAATGTAGACATGTGGATTCACGTAACTCGTGGTCAAGATCCAATGGCCACGCAGTTTGGAAAGACATCGGGTTATTTGATATTTACCGATTTGGGAGATAAAATTGAACGGGCTCACTTTGGCGGAAGTGCAGGAGCAGTAGAAAAGATTGATATACGGGGTTCTGAAAATGTTGCACGGGCATTTGCCGGTTATAATTATGACAATTCAGATCCGAGTCAGGGATATTCTGTTCCCGAGGTCTTCGACGAAATAACAGAATTTGTCGCTGGACGCAATCCGCAGACGATCGCCGTTAATTATTCCGATTTTCTGCCAGTATCCGATGGTATTTCTTATACACAATTATTGAAGCTGCAAAAAATACTGGGACCGAAATATTCTGCAAGAATTGTCTCGGCTGAGAATGTTATTAACGATTCTCTGGTAAGAAGGACAAGCAGAGAAGTAGCGGCACAGGTCGAAGTGTTGGCACTTGCCCGGCAGAATGTTTTAGAAATAATAAGGAGTGTGGTGCCGGGTAAAACAACAGCTCGGGAAGCACGAGCAAATGTTCTCTATTCGGCTGTTTCAGATATGTCCGAAACACGTTCCCGTGACTACGTATTGCAGCGAGGTGATCTGTTTCACAGCGGAGCTGGTGCCGGGGGGAGCTATATGGACATGGATATTGATACGAAAACATATGCTTATATTTTGCGAGAAGGAGATACAAAAGCTCCTGACTTTCTGCAGGAAGTTTACGATCTGGCAATAGCATGTCAAAGAATTATGCGACCCCACATGAGAGTTGGTATGACCGGGGGTGAATCTATGGCTGCTATGGTCAAAGCTATGGAAGATGCAGGGTATATCTATACACCATTTTCCGATAAAGGTTCAGGAGACTATGAAATGCTCCGGAATGTGCTTGCAAATACCGATAAGCCGGGTTTCTCCATCGATAATCACAGTATGGGGAATAATAATATCGCCACAGGGGAAGTTGCATGGGACATTAGAATAGAAGGGACCTCTATGGGGCCATTTCGCAAATTTACGCACCATCTGAAAATTCAGGAAAATCATCTCTTTGCTTTTGAATATATGGTCCATAAGAATATTGCAGAAAGACCCGGTTACCCACTTGCCTTTAATATTTCGAATCCTCAAATTATAACCAGTAAGGGAGTTGAAAATATTCAGGTGCCAAATGAGGAAATTGCATTGATTCATTAAGCATATAGTATTGTCCGGAGAGTAAAATATACTTGTAATAACAGGATACGTACCTTATTATTCAGATTATAATTACAAATACATTCTGACCAAGTACATTACATCTAAAAGAGCGTTATATTTCATATGACAATCCCAATTAATCTTTTTTAGAAAATTGATAGAGGGAATATATACTAATTGTAGGAGATTCAATTATGTCTACTCGACAAGTTTTTTGTGCATTTCTTTCTTTGACCTTCTTTCTGAGCTTCTGTAGTTCGGAAAAGGTTGAATCGGTATCGACTGATACGGAAAAGACCCATTTAGGGGGAGGCATCCTGATCTCACCGTTGGGTGAAGTACCCAGCAATCTGTATATGAATAGCGGTGTCGTTCCGACAGACGAGTACAAGCCGTTCACGAAAAAACTCACGGTCTACGGCATTACTCTGATTGGCCGGGATGATATTTCCGACGATTTTATGAATAAAGTCGCTAAAACTATCATAGAAATGTTTCCGCGAGGCGGGGATATCGATAGTGATTTACAAGAAGAGCTTATCAGGAACATGTACAAATACAGAACCACGATCCCTTTCTATAAATGGAAGTAATCGTATCACCTCTCCCGAAGACCAAGCGGCATGGAGGACTACGAAAAATCAGAACAGCGTATGCGATTCAATACATGAAAATGAAATCGGACGACAGGTCATGGAGGTTGTCGAGCATATATTACATCACGTGACCGATGTAGGCCTTCATTACACATTTCCCGATGAGTGGGCCGTTACAAGTGGGTCGAAACTTCATCAGTTGATGCTTGAAGCGGTAGAAAAAGAGTATTACGATGACACATCATACGATAGAATTGAAGATGAAGAACGCCGGTTAAGGGTTAAACTTCAGGAATTAGCTTATATAGTTATCACAACCGCTTGGGATCTCCAGGAGCCCTATGGAGGAGGAGGAAACGAGTGGACGCGGGGTGGAACGATAGCGAGTAGTGACGACTTTAAAACCCAGTTTCCCGAGATGTATCAACTTTTTGAACAAACTATTCCGAAAATCATGGTAACGCCCAGCCGCTCACTACTCGACGAATTGTTTGGCGGTTAACAGCTCCAAACATATTTTTTCGTTAATAACAATAAATACGTAAAAGTATCAGGATTGCAATTCGTATATCCCTCGGAGTCTTCAATATATAAACATACCTAAACGCCCGCTTTTTAAATTGGGAAAACCGGAAAACACAACGGATATAAAGACGTTGAACATGATTCCTGGATAAAAGCATAGGCTACTGAGAAGTTGTGGAAGCGGTTGTTTGCACAGTCGAAAAGGGATGGAAAATAAAATGAGAGATTAATACAATGTCAATAGTTATTCATTACGTATTTGAAAAAAGAAGACAAAAAATAATTACACCTCAACCTGAATAAATTAAATATGTTGAGTTGTAAACATATATTTTAGAGGCAGAACATGTTAAAGAAAAACATAGTAAACAGAAGAAAATTCTTAAACATTACAGGCAAAACATTAATTGGTGGATCATCTGCGTTATTGCTCTCAGGTGTTAACTTAAATAGCTGCTCACCGCTTAACAAGAACCGCCCAAATATACTTTTGATTCTTACCGACGACCAGGGTTACGGAGACCTTGGTTACCATGGGAATACTAAGATTAACACACCTAACCTTGATCGATTCGCCAAAGAAAGCCTTGAGTTCACTCGTTTTTACGTTTGTCCCGTCTGTTCCCCTACCCGTTCCAGTCTGATGACAGGACGTTATAATTACCGTACTGGAGTGGTAGATACTTTTATGGGACGTTCTATGATGTATTCCGATGAAGTAACAATAGCAGAAATTTTCAGTGCTTCAGGATACCGTAACGGGATTTTCGGCAAATGGCACCTGGGAGATAATTATCCCATGAGACCCAGTGATCAGGGATTTCAGGAATCTTTGATACACAAAGGCGGCGGAATCGGTCAGCCCGCAGACCCACCTGGAAACATGTATACCGACCCCATATTGGAATACAACAATACAGCGAAACAATACAGCGGCTATTGCACTGATATCTTTACCGATGCTGCAATCCAATTTATTGAAAAGGACGATGCCAGACCGTTTTTTGCATATCTCAGTACAAACGCTCCACATACACCTTTACAAATTGGAGAAGAATACGTTAAGCCATATAGAGCAATGGATCTCGACGATTCTACAGCAAGAACATACGGTATGATTTCCAATATCGATGAAAATGTCGGCAGATTACTTTTAAAATTAAAGAAATTGAATATTGAAGAAAACACAATCGTTATATTCATGACCGATAATGGACCCCGGATGCGTATGGATGATCCCGAACGTTACAATTCCGGACTACGGGGCAGTAAAACTACTGTATATGACGGAGGTATTCGCGTTCCATTTTTTATTCGATTTCCCGGTATCACAGTGGCTGAAAAAAAAGTAGACCGTATTGCCGGGCATATCGATATACTGCCGACACTGCTTGATGCTTGTAATATAAAAAAGCCTGAAGAAACAGCAATGGACGGAGTAAGTTTAATGCCTCTTCTGCTTAAGGACAACATTGAGTGGCAAGACCGCAACTTGTTTTTTCAATGGCATCGGGGTGACGAACCACAGGTAAACCGTAACTGTGCTGTAGTTTCACAGCATTATAAACTGGTTCAACCTTATGGAGGTAATCTTCCCTATGAAGGTGATGATCTTGAGAAGTATCTTTCAGATCCCATTTTCGAGCTTTATGATATAGAAGCCGACCCGGGTGAAAGAAATAATATCGCAGATAAATATCCTGACATTGTTGCCCGGATGCGAAAAAATTATGAAAACTGGTTTAATGATGTTTCTTCTACCCGAGGATATGATCTGCCGAGGATTTATATCGGATCGTCCTATGAGAATCCTGTTATTCTGACGCGTCAGGACTGGCGCGGACCTAAAGCCAGCTGGCGGAGAGATGGGCTTGGCTACTGGGAAGTCAAAATTACAAAAACAGGCAATTATAAAATTACTCTGCAATTTCGCGCCGTACAAACAACGGGAAAAGCTCACATCCGTATTGATAATTTGCATTTAATCAAACCGGTTGAAAAAGATGCATCTTCCTGTTCATTTGATCCGGTATCACTTGAAGCCAAAGATGCAAAACTTGAGGCATGGCTGGAATTAGAAGAAGAATTAGTCGGAGTTTATTATGTCTATGTAGAACATTAATTCAATAAATCTCTATTTATAATTCAAAAAATATTTATAAAAGTGGAAAAAGATCAAAATTTACGGCCCTGTAAGGATTTTTGTGTATGACCTTGCCCCCAAAAGTTGAGCCAGATGTTATAATAGTATAGTGAATACTTTGATAGAAAGGGACAAGGTCAACGTTTAAAGATAAAAAGCGAATTTAACTCACCCATTTGCATCAATTAAATCGCAATCCAAGCTCACACCCATTCGTCATTTACCACTATCAATATATCATTCAATCACTTAACGCCAAACCATTGATGTATCGTTTTAATACACATCTCACTAAATACGCATATTCCCCGGGATGGACACATGTGCATATGGGGTGTAGATAACCTACCCTTAGGGTCAAACGTCTACGTACATAGCACCTTTACTAACTTACAAAACAGCAGTAATCCAACTAAATGTTGATTTTCAAGGTAGAATTTGAGGATATCAGGCATAAACAGGGCATAAGCACTCTAATATTTTGGCCTTGACAAAGCCTAAGCGGATCGATGAGATATTTTTAGGGATTTGTGAAATTGAAATACATGAATGTGGAGCAGAAACAACTTGTAAAAGCAATATGCATTCTTTACTATTTACCACAATGCTTCCGATTTGTTCTGAGGGCGTACAACAGTCATCGAGGAGTAATAATGAATTATATTTTATCTGTATGGTTCATCGTATTAGTTTTTTTACTTATTAATTGCAGCTCTAATAGTCCGGTAACCAATCCTTTTCCCAAACATGTGGAGGTATTTGGTATTCACGTTTACGCAACTGAGACCTCACCTGATGATAAAGTGATTCATGCCGCCAACGTGCTGGCCGAGTATCTGGATAATGACGAAGATGGCGTCCCGGACAACCAGAAAATCGTCGATGCGATGATTATGACGAATGCTACTCAGGTTGTAGCAAAGAACCGGAAAGAATTACGGGCAATTGACAGAAAACTTCTCCCATCCCGGAATTGGCAACAAGTTTATGCTGATAACATACGCCCGAATGGGGAAAATGGAATGTATAATGAAGCACTTGAAGAAATCCTGCACTTGATAACTGACTATGGTTGGAAAGGCGCATATCCTTCAGTTTTTGGCAGAGTACCTGGGACAGAGATTGCAAAAGCATCGGAAGCAGCGAGAGGGGGATATTTCGAAGAGGTTCCTGAGCAATATCCCGAAGATGCCTGGCACACGTATTATGACGAAACATGCGATTATGATTGCTAGATATCTGAGTATATTCATTGGGGTTTAACATCGATACTTGGAGGACAGGATTATCCCGGGAGCCGGGGAGGAGATGAATGGATATTGAGAACGAAAGAGCAAGTGCAATCCGGTGACCCTGTTTTATATGCGCTGCTCACCGATCCGCAGTATATGTTACCTACTGTTCTGCCTGACGGGAATTACCGTGCTCAGACATTTACGATTCAGCCAAATCCTTAAAGTGTATGAATAAATCTCAATCTAAAGGTTCGCAAATCGTACAGCCCAAGGAGTAAAAATCCTTGTAAAAACTAAATGTACCTCTTAACTTTTAATCCAATCATTCCAACTTGTTCTGAACCTCTACATGATGGGATGTTTTTTTATTGCATTTTTAAATAAATTAACTGGCGAAATAAACTTTCACATCGTCTAATATGTTATAAAAAGTTGGGACCAGAATTAGAGTAATTGCTGTTGCAAACAAAACACCAAACGCCAATGATATTGCCATTGGGATTAAGAACTGTGCCTGCATACTTTTTTCCAACATCAATGGTGTTAATCCTGCAAATGTTGTTATAGATGTCAGCATTATTGGTCTAAATCTTGAAACACCCGCTTTTATAATTGCATTTTGAATGCTTTCTCCTTTGATCACATCTCTATTAATAAAATCAACAAATACCAAACTATCATTAACAACAACTCCTGTCAATGCTACTATTCCAAATCCGGAAATGATGGTTAAATTATATCCCATAATAATATGACCCATTATTGCTCCAATAAAACCAAAAGGAATTGCACTCATTACAATAAGCGGTTGGACATATGATTTAAAAGGTATTGCCAACAAAACATAAATAATAAGCATAGCAAACATGAACCCTTCAAGCAATCCTTGCATTGACTCAGCTTGGGCAGACTGTTCGCCTTCAAAGGAGTAACTAATTCCATTATACTTATTCAATATCGGTTCTAAAGCATTTAATTTCAGATCATCAACTATTTCATTTGGATTCGATACACCGATATCTACATTTGCTGTGATATTTATTGTTCTTTTTCTATCAGTTCTACTTATAGAGGCAAAACCTATACCTGATTCAATGCTAGCTGCTGCTTTAAATGGAATGACACCACCACCTGGTATTCTGATACGCATATTCTCAAGATCATTGATCGATTTTCTCTTATCTTCAGGATATCTGACCATTACTCTTATATCATCACGGCCTCTTTGGATCCGTTGAACCTCTTCTCCATAAAATGCCTGACGAACCTGCATTGCAACAGAAGATAACGATACACCTATGGCCTCTGCTTCGGGTTTAATTCTAAGTTTAATTTCACTTTTTCCTTCTTTATAAGAATCAGAGATATCATAGGTACCCGGATATTCGGCAATTTTATTTTGAATCTCAATTGAAGCTAATAACAATTCTTCATAATTAACTCCGGATATTTGCACGTTTACCGGGTCACCAGCTGAAAATAACGAAGAAGAAAATGTAAGCTCTTCTGCTTCAGGAATTATTCCTGTTAATTCACGCCATCTTTGTGCAATATACATACTTGTTACATCGCGAGTTTCTGCAGAAATCAATTGAAGGTTTACTTCTCCTAAATGGGAACTGCTTGCAACACTTCTAGGTCCTCCTGCACGCACTTGTCTAGCAAGAAATGGCTGTTCTCCTATTGATGCAAGAATATGATCTATAGGTGCTTTACCGTCACCATTTAACTCTTTGTTAAGAATATCTGCGCTCTCCTCTAACTTTCTTATAACTTCAGCAGTTTTTGTTTTTGAAGTACCTTGCGGCATAGTAAGCAATGCGACAACGTTATCAGCTTCAACTTCCGGCATAAAAACAAACTTTATCCAGCCACCTCCAACAAAACTAAACGTCAGTATTAATAAGCTTAAACTAATTGCTAAAGACAGATAACGCCATTCCAAAGCTTTTTCAAGTAACTTCTTATAATAGGTCTCAACAAAATTGTTTAATATGCTTTGGAACTGTTGTTGAAAATTATTCCATTTGATTTTATAATTATTAGATTCCGCTTTATCTTTTTTAGGCTTCATATGAGATAGATGGGATGGTAAAATAAATATTGATTCAATTAAGGAAAATAATAATGTAGATATAACTATTATCGGGATAACTTTCATTATTTTACCCATAAAACCTGGAACAAACATGAGCGGCGAAAAGGCCGCTATAGTTGTTAGGACAGCAAATATTACTGGAGTAGCTACTTCTTGAGTTCCTTCGATTGCGGCTTTTAATGCATTGTCACCCCTTTCCTGATGGGTATAAATATTTTCTCCAATTACAATTGCATCATCAACTACAATACCGAGTACAAGAATAAATGCAAACATTGAGATCATATTTATTGATGCGTCAAATTGTGGGATCACCCAAAACGCTCCAAAGAATGACATTATCATCCCTATTATAACCCACCATGCGAGTCTTAGCCTTAAAAATAACGCCAGAGCCAAAAAAACTAAAATGAATCCGCTCCTACCGTTACGCAATAACAATGAAAGTCTGTCATTGAAAACCAGTGAGTCATCCTGCCAAACTGTTATAGTTATCCTATCAGGTAACTTATTTTGTTTTACCTTAACATATTCTTTAACTGCATTTGCAACATTTATGGCATTTTCATCACCGACACGGTAAACCTGAACCAAATTAGTAGAATTACCATCAAATCTAGCCGATTGATCGGTTTCGGCAAATCCATCAATTACATTGGCAACGTCTCCAAGAGTTAACCTGGTTCCGTCAGGCAATGATCTTATTATTAATTTTTCATATTCAATGCCTTCATAAACCTGCCCTTTCGTTCTGATAGTTAACTCACCGGAACTGGTCTTAATTGATCCTCCAGGTAAATCCAAAGATGAAGCTCTTATAGCTCCAACAACTTCCGAAAAAGTTAAATCAAATTTTCTTAGGTCATCTTCTGCAACTTCAATTGAAATTTCGTATGGACGGGCTCCGCCTACTTCGACCTGGCTTACTTCAGGCAGATCGGATATTTCATCTCTTATTTCATCAGAAATCGACTTCAAACTTCTTTCATCAACATTTCCGGTAACTGCAACATTAAGGACCTGGCGTCTGTTAAGAGCTTCTTGAATAATAGGTTCTTCAGTTTCTAAAGGAAACGTTAATATTTGGTCAACTCTTGATTTTATGTCGTCAAGTAGTTTTCTAATATCATACCCTACAATTAATTCCACTGATACAGTTCCTAGCCCTTCTGAAGCAGTGGATGTAATTTTTTTGATACCTTCTAACCCTTGAATAGCTTCTTCAATTTTGACACATACTCCTTCTTCAACTTCTTCGGGTGCAGCACCCAGATATGCCACTGAAATCGAAATTATATCTGTAGAAAATTCAGGAAAAACTTCTGTTTTTATTTTGCTTAGTGATAACAGACCTGCAATAAAAATAGTAATCATCAACAAATTAGCCGCAACCTTATTATGGACAAACCATGAAATCATCGTATTCATTTTGTTTCTCCATCGTTTGATTGTGAACTAAAATTTATTTCTTCATATATTTCTACATCCATACCTTCGACAACTGTTGTTAATGTAGTTGCACATACTTTTTCACCGTTTTCAATACCTGCACTTATATATGCTTCTTCAGATTCAAGTTTTAAAATTTCAACTGTCCTAAACCTTAATTTATTATTTTCGTCAATGATTAATATTTGATTTTTATTCCTTAATGCTGATCGAGGTATAATCATTATATCATCATATTTTCGACCAAATATTTCGGCGTTGACGAACATTCCTACAGTTAAAGGCGGTTTATTGAGTGTTTTTGACTTTCCATAAGGATCATTAACTTTTGCTACTAAATTTATCATCCTGCTTCTTTGTTCAATTTCACCCTCTATTCTAGAAAGGTATCCTTCCCAATTTTGAATTTTTCCAGCAAAGTCTGCAGTTAATTTAATCCTGGGACCAGACTCTCTATCTTGCAAGCCCCTGAAGTCTATTGGAAAATCGATATAAGCTAGTTCCTCATCTGGCACAGGTAATCTGACTTCAGCTATATCGACACCGTAAATGTTTGCAAGAGACATACCTGGATTTACATACTGTCCTAGATCCACAGTCTTTGTACGAATTCTTCCTGAATAAGGAGCTCTTATTTTTGTTCTTTCAAGATTTAAATTTGCTTGTTGGAGCGACGCATTTGCTGCTTCAAGCGCTCTTTTTGCTTCATTTAAATGTGGTTCTCGTGCAGCAAGCGGTGAAGGTTTTCCTTCATTTAATTTTTCCCATTCCTGTATAGCAACATTTGCTTCCTGTTCTTCTATTTTCAACCTTAATTCCGCTTGGGCTACTTGAAGTTCTAATTGTATAAATGTTAACTGATAATCACTATCTTCAATTTGCAAAAGAATATCGTCTTTTTCAAAAAATCCACCATTTACAAATGCTTTTGATATATTTTTTATTTGTCCGGAAACTTGGGAAACAAGTACAGTTTCTGTTCCAGGTTTTATTGTTCCCTGAGTTTTTACAGTAATAGTTATTGACTGTTTTTCAGCTATAAACGCTTTAACCTGTTTTGGGATAATTTTTACCGGAACCGTCTCTACGTCTGGTTTTGATTTTATAATAATTATTGCAATTATCACACCAAAAATTAAAACAAATATCGGCAATAATTTTTTTGATAATCTATTCATTCATTGCTCCATTTTCTGATTTTGAATCAATCAGGTCATTTTTAAAATTTCCACCAAGAGCTAAATATAGGTCAACTCTGGCAGTTAGTTTTTCTCTTTTTACCGTTAATAATTGACTTTCATTTTCATATGCTGAACGTTGTGCTTCTAACATTGTAATAAAATTATTTAATCCTTTTAAATATTGATCTTCAGCTAATGATCGTGCTGCTACAGCTTGTTCAACAGCAGATTCAATTAACTTTTCTCTTTCCTTTAAGTAATTTTCGTTTGAAATTGCATTTTCTACTTCAGTGAATGCTGTTAGTGCAGACTGCACAAATTGGTTTAATGCAATTTCAGAATTTTGTTCTGCCAATTTCACTCCCTCTCTTAACTTGCCGCGTTGAAATATCGGCTGTAAAATACTTGCACCAATATTCCAGATCCCAAAATCTCCATCTAAAATATTATCTATCTCCTGGCTGGAACTTCCTTTTGCACCTGTCAGACTGATTTGCGGATATAATCTTCCTTTCGCACTTTTAATTCCTGCATTCGCGACTGCTAATGTTCGTTCTGCTCTTACCAGATCAGAACGTCTTGAAATTAATTCTGCAGGTAATACAGATGGGATATCATTTGAATATTCAGGTAAATTTTCACTGATTTGAAGTTCAGCTGTAGGATATTTTCCAAGTAACAACTCCAACTGTCTTATAGAATTTTTATACTGATTTTCTCTTTGTATAACAGATGACTTTGATAATGCAAGATTTGAAAGTGCTAATCTCAAATCTAGAGATTTGATCAATCCTGCTTTATATCTTGTACGAATTTGGTCAACTGATAATTGGAGGTTGGCAAGCGTTGCAATGGCTAATTCAACTTGTCTTTTTGACTCTATCGCAGTAAACCAAGCTTTACAAATTTGTCCTTCCAAAGATAACTTGGCTCCTTTTAGATCTGCTTCAGCAATTTGCACATTGGCAATAGCTCCCGCATGTTCAGCACTTAATTTTTGCCAAAGATCTATTTCCCAGGAAATATTTAAGGATGCTCCAAAAGTTGTACTGGTATTGCTTAAAACACCCCTCTCATTTCCCGGAATTGGAAAACCTATAAAATTTTGTTTTCTCTTTTGTGTATTTAAACTTAAGTTTGCTTCGGGTAATAATGGTGCGCCAGCAATTTTTGCTTGAGAAGATGCAGCAATTACATTTGCAGACGCAATTTGTAATGTGTGGTTATTTTCGTAAGCATCAAGAATAACTTTATTTAATTTATTGTCTTCAAACTCATTCCACCAAATGGTATTTTCTATATTAGTTGAACTAATTTTCTCAACCCAGGTGTCTGGTATTTGAATATGTTCGTTTATTTCATTTTTCGTTAACGTTGATGAGCACGAAAGAAAAAGCATACCTGCCAATAAAAATTTATATCTCATTTGTTTCTTTCTCCCTTAAACTGTTATTTACTACAGGTGCGTTGAATCCAGCTACTAAAAACGGTACAATCCTGTCAAGGTGAAATTGAACATCCATTGCATCGGGATTTTTTACTTCAAATACACTTGAATTTGGAAATAATCTTGCACTTGCTAATACTACACCAAAAATAAACTTGAACCTCCATATTAGATCAACTTTATGCAATTCAGGAAAAAGATCCTGAAACTTTTGTAGAAATGTTCTATTTGTATTTTCGAAATTAGAAATAATTATTTTTTTTAAGTCATCTTTTTCACTAAGAACTTTTTCCATTAGCTTAAGAAAGATTTTTTTATCCTTGTGTACTCCTAAGTGAACCATCAGCATTGGTTTTATAAAGGCAATAATTACATTTTTTAATACTTGATCTTTATTTTGACGAAAATCAATTTCATCAAGTAGTTTTTTGCGCTCCTCAATTATGGGCTTCAGTCTTCTTGAATACACTTCCTTTATCAGCTCTTCTTTTGAACCGAAATGATAATGTACAGACGCGATATTAGTTCCGGCTTCTGCAATAATATTTCTTAGAGAAGTTCCACTAATCCCTTTGTCAGCAAAAAGACTTTCCGCTGCATCCAATAATCTAATTTTTGTTGATTTATCTTTCACTTGTATTCCCATTCATTAATTATAATATGTGCAATAATTCAAACACTTATTTTAATCAAACGTTTGATTTACAATTTTAGTTCCAATAACCATAAAAAAATTATTCCCTTGAAAATATTTTAGTTGAATCACACCTCCCAATTTCACACGTCCTTCAAGGGTCTCAACATTTATTCCCACCTCTATTCCCACCATAGAGCACATATTTTGAGTGTTTTATTTGTTGCACTTTGGATAATTCAGAAAGATATTTGCGGGATGGAAATTGTTTAGCACACTTATTGCGCTATTAGTACTTAGTTTGAATTTATGACCTTGATAACTACTCCGGCAAACATAAAATCGGCAATTATTGCCCAACAATACCGGGATGTACGTGTTCAAGGTCATTTTTTTATATTGAATCCGGATAAATTAGATATTTTTAGAATTCCTTTGATCTTCTCTTTATGCATACCAACACTATAGAATATCAAAAATCAATACATAGTATTTGGTAAACACTTTTACCATACATTCGTCAAAAATTGCCTTTGCAAGCAATTAACGTTTAAATCGTGGTCTACAGAAAAGCTTGTGAGGAGGTATCTGGATTGCTATCTCTCTTAGGAAGCAAATAAATAACACTTGCAAATGCTAAATATATCTTTTAAAATTCAACTAATACTATCCGAATTGTTTCGACGACGCCTACCCACGTGTATAAGGCTTATGAACAAACCGTTGTAACAATCATTACGCTAAAAGTCTGACCACACTTGAAGTAATTCACATAAAGAAATTAACAAAAAACTACTATTAATAAAAAAGAGGAGAACGTTATGTTATCTCGAATTGTGATTTTATTATTTGCTGTGATATTCACGGTACCTGATGCTTCTGCACAGCGTCCGCCCGATCATTCTAAGGCTTCATGGGAGTCCCAATGGGAAATTTCCTGCATGATCCGTAAAGATAAATTCAATTACGTGCTTCCCAATGCCATGCGCCGTAACAACATCGATATGTGGATCATCATTGATCGTGGCCGTGGCACCGATCCAATGATACTCGATTTCGGCATTGAGACCGCTTACGGTCATGGAATTTACGTCTTCTATGACGGAGGAGATGAGCGCATCGAGAGGTATTCACTTGGTGGCCCCGGCAGTTCTGAAATGGCCGATATATGCGGTGCCTACGACACGATCGAAGAAGGAAGTGATCTCCGGTCGATAGTCGAGGAGCGCGACCCGAAACGAATCGCTTTGAATTACCTCGATCCTCCAATCATAGGAGAAGGAGTTCATACTGCAGACGGCCTTTCCCACAAGGATTACAAATTCATTGCTGAGGAATTGGGAGAGAAATATGCTGAACGCTTCGTGTCCGCTCAGCGTCTTATTGCCGATTTTCACGGCGAGCATGTTGCCAGTGAAATCATTGAATTCTCCAAGGTCGGTGACATCACACGTAGAGGAATAGAACGTGCCCTGTCCAACGAAGTTATCACGCCTGGTAAAACGACCTACTACGATGTTATCCGATGGTTAGAGGAGTACCGTGAAGCGATGGGTTTGAGCAGAACCTGGCTTCCAGGGGTGGGGTTTCAAGAACTTGATTTCCAGGGGAGGTATCAAACCCTTAGCAGAGGGAAAGGTGTAGAACGTGTCTTCCAAGGAGGGGATATACTGTCGAGCGATTGGGGGCTCAATCGCAACAATTTTTCAACAGATATCAAGCGTTTCGCCTACGTCCTCAGAGAAGAAGAAGAAGTTGCACCGCCTGGAGTTCTCAAAGCTTTTGAAGAGGCAATGAAAATACGCGAAATCATTCGAAAAAACGTCCGAACGGGACGAACCGGCCGGGAACAATTAGATGAGCTCAAACAGCATCTTCGAGATGCCGGTTACGTTTACACAGATGTAGAACGCCCCAGTGACGTTCCCGATACTGAAGTAACTGTTGCGAATGGGCAACATCGCCCACGATGTGGCGGCCGGGCTTGACGAGTGGTTTACTCCCGAGCTGACCGAATACGAAATCAGACCCAATACCATCATTTCCCTGGAATTCTTCGTTTACTCACCGGTAGACGAATGGAATGGAAAAAAAATCACTGTTGCTATCGAAGAAAACGTGTTGGTCACGGAACACGGTCTTGAATGGTTGTACCCGCCGCAATACCGGGTGCTTTTAATTCGATAACAACCTGGAAATGACCGAATTGATGCAATATGTCATCCCATATATATGGCATCTCGTCCTATAACTGGATTTGAAATTTGCCCTAAAAACATCAGAGCAGGTCCAACTGGAAGAAAAATGTTTGAGAATCTCATCGATAAATTAGTAGAGACCGGATACGTTTACATCGATAAAGACCGATATGACACAAACGCGGATCCTGAATAAACCCAGGTTATGATCGACTTTGCATGGCAAGGGAAAAGGAGTGAATGATCCCAGGATTGGTTCATATGGTCCGGATTGGCAAAACAAAATGACACTCCAACTCAATCACCACTTTGTTATGGAAATGTTTATTTATATGCCGTTTCCCACCAGAGAAAACGAAGAGAACCATTTAGATTTATGGTTTCATGACGATGCATATGTCACCTAACGTGGAGTCGAGTATTTTTTCCCGCCCAGTGAAATTAGTCTTAATCCCGATAGTTCGTAAATCGTACTGCCCGGGGAGCAGAAATCACTTGTAATAACAAAATGGTTAACGTACTATTCATCACTAAAAAATCAATAGAGGAGAAGGTCATGATAACTCGAATATTGTTAATTTTAATTTCTGTGATTTTCACCGTACCTGTAGCCAGTGCGCAACCGGGTGTGAATTCATCGAGAGCAGGCGGGGAAATTCTTCGACAGATGAGAAACCAGAAAATTGATCTTATACTTCCGGGAGCAATGCGCGACAACAATGTGGACATGTGGATCCATGTCACCCGTTCCGGAGATCCTGATCCTCTGGTCCCCCAATTTGGATCGACGTCCGGTTATTTGATCTTTACCGATCGTGGTGACAGGATCGAACGGGCTGTGTTTGGTGGAGCAGGAGCTGTTGAAAATATTGACGTGTACGGCTCTCCGGAAATTGCCCGGGCTGTTGACGGCTATGAGGATGGCACGATGGACTTCTCGGTCTACGACGAATTAACGGAATTCGTTGCTGAGCGCGACCCGAAAACGATTGCGGTGAATTATTCCTCCTGGATCTCTTCAGCAGACGGAATCTCGTATACTGAATATCTGAAACTGGAGAAAATACTGGGACCAAAATATTCTCAAAGAATAATCTCTGCCGAGAATGTCATTTCAGAATTCCTGGCACGAAGAGTTCTCAGGGAAGTGACTGCGCTGACCAATACATTAGAGATACGGCGTCAGATTGTTGAAAAATCAATGGAGCTTATCATACCTGGTGTTACGACGCGGGAGGATATAGGCTGGTGGGCACGGGAAGAGGCATACAAGCGGCATTTAACAGGTTATAGTACGAGTGCGGGAGGCCCGAGTGTTTCCTATTCAGCTGTTTCAAACCTATCCGATACACGCTCTCCTCACTACGTATACCAGCGCGGCGATTTTATTGTACTCGGTGCTCCGGTTCGATATATGAGTTTTGGGACAGATACGAAAACATATGCGTATATTTTGAGAGATGGAGAAACACGTGCTCCTGAGAGTCTTCAGTATGCCTACGATAAGTCAATAGCGGGTCAATGGATATTGAAGGACCATATGAAAGTCGGCATGACCGCCGGAGAATCCTTGGATGCTATGGTCGAAGCCATGAAAAAGGAAGGGTACATATACATACCCTCGAATGACATTGGATCGGAAGATCAAATGAAAGTAAGGAAAATTCTCGCTAATACAGATAAATCGGGATTTACCATCGATAATCACGCCTTTGGCAATAATCTTAATGGTGGTGATTCCGACATAATAAATCGTATCGGGCCCTCGATGTCAACTTTCCGGCAAGACCGGCACCATCTGGTGATCCAAGAGAACAATTTCTTTGCGTTTGAATATTTGGTCTATACGAATCTGCCCGAAAGGCCCGGTTATCCACTTACTATCAATGTGTGCAATGTCCAAATTATATCCAACCGGGGAGTTGAATGGCTTCAGCCGCCAAACGAGAAAATCGAACTGATCTATTGAACAATAAAGTTCGCGAATCGTACAGCCCTGGGAGCAAAACGTGGTGTGACATCGGAACAGGCACGCTCTTACAACAAACAGAGAGAGAACCATGTGTCATATCTGAAATTGTCTGATTGAACGAAGTTGAGATACCGATTTTTTAATACTTAGGAGGATCATAGCATGAGAAAAATATCCACAATAATGGCAACCACTTTAATCTGCTGCATTACCCTGCTCGCTTGTAGTAAAAAAGAAACCCTCAAGATTGTCTTTGTATCCGGGTCGAACGAGTATTCTTCTGATGAATCACTTGCAGATTACAAGAATTACCTTGAGAATAATTATGAGAACGTGCAGGTTACGCTTCTCAAGGCGGGTGGTGAAAAGAACTTTAAAGGAGAACGTTCCGACCTTCAGGGACTTGAGGCTCTGGATGATTGTGATGTTGCGCTATTTTTTACCCGCCGTATTACGATCGACGGTGAGCAGTTAGAGGCGATAAAAAGATACGCTACGTCCGGCAAACCGATTGTCGGCATACGGACCGCGAGCCATGGATTTCAGAACTGGTTAGAGTTTGATAAGCTCGTACTCGGCGGCAACTATGATGACCATTACGGTGACCATCCTCCGGTAGCGGTAACAATCAATCCGGAAGCCAAGGATCATCCGGTATTAAAAGGCATTGTTGATTTCAGTTCCGAGTACAGCTTATACAAGACCTCGCCGGTGGCTTCGGATGCTGAGGTGTTGCTATCAGGCACCATCCCTTTTGAGGGCCCTGAATCCTTTAAAACTGAACCGGTAGCATGGACACGGACGTACAAAGGTGGTCGTGTGTGTTATATTTCAGCAGGCGGACTGAGTGATTGGGAAAATCCGACATTCATACAATTGGTTACGAACGCTCTATTCTGGACAACGAAAAGAGAGTTGTAGTCTCAAGAACGGTTACAACCGGAATAAACGTCCATTTTTCATAACACAGTATCGTTGTAAAATTACATACTTTACTATTTAACTCAGCATGTCCAAATGATCTGACGACGTACAACCAAGACCTGATATTGATATTTATTTTGTATACGGTAGTCAATTACTATTAATTGTTTTATCAACAGCATATTATAGCGTTCCGGCTTACAAAGCCTGCCTGCGCTCATTTATTAGGTGCCTCAACTATTGCTTCGCTAGAAATGATACCTTTACCGGCTTTGTCAATTCGGATTCAAGCCAGACAATCAAGTCGCTTCCTTCGATTCTGTATCGGTGTCCAACACGAAAATTGTTTCCCTGTTTAAACTGTTTCTCATTAATTACCAAATTAGTATCATCATCTCCCCAGTTTTCTATCACAAAGGCAGGGTTAATAACAGGAGAATCCTCACTGGCAAAAAGTTCGAATTCAAGAGTACGAGATGTGTTTTTATTCCGGTAAGAGAACACGTACGCCATTTGCGCGGGATCATAACCATCATAACTATATGCGGCTGTTGACAACTTTGCATCCGGGGCTTTCAGCCAGGATTTTGCAAGGAGCACCAGTTCACCGGCTGATTTCTCCGTCATTCCATTCATCATGAGCTTTGTTATCGAGTTCTCGCTCCGGGCATAGTCTTTCCAGTCCCTCAGGTTAAATAGTGAAGAGTGGGAAGGTTTGTCAGCCGAGGTGGTTATCCTAGTCCATGATTTATCCTGAGACACCGGCCAGTGATCCCGGTGGGTAAAAATTGAATTGGGTGCATGACCACCGTATGTAGTTATGTTTAACCCGCTTGGGTCGACAATGGTAAATGGTTTTTTTACGGACTTCAAGTTGACCATCTGGATACAACAGTCTTCCGGTAGGTTATCAAATTCCTCGGGCGTACCGTCTTTTGTCCAGGTATAATCCCGGGATTCGCCCTTCATATTGGCAAGTGTTACGGCAGTCGGTTCAATATTGTCGGTCGGCATAGTTCCGGGCTGGTTTACAACAATAGCCTCATGCCATTCAGCAAACTCATCAGGAGCAGTTGTATGGATGGTTGCTTTGCGGATACCGACACCATCCGGATAGATGGTATAATACTCGTCAACCCAGTCACCCCAACCGTTTTCTGCATCAACATACGGATGTTGATAATACACATCAACAGGAGCATAGCGCCAGTGAATAACAACACGGGCATTACTGCTTTCGATTATTCGCACATGAGAATACCTGCATTGTTTGTCAGACATCGGTTCGACAAGGCCCTTGGTTTCTTTGATTCCACGACCTCGACGTTCCAAGAATTCATTAGTATACCATATACCATTACCGGTAACCCAACAGGGGATATAGCTGGTACCGCGCCAGAAGACAAGCCTGTGCCCTCCATTATCGAACCGTACCACAACATCGGCGTGATTGTCCATCCGCCACACATTGTCCCATTCCTCATCTTACTCAAGTTTAGTATAGTAGGCACCGAAACGGCCTGGACCAGCGGGACCCGAAGGTAATTGTAGCTTCTTTAATCCGGTCTCTCCGTCAGGTTTCATGGCAGAGGTTTCTTGTGCGAAGGAGATAACGGGTAATAAAAATGCAATTATTAAACCTATAGCAGTTACATTCGTTCTTCTTTTCATCTTTACCTTCTCCAGTATTATATAGTGTCCGACTTTGTGATATACTACTTAATAAAAGCATTATTATGTAAGATGAAATAATTTTCTGCGCAACATTCTCCAAGAGAATATACTTTCATTCAAATTCAATATAAACAAATTTCTTCCCTGTATTGGAATAAGATTAACTATTGTAAAAGCACACTATTTTGGAAAGATCTTACCCCCCCCCCCCCAAATTTGAGCCAGAAATTATATTAAGAACATATTTGACAGGTTTAGACATTCTATTAAAGGTTCGCAAATCGTACAGTCCGGGGAGTAGAAATTACTTGTAAATGCAAATTACATACTTTACTATTTATATCAAAGTAACCAGTGTGCTCTGAAGAAGTACATCACAGTTTAAAAATGTGTCATATTTTAACAAAATCATTATTAATCTTTTGTTGAGAGTTGATATGGGGAATATCACATGAAACGTTCACTAACAAAAACACTTCTTATACTACTGTTTTTATCTTTTTCATTGATTGCAAACGCTCAAAATCAACTCGATTATGAGATGATTGACAGGATTCGCAATGAAGGACTTAACCATTCACATGTCATGGAATTGGCACGCTATATGACCGATGTATATGGTCCCAGACTTGCAAATTCACCTTCTTTTAATCGGGCGGCACAATGGGCATCGGGAAAATTTCAGGAATATGGCATCGATGCAGAAGTGCAGGCCTATGGAGAAGTTGGAATTGGTTGGGAAAACAGATACACGTCAGTCCATCTGATCAAACCGCAGTATCAGTCAATAATTGCGTATCCCAGAGCTTGGACACGAGGTACGATGGGCAAAGTAACAGGTAACGTTGTATTGATCAATTCGCAAGAGATTTACTCTCAAACAGATCTCGAACAATATCGTGATAAAATCAGAGGCAGAATCGTTCTCATAGAACCGAAGAGAGAACTCAGACCGGATTTCATACCGGACGCAAACCGGTTATCGGTTGAAGAGCTCAATGACATGGCGAGTCTCAGTATTATTTCACAACCGGCAATGGTTACATTAAAACAAAATGAATATGATACTATGCTACAGGGAAATGTTCGACAACCTCTGTCACGGGAGCTGCTCAACGACTTTTTTGAATCGGAAGGAGTTGCAGTCCTGGTCAGTCCGGGAAGACCTCAGGATCAGGCACAAATAGCCAAAGGTAACGTCAATCCGGGAGGCGGAAGACCCTTAAAAAAAGACGATCCGAAACCATTGCCACACGTGGTCCTTGCAGCAGAACATTATAATAGAATAGTGAGAAATCTCGAGATCGGTATTGAGGTTGAATTGGAGATTGAGGTCAAAGTCGAATATGATGAAGATGACTTGCAAGATTATAACATTATTGCTGAAATACCGGGAACAGATTTAGAAGACGAGATTGTGATGCTCGGTGCTCATTTTGATGCGGCACCTTCAGGAACCGGAGCAACGGATAACGCTGCAGGAAGTTCGGTGGTCATGGAAGCAATGCGTATTTTAAAAGTGGTTGGCGCCAAACCTCGACGCACAATCCGCGCAGCCTTGTGGGGTGGAGAAGAAGTTGGTCATTTAGGATCCAGAGCATATGTGAAAAAGCATTTTGGTGATCCGGCAACTCAGCAATTTCTCCCTGATCATGCGAAGCTTTCTGTCTATTTTAACACAGATTGGTACGGCCTGTTTCGGGGTCTATTCCTGTACGGAAACGATCTCGTTCGTCCAATTTTTGAGGAATGGATGAAACCGTTCAACGATCTTGGATTTACGTATCTTTCACCTGGCAATAACGGAGGTTCTGACAATATGTCATTTTTATCCGTCGGTCTTCCAGGATTTCGATTCATCCAGGATGATCTCGAATTCTGGACGACTACGTGGCATACCAGTATGGATGTATATGACCGGTTAGTTGCTGAAGATTTAATAGCTAATTCAGTCATTATGGCCGGGATGGTGTATTGTGCCGCTATGCATGATGATTTACTTCCTCGTTCAGATAATATGATGAACAATAATAGACGATGGCACAAGAAATAAATTTCTTCTTATGAATATATTTCCGACCCAATTTTACCTTTGCAGTAGAGGGTGATGATAGGTTTGAATAGAGATATCCACACAACTACCAACTAGATCGAGAACAAGCAAATGAAACAAATTTACAAGGATCTCTGGCAAACAGAATTGGAGATACGATTTGGTACATTGAGGACTCATGCCTATATTCTTGTGAGAAAGAAAAATAGTGTATTATTTTATACGACCAACAATCAGGAAGAACTGAGAATAATCGCAGAAAAAGGTGGAGCAGCTTATCAATACTTGAGTCACTGCCATGAAGTTGACCAATCATTAGTTACTGTTAAGAATGCACTCAACTCTAAGTTATGTTGTGACGCGCTCGTCCAGCCATATTTCGACAGTTCGACATCCGCCGATGTTTATTTTTCAAATCCGGAACGAGAGTATCACTCCGATAATATCGAGGTAATACATACGCCCGGTCATACGAATAACAATGTTTGATATTTCTATAAATCACCACATGGTAAAAGTTATCTGTTCACGGGTGATACAATCTATCTGGATAATGGCGAATGGAAGACACAGATTGTTTCGGGTGACGGTGGAAACAAAAGCGATCTGATCAATAGCTTAAAATTGCTTCGTACCCTGAATGTCGATGTCATCATTTGCAGCGTGGCGATAGGCGAATCTCAAATAGTAGAAGTTACAAATGCTGAGTGGATAGCAATCATTAATGGTGTTTTGGATAACCTCTTATAAATATCACTGCAGTTATAAAATAGGCGTAATTTAGGCACAAATAAAGACATTTGTGATATGTAAGATTTTGTTTTTATTGACATTTCTAATAATCACATGATACGTTCGAGTCCTACCTGAGGAGTAAATTTCACTTGTGAAAGTTAAATGCATATCTTACTATTTACATTAGCATACCACAAATGTTCTAAACACACACCCACGTTGTATTAGGTTTATGAATACATGACTGCAAAAATCGTGATGTCGCAAAGCCTGACCATACTTAAGACAATTCGCACAAAAAATTAATATAAAAATCTACCGCCAATCAAAAAAGGAGGATATTATGCTATCCCGGATTATGATAGTACTCATAACGGTGATGTTCACCTTACCGGCCGCCTATGCACAGACAGAAGGGTATACACCGGAAATCGATTCGGAAGTCCTACGTCTTATACGGAACGAAAAACTTGACCTAATACTACCGGGAGCTATGCGTGACAATAATGTGGACATGTGGATTCACGTTACCCGTAAAGAGGAAGGGCTTTCGGCAGATAAAATTGTAGATCCCATGGATCAACATTTTGGATCAACCGGTGGTTATTTGATCTTTACAGATCTGGGAGACAGAATCGAGCGGGCTAAGTTTGGCGGTACTTTTGGAAGAAGCGTTGTTGAAAATATAGACATATATGGGTCTCAGGAGGTCGGAATGGCCTTAGACGGTTATAATTATAATAATCTTGACCCGAGGCAGGGATTTACGATTCCCGATGTCTACGACGAAATAACGCAATTTGTTGCCGAACGCGACCCAAAAACAATTGCAGTAAATTATTCCGATTGGCTTCCCGCTGCTGATGGAATTTCACATACCCAATATCTGAAACTGGAGAAAATTTTAGGTCCTAAATATTCTCAGAGAATGGTGTCTGCCGAGAATGTCATCACAGATTTCATATCAAGAAGGGCAAGCAGAGAAATTGCAGCACAGACACATACATTGGTAATTGCCCGCCAGCGTTCTTTGGAAAAATTACGCAGTATCGTGCCGGGTAGAACGACTATAGGGGAAGTAGGTGGCCGGATTTACTCTTCATTTAAATCCAAACGTATCGATCCACCTAATGCCAGGTGGTGGATCAATTACGCTGACTATGTTTATCAACGTGGGGATTTTTTCGCTTTTGGTGTTGAGTATAACTATTTGGGCTTTGTGGTAGATACTAAAATTCATGCATATATTCTGAGAGAAGAAGAAACAGAAGTGCCGAAGAGTATACAGTATGCCTGGGATCAGGGGAAATAAGCTCAAGGAATTATCCGGAAAAATATAAAAGTCGGCATGACCGCCGGGGAATCTTTAAAGGCTATTGTCTCAGCCATGGAAGATGCGGACTATATATTCACACCTTTTACAGATGTTAGCGCAAATGACTATAAGGAGGTTCAGGTGGCACTCACAAATACTGATAAGTCAGGATTTTACCTTGATCTTCACGCCCATATCAATACCGGTGATGTCGGACCTTCTATTTCTGCGTTTCGTCCGGATACACACCATCTGAAAATTCAGGAGAATCACATATTTGCTTTTGAATATGCGGTTCATACGAACCTTCCTGAAAGACCCGGTTATCCAATTTCCATTAACTTCTCAAATCCTCAGATCGTAACAAGCCGGGGAGTGGAATGGATTCAGCCGTCGAATGATGAAATTATACTGATCCATTGAGCATAATAGGTTGGAAAATCGTACAGCCCAAAGAGTAGAATTCACTTGTAAAAGCCAAATGTATACTTTACCATCTAAATAATCGTATCCTAAATGTTCTGACATCATACAACTAAGTAAAGTCTATATAGTATACATTGGTTTAATCGAAATGGAATATTGTATTATATAAGGATTGTTATCGTGGAAAGTAATTCCTGGCACAGCAATGTTATAATCCTATCAATAGTGGTTCTCTTAATTGTTTCGATGATTGGCTGTACAGTTGATAATGATATTAGCATACCTTTAGCGGAACATCCAAGGCCTGATTTTATGAGGAACGCGTGGATCAACCTGAATGGTCAATGGGATTTTGCTTTAGATCCTGATGAAATTGGTGAATTGAATGGCTGGTATAATGACGGCTCCGTTTTTGACCAAAGGATCACAGTTCCATTTTCATGGGCTGCACCGCTTTCCGGAATTGTTGAACGGAATATTCATATAGGATGGTATGCTCGAAATCTTGAAATTCCCGTAATAGAAGAGTGGATTAATAAGCGTATATACATTGTGATCGGTGCAAGTGATTTCGGGACCAGATTGTGGCTCAACGGAGATTTTGTGGGCGAACACGAAGGCGGATATACACCGTTTGAATTTGACCTGACAGACGTAATTGATAAAACAGGTAGCAACAGGTTGGTTATTCGGGTGGAGGATAAACCCGTGCGCGGCAGGCAAAATGGGAAACAAGCAGAGGGATTTGGTCCGGTAAAAGGAAAATGGCAGACGGTCTATCTTGAAGCACACTCGGATACATATATTCGTCTGGCTCAATTCTCTCCTGATATTGATAATGAAAAAGTTAACCTGAAAATTGAACTCTCGAAAGCCACAGAAAGCGACATGCGTCTCTCAGTTTTTTTCAAAGCTAAAAGTAATGAGACCCATGAGGACGGATATTATTACTATAGTTTGGAACCTGTACAAAAGAAAATACCTGCCGGACACAATAACATCAATGTTGACATTCCGATTTATGGTCAGCATCTCTGGACACTCGATGATCCCTTTCTCTACGATGTTGAACTCTCTTTGAGCAGGAAAGGAGAAGAATATGACCGCATAAACACCTATTTCGGTATGAGAAAGATCGGGACTGAAAGACTTCCTGATTCAAATGATATGTATATAACACTGAATAACAAACCAATCTATCTTCAAATGGCACTTGACCAGGCATATCATCCTGAAGGATATTACACCTATCCGAGCGATGCATTTATGAGAGAGGATATCCAGCGGGCAAAGAATATCGGATTGAACGGACTGCGTATACACCTCAAGGCGGGTATTTCCCGGCAACTGTATTGGGCTGACAAACTGGGTCTTCTTATTCAAGCAGACATATCTAATCTTAATACTTCAAGTAACCAAGGAGTAGTCAGCGAGTACGGGAGAAAAAATTGGGAATATACTTTTCAGAAACAGATTGAACGGGATTTTAACCATCCGAGTATTTTTTCGTGGGTATTATTCAATGAAACATGGGGGATTTCAAGCAATGACCCGTCGGTAGACGAAGGATATCCTCTTGAAAACAGGGAATGGGTGAAATCCCTGTACTTTCGGGCGAAGAATCTGGATCCTACCCGGCTTGTGGAAGATAATTCTCCAAATGGACGCAATCATATTATTTCTGACATTAACAGCTGGCACAATTATTTGCCGGGTCTACAGTATGCCGCATATTTAGATGATGCTGTTGCGAATACCTATCCGGGATCGGAATGGAATTATATTGGTGGCAATAAACAGACAGACATTCCTTTGATGAATTCAGAGAGCTCTGCAAAGCACGCGCACAAGGACCACCCGACCGGTGACTTCGATCTGTCCCATGAGTATCATATAATGGTAAACACATTTCGAAAATACCAAAAAAATGCCGGGTTTGTTTTTACTGAATTTCATGATGTCAATAATAATCTTGTGATTCCCGGAAGTCTCCAAAACACATGGAACGGGTATTACCGTTATGACCGCACTAAGAAGGACTGGGGTCTCGACGAACTGTGTCCGGGTATGACGATTAATGATTTTCACTCGGCAATGTATCTGATCCCGGGAAGTGATTTCAACCGGATTGTTCAACCTGGAGTTTCATTTACCCTTCCCATAACCGCTTCGTTTATGACTGATAATGTGCCATCGGAAATGAAAGTACAGACGGTGGTGCACGGTTGGAACCGTTACGGCGAACATAATGAATATTCCTCCGATGAATTTACTTTTCAACCGGAACCGTATAAGGTGTTTGATTTAAATCCGGTCTCTGTTCAAGCTCCGAACGAGGAATGTCTTGCCGTATTGTACACCTATTTAATTGATGAGCAGGAACAAATACGACACAGAAATTTTGTTCCTTTCAGGGTGCAGACAATCGAACCAGAACAGAATAAGAGCCAGGATTCTCAGCAGGTTGTTCTTCGTCTTGAACCGGCTGATTATTCAGAAAGTGAATGGTCAATCAAGCAGGTTTCCGTTTTAGACGGATTAAAAATGTGGGGAACAGGAACGGGCTATTTTGAATATGAATTTCCACTGCCGGAAGATTTTGAAGCAGACACAATCGGGGAAGTCGAATTTCTTGCTGAACTTGGAGCACGCTATGTTCATGGTAAATACATGAAAGATGAATATGCCGACGAGGGAAGCAAATTTTATAGAGAGGACTATAATCCCAGATCTGATCCGGGATACCGTACGAATACGTATTCGATGACTGACGAGAAAAACATACAAGTACGGTTCATATTACCCTCAATGGTCAGGATAAGCACCCAGTATTCCTGGAAGACGATCCTGCCGACCATCGGGGGCTGCTGTCATGGATGAGTCAAAAAATGCCGGAAAACCAGCAGTGGGAACTGGTAGAAGCCGGTTCGTACGGCTATCTTGTGAAACTGAAATTCACTCGTGAAGCGATAAAAAAATCAGCTGAAGAGAACATGTTCAAGGTAAAGCTGTCTGTCCTTGAATCATCTGATACATCCGGGAGACTGGCGGTTTACGGAGAGAAATTCGGCCGGTATCCTTTGGGACCAAGTATTATCATTACCAAAAAATAATCTTTAGTCCCAATTCTTAACGACATATACGAGAGTTTGCAAATCGCACAGCCCGATATTTATCTTCATTTTTAAAATCAAATTTATCCAGTTTTTCGATTCTTCTACCCTTCTATCCATTCGTTAACATCGTTTTTGCAGACTGATGATGTTTGAATCGTTGTCTATGTATATAGTGGTGGATAGTTGTCTGAGAAGTCGATTTACGGAAGAGATGAGAAAAAAGAACTTGGATAAACAGGAAACATCCCTTTATTATTAACCAATTATATGGCCACTTACTGGCAGCTGATAGCGATCGGCGCTATCATTATAATCGCGGTATTTATAGACTAATATAAACAAGTCCATAGGCAACAATAAAGGAGCAAAGGTGATAAAGATTCTAAGCACGATCGGCAGATTTGCATTTTTTACCCTTATATCGATTACAGTTTTCAGGTATTGCGGGTGGGAGAAATCGGAAAGACTTCAGATACTTGTTTCTCCAAATGGTCTGACACAAAATTTTTGGCTCACGGTCAAAGCCGGAGCAGATTCTGCCGCGAAAGAATTTGACGTTGATGTGATCTGGAAAGGGCCCGGTGTCCCAACTGATATTGCCGGTCAAATCAGCATAATTGAAGATTACACTAACAAGCAGGTCGATGCTATTGTCATGGCTGCAAGTGACACAAAAGCGTTGATAGCTCCAATCGCGGCAGCAGATCGTGCGGGGATACCGGTTATTACCATTGATTCCGGTCTCGATTCGGATGTGCCGCTCAGTTTTATTGCGACTGATAATGTATATGGAGCACAAAAAGCCGCCGATGTTCTCGCAGAACTGATCGGCGAAGAAGGTGATGTTGCGTGTTTCCCGTTTATCCCCGGTGCTGCAACATCGATCTGGCGTGAAAAGGGTTTCATAGAAGGATTGAAAAAGTATCCGAATATCAATCTTGTCGCCGTGCAGTATTGTCAATCTGATGTTGCAACAGCAATGGCAATAACCGAAAATATTCTGACAGCACATCCGGATCTAAAAGGTATATTTGCCGCAAATGAGGCATGCGCAATCGGCGCAGCCCAGGCGTTACGATCCAGAAATGTCCAGGGAAAAGTAAAGCTGGTTGCGTTTGATGCTTCTCCAAACGAGGTCGAATCGTTAAAAGAGGGAGTGATTCAGGCTCTTATTGTGCAGAACCCGTTTACGATGGGATATTTAGGAGTGAAATCCGCTGTTGACGCTATCAATGGTATGCAGCTCGAAAAACGGATTGATACAGGCGTAACGGTTGCAACCACACAAAATTTTGATGAACCGGATATTCAGAAAATTCTCTACCCACTGGGCAAATGATGTAATTAAATTTTCGCGGTATTTATTGACGAATATTAACATGCGCATAGGCAAAAATAATAATAAATGATCAAAAGTGACATTGATTAAAAGCATGATAGACAGATTGGCATTTCTACTATCATAGCGACTACAGTTTTCATATATTACAAGTACCAACCTTCACGATATTCTCTATGGAGATATTCGTTTGCTTCCGGCAGATTGGTTATTTCCATCTTTTTTTGATCCCATTCCAATATTGTATGTCTATCCTGCAAACGTATTGCAATGTTGCCGAGTAACATAGTTTCAGTGAGTGGTCCGGAATAACTAAAATCAGTTGTTGATTTTTTTCCGGCTTTGCATGCTTCTATCCATTCTAAATGGATTCCGGGAGATCTGGGTATGGTCTTTTTTGGAAGTGTATAATCCTGCATTTTAGTTTCAGGTATCAATCGAGGATTTTCACCATATACGTTGTGCATTAACTTACCCTTGTCTCCGACGAAGAGAACTCCTCCGTCTTTGTTACCCATACGACGGCCCGGTTCGAGTTCTTCCGGACGAGGCGCTGTTAATCCGCCATCATACCATGTGAGCTTAACAGGAGGCATTGTACCTCTTGCCGGAAAAGTGTAATGGACTGTTGATGCCAACGGATAAGAATCGTTTGTCATTTTTGTTGATGATGCCGAGATAGTAGCCGGTGCATTTAATTTCAATGCCCAAAATGGCTGATCAACAAAATGAGCACCCATATCACCTATTACTCCTGTACCAAAGTCAAACCAACCTCTCCACACAAATGGGCAATATGCAGGATGATAATGACGATACTTTGCTGGTCCCAACCACTGGTTCCAGTCCAAGGTCGGCGGTACTGACGGTATTTCTTGTGGCGCTTCAATACCCTGCGGCCATACCGGCCGATTTGTCCAGATATGCACTTCCCGGACATCACCGATAGCGCCGTCCTCTATCCATTCATTAATAAGACGGGCTCCCTCACCTGCATGTCCCTGGTTTCCCATTTGTGTAGTAACATTATATTCTTTCGCCGCTTTCGCGAGCATTCTGGCTTCATATACGGTGTGCGTTAAGGGTTTCTGGCAGAATACATGTTTTCCCATTTTCATCGCCGTCATGGCTATGACTGCATGATTGTGATCCGGTGTACTTACAACGACGGCATCAATACTTTTTTCCTTTTCAAGCATTACTCGGAAATCACGATATTTATTTGCTTTATCATACAAATCCAATAATTCAGGTCTTTCCACTCGTGCAGCATAATCAGAGTATCGTTTTATCTGCGTATCATCAACATCACATAAAGCAATAACGTTTTCAGAACTGATACCAGCAATATCGGACCTTCCCTTGCCACCAATACCACAACATGCAATATTCAATTTGTCGCTGGGAGCCGTTCGTCCGGGACTACTCAAAACATGGCTTGGGACTATAGTAAACACACCTGCCGCAACAGCAGTTTTACCGATGAAGTTTCTTCGAGAAATAGTACGCTGGGATTCCTTATCATTCATCTTGTTAATCATTTTGAAATCTCCTTGAAAAGGTTAGTAATAAGTATTCTTAATTCTTAGTATATTACATTCCTTTATCCAGTATATATGGTAGCTTTTTTCTTTTGTTTAGATAATCTCCAACATTACTACCGATTTGGGAGGCAATTTTACAGTAATTATGTTGCCTTTCTTCTCATATCCACTAAACTCAACCGTATATACTTCTTCCGATTCACTAAAGTCATTGTAGGAATTAATTCTGTTTGCAGTTAATAACTCCCCACTGATACGAGTAACATTTTTAAATCCACGGATCTCGCAGGTGATCTCAAGCTCCTTATTGGGATTAAGGTTGCTCAGGGAAATGTGAACGCGCCCGTTGTCATCTTTTGAAGCGGATGAGCTGATCGCAGGAATTGCTATCCCATCCATTGTATAATCTTCAGTCTGCAGGTCTAAAGGCAGCAATGTTGCATCATGATGAACTTTATACATATTGTATACATAATATGTAGGAGTTAAGACCATTTGTTCTTCATTTGTTAATATCAATGCCTGCAATACATTTACCAACTGAGCGATATTTGCCATCTTGACACGATCTGCATGTTTGTTGAATATATCAAGAGTAGCAGCCGCTACAAGCGCATCCCTTAAAGTGTTCTGCTGGAAGAGAAATCCCGGATTTGTCCCGGGTTCAACATCATGCCAGTTTCCCCATTCATCCACGATCAAATCGATTCTTTTTTCCGGGTCGTATTTATCCATAAGCGTAATGGTTTGAGATATCACATCATCAATTTTTAAAGATTCACTGAGCATGTAAAACCACTCCTTTTCACCAAAATCGGTTGCAGAATGATTTGGCGACAAGCTGCGAAGTCTTGTATAATAATGAAGCGAAAAACCCTGCATAGCGCTCCTTGCTCTTCGCTCTTTTAATATTACTTCATCGTAATCAATATTTGTAGCGCCGCCGCCTATTCTATAAAGCTCATTATCTCCGTAATTACGAGTGTATCTCGAATATCGACGTAATAAATCGGCATAATATTCAGCTCTCATGCTTCCACCGCATCCCCAATTCTCATTGCCGATTCCCCAATATTTCACTCTCCAGGGTTCCTCCCTGCCATTTCTTTTCCTCAGATCAGTCATAGGAGTTTTCGCATCCGAAGTCAGGTACTCAACCCACTGAGACATTTCCTGTACCGTACCACTGCCGACATTTCCAACTATATAGGGTTCCGTACCGAGCTGTTCGGTCAAATCCATAAACTCATGCGTTCCGAAACTGTTATCCTCGGTAACCCCACCCCAATGCGTATTAATCATAGAAGGTCTCTCATTACGGGGTCCGATACCATCCATCCAGTGATATTCATCGGCAAAACAACCGCCCGGCCATCTGACATTAGGAATATTTAGCTCTTTCAGTGCCTCAACAACATCATTTCTTATCCCATGTGTATTGGGTATAGGAGAATCTTCTCCTACCCATATTCCACCATATATACCGCTTCCTAAATGTTCGGCGAAATGTCCATATATATGTCTGCTGATTATTTCCGAGCCGAGATCAACGTTGACAACAATTTTGTTTTGTTGATTTTGTGCCGGCAGGCTTATTGCCATGACAAGAAATAGTACCAGACATAATATTGTGACCGTCAATTTTTTCATAGCACCCTCATTACTATACTCTTAGTTTTCGATTGTATAGTTAACCCAATAAACATGAAGCTCCACTCTGACAAAATCGATTGAAAATTCAACAACTTTTGCAGCAAGGTCATACTGGTTTTCTTAAAATTTTAAATAACTGACAATAACCATTCTCTATCATGACATCAATAAATCATAACTGATTATTTACATGAATAGTATGTTAAAGAAGTGTACGTTGTCAGAACAAGTAGGACATATTGTGATGAATTGTAAGGATTACATATTGCTTTTACAAGTGTTTTCTACCCCCTTGGGCCGTACGATTTACGAATCAATAATGAATGTATAAAAGTTTTACTTTCCGATCACTAAATTGAAGAAAATCGATATTGATGAGATTATCCCTTCCATCCTGGTTCACATGCCTATCCTTAACCTTTGTATACCCATCGTTTATTATAATTGAATAATCCTCATATGCACCTGAGATTACTGCTGTTTCACTCCCGTTACCACCGAAGAGCTGGTCACCCCTTGCACCACTTTTTAGAATAGTATCAACGACTTTGCCAGTTAAAATAAGGAGTAGAAAACACTTGTGAAAGCAAATTACTTACCTTACTATTGAACACAAAGTGTCCGTATTGTTCTGACAGCGCAAACTTAATCAGGAGTCATATTATGAAAGTTCATTATACTATTATTCTAAGTCTATTAGTGATGTTTATATTAGTGTCTTCCGTATCTGCACAGGAACCAGTCTACTGGGATGTTGTGCAGGAACTCACGGAAGAAGCTTTTGAAAATTCCGAAGTAATGGAGAATGCGAGCTGGCTGACAGATGTATTTGGACCGCGGAATGAGAAAACGCCTTCATTCCGCGCAGCGGCAGAATGGGCAAGAGACCAGCTCAAAGAGTATGGTCTCACGAATGCTAAGCTTGAACCGTATGAGTTCGGTAACGGCTGGGGGCATGCTTACACGTCTATCCACATGATGGCCCCCCAATATATGCGGATCATCGGCTATCCTGCACCGTGGACGGCGGGCACCAATGGAAAGATCCGGGCGGATGTTTTCTACATGAATTTTGATGAAATTACTTCGAAAGCGGATCTGGAACAATACCGTGAAAAATTAAAAGATCGTATTATATTCATAAAACCGGAGCAGGAAATCTCACCCCATTTTGAAGCTAATCCGCTGACATGGACAGAAGAGCGGCTTGATGAGATGGAGAAAATCCCTGTTGTCATTGGTCCCCGAGTCTCGGAAGAACCTCGCAGAAGTGATCTCCGTGAACTGAAAAAGCACATGATTGATTTTGTTTTTGCAGAAGGTGCTGTGGCTATTGTACACCCGGATGAACAGCATTATTACGGCACAGTAGCTCCCGGAAATTACAATGGAATAGAGAGGCCGTGGGAAGATAAGCCCCTACAGCCCACGGAGTTGGTCCTGGCAGTGGAACAGTATAACCGGATAATGCGGATCCTCGAAAAAGATATTCCTGTCGAGATGGAAATCGAGATCAAGACGATCGTTTACAGAGGTGAGTCCGTCGATCATAACGTCATTGCTGAGATTCCGGGTACAGATCTGGCGCATGAAATAGTTATAATAGGCGGTCATCTTCAGTCTGATTATGTCGGAACCGGCGCCATAGATAACGCTGCCGGATCGGTTACTGCCATGGAAGCGGCACGTATTCTCAAGGCGATCGGGGTTAAACCCCGAAGGACGATTCGTGTTGGTCTCTGGGGCGGTCACGAAATAGGATTAATTGGTAACCGGAGCCATGTCCGTAACAACTTCGCTGACCCGGCAACAAAGGAGTATAAAAAAGATTATAATAATCTTTCTGCGTATTTTAATGTTGATATCGGTCCCGGCAGCATACGGGGCGTTTCCATCATGGGAAATGAAGCTGTCCGGGGGATAATAACCGAGTGGATAAAACCCTTGCATAGCCTTGGAATGTCACATCTTTTCACCACAGGATTTGAACATGAAGCTTACAAAGAAGTTGGATTGATTGGCTTTTATTTTAACCATGATAGAAAAGAGATAGATGACTGGAACGCCCACACAAATATGGATGTATATGAACGCCTCTATCCTGAGGGTCTAACGCAAGCTGCTGTCGTCCTGGCAACATTTGCGTATCATGCTGCAATGCGTGATGAGAAACTTCCCCGAATTGCACCGTTACCCTGGTAATGTGGCGATGAAGCTATTGAATGATAGCAGATCAGCATTGAAAACGTTCGCAAATCGTACATCCCGGGGAGTGTTTTATCAAATTAAAATCTCGTTTCTAAGATAATTTTTATTCAATCCGTAATATTTTATTGTTACAGAAAGACTTATCGGGATTGCCTTTTCTCTGTGGACTTATGATCAAGAAAGACTCATTTGTATTTGTACTTCTCATGCTCAAATGTTAATATGGGATAAAACATCACAAGAGATCATCATTAATTCTATTATAGAAATAGGAGAATAATATGAATTCGTACGTTATCATTAGATATCTGTTAACATGTTTTATTCTATTAACGGCAGGTCATGCCTCAGCACAGCTTATAACAAAAACTGCAATAACTCAAGCATGGGATACAATGACAGAGTTTACACTGGAAGTTACTGAAGCAATGCCGGAAAGTGATTATCACCACAAACTTGATAAAGAAGCTCGTGAATTTGGGGAGCATTTGACACATTTAGCCGAATCAAATTATCGTATAGCAACTATTGTTAAAAGTGAAGGTGGAAAAGTAGATCCAAGTGCAAAATCAAAAAAAGAACTTATCAACGAACTTAAAAAATCTTTTGAAGCAGTAAAATCAGCATTAGAAAATACCCCATTAAAGAGTTTGAAGAAAAAATTGATCAATCCGGAATAGAGAAAACAAGATTTCATGCCTATTTATTCATTGTAGATCACCAAACACATACGAGAGGACTTTCAATATCTTATTTAAGTTCTCAAGGAATTTCCACTTCGAGTTATAAAGGCTGGTAAAATTGAGAGTGAATTGTAGAGATCCAGAACATTTTAAACAGATTTAGACTTACTGTTAAAGGTTCGCAAACCATACGTGCCTGAGGAGCAAAAATCACTTGTGCAAACTAAATGGTTAACATAATATTCGTCACTAAAAAATCAATTGAGGAGCACGTTATGATATCTCGAATTGTGTTATTTTTAATAGCTGGGATGCTCATTGTACCTAATGTAATGGCACAGAGAGGTGGAGATTCCTTTAATCCACTGCCACAACGTACGGTTGAGACCGACAGGGAAGCGCTCCGTCTGATGAGAAACGACAAACTTGACCTTGTTCTACCGGGAGCCATGCGCGATAATAATGTGGACATGTGGATTCACGTCGGTCGTTCCGGAGACCCAATGCGTCGGTATTTTGGGTCAACCTCCGGTTATTTGATCTTTACCGATCTGGGAGATAGGATCGAGCGGGCTATATTTGGTGGTTCAACATTTGGCACCCCAGCAGGAGCTATTGAAAAAATTGACGTACGTGGTTCTCTTAATCTCGCACGTGCTTTTACCGGCTACAATTATGGCAATTCAGATCCCCGGCAGGGTTTTTCAGTTCCCGAAGTATACAACGAGATAGCGGATTATGTTACCGCACACGATCCGCAGACGATCGCAGTAAATTTTTCCGATTGGCTACCGGTGGCAGATGGAATTTCTCATTCTCAATTCGTGAGATTGAAACAAATTTTGGGTTCCAAATATTCTCAGAGAATCGTCTCTGCAGAGCTGGTCATTACAGATTTTCTGGTAAGAAGGACTAGCAGGGAAGTTGCGGCACAGGTCGAAGTGTTGGCACTGGCCCGCCAGCGTGCTAAACAAAGATTATCTCAGGTTGTACCGGGAGTCACAAGAGTACGGGACATAGGCGGCCGGCTTTATTATTCAGCTACAAGCAAACCTGAAGATACAGTACATGATTTTCCACCTAATCCCGACTATGTATTACAACGCGGCGATTTATTTGTTGGCGGCGGTGGTGGCGGTACCAGAGGAAATTACATGGGTTTTGGTGTTGATACTAAAATTCATGCATATATTCTGCAAGAAGGTGAAACAAAAGTCCCCGACTTTTTACAGGAGGTCTATAATAAAGCGATAGCAGGTCAATGGATCATGCGGGATCATATGAAAGTCGGCATGACTGGTGGTGAATCTTTGGCGGCTATGGTTAAAGCTATGGAAGAAGCGGGCTATATTTATACGCCTTTCACAGATAGTGGCACTGAAGATTACAAGATGATACAGAAAGCGCTCGCTAATACTGATAAGCCGGGATTTTCCATTGACAATCATTCTTTTGGCAATACTGGCGGTGGCGGCGGCATGAGATTATAAGGACCCTCTATGGCAGATTTTCGGCGAGACACGTGGCATTTGAAAATTCAAGAGAATCATCTCTTTGCTTTTGAATATATGGTCCATATGAACATTGATGAAAGACCCGGTTATCCATTAGCCTTTAATATTTCAAATCCTCAAATTGTAACCAGCATGGGAGTCGAATTTATTCAGCCGCTAAATGAGGAAATTGTACTGATCAAATGAGTAAAAAGGCTCGAAAATCGTACAGCCCGAAGAATAGAAAACATTTGGAATGGCACAATGTGTCTCTTGATTATTAACGCAATTAGCCTGAAATATCATGGCCATATAAAACGTACACCTTATTTATACATCGTTATTACAATCAACAAATCAGGAGTATTATAATTTTGAATACTATCGGATGGAAATATTCTAAATTAATTGTCATTATAGTTTCCATATGCGGAACCTTAGTCGGTTGTGGTTTGGAAAAACCACAAATAGATGCAGGAAATGATTGGGTAACACTTCTTGACAAGGATTTAAGCAAATGGAATATTTTCGTGGGTGTTCCACATGAAAGTGTTAATCTCGCCGGGTATCCTAAAGATGGAACACCGATCGGCTTAAATAAGGACCCTTTAAACATCTTTACGGTTGAGGAATCGAATGGAACACCCATACTTCATATATCAGGTGAGATATTTGGTGGGATAAGCACAAAAGAGGAATTTGAAAATTACCATTTGAAAATGGAGTTTAAATGGGGTGAAAAAAAGCATGAACCACGATTAAACAGAAGAAGGGATAGTGGGATACATTATCACGCTCAGGAACCATACGGCCAATTTTATAATGCTTGGATGAAAGCACCAGAATTGCAGGTTCAGGAAGGTGATGTTGGGGACTTCCATCCTCTGGCTGGAGTTAGTATGGATATCAGATCTTCAGAGATGAAAGAAGATCGTCCTGAAGATAATGATTATGGTGATACCCAGTGGATTTATAATCCAACCGCAGAATACAGGCAGTTTAGAAGCGGAGACCAATTTGAACCGAACAGATGTCGAAGAATTCTTGACTATGAAAATCCTCATGGAGAATGGAATACCGTCGAGTTGATATGTCTGGGAGACAAGAGCCTTCATATCGTCAACGGTCATGTGGTTATGGTTTTGGAGAATGCAAAAACTGGGTGGATGATGATAATTTTCTGCCTCTAACGCGTGGGAAGATTGAATTACAAGCGGAAGGCGCCGAACTCTTCTACCGCAACATTAAAATACGTGAGATAGAATCAATACCGGATACGTATTTGAAACAAACTGTATTGCCTCAGACAAAGTAATTTTGTGATAAATTGCCATTAAAATTCATAAAATATCCATATTAAATCTTTCAGAGAATTGATATAGGGAGTATCGAATCAAAATTTTCTGGGAAGATCGGTTCATTCGGTACTGTCCAGTTTTTTCGACTCTTCAACCCTTCAATCTATTCGATGAATATCGTCATTACAATCAGATAATGTTTGAAAAATTATTCTATATATACGTAGGAAAGATCTATCTACACAGAGATAACGAATTGAATAAAAAGCTACAGAAAAAAATTGGTGTATAGAAAGTTGTTTTACTCTCCCTGTGAAATGTATTTGATATAAACATAGTATGCACTGCGGGATTGTCCTTTATCATCGGTAAACCAGGTTTGCAATCGTGTTTTGCCAGCTTGGAGCTGGATCCGAAAAAGTACAGCAGTCTCATTTCCGGAAACCGATTTGGTCTCCTCCACTTCTGCAATCTTGATCCGGGCATTGGTCACATTAATGGCTATCCCTTTGGGATAAGGTATGCCTCCGGGAATGGGTCCACCTTCAGGAATAGTGGCATTTATTGGCTTATCGATTTCCTCAGGCCATCGCCTCAATGCAAATTCATATGTACCTGTTTGTGCAACGTCTATTGCCCAGAATCCATTTGACTGAAGAGCATCACGGACGAGAGGCTGATCCCAGACCACTGTTCTGCCTTCTTGACCATCATGAAGATCATGATTTGTCAGTCGGACGGGATTTTCTTTTTCGGAACCAATGATTATTTCACAAAATTCGTCAAATCGTTCTGAAACATCATTCCACCATTTTTCATATGCATTGCGTAATTTTGCAACAACATCAGGATATTGTCCGGCAACATCATTTTTTTGGCCGGGATCCATATTGATATCATAAAGCTCTATACCATTGACGAGACGCCATCGGTCGGTCATTGTGACGTTTCTTCTCCATTTCTCCGGATGCTCAATTCGCTGTCTATCGGTAATTATCATTCGGTCTGGCCAGTTTGATACCGCATCATTTAACAATGGAGTAATACTCGTTCCGTCAAACTGAACCTCTTCTGTTGTTTTCAACTCGCACAAATCGATCAGTGTGGGAAGAATGTCGATGTGTGCTGTCAGTCGATTGACATCACTGCCACCACCCAACCAACCATCCGGCCAGCGAATAAAGCACGGTACCCGATGCCCACCGTCATATACACTACCTTTTTGACCACGCATACCCGCGTTGAAGCCTCCTGTCGGGAATCTGTTCTCATCGGTGTCGACTCCTCCTGAAGTCCCATTATCGGTCATGAATATAAAAATCGTATTGTCTCTAATTCCAAGGTTTTTTAATTTCGATTCCAGTCTGGCAATGTTTTCATCTATATTCGTTATCATTCCGTAAAATTGTGCACGGTAATCCGGGATACCTTGATCGAGATATGGCGTACTGTATTTATCTTCGACATGGAATGGATCGTGTGGGGCATTTGTAGTCACATAACAGAAGAACGGATCATTCTTATTAGTTTCAACAAATTTCATGGCTTCATCAAACCAAACATCTGTGCAGTAACCCTGGAATTTCTCCGGCTTCCCATTGCGAAAATAAGTATCATCAAAATAATCATTATCCCAATAGTCAGGTATATTTCCTACACCTCCTCCTCCATTGATTACTACTTCATCAAAACCCCGGTCCTGTGGCCGGAACGGGTAGTTATCTCCAAGGTGCCACTTGCCAAATATCCCGGTTTTGTAACCATTCGACAGAAACACATCCGCCATAGTCATTTCGTCTTTTCGTAGGAGAGACCGTCCCATTACCGTATGCCATACTCCTGTTCTATTGCTGTAGCGCCCAGTTAGCAAACTTGCACGCGTAGGTGAGCATTCCGGTGATACATGATAGTTTTTCAGTCTTATACTTTCAGTGAAAAGGTGATCGATAGCTGGCGTTTGAATTATCGGATTGCCATGACACGCTAAATCTCCATATCCTTGATCATCGGTAATAATCAAGATAACATTTGGCGGCCTGAGATTCTCTTTATCCGCCGAGAACAATTTCGCATCTTTCATGTGGTCCGGCACTACCAATAAAGCGGCACTCGCGCCTAGTGCTTTTAAACAATCACGTCGCTTCATATCGATCATTTTCATTTCCTCCAGTTGATAGCAAACCTCTACTATACTGTCTACTCCTTTTAATACTTGCAAAAGGTTAAAAGTCCCGCCTGAGATGTTTTGAGAAAATTTTTTCGTGTCATTCGATTGTTATTACGGTCTGCCATTTTTATTTACCCCTTATCCAAATATCTAAGCATAATTCTTGGATAATCTATGGATCAATTCGTTGAAAGAGATTTATGTAGAATTTCTTGTTTTGCGGCTGAAGTTCGCTAACCTTGAAAACGCCCGACTGGTTAGTCATTAGCATTGTAAAATATCTGGAAACTTTTAATTGAATGGATATGAAAATTATTAAGAAATGACGTAATGATTTTATTATTAAATCGCTCTATTATAAAGGAATTTTAGCAAAAAAACAATATAAAAGTAGTTTCATATTACAAAAATGTATTAATATTTTATGTTCAATCAATAACTAATTATGACAAATATACGTATGGACAAAATGCAAGAATATCACCAACAAGTTTCATTTGAAGAGCTTCTGATTACTGTAAACTTTACGCAGGGTGCACGTATAATGCTCCCCGAGAAAAAGGGTCCAATGTTAATTCGGCATTATAATTCTTAAAATCCCTATTAACCACTTGCAAAGGCTAAATGCATTCCTTACTATCTAAACAATAGTGCCCATAATGTTGTGACGACGCACATCCTGGTTGTGTATAGTTTATGAGCAGACAGGTACGAAAATCATGACGTCACAAAGTATATCTACACTCGAAGCCTTCAGCTAATAAATGTTTCTAAAAAGCCATAAGTAATCAATAGAGGAGCACGTAATGATAACTAGAATAATGCTATTTTTCATTTCTGTGATGATCTTAGTATCTTTAGCCAATGCACAACCTGGTGTACATACGGCAAAGACCGGCGGGGAAGTCCTTGATCTTATAAGAAAAGAGAAGATTGAGCTTATTCTGCCGGGAGCGATGCGGGACAATAATGTGGAGATGTGGATCCATGTCACTCGTGCCGGAGATCAAGATCCAATGTTTCGGGAATTTGGTACGACCTCGGGTTATATGATATTTACCGACCTGGGAGACAGGATCGAGCGGGCCTCGTTTAGCGGTAGTTTTGGCGGTGCCGGAGCTTTAGACTTTGATATCTATGGCTCTCACGAACTTTCCCGAGCAATTACCGGATACGATTATAATACCCAGGACTTTTCAGTCTATGACGAAATAACTCAATTTGTTGCAGAGCGTGACCCGAAAACGATTGCAGTAAATTATTCCGATTGGCTCGCTATTGCAGATGGTATATCCTATACGCAATATCTGAAACTGGAAAAGATATTAGGGCCGAAATATTCGAAGAGAATTGTGTCTGCAGAAAAGGTTATTACCGATTTTCGTTCAAGACGGATTCTCAGGGAAGTTACTCTCATGACGAATGCGCTTGAGATACATCGTCAGATTCTTGAACGTTCTTTATCGAATGAAGTTATAACGCCGGGTGTAACAACATTAGAAGATGTAGGCTGGTGGGTTAAAGAGGAATTTTTCAAGCGGGGATTAACACAAGGATACAGTACCAGGGTTGGTGTTCCACGGCTCCGTTATTCGGCTGTTTCAGACCTGTCAGAAACATCCTCACCCAACTATGTGTTGCAGCGTGGGGATTTTTATGCAGTTTGATAACGGAGTACGATATCTTGACTACTTTTCGACAGATTATAAACGTAATGCCTATATTATGAGGGAAGGGGAAACAAAAGTTCCGGAGAGTATTCAGCATGCTTTTGATCGTGCGATAGCTGCTCGTAAGATTATTCGGGAACATGTAAAAGTTGGCAAAACCGCCGGACAAACTTTGCAAGATCTTGTCGCGGCACTGGAAGCGGCAGACTATATTTATACACCGTATACCGATGAAGGATTGAAAAATTATATGAATGTACAGGCGAAACTCGCAAATACCGATAAATCAGGTTTTTCCATAGACCTGCACAGTCAGGGCAATAATGGTGGCAGTTTGGTGACGGTCGGACCATCTATAGCGGCCTTTCGGTCAGATAGGGATCATTTACCGATTCAAGAAAATCATCTTTTTTCATTTGAATTTGTGATCTGTACAAATATGCCTGAAAATCCTGGAAATCCGATTGTCATCAATATTGAAGGTAATCACGTCGTATCCAGCCGGGGTATTGAATTTCTTCATCCACCGAATGAAAAAATACTGCTCATTCATTAAGTATATTAAGTTCATTCATCGTTCAGCCCGAAGAGAAGGAAATACTTGTAATAGCAACATGTATATCTTGACATTTATATCATAATTTCCAATCGTAATCAGCTTTTAAATAAGGATTTGTTTAGTTGTCATTATATTGAAATGTGGAAACTTGTCATTCTTATTTCTCATTTAATGATTGCAAATAAATTCATTAGGTTTTATAACCATTAAAACACGTTGGAAAGAAAATGTTTAAACAAATCAATCTTTGGATAGTACTGTTACTCATTTTATATCCGGCATGTTCGGATAGTCATAATGAAGTGTCATTTATTTCCAGTGACATTAAACAGATCATTCAGAATTTAAAACCGGGTGAATATATTAAAAATATTATTCCGATGCGCGAACGTGTCCAATTAATGGAGCGATGGATAAAATGGAAAAAAGAGAACGTGCTCCCGATGGTAATGAAGGAACAGAATATCAAGATGTGGATCGTGCGGAATAATGAAGCGGATTTGTATTACAACAATGAAGGTCCGGTCTATACTTCGCTGCTGCCTGCAAATTTTCAAGGGCTGGCTTTACCGAGCACCTATGCTTCGGGAGTCTCGCAGATGTTACCGGGTTTTATGATGTTCTACGATACGGGTGACAGAATCGAATATATCGAGCCCCGTGACTATAATCATATTTCTGAACTGGTTATTAAACACGATCCTGCGACAATTGCGATTGGACTACTTAATAACGAGCAGATGCTTGAAGCATTGGGAAGCAAATTTGCAGCACGGTCAATCGATTCGTGGCTCCTGGGTGTACGTTGGCTGGAAACGATGAGTCCCCGGCAAATTGAGGTTTTTCGATATGTGATGGGTCTACATAACGACATTCTAGCTGAAGGATTTTCAAACGTTGCCATCACTCCGGATGTCACAACGACCGACGACCTAAATTGGTGGTTTCGGCATCGTACCCGCAAACTTGGTATTGAAATGGAGAATCATCCTACTATTGAGATCCAAAGAAGCCCGGCAAATATGAAAAAGTATTCAGAAGAGGCCGAGGCTTTTTTAGGTGATCAGTTCAAATACAATATCGCTAGTGTGGTGATCCGAAGAGGTGATATCGTGAATTGCGATTCGGACATCATGATGCTTGGGCTCGTGACAGACTCGCACCAATATGCCTATGTGCTCAAGGAAAATGAAACTGAAGTTCCTGAGGCATTGAATCAAGCGGTGAGAAAAGCGAACCAGCTTCAAAACCTGATTGCAAACGAGTATAAGGTTGGAAGGACAGGCAAAGAGATTGAAGATGCCTCGCATGCCATCCCATCGGAAAGCGGTGTCTATAATTTTTCTGGCGCCTCTTTGTCCTTTCACCCGCCTGCCATGTTTATCCGGCGTTTTATGTTGGGCGGACTAACGTTTTGGAAAGGGACCTATGTGGCAGGAATCTCTTCGCAACCGCAGTACTATCCGACGTCGATCGTATCCGACCAGCACAAGCTCTCCTACAACACGGTTCACGTATTCCATCCACACATCAGTGTTGAGGTACCCGGCTGGGGTGCAAACGGAGTGCGGCTTGGTGTCGGTCAAATTGTCGTATTTACCGAAGATGGATTTCAGTATCTTAATCGGGCTCAGGAACACAGCTTGCATGTAATACATTAAATGGTAAAAGAACAATGTTAGAAAGGGTAAATTTATGAGTAGATTTCGAATTTTTTTGACATTCATTGCACTGCTTTCCCTTGTTCAGAATACAATTGCCCAGACATCAAAGCAAAAATATGAGATTCTGAGACTTATCCGGCAGGAAAAATTCGATCTTATTATGCCCGATGCACTACGGGATAATAATGTCGATATGTGGATGCATGTCGTTAAGGACGGTGATCCCGACCCTCTCGACCTGGATTTCGGCGGACAGATTAACTGGAGTGTAACCGATACGTTAGGCATCTATATATTCACGGACCGCGGTGGTGATAGGATCGAACGGGCTATATTCGGCGGTACGGGAGACAGAACTATTTACGATATTTTCGGGACACAACGCGACCTCAGAGAATTTGTGGAGGAACGCGATCCCCGGGTAATTGCCGTCAACATGTCTAAGTGGCTTTCAGTCGCGGACGGACTTTCGCACACAGCGTATCTCAGACTGGTTGAATTATTGGGAGACAAGTATGCAAACAGGCTCATTTCTTCGGAGAATGTCTTAACCGATTTCCGAGTGAGAAGAGTCCAGCGGGAAATCATTGCGTTCGCAAATGCGTGTGAAATGCAGCGGCAGATACAGGAAGAGGCCCTCCGCAGAATAGAGCCGGGAATTTCGACACGTGAGGACATCGGCTGGTGGGCAATGGATCAGGTTGTTGATCAGGGAATGTCCTCAGAACGATTTAATCGGGGTCACGGCGGACCAGGTGTGATGCATTCTGAAGTATCCAACGGTTCTGAGACGGGAAGATCAGATTATATTTTTCAGCGTGGCGATCTCATCTCATGGGACTGGGGCCTCAAGTATTTGAATTTCGGTACCGATTGGAAACGGAATGCATATATTCTTCGGGAAGGGGAAACCCGTGTGCCTGATGGCGTCCAACATGCCTGGGACCGTGGTTTAAGGGCCCACGAAATAATAAGAAAAAATATCAGAACAGGCCGTACGGCAGCGGCAACACTCAATGCGGTCATCCGTGCTTTGGAAGATGAAGGATATATCTACACTCCTTCAGCTGATGCAGGGTCACAATACAGGGACTTAATGAATGCGCTCGAAGATAATGCGAGTTCGGGATTTTCGCTCGACTGCCATACAGTGGGCAACACAGGTAACAGCGAAGTCGCATCCGGCCCATCATTCGCAGCCTTCCGTTCGGGTCGCGGTCACATCATGATTCAACCGAATAATCTTTTTCGTTCGAATTTCTGGTAAACACGTGGGTACCCGAATGGGGATCTAGACTCAGTATAAATTTTGAAGACAATCACATCGTTACGGAAAACGGCGTCGAGTGGCTCTACCCTCCTATATGAACGGATTATACTAATACCGTAACATATACTATGGTGTTAAAAAATTGCGCTGATACTTGTTTCGGCTCAAACCACATTCGGTCTGATTTAATAAGGCCGTGGTTATTCGCTTATCAATCATACTACTCATGATTGATAAGCGAATAATAGGTACGTTTGTTACATGTGCACCTAATTCTGTGAATCCCACACTAATCGCTGGTAAAATCTATACATTGAATATCAAATCAACAACTATCATTGGGGAAAATAATGAACTCATACGTTGTCAAACAATCTTTGAAACACACTATTTCCTTCTGTATTTCTGTATTAATCATGGTGTCTTTTACCATCGAACAACTGGATGCCCAGGCTGAGAATCCTCTCCCTTTGAAGCATACGAAACGAATTGAGTTTACGACAAATGAAGTGACTTGGATGTCGCTCGATGTATCACCGGACGGGAGTACCATTGTATTTGAAATGCTCGGTGATCTTTATACACTACCTGTAAGCGGGGGAAAAGCCTCGCAAATAACACGTGGTTCTGCATTTGACAGTCAGCCACGATATTCACCTGACGGAAGTAAAATTCTGTTTGTCAGCGACAGGAGCGGATCAGAAAACCTCTGGACACTGGAAACAGGAAAAACTGTCACAGAAAATTCTGCAGTTTCGGAAACGAACGGTCTTCAAGCAATTACTTACGGTAAAAACGAATCATTTGCTTCACCGGAGTGGACTTCCGATGGGAACTACGTCATTGTTTCAAAAGCATCCGATGCTATATGGATCGACCAATTACATTATCTCTGGATGTATCACGTTGACGGTGGGAGCGGTACTCAGCTCAAAGCTGATGATCAACCAATAAGAGCGCTCGGGGCGGCGTTCGGGCCTGACAATCGATATATGTACAGTTCAGTAAGTAGACCCGTTCAGAACGGATATCCTAACCAGATTGAAGTGTATGATTTTGAGAATGGAACGACTTCCCGATTGACAAATCTGTGGGGTGGAGCAATCCGTCCGACGATCTCTCCTGATGGAACCTGGATGGTATATGCTTCCAAAAATGATTCCCAAACAGGTTACCGTTTGAGGAATTTAGTGACCGGTACCGACGAGTGGTTTCTTTATCCGGTACAGTTAGACGCTCAGGGTGCCGGAGAATGGATCAGCACATCCGAAGATCTGATGCCCGGTTTTTCATTTACACCGGATGGCACATCGATTATAACGTCATTTGATGGAAAACTCTACCGTGTGGCAGTGCCGTCGGGAGCGGTAACGGAGATTTCCTTTGAAGCTGATGTAGATCTCACTATTACACTTGTCATTCGGTTTGATAAACGTGTTCCCGACGGTCCGGTAAAGGCCCGGCAAATCCGATATCCCTCTATTTCACCCGATGGAACAAAACTCTTATTTACTGCTTTGCATAAATTGTATATTCAGGACCTTAAAAGTGGAGATATTAGCCGTCTGGGAGAAATGGAAGTTGGTCAATATGCACCATCGTGGAGTCATAACGGAAATTGGATAGCGTTTGTAACGTGGTCAGATAGTGAGGGAGGAAATGTCTACAAAATTGACGCACATGGTAGAAATCTTACAAAATTGAGCAGCATTGCCGGTTATTTCTCCGACCCGGTATGGACCCCGGATGATGAAGAGCTGATCGTCACACGAGGTAAGAAGAACATCATGTACGGACTAAATGTTTTTTCTGGTAGGAGTTCCAGGGAATTGGAATTGGTACGTATCCCTGCACGTGGAGGAGAATCTGTCAGCATCGGACCATTGCACGGAGTTCGCCCCTATTTCGCCGATGCAGTAGATCGGTTTTATGTTTTCGAGCGGTCCGGAGATCTTACGTCATATCAATTGGACGGAACAGACAGAAAGGTTCATTTCACAATCAGTGGGTCTGAATCGAGCCTGACATCAGGTTCGCGCGGGGCATCGGATGTGCTAATGGGACCAGATGGTGAGCAGGCTCTTGTTCAGACAGGACCTCACATATATAAAATCACGCTACCTGTTTCGACAGGCGGAGTGATGGATTTATCTTTGACAGATCCCACATTCCCCGTTGAGAAACTCACGACTATCGGTGGACAATTTATGAGTTGGGGGCCGTATGGGAATGAGGCAGTCTGGTCACTTGGCAATACAGTTTTCCGATATACTATTGCTGAATCTCACAACAAATCTTACGAGCCGATTCAATCACAAATCAATCTGGAATACCCCCAGCGGCAAGGAAGGGGAACGCTTGTGCTCAGGGGTGCCAGAATTTTAACAATGGAATCATTGAAAACGGAGCAATAGTGATATCCGACAATAGGATTACAATGGTTGCACCCGGCAATTCGGTTACTACTCCGGACGGAGCACACGAGATTGATGTCAGTGGCAAGACTATTGTACCGGGTTATGTCGATCTTCACATGCATACACGAGTGGCCAGAGGAATACATAACGACACTGTATGGGAATACCTGGCAAATCTGGCTTACGGAGTAACTACTACCCGAGATCCGCAAACTGGCAGTACCGACACATTCACCTATAGTGATCTTGTCGAAACGGATGAAATCGTGGGTCCCAGGGCTTATTCTACCGGTCCCGGTATATTTGGCACAGAAAACATAAAAAGTTACACAGATGCACTCAATGTTTTAAAGCGGTATGCGGAATATTACCGTGTGAATACTATCAAGCAATATCTTGCCGGTGACCGCACCGTTCGGCAATGGATAAGCATGGCGTCACAGGAAACGGAAATAATACCTACATCGGAGGGTCACGATAATAAATTAATGATGTCACAGGTTTTTGACGGATACTCTCTGGAGCATAACTTCCCTTATGTCCCGCTTTATAAAGATATGATTGAAGTCATTGCACAGTCTGGAACCTATTATACGCCAACAATGATAATAGCCAGACCGGGGCCTCAGGCTGAAAATTATTACTGGACACAGACCGAAGTACACGACGATAAAAAGCTGAGAAGGTTTACTCCGCACGGGATTCTCGACGGAATTACCCGAAGAAAAAGGTGGTATCACAACGACGAGTATGTGTATCAGATACATGCTGAACCGCTGAAAAAGATTATTGAAGCTGGCGGAAAGGTTTGTGTCGGAAGTCATGCAGAAACATGGGGTATTGGTTTTCACTGGGATCTCTGGACAATACAGTCGGGTGGAATGAGTGAAATGGACGCACTGAAAACCGCAACAATTTTCGGCGCCGAAGCTATAGGCTTTGACGAAGATCTCGGATCGATACATGAAGGTAAAATTGCTGATATGGTCATATTGAACAGCAATCCACTTGATGATATACGGAACACTGCAGACGTTCATTTTGTAATGAAAAATGGTCTGCTCTACAACGGGGACTCACTTGATATGCTGTGGCCCGATGAAGAAAAACTTCCGGAAACTTACTGGAATTTAACCGATCCTCAGTAGTTTTGGTAACAATTGACCTTGCTCCAAAAGTTGAGCCATATAGTATAGTTGGGTACGTCGTCAAAACAATTTGGACAGAACTAGTCTTGCTAGCATAGCTACGTAAATCATGTGGCCTGTGAAGCACAAAACTCTTGAAAAAATTAAAAGTCAAATATGGAGAAAATTAATGATAATTCGAATACTGTTAATTTTAACTTCTGTTATTTTCATCCTACCTGCTGTCAATGCCCAGCCGGGCGTACATACTGCAAGAACCGGCGGAGAAGTCATTGATTTGATAAGAAAAGAAAAACTTGACCTGATTCTACCGGGAGCAATGCGCGACAATAATGTGGATATGTGGATCCATGTCACTCGAGATGGAGATCGTGATCCAATGTTTCCAGAATTCGGATCAACCTCCGGTTATTTGATTTTTACAGATCTGGGTGACAGGATCGAACGGGCAGTTTTCGGTGAAGCAGACGCTGTTTCAGATATTGACGTACGCGGTTCACGCGAAGTAGAAAGAGCTTTTAACGGCTATAGTAATAAACTTGATCCTGGAGTCTGGAATGAAATAACGGAATTCGTTGCCGAGCGTGATCCAAAAAAGATTGCCGTAAACACATCCGACTGGCTTGCCAAAGCTGACGGGATTTCGCACTCGCAATACGTGAGATTGGAAAAAGTTTTAGGTCCTAAATATTCTGAAAGAATTATATCCGCAGAGAACCTGATCACGGATTTCAGAACAAGAAGGATTCTCAGGGAAGTGACACTCATGACGAATGCCCTTGAGATACATCGTCAGATTCTTGAACGCGCTTTATCAAATGAAGTGATTACGCCGGGTGTAACGACATTGGGAGATATCGGCTGGTGGGTTAAGGAGGAACTCCATAAACGGAATTTGACAAATGGGTACAGTACCGAAGCTGAAACTCCCATTGTTCTCTATTCAGCTGTTTCAGATCAACCCGAGACACGTGGTCTTCCGGCAAATGATGGCAGTTTTTCATCATCAAACTCACCTCAATATGTATTGCAGCGTGGTGATTTTCTGCAGTTTGATAATGGTCTTCGATATTTGGATTATTTTGGGACAGATTATAAACGTAATGCCTATATTATGAGGGAAGGAGAAACGAAAATTCCCGATAGTATCCAGCATGCTTTTGATCGTGCGATAGCTGCTCGCAATATCATTCGGGAACATATAAAAATTGGCAAGACCGGCGGACAAATTTTGCAAGACCTCATTGTGGCATTGGAAGCCGCGGACTATATTTATACGCCGTTTACTGATGAATCCCCTGATAACTATATGAATGTGCAGGAGAAGTTAGCTAATACCGAAAAGTCAAGTTTTTCAATAGACCTTCACGGTCAGGGTAATGAAGAACATGGTGGCAGTTTGGTGGCTGTCGGACCCTCTATCGCGGCATTTCGGTCTAACCGTGATCACTTGCCGGTTCAAGAAAATCATATTTTTTCTCTTGAATTTATGGTAAATACAAACATTGCAGAAAGACCGGGTAATCCGATTGTCATTAATATTGAAGGTAATCACGTTGTATCCAGCCGGGGAGTTGAATTTCTCCATCCACCGAATGAAAAAATACTGCTGATTCATTGAGCAAAAAGGTTCGCACATTGTACTGCATGAGGAATAAAAACACTTGAAATAGCAACGAGAGTATTAATCTTTGAGAGAAATATTAAAATTTCATTAATCGTTTATCAAACTCACTTATTCTTGTATCAACTGTTTCCTAATATGGGATGCAATTCTGTCCAACGTGTTCCGACGACGTACATGTCAAAATATTGATAGATCATGTATCGTTTAACAAGAAACTGGCTAATCAGGAATAAGTGCCGTAATTCTTAGCGGACCTCCACTTCCTCCCCTGATCTTCATCGGCAGAGCAATAATGAATGCTCCGGTTTCCGGGAGCATTTCCAGGTTCGCTACATTTTCCAGGCCCGGAATATTGTCGTCGTAGAGGATTCTGTGTGCTTCATCCGTTTTGGATTGCCCGTAATCGATACTGGCAGTATCTATTCCAATAGCGTCTATGGAACGGTTATCGATGAGCCATTGTGCAGCTTCCTGGCTTATCCCTGGAAAATGCAATTCAGGGATCGCTTCCGGTCCCTTTTTATCTGTTCCTAAATACAGTTTGGGGTCGGGCCAGTACTTTCCAAAGCCTGTACGGAATAGCAGGATAACATTATCAGGCAATCTCCCGTGAACGGATTCCCAGGATAGAATATCGTCGACCTGAATTAAATAGTCTCTGTCATTGAGTACCTTGGCGGATACATCGATAACAGCCGCAGGTCCGGTAAGCTGCTCTATGGAGATCTCATCGACGGTCATTCGCCCTTGTGCGAAATGTACAGGCGCATCAATATGGGTACCACCGTGTTCGGCTGTAGTAAAAGAGTTCTCTGTGTAATAATAGCCGTTATCGGCAATACCTTCAAAGCCTTTTTCGAATATAAAACCTTCACCTGTCGGCCAGAAAATAGTCTCAGCCGAAAAATCATATGAAAGATCGATCCATCGGCCGGATGTAAAATCGTTTTGCTGATGTGAGCATCCAATGACGAGTACAACTATATAGCATAGCGTGAATAAAGCATTTTTTCCAGGCATAGTTACTCTCTTTTTTTGATTGCTTTTGGTTTTCAGAGGGATATGTCGACGTTCGTATAGTTTTTGGAACATTTTTGCTCCTTCACGACTGTCTTCACATGACCCTGCCTGTTGGAATCTCCGAAAGCCCTCAATTATTTCTAAATTCTCAATTTTGGATCCACGAATTCTCGATTTCCTCCAATGATCTTCCTTTGGTCTCGGGTAAAATTTTAAAAACAAAAGGAAATGTTAATAATGATATTCCAGCTAATAGCCAAAAAGTCCCGTTTTCTCCAATAGTGTACGATAGCCAGGGAAATAATTGCGCAACCAGCCAATTTGCCCCAAACAAAACAAGTGTTGCTAATGCCATAGCCCTACCTCTTACTTTTGTAGGAAATATTTCAGCCATTATAATCCACGGAATTGGACCCAATGAAAATGAAAAACTAGCAATAAATGCTGATATTGCAACGATGAGCGCAGTTTCTGATCCTGATTCCAAATTAAATAAATAACCTACAACCAACAACGACAAACACACACCCGTATTTCCTATTAATAAAAGCTTTTTCCTTCCCATATGGTCAACTTTCCACATTGCCAAAATTGTAAAAAGAACTAAAACAATTCCAAATATAATCTGACCATATAGTGATTCTCCAAAGGATAGTCCCGCTCTTTCTAAAATGAGAGGCCCATAATGAAGTATAATGTCAATTCCACTAAATTGAGATATGATCGATAAAAATAAAGCAATAAAAGTCGCCTTTCTTAACCCAGGTTTAAATAATTGTGAAAAGGTTCCTTCTTCTTGATTTATTACAGTTTCAATTTCTATAATTTCTTCTTTTGCAATATCACTTCCATTTATTTTTGTTAGAATTGCTAATGCTTCTTCTTTATTCCCTTTTGACATTGCATATCGAGGGCTTCTCGGTACGAAAAATAATAGTACAATAAATAAAAGAGCTGGTATCAGTTCTGAACCTAACATTATTCTCCAAACATCACTAATAATCCAACCCATTAAACCAGTAAGTTTGTTTTCTAAGTTTAATCCTTCCGACAATGATCTAAAATAGTCATTTGTGAAATATGCAACTAATATACCCAGGGTTATAGCTAATTGGTACATACTTACCATTCTTCCTCGAATTTTAGGTGGGGATACTTCTGAGATATAAAGAGGAACTACCATTGCAGCCATGCCAACTCCAAAACCGCCAACAAATCTTGCAATTATAAAGAATGTTAGTGACCCTGCTAAGGCTGATCCCAATGCAGAAAATGTGAATAGAATACCAGCAGTAATGAGTGTGTTTTTTCGACCAAATTCATCTGAAAATCCAGATAACGCAGCCCCTAATATACTCCCTAAAAGTACAGAACTTACAGTCCATCCTAATAATGCAGGTTTATCTCCAAGTTGAAAATACATAGACAAAGGACTTAGTGCACCAGAAATAACTGCTGTATCAAAACCAAATAAAAAACCTCCAATCGATGCAATGGCACATATTACTATAAAATATACCAAATTACCTCTATCTTCTATTTCTCTCTTCATCATTAATTAAGTATTTTTAAAAAATTCAACTATTTGTTTACCCGTTCCTAATCCATCAATTCCATATTCAACAATATCTCCCTCTTTTAAATATACCGGAGGCTTTAATCCCATTCCAACACCTGAAGGAGTTCCGGTAGAAATAACATCTCCCGGAAGAAGAGTCATGAAATTAGACAAGTAACTAACCACCTCTGTTACATTAAATACAAAATCAGCAGTGTTTCCTGTCTGCATTCTTTTTCCATTAACATCTAGCCATAAATTAAGGTTGTGAACATCGTCAACCTCATCTTTAGTGGCTAAAAAAGGTCCTAAAGGCGCAAACGTATCGCAGCTTTTTCCTTTAACCCATTGACCGGCTCTTTCTAATTGAAATGCTCTCTCACTATAGTCATTATGCAACATATAACCAGCAATATGTTCCAATACCTCGTTTTCTGATATATAGGAGGTTTCTTTCCCTATTACTATCGAAAGTTCAACTTCCCAATCAGTTTTATGTCCCTCCTTAGGTATTGTTAAGCCATCATTCGGTCCACAAATAGAAGAAGTAGCTTTAAAAAACACAACTGGTTCAGTTGGAATATCCATTCCACTTTCTTTTGCATGTCCAACATAATTCAAACCAATACAAATTATTTTTGAGGGTCTCGCTATAGGAGATCCAAGTCGAACATCCTCTGCTACTTCATTATACTCAGAAGTAGATTTGGTATAATCTTCAAGTTTTGCTAAACCATCATTGTTAAAAAAATATTCATTAAAATCTTCAAAAATATGACTTACATCAATTCTTTTTTCTTCCTCAATTAAAACTCCTGGTTTTTCTTTTCCTAATTCTCCAAATCGTATTAATTTCATTATGTCCTTCTTTATTTAATTTATTTATGTGTTAAGTTTAATAAAACCCCCATCTACTGGATAATCTGTACCTGTAATAAATCCAGCAGCACGATCAGTGCATAAAAACAACGCCAATTCTGCTATTTCTTCAGGTTTTCCCATTCTTCCTATTGGTTGAGTTTTAGATAATTTCTCGAACATTTCTTTTTCTTTACCTGGATAATTATTCTTTAAATAAGCGTCTACAAAAGGTGTATGCACCCTTCCGGGAGAAATTGAATTACATCTAATATTTTTACCCAAATAGTCCTTCGCTATCGTCATTGTCATATTTAATACAGCAGCTTTACTCATGGAATAGGCAAATCTATCCGGCAATGCAACCGTGGCTGTTACAGAAGCCATATTTAAAATAACACCTCCTCCATTTGAAATCATATTAGGTAGAATCGCTTTTGTACACAAATATACCCCTTTTATATTTACATCATAAATTCGTTGTAAATCTTCAGAAGTCGTAGTTTCAATTGTTCCAATATGAGCGATACCAGCATTATTTACCAAAATATTGATAGCACCTTCTTCATTAATAATTTCTTGAATTACTGAATTTACTTGATCTGAATTAGATATATCACATTCATGTGATTGAGATTTACAATTCATTTTTTTAATTTCTTGTACAACTTTTTCTCCATAATCTTTATTGATATCCAGGATGTGAATTTTTGCGCCAGATTGAGCAAAAAGTAACGAGATAGCTCTCCCTATACCACTTCCACCACCTGTTACAATGGCTATTTTATTATCTAATTGTTTATTCATCATACTATAATTAGTATTTTATTTAAACCAAACCTCACTAGATCATGTTATTTAATTATTTATTTGTGTTGCCCGTACGTGTTTATCATCAGAACATGTTGGAGAGATAGGACTGGAAATTAAGAAATACAGGTAGTCTCTGCACGTATTGAAACCTATATATGAAGGAATGATAACTATATTATTAGGAATTGAAATTTCAAAGGCAAAATTTTCAGAGGCATTTACATGAATTTTTATTTTTTCATTTGCTGAATTAACAAAGTAATCCTGCCCTTGTCTGTATATGTTTGAATAACTAAACAACCACGTAATAGATATTTATTTACTCGCATTGTATTAATTAATATTAGATTTTACTTTATATTTTTCTACTACATCCATATTTAAATTGATTCCTAAACCTGGATTTTCTGGCAATTTTATTTTACCATTAACAATAGTTAAAGGATCTTCTACTAATTCGACCCTTAATTCCGAATCACAAAGTTCGTCTGGCAAAAACTCTATTAATGGACAATTGGGTGTTACGGCTGCCACATGCGCAGTGGCGGCAATTCCAATACCCGTTTTCCAACAATGGGGAACAATTAATCTACCTCGATCTTGAGCCATATGACATACTCTGATAGCTTCTGTAATTCCACCAACTCTGCCTATATCTGGTTGTACAACATCTATTTTACCTTTATCCATTAAATCGAGAAATTCAAAACGTGTATTTTGCCATTCTCCTGCTGCAATTCTCATTGGAGCTTCTTGAGCCAAAATTGCGTAGCCTTCTAAGTTGTCAATTTGAAGTGGTGTTTCCAAGAAAAACAGATCGAGATGTTCCCAATTACATATAGTCTTTAAAGCCGATTTTGCATCATACCACAAATATTGTACATCGACCATCATTATAAAATCTTTTCCAACTACATCGCGGCAAGTCGTAATAATGTCGGTCATATCTTGATCACTGCCTTTTAGCCCTGTATGGTTGTAGGGACCTCCTAATGTACATTCCATTTTACCGGCCGTAAAGCCATACTCTTTCGCTTTTTTAGCCCATTTAACCAAAGAATCTCCATATTCTTGAACGGTATTTCCATGTGGTTGTAATGAAGCATAAGGTTCTATATAATCTTTATGGGCTCCGCCGAGTAATTTATATACAGGTAGGTTTAAGGTTTTTCCTTTAATATCCCAAAGCGCCATATCTATAGCTCCCATAGCACATATTACAGCACCTCTTCTCCCACTCATACACGTATACGTATATAATTTTTCCCAAATTGCTGTTGTATCAAAGGGGTCTTGACCAATTAAAAGATCTTTCATTCCCATTGCCATAGAGTGACTGCCTGGAGCTTCGATAGCTGCTTTCGCCAACCATGGCCCAGTATCTGTTTCACCTATGCCACTAATACCCTCGTCAGTATGTATAATGACAACTATATTATCTTGAGACGATGAAGTTGCATCTTCCTTTAAATCCGGAACTACAAGAATATGACATTCAATATCTGTTATTTTCATTCTTTTGTATTTAATTTATTTATTATTAAACTCTTGCTAAATATTCAGGTTTTCCCATAATATTCTGCTCTATTTTTATTAATTCTCCACCTCTCGGCATTTTGTAGTTATGATTATTTGGAGCCATGTCTGTTTCCCAATATAATGAAGCAGAAGTAACATAAATATGATTATAATCTTTGCCTCCAAACGTCAATGAAGTGGGTTGAGCAATTGGTAACTCAATTTTTCTTTCTATTTTTCCATCAGGATCATATCTGGATAAACCATTTCCAAGAAATCTAGCAACCCATACATATCCTTCAGAATCTACAGTTAATCCATCTGGTAATCCTTCATTCTTATCGAGAATTGCAAATATTTTCTTGTTAGTAATTGTTCCGGATGTCACGTTAAAATCATACAAATAAATAGTTCGTAGAATGGTATCAACTAAATAAAATGACTCTAGATCTGGGCTAAAGCCCATACCATTAGATAAGTGTAATCCTTCTTCAATAATAGAGACGCTTCTATCAAGGTTAATTTTATATAAATATCCTGTTTCATATTCTTGTTCGGGATCAAAACTATCTTGTCCTCCATAAACTCTACCTAAAGGATCAGCGATTATATCGTTAATATTTGATATATTTTCTTTTTCACATACTTGAGCAATGGATTCAACATTGCCATTTTTATCTAAATGATAAAATCCTGTTTTACAACCAAATATAAGTCCGTCATCTGTGTGCAAGGCTAATGAACTTGCATTAATGCTATCGTTAATTACTTCCCAACTACTATCATTTTCATTGTAACAACGAATATTTGTTCTGTCGCTATCAGTCCAAAATAACTTTTGATTTTGCGGGACCCATATAGGACCTTCTCCACATAAAAGAAGTTCACTGCAGATAATCTTAATATTTATTGACATATTAAGATCCTTCTATTTTTAATCCTATACCTCCATCCACTCTATAGGTATGTCCCGTTGCAAAACTTGCTTTATCACTAGCTAAAAACGTGATGAAGTTAGCAATTTCATCTGGTCTGGCAATTCTCTGTAAAAGGTGAATATTGTTGGTCTCTTCTATTATTGCCTCTTTATTTTCAAAGCTTTCTAAATCTTTTTCAAGCATAGGTGTATAAACTGCTCCTGGGCAAACAGCAAGACATCTGATTTTAGGTGAAAAATTAATAGCTATTGATCTTGTAAGACCATGCAATGCTTCTTTACTCGTTGCATAAGCCGTTACGTTTTTTTGTGAAATAAATCCCTGTGCACTTCCAACATTAATGATTACTGGATGAATGGATTTCTTCATTAATGGTATTACATACTTTGAACATAAATAGATACTTTTTAGATTTGTATCCATTGTAAGATCCCATAATTCTTCATCGGTATTTATAACATTTCCATATGTTTGTATTCCTGCATTGTTGATTAATACGTCAATAGTGCCAAATTTTGTCTTTAAAATAGCGAACGTTGCTTTAATTTCATCGTGTTTTGAAACATCACATTTGAAATAAAATAATTTACTTGGATTGGATTTTAATTCTTTTGAAATTTTGGATTTATTTCTTCCAAGTACAATTACTTTGCCTCCGGATTCTAAAAATTGAATTGCAGATTCCTTTCCAATTCCTGATGTCCCTCCCGTGACAATTATGGTTTTATTGTTGAACGAAATATTCATGTCATAAATTATATTTAAATTGCATAATTAAGTTAATAATAATTCTATAAACATCAAGGTATTCTCTATTTTTGATACTATATTGACCTTACTATATAATTATTATCTTGTTTTGTATATATGAAGCCCCTATATAAAAAAACGAATTCAAATTTCCATGCATATTCATCTTCTTTGGAGTGCACAGATGCTCCATCGGTTTCTCAGAAACTGAATGACAAATGTGTGTTGGGTTTTTTAATAGTAATAATTATATAGACCCGGATATGAGATTAACCCTGAAATTTCTCCTGACTAAACCATGATCTCCTTACATTCGAAAAAGTAGGCACCTTGGAATTACGTGCGATAGATATTGACGGTTCAATAAACAGTTAATCTATAATTCGTACTGAAGATGGCTTTGTCACCTGGTCACTAAAAGTTGGTATGAAACAGAGTAGTGTATTAAAGTTTCATATTATTACCAAAGTTTTTCAATCTCATTTGTAAGACCGGTCATCTCCCACTTCGTGAGAGACATAGGTATCATTCCAGCCGCAAAGAACTCATCTATAAAATCTTTTAAGATAAATTGGTCCCCAAGTTGATCAGCTCGATTTGCAAATAGTGAAAAGAACTGGGTTTTACCCGCGTTTATGCCCGTATGGAAACCTGGAATGCTTAGAGTTATTTCTGTATCCAACCATACATCTTGGTCATCTGGGAGGGTCCATCCGTATGGAACATTTTCGATAAAATATTGCTGTCCTTCAGCTACGGTAAATTCGTTGCTGTGCATCTTCAAGTCTACAATTGAACGTATAGCACGGAAGGCCTGATCGATGAAGTTGAGTTCGCTGCCTCTTGGATATTCATTGTATATTCCAGTATGATTCATAATTAATCCCAAGCTGTAAGCAAGTCCACCATAACGGATCATGTCTATCGTATAGAGGCGGTCAGCTCCCCGGATTGTACGGTTATCTCGCATGTGTCTCAAAGTATCCAATCTGTGACCGATAAGGTTGTGGCTTCTGACATTCAATGTTAAACGATCATTCATTTGCTCCACAAAATCTCGTGTACCGACACCCTGCTGACCGGGGGAATCAGCCCTGGGAGGATTTTCGAATGGCACCAGGTAGTCGGGAACTGTTAAAATTTCTTTTTCTCGGATGAATTGAATAAGGTACCGCTGGAAATAGTCGTCTCTTCGGTTAAATTCTGCTCCGGATGTGACCGGCTCAAGCAGTGGAATATTTCGATGCTTGTGTTCCTCTAATTTTAGAAATGTTATCGCACGTTCATAATCTATCTGTGCTATAGCCAATAGCTCATCCCAAGTGTAGGGAAAGAGTTGAACATTCTTCATCCACCAGTTAAAGTTCTCTTTTCCTATGCCGATAGGTGCAGTCATTCTGCTTTTGTTCTCCTCTAACCATTTGCCATAGTCTTCCACGGCAGTTATGGATTTCTTCACGAATGGAATCATATCTGGATGGTGCTCTAACAGCTGGGTCGCAAGATCATTGTAGTTAGCAATTTCTTTCTCAATTAATATGGATGGCAAGATTCGCCAGACCCTCCGATCCTTCCGTAAGATTTATTTTTGCTTGTTCGTATAGCTTGGGTAACGATTGAAGTGTACTCCGAAGCTCTGCTGCTCCTTCGGCAGATAAAGGTAATGGAGGTTCTGAATACCGGAGAAAAAGTAATTTAGATGGTCCGGCAAGCTCTTGAGTCATAAGATAAAAATAGGGATCACGTGACCAGGGCCGGAGTACCCGGTGAAAGAAATCGAGTCCATTCATCTCAGCGCGTACCAAATGGTAATCGACCTGCTGTGATACCGGCCACTCGGTTATATCAATTGCAGTAAGACGTTTCTGGAATTTTGACAATCCGTTCCACCGTTCTGTCATTGCTTCTTTTGTATAGTCAGGCACACCATTAATAACTTCTGGCTTTTGGAATTCACGAAACTCTTTGAAAAGATTAACAAGGTCATCATAACTGCTGGAACCGATTTCGCCTGCTTCATTGCTCACAGGACTACAGAAGACTAATGCAGACATACTACAATAGATAATTGCAATTAAAATATATGCTCGTTTGAACTGCATAAATGCTCCCTCATTATTTATTTTTATGTACAAAAATTAGTAGACGCTATGAATTCAGGAAGGACTAAACAGAAGTGTGCAAATATCCATAACATTCAAACGATACACAAATTACTGTCACCTCGGATACCGTTTCCAGCATTGGTTTGTACTAATAATCTATAATGACGTATCCAAAAGCGACCGCAGTTTGCATGTAAAAATAGATAAGCGTTGAATTTATTGTTAGAATTCTATTCGAAATTCAATATTGAAAACCTAACAAAATAATTATTAAGGAACAAATATAATTTCGCATACTGTTCACGAAATCCCTACTTTTCGACTTCTACAATCATCTCAATTTCCACTGCCTGACCCCGCGGCAAAGATGCCATGCCCACCGCCGCGCGTGCATGCCGTCCCCGATCTCCAAACACTGCCACCATCAGATCCGAAAATCCATTGATCACCTTCGAATGGTCTACAAACGATGGATCTGAATTGACCATTCCGAGAACCTTTACAATTCGTTTCACTTTATTCAAATCCCCCAACGTTGCTTTCAGTACTGCAAGCTGGTTGATTGCCGTCAACCGTGCTGCCTCATAACCTTCCTCTACATTGAGATTTCTACCCAGCTTACCTGTGATTTCACTACCGTCCGAACGTTTGGGTCCTTTACCTGCCAAAAATAAGAGATTGCCTGTCCTGACAGCATTGACATAGTTGGCAACCGGTTCCGGAGACTGCGGCAAGGTAATATCTAATTCCTCAAGTTTTTCTTCAGCATTGAACGTATTGGTTGTAGCATCATCTTGCTGTGTTGATGGTTTTTGGCAACCTATGAAGAATAACTGTATCAAGATCACACAACTGATTATTGATTTAGTATAGTTATAGTTTGGTTTTAACCGTGTGTAAAAAGAATTGAATTTCATAGGGTATTCTCCTTATAACTTATTTTTTGTAATATCACAATTAGCTATATAGACAACAATTAAATATATTATTACATGGTATTCAGCTTTTGAACACCTCGCGGAAGTACCGGAGCCAGTTTAATCCTAAAATCTTCTCGATATCCTCGGACCGATAGCCACGTTCCTCTAATGTGCGGGCGACAATTTTGTAACGGTCAGGCGTATCCAATTCAGGGATCCACGGTGGCCAACGGACTTCATAGGACGGCTTAAATCTTATCAGACGAGGCTCGTACCAATTTTCACGCGTCGCATTGGATGAAATTCCTTGAATAGCAAAATCTGCCGCCAATCCTACGTGGTCTATTCCTCCTATTTTCACTGCATGGTCGATATGGTCAACATATGTTTCAATAGTTGTCTCCCCACCGGGATCCGGTCCTATCATGTAGCCGAGCCCAATAACTCCCATCACCCCACCTTTTTCGGCCATGGCTCTAATCTGCTCGTCGGTCTTCGCCCTGGGATGTTTAGGGTACAGGGTCTCACACATTGTATGGGTAAAACATGCCCCGGGATTACTGAATTGAATTCCATCTAAGGTTGTTTGATGACCACAGTGGGAGAGATCTACTACGATACCCACTTGGTTCATCCGTTCGACTGCAGCAACACCGAACTCGGATAACCCGGCGTTCGTCCGCTCAGTGCAGCCATCTCCAAAAAGGTTTCGTGAGTTGTATGTCAATTGAATACAGCGAGTACCAGCTTGGTACAAAATATTAATATTGTCGATGGAGTTTTCGATCATTGTTGCATTTTGAAAACCAAACATCACGGCCATCCTACCCTCCTGCTTCGCTCGTTCGAAATCCACGGCAGAGATAGCCATCATGAGCTTGTCTGTATTATCTTGTATACGCTGGTTCCAGTCAGTCAATGCTTTCAGAGCTACTTCTAGATTTTCCGAAGGTAGCGAAGTTTGAATGCCGGTATAACCTGACTGCTCTACAGCCTCGTATGACTCTTCATTCCAATCGCTTGTAATTACCAAAGCATCTATTATTATAGCGTTTTTATAAATCTGATCAATTTGGTTCGAATTCTGAGTATTTCGCACTCTAGATTGCAAAGGGATAGCTGTAGGACCATTTTGAACTGTGTCTGATTTAACATCTGCCGGTAGACCCTGCAATAATACACTAAGGGGCATAATTTTCAGAAAGTCTCTGCGTTTTAAATTCACAACTTTCTCCTTTTAAATTCGATGTACACCATAACATCTTGCTCTAAACAAATTAGGTATGTATAATAATATATACAAAATATATGTACACTACAAATTTTGGCATTAGAATTTACCTGCATGATTCAGGAGGTGTCATACAATTATCTCATTCTTGAAATTAATCGAATGTGTTAACAAATAAATGTGATAACTATTCTAAATTTTACTAAGTCTTTCAAGGTAATTGAAACTTAATTAACTGGCTTATAATTATTGGATCACAGCTTCGAGTTTTCCAGAGCTTAACCTCGATTTATTTCCACTTCAAGGGCTCGTAAATTACAAAGCCCGTATGTAAAAAGTTCTGAAAAATATTTTAGGAAAAATATACTGTTTTATCTGATAAGTAATCGTACATTCCTGAGAGCAGAAAGTAGTTGTATAAGCAAATTACATACCTTACTAATTAACACAATGAATCCGCATTTATCTGACAACCAACACGTTTCTCATCGAAATGTTATCTATGGAGAATGAATCATGGAACGTAAAAAAATAATCCCCTTGTTCTATATTGTACTGTTACCATTGTGCCTCTCTGGCACATCCGATATATTCGGACAACAACTTTCTCAGGATTTCTTACAACATTTTGAATACCGTTCGATTGGCCCGACTCGTCAAGGCGGCAGAGTTGTCGATTTTGCCGTGCCATTACAGGAGCCGTATACCTTTTATGCTGCAACGGCAACAGGTGGATTGTGGAAAACTAGTAATAATGGTCATTCTTTTGAGCCTGTATTTGACAATGAGAATGTAATATCTATTGGTGACATTGCAGTATCCCAATCTGATCCAAACATCGTTTGGGTAGGTACAGGTGAACCCAATGGTAGTAGTAGTGATCCCGGGATTCCATATTGGGGAGATGGTGTATACAAGTCTACCGATGGAGGCATGACGTGGAAAAATATGGGATTAAGGGATTCTTTTCATATCGGCCGCATTATCATCCATCCGGAAAATCCCGATATTGTCTATGTTGCCGCGCTTGGTCACTTTTATTCTGAAAATCAGGAACGAGGATTGTATAAAACAATTGATGGCGGCAAAACATGGATAAAGACGCTTGAGGTGACCGTTGATGATAGATACGTGGGTGTGGTAGACGTGGTAATGGATCCTCAAGATTCTCAAACACTCTATGCAGCAAGCTGGGACAGGGAACGTACGCCCTGGAGTTACATGCAAAGCGGCAATGGAAGTGGAATATATAAAACAACCAACGGCGGAAATTCATGGTTGAAACTCACACGTGGACTACCTTCCGGTGCCATCGGAAGAATCGGCCTCACTATTTTCCCCAAAAATCCTCAAATTCTCTATGCGATCATTTCCGACGGCACACATCGCCGTGGAAGATTTGACAATACAAATATCAGTAACGTATTCCGCACTGATAATGGAGGAGGCACATGGCGGCAGGTTAGTCCGGATGGAGAGATCATCGGCGGTGGTTCGTACTATGGTCAAATCAGAGTTGATCCGAATGATGAGGACCGCATTTATGTCATCAGCAGAAGTATACAGGAATCTACCGATGGCGGAAAATCGTGGGGTTTGGGTTTTATGTATGAAAGTGATTATCACGCACTATGGATCGATCCGCGCGATACCGATCATGTACTTTTGGGCAATGATCACGGACTTGCAATTACCTTCGATAACGGAAAAAACTGGTATCATCCCGATAATCTTCCGTTAGCCCAGTTATATTCAATTGGTGTAGATATGGAGTATCCCTACAATGTCTATGGAGGGACGCAGGATAACGGATCATGGAAAGGGCCGAGCACAAAAAAAGGCACTACTCCCATTCGATTCGAAGACTGGGAGGAAGTTGGCGGTGGAGATGGATTCTACAATTTGGTGGATCCTACCGATAGTCGCTGGTTGTATAATGAGTCGCAATGGGGCAGCATTCAACGGAGAGATCAAAAGACCGGACGCAGTAAGAGAATACGGTATAAAGGAGGAGAACTGACTGCGTATATAGCACAAGACCGCAGCCTTCGATTCAACTGGAACTCCCCTATCTTGATCTCCCCGCATAACAGTGATGTCATTTATCATGGGGCAAACATTCTGCTTCGTTCCGACTTCAGGGGTGAAATGTGGACAGAGGTTAGCCCCGATCTCACGACGAACGATCCGGTGAAAATCGGGGATTTTGACAACGCTCATTACTGCACTATTACAACGATTGCCGAGTCTCCGGTAATGAAGGGAGTCCTCTGGGTGGGAACCGATGACGGTAATGTTCAACTTTCCAAAGACGGCGGCACAACATGGATAAAACTGAATAATCGTATAACCGATAATCCCGGATACCGGGTAAGCAGGGTCATCGCGTCGCATCATGAGGCAGGAACAGCTTATGTTGCGTATACGGGACTCCGCAGTGATGATTTCAGACCATTTGTGTATAAAACCACAGATTTCGGTGAAACGTGGACATCAATTGCAAATAACCTTCCAAATGAACCCATCAATGTCATTAGAGAAGACCATAAAAATCCCAATCTGCTCTTTTTAGGAACGGATAAAGCAGTGTATGTTACCATTGACGGTGGCAGGAGCTGGGCAAAAATGAAAAATAACATGCCGACGCAACCGGTACATGACCTTGTTATTCATCCTCGCGAGAACGATCTTGTGGTAGGAACACACGGAAGAGGGTTTTTTATTACCGATATTTCTCCCTTACAGGAACTCACCGGGGATGTCCTTGAACAAGATGTTTATCTCTTTGATATTGAACCAAAAATACAATGGGTGATCTCAAGCCAAAACGTTGTCAGTTCCTCAAACTTTGTCGGACCGAATGAGCCATATGGAATCGTTGTGAACTATTATTTGAATAACAGGGTGAACAGCGATGTAATAATACGTATTTACCAGGGTGCACGAGTGATTAACGAAATAACAGGTACAACCAATCAAGGCTTAAATAGTGCGGAATGGAATATGACAAAACTGAGAGAACAAACCGAAGATGAAAAAGCTCAATGGCAGCGGGGCCGGGATGAAAGTGTGTTTTATACAGATCAAGAAGAAATTTCACACGATTACCAACGTGTTTCTTACAACCGTGCATCCGGCGGAAATCAATATTTCATTGCTGTTCCTGTTCAGCCCGGAGAGTACACGGTAACTCTCACGTATGACGGCGAGGAATTTGCACGAAATGCAGTAATACTTCCTGACTACTGGATCGATAAATAATTTCTATCGATTGTTCCGGTGAGGTGTAATCAATTATTTGTTTAGTGCAATGCTCATGGTTCACAAATTGCGCAGCCCGGGGAACAGGAAACACTTGTAAGTGCACAATGCTTACCGTACTATATTACCACCACGAATCATTTAAGGAGTACGTCATGATAGCTCGAGTATTGGTATTTTATATTGCCGCGATGTTCGCAGTACCAGCAGCCTACGCACAGCCGGGTGTCCATACGTCAAAGTCCGGCAGGGAACTTCTTCGCCAAATAAGAAAAGAAAAACTTGACCTTGTCCTGCCGGGAGCAATGCGCGACAACAATGTTGACATGTGGATTCACGTTACCCGTAACGGGGACCTCGATCCACTGGCGTATGAATTCGGATCGACGTCCGGTTTTCTGATTTTTACCGATCTGGGTGACAGGATCGAGCGGGCTATGTTTCCGGGCGTTTTTGGCGGTGCCGTACTGGATGGCGGCAGCGGAGCTGTTGCAAGTCTTGACGTACTCGGTTCCCGCGACGTATCACGCGCCATTGAAGGTTACGATTACGGGAATGTAGATTTCTCGGTCTATAACGAGATAACGGAATTTGTCGCAGAACGCGACCCGAAAACGATTGCGGTAAATTTTTCCAATTGGCTTGCCGTGGCGGACGGGATTTCTCATACCCAGTATCTGAGACTGGAAAAAATATTAGGGCCGAAATATGCCCAGAGAATTGTGTCCGCAGAAAATGTCATTACAGATTTCAGGGTGAGGAGGGTTCAAAGTGAGGTTGTCGCGTACACAAAAGCCATAGAAACACACCATCGGATTGTCGAACGTGCTTTGTCCCGTGAGGTTATCACACCGGGTGTCACCACGCTGGGGGATGTAGACCAATGGGCTAATGAGCAGAGTTATAAAGCGGGTCTAATCGGTTATAGTACCGGTCCGGGACAGCCTGTCGTCTACTATTCAGCACAATCCGAACCTGTTGCGCCGCCTTCAGTTCGGGCCTGGATCAGCAACACGGACTATGTCATTCAGCGGGGTGATTTTATAGCATTAGGCGGTAATCTTGAACATATATATATGAACATCATGACAGAAACAAAATTGCATGCGTATGTTATGAGAGAAAGGGAAACCGGTGTTCCCGCAAGTCTGCAGCGTGCCTTTGACCGTACATTGGAAGCCCGCGAGATTTATCGGGAAAATGTAAAAATTGGCAGGACTGCCGGGGAAACGTTGAAGGTTATCATCTCGGCTCTTGAAGATGCAGGGTATATATATACTCCCTACCTTACCGATATCGGCACGGTAGACTATGAATCAGTACAGAAAGCATTAGCCAATACCGATAAACCGGGATTTTCCATTGACCTTCACAGTATGTTCAATTCTGCCGGAAGCCTGGTGACGGTGGGTCCTTCGATTGCACCATTTCGGTCAGACCGGGACCAGTTAACAATTCAGGAGAACTTTATTTTTGCCGGTGATTTTTTTGTTACGATGAACATTCCCGAACGGTCCGGTTTTCCTGTCACAATTAATCTTTCAAATCCTCAAATTGTAACGAGCCGCGGCGTCGAATGGCTTCATCCGCCTGAGGAAAGAATTATACTGATCCATTGACAATACGGTTCGCATATCGTACAGTCCGGAGAACTGAAAACACTTGTAAGTATAACGTGTAACTCTTACATTTTGACTCAGAGTATCCGGCTTGTATTGACAACATATAATAAGACAGAATCAGATTTGCACATTATTCCTGCCGAATCGGGTTGATTGATCCGGGAAGCGCTCATTTTTAGAAGTTTCTTTTTTAACTCTCATGACTTTTCAAAATCCTCATACCAATTTCAAACTGATAATTTGTTTAATCCTTTTGCAGGGAGCAGCAAATTCTAGCACATCGTACGCGCAAATTGGTGAATCCGGCAACAATTCGAAATTGAATCCCTATATCCCCCTGACCTCGTTTGAGTATGAAGGTGCCCCCTTTACAATCGACGGTCCCGTAAATATTATTGTTGTCGATAACGGTTTTAGAGCGTATTTCGATATTTTGAATTCTTCTGATGAGGAAATTTTGAGTATGCATGTCTGGCTGCTGGTGTACTTTCCACACAGAGAAAAACCTGTCCTTTATGAGCGGACCTTCCACGAGCCAATTAACCCAAAAGATATTCGTAATTTTATCTGGAATGAATCGCCGAGCCAGTATGGAAATCCAACAGCGGCGACTATCGTACCATATTACATAGAGCTTTCCGGGAAAGAAGACTGGTATCTATCAGATAGTTATGGGCCAAACACAGATGATTTTGCTTTATCAATGGGATCAAATAATTCATCCGAAGCATTAAAAAACAGCTCGTTCCATAAGGAAATGCGGGCGGTACGGGTTGCCAAAGGTCCTAAAATTGACGGCGTTCTCAATGACCCAGTGTGGAAAGAGGCGAAGTTTCGGGACGATTTTATCCAGCGGGTTCCGGATACTGGAGCTCCTCCGACGGAAAGGACCGAAATTGCAGTAATTTATGATGATGAGAACGTTTATTTTGGCGTCCGTTTGTACGAGTCCGAGCCTGACAAAATCCGCATTACAGAGTTGAGGAGGGACGGAAACGATATCTTTGATGATAGGTTCGAGATCGTGCTCGATACATTCCATGACCACCGAAGTGCCTATAACCTTATAATTACCGCTGCGGGAAAAATCACTGATGCGGTTATTTGGGAAGACGGGAGAATACGCAATGGCTCCTGGGTGGGTGTTTGGGACGCAAAAACTTCCATTAATGATAAAGGGTGGTTCCTTGAGGTCTTCGTGCCATGGCAGACGCTCCGGTATAATGAGGGAGATAATCTTGTTTGGGGGGCAAATTTTGTACGCACAATAATACGAAAAAATGAAAAAGATATCTGGCGGTTCGTGCCTCTCTATGCAGGTATAGAAGGGCAGGAACGTGTTTCTCATGCAGGTGATGTCACCGGTTTTAATGGATTGGAGATGGGTGGTAATTTTGATTTTAAACCCTTTGCAACCGGTGGTTTACAGCGTGATGACATCGTAGAAGATGACCTCGGTGAATTCGGAATTGACTTAAAAAAGAGCATCACGTCGACATTAACAGCCGATTTCACCTACAATACCGATTTTGCACAGGTCGAAGCAGATCAGGAACAGATAAATCTGACACGATTCGACCTGTTTTTTCCAGAAAAACGGGATTTCTTTTTGGAAGGCGCTGGAACATTTTCGTTCGGTCAAGGCCAAGGAGGTGCAAATCCTCTACTAAGACGGGCAGCTAATATTCAGATATTCCACAGTCGGAATATCGGTCTGTCGGACGGGAATCTCGTTCCTATCATAGGCGGGACACGTCTCAACGGCAGGATAGGTAAATATGCTTTAGGTCTCATGTCACTTCAGACCAGAAAAACGTCTCCTTTTGTTGATGAACCAACAATACCGGAGACTAATTATAGTGCATTTAGGCTGAAGCGGGATATATTATCCCGTTCTGCTGTCGGTGTTATGTTTTTGAATAAAGAAGAGGTGCATGGTGGCTATAACCGTTCAATTGGATTTGATTCCAACTTCAATGTCAACGAGAAGTTTTCATTCTATATGGTAGGAGCAAGCACTTTTTCTCCCGGAAAAGAAGGGAAAAGGAATAATCTTGCCGGTAATGCAGGATTTCGCTTTCAATCAGACCTGTGGCAGTATAATCTGTCCTTTCTGAATATCGATAAGGATTTTAATCCCGAAATGGGATTTGTAAGAAGAAAAGATATCAGGTTCACCGAAGGCGGCGTCACGCTTTCCCCACGTTTCAATCAGATTCCCGCAATTCGAAAGGTATTTATTACAGCCAATGGTAATTACCAGACCAATCACCATAATCGGGTACTCAACAGGAAAGCGACCGGAACACTTACCATTGATTTTGAAAATACTACGAATTTCAGTTTTACGGTTGACAGGGAGTTTGAACACCTCGATGAAGAATTTGAAATTCGACCGGATCTGATCATTCCTCAGAAGAGCTATACCAATACGACGTTTAAGGGCCAGTATCGTTCGATCAGTACAAAACCCGTTCATGGGTCGGTAAATATCAATGGGGGAGATTTTTTCACCGGTACTTCTTACGGAGGAGGAGTGAGTGCAACAGTTCGAGCACATCCTCAAATATTTGCAAGTGGCAACTATAGTTACAGCAAGGTCGAACTTCCCGAGGGGGATTTTCATACAAATTTAATTTCAGCACGGTTGAGCTATGCATTTAATACAGAATTATATATCAAGGGATTTTTCCAGTGGGTCGATGATGCCTTACTTTTCGATGATAGAAATCAGGTGTCACAAAACATTATTCTCCGCTATATATATAGGCTGGGGAGCGATTTTTATTTAGTATATAATCAGGAAAATTTATTTGGAAACGACAATGACGTGACTACGAACAGAACCCTCTTGGCAAAAATCACATTCCTGTTACGAAAATAAACAGTAATAAATCTTATTTCCCAGTTTTCCAGGATTCATAACAAATGCGAGTTGAAGCTTTCCAAATCCTACAATCCGGGGAGCAGAAACACTTGTGAAAACTATATACATGCCCTACTATTTAATTCAAAATGTCCGATTTGTTCTACTACATACAAAATAAAGAAAATGGTAGACAAATATTCAGATTAACGCTGAGCCTATCTTGAAAAAAGCAGTCTAAAAAATTCTAATATCCATTCTATAATTCCAATGGGTATTTTATAGGCTCTCCGAATTAAGATCGCCATGGGATAATCTTTCGCAATATTAAATTCCCGATATGCTCTCTTAGCCAGAGGCAAAGTAAACTCTTTATTAATTTTAAATTTATTATTTAAATTTATCGCATTATCATGCCGTTTCGCAATAAATTCAACTTGCCAGGCTTTAATCGCGGCATCCAATTCATACGATCTTTGAAGGTTGAAACGGTGTGCAAATTCTACAGCGTGAATATAGTCTTTATCCTGCATGATTTTCTTAAATGCTTCAATAATACGGGCTTTGCCAGCTTCAGAGGTAGGTTTAAACTTTAATTCATCACGTAAGGCAAAAGCATCATCAAACGATTTATCGTGTATATGATGCAAAATTCCTGTTAAGAAAGCATCATCGACAAGTTCATTCGTCACATTATATTCTTTAATCCCACTCATAGCCATCGGAATTGATTTGTTTTCAATAGCCTTAACAAGAAATAGCTTTCCGTGCTCAATAGCTGTCTTTTTACTTTTTTCAACGGTAAATTTTGTAAATATCTCGTACTCTTTCTTGAACGCGATCGCTGCATTTAATTCGGCGTTTTCTAACAATGATTTATGATATGCTTCACTCGATTCAACAAGAGAAGTAAACTCATCAAAAGGTAGCGGGGTAACAAACAGGTTAAAAGAGTCACGTATGAATCTGGCGGATTTAAGATCATTGCTGTTAAGATAGGAATTATGGGTACTAACAGCTATTTTATAGAACCGCCGTACAAATTCTTTCAAAAAGCTGTTTTCAAACTGCTGAGAATTCAATTTTATTGCTTCAGCAAATTCTTTCATAAGCTGGAGCTTGCCTTGATCAAATGATGGCCTAATAAATTTCTCGGTAAGTTCGATAACAAGATTTTCAGCATCTTTTCCAGAAAATTCTCCAATTGTAGTATCATTTAACAACTCGAATTCATCGATAAGTTTATAGATCATTTCAATTTCACCGTTTTTGATGAATTCATTACATGCCTTGATGACTACCGACGTTGTCCTGTCTTTCGAGAGATTAAACGCTTTTCCTAAACGTGCCGCACTATAATAATCTTCTTCACTAATAATCTTGTTGAAAGCTACCATGGTCAAACTAATCAATGATTCTTTTCTCAATTTGTATTTCTGTACTATTTTAAGTGCTTCTTCAACATTTCCCTCTTCTAAATATTTTTCAAACGCAGAAAGTCCTGACTGGTATATTTCTTTTTCAGACAGACCTTGCGATAGTGCCCATTCTGCTGCCTCTACAAATTGCTTTTTTTTGTTTAACCGGTTCCATTCTGCAATTTTTACTGTATTCACTTCATCATCTGAGGAAAAATATTTAATAGCTACGTGCAATGCCACATCAAATTGTTCAGTTTCTTTAAGCACTGCAAATGCTTCTTTTGCATGTAAATTGACAACGTTATCGGGTATCATTTCATCAGCTTGCAATGCACCTGCTTCTTCGACCTTGCCATTGAGCAACAATTCACGAAATTGCTGTCCCACATCATTGAATTGCTCATCTCGTTGAATGTTTTTATTTGTATCAGACATAGTCACGTGTCCCACAATTGAATCCTTACTGCGAGATAGTACTCTTAACTGGTATCCCAATCTCGGTCATCTTAAAAGGACTATTATTTAAAGATAAGGCAACACTGAAATTTTGAGATTGTTACTTAACATACCTAGTTTTTTTGGGAGTGTTAATGATAACCCATGCATTTTACAAACGCAAGTTTTTTATTTCATTTAAATATGCAACAATCCCTCCTATTGAAAATGCATAGTCTTATGGCTCAAAATTGGAATGGTTGTTTATTTAAATTCTTGAAAATTACTTTAGTTTACACAGGGTGAGTACTTATGGAAAATTCGCGTATCTATGACATAAGAAAGTAGGAGGGCAGAAACTTATGACTGACATACAATAATTGTGTATGTCGAAGTCGTCCATATGTAGTGTAACATCAGGATTTATCGCCTAACATACAAAATCTGCACAGAGTTTTGCGTAGTGTAAGGTATAGAATCTACACTTATAAAATGCGAGTTTCCGCCGATCAAGCTGAAGCCATTGCTATCGAGCACTTATCTGAAAACCAAAAAGATGATTAATATATTTCTATAAATACATTAACATTAAACCTTTAACTTCAGCATATCTCCCATACCAAAAGCATTGTAGATCCCGGAAGTGATCTGTTCGAGCTGGTCGTTATAGCTCTTGATAGGATCGCCCATTCCCATTTTATCAACGACTGTGCGGAAATTGCGTTGGCCTGCTGGTGTATCGATCAGATCGGAAACAGCATCCACTACATCTTGTGGATTTTGCTCTTTGTTAGCCGCTAATGCTTTTTCAAAATTGGTGAAAAACTCCATAGGTGCTTTAGTAAATTCACCATAAGCTGGAATCTTGAGTTGAATCACTTGGTTTTATAAGTCTGTCCATAAATGAAGTGGGATAACCACCTGGTTCAACAATGCACGAATCTATACCAAAACCCGAGAGTTCAGTTTGATAATTTTCTGCTAATGCTTTCAAAGCCCATTTTGAGGTGTTGTAGGGACCAAAAAATGGAATTGTCATCCGGCCCCCAGTATACTGGAGATATGGATAAGCAGCCCTGAATTTTTATCGCGCATGTGAGGAAGAATCGCCCTGTTGACTCTTTACACACCGAACACATTGATATCGAACAGGTTTTGCCAGTCTTCAGGAGTAAAAGTTTCCTGCAAACCTATGACGCCAACACCTGCGTTGTTGACTACCACATCAATACCACCGGCCATTTCAATGGCAGATTCTACACCTTGACTGACACTATTGTCGTTAGTCACATCAATCTCCACGATATGAGCACCGATCCCTTTTAGTTCTTCAGCAACCGTTTTGTTTTTACCCTCTGCTCCCCTCATTGAAGCAACAACTGTGTGCCCGTTCTTACGTAATGTAAGAGTGAATAGTTTTCCAAATCCGCTACTGGCACCAGTGATAAGTATATTTTTGGACATTTTTTTCTCCTTGGATTTATTAGGTTGTTACGTGTGTAGTTTGTATTTTGTTTAATGTTTGGCCTTTAATTATCTTTAGGAGTACTTAGCTCTTCAATAATTTGAAAGCGTGCGTCCAGCGATTTTTCCGGAAACCGGGGATACACCAAAGCATACACAGCGGTTCTATTGCTCGGGCGGCCTCAACCTTCCCCATATCCTCAACCTCCCAACCAAACTGGTTTAATATTTTCTCAGTTTCAACTTTTGCTGCATCATTGTTGCCGCAAATAAACATGGTGGGTTTAGATTCAAAATACGGATCAACCATAAAATGACTCCCAACACAGCTAAACGCTTTAACAAAATTAGCCTCGGGTGCCAGCATCTGAAGTTGCTCCATTAAAGAACCATCAAGGTTGGTAAAAAACTTCAATACACCATTAACCGGTTCTGCATCCGCAATTGGATTTGTCGCGTCGATTACGGTTTTATTATTTAGATTATGGATACCTGCAAGTTTGACTGCGTTTTCTGCTATCGTTCCTTTTGTAGCAAGAACAATAATCTCGCCGAATGCCGCTGTTTCGTCAAACGTTCCGGTCTTCAAATTCCCACTGATCTCTGTTTTCCATTCAGCCAGTTTACCCGGTTCGCGTGACCCTGCCATCACCTCATATCCATATTTACAAAAACCAGCAGTTAACGCTTTTCCGACGATACCTGAACCTATGATTCCAATTTTCATTAAATTCTCCAAAATTATATTTAGTTGTACATGCAATAGTTGCATTAAAAGAAAATTAATCAAGCTTTATTACTGTTTCATAGATTTTTGATGTAAGTTTGGATGCTTCTTCCTTACCTAAAATATTTGTATACCGGTTGAATAAATTCATCCAAGCTTCTTTAATTTTGATATTAAGATCTGCGCCGCTCTCTGTTGGATATACTTCAGTATATTTTCCTAACGTTTTTCTTTCAAGAAAACCACGGTGTTCAACTTTTTCAATTAGACGAGTAATAGTCGAAGGTGAAAGCTGCATAATTTCGCTGATCTCTGTAGGCCGTATGCCGGGCTTATGATTCACCGTCATTATTAAGAATGCGTATGAAGGCGACAATCCGGTATCAGCGAATTCCTCTTCAGCAATTTTCGTTATTATCCGTGCTAATGCATTCGCTGAATAGTATAAACAACCACAAAATTTGGAATCTTTTCGTTCCATTGCAGTATAAGATAACAAAAATACTTGTATGTGCAAGCAATAATTGTAAAACTTTCAAAATAATTATTGTAAATTAATAGATGTGGTTAGAATTGCTTGTAGCAACGTATATAAAAACGTAAATATCAAGTAATTGAAAACACTTGAAATAACTAAAAGCACCCCTTAATTTTTAACGAATCCTGTGCGAATTATTTATTCGTTGAAGATTAACAATTCATACAGCTCTATGAGCAGATAATCCTTGTAAAGTCATAATGCATTCCGTATTATTCATTCGCATAGTACTGATTTATTCAAGCAACATACTACAAACCTCAATTCTTAAAATTAATTCACTCGTTACGATTATTTCTCTTTTATTAATTAGAAGTAGTAGAAATTCAATAGTACTTATTGGCATTAATGAATATTCAACGAGCTTAATGGAGAAATAGACACACAAAAAAATGGAGTGCCCTTCTCATTTAATTCTGCCGATAAATCCGGAGACAAATGATTAGTCTCTAATCAAATAGTGCAAAAATTGCAGGATGAAAGTTACACTTAATACATCCCTGAGTGCAGAAAACACTTTAATAAAGAATTTGCATACTATAAATATTAATTAAAAAATATAAAAGGCAATAATTATGCTATCTCGAGTTATGGTATCTTTCGCATCTTAACTAAATCTCAGGAGCATGTGTTATGACATTAAATAAAATAATCCGGGTTTTGTTTGTTTTGATGTTACCATACTACTTCTTAAACACATCTGAATTATTTGGACAACAACTCCCTCAAGATTTATTGAAGTTCTTTCATTACCGTTCGATCGGTCCGACGCGACAAGGAGGCAGGGTCGTCGATTTTGCAGTTCCTTTTCAGCAGAATAATACATTTTATACAGCAACGGCAAATGGAGGACTTTGGAAAACGGTCAATAACGGCACAACTTTTTTCCCGATTTTTGACAATCAAAGTGTCTTCGCGATCGGAGATATTGCTGTATCGCAGATAAATCCCAATACGGTATGGGTCGGAACGGGAGAACCAAATAACAGCACGACCGATCCCTATGCGACATACTGGGGTGACGGTGTTTACAAATCAATCGACGGTGGAGAGACATGGCAAAACATGGGGATGAGAGATACCCATCAGATCGGACGGATCATTGTTCATCCCGAACAAGATGATATTGTATATGTTGCGGCACTGGGTCATTTATATTCCGACAATGAAGAACGAGGAGTATTCAAAACGACAAATGGAGGCAGGACTTGGGAAAAGTCGCTCAGCGTAATGCAGAATGGAAGATATATCGGTGCAGTTGACCTTGTCATGGACCCCTCAAATCCTACAATCCTCTACGCGACAAGTTACGACAGGATTGCTAAACCATGGATGTTTTATGAAGGCGGGCCAGGGAGCGGAATTCATAAAACTACCGATGGAGGAAAATCCTGGACTAAGCTTTTTAATGGTCTTCCAAGTGAAAATGTTGGTAGAATCGGATTGACGATCTCTCCTCAAAATCCTGATATCCTCTATGCTTATATCCTGGAAGACAGGAATTCAGACGGTAGGTACGAGAACAGAATTTATCGAACAACTAACGGAGGTCTTCAGTGGGAACAGATGTCTCCCGAACCGGTAGCCGGTGGTTCGTACTTCTGTCAGATCAGAGTTGATCCGGAAGATGAAAATCATATATATATTTTGAGTTTCGGGGTCACTCATTCATTTGACAGTGGCAGGACTTGGAACCGTGCATTTGAGTACGGTGGAGATCATCATGCACTTTGGATCGATCCGAGAGATAATAATCATATATTATCCGGCTACGATTACGGTCTGGCTATAACATACGATGGTGGTAAAAATTGGTATCACCCTGATGAACTGCCTCTTGCGCAGATATATGAGATCGGTGTTGACATGGCATATCCCTATAATGTGTACGGAGGAGCACAAGATTTTGGAACTTTTAAAGGGCCAAGCACGAAAAAGGGACGGTTCCCGATCCGGTTTGAAGACTGGGAACATATGCTCGGTGGAGACGGCTATTATAGTAAGGTCGATCCAAGCAATAACCGCTGGCTTTATGCGGAATCACAGAACGGTGGCCTCTCAAAAATTGATATGAAAACCGGTAAAAGGAAACGCATTCGATTTACAGGCAACCCTGAACTCCGTTTCAATTTCAGTGCACCTATTCTCATTTCTCCTCATAACAGTAATGTTATATACCATGGGGCGAATGTGGTTCTTCGCTCTTCGTTCAGAGGTGAAAATTGGGAGGAAATAAGTCCTGACCTCACGAAAAACGATCCCGATCTCAGGAATATCGGACCACTTGCTTTTAACACGATTACAACACTTGACGAGTCGCCTGTCCGACAGGGTGTTATCTGGGTTGGGACTGATGACGGTAATGTTCAGCTTACCACTAATGGTGGAGAAACATGGACGAATTTGAATGACCGAATTACCGGAAATCCGGGATACTGGGTCAGTAGAGTCGTTGCATCGCATCATGATGCTGGCTCGGCATATGTGAACTATACCGGACGGAGACATGACGATTTTCGACCGTTTGTATATAAGACTTCTGATTTTGGTCAAACGTGGGATTCTATATCGAACAATCTTCCCGATGACGAACCTGTTAACGTTATCCGGGAAGATCATAGAAATTTTAACCTCCTATTCCTCGGAACCGAAAAAGCTGTCCATGTATCCATTGACGGCGGTGAAAATTGGGCAAGGATGCAAAATAATATGCCGACAACGGGTGTACAGGACTTAGTTATCCATCCACGCGAAAATGACCTTATTGTCGGCTCACACGGCAGAGGAATCTTTATTACCGATATTTCACCACTGCAAGAACTGAATCCGGATGTTATTGAAAAGAATGTTCACTTTTTCGATATTGAACCAACAATACAGTGGATTATGACAAGTCAAAAAGCGGTCAGTGCACAAAATTATTCCGGCGAGAACAAACCACACGGAGTTGTGATTAATTATTACTTAAAAAAATCTATCAGCAATGATGTTTCAATATCTATTTACGATGGTTTGAATTTGATTAATGAGCTGACAGGTCCCGGCGAGGCGGGTTTTAACAGTGTCGAATGGGGTATGACAAAACGGAAACGGAATAGAACACCTGAGGAAATCGCACGCTATGACCAACAGGTTGCCGGTGCACGATTAAATTATTGGTTTGATTACTATGACACGGTCGACTTTTATGGCGATGCAGACGAAGAAGTAGACAAATATGGTCGTTCTCTCAGCACACGCGTACACATTGAGGCAGACATACGCAGCCGTGAGCATATACTTGTGCGCGTAACTCCCGGAGTATATACAGTCAAACTTTCTGCAGGCGGCGAGGAAATTATCAAACAAGCTGTTATACTATAAGGATCATTGGTACGAAAGATAAAGTCTGTTTTAATTGTTCATGGTATGTTCGAGCAATAAAAGCTCAATACAAATTCTAATTGGATTGTTCGCAAATCGTACAGCCCGAGGAGTAAATATCACTTGGAAAAATAAAATGAATCTCTTAATTTATGAGGATACTGTCCAACGTGTTCTGACAACGTACACTGCGTGAATAAGTACAAACCGCGATGAATCAAATTGACAATTTGAATGAGCGTCAATTTTCATCACAAATTCTAATTGTATTCTCATTAAAGATAAAACTGGGACTATTATGAAATTCCGATATATCATTTTTTGTATTGTACCGATGTTTATTCTCACTTTCTGCAGTAGTGAAAGCGTCGATGATCAGGCAACTGATACAACTTCAGCCGATACGATTTTTCTGAAAGTTGGGATAAACAGTAGTTTAAGTCACCCCTACGCTAAAGGAATGGAAAAATTCAAAGAAGTCATCGAAGCAGAAACGAATGGCACCGTCCAGGTAAATATTTTTCCAAATGCTCAACTCGGCAGTGAAGGAGATCACGTTAACGGGATTAGACTCGGAACAATTGATGCTACCGTAGTTGCTGCAGGTAACCTGGCACCTTTTGTTTCGGAAATTGAGCTGTTCAACCTTCCATTCATATTTAATGATCTGGAACATTTTTACCGTGTTCTAGACGGTCCTGTTGGTAAATGGGTTGGAAAAATCATCGAAAGGAAAACGAACAGCGTATTCTTAAATTATTGGACTTTTGGAACACGGAATACATGGAATGCGACAAGACCAATCATCACACCGGAAGATTTTAATGGTCTGAAAATCAGAGTTATGGGTAGTCCAATATTACTCGATTCCTTTAATGCGTTTGGAGCTCAGGCAACCAATATGTCATGGGGAGAATTTTATTCAGCGCTTCAACAAGGAGTTCTTGATGGTGGGGAAACCAGTGTAGTAGATTTGTATTTTGAAAATTTCTATGAAGTTACAAAGTATGTTTCATTAACACATCATATGATTGGAGCTGCTCCGTTCTTTTTCAATCAGAAAAAGTATGATGGGCTTCCACCGAATGTTCAGATTGCGATTTTAAAAGCAGGAATGTATGCGGCAATCACAGCTCGTGAAGCAGAAGAGAGCTTAGCCAAGAAAGCCAATGCAAAGCTGATTGATGCCGGAATAGAGTTCAACGCTGTTGATATAGAGCCTTTTCGACAAAAGGTTCGACCCATTTATGAAAAATATGCCGAACAACTTGGTGGAATGGAGGTGATTGAGCAAATTAGTAAGCAGTAAAAGTTATTTCTCTGAATCTAATTCAAAAAACTGAAATAATTTCTTGGAATAATTTAGATTGATTTTGACTTACTATTGAGAAACACTTTTGATTGGTTAGAGATTTCGGATTAGCGGAATTTCTCAGCAATTATCTAGTAAAAGCAAAATTCAACTTTTTCAACTACGTAACTTCCCACAAAACAAACCTACACTTACTCAAAATTTTACATGGCTTATTTCTTTATCACTTTTTCCTCTTTATAACAGTTTTAAATACCTTTTAATTTTCAGAATAAATACTTTTTCATTAAAAGGTTTTAAGATATAATCTATTAGCACCAAGCTTTTTCGTCTGCAAATCAATTTCCCTGTTGTGAACTGCGGTTAAGATTACAACAGGAATTTTTTTAATGTCTTTGTCTAAATTCTCTTTTAGTTTTTTGAGAATTACCAATCCATTCATGTGAGGCATCATAATATCTAAAAGTATTAAATCAGGTTTATTGTTTAATACTTTGTTAATAACTTTTCGGCTATCATCTGACTCTATGATATTCAAAGAAGGTAAATTGATTTTCACGATTTCTTTAATGTAAGTGCGGACATGTTCATCGTCGTCGACTATTAATAATTCTTTACATTGATTCATAATATTCTCAAAGATTCGAATTTACATTTACAATTTTTATAATCGAGCTAATACCAATCATAATTATTAGTTAACTATACACAATTTAAATTATGAGAACGTTAGCTAAAATATTTGATAAATCTTTAATTTTAAATGGCTTCTGAATAAAACCCAAAGCACCATTCTTTAAAACATTTTCTATATGTCCTTCTTTAGTGTAACCACTTGATAAGACAACTTTGATATCCGGATCTATTTTTTTTAATTCATTAAAAGTTTCGCTACCATCTAATCCCGGCATAATCATATCTAACAGAACTAAATTAATATTTTTCTTGTTTTTCTTGTAAAGCTTAACAGCTTCTTTGCCATGTTGAGCGAGTATAATATTGTACCCCAATTTTTTCAACATGGTCTCACATAAAACTCGTACATATTGTTCATCATCTACTAAAAGAATGGTTGCATCTCCTTTGACTAATGTAGATTCTTTGACCTTGATCTCTTTAATCTCATTTTCAGATATAGGCAAATAAAATATAAATGCTGATCCTAATTCAGGTTCACTATCACAGTAAATGAATCCATTATGATTCTGAATTATGCCATATACCATAGACAATCCAAGGCCTGTTCCTTTTTGAGAGCTTTTTGTAGTATAAAAAGGTTCAAAAATATGATTTTTTGCTTCTTTTGAGATTCCTATTCCAGAATCAATAACAGAAACCTTCACATAGTTTCCCGGTAACATTTCTGGCAGTAAAACTGAATTTTCTTTATCCAGGTAACAATTTTGTGTTTTGAAAATAAGTTCTCCTCCACTCGGCATAGCGTCTTTTGCATTGATGATCAGATTGGTCAACACTTGATTAATCTGGTTTTCGTCTGCTTCGATAATTGAAATATCCTCCTCAAATTCATATATAATCTCTATTTTTTTTCGAATATCTTTTCTGATATTTTCATAGATTCTACTATTAAATTATTAATATTGATAGATTTTATTATATTTTTACCACCCCGTGCAAATCCTAAAAGTTGACTGACTAATTTTGCTGCTCTATCCGCAGATTTTGCTATTATATCAATTGCCCGTCCATCGCTCGTTGACGGATCATTAAATTTCATTTTCAATAAATCGGCAAACCCTACGATACTTACGAGGATGTTATTAAAGTCATGTGCAATACCTCCTGCAAGACGCCCAATCGATTCCATTTTCTGTGCATGGAAAAGCTGCTCTTCAAGCTTTTTATTTTCTTCTTCCGCTCTTTTCTTATCAGAAATATCTTCTTTTATTCCAATAAAATTTACAATAGTACCATTATCATCTAAAATTGGAGATATTAACAGATTTTCCCAATAGAAACTGCCATCTTTTTTCTTGTTGAGAATTTCACCATTCCATTCTTTACCAGAATTTATCGTATCCCACATATTTTGATAATGGTCATTTGTGTATCTACCCGATTTCATGATATTTGGTTTTTTACCTACAACTTCTTTTGTAGTATAACCAGACATTTGCAAAAATTTAGGATTTACATATTCTATTTCACCTTTTTTATTTGTAATAATAACGGAAACCGGGCTATGTTCAACTGCTCTAAATAACTGAAGAAGCATTATCTCTGTTTTCTTCCGTTCAGATATATCTCTGGCAATCGTATTCATGAATTTCGTACCATTTATGGATACTAATCTGTTCGTGAATTCCGTATCAATTTTCTTTCCATCTTTCCTTAGGATTCTTGCTTCACTCACAATTTCTTCTCCACTCCAAATCCTCTTATGAAACATATTATATGCTTCCAAATCAACGTCTTCATGTAAATCTTGAATGTACATATTCAACAATTCATTTCTTGAATAATCCCAGTTCGTACATGTTGCATCATTTACTGATATAAGTTTTGATTCTGAATCAGTGATAACTATAGGATCAAGTGAACCGTTAAATACTGTCTCATACCAACTTAATGCTTCTTTTAATTCTTGTTCTGCTTTTTTTCTTTCAGAAATGTCAGTCACTATTCCAAGAATAGCGTTTTCTCCTTCATAGTCTATCAGTTTTGTTGTAATAATTACATCTATTATTTTTCCACTTTTTGTTATAATCTTATATTCATATGGATCTACTTCTTTACCTCCAATATGTTTTTTGAATAATGTTTTTACCAACTTTTGGGATTCCGGTGCAATCAAAGATAAAAATTGAAAATCAGCTGCATAATAGTCTTCCTTTTCATAACCCATTATCTCTACGCACTTGTCATTTACGTAGACTATCTTACCATTCAGGTTTATAAATATCATATTCGGTGATTTTTCAGATAAAATTCTAAATTTTTCTTCTGCTGTTTTCCGATTTGTAATCTCACTGATCACACCTATAATTCCATTAATACTTCCTTCTGATGATTTTAAAGGGAAATATGACTCCGACGTGAATCCACTTTTTCCGTCGGGTAAATAATAAGGAACTTCTTTATTTTGAATTATTTCACCTTTCATTGCACGCTTCATTATTTTATCTATTCCTACTTGCTTCAAATGAGGAAATAACTCCCAGGGCTTTTTATCACTATTCAGAATTTTTTATTTAAAACAAAAACCCCGTCATGCATGGAATTAATAACACTATTTGCGAAATTTTCATTTTTTACGGCAACATCTTCAAGTTCTTTAATGTGTCTTTCTAATTCAATATAGTCTGGTTTTTTCAATTGCAATGCCGTTTCAAACAGATTTTATTAAATATGTTAGTTTATATATAAAATTAGAGCAATAGTATTGTATAAATGGGATTAATCAATTCTCAATAACTTTTGAAATAGTTTCGATTAAATCTTTTTTCTTAAATGGTTTATGTAAAAAGGCCTTAAATCCCAGATCATATAATTGTTGAATTTCTTTATTTCCAAGTTTACCAGAAATACCAATTACTTTTATTTGATTTAATTCAGGGTGTTCATTTATATGTTTAAATAGTTCTCTACCATCTATATCCCCAAGAAAAATATCAAGTATCACTACATCCGGTCTAAAGATTTCCAGCTTTGATCCAGCACTAAATCCTGATTTGGCACTATCTATACAATATCCTTTTTCATCACGTAAGAGTTCTTTCATTAATTCCGCAGCGTAATCTTCATCATCAACTATCAAAATTTTTATTTTTTCATCTTTAAGAAATTCAATTGGTATATCATGTTCCTTCATATGCGAAACTAATTCTTTTCTCGTTACTTTCCATACTGCATTTTTTGCAGGTCTGAATCCTTTCAAATATCCTTTTTTTATCCAATTATGAACAGTCTGGCGAGATAACCGACATATATCTGCAATTTCGGGTATGGTAAATACATCTTTTATCATATCATTCTCTTGAGTATAAGGTGTACAAATATCACAAAGACCGTAACTATTTCACAGGTTAGAAAATGCGTGGATTGAGTTTCGTAAATTATGTCTACTATGTAATTTATGTCAAATATGTCAAATTATTATAATGTCAAGAAAATTATTATAATTTTTCTATTAATATAGATATCCTGTGTCTTAATTTTAATATATGCTACATCGGTTTTGTCCAGTTTTTCGACGCTTCAACCCTTCAAAATATTCAGTAACAATCGTCATAACAGATAAGTGACGTTTACATTGTTATCTACATATATGCTGGAGGAGAGTTATCCGAACTGCTACCTCCCTGTAAGCGGACTGCTATCTCCCTGTAAAAGGAGTGAAAAATATTACTTGGAAAAACTAAAAACATGCTTGAATTTTTAACAAATATTGCTCAACTTGTTCTGAGGACATTCAAGAAATTTCATTGAATTTCACTGCACCAAAATTTTGAGCGCACCTGTACAGCTCTGAAATTTACTATAGAAAATATGGATTCATAATAGAGAAAAAGGAATACTATGGACAAAAATATAAATAAGTCAACAACGTTTGAAATGTTTGCCCAACCGGTCAAAATTGCCGTCTTTGAAGATCTGGAAGAAAAGAAGCCGCCACACGCAAAAGTTGAGAATACCGATCTGGTCCTTATAAAATTTGATGGAGTAATTTCTGTCCTATACGGACGCTGTCTTCATAGGGGCGCTCTCCTGTGCGACGGACATATTGATGGTGAAAACCTCATTTGCGGAGTGCACAATTGGGACTATCGGTATGATTCAGGAGTAAGTGCATACAATCCTAAAGAAGTGCTTAAAAAGTTTCCGGCGGTTATTCATGACGGGGATGTTTATACCGACAAACAGTCTATATTAGATTTTGAGAAGGATCATCCATCTCCCTTTAACCCGGATGAGTATCTCGGCGAATATGCGGACACACACCCTGAATCAACCGAGCCATATACGTTCTACATAAAAAACCTTGCACAAAATGGTCTCTCGAAAACAGGACATCATGGACCGACGGCAGCAATGGGAGTTGACCGAAACACACTGCCGAAGTGGGAAGATATTCAGATACTGCCTGCGCAGATCGCTACAAAGCCCCTCCTCGACGAAGATACCGTACATACGAAAGTCATTATCGGTGCAAATGCAAAAAAGCCGCTTGAATTAAACATACCGCTATTTGTCTCGGATATGTCGTTCGGTGCTCTTTCGAAAGAGTCAAAAATTGCGCTTTCAAAAGGTGCTGAAATGGCAGGGACAGGCATTTGTTCCGGTGAGGGAGGGATGCTGCCGGATGAGCAGCACAACAATTCCAGGTATTTCTACGAACTTGCCTCAGCTCAGTTCGGGTTTTCCTGGGATAAATTAAAACGTGTCCAGGCGTTTCATTTTAAAGGAGGCCAGGGAGCAAAAGTCGGGACTGGTGGACACCTTCCAGGCCATAAAGTCTCACGTGAAATTGCAGAGGTAAGAGGATTGAAACAAGGCGAAGCTGCAATTTCACCGGCTACGTTTCCTGATTTTAAGCATGTAGAAGATTTTAAGCAATTTGCTGATAAAGTAAAGGAAGAGACAGGAGGAATACCGGTTGGGTTCAAACTTGCCGCAAGTCATATAGAAGAAGATATTGATTATGCGCTTGAAATTGGCGTTGATTATATTATTCTTGACGGCAGGGGTGGTGGAACGGGAGCAGCTCCTCTTGTTCTTCACGATAATATCTGCATACCAACGATACCGGCATTAGCGCGGGCACGACGACACCGTGATAAAAGAGGTGCCCGGTCAATTTCTCTCATCGCCACCGGGGGACTCAGAGTTCCGGGCGATTTTGCGAAAGCTTTGGCACTTGGTGCTGATGCAGTTGCTGTATCAAATGCGGCTCTACAGGCAATTGGATGTCTCGGTATGCGTGCTTGTCATACGAACAATTGCCCCGTTGGTATTGCTACACAGAAAGAACATCTCAGAGCCAGGCTGGAAATTGATAAATCGGCTCAACAGTTGTATAACTATTTCAATGCAGCAACGGAACTTATAAAAGTAATAGCACGCGCATGCGGACATGATGATATTGGAAAATTCAATGAAAGAGATCTTTCCACATTCAGCTATGATATGCATCGTCTGACCGGTATTGCCTATGCAGGTTTGCACCATGCCGATTAAAGCGATTTTAGGTACAAAGGAGAGAAAATACGCTTTTTCTAGATTGAATAAATTACAGATTCCGGCCTATCCCGATGAATTTATTCGCACAATATCCAACATGTTCTGATGACATAAACTCAACGAGGAATTATACAATGAAAGCTCCATATAATTTTATAGTAAGCCTATGTATACTGCTTATAGTAGTATCTTCTGTTTCTGCACAGGAACCGGTCTACTGGGATATCGTGAATAAAATCATGGATGAGGCATTCGAACATTCCCAGGTAATGGAGAACGCCAGTTGGCTCACAGACGTTTTTGGCCCCCGGCATGTGAAAACACCTGCATATTTTGAAGCCGCGGAATGGGCAAAAAATAAATTAGAAGAATATGGTCTCGCAAATGCACGATTGGAACCGTACGAGTTTGGGATTGGCTGGGAGAATAAATATACTTCTGTCCACATGACGGCTCCGCAATATATGCCGATCATCGCCTATCCTGCACCGTGGTCTGCCGGCACAAATGGTAAAGTACGGGGGCAAGTTGTTTACATTAATTTTGATGAGATCACCTCTGACGTGGATTTGGAACAATACCGCGGAAAATTACAAAATACTATTATATTCACAAGACCGATACAGAAGTTGTCGCCACATTATGAACCGTTAGCAACAAAATTTACGGATGATCAGCTTGATGAGATGGCGAAGATTCCCATTGGTCCCCGTGCCACTGAAGAGCGGCGGGCACAAAGATCCGGCAAAAAGAGACTTTCCCGGACGCAGATCATTGAATTTGTATTAAACGAAGGTGCACTGGCAATTGTACGCACTGATGGGCGACGTGACTTCGGAACCGTCGAAGCCGGAGTTGTTGGATTTACTTTAGAAACCAGTCCGTGGGAGGAAAACTCCCCACCTAATCCAACGGAGTTGGTTATTGCAGCCGAACAATATAACAGGATACTGCGCATACTGGAAAAGAGCATTCCCGTTGAGATGGAAGTTCAGGTTAGGGTAAATTTTGTCAGAGGGAACCCAAACGATTACAATGTTGTCGCTGAGATACCCGGCACAGACCTGGCAGAAGAAATTGTAATATTAGGTGGGCATCTTCAAGCCGATCATGCCGGAACCGGTGCGACGGATGACGCCGCCGGTGTGGTGGTTTCCATGGAAACAGTGCGCATTTTCAAAAAATTGGGTATCAAACCCCGCCGGACCATTCGGATAGGACTCTGGGGAGGACACGAAATGGGTACATTCGGCAATCGAAGTCATGTCCGTAACAACTTTGCCGACGTGGTAAAAAAGGAATACAAGAAGGATTATGAGAATCTTTCCGCATATTTCAATGTCGATCATGGCAGTGGTAAGATACGGGGTGTATCCATCATGGCGAACGAAGTAGTCAGGTCAATATTTACCGAATGGATGAAACCCCTTAAAAACCTGGGAATGACGCATCTTTTTAGTACCGGAATGGCTCATGAGGCATATGCTGAGGTTGGCCTGCCAGGATATTATTTTCTGCAGGACAGGATGGATATGGAAATGAATGTCCATTCGAATATGGACGTCTATGACCGTCTTGTTCCCGAAAATCTGATGACGAATGTGGTCATTCTTGCGACTTTTGTGTATCATGCTGCCATGCGTGATGAAAAACTCCCCCGAATTGCGCCGTTACCCTGGTAGTGTGGCGATTAAGCTTTTGAAGGATTTTAGAGCAAGTTGAAGGTTCGCACATCGTACAACTCGATGAGTAGAAAACACTTGTAAAAGCATTTTAAATATCTTACTATTTAACACAAAGTCTCCGAAACATTCTGAGGACATCCAACCTTTCAGCAAGGTACAGATAAAAGTGATGGAAAAATTATTTCTTGCATTTTTTATATTTCAGCCTTACTCTAAAATAAATTCCATAGGGAAGGTTCAAAGCGATATGGACGTGAGAGTGATTCTTTGAAACTGAACTGGGTAATACTGGCTTATGGAATGGATTCTGTTATTATGGAATGTAAATATAAATAAACTGTCTACTGATGGAGTAGGCGGTTTTTTTGTTTGTAACCCGAACTATTTCTGACAATTGATGAGGAAAACGTGGAAAAACAATCAAGAATTCCACTGATCTATGGGTATGCAGTATGCTTAGTCACAGTCTTTACCTTTCTCATATCTTTGACATCTCTTGTGAATAACATTATAGACCTTAGCGACCCACTCCATGCTGAGAGAGGGTTCGAACGTTTGGCTTCATTCGAAATTTACAAAATGGATATTATCAAATCACTTCCAAAGGAAGGTGAGTCATCAGCCCTTCCCGACGACCAAATGCTGCACGCCATGTATGAAGACTCTAAGACTGAAGCAATTCAATCCGTCCTGCATAGAGTGCGCCGTTCAATAATTGTGGAAAGCTTGCTCATCATATTATGCGTGGTGTTTTTCTCCACACATTGGATGTGGATGCGAAAGCCTGTAAGCACTGAGAAGTAAAGAGACCGCAGGTGTCCGATCAGCTCGATTACTATCTTTACCGGAAAATAATCTTAAACACTCGTTCTTGCAACATATACGAGCGTTTACAAATTGTACTGCCCAAGAAGTAAAATGCATACCGTATTATTTGATTCAAAATGTTATAAATAGATTTAGCGGTGCCCAGTCAAAAAGTTAATGAGAAGTTATCTCTCAGTCAAGCGGAGGTTGCTATGAAATTATTATCACCGGTATGGTTTGTACTTTTAGTTATAGTATGTGTGAATTGCAGTCAGAACAGCAAAGCATCAAATCCATTTACCAAACAAGTTGAGGTATTTGGTGTTCGGGTCATTGCAACTACGGCATCACCCGACGGTAAAGTGCTTCACGCCGCAAACGTGCTAGCCGAATATTTTGACAACGACGAAGACGGAATTCCGGATAATCAGAAGATCGTTGATGCGATGGTGGCCGTGAATGTTAGCCTGATGGTAACAAAAAATCCGGATGAGTTGGAGGCTGTGAGAATGAACTACAGGGAATTCATGCCGCGTCCCAGTAAATCAATCTGGGCTGATAACATTGGTCCGCATCATGGAGTGGATGGATTTAATGATGAGGCACTTGAAGAAGTTCTGCATATGATAACTCGTCACGGATATGGCAATGCCTATCCCGAAGTATTTGGTATGACAAGTGGGACTGGGCTGTCAGGGGCTATGGATATCGCAAGAGGTGGACACTTTGAAGAAGTCCCTGAGGAATATCCCGAAAGTGCCTGGTATACTTATTATGACGAGACGTGTCTTTATAGTTGCCAAATGAATGAATATATTTACTGGGTCTTAACGTCAATACTTGGTTCACAGGATTTTCCGGGGCGTTTAGAAAGCATTGGAGATGAATGGCCTTTAAATACAAAAGAAAAAGTGCGGGAACGTGATCCTGCAGTTTATGCGTTGATTACCAATCCAGTGTATACATTACCGACTGTGCTGCCTGATGGGAATTACACGGCTAAAAAGTTTTCGATTCAAAAATATCCGTAGACCACGTGGTTTACACACAAGCATAAAGGTTCAAAAATCGTTCTGCCTGTGGAGTATTGATCCTTGTAAAAGCAAATCACATATCATAACTATTGAACACAAAGTGTCTGCATCGCTTAGATAATTTACATACAATATCATTCATAAACTTAGGAGAGTGCCATGAAAACTAAAAAAATTTTGTGGTCAATATTATTATCATTAGTTCTACTAACCGTAAGCACCACATTTGCTCAAGCACCTAAAGCGGGTTCGGGCAGAGATGCGGCGAATTTTATACCGATGCGGGAACGTGTCCAGATAATGCAGAAGTTTTGGGAATGGAAAAGAGAGAACGTGCTTCCGACGGTCATGCGGGAACGAGGAGTAGACATGTGGATCATCCGAAATGATGAAGAGCCGCTTTACCGTTCGACCTCGTATAGAGAGCATCCGGTATTTCTCTCGTTGCTTCCGGCAAATCACGAAGGGATGGTTTACCCGAGTCAACACAGTAGTTCCCGTTCCGGAATACCCGGATTTCTGCTTTTTTACGATACTGGAAACGAGATCGAATATGTTGAGCCTAAAGATTTTGCTCATATTACAGAATTAGTAAGGAAACGGAATCCCAAAAAGATTGCGGTCAGTATGAAAAACCTTGCAATTCGGAGAGTAAATATCGGTGAAACATCACAATATAGTATTGTTACGACTGATGAAATGACGAAAGCGTTAGGAAATAAGTACGCTTCACGGAGTGTTGATTCGTGGGAACTTGGTATTCGGTGGCTCTCGACGTTAGCCCCGGAACAAATAAGTATATACCGTTACGTTCAGGGAGTGCAAAATGATATTCTTGCTGAAGCATTTTCCAATAAAGTTGTCACACCCAATGTTACAACAACAGACGATATCAACTGGTGGCTGCGGCATAAATATTTAGATCTTCATTTAGAAATTGACAACCACCCTTCCATTACTGTTACGAGAAGGCCATCAAAAATTGCTGAATATGGCAATGATCCCGATAATTTCAGGCAAGGCAAGACCGAAAACGGTGTGAATTTGATTGTCAGGCGGGGAGATATCATCAATTGTGATTCGGACATTATGCTTCTCGGTGTTGAAACCGATTCTCATCAGCACGCATATGTGCTCCAGAAAGGTGAAGAGGATGTTCCCGAGGGCTTAAAAAGAGCACTGCGGATCGTTAATGATATTCAGGATGATTACAGGAATGAATTTAAAATGGGTCGCACCGCACAAGAGATTCGCGAAGCTACGGAGAGGATTCCACGTAATTCTCTCATAATAGACTCATCAGGCGGTTTTCATCCTCCACCGATGTTTATCAGGAGATTCACTGAGAATGGACTACTGTTTTCTCGTGGAACATACGTTACGGGAATGGGCCGCGGGTATAAACAACATCCACTACTGTCTCCTGACCTCACACTCCATTATAACACGATATATGCATTCGAGCCGCATACCAGCGTTAAAGTAGAGGGTTGGGGCGAACATGGTGTGGAAGTCGGGGTTGGACAACTTGCAGTATTTACAGAAAACGGTTTAGAATATCTTGACAGACCAAATGTCGAGTGGCATGTAGTTAAATAAGTACACATTGCCAGATTAGAATAACCTAAAAACAATTTTGCTTCACATCTCATTAGGAGTGGAGCAAATTTTCTGACTGTATTGTAGTACTTTGGGTATTCAGATATATAAAGTAACAGGGAAGTATTGCGAACATTTTAATTCGAAAAATTATAGGAAAATCTTAGTAGGTTGCCGTATAAATAATTATTAGGACACCGATCCAGAGTACTGGATTACATCTCGCATTGTCTGCTAAAGGCAAGCAACCGGAACGCTTTTCACTGAGACATTCAGACGAAATTTTTTGATGGAGGACATCAAATGAGACCAAAATCAATTCGTTTAATGCTATGCTGTGCCCTGGCGAGCTTGTTAGTGATAGCCTCGATTACAAGAGCTTCAGACGTAGATGATCGTCACTTTACCGAACTTGACGTTTTTCAGCTCGAACATGCTTCCGATCCACAGATATCTCCCGATGGAAGCCAGATTGTTTATGTTCGCAATTCAATGAACATCATGACAGATCGCAGTCAGTCTGAACTGTGGATTATTAATGTGGATGGTTCAGACCACCGAAAGCTTACAGCGGGCGAGTTTGGAGAATCTTCCCCACGCTGGTCGCCAGACGGAAATAGGATTGTTTATGTAGCTAGTAGTGATGATGGTGCTGAAATCTCTGTGCGCTGGATGGATACGGGACAAATTGCCCGTCTCACTCAGTTACCAGAGACACCTCGCGGCATTTCCTGGTCGCCGGATGGCACATGGATTGCGTTTTCAATGCTTGTTGCCGAAGCTTCTCCCGAACTTGTCATACCACCTCCAAAACCCAAAGGAGCGCAATGGGCCGATCCGCCACGTGTCACGACACGGGTACGTCATGAGGCTGATGGTTCAGGTTACCTTGAACCCGGTTACAATCATTTGTTTGTACTTCCTGCAGAAGGCGGCACAGCACGACAAGTGACGTCTGGTTCATTCCATCATCGAAGCGCTCCGGTGTGGACACAGGATAGTAAATCCCTGATTTTTTCCGCTAACCGGAATCCAGACTGGGAATATGAGTTCGTCAACACAGAGATTTATTCAGTTTCACTCGAAGATGGTACCATTCGTGTATTGACAGACCGAAACGGACCGGACCATAGCCCCACTATCTCTCCGGATGATAAGCGGATTGCTATCCTGGGGTACGACGATAACGTTCAAACGTATCAAGTCACTAAACTCTATGTGATGAATAGAGACGGGAGTGAAAAGCGTCTCATTGCTTCCAGTCTCGATCGAAGTATATCAAATCCGATTTGGGACACTTCGGGTGAAGGTATCTACTTCAAATACGAAGACCAAGGCGATACGAAAATCGGATACACGACTCTCAATGGAAATGTGAGAACATTGACCGATAACCTGGGTGGAACATCGTTAAGCCGGCCATACGGGAGTGGATCTTTTTCTATCTCATCCGGAGGCGTGATCGCTTACACGTACACAAGGCCTGATTATCCAGCCGATGTCGCCGTGTGGCGCCAAGGAAAAGAAGTGGAACTTATCACAGAACTCAACAGTGACCTGCTCGGATACCGCGACCTGGGTATGGTTGAAGAGATCTGGTATGAATCCTCATTGGATCAACGTCGAATTCAGGGCTGGATCGTTACGCCACCCGGATTTGATCCAGAGCGGAAATATCCGTTGATATTAGAGATTCATGGTGGGCCGATTTCCAATTACGGTGATCGATTTTCAGCAGAGATGCAATTGTACGCTGCTGCCGGTTATGTGGTGTTCTATGCCAATCCACGTGGAAGTACCGGCTATGGTGAAACGTTTGGAAACCTTCTTTACCACGATTATCCCGGTGGGGACTACGATGATCTTATGTCAGGCGTCGATGCAGTGATTGCCAGAGGATACATCGATGAGCAGAATTTATTCGTAACCGGTGGAAGTGCAGGCGGTATCATGACAGCCTGGATCGTAGGAACAACCTCACGTTTCAGGGCAGCAGTTGTTGCCAAACCGGTAATGAACTGGTACAGTAAGACGCTGGTAGCAGATAACTACTACTCCTATCACAAGTACCGTTATCCCGGCTCACCCTGGGAAAATCCAGAGATATATATGAAATACTCACCCATTTCGCTTGTAGGGAATGTCAATACACCAACGTTAGTTATGGTGGGTACCGCCGATTTGAGAACACCTCTTTCCGAAGCAAAACAACTCTATCATGCACTTAAGCTTCGAAGAATAGAGACAGCACTGGTCGAGATTCCGGGAGCATCACACAACATCGCACGGCGGCCCAGTCAACTCATTACAAAAGTTGCCCATGTGCTTGCGTGGTTTAATAAGTATTGGGATTAGAATCAAAGAGGTTACCAATGAAAAAAAGATTAATCAATGTAAGTGTTGTTGTATTGCTTGTTCTTGTTGGCAGTCATAGCGCTGTGCTCTACGGTCAGCAGGATAACACTTCGTCCCACACGATTTATGACCAGAGCCTTTACAGCGATATGAAGTACCGAAACATTGGACCATCGCGCGGAGGAAGAGTGACTGCCGTTACTGGTCACAGGTCCCATCTCTCTACATTTTACATGGGGAGTACCGGCGGTGGCGTTTGGAAGACAACCGACTATGGCAGAAACTGGGTTAACATTTCGGACGGGTATTTTGAAACCGGCTCAATAGGTGCAATTCGAGTAGCAGACTCGGATACAGATATAATATATGTCGGCACCGGTTCGGATGCAATCCGTAGCAATGTTATCACCGGTCGTGGCGTGTACAAATCGACGGATGGAGGAAAAAGCTGGATTTTTGTAGGACTGCGTGATGTCGGACAGATAGGTGCAGTGGAAATCCATCCGGAAAACTCCGACATAGTCTTTGTAGCGGCAATCGGACACGCATTTGGACCTGGACCTGACCGCGGTGTCTACCGCACGACAAACGGCGGTGAGAGCTGGGAGAAAGTTCTTTTCATCTCTGATAAGACGGGAGCAGCGGATATTGAATTCAGTCCTGGTAATCCCCAGGAGATTTACGCCACAATGTGGCGGGCTGAGCGGAAACCGTGGACTATCATCAGCGGTGCGCGTGAGGGTGGTGTGTACAAATCAACGGATGGAGGTGACACCTGGACTAGACTGAAGAACGGGCTGCCCCAGGATCTGCTAGGGAAGAGTGATCTCGCTGTTTCGCACGCGGATCCTGATCGAGTATACGTTCTCATCGAAGCCCCTGTTGGCGAGGGTGGAATCTACCGCTCGGATGATCGTGGCGCGAGTTTCCATCTGGTCACGGCCCAGGCAAACCTGCTGGACCGTCCGTTCTATTATACAAATATTGATGCTGACCCAACAAACGCAGACGTCCTCTATGTAAATTCGACACGATTTTTTAAGTCCGCTGATGGGGGGGAAACCTGGGAACAGCGGTCCACGCCGCACGGCGACAACCACGATATGTGGATCAACCCCGATAATCCAGACATATTTATCCAATCAAACGACGGTGGCGCAAACATTACGCAGGACAGCGGTACAACGTGGTCGACACAGCATAACCAGCCGACGGCAGAGCTTTATCAGGTTGCAGTTGACGACCAGTTCCCATATTGGCTGTATGCCGGTCAACAAGACAATTCCACTATTACGGTACCCAGCCTGCCACCGTATTCTACGCCTTCCGGTCCGACGGCATACTGGCGGTCGGTCGGCGGTTGTGAAACCGGACCTGCTATACCAAAACCGGGAAATCCCGATATAGTCTATGCGAATTGTAAAGGACGTTTTGGTCGTTACAATAAAGCCACCGGTCAGGAACAGCATTATTATGTTGGCGCTGCAAACATGTACGGACATAATCCTCGAGACCTGAAATATCGTTTCCAACGGGTCTCACCGATCCATGTCTCGCCGCACGATCCGAATGTTGTTTACCACGCCTCACAGTTTTTGCACCGGACAACTGACGAAGGCGTCACATGGGAAACAATCTCCCCCGATTTGACAGCAAACGATCCCTCAAAACAGGTCATTTCGGGTACGCCTATCACCCGTGATATCACCGGTGAAGAGTTCTACAGCACAATTTATGCGGTACAGGAATCTCCACTTGAAAAAGGCTTGATATGGGTCGGAGCAAATGATGGTCCTGTCCACATCACCCGTGACGATGGGAAAACGTGGACCAATGTCACACCGGAAGACCTCCCGCCGGGCGGACGGGTGCAATCGATTGAGCCCTCTCCTCATAGAGCCGCAAAAGCGTATATTGCGACCTATCGTTATCTCCTGGGAGACTGGGAACCATACATTTACCGTACTGATGATTATGGTAAATCGTGGACACGGCTCACGAGAGGGAGTAATGGAATTCCTGTCGACACTCCTACACGGGTCGTTCGTGAAGATCCCGAACGGGAAGGACTTCTCTATGCCGGTACCGAATTCGGGATGTTCCTTTCGTTTGATGACGGACTTAATTGGGAGCCGTTTCAGCTGAATCTTCCGGTAACCCCGGTCACCGACATCAGAGTATTCCGGAAAGATCTGGTGCTCTCTACGATGGGGCGGTCATTCTGGATTCTCGACAATTTGACTCCTCTCCACCAGCTAAATGAACGTATGGCCTCATCCCGTTTCCATCTATATGCGCCGCGGACTGCGTACCGTATGCGGTACACACCGCAAAGTGGATCTGATGCTAATCCTGAATATCCCCCTGTTGGGGTAATGATTGATTACTATCTTGACAAGGAACCGCCCGGAGAAATCACACTCGAAATCTTTGACAATACCGGTACGTTGATCCAATTGTTTTCCAGTGCCGGACTGCCTCAACAACCCGAATTACCTGACCAGTCCGGTATGCGGGGACCCGGAACGGAACGCATCATCGCACAAGAGATCACAAAGGTTGCCGGAATGCACCGCTTCATCTGGGATTTGAGACATGACGGTGCCTGGAATCCTGATGAGAGCCGTGCGGATCAGAGGGGACCGATGGTCGTTCCCGGGACTTATCAGGTAAAGCTTACCGCCGGCAGCTGGAACCGAACAGTTAGATTTGAAGTGCGAATCGATCCCCGTTTAGAGGAGGACAACGTAACCCAATCTGACCTTGTTGCTCAAGAGTCACTCAGCCTCCAGGTACGTGATGCACTCAGCAATGCCCGGAGAGCCACAGACAGGATACGAACAGTAGGTGAAGAAGACAAAAAACTCGCCGAAATTCAGGACTCTCTCGTGACAAAAGAAGGAATATACCAGACACCCATGCTCATCGACCAGCTCAGCTATCTGTTCTCGATGTTGGACCGTGCCGACCAGAAACCGGGACGAGACGCATATCAGCGCTTTGATGAGCTGAATATGGCATTGTCAGGGCATCTTTCCGAACTGCATAATATTCTGGATAGCGATAGTGAAGGACAAAACGAACGTAAAAACCGGTGACTATTCGCCTGAGTATTCATCCCTTAGAGAGAAATGTGACTCGAAATGTAATCAGGAGCAGATACAAAAGAATAGAAAATATATTTCTAATTAATTAACATATTACTTGGAGGAGGAAATCCAATGTACATAAATATCAAGGTGTTTTCAGGAATCAGGATTCTTATTATTCTCTTATTGCTTTCATTGCTTGGAACAAATGTATATGCTCAAAGAACGGCGAAACCCACGCTGCATGGACGGCATTGGATCGCCTTAACCGAAAAACCTCTTGCCGTAAATGCCGGAGCTGCCATGTACTATAAAGGTGGTAACGCAGTTGATGCCGCCTGCTCGATGCTCGGCGCGGCATCAACGTTGTACGATGCTTTAAGCTGGGGAGGTGAGACGCAGGCATTGATATATAATCCGAACACCGGCAAGGTCATCGGGATCAATGCCCTGGGCGCTGCACCGACCGGGGCAACAGCGCAATACTTCAAAGATAAAGGCATGCCTTTCCCACCAGCTTATGGCCCCCTTGCTGCGGTAACACCGGGAACGCCAGGCGGGCTTTTAACTATGCTTGCTGAATTCGGAAAATTAAGCCTTAAAGAAGTTCTTGAACCCTCGATGCAATTGGCTGACGGCTATCCAATAGATAGAGGGACGGCTAATTCTATTAAAAGTGAAAAAGAGCGTATAAAGAAGTGGCCTTATTCTCGAAAAGTATTCATAACACATCCGGGAGAAGAAGTTGAAACGCCTCAAACCGGTGAAATTTTCAGACAGCCCGAACTGTATGCAACACTGCAAAAACTTGTCGACGCAGAAGCGGATGCATTAGCACGGGGCAAGAGCAGAAAAGAGGCTATCTATGCTGCGTATGACCGATTTTACAAAGGCGATATCGCTGAAGAATATGTCAGGGGCTCTCAGGAACAAGGTGGCTTACACACCATGGAGGACTTAGCTAACTGGAAAGTCTATCTTGAAGAACCGGTTTCAACGAACTATAAAGGAATTGATGTATATAAACTTACTTCATGGGTACAAAGCCCGGTACTTCTGCAAACGTTAAATATTTTGGAAAATATCGATATTAAATCTATGAGTTACAACAGCTCACCATATATTCATACATTATATCAAGCTATGAACCTTGCATACAGCGACAGAGATTTTTATTACGGTGATCCCTATTATCCACCGGTAGAACCGATGCGGGGGCTCCTTTCAAAAGAATACGCAAAGGATAGAAGCAACCTCATTAACTGGGAAAGAAATGACCCCGATGTTATGCCGGGTGACCCGTATCCTTATCAGGGAGAGAAAAATCCTTACCTTCATTTACTTGAAGATTGGAATAAAAAATCAGAAGAATCTCCGTCGAATTCCAGTGCAGACTTTGAACGTTCCTGGCAAGAAGGTTTCTTAGCTGGAACAACCACAATGCAATCCGCAGATGCAGAAGGATGGGTTGTCTCATTAACGCCAAGCGGCGGTTGGATACCGGTTACCATGGCAGGACGGACAGGCATTGGAATGAGTCAGCGTATGCAGAGTTTTGTCATTAACGAATCGCAGAATCCTTATAACGTACTTGAACCTGGTAAGCGACCGCGCGCGACTCTGACGCCGAGCATGGCGCTCAAAGACGGAAAACCATTTGTGTCCTTTGCGGTAGCAGGAGGAGATACCCAGGACCAGAATTCACTCCAGTTTTTTCTCAATATTGTTGAGTTTGGTATGAGCGTTCAACAAGCGGTTGAAGCAGCAAATTTTACAAGCTATCAAATGCGTAGTTCTTTCGATGATCATGTTGCACAGCCTGGTAGGTTAACATTAAATAATTCTGTTCCACCATGGGTCCGTAGCGATCTAACGGACATGGGATATCAGCTCGACTTCAGACAACTAACTTCCGGTCCACTGAACGCTATATTTTTCGATTGGGAACACGGAACAATGTGGGGTGGATCAAGTAATGATGGACCAGAATCTGGAATCGTCTGGTAGCACGAGTGCATAAAAGGCAGTGTAACGATTGAGTTAGATATATAATATACCCGCTCATTAATTGTCAAAATCTGCTTCAATGATTTATAGTAAGATTAAATTGCAAAGCGAATACGCCAAAAATAGTTCTAAATTTCTTAGAACCACAAATGGGAATCTTAATACGTTAGACATAGATTTAAGTTCTAAAATCTTCAATCCGGGGTGTAAAGACCCTTGTAGTTGTCCAATGTCAATCTTGTTATTTAATCAAAAGTGCCCGACGTGTTCTGGCCACGCACACAATAACTGCAAATGATATAATTGTTCAGATAATGTACAAATTGAATCTTTCAGAAAGAAGGAGATTGGCATGAAGACGAAACGAGTTTTATGGTCATTTTCTTTATCATTTATTGTATTAACCGTTGGTTTTGCATTCGCTCAACCACCTGAGACTGGTTCAGGCAGAGATGCGGCGAATTTCATGCCGATGCGCGAACGTGTCCAGATCATGCAAAAGTTCTAGGAGTGAAAAAAAGAGAACGTACTTCCGATGATAATGCGGGAACAAGGGGTGGATATGTGGATAGTCCGAAATGATGAAGAACCGCTTTATCGGCAAACGTCTTATAGGGAGCATCCGGTATTTACGTCATTACTTCCGGCCAATCATGAAGGGATGGCTCTGCCGAGTCAATATAGGAATTCCATCTCCGGAATTCCCGAATTTCTGCTTTTTTACGATACAGGAAACGAAATCGAATATGTTGAACCGGATGATTTTGCCCATATAACACAATTGGTAAGAGAACGGGATCCCAAAAAGATCGCAATCAGTATGAAAAACCTTGCCGTTAGGAGACAGAATTCCGGAGACGCTTCACGAATAAGTATCGTAACAAGTGATGAAATGACACAAGCTCTGGGTAATAAATATGCATCTCGTACTGTGGATTCAAACCACCTGGGTATACTGTGGCTTACCATCATGGGGCCTGTGCAGTTAAGCATTTACCGGTATGTTCAGGGAGTACAAAATGATATTCTTGCGGAAGCATTTTCAAATAGTGTTATTATACCTAATATCACTACTTCAGAAGATTTGAATTGGTGGATACGGAATAAAAATCGTGAACTTCATTTAGATATAGATAACCACCCTTCGGTAAATATCAGAAGAAGAACGTCGAAGATTGCTGAATATAGTGATTCCACTGAAATATTTCGGAATGGCAGAATTGGAAATGGTACAAATGTAATAATCAGACGCGGTGACATAGTCGGTTTAGATTCTGATATAATGTTACTCGGTTTGGAAACCGACACTCAAGTATATGCATATGTGCTCCTTGAGGATGAATCAGATGTTCCTGAAGATTTGAAAGATGTATTAAGACTCATAAACGAGATGCAGGATCAATACAGAAAAGCCTTCGTAGTTGGCCGTACTACACAAGAAATTCGGGATGCAGCTAATAACATGAAACCGCGAGATCCCCGAATGACTCGTGCAAGATTCGGTTTTCATCCTCCGCCAAATTTTATCAGGCGGTTTACCACGAATGGATTATTGTTTTCTCGTGGGACATACACTTCTGGAATTGGTAACGGATATATACAGCATCCCCTTTACTCCCCTACTCTCAAACTTCATTATAATACACTCTATTCGCTTGAACCGAACTACACTATTACTGCTCCAGAGTGGGGTGAAAACGGTTTGTCCTTTGGGATCGAGCAACTCGGTATGTTTACCGAAAATGGATTTGACTATCTTAATAGAGTAAATCTCGAATGGTATGTAATTGAATAACTACAGTACCTAACTGAGAAGCTTTATGCTCTCTTGATATAGTATGAAAAGTTATTCATTTCAGAAAATTGATACGAAGAATATCAGATAGCATTAAATCTTGGATTGGAATTTTATCAGGAGCTACACAATGAAAGCTAAATGTATTTGTATGGTTGGTTTACTGATATTGATTGTGCTTGTTTCTTCTGCACCGGCACAGGAACCGATCTACTGGGAAGTTGTTGAGGAGATCATGGAAGAGGCGTTTGAAAATTCCCAGGTCATGGAGAATGTCAGTTGGCTGGCAGATGTATTTGGGCCGCGAAATGTAAAGACGCCATCGTATCGTGCTGCTGCAGAATGGGCGAGAGACCGGCTCAAGAAATATGGCCTCACAAATGCCAGGCTTGAACCGTATGAATTCGGTGCCGGTTGGAATATTGGATACACATCGGTACACATGATGGCTCCCCAATATATGCCGGTTATTGCCTATCCCGCACCATGGTCATCCGGAACAGATGGAAAGATCCGGGCACATGCTATTTATATGAATTTTGACGAACTCGCTACAGAAGCAGACCTGAGGCAATACCGGGGAAAACTACGAAATGCTATCATTTTCATAAAGCCAGAACAGAAACTCTCACCCCATTTTGAACCTATTGCGACGAAATTCACGGAAGAGCAGCTTGACGAGATGGCGATAATTCCAATAGCTCCCAAAGTCTCAGTTTTGGATTTGTATTTGCGCCGACAGGAGCGGTCGAGACCCAATCCCAGTGAAAGCAGACTTACGAGCCAGCAGATTATCGATTTTGTATTTGCCGAAGGTGCTGCTGCAATTGCACACCCGGACGGCCGACATGACTTCGGAACCGTTGCAGTCAACAGATACGATAGAGCATCAGGACTGTGGAAAGAGGGTGCTCCCCCCCAGCCTACGGAGCTTGTTGTGGCAGTTGAACAATATAACCGGATCATTCGAATATTGAATAAGGACATTCCGGTCGAAATGGAGATCGAAATCAAAACAAACTTTTTCAGAGTTGATCCGAATGACCATAATGTTGTTGCTGAAATTCCGGGCACTGATCTGGCGCATGAAATTGTTGTATTCGGCGGTCATCTTCAATCTGTACCTGTGGGTACCGGTGCGACTGATAACGCAGTCGGTGCAGCGACTGCAATGGAGGTTGCACGCATTTTTAAAAAATTAGGCCTTCAACCCCGTCGGACTGTTCGGATGGGTCTTTGGGGTGGACATGATGGAGCAGGATTAGCAGGTAACCGAGGTCATGTCCGGAAAAACTTTGCCGATCCGACGACAAAGGAATACAGAAAGGATTATCATAATCTATCTGCATACTTTAATGCGGATCATGGTACCGGTAAGATACGGGCTGTTTCTGTCATGGGCAATGAAGAGATTCGGTCAATTTTTACCGAGTGGATGAAACCGTTACATAGCCTGGGAATGACACATCTGATTCCGGGCGGAATGTCTATCGGTGGTAATATGGGCTACCATGATGCGTATGCTGAAGTTGGGCTGCCGGGCTTTTATTTTTATCAGGATAGATTAGATATGGAAACGAATGCTCATACTAACATGGATATGTTTGACCGTCTTGTTCCTGAAAACACGATGACCAATGTAGTCATCCTTGCAGCGTTTGTCTATCATGTGGCAATGCGTGATGAAAAACTCCCACGAGTCGCTCCTTTGCCGTGGTAATGGAGCGATCAAGATAATGAAGGGCATTAGAGCACTATAGAAAAAGTCTAAAATTCGTTCTGCCCGGGGAGTAATTGGAAAAGGAACTAACTTCTATATTTAGATTCACATATTATATTGAACAAATTAAATAAAAATAGTGAAGACTCGATATGATACTGGGAATACATTGGATTGATTTTACTATAGTTATAGTATATTTCGGCATTGTACTATACATTGGCATTTTTCAAGGCGCAAAACGAACCAAGAGCCTGGGTGACTTTTTTGTAGCGGGTGGTAAATGGGGTGCTCTTGTGTCCTTTATTTTCGTCTTCGCTTCAGCGATTGCGGGTAACGAGGCAGTTGTCGTAGGTGGACAAGCCTATGAAAGCGGACTTTCGGGTGTCTGGTACTGGTGGAGTTTCCTTTTTGCAACTCCCATTTATTACTTATTTTCCACTTATTTCCGCAGGTCGAGGGTCTATAGCATATCTGAGTTTCTTGAAATGCGATACGACAGATATGTCTCTTCACTGTATTCAGTTGTTGCAACGATCATCTGCATTTTATTTATTGGGATGATTCTTTTGGCCATAGCAAAAGTATTGTCCGGATTGACTACGTTACAACCACAGCAATGCGTCTGGATTATTACTATCATTGTTGGCTCATATGTATTTTCCGGAGGGATGATGTCTGCGTTATTGACTGACATCCTTCAGGGATTAATGTGTCTTTTTGTTTTGAGTTTCATTATGTTGCCATTTTTATGGATCAACGCAGGAGGCTGGAATTCCTTGGTGGATTACAGCGCTGCTCATCCTGAAATCTGGAATTTAGTTGATCCGGAACGAATGACAATCTGGACTGTGCTAGCACTCAATCTCTCTGCTCTCGTTGGCGGCATCGCGGCACCATGGATATTTAACTGGATCTCGGTTTCAAAGAACGAAAAAGCCGCGACCCAATGTGCATGGGGACATCTCTGGAAACGATTAATCACATTGTTGTTTGCCATCTATGGTATTCTATTCGCAATTTACCGTCCCGGATTGGATGACCCTGAGTTAGCGTGGGGCATTGTCATGGGAGAAATATTACCGGTTGGTGTTCTGGGACTCCTTGTTGCGAGTTTTTTTGCTGCGGCAATGTCTTCAGCGGACACCTTTGCCACAACCTCTTCCGCAGTCGGTGTAGATTACCTTTACAGGAAGACAATTCGGCCAGGCAAAAAACTGAAACACTATCTCAACGTTGCACGTATCTGGGCAGTAATTTCTATAATTATTGCGGCTCTTTCGACACATAACCTTTCATCGATTGGAGACTATGTAAAGCTTACATTGACGTTGCTTTCGTTTCTCGGAATACCAATCTATTTCGGAGTGGTCTGGCAGCGAGCTAATTGCACGGGTATGTGGCTTTCAATAAGTGGCGGGATCGTTACTTATATATCGGTCGTGGTCACCAATATGATTCAGTTGAATTTGGGATTTGTTGATGCAATTGATCCGGCATTTGAGCAGGCGGTATTCTTTTCTACTGGTGTAGCGTTATTTTGTATGGTCGCTGGGACGTTGATCGGAAAACCAGCCGATATCCTCAAAATTAAACGTTTCCACGTTATTTTAAACACACCGGTTGGACGTGAGGAGCGGCTGGTTAATGCAGGAATCAAATTGCCCGCTTTAATTGACGCAGGTCTTATGTCTGATGGTCAGGAAGAAATGAGCGTGACTGAGGTGGAAAAAATGTATGCGGAGGATAGCAAAGATAAAATATTCGGAACGGATAGTACAATTGAGCTTCGCAATGAACCAAATTTAAAATGGTACTTTCCGGGTTTTGTAAAAATAGTCGGAGCATGTATTTTACTTGTTTTCATTACATGGTTTGTAACAAAATTATTGTTTGTATGGTAGTTACTGTGATATTTATTGCAGAGTTTCCGAATCGTACTTACCATCGAAATGTGATCAAAAAGCGCACTTGCCACAATGAGCTACACGTTTTAATAAATAGTAAAGCAATTCCAATATAAACATTTAATGAGTGAGGCATTTTATGCGTAAATCATGGCTGATACTTATGCTTTCTTCTTGCCTTTTCCTTGTCCAGGGATACCCTGCTCACGCTCAGGAAGCAAAAGCCCGCTGGGAAATGATGAACCTGATTCGCATGGAGAAACTCGATATTGTACTGCCCAATGCGATGCGGGAAAATAACATCGATATGTGGATAATGGTGCAGAAATATAAGCGTCCTGATCCGCTTGCTTCAGACGTCGGCGGTGGTGGCGCTTCGGATAAGTGGTATCATGGAGAAAATCTTGCTTATTTAGTGTTTACCGACCGTGGTGGTGACAGAATCGAGCGTGCGGCTTTAGGTACCGGCGGCAGTCCCAAGCTTTATGACATCTTTGGAGTGACAGGAGATTTGAGGGAGTTTGTTGAAGAGCGTGATCCAAAAAACATTGCTGTCAATATGTCTGCCAATCTTGGAACTGCTGACGGGCTTTCCCATACCAATTATTTGGCCCTCGTCAAGACTCTCGGGGAGAAATATGCGACACGGCTTATCTCGTCAGAGGATCTCGTCAGCGACTTTCGTTCGATCAAAGTAGCCAGTGAAATTTCATTATTCAGAAAGTCGATAGAATTAACCAGAGAGCTTGTCGAGAGAGCTTTATCCAATGAGGTCATCGTACCGGGAGTGACGACATTGGGTGACCTTAGTTTCTGGATGGCGGATCAATTGATTGCCCGCGGATATACTCCGTCCTATAGTACACCCAGAATTATTTATCCAAATATGCCGACAGACAACGATGGCAACCCTCTTGTCAGAACTCCAACACAAGGACCACGAGATTTGGTTATTCAGCGGGGCGATCTTGTTGGCTGGGATAAAGGCATTCAAATTATGGGTGGTTATAGCACCGACATCGAGCGGTGGGCATATGTGCTGCAAGAAGGAGAAACTGATATACCGGAGACGATACAAAAAATCTGGGATCATGGATTGAAAGTGCGGGAATTGTCACGTAAACTCGCAAAACCGGGCCGTACAGGGCTTGAGACACTGAACGTGATATATGATAAACTGCGAGAACTCGGATACGAGATCTGTCGTCTCGAAGACTACGTTTCAGACAGCCAAAAAATTGAAATCAATATTGGCTGGCATACTGTTGGAGAACAGGGTCACGGTTCCGGACCTACCGTTTGGATCGATGAAGAGCAGCCATATTGCAGCAGCCTTGTGCTTAAACCAAACCAGCTCCACTCTCTCGAATTCTTCGTTTACTATCCTATGCCCGAATGGGGCGGCAGAAAAATGGTGATGGACTTTGAAGAGAACGTGCTTTTAACCGAGGACGGAATCGAGTGGTTCATTCCACCAACGGAACGGATTGCTTTGGTACGATAACATATAGCTTTGAAATAATTACGTATTGTACTATTTCTTTGAATTTTGAATCACAATAATTGACGTGCACAAAAGTCTTCTCCGGATGTGAAAAAGTCAAACGACCAACATTGAATATAATGTAAGTACTAGACCTGAAAAAAGAAGTGGGTAAAAATCACTTGGAAAAACTAGAACTCAAAAATGACACCTGTCATATTTTTTCATCGTAAGCTGGTATAACCTCCCGGTACGCCATCTTGAGAAAACACGAACTGCCAGACATGATTATGCCGGGCGCGAAATGCACCCGCACAGCTCAACAGGTAATATGACCACATCCGTTTAAAACGTTCATCGTATTTATTCTTAAGTAAATCCCAGTTAATATTGAAATTTTCATACCAGGCCATGAGGGTTTTATCATAGTGTACGCCGATATTATGTACGTCTTCCATAATAATCTGGCCTTCAATAGCTTTGGTAATTTCCTGCAATGAAGGTATTTTTGAATTTGGAAATATATATCTGTTCATCCAGGGATCGTTCGAGGGATGCGATAAATTTCTGCCTATAGTTTGCAGAAGGAAAAGGCCGTCCTTTTTGAGAAGCTGCTTGGTTTTTTTCATGAAAGTCCTGTAATTTTTATTTCCGATATGTTCGAACATTCCGACCGATACGATCCGGTCAAAGGTGCCGTTTACATCACGATAATCTTTGTAGAGTATTTCAACCGGAAGAACGGCGCACATTTCTTCGCCTATTGCTTTTTGTTTTTCGGATACGGTTACTCCAGTGACATGCACACCGTATTTGCTGGCTGCGTAGAGGGCAAATCCTCCCCATCCACAACCGATGTCGAGGACTTGCATCCCCGGCTGCAGGTCGAGTTTTTTACAAATGAGTTCCAGCTTTGCTTCTTGCGCTTCATCAAGAGTCCGGGCTTCCACCCAATAGGCACAACTGTATAACATCATTTTACCAAGCATCAAGGAAAAGAGGTCATTTCCAATATCGTAATGGTGTTGTCCGCTATGAAATGCCTTTGATTTACGCTGAAGATTCAGGGCCTTGGCTTTGAGGTAGGTAAATAAATATTGTTTTTTATCAGTAACACTTAGATTGAGTTTGGCTACGAAAATTTTATGAAAAAATTTATCGATCGCATCACAATCCCACCAGCCATCCATATATGATTCACCTAACGCCAGTGAGCCGCCGGTGAGCACTTTCGCATAAAATGCATCGTTTCGGATAACTATATCCCAGGGATCTCTGCCGTTAACACAAATTCCGGCATGTGCAAGGAAGTCTATTACTTTATTTTTCATCATGCGCCTTATAAATGCATTTTCGGAATCTTTATCTTAATACGTATTAAACAAATTCCGAGTTTTCTCTTATGCTGATTATATATTGTCAGAAAACATCAGCCAATGTGATTAAAATTTAAGAAATATAATTAGCTTTTCAAAATAATTTTTTATCACTCTTTTTTGATTTCCCCTTTCTAAGCCTTTACAACAACAAGAACAAAAAAAGAGTTCACAACTAATCCCAAAAAAAAATATGCTCCTTATAACTTTGCTGTTTTTCATAAAAGATACCGACCAGGAACTGTATGTAAATCTAATATCTCGGCTTATATAAATTTTCCATTCGATTCGTTATTTTTGTGTTGATGGAGGTTGAAAGTAATCTAAAAAGACGGACTTTGGGGAGCGTAAAAAACGTCTGAAATATGATTGAAATATTTGATTAGTATTTATTTTTGTTTATCTTGAGTGTCAGTGATTAGTTAAGAATGGGGTTCGTGTATACCAAACATACAATGTATCCACTAAATTTTAGGTGTATTTAATTTAAGGAGACAGGTTGATTTGGGAATTAAAGGCGATAAACTAACTAACGAAGCGGATAGTCTGTGCGGACAGGTTGTTGATATTCTTGTATCACTTGGTGTAGTAACAAGTAAGAAGATGTTCGGCGGCTACGGTATTTTCGAGAGCGGCATCATGTTCGCTCTGGTAAATTCCAAAGCAGAGCTATTCTTTAAAGTCGGTGATGAAAACCGTCAGGATTTCGCAAACGCTGGATCTTCTCAGCATGGTAAAATGCCGTACTTCGAAGTTCCCAAGGAAGTGCTGGACGATGACAGTTTGCTCCAGAAATGGGCACAAACTGCCATCGAAGGTGCTCGTGAAGCAAAAAAATGATTTGTTTATGAGTCCTCATTTTTTATTTCTGGGTTTCTCAAGTTTACAAACAACAGAGATTTGTATCATTATATTCTGCATCGAATATTTTATAGAATAGTAACATATAACCAATCATGTTTCATATTCATCATTAAGGAGAAACAACAATGAAAAAACTCATTCTAGTTGGATTGATGAGTATCATGGCAATGACCCTCTTATTCAATTGCCAGACAACAACAATTGCTCCTCCCGGTATGGTTTTAATTCCCAGCGGATCGTTTATGATGGGTGACGCCGACGGCCAGGACATGGAGAAGCCGGTTCATGAAGTGGAATTGGATGCGTTTTATATGGATATCCATGAAGTCACTTTAGAAGAATTTGGAAAATTTGTGGATGCCACAAACTATGTCACTGATGCCGAGAAGAATGATGGCGGTTATGTTTGGGGTGGAGAAGGCTGGGAGAAAAGACCGGGGATTAACTGGAGGCACGACCAGATGGGTAATCTGCACCAAACCGAGAAAAACAATCATCCGGTGACGAACATGAGCTGGAACGATGCAAACGCCTACGCCGAATGGGCTGGAAAACGCTTGCCCACCGAGGCCGAATGGGAATATGCCGCCCGAGGTGGGGCAAAAGGCTACAAATACGCGTGGGGCAACGATCCCTTGGGGCAGGAGGTCGTGGCCAATGTCTCCGACGAAAATCTGATAAAAGTCGTCAAATGGTCTTATAGCGAAGGATATGATGACGGATACATTTTTACCGCTCCCGTGGGTACATTTGTGCCCAACTCTTTGGGACTGTACGACATGTCCGGTAATGCCTGGGAATGGTGTGCCGACTACTTCGATGCAGAATACTACAGCAAGAGCCCAACAAAAAATCCTATGAACGATGTTTCAAATGAACGAAGGGTATTGCGCGGCAACTCCTGGGACGGACGGCCGGGATTGATGCGCTGCTCAAGACGGACCAGCGACGTTCAGTCGAACATGTATGCGGATATCGGTTTTCGATGCGTGAAGAACATTGAGTAGGAAATAATCAACACGACGCTTAAATCCTGATAAGAGAGAAATTCGGACCCCCGCATAGGACGATCCCTATAGGGGACGCTGTTAAAATCCCGTCCAATGATTGGGGATTATGTCGCAGTACGCGATCCCAAACACATTGGTAAGAATTAGGAGGAATAATGTCATTATTGATGATTCAAGACTTCCTATTTTGGTGTGTAATAATTAATACAGGATTATTATGTTTGAGCTTCATTATGATAGCAATGATGCGTAATATTATATGTAAAATGCATGGAAAAATATTTAAAATGCCGGAAGATTCATTATACATAACCCTTTATAAACTACTTGGGACGTATAAAATATTAATAATTTTTTTTAATATAGTCCCTTTGATAGCAACGTACATAATCGATTAAAACAATACCAATCACTCCAACATGTTCTGACGATGTACAAACTTTAATTATTATGTTTGATTACATTAATTGGAATATCAAATCAAAATCGCTCGAATTTTGTACAACCTTTTTCTTATTTATGCAAGAGGAATAAGGAAGGAATACTCCCAGAGTTAGTCCTTTAGGTCCGGATTGGGATCGGGACTACCGCTCCCGCTCTATCACTAACTAGCTTTGGAATATTTTACTTCTTGCCGATGTTTAATAGGGTGAAGGAAATCATACAGAGTTTATTTATGTATTACAGCACTTCTACACTTATACATCCGGTCGATTAAACGTTTATACAAGAGGTTATCATGAGATCAAAATTGTGCTTTTTGCTTATTCTTACCATGATGCTTTCGTTAGTCATTACAAATTACGGAATTAGTCAAACAGTATCAAATTCTAATGTTTTAATTGGCACAATAAAGGGGCACGTTAATGATGGTGCGACAAAAACACCGCTTATTGGCACAAATATTATTATTGCCGGCACACAGATGGGAGCTGCTACTGATTTAGAAGGAAATTTTACTATTCATAATGTTCCGATAGGAAGTTATACTCTTCGATTTAGCTACATTGGGTACGAATCACATACAAAAACCGATATAATTGTCAAATCGAACCGAATTACATTTGTACTTGCAGGACTTAGAATATCGGCGATTATAAGCGAGGAAGCTATTGTAAGTGCAGGTTATTTTTCTCAAGTGCAAGATCAACCGACCAGTGCAATTAATTTTTCTTCGGAAGAAATACGCAGGGCCCCCGGTTCGGCGGGGGATGTGAGCCGGATTATTATGGGACTTCCCAGTCTGGCAAAAGTCAACGACCAATTGAACAGCTTGATCGTTCGGGGAGGAAGTCCAATAGAAAATAGTTTTTTCATTGACAACATTGAAATTCCAAATATTAACCATTTTCCGACACAAGGATCATCGGGTGGCCCTAATCGGAATTGTAAATGTTGATTTTATTCAGGATGTGAATTTTTATACAGGTGGCTTCTCGGCAGCTTATGGAGATCGGTTGTCATCCATAATGGATTTAACCTTCAGAGAAGGAAATCGTGATGAATTCGACGGACAGTTAGAATTGAATTTTGCGGGATCAGGTATAATTCTCGAAGGGCCTATCTTAAAAAAACAGGGCTCTGTGTTCTTTTCTGCAAGAAGGAGTTTTGTAGATTTACTCGTAGATGCAGTTGGTACAGGTGTAGCTCCTAAATTTAGTGATTACCAGGGTAAACTGGTGTATGATATTACACAAAACAATAAAATGTCCGTTTTGAACATATTAGGTATTGATCATATTGGATTCACACGGGATGATGCAGAAGATATGGGGAGTTCCGTCTATGGTGATACCGATGTGTTAGAAAATTCGTTTGGCGTAAACTGGCAGTCACTTTGGAGCAAAGATGGATACTCCAACACTTCTGTTTCACATATTGCGGTTGACTACAAGACCGATTTCACTGAAATCGCAAAAAATACAAGACTTTTCAAAAATGAATCATTTGAACAGATTTTCCAGTTCAGAAATGTAAACTACTACCGGCTCAATGAATCGAATCAGATCGAATTTGGTTTAGATGTAAAACATTTTATTAGCAACTACGATTATTTTTATGCGGATTATACAGACACAATAGGGAATCCCGTTCCGGAGCTTCAGGTAGATAATAAGATCAAAGCGGAGAAATACGGCGCGTTCGTAAGTTATACGTGGAAACCTGTGGAGAGATTGACGACAACTACCGGAATTCGTCTGGATTATTTTCATATAATGAGAATAACCATATTGCACCAAGGTTTTCTCTTTCCTACAGAATTACCGACAAGACCTCACTTAATGGTTCAACAGGTATATTTTATCAGAACCTTCCTTTGGTCGTCCTTTCTCAAAACAAGAAGCATAAAAACTTAAAAGACCCGGTTGCGTATCATTACGTAATAGGACTCAATCATTTACTCACGGACGATACAAGGCTTACGATCGAATTGTATGATAAAGAATATAAAAATTTTCCACTCGACTCTACCACACCATCTTTATTTGTTTTAGACGAATTATTCTATCGATTCGGATTGTTTTTTAACCATGATAACCTCGTTGATACGGGTAAAGCGTATTCTCGCGGTATTGAATTATTGATTCAGAAAAAATTGGCGGAAGATTTTTACGGATTAGTGGGAGCATCATATTTTAGAACGAGGTATCGTGATTATAACGAAATCTGGAGAGATAGAGTTTTCGACAATCAATATACATTCAGTGTAGAAGGTGGCTATAAACCCAATAATAAATGGGAGTATAGTATTCGATGGATTTATGCCGGCAGAGCGCCGTATACACCGTTTGATATAGAAGCTTCTGAAACAATCAACAGAGGTGTTTTTAACCAAAACAGGATCAATGAGGTGCGGTATGCGGATTACCATTCGTTAAATATCCGATTCGACAGACGCTTCCATTTCAACAAGACAAACCTTATTACATATTTCAGTATCTGGAATGCATATAATCGAAAAAATATTGCAGCATATTATTGGAATGAGTTCGAAAATAAACAAGATACCTTTAATCAATGGAGTTTATTGCCAATTTTCGGTTTAGAATATGAATTCTAACCTATAGTTCAATTTAAATACAATCTGACTATTTAAGGAAAGGTACCCATCCCTATTTCCCCTTACGGTGGCGGAAGAAGGTCCAGCGGTAATAGCGCTGTTTCGAACGGAGACTGTTTCGTGATACACCGTCTTCCTGCGCTTTCTGCACTTCTTCGATTGTATAGAATGACCTGGGATTGAATTCTTTGACATATTTGAGGACATCGTCTTTGTCTTTTCTACGGATGATGGTGAAGAGGATTTTTACCGGTCCCATCTGTCCCTCTGCATCAACAACTGTTACCTTGTAGTTATGGTTCCGGAGTGAGGTTATCAATCGCGTATCGTCGGTCCGTGTCACGACTCTGACCATGAGATTACCCATTGCGAGCATTTCCTCAAGACTGATTCCAATGTAATTGCCGATTGCAAATCCCACAGCATAGGCAATATAGTAGACAGGATTCGTCAGGTTCTGCATGACCTGACCAATAACTATAAGCCAAATTAATATTTCAACAAACCCGAGTATCGGAACTATTATTTTACGTCGCTGTGCTAAATATATGATACGCAGCGTACCAATTGACACGTCGAGAATTCGTGCAACAATGATCATCAACGGCACGGCTATCCACGAAAAAAACTATGATGTTCCCATGACAACATCCAATAAAAAATGCAGACAAAATACAAAAACCCGGATCAGGATCATGTTCCGGCGAACAGTATCCTACTCCAGGATTCGTCTTTGACTGCTGTTGAACAACGTTTCAAAAACTATTGAAGTAATATACAAAAATTTAGTGAGAATAACAATCTGTATAAATTGAAAATGAAGTAGAATATAAAACCTCAATCACTCATCTTTGAGGTTTTTTAATCAACCTCATGACTATGAATTTGCATATTTTGCGAATCAGCATAGAGTGGAATAAAAAACACTTGTAAAATCAATATTCAATAGGTACTATTAAACATGTGGTGTCCGAAATTAATTGAACATATTCATTGTTGCAGGAGGGATTTTCTATGAAATCAAAATGTATTTGTACCGGGATGTTATTGCTGCTGCTTACGTCAGTATTTCCTATTCATGCACAGGAACCTGTCCACTGGGATATTGTCGACAAGATCATGGATGAAGCTTTCACAAACTCCGATGTCATGGAGAATGCAAGTTGGATTGTGGATGTATTTGCACCGAGGAATGCAAAATCTCCCGGATACATTGCGTCGGCTGAATGGGTGAAAGAGCGACTACAGGAATATGGGTTATCGAATGCTGAGTTGGAACCGTATGAATTCGGGGTCGGCTACGTGAATGAATATATTTCGGTCCATATGATGTCTCCCCAGTACATGCCGATTATTGCATATCCCGCGACATGGTCGGCGGGAACCAACGGCAAAGTCAGAGGGCAGGCAGTTTACATTAATTTTGGAGAAATTACTTCGGAAGCAGACCTTCGGCCGTACCGCGGAAAACTTCGCAATGCGGTTGTCTTAACTGAACCTATACGAACATTAACACCTCATTTTGATCCAACCGCAACACGCTATACCAAAGAACAGCTTGATGAGATGGCGAAAATTCCTATCGGTCCCCGGGTTACAGAGGAGCGAAGAAGGAGTTCTCGTCCGGAAAGGCTTTCAAAGCAGAAAATCCTCGATTTTGTATTTGGCGAAGACGCGGCAGCTATTGTACGAACGGACGGTAGAAATGATTTTGGGACTGTCGCTGTCGAGAACAATCGTTATACATTGGATAACAGGCTGTGGGAAGTGGATGCTCCCTCCCCTCCTACCGAACTGGTTATGTCAACTGAACAGTATAACCGGATCATGCGTATTCTGGAAAAGGATATCCCTGTTGAGTTGGAGGTTGAGCTTAACGTCTCATTTAACCGTGATGACCTGACAGATTACAATGTAGTTGCCGAAATTCCAGGTACTGACCTTGCAGAGGAAATTGTCCTCTTGGGCGGGCATCTCCAGGCAAATCCAGCAGGGGGCGGCGCAGCCGATGATGCTGCCGGTGTTGTTGTCTGCATGGAAGCTGTACGTATTCTCAAAGCGCTCGGAATCCAACCCCGCCGGACTATCCGGATAGCTCTCTTTGGTGGGCATGAAATGGGTGTATTCGGAAACCGGGCTCATGTCCGGAAATACTTTGCCGATCCGGAAACAAAGGAATATAAAAAAGATTATGATAACCTGTCCGCATATTTTAATATCGACCATGGCAGTGGCAGGATACGTGGTGTTCCTATCCAGGGTAATGCACAACTTCGTGCCATATTTACAGAATGGATGAAACCGCTCCATAATCTCGGCATGACTCATCTTATCCCGTATGGAATGGTCCATGAAGCATATGATGCAGTTGGCCTGCCGAGTTACTATTTTATACAGGACAGAATGGATAGCCGCCAATACCATTCCAATATGGATTCTTATGACCGTCTCGTTGAGGAAGATCTTATTGCAAATGCTGTCATGATTGCGACGTTTGCATATCATGCTGCCATGCGTGATGAAAGACTTCCCCGGTTCGCACCAAAACCCTGGTAATATATTATATCAAATAATTTATAGGGGCGTACAATGAAATTACAACGCATTGTAAGTGCAGGATTATTATTGCTTTTTCTCACTGCACATTCCGCATTCCCACAGGAAAAATTATACTGGGATGCTGTGGATAAGATTATAACTGAAGGCTTCGAAAATTCGCATGTTATGGACACTGCAAGCTGGCTGACTGATGTTTTTGGGCCACGAAACGCAAATTCATCATCATATCATGCGGCCGCTGGTTGGACTAAAGAGCGTTTAGAAGAGTACGGCTTATCGAATGCTGCTCTTGAACCGTTTGAGTTTGGTATAGGCTGGGAGAAGGAGTACGCGTCGGTACACATGATGTCACCTCAGTATATGCAGATGATAGCGTATCCCGCTCCATGGTCTGCCGGAACAGATGGAAAAATCAGGGCATCGGTAATTTTTGTCAACTTTGATGAAATCAATACCGAAGCTGATCTGAACCCATACCGGGGAAAACTGAGAAATAAAATCGTATTTACGTTGCCGGAATTGAGTGTGCCACCCCATTTTGATCACATAGCAGACAGATTTACAGAAGAACAGCTTGATGAAATGGCAAAAATCACTATCGGTCCCAGTGATTCCGGTGAACGGAGAAGGTTAAGAAGTGACGATAACAGACTGACAGACAATGAGAAAATCGCTTTTGTGTTTGAAGAAGGTGCATTGGCGATTGCACATCATGATGGCCAGACAAATGGATATGGTGTTGTCGATGTCGGAATCGAAGGGTATGCCCTTGAAAATCGTTTATGGGAAAAGGATTCTCTTCCTCCTATAACTGAATTGGTTGTACTTGCAGAGCATTATAACCGGATACTCAGAATAATGGAAAAAGGAATTCCTGTTGAAATGGAGGTTGAAATACGTGTAAATTTTATTGATAACGACCTTACCGATTACAATGTCGTTGCAGAGCTTCCGGGGACTGACCTGGCTGATGAGGTAGTGATGTTCGGGGCACATCTTCAGGCTGATCCTGCAGGTTCCGGCGCAATTGATGATGTCGCCGGTGTTGCAGTTTGTATGGAAGCATTGCGAATTCTCAAAGCAATCGGAGTGGAGCCCCGGCGTACTATTCGCATCGGGCTCTGGGGTGCACATGAGATGGGCAATTTCGGTTCCCGCAATTATGTGCTCACCCACTTCGGTGATCCGGAAACACAAATATATAAACCGGAACATGCTAAATTATCCGTTTACTTTAACACCGATCACGGAACCGGCAGGTTTCGTGGGATATTCCTTCAGGGAAATGAACAGGTGCGTCCGATCTTCACCGAATGGCTGAAACCGCTGCATCGTCTCGGAATGACCCATCTTATACCGGAAGTAGTTGGCTCGGAAGACCGGAGATTTTCAGTAGTCGGTCTGCCGGGATTTTCCTTTCTGCAGGAATTATTTAATTTAGATAACAGAAATGCTCATACCAACATGGATGTATATGACCGCCTTATACCGGAAGATATGATGCAGTCAGCAGTTGTCATGGCGAGTCTTGCATATCATGCCGCAATGCGTGATGAAATGCTCCCCCGCATTGCGCCTATGCCGATGCGATAAGAAATTTTATTTGATTATAGAGCAGGAGGTATACAGTACTATGAAAGCTCAATGTATATACGTAGCTGGATTAATTATATTGCTTACTGCAGCAGTCTCCGCTGATGCACAGGAAAAAGTACACTATGATGTTGTGCAGAAAATCATGGATGAATCGTTTACAAATAACGAAGTCATGGAGAATGCCAGCTGGCTGACCGACGTCTTTGGTCCGCGGGGTGCAAAAACGCCGGGTTATTATGCGGCGGCTGAATGGGTGAAGAAAAAATTGGATGAGTATGGTGTGCCAAACGCACATTTGGAACCGTATGAATTTGGCGTTGGCTGGGATAATACATACACTTCGGTCCACATGATGTCTCCACGGTACATGCAAATCGTTGCCTATCCCGCATTATGGTCCAAAGGTACCAATGGAAAAGTCCGGGGCCCGGTCGTTTATGTCAATTTCGATGAGATCGCTTCAGAATCTGATCTCGAGCAGTACCGCGGTAATCTGCACAATGCTATCATATTCACTATGCCAAAACAGGAGATCACACACAGGTTTACGCCGCTTATTGAGAGAATATCCGATGAGGAGCTTGATGAAAGGTCGAAAATCCTTATTGGCGCTCCCGTCACGCAAGAGCGCCGCGGCCGCAGGTCGGAAGGCGATGGACTATCGAGACAGCAAATTATCGACTTTGTGTTTGGTGAAGGTGCAGTGGCAATCATTCGTACAGATGGGCAAAGCAGTTATGGATCTGTCAGAGTTGAGAATTCACGATATACGATGGAAACACGACCCTGGGATCAGGGAGCGCAACCAAATCCCACAGAGCTAATAATGATCGCTGAACATTACAACAGGATAATGCGAATTCTGGAAAAAGGTATTCCGGTTGAAATTGAAGTGGAAGTGCGTGTCTCTTTTAATAGAGAGGGGCCATATGACTATAATGTCATTGCTGAGATTCCCGGTTTCGACCTGGCGGATGAAATAGTCCTTTTTGGCGGGCATCTTCAGGCGAATCCAGCCGGGACCGGTGCCATTGATAATGGTGCGGGTGTCTTGGCTACACTGGAAGCAGCACGAACTCTTATGGCGATTGGAATCAAGCCCAGGCGAACGATCCGGATGGGATTCTGGGGCGGACACGAAATGGGTACGATCGGCAACCGGGCTCATGTTCGGGAAAACTTTGCTGATCCGGTAACGAAAGAATACAAAAAGGATTATGATAACCTCTCCGCATATTACAATATTGATATAGGAACCGGCAGAATACGGGGAATCTCCGTTATGGGTAATGAAGTACTCAGATCAATATTATCCGAATGGATAAAGCCGTTGAAAAACTTGGGTATGACACATTTGTATACTACCAGTATGGAGCATGAAGCATACAGGGAAGTTGGTTTGCTGAGCTTTTATTTTGACCATGACAGAAAAGAGATCGACGACATGAATTCCCATAGTAATATGGATACATATGAGAGGCTTGTTCCTGAAGGCCTAATGCAAGCTTCGGTTGTTTTAGCATCATTTGTGTATCATACGGCAATGCGTGATGAAAAACTCCCCAGAGTTGCACCACTGCCATGGTAAGGTGACATTTCAACATAAAATATGAGGAATATAATGCGCATTCTCTATCACAACATCGTCGTAATGTTGTTAACAGTTCTTTTAATGTCATCAGCATTAGCACAGGAACCGGTCTACTGGGATGTTGTAGATAAAATAATGGAAGAAGCTTTTAATAATTCTCAGGTTATGGAAAATGCCAGTTGGCTGGCTGATGTATTCGGGCCTCGGAATGTGAAGACGCCTTCATACCGTGCAGCTGCAGAATGGGCTCGAGACCGGCTCAAAGAGAATGGCCTCACGAATGCCAGACTTGAGCCGTACGAATTCGGTGCCGGTTGGAATATTGGTTATACCTCAGTACACATGATGGCTCCCCAATATATGCCGCTTATCGCCTATCCTGCGCCGTGGTCGTCCGGAACAGATGGAAAAATCCGGGCCAATGCCATGTATATTAACTTTGACGAACTTATTTCTGAAACAGATTTGGAACAATACCGAGGAACATTAAAGAACACCATTATATTTATCAGGCCAGAACAGAAACTCTCACCCCATTTTGAACCAATAGCTACAATATTCACTGAAGAGCAGCTCGATGAAATAGCGAAAATTCCCATTACTCCGGAAATGTCTGTATTGGATATTGAATTACAAAGACAAAATCGGACGAGACCTGATACCAGTGAAGACAAACTGACGATCCAACAAATTATCGATTTTGTAATTACCGAAGGTGCTACTGCTATTGCACACCCGGATAGACAGCACGATTTCGGAACTGTCGCTATCGGTAGATACAATAGAATTGCACGGCTTTGGGAAGGGGATGCACCTACCCAACCCACAGAGCTTGTTTTGGCAGTGGAACAATATAACCGGGTTGTACGAATACTGGAAAAAGGCATTCCTGTCGAAATGGTAATCGAAATCAGAACAAACTTTTTCAGAGGTGATCCGAATGACCATAGTGTTATTGCCGAGATTCCTGGCACCGATTTGGCGCATGAATTAGTTGTTTTTGGCGGTCATCTTCAATCTGTACCTGTGGGTACCGGCGCGACTGATAACGCTGTCGGTGCAGCTACTGCAATGGAGGTTGCACGCATCTTCAAAAAATTAGGGCTTCAACCACGGCGGACTGTTCGGATGGGCCTCTGGGGTGGACATGATGGTGCAGGATTAGCAGGTAACCGAAGTCATGTCAGCAAAAACTTTGCAGATCCGACTACCAAAGAATATAAAAAGGATTATCACAATCTTTCAGCGTACTTTGATTCAGATCATGGTACCGGTAAGATACGGGCTGTATCTGTCATGGGAAATGAAGAGATACGGTCAATATTTACCGAATGGATGAAGCCGTTACATAGCCTGGGAATGAGACACCTGATTCCCGGTGGATTGCCCATCGGTGGTAATCCCGGTTACCATGAAGCATATGCCGAAGTCGGATTGCCGGGATTTTATTTTTATCAGGACAGAAGAGATATGGAAACGAATGCTCATACAAACATGGACATGTTAGACCGTACTTTTCCGGAAAACACGATGACAAATGTTGCCATCATTGCAACGTTTGTATATCATACAGCCATGCGTGATGAAAAACTCCCCAGAGTAGCGCAATTACCGTGGTAGTGAGAGCATATGAAGACTATTCAACTATTGAAGCAATCAATAAAAGTAGTGGAGAATATTGTGAACAGACATTATCTGTGAAATTGAAAAACTTTGGTAATAATAATATTCAAATTTAGAGGAGAGGACTACAATGAATAAATATTACAGATCCATGGTGGCGTTGTTTTTAACAGTTATCTTGACTACAACTGTTATTGCACAAGAACCGGTTCACTGGGATGTCATTGATAAGATCATGGACGAAGCGTTTGAACGCTCTGAAGTGATGGAGAATGCCAGCTGGATAACCGATGTGTATGGGCCCCGGAACTCGAAATCTTCCGGTTATAATGCAGCCGCTCAGTGGGCTAAAGGAAAACTGGAAGAGTATGGACTCTCAAATGTGCGGCTTGAACCGTTCGAATTTGGTGTAGGCTGGGAAAATTTATACACATCCATCCACATGATGGCCCCCCAGTACATGCCTATCATTGCGTATCCTGCTGCCTGGTCTGCCGGAACAGACGGAAAAAAGCAGGCACAGGCAATCCATATTAATCTTGATGATATTAACACTGAATCGGACCTTGATACATACCGGGGCACCATTCGGGATAAAATCGTATTCATGCAGCCGAAACAGATAATAACACCACATTTTGAGCCGATGACACAACCATATACCGAAGAAGAATTGGACGAGATGGCGAAAACTCCGATCGGCCCTCCTGTTGTTCGCGAGCGTAGACGCCGTAATGCCGGACTGTCGCAGGAGCAGAAAATCGACATGTTATTCGCAGCAGGTGCCTATATGGTTGCCCGAACAGATGGAAAAAATGACTTCGGCACAGTCGATACAGCGGTTGGGGGATATGCCATGACAAATCGGATGTGGGATACGGATGCTCCACCACCCATCAGAGAGATCATTATGGCGGCGGAACATTATAACAGAATTATACGCATTCTCGAAAAAGGGATCCCAGTGGAATTGGAAGTCGAAATTAAAGTTGATTTCCCCAGAGACGATCCGAATGATTATAATGTTGTTGCAGAGATCCCCGGAACAGACCTGGCAGATGAAATAGTTGTAGTGGGCGGACATCTTCAGTCGGAGCCCGTCGGGACAGGTGCAACTGATGATGGCGCGGGTACCGTTGTTTCCATGGAAGTAGTTCGTATCTTCAAGGCACTCGGGATCAAACCGCGGAGAACGATACGAATTGGACTCTGGGGTGGACATGAAATGGGTTTGTTTGGCAACCGGAGTCACGTCCGGAAAAATTTTGCCGACCTGGAAAAACGGGAATATAAGCCAGATTATCATAAAGTGTCTGCATATTTTAACGTCGATAATGGCGCCGCACGAATAAAGGGTCTGAACATTATGGGTAATGAATTGATCCGGTCGATCTTTACTGAATGGATAAAGCCGCTTCACAACCTGGGAATGAGACATCTCTTTTCGACCGGAACGGCACATGAAGCATATGATGAGGTAGGACTTCCTGGTTTTTACTTCCTGCAGGACAGAATGGACGGCCGCCGATACCACTCCAACATGGATGTGTATGACCGTCTTGTGCCGGAAGACCTCATGGCAAATACGGTAATTCTTGCAACTTTTGTATATCATGCAGCTATGCGGGATGAAAAACTCCCTCGTGTTGCGCCATTGCCATGGTAATGAAATGTATATTGATTAACTATAGTTACATCGAAAGGTGAACGATGAAATACAGACAGCTGGGACGGACCGGAATCAATGTTTCTCCAATGGGACTCGGTAGTGATAATTTCGGAGATGCTACATCTGAAAAAGAAGCGAACAAGATTATTAACCGTGCACTCGACGCGGGTATCAATCTATTGGATTCTGGAGATACCTATTGTGAGGGTGAAAGTGAGCGCATAATTGGTAGAACCCTCAAAGAAAACAAATTGCGGCACCGGATTTTTATCGCAACAAAAGTAGACCACGCTAGAAAGCGGATTGGCGTTTCGCTCGATGAGTACAAATCGACATACAATATACGACCTAATATTGAACTCGACGCAATCGGTCCGAATGAATTCGGCCATTCTCGTTCAAATATTATCCGGGTGTGTGAACAAGCTCTGAAGCGTCTCCAGACAGATTATATCGATCTATTCCAGCTCCACAGGTATACACCGAATATACCGATCGATGAAACACTCAACGCACTGACCGATCTTGTACGGCAGGGCAAGATACGATATGTCGGTTTTTCAACCCATCCTGCATGGGTGGTGATGGAAGCGATCATGTTCAGTGAATTGAAGAATTATGTCCGTATAGCAACAGAGCAGCCGCCGTATAATCTGCTTGACCGCCGCATCGAGAATGAACTCATACCAATTGCGCAAAAGTACGGAGTCGGACTCATAACCTGGAGTCCGCTTGCAATGGGAATTTTGGCTGGTCGATATAAAAGCACGAGTGACTTTCCGAAAGATTCACGTGCCGTCAAACGAGGAGGCTTTTATACAAAACGTATCAGCGAGAGGGGAATTGCAGTCAGCAAAGAGTTTTTGAAACTTGCTGAAAAAGTTGGAATCCCTGCCGCACAACTAGCACTGTTGTGGGTCAAAGACCAGCCGGGAATTACAGCTCCCCTCATAGGGTGCCGGACCATCAAACATCTGGAGAACCTTCTACCAGTATTGGACATGTCACTCAGTGATGAGGTCCGCGCCACATGCGATGAGCTGGTCCCACCCGGCAGCTTTGTGGCAGATTTTCACAACACTTCACTTTGGAATATGGCAAAGGTTCTTGAATAATAAATGTTTTTGCTGACATTTTACTCGTTTTCATGTATTACCATCAATAATCATTACCGGGTAACGGAGATCTTGATGAAGAGATTACTGATCGCACTGTTAGGATTATCGTACTTAGTGTTGATTAGCTGCACAACAGTCAACACGGAAAAACCGGAAGTCCCGGTGTTTACGAAGCAGGTGGATGTGTTTGGCATTCATCTCTATGCTACTCCGACCGCTCCCGACGAAAAATTACTACACGCTGCGAATGTTCTTGCAGAATATCTTGATAATGATGAAGACGGGATACCTGACGACCAGAGTGTTGTGAATGCGCTGGTCGAGAAAAAAGCTATTCTTATTATGACGAAGGATTCCGGAGACGAATGGGAAGCGATCCATGAAGACTTGCATTACGCGTTTCCCGACGGTGTCTATCACGATAACTTCGCTAACGAAGCACGTCCTAATGCTATCGAAAACAGGATATTCGACGGTTTATGGGAAGAGACTCTCCACCTCTTGACACGTCACGGATGGGGCAATGCATATCCATTGGTATTTGCGCCCGTACCTGGCTCAAAAGTGGCTGCAGCAGTGGACTTAGCGAGAGGCGGACACTATAAGGATGCTCCCGAGCAGTATCCCGAAGATTCCTGGTATAACTACTACGATGAATCATGCAGGTATGGCTGTCAGATCGACGAGTACATGTACTGGACGATTACATCGATTTTGGGTGCACAAAATCTTCCCGGAAGGGCTGAGCAAATGAGCAATGAATGGCCGCTGAACACGAAAGAAAAAGTGAGAGATGGCGATCCGACTGTGTACGCCCTGTTGACCGATCCGCAGTACTCAATCCCGACCGTGCTTCCTGACGGAAGCTATCAGGCAAAGACATTTCCAATCGAGGAAATACGATTAGAAATAAAAGTGCAGGAAGAAAATTATTTTCCTCCGGAAGGCCGGTATCCCGCAACAGTTCGATTTATTACAGAGTCTCAAGCACCGGGCGGCGAGGCGATTAAAATTGCTTTTACTATTACCGACGAGAATGAACATGCCGGAAAATCGCTCTGTTTCATGACCAGCACTGTTTTTACCTTTGAATCCGAACTTTTCAGCATCATTACCGAGATAAAACCTGAACTGAAAGACGTGCAATCGGTTGATGAGATCGATACGAAAATTATTGAAGGAGAGCGTGTCTGGCTGACTACCGAGCCGATGGTGGGGATTACAGGATCGGTATTTCCGAAAGTAGTATCAATAGAACGGATGGAAGACTGACATTCTTATGAAGGGAGTGATTCATCCCACTCCCGGAGTTTCTCAGAAGTAACACCTATACCGCCGCAGACAATGACCATGACCGTCTGTGCATCGCAGATCACGTCTGAATTTGAATACACGACCGACAATGCGGCACCACAGGCCGGCTCGACCAGGACATTGTTATCATCCAGGAATGCAAGACAGGCTTTGACGGTATCCCGGTCGGAGACAATATGTGGTGTAATGTCAAGTGTATTGTAATGATCGAGCGCTTTGTGTGTCACCTGTTTGGCTCCGAGACTTGAAGCAATAGAATCGATCCGGTCAAGTGTCACAAGCGTACCTGCTGATGCCGATGCAGCAAACGAAGCAGTGCCTTCTGTTTCGACTGCAATGACCGGGACATCGCTCCAGTCATTCCGTTGTAAACCTTCAATCGCACCACAGAGCAAGCCACCCCCACCGACAGAGAGAACCACAACATCCGGTTTTTCGGTTTGTTGTACTATTTCATCAATTATAGTTGCATGTCCTTTCCATATCGACGGATGGTCAAATGGAGAAATATACGCTCCATCCAGATCACGAGCCAATGTTTTTGCGTATTCGTCCGTTTCATCCCAGACCGTACCGTGTATCTCAACATCTGCACCACATTCACGAATCCGGTTCTGCACAAATTTCGGTGTGGTTTCGGGAACGGCTACCGTAACGTTTACATTCAGCACTTTCCCCGCGTAAGCAACGGCATAGCCGGCATTTCCACCCGATGAGGAGATAAACCGGGACACGCCTGATGAAGCAAGCTCCGAACAATAGTGGCCGATGCCGCGGATTTTGAACGACCCGGTCGGCTGCCGATTTTCCATTTTTAAGAACACTTTTTTGCCAGTTTGTTTCCGGAGCTGCGAGGATTTAATGAGAGGTGTTTCTTTATGGAGGACCATTCTATTCAGGGTAGTATTGAGACATCCGTTATTTTTATATCTTATATAGAGTAGGATAATTGCAGTTTTGAATCAAGTGTTTAGGAAAAGAAATGGATACTAATCAATATTCAGCAATTCCAACACAACTTGTTTTACTACTGAAAACGCTGAAATGTGTGGAGCAATGAGTTCAAAATGAGCTGCATTTTCAATCATAATAAGTTCAGCGTTATCTCCAACTTTTTGAGCATGCTCGACATACGATCGAGCTTGATCCGGAGAAACTATCTCATCATGATAACCGTGAATCAATCGCTGTGCAATTCCAAAAGGAAGCAGATCAAGAGGATTTGTCAGGTCATACCGGTCTTTTACATCTGCAACTGTTCCACCAAGCAGATGGAGAGCCGCTTGATTGCAGTCACTCGGACCGGCACTGTATGTTTTTATATCTGTAATACCTGCAAGTGAAACGACACCTTGTATCCGGAATGGTTCCGGTGTATAGAAAGGACTATCCTGAGACAGCTTTTCTCGTGCGGCCAACCAGAGTGCAAGATGTCCGCCGGCAGAGTGACCGAGTGTAATCACCCGGTTTACATCGATCGGGTACATCTTTGCTAATTCCTGAACGTAGTCTAAACCTTGGGCTACATCTTCAAAAGTTCCCGGCCATCCACCACCGATATCACCAACACGTCGATATTCGAGACTCCAGGTCGCGATCCCTTCTCCGGAAAATGCCGCACAGAGATTTCCGGCATACTCAAGGTCGAACGCATTGAGCCAGCACCCACCATGAATGACAACCACGAGAGGATGTAATCCGGAACCTTCCGGCAAACGCAGATCTCCAAACTGTAATTTACCGGCGCCATACTGAATACGGTAGTCAGCAGGACTTACAGGCAGAGCAGCAATTTCCTGCCACGTCAGAAAATCAAATTGAGATTTTTCGCTGCATGAAAACAAAGATAATACTGCAAGGCTCGTTAAGCACAATATATACAATCGAATTGAACAGACCGTTCCGGTCAAAACAGAAAGATTTTCGATTTTGTTCATCACTGTAAATACATTCACTTGATTTTAATTTTTACAATTGAAGCTTAAGAAAAGAAATTGTTTTTTATTGAAAACCATAAGATGATCAATATAAAAACCGGGATAATAAAGCGCAGTAAAAATCCCCATACCTGACTCAATGGAAAGTGGATATTGTGCAGCGTCAACTCTCCAATTGCACTTTTGACGGTCCATTTATATCCGATGAACAAAGTCATCAGGAATGCACTCATGACCATAAAAATATCACCGGAAATTGCGCTGATAAATGAGAGATAATCCATGCCGATACCCGGCAGTTTTGAGAAAAAATCACTTGCACCTGCAGACAGTGCTGCGGGTGTACTCATCACAAACGAAAGTACGACCATGGATATAACTGCTTTTTTTCTGGTCCACTTGCGTTCATCAACAAAATAAGCCACGGGTACTTCGAGCATGGATACAGTTGAGGTGAGTGCTGCAATAATAAGGAGCAGAAAAAGTCCGACTCCAAAAAGTTGTCCGAGCGGCATAACACCAAAAACCGAAGGGAGAACCTGGAAGATTAATCCTGGACCAGCGGTGTACTCCTGTCCGAGTGCGGCAACTGCCGGCAGAATAATAAATCCCGCCAGTAGAGCGATACCGGTGTCGAGAAAGCAGATCCAGGTTGATGAAACTGGAATATTATCACGTTTGGAAAGATAGCTGCCGTAAGTCATAACAGTACCCGCGCCAACACTCAGCGACAAAAATGCCTGCCCCATAGCTGCCGCTATAACACCGCCGTTCAGTTTTGAAAAATCTGGTTTCAAATAGTAAGCAATTCCTTCGGACGCACCCGGAAGTGTTACCGACCGGATTGCAAGAAGAATTAATATGACAAGCAATACCGGCATCAAGACACGGGACAATCGTTCGATGCCACTTCTAACTCCTCCGAGTACAACGTATCCGGTCATTGCAATAAAGAGAAGTGTCAGCAGCATGATAGGTACCGGATTTCCAACAAATTGTGCGAAAATTTCCTGCGTTTCACGGGGACCGGAAAGGTTACTAAACGTTCCAACTACTGTTTTATAAAAATAGCCGACAATCCACCCAGCAACAACACTGTACCATGAAAAAACAACCATTACGACCACAACCATTATGTAACCGAGAAACTTCCATGGTGTCCCAACAGCCCGCTCTTTAAACACACCAACCGGATTCTTATGTGCCGACCTACCGAGTGTCAATTCTGCCACCATAATAGGAAAGCCGATGAGGAAAATACAGATGAGATACACTACGACAAATGCTGCGCCGCCATTCTGACCAACCATATAGGGGAAACGCCAAATATTGCCAAGACCAATTGCCGAACCTGCCGATGCCAGGATAAATCCCAAACTGGAACTCCAACCGCCGCGGTTATTCTGTGTCGTCATATATCCTCATGGTTTATGAAAATTTTTAGTACTTTCTTGATTTGATTCTCACGTTATTTTTAACGTATCGCTATCGTAACTAAAGGTTACGTGATTGTATACTTGGTTAAACAAGAGGGAATTAATCGTTATCTAATATTAATCGATCAATCTCTTGTAATATCTCACTAACCACTTCTTTATTAATAATTTCTTTTTTGTCTTCTTTTTTAGAAGAAAAGACATAAAATACCTTGCCGCCAAATCGATCTTTAAACTTTTCATGAGATTTACGTTGAATCTCCTTTTCTTTAAATATCTGAGGTAGCTGAATACCTTGATTTACTGGTTTTATTTGTATTCCGACAAACTTTTCATTAATTTTAATATAGAAGTCTACGTTGTACAGTCTATCCCACTCGTCAGGCGCAGGTTCGATTTTTATACCAAGTAGTTTTTGAAGCTTGCCATAAATTGTTTTAATTTCTGTCATATAACCATCGAATGTCCGGTCAATAACTAATTGCATCATATAATTTATGCAATCCTGTTCGGTAATTTTTTCTACTTCAGCTGAAATAACTTCTGTAATCTTAATATATAATTTCCTGCCAAGATCTTCAATATGCTCTTTAGGTCTAACACTTTCAAAATAATATTCTCGCCATTCTTCAATAGTCGCTGGAGCACACATTCGTATATTTTCAGAAGTTGGACCAACATTCCGTTTGAAATTCAATTGGAATCGGTTCATTGAGCTATTCAATATCCATTCTTTAGCCATTATTTATCGCCTATTTATCGCCAACTTTTGAAATTTGTCTTTGTATTTAAAATCTACAGATTGATTAACTTCTGCCAGTCCTTCTTTTATTAAATGAGAATTAATGAATGTCTTATTTTTCAAATATAAATAACAAAGCAAATTGCTATTTTTATCATACTTTATATCATCGTATTTTAAAAATACCTTTTCCCCTTTAGTCTTATCAGAAAGAAACTGAATAGCCTCCACATTTTTACTTTCTTTATTTTTTACACCAAGCAAACGAATAGTCAAATCATTATTAAGTTTTATTAACTCAGGACTAATGATTTCTTTCACTGAATAATACTCTTCTCGTTCTTTCCTGTTTATATCAATTTTTGAACCAAATTGTAATTTTTTAGGATTAATAATTTTATCTAATTTAAGTGAGTCTTTAAATATATACGGAAGTTCATTAATATCCTTATTCAAGTCAGATTTTATACTATCATTTAAGAAAATATATTCAGTTTTTTCGATATCAAATTGTAACATGTTGAGTTTTTCTTTGATTTTAGGAATATATTCTTGATTGATTTCATAACCGATTGAATTGCGTCCTAAATTTTTCGCTGCAAGAGAAGTTGTTCCACTCCCCAAGAAAGGATCTAAAACTGTTTCATCAATAAAAGCAAACATTTTTATTAATCTAGCAGGTAATTCTTCAGGAAACATAGCAAGATGTTTGTTTTGTTTTGCTCCTGAAAAATTCCAATGCCCTGAAAAATATGTATCCCATTCTTCCTTGCTCAATTCAGATAATTTCTTTTGCTCAGCAAATGGTTTCGGTGCTTTGCCGTGCTTTTTAAATAAAAGAATAAACTCGTAATCAAGTTTTAATATTCCATTTCGAGGATAAGGATAACTTCCCATTATAGTCGCTCCGCCAGTCGTATTGGTTGTGGTCACCTTCTGCCAAATAATAGCCCCCATGTAATCGAAACCTATTGTTTCACAAAATTTTATTATTTCTGTTCTAATCGGGATGATTTTATAACGACCGTAATATACAGAACGAGCAAATTGGTCTCCAATATTTACACAAAGTCGACAACCAGGATATAAAACTCTGTGGCACTCTTTCCAAACCAAATTTAAGTTGTTTATATAGTTTTCATAACTATCATGAAATCCAATTTGATTTTCTATGCCATAATCTTTTAAATGCCAATAAGGTGGCGATGTAATGACTAAATGAACAGATTTGTTGGACAAACAATTCATCTGTCGACAATCACCATTAATTATTTTATGAGAAGTTTTCATATTGAAAAAAAATACGCTATGGTTTCAAAAAAGTGCCTGAGCACGACTAAAATTTACAAATAATATAAATATTATCGCACACTTAATAAATAAAATAGCGTGATTGTAAAAGATTATACAGATATTTTAATCGCACGAGACCAACAATAAATATATACACCTATAGTAATGTATGTTAAGGAACCTGTCCGTTGATCATTTCTTCTTTCGCTTTTTTGACCATTTCTTCAACATCCGCAAGCAGCTGTTTTGCATCATAAAGGATACCGTCTTTTATCGTATAATTAATTCCCCCAACCCTTTCGACTTTTCGTGTATCATCGTTTAATCGCAGCCAACCCGTACCATACAGGACTTTCAAGTTTGCGAGAGGATTTTCATCGATTACAACCAGATCCGCCAGAAGACCTTCACGGACTACTCCATATTCGATCGGCCTGCCTTTCGGTTCAAATATTGCTTCCGCTCCATACATTGTTGCACTCCGGATCACTTCTAAAGGATGGAAACCCGCTTCCTGCAGGAGTTCCATTTCTTCTATTGTCGCAAATCCCCATTGGCTGTAGAGATAGGCCGCATCCTCGCTGACTGTTACGCGGCCTCCCATGTCTTTATAATCATCCAAGAATGACATCCAAATACGAAAGAAGCTCTTCCATGCGATCTCATCCGAAGTTGTCCAGTAGTACCAGTATGACCCGTGGTCTGTACGGTTCGGTTCGTAGAATTCCCAAAGAGACGGCAGCGTATAGCTCTTATGCCAATCCGCATTTCGGGCGCGCATGAGATCTCTGTTCGCCAGATAGGCGGTCATTGTCGGATCGAGAATAAAATCAAGATCAAGAAATTCCTGCAGTAAAGCGTCCCACTCTTTGCTTCCCTGAGGATGAATAAGGTCCCACTGCCGTGCAACTTGTGCGAAGCGGAACTGTTCGTTACTATAATTCATATCTGCCGGCCAGGGCTGTACGTCATGGTCTTTGTACAACGTTTCGAAGAGTCCATAGAAATGCGTTAACGAACCGAGACCGAGCCGCGCAGCATCGAGAGCATTCATCTGTGCCACACCGGTCTGGGCAAGATGGGCCGTAGAGCCGAGTTTTAATTTTTGTGCTTCATCAAGGAGCGCGGCCATTATTTCCGGCCTGAAAGCGACAAGTTTCATGCCGTCGATACTTTTTCGGGCAGCGTAACGGACCCACTCACGCGCATCTTCCCCAGTCCGGATCGATCGTTCACTCCATTCATTGCCTGACCCGGGACGTTGGTACGCAACGATTCTCGGCGCAGAAATTTCGTTTCGGGCACTCCGTTCCCGCTCGTTCAACGTCCATTCCATACCTCCGAGAGCCACCCCCCTCACTGTTGTAATACCGTGCGCAAGCCAGAGTTTATAGACATACTCGGTTTCAGGGGCTTTCTGACCTCCTGCATGATTATGCAGATTGACAAAGCCCGGCATGACATACATGCCTTCCACATTGAGTTCATAATCAGCATTAAGCGGTTCACGTTCATCTTCCAAAGGGATACCGGGCGTACCAGCACTTAGGATGCTTTCGATCCGGTTGCGTTTGATCACAATATCTACCGGACCTCTCGGTGGTGCACCGGTTCCATCTATAAGTATTGCACCGCGGACAACGAACGTTTCAAATGGACCAATGCCCTCATCCTGTCCTCTATCCGGGGTAGGACTCTGGCTCAATACTGTATGCGGGAAAAGCACTAACATCGATAATAATGCTGGTACAAAAAGCAATGTAATATTTCGCATAGCGATCCCTATTTATTCTGCTTTTTTCCTTATTAAATCTCTGGAAAAGTTTGATATAATTTTTGGTAATTAGGTCAAAAGCGACCTAAAGTGAATATTGATTAATAAATAGTATAGTTTTTCGTTTCTGTAATTGTATCTAGATTCCATTTCCTTGAGGTACAATAGGAAATGATTTTTGCCAACACCATGGTATTTTAAGAGTCTTTCTTTTGCAAATGACCAGAAGCCCTCTAAACCGTTAATATGACGTCGTCCTTTAATAAAATATTTGTTATGATCGACAGTAAGATGTTTGCCAAAAAACTTCAGCGATTTATACGATCGAAACTTATCAGTATAGAAAACACTTCCTTTTTCAGAATTGTCCCTGATCTCGTTCATCAATGTCTCGGCAGTTACATCATCAACAACCGTAGTAAATATCTTCCCTTGACGCTCCAACATGCCGAAAACCTTTATTGTACCAGCACTTCCTCGACCCCGTATCCCTTTTCGCTTACCGCCAAAATAACTCTCGTCACATTCGATTTCTCCAGAAAGTCTCTTAAATTCCTGGCTCAAAAAATCATAAATTTCTTGACGGTAAAGCATGTATTTTCCTCGTACCTTCTTGTATCCAAAACCAAGATCCCTCGCAGCTTTATTAGCAGGGATCTCAAGAGAAAAATAGTGCAAAATTGTCAGATCATCTTTGAACTTTGTAAAACTGTATTTGTAAAAACAATCTCTACATTTATAACGATTGTCCCTCATCAGGTAAAGATGATTTCCGCCACATGTAGGACACTCTTTACCTTCAATAAATTTAATGACTTCTTCTTCCATACCAAATATAATATAATACTTGGGTCGGAAATAACCTAATTACCTTATTTTTTAATAAAAATGAGATTACATTAACAAATAATCCTGATTATTTGCAAAAGGAATATAGCTTATGCCCTATTTTTCTTTAAGAAAATCAGAAACCTCGGTCGAAATGTTTTTCATTGCGATATTAATTAATCAATAATAATGTGCGGTTCAATAGGAAAACTCAAGAGAGCAAAAGTAATACATGAATTAAAAAAATAAGGTTGAACTTACGGATTTAAGACAGTGAAGTCAAGTTAAAATTCCGAATGGGGATTGTGCTATTATTCAGGTTAAGGTGTGTAAGTCATTGAGATAGATAGGTTGCAAGCCGATCTGCGTCGATATTTCCGCCGCTTATAACAACGACTACTCTGTCATTTTTTTTGAAGGGGATGGCACCGGAACGGAGTGCTGCAAGCGGCGCAGCACCTGCGGGTTCAGCAAGCAGTTTGCACCGTGTCAACAGGAGGTTCATTGCTTCAATGATTGTACTGTCTTGAATGAGGACAACATCCTCGACATGTTCTTTAACCAGAGCATAATTCAATTCTCCGGCAAGCGGGGCAGCGAGCCCATCGGCAATTGTATCAACCGTTTCGATTTTCACCGCTTTTCCGGCGTCGAGACTGCGGCGCATCACGTCTGCACCGACGGGTTCGACACCGTAAATTTTTATTTTCGGATTCCTGAGTTTAACAGCTGTTGCAATGCCGGATATTAAACCTCCACCACCAACAGCAACAACGATGACGTCGATATCATCGACCTGCTCGAGAATTTCGAGACCGGCAGTTCCGTGTCCGGCAACGATTGATTCTGCATCGAATGGATGGATGAAAGTGAGATTTCGTTCTTCGGCGATAGCGTGTGCCCGTTCGAAAAGAGTCATCATACTGTCGTGCAGAATGACTTCGGCGCCGTATCCCTTACTAGCATCGATTTTAGTCTGCTGTGCATGATCAGGCATGACGACGGTGCAGGAGATTTCTGCTTTCTGTGCCGCCCATGCAAGCGCTTGAGCATGGTTCCCGGCAGAAACGGTGATAACACCATTTTCACGAGCACCGGAACCAAGTCCGAGAACGGTATTCAGCACACCTCTTACCTTGAAGGAACCGGTTTTTTGGAAATTTTCGCATTTGAGAAAAAGCTTGATTCCCATTTCCCGGCCAATCAGTGTTGCGCTCTGAACGGGGGTATAGTGGAGACTTTCCGATATCCGGGAACGGGCATTGTGAAAATCTTCCAATGTCAGTGAGGGATTGCTCATTGCATAACAGTAAGGCAGGTGATGTGAAAAAAAACAGCGCAGGTCATGTAACGACCTGCATTTCTAAAAGTACGATTTATTGCACGGCAATTTCGGCAACCATATCGCCGACTTCAGTTGTCGAATAACCCATAAGGCCGGCAGCAAGACTTTTCAATTTATCTTTTGTCAGTGTTATAATGGCCTGTTCAATTGCTTTCCCTGCCTCTTCTTCTCCAAGATGGCGGAGCATCATATCGACACATGATATTGCCGCAAGTGGATTGATGATATTCTGTCCGGTGTATTTCGGAGCGGAACCGCCGATTGGTTCGAACATCGAAACTCCTTCAGGATTAATATTGCCGCCGGCAGCGATTCCCATTCCACCCTGTACCATAGCGCCGAGATCGGTAATGATATCACCGAACATATTGCCGGTAACAATGACATCGAACCACTCAGGGTTTTTAACCATCCACATAGTGACTGCATCCACATGGTAATAATCACGTTTGATATCAGGATAATCCTTTTCACCCATCTCATGGAAAGCACGTTCCCACAGATCGTATACATACGTGAGCACATTTGTCTTACCACATAGGCCGAGCGTCATGGTCTTTTTTCGCTTTTTGGTGTATTCGTAAGCATATTTGAGACAACGGTCGACCTGAAATCTATTATACACCATCGACTGGATAGCGATTTCGTCTTTTGTACCGATCATTGAAATTCCACCGACACCAGTGTAAAGACCGCCGGTATTTTCACGCACAACGACAAAATCGATATCGTCCGGGCCTTTGTCCTTGATTGGTGTTTCAACGCCAGGATAGAGCTTCACCGGGCGAAGATTGATATACTGGTCAAGCTCGAATCTGAGCCGGAGTAAAATTCCCTTCTCGAGAATTCCCGGTTTCACATCGGGATGACCGATCGCGCCCAGTAGTATTGCGTCATATTGCCTTAATTCATCGACTGCGGAATCGGGCAGGATTTCACCAGTACTCAAGTAGCGATCACCGCCAAAATCGTATGATTCGGATTCATATTTAAAATTAAATTTTTTTGCTACAGCATCAAGAACCTTGACCGCTTCATCAACCACTTCCGGTCCAGTGCCGTCACCAGGTAGAATTGCAATTTTGTACATTCATTTCCTCCGAATGTCAATCGTGTTAGTTTGTGCGTTATTTTATATTTTAAACGGTTAGTAGAGGTTTTCTAACGAAAATAAAGAGCATTATTGTTGAGATTTCTCCACTCGAGTCCGATTGAAATCGGGACTTCGGTCGAAATGACATAAAGGTAAAATTTACTTAATAAATTTTATAAATTCAAAAACTATTTTGTTACCAGTTTAGGTATGGAATCGTTTCCGCGGTTTCCGCAATTTGTTCCTTATTACCGATCAGTTGTGCTGTTGAATCCCATGTTCCTCCAACCAGCACGAGACGGGAAGGTTCCGGCAAGTCCACCGAAAGTACTGTACTATCATAGCTGACCGATTTCTTTTCGAGATTGATGGAAACCTCTGTATCGGGATGCGATTCAATATACTGCATCAGATTTTCAATTTCGTCACGCGATGCTGTGACCGCCGGAATACCGAGCGTTGTGCAATTTCCAATGAAAATTTCGGCAAAACTCTCTCCGATTATTGCTTTGATTCCAGAGCGGAGCAGCGCCTGTGGCGCATGTTCTCGGGAAGAACCGCAGCCGAAATTCTTATTGACAAGAAGGATAGAACTCCCTCTAAAACGCTCGTCATTAAAAGGGTGATCCGTTGGATTTTTATTCTCATCATAGCGGACATCATAGAATGCAAATTCACCCAGTCCATCAAAGGTCACACATTTTAGATACCGTGCCGGAATTATCCGGTCGGTGTCAATATCATTACCGCGAACAGGAACTGCCGTTCCCGTAACCTGTGGAATTTTAAAACTCTCGGACATCGACTACCTCACCTTGTATTGCTGCCGCTGCTACCATAGCAGGACTCATAAGCAGTGTTCTTCCGACCGGCGATCCCTGTCGGCCGATAAAATTTCTATTTGACGACGAAGCGCTCAGTTCACGTCCCTGGAGTTTGTCGGGATTCATCGCTAAACACATAGAGCAACCAGCTTCGCGCCATTCGAATCCGGCATCACTAAAAATTTTGTCGAGGCCTTCTTCGACAGCTTGTTCTTTTACTTTAATCGATCCCGGAACAACCAGCGCCTGTACATTCGGATTGACTTTTTTCCCCTCGACTATTCTCGCGGCCTCCCGAAGATCGGAGATTCTGCTATTGGTGCACGAGCCGATAAACGCAACATCGATCGAGACACCCTTAATTGCCTGGCCTTCATCGAATCCCATATGTTTATAGGCGAGCTCTGCAGTCTCTCTCTCATTAATGTCCAGATTGTCGAGCAGCGGCATTCTCTTTGATACTGGAATAGCCTGTCCCGGATTGATACCCCAGGTTACCATCGGTTCGATCTCGTCTGCATCGAATGTCACTTCATCATCGAAGTGAGCGTCAGAATCCGATGCAATCGACTTCCAGAATGAGACAGCTGAATCGAATGCTTCACCTTTTGGAGCATATTTTCTGCCTTTGATGTAATCAAATGTTGTCTGGTCGGGATTGACATAGCCACAGCGCGCACCACCTTCAATACTCATATTGCAGATGGTCATCCGCTCTTCCATGTTGAGCTGATCAATTGCGGTTCCCGCATATTCATAGGCATGGCCGATACCGCCGTTCACACCGAGTTTCTCTATGATTTTAATAATAATATCTTTTGCATAGATGCCGTTACTAAGGGTTCCGTTCACGGAGATTTTTCGGACTTTCAGTTTATTCATCATGATCGACTGGGTTGCGAGTACGTCACGAACCTGTGATGTCCCAATTCCGAATGCGATGGCACCGAACGCACCGTGAGTTGCCGTGTGAGAATCGCCACATGTCACGATCATTCCCGGCTGGGTCAAACCCAGTTCAGGCCCGATCACGTGGACAATCCCCTGCTCTCCTGATTCAACACTGAAAAACCGGATACCGAATTCGTTCGTATTTGTTTCGATCGCCTCAATCATCTCTTCTGCAAGAAGGTCGGTATAGGGGCGCTTTACCGAGGTTGTCGGTACGATATGATCTACTGTTGCAAAAGTCCGCTCCGGATAGAGGACTTTCAGATTCCGTTCCCGGAGCATCTGAAACGCCTGCGGTGATGTCACCTCATGAATGAGGTGCAAACCGACAAAGAGCTGCGTCTGGCCAGATTCAAGCTTTGTTACCGTATGGAGGTCCCACACTTTGTTGAATAGATTCTTACCCATTTATATATTCCGATATTTATAGATTTAAAACCATTTCGCTACTCGTTCCTGAAATAAAATCAGGAGAACACATCCGGACATCAATTAGTAAAGCAAAGCATAATAAATTACCGAACTTTACCCAGAAAATCAAAGTGTAAGTTGCTTTTCCGGTAGTATATAAGTTAAACGAAGTTGTTCTTGAATACAGTTACTGATAGATCAGTATGCTTGACATCCTCAGTAATCTAATGCGGTTGTAATATTGATGCAGAGAGGAATTATTTACATTCCGATTGTTTCTTTATTATTCATTACGACATCTGTCGCAATGTTTTTTAATTCTCCGTCAAGCACAACCTTTTTTGCGTCTGAAAGTTTCATCACCTCTTTATAGATTGCATTCAGCATCTCGTCCGTAAGATTGAATCCCATTTCCTGCAATTTTGCACTGATGGCATGTCTTCCGGAGTGCTTGCCTATAACTAGTTTGTTGCTCGGAACTCCGACTGACTGTGGTGTCATAATTTCATACGTCAACGGATTTTTCAGCACACCATCCTGATGTATTCCTGCTTCGTGGGCAAAAGCATTGCTCCCGACAATGGCCTTATTCGGTTGTACTCCGATACCCGTGATTTCAGCAAGCAACTCACTCGTTGGAAAAATTTCTTTTGCATTGACTTCTGTTCTGCAGTCGAATTCCTGCTGCCGAGTCTCCATGACCATTACGAGTTCCTCGAGAGAAGCATTTCCCGCGCGTTCACCGATACCATTCATGGTACATTCGATTTGCCGTGCTCCATTTTGCACGCCTGCAAGGGAGTTCGCGACTGCAAGACCGAGATCGTTGTGGCAATGGACACTGATAATCGCTTTATCGATATTTTTCGTGTTTTCCGTAATATATTTAATCAGGTTTCCGTACTCCCACGGGGTAGTATAGCCGACAGTGTCGGGAATATTCAGGATATCGGCACCGGCTTCTATTGCTGTTTCAAGGACTCGACACAGATAATCGCGGTCACTCCGTGAGGCATCTTCTGCTGAATACTCCACCTCATCACAGAGACTTTTCGCCAGCCGGACACCCTCTCCGACATCGTTAATAACTTCGTCCCGGGATTTTCTCAATTTATATTTCAAATGGATATCCGATGTTGCGATAAAGGTGTGGATGCGTGGACGTTTCGCGTGCTGCAGTGCTTCCCATGCCCGTTCAATGTCACCTTTTTTTGTTCGGCTTAATCCAGCAACAGTACAGGTACTCACTATATTTGAAACCTCCCGAATTGCCTGAAAATCACCCTCGGATGCTATTGGAAATCCGGCTTCGATAATATCGACATTCAGTTTTTCCAACTGCCGGGCAAGACGGATTTTTTCTTCAAGATTCATACTGAATCCGGGAGATTGTTCGCCATCTCTCAACGTTGTATCAAATATTAATACTTTATCCTTCATGTTTGCTACCCCTTACATACATGGATGCTCATCATGTTGAATACTTATTGTGTAAAAATAGTTCCGACTTTGTATTCCCGGCTGATGAGTGCTATTGTACTTCCTTATTTTTTTGTTTTTTTCCCACTTTTCTTGTATAGTGAATATCCTTGTTCTTAAGCAGGAAATAGGAATATCCATCAGTCAAAGCCTGCCAGCTTGCCTCAATTATATTTTCGGAGACGCCGACGGTGCCCCACGAAAGCGTATCGGCTTTGAATTCAATGAGTACTCGTACGATGGACTGTGTGCCGCCTTTTTGGTTCAGAACACGGACTTTATAATCGAAAAGACTCATATTTTGAATTTCAGGGTAGAAATTAATGAGTGTTTTTCGCAGTGCGCAATCAAGCGCATGGACCGGTCCGTTGCCTTCGGCTGCTACGTGCTCCGGGATGCCGTCTACCTTTATTCGTATAGTAGCTTCCGACCGGGGCTCACCCGATTCGTCTTTTTCGACCAGAATCCTGAATCCGCACAATTCGAAAAATTTCCGCCATTCACCGGTTATCTGCCGGACAAGCAATTCGAGCGAACCTTCCGCCGCTTCATATGAATAACCAGCATGTTCAAGTTCTTTGAGATGTTCGATAATCTGTGGAATTTTATCCTGATGTTTCGACAGGTCGATGCCCAACTCTCCCGATTTGAACTGAATATTGCTCTTTCCTGAAAGATCCGACACCAATACTCTCCGCTCGTTTCCGACAGTTTCAGGCTCAATATGTTCGTAGGTACGCGGATCGCGCATCACACCACTCACATGTATACCACCTTTGTGAGCGAAGGCGCTTTTTCCAACAAACGGGAGGTTCCGCGCATGGGTGATATTGGCGATTTCACTAACATAGCGCGATAGCGATGTCAGTTTCGCCATTTTTTTCTCAGAAACACATTTATATCCCATTTTCAATTGAAGATTCGGTATGATTGTACAAAGGTTTGCATTCCCGCACCGTTCTCCGTATCCGTTGACAGTACCCTGAACATGCACCGCACCGTTTTCGACCGCGTAGAGTGTGTTAGCCACAGCCAGACCGGAGTCGTTATGTGTATGGATTCCGAGCGGTGTGGAAAGTTTCTTTTTGACCGTTGCCACTATATCCGCTATCTCAAACGTGGAAGAACCGCCATTTGTATCACAGAGCACGAGGACATACGCTCCCCCACGCTCGGCAGCGGCAAGTGTTTTGATCGCATAGTCCGGATCCGATTTGTACCCGTCAAAAAAATGCTCAGCATCATAGATAACATCTCTACCTTCGGAACGTATGAAACCGACCGACTCCTCAATCATTTTCAAATTCTCTTCAGGATCCGCTTTGAGCGCTTTTTCGACATGGAGAAGCCATGACTTTCCGAAAATCGAAACTGCTGGAGTTTCTGCTTCAAGCATTGCTTTGAGATTCGGATCATTATCTGCACGGTTCGATTTATGCCGGGTGCTTCCGAATGCCACTATTTTCGCATGTTTGAAGCTTTTGCTCTTGACACTCTGGAAAAAATTAATATCTCGTGGATTCGATCCCGGCCAGCCTCCCTCAATGAAATCTATACCGAAATCGTCGAGCCGTTGCGCGATGTGTATTTTATCTTCAACAGAAAAAGAGACCCGTTCTCCCTGTGTGCCGTCACGGAGTGTGGTATCAAATAATTCAATTTTTTTATTAGGCATTACTCTATTTATCCTTTTTGATCCATGACATCATGGGTCTGAGTTCATTGCCAACTTTTTCTATCAAAAGCTCATCGTGCTCTTTGCGGAGTTTCTTGAGATTTGGAAGGCCGTCTTTACTCTCCTTGATCCATTCTCTCGCAAACGAACCATCCTGAACTTTTTCGAGTATTACTTTCATGCGAGCTTTAGTATCGTCATTGACAATATCCGTTCCCTTTGCCATTCCGCCGTATTCAGCCGTATCACTTACTGAATAATACATGCCCGTGATGCCGCCTTCGTAGAAAAGATCGACGATGAGTTTCAGTTCATGAAGACATTCGAAATAGCAGATTTCCGGCTGGTATCCGGCGTCGACGAGTGTCTGAAATCCGGCTTTGACGAGCTCCGACACACCACCGCACAGGACAGTTTGCTCACCGAATAAATCAGTCTCTGTTTCCTCTTTAAATGTCGTTTCGATCACACCGGCACGTGTGGCGCCAATACCTTTTGCATGGGCAAGTGCTTTCTTTTTTGCTTCACCGGTAAAGTCCTGATAAATTGCGATCAGGCTCGGTACACCACCACCCTCCTGATAGACACGCCGTACCAAATGTCCCGGTCCTTTCGGTGCAATCATGTAGACATCTACATTCTCAGGAGGAACAATTCCTTTAAAATGGATATTAAATCCGTGCGCAAACACCAGAGAATTTCCAGGTTCGAGGTGCTGCTTTATTTCGTTTTCGAATAGCTCGGCCTGATATTGATCTGGCACCAGAATCAAGATGATGTCTGCCTGTTTTGCAGCTTCGGCAACCTCCACAATATTCCAGCCGTCTTCTTCAGCCTTTTTCCAGTTCGGTGTTCCCTTCAGATCACTGACAATGACACTCGCACCACTGTCTTTCAGATTCAATGCGTGGGCGTGTCCCTGACTTCCGTACCCGATTATAGCGGTTGTTTTTCCGTCGAGTATCCCTAAATCTGCATCGGATTCGTAATACAATTTCATACTATGTTACTCCTCTCGTTTATCCTGCTTTTTCTTTTAGTCTCATTCCCTGATATTCTCTCTTTAATGCAACACTCCCGGTACGTGCAACTTCAAGGAGTCCGAACTGATCGAGCATTTCAGTAGCCGCATTGACTTTGTCGGCTTTTCCGGTTATTTCTATCGTTAGTGAATTTTGACTGATGTCGATAATAGTACCCCGAAACACATCGACAACCTGCATGATCTCAAGGCGGTTTTTCTGATTTGCAGAAACCTTAATCAACGCAAGTTCACGCTCTACATAGGGCTCGTAGGTCAAATCGGTAACCTTGATGACATCCACGAGTTTATGCAGCTGCTTTGTGATCTGCTCAATAATTCTCTCATCGCCCGATGTTGTCAATGTTACGCGGGTGATTCCGGGTTCTTCTGCAGTACCGAAACTGATGCTGTCAATTTCGAAACCTCGTCCGGTAAACATCCCGATTATCCTGGCGAGAGCATTGAAATGCTGCTCAACTAATAATGATATTGTATGTTTCACGTTGCCCGCTCCACATTTTTAAATTGTATAACTGTCAATTTATTCGCTAATCATTTTCGACCATATCGGCCGCCGCACCACCCGCCGGTATCATTGGATAACAGTTCTCCTCTCGTTTCACAACGATATCGAGAACAACCGGCTTGTCTTTTACTTTTAACGCTTTCCTCAGAAAACCTTCCAGTTCATCCGGTTTTGAAACCCGCATACCGACCGCTCCGAAGCTTTCGGCAAGTTTCACAAAATCGGGGTTGCTCTGATCGAGATCGGAATGTGAGTAACGGCCGCCGAAGAATAGCTCCTGCCACTGCCTCACCATACCAAGGTATCCGTTGTTCATTATTGCAATGATGACAGGTATTTTATAATGAACGGCGGTAGCCAGTTCGTACATGCTCATCTGAAAACCTGCATCACCGGTAATACAGACAACCCTCCTGTCAGGACAGCCGACTGCGGCCCCCATTGCTGCCGGGAATCCGAAGCCCATCGATCCCAAACCGCCAGATGTTATATGCGACCGGGGATGATTAAAGGTGTAGTGTTGGGCTGTCCACATCTGGTGTTGGCCAACGTCGGTTACAACGATTGCTTCACCTTTTGTCACCTCTGAAATTTTTCTGACCATATACTGGGGTAAAATTTCATCACCAATCTGATCACATTTAAGCGGATGCTCTTCTTTCCATTTGTCAATCGTTGCTTTCCAGTCTGCTATATCCGGTTTTTCGATGTAATCGACTAACACTGCCAAAATCTTCTTTGCATCGCCCACAATCGGAACGTCAACCGGAACATTTTTACCGATACAAGACGGATCGATGTCAATATGAATTTTTTTCGATTCTTGAGAAAATTTATCAAGTCTTCCGGTAATTCTGTCGTCGAACCTGGCTCCGACCGCAATAAGCAGATCACATTGATCGACTGCCGTATTCGCATACCATGTTCCGTGCATTCCGAGCATTCCGAGTGCAAACGGAGAACTTTCGGGAAAAGCACCAAGACCAAGCAAAGTTGTCGTAACCGGAACAGAACTTTTTTCGATGACTGCTTTCAATTCTTCGGTGGCATTTGCATTAATGACACCTCCACCGACATAGAACACTGGCCGCTTTGCATTTTTTATGAGGTTTGAGGCACGCTTGATCTGACGGACATTTCCTAAAATCTTCGGATTATAACCACGGATTTCAATCTTCTGAGAGGGCTCTACATACTCACAAATATCATTGAGCATATCCTTCGGCATATCGATCACAACTGGTCCCGGTTTGCCAGAAGTTGCAATGAAAAATGCCTCTTTAATAATTTGTGCGAGCTGACTCGAATCTTTGACGAGGTAGCTGTGTTTGGTGATCGGCCTTGACAATCCGATCATGTCGGCTTCCTGAAAAGCGTCATTGCCGATCATACTCGCAACAACCTGTCCGGTAAATACGACAATTGGGACCGAATCCATAAATGCGGAAGTTATTCCGGTAATCGTATTTGTTGCACCAGGTCCGGATGTGACGAGAACAACGCCCGGTTTTCCGGTTGCCCGCGCATATCCGTCGGCTGCGAATGTTCCACCACATTCATGACGGACAAGTATATGCCGCAATTCGGGACGATTGAAAAGCACGTCGTATAAACCGAGGACGACACCTCCGGGATACCCAAATACCGTGTCGACACCTTCAGCCAGGAGTGATTCTACGAAAATCTCCCCGCCAGAAAGTTTTTTGTACTCGCCCTGTATTTCGCCACCGTCAATTTCATCCAGTGGATTAGCTTTACGAGAGCCTGTTTTTTTAAATGCTGCTGTTTTCATCTGGCACACCCCATTTTAATATATATAACCATGCCAAAGGTCAATTCTACAATCTAAGAAAAAATGTTCAAGGAAAAAAAGGTTTTGTGTATGAAGGTTGTAGGAATTGACCTCTGGTTTCTTATCTAAAAATAAGTCCAGAAGCAACTCCTATACTAAGGAGGCTAAGTAAAATCAGGTCTAAACCAAGTAGCAAAGCAGAAGACAGACGATTCCTGTGAACAGAGCTTGTGTTGCTCCGCAAGGCTTGTAATCGTATGTCTTGTACTCGTGTAGGATTCATCATCATTACTTTAGAAAATGTATTGTTTCTCTATGTACTATGTTCGGTTAATTTTATAAATTAATTAACGAATGTCAAGAAAAATTAATTTAAATGTGTATTTTTTCTGATGTTATAGCTTCTTACGAACACGAATATTACGTATAAACTTTGATCAATTTATCAATAATAACAGTTGAATATCCATCAAGCATTGAACATATCTCACTGTAAATAGAGACCGGTAAAGATTTATTCTGCAAGTACTGTGCCATGAAAAATTTTATGCTGAAAAATCCTGAACTTTGATAAATGCGAGTCAGAAAAACGGCAATATCTTCCGTATATCAGTTAGAGTCATTTACAATACTAATAATTATTTTCGCAATAACATTAATACCTTGTCAAACTTCATACAAAGATCATGAGGTTTTTTCCACATAAAATCAAACGTCTCAAAACACATTCGGGACTAGTATTTCACCTTGCTTCAATTAAATATACCAATACCAAATTAACATAATGTTCAAAAATAAAATCTTTGAAGGTTAGGTTAATTTGGCTATATTATTCATTAATTTTGCCATCCGAATTATCTAAAAAAATCATATCTTGTCGTCGTAATCACTGAGGAGTGAATAATGGAATTAAATAAATACAGCAAACGAATAACCCAGCGTTTGTCGCAGGCTGCATCACAGGCTATGCTTTATGGTGTGGGACTGAAAGAAGAAGATATGAATAAACCTCAGATCGGTATTGCCAGTATGGGATTTGAGGGGAATACGTGTAATATGCACCTTAACGGTCTTGCAGCCCAGGTCAGGAAGGCTGTCTGGAAAAACGATATGGTCGGCCTTGTATTCAATACGATCGGTGTGAGCGATGGCATTTCGATGGGAACCGAGGGTATGAATTATTCACTCCAATCCCGTGATATTATTGCAGATTCGATCGAAACGGTTGTCAATGCGCAGTGGTACGACGGTCTTGTTACGATTCCTGGCTGCGATAAGAATATGCCGGGTTGTCTCATGGCACTCGGCAGGATGAACCGTCCGGGACTTATGATCTATGGCGGAACCATTAAACCGGGTCATCTCGACGGGAAAGATCTCGATATTGTGTCGTCGTTCCAGGCGTACGGCGAGTATTTCAGCGGTAAAATCGATCGTGAGCAGTTGACTGAAATTTTCAAACGGTCATGCCCCGGTGCCGGAGCGTGTGGCGGAATGTACACGGCAAACACGATGGCTTCCGCTATAGAGACCCTCGGTATGACTCTGCCGTACAGTTCATCCAATCCCGCCGAGAGCGAGGAAAAATTGAATGAAACGATGAACGCCGCTCAGACTATGAAGGCATTACTTGAACAGGACCTGAAACCCCGCGATATTATGACGCGCGAGGCATTTGAGAATGCCATTACGGTCGTTATGATTCTCGGAGGATCGACCAATGCGGTTCTCCATTTGATCGCGATTGCTAAATCGGTTGATATCCCGCTGACAGTTGACGATTTTCAGGCAATCAGTGATAAAACACCTTTTCTTGCCAACCTGAAACCAAGCGGCCAGTATCTCATGGAAGATCTGCATAAAGTAGGGGGTGTTCCAGCTGTTCAGAAAATGCTTCTCGAAAAGGGATTGCTCCATGGTGACTGTATGACAGTCACCGGAAAAACACTTGCAGAAAACCTGGATTCTGCCGCACCCCTTTCAGAGGATCAAAATGTTATCTATTCATTCAGTGATCCTATTAAACCGACGGGGCATATTCAAATTCTATACGGAAATCTTTCACCGACCAGTTCAGTGGCAAAGATAACCGGAAAAGAAGGGGAGCGGTTCAGCGGTCCTGCAAAAGTGTACGAATCAGAAGAGGAAACACTTGCTGCACTCGAGCAGAAAAAAATCGAAAAGGGTGATGTGATTGTGATCCGGTATGAGGGCCCGAAAGGTGGTCCGGGTATGAGTGAAATGTTGACAGTAACATCCGCGATTATTGGTGCCGGACTCGGTAACGATGTTGCCCTTATCACCGATGGACGGTTTTCAGGCGGAACACATGGTTTTGTTGTCGGACATGTCACTCCCGAAGCACAGGAAGGCGGACCGATCGCACTCGTCAAAGAAGGAGATATTATCACTATCGATGCCGATAATAACGAACTGTCTGTCGCAATTGATGATGCAGAGATGGACAGGCGGCGATCACAGTGGCAGGCACCACCACTGAAAGCGGAAAAAGGTACCCTGAGAAAATATATTGCAAACGTATCTCCGGCACATCAGGGATGTGTTACCGATGTGTTTGAGTAAATGAATTTTTCCCGAGCCGAACAGAATTGAATATTTTCGGAAACACATAGGAATCAAAAACATATTCATTTCTCTTCCATCCTCAGCAATGGTTTATTACGCAAACGGCATCATAAGTCTTTATCAGAACGCAAGTAATTCCATACCTTTTTCATTTGGTTCAACCATATAAACCACTCATTGTACAAATACGGTCTCCTCTTTATATAGCAATATTTCACAATTACCACATTAGACACATCAATTTCACCTTTCTGCGGATAAACACACTACGTTAAACAGTTTGTAATCTTTTTTCTTGCGTCCGAACGAAACTATTTGTATATTATGACCGAACGGTCGGTCAATATAAAAGGAACCTAGGAAATGAGTCCAAAAATCATCGATAAAGACATTAAAAAAAACGAGATATTGGGTGCGGCTATGCGGGTCATTGCACGCAGAGGATTCCGTGAAGTCACTATCGCCGAAATTGCGGAAGCTGCCGGCATTGGAAAGGGAACAGTCTACGAATACTTCGAGAGCAAGAATGACATTTTGGCCGGAGCATTCGATAAGTTCAGGCATGAAGTCGGGCAGGTCCAGATCAGCAAAATGAAGAACCTGTACGATCCGGCAGACCGGCTGAAAGCACTTATCGATTCATGGATTGAGGTTCTGGAAGAAACCTCATTTGAGTATCTCGAATTATTGACCGATTTCTGGGCAGAAGGTATCAGGAGCAGAGATTCCGAATCGGAAAAGCTATTCAGTATGGCCCAGGTCTATTCAGAGTACAGGGGGCAGATTGCACCGATCATTGAGTCGGGAATTAAAAAAGGTGTGTTTCGCGATGTCGACCCGCATGAAACCGCGGCATTCCTGATCGGGGCGCTCGACGGAATCATTCTACAGTGGATGCTCGACAAGAGTAGTATCGATTTGACCACTTTATCAGACTCGTTTTTTAATGTATTTCTCCGAGGGATAGCCTTGGAACAATTGATGGAAACAAAATCAGTTACAATATAATATATGATTGAGTGATTTTTAAAGTATTCTAAAAATATTGGAATCAGAGACTGTTAAATTCCAATGAACGGGGTTCGCAATAGCATATAGAGCAACTAAATTAATGAAAATTTCAGGTATACCTGTTCAGAAATTCTTGTGCGGAGTTATTATGAGCACATTGCAAACAATGTTCGTGATTCTGCTGATGTTTTTCTTAGCAGTTCCTCTCTATTCACAAGACATCACTGCATATGATATTATTGAACGGGCAACAGCAGTTCTTCATCAGGAAAGCATGTATGCGCAAGTCAAACTCACTATGACCACATCATCGGGTAAGGCGAGGGAATTATTCTACAATTCGTGGTCAAATAATCGTGGAGAAAAGAATTTAATACGGTATACAGGACCGCGCAGAATAAAGGATCAGGCAACGTTGATGCTGAACAATGCGGATGACATCTGGAGTTATGACCCGCGCACCGACAGAGTGAGAAAATTGGCAACTCATGCGAAAAAGCAGAAAATGCAGGGGAGCGATTTTGCCTATGAAGATCTGGGATCGGGAGACAGTTTTCTGAACGACTATACGCATGTCCGGCTCGATGATGAGAGGTTTGAAGGCCATGATTGTTTTGTCGTCGAACTGACGCTACGTGAGGAGATCAATTCAAATTACTCCCGGCTTATTATCTGGACCGACAGGGGTTCTTCCGTCATTTGGAAGGTCGATTACTACGAAGATGATAATCCCGATTTCCTGCTCAAAACGTTACTTCAGCGGGATGTGGAAGATATTGACGGTGTCCATGTAATTCACCGGTACCGTGCAGAGGGCAGGAAAAAACTATCGTATACCGTTTCGAGCATTGGCAAATCAATCACCCTCACGACCGTTACGACATTGCTTGGATTCGGCTCACTCATTCCGTCAATATACCGGGGGTATGCAAGCCTCGGTATTCTCGTCTGTCTTGGTATCGGTCTCTGTTACCTCACTTCTGTCTTTATCCTCCCTTCGCTTTTACACCGATTCATGAAAACAGAATGATTTTTATACCATTTTCTCTTGAAAAATTCCGTGAGAAGTAGTAAGATGCATAGTTTCAAATTTGGAACCTTATTTGTTTTGTGATTTTTGGAATTTCTTATGAAAGAAGTAACTGATACTCTAAAAAATCTTGGTTTTGATTCCTGGTCTCAGGATAATGCCGACACGGTGAAACTGACGGAATTTGAACCGGCGAGAGTGATTGCCGTCCATAAAGACAGCTTTGTTGTAACCAATGGAGAGTACGATGTGTTTGCGGAGCTGGTCGGCAAATTTACCTACAGCACAGAATCACCAATCGATTTTCCGACGGTCGGCGATTGGGTATATGCACAGTTTTACAACGAAAACACTTCGGCAATTATCCATGAAATTCTGCCGAGAAAATCCCTGCTCAAAAGAAAAACACCGGGAAAAACGGTCGATATTCAGCTTATTGCCGCAAATATCGACACAGCATTTATTGTTCAATCTTTGGATGCGAATTTCAATCTCCGGCGTCTGGAACGGTATCTCGTCATGATTTCCGACGGCGGCATCCGACCGGTTGTACTACTGAGCAAAAGCGATTTGCTATCTCCTGAGGACATTGAAAGCAGGATCGCAGACATTAAGGGCATAATGCCGCACCTACCGGTATACCCATTCAGTAATGAGAATAAAATGGGATTTGCTGATGTTCAAAATGTACTTGTTTCCGGACAGACGTATTGTCTTGTGGGTTCATCCGGTGTCGGCAAGACTACGCTGCTCAACAATCTCATCGGTGAATTGCTCTTCGAAACGCAAGCTGTACGGGAAAAAGACAGCAGAGGGCGGCACACAACATCACACCGTCAATTGATATGGCTGAAGTCCGGCGCGATGATTATTGATACTCCCGGTATCCGGGAACTCGGTATGTTCTCTGTTGAATCGGGTCTCAATGAGGCGTTTTCTGAGATAGCCGAACTATCGGAAGAATGCCAGTTCAGCGACTGCTCCCATATTCATGAAAAAGGATGCGCAGTCCTAAAAGCGGTCGAAGACAACACACTCCCCCGTGCGCGATACCACAATTACATAAAAATGGGAAAAGAGTCGGACTATAACGAGATGTCTTATCTGGAAAAACGGCAGAAAGACAGGCAGTTCGGAAAAATGATTAAATCGGTTATAAAACACAAGAAAAACAAACGATGAACAGACCGAAAATATCGGTATATATTGCGCAGAGCCTTGACGGGTATATCGCCCGGCAGGATGGCGATCTCGACTGGCTGAATGTAGAATCAGCAGGAGAAGATTATGGCTATACCGCCTTTGTGGATTCGGTTGATGCCATTATTATGGGCAGGAACACTTTTGATCAATGTGTAAGCTTTGATCCGTGGCCATATACCGAAACGAAGGTGATTGTCCTGACGTCAAGGGAATTAATTCTGTCTGAGGAACTTACCAAAGACGTTGAAGTGAAAAATTGCTCACCGCATGAGGTGGTCTCATATGCTCATGATTCGGGAATAAAGCATATCTATTGTAGACGGTGGTTTGACCATCCGGTCTTTTCTGGATGTAGAGCTGGTCGATCAACTGATTATAACAACCATACCGGTCCTACTTGGTTGTGGCATTCCTCTGTTCGGACCGTTAAAAATTGACCTGAAGTTACGACATGTTTCTACTAATTCCTATGCAAACGGACTTGTACAAACCACGTATGAAACAGGTACGAAATCATACCATTTTAACCGCATTGTGCAGTCATAATTAAGCAGTGAACATGGTGAGTTCTATGATCGAAGGTCTTACAACATATTATCTTGAAATGCTCAATCAGGATGCACTACTACGGAAGGAATCGCCGCCGGGATTCAGTGTGTCGATGGTGAATCCTCCTGATCCAAAGATCAACGAGCAGTATTACAAAGAAGTCGGAGAAAAATGGGGATGGACTGACCGGCTTGTATGGTCCGATGAGGAGTGGGGTCAGTATGCTCACAATCAGAATCTGGAAACATGGCTCGGATATTTGAACGATCAAGCCGCTGGATTTTTTGAGCTGCAATTTCAAGATAGCGGAAATGTTGAAATCGTCTACTTCGGTCTGCTTTCACGGTTCATAAAAAAAGGGCTTGGCGGGCCGCTCCTTTTGGCCGCAGTTGAACAGGCCTGGTCAAACCCCCTGACCACTCGAATTTGGGTACACACCTGCACCGAAGACCACCCATATGCACTGAAAAACTACCGCAATCATGGATTCAAACTCTACAAAACCGAGCAGACGTGACATCTGAGTTATTCTTCATTACTTTATGAAACACAATCACATTAAGCACATCCGAATTTCTTGTACTTTTGTACAATATCACGGAATGCACAATTATTTAAATTCGATTTTTAGCCCAATCTTTTCTTGACTCTCTAACTCTTTTCCCGTATTATTACGTCACCAACCGTACTACTTCACCTTTATTCTAAACAATGTCATTAATTATAACCAATAGTATTATCTAAATACCGTTTTCTCTTTCTAAAGGTAATTCCGTTGCAAGAGGAATCGTAACACCATTATAGGGAGGAATTGCAATGCGTACAGTGAAGTTTTTTCTAGTACTGCTTTCAGTTTGTACGCTCCTGAACGGGAGCAATGTGCGGGCGCAGAGCGAGGCACGAGCACGTTACGAATGGATGAAAATGATCCAGAAGGAAAAGCTCAACCTTGTGCTACCCGGCGCGATGCGAGACAACGATATCGACATGTGGATCCATGTGGCAACCGAGGGATTGCCCGATATTCTTGCTCATGACATCGGTGCTAGACCGCATTGGTCTGTGACCGACACGCTGAACTTTTTCATATTCACCGATCGGGGTGGTGACAGGATTGAGCGTGCCGTTCTCGGCGGTAGCGGCGATCCCGAACTATATGATATCTTTGGGCATGAGGCTGATCTGGGTGAGTTTGTGAGAGAGCGTGATCCAAAAAGAATTGCTATCGAAATTTCCGATTGGCTTCCCGCGTCGAATTCGCTGCAGTATACTGCTTATCACAGAATGATGAGACTTCTCGGCGAAAAGTATGCTGACCGGACTGTGTCAGCCGAGCGGTTTATGATGGATTTTCGCGTGCGGAGAGTCCAGTCGGAAGTTCTTGCATACGGACGTATGGCCGAGATTCAGCGGCGGATCATGGGAGAAGCGTACCGGCGGATTGTCCCGAATGTCACAACGAGAGAAGATCTCGGATGGTGGGTACAGGACCAGCTTATGAAACACAATCTCACAACCAATTGGGGTGGTCCAACTGCGCCAGGTGTTTCCCACTCGGGTGTTCCCCGTGAAGAGCATGGTGATATTTACCGCCGGGGCGATTTTCTGGGGTGGGACTTCGGTATTAATTATCTGAACTACGGCACTGACAATAAACAGTACGGCTATATTCTAAGAGAAGGTGAAATTGATGTTCCGGCCGGACTCAAGAAGGCATGGGAGCGCGCTCAGATCGCCCGTGATATTCTCCGGAAAGCCATCAAAGTCGGGAAGACTGGTGGAGAGACACTTAAGAAAATGGTGTCGAGTCTGGAAGACGCGGACTATATTTACACACCGTTTACTGATATCGGATCGCTGGATAGAGTAATGGTCAGTGCGATCGGTGATTCGGAACAGTCAGGTGTATCGGTCGACTGCCATCCGGTCGGGAATAATGGCCGGAGTGAATTCGCCGTCGGCGCTTCTATGGCACCATTCCGCCCGTACCGGCGTCAGTTCACTATTCAGGAAAACCACTTGTTCTCACTGGAATTTATGGTCCATACATTCGTACCGGAATGGAATCGTGTCCTGAGCATCAACCTCGAGGACAATTCGATTGTGACGAACAAAGGTGTCGAACCGCTCTATCCTTTTACTGAGAATATTATTATTATTCCTTAGATGATCGGGTTTCATCTTAATACTTTCAAAAAGGCAGATGAGAATGTTTTACTCATCTGCCTTTTTTGCACTATTTATTCAACATCCTTTCCGGTTTTTATTAAGTTATTGTAATATATTTTCTTTTCATTGAATAATACAGTAGCAAATGAGTATATTTTATACATTGCAATCCTATCGTATTTTAATCTTTCACTGAATTTATACTTATTCGCTATCAAAACAGGTGCACTATATGATGAAAAACATTATTTGTGTCATTCTGACACTGTTTTTCGCGGGCTGTGCAGTACAAACTCCTCATAACCGCGGGTATATCTCTGATGAAGTAAAAGAACGGGTTGATTTTGAGCTCGGTGATTTATCAGAGCCTGGAGAGTTTTCAATTCCGGATGGAGTGCTGTTCGCAGACGGGCTCACACAGGGTGAAGCGGTAGCAACAGCTCTCTGGAACAACGCGCAATTTCAAGTAGACCTTGGGGCTCTCGGTTTTGTCCGCGCCGATCTGGTTGAAGCGAGTCTCTTGTCCAATCCGGTTTTATCGGTTCTCTTTCCAACAGGCCCAAAACAGCTCGAGACGACTCTTACGTTTCCTATCGATGTCCTGTGGCAACGACCCAGGCGCAAGGCTGCAGCACTCCTCAATGCAGAAGCCGTTTCGGAAAATCTTGTACAGCACGGCCTCGGTCTTATTCGGAATGTACGAACAGCATACACCGATCTGATTTTATCGCAGGAGCATGTAATTTACGCAGAAAGAGATGCAGAGATCCGGAACCGGATCGCGGTAATCAGCCGGATACGTTTCGACACAGGTGATATCAGTGACCTCGATGCTACTGCTGTTCAAGTAGATGCACGCAAAGCAGATGATACAGTCATTCAGCGCAAACATGAAGCTACTATCGCCAGACACCGTTTGTTCAATCTGATGGGTATGGAAACGAATGGATCAGAGCTCAATATTTCCCCTACTTCTGCCCCATCTCTCAATCTGAAACCATTTGATAAAATACTGGAAACCGCATTTGCCTCTCGGCCTGACCTCCGTGCTGCAGAATTGTCAATAGAATCGGCCGGGAAACGGGTCGGTCTGGAGCGGTCGCGGATTATCCGGCTTATCGGAATTATCGACGGTGAAGATAAAGGGGAAGAGAATTTTAGCATCGGCCCAGGGGCACAGATCGCGATTCCGATTTTCAATCAAAATAACGGTGCCGTATCCCGTGCACAGGCAGATCTCGAGCAGACTGCTCGAAATTATGTCGCAATCAGACACAAGATTATTCTGGAAACACAGGAAGCATATGACCGGTACCTTCAGATTCAGAAAGAATTCACTCTGTGGGATAGTGATATTATTCCTTCGCTTGAAAAAGCTGTTGATCTCGCGAAAGTAGCAAATGAAGCCGGAGAAGAATCGTATCTGTTTGTTTTAAATACTATGAGGGAACTAAACAATGCGCAGATCAGGCACTCGGAATTAGTTGCGGACATGCAGAGAGCTGCCGCACAGCTCAGTTTCAGTATCGGAAGAAATTTGGATTAAAACATCTAAAATATTTAACACTATGGGGACACGGATGATAATCAAAGTACTGAAGATTTTTATTCTATGGAGCACCATGGCGAGTATTATCGGTTGTGGCAGATCACAGGATACAACTCCTTCTCCTCAACCACCCGCGCAGGTGCACAATGCTGAAGAGGAGTCCAACCTCACTACTCTTACTCTCACTCCTCAGGCTGAGGAGCGGCTCGGAATCGAGACAGAGGTGGTCGAGCTCAGGACCGTTGAAAAACACGGACCTACGGCGGTATAGTTGAAACTGTTTCCGGTGCGCATATTGTGGTTACCGCCCCATTGCCGGGAACCTTTTTATTGCCGAATAACGGAACAGTGGTTCAGGCAGGAGATGAAGTCAAAAAGGGAGATGTTGTGGGCAGGCTGGTTCTTTTGCCTCCAGAAGAAGATCTTTTGAGTGCTGAGAAAAATGTGGCACTGCGAAAAATCGAACTCGATGTTGCACAGGCAGCTGCAGACCGTACTGAACAGCTCCTTACTGAAGGTGCGGCCAGTGTCAAACAACTTCAGCAGGCGCAAGCAGATTTAGCAGCAGCAGATGCAGCACTCTCTGTTTCTCATGCACGACTCGAAATTCTCATGGGTTCAGCCTACGAAGTGGCAGGAGAAAATCTATCATCACTGCATATTGTTGCATCTGTGAACGGCATTATCCGGAAAATTCATACATCACCGGGACAAACTGTTGCCGCAGGTGCAAAACTTATCGAAATAGCCGGAACCGATCCTGTCTGGATTCAGGTACCGGTCTACGTCGGAGACATTGATGATATTGATGGCCAAAAACCTGCCCGTGTGCACTCTTTGTCAAATTTTAGTGGGACAGAAGGCTTGTTGGCAAGTCCGGTTGCAATGCCATTTTCGGCTGATCCCCAGAACGCGTCTATCAGTCTTTACTTTGAATTGGAAAATAGCGAGCGAGCGCTCCTACCCGGCCAAAGAGTGAGTGTTACCCTCTCTCTTCTGGAATCGGAAGATCGGTTGGTCCTGCCGTATGCTGCACTCCTGTACGATATGTACGGTGGCACCTGGGTTTACGAAAACACCGGACCACAAACATTTACCAGAAAGCGCATTGCCGTACAGTATGTTGAAGGTGACCGTGTTGTACTGACGCAGGGACCTGCTGCCGGATCGGCTGTAGTTACTGCAGGTGCGGTAGAACTATTCGGAACGGAATTCGGGGGTGGAAAATGATGCGATGGATTGTTGCAACCTCTCTCCGCCTGCGAGTTGTGGTGGTTGCACTGATGGTGATTATGCTGGTTGTCGGCATTCAGATTATCCGGAAAACGCCTCTCGATGTTTTTCCTGAATTTGCGCCACCCCTTGTTGAGATCCAAACCGAAGCGCCTGGATTGTCCACAACCGAAGTTGAGGCACTCATTACCGTTCCTATTGAGTATGCAATGAACGGCACACCATGGCTCGAGACCATCCGGTCAAAATCCGTTTTGGGGCTTTCGTCGGTTGTGCTGCTTTTTCAAGAAGGTACAGATCTGATGCAGGCGCGGCAGCATGTTCAAGAACGGCTTGCACGCGTGTCGACTATGCTGCCCGTTGTCGCTAATCCTCCCGTCATGCTTTCCCCCCTCTCTGCAACAAGTAGGATATTGAAAATCGGAATGTCATCTGAAATGTTGTCGCAAATGGAGATGACCACGCTCGCAAAATGGACAATACGCCCCCGTCTCATGGCAGTTCCCGGAGTTGCGAATGTCGCAATCTGGGGGCAGCGCGACAGGCAGATTCAAGTACTTGTCGATCCATACCGGCTGAATGCGAATAATGTGACGTTCAATGAAGTGATTAAAGCTGCGGGTGATGCCACTGAACTTGAAGGCGGTGGATTTTTGGATACGCCGAACCAGCGGCTATCAATTTCCCATATTTCCCCCGTAGAGACACCCGAGGACCTTGCCGATATCACGGTTGCGTATAAGGACGGTGCGTATATCCGTCTGGGTGATGTTGCCGAGGTAGTAGAGGGGTATCCACCGCCAATCGGTGATGCGATTATCAATGACGGTCCGGGAATTCTGTTGATTGTTGAAAAACAGCCCTGGGCAAACACGCTTGAAGTGAGTAGAAATGTAGAGGCGACATTGGATGCTCTCCGACCGGGCCTGCAGGGTATTGAACTCGATCCGACGATTTTCCGGCCTGCCAGTTTCATCGAGATGTCGATCCAAAATCTGAATCGGGCACTTCTCATAGGCTGTTTACTTGTTATTGTTGTGCTCGTATTCTTTCTGTACTACTGGCGGACTGCGCTTATCAGTGCTGTTGCCCTGCCGGGGTCGTTTGTCGTCGCGGCCCTCGTTCTGCATTACCGCGGCGGTACAATTAACACGATGGTATTAGCCGGATTGATTATCGCACTCGGGGAACTGGTCGATGATGCGATCATTAGGTGTGGAAAATATAATACGGCGTCTTCGCATCAACAGGTCACATGGCAATCCTGAGCCTCCATTCAATGTTATTTTAAATGCTGTTTTAGAAGTTCGTAGTGCTGTTGTCTACGGCAGCTTAATTGTTGCATTAGTATTGATGCCGGTCTTTTTTTTCTGTCTGGCCTTGCCGGTTCTTTCTTCAAACCACTGGCACTCTCCTATATTCCTGCTATACTTGCATCGCTCTTTGTGGCGCTGACACTTACGCCAGCACTATCATATTTGCTGTTGCGGAATTCAATTATACGTAAAAATGATTCTCCTGTTGTCAACTGGCTCAAGCTCAGGTACAATGCCATCCTGCCCGCTCTTATCGGCCATCCGCGCAGGGTGCTGACATCGCTGGTTACCCTTATGGTCATCACGCTTATCATTATTCCACAATTGGGTGAAGAATTTCTTCCGAATTTCAAGGAATACGATTTTCTTATGCACTGGGTCGAAAAACCCGGGACATCTATCGAAGCGATGGATAGAATCACGGAACGCGTCAGCAAAGAACTACGGGCAATTCCCGGTGTGCGTAATTTCGGTGCTCATATCGGACGTGCCGAAGTGGCTGATGAAGTTGTCGGACCGAATTTTACCGAACTTTGGATCAGTGTCGACCCGGAAGTCGATTATGAATCGACTGTCGGACAGATTCAGGAAGTTGTTGATGGGTATCCCGGCCTGTACCGCGATGTACTCACCTATTTGCGCGAGAGGATAAAAGAAGTACTGACCGGAACAAGCGCTACTATTGTTGTACGCATCTACGGGCCGGACCTTACAATACTTGAGCAAAAAGCGAATGAAGTTGCAGCCGCAATGGCGGCAGTTGACGGTGTCGCTGACCTGAAAGTTCAGCCACAGACAATGGTACCGCAAATCGAGGTGAAATTCCGGCCTGAAACCGCTGCGCAATTCGGACTTGTTCCGGGTGATGTTCGCAAAGCTGCAACAACGTTCATCAAAGGGACAAAAGTTGGTGAAATATATCAGGAGCAGAAGATATTCGACGTAACAGTATGGGGGATGCCGCAGGTACGTCATGATGTCGGTGCACTTCAAGAGATCATGATTGATGTGCCCAGCGGGGGACAAGTCCCATTAGGGACAGTAGCTGATATTGCACTGGCACCAACACCCAATGAAATTACGCGGGAGGCGTCATCACGGCGTATCGATGTGACCTGCAATGCGCGCGGACGCGATCTTGGCGGTGTTGCGCGTGACATTGAGGCAGCTGTTCAGGGCATCACATTCAACACCGGATACCATCCTGAATTTCTCGGCGAATATGCAGAAAGGGAACAATCGAGGAATCAACTTATCTGGGTCTCGGTTTTAGCACTCATTGGGATATATCTTTTACTTTATGCCGATTTTGTTTCGGTCCGCCTTTCTTTGCTCATACTGCTTAGCATACCATTTGCGCTGACCGGTTGCATACTGAGTGTTATGATTAGCGGCAACTCACTTTCACTCGGTTCCATGATCGGATTCGTGACGGTGCTCGGCATTGCGGCACGGAACGCAATCATGCTGATTAGCCACTACCGCCACCTTGAGACCGAGGAAAAGATGCCGTTCAACATTGAACTAATCATGCGTGGTGCGACCGAGCGTTTATCGCCGATACTGATGACCGCACTCACAACCGGGCTGGCCCTGCTTCCGATCGTCATCGGGGGTAACAGACCCGGCAAGAGATCGAACATCCAATGGCTATTGTCATTCTGGGCGGCCTCCTTACCTCAACCGCACTCAATCTGCTCTTTTTGCCGACGCTTTACTGGAAATTTGGGAAGAGTATAAAAAGTAACGATTAGAAAAAAATTAATAAAAAGGGTGCAGTATCTAATACAAGATACTGCACCCTTTTTTGTTTACTCATTAAGAAATGGATTTTTTCATGGTTTTTTACGTAATCAAAACACAAAATACAGCGTCATACGGGGCATGATGTCGGTGTCGGGACGGATACCTGCTCCATTTTTATTATAATATACTGCTTCCACATTGGGGATCAGGCTGATTTTTTCGTCAAGTTTGTATTCGAATCCAGCTATTACAAAATGCGATCCTGCCGTGGCATCGAATGGAAAATATGCAAACGATTCTCCTTCGGGATTTGCGTCGAAAATTCGGTCATACCTGAGAATTCCCCAGATCTTTTTGTGCACACTCCGGGAACCAAAAACCGAAATGATTCGCAGCGGGTCATCATCTGGATTGCCGTTGTTCATCCGCTGCTGAAGCGCTGCCTGAAACCCTAGCCTGTAGGTATCTCTTATCACACCCGTTGATATTTGATATGTGGCGCGCCATTCATCACCAGCCCGGTTATCGTAATCTGAATAGAATTCAACCATCGATTCTTTGTCTGGCCAGTATGCCAGAGAGGCGTAGACCTTCTTCCCTTGCCCTACTTCCGAACTTTGCGCATTGCCGTTCGCCAGCATAAGATGGTACGTAAATTTGTCATCTGTAAGAAATGAACCACGCAGTGATAGACCGAAATCGCGCGAAGCTCCGAACCGCTGAAGTCCCGATGCCGGGAGTTCGACTGCCCGGTATCCCCAGAACCGCTCCGATATCCGATAGAGCGGTGTGACCGAAATTCCTGCATAGAGGGCGTGTCGTCCGAATGACCTGCGTAGATAAGCATCGCGCACTGTCGGGTTCATTTTTGATTCGGTTACAAAATCCCCGGGCGATTTTATTTCGAAATTGACCCGGATTGCATACTTCTCATCAATATCTTTATCAAAACGGAGATAAAGCCGGCGTATCCAGAAGGCATTTTCACCCTCAAATTTTTCATTATGGCTATTTGCCATAAAAAAATAGTCTCCAAAAAAGAGACCACTTATTCTTACAGGCTCCTGTGCGGAGCATTCAGAAAAAAAATGTGTAAGGCAAAGTAAGATAAGTACCGTAGTAACCGTATGCTTGACCATTGTTCTCTTCCGCTCCGTTAAATTCCAACTTTCGTATTCACATTCCGTCCTGTGGGAGTAATTTGTTATTTGGTTAATTCGTTATTTGACCTTAGAATCGAGCCATGACTCCCGAAATGCCTGCATCGCATCGGTTACGGGAAGTGACGCATCTTCATACAGAACAACCTCATAACGGTCGTGAGCTGCAAGTCTGAGTGTGGTTGTTTTTTCGGCTCCTGCTCTCGTAACATAATGTATTATAATGGTATCTCCGGGACGTTGCGATTCCAAAATGTCATCAAGGCTCCCTTTTCCGACAATCCGTGTACCATCAATTGACAGGATCACATCTCCCTTATCGAGGCCAGCATTATAGAGCGGGCTTCCAATAGCCGTGTACGAACCGATCACAACTCCGCTGTTACCGAATTGAAGCAATGCTTTGCCGAGTACCGGTTGTCCCGGATAGGCTCTACGAAGCAAAAATCCGGCCCTGTCGAGCAGTCTTTTATAGTCGATGACATCACGACCGTTCACAAAATGCTGAAAGAATGATGCCGCGAATCCCCGGTCACGCGTGACACGCCCCAGAATCGACTCGAGATCTGCTATAGTATAGGGATATTCCGTTTTGCCTTGATTTTCCCATACTGCTTCCATATAGTCGTCGAGTGTGAGTCCAAACTGCGTCCGGAGTGTCAGATCGAGACCCAGCGCAATCACTTTACCGTACGTATAATACGAGATAAATGTGTTGCCTCTGTTGACAGCATCGACCGATCGTGCCGCGTCAACAAACGGAGATTGCCGGCTCATCTCCACAGGTGAATGAAATTGGCGACCAACACCGTTTATGACAGCGTTGAGATTATCGTCGTTGTGTCTGCTTGCTAGCGACGATGCGTACTCCTCAATACTCATTAGCCCAGCCCGCTTTATCGTCAGATCGTCGTAATAGCTAGTAAATCCTTCTGCAAACCAGAGTTCCCCCGACATATTCGCTTCTTCAAAATTGAACGGTTCGAGAGTTCTCGGTCGAATCCGCTCGACATTCCAGGCGTGAAAAAACTCATGTGACGCGGTGCCGAGATGATTCGACATACCCGACCTGAGGGGCCTTATTGTGGCCAATATTGTAGAGTTTCGGTGCTCCATTCCGTCGCCCGACACATAGGGCAAATAGCATGCAAGGAAAGTATAAGTGCCGTAATCGAATTCGGGATATTCTCCAAACACTGCTTTCTGTTCTTCCATGACAGGCTCTATCATATCACGGAGGGCGTTTACTTCAGTTTCGGTTCCGTCATGATGAACAACAAGCCGGATAATGGCATCTCCCCCACCGTTTTCTACAGCCCATTCCCGGATAGAATAATCGCTCAATTCTGTCGGACTGTCGAGAAAATAGTAGAGATCGGGTGCAAAATAGATCTCATCAGAGGAATTTTTGGGGAGTTGTGTTGCCACCCGCCAGTTCGATTCCGTGCGTGGTTGAAAGGTGATCTCTATCGGTACGTTTTCCATCCCCCGCGCCCACATAAAGGTGGCCGGCATATTGAGGTGGGCATGAGTTTCGTCGATTCCCGAATAGGTACCGTCTGCGTGGTCGGCAAAGAGTGTATAAGTAACCGTAACAGTTCCGTTATGGCCCGAAACATTCCACTGATAGGGATTCGGCCGGTCTATTGACAATGCGCTCCCGTTCCTGTCGACCGCTTTGACCGAGTAGACATTCTTTGCGAATTCGTGAAGAGCATACCGCCCAGGGGACGACCTGCTCATTCGCAGCTCAAGCGTTTCACTCGGAATATCCACAAATGTGACTGATACTTCAGCCTCATGGTGGACAGCATTTTCGAATGATATTTCGTAGACAATCTTGCTTTTGTCCTGCGCGGTCCCGAAGGATAGCCACAGTAAAAGAAAAAAGAAGATACTTACGGTTCGAGTGAACATCTTGATCACCTTTTATTAAAATGGTTATAAATCATTGCGTAGTTTGAGACCAAATATATGTGCATATCGCTCATTGTACAAGCAATTATTCCTGAGTGTAATATACTCATTTTTGATAAATAAATGTTTAAATAATATTACCATTTTTACAAATCATTCATAATATAATCGGATAAATTGACAATGCCTCCTTATATATGCTGCTGATAAAAGTACTAAAATTATTTTTCTTGCATTTATTATTGCACACATCTATATTTGTGTCTGCGATTATTCCGTAGAGGCTGGTTTTTGCACAACAAAACATTCTGATTTGTATGGATTTTCTGATTTTTCCTCAGAAATGCTTTCTGAGTTAGCCCAATCTTCAACCGCCTTGCTGATTTAAGATAAAATAGCTTTTACCAAATTCCATTTCTTTACTTGTTGTTTGACCGCTGAAAAACAGACGGTTGCCACTGTACGGAGTTCTTATATCCCCGTATGTAATTGATATTGAATTTCTCAAATAATTAATAGAGGAGGGTATTATGATCGATTCCGGAAGCACCGGATTTATGCTTGTCGCAACAAGCCTTGTTATGTTGATGACACCGGGTTTAGCGTTTTTTTACGGTGGGCTTGTTGGCAGAAAAAGTGTCCTTGCGATTATGATTCAGAGTTATGTTTCACTCGGTTGGACAACTGTTATGTGGTTTGTCTGCGGATACTCGCTCTGTTTCAGCGGTGGTGAAGGCGGATTAATCGGCAATTTTGACCTTGCATTTCTGGCGGGGACATCGGTGAACGATGTTTTTACCGGAAATAATGCCATACCACTGTATGTTTTCGTTGCGTACCAGATGATGTTTGCCATCATCACTCCCGCGTTAATTTCCGGTGCTTTTACGAACCGTGTCCGATTTCCTGCATATATGCTTTTTCTGACACTATGGTTGTTATTTGTATATTTCCCACTCGTACATATGGTATGGGGCGGCGGTCTCCTTGCTAATATGGGAGTTCTTGATTTTGCAGGTGGCATTGTTGTGCATGCAAGCGCCGGAATGGCCGCGCTCGCATCAGTCTTTTATGTTGGCAGAAGAAAAGTTGTAGATCGAGGTCCCCACAGTATTCCTCTGGTAGCTCTTGGTACCGGTCTGCTCTGGTTCGGGTGGTATGGTTTTAATGCGGGGAGTCAACTCCAGGTCGACAATATCACTGCAATAGCATTCATTAATACCGATGTTGCTGCCTCGTTTGCCGCTATAACGTGGCTCATTTTTTCATGGTTTCTTGAGAAAAAGCCCAAATTTGTCGGACTCCTTACCGGAGCAATTGCCGGGCTGGCAACAATCACACCTGCCGCAGGATTTGTATCTGTCAGCAGTGCAGCGATTATTGGAATTTCAGCCGGTGGTGTCTGCTATTTTGCGGTAGCTCTCAAGAATAAACTGCAATGGGATGATGCCCTCGACGTATGGGGAGTTCACGGTGTCGGCGGTACACTCGGTATTATTATGCTCGGTCTGTTTGCATCCAATACCGTGAATCCGGTTGTTGAGACAAACGGGCTTTTAACCGGCGGCGGATTCAGTTTTTTCATAATCGAAACCGTTGCGGTGCTTGTTGTCGGTGCTTACTGTTTTGTCTTCACGTATGTCATGCTAAAAGTGATCAATTTCATTACACCTGTCAAAGTTTCAAAAGAAGAAGAAGAGATTGGTGTTGATGATGTGTTTCACGGAGAAGTTGCGTACGAGTAGATGTTATTCTGTACATCAAGCAACGTACATTCACGATACACGAAGGTGTTTAATAAAACTGCGCCGCTCTGATATACCAGGGCGGCGCAGTTTTGTGATGTATATACAAGCTGCTTGAACTTCCAGTAAAAAAATCTACAGAATTCCAGTACCATTCACAAAAGACTTCAAATCGGGGACTTCACAATCGGGAATGATGTGTGATTCGGGAGTCGCGCCAAATCCCGTACTTTGTGAGCGACGATTTACCCAGACGGTCGACAACCCGAGTCTTTGTGCCGGTGCAATATCATGGAAAAGGCTTTGTGCTGCGTGTAAAATTTTTTCCTTCGATAAACCGATTCGCTCAATTGCTTGCTTGAAAAATGATTCGGAAGGTTTGTAACAGCCAAGCTGCTGTGCGGTTATGACAAAGTCAAAATTGACCTTGAGCTTTTCCGCGGAAGCCGCAAAAAGTTCGTCGTCAACATTCGACAACACCGCAAGTTTGTACCGCTGTTTGAGCTTTTGGAGCGAATCAACAGTATCATCGAACGGTTGCCACTCCCGCATCGAATCGGCAAGTGCAAAATCGTCTTCCTGCCGCGGGACAAAAGAAAACTGCTTTCCAAACTGCCACATTACCGACCGCAATATCTCCCGGTATGGGATGTATGGACCTGACTCAGCAGCCGACTCATACTTCGCATACAATTCGAGCAGTACTCGGTTTTCGGCATTTATACTGTGTCGTTTGAGTACCGTTTTCAGTGCATTCAGGATTCCGCTTTCCCAGTCGATCAACGTTCCGTAGCAGTCGAAGGTTATAATGTCATAGTGTCTTATCTCGATCATTAATGTATAATTCCGTCAAGAATTGGGGCAGAATACATAATCTCAGTTATTGGATCCCAAACAATATTCACCACCTTTGAATTCATTAAAATAAACCGGCAGCAGCGGATGGCTGATTTCTTCATTCGTTGTATCGACTTCCAGATTCCGCTCCGCAACATACGTCGTATAATCTTCACCATTCACAAGTACATTATACCACGGCTTGTCTTTTGGGGGACGGGTTCGCGCCATAAATTCGTACCAGGCTTCGTCTCCCTTGAATTTGGGATCAGCTCCGAAAATCACCCCTCTGTATCCGAATAATTTGTGATGGACAAGCTGTCCTACTTTAAATTTCATTTAATCCACCGAAATCATCTATGAGAATATTTTTAAAAGTTATTAAAAGATAGAGCAGATGACTCATTATAGCAAGGAGTTTATAATTGTCTTGCTATCATATACTGCAAAGTATATCTTTTGTTTCACTATCCTCATGACATATCTATAATTGATACACTGGAAAAAAATGAATCGAATGAATTTTAGAAGAAAAATACCATTTTCTTCAACATCAATTCTCATGCTCATTCTAATTGGCGGATTATTTTTCAACTGCTCATCATCATATGATTTTGACGTTATCATCAAGAACGAATTCGTAATCGACGGAACAGGAGGAGCAGGTTATATAGCCGATATTGCAGTCAAGGATGAGATAATTACTGAAATTGGCATGCTTCCCGACGCAATTGCAGGAATGGTAATCGATGCTAACCGCAGGGTTGCCGCACCCGGTTTTATCGATATGATGGGCGGCAGCAGTGTGCCACTCCTCAGCGATCCAGTTACTGCTGAAAGTAAACTCCGCCAGGGAATAACGACGATGCTTGTCGGTGAAGGTACAACCGTTGCACCCCGCTCCGAAGCAAGCACCAATAGCGAGTACCGCAGTGTCGACGAAACCTGGTCAACGTATTCAGAATACTTTCCACTGCTTGAGAAGAAAGGCATTGCACTGAACGTACTCCATACGGTCGGTTCAAGCCAGGTCCGGCGGATCGTGATCGGTGAAAGAGACCAGGAACCGACTCACGGCGAGTTGGAGAGGATGAAAGAGCTTGTTTCCAATGCAATGAGAGACGGTGCTGTCGGACTTTCAACCGCGTTGATTTATCCTCCCGGTGCATTCGCTTCAACTGAAGAAATTACCGAACTTGCACGCACAGCCGCTGAGCATGGTGGAATATATTTATCTCACATGCGGAATGAAAGCGGCAGCCTGCTTGAAGCTGTCGATGAGGTAATTCGTATCAGCAGTGTAGCAGGATTACCGGGTCACATTTTTCATCTGAAAGCTGCGGGACAGGAAAACTGGCCGCTCATGGAACAGGCGCTGCAGAAAATTTCCGATGCCCGGCGGGACGGCTTTGATATTACCGCGGACATTTATCCCTATATCAGGAGCCAACTTGGACTCAGCGCGTTTATCCATCCCGACAGGTTTACGAGCGGAGAGGATGCGCTCTTCGGACAATTAAATGAACCGAATTTCCGGCAGGAAATCAGACAGGAAATCGAGACTACATCAGACTAGGAGAATTCATACCGGCAAACCGGCAGTGACTGGAATAAAGTTCTGATTACCGGCGTCAATGATGAGCAGTTTGAAAGCCTGGTCGGGTTATCGATTGAAGAATCGGCCATTAAAAATGGTGTTAATGTTTGGGATATGTTTTTTGACCTTGTCATTGCCGGGACAGGTGTAGCACCGGAAAGCATGAATGAGGAGCAGAAACATCTTGCGTTGCGGGCGGATTTTATATGCTTCGACAACGATGCTTCTCCGATCAATCCCGAATCAACAACAAGTGCACATCCTCGTGCATTTGGGACGTTTCCGAGAGTGCTTGCACACTATGTCCGGGAAAAACAAATCATCAGCCTTGAGGTAGCTGTTAGAAAAATGACTTCGCTTCCGGCACGGATTCTCAAACTGGGAGACCGCGGGCAAATCAATCCCGGATACGCGGCTGATATCGTTATATTTGATCCGGAGATGATTCAGGACCGCGCAACATTTACCGACCCTCTCAGATACGCAGAAGGAATTGATTATATGCTCGTCAATGGCAAATTTGTAATCGAAAATGGATATATGACCGGAGCGCGTCCCGGTACCGTTATCAAACACGAACAATAAAAACTAGCCGTATTATTGCTCAAACGACGCGTTCATTTCCCCCATCAACGGAGACCTGTGTGCCTGTAGATTTGGCAAATGCTGTGCCTGCCATCGATACAGCAAGTTCAGCAACATTCCAAGATGTGACTTCGGTTTTCAACAGGTTATTCGTTTTGTACTCCTCGACACTCATGTTGTACTGTGCAGCCCGCTCCTGTAATACCTCATCAGTCCAGATAGCAGTATCGAATACCATATTCGGATGGATAACATTGACACGTATTCCGAATTGTCCCAATTCAAGCGCGGCCACCCGGCTGAGCTGTGTCAGGCCGGCCTTTGCAACCGAATAGGCACCTGCACCGGGTCCCGGCGCTGGAACATTCTTGGAGCCGATATACACAACAGCAGGATCGATTCCGTGCTTCAGAAAGGGAATCGCCGCTTTTAGAAGCCGCTGATGCGAAGTAAGGTTGAGAGCAAGGCTTTTTTCCCAGATGTCCGGTTCCATTTCGTCAAGACCACTGCTCTTTGTAAAAACACCGGCATTGCTGATGAGAATATCGAGCCCGCCAAAGCGGAGAACGGTCTGCCTGAGGGCATGTCCTATGCTGTCTTCATCGGTCACATCACAGACAACCGGAAGAATCCGGCTGTCAGAAAAGACTTTCTTTAAATCGGGATTGATATCGAGAGCGGCAACAACGGCACCTTCAGTAAGTAGTGCCTCGACACACGCTTTCCCGATCCCACTTGCTGCTCCGGTTACGAGGGCAATCTTACCCTCAAACTGCAAGGATTTTCCGCCGTTTTTCTTTAATTTCGCCTGCTCAAGCTCCCAATACTCGATATCGCATATGTCTTTCTCCGGCAGTGCCTTCCAACCACCAAGAGCTTCACACCACTGAATAGCAGTTATGGTGTGGCGCACAATATCGTTCGTGATCCGAATCGCTTTCAGGTTTTTGCCAGCAGATGCAGTACCTATCTTCGGCCAGACGATCCAGCGCGGCGCCGGGTCGACCATTGTCAGCTCACTGCTGGAATGTCTCTTGAAATAGGCCTCATATTCCTCTTTATAGTGAGTAACGTTTTCAGTAATGTCGTTCGTGAGCACTAATGGGATCCGCTTGGTCCTGATAACATGATCGGGTGTAAGCGGACCTCTCACTGCAATGTCGCCTGCATCGGGCCGGCTTGCAAAACCACGATCCATTTCGCCGGTATTGAGCTGCACAATCATAGGAAATCCGGCGGATTTTGACAATTCCTTCCGGAGATGAGCAATTGTGTTTAAAGGAATATCAGGTACACTCTCAGTAGTTTCTTTTACAGGCTGATTAGCGCCTTTTTGTGAAAGATAATCTTCCGCGAGCGATACGAGTTCAATCATCATCTCATAACTTGCTTGTGCATCGTCATGAAAGGTGAATATCCCGTGATGCAGCAGCACCATCCCGTCGATGGTGTTCCAGTCAGTGTCCCGTGTTTTTTCGTAGATATAGCGCGCGAGTTCAAATCCGGGCATAACATACGGAATGACAAGCACTCTATTGCCGTAGATTTCGCGTATTCTTTCTTCACCATTGTCGGTGTTGGTGACCGCGACAACGGCATCAGCGTGGGTGTGGTCGACAAAGGTGTAGGGGATGTTGGCATGCAAAATCGCTTCGACAGAGGGATTGGGCGCCTGCGGGTCGGTCATTGCAGCCCGTTGAGCAAGAACCATATCAGTATCGCTGAGCGATTTGAACTCAGCCATTTTCTTGAGCGTTTCGAGCCTGACCGGAGCAAATCCTTCCGCTTCGATGGTTGCGAGATCCCAGCCGCTTCCTTTGACATACAGCACCTCAAATGTTTCATCAAAAATATCGGTAACCAACGCTTTTACTGAGGTGTTTCCACCGCCGTGGAGTACGAGTGATTCGTCCTGCCCAATAAGCCGCGACGAGTAAACACGCATCTGCAGCGGGTCGTGTACATAGTTTTTAGCTACCTGTTCGTTCCATAGACTTTTCATTATTCAATCCATTATATGTTTATTAAACGATTCTATCATTGTAAAAAGTGGCAATATAGAACAGAGCAGTGACAATGTCAAAAGAATTGGTGGAGTCATTGGGGAACAGCGTGTGCAAAAAGCGTATTTTAAGAAAGTTCATTACCATACTACATTCATCTAATAGTTTAGCACGGTTTAATTTAATAGACACTACACAAGGAAAAATTATGAGAAAATCAACAATAGACGGAAGCGCATTGGCACTGTCTTTTGTTCGCTGGATTTTGGGATCAATCTTTCTGATACCGGCATTTTTCAAGTCGTTATCAATCGGCGAGGTTGCATTTGCCGGAGATAATTTTGTCGGTGAATATCAGAGTAACTGGATGCCAGTATGGCTTCTCTGGATGCCTGGATTTCTGGTACCTTACCTCGAATTTCTCGAGTGTGGACTAGTATGTCTTGGATTCAGAGTGAAAAAAAGCAGCACAGTTCTTGGATCGATAATAGTCATTGTGACCTACTGCCACCTCTTCAAAGAAATGTTCTTCGATATGTCAGGCGACATCTTTCTACTTCTTGTGCTGGTTGTATTTGTTTTTATGGTGCCGGGAGTAAAAGATCTGCTGAGTGTTGACAAGATGATAGGTTGATTTCCATCACCATTAATATATTATCCGTACTCAACTTTATTGAATTGACAGAGGGAATAGTAGGTGTTATATTAGACTGATTCTCAAATAGTGCGTTTCTCAATTTCTAATTAAATTTCAGCCCACAGATTTGAAAAATCTTCTTAAACAAAAATACATTAATATCTAAGGAGAAATAGTATGATGGTATTTAACAGGCATCTAACCTTGGTTACACTTGTGTTTGTTTTATTGATAAATGCGGGTGTGAAAGCACAGGATCAACAGCTTACAGATATTTCCGATCCTTTAATAAATCAGGGACCGAAAATTGAATCATCGGCAGATAATGCAATGGTGGCTACACAAACGTACGCAACAACACAGGTTGCACTGGATGTTTTGAAAGATGGTGGAAATGCTTTTGATGCGTATATAACAGCGGCTTTTCACCAGCAAGTGACCGAACCTCATATGATCTCACCACGGGGTATGATAGCCGGAATTATCTATGAAGCTGAAACCGAAAAATTTCGCTATTTTGATGGGGTCAGTGAGCGCCCGCTTGCTTCAAGAAGCGAAAAAGGCGATCCCAATATGGTTGCTATCGGTGGAACAGTTAAGGCGCTGGGCGATCTTTGGAAACGATATGGGACAAGAGAGTGGAGCTATTACCTGCAGCCGGCAATTAAAGCTGCGGAAGAAGGTGTTGTTGTTACATCATATATGTATGGGATAATTTATGCGGCATGGGAAACGCTCGATGACCGCTGGCCGGGAGGTGTCCGTGATCTGATCAATAACGAAGAAGCACGGAAATTTTATATGCCGAACGGTTTCCTGGTGCCGGTGGGTCAGCGATGGAAAATGCCTGCACTTGCCGAACATCTCAAGAGACTTGCTATCGAAGGTCCTGATTATATGTATACCGGCGAATGGGGACGAAAGTTTGTTGTGAAGTCGAATGAGCTCGGCGGGCGTGTATCGATGGAAGATATGGCCGAATACAAAATTCGATGGCAGGAGCCACTCAGAACAACATTTAACGGCTATGAAATTATTTCCGAACCGTCACCGAGTGATGGCGGGCTCATTGTCGGATATAATTTGAACATTCTGGAAAATTTTAATTTAAGTGAAATAGGCCATTATACCGAATCGGCAGAGGCGATGGAGCTCATTTTTAGAACGTCGGGGCGGGTCCATTCCGAAGTGCGGCCGCTGCGTGATCCGGCGAATTATTATTCTCCATCCGACCTGCTTCTTTCGAAAGAGTATGGTAAAATGGGTGCTGAATATATTAGAAATTCTGCATTGCGGCCGAATATCGATCTTTCTGCTTCAGTAGATGCACAAAAAAAAACGCTACTTGGTGCAAATAGTCTCCAGAGCTATAACGACCGTTATACTGGCAGCAATCATAACACCATTGTGGATTCCGATGGAAATTGGATATCCAGTTTACATACGGGACATGGCGGAACAGCCGGCGTGTTTATCGACGGTGTTGAAGCAAACGGCAGTGGTTTTCCAGGAGATGTCGCAGGACCTGGCAGAAGAGTCATACATCCAATCACCAGTATGATGATCGCAAAAGAGGTAAACCTTTTATGGCGCTGGGAACTCCCGGATCACCGCCGCAGAATGTAACAGAAGTATTATTGAATATTTTTGAGTATGGTATGTATCCTAGAGATGCTGTAGCAGCGCCACGGTTCAGACCGCAAGGCGAAGATTACCGGACAATTCGCACGGAATCCCGGATATCCGATCAGGTCAGAAAAGATTTGAAAAAACGGGGTTTTAATATACAGGATATGACCGATTATAACTGGCATACCGGATCATTTCAGGTTGTATGGCGGGATGAAGAAACTGGAAAACTGCATGGCGTTTCCGATCCCCGCAGGTTGGGATACGCTGAAGGGTATTAGTACTGAAAATTAACAATATCCCCATTGATCTCTTTCAAAATATTGATATGGGGATATAATATATAATACACAAAGGAGACTCAGGTATTATTAATCGGCACGTTACTGAGGTTTTGCCGCTCTAATTACACACATTTACACCGATTCAGGTAAGGCATTCTATGAAAATTATCCAACCTATTCTTTTCATAATTAATCTAATGGAGGAGGTTTAATTCATGTTTAAGCCTAAGTATTTTTTCGTCGTTCCTATCTTTTTGGCCGTTCTGACAATGTTTTATTGCTCTGCCGAAAGTGGCGGGATTGATGTAGTCACGACCAGTAATTATGATGATCTTGTCAGTTTGTTTAATGAGTTCCGCGAGTTTCAGGAAGCAGAAATCACTAACGGCGTACCCGATTACACACCTGCCGCTATTGAAAAAAAATACCGTGGATTGCAACAGTTTCAAAATCGGTTGGCTGCGATAAACAGTGATGAGTGGCCGGTTTCTCAAAAAGTGGATTATCATCTGGTGCGTGCGGAAATGAACGCCCTGGAATTCCATCACAAAGTGTACAAGCCGTGGGCGCGTGACCCCGGATTCTACTCGATGAGGGGGGGAGATGCGGGGGCTTCCATGAACACGCCAGGCTTCTTCGCTCCTCTTTTTGGACTTCGTGACATGGAATCTTCTTTGTCAGAGGAACAGCAAGCACAGGTCCGGGCAACCCTAACAGCCATTCCGGAACTTTATGAACAGGCGAAAAGCAACCTGATTGAAGCATCAGGTGACTTTGCCGACTTTGCGATACGGAATATTGGGAATGAAGCCGAATCGTATGATGGTTTTGCCGAACGGTTGCAGGAGCATCATCCAGACCTGGCTGCCGATGCAAAAAGTGCCGGGAATGCAGTAAGAGACTATACTAAATGGTTGGCAGAAAACAGAGATAGTATGACGGAACCGGCCGGGATGGGCAAGGATAATTACAGCTGGTGGATGAGAAATGTGCAACTGTCTCCCTGGGGTTGGGAAGAATGCAATGCAATTATCCAGAGAGAATATGATCGCGTCATTACTTTTCTGAAGCTGGAAGAGCACAGAAACCGTAAATTACCACCACTCAAGGTAGCAATGTCAGATAGGGCATGGCAAATGAACCTGCGTCAAGCGCTCCATTATGTTGTTGACTTTCTGAGAGATGACATCATGACCATTGATGACTGGGTGGACCCTGCAGACTATTACCAACGTGGCCGTCGTGGTGCGGAAAACCTCTCTGAGCTTAGTGACCAACCCAGTGAACGATACCTGCCCGAAAACTCCAGTGTCGACACGAAATACCGCCAGCGTGAATTATTGCCGGGCGAAACCCATGAGTACATTGGTCATATGCTTGATGGACAAAGACAGAGTCGTATTAAACTAAGCCCAATCCGTGCAGCACGACGGCATTTCAACATGGGTTCGATGCGGACGGAAGGATGGGCTGTAGCACTCGAGGAATTGTTAATGCAAGCCGGTGTACTTGACGAACGGCCACGCAAAGGCAGAGAAATGGAATACCTGATGAACGCTTCACATATGAGCCTTTCAATACCGGACATGAAAATGCATGCCAATGAAATCAATTTGGCTGAAGCACGGCGTCTCTGCGCAGAGATTATGCCGCGCGGCTGGTCGCAGGAAGAGGAACGTATGGTCTGGTTTGAAATGCAATCAAACATTCGCAGCCCCGGAGGCTTTCATAGTAATGTTGTCACAGGTAAAGCCTATTTTATGAAGCTGTTCAGAGAACGCGCGCAGGAGTTGGATGAGAAATTCGTGCTCAAGGACTTTATCGATGAATTTCTGTCGGCCGGTATCATCCCGATGTCACTCATAAGATGGGAAATGACCGGGAATAGTGATGACATCACTATGGTGACAGAAGATCTTTAGGGAAACACCGACTCTTTAAAATCTGGAGCGGGTGATGGCAATCGATCCACGTTCTCAGCTTGAAAAGCTGAATTCTGCCATTGAACCGCACACGCAAGCTGTTGCAAGATTACCGAATTCCTGATACCAGATGCCAGTATGGCTTCTCTGGACGCTTGGATTTAGAGTGAAGAAAAGCTGTGCGATTCTTAGCTCAATATTAGTCATCGTGACCTACCACCACCTCCTCAAGGAGTCGTTCTTTTACATGTCAGACGACATCTTCCCACTTCTAGTGTTGCTTACAATTGTTCTAATTATGCCGGGAGAGAAAGATAGGTTGAGTGTGGATAGATTGATGAGTAAGTAATATTAGAAACCGTCTTGTAGATTTACTTCAACCGCCGTTTCAGACGGTTCCAGAGACCTTTACCAAGGAGGCGGTCGGCGTTGAGGAGGATGCTTTTGACAACCATGAGGAGATCATTCTCTCCCACCCAGTATTTCTTGATTGTCTGCGGCGGAGTATCATTGATGATCAGGTTCAGGACATAGGCGCCAAGTGCGATATCATCAAGGAATCCCATCGGTCCGAATATCAGTTCGGGCATAAGATCGAGTGGCGAAATAAAATAGATTACTGCAGCGGCAAGGATTCCCCGTGATTTGAAAGAAACTTCGTTATCGATGGACAGTTTCCAGAGCAGATAGAACATATCAGGCGCAAGCATGATCACTTCGGCGGCTTTTTTTGTTGTCCCCTTGTCCGTCAGCCAGGATTCGATTTTTTTCCGCAGCCGGTAGTAATAATCTTTATTACTGTCTGGCCTTTCAGCCATCGCTTCTTTTTTTACCTGTTCGCTCATAGTACATCTTATTTCAGAATAATTTAATTCATATGGAACAGACAAGCCATTTCGGTTGTATGAAAATATAATGCAGTACGGGGGCAATGTCAATTTTTATTGCGCTCTGCATAGTATTTTACTTTCCGGCATTGAACTTTTTTTGTATATTTCCCGTAGCACAACCACATAACGGAGGTACGGATGGACAGGCGAATTTTTTACTATACAATTACATTCCTACTCATCGGGTCATTGCTTGGAGGTTGTTCGGCGAGCAACCAGACAAGAGGGGCGACAATCGGGGCGAGCGCAGGCGCAATTATCGGTGGAATTATCGGAGAAAATAACGACAATACAGCAGTAGGAGTACTTCTCGGTGCAGCAATCGGCGGTGCAGCGGGCGCCTATATCGGCAGACAGATGGATAAGCAGGCTGAAGAGATGCAGCGTGATCTCGAAGGCGCACAGGTTGAGCGGATCGGCGAAGGGATCAAAATCACGTTCGATTCCGGAATTCTTTTCGAGGTGAGCAGTTCGGAACTACAATTCGAGGCGAAGAAAAACGTTGAAAAACTGTCTGGAATTCTCTTAAAATACCCCGATACAAATATCCAGATCGAAGGTCATACGGATGCAACAGGTTCATACGATTTCAATATGGACCTGTCCGAGAAACGTGCAGAATCAGTCGCTAATTATTCAGTTACCCATGGTGTTGAAATTCAGCGTATTAATGTTGTCGGACACGGTCCCGATATTCCGGTAGCAACGAATGAAACCAATGCAGGCCGGCAGCTCAACCGGCGGGTTGAGATTGCTGTCTACGCCAACGAAAAACTGAAAAAAGCGGCCCTTCAAATGCAAGATTAGGTATCCCGTTTCAGGGCAAATTCCACACTTATCCCTGCGCAAGTATAGGTTTCAACACATTTGCATACGCCCGGCTCTCATCGTCGGGCGTTACTATTTCAATCTGTCCTGGACCGGTTACACCAAGACCGAGCTCGACAGAGCGGGCAATCTGCTCCTGCTCGAAAATCTTCGTGTTCATTATAGCTTTATTCGAGCCGAGTTCCTTCAGAACGGCAATACCGACTGCATCAACCGCGATACGGTCGTGACCGGCAATCATGACATTGGCTTTTTTCAATTCTCCTTCAGAGGGTCCGCCATCGACAAACGCATCGATTCCGTCAAGCACTATTAACTGTGGTCTGTAGCCGCTATTCAGTTCGGCAATCATACGCCTCATATCAGATGACCGGTGCATTGTCCGTCTCGGGTCGCTACTGCGAATCGATTTCGGTGTAAGACCAACCGACAAATTGAGTGACATTGTAAACACACCGCCATACTGGTGTGTTTACAGACAGCACGTCGAAACGTTATATTCTGCTTTGACAACATGCTCCGGCAGGTAATATCCACCCGGCCAGTGTGTACCCTCTTCCGGATAATTGATCCACTCTTTATCAGAAATATCATCATAGTTGACAATACCAAAATCGAGCTCGTCAGCCATGTCAAAAATTCCTTTGTTCTCCATAACGCGTTTTGTATTGGTCGGTCCGCTCGATTCTCCGAGTGTTATTCTCCGTGCACCCCGCTCATGCAGTTCGTAGACGAGTCGGGACAAGGTATCATTGTGGGTTGAACCCGGTGCAGTATCGGCCGAATTAAAATTCGGTTTCAGCATGACCCGTTTCCCGTTCACACCGGTCAGATCGAGTAGTTTCATCGCCTGTGTGACACCTTTATTCCGGTCACTGGTTTTGATAAGTGCTATTTTTGTCGTGTCTGTTGAACGGCTGGGGATAGACAAGTTGGTATTCAGTGCGGGTAGTGCGGCCATTCCAGCAAGTGAGCTTTTCATGAATGTCCGCCGATTCAGGATAGTACTCATGGTAGTCCTCCTTATTCTTTTTTGTGGAGGTCAGTGTGTATTAAAAACATATAATGTTAATATAACAAGGTCAGAGATTTCCCCGCTTCGAGCCGATTATAAATCAGCCCTCCGGTCGAAAAGATTTTTATCTATATGGAAGATTTATATTGATTTTATGTAGTGCCGATTTTTGCAACAGTTCGATCCGTAACACAATCAAACGAACAGGATTATAGCAATAACTATTTGCTGTTTGAGATCCGTTTCATCTTGTCGAAAAACTCCTGTTTTTCCCGTTTGTTTGATAATCCGGCAGCTTCACAAGCATCTTCAAGCTGCTGTTCGGTGATCCCAGCTTTCTGCAAAATCGGGCCGAGAATATCTATTTCTAAACCTGTTAAACGCATTGCGTTCAGCATGTAATCTTCGAAGGCTTCATACGCGACGGGAACGGCCGCCTTGACCATGTCGGCCATGACATTCGCATATTCGCGTATTTCATACTGGGCGTGACTGTCCATTCTGAGGGACAAAAAATGGAAGAAATTGTGGAGGTCTATTTTCCAGTACCACTGGGTATATACATTGGTAGGAATAACAATCCGGGCAAGCTCACGTGCAAGTTTGCTCCGCTTGGTATCTTCGTTTTCACCCTCTTCATTCAAGAGGTATTCATAGAGGCTATATGATTTTTCGCTGTGCTCAATAATCGATGAGCGGATCTGTTCGGCTTCTTCCAGCGGGACCACGTCTTCTCTACCCTGTCTGTTCGAGGTCGATTGTTCTGCAAGAAATCCGGTCTCTGGAATATAAAACTCATCTTCAAGAACCGAATAGCGGGCAGAGTATTCATTGACGTTTGCCGTCCTATGGCGAATCCACTGTCGGGCGACAAAGATCGGAAGCTTGACGAGAAATTTGAATTCGACCATTTCGAGCGGAGTCGTGTGGCGGTGACGCATGAGATACCTGATCAGCCCCCGGTCCTGGCTCACTTTTTTTGTCCCTTTGCCGTAACTGACACGTGCGGCCTGTACAATGGAGGAATCGTCACCCATTACATCGACAAGCACCACAAATCCGTTTTTAAGAACCTCGAATTTTTTGCCGAGAATATCCTGAATACTGTCTGCCATCTGTCAAAAAGTCGGATTAGTGAATGGATAAAACATCTGTTGAGAGTGTTTTTGAGAATGAGTTATACTAGTAGAAAAAATAGGTAAAACCTTCTACAAAGTCAAGACAGTGTTGGAAAAAATGGAGGCTGCTGCAGCAAAAAAGGGCCTGCTTTGCAGACCCTTTGAATAACAAACATTTTTTACCCGAATACGTTTCGGTACATCTCCTCGTTGAATCCGACGATGAGCGTTTTCTCTGCCTTCATCGATGGTGCCCGGAGTGTACCCGACCGTCCCAAAAGAACACTGTTCAATTCGTCAGCGGTCGGTTTATCTTTCCGTAGATCGAAATGGACAACCTTTGTCCCCTTCCCGACATAGATCTCATCAATGCCGTTGAGCAATCCAGGTATATCGTCCGAGGTGTACTTCTTTTTTGATGTGCTTTCGAGAGTTTCAAATTCTAAAGCATTATCCGCAAGGAACCCCTGCGACCGTTTACAGGATGTTCAACCGGTGCGGTGGTAATACCATTTTATATCAGCCATAGGAGTATCTCCATGTGTTCCACAATTGATGATATTATATGCATTTGAATTCAAATGTTCCAGCAATTATTTCTGATTTTCCCGTTGTTTGATTAAAGCGGCACATCAAAAGTATGTTGCAAAGCTGAAAAGGATGCCTGCGCTGTTCGTTTCAACATTGAGGCCATCACGCATCCAGTTGTAAGCATAGTTGAGTTTGAGGACCGAATCGGCTGTTGGCCGGAAATTTAATCCGAGTGTCAGCCGTGTATGGGTGTCACCATCAACATCCGTATCAAAATCAACCCTGTCGTACCGGACAACCCCTTCAAAATATGATTCCGGGATCGTCGCGATTTTCTCGTTCAGGAATGCTACGCTAGTCTGCAGGTAGAATCCCTGTTGTCCTGAAGCAAATATTGTCCCCGCAAGGTTTGCCGGGATATCGATCGATGCATGAGCATATTCGCCAAGCAGTTCATACCTGCCTCGTCTCACTTCCCCGTCGAGTGCAAGAATTGTCAGGTTCCTGTCTTCATCGATAGTGAGACCGTCAAGTTCGGTAACATTATATTTTCCGGAATGCCATGAAAAACCGAGATCGGTTTCCGATATTGGGCTATATCCGATCCGCCCGACAAATGCCGGCGAATTGTTGTTATCTTCGATATTGTGTTTCCCCTCCGCAATACGCGTCCCCTCGGGACTTTCGTTTATGATATCGGAGGTGAAACCATTTACTGCATAGAGTTCATATGTTATTCGGGATTGTGCAGACGGATAAAACGATCCGAGAATTCCCATGCCGGGTTCAGATAGAGTTGTCGGGATGATTTGTGTACTGACAAGCGGCCGGTCAGTCATTTTATTTGCCGGGCTGTCGTGTGCCAGATTGAACTTCCCGAGCGGCGACAGGAGCATACCTCCCCTGAAAGTCAGTGTATGGTGGAGCCTGAAATCGATGACAGCAAGTTCAAGGAGAATCTCTTCAGTCCCTTCTTCGAATTCTAGTTCGGCTGCCATCTGCACACGCTGAGAAACATTTGCATGCATAAAGAGATTGAACCGTTTCGGAACGAAGGTTAGCTCTTCGGTCACTCCTTCTTCCCGTTCAAACCTGAAATGAGTCTCAGCGTACCCACCGAGTGCAGCTCTACCGGATGCAAGTTTATAGAGATAGGGTTTATCATACGCTCCACCCCGGATAAAAGGTACGTCGCGTATGTCCTGAAATGCCCACAGATGTTGAGCAGTGACAAGTGTGAAAAAAAGTGTGAAAAAAAGTAATCTATTTCGCTTCATGTATTGAATCCTTTATCTGCTGAGATCGATAGTAAACGAACCGCTACTCACCGTGACAGGATACCGTTTTAGCCCTTTTTGTGCAGGACCGCGGACAACCGAGCCGGTGAGGTCATAGGTCGAACCGTGACAGGGACAGAGGAAAAAATTCTGCGATACGCCGACAGTGCAGCCCATATGCGCGCACAGTGCAGAAAACGCTCTGATTTCAGCCCCGTCAATATTGATTACCGCAACCGGTTCTTGCAGCCCTTCAGCTTCGAGAATGATCGCTCCTCCTGCTGTCGAAATCTCCGGATATTCTGCAATAACGCCGGTAAACATTCCATTTCGGGTAGTACCTTTGTAAGTCTGAGTTATCGCACAACCGGAAAATCCATATGCTGTACAACTTGCAGCAACGACGGATTTGGTTGACTGTTTGATAAATCTTCTCCGTGTTATGTTCTTATCAAGTGATCTCATAATTATTCACATTATAATGATAAGAGAAACGCAAGTAATGCGTTCCGGTCTTCTTCGGAAAGGTCGTTAAATCTATTCCGTACCATTTCTGCTTCTCCACCGTGAAGCCTAATCGCCTCTGATAAGTCGGATGTTCTACCATCATGGAGGTACGTAACATTTCCTCCGAGCGCTTTACCTGCAACGCGGAGACCCCAGAGTGGCAGTGTCCGCCATTCCGTACCCGTCGCTCCATGGTCAGGCCTATTATCTGCAAGTTCTGGTCCCATATCGTGGAGTAGCAGATCGGAGTAAAGTTCGGCATCAACACGGTCAAGCTGCGGTATCACATTCGGACCGGTTTGCAGTGACGGAACATGGCACGCAGAACATTCTATTTCATCGAAAATGGTTTTTCCCCGTTCTGTTTCTGCTGTTTCAGAACCCCTGTCCGGCGGGGCGAGCAGCCGGATATACATCACCACATCAAAAACGGTTGAAATCGGAAGTTCCGGATCGGGAACAACATCACCCAGCGCAACATTCCCTGCTTGCGGATGTCGATTCTCATCAGGAATTACGTCGGTTGTAATACCAATATCCTGATGATAGGCAAGCGAGACCTGATCAACAAGCGTAGCAGTATTAGCTTTTCTGCCGAACCGACCGATTTCCATGGCGCCGGTTTCGATAGAAGGCACTCTATTCACTCTGCCTGAAATACCGTTTCCGTCAAGATCGTCCGGGTCTTCGAGTGCAAGAAGCGTTTCGTCCGGAATCCCTTCGATGAGTCCCATCCCGAACACCGGAGGCGCCATTCTTGGTGATGTATCGACGCCAGATGGCAGAATCTCTTGCGGTACACCTGTGATACTTTTGTCCTGCAACTGTCCTCCACCTTCATTTTCTATGAAATCGGCCCCTCTGCTGAAACGGATCAGAATTGTTTCGGGTGTTCCTCTGCCGTCACCCGGATGGCACGTTTCACAGCTCGGCTGGTTAAAAATGGGTCCCAGTCCGGATGATACAGTAAAAACCTTCTCGAATGCTTCATCTCCGCGAGCAAATGATGCATTTAACTCGGATGAAATTCCGGAAAGTGTTCCGTCGAGTGTATCTCCCTCGGTGGGTGCTTCTGTTAGGAGTTCGCCACAGGCGAACATTCCGAAAAGGAAAAAAGCGAATGCGGTTTTTGACGGATTGCTCCGGCAATATCTATCGAATGCAAATATATTTTTGTGCATATTTTTGTGTTGTTTCTCATAACATTTATAGTTTGAATTGTAATATTTCTTCAAAGGTTAGATGCAATGAGTAACAGTATACAAAAACAAATGAGGATATGCAAACATTATTTTTAGCCTTGTCTAAAAATATTTTTATGGAGTTAAAATAAAGAGACTAGGCACAATAAAGCCGATCTCGTATCATACGAGACCGGCTCGAATTTTCATCCTGGAAATTATCTTTCTACCACTGCATGTACGGGTTAGCCGCGTGCATCTGCATACCGCTGTGCGACATCTTCCCAATTGAAGATATTGAAAATGTTTTTTGTGTACTCAGGACGCTTGTTCTGGTATTTCAGGTAATATGCATGTTCCCACACATCGACCGCTAAAAGCGGAACCGCACCGAAGACAGTTACGTCGTGGTGTTTTTCGACTTGCAGCACGTTGAGTTTGTCCCATGCTTTATGGTAGGCAAGGATGCCCCAGCCGCTTCCTTCGACGCCATTGGTTGAAGCCAGAAAATGTGCGTTGAACTTGTCAAAACTGCCGAAATCCCTGTCGATTGCACTGCCCAAATCACCTGAAGGTGTCCCACCTCCGTTCGGGGAGAGATTATTCCAGAAAATCGTGTGCAGAGCGTGTCCCGAGCCGTGGAATGCAAGTTCTTTTTCCCAGTATTTTACTAGCCCGAAATCGCTATTGTCCCGTGCCCCGGTAAGCATCTGCTCTGCTTTATTGAGGCCGTTTACATAACCTTGATGATGTATATCATGGTGAAGACGCATCGTCTGTTCATCGATTACTTCGGTAAATGCGTCATATGCATATGGTAATGGTGGTAATTCATGTGCCATGTGTTGCTCCTCTTCTCTATAACGTGGTGTTGTTGAATTGCATGATAATGCCGGCAGGGACCCTATCAATATCCCACCTGCTACAACGCCTCCGGCGGAGGCACTCTTTTTTAAAAATTCCCGTCGTGTTTGTGTTTTCATAGTCATTTATCTATCGTTGGGCGAAATTTCCCTGATATGTGAATCTAAAATAATCCAATTATACTCTATGTTCCGGAAGTGAAAAAATCGCGCGTTACATGATGATTGAGTAAACTGAGGAATGCACAAACCCGGACAGCAACTGGAATATAATATCCGGCGTAAAAATACGAATATTTTTCCCAAAGTCAAATGGTTATTTATAATATTCCCTGTTATCTCTTACCAATCCGCCACGAGCAGAGCAGCCATGGTCTCAATTCCACGCCAGAGATTACCTATCCGGATGTTCTCATCATACTGATGCTGATTATTGTCGGGATTTGCAATCGGGACGCCTATTGCAGGAAGATCGAGCAGATCGGTAAACATATAGGTCGGACCCGTTCCACCAAGTGACGGTATGAGAGCCACATCGCCATCGAATGTTTTTAACATGGTAGCAATAATACCAAGGGATACGAGTAGTTCCATCGACGTCCGGGATGCAGGTGTGGGTGTACCGGCAGTAATTTTTGCAATGTTCGGGTTGGTCATTCTGATTTCATGGCCGGGATCTTCTTCGACTATGAGATATCCTTGATTTTCGATATGTTTTGTAAGTTTTGCTATTAGATCGGATCCGTCGGTCCCTTTGACTAGACGTATATCCATCAGGGCGCTGGCCTGATGAGGAATAATGGTACGGTTCATACCGCTTTCGAGCATTCTGATATTCAATGAGGGACGGTATATCAACTCGTTGAGACTTTTGCCCGAACCATCGGGAACGGCAAATTCGTACTGATTTCTGAGCAGTTCATCGAGTTTCGGAAGTTCTTGCAACGCCCGGAGTTCACGGTTGTTGAGTGGTGCGATCGTATCATAGAAGTCTTTTACAACAACAGTGCCATTTTCATCTTTGAAACTTGTGAGGAGCCGTGCCAGTTTATATGCCGGATTTGGAGCCCAGTTTCCGTAATGTCCGCTGTGTAGATTTGTGTTGGGGCCGTACACGGTAAGAGTCAAACTTTGAATTCCCCTGTTACCGAAAAAGAGTGTCGGCTGCCCGGTCGGATAGACCGGGCCGTCACAGATGAATACAACGTCGCAGGTAAGCAGTTCAGAATTCGATTCGAAAAAATCGATCAGATGTGCGGAACCTTCTTCCTCGGCACCATCAAAAACGAATTTTATGGAATTATTCAGTTCAATTCCTCTATCTGTCACGGCATCGATAGCCGCCAGTATCGCAATAAAAGGAGCCTTATCATCGCTCGCCGATCTGGCATAAATCCGCCAGTCATCTTCGTACGGCGTCTTTTTGTCAGGAAATTGAATGGGTTTAGGCTCATTGGTACCCGCTTCAAGTTTTCCAGGGCGAAGTACCGGTGAAAAGGGGGTTGAATCTGTCCATCGTTCAGGAATGACACGCTGCCCATCATAGTGAGCATAAAAAAGAAGTGTCCGCTCAGCATTCGGAACAATTCGTTCACCGTAAATGACAGGATTTTTTGGATTCTCATGCCCGCCGTCATACACCTTTGTCTTTATACCTCTCTTTTCCATTAAATCTACAATGAAGTCTGCATTTCTAAGAATATCTTCGCTGTTATATGAATGGTTCGGCAATGAGAGCAGTTCGATATATCTATCTATAATTGCATGCTGATGCTCCGTCAGGTATTCACGGACTAATGCTCTGATATCCTGTTCGGATGGGGGATTCTCGTGGTGCAGTGGCTGAGTAAGAGACAGTGTTGGCGTTACTGTCATCAGCAGGATAAGGATTATCAAAAAAGAGTGCATAGTTCTCCTTTTGGCTATCTGATTGTTACGTGAGCTGTGCTAGCAATAGGTCAAAAAATGAAATTATATTTAATGCCGAACTCTAAGAATTCGGAAAATTTTTTGACTGAGATATCTCCGCTTCGTCCCGGATCAATAACACAATGAACCGGTATTACGGTCGACGGGATTCATTATCGGATCACAAGCCATTCGGTCTGGCGGCCGCCGGGAAAAAAGAGCCCGTCATCCGACGTAAAGGCAACATCTTCTTCAAGAACGATCCGGATATCCTGGCTGTTCCATTCAGGCAAGGCATACGTGATGTCGAGTTCCATTGAATAAATTGTGTTCGTATTGACTACCCGTTCACCGTTCCGTGTTGATAACTGGTTGCCGTTTTCGTCGAAATGTCCTTCGGATCCGACCGACGGGCCGAAACCTGCATAAGTTTTCGGCATGACACCGCCTTTAAATCCGTATCGGTGGATGTACGACCCCATTGTATGGCAATAGACCTCGGGTCTGAGTCCTTCTGCTTTTGCCCTGTCAAGTGTTGCAAAGAGTATTTCATTCCCAGTGAGCCCTTCCTTGAATTCTTCAATAAGGATATCCTGCAGCCTGTTACCACGGCGCAGTGCTTCCTTGAGTCCTTCCGGGACATCCGATTCGCCTTCTTTCAGCACGTAGGCTACCTGCTGAATGTCGGTTGAGAGGCCGAGATACCGGATACCAATATCGCATGAGAGCACATCACCACGCCTGATAACCGTTTCGTAAAGGTTGTGCGGAGGAATATCGATCCGGAATTTTTCTTCCTGGTCACCGTACTTTTCATTTTCTTCAAGACTTCTCCATACCATGACGGTCGGACCGAAATTATCATCAAATCCAAGGTCGGAAACCCGCTGTTTTACCCACCAGTTGATATCGTTCGAGGTTGTGACGTCTGGCGTTACAACATCGCTCGAAAAGCCGCCTGCAATAAGGTCGTGGGTAAGATCGATAACTGTCTTATATGCCTCGAGCTGATGTGGTGTCCTGTATTCCATCCAGAGCCCCGCAATCCGGTCCGCGGCAACAAGCCTGTTAGAGAGCGTCGGTCCGAGCGCTACTTCGAGATCGTTGTTCCATGCAGCACCTGCCGCAATTTTTCCAGGTCTTAATTCAGTTACGATTCCCGAAAGTTTTTCGAGGCTTCCCGACTGTGTAAACACCTGATCCGGAAACATAGGTCCCCACTCACGGAAACTATCGGAGTTGCCGATCATGTACCGCTCGACACCTACTTGACCTGCTTTATGAGCAATAGCAAGATAGAAGCTGTTCCGGCCGACAAAACCGTCATTGTTTGCGTGGATCAGAAACGGATAGAGCCTTGTGTCCTCTTCTGTAATAATCCACATTTCAATACCTTCCCGCTCCATGAGTTCGGGCAGGAAATTGTCGATCTTCCACTGGAGCCATTCCTCAATCAATTCGACTTCTGCACGTTGTGGCAGGAGGTTGCTGAAATTATCAGTTGAAAAAATTTCATCGTATTTCGAAGTACCGCATCCAGCAAATATCTGTGCAACAAGCAGCGCAATACTGATAATTTTTAATGTTTTCATCATATACCCCTTAGCGTTAATAAATCACATTTTATTTGATTGACTCACTATACATATAAATACATAAAATTAAAGTTGCTCAAACCACAGATTGCAACGTCGTCACGTTCCTAGCAAAGACATTAAAATAAAATTTAGTACGTATAATATTCTTGAGATACCCACTACTGTATCAGGTGAAATTCGGTCTGGCGGGTATCGAGATATTTAACACCCCGCTCGGTAAACATCACATTCTCTTCAAGCCTGTATTCTATATCCCTACCCCATTCGGGAATGTATGTTGTATTACTAAGTTCTAGTGAGGTTATTGTGTTATAATGGAGCGGATAATCACCACTTCTTATAGAGTAATACGACCCGCTCCGAACATCGTGCGGATCCCGAGTACCGGCATTCCTGCTTTCCGAATTGAATGACGTTCCGGGAAAGAAATGCTCGCGGGTAAAATATAAACCACTCCTACCGTACCGTTTGAGAAAGTAGCTGATCGGGTGGCTGTAAATTCTTGGACGCAGATCTTCGCCAACAGCTTTCTGTGCAGCTCTCCGGGCGATTTCATCTCCGGTCTGTCCTACTCTCCATTCTGTCGTGAAAATATCCTGCACCCTGTTGCCATTCCGTAGTCCCTGTTTTAATCCCTCAGGAGCGTCGGTTTCACCATCCTTCAAAACATAGGCATACGCTTTGGTATCGGTATTGATCCCCATATATTTTATACCGGAATCGCACCCAACAAGGTCTCCCCGTCTGATAACTATATCGACTCCATTGCCGATTCTGCTCTGACCTTCGAAATAGTGAGCAGATTCGGGATATTTCGGAATTTCGTCCTTACTCCGGGTTATTGAAACTGAGGGGTGATCGACAACGAGAAAATCATTATCGAGATAGGCTTGTACCAACCACCAGTTCAAGTTGGCTGTGGTAGTAACATCGGGAATGATGACGTCGTTCGAAAAAGCTTTTGCAATGATCGAACGTGCCACACGGACAGCATAACGATAGGTATTGAGTTCCTGAGGAGATTTTGACGTAAGCCATTCAATGCTTAGATTCGCTGCCGATACTATTCTTGAAGCATATTTACGTCCCAGATCATTTTTGAAATCCTCTACATCGGTGGGAAAAAATCCATCCCCACGACGCCAGCCTTCATCTGAAATATTGATGCCGATTGCTGACGGATTCTGCTTTTCGATAATCTGCGGCAGGTCAGCATAGTTTCCTTCCAGCCGCTCAATCCCTTTTCCGGGGCCCTGATCGTGTAAAATAAGAAATGAAGGTGTGCTGAGAACTAATCCCTCGTAATCAGTTGAAAGCAGCGAGAGGTACACCGGCCCTTCGTTGTTGCGCACGATCCATAAATCGATGTCTTCACCCTGCATGATTCCGGGCAGCACATGTTCAAATTTCCACTTCAGCCAACTGTCCATAATTTGTACCCGCTCACGCTCAGGGATAATTTCATGTGTGGATTGTGAGACTGACATTTCAACCACACCGGCAATCAGCACCACCAATATAATCAATACAACCATAAACCGATTCATGGATATATCCTCCCAATTGCTCTAAATAAAATTGAAAAAACGGTATTCAATTTATTGATCTCTATGTATAGATATGAAAACTCTGAGGTTCTTTGAGAAAAATAGATCTGATTATATTGAATGTATTAAGATATGGTTACTACTCTGTGATGCTTAATCTAAGGTACATACTTCTGGCAACTATGTCAATATTTATCAATCATTTCAATTGAGTATCTACAATACATTTGACTTGTTTTTTGATTCATATTACCGTATGTATTTTTGTCCTCTCAAAAAACATGACGTATAATACATAGATTGTTTGTGTGCTTATTTTTCCACCGGGAATGTGACGATTGTTCATATTATTGCATTATTTCTGCTCTCAAAAGAATATAAGCAATCATTATTGCAGAAAAGATCAAAATGATTTCTGAGGGGGTGCATAATGACAGAAACTACTCTCCATTTTCAAAAAATCCATAAAGAATATCATACTAAAATCCTCCATTATCTGCTGAGAGTGACCGGTAATCGGGAAGATGCCGAAGATCTTACACAGGAAGCATTCATAAAAATTCTCAATGGATTATATTCATTTAAAGGCAAATCGAGCCTGTCAACGTGGATTTACAGAATTGCAACCAACACAGCAATTGACAGGATGCGTGGTTCCGCATATAAACGATTACAGAAGAAGACCGTATCCGAAGACATTGAACCAGATCACGAGGAGAATAAAAAAGTCTGGAGTGGAAAGAAGATGCCGTTAGCAGAGAATCAGATTGTCCGAAAAGAGATGAATACGTGCATTCGAAACTTCATTGACACACTCTCGTCAAATTACAAAACAGTACTTGTACTCAGTGAAATTGAAGATTTCACAAACCGTGAGATTGCAGAAATTCTCGGAATCAGCCTCAATACTGTCAAAATTCGGCTGCACCGTGCCAGAGAAAAATTGAGGAAAATCCTTGAGACCCGTTGCGATTTTTACCGATCAGACACGAATGAATTAGCATGCGATCTAAAGACCGTATTCACCGATCTCAAAAAACAGCCCTGAAAGTGTATCCTTTTCTATTTCACTTCCGTCTATACGAATAGAAAGGAGGTGAAACATCATGACTTTTCAAAAAATATTAGGTTCGAACAAAGAAAAATCTGAAAATTGCCCTAATGAAGAAAGTGGCTCTTTTCCAATGGGTGATTGTCAAAATATGTTCGAAAATATGTCGGACTGCTGTGGTGGAGAAAAAGGAAAAATTGATTTTTCTGCTTTCTTAGAGAAAATGCCGTGCTTCACAACAAAAAAAACCGAAAATAAAGCAGACTAATTAGGAGGTTATACAATTATCCGATTGATGTGAGCATACACAATAAACCATTATTCTTTTCATTTTTTAGCAGGGCGTTTCCTGTGTTTTTCGTAAAGCTGATACTGGTAATTATCTGACAGGTCGACTTTCTGCCCGCGGATAAATTCGTGAATGACCTTTGTACGAGGTTCTAACAGATCACCATCTGTAATAACTATGTTTGCCATTTTTCCCACTTCGAGGCTTCCAAGCTTATCATCCATTCCGTATATTTCAGCAGGATAGAGCGTCACTGTTTTCAGAGCAACGTCCTTTGGTAGTCCGTATGCGGCTGCCATTCCCGCTATAAACGGAAGATTTTGTAAATCAGACGCATTTGCAATCGACATAGCAATCGTGACTCCGGCTTCATGAAGTACCGACGGGACTGTTAAGTGGAGGTCGTAAGGATTATTTTGATCGGCCCTTGTGAGTAGTCCTGAATAGAGAATCGGAATCCCCGCTTCAGCGATTTCTCCGGCAATTTTATAGGCATCCCGTGCACCTGCAAAAACCGCACGGACTCCTGTCTCTTTTACAAAGGTGATTGCTTCACGGATGTTTTCGACACCATTCACGGTAATCGTTAACGGTATTTCTCTCTGCACAACCTGCTTCAATCCTTCCAACGTCAGATCGGTAACCGGATATGACGAGCGTTCTCGTGCTTCAAAATCGGCTTGAGCCTGAGAATAGCGCCGTGTTTTGTCAAACAATTCTTTAACGTCCGACAGGACTTTTTCGGCACGATCGCGACCATTCTTTCTGTCACCTCGGGCTCTCCGCTGTCCTGGAGGGCCTTCTCCATTATTACTATCTGAACTCCGGATAAAGTTCGGAAACGTCATCTGCATCGCTAGCGGGTCCTGTACCGTCATTTCATCAACACTCCAACCGTCTAAATTCAGAAGCACTTCATGTCCCGCAAAGACTCCCTGTTCCTCTGTCCGGGGAACGGTAATTGCAGATGTTACGCCATTCCATCGGGCAATTCCTTTCAATATTGTATGCGGATTGACACCTTGCGATGCACGGATAAATGTATTGTAGGTACCGATCTCAAGCTGGTCTTGAGTTTGTGTTACGCCACCCAGTTCCGCAAGACCAAGATTGGTGTTTGTGCCGATCATTCCGGGATAGATATACAAACCTGAAGCATCAATCATTTCGATTCCTTGTGGAATTGTAATATCTGTCCCAAGAGCGGCGATTCGGTCTCCTTCAATCACGATTGTTCCATTTGTTATAGTACCCCCCGACACGGTAACAATTGTTGCATTTGTTACAGCATATTGTCCGTATGCCGCTGTGGCAAGCCTGAACATAATTGCAAGTACGATAAATCCCCAAAATCCTTTATTCATTGGCCACCTCTCATAGCTTTCCAGTCCTGTTTTTCTCCCTTGAGCCACTTCTCAGTCGTTAGTGCAGTATCTCTATCGAAATAGACATCGCCTTCAATAATTGTTTTGACACATTTGCTGTAAACTGAGAGGGGATAGCCGTCCCACAAACCGACATCACCATCTTTGCCGATTTCGAGTGTTCCAATCCTTTCGTGAAGTTTTAATCCGTACGCGGGATTATAGGTGATAGCTCTGATTGCTTCCGTTTCCGTCATCGCATCGCCATACCGCATCGATTTCGCGGCTTCAAGATTCAACCGCCGGGCACGCTCGGCGGAAACAACATCGTCTGAGTTTAATGCTACCTTTACACCTCGCTCGGTTAGCAATGATGCCGCAAAAAATGACCCCTGTGAAGATTCAACTTTGTAATTCCAAAAATCTATAAACATCGATACAACAGTCTCTGCTTCGGCAATTTCATCGGCGAGCATATAGGCTTCGTGCGCATGCTCAAGACTGTGTGGCGCAATACCAAACTCTTGTAACAAACGTAGAAGCATGGATAATTCGGAATTGCTATAGCCGTGGCTGTGAACGCGAATTGTACCTTCCAGGACGCCTTTAACCGTTTCGAGCCGGAGGTCTTTTCTTGGTGGTACCGGTCCGTTTAACCGCTCATACTCATTTGTCGGCGGTAGATCTCCTGCGAGTTTTGATTCGTACATATCCCATTTCGCTTTGTAATCGAGCCCCTGCATCAGGTAACTTCGGATCTGAAACTCCTGCCCCATACGTGAATTGGGATAGCGGGCCTCTCTCCTGATAGGATTTTCACCGAGTGCAAACTTGACTCCCTCCATCTTATCCGGCACAACCATCGCTTCCCACGGCTGTCCCCATTTCAGTTTGAGGACTTCGTCTTTGCCGCCGATATTATTTGCGCTTCCATGCAGAACATGGATTGTCGTCGTGCCGCCGGTCAGAGAGGCATAAATACCGTATGAATCGTGCTGGATGACATCCGACGCATCCACCATAGCAGAATTTTGCGACGTTGCTTCATTCAGCCCGTTAGCCGCAATATGGGAATGGTGGTCAATGATTCCCGGCATTGCATAGAGACCTGCTGCATCTATTACCCGAATTCCTGCCGGGACACTGAAACCAGTGCCGATCCGGGCGATTTTACCTGAACGGATGAGGATCGAACCGTTGACTATAGTTTCTCCGGTACCGGTAATAATAGTGGCATTGTTTATATATAAGTCGCCTTGACTGTACGCATCAGGAACTAAGCCAGCACAAAGAATGCATACAACAGCAGCTATTAATAGTAGAGACTGATTTCTCATTTGCATGCGAATCTCCTGTTAATTTTTTTCCACCGATTGCGAACTGTCGGGACTCAAATCAATAATTTTACCCTCGATGAACACATAGCGGATTTTCGAATCTTCATCAAATAAATCACCATCGGTAATCACCAGATTTGCCATTTTGCCTGATTCCACAGTTCCAAGTGTATTGTCAAGACCGAGCATCTCAGCAGGCCCTATGGTCATTGCCGCAAGAGCACTACTTTCCGGCAAACCGGCATCGATGGCACGACGGACATTTGTTAAAAATTTTTCATAAACAGATATTGAATCTTCAAATGCCCCGCCAGCGGAAAGGACGAATGAAATATCGGCACGATTAAGCGCAGCAGCATTGCTGTGCAATTGTGCTTTTATCCGGTCATTGAGCTCTTTGAGCGGTGGGTCGTCATCATTCTTTTTTTCCTCATCGGGCGGCGGTGGTTCCTCAAATGGTTTTATGGGCATTGTGAACGAATATCCTGTTACGTTCTTCGGGTCGGGAAAATTCACGCTTACAATGACCTGAACATTAGCCTGTTTCAGCAAATTGACAACCCGATAACCTTCAACAACACCGCTTAAAATAACATTCAGATTGAAATTCTGTGCAATCTGCACCGCTTTTTTGATCTCATTTTCCGTGTTGACGGGAATTATGATCGTTTCATCACCCTGTACAACAGGAAACAAGCTGCTCAAAACCGGATCAAATACAGGACTACGCATTCCCGTGCCGTTCCGGTCGAACCGATCTACAAGCCCGGCATAATAGGACGCATCGGTGAGAGTCTGTCGCTGAAATGCTATGACCCCCATGGGTGTGTTCGGGTAGCCTCCGCGGAGGGCGGAGTACTGAATAAACTGATAGGATGAAGGCTTTATGAGACTTAGGATCGGTTCATCGGAGAAAGTTGTGATTACAGAACCTTTTCCCGGAAAGATACCCTGATGGTTCACCGAAAGCACAGTTGTGATACCAGACTCACGGGCAGCTTTTAAAAATCTGTCGTTAAAGTCAATATCTGCCAGTGCAGTCTTATCAGGTCTGAGATTTCTGTCATACTGCACGGATTTTGGTTGATAGGCGTCACTATCTTCCTGCTGACTTTCCTGATTTGATTCGCTGCCTCTTTTTTCGGGAGGATGAAATCCCAGAGCAGTATGCACATCGATAAATCCCGGATAGACCGTCATTCCGTCAGCATTGATCACCTCTGCTTCGGCAGGAACATAGATAGATGACCCGACCGATTCGATGAGGCCATCTTTGAGTACTAGTGAACCGTTTCTGATCATCTGCCCGGTCCCGATAACAATCCGGGCGTTTGTTATTGCATAAACTGTTGGATACTGTATGATCAGTTTGTCAGTAGATGACACCTGCTCATACGGGTCCTGCCCGAAAAGGTTGAGGCAGGTTAAAAGAATGCCCAAACCTATGAACATTATGTTGAGGATCGAATGTGCACGACGTCTGCTCATTTGAACCATTTTCCCTCCTTATATCAAGTGGAGAATATTTCCATTTATATGTATGTAATGTGGAGATGTCAGTCCAGAGATTACATATCTCTTATAATCTGAGAAACTAATAGTATCACTGTAACTATTGTTGTTTCAAAAATTAGCTCATCTAATTTTGAGCTATAAGTGTTTTGAAGCGTACATTGTCTCTCAACGGTGCCCAGAGCGGATCGGTTTGCAAGAGCTGATCTGAAATCCATGATGGGATTGCGAGTAGTTCTTCCAATAAATCAAGCGCCGAATCATCATCCCCCGCAATTGTGTAAATGACAGCACAATTTTCAAGATTTACCGCACCTTGGTAGGCATCGTCTTCCACAGAAAGGAGTTCATGCGCCTGATCTGCTTCGCCACGCGCTTTATCGGCGAGTCCCATGCCTGCGTAGGTGATGCCGATCAGTGCATGATAATCGGGTTCGGCCGGGAAAGTTTGAAGCATAGGCCAGAGACCGATCCGTGCAGCATCATACAATTCTTCTGCCCGTTCTTTATCACCCATCAAGCTATATATCAGCGCACTTTCGAGAAAATACCCGGATGAACCTTCCATCGTCTCAAGTAATTGCAATGCTCTCCCGTATTTTTTTTCGATCATTTCGATTTTCGCAGCGATAAAGGCAAGTTCGTCTTGCTCCATGTGCTGGAGTGCATCATTTACAACATTGCGGGCTTTTTCTGTCGATCCTTCCCAGTTCAGATAGAGTCGTGCCTTTTGCCGATAGTATTCAGGATTCTCAGGCGCAAGTTCGATAGCTCTGGAATAATACTGTTCTGCATCCTGATATCTACGCATGAGAAGCGCTGTCTGACCGAGACCTAAACCGAAGAGCCGGTCATTGAGCGGGTCAAGATTTTCTGCCAAGTGATAGGATTGCAGTGCCTCATCCCATTTACCCTGTCTTCGGAGAATGTCGCCAAGATCAATCAGGAGTGCGGGACTGCTCGGTTTGACTGTCAGCACCTCATGAAACAGGTCAATTGCATCATCGAAATTGCTGTAGCCGTAATAGTAATTATACCCTTTTGCAATTTGCGTGGAAACATGTAAAGGTGCACTCTCCATAGCCTGCCTTAATGCTTCCTCTGATTCGAGAAATGCATCGAACCATCCATCACCATTATAGTACTCCTGTGCCATCAGTACAGATACGGTGCCCTGAATTTTCACAAAATTGGGATCGAGTTCAGACGCAGTTTTAAAATTCAAGAGCGCTGTTCCGATTGCTTGTTCGCTTTCTCCCATTTCAAGTGCGTGCATCCCTTTCAGATAAAAATCAAATGCTTTACTGCTTTGGGTTGGGATTTCCCTTATTGCCGCCTGTTCCGCGTTAGACAAATCAATTGATAATTCGTCTGCAACTCTTTCAACCATTCTGGCCAAAAGTGTAAATACCTCTCCCGCATCTTCAGTAAACCGTGTGGTTACAAGCGGAATACTCCTGGCTGTTTCTATCAGCTGCCACTCTACCGTTATGGAACCACCCAAACCACGCTTCACATTTCCTAAAACAAGATAATCTGCACCAAGTTTCGATTTTGCATCGGCCAACGATCGGTTTTGTCCCTGAAAATGGGATGAGCTTGTTCTACCGATAATCTGCAGACTGCCTACATATGACAACAGATCGATTAATTCATATGTTATGCCGGTGGCTAAATAGTCGTCCGACTGCATCCCCCGGTTTTCAAGTGGCAGCACCGCTAATTTTCTTGACACAAACTGCATTTGGCTCTTTTTCTCACATGGAGTATAAGCTTGAACATTCGATACATTCAGAGACAGAAACAATACGAGTATCATTACAATGTTTAATGACTGTACAAAAACTGTGTACCTTAAAGACGACTGCTCTTCTGACTTGATGCTGTTCGAGCAGCTATGCGATAGGCGCATCTTCATTTTCGTTCCTTATATGCGAGGATTGTGTATTAACAGAATGGTTGGAATGCATTATTATAATGAAGAAACAATTAGCAATCAAATATATATTTTTCAGTTATTAAATAAATTGATTCGTATAAATGTAGTAGTGCATAGTGCGAATATGTAATACAATCGGAATACAGTTTTCATCAAAAAAAGTTTTTCGGGATACTATTATATATAAAAAATGTTTGTAATTATTACAATAATTATTATTTTTGTTCACTAATGACAGCTCACTAACTTGTAATCAGGAGGCCAGATATGAGAAGACTGCTCATTATTGGCTTCTTGTGTGCAGTATGGATTATGACCGTCTTTGATATGGGGTCAGCGCAAAACAGGCGGCAGCGGATGCAAGCCGACTGGAGTTTCTGGAAAGGACCAGATATCGGTTCTGTTATCGGAGATTTTGAGCGCATAACGTATGACGGTGGTAATTTCAAGCTTTCAGACAAACGGGGAAAAATCCTCGTTCTCGAGATGGGAGCTTGTACTTGACCGCCCTACTTAGGGAAAATACCTGATATGGATGCACTGTACGAAAAATACTAAGGATAAAGACGTCGAGTTCTATACGGTTTACACACAGGAGCCTCATGCCGGAGAGAAGATGCGGAGTTACGACTTCTCAGACCGGAAACAGACCAAAACTGTCGATGACCGGGTCAATTATGCCAAGATTCTTGTTGAGGATCACGGCCTGAAACGCCCGATCATCATTGACGGCTTTGCAAAGGACAACCTTCAGAATACGCTGGGAGGCGGTGCTCCGAACAGCATGCTCCTCATCGACAGAGAAGGAAAAGCGGCGCTCTTTCAGCCGTGGTCCGATCCGATTGGTCTGGAGAAAAAACTTGATAAACTGATCGACGCTCAATAAAGCGGTAACTCAGGTATTTTAATTTGAGTCGGTCGACTCAAAACACTTTATTAATTCGGGGAAGGTACTGATACTACTTTCCCCGAATTATATACAGGGGCAGCAAGACCATGAAAATTCCTGCAAAGAAACTCTTCTCCAATACAAATATCATTATATTTTTCGGACTAATTGCTCTCTATGGGACTACTGTCACTATATCCGAAACAAATATGGCATGCGGTTCATGCCATGTTGATCAGGAAATTACCTGGGCAAAAGGAACCCATCAAACCATCAACTGTGTTGATTGCCATATTGAACCGGGAATCAAAGGAGCGCTCAAAGCACAGGTTATGGGAGTACACGACCTTTATGTAGCTATTACACGCGGGAACGAATTGAGTCCCCACGAGGAACCACTTCCAATTTCTACGGAAAATTGTATGGGCTGCCATAACTCGATTCTTTATTTTAATGAGATGGGTTGGTACGATCTGCCTGACAATACTCTTAAAGGACAAGGACTCATCATGGCACATCGGACCCATGTCGAGCGCGAAAAGATCGAATGTGTTGAATGTCACCGCGAAATCACACACCGTGATCCCGAATTTGTCGGTAAATATAAAACGAATTGGCCTTTTATGTTTAATGACTGCGGTGTCTGCCATAACGGTCAGTTTAATCCCCGCTTTAATAAAACATTGACCGATGTGGAAGATGAGGATAAAAAAGACTGCTTCCAGTGCCACCCGTATTTCACACCTCCACCGGTATATGAAGAAGGTGAATAATACTTTAGTATCTTACTTGTTCTACTGTCAACAATGTATACCTTGCCAAACTTTTTCACCGCTTTAAGTGTATAACGAACTCTCATTATTAAGCATTCTCAATTAACACAAAGGTCCATCCAACACCTTCAAAAGTGTCCGTTAGCATACATTGAATGTTCTGCCAACGTATACTTTGCAGTTAAATTCGATAGGGAATTGTGCTCAGCACACCTGCACAACAAATATGGCACAAAAATTGTCAGTAGATATATTTACAATACAATTGATGAAAAAAATTGAAATAATATATAACAAATTAGGAGAGTTAAAAAGAGTTTACTAATAACACACGCTTTGCGGCATAAAAGAGCAATATTTAAAATTAGCAGTCATGTGACACCAAATCATGAAACTGCTCTAATGACTCGGGATTGTCGAGGGCTGTTCTGTTGGTTATTTCCTCTCCATTAAGGATTATCGCAGAATAAGCAAATCTTATAAAACATAAATTAAAGTGAAACATTTTGTTTTAGTATCCGTCTCTATAAGTGTAGGGACTTTACAACAACGTTGAAATAAAAATATTAAGGAGTTATAAAATGAGTTTACTGAGAACACACCGTTTGCGCCACAGAAGAGCAATATTTAAAATTAGCAGTCATGTTACATCAAACCGCGAAACTGCTCTAATGACTCGGGATTGGCAAGGGCTGATCTATTGGTTATTTCCTGTCAGTTAAGGATACGCGTGACCGCTAGTTCAACTTTTTTGCCGTTTAGCGTGACGGGAACTTCATCTATCTGCCTGATAACAGCTGGAATATGACGGGGGGTAAGTTCCTGTTTAATATTGCCCGTAATTGACTGTACTACACACTCTTTCGTTGCAGCGAGATTATTGTAGGTATCCTTCAATGGATTCTCTCCGGTTCTACGCGACGGAGAAAAACAAACAACCGGGGGATTAGATCCCATTGCGTTAAAAAATGAAAACGGGGCAAGATTATGGACGCCGTCTTCGGAAATCGTGGAAACAAGTGCAATCGGCCTCGGCGCAACGGCGCCAAGCAAAAAACTGTAAATCTCTTTGACAGTAATATCCTTCGGTTCAACAGACCGCATATTTCTGCTCATAATGTCAACCTCATAAAAAGTTAGATGTTTTGCCTTTTTGGAGATTGCTCTATTTCTCTGCCAAACAGGTGATTTCGACAAGAGCGCCCATCAAGAGGTCGGCAACTCCGACGGTTGTCCGTGACGGCTTATTCTCGGGAAAGGAGCGGGCGTAAACCTCATTCATCACTTTAAAATCATCGAGATTTTTGAGGTAGATTGTAGCCGTAACAAGGTCGTCCATTTCAAATCCGGCACGTGAGAGTGTATCTTTTATATTCTTCATTGCTCTCACCGTCTGTTCTTCAATGCCCTCAGCCATCTCCATTGTTGTTACGTCGAGTCCCAGACTGCCTGAGCAGTAGCAGGTGTTTCCATTGACAACAGCACCGCTGAACGGTACATCGGGAAAATTTTCAGGATTTGGAACATACTTCTTACTCATGACTAATGTACTCCTTTCGAAAATTTAGCATTATCATATTAAATTAATGCAATATTAAATTGTTCCTACACATCCCAGATTTCAGCGAGCGCACGTTTAAAATTGAGTCCGAGCAGTGCTTTAATTTCACGGTTATTGTAACCTCTTCGAATAAGCCCTTCGGTTAAATCGAACATCCGTTTCGGATGGTTCAGTTTTTCGATACAGATAAGATTTTGTTCATTTGTATGGGCTTTGTATTTCGGCGGCCCATTTGTAATTCGTCTTATACGCTCTTCTTCCGGAAGTGCATCTTCCGTATCCAATCCTACCATATCACTGCCGATTCCGACATGTTCGATTCCAACGAGTTTTACGGCATAGTCAATGTGATCGATATAGTGTTCAATCGTAACCGGTTCTCTGTCCCTGATCATAAAACGGAGCATCGGTATACCGATAACACCGCCTGTTTTTGCCATCTTTGTAATATGTTCATCTGTTTTTGCACGGGCATAGCCTGGAATGAGCGCACGGCAGCTTGCATGTGTTATTAAAATCGGTTTCGTACAAATGTCAATTGCATCATGCGCTGTTTTGTCTCCACAATGAGCGATATCGACTGCCATACCGACTTCATTCATTCTGCGGACAATTTCAGCACCGATATCGGTCAAACCTTCATCGATATCTTCAAATGCTCCGAAACCAAGATGGTTTTTCCAATTATGCATGAGTTGTGATAAACGTTGCCCATACTGAAAGAATGTATCGACATCACTTGGTTTTCTGAAATGATTGGATTTTTGATGCGTATACATAATTCCAAATTTATTCGAAGCTACAACCCGGTCTAGGTCGCGTTCAGTAAGTATTTTATAAAAATCAGAATCATTTTCATCTAAAAATTTATTCCAACCTTCAAAATATTTGATGCCTCCATCATAATTTTCTACCTGGTCTCCCAGAGCGAACACATTGATACCGGATTGCAGATACCGTTCTAATTCATCTTTCGGCATTTTGCCTGTTGGCACAAAATCGTGAGGAATCACTCCGATGCTAAAATTATTGAGCATGTCAATGACAAGAGAGTTCATGACGAGGTCGATGGCGCGTTTGGAATAGGTATCCTGCATACCGGCAAACACAGAATAACGCCCGATATTTATCATTGGTAGAGCCAGTACGGAACTGGCAGCTGCGGCATTTTTTAAAAAAGTCCGCCGTGTTGTGTGTAGTGTTTTCAATACCATTAATATTTTCCTAATTATAATATAACAACGTTCTAATCATGTCTATATTTACTCTGTTTTATTGAGTTGCGCCCTCGCAAAGTAACCGAGCATAATTCCCAGTATGACGGTCCAAAGCGAAAGCAGACCGATTTGTAAATGGTGGGGGATGCTGAATGTGAGCGTATGCGCCGGTATCCAGAACCAGATAAGCGTCCACCATGCTTTTTGGAGACTTCCCCAATTCATCTCTTTCTTTTCGATCCAGTTGTCTGTCCATCGGTGAAAAAGCATAAAAACAGGCCCAAAAATAAGATTCGCGAAAAATGAAACAGACATTGCTTTGACAATGTTATTAGTATCAGCAGCACTGAACCAGTAACCCTGCGACACAAGCGCTGCTACAAAGCCGAAGAATCCGACGAATCCGTATTTAAATGTAATTCCAAGAAATGCCCAGACAAGAATTTTCAATATGAGCCGCCAAGGGCCTGGTCCAAAAAAATACCACTTACCCATCCTGATCCGTGTTGCAAGAAGCTCACCGACTGTTCCCAGAATAGCTATCTGTACTGCGCTTGACAGGAGTGGAAAACCTATTACAAAATTCAGATATGCGTCAATCATAATGTTAATCTCCTTAGAAAAATTGTGAAGAATACGTTTATAACATTCCCTGTTTCAACATAGGAATATTGTTATTGAGCGTATTTTTTACCCTGTTTGAATACCATTTCAATTGAGCGGGTATTACTGATGTTTTCTGTCGGATCATCCCGTAATACAACGAGGTCGGCAATTTTTCCGACATCGACGGTACCGATATGTTTTTCCATACCTACTGCCAACGCACCGTTTTTCGTCGCGGCAACCAAAGCTTCCATCGGCGTGAATCCGCAGTTCTCAACGAGTAATTCCAATTCAGTATGGAGGCCGGGCAATTGATCATCATCATGTGAAATCGGTTCATCTGTTCCGGCAACAATAGTAACTCCCAATTCGTTTGCTCTTCGCACTATTTCATAAGAGGATTTAAGTATATTTTGAATGTCATTTAATTCTTCTTCCATTCCTTCAGGTATTTCATCTTCCGGCATTTCCGCCATTAATTGCATTACAAGCAATGTAGGATCGAAGATTGTACCGCGTTTTTTCATTTCGAGTAAAAGGTCATCAAGTGTTCCATCTTCTAAGTATTTCGCAAACATATCAGCATGTGTTATGACATCAACACCGGCGAATATAGCATCTTCTGCGGTTGCAGGAGAAATTTCAATATGGCTCCAAACTTTCAGACCATAATAATGAGCTTCCCCTGTTAATCTCGAGACAATTTCTTTGTCGAGTTCAGTGTACATTTTGATAGCAGTTACACCAAAATCACGTGCGCTCAGGATTATTTCTTCTATGTTGCTATCATGTGTTACTGCCCGAATCCAGGGTGTTGTACCAGGCTGGTAACTGCCGCGTGATGCTTGTGGACGCTCGTCTTCTACAAGAAATGATGGACCGGCCATAATTGCAGAAAAGTATATTTCAGGTCCTGGAATTTCTCCGGTTATGGTAAGTTTGTTTAACTGGGAAAGAAAGACAGTATTGCCGCCAAGATCACGTACTGTTGTTAATCCTCCATATATCCCGCGACGGAGAGAGTTTTTCGCTTCTTCAAATGAGGATTTTCCTTCCTCCTCAACTAAATTTGAAGTAAACACGTGCACATGCGAATCGATCAGACCGGGAATCAGGTAGCGACCTGTCAAATCGAGGACGTCAGCGTTGCTTTGCGGTATATAATCCCGTGTCGGGAAGATTCCGGCAATAATATAGTTCTGTATAACAACGGTCATGTTTTCCTGCTTTTCACCGCCATGACCATCAATAAGTGTTACATTTGAAAGAACCACAGGCTGTTGTTGAGCAAAAGCACTACTAAAATTGATTCCTATTATGCAAAGCATTACTGCTAAAAGTGAACTGACACGTTTCAATACTTTTTCCATTTTCTCGCTCCTTATTTTTTCCATATTCTCGCTCCATATTTGAGACGGATTACTGCTCCGTTTCGTTGCAGAAAAATATCTTAAAAGAGAATAATCGTCTGAATCTCTATAAGTAACAGCAAAGAGATAATAAACGCCTGTGTATACTTAATCAGAATGTGTTACCGCCGGTATTTTTCGAACCATACGAGAACGTGCGCAACTTTTTTAATGAGGTTGCTCGGACGCGCGGTAATACCGTGCGATGCATCAGGAATCCGGACCATTGCAGCATCGACTTGCATTAATTTAAGCGCCTGATAAAACTGTTCTGATTCGGATATCGGTGTCCGGTGGTCAGCCTCTCCGGTCAGGAGCATTGTCGGTGTTGTGACATTTCCGACGAGTGAAAGCGGTGACCGTTTCATGTAATGGTCCTGATGGTCCCACGGAAAACCTGGAAACCAGTACTTATAGAAAAATGGATAACTGTCGGATGTGAGAACAAAGCTGTACCAGTTGATGACCGGTTTAGCCACAACCGCCGCTGCAAACCGGTCAGATTTCCCGACGATCCATGCGGACAGTACGCCCCCACCGCTTCCGCCGGTGACAAAGAGGTTTTCCTCATCGATATAATCCAGATCGAGAGCCGCGTTGACACCCGACATCAAGTCATCGTAATCTTCACCGGGATAGTTGTGGTGGATGAGGTTGCCGAACTGCTTGCCGTAACTTGTGCTGCCGCGTGGGTTTGCGTAGAGCACTACATATCCAGCCGAGGCATAGAGTTGAATTTCGGCGGAGAACCGGTCGCCATAGTTGGCAAAGGGGCCGCCGTGAATTTCGAGAATAAGGGGATACTCTTTTTCGGGATCGAAATCGGCCGGTTTGACAAGCCAACTCTGAATCATCCTGTTATCGAAGGTTGAGTGGTACCAGATTTCTTCTGTTTCACCGAGTTTTTTATGACCCAAGAGGTCTTCGTTTAGTGCAGTAATAATACGAATATCGTCCGAATCGCTTTGTCCGACAGCGATGTCGGCTGGATGATCGGGACGTGAATGAGTAAAAGCAAACTGTCCGTCCGGTGTGACCGAATAGGTACCGCCGGAATAGGGACGGCCGAGCGACAGCCCACCGACATCACGGGCAAGGATTTCGACGTTACCATTCAGGTCGACAAGAGCGATTTTTGTATTACCTTCGGTGTCATACCGGAAAAAGAGGCCGTCACTGGTGCTGTTCCAGTAGGGCTCCTGTACATCACGGTCGAAATCCCCGGTGACAACAAAACTTTCCCTGCCGTCAGCGTTCATGACGTATAATTTTGTCACATGATACCCGTGAAGCTGGTCATCGAATCCGAGATAGGCAATTTTCGTCCCGTCTGGCGAAAGGACCGGACTCGAATCGGGGCCGTTCCGATTGGTCAGGACGTCGATGTCACCATCATCGAGCGATACCCGGTAGATTTCGGAATTGTTGCCATTGTATTCCCAATCGTTGTGCCGGTTGGCTGAAAAAATGATCGACTTGCCGTCTGATGTCCACGCGAGTGGTCCGCTGTGGTTGAAATATCCGAAGGTAAGCTGCCGTGGTGAACCACCTTCTGACGGAACAACAAAAATGTGTCGATAACCGGGATCGAGATAACCCGCACCATCAGCGCGGTAGACCAGTTTGTCGATGTATTTTGCCGGTTTTGCCCATTCCGCTCCCTCAGGTTTTGGAGGCATTTTCGCAAACGGTGCAGGTTTGTCATCGACAAACATCGTGAATGCGATCGACTTGCCGTCGGGTGACCAGGTAATGCTTCCGGCGGATTTGGTAAAATTGGTAATTTTAGCCGTGTGTCCAGTATCCATCCACCGCATGTAGAGTTGGGATGATCCATCGGCATTCGAGCTATAAAGGAGACGTTCTCCGTCCGGCGACCAGCGAGGGGTCGAATAGTTGTTATTCCCCGATGTCAGCGGCCGGTGCACTGTACCGTCGAAATTAACGATCCAAAGATTCGACCGCACCCGGTCTGCCATAATGTCCATGAAGTTCCGGACATAGACCACGTGCCGCCCATCCGGCGAAATCTGCGGATCTCCTCCATACTCCAGCTCGAATACGTCGAGCTGGTTAAACCGGTTGGGAATGGTGATTAACTGTGCAAACACAGAGAACGGAATTAGCAGTGCCATGAATATGATTGTTATGAAGCGATGCATACCACGCATAATATAATCTCCTTATTTCGTTGTGGAGAGAATGTGTTCAATAATAAATACGATTGATTGAATATGATGTGATGAAAGAAAATGCATGAAGTTTTATATTTAATAGTAAATGTTTATGAATTAAAATCTCGCACAAAGTTTCGACACGTTTTGAAACATTTCCTAAAACATTTTACATCGCATCCATAAGAAATACTCTGTGGTCATAGTTATGGAAAATAATAATCAGTAGGCACCTGCTATTGATACTCCGTGGAGTGACATTCATGACATGGTATTTCTTTCCAAGCTTCACCAATATCTTCCGGATGCTTGAAAGGAAGGCCCTCAGATCTATATTGCGCATACTCTTCACCTTGTGAAAGGATTAGATGACATGAATTGCAATCATTAGATATTGTTGTTCCTTGTGGTGAACTATGCTGCCCATCATGACATCTGAAACAGCCCGGCGAGGTAAAGTGGCCTTTATGTTCAGGATAAATTCTCCAAAAGGCATTCATTTGAGGAAAAAAGTTTTCTGTATAGATATTTCTTATTGCATCAATAGAATTGTTTATCTCAAAAAGACTTTCCTCTGCAATATCAGGATAATTCTCAGAATAGTAATTCTGGATCCCTTCGCGAATATCGATTGCTGCACTATCCGTAGAGGAATAATCTGCTGCTAAAAGTTCTATTCCTACAGTTTTGATTTCTGGTAGAGAAGTGGAGATTGCTCCCAAAACCATTTGTTCACTTATAGCATCTGTTGGAGATTTGAATATATAAGCTGGCCTATTGTGGCAGTCCATACAATCCATCGTTCTTATTTGATGATCATTAAATTCATCATCCGACAACGGGCTCACTTCCGATTGAAAAACGACCTGTTCTCCCGATATTAAATTGGTTAAACGCACCCATGGGATCTCAAGACGTTTTTCATCTGTAGCAATATAATCAATTTTTATGTCTGAATTTATATGCCAGTGGCTTCCTGTCTGTTCAGTTTCAATCGGTGATTCTCCGCTTATTTTAAACAGCATATTTATTGGCCAGGGTGTATTATCTTGATCAGATAAGAAATGATTAAACATCTTTTCTCGTGCTGGAAAAAATTTCTCTGGCCAATGACACTGCTCACATGTTTCCCTTGCTGGACGAAGATTTTCAATCGGCGTCTCAATTGGTCTGGGAAATTTATCTGTAATTACTGCATACACCTGGTACAGTCCTGATATTTTTGACCGAGCATACCAATCAACGTCACTTCCAACGTGGCATTGCACACATGTGATCCGCGCATGTGGTGAATTTTTATAAGTGACAAACTCCGGTTGCATTACTTCATGGCAAAGAGTACCACAAAATTCGGTCGATTCGGAATAATGAAAGCCTTGATAACTTACAAAAATTATAAATATCCCCACTACAGGTAAAAAGTTAAATTCATTTAATTTTGTTAACATTCTCATTCTGTTCAAATACATCCCTAAAGGAATGAGAATCAAACCTGTAAATATGGGGATGGGCAGTACAATATAGAGAATTAATCCAATGTAAGGACCGTGTGGAATTAAATTGATTTCCGCTAAAATAAACATAATCCCGAAAACTACAAATCCAAGAATCGTCAGTAGTATACCAGAAATTGTTAAAATATTATGAACGGATTTGGGTAGTTTATATTTCATCGCTCAATTACGTTTAGTAAAAATGGAAAAAATGGAAAAGTTAAAAATTGAATGACCGGGAAAAATGAAATGATGTTAATTAAGTATAACGCTAATCATTAGTAATTTAAATTGATTGACAAGCATGTAGAAAGATTAATCTTAACAAATAATACGTCATATGCATTAATCTGGAAATTTTTTACATCATCAAGAGAAAATATTTTGGATTCTCAATATTTAACATACGTCAATACTTATGCCATATACTACATTTCATTACATTCCGTATACTACAATCACAGCAACAAAGAAGTTTACACAACCATATATCGGTAGACCTAAGGCACCAGGGAAAATTGGCAAATGGCTTGAATGTAAATAATTTCTTATTGTCGTTCTGGAAATTATATCGGGTATTTTACTTGCTGAAGTTTTACCAGACTTTCCGGCTTGTTCCTTTTCTATTCTGATATCCTCTTCGGACATAACTCTCCATTGTAATTCTGTACATAAAACCTCATAATATGTATTTCCCTTTCTGCGGATAATATCAAAAAACGTCAATAATACCATTACAACAATTACTATAACTATACTGATTCCATGAGTATATCCTGTAAACAATTCTGTATTAAATAAAAGGCTAATAATCAAAATGGTTAAAAATGCAATAATAATGCTGGTAAACCGAAGCTTGCCAGCTGTTTTTCTCAGGACTACCAGTAAACCTTCAGTAGTGTTTTCCATGATTTCACCCTTCAAATTAAGATTTATATTTTTACAGTAACAATCATTGGAGATGAAGAAACAACAGTTAAAAAATCTATAACTAAAAAATGCAATTAACCACCAGGAAGATATATAATAAAATTATTATAAGTTATAATTATATCAATTACCGTATTCCATTCTAATAAAACACTGCATAGTTATTAAACTATAAAAAATAAATTTTAAGACATCCTCAAAAATAATATTCGGATTTTTTTGATAAAACACAATTTTGGGTGACGCTGATTCTGGAAATTCCACTCATTGATCAGATGTGAAAGAAGCGAAAACACTTAAGCTGAAATCATTGTGACATATTAAAACCAAGATTAAAAATTTCAGAAACAAAAACACGGATTTTTTTCATTGAAAAACTTGACAAATGATTACCATGCCAGTTCTTATCAGAAATAACGCTTTTTTTGAAAAATGAGCAATCATAATAACATTTATATGAAAGGGAAAATATCAGAATCCTTGCCGTAAATTTAAATAATGAAGAAGTTGCCGTTGTGATTTTTGAGCGGACTCGAACTTGTGCTCCACTGAATGTCATTCCGCTTATCTACCATTATAAATTATGATTTATAAAATAAAATTAAAATAAATCTTACACAGTTACGACCCACAGATATACAATCGGTTAATCCTAATATTAACTGGGCATATATTTTTACAACTTCAATGTGGATATTGTCAACAAAGGTGATTGATGTTCGGCAGGCTCTTGATTATTACGGAACATTAAGAACAATTGATGTCTGCAATGGGTTTGCTTTAATTTCTGTTCGAATCTTTGTGTAGGTCTTTCAACATTTTGATATCTTCAAGGGTCAATTGCGCATCGAGTTCTATATAGTCAGACCGTTTGTTCAGACCAACCTGAGTGATCAGGTTTTTTAATTCCGGTTCTTTCATCGTACCCAGCAGTGCAAGGCTCTTCATGCCGTTCGCAAAGTTGAATATATGATCGAGCTTCTCACCATCAGAGTTATGGACCTGCATATTCAATTCGACATTCTCTGAAATATCCGCACTACCCATTAGACTCATATTCGCAAACAGCTGAGAAGCAATATATGCATCATCATTTCTGTGTTCATTAATGAATTCGTCAACAACATTACCATCGGGAACGATGACCCAGAAACTCGTTGTATTCTGAGTTGCATTAAAACGGTCAGTAAATTTGCTGTTATTCCTGAGACTGGAGCCGTTTCCGCGTTTAAGCCGGAGAAGCTGTTCTATTAAATCGCGGGAGTTTGCTGCAAGAACTTCTTCATCATCAAAAAACACATAGACAACCTTATCCTCTTCATCACTATCCATAGCACTTCCATGTGTCTCGTCTGAATCGTCATCGTGATTTTTATTTCTATGTGGTGCAGACAGTGCATGCACCTCATATCCGTTTATATCTATGACTTGTTCAGGAATAGTGTGTATGCTTTTGAGAATATTGTAATTCAAACCGCTGAAATTTCCCGAAGCGATTGCTCCGATATTGCCGTTTTTACTCTCGGCTTCAGCAACAAAAACAGTGATGCTTTTCAGCTCATCCACCTTGACGCCAGATAGACCTTCGAACGCATTGATGGCGTGTTCGCGCATCTCCACCAACGTTGAATCACCTTCAATGAGATAGCTCAGCATTGCCGATTCGACAATGCTGTTCGGGTTAAGCGATGCAACTGCAAACGCTTCTACAGGGATTCTGTCCAGCAATGACCTATCTTGAGCATTAAGTTCATCACTATTGAGCAATCCTCCCGGAACAAGCAGAATTGCAGTATATACAACCAACATACGGAATACAATATTTAATTTGTGCATCATTCAAGTACCCTCTCAAGTAATTTTTAGCAGTTTTTTCGTGAAAAAAAGAAAATTCCAACCATGAAAATACCAAGTGAACTGATAATGGTACTGGTAACCGGCATCCAACTCTGGACAACCGCACCTTCAACCAGATTTTTCGTAATGTTAGTTACCTCAAAAGACTTCGGCAATATCCAATAGAGCGCTTCCACCGGATATTCAAATAGTTTATTATTAATAAAAGTAATACCATATTGACGAAAGGCAAGCGGATGACCGAGAGCAAATATTATCCATGAAATGATGAGGATAATGGGCGTATTCTTAAAATAGAGGCCTGTTACAATTACGAACGGATAGAGCGCTGCAAATATAAACAGCGTGCCTGCAATAGTATAGAGAAAATTGAAATCCCAGACCCCAGTTTTTACTCCGAATACCAACCACAATCCGCAAATTGCGTACATGACACTTACACCAGCTACGGTTAAGGCACCGAGATATTTTCCAATTAAGAGCTGTGCCCGTGATACCGGACGTGCCAGATAGAGGTCGAGCCGTCCCTTCGTCATGAGGCTCGGAATCAGGTCTGCCGTTGCTAATACCGAAAGGATTAAACTGACACTCATTAACACCATTGCCAATACTGATAACACATCTTTCATAATATCATTGAATTGGTTAAGGCTCATGAACTCTGCTTCATTTGTATTAAAAATGAACGACAGAACGACACCATTTTCCAGAATATCCAGATCGAGGAGCAGATACAGTCCGAGTATACTTACCGTACCAATGAGCAGAAACAGGAGAATAATCTTCTTCGCCATACACTCGCGGAGTGTATCCTGAATTATCGCTGTAATACCCATGATCAGACCTCCTCTCCGCGTAAGTCCGTTATCAGGTCGACAAAATACGATTCAAGGCTTTGCCTGTTCTGGGAGATTGACTCGATAATGATTTTTTCTCCCCTCAGCACATCGATTACCCTGTTCAAACCTTCCAAATTTTCGACCAGTGTGTCAATCGTTCCGTTCTCCACTATTTTCACCCGAGCAATTCCCTGTAATTTATCCGCAATACCGTTCGACAGTTCTTTGCATTTAATCCGGTAACTATTCAGGGATAATGTCAGATCTTCGATTCCTCCCACTGCCACGATTTTTCCCTTATCCATGATTGCAACCCGGTCACATATCATCTCTGTCTCGCTCAGGAGATGGGAATTGAGAAAGATTGTCTTCCCCTGTTGTTTCAGACGCAGGAGAATATCACGGATTTCTTTTCGTCCGATTGGATCGACACCGTCGGTTGGCTCGTCCAGGAAAATTAAATCAGGTTCACTAACAAGTGCCTGGGCAAGACCGAGACGTTGGACCATTCCTTTGGAAAAAGTCGATGTCTTTTTGTCCCCCCATTTGTCCATTTTCACTTCAATCAGAATTTCGGTAGTCCTTGATTTTATTTCTTTTGATGAAACACCCGACAGTTTTCCAAATAATTCAAGGGTCTGCTTTGCTGTCAAATATGGAGGTAAATTGGGTGTTTCAGGCAGGTATCCGACCTTACTCCGTGATGTATGATCCTTTACATTTTGACTGAATACCGTCACTTCACCTTTGTCAGGATAGACAAGGCCAAGAATTATTTTCAGGAGTGTGGTTTTTCCGGCGCCGTTTGGGCCGAGAATGCCGAAAATTTCACCCTGCTGTATCTCAAGCTCAACATCGTCGAGAGCAATAAATTTATTTTTTGCCAACCCTGTGCGAAAGGACTTCGTGATTCCTTTGCAGTCAATAATTGTCATGTATTTATCTCAATTCTTATTGTTTTATGCGTTGAAAGTCATCACTCGTTGCTCATATATTTCCATAATCTTTGTCGTCGGGATTACAAATCAGAAATTTCTTTCCCTTTGGCAATCAACTCCTCAACTTGTTTAATCGTTAATTCTAAACGAAGCTGGAGAAATTCATTTTCTTTTGTCAATTCAATAGAATTGATATAGCTAGTCAAATCTTTCGTCGCCGGTACTCCCATAGCACCCAGTATCGCAAGACTCCGGAGACCGTTCGCTAAATTATATAAATGCTCAAGTTGTTCTTCATTCCCGTTATGGAGTTTTAGCACCATATCGAATGTATCAGAAAGCGTGAGTCCACCGACCAGACTTGTAATATCAAACCGCTGGCCGCCAAATTGTTCACTGGTCTGTTCATGCACTTTAGCCATGACGTCATCCATGATCTTTGTCGTCGGGATCACAAACCAAAAACTCTCATTGTCTCGGACATTATTGAATTGATCCATAAACTCATCGTTATCCCGGAGATTGGAATCCCGTCCGTCTTTGAGCCGAAGTAATTGTTCCATAAATTCTCGGGAACCGGCTATAAGAATTTCTTTGTCATCAAAATAAAGATGTGGTTCAATGTCAATATCTTTTTCATTTTGTTCCTCATCGTTCTCTCCCTGAATAGAATATACGCGGACATCATAGTCATTCACTTTTATGAGATGTTCACTATTTGAGTGTACATTTAGTGTGCGCAGAATAATATCGTAATTCAGACCACTGAAATCTCCCGATGCCAGTGCACCAATAGTGGGAATTGAGCTATGGAAATCGGAAACAAACACCATGACTTTGTTAATGTCGTCCATTCTGATACCCGATATCCCCTCAAAGGCCGTCAAACCGTGCTCACGAATAGCCTGCGCAGCAGAATCGCCCTCAATAAAGTAATTTAGGAACTCGGATTCAATGATATCACCCGGAGAAAACGAAAATACCGCAAAATCTCCGTCCGGAATCCTGCCTAACAGCGATTCATCCTGACCGAAAAGATCGGAAGCACCAAATTGAATACCCGCAACCATTAATACAAGAGCAGTCGTAATATATTTGCGGAAAAGTTTTTTCACTCGAAGTGTCATGAATACTTCCTTAACATTTCACGAGTAATCATTCTCATGATAAATTTATAATTATCGAATAACAGTTCCATTTGAATCAGTCCTGCATACTGACGATTACATTTGCGAGATACGTTGTAAAGGAATCGTATGCATCTTCACGTTTTTTCGGATCCAGATAGCCCTTTACATCGGCAGTCGTGAGCAAATTTAATTTTTTTACTCCTGAGTTGACCACGCTGGTTATGTCGGGTGTGCTCTGTGTTATTCCAGAAACAGGATTTTCATTCTGCTCAGACTCGTTCTGCGCACGTATGACCGGCTGTGTTATAGCTGATACCGGTTCCTCCGCCGGATTATCGTAAAAAGTTATCACTACAGCAAGAATAACCGCTGCTGCTGCCGAAATTGCGAAATAGGGTGCACGTTTTAACGAATGTAACGGCATCGACAGCCATTTCGGTTTTGAAGAGGACGCATTATGCAGCCCTTCCTTCTGAATAGTTGTGTGTAAATGAGGCCACACCTCATCGAAATATCCATCAGGAGGTGTAATGGCGCTTTTTTCTTCCGGCACAACTATTCCAAACAGTTCGGTACAATCCCGCAAAGCGTTTGTACACGATTCACAGGATGTAAGATGTTTCCGGACAAGGTCGCAGTCCTGCTCATTCAGTCTGTCTGCGGCAAATTCCGGTAAAAGGAGTTCTATTGCACTGCAATCCATGTGTTACCCTTTCGACAATTCTTTATAGTCCTGAAGATATACTCTCAATTTTCTGATAGCCCGAAACACATATGAACGGACGGTTGCTTCGGGACAGCCCATGTGGTCAGCGACAATCTTGACCGGCAATTTTTGATAATGGAACAGTATAAACGCCTCACGATGGTTCAGCGGCAGTTTCATAAGTGCTCTATTGATGTGTTTCTTCGTTTCCTGTCCATAGGCACCGTTTTTCAATTCTTCATCCTTCTGTATAAGCTTCTCAGAGATCGCTTCCGGCACCATTTCATCGGAAAGTGATACTTTTCCATTATTATGCTTTTTTCTGAAAAAATCCAATGCCGTATTAACAGCTATATTACTGAGCCAGCCCCCGAATTTACTGCCTTCCTTAATCTGACCTATCTTTTTTAGTGATTTTATGAACGTATCCTGCACAATATCCTGGGCATCCTCATGGTTACCGACCATTCTCCTGACAAGATAGTATATCCGCTCCTGATGCCTACACACCAGCCGCTGATAAGCAGCCATATCTCTTTCATTTTGTACTTTTCGTACGAGATCGATTTCTTCTAAAACCATACTTCCTTACCGGTTACCGGGCCTGGTCGTTTAATTATAATGACGAAGACTATAACACAAATGTTGCAGAATAAATTGATTTTATCTAATAATTGTGTTGTGAAAACACTCAACAAACTCGATGAATGGAAAATTAAATAAATTTAATACAGTGCAATACGCAATATTTGCTTGGAGAAATCCTCATCCGGTTCATCGTGTTAATATACTACTGGTGTAGATGATATTGTAGAGAAAAATAATTGCAGGGAAGTAAAAATATGATTTGGGATTGCAAATTACAAATTATCTTTGTGGGGAACCCAAAATCTTCGAAACGCAATTATATAAAAGCAGGATACAACCCTGGCTTTCGCGAGAGACCAATTTCTGTAGAATTTGATATGGACGCAGAAAGTACATAGTATAATTAATTTTGAAGCAATTTAATTGATTCATATCGGCATTACTCTTTACAATTTTATAATCTTTTCAGCGGCACCTATCTCATACAGTATCTGCATAAAACAACTTGTATTAGTTACAGTAATATTTTATTTTAGTCGAATATGAAACAGTGGTTTAATAATTGATTTACCTACTATCTCAGGCGGTAAATTAGATAAAAGAAAATTTATACTATGGAACAGATACGTGAAAAGATCAACACCAAAAGCGCCCGAATCGGGGTCATCGGCCTCGGCTATGTCGGGCTGCCGTTAAGCCTCGAATTTGTTCGGGCCGGTTACCGTGTGAAGGGCATCGATATTGCCAAAGAGAAGATTACACAGCTTAAACGCGGGACATCATATATTATTGATATAACAGACCGGGAAGTCAGCAATGCCGTCAATAACGGAAATTTTGAAGTTTACACCGATTATTCGCAGTTGAGTGGTACTGACTGTATCTGCATAACCGTTCCAACGCCACTCAACAAATCGAAAGAGCCTGATCTCTCGTACATCAAAACTGCTGTCGATGGAGTAAAAAAGCATGTTCGTAAAGGCATGCTCATCGTTCTGGAAAGCACAACGTATCCTGGAGCAACGCGCGAGCTTCTTGCTCATGAGTTTGAAAAAATGGGATTTGTAATCGGCAAAGACCTATACATCGCTTTTTCTCCTGAACGTGTCGATCCGGGGAATAAGAAATATACAACGAAAAACATTCCAAAGGTGATCGGTGGTATCACGCCTGCATGCGGAGAGATTGCACAGCTGCTCTATGAACATATTATCTCAGAGATTCACCGTGTCACTACATCAGAAGAAGCCGAGATGGTGAAGCTGCTTGAGAACACGTTTCGTGCGGTCAATATCGGCCTTGTCAACGAAATGGCGATTATGTGCGACAGGCTGGGAATCGATATTTGGCGGGTAATAGAAGCTGCCGGGACGAAGCCGTTTGGATTCATGAAATTTTTACCCGGCCCCGGATTAGGCGGACATTGTATTCCACTCGATCCTATGTACCTTACTTATAAGGCGCGCAGTTTCAATTTTTACAACCGATTCATCGATCTTGCGACTGACATAAACGGTAATATGCCCCGGTTTGTTATTAATAAGCTGCTGCGAATTGTCAATGAGCGGGGAATTTCCCTGAAAGACGCAAAAATTCTATTAATGGGTATCTCGTATAAAGAAAACGTGAACGACCTGCGGGAATCACCGGGGCTTGAATTAATCGAACTGCTGAAAGAGTTCGGGTGTTGTGTTGATTATCACGATCCGTATGTAGACACATTTGAACATCCGAATGGAACAACCTATAATTCTATTGATCTTGCTGATAAGAAGCTGTTACAATCGTATAATTGTGTGATGATTGTGACTGCTCACGAGAAAATCGACTACGGTTACCTGGAAGCAAACAGCGCATGCATCTTTGATACGAGAAATGTATATAAAGATACTGACAGTAATACCATATATAAATTGTAGCCTTCCTTCATTATAATTTACGTGTGAGAAACATTTACAATGATCCCAGCTCCCACAGATAACCACCTAAATAATCATAGATTGTATTAAGGAATTTTGTCGAATCTATATACGTATTAATTCGACGGTAATTTGCTGAAAAAAGATGTTTTTTCTTGAAGAATCCGTAAATCTGATTGTACTAATATCAAGAATTAGTTAAATTGAGTGCGAAACACTGTAATGAAGAGCTGAAATCATGAAAAACGTTATTATAACATTAATGCTACTCTATCCGGTTGCCCTCTATTCGCAGGACAGTAGTACTGAGAACGGCCGAATTGTTGAAAACAAAGTCTATACCGCAGAACTTTTTGACTCAAACAGTCCGGTTATCGACGGGATTCTGGACGATGAGGCATGGCAGTTTGCTGAATGGGGAGGCGGATTTACCCAGCGGCAGCCATATGAAGGGACCGAGCCGAGTCAGACGACTGCTTTTAAAATTATTTATGACGAAGAAAATATTTGTATTGCCTTCCGTATGAATGATAATGAGTCTGAAAAAATCGAGCGGCGCGGGTCCCGGCGCGATGTGAATGATGGCGATTGGGTGAGCGTCAGTATCGACAGCTATTTTGATAGACGAACCGCGTTCAATTTTACTGTTACGGCTGCGGGTGTGAAAGGTGACCAATTTATTTCAAATGATGGAAAAACAAAAGATATTACGTGGGATCCGGTCTGGTACGCAGACGTTGCCCACAATGAATCGGGATGGACTGCAGAGATGCGCATACCGTTCAGCCAGCTCCGGTACTCGGACAGTGACGAACAGGTCTGGGGACTGCAAATTGAGAGGAGACTCTACAGAGAAGAGGAGCGTTCATTCTGGCAGTTTTTCTTCCGGGATGCTGCCGGAACAGTCAGTCATTTTGGAGAACTACGTGGTATCAAAGATATCGGAACATCGCACCGGATTGAGATATTGCCCTATACCCTCGGCAGTATGGAGCGGTCACTTGAAGAAGCCGGAAATCCTTTTGCATCCGGACAGGATAATAACTTTCATGCCGGACTGGACGCTAAAATCGGTGTGACAAGTGATATTACCCTCGATCTGACTGTGAATCCCGACTTCGGGCAGGTTGAAGCTGATCCTTCCGAAGTCAATCTAACGGCTTTTGAGTCGTTTTTCGCTGAAAAACGGCCGTTCTTTACCGAAGGAAAGAATATTTTCAATTATCAGATTAAACAAAATTTGTCTCAAAACATCCAGAGAAGCGGCAGTCCCCAAAATGCCTTGCGGTTTCAACGATTTAGTTCGCAGGACAACCTATTTTATTCCCGCCGGATCGGAAGATCACCACAGTTTTCGCCGGAAAATGACGAAATCGATTATATAGAACCTGTGCTGCAATCGAGCATAGCGGCCGCAGCAAAACTGTCGGGCAAAACACAGAATGGTCTTTCAATCGGCATCATCGAGGCAGTGACGGTAGAGGAAAAAGCCGATTTTCTTAACTTAGGGGTACGGGGATCAACAACGGTTGAACCGCTGACAAACTATTTCGCCGGACGGGTACAGCAAGATTTCAGGAGAGGCGACACACGACTGGGTGGGATTGTGACAGCGACGAACCGAGATCTTCAGGATAGTCATCTCAGATTTCTGAATGAGGCAGCATATACCGGTGGAGTCGATTTTGTTCACACCTGGAATAACAGAAACTATTTTATGTCATTTATGTCGGTATTCAGCCATATCCGGGGCGACAGTGAGGCCATGCTCAACGCACAAACCTCTTCATCCCGCTACTTTCAACGTTCCGATGCCAGCCATGTTAGGGTCGATTCGACGGCTTCCTCACTCTCCGGGCACGGTGGAACATTTACGATAGGAAAAGCCGGTCAGGGGTATATCAAGTACAACCTCTTGACGACGTGGCGCTCACCGGGACTGGAACTAAACGATATCGGATTCCTCAAGGAAGCGGATTTTGTCGGCGAAGTTGCGGCGCTTGAATACTGGTCCTATAATCCGAGCTTGCTTTTCAGGAGTTTTACCTTAAAATTCAAACAGAACACTGTTTGGGATTTTGACGGCAAAAAGATTGCGTTTGCTGATGATATTAAATCGGGTGTGGATTTACATTTCGACAGTATCCTCAAAAATTACGGAAGATATGGCATCGGTGTTCACCGGTATGATGAAGGCCTGACAAAAACTATCCTTCGTGGAGGACCTTATTTTATCAATCCCGGCATCTGGCATATACATACCAATATCGGCTCCGATACGAGGAGAAACGTGCAGGCTTCGTTTAGATACACTTGGGATATCTGGGATGATGACATATCGTACATGAAGCAATTTCAGGTGACAACGACGTTCCGCCCGAGCAGTTCATTTTCCTTTAATATCAATCCGACCTTTACGAAACAGCAGATGAACCTCCAGTATATCGACACGTTTGAACCAAACGGCGGTTCGCGTTATGTCTTTGGTGAATTGAATCAGGAAACACTTGGGATTGTGACTCGTGCAAGTTACAGTATTACGCCGACATTCACTATCGAGTATTACGGCCAGCCCTTTATCTCCAATGGTAGATACAGTAATTTTAAAAAAGTTACAAATCCACGGGCTGACAATTATACCGACCGGTTCGGGAAATTTACCGATGGTGAAATAACATATAATGCTGCGACCGGGGAGTATACTATCAATGATGGGGCTGTGTATTCCTTCGAGAATCCCGAATTCAATTTTCTGCAGTTCCGGTCGAATCTCGTTGTAAGGTGGGAGTACAATCCAGGCTCGACACTGTTTCTCGTCTGGTCACAAGGCAGGACCGGTGACGGTCGTCCGGGCACCTTCGCATTTAATGATGATGTCAGCGATCTGTTCGACCTCTACCCGACGAATGTCTTTCTCGCGAAATTTAACCACTGGTTTTCATATTGATGATTTTTTGACCATTTATCCGTCTTTTAGTATATAATAAAAAAGCCTTCTTGAAATATCAAGAAGGCCTTTTTAAATTAGTGTCTTCTAGGGTGAGTCGAACTTGTCACCAATCTTTTGTTTTCTTAACAACCTTTTATTATTCCTTAATGAATTTTTATAAATTTTTCTTAATAATATAATATGTGCAACAACTACAAAAATTATCGCAAAAGCTATTAATCCATAAAATATAATTGAATGTAGCTGAAAATCGAACATATTAAAATCTCCTTAATTTGCTACAATAAATTATCAATTGACTTTGTAGCAGCAGTATGTAGTAATATGATTTCTTATTTTCATTATACGCATTTTGCCAAAATTCCACAAGTACTTCTGTTTTTTATAGCTTGTGGATAATCTGTTTTGCTATTTTGATCCTTAAAAAACCGTTTTAAGCTGACAATTGATATGGGGAATATCAATGATAGTATATCCATAGCGAGACCCATTAGTATTCTCCGATCAAGTTTTGACCTCGTACTTGTTACTGTTGTTTTTTAATGTTCACTAAAAATAATCCAACATAAACGATAACATAACTAAGGATTGATCCATGAAAAATTATATTTGACAGATTCTCTTTTTTTCTATATTATACAAATATAACATGAATTTCCTAATTATTCAGATAATGCAATGAATATACTCATAACCGGAGCAACCGGTACTATCGGAAAGCCGCTCTGTGCTTTTTTCCTCGATAAAGGGTTCAGGGTTACTATTCTTACAAGAAATGAATCAACCGCAAAAGCCCGTCTTCCGGAAGGCTGCTCAATTGTTGAATGGGATGTTCACGATGCCGATCTTTCCTGGACAAACCGCTGTGAGAAGATCGACACCGTTATAAATCTTGCGGGTGCTCCCATTGCCGAAAAGCGGTGGTCACCATTGACAAAAAACCTGATCCTTAATAGCAGGATTGCTTCGACAAAGGCAATTGTGAATGCGATCATTACGAGCAAAATACATCCAAAAACTCTTATCAGTGCATCAGCGATCGGTTATTATGGATTTCACCAGGACCATCTTTTTTCTGAACAGGACCTGCCGGGAGATGGATTCTTGTCGGAAGTCTGCCGGGAATGGGAACATGAAGCAATGCGTGCGGAATCTGCCGGGGTACGTGTCGTGATCGCAAGGATCGGGATTGTTCTAAGCAGGGATGGCGGAACTCTAAAAAAAATGCTTATTCCGTTCAAATTATGTCTCGGGGGATATTTCGGAAGCGGTTCTCAGTGGTTCTCATGGGTCCATATAAACGATGTTATTTTTTCTATTCAGCATTTCCTCGAGACTGTGACTCTATCAGGACCTATCAATATCGTTTCCCCGAATCCTGTTTCATTCAAAACATTTGCAAAAACGTTTGGTGTTGTGATACGGCGTCCAGTATTGATCCCTATTCCCCGTTTTCCGCTCTGGATCAGATTTGGAGAGCTTGTTGACCTTATGTTCAACAGTCAAAAAGTCAATCCTCAAGTACTTCTCGAATCGGGATATTCTTTCCATTATGAAACCATAGAACACGCTTTAAAGAATCTTCTAACTACAGATAAATAATCCTTCCTGCACATTTCCCTGATAATATGAATCATCTCTAATCAGGTGAGACGTTGATTGCGTATTCCCGCATATAATCCCGACAATTTTCTTTGACGCTTAGCGCTTCTTCGGAATATCAAACACCAGTCAATTTGCAGATTTTTGACGAGATTATTCAAGATCTGCGCTAAAGTATTCAAGCACAGCAGGTATATTTCCTTTCAAATTACGGATGTGACGATAATTTAAGCGCTTATTAAAGAGATGCTGTATCGAAATGCTCCTTTACTTTATTGTATAGCTTGATTAAAGAATTTGCAATTAGAAATATAAGGAGAGGTGTTTTTGAATTATACTCTATTAAATAGAAAAGTAGAATACTGTTGCAAAATTATTGTATGCTGATACATTTAAAACATTTTCCTTTTGCAATTGAAAAAGTCATTTATTAACTTATTATGACAATCTTAAATGTTCCATATCAATCTGCTTCAAGTGATTGATATGGGGAATTTTAACGGTAGTATATCCATTGTAGAACCTCTGTGATTCACATACGTAATTTTCGACTTATTATCGTGCGTACAAATTCTACTGCCGAACAGTTAGATTTCCTTCTACTCTCTTCAATTTCTGGAAATTTCAGGATATTTCAGGATATTGGTGTTGATATAAATAATCACGGCACCCTTAATTATTCTCTGATCACTCTTGACATTCATATCTCGTTGTGGTTGTTTCTTTATGTTCATTAACATTAATGGGGATGGCATATGAATCATCATATAACGATTCAAGGAATTATGTATACCGTATTTGGCGCTTTCGGTATTCTCGTCTCACTCATCATGATTTTTATCATTGTGCCTGGCGGGAATCACTCGATATATATTAATCACATGTTGGGCAATTCAGATTTGGTTAAAATTTTTCCATGGATCTGGTTGATTGTATCGATACCTGCGTTTATCGGAGGATTGGGAATGTTCAAAAGAATGAAATGGGCTCGTATCACAATAGTTGTCGTTGCTGCGGTCCAGCTCCTCAATTTTCCGTTTGGTACAGGTATCACCATTTATACGTTTTGGACGCTCCTGAACGAAGAAGCGAAGGACTTTTTCCATTAAAAATGACGAATGTGGAGCAACTGTACACCGAATTTATCGAAAACGCTCTTCCAGTAGATTTGTTCAAGGAATATTATCAGGATGTGGTCGAAAGTGGAAGAGATCTATGAAAAATCGCGAGTAGATTAAATATAATTCAATTGCACATGGGAGTAAGCAGCGCACGATTTCATGTCAAAAAGTACTTGACTAATATGTTTGTATAATTTATTTTTGTCATTATTGTTTTTAGTTGGATATAACTATATATAGCAAATGCAGGGAACATTGAGCGGCTTTTAAATATGAGGGTATTGCTTGCGTATTTAGGCTTTTAATAAGTATCTGCATTGACGGAACTGTACTTTTTATAAAGAAACTGAAAAATTTACTATAGATGGATCACCAGATCAACGCAAAAGATGATGACACGCGAGAAGCAAAGTCGGTTCTAAAGGTTTTGATTCATTCATTTGTTGTCATTCCCGTTTTAATAGCGGTTCTTGGAGTTTTCTTCTTTACTTTTGTCAGTTTACTGACGCAGGAAGAGCAGTCACCATTAGATTACCTCAATGATATCAAAGTAGGCGGTGCAAGCAGACGCTGGCAAGCTGCTTACGAATTATCCCAGATTCTGAACAAACCGAATACCATTGCGCAAAATCAGCGATTCTTTTCCGAAATTATCAATATTTTTGGTCAGGTAGAGCATGACGATGTTAGGGTACGACAATACCTTGCTCTTGCAATGGGAAGAACTGGTAATCCAAGCTTTTTGGACCCGCTCGTTGAGGCGTTGCCGAATGCAAGAGAAGATAATCTGCCTGCCATCATCAACGCTCTTGGCAATCTGCGGCAGACAAAGGCGGCAACATCCTTGTATTCGTTTCTCGATCATGCCAACTCCAGCATAAGATTACAGACGGTCATTGCACTTGGCAAGATAGCTGATCCGAGTTCTCTGGAGGTACTCCGTAAGTCGCTCTACGACAGGGAACCTAATGTCCGGTGGGATGCCGCAGTTGCCCTTGCGAAAATGGGGGATAATACAGGAAGAGACGTACTATTGAGCCTGCTGGACGAAAGTTATCTTGAAGATTTCAAAGAGGTTGATTTCTCCGAGCGTAATCAGGCAATGCTGGTTGCCATAAAGGTTGCGGAATTGTTGAATGATCCTCTTTTGGATGAGGCGATTGAAGAATTAAGTAGAACTGCAAGAAACATGGAGGTCAGAAAAACAGCGCTGCAGCTTCTTGCAATGCGACAGGAGAATACTATACAAAAATAGCGGATACTTACTTATTCAATCTACTTATTGGCAAAAACAATATGAATGAAAAATTAAACAAGAACGAAGAAGAGAAGAAAAATCCGACTGAAGAGAATTCTTCGACGACGGAGAAACCGGCACGGTCGGTTCCAAAAGCTTCGATAGGGGAGGAGCAGACGGGGAAGGTAGCCGAGATGTCCAGACGTTCGGCATTTTCTTGGTTGGGGGTAGCCTGGATTGCTTTTTCCGGGGCGACTCTTGCATTCCTGACCATGATCGTGCGGTTCTTATATCCGAACGTTCTCTTCGAACCCCCGTTGACATTCAAAGTCGGTTATGCGGATGATTATACCATTGGAGCGGTTGATGAGCGATGGAAGGAGCAATTTGGTATCTGGTTAATCAGAACATCCAGGTATATCTATGTGTTATCGACCACTTGTACCCATCTGGGGTGCACTCCCAACTGGCTGAAGAATGATAGAAAATTCAAATGTCCCTGTCATGGAAGCGGATTTTACCAGACAGGGATCAATTTTGAGGGACCGGCACCCAGACCGCTCGAACGGTTCCGGATCGTTTTAGCCGAGGATGGTCAGATACTTATTGATAAAACAAGAAAGTATCAGCAGGAAAAGGGCGAATGGAACGATCCTGATTCATTCTTGCCGGTATGATAGTTGAGTTTAAGTTTTAGAAGCGATAGTATTGTGCTTCTGAGTAGTTGTATTATATGTTTAAAGGATTGTTATGCTGAACTCAATTCAACATATCTGACAAAATCGAATTTTTATTAAATGCACTATATCAGGTACAATATACTAAAAAAGTGTGTAAATTTTTTGAATGATGACATAATTTAAACGGAGCTGGAAACCCTATGGCAAACAAGACCCCTAAGACAGAAATGAATCTTCTTGAAAAGCTGGCGGATTCTCAAGTGTGGAAGTCTATATTTCGCACCGGTGTACCGGTAAGCCGTCGCCAGCGAATGATGTCAGTTCTCAACAACGTCTTTTTGCATCTGCATCCGGTCCGCCTCCCAAAACATGCTGTTAAAGTAAAATATACATGGTGTATGGGCGGATTGACGTTTTATCTATTCCTCGTAGAGACAATAACAGGCATCCTCCTGATGTTCTATTATCGACCTACTGTCGAATACGCTTATACCGATATCATAGACTTAGCTGAGCAAGTACCCCTCGGCATTATGCGTGAAATCCATCGGTGGGGTGCCCATCTTATGGTTATTTCCGTCTGGCTCCATATGTTTCGGGTATTCATGACCGGATCGTATAAACCTCCACGTGAATTTAACTGGGCAATCGGAGTGGTTCTTATGTTATTGACTCTCCTCCTCAGCTTTACCGGATATTTGCTGCCGTGGGATCAACTGGCAATCTGGGCGATCACCGTAGGAACAAATATGGCGAGAGCAACTCCTTTTCTCGGAACCGAAGGACCCGGAGCTGTTCTTCTGAGTATTGGAGACATCAATCTGATACATGCTGGGAGCGATGTCCGGTTTGCGCTATTAGCGGGCCGCACAGTTGGAGAGGCAGCTTTGCTCAGGTTTTATGTGTTACACTGCATCGGACTACCGGTGGTTATTATGGTGTTCATGGCAATTCATTTTTGGCGGATTAGAAAAGACGGGGGGATTTCTACCCCGTTGTGATATGTCTGCCAGGTATTGTGTTATTTTTGAAACGACATTCGAATTACATTTTATTTAATATCTCAACCTTTCATAAGTAAGATAACTTTGATACAAACGGGTACGAATGATGCAATTTTTGAAAGAAATTATTAATTCGGTTAGCAATCCGACGGTGATGCTCACGATAATAATTTTGTTGTTCTTCTTCATTTTCCCCCCGACAAACTGGTTCATGAAGTGGAATAATAAATTGAGGATCCGGAAAATCTGGACAAATACGGGTGGAATCGTTCTCCTGGCTATCATGGTTGCTTTCTACCTGTTCGGATTAACCGATGCTAATTTTCGATTAATCGTCTTTAAACCGGATAACATACCTATAGTCGGCCTCATATTTCTCGTCATGTTTTTCACCTGGTTGAGTATGAAACAGGCGATCGAAAATGACGAACGACTTGAGAAAGGCGAACAACCCGATGAAAAGTCGGAGACACATGAAAATGTTCTTGTATGGCCAGACTTGGTGTATGTCGAATTTATCGCATTGATTCTTTGCACAGTTCTCCTGCTGGTGTGGTCCATTGGTATCTCGGCGCCGTTGGAAGCGCCTGCCAATCCCGCCATGACGCCGAATCCTTCGAAGGCACCATGGTATTTTCTCGGTCTACAGGAAATGTTGGTATATTTTGATCCGTGGATTGCAGGAGTGTTATTTCCTACCATTATAATTGTTGGACTGATGGCAATCCCGTATTTTGATTTTAATTCAAAGGGATCGGGATATTATTGCTACAAAGAGAGGATGATGGCGATCTCCTTTTTTCTCTTCAGTTTTCTAGTGCTCTGGATTTTCCTGATGGGGGTTGGTACTATTCTCAGAGGACCAAACTGGAACATCTTCGGACCCTTCGAAACCTGGGATATTGGCAAGATTGAAGCCTTGTCGAACGTCAACCTTTCCGAATACATTTATCTATTTCTTTTCAGGACAAGTTTACCACAAAATGTCATTGTCCGGGAGATATTCGGGATTTACTAGTTTTGGGATATTTTTTAGTCTTGCCGCCGCTCTTCGCAAAAACATTCTTAAAAGATTTATACTTAAAGATGGGTAATGTCAGGTACAGTGTTTTCATGTTTCTTTTCCTGGCTGCGCTGAGTCTTCCCATCAAAATGTATTTGCGGTGGATGATAAATCTGAAATACATTGTCGCGATACCGGAATTTTTCTTTAACATTTAGAAGGAACGTTTATGACGGAACATCAGAAGGATGAACGCTATTATAAAATCAACACTCTAAACAAATGGTTCATGATTTCCAGTTTGGTATTCTTTCTATCGCTGATTTGGACGTTTGTGAATGACTATACTCGTGAATGGAAAGATTATCAAAGAGAATTCCGGGGCTTGGAAGTCGAAAATACCCGAGCTGCTATCTCCGAAATGATGTCCGCAGTGGAGGAGCAGGAAGAATATCAGGAGTTGACAATAAGGTTAGAAGAAGCCAATGCAATTTTTGAGGAAAAATCCGTTGAATTAGAGGAAGCACAGAGCAAATTATCGGAGATCGAAGAACGCCAGTACAATGATAGCCAGGCTTCCCGTTTCGTTGTGGCTGATTATGACGTGGCAAAGTATGAATATGAGCAAGCAGTTGCGCGTGGGTCTGGTAGCGTGGATAGAACCAAGCATCATCTGGATGAATTAAATCAAAGGAAGGATGAATTGCGCCTTGTCTCAGAAGCATCTGAAAAAGAAATGATTGAGCAGCAGGCAGTGATTGATGTATTCGGCGCGGATATCTACGAGATACAGAGTGAAATCAATGCAATACGGAAAGAAGTTGATCTCCTGCAGATTAAGCTTTCTGTAGTAGATCCCGAGGAGATGAGTTTTGCCAACAAGATCGGTAACTGGTTTCGCGATCTGCCCGTTGTTGATTTCCTTCAACCCTATCACAAAATTGATCAGGTAGTTATAAGCGACATTGTCGATAATGTGAATTTTACAAAAGTTCCTAAGGTTGACCGGTGTACAACCTGCCATCAGGGATTGCAGGGTATCGAGTATAAAGATGCGGAGAACCCTTTTAAGGCGCACCCACGCCTGGAACTCTTTGTTACCAGTTCTTCTCCTCATCCGGTAGAAGATTTCGGGTGTACGAGCTGTCATGGTGGTAGGGGTCGTGGAACCGATTTCACATCAGCCGCTCATATACCGTCGACTCCGGAACAGCAGAAAGAGTGGGAGGATAAATATGGGTGGCACCACATGGAACACTGGGAAGCACCCATGTATTCTATGAAAAACGTGGAAGCCGGTTGTCTGAGTTGCCACTACGAAGAGACCCTCATTGCCGGCGCCGACCAATTGAATCTGGGATTGAATCTGGTCGAACGGTCCGGTTGTTTTGGATGTCACGTTATAGAGAAATATGAAGATAAAAGACGTGTAGGTCCTGATCTGAACCAAATTGCATCAAAGCTTAACAAAGACTGGGCAATGCGCTGGATCAACAATCCCAAATCGTTCAGGCACAATACCTGGATGCCCAGATTTTTCGGTCAATCAAACAACAGCGATACCGAATATGTCAAGAGAACCGACCAGGAGATTCAGGCCATTGTTCATTATTTGTTCGGCAACAGCAGTGCCTTTGAGATGAACTCTGTTGAGCGAAACGGGGTCGCAACAAATGGTGAAGAACTGGTGGCATCTCTCGGGTGTTTTGGGTGTCACCGGATGGAATCAGAAGAAATCGAACGGGAGACGTCACTGCAGACACTACGACGGGATCATGGTCCCAACCTGATAGGTGTGGGATCCAAAACCACAGAAAAGTGGGTGTACAACTGGCTTAAGAACCCTGAGGCTTATTTCCCGGAAACGAAAATGCCGAATCTTCGCTTAACTGATCAGGAAGCCGCAGATATTACCGCATACCTTCTTACGCTCAACCAGGAAGGTTTTATGGACACACCATTTCCTGATATCGATGAAGAGATTCAGGATCGAATTGCCGCTGAGTTCTTGAATATGACAATGTCGGATGTTGAAGCTCAAATGGAAGTTGAGCGATTAACCCAAGAGGATAAGCTCACCTATAACGGTGAAAACCTTATCCGCTTTTATGGTTGTTTCGGGTGTCATAACATACCGGGTTTTGACGAAGATAAACCTATCGGTACGGAGTTAAGCTTCGAAGGAAGCAAAAGCGTTGAGCGGTTAGATTTTGGTTTTGTGGATATTGATCATACCAGGCGCGCCTGGTTCACCCAGAAGTTGAAAGAGCCGCGCATCTTTGACAAGGACAAAGTGAAGCTTCCGGGCGAAAAGTTGCACATGCCAAACTTTGAGTATACCGATGAGGAAGTTGAAGCCATTGTAACAGTTCTTCTTGGATTGACCGAAGAGAGGGCATTGGCATCCAAAATTAATCCCCGCACACCGAAAAATCTGTACGTTGAGGAAGGACAATGGATTGTACGGGAATATAATTGTCAGGGCTGCCATATCATTGAAAACGACGGGGGTGCCATTCAACCGATGGTCACAGACTGGCTCATGAAATATGATGACCGGGGTGAAACCGAAGCTGCTGCGATTACACAAAGTTTCAGCCCTCCGAATCTGATAGGAGAAGGAAAAAAGGTGCAGACGAACTGGCTCTATCATTTTTTTCGGAATCCGGAGATCGTTCGCCCGTGGCTGAAGACTCGGATGCCAACCTTTGCATTTACCGAGGCTCAAACAAATATGATGATTCGATATTTCAGTTTTCTGGATGATCAGGATTTTCCATTTGTTGACATATTTGAACCAAACCTGACTTCTACCGAGCTTGCTGCGGGGAAAAAACTTTTCTCGAGTGATTATTTCTCCTGCGGAAGCTGCCATATTGCCGGAGACGTTTTTCCTGGTGGGTCGCCCGACAACTGGGCACCGAACTTCGCTCTTGGGAGCGAGCGTTTGAAACCAGATTGGATTATCGATTGGATTATGGATCCTCAGTCCCTATTGCCTGGAACGAAGATGCCTACTTACTTTGTTGAGGAATTTTTTGAATACTCCGGACCAGATGACATTCTAAACGGGGATGAACACGAGCAAATTCGCGTTCTCAGAGACTATTTACTGACAATTGAATAGCAACAAAACTATTCGTGCAGCATATAACGCTGTATCAACCAGCCGAACAGATACAGTATTAAACCAGCAAACAAATACCTTATGTTTATTAATTCCGGAAAAGAAGATATAAATCCAACCATAATTATTCCCAATCCGAGCGCCTGGCTGATTCTTGCAACGTAGTACATAACCCTATCATATTTAACCAACTGACCGAGGTTTATTCGTATGGCAGTAGATACATTCAGAGCCTGCCTGTACGGTAAATCCGCATTCCGGACAAATCCATTCTTCGAGATCTGATTCCTGTTCGTCTTCGCGAAGGTTGAGTGTTCTCTGCGCACGGAAGAGAGCGACACCCAATCCAATTAGAATCGCAAGAACAAGAGTAGCAACGTATTCCATGTTCTTAAGAACTCTTGTGTTGTATGCCAGACATGTCAAGAATTATATTCGTATTCGCCTTGAAGCAGCGATGCTGAACTATGATCGTTTTAATAAAATGTAAAAAGGCGACGATAAACAGAGCACCATGGAGCCATCCTGGTAGGACACGCGTATCAACTCCTCCGCCAATAATAAATACAGTCATTACCAGGACGATATTCAGCAACAATGGCGGATAAAGTGTCCGTTTGATGGATGTGGCCCGCGAGTAATATTCAGGGTCCTTTTCTTGTTCCTTTACATATTCTTTTATACTAATACCGGTACCTACAAAGAAGAACATCACTAGAGTTTCCGTGAAAAGATAAATAATCGTCGTAAAAAGCGCAAAAGAAGGATGGTTCAAACCCATTACCTGGAAGTGAAAATAGCCCTGACAGCCAACTACTGCCAATAAGATAACTGAAACGAGCGTCAGTAGATAACAAGCAAACATAAAAAACCACATGACGGCTTTACCTTACTATACTTCAATAGTTAAATGGGTGAAAGTAAAGGGCAAGATTCTCCCGTAGAGACCCTATCAAACTCCTTAGTCAATCTCAATACCGTAAATCTCCTCAAATTTCTCAGTGGGGAGCATACGGATGGCATCCCAAGTCAGTTTCGTGCAGACCTTGGCACATATTTGACAGCCGGTACATTCGTTAAAAATTATCTGGACGGGAGGTATCGGAATGTTGTATTTTTCCTTTGGAACGGTTTCGATGCAATCAATCGGACAAAAAGGGATACATACCCCACATCCGGTGCAGCTATCTTCGTCAACTACCGCCATTAATCTGGGCTTTTTCTTTTTTACACCAAACTTATCGGGTAATTCAGGCACCGTTTTGTAATGATCATATGCTTTTTTTGCCATTATCTTCTTTTTAACGAATTGTGAATGATGTCAGGTTATGACCAGTTAGCTTTATTATAATCGGTATTCGGAATAGCGAAGTAAAGCACCATACAGCCTTATCAATTTGTAAAATAATTCATACTTTTTCCTAATCCAGCATACTGGGTCTTATATGATATTCCGCAAACCGGTTTTATCGCTTGTATGTAAAGTCGACGGTTTTGGTCTCATCGGCGGCGATTACCACGGTAGCTTTCTGGACACCCATTCGCTCGTGCCATGCTTCAATTTCGTATGTCCCAGGATCCAGGCCGTCGATAGAAAACTTTCCATCAATGTTGGATATGGCGAAGAAAGGATGAGATAATACCGCAATGTAGCTCTGCATCCAAGGATGCACATCACATTTTACCGGGATAATGAATTCTTCTTCTTCAAATTTTCTTATGGCTTCTTTCCGAAATTTAGGCATCGCCATATTGAACTCATCGTTAACTTTCGGCAGCGGATGAATATTGTGTAATATGCCGTCGGAATTCAGGATTTTGAGCTCCTGATTAACTCTTATACCCATGACATGTGGTTTGTATACACAACCATTCTGATCGAGAACTGCCGGCTCTTCCGGTACCGGGTAATTTTTTTTCGTTAAGCCACTCACAACACGGACGAAAACGTTTGCCATCGTGTTTCCTTCCCCCAATACAAGGGCTTCCGATTTGACCGGTTCGGTGTGCTTCATTTCACATACCGCATCAGCATTCATCGCCAGGATTCTTAGTGTTGGTACCTCTCCCTCGAAATTGATTGTGCCTGTAATGGTTGCACCTTCATAGGGAGCTGCGGCTGTTGCACCTTCATTGGGAGCCACGGCTGTTATCAAAAGAAATGCTGCAAGAGACACTACAAGGCAGACAGATGTTTTCAACATTATTCCTCCTATATTAATAGATAATTTTGATATCCGACTGGTCACATTTTATAAAGCGAACAGCTCATGTTTCAGTTCTTTTCGGTTGCCCATCCCGTCCAGTGATTGAATCCCTGAATGTTCTCAGGAAGGTCATAACCCCGGTATTCTGTTCGGCAGCGATAGCAGATAGCCATTTGCGGTAAACGCTGATACATTATCCAGTCAAAAATCGCCAGCACCAATAAACTTAATCCATATGTAAAAGGTACTAAAACCGCACCAATAAAAACTAATCCACACCCGATTACTTTGTTAAAGTCTTTCTGTTTATAAAAGTGCTCACAGCCGCAAAAGGGACATTGGGTAAATACGTCCAGTTCTGGTGTAATGTTCCATGTGCGATCACCGCAACGTGTACAGGATAATTGTGTTATACTCGATGCTTCTATGTTAAACGGCTCATTACAGTTTTCGCACGTCCCTGTTATGGAAGGCATTACAATACCAGCCCATACTGCAAAAGATAATATTTATAAATTAAATCACCCATAGCAACTGATATCACCCCTATATACAATAAACCTGTCGCCGATTGAGTTGCACTCACCTTCAATGATCTTAGGGCCATAAATGTTATAACCAATGGGAATAGAGCGCCAAAAAAGAATGCAAGATAAATAAAGACTCCCTCAATAAGATGCAAAAAGTTAACTAAAGGCACCATCGTGCCCATGATAGTCACATCTACTGCAATAACTGCATACAGGTCCCACACCAGCCGGAGCGACAGTAGGATTAGCATGACGTTTGTTACCCGTTGAAGATATCTGATGGGTAACTTGGCGACGTTCAAATACCAGTGTCCAAGAATCATAGCAAAAAGAGCATTGCAAATAATTAAGCCACTCAAGATACTGACTATCCGCATACTCCAATCCAGCATTACTAATTGCTCTAATATCAGGAAAAAGACAATTCCTCCGAGGAGAGATGGAAGGCTAACAATCCACTCACGGATACTTGTTTTGTTCCAAAAATACGCCGTAACGGCCATCAGAAGAACAACCCAGATTCCGGCACTGATCTTTGTATTTATCGACAGATTGAGGTACCATATAAAGAATAATCCCACACTCCCAATAATCGTTGCCAGACCAAGGTTAAATCGGTAGAAGCTCTGATTCACCGTTTTTTTGTAGATTACCCAGAAAAAAAGCGGATAAGCGCTACCAAATATCACACATGTCAGAGCTGGTATCACGATTAGCATTAAAAGACCTTCCTACACATAAAGCATCATAGACGAACTCTGAAAGGTGTCGGGCATCGGCAAAATATATTAATCCGTGTCTCTCATATCACATCATGAAACGAGAGTTATTTTATTAATCATAATATATAAGTTAAAGCAGCAAAAGATAAACTTTTTCATCCCTTTAATCAAGTCATTTTTGCTCAAATAGACCTTTTTCTCTTGCATTTTATTCCTGAAATAAGTAATGGAGCACAGTTTGAACCGTAAGGGAGTATTTACTAATAAAGTGGGAAGTAACCGGGAAAGTAAAATTACTCTTGCATTTAAAATAATATCTCAATATACTATCGCCATTTATTAGCGTCGAAGGACAGATCCTGTATCATCAGAGGATAACCTCCGAAAATCGGTTCTCACAGATATTGAGATTGTATTCTGTATGCGTGTTCATACCTCACCTGGGAATCTGGTCAATCGTATTCATTGTATTATACAATTGATGCCGGCTACGAGCTGTGAAATGAGAGGATGCCATTACCGAGCTTCTTTTCTCCAGGGGAATATTAGTGTCTGAGCCTTTTATGTCAAATATCTGTTATTCTGCTATGACAAATCTTACTATTGGAGTTCAGTCCTCTTTAAGACAGGATAAATGTCGGAATTATGAGCCGTAATTTTGACGCAGATGACAGTTCTGCAAACAGTCAATTCAACCGTTGTTAATCAACCTTCGTGACCTAAAGATCGCATATAACAAAAGCTGTTTATTACCCTATGAAGCTTGACACATGTTTGGGAATTGATAAATATGATAAATGAAACAAAAAGAATGAATCAAATAGTGATATTGACAGTGAACAAACGGGCAGAGGAGATTTAATGGAGCAATCCGGTCATACGGCACATCACGGTTCTAAGGGTTACTGGCAAAATTATGTTTTCTCCACAGACCATAAGGTAATTGGGATTCAATACGGATTCACCAGTTTACTTTTTCTCCTGTTTGGATTTTCGATAATGATGCTCATGCGGTGGCAGCTAGCGTATCCTGAACAGGCAATTCCCATTATTGGAGGATGGTTTGGTGAAGAAAGGATGCCTCAAGGTATCATGCTTCCTGAGTTTTACAATCAACTCGGAGCGATGCACGGGACGATCATGGTCTTTCTGGGAATAGTGCCGCTTGCAGTAGGCGCTTTTGGTAATTATGTCATGCCGCTACAGATTGGTGCGCCGGACATGGCGTTTCCAAAGCTCAATATGGCAAGCTACTGGGTATATTTTCTTGGGGGCGTGACTATGCTTGTCAGCTTTTTTGTACCGGGGGGAGCGGCAAATTCTGGTTGGACGTCCTACCCGCCCCTGTCGGTCATTGCCACTACAGGTCAGACAGTATGGTTGATTGGAATGATATTCATCATCACCTCTTCCCTGTTGGGCTCCATAAACTTTATCGTGACAATACTTCAGCTGAGAGCAGAGGGACTGACTTTTATGCGGCTGCCTTTTTTTGTTTGGGCACAGTTGGTAACGTCTTTTTTACTGCTGCTCGCTTTTCCTCCTTTGGAAGTTGCCGGAATCATGCAACTCATGGACCGTGTGGCAGACACGAGTTTTTTCATACCAAGCGGTCTGTTAATTAGCGGAGAGGCATTGGACGTAAGCGGCGGGGGAAGTCCGCTCCTTTGGCAGCACCTGTTCTGGTTTCTGGCTCATCCTGAAGTTTATGTCCTGATCTTACCTGCAATGGGAATTGTTGCGGAAATTGTTGCCAATAATACAAGAAAACCGCTCTGGGGTTACCGGTCAATGGTTTACGCCACTATTTTTCTTGGTTTCATGTCATTTATCGTATGGGCACATCACATGTTTCTGACCGGAATGGGGACGGTCATCAGTAATTTTTTCCAGACGACGACCATGATTATTTCTATACCCTCGATCGTTATATTGACGTCATTGTTCATTTCGCTCTATGGCGGATCAATACGTTTTAATACCCCCATGCTGTTTGCCCTGGCTTTTATCCCCATGTTTGGCATCGGTGGATTGACTGGTCTCCCACTTGGTTTGGCGCCTGCGGATATTTATCTGCACGATACCTACTACGTCATAGGACATTTTCACTACGTGGTGGCACCGGGAACAATCTTCGCTATGTTTGCAGGTGTCTATTACTGGTTTCCGAAAATTACCGGAAGGCGGATGAACGAAAAATTGGGGAAAATACATTTTTGGGGGTCTTTTATTTGTATGAACGGTATATTCATGCCGATGTTCATTCAGGGCATGGCAGGAGTGTCGCGTCGATTGTGGGACGGGGGCATTGGATATACGTTTGGGGAGCCAGTAGCATATTGGAATGTGATTATATCGTATTCAGCCTGGATCTTGCTACTGTTTCAACTCCCGTTTATCTATAATCTCTTTGTCAGTATAAGAAAAGGCAAGAAGGTCGACAATAATCCCTGGCGGGCCACGACTCTCGAATGGTCGGCACCCTCACCACCACCCCACGGCAATTTTACCGTTACTCCCACGGTCTATCGTGAGCCCTATGAATACAGCGTTCCGGGACAAGCTGAGGATTTCGTACCCCAAAATAAATCACCGGAGGCTTAGTAATCTGCATGGAAATTCCCTATACAACTACTGCGCGGCCCGATACAGGGCTCTATAACGCCAAGCTTGGTATGTGGCTGTTCTTAGCGTCGGAAATCATGCTGTTCGGCGCCCTGTTTTCGTCGTATGTCCTATTGAGGGTTGGTGCGGTGGAATGGCCTCAGGGCATCGATCATCAAGACGTTCCTCTTGGGACATTGAACACAATAATTCTGATCACATCGAGTATCACTGTCGTGATGTCCTGGGCCTCTTTGAAAATGAAGGAGTTTGGCAAATTCAAAATTTATATGAGTGCTACCCTGCTTCTGGGAATCGGGTTTTTGATTGTCAAAGGCCTTGAATACGGAGCCAAGTTTTCCCATAACACTTATCCCAGCGAAAGTACCTATATGGCTATTTATTTTACGATGACTGGTTTGCATGGGCTGCACATCATCGGAGGTATGGTCGTTTTCGGCTATTTCCTTTTCCGGGGGAAACGCATGTGGGAAACAGAACCCGATCGCTTCACCAATCGGATGGAAGTAACAGGTTTATACTGGCATTTTGTCGATTTGATCTGGATATTTCTGTTTCCAGTATTCTATCTTTTATAGGAGGAGTTATGGCAGTCCCGAGCGCAGATCATGTGCGTAAACATTTGAAAGTTTATGTAATAACGTTTGTTGCGTTGGCAATTCTTACCGTTATTACCGTTGCGGTGGCTAGTCTCAAGACGACCGTTGTTGCGGGAATTATCATCGCTCTGATTATTGCTACTGTCAAAGGAAGCCTGGTGGCAATCAATTTTATGCACCTTACCGGAGAAAAACCGATCATATATTTTATTCTCATTTTGACAGCTATATTCCTTATCGTGATGATGGTATTGCCGCTTATCGCTTACTACGATACCATAACAATAAATTAAGGGGGATGAAGTTATGTCTTTAAAATATTTCCATATCTTTTTTATTACTGTTTCAATAATCGGAGCAGTGGCATTTGGAGCCTGGGGAATCTTTTATCACGTAACCCAGGGTAATATAAATTATTTTGTCCTCGGAATAGGTTCCTTAATTGGAGGAGCCGGATTGGTAATTTACGAGATTAAAATACTTAAAAAATTTAAGAATATGTGAGGTGGTATGAAAACTAATATTGACGTCTTTGTTGTAAAGTTGACTGTGGCTTTCTCGCTTTTGATAATCCCAAATTTAGCCCGGGCTTGTGCAACCTGTTATGGTGCACCTGATGATCCGATGACGGCCGGAATGAATATGGCGATATTTCTGATGTTGGGTGTGACCGGCAGTGTCCTGGGAAGCATTATAACTTTCATGATTTATTTGCGGAATAGAGCGAAGAGGATGTTGAAGCAGGGATAGTAGAAACGTATCATCGAATAAATGAAGAACCGGGAGTACCATGGAAAAATATTTAGGAATGACTTCTAGCGCTTCAGCCCATGGGCCTGACATAGATAATATAATTGGGATCGTTCACTGGTTGATGCTCATTTTGTTCGTTGGGTGGGGAACATTTTTTATCTATACCCTGATCCGCTTTCGAGCATCAAAGAATAAACGAGCGAACTACGCCGGCGTCAAGAGCCATGCCTCCACGTATCTCGAGGGTGTTGTCACGTTAATTGAAGCTGTTTTACTCCTCGCTTTCGCCATTCCCCTCTGGGCAATGCGAGTGAATGAGTTTCCTGACGAGTCTCAGTCAACGGTGATAAAGGTGGTAGGAGAGCAGTTCGCATGGAATATCCATTATCCCGGACCGGACGGCATATTTGGCAAAAGGGATATTGACCTGGTTGATACGGCGGTCAATCCGCTGGGATTAGACAGAAAAGATCTGTTTGCTGCCGACGACGTGATAACCCTGAATCAGATGCATCTACCCGTAGACAAACCGGTTATCATCTATGTTTCTTCGAAGGATGTTATCCATAGTTTTTCTCTCAACGCTATGCGAGTCAAACAGGATGCAATTCCGGGGATGGAGATACCGACATGGTTTATTCCAGTTGAGACAGGTAAATTTCAGATCGGGTGTGCACAACTATGCGGTCTTGGCCATTATCGGATGATTGGATTTCTGACCGTCCATACTCAGGAAGAATACCAGGTGTGGATGGATGAACAACAGCAGCTCCTTGAAGAAGAGGGTTCTGGGGAAGTGTGGTAATTCAGGTACCCCTTGAATCAGGTTCAGAAATTGTTACGTCTGACATTGTGAATGTCTCGGATAAGCTAGATACTCAACGGATTGAGCTTTGATATTTTACCACGTTTATCTTCTCAATAAAGTCTGGAATACAATCTATATGAAAAAAATTATAGTATTATTCATTGCCCTGCTTGTACTTTCGGTCATTGTCAGCATCATAATGATTCCGGGATATATTGACCAGAGTTCTCGGCAAAATCCGTTACCGGTGCTTGGTAAGGTGCCCGAATTTTCACTGATAAACAGTAGTACGGAAGAGGTTACTCTACACCATCTGAAGGAAAAGATTTGGATTGTGAATTTTATTTTTACCACCTGCGCGGGACCCTGCCCCGTCATGAGCAAGCAAATGGCATCTCTTCATCGATCCTATAAGCTTGAAGATAATGTCCGTTTAGTCTCGATTTCCGTCAATCCGGAATACGATTCGCCTCCAGTGATGGCTGAATACGCAGCCCGCTATGGTGCTGATACGGATTACTGGTATTTTCTCACGGGATTACGAGAGAACATACATGCTCTGGCAGTCAAAGGATTTAAGATTGGTTCGATAGAAGAACCGGTATTTCATAGCACAAAGTTCGTGCTAATCGACAGACAGGCTCGTATTCGAGGATATTACGAAGGTACCGACAAGAATGAAGTGGAGATTTTATCTCAGGATGTCGCCTCCCTTTTACGAGAACAATCCTCCTGATTTTCATCTTGGTTTAAAATTTCTTAAGCGATGACTAGCCCCGATATTTTATGACATAATTTAAGTTTGTCAATTCATTAATATCTTCATTATCCTATATTCTATATTCATTGCTCTTTTCTTACAACATAATCCTCAATACATGTAAGAAGATTTACAAGTCGTATATTAACAAATACTTGGGTCTCCCCGAGGATTTGAACCTCTGTTGCAATGTTGAAAACCCTTAAGTCCTAACCACTAGACGAAGGGAACATGTAAACTTTGTTTACATGTTAGGAAATGATGGCGTCCACGACCTGTTCGACCTTTACTCAACGAATGTTTTTCTCGTGAAGTTTAACCACTGGTTTTTATATTGAGGAAATCTCGTTACTTTTAATAAATCCCTACGTTTATAAAGTAATAACACAAAAGGCCTTCTTGATGGTTCAAGAAGGCCTTTTTCCTGTGCGTCCCCTAGGGGAGTCGAACCCCTGTTGCATGGTCGAAAACCATGAGTCCTAACCACTAGACGAAGGGGACATGTAAGCTTTGTATGTTGGGTGGGGATGACCGATCTGCCTTTAGGGTGGAAGACGGGAATCGAACCCGCGACCCCTGGAACCACAATCCAGTGCTCTAACCAACTGAGCTACTCCCACCGTAAAATCTTACTCGGCAGAAACTCATTCCCCTTAATGTGCTTTGGCGTGTTTAAAAGTGTACGCCAGGAAGGACTCGAACCTTCAACCTACGGCTTAGAAGGCCGTTGCTCTGTCCAGTTGAGCTACTGGCGCATCCATCGAGTCCCTTAGCATTCGTGAGCGCGGTTTTCATTTCATCCAGACTGTGAACGCTGGTCGGGGTGAGAGGATTTGAACCTCCGACCCCCTGCTCCCAAAGCAGGTGCGCTAACCGGACTGCGCTACACCCCGAAGTGCTCAGGCACATATTAAGAGACACAGAATATAAATATTTCTTTCAAAAAAATCAATCAAAAAAGTTTACAACAATCACCCGGTATTGCGAACAACATGACAAAATATTGTTTATCCATCGCAAAGTTTTTCCGGGATACAACATGAGAAATTTCCTGGTATCTATTTTGCGATTGTATTACATCCCAATGAATCAATCGGTTATATTGAAGCCAGTTCATGCTTACGCAAATCAAATATAACTAATTATCACATTCGGGTATGTGTAATAATGCATACCGGGCTGTCCATATTTGCACATAGTGTTTAAAACGGGGCACCTTTTTTCGCTGATACCGAACCTTACAATGAAAAAGATTAATAATGCGAATATTTTTCTATAATAGTTTACACAAACGTCTTCTCATATCTTTGTCAAGAGATTCTCAAAGTTATACAATTCCTGTCAGCGGGAAACGGTTTTTTCTATGGTTCTCAATTTTAATGCTGTCTGTGTCGGTAATATTCACTCTGACTTGGCGGGTAAATTCGTATTTTCAGGAGAAAGCGTATCTCTATGATTCTAACAAAAGTACACTATTACTGCTTCGTACTGAAATTGAGCGGGGGCTTATGACGATTTCTATTGTTGAAGACAGCCTGTTTTCAACGTGTGACGAAAACGAAATTACTCGAAGTTTGCTAGATTCGACTCAAAAACGTGAAGGATATTCCAAAGATGCGTTTTCTTATTAATCTGTTGCGTCAGGATTATATTTCTTTGACTCTTTTCTCTGAGGAGAGCGATATAAAATCCATTCATATATCCAGATCGATACTGTTTTCAGTAGTAACCATCGTGGTTATTTCGTCAATTGGATTTGCGGCTACAATACTTAACTCATATCGGTCGTATCAGGATTCGCTCAGACTATACCAGAAAGAAGAAACTCTGTTATTTTCACGTATGGATAAGATAGGCAATTGCACGGAACTCGTATCTGAAACAGTACGGACAATTAATCATCTTATCAGTGACTTGTCACATACTCTCCCTTATTTCCAAACATCTGGCGGTTATAGAAACGGTGATTTTGACAAATCGCATCAGAACGTTTATGGTAAACCATCGTTTGATCATTCAATTGACAATTTTCCCGAGTCTCCCCTGATTATTTCGTCATATCTTTCTAAAATCATGAACGATTTGACAACTACATCACAAAGCTTTGATACGATGTTAGACAGATTAGCGTCAGTCCCGGAAGGTCTGCCTTTAACAGGCCGGCTTGCTTCACAATTCGGACTGAGACAATCCCCTTTTACCGAGACTGTTGCAATTCACGGTGGAATAGATATTGTCAATAAAAAGAATACCCCAATTGTGGTTCCCGGTGACGGTGTCATATCCTTTGCAGGGGAGAAACGGTTATGGGGTAATACCATCATTATCGATCACAAGTACGAGGTACTCACGCAATACGGCCACCTCAATTCAATCCTTGTTAAGAAGGGAGACATGGTCAAAGGGGGCGATATTATCGGAACAGTGGGAAGCACGGGTAGATCGACAGGACCCCATTTGCATTATCAGATATGGGTTGACGATGAGCCTACTGATCCAATGGATTTTATTGCGGAGTCCGAACAGAATAACCTTCGGATTATTGAAGTCAATGGTAAATCGCAGGATAACCTGCAGAATATCGGCGGCGGGTCAAAATAGCATGACCGGCATTATTCACGTGATTTACCAAGTCACCATGTCAGTCTGCACCACTTTTATACATCAGGAGGCAGAGTAAATCTGCCCTCTTTTCAATAACACCCACCAAGTTGTGATTTCCATTTTTCCAGAAATCGTGCTTCGAGCTGTGCTTCTCGGTATTCATCCGAAGTCAGAATCGCTATGCTTACACTGAAAGAACCATTCCTTCCGGTTCTGCCAGTTCTCCAGCTTCGTTAACTGAAACTACATTATACATCTATTTGATAATGGAATAACATTTTGCACATCCAATAAACGACTATAAATACATTCCTTACTTAACAATCGAACTTTATTTACCTATAAGACTCCCCGAATAGTAAATAAGAAGTGGCGCTCGGCGCCTGGTATCCATGCAGGATTTCCGAAGAAATCAATATGACCATAGGTCTCGTATTCGGTGTCGAAAAGATTGTAAAAATCGAGCAGTAGCTCGATTTTCTGCAGTTCACCGATATTTCGCAGCCCGTATGCCAGTGACAGAGAGCTTACTGTATATGGATCGATGATGCGGTTTTCATTCTGGGTGTTGTCGAGATACTGCTTGCCAACATGACGGACATAGAATGACACCGAAGCATCATCGTGCCGGACAGTAATACGATTATTTGACATGAATTCGGGGAAGTTGGCTATTGTCTTATCTTGTACATTAACCGGCTGATTTGTAAAATCAAACAGCGATCCTGATTTGAAAAAGTTTTCGCTGATCGTCACATTGGAAGAAAAATCGATCATGGTAACCGGTGCATAGCGGAGCGACATCTCTAATCCTCTGTGCATTGTACGCGCCGCGTTACTCCGGATCGCTTCACCGCTCACACCGATATACCCGCTGTTCACGATCTCATTCTCAAAATCCATAATATAACCGTTGACCGATGCCTGCAGTCCCGGTCTTTGATAGCCGACACCGAGCTCCCAGTCACTGAGTTCTTCGGGAACAATAAATGGATCTTTCCAAATACCCTTTGCTTCGTCAATTGTGTTAAATGCAAATGGTGTTGCCGTCGGAAAATTGAACACACCGCTCGGGTCCCACAAATCGCGCATTGACGGTTCCCGACGCGCCTGAGAGTAGTTTCCAAATACATTAAGATTATCTGTGGCGTTATAGTTTAGGCCAAGTCGGGGAGTCAGAAACGAATAATCGACATCGAATGCCACGTTCCGTACCTTGTCTTCACCAACATCGTACCGGTGGTACATGAACTGGAGACCGACCATTGCTGTCAGACGTGGTGTTAGGTTGTAGAGTTCGTGGGCATAAAGGGTGTACATCCATTTTTTCCCGATGTAGTCGTATGGCACATCGTAACTATTATCCGAAAAGTTAGTCGGCGCTTGAAAACTTGTCTGAATCTCTTTCCAGTGGCGAGTCCAGTTGTAACGGGCTTCACCACCGATCATAAACGTGCCGTCCTTATGTTCTAGCTCAAACCGGGGAAGCCAGCCATATTGTTTAATATCGAGGAGGTCTTTCTGGACAACATCTTCAAATGTCGGGTCAAATGGACGGGGGGCACGAAACAGGAAATGACCATCTCCTTTGATATAAAAGACAGTATTTGACAACCGGGTATTTTCATTGATGTCCCAATCATGTATAATCTCATAATGGGGCTGGTTGAAATCATCCGTGTCGTCTTTAAAAACAGATGGATTAAATTTTCTATTCTGCTGCAGTTCCGCCTGTGTAGCGCCAAAAAAAGCAAAATGAGTTTTTTCCGGGCCCCCGTAAAGATTGACTCGTGTTGTGGTCGAAACTCCGTACCGGACAGCACTGATATAGTAAGACCAGAGGTCTACCCATGACTGATCTCGGTAGCCATCACTCAGAATTCGCGAAAACCGGGTATTCATTGCCCATGAATTATCGATAAGTCCCGAGTTGAATGAGAGAGTGAACTTTCTTGTGTTAAAGCTGCCGACACTCGACTTGATATCGATTTCCCTGTTATGGGTGAAATTATTGGTCTCGAGATTGATCGTACCGCCGATTCCGTATCCGCCGTAGAGCGAACTGCCGACACCGCGCTGTACTTGTACATCCTCCACACTTGCCAGAATATCGGGCAGATCGATCCAGTAAACGTCGTGCGTTTCCGGATCATTCTGCGGTATGCCGTTAATGAGAACAGCGACTCTGCTCTGGTTGAATCCGCGCACAGTGATGTATGAGTAACCGATACCATTTCCGTTGGTCGAATAGGCATTGATTCCTGGCAGCTCTGTCAAAAAAAAAGGGACATCCTGTGCACGATACCTCTGCTGTATATCTTCTTTCGAAAGGTTTGAGAATGCAATCGGTGTTTCCCGTTTGCGGGCCCGTGTCGACGTTACAATAACTTCCGATGTTTCGGTTATTTTTGGTGTTAAAATGAACTTTATATTTAGCGCTCTATCGTTCAGGATAATTCTCTCTTTTCTGACATCGTAACCAACATAACTTGCACTAAGCGTGTAGTTGCCCTGCGGGATGTTACGGATTGTAAATGAGCCGTCTGCATCGCTTGCTGCACCGATTTTCGCCTCTTCGACAAGAATATTTGCTCCGCTGAGCGGAACCCCTGTTTCACTGTCAATCACAGTTCCGGTTACCCTAATGGCAGATTGGGCAAATATGTGGTTAAAAGAAAAAATGGATATGAAGAGAAAACAATAAAATGACACACTAAATTTCATTACAAAACCTCCTTTAAGATACTGTTAAATAGTGCAATAAAAAAACCGCTCTTGTAAATAAAAAGCGGTTACGATTCCTGAAAAAATGTGCAATGTGCATTTTCCTCCGCTGGAATTACCCAGATCAGGTTCAAAGGGTTTAATCTCAGGTTTCTAAAACCACCCCGTAATGCGCTCTTTTTATATCTATATTAAATTTTTCTTATAGTGCTTTCCTTGTGTCGATTATTACTATAATATACTATTTGCTGTTTATAATAGCAAGTTATTTGTACAGCAATTTCTAAAAGCGGGATTTGAACATACGTTAATTATTTAGTCCCAGAAATTGCAACGTTGCAATCTCTGCATTGCATTTTTAAACAATCAGTAACATTACAATTATTTAAAAGTTTTCTGCACAATCCCGGATTGGCATACTATTTATTTTTTCGACGAATTAAGCTGATGGTTTTCTCACTCGTGAGTTCACGGATGGCATCGCGAGCGATCCAACGGGCGGATTTTGAATCTTTCCGGAGGATCCGTTCGGCTGTGCTGAGTGCTTTTTTGTGAAGTGTAAGATTCCGCTTTCCGATATTCCGAAGTGCCCAGCTCACCGCTTTTTTTACATAATTCCGCTCATCATCCGCTTCTTCAATGATGCGCCGCAAGAACGGATGAAACGTTTCATCCGGTGCCTTTTTATCGGAGACGGTAAGGCGCGCCATAAGTGAAAATCCCGCCCGCTTCACAAACTCTTCTTCCCGCAGACTCCATTCGGAGGCTTTATTATAGGCATAAAGTGTTTTTTCGATCAGGTTGCCGCAAAGCTGGTCACACACATCCCACGAATCGATTTTGAGCACCCATTGCTCAAGCTGGTCTCCGCTGACGTCCGCAGGGTCGTCGATGATAGAAGCGAGAATTTGTGCCTCATGTATACCTGAATCCCAGAGCTCTACCGCAAATGTATGATTCGTACCGATTTCCCTCGCAAGGTTTCTCAATTCTGGAACAGGAACACCAAGCGTCGAACGTGTGCTGATTCCATATCGCGCCATCCCTTTGACATTTTTTGGATCTGCGAGGAAATGGAGTCGGTTAAGAATAGTCTGAACAGATTTCATGGATACAGTGTGTAAGTTCAAATGTACGAATTAATCAAAGTATGTTTCGCAGAGGAGCTCAATATCAGACAACTGTTGCTCATCGAGTTTAAAAGTCAGGTGCCCGGCAAAACTGTCGAGAATGACGAGAGCATTGAGGCTGACATCCTTCATTTTAATGTGTGAGAGGCGCTGCCAGAAACTTTTGTTAACAAGGTGGATATCTTCGTAAATTTTTGTCAGTTTTTTTAAATCCCAGTCCGGATCTTTCCCTTTCTGCTTATTAAAATATTGTGCAAGAAGATAAATCGACAAAATCCGAAACGCACCTTCATCGAGCGTTGTAAAGGGGAGGTGATACCGGACCTTTGGCCGAATTTTGTTCAAAATGGGGCACCCACTCGTTACCATGAAGATTCCGAGAATAGAACTCACCCCATATTGGAGCGATGTTTTCTTTGAAAATGTCCTTGATTCTGTTTCAACAATCACCTGTACTTCATCATAGGAGTGGCCCTCTTTAAAAAAATCAATGAGTTCGACAATATTCAAAGCGACCGGGCAATGGGGATGAGATTCTTTTTTTAGCGGACAGTTAGGACACTTATAGTGGTCAAGATCGGTCCATTCCGGCGGAGATTTTGGCTTGTCCTTGATGAGATTCAATGTCTTACGCTCAAGTTGAACAGAAAATTCCTTATTGTCCCCATTATCGAAACGGAATGTATACGTAAAGGTGATCGGATCGATTTTTTTCCCATGGTTTTTCCAGAAATGTGGTTTATTCCTATTTCTCAAATCTTAATGTAATATTACCTTCTGTGTTTTCTCCACTTCTTCTCGAATGTAAAATTCAAGTCAAGATTCCGGTTAACGTGACAATATATTTACTGTATACAAATTAAATTGGTTTATTAGCAAATGCCATCACATATTCTTGCAGTTTTTTTAGTGCACGAAAGCGGTGGCTCATGGTATTCTTGATTTCTGCGCCGAGCTCTGCAAATGATTTGTTATATCCGTCAGGAATAAACAAAGGATCGTATCCAAATCCGTGAATGCCCAGTGCTTCACGCGCTATTGCCCCTTCAACTACACCCCTGAATATTTTAGTGTTGCCTTGCGCGGCAAATGCCACAGCACAGACAAACCGTGCGGTCCGCCTTCCCTCCGGCACTGTGCCCAATTCTGCAAGCAGTTTTCTATTATTATCTTCATCTGAAACCTGTTCTCCTGCATAACGGGCAGAGTAAACGCCCGGTCTGCCGTTTAAAGCATCTACTTCAAGTCCGGAATCGTCGGCACAAGTGACTATTCCTGTCAGATTAAAAAAATGTTCCGCCTTGAGGACAGCATTCTCTTCGAACGTTGAACCGGTCTCTTCCACATCTTCAGATTCACTCAGATCGCCCAATGTAAGGAACGTCGCTACCGCTCCGTTGAGGAGTGCTGTAATTTCTTTAAGTTTCCCCTTATTTCCGGTTGCTACCAATAATTTATGAATTACGACAGACATTCAGCGGGAAAAATTCTTTAAGTATGTTTATTTTTTAATTGACTACAAAGCACAACACAAGAATGTGGGATTCACTAATCTTTTATTAATTGATAATTTAGATACAAATATTTACATCATTCCGACACCAGCTTTGAAGCTTTTTTTGTCGAATGCATAAATTAAAGCAACCTCCGGATCGACAATACCGTCATTGACAAGCTTTTTCAATGCGCTGTCCATACTCTGCATACCCTGTTCCTGTCCGGTCTGGATAATTGACGGAATTTGAAAGGTCTTTCCTTCACGGATCAGATTGCGCACAGCTGTTGTGCCGATCATGATTTCCATTGCCGCTACCCGCCATTTACCATCCTTCCGAGGGACAAGCTTCTGCGCTACAACACCTTCGACCGATTCTGCAAACATTGATCCGATCTGTGCCTGTTGGTCGGGCGGGAAAACATTGATAATACGGTCTACTGTTTTTGCAGCACTCGAAGTGTGGAGTGTTCCGAAAATGAGATGGCCAGTTTCGGCGGCAGTGATGGCAAGCGAAATTGTTTCTAGATCGCGCATCTCACCGACGAGAATAATATCAGGATCCTCACGCAGAGCGCTTCTCAGTGCGTTGGAAAACGATTTAGTATGCGGTCCTACTTCCCGTTGATTTACCAAACACATTTTACTTTCGTGCTGGAACTCGATCGGATCTTCGATCGTCAGAATATGACCTCGCATGTTCTTATTGATGTAGTCAATCAGCGCTGCGAGTGTAGTCGATTTTCCGCTTCCTGTCGGACCGGTCACGAGAACAACACCTTTTTCCTTTTTAGCAAGATCTATCAGGACCGGCGGAAGATTCAGTTCTTCGGCAGTTAATATTTTTGTCGGAATTGTCCGAAAAACTTCTGCTTCGCCATTCTGGTTGTAAAAGACATTAACCCGGAACCGGGCAATATTACCAAGCTGGCGAGAGAAATCGAGCTCCTTATGCTCTTCGAAGATTTTCTTCTGTTCATCATTCATTATATCGTAAATGAAATGATGAATATCTTCATTGGTGAGCATCTGGATTTTCAGTTTCCGCATTTCACCGTGTACACGGATCATAGGTGGTGATCCGGCACTAATATGGAGATCGGATCCTCCCGCCTGATTCGTAAACGTCAGAAGTTCTGTTATGTCCATGGATGTAAAGTACCTGTTTCGCTCTTTGGATCAAGTTACGATCTATGTCATTCCGGCATCAATTATCGGCAGAGTATTTCCCGACTCTGAGGAAAGTCTGCTTACTTCATTGTTCTAAAGAACATTGTTTTTTTAGGCGTAGACCTTTGATTCGTTGCAATTGCACACTTTTGTTTGAGTATTCGTAAATTTCCATGCTCCTGTCGCTTCATTTTTTTCAGAATCAACAACAAGTATAGCTGTAAAAGCGGTTCCGCATTCGGGACAGACTTGGCTGAAAGATTTTCCGCCAGCCGCTTTTTCTGCAAATGTTTTTGTTTTTTTTGCCACGTTACTTCCTTTTCTCAGCCTTCCAATTTAATTATTCAGCATGTAAACTTCATTCTATCGAGCACTCTTTAATTCCCGATGAAGCATATTACAAAGCAGTCTAATCAATTCAGATCAGCCTTAATAGTAGTATGTATTTTAGTTATCTATTATTTTCGTATACTTCATTACTGAGGATAAGATATGCTGTTCCGATCTGTTCTCCCCGGTAGAGCACTTCTACCACAAAGGTCCTTCCATGTTTATCGACTGAATATTCAGGAAGAAGCTCCATTGCTATATCGATCGGTGTGTACATATCACTTCCCACACCGTTCCCAACAAATCCGTTGATTTTCACTCGGACACTACTGTTGTTAGGTATTGTTGTTTTTACATCTACAATTTCAAATATATGTTCATTGGAGAATGTATAAGTTTCACCGTTTTTCAAATACCCCATATTTCCGTTATCAAATTTCAGTACAAGATGTTTTAACTCGGGTTCGATCAATTTTAGCCGCATTTTCGAGAACACTTCCGAGTCGTTTTCCAATCGAATTTCATATTCTACACCCTGTTCTCTCACTGAATATTTCGAATCCAGATCGGTCGATGTGTTAATCAGGAGATTCCGGTCGTCACCTGTGTTTTTCTGCTGCTCCTTTGACCAGAATCCAAAAAGATTGACATACGCATTTGGAAATATTTCCATAGCCGGGCTTGTATCGATCAGCCGCACCACATCCCCTTTTACTATAGTGAGTGTTCCCGAAGCCGGAATGTCCTGTATGAACCCGTTAACATCGACGATAAACCGCTCCACGACGGGTACTGAATTGTGTCCGTTCGTTGCACCAATTGCTTCCGTACCGTTTTCGGATATTTCTATATTTACTGTGCCGAATGTTGCATTATCTTTTTTAACAAGAATTGACGCATTACTGAAAATCGCTAAATCGTTCCCCAGATCGTTCGTATTGCCATAATGTTCAATATCTGCAAAAACACCGCGCTCATAATTTGCTTCGATATGTTCAATATTAACCGTGTCACCACGTTTCAGATACACTGTTTCATTATTGAGAAACAACCTGGGCTGATGACCGTTGATCGATGCTGCGATGAATAGCAGTCGCGGTTCCGTAATCGGTTTGCGGACAACATCGCGAATAACGCCGAATTCCTCGAAAAATGCATTGACAACAATTGTCTGATACCGGACAAGCAATTCAACATCTGTTATGTTTTTTGATGTCTCAATACCGAATGCCGGAATATGATGACTCGAAAGCGCGTAGAATGTGGCAGACCCCGCTGGTCTGTGTGTGCACTCTCTTCCGAGTAGGTGTTGTGGTTATTAAATCGAAATGTGTGTTCTCCGTTTTCAATCTGAGAATTTACTGTTGTACATATTTTTTCGCTGATACTTCGAAGCTGAATTTGCTGATCTGATCCCGGAATGGTATAAACATCAGTATCGGCAATAATAGACTGACCAAGCCTCAGTGGATTGTGCATTTCGTCGATATAATCATCTCTATAGAACCCCCATCCGTCGTGCAGGTTGAGCATCATATCACTTTCGGCAATAAGTCCTTTGAGAATTTCAACTATTTCCATTGCATGGTCGTTTTCGAATCGCGGTTCATCAAGATTGAACAGCCGGTTCATGTCTCCCAAAACACCCCGCACATCTTCGATAATTGTTTGAAAGTTTGCGCGCGGCACAACAATAAGATTTCCTCGCTTAAGTGCTATATCAACGTATGAGTCTGCCGTAAGGTACCCACCCGGCTCATTATGGATACCGCCGATAATAAGTATCGTGGGACCGGGCTCAGTACCGGAAATCCGGTAAATATTGAGTTCATACTCCGTGTTTTTGAAATACACTTCCAGCAACGTATTCGCTTGCAGTGATGACACTATTGTTATCATGCCTGCACACAATCCGATAATTGTGAATATTCTCCTTGCAAGAAAGATCAGGTCATATGTGGATTTTATAAGCATCACTTTGATTTTAATACTGATAAGGCAATTCTGATGAAAATAATGATTGTCTCAGCTCTCCGAACTCAGTTATTCACATCCAATTTAATTGATCATATTATTGTCGATTAGCGTGGTTTGTCCGAGGAGAAGCTCACCTGTATTAGAGTAGATAAGAATTCTGTAATATTTGAATTCCGATGTTCTGTCAACGAGGAGAATTTGTCCTTCTTTGATTGTCAGATTGCGCATAAAAAAACTTTCCCCGTTCACAAAGTTCTTAATCGATCCGTCGGGATTGACGTCAACCTGCGGATAGCTCAGGAACGGATTGCTTGCATCCGATGTTTTCGCAAGAACCACAAACCTGCCTGAAACAGCTTCCTGTGGAATATCCTTCTTGTAAATACTGAAAGTAAAATTCAGTTCAGCACCGTTGAGCTTAACCGATTCTTTCAGGTCTACCAATCCTAACAACAGTTGAAGATTTATCGCCGGCAAAATAATCAGCCTCTTCGAAAAGAGGATTACCATTATCAGCTGTGCTGTGATTTGTACCATTACTTGCTTTCTGCCCACTGCCATTTGCCGTAAATCTATCCTGACTATTTCCATTGGTTCCGATAGCAGCTTGCACTTCACCGGCAGGCTCAGCTTCCCCGGTATCGGTCCGGGCAAATTGTTCAGCCCCATTTAAAAATACATATTGATACACATTGAGGCTGATGGAGATTGCAAAAAGGAATGCAAATACTGACCCACCCCATACCGCAAACCGGATCCTTTTCCGGTTCACCTTGATACTGCGGACCCGTTTGACACCATTTAGAATCATTACGGTAATGTTTTCTTCTGACATTTTAAAGCCTCAAAATAAATTAAACATATGGTATCGACCCTATTCAGGGCGATTAATTTATACCGGCGCCACCGGCATCCCAAAGTTCAGAAATTATCGTCAGATTCTCACCGTCATTATTGATATAAAGCTTTTTCTTACCCGAATCTGTATAAATATCCAATTGAAAGTTTTGATGAAATTCAACCAAATAATAGTCATCAAATTTGAGAATTTGAAAATCGGAGAGTGCAATCTTTATCCACGAATAGTTTGGAAAAATCAACTGTTTGTAGTCAACCCATTCGTCATAAGTACGGTCATTACTAAGAAATTGGTGCGAATAAAACTCTCGGTACCACTCAATTTCTGCCGACTCCCAGCTCGAACGCCATGCTTCGATATATTGCAGTATCCGCTCCTGCTCCTGCTCAACTGCATCTTCCCGAAGAAAATCAAGTTTTTTCACGATAATGATCGGTGTCTCTTCAAGTGAGATATAGGATGTGAGATCGTCCATATCTCCGTTACGGACAACAATGCATCCTTTATTGTGTCGTACGGTTGTTTTATCCGTTCTGGTTTATCTGATGCATGGAGCCAGATGCCATAACCGTTCTTATTGTTCTGTTTATCAATCACATTCGGATAGTTGGTATTGAATGCGCGGACACCATACTGTGCTGCTTCCATTTTTCCATACCGCCTGATAAGATCGGTTTCTTCCCAAACATCGGTAAAAAAGTAAATACCTTCAGGGGTTTTCAAGTCACCGGTTTCCCGTTTATCACCGAGATTTGCTCCGGTTGTACAATCGTATGTCTTAATCCTGTGGAATCGTCCGTCATATTTATAAAGATACAGATCTTGCTTCGATTTGTCGACGAGCAGAAAATGGCTGATTTTTGCTGTATTTACTTTCAAGAGCGGTGACGGAATCAGGTTGGCATCAAATTCTTCATATGCAGCAGTTGTAATTGATATACTGCTTTCTTTTTCGTGATTCAATCCCTCTTGTGCATTTGCCGGAGCAATGTTCGACAGCACAATAACTATTCCGACGGTAAGTAAGCCGGAAATTCGTAATCTATGTAATATATTGTGTATCATGTGTTGTTAAATTAGGAAATAGAGTGTTTTACCGAATCAACTGTTACAATTCTGTTCCGTCCTTTTGATTTCGCTTCATATAACGCCATGTCAGCCTCATGAATCAGCGTTTCACCCTCTTTCGAATTATTCGGGAATTCAACAGCACCGATGCTGACCGTTACATCCAGAACATTCTTCTCATACGTTGTATTCAAGTTTGCGATATTTTCCCGGATACGTTCGGCAGTATATAATGCGTCCTTAAGCGAGGTTTCTACTAAGATTACAGCAAATTCTTCCCCGCCATACCTGGATACAAAGTCGACATTTCTTGAGCTTTTTTTGATCGTCGATGCAACCTGCATCAAGACTTTATCGCCGGCACGATGCCCGTAGGTGTCGTTGACCTGCTTAAAATGGTCGATATCGACCATTAGCAGGGTGAATTTCTGATCATAACGTACGGACCGCTCAACTTCGTTTGCTATCCGCTGCATGAACATCCGATAGTTATAAAGTTGGGTTAGTCCGTCAGTTGTTGCCTGCAGTTCGAGCTGCTGTAATGCATGTCCCCGTTCAAGCGCAACACCAAAGTTGTTTGCGAGAATTGTTAGAATTTTCTCATCCCGTACTGAATATTTATCGGGTTTAGCACTCTCAACTGTAATCGTTCCAAAACAGACTTTATGGTAACTAACCGGCACACCGAGAAACGACCTGAGATTATAGTTCGTTTTCTCATTTGAATGGTACCGGGGTAGAAAATATTCATTCTGTTCGATATCTGCCATCAGTTTTGTTTTTTTATTCCGGATAATCCACCCGGTCAACCCTTCATCAAGAGGGAAAACAGTATTTTCGGGAAAATCATCAATTTGCCCACTCACCCGGATAATCTTTGCCTCATCACTATCGGTAGTATACTCTGATATCGTAAGTCTGTCGTAGTCGATTACATCCTTCATAACAGAAACCAAAAGATCGAGAATCTCATTGAATTTCAAATTTGAAATCAGGCCTCTGCTGACTTCGTAAAAATATGAAAACAACTGTGCAGAAAGTTCAAACTCGGACAGACTATTATAATTAACAATTGTTTCCGCAATAATGCCTGCATACGATTCAATCAGCGGCATGTCTTCATCCGAGTAGGCATTTTTTTCAACACAGTCGATTACGACAACTCCCCGGATTTCATCCTCAATTACTACCGGTGCCGCTACAAGAGACGATACCGAATTTCCGTTTGTGTAAAACGGCTGGAGATTCTGAACTTCATCTCTTTCATTCGAATAATACGGACTGTTCCGTTGGAATATTTTCCCGAATATTTTCTCTTCAGATCCTATGTCACCACTTTGTATGGTATGCTCATCCTCGGAGACAATACTTTTCGCATTCAGCGAATCGGTATTGACATCATAGAGATAAAATGCCGCCGTATGTCCTGCAAATGTCCTTTTGATTACCGTCAGAATTTTTGATAGAAAGAGATTGTAATCTTTCTCGATATTACGCCTGTTTTGAAAGAAATATGTATCTGACAAACCAGGAAATGATAAACTGTCGGCCTCTTTGTCAACCGAGATTATCTCTTCGTGTGGTTCGGCTGTTTTCTGCTCAATCCTAACCGCTTTTATCCTGTCATACGGGGATACAACAAGCACTACAATTCCGAGCAGCGTTACGACACGCCATGCCGTAACCATCCAGGACGAATTCTCTAATCCGAAATGAAAATAACCGTAAAGAACACATAACGCCAGAATAACAAGCACTATTTTTGGATTCCGAACAGCCCACGCACCCACTTCACTTCGAAATTTATTCAAACGTTTCATTTCATCGTCACAATTTCCACTTTGATTTTTTTACATAATTACCCAATATAAAAGAGACTAAAGCATACAAAATTATTAAGGTAAAATCAAGCAATCTCTGCCTTAACTCCTGCATTTTAAACAAGATATCAATCATCTGCACGACCAATGCCCTTAACTGAACTGAGATATTTAACTTCCTCTTCAAGTACAATATTGAATTTCTCCAAAACAGCCTGTTTCATCTTGCGAGCCAATTCTATAATGTCTCGTGCTGTTGCACCTCCGGTATTAATAATAATGTTTGCATGCCCGCTATAGACTTCTGCACCGCCGACTGAGAGCGATTTCACACCTGCCTGCTCTAAAAAATATCCTGCCGGGCGCCTGTGCTCTCCCGGATTTTCCGGCGGGAGATTCTTGAAGTAACTTCCAGCACACGGCACATCATGTCTCGGATGTTTTTCTGCTCTGATCGATAATATTCGGCTATATTCGGCACGAATCGATTGTTCATCTCCTCTATTCACGGTAAGAACAACCGACACTACCGTAGAAGGTTTCTCTTGCAGAACAGACCCCCGGTACCGGAATTGAAAAAAATCTACATCGACAGTTTTAATTTCCATATTGTCATCGATAATCTCTGCACTGACACATAATTCTCCGATTGTCATCCCATAGGCACCGGCATTCATGTAGAGCGCACCACCGAGCGTTCCGGGAATTCCCGCAAGAAACTCAAGTCCGCTCAAAGCGTTTTTTGCCGCAAATTCCAGCAGATCCTTCAAAGAACTTCCAGCCGGGACTGTCACATGGGGAAAATCGAGACGAGGCGGATCGGTATTTATAAATTTTATTATTAATCCCCTGAATCCTGCATCGTCAATGAGGATGTTACTGCCGCTGCCCAGTAAGAAAACCGGAATCGAACGTTCTTGTGCTGCCTGCAATACCGGAATGAGCTTGCTCGGCAACTGGATTTCGCAATAGAGATCGGCTGTACCACCGATACGCAATGTTGTATGATTGCTCATCGGCTCATCCCTCAGGATCAGACCGGGAAACAGATTCATCAAATCATTGTATTGTTCCTCTCGGTTCATAACAGTCTTTTCTTCAGAAATCACGGGAATAATGTCAACACATTGCCCTCTCAAAAATGCAAAAAGGTCATGAAGACGCAATGACCTTATTGAAAAATCTTATGTGTTTGCATTACCATTACCACGGATTGATAGATGTTTTATAAAACGTGAACGAACAATACTACGCTACAGCATAGAATGTCAGAGTGCTGTTGACTCGCCCGGTTTCAGCACGATACAATCATATCCCTTCTGCTTCGCCCCATCCGTAAAATCACTTACCTCGACTTCAATGACCGGAAACGTGTCATAATGCATAGGAATCACTTTTTTCGGTTGTAATAATTAAAGCGCGTAAAGCGCATCATCGATTCCCATCGTAAAATTGTCACCAATCGGCAGAATTGCACAATCGATTTCGTTCCTGTCGCCAATCAGTTTCATATCTCCGAATAATCCTGTATCTCCTGCATGATAGACTGTTGTGCTGCCCATAGTCACAGGATAACTCCGCACGGATTTCCCGTGTAAATTGGAATATCACCGTCACCAAATACAGCAGATCCGTGCCATGCCTGCGTCAGTTTCACCCGACAGAACGGAAAATCATGCCCACCACCTATATGCATCGGATGAACTTGCGCTCCTTTTTTTTCGCTGTACGTCGCAAGTTCGTATGGTGCTATAATCGTTGCATTGTTTCTCTGTGCAATTGCTATGGCATCGCCAATATGATCGCCGTGGCCATGTGTCAGCAGAACAGCCTCAACGCTGACCTCTTCCGGTTTTCGCACTGCTACTGGATTTCCGGACAAAAATGGGTCGATGATAACCGAATGTCTTCCCTCACTCAAGAGAAAACAGGAATGTCCGCAAAACTCTATGTTCATGAGTTCTTTCCACTGCACAATTGACAAGTTGTACAGATCGAAAATTACTTCATCATCAGCAATCAGTCCGGCGCCACATTTAGTGCTAACCGTTTTAATTTCAATGCTTTAAATAGTAAAGTACTAACTCGATGATTATTTCGCAAGTAAAAACGTAGCATTCTCAGGCTCATAATGTTCAAGCCTGATTGGCAGTCTGTGTGTCTCAGACTCAACAATCAGCGGTTTTCGCACATCGCAAAGAGATCATGAAATTTTCCAGGCTGTGATTTCGACATTGCAAACCGCGTTAATTTGAGTGTTTTATCCGCATATTTTTTAACTGCACTCTTCCGATTGAGCCATTTTCCCAATCTATAAATCGGAAAGGTATCTATGATTGTTCTCAGAATGTTATTATCCGAATAAACAACACCTGATAAAGAATATGATGAAAAATGGGTGTTGATCAGATCGCTGAACGTTTGAAAATTAAACTCGATCGTGTGAAACGGATTTTTCTCTGTTTTATTCGACGGTTTTATGACATTCGGTGTACTGATTAGTATCAAACCGTCTCTTTTCGTAATTCGTTTGAGTTCTCTTATATATATCCCGAAGTCATTGACATGTTCAATAACCTGAAACGATACTGTAACGTCAAATTGCCTTTTTACTGCCAATCCGGAAGCATCCATACAGCAAAAAGCTGCGTGATCATTGCCATATTGTTTGCTGCTGTATAAAGCGGCCGACCGGTCTTTATCAATACCACATACAAATGCTGCTGTGCTGCTGAACAGTTCACAGCCGTATCCCGTCCCACATCCTACATCGAGTACAGTTTTCCCCGCAACATACTGAGCTGCGTATTCGTATGCAAACTGGTGCCGTGCAAAGACAAAACTGACCTCATCCTTTCCGGGCTGGATCATCCGTTCACCGGTATCTTTTAGTTTATTCTCATTCATTATTATGCATGATTACGGGAGTATTAACTCTTTGTGGTTTTATGATACAATTCCGAGCAGTCTATTGACAGCGTGGTCATCGGTGCCAGACTTTCTCAAAATCACAGCCATTGTATGGCGCAAGGTAAAGGGGGTAACCGTCTTTTTTATGCCCGCTAGTTCAGCATACCGGTGAACTATTTTTCTGACAACGTCTTCCGACAAAGATGATCCGTTTTTATAGGTGAAGAGCGGGTAATCTCGTACCATTTCTTCTGGAGGTGGCAATTTTTTCGAATCATCAACTTGGTTTTTCTGCTGTTCCAACGTCCTTTTTATATAGTGATGCATTATTCGGCACACATCCTCTGATGGGAAATAGCCTATACGTGCTATACCTTTATGATTATATATGGTAACAGTACGCGCACCGAGATTTATGTCGTGTTGCTTGACTTTCACTATTTCCCCAGGACGCATTCCCGATGCAAAAAGGAGTTCAACGAGCGCATGGTTCCGCACTGAGTTATATATCTGTTCATCGATACGGGCATTGTCGTCACCCGCCTGTTTCTTCTTTCGTAATTCGAGTTTTTTTTGTTCTTTCTGCGGAGCGGCAAGCAGTCTTCGCAGCTCCCCTTTTGTTAGGATTTCCGGTACTCGAGGTTCCGGCCTGGGCGGCGCTTTAATCCCCGCAGTAGGATTATTTCCGCAAATTTTCTCCTCAACACAAAAATCAAAGAATGTCCGGACGGTCGACCATATTCTAACGATTGTGGAAATTGAATAGTGAGCTTCTTCCCGAAGTGTATCAAAATAATCTCGGACATCATGTTCGGTGACAGATTCTAATTCCCTCTCCTCAAAGAACCTGCCAAAATGGTTCAGATCAGACAATTTTGCCCTGCGGGTGTTGCGTGTCTGATTACTTTTTTTTTCGAGTAAATCCCGGTACTTCGCTATGACATCCGATATGTCCATAGTGAGCTCCTGTTGACACCGGGACCGATACAAGCACCCGGGGTTTATTACGACACAGACCGGTTTTAAATTTATTACTATTGACTTTTCTGACTGTTAAAGTAGCGACATGCTTCATCAAGTACCTGTGTTATCGCTTTGTCAATAGATACTTCGTAAAGCCGAATCCCCGCAGCATGACGGTGACCACCTCCCCCGAACCTTTGGGTGAGCTCGTGAACATTGAGTGAGTTTATTGCCCGGAGACTGATTTTTGTACCCGTTCCCGGAATTTCAAGAAATAGAATGGCAATCTGCACTCCGTCAATGGTGAGCGGATAGTCCACGAATCCCTCGATTTCCTCACGGAGCGCTCCACTCTTTTCAACCATTTCTCTGGTTATTTTCATCCATGCGAGCTTCCCTCCGCAGCTGCTCGACAACGTTGCAAGTGTATCTTTAAATAATTCTGTTCGATTCCAGCTGTTGATGTGAAATATTTTCCGGTATATCTCCTCAGACCGGATACCGTACTGCATCAATTCGGAGGCAACTTCATGCGCCCGGGATGTTGTATTCGGCTCGGAAAATGAATTTGTGTCGGTCAATATTCCGACGTAAAGTGCCATTGCCGTCTCCTGGTCGATGGCAGCTTTCAAGTTTATTAACAGATCATATATTAACACAGCAGTAGCACTCGCCGATTCGGAGGTGATTTTTAATTCGGCATCAAGATTGTTGTCCTCATGATGGTCAATGCAGATTTTGTAAGCCGGACTCCCCGATATAATCGGCTGCATTCAGCTCAGTCGGTCTTTATTGCTGATATCGAGTATAAAAATGACATCACATCCGTTTATCCAGTCGTTATCTGCTTCTGAAAATTCACGATACAGTTCCTGAGATTCTGTGAGAAAGTGATAGACTACCGGAAGAGAGTTACAATTTATTATTCTGACTCTTTTACGCTTTTTTGTCAGAAAGTTATAGAGTGCAAGTTCCGATCCGACGGCATCTCCATCCGGATTGACATGTGACGTGATGGTGAATGATGTGTTGTCTTGGATAACCGATTCAAGCTGTCCCCAGATTTGTTCAGGTATCAATGACGTTTTCATAGTGGTTAAAGGATAGTAATGATAATGAAAAATATCAGGTTATAGTAGCAAAACTCAGTTAATTATATTAAGTTTTCTGCGCTTTGTTTTAAATAATATTGAAACTCCGGTTAACCGATCCATTCAGTGTTGTTTTGGTTCAGAATATAAAGTGTCAAAAATATATTTAATGGCAGGAGCAAAGTCAATTGAAAAAGGGAAAGGGAATTTGTATGCACTGCCTTTCCAAAAGGAATTCAATTCGATATTCTGACCAATGGTTTCATGAACACAAAGAACATCCCGATCAGGATAGTGATATTCTGTTTGAGGATAATGATTGGAAATGACTCCAGATGAATTAATCATAAAGGATCTATAAACTTACGGAGAATGAATTGATAACACGTTAATGAAAGTAAATTCTTTGGTAGGATTATTCTGAATTCTAACGATGAAAAAACGAATTAATCTTAAAATACAGGATTTTCTAAGAAATACGGAATAAATATGACAACATCAGGTAACCCGGTTGAATAACAGCATCATTATGAGAAAGAAGACAGTCAAACTGACAAATCCGATTATACCATTTTTAATCCGAGTCTTTAAGTAATAGACTCTTTTTTGGTAGTACGTCATAATTCCCCCAAAATCAAGTGATTCATAAAACCTAAAGTACTAAAATTAAAACATCACGATCTTTACTGACGGAAAAGGCAACTACCATACCAAGAAGTATACATCTTCACAATAAAAAATGTCCCTCTATTTTAAGTATCGGTAACCTTTTGATTTTTAACAACATTTTGTACAAAATCTTTCTATTTATGAAACAAAAGTGCAGAATATTTATTCCGTATAATTTTTATAATTGACCAGAATTCAACAAACATGATTAAATGTATGCACCATGATGTATTTGTGAGGAATTGAAAGAATCACTGCTGAAGTAATGTAGCCATAAATTGTCACGTCGCTCAACATGACATTCTGTAACATTTATTGGCTCCTGTTCGCTATATTATAATCTGAGCAGGCGCTTAAACAAGCATGGAATCTTCTAAGGATGATTAATGTGGTAGAGGAATTGGCTGTGAAATCATATCTTATTAAACCCATTTGATATCAAATCACACCGCGGGAGAATTCTTTCTTGAGTTTTATTGCGGTTCTGATCATTGTTTTTTGAGCGGAAGCGGTTGCGGTTACTTTTTGCGTTTCGTCCTGAACCGCCCGGTTCCAGTGATCTACATCTTCCTGCAGAAGTTCGAGAGAGACAGGCGTCATATTTCTTTCAATTTTTTTGAATGTTTCCTCCCGGACCATCGAGAGTGCCGAAATTAGCAGTTTTTTGGTACACGCCTGAGCAATAGCTGGAGCAGGACATAATTAACGGCTGCAATCGATTCTCCAAATTGATTTGATTTGATATACTCTTCAGCTCGCTTTCTGAGCGTGGCGTCCATCGCGTTAACAATTGCAGTGAGCCGTTTTTTCAAACGTTTATCGATGGTTATTTCACTCTTGTTTACTAACTCGATCAAAACCCAGGCGAAATCTCTCTGGGCCTCCATCGCATCTTCGGATGATTGATCGATGCGTTTTAATTCATCCCTGACATCCGCACGCCGGTTCTTCGACATGTTGTAAAGAAACCGTTTTCTGAGTTCATCGCTCATCACAGATATTGATACGACAAATGTCTTGAAAGGGAGTTGATTCCGTGTAGCCTCTTCTATGATAGCTCTGATTGTTCTGTCGTCCACAATCCGAAGTTCTTCAAGGTTTAGTTTTACAGGTTTTTCGTCGGTCTTTTTTTCGCTTTCCAGAGCGACCGTGCCCGACGTCTCCAACGATATGGATGAAAACAACCACTCTTGAAACCGCTTATTAAGTTTTCGAATTAAACCAAGAAGTGATTCGGGATCATCTACATGCTCCGATAGCTCTTCGCCAAGCATTGCTGTGCAGAACGACGAAAGCAGAGTATGTGATATACATTGCAGGGAAATGAAGTTTCCCCCATCGGCTATTTCCCAGTGATTTTTTATCCAGAGGCAGTTTTCCGGCTCACTGACTGGATATTTAGACGTGTCGGCATATTTACTTGATATTGAGAGTGGCGGAATTGATGTATCGATAAGTTTCGACAGATTGGGTGCAATTGATTCACAAATAGTATGCAGTAGTTCCTCAAAAGTAATACCGGTTTTAGCAGTCATTTTTTAATGGAGTTTGAAGGTGAAATCGATACCAACGTGCCTGGAAATACTGACGGGAATTGCACCGTCGAGACGATACATTTCCCCATTGAATGGATGTGCTTCATCGGTGCGATCTGGACCGAGACCGGTGTGAATGATATATCTTTTTTTAGGAGTGTTACAAACGTATCCTGTGATGCCCCGGAGGCAAAGAGATAGGTAAAGACAAAGCCGTCGGGATTTTTAAGAAAATATGATTTTCCCGGCAGGATGAAGTCTGGGGTTTTCGATTTTTTTATCATATACCTGAACGTAAGGTAATGCAGGCCGGAAATAAAATCAATGGTATATTCGAATATTGAACTTTATTGCGTATCATAGTGTTCTCTGTGATACCAGAAGTGTTTCTCTTTTGCATGGTGTTATTATTTTGTATATTAGCAGAATCAATCGAAACAGTATGTGCCTGAAACGAACAAGAGGTATTACATGTACCATATATTTATACGGATATTAGTTGCGATAGTTGTATTATTTTTCGGAATTACTTCACCCGGTTATTCATTTCAGGATATCGAAAAACCGTCAAAGCTTGTTCTTCAGGAACAGCTTGAGCAGGAATTCGTTTCACCATGTTGCTACAGAGAAGCAGTCGGATTGCATCGGTCCGGTATAGCCGGAGAAGTGCGTACCGAGATAAGCACGATGCTTGACGAAGGAAAAACGTTTGAAGAGATCACTGCAACTTTAGTTGCGGAATATGGTGAACGCATCCTGATCAAACCGACAACCGAAGGTTTTAATATTTTCGCCTGGACAGGGCCATTCATAATGATCGCAATCGGGTTTGTCATAGTCGGATTCTGGCTTTACCGCTTTCGGCCGAGGGGAGACAATTCGGAACTGACGATCCCCGATGAGGATTACTAACAGCACCTGACAAATAGCTTCGTGTTAGTTGTACATTTTCCTGATACGAAGTTCTACACCTTTCACATTTTCCATCAATTGCTCTAATGTTTCCGTATCACCATTTCTGTAATGGTAGAGATAGAGAATTGAGGGTTTGAAATTCTGAGCAGCATCTGCAACCATCTCGGGAGTCATTGTATAGGGCAGATTCATTGGAAGAAAAGCAACATCAATTTCCTTGAGCGCCTTCATTTTTCGGAATCTCCTGCACAATAAACTCATGTATCACCGAAAGTTATAACATAACCATTATCCCGCCCTTTTGGATGGAAAAACACACCCGACTCATTTTTATGCACAAGATTATATGACGGTACCGCTTCGATAGAAAGTCCCATAATGGTACGTGTATCACCATTTTTCATAATCATTGCACCGTCAACACGTTCAGCACATCGTTCATTTGTAATCACAATGGCTGAATGATTCCGCAGTTCATCAATGAGTTCCGGACGAAAATGATCACCGTGCTCATGAGTTATAAGTATCAGGTCTGCTTTCGGGAGATTTTCAGTACTCTGTAATCCCGATGGATCAACATATATTATGAGACCGTCATACTCAAACAGAAGTGAACCGTGTCCCAAAAATGTAACTTCCAAATCACTATCTGAAGTTTCTATTATGTCTGATCCGTACTGTGCACTGAGATTGTCCGTAAAAATCAGGCAGAGGAAAATAGATAGAAAGAAATTTATTAGCTTATTCATGGTGCTGCTCCTCGCTTTTGCAAACATATTATTACCATTCATAGAGATTGAATATTTTTTGAATAATATCTCTTCCAAGTCGGACACCTCTACCGCCGTTTGTCATGACGACAACACCATATCCACCGTCTCGGGAGGCGAAATATTCACAGGTATACCCTTCATTTGCTCCACTGTGACCAAAATAACTGCCGCCATTTTTTTGTGATATGACATTTCCAAGTGCAAATTTTCCTGACGATGCCGGAGTCAGCATAGTCTGAACCATTTCCTGAGTAAGAACTTGTTCCGATTCTCCTCGAATCGTTTTCTGAATTTCGATGATGAACCGGGAGAGATCGTGCGGTGTCGTCCAGAGACCGGCTGCAGCGGTATGTGGAAATACATTCATCCCCTCCTCAAGCAGGGAACCGTTTTCATAATGACCCAGAGCGGCAAACTGTAGAAGACTTTCGGGTAGTGGTTGATCAAACGTGGAATAGTCCATCCGTAAAGGAGAGAGGATTGTTGAACGCATGAACGAGTGAAACGGATTCTTGGAAATATCAGACACCACAAGCTGCACAATTGTATAATCTTCAACAAGTGAACTGTTGTTGATCAGTGGGCTATTCTGTTCAGGATTACCCCGGTAAGCTGCATCGAGAAATCCAACAGCAGAAGGAACCGGTTCTGTCAACACATAACCCTTTACCTTTTTACTTGAGGCGCCAAGTGACCTGCTTAACAGGCTTTTCAGAGAGAGACGGGGCATTGTTCCTGTGCTACTTACCGGAACCGACCACGACTCAAGATATTCATTGATAGCGGTGTTAAGGTCAAGTTTTCCGTCTTGCACAAGTTTTAACACCGCCATAGCGGTGAAACTCTGACTAACGGAAGAGGCCTGAAACAGTGTCCGGTCGGTTACCGGTGCGTTGGAGATTATATCGGTAACACCATAAGTCTGAGTCCATTCGAGTTCAAAATTGTTGACAACCGCCACGCTAACACCAGACACATAATAGCCTCGCATAAGATCGGGCATCTGTGCTGACAATTCATCGATTTTCTGTTGTGTATCGGGATTGACGTCGCGGTTGCATGATATGCAAAAAAATAGCACGAATAATGCTACAATGTATGAGAATAAGGATTTATTATTCATGATGGCTGATAAGACAATAAATTATACTAAACCCGAAGCGCTCGGTAAGCCGAATTCTGTCGCGGATGGCCATTTATCTGATGCGACCTACCCGGGAGTCAAATGAGACGGGCAGCCTCTTCTCCTCTATTTGGTCTCGCTCCGGATGGGGTTTACCCTGCCGTTTCCGTTACCGAAAACGCGGTGAGCTCTTACCTCGCCTTTTCACCCTTACCCCATTCCGAGGAACGGGGCGGTATATTTTCTGCGGCACTTTCCTGCATTCCGGTGAACCGGAACGACCCCGTTTTCACGGGGCATCCTGCCCTGTGGAGTTCGGACTTTCCTCATCTCCCAAATAATCGGGAAACGCGGCCATCTTTCCACGCTCCGGGTTTAATATAATTACATGATATTTACTGCAACCACTTGTATAAATGTACGAACGTACATGTTCAATTTCCACGAAAATATTTTAACCGGTACAAACAAAAAAAGCTCTACCGTCATTAATAACAGCAGAGCTCAAACACTATTTTGGATAATATATATGTTTATTTCGTATGTTTTGCTTTATGCATGATGATACCATTTTGAATAATGGTAACAAAACTTGTCGTACCCCAATAGAGAGCGATTCCTGCAGAGTTGTACCAGAGAAAAAAGAGTGTCCCTACAGCTGGTAGCATAATAAGCAGCATCCGGTTGTGTTCAGCAAGATTCGGGTTGAGAGAAGCGGCAAATACTGCTATAGACGTGACACAGAGTGTCAGCAAAAAGTCGGGTTTTGCTATATCTTTTATCCAGACAAATCGACCGCCTCCAGTGATAATATTTCGTATTGCCGAGAAGAGACCACAAAAACTGGGGCCTGAATCAGGCCACCAAACAAGTTGCTCGTATCAACCATTTTGATCCCGTTGCGGTTGAAAACTTTCATGGTCTCGCGGGTTAACCGGTCCGGTTGATTCTTGAAATGTATCTTCAACGTGTCAAGTTCTGGTTTCAGTTTTATGAGCATATTGTTACGAATGAAAGAACGATGTGCGAGCTTTAGTGTGAGCGGGAACAATGCCATGCGAATGAGCAGTGAGACAGCAATGATCGCCGTACCCATGCTCCCCCCGAAGACATTGGTAAATACAAGGATACCGTTCTGGATTACATCGACAAATGTAGACCACATACCCATGATATTATCTCCTTTCTCGGGATAGTCAGGAGTAAGAAAATGTCTATAATGTAAGGAATGATATATGTGCTTTATAAAATATAGTGAGGTTTTTATTATATTTGCACGTTTTTTTTTAATACTACTCGTTTTAAAGTTTTCAGACCCGTGTTTAAAACATATATCTAATCATTATGGACTTGTTTTCTTAATTATTTAGAATATAGCTCTTTTCTTTAAATTATAAACTCCTCGTCAGATGCTCGGCCCCTTACAGAATGATGATCTCGAATGACTTTTTATAAAATAATCATTAATGTTGAGATTTCTCCATTTCGTCCCGGTAGATTGTTAGAATTCCAGCTGGAGTGACAGTTTGATTATAGTGTTTTGAGGAATCAGAAAATAATTATCAGAATGTATATGAAAATTGTTGACTTTCAGGAAATCATTACTTATTTGCGGAGGTTTTCTGTGATATCGATGTCGGTCATGGTTTTGCCGCGGTAGGCTTCATACGCAGGCCATAAACGTGACAGGAACGCACCGAGGATAACCTCGGATATAACACCGCTTGACGAGGGTTTCGAAGTCATGAGATGGTAGGTAATACCGGCCATGATAAGCAGGCCGATCTTTTCTTTTCTTCGGATTTTTCGCTCTTTGATTTCCATCCCAACACGAGGTCCGATAAACGCGCTCGTGAGGAATCCCTTGATACCGTTTTCCGAATACGCTTGAAATGGGGCAAGAGGTACGAAAAGATTCGCTTTTTCTATGAATGATATCGGCACGCTTTCGTTGGCTTCGAGCCCAATACGCGGTCCGAATAAGAGCGATTTCAGTCCAATCATGATACCACCTCTGCTTGCGGACTCTTGATAGTATCGGGCAGAGACTATTTCTGCGGATGGTGGAAATTTTGACGGAAATGTTGCATATGGTATGGTGTTCTGCTGCACCGATTGGGCAGAGCTTTCGTCAATTGAAAAGGCTCCGCTTAGAAACACTATTGATGTTATGATAACAAAAAAATTCATTGTTTGTGCCTACAGTGTCAACTATATATAATGCGTGTGATCTTCTATACTCATTTTCGGCTGAAAACTCGAATCACTCAATTATAGGGGGTGAAAAACTTCAGGTACCGAATACATTTTGTTTACAAAAAGGGTGCAGTAGACCGGACTGCACCCTTTTTATGAGAGTTCTCTTTTACACAGAGTGTATTACTATTTACTGCCACCCAATTTATCAATTATAGGCTTCAGCAGATCGATCGGTAGAGGAATAATAGTCGAAGAAGTACCTGCACTTGAGATTTCGACTAGTGTCTGGAGATAACGGAGCTGCAGCGTACTCGGATTCTTACTGATGATCTCAGCAGCTTCGCCAAGCTTGGTTGCTGCCTGAAACTCACCTTCCGCTGCGATGATTTTCGCGCGCCGTTCACGTTCGGCTTCTGCTTGTTTTGCCATTGCACGTTGCATCTCCTGCGGCAGGTCGATGTGTTTTACCTCGACCATTGAGACTTTGATACCCCACGGATCGGTATGACTGTCTATGATCTGCTGTAGTTTCAGATTAATTTTATCGCGCTCGGAAAGGAGTTCGTCAAGCTCTGCCTGGCCGAGAACGCTCCGGAGTGTCGTCTGTGCGAGCTGTGATGTTGCAAACATAAAGTTTTCCACCTCCACCACTGCCTTATCAGCGCCCAACACCCTGAAATAGATCACGGCATTCACCTTGACTGAGACATTGTCTTTTGTTATGATATCCTGTGGAGGAACATCCATAACGATAGTACGAAGACTGATTTTGACCATACGATCGATCAACGGGATCAGAATGATAATGCCGGGCCCTTTTACCCCGATCAAGCGTCCCAAACGGAAAATGACACCTCGCTCATATTCCCTGAGGATTTTGATCATACTGGCTAATAGGAATATCGCTATGATACTGACGACAATAAAACCAGATGTAACAGGAGGCATGATTTACTCCTTTCTCATTGGAGAATAGTACTGCTGAATATGGAGTTATTATAATCTATGTGGTATATTTACGTAATGTTCAGATTGTACCCGGACTATCAAATTTTTTCCACTTTCACTTCGAGATTTTTAATGCTGATCGCCTTTACCGAGTCACCTTTTTTTATTGTATCCTCACTTGTTGCTTTCCAAATCTCGCCGTGCAGCAATATCTGGCCTTCTTTCCTGATTCGAGTCTGAGCGACTCCCGTTTCCCCGATTAAAGCTTCATTCCCGATGGAAGGACGTCTTTTTTGCGCTTTGATTGCAAGACCGATAATGATGCTAAAGAATAACGCCGTCAACATCACTGTCGGGATTATCACTTTCCAGGAAACACGCAGAATTGCTTCCGGGGAATCAAACAGCATAACCGAACCTAACGTAAGCGCAACAATGCCGCCGACCGTCAGCATTCCGAAACTTGTCACTTTGACCTCCAGAATAAAGAGTACAACAGCAAGAATTATGAGTAAGAGCCCAGCGTAATTAACGGGCAGTGTCTGCATCGCGTAAAAGGCAAGAATAAGAGAAATACCGCCAATGACTCCAGGGAAAATCGAGCCTGGATTGTAGAGTTCAAGCATTACACCTGCCATACCGAGCATCATGAATATGTAAGCTATATTCGGGTCGACAATCAGGGAGAGTATCCTGTACCGCAAACCGAGTTCAATTTCTTCGATTCGCGCCTCTTTTGTTTTGAGCGTTTTGGTGCCGAGAATTACTTCAATTTCCCTGCCGTCTATCGCGGAAAGTAGAGAATCGACTGTCGGGACAATGAGGTCAATTACACCGATTTCGAGCGCTTCGTTCGACGTAATCGAAACACTTTCGCGCACTGCTTTTTCCGCCCAATCCGCATTTTTGTCCCTTTTCTCGGCAATAGAGCGGGCATATGCCGCGGCGTTATTGGTGATTTTTTCTTCCATGACACTCGCCGTATCGACTGGAGATCCGAGACTGACTGGATGGGCTGCACCGATGTTCGTTGCCGGCGCCATCGCTGCAATGTGAGCAGACATGGTGATAAACACTCCGGCTGAACCTGCGGTTGCACCGCTCGGGGCCACATAAACAATTACGGGAACTTGTGATCCTAATATTTTCTTGATGATATCTTCCATTGAAGTCATCAGACCGCCGGGTGTATCGAGTTGAATGATGATGCACTCGGCGTTTTCCAACTCTGCCTGCTCAATCGCTTTCATGATATATTCAGCACTTACTGGCGTTATTGCACTTTCCACCGTCAAAACTTTTACCGTCTCGTTTTGCCCAAATGATGAGCTCAGAGGCAGCAACACTAAAGCAAGAATGGTAAACAGTATCCGATTAAAGTTTTTTGGACAAACCATTTTTTTCAACTTTCAAGGGATGTACAATCCGCATAGATTAGATCGGGGCATTCTGTGAGTATTATTGTTGTTGATTGGTGTACGAAAAAAGTCTGCTGTACCCTTGTATAGGGAGATACTAAATTGCAATGGATCTGATGAACAGGTTGCGTAAAATGATGCTTATATAACTATCGTTTTTCATCCGGTCTTGCTCCAAGAAGCCGGTTACAGGTATACGTGCTTTAAATCAGAAATTTCTTTCCTGATTTTTTTCTGGTAGAGGACTCTGAACATATCTATCTGGCGGCTGAACTGTGAATTCTCTGCTTTGTGTTTATACCTGTCCCTTTCGAGGATACCTTCCGGACCATCGACCGACCGCATTCGGCGCATGAGAAACTGGATATGTTGTGAGATCATATCGGAGTTCGCTTTGCTGATTTTCACGGCGGCCGCGGTGTACTTCAATGCTGCATCATACTGTGTGATGTTCGTGGCATTAACAAAATAGCTGTTATTAACAACAAGCCAGATTTTTTTTGCATTTCCATCTTTGAGAGCGGTGAGCATAATCTGCTCCGCAATAGAAGGTTGTTCAGGCGGATCGTTTTCACATGCGCATTTAATTTCCTTAAGATGTTCGCTCAATTGAAAATCAGATTTTTTGATAGCACGCAAGCCATACTGGATCGCCAGAGTGGTGTTTTTTTCGTAGAGCTGGTTCGAAATTTTAATAAAAAACGGTGCATCGAGCGACGGAATTTTATCGAGCGATTCCATAAAGGATTCAAATTTGATAAACTGATGGAATTTCGTATTGATACCCGGCAAATCGAGGATCTCTTTCAGTGTGTCAGGATGGACAACGCTGAACAGTTCCGATGTGAACTGGATGTTATTCAGGAATGAAATCGGATCTTTTATTGCTTTCAGCGCCAGTTTCAGATAATCATCGACCAGATCGGAATTGATTTCGACAGTAGCGTTGATCAGGTTAAAGAGCGTCTGCGGATCATCTCCTTTGTAAGGTAGTTTTTGGAGAAACGGGCCGAGCAGTTCTGCTCTTTCATACGTGACATACCGGTCGATACAATACCCTATCAACAGGGACAATTCCTGTTCATTCTGATGTTTAAAGTGCTCGACCATTTTGTCCGGAACATATTTAATTTTACTGATAATCAGATCGGCGAGATGCTTCAGTTTCAGTATGTTTTGAGGAAATTTGTTGCTGACAATTTTCCATTTCTCAAAAATTTTCGCGAAAACTTCTTCCGCTTTATCCTGTTCTGACCGATCGAAGTATGCATTGCAGAGGTAGACAAAGACCTCATCGTTCTCCCCATTATAGTAATTGTGTTGAAGTACAAACTCCTGCAGATCGACCATAGTGACCTCCTTAAACTGGAGGCCGCCTTCAAGCTCTTTAATCTTTTTTTCAACTTCCCAATTAAATAATTTTTTTGTTTCCATATGATCTCAACCGGAATGTACTTCCATTCATGACCCTGTACAGGATGTTGTTTTTATATACTTTTAGACGTGCTAACTAGATTAGAAGATAACATGCATATCATATAAAATCAAGTTAAAATGAGGTTGATGTGACGCACGGTGAGCTTGCGAACACTTTATCTTGAGAATATTATTAGACTCTATAACCTTTTCTTTTGTCTTTTTATGATTTTTTATTTAATTTTTGTGATCTGTATGCAAAAACTAAGTCTCTCCCATTTGTTTCGAGCTGGGTTCACATTATACAGGTAGGGAAATATGAAAGTAACTATTGGTCATGGATCGGTTGAGGTCGTTGAAGGCGATATTACAGAACAGGATGTCGATGCTGTCGTCAATGCTGCAAATAACCATTTTTGGATGGGTTCAGGAGTTGCAGGTGCGATCAAGAAAAAAGGCGGCCAGATAATCGAGACTGAAGCGGTCAAACAGGGGCCGGTCGAAGTCGGCGGTGCTGTTATCACGTCGGGGGGGACGCTGACTGCCCGACATGTTATCCATGCCGCTGGTATGGGTCAAGACCTGAAGACTGACGAAGAAAAAGTTCGGAAGACTACAAAGGCAAGCTTGCGGCTTGCTGAAGAGAACCGACTCGAATCGATTGCCTTCCCAGCAATAAGTACCGGTGTCGGTGGACTTCTGATACATTTGTGTGCTCAGATTATGCTCAATGAATCCATAACATTTCTGACCGAATCAAAACACCTTAAAACGATCCGGTTTGTTCTTTTCGGAAATGAAAGTTTTACTGTGTTCGAAAACGAACTGCGGAGGACTTTTTCGGCATGACACAACACGACAGTAACAAAGAAAAATCCGAATCCCGGCCATTTGTTGGTATCCATTTCAAGTGCTGTAATGTGTACAGCCGGATTTACCTTAATAAACAACGCAATGCATTTGTGGGTTGGTATCCGAAATGCGCTAAGAAAGTAACGCTCAACATCTCCCCCGACGGTGATGAGAGTCAGTTTTTTGAAGTGAGTTAGGGAATTTTCTCAACTCTACTCTTATTACTAATAGCCAATCGTGCTGAAAATCTTTTTATAAGACGATCATAATCATCTAGTTCTACATATGTTTCCATTCACTGAGGGGCATGTCCTGGCCAATCCGGAGCGCTCCGAAAGCGCCGGCATAAACCGGGTCTTCAACGATTTGGGTGTTAATCGGTCCAAGATCAGCAAGCTCTGATGCTACCAACTGAGAAAGTCCGCGAATTCTGCTTCCGCATCCCGCAAAGAGCACATTATTTCTGAGCTCATCCTGAAATTCAGGATCGAAACTTGATACCAGGTGCCTGAGCGTCGCCACAATGTCAGGTACAATATTCTCACACGCATCTTTTACTTCTTTTGTAATATCGTAGTGTCCTGTTTTTTCCACCAATGTTGAGCTCAACCGAAATCTGTTCATTAATATTGCCGACAAACGCATATTTCTCTTTAAAATGCTGCGCCATCATTTTTGTGATGTTGGCTTTCGGATATTTTGATCTGAGGAGATCAAATAGGAGTGAATCGATGTGAGTACCCGCTTTGAATGAGGTTTTCTGATCGGATTCTTCAGGTATTGTTCCGTGCATGCGGCAAATATCGGTCGTTCCGGCACCGATATCGACAACAAGTGAGAAACCGTACAAACCGAGACCGTACGCGACGAGGAATGGCTGAGAAACAACAAGAACAGAATCAACCAGACCAGCAGCGGTATTGATAATGGCCTGTTTATCCTCAACAGAAGCTTCCGCAGGCACACCGACAACAAGAAATTTCTGCTGATTTTGATTCGGTTCAGCAAGCGTTATCATATGCCGAATAAACTCACCAGGTGCAGTATCTTTCCGTTCGGAATCGTCAGTTTTTTTCCCCTTGGACGATGTGGAAATGACACCTTTCTCAAGCGGATAAAAAACATCTACCGACATTCGGTTTCGTACACATTCGTCACCAAACAGGACTGCTTTCTGATGCAGTTTGTAAGATATCAGGTCTTTTGGCCATCCAACAACACTGGCAGTGTTAACCAGAATTCCGGTGTTGGTTGCTACTGCACTTTGTGATGTGCCAAGATCGAGTCCTATATACAGGACATCCTGAGCAGTTTTTTCTTCAGTTTTTGCAGCTTGTTCTTCTGAATTCTGCAAAGCCATTATCTACCTCCAAAGCTCACGGCGGGTTACGTTACAAAGGGTGGGTTTGAAAAAAAAATGTAATCAGAAAGAAGCATAAATGCAAAAACTTTTTTTAAAGTGAGGGTACAGAGGAGAATTATCCAATCTTTTTCCAATATGCACACACGCCAAACTACCAATAAGTAAGGATAAGGTGAATAAAATATTTTTGTATTATGAATGTTGTTTCACCTTTTATTATTCATTATATTTGTGCATTCAATTTGTAAGATAAATATTCTCCGGTGAATCTTATTTCGAACGTGACCACTCCCCTGCTCATTATCAACAGCGATGACGACCCTGTTGTGCCGGTATCGCAGGCGATTGAGTACTACACAGCTTTGAAAAACACGGCAAAACGGTCAAATTTATCCGGTTTCCGTTGGAAGGACAGGGCATCCGTGAACCATTCCATAGGATTATCAATGATAAGGAACAGGCTGCTTGGTTGGAGATATATTTGAAATAGTTTTTAGTAGATCACAATATTGCTTATAAAAATGCCGGTTGCACAACGGCAAAGGAAAATTTAAATGCCGAAATCAACAATATATTTTGAAAGAAAAAGAATCTTCATTGGATCTCCTAACGATTTGAATCCCGAGCGAAAACAATTCGGAAACATTGTAGACAAAATTAATGATATTAAGGCAAAATCAATTAGCCTGCTATTGGAACCTGTCGGATGGGAAGATACTCTATTGGGAAAGGGAAGGCCGCAAAAACTCATAAATAAAGATTTAAAATCATGCGATTTAGCAGTGATGCTGTTATGGAAAAGATGGGGATCCAAACCGAGTAAATCAGGCAAATACACATCCGGATTTGAAGAGGAATATGAAGTTGCGAAAAAGGCAGGAATAGATATATGGTTTTATTTTCGAAAAACACCGGACGACATGATGGCAGATCCGGGCGAACAATTAAAGCAAGTGCTTGAGTTCAGAAATAAATTAGAGATAGAAAAAAATTATCTATACCGTGCATATGAATCTGAACAGCATTGGATAGAACTTTTTGAAAAGGATCTCTGCACGTGGATTGATGGTATAGAACCTACTGTGTATAAATTAGAAAAACTTGACGATTACAAAAGAAAAATTGATACACTTAAAAGTGAATTAGACCAAAAAGAAAATGAAAAGCAAGTACTTGCTTTTCAACTTGCGCATGAAGCGGTCAAACATGCGACAGAAAAGCAATTTACGATTGCAGAAGGAAAATATTCTACTGCTCTTGCATTATATCCACATCCTACAATTCGAAACAGTTATGGTATAATGTTATCTGAAGCAGGAGTGCTTTCGAAGGCTACTGAACAGTTTGAAATGTCAGCGAATATGGATCCAAATTATTGTTTACCACTTTATAATTGGGGTGTTACACTGGGTAATCAAGGTAGATATGATGAAGCAATTGAAAAATATAAAAAAGTTACTGAAACTGATCCTCAGGATGTCAAAGCCTATAATAACTGGGGTGTTGCTCTGGGTAATCTAGGTAGGCATGATGAAACCATTGAAAAATATATAAAAGCCATTGAGCTTGATCCACAGTACGTTAAAGCTTATTATAATTGGAGTATTGCATTAGAAAAATTAGGAAAAATTAAAGAAGCATTGAAAAAATATAAAAAAGTTGTTGCATTAGATTCAGATGGAGAAACCGGAAAATTAGCTCTGGAAAATATTGATAGATTACGAAACACGACGTAAGTGTTGTACAAACTATAAATAATTTTATAAATGGGAAGAATTAATAATGATGAGAATGAATAAATATCTGATTGTACTTGTGAGCCTTTTTTGCATTACAATACTGACAAGCAGCACGGCCGCTCAGGAGATGGGCAAGAAGAAAATGACGGCGCTTGAGGAATTGACGATGCCTAACTGGGGCGGGTACGCTCTGTCGCACGACGGATCGCTCACTGCGTTCACGAAGACAACACTCGACACGTCGGATTTTGAATCTACATCGCACATATGGCTCTATGAGGTGGGTGGCGGCGAGACATGGCAACTCACCTACTCCGATGCCGGAGAGGAAAACCCCCGGTGGCTGCCGGACGGGCGGCTCCTGTTCAACTCCGAACGGGACGGCGATGAAAAGGTGTATGTCATTTCGACCCGCGGCGGTGAAGGGCAACTATTTTTTAACGATGAAGACGCCCCGGCAAACGGGGTCTTCTCACCCGATTATACCAAAATCGCATATACCAAACAGTCTGAACGTCCCGATAAAGAGGAGTGGGAAAAGAAGGTCGTGTTGAAAAACGACGGTTACTATTGGGAGCAGGATGAACAGTTCACACATATCTGGGTCTATAATATCGAGGCAAAAGAGAGCAAGAAAATCACAGAAGGTGATTATAACAATAATGGACTCGCATGGTCACCGGACGGAGAGTGGATTGCATTCAGCTCAAACCGTACCGGGACACGTACCAACCTGCCCAATCATAGCGATAACAGTAACATCTGGATCGTTTCCGCTGATTCCGGTGAAGTGCGGCAGTTGACTTTCAACACAGGACCTGACGGCAGTCCTGCATGGTCGCCGGACGGAGAATGGATCGCATATACCGCAAGTTTACACGAAAACATCATGTATATACAGCAACAGGTAATGGTCATTCCGGCTAGCGGCGGCAGTCCGGTCAACCTGACCGCCGATCTTGACTATTCGGTTTCGAATGTACAGTGGTCTAAAGACAACGATTACGTTTACTATTCTGTCCAGCGGGCACCGACACGGCAGATCTACCGCTCCCCGGTGAATGGCGGCGAACGTGAACTTGTTATTTCGGGTGACGAGTATGTTACCGGGTCCTACACCCTGTCTGAAGACGGAATATCGATCCTCTTTACGGGAAGCTCTGCTTCCGAACCTGGCGAGGTTTTCCTGACCGACAGGAGAGGCAGGCGGACCAGAAACATTCTTAGCCCGACAAACCACATGGAAGCATACGAAGTTTCACGTCAGGAAGTTGTCTACTGGAAAGGGGCAAATGATTGGGATATCGAGGGTATGCTTATCTATCCGATCGATTATAAAGAGCGGAAACGGTATCCTTTTATCCTCGATGTGCACGGTGGGCCATATGGTGCCTATTACAATACTTATACGGCCGAAGCACAAAAGTGGGCGGCCCGTGGATACGCAGTACTCCGTGCAAATCCGCGGGGCAGTTCGGGCCATACCTTTGAATATGGCGCAGGTGTTTATAATGACTGGGGTGTGAACGATTTCATCGACTTGATGAACGGTGTGGATACTATAATCGAGATGGGTATTGCAGATCAGGAGCGGCTCGGGATCATGGGTGGCAGCTACGGCGGTTATATGACCTTCTGGGCAATCAGCCAAACCAACCGGTTCAAAGCTGCGATTGGCAGTGCCGCCATTGCCGATCTCTTTCCATTTTATGGTCAGACGGACATTTTCCACTATTTCGACAATATGTTCGGTGTCCAGCCGTGGGATGACCCGGAGAATTATGACAGAATGTCTGCAGCACGATATGCTCAAAACGTTACTACTCCGCTCCTCGTTGTTCACGGTGAAGAAGATCGCCGCGTTCCTATCACTCAGGGAGAACAGTATTACCGGTTTCTGAAAAAAATGGGAAAAACGACAGAATTTCTTCGGTTTCCGCGTGAAGGCCACGGTGTCGATGAACCACGCCACCGGCTTCATCTCGACCGGGAGGAAGAGGCATGGATGGGAAAATATTTAATGCCGAAGTAAAAATTCAAAACGTACTTTCAAAAAATAAGATCACGCCACTTTATTCCTGATTATAGTGATATAGTCGGGACTTCGCTTTGAAATGACACCGTAATATATTTGTTACGTCAATGAATTATATTGGGGCAACAATATTATTGAATTTACAATAGATAACTATTACATTAACTGTTTAAGAGCGTTCATCAATACGAATGATGTATTATGCCGCGTCTCACATATGATTGATCAAAAATCAAATTGGAGCCGTAATCGTGAATCGACCAGTAATAATTCTTGCTTTGTTTATATTGAGTTATATTACCTTCTCTGATAATTTAAACGCACAGGAGCAGGACTCTTCGCAGAGTGTCGATATCGGTGTAAACGGTAAAGGGGTTAGCTTCGGCAATTCACTGCGATTCACGGGACTCCGAATCAACTACCGTGATAATGGCCTCGAACGGATGACCGGTCTGAATATTACACTCTGGAAGCCGAAAAAAAATGAAGATGCAATTATTAAAGGCGGTGCGATAGGAATCTGGGCACCGGACGCAGGAATTATCAAGGGAATAACCGTCGGTGGTGTCGGAACGCGCGGCCAGGACGTGTCAGGACTCATGCTGAATGTTATCGGTCTTGAACAACCTGAGCGGTTTACCGGAATCGGACTTGGTTTGCTGGCAAGCGGAGCCGAAGAACAGTTTACGGGAATATCAAGTGCACTGTTAGCGACCGGGAGTGGCAATAATTTTAGAGGCTTAGGAATTTCCCCGTTTGCTGTTGGAAGCGGAAAATTATTTGAGGGAGTCGCGCTAGCGGGATTTGCTGCCGGCAGCGGAAGCGATTTTCAGGGAATTGCACTTGCCGGATTTGCGGCTGGAAGTGGTAACGATTTTAAGGGATACGGTACTGCCGGGTTCGCTATCGGGAGCGGAAACGATTTAACAGGCATTGCAATATCATGATTTGCAACTGGAGCAGGCAACGACATCCTCGGTTTTGCCAACTCAGGATTCTTTGTTGGTGCCGGAAACGATATTACCGGTATCAGTCTTGGCGGATTATTCGTCGGCGCCGGAAATAAACTTTCCGGTCTCAGCGCTGCTGGTATCGGTGTCGGAAGCGGCAGGCATATCAAAGGGGCAGCCGCATCTGTCTTGTTTGTTACTATCCGCAATCCGGAATACAATGGTGTTATGGAAGGGTTTTCTGTGAGTGCGGTTAATTATATTCAGGGACTCGTCAACGGTGTAACGCTTGGTATTTTTAATTATGCCGACAGCGTTGACGGCCTTCAGATCGGTCTCCTGAACTACATTGCAAGCAACCCGAAAGGTCTGCAGATTCTGCCAATCTTTAATAAACAGTTTAATTAGTTTCATTTAATACACTATCATATAATTCCTCAATCTGCAGAGCATTTCTCCTGTTATTCTTTTTATATACTGAAACCAAAACATTGAGATTGCACAATTCTGTTCCGATACTACACAAGGATTCACACCTGAAATGACAATGAGTGGATTTATCACGAATTACCGTTTTCTATATTTTTTCCATAAAAAAACGGTGATGGAAAATCATCACCGTTTTGAGATACTTTTATCGAACAGAATACGAGCTGATTCGCCTCTGTTACTACTCGTCACCTATCCAGGATGCCAGGTAATTTTCAAGACCAACCTCTTTGATAAGATCTAACTGTGTTTCGAGCCAGTCTTCATGCTCTTCTTCATCGAGAAGTAATTTCTTGAGAAGCTCGGCACTCCCATCATCACCTTTTTCACGTGCAAGTTTAATACCTGCATTGTACATCTTGATCGCACCCTGTTCAAGTTTAAAATCATTTTTAAGCAAATCCGGGACATCTTTCCCAATTTTTAGTGGCAGCGGGGCTAAATCGGGTGTTCCTTCGAGATATAGAATACGTTCAATTAGTTCTTCTGCATGCTTCATTTCACCGATCGAATTTTTCTTGATAAAGTTACAGAGTTTTCCGTAACCCCAATTTTCGCACATCTCCGCATGGAGAAAATACTGCATAACCGCTGTCAGCTCTTCGGCAAGCGCTTCATTCAAAACTTTTATTACTGCTTTATCGCCTTTCATACCTCAAATCCTCCTCTTTAAAATAGATTGTTCAATTACTATTAATACTAAGAATTTTAAGATAAAAATCAACGTATTTCTTTTCATATTACTGCAATATACACCTATTTGATTTTCATATTGCATTACGAAAGTCGTTATACTATATTGAATCCATTCTTAGCGTTCTGCATTATAGCAATAAATTGTTTTTGCAAGCTGAAGCAGTCGTTTTATTCTGAATACATGCTTCAATAATTTATCCAAAACAGAATATATCAGCTTTGTAAATGAAGCACAACCACTTTTATTCCTCAAACAAATCGGATTAGCTATGATACGTTTATTGTGTACTTCTTTTGTCACAAATTTCGTCATAATGATAATGCTTACGAATATTGCCGCGGGTCAGGACTGGGAGGCAGTTGGCGATGAAACAGTCAGTATGTTTCGCGAATACCTTTCGATCAATACCGCTAATCCGCCGGGCGACGTGTCGGGAGCGGCGGAATTTTACCGGACAGTTCTTGAACATGCCGGCATTGAAACTGACCTGCACTGGACAGACCGAGCGAACGGTAAAGTTAATGTTGTCGCTCGGATCAAAGGTACCGGGAATAAACGGCCGCTTATGTTGCTGAACCACCTCGATACGGTTCCCGTTGACCGGTCAGGGTGGTCGGTTGATCCCTTTGCGGGTGTCAGTAGGGATGGATATCTCTACGGCAGGGGTGCACTCGACATGAAAAATTTCGGTATCATGCAGCTTATGACGATGGTATTGCTCGGGCGTAATAAAATTCAGCTTGACCGGGATGTGGTTTTAACCGCTGTTGCCGATGAGGAAATGCTCGGCAAGCTTGGCGCAGAATGGGTCGCCGAGAATTTGTGGGATGATATCGATGCTGAATTTGTATTCGATGAGGGAGGTTTCGGCACACAGGGTTTTTTCACCAATGATGACCGGCTCATTTTTTCCGTCGGTGTTGCAGAAAAGAAAGTACTCTGGTTGAAACTGATTGCGGATGGCACCGAAGGACACGGTTCGATGCCGCCGAAGAGTAATGCAAATTTTATTCTGTCACAGGCACTCGCAAGGCTGGCTACTTACCAAACTCCTGTACAGATCAATCCGGTCGTTGCTGAAATGATCAAACGTCTCGGAGAACTTGTCGATACACCCTACAACAATGCACTCCGGCGGAATACAATCTCGTTGACGGTTATACAGGGCTATGTGGGTGATCCGCCGAAATCGAATGTTATTCCCGATCATGCCGAAGCGGTGCTCGATTGCCGTCTTCTTCCCGACCAGAATGTTGAGGCGTTTATGGATGAACTGAAACAGATCATCGACGATCCGAGAATAAGGTTTGATATCATCGATGCACCGGGCGAATCAGTGGTTTCACCGTTCGACACCGACCTGTTCCGTGTCATCGAGCAGGAGACTAAAAAGGTCTATCCGAATTCGATTACGCTGCCTCATCTCATCATTTACGGAACTGATTCGCGGTTTTTCCGACTCAAAGGGGCAACCTGTTACGGCTTCTTCCCTGGTCCCGTCACAATGGAAGAATATAGCACAATCCACGGGAACGACGAGCGGGTGCGTGAAAAGAGTATCAAGAGTGCGATACAGGTTTATTACAATGTAGTTAAGGAATTTTGCAGCTTAAACTAATTTGAGTAATAATTTTTCTTTATGCAATGAGGCGGCACCAATAAAAAGAAAGCAGGAAGACTTCTTGACGGTAGAACGTGAGATGATAAGCCTACTATTTATGAAAAGGACATTTTCCTCTTACAAGAACTCGCATTATAATCATTAATGATTTGCATGTCGCTTACTGACAAAACATATTTCCCATTGTCAAGTTCCGTTTTTCAGTTGGCCAATACTGTATGATATTTTGAATAATGGAACGATTTATGCCTTTTTTCAGTTTTCAATAATAAAGAAATACTAAATTACTTACATATTTGTACAATTAATTTAAAGAGACCACATCATTAGACACAATTGAGATCACCAATGAAGCTGGGGCAGTGACTTCGGTGTGCTAGACGGGAACTATACCATACCAGTGAACGATCAATGAAGAAAACGTACACAAATTCTTATTTATAATAATTGTTCTTGCAAATTTAATTGTAACCTTTTATATTTTGAGGCATCTAACCTGTAGTTACGCACACGATGTGCCGATTTTGACAATGGCACGGTTGTTGTAGTTTTTTTGTGTTCGAAATTGTTTTACAATAGTAAACAAATGAAAACGTCGAAAAAAATAGTAGCGGTTTTACTCGTCCTCTGTTTTGCAAGCTCCGGATTTGCATTAGCTGTCTGTCCCTGTGGAGTGAGCGGCAATGCCTGCAGTGATCATTCGGAAATCAACGAATCTGCCGGGTACTGCGCAGATATTCCGGTGGAAGCTCCCGAACCGGCTGAAGATTCATGCTGCACCGAACCGGACACAAAACCGATCGATTTTTCTACAACAGTCCACTATGCTGACGACGGTTCATGCTGCTGCGCGTCACTGAGTACTATCTCCGATACTGACAATGTTGATCAGCTCATTGTCAGGACTGAAACGTACCATTCCACAAAAACGATTTTTTCCGCTTCATTAGCGTCATATCAACACGAAGATTTTCAACAACGCATCACACATTCGTCTGTTTTTCACAATATACAGACATCTCAACCACCATATTTTCTCCTTAATGCTGCTTTTCTGATTTAAGCGGCACCCCCTTTTCTATTATTACACCATTATACCTACTCTACGAAAGTACGGGAGTAATGTTTGTTCATTTACCCTGCGCGAGTATTGATAGTGTATATCTCTCAACCGGTAGTATATATCCCGGTTGAAACCAGTATTCATTAATAATATCCAGGAACAGATACAATGCGATCAAAAAAAGTTTTGACTGCCGTTATCATGTTGGTTTCCGTTTTGACCCGCACCGGCTATGCATTTCAACAGCATAACGCTGTTATCGACTTTGCTTTAGCAGGTACGACAAAAACGTATTCAGTCGAAAACAACAATGGTGCCGTAGTAGCACTTGAAAGCCTGATTGAAGCTGCGCTCCGTGATAATCCTGAGATACTCGCCGCTGATCAAAAAAGTGAATCGGCACAACTGCGCATTCCGCAGGCAGGCGCATGGCCTGATCCAAGCTTGAGCCTGAACATCGCAAATTTCCCTTTGACTGATGCAGGATTTACAGTAGAACCTATGACGCAAAAACAGATTTCCCTGAAGCAGACTATCCCTTTTCCCGGTATATCATCATTGAAAGAGCAGATAGCCGAGGAAGCATTCGACATCGCGGGACTAACGGCTGTCGACACGAGAAACGCTGTAATTAAAGACATTTCGTTGGCGTTCTTTGATATCTACCTGATTGACAAATCGGTTGCTATCACGCTCAAAAATAAGCAGATACTAAACGATTTTATTTCAATTGCATCGAAAAAATATGAAGTCGGTGAAGGGCTACAACAGGATGTGCTGAAAGCGCAGGTTGAGATGAGTAAACTGCTCGACAAACTGATAAGCTACCGGAACAATCGTGAAGCCTCCACTGCTGAACTTAATGCACTCCTGAACAGGCCGATAGACATACTAATCGGTCCTGTAGAAGAACTAACTCATTCTTCCGTTTCGCTCGATATTGCAACACTGCAGCAGACATCGGCAGAACGGCGGCCCATGTTGAATGCAGCACGAAAAGAGGTTGCCCGAAGAGAAATTGCATCATCACTCAAACGAAAACAATACTGGCCTGACATGACATTCGGCGTAATCTACGGGCAGCGTCAACAGCGTCCGGATTTCCTTTCAGCACATTTTTCGGTAAATCTGCCGCTGTGGAGCGGTAGAAAACAAGACAACGGTGTTTCAGAAGCACTGGCAGAAGTCCGTGCGGCAGAATCTTCATACAAGGATATGAAAAATTCGAACGACGCCCGAATCGCAGTTGTAACCGCCTCACTTGATGAGACAGATGAACGGATACAACTGCTTCATGAGGTCATTATTCCGCAGGCCACACAGTCATTGAGTTCAGCTATTTCTGGTTATCAAGTCAATAAGGTCGATTTTCTGACCCTTTTAAACAACCAGATTACACTCTTAACATTTGAACTCGATTATTACCGATTGCTGACGGAATACAAGAAAAATATCGCAAACCTGGAGTTTCTGACAGGTCAGCGTTTATAATAATATTTAATAAAAACAACTAATCTAAGGAAAGTACAATGTCACGAAAATTACGCACCAGTACATGGATCACCATTCTGATAATTGTGATTGCCGTCCAGTGGGTTTTTCACCGGTATGATTTTTTGGGTGCTGACGGTGACAATGCAGAAGGACGAACAGTTGCTTACTGGGTCGCACCGATGGACCCGGCTTATGTATCTGAAAATCCCGGAAAATCACCGATGGGTATGGACCTCGTTCCGGTGTATGATGATGAACTTCCCGGAGCTCAGGCACCATCTCAACTCAATCTTGAAGGCGTTACCGGTGTTGATTATTACTATACCTGCGGAATGCATCCGAATGTCCAAGAAACCGAGCCGGGATTATGCCCAATTTGCAACATGAATCTTGTGAGGAGAAATATTACCAGTAGTCCTGCACCCGGTCAGATATCGATCGATCCTGTTACCGTTCAGAATATTGGCGTACAATCTGTTCCGGTCGAGCGGAAACAACTTTCCCGTACTATTCGGGCTGTCGGACGTATTGTCTATGACGAAACCCGCATAATGGGTGTCACCACAAAAGTATCGGGATGGGCTGAGAAATTGTATGTCGGCTTCGCGGGACAACAGGTAACCAAGGGCGATCCGCTGATCGATATTTATAGTCCCGATCTCGTCACCACACAGGAGGAATACCTGCAGGCGCTGAGATTCACCGACTATTTTGAGGGAGCTGCATATTCCGAAGTCGCTCAGCAATCGAACGATCTGCTTGAATCGACACGGAAACGTCTTGAGTTGTGGGATATTACTCCCGAGCAGATCGCTCACCTCAAAGATACGCAGCAGGCCACTAAAAATATGACCCTGTTCTCTCCTATTAGCGGCATTGTCAGACACAGAATGATTACGGGTGGTGAACGCATCATCCCGAATACGCATTTGTATGAAATTGCTGACCTGTCACATGTCTGGATGCTTGCGGAAATCTATGAATACGAACTTCCCTGGGTAAAAATCGGTCAGCAGGCAACCATGACCCTAACGTATTATCCGGGTAAAGAATTCACTGGTACTATATCGTTTATTTATCCCTATCTCGATGCACAAACCAGAACGATCAGGGTCCGGATTGAATTTGACAATCCGGATATGCTGCTGAAACCTGATATGTATGTAAACGTTGAAATAGCATCACAATCAGAGCGGGAGGATTTAATCATCCCGGTGAGTTCGGTCATTATATCAGGGGAACGGAGTGTTGTCATTCTCGATCTCGGAGGAGGAAAATTTGAACCGCGTGAAGTAGTCACCGGAATTGAGTCGGATGACTATTATACTGTTGTCGAAGGACTGGAAGGTGGCGAACGGGTCGTCACTTCGGCACAGTTTCTCATCGATTCCGAGAGCCGGCTGCGTGAAGCACAGATGAAAATGCTGTCGAAGCAAACATCCGCACGTAAACCGGTGCAGGAAGAAGTTGGAGAGCACACTCATGAGGAAATAACATCGCAGAAAATGGGCAACCAATCGGCGATTATTCTCGGCGAAGGGCACGTAACTCATTTTTGCATCATGGAAGAAGACCTTGTCTTTTCTGACGGAGAGGGATTCTGCCCCCGCTGCGGTATGCCGCTTTATGCTATGGAACCGGAAGAGACGGCAAAAGTTGATAACCTCATTGCCGGCCGCGATATTATAAGAATATCCGACCTTACGAATGTCGATATTAATCCGCTCACCGAATACGCTTCATGGACAGAGAAAACTGTCCTGGTGATAGGTGATGGCGCTGTAACACATACCTGTCCGATGGAAGAGGATCTGGTGTTTTCATCATCCGGTGGAACGTGTCCCCGATGCGGAATGAATCTCAAAGAGTTAATGGACAACCAGTCTGAAGAATTACAATCGTTCGAAAGCAGCCATGAAGTCCTCTATGTTGATTCAGCCGATGATTTTTCCATCGAACAAGGGAGGCTGTAAATCATGCTCGAGAAAATAATCGATGCTTCCATAAAAAACAGACTGCTGGTTATTATAGCGGCTCTTTTTGTAATAATTATCGGAATATATTCGGCGGTTAACATACCTCTCGATGCGATTCCCGATTTGAGTGATGTTCAAGTTATCATTCTGACAGAATATCCCGGACAGGCTCCGGAAATCGTCGAAAACCAGATCACCTATCCGCTCACAACACAGATGCTGTCGGTGCCTTTTGCGAAAACTGTCCGAGGATACTCGTTTTTCGGAATATCATTCGTCTATATCATTTTCGAAGATGGGACCGATATGTACTGGGCACGGAGCCGTGTCCTTGAGTATCTGAATTATGTATCGACCCGGCTGCCAGCAGGAGTAACTCCGCAGCTTGGGCCCGATGCAACCGGTGTGGGATGGGCGTTTGAATATGTTGTCGAAAGTGACAGGCATAACCTTGCCGAACTCCGCTCGATTCAGGACTGGTTTCTGCGCTATGAACTCGCATCCGTTCCCGGTGTTGCGGAAGTAGCAAGCATCGGTGGATTTGTAAAACAGTATCAGGTTGAGGTCGATCCCGATAAGCTCATGGCTTTCGGCCTGCCGCTGAGTACTGTCCGTCGTGCGATCCAGCGGAATAATAACGAAGTCGGCGGTCGGTTACTGGAACTTGCCGAAACTGAATTCATGGTTCGCAGTAACGGGTATATTCAGTCAATAGATGATTTGAAAAACATCGCGGTAAGTGTCGATCAAAATGGTATTCCGATTCTGCTCCGTCAACTCGGGACTGTCGGCCTCGGACCGGAAATCAGGAGAGGACTTGTAGAGCGGGATGGCATCGGTGAGACGGTCGGCGGGATTGTTGTAATGCGGTATGGTGAAAACGCTCTTACTGTGATAGACAATGTAAAAAAGAAACTCGATGAGATAAAAACCGGACTGCCTGAAGGCGTGGAAATATTACCGGTGTATGACAGGACCAATCTTATCCGTAGAGCTATCGACACACTTACCGGAACATTGATGGAAGAAAGTATCGTTGTCGCGATAGTTTGTTTACTCTTTTTACTCCATATCCGTAGTGCATTGGTTGCGGTTCTTTCACTCCCGTTAAGTATTCTTATTTCTTTTATCATTATGAATTACACGAATATTAATGCAAATATTATGTCTCTGGGAGGCATAGCGATTTCAATCGGTGTGCTTGTCGATGCTGCAGTCGTTATGATCGAGAATGCTCATAAACATCTTGAACGGGATACCGGGAAAAAAGAGCACTGGAAGATTATTGCCGATTCTGCAAAAGAAGTCGGTCCCGCCCTGTTTTACTCGTTACTGATTGTAACCCTTTCGTTTCTTCCAGTATTTACCTTACAAGCCCAAGAGGGGCGTCTTTTTAGACCACTGGCATTTACGAAGACCTTTGCATTGGGATCATCTTCTATACTGGCAATTACATTGATTCCTGTCTTGCTGGGGCTTCTGATTCGAGGTAACATTAGGCCTGAATCAAAAAATCCAATCAGCAGGGCATTAATCTGGCTATACAGACCGGTAATAAAGACGGTTCTCAAATTCAAGAAATTAACGCTTCTGGCCTCCATGGTAATACTGCTCGTTACAATTTTTCCGTATAATCAACTCGGCACTGAATTCATGCCACCGCTCTATGAAGGTGATTTGCTCTACATGCCGACAACCGATCCGGGTATTTCTATCACCAAAGCGCGGGAACTTCTCCAGCAAACCGATAAAATCATAAAAAGTTTTCCGGAGGTTGAAACGGTTTTCGGGAAGATTGGCAGGGCTGAAACTGCAACTGATCCCGCTCCGCTCAGCATGATCGAGACAACCATCACCCTGAAACCTGAAGATCAGTGGCGTCCGGGAATGACCCCGGACAAATTGATTCAGGAGCTCGATGCTGCAATTCAGTTTCCGGGGTTGGCCAATGCGTGGACAATGCCGATCAAGACGCGAATCGATATGCTGTCAACAGGAATCAAGACACCAATCGGAATAAAAATTGCGGGACAGGACCTTGCGATTCTCGAAGAACTCGGTAGACAAATCGCTGCCGTTGCGAAGGACATTCCCGGTACGGCAAGCGCTTATTCCGAAAAATCGGTAGGAGGCAATTATCTCAATATCGATATAAACCGGGATGAGATCGCCCGGTACGGACTCTCGATCAGCGATGTGCAGGATGTTATTCAGACTGCTATCGGCGGTATGAATATTTCCCAGAGTGTCGAAGGGCTTGAACGGTACCCGATCAACCTCCGGTATGGGAGAGAATTCCGCGATACACCTGAAAAGTTGAAACGGGTTCTCATTCCAACACCGCGGGGTGAACAGATTCCACTTGCACAGCTTGCGTCGATCAACATAAAAAAAGGTCCTCCCGTTATAAAAAGCGAAAATTCACGTCCGAACGTCTGGGTCTATATCGATCTGCGGGATATCGATGTTGGAACCTATGTTGAACAGGCGCGGCCGATAATTGAGTCCCGTGTTGCAATTCCATCCGGATATAACCTAATCTGGAGCGGACAGTGGGAATATATCGAGAGGGCGAGTAAACGTCTGAAATTTGTTGTCCCCATCACGCTGCTGATTATTTTCGTACTGCTCTATCTCAATTTTAAAAATGTGTGGGAATCACTCATAGTCATGCTCTCTGTTCCCTTTGCGCTCGTCGGTGGAATCTGGCTGATGTATTTTCTCGATTACAACATGAGCGTAGCGGTGTGGGTTGGATTTATTGCACTTGCAGGTTTAGCAGCAGAAACAGGAATTGTGATGATTATTTATATCGATCACGCGTATGACGCTCTGAAAAAAGAGAAAGGGACGGATTTCAATATTTCTCATATCTACCAGGCGGTTATGTCCGGAGCAGTTGATAGAGTCCGCCCGAAAATGATGACGGTCACGACAACCTTATTTGCACTCGTTCCGATTCTGTGGAGTACCGGAGCAGGATCCCAAGTCTGGAAGCGGATTGCCGCACCGATGATCGGTGGCATAGTGACATCGACTATTCTGACATTGGTCGTTATACCGGTCATCTATGCAATTGTCAGAGAAATTAGCCTGAAACGTACGTTAATGAAAACTAAGTAATAATTCATTTGTCACAAGTAGATATGTTAATTTATCTTTCTGAAGTGTGTAACTAATTTAAATTTGATGAATCAAACTATTATGAGGCTTTGACTTTACGTCTATTATTTAAGAAAGAGCAATACAATGTTACTCGCAATACAAAGGGCCATATCTGTTACAGTTATCTGTATTTGTTTATTAGCGACTACTGCTGGAGCTCAGGAGTCTGAATACCATTTTGAGCCACAGCATAGCAGCGGTATTCATGAAAATGGATATAACTATTTCTTTGGAGAGAACTTGCCGGATACGACTGTTTCCGGATCCGTAATTATTGAGCAAAATGGATTTATGCCTCACTATTTTCTCGACACAAATCTTGATTTAAACACCGACTACATGCTTGCTTTCGGACCATGGTGGTATACACCAGAAACGATTAACTGTCCCAATCATGGGGAATCAATAACTGTATCCGGCAAAGTCCATGATTCATTTAACGGTTACGTGGTTATTATCGTCGAGGAGTTAAATGGTGCTATTTGGCGGGATCTCTCCGAAGGGAACCATTGGTCGGGAAGTTGGATTGATAGAGTAATAACTGATTCCACTTACATATATTGTCCGGTTGATAGCGCAAGTTTTATCAATTTTCCACCGGGACATATGGGTTTTGGAGGTATGTGGGGAAACAAATATTTTGTCGATATGAACAGGCTGCCATTAGACCTCATGCCTGAAAGTCCCGACCGTGAGATGGTACTCGGGTATCATTTTGAATTTATCAATGAATCCGGCAATGATATGATGCATGGTAACTGAGGTGGACATATTATGGGAGGTCATATGGGACATTGGGGCTCCGGTCACATGGATTTTGAGACGGGTATAACCCAAAGATTTCATTACAGTCAAAACTTACTCGACAGTCTGTCTATACAAGATGATGAATTGATTCTCTGCTATTGGGATGGGAATACAAATGCTTGGATACCGTTCAATGGCTCTATTGAACACAATAGTGACAAAAATAATTTTTCTCTCGTATCTTCCGAGGTGTATGATTATGTAGCTGTGTTCAAAGGATTAGTAACCAATATAGATGAGTCTGAAAATGTTATTATTCCCGAAGATTTTGGTCTTATCGAAGCGTACCCCAATCCGTTTAATCCATCGGTCTCAATACAATTTTCTCTCGCAAAACAGACAGATGTTTCTATACAGATCTTTAACGTTACCGGACAGCTCGTGAGTACAATAACTGAGAATAAGTTTGGACAGGGTATCCACACAGTCAAGTGGAACGGTAAAACGGATTCGGGAAACGTTGCTGCCGGAGTGGTCTAGTTAATAGTTTTAAAATCACAAGACCGAATAATTTCGAAAAAAGTTACCTTTGTGAAGTAGATTGGCAGGATTGCACGTCTGAAAATGGACCGCCGTGCCGATGGCTGGCGGCATTGTGTCACCGACTATCCTGACATTGATCGTTCTACCGGTTATCTACACTATGGACAAGGAATTTGCCTTCAGTAGGAAAATATAATTTATCCGGTTTAATTATCGTCAATAATTCCTTATATTTATTTGAGATACTCTAATAATAAATTGTGAGATCGTTATGGCTGTTCAGGAATTTGTCATCCAGGACATGCATTGCGCATCGTGTGTTTCCGTAATCGAAAAAGCACTGAATAATGTGCCCGGTGTGGAAGAGGCAAGTGTTAATCTTGCGACAGTTAAGGCAACGGTTCGCTACGATGAAACAATATGTGATCTGACCACACTGGTCAAAGCGATTAAAGATGCCGGATATACTCCCGCACCTTCTGATTTACTTTCCGGAAAACTCTCCTTCAAAATCATCGGCATGGAATCGTCGCACTGCGAAGGAGTTATCCGCAGATCTCTCGAAGACTTACCTGGCATTGAATCTGTTTCGGTATCATACGGTAACAGTTTAGCCACCATACAATACGAACCTATTGTTCTAACGAGTACCGAAATCAAAAAGGCGATTGAGGAAGCCGGGTATACGGCTATAGAATACGACTCATCCGAAAACACTCAACAAACAGCACAAAATCGTGAAATCAACACACTTAAAAATACCCTTCTTATTAGTAGTATCTTGACCGTTATTATCCTCTTATTCAGTTTTCACACCTTTATCCCCCTGCTTGCAGACATTGAACGGCAGACTGTATTATACATTTTATTTCTTTTGACAACACCGGTGCAATTCTATGGCGGGAAGCGCTTTTATCGTGGGCTCAGAAGCCTTTTCAAATATGGTAGGGCCGATATGAACACTCTGATTGCATTCGGGACAAGTGCAGCATATTTTTTTAGTACGATTGTGACGTTTGTGCCGCAGTGGATTCCTGAAGTATCGCAGGCTGTCTATTATGATACGGCAGCGGTTATTATTACGCTTATTTTATTCGGCAGATTCCTCGAAGCACGAGCAAAAGGAAAAACGTCGGAAGCTATCAAAAAGCTTATGGGACTGCAGGCACAGACAGCGTATGTTGAGCGGGACGGAAAGGAACAGCTGGTACCAATTGAAAATGTGCTGGTTGATGATATTGTTCTTGTAAAGCCGGGACAGAAGTTCCCAGCGGATGGCATTGTGCTGAGCGGCCGTTCAACAGTGGATGAATCGATGGTGACAGGTGAACCGATTCCGGTCGAAAAAAGCGAAGGTGATTCCGTTATCGCCGCCACAATCAATAAGAACGGTGCTCTCCGTGTTAAGGCGTTGAAAGTCGGAAGCGACACACTGCTTGCTCAGATCATCAAACTCGTTGAACAAGCTCAGGGAAGCAAAGCACCGATTCAGCGACTGTCGGACAAAGTTGCATCTATCTTTGTTCCGGTCGTATTCGGAATCGCCGGAATGACATTTCTTATTTGGTACACGTTTGGTCCGGAACCATCTTTGATCTTTGCACTCGTTAATTTTGTATCGGTGTTGATAATTGCCTGCCCCTGTGCGCTTGGGCTCGCTACACCGACAGCAATCATGGTAGGTACTGGCAAGGGAGCAGAGTATGGAATACAAGTTAAAAATGGTGAAGCGCTTGAAACGGCACATAAAATCACAACCGTTGTTTTTGACAAAACAGGGACGCTGACACAGGGACATCCGGAGGTAACCGATCTGATTCCGATAAACGAAATGACCGAGGATGAACTGTTGGAAATTGCAGCGGCTGTCGAAAAAAATTCTGAGCATCCGCTGGCAGAATCGGTTGTCAGAAAAGCAGAACAATCAGGAATAACATTTGGTTCTGCATCTGAATTTACCGCAGTTCCGGGGATGGGAATACAGGCACATTATAAGGATAATGATATTTTGCTCGGCAATAATCATTTCCTGGAGCAGCACACGTTGAATACCAATGTCCTTCATTCGGAGATTTCCCGGTTAGAATCTGACGGAAAAACCGTCATGGTACTCGGTGTTAACAATGAAGCAGCCGGAATTATTGCGGTTGCCGATACCATCAAAGACGATGCTGCAGTTGCTGTCAAAATACTGCGTGACAGTAATATCGATGTTGTCCTATTGTCGGGAGACAATAAACTGACGGTAAACGCAATTGCCCGTGAAGTCGGAATCGATACGGTCATTGCGGAAGTGCTGCCTGAGGAGAAAGCGGAGGTAATCAAGCAATTGCAGGAGAAGGGACACACTGTGGCTATGGCAGGTGACGGAATCAATGATGCACCGGCTCTGGCTCAGGCAGATGTCGGCATAGCTCTCGGATCGGGTACTGATGTTGCGATCGAAACGGGGGATATTGTTCTCATCAAAGACAATGTAACCGATGTCGGCCGTGCGCTCACTTTGAGTTCATACACTATGAAAAAAATCAAACAAAACCTTTTTTTTGCGTTTATCTACAATATTATTGGTATTCCTGTTGCTGCGGGAGTCCTTTATCCTCTAACCGGATTTCTTCTCAATCCGATGATCGCTGCGGCGGCGATGGCGATGAGTTCAATATCGGTGGTGAGCAATTCTCTATCGATGAAGCAATTCAAAATGTAACGACATATTTACACTGATTAATAATAAATAAGAGGCGGTACATTGTACACCGCCCCTTATTTGTAAGACCTTTCACCAGTATTTGCTCTATCTACGATTTACTTTCTCCTTCAAAAATGTGGGCAAAACCCAATGCACCGCCGATCATGATCAAATTTTTCAGAGCGTTCATCATCTCCATCTGCATTGTGTTGGGGTCAAGAATGCCCGGTATATGGATCGCGAGAGTAAAAATTCCGATCATGAGCGCCAGAAGCAGGCACGCAAGCCGTCCCCTGTTTTTGATGATAATGGCTATTCCGGCGAGGATGAGCGCTACTCCCGTCAGATAAACCCAGAATATGCCTCCCGGAATGGGAATCATTCCAGCCATGTCGCCGACGGCCATAAAATGAAAAATGCCGAAGATGATCATCGGCAGACCGTAAAGAATTCTTGCAACTATTGTTGTTAATGCCTGCATTGTGCCTCCTATCGTTGCGTGAAAGTGACAGTGGTCTGCAGCATGGAATCAAAAACGCTTTATGCTACGGGTTATTTTGATAAGAGTCAAGAGGAAATTAGCAGATATATTATATGAATATGCTCAGCATCCGCAGGATATGTCATCGGACTGGTGCCGCATTTTTGCAGGCTGGCGCAGAAATTTTATGATTGAAAAGAAAGATTTTCGGATTTTTTTCAGGAGTGCTGCCATTTTTGTCCTCTCTGCCCCGCGATTGTTTCTAATCATCATAACAGAACGTTGAGTAACAGAGTTCCCGATGGAACACAATTGACCGGCGCGAAATAGTCTTCTATGACCGTTTCGCACCGGAATAAATTTATGGTTTCAGGATTGTGCACTCAGGATGTTTGTAAGTTTCATTTCCATACCATTTTTCTGATCATCGGAAAGCGTAGCGATCTTATCGGCATGGTCTTCCTGTGCATGCTTCCACATTGCCTGTTTTGTTTCATCAATTGTGTTACCGGAGACAGTATGGTCACAGTCTCCGCCTAAATCACGACACGATACAGTATACATAGGATTCCTCCTCTATCGTTTTATTGTATTAAACGCGGTTTTAGTGATGATCGATTAATTGGTATGACTGCTATAAAATAATCTTTCGTTTATAGTTAACCTGGATGTGGTTCCCCAATCCCCGTTTCACAATATTTTTTTAGACTTAGAAGATACCGTGCCCAGTCATAATTACAGTTAGGGAATATTCCTTCGGTTGATTTCCACTCGTTATGAGAAAAGAAAAGCATTGATCCTTTAGTATGAGAAGACAATTTAAAAACAATTGTGGTGCCTTTCCACTCATCAACACTGTCGATACAGACCACAGGATACGCAAGTATCCTTTTCGAGTTTCGTAATTTTCATCTTTCCGAAATCAGATCTGTTATCAAAATAGAACTCAGCGACCGAACCTTCTTCGGGAACAGCAACACAATCCCGTGTCCACCAGGAGGCCAAACCGTCCTGTGTTGTGATCGCTTCATATACCACTTCGGGTGGTCTTTTGATCAGTAGCTTATGGAGTATTTCCGGCATTATTTGCACCTGTCATTGTTTGCAAAACTGTTCGAGATTATCATAAATACTTGTCCAGCCTTTATTGTGATGGCCGGCAGCGTCCTCATTCGGAAATCCTTCATGTGTCAGAACAACTTCGGTATTATCATCGAGTGCATTAAACTCAATCGTAACCGTCGTCTCTACTCCTGCCATTGCACCATTTTGCCAAATCCATGTCTTGACAATCTTTTTGTTTTCGATAATCTCCTGATATGAACCGGCCACATGGTGTTGTTCACCTTCAGGTGACTGCATAATAACACTATAGGACCCACCAACACGGAAATCGACCTCAATTTCGGGTACAGTAAATTTATTCGGGCCGAACCATTGCCGGAGTTTTTCGGGATCTTTCCAGGCATCAAAAACTTTTTCGCAGGGTACCGGAAATGTCCTCTTCAATTGGAGTGATGTATCGGAGATATTTATGGTTGCGTCCATTTTATTTATCCTTTTTTTGGTTTTTGATGAAGAACTGCTCTAATGAATCGAACTGTGCTTCCCAGAACGTTTTGTAGTGTTCAATCCATTTTGACGCTTCTTTCATCGGTTTCGCAACAAGACGGCACCGACGGATCCTGCCATCCTTTATCTGAATCAAAAGTCCGGCATGTTCAAGAACCCGGAGATGCTTGGACACAGCAGGGAGAGACATTTCAAACGGTACTGCAAGTTCCATAACGGTTTGTTCACCGCCTGCAAGACGCTGCAGTATTGCTCTCCGGGTCGGATCGGCAAGTGCTCCGAATGTTGCATTGAGTGTGTTGGTAGAATATTTAACCATATGGTTAAATATAATCACTCAATTTCCCATTGTCAAGAAAAAAGATGTGTACCTATCTGAATTATTTTCGGGAGGACGCTATACCATTCTCTGCTTTTCCATCCAGTAACGGGTCATTTCAGGCATTTCGAGGCCGACTGATTTGAGGAACATCATGGATGTCGATTTTCCCATATGTGCAAACCGTTTACTGATCTGTTTACAGAGTTCCTCTTCACCTTCTTTGCTGACGGAATCAAGATAAGCACCGAATGAACCGAACTCCTTTTTAATCGCCTGAAATTCTCTGGCATTTTTCACGGTACTTTCGATTTTCCTGTAGTTTCTGACAATTCCCTGATCCTCCATCAGCCTGTCGATATCGGGTACATCGAACTCTGCTACTTTATCAACAGAAAAGTTGACAAATGCCTCAACAAAGTTGGGCCATTTTTTTTCGATTACACTCCAATTCAGACCCGATCTGAATATTATCATGATCATTTTTTCAAAATAGCCGTCATCGCTTTTCGGAATATCACCTAACCCGCAGTGGTGTGCCTGAATCCGGTCATAATGCGGATATTTTGATGCTGGTTTTGCACTCATGTTCAACCTTTCTTGACATTATTGGTTCGCTTTCCACATTGCAAACACTGCTCCGGAGGGGTCCTGAATAACACTCAATACCCCATATTCCATCACCTTCATCGGTTCCTGAAGGATGGTTGCGCCAAGCTCTTTCGCTTTTGCGACGGATGCATCGATATCATCGACCTGAATATAGGCAAGCCAATGGGGAGGTGTCCCCTCAGGAGCCATATTGCGGGTAATACCGCCGCCTGTACCTTCACCAACTTTGATGAATGTGTAGGTTGAATCCCCGGCAGGCATATCTTCCAATTCCCAGCCAAACAGTTCTCCGTAAAATTTCTTCGATGCTTCAGTATCACTCGAATGAAGTTCTATATGACAAAATGGATTAGCCATTTCTATATCCTTTCCTTTGTTTGATAAGGTTGCATTGAATGGTTCACTGAATGAGTAGTATATTCGGATTAATTATGATTTATGTAGTTTTGTAGCATCATTTCTGGAAAAGGTAGTCGAGATATTTCTTGAAGTGCCGCATACTTTTTTCGACCATGCTTATGTCATTTTTTGCTTTTGCAAGGATGAGCGCGCCTTCTAATGTAATGATCATTTGTTCTGCAAGTCCTCTTGCATTGAATACCGCTTTCGGTTTTATCTGGGCGCGTGCATTTTCAATTTCTGTTCTGAATATGTTGACCCACTCGGTGAAATGATGTGAACATTGTTCCCGGATGCGAGGATTTGTGTCTGCCAATTCTTGAGAAAAACTACCGAGTAAGCATCCGTTTCTGAAAACCGGATGTTTGGACATTTTAACAATAAAATCGATATATCCATACACTCGCTGGAGCGGGTCAGTCCGTTTCAGATAATGTGCCTTGGCAGTGATCGACTGCATCGTCCCGATAAAATAGTCAAGTGTCTGTTGTGCAAGATCTTCTTTGCTCTTAAAATGGTGAAAAAAACCACCCTTCGATATACCGGCTTGCTCGCAGATTTCATCTATTGTTGTTGCGGTAAATCCTTTTGACTGCATAAGGTGCTGTGCTGTATCAAGCAGTTTTTCCTTCAACGAAATTTTCATACATCAGCCTTTATCTTCATGCCATCATTCATTTTTGTCGCAATAATCATTATAATGTATTATACCATTGTGCAAGTTCAAAACCTATGCGGGCGGGATTATCTTCCTGTAGGTAATGGATCCCTTGACCGATGTTTACCGATTTAAAATTTCTGAAGCTTCTGCGGCACTGGTCAACAACCGGCTCAGTAATAATTGCACCTGGCGTGGCATAAATCAATAATTTCGGCAATTCTGATTGCAGCAGTTTTGCATGATACTGCATTACCGCTTCGGTTACGTCTTTCGGATTACCAGCAATGGGAATTTCATTCGGCCACCGCCAAAGCGGCTTACGGCTCGAAGGTTCGAGAAATGGCTGTCGATAATAGTTCATTTCATCATCACTTAATGTCCTGACGGTCGCACCCGGAAGGACCTGTTCGATAAAAATATTTTGAGTCACGATCAGTTCCCAACCAACATCGATAGCCCTGAACTGCTGAAACATCTCACGGTAATCAGCAGGCATCGATTGGAGATCGGGAATCGGCATAAGAATCGCCTCCATGAATGCAAGTCCCCTCACATTCATCTCGTTCCGCATTGCATAATGAAACCCGAGTGCCGAGCCCCAGTCATGAATCACAAACGTGATATTTTTGAGATCGAGTTTTTCGATAAATCCTTCAATGTATTTGACATGATCGAAAAATTTGTAGTCGATATCGGGTTTATCCGATTTACCCATACCAATCAGGTCCGGTGCAATACACCGTCCCAACGGCTGTAGAAACGGAATGATGTTTCTCCATAAATATGACGAGGTCGGATTGCCGTGCAGAAATAAAATCGGGTCACCGGCACCTTCATCGATATAATGAATTTTTGAGTCATGGACATCAACAAACTTTGATTCAAACGGAAACTCTGCTGAAATGGTTTGGCCATTTTTCGGCATGGGGTACCTCTTTATTTTGAAAAAACACTATCATAAAAAACCAGAAACCACCCAACCGCACATACCAACCAGTCAGTCTGTATTATAGAACAAAAAAATGCTTATGTCAAGCATATTTTTGACGCTATCAGTAAAATTACCAGTACTTAGAGCACGTGTGTTGTTAGCGGTGACGTCTACCCGAAAGACTTTTGTAGACACTCTCGATCCATTCGTTGGTACCGATAAACCCAGCTCCCCACGACTCATATTTTACCGGAAGTCCTTCGGCTTGAATTTCTTCGATACTTAAACCGCTCTCTTTTTTGCCGTTGATAATACTGATAGTTTCATCGAGCATATTGTATGTGTTTCGAAGGTCTCCATGAGAAGCAAGCTGACCATGTCCGGGAATTATTTGTGCATCCTCGGGAATCTTCCTTAGCATTTCGCCGATGTTACGGCGCATACTTATGGCATTCCCTCCGGCATCGATATCAACATAAGGGAACCGGTTGACGAAAAAATTATCGCCCATGTGAACGACATTTGATCCGGTAAAAATAATAACAAGATCGCCGTCAGTATGGCTGTTGGGAATGTGGATAGTTTTAATCTCTTCACCATTAAAATGGACTGAGGCTTCATCATCAAATGTTATGACCGGCAAGGCTTCTTTTGGATTGTCGAGCAGCCGTTTCCGTGTGTTGGTATGTGAAATAATCGGAGCCGATTTTCCGAGAATCTCATTACCGCCGGTATGGTCACCGTGGTAATGGGTATTGAGTATGAACTGCAATTCTCCGCTGTTCAAATCCTCAAGAGCATTGATAATTTTATCGGCCAGGGGAGCAAACTGGTCGTCAATGATCAGTATTCCGTCCGTGCCGGCAGTAACACCAATATTGCCTCCCTGACCCTGAAGCATATAAATCGGACCTGCTATATGAGTAGTTGTTATCTCAACATCATCAAACTCGTTCTGTGCAAATGATGGAGCTGCAGTGAGACAAAGCATACAAAGTATTAAAACTGTTCTTGTGACAGTCATCTATTCCTCCTCGTATTGTGACTGAGTGTTTAGAAATGGTGATCCGGTTTCCGGATTGCCCGGACTGATAAACCTAAATCAGATTAAATAGGATGATGCGATTACTAAAAACGTTTTCGTTATATAACAACTATAAATTACATTTTGTTCTTTTTTTAATATAAATAACAATATGTGGGAAGATTTTTTTACCAATCTTACGATTATCGGATTAAAATTCAGAGATTGCCACGTCGCTAGACTCATCGCAATGATGTGAAGATTCTAATCTCTGTAATGGTATGGAATGTCATGTGAGTAATGTTCCACTCTATTTTGGTGGAACGAAGTCGACCCATTTCCGGTTTTAATCTATCAAATTATTCTAATGAATCCGCTAATATACCCACACTACATACTACGATTTTCCGTTTAGGAGGCGGAGGCCGTTGAAGATAACGACAAAAGTGGCGCCCATATCGGCGGCAATTGCCATCCAGAGTGTTGCCAGTCCGGCAAAAGCAAGAATGATAAACAACAGTTTCAGACCAAGAGAAAAAATTATATTTTGTTTGATGATACTGAGCGTCCGCCGCGAGTAGCCGATGAGCCAGGGGATTTTCGTTATGTCATCCGACATGAGTGATATGTCTGCCGTCTCAATTGCCGCATCGGTACCTGCGGCACCCATGGCAATACCGAGCGATGATGTTGCTAATGCCGGAGCATCATTAACACCGTCTCCAACCATGGCAACCTCACCGTGCTGCTTTACCAGCGTTTCAACGATCCTGACCTTGTCTTCAGGAAGGAGGTCAGATTCAAATTCTTCAACACCGAGTAAATGTGCAACGGTCTGGGCTGTTCCTTGATTATCTCCGGTCAACATGACGACCTGCTCTACTCCAAGTGCTTTAATTGCTTCAATCGTAGATCGTGAAGTATCTCTCACCTCATCCGCTAGACTAATCAGTCCACACACATGGTCGCCAGTACCCATTGCAACAACAGACTTACCCTGCTCTTCCAACTCTTCAGCCTTTATGTGAAATTCTTCAGGTTCTGTCCCTTTTTCGTGCATAAATCGGTGACTACCGATCCAGTATTTTTTACCATTGATTCTACCTTCGGCGCCCTTGCCTTGAATGAGGGTAAATTCATCAGCTTGCGCAACACCGATACCTGCTGATTCCGCTTCTCTGATTATTGCTCTGGCAATCGGATGGGTGCTATGAATTTCGAGTGCGGCTGCACACCGCAAGAGATCTTCTTCAGAGTGGTCATCCATCGGAATGATGTCCCGGACAGACGGTCTGCCATGCGTCAAAGTCCCTGTTTTGTCGAATACCACTGTTTGTAATCCTGCTGATTTTTCCAGATATACTCCCCCTTTTATAAGGACGCCAGCGCGCGCTGCTGCAGTTAATGCAGCAACTATGCTGACCGGTGTCGATATCACCAGCGCACATGGACATGCTATAACAAGGATTACAAGCGCCTGATAAAACCATCCACTCCACTCTCCTCCGCTGAAAACCGGCGGCAGCAGGGCAATTGTCACTGCAAGTATCATCATTACCGGTGTATAGTAACGGGCAAATTTTTCGATCCACTGCTCACTCGGAGCCTTGCGAGACCGGGCTTCATCCACCATACGGACAATACGTGACAGGGTTGTGTCCTGAGCAGGTTTCGTTGATTTCATCTCGAATGCGCCATCACCGTTTATCGTTCCTGCAAACACCTCGTCACCATCTGTTTTTTCGACCGGAATCGATTCTCCGGTAATCGGCGCCTGATCAACTGCTGTTGCCCCTTTCAAAATGACACCGTCAAGAGGAATCTTGTCCCCTGGCCGGACATATATGGTAGATCCTACGGGAATATCCTCAACCGGTGATTCCAAAATATCCTCTTCTCCCTCCGGACTATATCTGGCCGTTGCCGGTGACTGATCGACAAGTGCACCGATTGCACGTCGTGCACGCCCGATGCTCCACGATTCGAGCAGCAGTGAAAGTGCAAATAAAAACGTGACTGCCGACGCCTCGAAATATTCTCCGAGTATGAGCGCTCCGATTACCGCAACGGTCATGAGAAGACTCATATCAGGCCGCATTTTCCTTGTAGAGAGAAAGGCTTTCGGTGCAATGAACCAGATTCCTGTAATGATTGCACCAAAATAACAGAGCATTGAGGTAGCAGGATAGGCATGAACACCATCAGATCCGGATGATAATGCATCAAAAAATCCATGCAAATTGGCATGAACAGTAAATCCTGCTATCATGAAAACACCGCTCATGTAACACATTACCGTCCTGCCGTGTTTTGCCCAGAATCCCTCTTTATTATTGTTCTTCGCAATATGATCGCTCCAGGTGATAGCGGTCATACCCGTCTGCTTGATTGAATCCCGTATTGTTGTATGATTGACCGGTGAATTTTCCGGAGCGGTAATAGTTAATTTCGCCTTCATTAGATCGAACGCGAGATTCGATTCGCTCCCCAGAAGCGGTACAAGCTCTTTTTTAAGGGCTGTAACTTCTTCGTTACAGTCCATTCCTTGAATGTAGTATTCAAATGTACTCATTGTCGGTATTGGATTATTCCGCTTGTTCACTTTCGCATAATATATAGATTGATTTTATGTCGTTGTTTTTTTATACTACGTTTTCATTTCTTCATTTTGTAAATAGCAAAACCAGCAATAAATATACATCACATTCTATTAAAATGCAAATAGCTGTTGGTTTCAGCAGGACAGCTGCATTATTGATTCAAATCTACTCTTTCATTTCGCATGATTTTGTTGTGTAAAAAGAATGTCTTCACAGTTCATTGAAAGGACCCAACTATGTATAACAGATTAGTGAACCTTACTGTTTTTTTAGGAATGATCATTATGTTCAACTCATTGAACGTACATGCCCAATCTCAGAAAAATAGTGTCCCTAATGAAACATTCTGGAAACTTAAAGGGTTTCGACATGGAAAAAATTATTTCAAGAAAGTGAGTTTTGAGGAGACAAAACCGCTCAAAGACGGCGAATGGGACTTCCAGCATTATCATCCGTATGATGAAATGGTTGAGTGGTTCAAACGGTGGGAGCAGGAGTATCCAGATATATTTGAGTTGTATGTCGGTGGAATCAGTTTTGAAGGAAGAGATATTTACCAGATTACAATTACAAATAAAGCAACCGGCGCGGACACAGATAAGCCTGCGATGCTGATCGATGCAAATCGCCATGCCGGTGAAGTAACGGCTGGAGAATCGGTATTCTGGATGATGAATCATATGCTCACAGAGTATGGGAATGATCCCGAAATCACCCGGCTTATTGACCGTTATGCATTTTATTTCCGACCGAAAAACAATCCGGACGGGAGTCTTCTCTATTTTAATACGATCCAAACCCTTCGGAGTACTGTCCGTCCTTATGACAATGACGATGACGGGCTGCTCGATGAAGATCCGCTCGAAGACCTTGACGGGGATGGATTTTCCCGGAGTATGCGAGTCAAGGTTCCACTCGGAGAGGGAACGCATGTGATCGATACGACAGATGTACACGGTAGAATTATGCGTGAAATTGATGAGGAATCGGATGAGCAGGGTGATTATCTTGTTCTGTCTGAAGGAATTGATAATGATGGGGATGGTGAATTCAATGAAGACGGGATAGGCGGACTCGATCTCCATAGAAATTATCCGGAAAACTGGCGCCCTATGCCGGGCAGGGATCGGACTGATCGGGGATGGACACAGGTCGGCGCAGGTGAATATCCTCTTTCGGAGAGTGAGACCCGATCGCTGATTATTTTTCTCCTTGAGCATCCGAATATTGGAGTTGTCAATTCGATGGATACAACTGTACCGATGCACTTACGCGGTCCATCCACATCAAAAAGTGAGGAACGTATGTATCCTGAAGACCTCGATTTGCTCCGCTATTTCGACAAGAAGGGGATGGAGATTTCAGGATATTCATGGGCAGGTGATGTTTATTTCGATTACCGCAACACACGTGGACGTGAAAGTCTCGGAATCCCATTATTCGGACACGGTCCCGATTTTGGTTACTGGTATTACGGTTCTATCTGGTACGGTGACGAGCTCTGGAATGGCGGCTGGGTCGGTGACCTAAATGGTAACGGCGAGGAAAATGAAGAGATTGATAAGCTAATTTACAATGAAACTGAGTTGACAAAGTCACGGTTTCAGGATTGGACATGGGTACCCCATCCCCAATATGGTGAAGTGGAGGTGGGCGGATGGAATCCGAAATTCTGGCGTCAAAACGGACCCCCTGAGCTGCTGGAACTCTGGGCCGAAAAGGAAGCACGGTTCAATCTGATGCTTGCAAGTCACATGCCGGATGTGGTGATGCACGAGCCGAAAATAAAAGAACATAAAAACCGTGAATATACGATTGAGATTGAGGTTGAAAACAGAGGCTATCTGCCAACTGCGCTCAAACAGGCACAGCTTGTCAAGATCGTGAGACCTGATATGATCTATCTCGATTTCCCGAAAGAAAACGGTAAGGATTCTTCAGAAGATTCTGAGTCCGGCAACAAAAAAGAAACCGAAAAGACATTTGAAATGGTTGAGCCGGAAGAACCTTTTATCGATATTGACAGACTTGAAGGCGGTGAAAAAAAGAAGGTCACGTTTCGGGTGAAGCTGAATAGTGATTTGCCGGTAATGGCAACGCTCCGCTATTCATCCACACGCGGAGGAGTAATAAAGAAGGATATCCGGCTCGGCAGCCCGGAAGAAAACCAATAGCTTTTCTCCATTTTGAAAATTCAGGGTGTATTCGCTCAGACCAGCATCTTCTCATAAATTCAAGATCTGTGCAGCAGTTTCAGTTTCGAAGATCAGTCTAAGCGCAAAACACTCAACTGAAATAAAAAGAAAATATATTAATTAACACAGCTAAAGTCTGACGAAATGTATCGAAATCTTTTAGAAAAAGTAACTATAACCGGATTATATTTGCTCTTATTGCCTTTGAATTCCGTATTCGGCCAGCAAGAGAGCAGATATCTTCGGCTTAATTTGAAAGCCGACGATTTGCATAGGATGGTGGTACAATTCGAATCGAATACCAAAACATCCATGATCGGTATGGATCTCGATTTCAATCATACACTTGTTATGCATCATGAGTTTAGTGTTGAAATGGTTGACAGAAATGGCAGGGCAACAGTTCGGGCAACGTATAAACGGATTCAACTCAACACTCATGTCGATGGCCTTCAGGGCATAGCACAGGATATCTCATATGATTCGGCAATACAATCTAATGCAGACGGTCCGATTGCTCCACTGTTAAATGCGATTATCAGGAAACCGTACACAATGATAATAGCTTCAAGCGGACGAATTGTTGAGATCCTGGGCTTGAAAGAGATAATCACATCGGCTTTGAGGACAATAAATCCCGAGCATGCACATCTTTATGAGTCTTATCTCAATGACAGAGTTTTTCAAGAGATGATGGAATATATGTTCTATATTTATCCAGATAAGCCGGTTGCTGCCGGCGATTCATGGAACAGGACAAACCGGTTTTCACAGGGTTATTCGCTTGAAATGAATACTACTTATACGCTTCAATCGCGTACAAACAGTAAAAGCCGGATTGCGGTCAATGGAAGTATGCAATCCGTGCCGGGAGCACAACTACCTGGTGGTGCCGGCGTTTTGATGAATGTATCGATGAACGGGACCCATTCCGGACATTTTACTGTCGATACCATTACCGGTTGGGTGCAAAGCGGAACCATTACGCAGAATCTATCAGGAGAAATGTCTCTCGGTGATTCCGGACTGGTTTCAGGCATGTTTGGATTTCCAATAACAGTTGGAACAACAATTACTATATCATCCCAGTGATACCTCGTGGAAAAATACTGTCATTCCCGAAAATAATTCTGACCGCTATCTGTATCGGTATTATTTTGATTTTTTTGCTAATCCTTGCGGTCGGTTATTTCAACACCCAAGACCACACAAATTACCTTTATTCCTTTTATTCTCCTATTGAATCCTCTCAGGTTGATCAGATCGGATATGATGAATTCGGTTACGTGTACAGTGTCCTCATCCGGAGCAAAACTCTGCCAGCACTCAGGTGTTATCTTCGGATTCCTGTTGACCGGAAGCCGTCTCCAGCAGTCATCCTTGTTGGTGGACTTAATACCGGCAGGGAAGCGATATTTCTTGTCGGCAGGACCGATTTGACAAAAAATATTGTATTTATGACAATGGATTACCCATATGAGGGGAAAACAAAAAAAGTACCCATAGTGGAGTTTCTGAACGAGCTTCCCAATATCAGACGAGCAGTAATGGCATCTGTTGGGGGCGTGTTGACGATGGTTGAGTATTTGACCTGGATCCCGGAAGTGAAGAGCGATGAGATTTTCACCGCCGGTGTCAGTTTCGGCGGTTTTTTTGCGATAATCGGCGGAGCGCTCGATACACGAATCAAAGGCGTTATGTCTTTTTTTACGGCTGGTAATATTGGATCACTTATCACACATAATCTCGAATATCAGGACATTGGCCCTAATTTGCTCCGGAAACCTGCGGGTTATCTTGCTCAATTGCTTCTTTATCCGGTCGAACCTCTCCGATATGTGGACCGGATTACACCAAGACATTTTTTGATGGTGAATGGTTCGGATGACGAAATGCTACCGCTGGATTCGGTTGAGCAGCTGTATGACACCGCCGGGGAACCGAAAGATATTATCTGGCTCGATACCGACCATGTGCAGGGATGGAAGGAGCAGCTCCATCAGGAGTTGACCCGAATCGGAACAACGTGGCTCGTAGAAAAAGAATTGATTGCGGTAAGGGAACCGTGATTATTGAGCAACAATTTACTACTTGAGTCTGGCGTCCGAGAATTTCTCTTGTAGAAATTTCTATCCATAGATTGTTGGTGTTTTCTCTCTTTTAGATTTTACTCCGATAAAGGCTTTTTTCACATTGACAGACTGAATAATACAACATTGTCTGCTTCCTAAATTAGTAGTATTCTCATCAACAATATGAATTTTATCATATTCATATTAAGGTTGAGACTTCTTCCTGATAAAACTATTACTCATCCATACTCAGTTGAATTTCCTGTGCTATGCGTTCGACCTCGCTCCAGACACGGAGAGTATTTTCGCCCCAGAGTTTTTTTATTGCTTCTTCACTGTAGCCGCGACGGACGAGTTCGAGCGTGACGTTGAACGTTTCCGATGCGTCGTTCCAACCCGTAACACCGCCACCACCGTCAAAATCGGAACTGATACCGACATGGTCGATGCCGATGAGGTTGACTGCATGGTCGATATGGTCGACAAAATCGGCAACGTTAATGTCGGGAACACCATACTTTTTATTGAGCCCTCCTATTTTCTCCATATACTCCGTCTGGCGGTCTTCCGGCTGCTGGGTCAGCTGACGGATGATTCCGAAATTATCGGTTGCTGTTATACCGTATTCGGCACGGAACGCACGGAGTCCTTCCTGAAATTCGGGTGTCCCTTCCGGTGTTTTGACAAATTCTCCCAGCGCAACACACTGGATAACACCACCGTTTTCCCTGAGGGCAAGGAGCATTTCGTCATCGGCATTTCGGGGATGTTCGTTGAGCGCCGCTACGCCGGAATGGGAAAATATAACGGGCGCTTTTGAAAGCTCCACCGCATCAAGCATCGATGTTTTCGAAACGTGTGACACATCGACCATGATACCGAGTCTGTTCATCTCTGCGATGACCTGCTCGCCGAATTCGCTCACACCATCGTGTTCCGAGAGCGGTTCATCGCTTTTCGGAACGGAAGAATCACATATCTGGTTATGGCCAAAATGTGAAATCGTGATGTACCGGCCACCCCTGTTATAAAATTCCTCAAGCCTTGATAGGTCTTTGCCAATCGGATAGCCGTTTTCGATGCCGATGGCTGCAACAAGTTTCCCCTCCGAATGAATTCTTCGGACATCTTCGGGAGAGTAGGCAAGTTCTATTAGATCGGGATACATCTCTTCCGTCATGCGGTGTATAGCATCAAATTTCTTAATTGCTTCATTAAATGCATCCTGATATGCTTTTGGTGTCCGCTCACCCTGTCCGACATAGACGATAAAAAAGCCGGCATCAAGCCCACCGTCACGCATTTTCGGAAGCGTGACCTGCCAGTCGCTCTCCGGATCGGCTGGATCAACTTCTGCGGTTGCAAAGTTGAGGGGGATATCATCGTGGGTATCAATAGTGAGCGCCCGTTCATGAATACCCTGGGCTAAAGCATTTATTTCTTCTTCCGACATCGATTCGACACCTGACTGCTGTGAACATGCGGTAAGCAGTAGAGGTACTGTGATGAATGCAAGTACAATGCATTTGGTGAGCATATTTTTCTCCAATAATATTCGTTGAAATTAGTTTTATTTTTCAAATAATAAAATTTGAAATCTGCCTGTTATATTTGCGCTTCAGCGCATTGATTCTCAGAAATTGCCACGTCGCTTCGCTCCTCACTATAACAGAATAGTCCATCTGATTCTTTAAAACAAAGACTCATTTTATTATGAATCAAGGAGTTTTGGAAATCGCATCAAACGGGGCGATGTCCTACTTTTCGCGACATGACACAATCAATACAATTCAATTCTTTCAAAACGACAGTTATTTATTCCATTGCAGCATTTTGCAGTTCGGCTGCGACACGTTCTGTTTCGCGAAGAACACGGAGTGTATTACCACTCCAGAGTTTGCCGATTTCTTCTTCAGTGTATCCCCGTTTGACCAGCTCGAGTGTGACATTAGATGTCTCGGCGGCATTCATCCATCCCTCAATTCCGCCTCCTCCGTCAAAATCACTTGAGATTGCCACATGATCGACACCGATGAGACCAACCGCATGGTCGATATGATCGACAAAGTCCTGTACATTAGTCGAAGGGGGCGGAGGATTCAGGGCATCAATCTCTGCCATTTTCATCTCGAATGCGGCACGTTCCTCCGGTGTGAAGGATGCAACTCTGTTCCGGTATACCGAACCACGTGGTGCGGAAATATCAAATTCTTCCCGGAGCCGAGCCAGCGCTGCAGAACGCTCCGAGGTGAGAACAACTTCCTTTACAAAGGCATCGAGCGCCACAGTCTGCATAACACCGCCGTTTTCTTTGAGTGCGAGGAGCGCATCGTCACTGAGATTACGCGGATGGTTATTGAGTGCTTTACAGCTCGAATGGGATGCGATCACCGGAGCTTTCGACAGATTCATTGCCTCAATTGCAGCATTGTGTGAAATGTGGGAAATATCGACCATAATACCGAGGCGATTCATCTCTGCAATTACGTCTTCACCAAAATCGCTGATTCCGCCATGTTCTTCTTCCGGTTCACCGGGTCTCGGTGTGGCTGAGTCGGAAATATCATTATGACCACCGTGAGCCAGTGTGATATAACGGGCACCCCGCTCGTGGAACTCTTGCAGTTTTGACAAGTCATTCCCGACTGAGTAGCCGTTTTCCATGCAGATAACCGCAACCAGTTTTCCACTTTCGTGAATTCGGACAATGTCGTCCGCTGTGTAAGCGAGTTCAATTCTATCCGGATACATCTCATCGGTCATATAGTGTATAGCATCGAATTTTGTCACAGCCTGTTCATAAGCATTCCGGTTTCCTGCCGGTGTCCGCTCTGCCTGTCCGACATACACAACAAAAAATCCGACATCAAGCCCACCTTCTTCCATTTTCGGGAGCGTAACCTGCCGGCTGCTTTCCGGATCACCCGGATCGACTTCGTCCGATGCGAAATTGAACGGAATATCGTCGTGGGTGTCGATCGTCAACGTCCGCTCATGGATTCCGCGAGCATACTCTATCAATTCTCCTTCATTCATGGATTCAATACTTCCATTGCCTGTGCAGCCGATTAAAATCATCAAACACAAAATTGAAACACAAATTATTATACCGATATTTTTCATGTGTACACCTTTTGGGGTTGTTAAACGTAGTGACAGTCACTCTTCCGGTTATTCACACCAAGGTTACAAATCTTTTATATGGGAGTTTTCTGATATATAATCATAGTTATTAATATAGATCGGTGCCTTTGAAGGTGCTGAATTAACATAATTGATTAGCGCGATCAAGATACAGATAACCTGGGGTGTAAAAAAAATATAGTAATATTCATTATTGCGGTCAAGCAAAATCAAGAAATGTGGCGCCTGATTGAGAGGAAATAAGGCTGGTTTTGACTTTCTTATTTCGGTTGACATTCGATAAAAGAAAGAATATCTTTAACAATTTATCAAAAATCAAAAACATTGGAGTTGCTATGACGGAGCAGAACCGGAAAACTCCCGGCTTAATGTTATCTCTTATTCCTGTTTTTAGCCTTGTAATCCTATTTGGTTATACAATTGTCTGGCTTGGGCTCGATATCGATACCGGGGGCTCACACATACCTCTTTTAATAGGAACGGCAATTGCTTCCGTTATCTCAATCTATCTCGGCAATAATTGGGCGGTGGTGCAGAAGAGTCTTGTGAACGGTATTATGATTGCAATGTCTCCATTATTGATCCTTATAGTAATCGGCTGCCTGATCGGCACATGGATACAGAGCGGTATCGTACCAAGTATGGTTTATTATGGTCTCCTTTTGATATCGCCATCATATTTCCTTGTGACGGCATGTATAATCTGTTGTATTGTATCTCTATCGACCGGGAGTTCATGGTCTACTGCAGGAACGGTAGGGGTTGCTCTTATCGGGATCGGAGTAGCTCTCCAGATACCTGCTGGCCTCGTTGCCGGATCGGTTATTTCCGGAGCATACTTCGGCGATAAAATGTCACCCTTGTCAGACACAACGAACTTAGCTCCTGCAGTATCGGGTACCGATCTGTTCACCCATATCCGTCATATGGTCTATACCGTTACGCCCAGTCTCATAATTGCGTTGATCCTCTATTATATTATTGGTCTGAATTACGGTGGTGACAGCAGCCAGACGCAACATATCAGTCTGATGCTGACGACACTTCGTGAGCACTTCACGATTAGCCCCTGGCTCCTGCTGCCGGTTTTACTTGTCATCCTGATGGTTGTCTATAAAATTCCGGCACTTCCGGCTATGTTCGGCGGATCGGTTCTTGGCGGACTCGTAGCCATTGTATTTCAGGGCGATTCTGTTGCTGAGGTAATACGTGTATCTTTTACCGGCTTTGAAGCATCCACTGGCGTTGAAAATATCGATTCACTGTTGTCAAGAGGCGGCTTAATGTCGATGATGAACACAATTGCGCTCATTATTACTGCGCTTTCATTCGGTGGTGTCATGGAAGGAAGCGGCATGCTTGAGACAATTGCCCAGGCTATCCTGAAATTAGCACGGACGGTCGGTTCACTTATATTGACAACAGTGGGCACCTGCATCTTTATGAATGTTATAGCACCCGATCAATATCTCGCTATTGTTGTCCCGGGCAGAATGTATAAGAAAGCATACGATAAACATAAACTACATCCTAAAAATCTGTCAAGAGCGCTGGAAGATTCAGCTACGCTGACTTCACCGCTCATTGCATGGAATACCTGCGGCGCCTTTATGGGCGGAGTGCTCGGTGTTTCACCATTAGTGTATGCACCGTTTGCATTTTTGAATCTTCTGAATCCTTTAATTTCGATCCTGTACGGATATACCGGGTTTTCAATGCATAAAATAGATCCAGCAGAACCTTCAGAAGGTATTGTAGGGGCACAATAGTATTCGCATACCGCAATGACATCATACGATTCGGCAGCAAGAACATAACAAATTTTACTACCGCATGAAGACAAGAGATAGATTTATTGTTACCTTTATACTTATTTTCCTTATCACTATGACGGAATCACACGCTCAAACGAAAAATAAAATATTTCCGTTTCCTGTTAATGAGTTTGAACTCGAAAACGGACTCAAAGTCGTTTCAGTCTCCTATGACAGCCCTGGCATAATCGCCTATTACACTGTGGTTCGTGCCGGATCGAGGAACGAAGTCGAAAAGGGGTTTTCCGGGTATGCCCACTTTTTTGAGCATATGATGTTCAGGGGAACAGACCGGTTTTCGAGTGAAGAGTATAATGACGTCCTCAAGAAGATGGGCGCAGATTCAAATGCATTTACGACAGACGACTGGACAGCGTATCACATTGTCGCCAGCTCGGATGCTCTTGAGAAAATTATCAACATCGAGTCAGACCGGTTTTTGAACCTTGAATATTCCGAGGAAGATTTCAAGACCGAGGCGGGTGCTATACTTGGTGAGTATAATTTGAATTTCTCGAATCCGTTTCTTTTTCTTCGAGAAACGGTGAAAGGGCTTGCTTATTCAAACCACCCATATCAACACACCACTATAGGTCTGCTCGAAGATATCAAGAATATGCCGGAGAATTACGAATACAGTCTTCAGTTTTATGACCGGTATTACCGTCCTGAAAACTCCGTCATCGTTGTGGTCGGAGATTTCAGGCAGAATGAACTGGAAAGATTGATTGCGTCCTACTACGGAAACTGGGAACAGGGTAAATTTATTCCTGAGATACCGAAAGAGCCGGTGCAAGCAGAAGAAAAATCTGTGCACAAGGAGTGGCCAAATGAAACTGTTCCGTATCTGTATATTGGCTATCACGTCGCCGCATTTTCGGATCAGACCATCGACATGCCGGCATTGGATGTCATTTCGCAACTTCTGTTTTCCCGGAATGCACCTCTGTTTCAAAAACTCTACGTCGATGAGCAGGTTGTTGATATCCTTTCCGGAGGTGCCGTCGACCACCGAGATTCTCCGTTATTTGAAATTGCTGTCCGCGTTACGAAACCGGACAAAATGGATTATGTACGAGATGAAATTTTCAAGGCAATCGACCTGCTGAAATCTGAGCAGATCGATGCTCAGACGCTCGAAGACACAAAGGCACACATGCGGTATTCATTTGCAATGCAGCTCAACAATCCGAATGCGATTGCGAGAACACTCGGACACTATCTTCAGCTGACCGGCGATCCCGAAACGGTTAATAACATTTATGAACTTTATGACAGTGTCACTCAGGACGATATCGTGACAGTAGTGCGGCGATATTTTTCTTCGGACAACAGGACAACAGTACTCATGACCGGACAGGATGAATAAAAGAGATAAACTCCTGATTAGAAAACAAGTAAAAAACACTAGTCAGATGAAAGATCTCTACTTCGCCACTATAATGTAATACCGCGACTCCGGTCTAAATGACACCGTTTTAAAGTTTTCCAATACTTTAAAACAGAAATAAATTACGTATGTTTCTGAGAGAGATTATTACTAGTTCTATTAATAAAAGTATCATATTAAGTATCCTGATAATTATGTCTATACAATCGTGCAGTTTAAATGATAGCAACAATGATAAAATCATTTCAATTAATACTCCTGAGTCACCTCTTGTTACATTTCGGATTCTTTTCAATACTGGTTCGGCTAACGATCCGACAGGGAAAGAGGGGCTCAATGCGCTGACAGCATTAACAGTCGGTCAGGGCGGCACCAGCGATTTAACGTACCGTGGAGTTGTGGAAATACTCTATCCCTTGGCTGCTTCCCTCACACTACAGTATGATAAAGAAGTGACTACGTTTATCGGTGAAGTCCACAGAGACCATCTTGAACCATTTTTTGTATTGTTGACGGAAATTATTACGAATCCGCGGTTGGATCCTGATGACTTTCAGCGAAATAAGGACTTACTGATTAATCAGATTGTTACGAATCTCCGTGGAAACAATGATGAGGAGCTCGGTAAACAGGCATTGAATTCCCTGCTGTATGAAGGACATCCGTATGAATATACCGAAATGGGAACTGAAGAGGGGCTTACGGCGGTGACGCTTGAGGACGTACGGGATTATTATTCCACATGGTATACGCAAAGCTCGATTACCGTTGGAATAGCAGGTGGATTTCCCGAAAATCTCATTGGGAAAATTGGGAGCGAATTAATCGGAACACTGCCTCTTGGTTCTCCTACAACAGCAGTGCTGCAAGAACCGAGAGCATTAGAGGACATTGAGGTTCTCCTTGTCGAGAAGCAGGTAATAGCTACAGCGATATCTCTTGGATTCCCGGTAAACATTACTCGAGCAGATAAAGACTTTTATGCGCTCATGGTTGCTAACTCGTACCTCGGTGAGCACCGCACTTTTAACGGCCGGCTTATGAATGTGATGCGTCAGCTTCGGGGGCTGAATTATGGCGATTACTCGTATATCGAACATTTTGTACAAGACGGCGGCTCGACATTTCCTGTTCCGAATGTTCCGAGAAGCAGGCAGTATTTCAGCATATGGATCCGTCCTGTCGCCCACAATAACGCTCATTTTGCACTCCGGCAGGCTCTCAGAGAGCTACAAATCCTTATCGATGACGGCATGACTCAGGAACAATTTGAAGAAACGCGGGATTTTCTTTTGAATTATTCGAAACTCTATGTTCAGACCATCAGCCGGCGATTAGGATATCTGATGGACTCGAAATTTTACGGTTCCAAATATCATATCGACCGTATCGAAAATGAACTCCGGGCACTCTCGCTCGATAATGTCAACAGAGCCATTAGACGTAATCTTCAATACAGTAACATTGCAGTGGCAATTGTTACACCTGATGCTGCAACACTGAGGGACAATCTACTTTCGGACTCATCTTCTCCCATTACCTATTCCGTTGATATTGATGACGATCTTTTGTCTGAGGACAAAGAGATTATGTCATATCCGCTGTCCATTAATCCGGAACACATTATCATTATTCCGGTAGAAAACATGTTTAAGAATTAGTCCAACTTAATGTTCTTATTTTCATTGTACTGCTTCATTTTTTAGTGCTGAAGGAGATCAGTGAAGAATCTCAGTACAACAGTTGCGTTCTGTTTTGTGCGACTAGGAATAGTGCCTTGAAAGAATTGAACTATTCCCACTGTTATTTTCCCAAAAGCTCACTTTTTTTTAAATCCAACCGTGCAAGATTTTGCCTATGCAGAAATTGTCATTTTTGTATTAATTTTCTTTGAATCAAGCTAATTTTTTTAGAAATTGTGCTCCAGATCACACTTTGAAATTGTGGCACTTAATTTGCTTCTATATATGGCAGGCAATAATATTGCCTATATCGCACCTATATTACAGGCATTGTGCTTTCGCAGGCCAATGTTTGTGGAGAAAGATTGCACCAGAAACTAAAATCGGGACCTCATGAGTCCCGATTTTGGTATTTTGACAGGATTTAACACAAACTTTTCTTTTCTTGTCACCTCACGGCATCATCCTGCCTCCCAGCTATGTAACAATACTCATCTTATTTTATTCAGAATGGCATGACTCAAAACTCTTATTGCCGCTGAAGCGACTCTTCACGGATACTTTTAAATTGGTCACCTTCATTCCAGACCGGCCACTCCTGCAAAGCAGCAATCCGGTAACCGATTTGAAACGCCAACCGCGATATTTGTACAACACCATCGAGATTTAGTTTATCATGATATTCGTCCGACGGCTGGTGATAGTGTAACTGCTGGTAAAGCTGCTGCTGCTCCATTCCCCATCCTTCGGGACGATTTTCAATATCCAATCCGGGATTAATATAGATTGCCGGTAATCCTGCCCTGACAAAACTGAGTTGGTCAGATCTGAAGAAATGTCCTTGTTCAGGAGATGGGTCAGGGCTGACAATCAGGCCGTTTTCCTGCGCTACTGCCTCTCCGAGAGGACCGAGCGAAGATCGGTCTGAGCCAAGAAAGACAACATTTTTGACTCTGCCAAGAAAGTGAAATGCGTCAATATTGACATTCGCAAGTGTTTTGCTGAGTGGGTATACCGGATTCTGTGCGTAATATTTCGAACCGAGAAGACCCTGCTCTTCGGCAGTTACTGCACAAAAAAGGATTGACCGAACCGGAGGTTTCGGCAGTGCTGCAAATGCTTTTGCGATTTCTATCAGGCCGCTACTGCCGGTTCCGTTATCCTGAGCACCATTGAAAATTCCGTCACCATTGACCGGCGCACCGGCACCGAGATGGTCAAGGTGCGACGAATAGAGTACATATTCATCGGGAATCTGCCCTGTGACAACACCGATTACATTCCGAGAATCAAAGTGACGTATAGCACTTTTGAGGTCAACATTCAGATTAATTCCGAGAGACACCGGCTGAAAATCTCGCGATCCTGCCTGTTCAATCATTTCATCAAGCGAGAACCCTGCCATACTAAATAACTCTTCAGCAGCATCACTGCTTATCCACGATTCGAGCGCTGTTTTCGGAGGGTCGCCTTCTTTCGGCTGCAGCATCGATTGTTCTCCACTCCATGAGTTTCTTACAACCTGCCAGGGGTACCCTGCTTTCTCAGTTTTATGAATGAGGATAACACCGGCGGCTCCTTTTTCTCCGGCTATCTCATTTTTGTAAGTCCATCGTCCGTAATAGGTGAGAGCATTTCCGCCGAATAGTTCCGAATCATCCGAAGATGGATCATTTACTGTCATAAGGAGAATTTTATCGGTAACGTCAACATCTTTGTAGTCGTCCCAATTTTGCTCAGGTGCATCGACACCGTAACCGACATAGACAATTTCATTATTGAGAACAACATGGGATTCAGCACGTGCAGTATTTGCGACAAAATCATCGAGATACGTAAGCTTTTTCATTCTGCTGCCTTTACGAAACTCGAATGTTACCTGAGCCGCAGTATAACCGACCATCGGGACTTTTTGAAAATAGGTCCCATTATCGCCACCGGGTTGAATTCCGTGCGACTCGAATTGAGCTGATACGTAGTTTTCAGCAAGCTGCAGACCATGGGAACCGGTCCCCCTGCCGTCCAAAAGATCATCGGTAAGAAATTTCAAATGGGCACGAATTCCATCAAGCGAAATAGATGTCGTACCGACCCGTTCACCATTCGGCTCTGCGGCGCATGACACAATTAGCATGGTACCGACAAGAATCCAGATGATTCGTTTCATACCATTCATTTCGAAAACTCCTATGTAGTAATACGATTTTAGGGAAAATCTTTTTGAGAGCGTTTGAGAAGAAATGTCAGAAATTTTCTATGGTACTGCAGAACCGTATTTATAACGCTACGTGTCTGCGCCCTTTTTTCCCGGCTACTAAACGGATTGAATGTCAGGATGTATCGTGCCGTATAATAGAGCACATTCATTTTGAAAAGTGCCCAGACCGAAAAAATAGAAAAATGGTTGTAAAAGTAGATGAGGAGACTTCTGTTGCGGTGAAATAATACAACCTGATTTTCTGTCGTCTCGTTATGTATGCCATGATGAATAAGCGATAAACCAGGTACAACAATGTTTTTATATCCTGCTTTGTGAAGCCGGAAGCAGAGGTCTGCTTCTTCATGGTACAGGAAATAATTCGAATCGAATCCACCGATTTTTTTAAATATATCCCGTTGTATTATGAAGAATGCTCCCGACACCACATTAACTTCTATACAGTTTACTCCATTAATTTCAAACGACGATTTTAGTATGTTCTCCGTATTGATGAGCCGGTTTACTCCAGCGTAGTAAGCAATCCGGCCGACGAGAGAAGGGAAATTAAAATAACTCCTCTGAGGAGTCCTGTCACTTGAAATGAGTGTGCAGCCGATGCAGCCCGCTTCTGGTATCTGCTGTACAACACCCAGCAAATCGGAAAACACATCGTGTCCCGCCTCGGTATCTGGATTCAAAACTGCAACATAGTCTCCCTGCGCCCGCTCCAATCCTTGATTGATAGCTCTACCATAGCCTATGTTCTCTGTGCTTTCGACAAGTATTACATCGGGAAACTCTCTCTTTATGGTCTCAACAGTATTATCATGTGAAGCATTATCTACGACAATAATTTCATACGAATCTACCTTCAGCGCAGAATACAAAGAAGAAAGACATGTCGTTATAAATTCCGGACAATTATACGTTACGGTAATGATTGATAATGCTACACTACTCATCTAATAGCTCTCTATATAACTGAACGAATTGTCGTGCGTTTTCCCGGTAATCGAATTTTTCCCGGACCAGTTTTCTTGCATTTTCAACCACAGTTTTGGCTTTTTCTGGATTTTCAATAACATAGGTTACCGCGTCGGCTATAGCCTTCGGATCTTTCGGGGGAATCAAAAAACCGGTTTCACCGTCTTCAATGAGTTCGGGAATTCCGCCGACATTAGTCGCGATTACTGGCACTCCCGATGCCATTGCTTCAAGAATGACAAATGGAAAAGCTTCTCTATAAGACGGTAGCACAAGGCAATCAATTTGGGAATATATTTTCCTTTGGTCTTCGATAAATCCATGAAAAGTAACATACTTTTGAATGTGAAGCTCGTGCACACGCTTTTCCAAAGATATTTTGTAGTTGCCTTTTAAAAGTTTCTGATATGTTTCTTCGCCGTATAGTGAAAACCGGACAGATGCTGTTTTCCGGGTAACAAGAGATACTGCATCAAGAAATTCATCTAATCCTTTAAATGGTATTAATCTCCCAACGTATCCGACAGTGAACACTCCGCTTGATGCATCTTCCTTTTCACAGTTCAATATATCGTTTTTTATTCCATTATAAATAACACAGGACACGACATTCTTTTTCGATAGAATAGATTCGACTGATTGCTGCATTGCATCCGCTACAAAAACAATACATGTAGCATTGAAATACTTATACAGCGATCGTTTTAATGATAAGTGAATATGCCAAAGCACTTTTGTAGAAAACAATGATTTCAAAAATGAACTGAGTATATGACCATTTGTATTTAGAGAATGAATCATCGATATATTTTCCTGTTTGATTATCCGGGAGATTTTGATTACATCGAGTAACCGCATCACAATGAGCAAGGGGTAACGGAGTAGCTTATGGATACTCGCATCTGAACAGCGAAACGTATGTTCAATTACTTGTATTCCTTTTGCACGTACGGCTTGAGTAAATACACCAGATGGAGCCAACAAAACTGGCTCGAATTCTTCATCATCAAGGCCGTCGCAAAACGTGAGAAACCAATTTTCCCCTCCCCCAATAGAGCTGATTTCATCTATGTAAAGAATCTTAATCGGCACCACGAAAGTATCCCTTTATACCAGAAAAAACAACGTTAAGTGGAAATATTTTTGTGCTATGAAGCATTCCAATATAGATAACAAGACCGGAGAATCCCGCTACAGCAATGTACAATGCCAGTAATCGGATGTCCGTAACTGATGTACTACCCAGCAGTGTAGACATGCCTTGAAACAGTACGTACTGTATCACACCTACAAGAATTATCTTAAGTATTGTACGGCTTTGAGATACAATTGATATATTAATACAATATTTTTTAAAGGCTGCAATAAGTAATACGGCATGGAAAAGTGCTGTGCCAGTTGCAGCCCATGCCAGACCAAAAATACCATACATATGTGCAAGAATGACCATCAAAACTATTTTAACCGTATATGCAGCAATGCTGACTAATGCCAACACTTTTGTTTTTTGCATGCCAAGAAACACAAAATTCATATACAAGGTGGCGGTCATGAAACATAATCCGGCAAGCAGGATAGAGAATATTGCACTCGTAAGCTCAACATTTTCCAGCGTAAATGCTCCCCGGAAAAATATTAGCCGTATGATTTCACGGTGGAATACACCCAAAAACGCTATTCCGAATGCAATCATTGCCGCAATAACCTCTGCCCCGGACTTAATTCTGTCTTTAAGCGCCTGAATATCGTTGACAGCCTGATCACGAGAAAATTCCGGCAGCAAAACGGTTAAAAAAGGAATGACAAAGAGACCGACTGTTATTTCATTGATTTTTCCGGCATAGGTGAGCGCAGAAACCATTCCTTTCTCAATGTTCAGCGCCAGTATATAGCTTATGAGAACCGTTATTTGTCCCATTCCAGTAGCACCCAGCAGAGGAAGAGATGTTCGAATATAAGATTTTATCGGGGGAAGACCAATATTGAAATCTCCGGGATTATATCGTATTTTCGTCGATATCACTACGACGAATTGGAGTATAAAGGCTAATAAAAACCCAATTGCAGTGCCATATGCGAGACTGATGATACTGAAATGGTCCGACAAAAGAAGGAGGCTTGCGATCATACAGATATTTGCGATGATCAGACTGATTGCAGGCAGTTTGAAATTACGGAACGCGTTGAGAATTGCCCCCAGATATTCCGAAAGTCCAAATGTGATGAGAAGCGGAAAGAGGAGACGCGCAAGCAGCACAGTCATGTCGAACGACGCATCAGTAAACCGGAATGGCAGCAGCCCGATAATAGCCGGCATAAACCAGACAGCAATAAGCGATACAATTACGGTAAGTACAAATGCCCAGTTAAATATAGTCGAAAATATAAGCGAGAGATTAGTATAGTCATTCCTTGCAATACGTTCCGAAAATACAGCGGAGGACATACCGCGTAAAATGGTTATTCCGAGGACATACATTAGTGTATGGGGTATACTGAAGGCAATATAATACGCATCGGTGAGCTCATTCATTCCGAAAAAATGGGCTACTAAAATATCTTTGACAAAGGCAAGCCCTTTCACAATAACAGTTAGACTGAATAGGATGAAACCAGAGTAGACTATTTTATTGGATCGATCCATAGAATAATGAGCTGTCATTTTGTAATCGATTTATCCCATAACGTCAGCAGCAATTGTATAGGTTAAATCAGTTGAGTTCACCTGATGATCTGATAAATTTTCCAATGCATATTTTCATTTTTAAAACTAATCTAAATGAAGTGCATTGCTATCAGTATGTTTGATTCCCTTTTTCTCAAGCAGATCAAGATAGAGGTTTGTTAACTGGTCGACTGTTTTATCGACGGTGAAGTGCTCAAGAAACCGTTTCTTCCCCCTTTCTCCCATCTCAGCCCATGAAACCGGATTATCAAGCATATTTTCAATTGCAGCGGCAAGTGCTTTGCTGTCTCCCGGTTCGACTATGAGTCCCGTTTCGCCATCGACTACATATTCGGGAACTGCACCTGTTCTTGTTGCAATAACCGGCTTCCCGCCACGCATCGCTTCGAGAACAACACGAGGACCGCCTTCATACATCGATGGCATGACAATTACATCTGATACAGATATTAAATCCTTTATATCAGTACGAACGCCTAAAAAAGTAATCATATTTTTAAGTTGTGATTCCTTTATTCTTTTTTCTAATACACTTAAAAAATCTGGATTGTCTTGGCTCTTATCACCGACAATTAGCACATGTATTTTTCCCCTGAACTCGGGACTTAAAGTATTTAAAGCATCGATATAAATTTCATAACCCTTTACAAAAGGACGCAAATTAGCTATAGTTAATAAGATAACCGCATTTTTTGGCACATTGATAGTTGGCTTATTCGATGTCATATCAATTCTTTTTGTGTTAGATATTGACTGAAGCCCATTAAAAATTAATTGGTACCTCTTACTACTATTTCCAAATAAGGCAATCATATGATTTTTGACAGCGGAACTTATACATATTGTTATATCAATGAACGGAGAAACTATTGGTCTTAGTACTTTATGGAGCAAGAAACCCTTTTTTGTAAGCTCTATCTTTGTTCTCATTGTTTCAATAATGATTGGAACATTTGCCAACTTGGCTGCAATAACTACCCAGTAATTTCCTGTTGTTATGTGAGTATTTACAATGTGAGGTTTTTCTCTTTGAAATACTTTCATAAGAGCAAAAATTTTATGAAAATTTCGTTCCGAATTCCAGTTAAGTGGTATTGTTGGAATACCAATTTCATGAAAAGCCACTTTTTTACCTTTCAATTCTCTCGTGTATAGTATTTTCTGAGAAAATTGATTGTCTTTCCATGATTTTAAGACATCATAAACTGATAATTCTGCTCCTCCAGTAATAATTGTTCCAAGAATGTGAATTATTTTGTATTTCATAATTCTAAAATCTAATAATGAGTTACTGGGATTTAAAGCTTATCTGTCCGAACACTATCATGTTTGTAATCAGGATTGTAGTATATTATAGCGGTTATGAGAAAAAAGTACCCTAAATAACTGTGATATGTTGTCTGTACTGAGAATACTTCATGTGTTGACGCTGTTATAATGAGAGTTACCAATCCACAGAAGTATCCATAATATAGCGCTTTATCTTTCCGCGATTTATCCCAACCGTTTTTAAGACTTTTTCTTAAGAGTAGGTAGAGAATTGCCAGAAAAACTCCAAGGCCGAAAATGCCGGTCTCCGTCAGATGGTGGAGGAAATTGTTGTGCCCTCCCGACACTCCCGGCAGCAGCAGTGTTTCAGAGCGAAGAGCCTGTGCAAAGCCTGCAAGACCAACTCCGGTTATAAGTTTCGATGGGTTTTCCTGCAGCATACTAACAGTACTCATCCAGATATAAAACCTGCCGAAAAGCGACACATCCTGTTCAAGATTTTCCAGCCGTGCAGTACTTTCTTCTACTCCTTGAATATTTTGGATAACAAATGTTCCTCCAATTATAGCGGTACTTATTAACAGCACTGCTATAACTATTCCAATGAACCTTTTGAGAAAAAGAAAGTAGATGATAATCCCACCGGCTAATGCTAACAATCCTGCGCGCAGATTTGATAATACTAAGATATAGACCATCAACGGTAATGTCACATAGAGTAACATTTTTTCAATAGGATTTTTTGTATGTGCCGCATATCCTAAGAGAATAAAAAAAGTGAGCATTAGAAACACGCCAATGTGGGCATGATTTTCTGATAACGTGGATGTTATATTGCTTTCACCAAGAATGAAAAACTGGTATATTCCAATCACACATACTGCAACTGTAACGCCCCAGACTAAGCGGATAGCTGTGATGCGCATCCTTTCCGATTTGATCATATCCGATACAATAAAATAGACAAAAACATATTCGACCATTCTGACGAAAAAGTAGCCAGACCGAATGAATTGGAGTGTACTGAAACTCCGGACATTAAATAAAATCGAAAGCCCGTTAATAAGGAGCCAGAGTAATAATAGACGCGATAATTTTGTCGGAGAAGACCTGTGTCCCGGATAAAGTGCTTTATCAAATACCCAAATTGAAGCAAGAACAAAAAACAAGAAGTCATCAAGTCGTATTTCTGCATTGAGCGTAATAAGAGGGAGTGTATAGACATACGAAACAATATATAGATAGAGTGCAGCTGTTCTATTGATATAGAGCAAGGGCGCAAGTAAAAGTACCGAACCGATAAGATAAAGAGGATGGATATAATAACCCAAAATAAGAAATACTATGACCGCAATACCGGAAATAAACGCTATAAGAGGGATGCCTCGAAATTGTGAGATAACGACATCGTATGTGCTAAGTGTGGATTTGCTATTCATCCTGAGTTTTAGTGCTGCTCAATAAACGGCGGATGGTTAGAAGTTTTTCCTTTTCCCGGGGATCTGCAGTTTGGAGCCGATAAAGATGCTCATTTGTCAGCGCTAAGGCAAACGAGAGGAAAAATGCTATAAATGTAACGATGAGTACCGTCACCGTTCTCTGCGGTTTTGAACGGAGAACCGGCGGGACAGCTTCATCAAGTATAAGCAAAGTCGGCGTTTCACGAGCTTCCTGAATTTTTGCCTGCTCAAGCTGCTGAGCAAGCATCGCATAGACTACCGTTTTGATCTCAACTTCACGCTGGAGTCGAAGAAATTTCATACCTAACTGCGGCGTCTCGGCAAACGGTATGACAAATTCAGCGCTATTATCACCGGAAGTTGTACTGTTTGATTCTTTTTCATATTGAGCAAGCTGGTTATAAATTGATGAGACTTGCGATTGCAGTAGTTGAATATCGGGATGATCCTGGCCGATGAAGGAACCCGTCGATTCAAGCTCAATTTCTTTCAGCGCTAGCTGACCACGGAGCTGTGCATACGATTGAATCTCAGCTTGAAGCTGCTCGGGAAACGAGATGATGTTGTGCGTTAATTGAAACGTACGGAGTGAATCTTCCGCAGCAGTCAATTCACCGAATGTTTTGTCATACCGCTCCTGAATAAAAATCCTGTTGCCACGGGCACGCTCGGTCTGAAATCTGATATTCAGCGAATCAAGAAAATGGACGTAGGTATTTGCCATTTGGCTCGCCTGGATTGGAGATCTGTCTTCGACTGATATAGCAATTCCCCCAAGTTGTTCTGTTTCTTGAAACGAAACATGACTTTTCAATATTCCGATTGTAGCTTCGCTATTCTTAGTTTCATATTGCTTCTGCAAATTAAATTTTTGCGCAATATACTCCTGTGCAACCCGACTGTTGAGGATCGAGAGAAACTGCTGTGAGCCTGAACCACCGCCAAAAAGATTCCCCATAAATGGCAGCGAAGGAATTCTACTTTGCACCTGCGAAATAAGACTGCTTGAAGAGCCGAGTGAGACTCCTTCGTCTTGGGGAATGAGGATCGTTGAAGATGCACTGTACCATTCGGGGAGAATCAAGACTATTCCTGCGGTCAACAGAGCAGATAGCACCGTGAAAAGTAGTATAAACTTTTTCCACTTGATGAGGATGAGTATATAATCGAGAATTGACGTTTCGCGTTCAGCCATAATTGTCACATAGTAAAATTAAAACGCACCGACTGCTTTTCCGGCAAGAATGATTGATACAATCGGGCTGATAAAATCGAGCCATTCCTTCACCAGAATGTGTCGTTTTTTCGGAACAAAAATATGATCCCCCGGATAAATAACAATATCCTCACCGGTAACTTCATCACTGGTCTCAAATCGGGTAATCTTCATGTGCTCATTTTTGGCTGCATCGGATGTCCTGCCTGCAATACCCACGTAATAGCTTGCCGGCCGGTTTGCAACCCATTCGATTTCTCCGCGTGAAGCAACCTCCCCATCGACAAAAACATATTGTGAAATGACAGGCAGCACGAGAACGTCACCTGGCTGCAGAAGATAGTTACCTATATATTCACTTTCGATTCCATTGAAATCCAACGTAAGATTAGTAGTGCTCTCTCCGCCGTCCTGGTCATTTCTAATGACTGCGATATTACTAACATCAATGGGATTTAAATCAGGATCGATTTGATTTTGATTTGCTCTGCTGCCAGTTATCATTGTTTTATCGACTTCAAATGATCCCCTGTTAATAAATTCCAGTACTGTTTCTCCCTCGAGATACTGGTAAAAACCCGAACGGAGAGGCGAGCTTTGAACAAATACCATACCTTTTTCAAAATCTCTACCCGGAACATATATTTCATCGCCGTCGAGCAGATGCGGGTTGTTTGTCTGCCGTCCATAATTTTTGTATCGCCAGTAGTCGAAGAATTCTGTCATACCGTTATTATGCCGAATTTCGACAACACTGCCGTTTGCCCATTTTTTCAGTCCTCCCGACTGATCGATAATATCTGATACCCGCCACGTGGCATTTGCATACCGGATTCCCGGTTGTTCAACATCTCCCGTGAGCCGGACTATAAATACTCTTACATTTGTCAAAGTTATCGTAATTTCGCCACCGGGATAGATTTTTCTAAGCAATTCATTTATCTTGATTCGGGCTTCCAATAATGTAAGGCCTTTGACAGGCATGTCACCGATATCCGGTATAGAAACAACTCCTTCGGGTAATACAATGAGCGGAAACTCAATAGCCGGGGAAGTACCACCGACAGAAACAAAAAGCCCATCGCCAGGACCCATACGGTAATATTCGGCTTCGATAGGCCCTTCCATAATAATTTGGGGGGCCGATTGGAGCAACTGTCGTTCCTGAAATTCCTTCTGCTGCAACTGTTCAGGTTTAAGCGGGGGAAGAGTCGTTTGCTGTGTTTGGGAATACCCTAGCGAAATTACACAGACGGCACATAACAGACCGACGGCAATTGCACGGAAATATTTGAGGCTATTCAATTGAAAAATCATATAAATCATTCAACTATTAAATAAAGATTTTATGTGGCAAAAAAGTAGAAAATAAATATAAGAATTACAAACATATTTTTCTGAAGTGATTTTTGAAATAAACGTCCTATTCATATTTCCATATCACAACTTAAGGGATGTTGCAGATAAAATTCCAGACCAGATTTTTTGTTTTCCCCTTTTATCGACAGCGGAAAACAAAATCGGTTCTTCCATGTTAAATTCATTCTGTATCACCGATCTGCGGACCTGCTCTGCTTCATTTTTTGATATTTTATCGCATTTTGTAATGATAATTCGAAATTTCCGCTGATAATGTGTAAGCCACTCGATCAATTGGGCATCCAATTCGGTTATACCTCGTCTGGCATCAATAATCAGAATCACAAGGCAGATTTGTGCTATGTTTTTCAGAAAGTGCTCTATGAGTTTCTGCCATTTTTCACGGTTTGTTTTCGACACCTTTGCATATCCGTAACCCGGCAGATCTGCCAAAAAGAGCTTGTCATTTATGTTGAAGTAATCTATTCGGCGTGTTTTTCCGGGAGCTGAACTGGTCTGAGCAATATTTTTTCTGTTGAGGAGAGAATTGATGAGTGAAGATTTTCCTACATTAGACCGGCCGGCAAATGCAACTACCGGATACGGAGATTTTGGAAATGAATTGACATCAGATACGCGCGTTTCCAACTGTACTATTTTTAGGTTTACCCTATGCAGACTATGCCCGCTTCTTGATGTTGTCAATTACATAGACAGGTTTTTTTCCCTTTGTTATGGTTGCTTTTGTGATGATGCATTCCTTCAAACCTTTCATATCGGGAATCCGGTACATTATATCGACAATGACTTTTTCCAACACAGAGCGTAATCCGCGGGCGCCGGTTCCCCGTTTTTGAGCAATTTTGACAACAGCCCTGAGGGCATCACCGGGAATTTCCAGATGGACACCTTCGAGTTCGAACATCCGTTTGTACTGCTTGACAAGTGCATTTTTCGGCTCTTTGAGAATACTCAACAAGGCATCTTCGCTCAAATCTTCAAGTGTAGCAATATTGTGCAGCCGGCCTACAAGTTCAGGAATAAGACCGAATTTCAATAAATCCTGTGGCTCGATTTTTTTCAGAGAGTCACCGATGCTGTCTTTTTTCTTCTGTTTAACATCCGCATTGAATCCCATATCTTTCTTTCCGATGCGTGTGCCGATTATCTTTTCAATATCGTCAAATGCACCACCGCAAATAAACAGGATATCTTTTGTGTCAATATTTATTAGGCTCTGTTCAGGGTGCTTCCGCCCTCCTTTGGGTGGAACACTCGCTATTGTTCCTTCAAGAATTTTCAGAAGCGCTTGCTGGACACCTTCTCCCGAAACGTCCCTGGTAATAGAAGGGTTGCCGTCTCTCCGGGCAATTTTGTCGATCTCATCAATAAAGATTATGCCCCGCTCAGCTTCTTCAATATTGAAATCAGCGGACTGAATCAGCCTGACAAGGATATTTTCCACATCCTCACCCACATATCCCGCTTCTGTCAGAACTGTTGCATCGGCTATCGTAAATGGAACCTGCAAAAAACGGGCAAGTGTTTGTGCCATAAGTGTTTTGCCTGTACCGGTTGGTCCAATCAGGAGTATATTACTTTTTTCGAGTTCAACATCTTTCCGGGGCAGGCGGTTTTCCGTGATTCTTTTGTAATGGTTATAGACAGATACCGCCAGGTATATTTTTGCTTCTTCCTGATCAATAACATATTTATCGAGCTCGTCTTTTATCGACTGCGGTGTTGGTATTTTTTTGAGAAAGGTTTGTGTACGCTGCTCCTGGTCGGTACGGATGATCTCCTCAGCACCGATAACACATTCATTGCAAATATAGACATCCTTACCGGAAATCATACATTCAATCTGCTCAGAGTCTTTACCGCAAAATGAACAGATTAAGCTATCAGGTGTTTTATCGGAAGGTGCCATATATATTTTCCACTACTCTCTACTCACACTAATTATTATCTTGTAGTAATGAGTGTGATGAATGATGATCTATAGATTATACTTATTTTTTTCTTTTAGCTTTTTCGACAGCACGTTTTTCGGTAATGACTTGATCGATGAGACCATATTCTTTGGCTTCATTTGCCGACATAAAATAGTTTCTATCGGTATCTTTTTCAATTTTTTCGAGTTTCTGCCCGGTGTGTTTAACCAGGATACCATTCAATTTCGACCTGTGTTGCAGAATTTCTTTCGCATGTATCTCTATATCCGAAGCCTGTCCCTGCACACCGCCCCATGGCTGATGGATCATTACCCGTACATGCGGCAGGGCTGATCGTTTTCCTTTTGTACCTCCTGCAAGGAGGATAGCCCCGAAACTTGCCGCCTGTCCGAGACAGATTGTAGCAATATCCGGTTTTATATACTGCATTGTATCATATATCGCAAGCCCTGATGTAACGCTGCCACCCGGTGAGTTGATATAAATGCTGATGTCTTTTTCAGGATCATCAGCTTCCAAAAATATGAGCTGGGCAATAACCAGACTGGCAACAATGTCATCAATCGGCATGCCGACAAATATAATTCTTTCTTTCAGAAGCCTTGAATAAATGTCGTAAGCACGTTCAACTCTGCCTGTCTGCTCTATAACCATCGGTACTAACATATTAGCTACTCCTTTATAAATAGGTGCGATTTATCACGCTTTAACGGCCTTAACGTCGGCTTTTTTCTCGAGGAATCCAAATATTTTATCGTCGAGCAGCGCACTTTTTAAGTCTTCTCTTTTTTCCCCAGATCGGTATTCTGATTTTGCACGCTTTGCATCTATTTTATTCTCTTCTGCAAATTTCTCGATAAAATCATCAATCTCCTGATCGGAGACGGTAAACTGTTCCTGTGCAATAAGTTTCTGCCGTATGAGATACCATTGTATTTTTTGTGCGGCCAGATCTTTATTTTCCTCTTTTAGCTTTCCTGTATCCCTTTCTCCGGGCGAAATCTTTTGAAAATTCTCGATTAGGTTGTCGAGATATCTATCGACCATTGCCTGAGGAACAGGAGGGTTCACAATACGGACGACTTCACGTTCGATTGCAGTCCGGAATTTATCGCGTGCAGCATTATCTAACTGAACTGAAATATCTTTTTTTATGCCCTCGCGAAGCTCATCAACATTTTCGTATTTGAGATTCTCAGCAAGTGTGTCATCAATCTCGGGAAGGCTAACCGCATTTATCTTTTTTGCTGTGACAAGATAGTGAATTTCCGGGGGTCCCTGCTGCTGGCCTCTTTGAGGAGTGGCAATAACCTGCTGATCCATCTGCTGCATTACACGACGCTTTTCATTCGGATTGATTCCAATAAGTTGCTCGTCAAAGCCAGGGCCGAAAACCTGTTCTCCCAGTCTGATCGTCTTATCTGGATAGGCCTTTCCGATGAGAGCAACTCCCGTTGCAGGATCGACTTCTTCTATATCGATAAGGAGGATATCACCCAATCCGGCAGGCTCAGATTTCTCACTGACCGTTCCGAACTGGAGCTGAACCCGCTTTAATGCGTTTTCGACCATATCATCCGTAACTTCAGGCTCTTCTTTTTCGACCCTGATTCCTTTCAACTTTCCTATAGTAAAAACGGGCTCAACCTCAATGTGCGCTGTAAAAGCGAGCGGTTTGCCCGGTTCAAACGACATGTCCATAATATTTGCCGGACCAATCGGGTTGAGGTTATTATCGTTGATTGCCTTATTATAATTTTCCTGTATGGCATTTTCGATTGCCGTTGCTTCAATCTGTTTTCCATATTGTGTCATTACCAGATTTAGTGGCGCTTTTCCTTTACGGAATCCCGGCATTTGTACACGCTGACGTACTCTGGCAGATTCTTTTTCTACATACTCTTCCAGCCGTGCAGAAGCTACTTCTATCTTCAGTGATCGAGTCGTTTCTGAAGGAGTTTCAACTGATACTTTCACCTAATTTTTCCTTATAAAATTAATTCAAAACAGACTTTTAAAAATACGTAAAATTATGAACGTTAGCAACCAAAAAAAGGCTCAAATAATCATCACATTAGGTACATACAGTAAAAAACTACTGTTCTGATAAGTATTTTATTGTGCGTAGTGCACAACTGCAATATTAGAATATCGATACCATACGTGAAAAAAGAACAGATTCTGCCATATTTGTAGTTGTGAGGGCCGCAGCTTATCTGCTTTCTGTATAGTTTTGTCTTGATTTTTGCCGAATTCTCATCTAATTTTAAAATTAATGATTATTCAAAGACAACATGTGAGCACACAGCATTTCAAAAGAAAGGCTGTATTTGGTATCAGGCAAATATACCACTACATCTATTAAGTTATGTATCTTCTGAGTTTGTATATGCGCATGATATCAATAGCCGCCATTTGTATTGGTACGTTTCTATGCTTTCTCATGCCAGCGGCCGGTCACGCACAGCAGGACTCCAACAGCACTGACTCCTTAAACGGTCTTTTGCTTCAGAATTTGGATGTCAGGGTCAGCGACATTTTCGATTCAACAGAGAGTTTCTATAAATACCGTATTGCCCAATTCGTGAATTCACTCCACATTACCACCCGCCAAAACATTATCAATAGAGAATTGTTATTTCTTAGTGACTCACTTATTACGACACAGCGGTTAGCTGAAAGTGAAAACAACCTGCGTGCTATCGGTATATTTCAGAGAGTTGACTTTGTTGTCGATACTATTTCGAATAGCGGTGCTAATGTTACTGTTTCAGTCAAGGACTATTTCACGACACAACTCAATGTTTCTGCCGAGATAGTCGGAAGTGAACTCCAAACAGGCATCGGTATCAGGGATAAAAATTTTGCCGGACGGGGCTATAATATAAGCTTTGAGACCGAGAATCGAAAGGAAAATAGAGATTTTTTCCTTGGCGTTTTTGTCAATCCGAGAGTTTTCGGCAGCAGATTTGTCAACACAATGAAAGTTCTGCATTTTGAAGATGCAGATTTCCAGTTTTATCAGCTGAATAGGCCGTTTTATTCACAGGAAACCAAATGGGATTTTAACACGGATTTTACCCGGTCGGATGGAAATCAGTTCAGGTATTTACGGAGAAACTTATACACAAAGACTAACCAGGACTTGAAGCAGACTCGTTTCGGAGTCGGAAGCTATTTCGGAAACCGTATCAGGATGCGACTGGGTTTTTCATACCTCCATCAATCAGAACAGCTTTCAGGTCCGGATGTGACAGGTGGGATCCAGGACTGGAAATCCAGACGGATATCGGTTTCAATCGGTGCAATCAACCGTACATTGTCGATATGGAACAACATCGACCGGTCAGAAATTAAGGAAAATGTACACACCGGATTTCTTATGAATGCCCGTGTGGGCCTCGATGTTACTGCACTCGGAGCGGATGCAGCACGTGAAAGCTATTCAGGACAAATACTCTATTCACGTTTTTTATCACGGAATGAGTTTTTACATAACCTTGTTGCGCATAGCCTGCTCCGCCAGAGCAGCCACACTGTCGAGCGGTCGACTTCAGTACGATTTTCTATTGTCTCAAATCGTTTCCCTCACCAGACATTTGCCGCTAAATTCCAATTCAGCCAGATTGATTCCCGACGTCCTTTTGAACAGTTATTGCTGGGTGAAGATACCGGACTGAGGGGATATTCAGTCCGTGATTTTGTTGGAAATAGACTGTTGCTTCTGAATATCGAAGACAGAATTTTTACCAATTTAAAATTCTGGTTTATACGGTTTGGGGGAACAGTATTTTTCGATACCGGGAAAGTATGGGGTAACGGCATCGAATTCAATTCAGTAGGGTGGCACTCAAGTGTTGGAGCAGGCCTTCGGATTGGAGATGTTAAGTCAACGCAAGGAATAATCCGTATTGACGCCGCATACAACCTGGACAGAGACCGGTTTTCTTCGATATCGATCTCGCAGGGCAGTTATTTTCAGGTTCTCTATCCGATTTCGTTTTAATGTTATCGCCCAAATCCGTTCATGCATCTATTTGCCATATACTAATAAAAAAGCCGCCCATTATTGAATATGGACGGCTTAAGTACAAATAATTATATGAATGCGGACACTCTTATTGATTTTCAGAGTCTCCTTTGCCACCAAATTTGGTCAGAATTTCGATCTCATATTCCGCATTTCTTTTATACTGGCGGTCATTTGATGCCATATTGAAGTCTTCGAGAGCACGAGCGTTGTTTCCAAGACTTGCATATGCTTTACCCCGTTCGATCAAGGCACCACCGAAGTTCGTTTTTTTTCTATGATATTTCATTGCACTCTCGGCAGCTTCAATTGCGTTCCTGTACCGCCCTGTTCTGTTATAGACCTGTGCCCGAAAGAAATGGGGCTCATAAGCATTTTCTTTGAGTTCAATACTTTTTGTTAGCGCATTAAGAGCATTTGTATAATCCTTTGATTCAAAATATGTTCTACCAAGATACAAATAGGCATTTGCGTGATCCGGATCGCGCGAAAGGGCATTGTTAAACTCTTCTTTTGCGCTGGCATAATCTTTTTTTGAAAAGTAAGCAACACCGAGGTTAAAGTAAGCCAGAAAATTTTCATTTGAGTTATTTATCTCAATGCTCTTTTTATAAGCAGCAATTGCTTCATTAGATTTTCCTTGCCGCTCATACGATCTCCCCATCATATTCAATGCACCGTAATAGTTCGGATCGATTTTCAAGACACTTTCAAGCGGCTCAATCATGGCTGTGAAATTGCCCTGACTGTAGTATACACGTGCTAATCCGTAATTTGAAAACTTCAAAGCTTCATTTACCAGGGGTGAACCGAGAGCGTTGCCCATTTTGATTGCACTCTCAAATTTCGTAATAGCGTCGTTGTAGCGTTGGATCTTGAAAGAGTTAAGGCCGTCATTGTACATCATTTTCACTTCACTGATTTTCGAGCTCGTTTCCTGGTCACTTTCCATGATCTTTCGTTTCTCAGCGATATCAACTGTGAGCTTATCAAACTCTGATTTGAGTTGATCATATTCTTCCTGTGCTCCGGCCTGAAGCTGGGACATTTTCTTCGTTACATCACCGATTTGTTTTAAAAGCTCTTCATATTCGGCCTGCGCCTGCTCTATACCTTGAGCAAAAAGCGGAACAGCGCAAATGACAAATAAAACAGTCACAACCGAAAAAATTATGTACTTCATACGCTTATTACCTCTCTCTGTTAATCAAACTGATAACATTATTGGTAATCTCTCTAAAGTCATATTACAAAGTAACTCTCTATAGTTATTACATATTGCAAAAAGCATTTGTTCCTAAAATATACAGTTACATCTTCAATTTTTTCAGTAATTTAATATTTGTTTTTGCAATAGTATCTATAATTTAATCGTTATCATACTTCCGGCAGTATTAGCAAAAATCTCGTTTGACAAACTATCGGTTTCTTTAATAATCGGTAGGATTCTGCTATGATTTAGTATCAGGACCCTGATTTTATCACAAAAAGAACAGTAATACGGGAGAATAGTTTATAAAATATAATCAGCTTTGTCAAGTTCTATTTCAATAATTTGCAAAATGTTTGTGAATCATTTATTCCTTGTATCTTCTTACCAAGTATTAGCTTATGACATTTACAGTGTAAACAATATACCAAAATTTTACCAATTATTCAAGTGATTTGCAGATACAATATTGAGTAATACCGTTAAAAACCACTTATATTCCTTGATTTATTGCGTAACATTCTGGAATTATTAATAATTAAGACGTTTTAGTTACTCATGAAAAACCGTCTTATCATGAGCACAAATTTCTACACCTGTTCAAACAAGAACTTACTTTACCAGGATGTATTTGCCGCATAGTATGCACTAAATTGGAGGGTAATTTTGTTTTGCAATATATAAAATTTTTTGTTACACTGTAAGTTAGGGTTAAGTTGTCTTTATTGTGACACTAAATTATTGTGCCCCGTATTATGCAATTTTGAAATATTTAATACTAACGGAAGTGGTACATATTGAAACGATACCGTAAGGAGATACTGCTCAATACAACAACGACTGAAACCCGGATTGCTATTCTTGAAAACGGTACGCTGGTTGAGCTCTATATTGAACGGCCTGAAAGCCAGCGGATGATCGGTGATATTTACAAGGGGAAAGTATCAAATGTTTTACCCGGTATGATGGCTGCATTTATCAATATTGGAATGGTGCAAAATGCTTTCCTCCATTTCTCCGATATTGGTGAGGCATACACTTCATACGGATCGGATTTTGAGCGCACACACAGGGGGGGAGGTCGTCCTAAACTGAGCGAAATAAATGTGCAGCTCAAAGAAAATCAAGAAATTTTTGTTCAGATCACCAAAGAGCCGCTCCAGAAAAAAGGTGCCCGCGTCACAACAGAGATCTCGCTGCCTGGCAGATTTCTAGTCCTTGTTCCGAATGCCGATTATATCGGTGTTTCCAAAAAAATTGAGAGTTTCAGAGAAAAAAAACGACTCAAAAAGCTTGCGCGGGAGATTTTGCCCAAAAATTTCGGTCTTATTGTCAGAACAGTAGCAGAAAATAAGGGCGAAGATGTGCTTAGAAAAGATATTGAGACGCTCAAGAATAATTGGAAAAAGATTCAGAACACAGCCAATCAAAAACCTGCTCCTGCTCTGCTCTATAAAGATATGGATATGGCTTCTTCGATAATAAGGGACTTTTTTACTACCGATATCGAAAGAGTCGTCATCGACGACAAAAAGCTGCTAAGAAGTATTTCGCATTACATCAAGGACTCCGCACCCCACCTCATTGACAAGGTTGAATATTTTTCCATGCAAAAACCCATGCTCGAAGAATTCAAAATCGGGCAGGAAATCAGAAAGATTATGGAGCCGAAGGTGTGGCTTTCGGGCGGAGGTCACATTGTAATTAACCATACAGAGGCAATGGTGACGGTCGATGTGAACAGTGGCAAATTTATCGGGGGAACGAATTATGAGGCTAATGCAACGAAGGTGAATTTGCAGGCAGCCCACGAGTTGGCGCGACAACTCCGCCTGCGTGATATCGGCGGACTCATCGTGATCGATTTTATTGACATGTCAGACGAAAAAAACCGGCGCCGTGTCTATTACGACCTCCGCAATGAATTAAAACGTGACCGCTCCAAGACGTCAATTCTTCCCATGTCTGAATACGGTCTAATAGAAATGACACGGCAGCGTATTCGTCCGAGCCTTCTCCATACGTTTAGCGATGTGTGTCAAAGCTGCGGCGGAGCGGGTCGAGTTCTCGCCAAAGAGAGTATTGTATCGGGCATTGAAAGCTGGATCAAGCGCTACAAGATGAAAAAATGTGACCGGAGGGTTATTTTACAAGTCTCGAAAGATATTGAAAAATACCTCATCAATGGATGGAGCAATTACCTCTACAAACTTATGTGGAAGTATTGGATCAAGATCGATCTTGAGTCGGATAGTGGGATGCGGGTGGATGAATTCAGGTTTTTGACAAAAAAGAAGCGAGAAGACATAACAGAAGAATTTATTTCTTGATTCGGGTGAAATTATTTAGTATATTTTGCGTGTGACTTTTAATTTTATTGAAGAGTAATATGAGTGCTGCAATAGTTGAAATAGCAGGAAAACAGTTTCAGGTACGAGAGAATGATGAGCTCGAAGTGCCGAAGCTCAGTGAAGATATCGGGGTATCGGTAACCTTTGAGCGGGTTTTACTTGTTCATGATGAAAACAAAACTGTTGTTGGCCAGCCGGAAGTGAAAAGCGCGAAGGTAAAGGCAACTGTACTGCAGCACGGCAAGTATAAAAAAGTTATTGTGTACAAAAATAAACGAAGAAAAGATTATAAAAAGACCCGCGGTCACCGTCAGGATTTTACAGTAATTAAAATCGACGAAGTGTTACAAAAGTAGACCGATCCCGAAGGAGTAGGAAATGGCTCATAAAAAAGGTGTTGGAAGTTCAAGAAACGGTCGAGACAGCCAAGGTCAACGTCTTGGAGTAAAACTTTTTGGGGGACAGCTCGCGCGTTCCGGAAATATTTTAGTCCGGCAGCGAGGAACAAGTATTCATCCCGGTGATAATGTCCGTAGAGGTAGAGATTATACTCTCTTCGCCATTGCTGATGGAAAAGTCACCTTCTCAACCGGAAGAAATGATCGAAAATTTGTCAGTGTTATCCCTGAATAAGACAATCAAAATATAGTTAGTGTCATAAAAAGCAGGCTCATGAGTCTGCTTTTTTTATGCAGGTTTGATTACAAATCAGGCCCCAAACTCTCCTCAAATGGCATCAAGGCATTGAACTCGATGACCGATTTCTGAATTTTTTCACATAGATTGTCTTTGGCCGCCCTGGTTGCCACCCCGACTGCATTATTCACCGCTTTTGATTTTGATTTTCCGTGTGCCTTTATACAAAGACGTCTAAAGCCCAGAAGTGGCACACCACCATATTCTGCATAATCGAACCGCTTTTTGACCTTTTTCAAACCGGGACTGAGCACACCGAGCGCCAGTTTATAGGCAAGATTCATGCGAGCACCATATTTTCCGAGTTCCTTTAAACTTTCCGCAGCCCCTTCCATAAATTTTATAAGGATGTTTCCCGTCATTCCTTCGCAAATAATGACATCGGCACTATTGTTGAGAATATCATTACCTTCTCTATTCCCAATAAAGTTGATGTGTGAAATCGTGCTGAGGAGCTCGTGTGTCCGTTTGAGAGTGAAGTTTCCTTTCATTTTTTCAGCACCAACATTGAGCAGTCCGACTCGCGGACTAGTGATACCAAGAATATCGCGGGCATAAACATGTCCCATAAAAGCGAAATGGATGAGGTGCTTTACTTCACACTGTATGGTTGCGCCGACATCGAGGAGAAGTGTAAGACCGTCAGTACCGGTTTTGAAATCTCTGGTTGGAATGACAGCAGCGAGCGCACTCCGTTCTACTCCTTCGATCATTGGTATATGTATGGCTGCCGACATGATCAGGGCCCCGGTGTTTCCGGCACTAAGCATCGCATCTACTTCGTCACCGGCTGCAAGTGCGGCTGCACGTGCGATCGATGCATCCGGTTTTTTTTCTAGGGCGCTTTTGGGAGATTCATCCATGCCGATGTATTCTCCGGTATGGTCAATTTCTATTGCGCTGCTTTTGTGTGATTCATTGTTGAGAATGTTTTTTATCTGTGTACTGTCTCCGACAAGTATGAACCGCGCTTTATGATCGTGTGTTGCAGCAGCAATCCCTTTGACGATTTCATCGGGAGCAAAATCCCCACCCATAGCATCGACTGCAATTAACGGAATGTTATTTTTCATTGAATATGTTGATAATAGAAGCAGGACTTTACTTACATTACGATGTGTCAATAAATACAATTTTCGCCAATAAAAGTCAAGCATTATGCTATTATGTTATTTACCAGCTTTTCTATTATCCATATAAAATAATAAAGCAAGGACACTTTTAACAGACCAAGTATGGTAATTTGTTCACAGTATTGGAAATATTATCGGCGTCGGTTTTACCGTGATATTAACCCGCATCGTGAGAGAACATATTCGTAATCATCCTGCCTGGTTCAGACTTCAATTCATTTATGCAGGACGGCTTTCTACGGGGTTGGATATTCATTACCGGACTCAGGATTGCTCTGACAGATATGTATGGTATTATTGTGAATAGCAGGCTGCGAAATATTGAGTCAAGACGGTTTAACATATTTCAAACATTCTGGGATTTTAATGCAGATTGCTATGATGTAATCATTGGTATTGAGCGAAAATTTTCGCTGAATTGAGTAAAGGACAATTCTACAATTCAAGCTTACCTGACATCATTTTAATTCACCAGTAATTTTTATCTCATCGGGAAAGAATTTAATAGTCTTGGGTATGATCGGTGTGTCAAGCCAATCGAGATCAAAACGGATATTAGGATAGTCTACTTCCAATCCGGCATCGCTGAAAGAAACGAATTTGTGCTCGAAATTCAACAGCGTTTGCACAAAGGAACTCTCAATGGTAAATGTACAATGGAGTTCACTGCCGTCGATCCGGACGTTTTCAAGTTGGCACGCCAAATCTTTTTTTAACGGCACATCGAGCAGAAAACGAATGCTTCCGCGGTCATAAGAAAATCTGTGGAGACATATGGCGCCAAGAGATTTTTTGACAGAAAATTCTTTTTCGGTACAGAGCTTCTCTATATCGTATTTGTCGAAGATGATTTGCATACGCCCTCTAATATAGGGAATTTTTTCCCTTATTCAAGAGAGAACCACTAAGCGAGTCAATCAATAACTAGCGTCAATAACGTTCCAAGAAAAACATCATGCACGCCTTCAAACCTCTGACCATTTTCCATTTTATGACATCCTCTAAGCCACCACATGTGTTGCAATAGTCAGATCCGTAAGAATCAGGCTGTTGCATCAGGAAAAACATTTTCTACCAGGATTACTCATCAACCGGGGAAGACAATAAAAAAAGGCCTTGACTGCTATCTTTCCGGTTGTGTGCTGCATTTTTTGCCCAATTCATTTTTGCCGGAGATGTCCATCAAGGCCAAAATAATTTATGATATCAATAGTGCAAATACTGTTCTACAATTATTACACGAAGCTTTGGTAGTAAAAGTTCAACCGTTCTATGCGTAGTAAATCTGAGTGGATTTTATGTACGAATGGAAGCTCGAAGCAGTGACGCATCCATAAAAATCAACTCACTTCTGCATACATTGCATGACGTAATAAGAATAGAAAACATTATTACTTTTTGTAAGTTTTAGAAATTGGATATTGCAATTATTTTCGCTATTTTCAAGACATTATCTTATATAGAAATCCTCATGTGCAATATTTACACTAAAAATCATTTGCCATATTTTTTACTCACATGGAGAGCATAATGTCCGATGTATTTGATGCAATTGATGAAAACAATTTGGGTGACATGCCTATCGAAGAATTTCGTTCACACGGCTACAAAATGGTCGATTGGATGTGTAACTATTTTGACTCCATTGAATCCTATCCTGTTGTGCCGAACATAACACCCGGAGATATTAAAAAACAACTGCCCGATAGTGCTCCAAATTGTGGAGAACCATTCGACGCAATCTTTGATGACTTTAAAAATATTGTAATGCCGGGTGTGACCCACTGGAATCATCCGAATTTTAACGCCTACTTCGCAATTACCGGTTCAATGCCCGGTCTCTTTGGTGAGTTACTGTCAGGATGCCTTAATATTAACGGCATGCTTTGGAAAACCTGTCCTTCTGCAACCGAACTGGAAGAACAGGTATTGATCTGGTTGAAAAAACTTTTTCATATACCCGATGAATTCTTTGGAGTCATCGTTGATACTGCTTCTGTTTCGACCATGCTGAGTCTTGCAGCTGCACGCGAGAAATTCGGTGGAAATAACATCCGGATTAAAGGATTTCCTCCCCACGCGGGGCTCCGAATGTATTGTTCTGATCAAACACACTCATCAATTGAGAAGGCAGCAATTGTTCTTGGAATTGGGTTGGAAAATGTAATCAAGATTGAATCCGACACGTCGTTCAGAATGTGCCCCGATAAGCTTGATGAAGCTATCGCTGTCGATAAGGAGGCTGGCTTGATTCCGTTTGCTGTGGTGGCGACAATTGGGACAACATCAACTACGAGTATCGATCCGGTACCTGCTATCGGTCAAATCTGCAGAAAACATAACATATGGCTTCATGTAGACGGTGCGTATGCAGGCGTTGCTTCAATTATGCCGGAATATCGGTCACTCATGGATGGGTTTGAGTATGTCGATTCGTATGTGACAAATACACATAAATGGTTTTTCACCCCATTCGATGCAAGCTTATTGTATGTACGTGACGAGGAGCTTCTCAGGAGGACATTCAGTATTATTCCTGACTATTTAGTAACAGCAGAGTCGGGTGAAGCGGTTGATTACATGAATTACGGAGTGCAGCTTGGCCGGCGGTTCCGTGCATTGAAGCTCTGGTTTATGCTTCGTTATTTTGGGAAAGATGGTATTATTAACCGGCTCCGTGATCACATCAGACTGACGCGGGTATTTCAGTCGCTGGTGGAAGAGTCCTCCGATTTTGAGGTAACAGCTCCCGTCCCTTTCAGTGTTGTCTGTTTCCGTATGAATCCTGCCGGCAAATCACTATCCGAAAAGGAATTGGCAGCACTCAATCAGCAGCTTATGGATGACGTTAATGATACCGGCAGAATATTTATTGCTCAAACTATTCTCAAAGGGAAATACACGCTCCGGTATGCGATTGGAAACATCCGGACGAATGAGAGCATTGTCAGGGCTGCTTGGAAACTGATACAGGAACAGGCACACAAATAAATCTGAGGCGAAATGTATATAACATTCTACGGTGCAGCGCGGGAAGTAACCGGATCGATGCATTTGTTGACAACCGACAGTGACCGGATTCTCTTCGATTGCGGACTGCATCAAGGACGGCGAAAAGAATGCGACCAAAAAAACAGGCAACTGCCGTTTGATCCGCAGATTCTTACCAATATGGTTTTGTCGCATGCCCATATCGACCATTCGGGCAGAATTCCCATGTTGACGAAAAGCAATTTTCAGGGACGGATAATATGTACCCGCCCAACTGCCGATGCGTGCCGTTATCTGCTACTCGACAGCGCACATATTCAGGAATCAGATGCGCATTATCTCAATTACAAATCGGTGCGGTCATTCCTTTACTCATTGAAAAAAGATCCCGGAAATAAGCCGGTTTCGAAACGGCAAATGAAGGAGATCAAAAAGCTGCTCAAGAAAAACAATCACCGTATCGATGCCGAGACGATTGATCGCTATCAGAAACAATACCATCTCGATTCAATCGAGCCGCTCTATTCGATAAAGGATGCTGAGGAGGCACTGGAATATTTCGATGGTTATCCGTTTAAGCATCCGGTAACAATCGGTGCGAACAGCACCTGCACGTTTTATGTTGCGGGACATATTCTCGGTTCTGCCCTGACTATTATGAAAGCAAAGGAAAACGGTTTAACCCGGAATGTCTGTTTTTCGGGAGATATCGGTCGGTTTGACAAACCGATTATTAAGGATCCTACACTTGATTTCAACGAAGAGGACAGATCTATCGATCTGCTCGTCATGGAAAGCACCTACGGAGACCGGGTACATGATCCGGTGGCCGATCTGCGCGGGCGTCTTTCTAAAGTTATTATGGAAACCCATGCAAGGGGTGGTTCGATTATTATACCTGTATTTGCGTTCGGCAGGACGCAGGATATCGTGTACGTCCTGCATGAATTATATGATAAGGGTGAAGTCCCAAAGATGCCTGTCTATGTTGACAGCCCGCTTGCAGTAAATATGACAAAGGTATTCGGGGAGCATCCTGAGACCTATGATGAAGACACGCATAAGACATTCCTCGAAAAGGGTGAGAATCCGTTTTCTTTTTCCAAAATGACTTATGTTCAGAGTGTTGAAGAATCGATGGCTTTGATGCGGGATACAACACCACATATTGTCATCTCTGCTTCGGGTATGTGTGAGTCAGGTAGGATACTGCACCACCTCCGCTATGCTGTGCATAATCCGAAGAACACCATTCTTCTTGTCGGCTATATGGCGCAGAATACGCTTGGCAGAAAAATTGAAGAGCTGGGAGAGGAGACACAGAAAAGCAAACCCGGCCCTGAACCACTCGTGAAAATTTTTGATAAATTATATCCGCTGCGAGCGCAGGTGGTCAAACTGGGGGGATTCAGCGGGCATGGCGACAAAAATGAACTACTGAAGATTATCAAGGAGTCGAATCTTTCCATTAAGCGCATTGCTCTTGTACACGGAGAGGAGACGCAGAGTCTGCCCTTTGCAGAAAAATTGAGGCAGGAAGGGTATGAAGTTGTTGTTCCCCATCCGGGGGAAAGTGTTGAGATTCTCTAATCTTTTCTACACTCAATCTATTTTCTTTTTCATTAGGGAGAATGTTTATTCCCAAATATTAAAATTACGACTTTACGTATCTGCCAATATTGAGAATTTATTATAGTATTTCATGTCCTATCCCGTGCAAGAATCCGTCGATTTTACACATTGTGTGACCGAGTTCAGGCAAAATAAAATTATTTGCAAAAAATATTGTCAGTTATATACCATTGGTATATAATTTGCTAATTCCTCAACGCAAGGCAAAGTGTATATACCTTCCGCGAAAGGGAGAATTCATATACCTTTTTTAAGACCATTGTAAAAGTATTGAGGTGTGATGATTATAGTGATTCTTGTTATTACGGTAGATTCCTGATCCTGTTGCATCTGTTTATTCTGTGCCTGTGATTCATGATGTGCTGAATTCTGATACGTTGTTGCAGTAAATGTTTTTCGAAACACCTCTAGTAAGCCCTCCACATTTGTGGGGGGCTTTTTATTTACTATATCGAAAGGATAAACATTATCAATACGAGGCGTTCCAAATTCAGAGGGCGTGATAGCAATCTCTGAGTTGTATTTGTAGAAAATATGTAAGAAGTAAAGTGTATTAGTAAGGAAGTAACCCTGCCTGCATCAATCTTTTTCTTCTTCTGCTGCGGCTGCAGCATAGCAGCACGGAGTAGATCGGCTTCGATTGAATCGATGTAAGTCTGTGCCATATCAGCCTGCGGTCCCTGCTTTACAAGATCAAGAAAGGTACGATAGTTTTCCACTACCTTCGCAGTATCTTCCTTAAGCGAATAGAGCATACCGAGATGAAAATAAGCTTCGGGAATAATATCAGCATTGATGAGGAGCGTCTTTTCATACTGGCGCTCTGCTTTTTCAAAATCTCCCAGATTATCATAAGCAATGCCAAGACCGAGCTGTGCTTCTGGTATTGCCGGATTGAGCGCAATCACTCTTTCGAATTCATCACGTGCTTCTTCAAAACGTCCCTGACGGATATAGTTCTGGCCCAATCCGAAATAACCCCAATAAAAGAAAGATTCGTCGTCTGAAATATCACGGAACGCCGAATCCGCCTCTTCAATATCCGTGAGCCGGGCACGGAGATACCTGAATACATTCGATCCTGGTTGCTCAAGAATCATTTCATCGAGAGCTGTTCGGAGAGAATCTTCTTTCCCTTGCATGACAAGCATATCATGCATCCGTTCAAGCGTAGGGATGTAGCCGGGATTATATGAGAGTGATGTTTCGTACATCTCAACCGCGCGATACATGTTGCCACGGTTTTCCTGCCTGACACCTTCGTTGTAAAACATTATAGATTTGCGAGCAGACTGAGCCGCAGAAAGTTCAGGCATATCCGTTTCCTGTTGCCCTTGAACTTTCAAAGGATGAAGCAGAAAGACCAGTGCAAGCAGATAAAGCCAGAGAGGTACTATTTTTATATGTTGGCACATGAGAAGCATCTTGCTTCAATATCGGAATTATTTTGATTATTCTTCATTTCAGTTCAACTCTTTTTTAGATATAGACACAGCCACCAAAAATTCTGACGGAGAATAGTAGGATATAATTGGGGATAGTTTTCGATAAGAAATTGAGTTTCATTTTATAACGTTATTGTAATCAGGAATGTTTTAAATCTTTAATAACAGCAGTATACCCTTCGCGGAAGGTCTTATATATGGGCTCCCACCTGAGATCTTTTTTGGCTGCATCATTTTTTATACGGGCAGAGACCATCAGAGAATCAACCACTTCGGAGCCGAGGAATGCTTTTGCCAGAAAAACAGGTGTTCTTCCCGGTTTTTGTATACCGAGCGTCTCTGCGATATAGTTTATCAATTCACCGATTCTGACCGGTTCATCATCGACAACATTATAGATACTGCCGTGGTTAAGATTGTTTGGTCCGATTGCTTTGACACACGCCGCTGCCGCATCATCGGCATGAATCAGGCTCCAGTATTGATCTTCGATTCCAATACCTTTGTAAATTCGACTCTTCATTAAATCTATCAAGCTGGTGATGTGGTATGCGTCGGTGGAATACATCCATCCCAGTCGAAGGATAACGGAAGGCAGCCCGCCGTTTTCCGTACGGTCGATAACAATTGATTCCATTTCACAAGCAGATTGAAGGAACGAAAACTGTTTTTTGGGGACGGATGCCGATTCATCGATCCATTCATCACCGTTGTTGCCATAGAGAAAAGTTACGCTCTGTTGAAGATAGTGTCGGCATTTGTGTGCGAGGGCAACTTCTATAAGGTTTTTTGTTGCATCGACCCGAATTTGGTCATTAAGCTCCCAATCGCGCTTTTTGACAATTGTTTTTTTAGGAATAGCTGTAGCGAGATGCATGACTACATCACAACCCTGCACGGCGTCCCAGAGAGACCCGACATCAAAAAGGTCACCTTCACGCGGTTCCGCGCCCAAAAACTTCAATGTATGCCTATTCTCATCAGAGCGGCAGAGACCCACAACCGAATGGCCCGTATCAATACATTGTTTCACAACCCGTCTTCCAAGTACTCCTGTTGCTCCAGCTATAAATATATTCATAGTGCAATTCTCAATCGTATAACTTTTGTATTACTCACTTTTTATCCGCCATGCGAGAACACAGCCGAGAAGTGTAAAGCTCGAAACATGGTCAAATATTGTTGATATTGTGTAATCGAGCGGGTAACCCCACCAATTCCAGTTCGCACAAAAGACCGAGAGCGCCGGCACACAACCGATGAGGACTACGAAAAATACCCGCGATCCAAAGCTTTTTAAGACCGGTGCAACTTTTAACAAGATGATCGCCAGGAGGAGCGCTGTCAGAATGTTGAGCACAATTCCGCCGAAATATGTAACGTTCATATTGTCGGCGATACCTTCGTCCCGGTAGACAAGGATCGACACAACCGGACCGGTTGCAAATATTTCCTGTGCATATTCGGGGTCTTCGTCAAAACCGGGAAAAATATAAATGCCCGATCCCCGCATGTACTTGTCGAGATCACCAACGGCATCGTCTCCGCCGGGAAGCGAGTCCATCGTCATGGCATGAAAAGGGAACACGATCCAGAGTGCAAATCCCCAGATAAAGAGAACAAGTCCTCCCAATAGCGCTGCTATCAATATATTTTTCATTGTTTTCTCCGAGATTAAGGCGATGCAATCTATTTATAGGTTAAACAATTAGGACAGTCAATATGAAACATATTATTTTTAGAGAAAATATTGCTCAAACGCAAGGAAAAATAAAAAACCCCCTGTCTTTTTCAGACAGGGGGTTATAATAAAAATCCCGGCAACGACCTACTCTCCCACATCACAATGAAGCAGTACCATCGGCGCTGAAGGGCTTAACTACTCTGTTCGGGATGGTAAGAGGTGTTTCCCCTCCGCTATAGCCACCGGAAAACTCGATTTGAATGCTGTGTGTGTCACTAAAATGAGCATTGTGCAAATTACTATCCGGAGATTGTCACAACGTCCCGATGTTTTGGGATTCCTCACAATGAACAAAAACAAACTCGCTCAGAAATTAGAACGTCATTGCACGCACACAGACATAATCACAATTGTTGTTGGAAACATGGCGCCGAATACGAGCCATTATTTTTGACGGATCGAGCAGATCACTTCTACGATGATAAATAAAAGTGTCGATCAAGCCTCACGGCTTATTAGTACTGCTCGGCTGAACACATTACTGTGCTTACACCTGCAGCCTATCAACCTCCTAGTCTCGAAGGAGCCTTTAGTCCTGGTTACCCAGAAGGGATATCTTGTCTTGAGTTTGGCTTCCCACTTAGATGCTTTCAGCGGTTATCCTACGCGCAGATCGCTACCCAGCGATGCCACTGGCGTGACAACTGGTACACGAGCGCTGCGCCCGTCCCGGTCCTCTCGTACTAGGGACAGCGTCTCTCAAATATCCTACGCCCACAGCGGATAGGGACCGAACTGTCTCACGACGTTCTAAACCCAGCTCGCGTGCCGCTTTAATTGGCGAACAGCCAAACCCTTGGGACCTTCTACAGCCCCAGGATGCGACGAGCCGACATCGAGGTGCCAAACCTCCCCGTCGATGTGAACTCTTGGGGGAGATAAGCCTGTTATCCCCGGAGTACCTTTTATCCGTTGAGCAACGGCGATTCCATATTCAACCGCCGGATCACTAAGACCTACTTTCGTACCTGCTCGACATGTCTGTCTCGCAGTTAAGCTTCCTTATGCCTTTGCACTCTACACACGATTACCGACCGTGCTGAGGAAACCATTGCGCGCCTCCGTTACGATTTAGGAGGCGACCGCCCCAGTCAAACTACCCACCAAACAATGTTCCTGAACCGGATTCACGGTTCTAGGTTAGAATTCCGATATAATAAGGGTGGTATTTCAAGGTTGGCTCACGCCAGGCTGGCGCCTGACGGTCAAAGCCTCCCACCTATCCTACACATACAATAGCAAAATCCAATGTTAAGCTATAGTAAAGGTTCACGGGGTCTTTCCGTCCTGCTGCGGGTAACCGGCATCTGCACCGGTACTACAATTTCGCCGAGTCCCTCGTTGAGACAGCGCCCAAGTCGTTGCACCATTCGTGCAGGTCGGAACTTACCCGACAAGGAATTTCGCTACCTTAGGACCGTTATAGTTACGGCCGCCGTTTACCGGGGCTTCAGTTTGGAGCTTCTCCTGAATCCGAAGAATCAGGATAACCCTTCCCCTTAACCTTCCGGCACCGGGCAGGTGTCAGTCCCTATACATCACCTTGCGGTTTAGCAGAGACATGTGTTTTTAGTAAACAGTCGCTCAGGCCGTTTCTCTGTGGCCTCTTTGGGCTTCACCCGCGAGGGGTTTCACCTACTTGAGGCACTCCTTCTCCCGAAGTTACGGAGTCATTTTGCCGAGTTCCTTAACGAGGGTTATCTCGAGCACCTTGGGATTCTCTCCCTACCTACCTGTGTCGGTTTAGGGTACGGTCTCCTGTTGTTCTCACATAGAGGTTTTTCCTGGCGGCATGATTACCATCAGTTTATGGTCTTACGACCTCCCATTCGCGTCTCGGAGTTAAGGAACAACGGATTTGCCTGCTGCTCCCTCCTACCTGCTTAGACCACCACATCCAACCGGTGGCTGATGTTCACTTCCGCGTCACCCCATAGCTCAAACAAACAACCGGAGGTACAGGAATATTAAACCTGTTTCCCATCGACTACGCCTTTCGGCCTCGCCTTAGGGGCCGACTAACCCTGAGCAGATGAGCTTTACTCAGGAAACCTTAGGTTTTCGGTGATCAGAATTTTCATCTGATTTATCGCTACTTATGCCAGCATACTCATTTCCAATATCTCCACCACACCTCACGATGCAGCTTCGCAGACTTATGGAACGCTCCCCTACCAACGTCAGTCCATTAGTATAACGCGCATTATATACCAGTCCACCACTCCCGGCAAGCCGGGATTGGATTTCTGATGTACTCTGTTCGTCAAAAACTGACGCCCCGTAGCTTCGGCGGTCTGCTTGAGTCCCGATACATTTTCGGCGCATGATTGCTTGACCAGTGAGCAGTTACGCACTCTTTCAATGATGGCTGCTTCTAAGCCAACATCCTGGTTGTCTGTGCGATCACACATCCTTTCGCACTTAGCAGACACTTTGGGGCCTTAGCTGACGGTCTGGGTTGTTTCCCTTTTGGCTCAGGGGCTTAGCCCCCCAAGCCTGACTCCCGACCAACATGTATACGGAATTCGGAGTTTGGTTGGGGTTGGTACCCTTGTGAGGGCCCGTACCCAGTCAGTGCTCTACCTCCGCAACACTAAGTCGAGGCTAGCCCTAAAGCTATTTCGGGGAGAACGAGCTATCGCCGAGTTTGATTAGCCTTTCACTCCTACCCACAGGTCATCCGAGTATTTTTCAACATACAACGGTTCGGACCTCCATTCCGTGTTACCGGAACTTCATCCTGCCCATGGGTAGATCACCCGGTTTCGCGTCTACTGCATACGACTATGTCGCCCATTTCAGACTTGCTTTCGCTACGGCTCCGGCACTGAGTGCCTTAACCTTGCCGCATACAAGTAACTCGCTGGCTCATTATACAAAAGGCACGCCGTTACCCCATGGATATGCAAGCATACCCATAAAGCTCCGACAGCTTGTAAGCATATGGTTTCAGGTACTATTTCACTCCCCTTCCGGGGTACTTTTCACCTTTCCCTCACGGTACTGGTTCACTATCGGTCACGTAAGAGTATTTAGCCTTAGCTGATGGTCCAGCCAGATTCACGCAAGATTTCTCGTGTCCCGCGTTACTTGGGAATTTCTGCCAGAGCCAGATTCGTTTCGCCTACGGGACTATCACCCACTGTGGTTGTCTTTTCCAAAGACATTCGACTACAAACCTGGTTTTTGACTCTGTAAGAGATCAGCAGCTCTCAATGCAGAATCCCGCTACACCGCCAACACAACGCCTGCCAGCTTACATGCCGGACGGTTTGGGCTGTTTCCCGTTCGCTCGCCGCTACTGAGGAAATCGTTATTACTTTCTTTTCCAGGGGGTACTTAGATGTTTCAATTCTCCCCGTTAGCTTCACCTGCCCTATATATTCAGGCAGGGATGACACCGCATTACCGGTGCCGGGTTTTCCCATTCGGACATCCCCGGGTCTAAGGTTGTTTGCACCTATCCGAGGCATTTCGCAGCTTACCACGTCCTTCATCGCCTTTACGTGCCGAGGCATCCACCATATGCTCTTAGTAGCTTGATCGAACAATTTTCGATCACCGTCAAAGAGATTACTCTCCAATGGCTCTAGATTACTTATATTATATTCGGTTACGATGCCACGTTTCCGTTACAACAATTGTCAAAGAACATCAGGAAAATAACAGGAAGTTATCCTTCGTGTTTATTCTATTTTCCTTTGTGGAGCTAACCGGGATCGAACCGGTGACCTCCGCCGTGCAAGGGCGGCGCTCTCCCAGCTGAGCTATAGCCCCCTACCGATCTTACAGATACGAACTTCGAAAATTAATTCTCTGTAAGAAAGATTGGGTTTGCTTTTCAATTCCGCTCTAAGTGGAATGGATTTTCGAAATCCGTACTACAGAGAAGTTTTGAATATGCTGATATAGATCATTAGTGTTTTTTGCAGACCTTTGGAAACTCCGCAGCCCGCGGTGTGGGCCTAAGTGGAGTTGAACCACTGACCTCACGCTTATCAGGCGTGCGCTCTAACCGCAGCTGAGCTATAGGCCCATAAGCATTCAGCTTTGAAGCAATATCAGTTTCCATAGCTTCTGTCACTGAATTGTCTTTGAAAAGGTGCAGAGTGCCGGTCGAGAAGATTGACCTCGGTTGTATTCTCACAGCGTGAGCAGGAGAAAAACACCGTACTCCCTAGAAAGGAGGTGATCCAGCCGCACCTTCCGGTACGGCTACCTTGTTACGACTTCGCCCCAGTCATCGATCTTACCTTAGGCGCCTTCTTCCCCGAGGGGTTAGACCAGCGACTTCGGGCACTACCGACTTCCATGGCGTGACGGGCGGTGTGTACAAGGCCCGGGAACGTATTCACCGCGGCATGCTGATCCGCGATTACTAGCGATTCCGACTTCATGGAGTCGAGTTACAGACTTCAATCCGAACTGAGACCAGTTTTTTGGGATTAGCTCCACCTCACGGTATTGCAGCCCGTTGTACTGGCCATTGTAGTACGTGTGTAGCCCGGGATATAAAGGCCATGAGGACTTGACGTCATCCCCACCTTCCTCCCCGTTGATCGGGGCAGTCTCCTTAGAGTTCCCAGCATAACCTGATGGCAACTAAGGACAAGGGTTGCGCTCGTTGCGGGACTTAACCCAACATCTCACGACACGAGCTGACGACAGCCATGCAGCACCTGTACAGCGGCCCGAAGGGGGCTCTGCTTTCACAGAGCTTTCCACTGCATTTCAAACCCCGGTAAGGTTCTTCGCGTAGCATCGAATTAAACCACATACTCCACCGCTTGTGCGGGCCCCCGTCAATTCCTTTGAGTTTCAACCTTGCGATCGTACTCCCCAGGCGGGATACTTAATGCGTTAGCTGCGGCACTGGGGGGGTCAATACCCCCAACACCTAGTATCCATCGTTTAGGGCGTGGACTACCAGGGTATCTAATCCTGTTCGCTCCCCACGCTTTCGCATTTCAGCGTCAGTGTCTGGCCAGAGAGCAGCCTTCGCTACCGGTGTTCTTCCAGATATCTACACATTTCACCGCTACACCTGGAATTCCGCCCACCTCTCCAGAACTCAAGACTGCCAGTTTCAAAAGCAGTTTACCCGTTAAGCGAGTAGATTTCACTTCTGACTTAACAATCCGCCTACATGCCCTTTACGCCCAGTGATTCCGGATAACGCTTGCTCCCTCCGTATTACCGCGGCTGCTGGCACGGAGTTAGCCGGAGCTTTCTCTGGAGGTAGTGTCAAGTACCGCCCGTTATCCAAGCGGTAATTTTCATCCCTCCTAACAGACTTTTACGCACCGAGATGCTTCATCAGTCACGCGGCGTTGCTGCGTCAGCCGTTAGGCCATTGCGCAATATTCCTTACTGCTGCCTCCCGTAGGAGTCTGGGCCGTATCTCAGTCCCAGTGTGGCCGGTCGCCCTCTTAGGCCGGCTATCCATCGAAGCCTTGGTGAGCCGTTACCTCACCAACAAGCTAATGGACCGCAAGCTCATCCCCAGACGGTAGGTCTTGAAAAGATCCCCACCTTTAACGACATGTCCATGCGAACTTGTCGCGTTATTCGGTATTAGCCCCGCGTTAGCAAGGTTATCCCGAATCCAAGGGCAGATTACTTACGTGTTACTCACCCGTTCGCCACTTTACTAGCATTCCGAAGAATACGTTCTCGTACAACTTGCATGTATTAAGCACACCGCCAGCGTTCATCCTGAGCCAGGATCAAACTCTCCGTTGTGAATTTTTGAAACTATCGAGTAAAAATACTTCTTGACGTATTTGGACCCTGCACCTTATTTTCAAAGAACAATTGCTTTCTTAATGGAAAGCTAATCAATATACCCAGATTAAAAAGAAAAGTCAATATTATTTTTAGAGAATTTTTATAAAGTTATGCACATAATATCCACAGATGTGTGTTAATTGCTCTTTTGATGAAGGCTTATGCAGATTTGATGGGCGGAAAATTTTTTTTGAATATTGGTTTTTATCCGATTTGTAGGGAAAAATCGCCAACTACCGCTCTTCTACTTCTGAGAAAACAGCATGAAAAAACGGCGATCCCCCTTTATTGGTATCGCCGCTTCTGATATGTAATCCACAGGTTTTTCAACGTTTCTCTTTCCAGTACAATCTCAGTATCGGATTCTGGTTCACACTGCTTTATTATTTAAACGCTATTTTATCGCAATTTGTGTCGTTTCCGGCTCTAGCACTTCTTTTTTTGGTACCGTTACCCAGAGGATTCCATCCTTGAAGTCGGCCGACACAGTGTCCGATTCAACCGAGTCGGATAACCTGAACGACCGTTTAAATTTCCCGAATCTCCGTTCGGTTATATGGTAGTTTTCGTTCTTCCGCTCTTCACCGGCATTTCGTTCGCCTGACAACGTCAGAACTCCTTCTATAACACTGAGTTCGATATCTCCCTTTTCAACACCGGGAAGTTCCACTTCCAGCTCGTAAGCCAAGTCCGTTTCAACCACATCTGTATGCGGAGTCCATGAGCCGCTGTCTTCGGAATAGTACCGACGAGGGCGACTGAAAAATGAATCGAAATTTCCGAATAAATTCGGAGTATAGATTGGATTATATCGTATAAGTGACATGATGATCTCCTTTATTGTTATAGTTTATTAATATAAAATTATGGTTCGGGATTTTTTTGCTCAGCTCTGATTATTCGAAAATGGATCGCCATTGAAATGATATCTTTTATTATTATCCCAATCCCAATAGTGTTTCCATGTTACTTAATTGCAATTTTTTGCGTTTCCGGGACATCCTCTTTCGGTACACTGATATTCAGAATCCCGTTTTTGAATGTTGCCGAAATATCGTCTCCTTTTACATCTTCCGCAAATCTGAAGGAGCGCTCAAACGATCCATACCGGGATTCTCTACGGTAATAACCGTCTTTTTTCCGCTCTTCTTTTTTATCATCTTTTCTTTCACCGCGGATCGTCACTACACCGTCACGAAAGGCAACATCTATCTCTTTTTTGACTGCTCCAGGAAGCTCCGCAGTAATTTCGTAAGATTTTTCCGTTTCGGAGACATCAACATTCGGTGTCCAGCTTCTTATCTGGTCATTATGCCCAAAATAGTTCACTGGAAAAAAGTCATGCGTTAATTCCTCGAAATTTTCAAAAAAACTTGCGTTACGGGCCGGTCTCCATTTTACTAGTGCCATTGTTTATTCCTCCACGAGTTTATTTGTTTGGCGTTTTTGACTTTCGCTTTCGATTCAATATTAGGCAAACCGCGTGCCAAAACATTAATAAAATATTTAAAGTATAGATATTATTGCAGTTACGGCATCGTGAGAATCACTTATGAAAATGAGAGCTGTTATTGAATTATGCCATATTGGCACTATAATGTGTCATTATTGACAATATGGTGTCATAATAGCATACATTTACATCGTCTTACTGAATAAGTAAAGTCTCAATGAAAGCAAACTATTGGTTTTCCTGGTAACGGAAAAATTTATCTTCATTATCTTAAACCCTCAACAATATTCTTCTTTAATGCGATTCAATCATTGAATCCAATGCTTTATACAATAAGGACTTTACGGTGATTATGCGTGATTTTATTATGGATTCAGTCAATAATTTTATATATTGAAAGTTTACTATTAATTACACCGTACCACAATATTCTCCATATCAGATCCAATCAATAATTAAGATTTTCGACTGCTAGTATTTGTGAGGACTCATTATGAAAATCCGTATACTCTTTTTGTTTTACACCGTTTCAACACTATTCGGTTACTGCGGTGGTGGATCACCGGAAACCGGCAATGAAGCTTCCACGCAAGAGAAAATCGTTATTACCGTCGCCCATGATGCGAAGGGGAACCATCCCTATGTGCATGCAATGGAACGGTTCAAAGAGGCACTTGAATCAGAAACTGACGGTGAAGTTGAAGTATCAATTTTTCCATATGGACAGCTCGGCAACGAAGGTCAATTGATCCAGGCGGTCAACCTTGGTACACTCGACGCTACCGTCGTTTCTGCGGGCAATACAGCGCCTCTTGTGCCTGAACTTGACCTGTTTAATCTGCCATTTATCTTCCGTGATATCGAACATTGTTATTCCGTGCTCGACGGTTCAGTCGGGCGGCTGGTGGGGAGAGCAATAGAGAAAAATCTTAATTGTGTCTTTATCGACTATATGACAATCGGAACGAGGAATGTATGGAACAACGAACGCCCTATTACGTCACTGGAAGACTTTAATGGCCTGAAGATCCGCGTTATGGGAAGCCCCATACTGCTTGATACATTTAATGCATTCGGTGCGCAGGCGACAAACATGGCGTGGGGTGGGCTCTATTCAGCACTGCAGATGAAAGTGATCGAAGGAGCAGAAAGCAGTTCCGTTGATCTTCTGGCGGAGCGGTTTTATGAAGTATCGAAATATGTAACGTTTACAAAGCATACAATAGGTCCTGCACCATTTGTGTTTAACCGGAATAAGTTTGATCAGTATCCGCTGCACATTCAGGCAGCTATCCTTAATGCAGGCAGAGAAGCGAAACTGGCTGCACGGGAAGCCGATGAAACGTTTGATGCATTAGCACGGGAACAGCTTGAAGAATTTGGAATGGAGTTTTTTAACATCGATAGAGAGCAATTCGTAGAAGCTGTTCAACCAGTCTATGAGAAATACGCTACGCGGGTTGGCGGAATGAAGCTGATCGAACAAATTATGAATCAATAGAATTGTTAATAATATAATAAACTCAAATATATTGGAGATTTTTTATGGAATACAGATCACTCGGCCGTACGGGAATGGAAGTTTCATGTATAGCATTTGGAACAGATAACTTTCTCGATCCTACACCTGAAAAAGAGTCGACTGAAATGCTCAACCGCGCATTAGATGTGGGTGTTAACTTTCTCGACACCGGCGATATTTATGCCGGTGGTGAAGCGGAAAAAATGTTAGGAAGAGCACTGAAAGCAAGTGGGCGTCGCCACGACGTGCTGATTTCGACGAAATATGACCACGGTATGAGCGTACCGGGTACATCACTTGATGAGGGAACTCCCGCAAGGCTGACTAACAAGTGTGGCCTTTCGAGATATAACCTCATCCGTGCATGTGAAAATTCTCTGCGCAATTTTCAAACCGATTATCTTGATTTGGTTTCTATGCACCGTCCCGATCCTGTTGTTCCGATCGATGAAACGTTGGGTGCACTTGATACGCTTATTCAGCAAGGCAAAATCAGATATATCGGATGTTCGACATTCCCTTCGTGGCAAGTCATGGAATCAATTATGATCAGTAAAGAGTTCGGCTACCAGCGTTTTGCCACCGAACAGTCGCCGTACAACCTGCTCGACCGTCGGATCGAGAACGAGCTAATTCCGATGGCACAGAGGTATGGGGTCGGAATTATAACGTATGTGCCGATGGCTATGGGTGTCCTTGCAGGACGTTACACCGATGCGACCAACTTTCCGAAAGACTCTCGGGCAGAATATCGGGGTGGATTTTATAAAGACCGTGTCACGAAGAGAGGTGTTGAAACAGGTATCAAATTTGCTAAAATTGCAAAAGAAACGGGTATAACACCGGCGCAATTATCAGTACTCTGGGTGAAAGACCAACCAGGAATTACCGCTCCACTCATGGGACCGCGTACAATGCAGCATCTCGAGGATATACTTCCCGTTGCAGAGATGACACTTACCGACGATTTACGGAAAGCGTGTGATGAACTGGTACCGCCGGGTAGTGTTGTAACGGATTTTCATAATACATCGTATTGGATGAAAACGAAAATAGTATGGTGATTGAATAAAATGATTCTTTATGAAAAGAGGGCTCCAATGGTTTATTTGAGTTTCGTTATAAGCTTCGGAGTGTTTCTGATCTCCGGTTGTGTGCAGAAACCGCACAGCGAAGCACCGATTATTCAGGGCAAACTCGCATTTCAGTCGGTGCAAGACGGTAATTCTAACGTATATACAATGACTGCGGACGGAATGGAACTGAGTCAATTGACTACCGATCCTGCGTTTGACGGCGCACCCGACTGGTCGCCGGACGGTACAAAGATTGTATTTGTTTCAGATCGTGATGGGAACCGTGAACTCTACGTGATTAATGCCAACGGAACGGGATTGATGCGGCTGACAGATAATGACTATTCTGATCAATCACCAAAGTGGTCACCAGACGGCTCTCAAATTGCTTATCACTCCAATCGAGATGGTAAAAGCAGGATTTATGCCATCGATCCTGATGGATCACATGAAACTGTTTTAACCGGCCTTGATCGTGACAATCTCTCTCCCTCTTGGTCACCGGACGGATTATGGATCGTCACCGAATCGGCAGAAAGTGATATTGGTTTTGCCGATCCAGACAAGCCTCGTCGGAATCAGATTTGGATACAAAAGACTGATGGTTCGGAATCGCGGCAGATTACCGATATGGAAGCGTATAACGGTTATCCCGCATGGTCACCGGACGGTACACATGTCGCTTTTGACTCAAATGCCGCCGGGAGTGCCGATAATGACGGCCACGCGGACATCTGTGTCGTTACTATTGGTGGAACAGGCTATATGAATCTGTCAAACAGTTCAGGTTATAACGAATTTGCCGATTGGTCACCCGATGGTGAGCATATTGCATTCGTCACCGGCCGGGACGGAAATAACGAGATCTATATTATGCGGAAAGACGGAACACACCAGACAAGAATTACTAACAACACATATAATGATACCTGGCCATCATGGTCTCCATATTGAATAGAATCAATACCGCTGTTGCGTCAATAGTATATTCGAGATAAAGTTTACTACAGGATGCTCAAATGGGTATACTCGTTGTTATTGTCTTAATCCTTACCCTGCTGCTATCGGTTCCGGTGGGTATGGCGCTTGGCGTCGCTGCCTTTGCCGGTATAATATATATTAATCCCGGATTCCTGAGTCTGCTTCCACAAAAATTTCTCGCTGGAATGGACTCTTTCCCTTTACTTGCAATTCCATTGTTCATTCTTGCGGGATCGATAATGTCGTATGGTGGTATTGCGCGCAGGATTGTCGATATGTCTCTTGTATTTGTCGGGAGAATACCGGGAGGCCTGGGATTGGTGACTATAACTTCCACCGCTTTTTTCGGCGCTATCTGCGGCTCGTCGAGTGCCAAGACTGCGGCTATAGGGTCGGTAATGCTTCCGGAAATGGAGCGCAATAAATATCCATCTGCCTTTTCGACTGGTTTGTTTGCAGCAGCAGGCGGTGGTACAACCACGGTGCCTCCCTCGATAGATCTGATCATTGTCGGGGTGGTGGCAAATATTTCAATAGCGGGGCTATTTGCTGCGGGTATCCTGCCGGCATTGGTAAATATGGCAGCACTTTTTATTCTCACATGGTTTTACGCTAAAAAACTTGGTCTCCCACTCGCTCCTAAAATATCACTTCAGCAGAAAATCAAGCTGTGTTTAGACGGATTTTTTCCGATTCTAATGATTTTAATCATTCTTGGTGGCATCTACGGTGGCATTTTCACACCGACTGAAGCATCTGCTATTGCTGTTATCTATGGTTTTATTCTCTCGTTCTTTGTCTACAAAGAATTAAAACTGCCTGACATCCCGAAAGCGCTCCTTCATACTGCTTCACTGACCGGTGTAGTGCTGTTGGTGATGTCGATGGCAGTAATATTTTCATATGTACTGACACTTGAGCGTATTCCGCATGCGATTGCGCAGATTATTGTGCAGTATGCTGACAACTGGGTGATATTTGTGATTCTTGTGAATGTAGTGTTCCTTGCACTTGGAATGATCATGGACGCACTGCCGGCGTATGTGGTGCTGCTTCCGATTCTTGTGCCGGTGGGTATTGAGCTTGGTATGGAGCCGATCCATCTCGGGATTCTGATTATCACAAATGTTGGTCTCGGCATGATAACACCCCCGGTCGGTATCACGCTCTATGTTGCGTGTGGTATTAGTAAAATTCCGGTTGAATCAATTTTTAAGCCGCTCATACCGTTTTTGATCGCATTGTTTATCTCGCTGATTATCATCAGTTATATTCCGGAGATTACGTTAATTCTGCCGCGGGCGTTTGGGTATATTAATTGACATGAATGCATCCCCGATTACAAGGAAAGCTATTAAAATTGCTCAGTAAGAATAGATTTGAAGTTGAAATTTACGTTTAATTGTACCGATTAATAATGTTACATGAATGAGGTTTTTGTTATGGATATTGCACGACTTTCTACATGCAGTATATCGCTCAACGACCGCACTGCTGATGAAGCTTTTGCCGCTATCGCTGCTGCCGGTTACAGAAAAGTTGAAGTTCACGAAAAAGTCCACCTGACACTATTCCCCGAGGAATGCGACCATGAAGCATTGAAAGAAACAGCCGACAAACACAACCTTTTGATTGCAGGACTCGCTACTTATGTCGGAGGTGGACTTGACGGCCGCAGAATTGCATATGGATTTCATAATTGGGAAGTAGAGAATCCTGAGCGTTTCACAAGATACGGTTTTTCAAGCACTGATCCTGAAGAACTGGAAGAAGAGTTTAGACAGATGAGACGGGCTATCAATCTTGCTGCTTTTTTTGGATCACGGACGGTGCGTGTTGTGCCTGGCGACGACAAACCGGAAAGTATCAATACTGTCGTTCCCTGGTTTAAAAAATCGGCAGAGCATGCCGCGGAAAAGGGTGTGTACCTCGGAGTTGAAAATCACAGTGGCGGTATTGCTGGTACACCAGAATTATGTGTTGAAATTTCCGAAAAGGTCGGGTCTCCTTATTTCGGAATTATCTATGAACCGGGCAATCTGATGCACGACACTGCAACCGATTATAAAGAAGCACTGCTGACTATGTTCGACCATATTGTTCATGTCCATGTCAAGGACTGCAAACCGGTTGGCGACGGGTATGAAATGCAGCATTTCGGTGAAGGCGAAATCGATTTTCCATGGATCGAAGAACAGCTCGATAACGCAGGCTACAAAGGCGACATTTCAACCGAATATGAACTTCATGATATGGACCCTGCCGAAGGAGTAAAAAAATATTATGACGATTATATTGCTCTGTTTAAATAAGAGAAATTATTTGTTTTTATGTTAACAACACTATTGGCGGATAATTGAATAACACTATTGCTGTTATCTTTGATTTTGATGATACGCTGACGCCGGACAGTACAACCGGATATCTGAAGCACATTGGGGTAGATGTCCCAACGTTTTGGCACGAAACAGTCGATCCAATCGTGGAAGACGGATGGGATCCGGTCACGGCATATATATATAGTCTGATCGAACTGTCCAGATCGCGGCCACCGGATAAAAGAATAACAAAGCAGTCTCTGATTGAATTTGGAAAATCAATTTCCTACTACAAGGGGGTCCAGGGATTGTTTGCGAATCTTAATCAAGAAGTTCAGAAAATCAGTGCTGAAAAACAGATCAGCGTCAATCTTGAGTTTTTCGTGATCAGCTCCGGTCTGGATGAAATCGTGCAGGCCTCGAGCATCCGCAAACACCTGACTGCGGCCTGGGGTAATAAGCTGCTTTATAACGGAGAACAAGAGGAGATTCATTTTCCCAAGAGTATCATCGGCTTTACCGATAAGACCCGCTATCTATTCCAGATATCGAAAGGGATAACCGGAGATGATTATTCAGGGAAACCGTTTGAGGTGAATAAAAAGCTAGAGCCGGAGGCATACTCAATTCCGTTTACCCGAATGATTTTTGTAGGAGATGGTTATACCGATGTTCCTTGTTTTTCGCTGGTGAAAAAGTACGGGGGGATACCATTAGCAGTCTACGATAAAAACCGGCGGGAACGGTGGGTTCGTGCGTGGAAGTTTTCCGAGGAGAACCGGGTGTCGCACTTCGCCTCGACCGACTATCGTAAAAATTCCGACCTTTATTCTCTTCTTGTAATGGCAATAGAACGGATTGCTGCAGGCATTGCTATCGACGGCCGGTCGATGACGTGAAATTGTCAATTCCGAATCAATATCATGCTATGGCGTTTAATCGTCGATAGAATCATTTGGGGCTAATGGTAGCTCCCGCTGGGATCTGATTGAGTCCAACTTGTCAAGCGGACGGTCAAGTTGCCGTTTTCGTGTCGATGTCAGGTCGTCGAACTCCTTCTGGGCATCTTTAATCCGCTTACCGACCATTTCCATTTTATCAATAAATTTTCCCCACTGTATTTTGAATGTTCCTAAAAGTGAAAGAATCTCGTTCGACCGCTGCTCAAAGGCAAAATTGTCGACCGCCTGCCGGATAATTGAAAGTACTGCAAACAGAGTAATCGGCGAACAAATGACAACCCTCTCTTTGAGTGCATTATCGAAAACAGAGCTGTCCTGTTCGTAAATGAAGGTATAAATTTGTTCGTTTGGTATAAACATCAGCACATAATCGACCGTATTCTGCTCGGGATTGATATAGTCACTCGTTGCGACCTCTTTAACCCGGTTTTTTACATCTTTTAAAAACTTGTCTTTGTAGGCATTTTTATCTGTTTCTGATTCCGTATCGGTTTCTATGTAGCGGACATAATTCGAGTAAGGAAATTTGACATCCATATTCACTTTGAGGTCACGCGGCAGAAAGAAGGTAAAATCGGGTCTCGACTGCCCTTCATTGATAGCTTTCTGTTTGGTATAGTTCATATTTTCGACAAATCCCGCCATCCTGAGGATGTCTTCTGCCATCCGCTCCCCCCACTGTCCGCGGGTTTTTTCGCTCGCAAGACTTTCCCGCAATTTACCCGTTACTTCGGTCAGTTTTGCTGTTTGTTCACCTGTATTTTTAAGCTGATTCGTCAGCTCCCCAAATTTCTGTTCTCTGTCTTTTTCCAGCCCTTCCATGAGCTTGGCAACTTTTTCAAGCTCATTCGTCATAGTACTGAGCTGCTGGTCAATCAATCCCTTTTTCTTATTGAGCTCCTGAACTCCCAATTCCCGTTCGGATTTGAGCTTCGAATCAGCCATAGTGATAAACTTCTGGAGTGCATCGAGCGAAAGGTCTCCGAATTTCGCCTTAACTTCTTCAATAACTTTATCGGTAAAATTACCGACCGATTTTTCCTGTCGTGATTTCCATATTATCGCAGCAGCAATTCCGATAACAAGTCCGGCAACAAAATATATCCAGTTCATAATTCCTATCCCATTTAAGAAAAATTACTGTTAAAAAATAGCCATTGCTGTCCATTTATGCAAGCGAATTTCCGGGCAACCTCATTCGTTTATATCACCAAATACCTTTTTCGTTATATTACATTTCAGCACTGCTCAAATCTGATTTAGATTATGTTCACAGAGATTGCAATTCTGTTTCGCTTCTTGCAATAATGGTAAGGGTTTACTCCGTAGTGCGAAACGGAATGCAATTTCGACTGGAATCCCAGTAAGAAACCGGCATGGAATTGAATATTGTCTACATTTTTTGTGTTATCTAAATAAACCTTGACAAGTAAATATCATAATGCTATATTATTTGTAATTACAAATATACTTGTTTTTACTAATAATGAATTTTCGTTGTGAAAAGGATAAAAATGACACAAGAAAAACAAACAACTGCACAGGATAAGGAACAATCGTGCGCATGCTGTTCAATCGAGTCTGTTTTGACGCTCGACGAGCGAGGAATGGTGTGCCTGCCGAAGGATATTCGGAACCGCGCAGGATTGAATCCGGGGGATAAAATTGCGCTCATTAGCTGGGAAAAGGAAGATAAAATTTGCTGCTTCTCAATGGTTCCCGTTCGGGAGCTTTCGGGTACTGTAGGAGCTGCACTCGGTCCTTTAATGAATTTTAACTTTAATTCAGGAGATTAGAGTAATGTCCGAGGATACAAAAAAATTAGTGCGTGAAAGTTACGGTGAAATTGCGCAAACAGGTTCAAGCTGCTGCGGACCAAAATCATCGTGCAGCAGTGATGATAATCAGGCAGTAGAAATTGGGAAACACATCGGGTATTCATCTGAAGAAATGAGTTCTGTTCCAGAAGGGGCAAATTTGGGGCTTGGCTGTGGAAATCCGACGGCTGTAGCTTCACTTCAGGAAGGTGAAACGGTTCTCGATCTCGGCTCAGGTGCGGGTTTTGACTGTTTTCTTGCGGCTCAGCAGGTCGGCAAATCCGGAAAAGTAATCGGTGTCGACATGACGTCAGATATGCTCGATAAGGCACGTGAAAATGCCAATAAAGGAAACTTCCAAAATGTGGAATTCCGACTGGGAGAAATTGAACATTTACCGATTGCTGATAACTCGGTTGACGTGATTATTTCTAATTGTGTTATCAACCTGTCGCCCGATAAACCAGCGGTGTTCGGTGAAGCATTCAGAGTCCTAAAGCCAGGGGGCAGGCTCATGGTATCCGATATCGTTTTGCTTCAGGAGCTGCCGGAGCGGTTAAAATCTTCTGCCGCAGCATATGTCGGTTGTATAGCAGGTGCGGAATTGAAGGATAATTACCTTGCATCAATCCGCACAGCCGGATTCGAGGACGTGTCAGTTCTGGAAGAATCATATGCTATGCCGGAGACAGTCCTCAAAGATCCGGTCATCGAGTCAGTCGTTTCAGACTTGTCGATGTCAAGCGATGAGCTGAGAGAAACCGCAGGGAACTACGTAAAAAGTATCAGAGTTCAGGGTATGAAAACCGGAGCATTATCCGAACTTACATGGTTATTTTGCTGCCCAATTCAGGAGAAAATTAAGCACGTTAAAATCGTTAAATTCCAGCGATTGACAATTGGTTAAAACTGAAGAAGATTTGGGTGATCGTCCTCATGACATGTTTGGCATGCATATAATACTGCCAAGAACTAAAACAATTATCTATTTGGCTTGATTCTATCGCTAGGCAGGATCGTGCCTTCATTGAGAATCTGCGCTCGCAGACCACCACGATAGATGAGCCCTTCGTAAACGTGCTGACCGGTAGGTCCTCCCAGATGACTGCATGACTTACAGAAGTCTATACCACGATACGATACATCTCCCACCATGAACTCTTTATTGACAAGATAGTTGAGCGGTACGCCTTTCGTGACGATATTCCTGTGCAATTCACCTGGATCGATCTGTGTGTTATAGTCGCGGTGCAAGGCTGCGACCGCTTCGATCTCAATAAATGTGATCTTGCGTTCCGGTTTATAGCGGGGATCATCATACCCGTCCGACATGAAATGTCGATCTCCTTCTATGCCCTTACCGGGAATGACCCGGATTTCATTAACCGAGGAAGTGGATACTCCATTATTCGCTGCGATGTGCAGTGAATCTACTTCGCCAATCCACGTATTTTTCATGTGAATCCCTTAGATAAACCTGTTATAAGGCGGTTCGTATCTCGAATATAATATAAAAATATCTCAATATACAAAGTTCTATAACTGTTTGGACCATTTATATAAAAAGCAGCAACGCGCCAGCCAACATTATGAGAACACCGATTATCCGGTTACTGATGATTTCTTTTAACAATATCCGGGCTAGAACAACCGTAATGATCATGCTCAGCATCGATGTCGGCTCTACAATACTTACGTCCATTTTTGAGAATGCGTAGAGCAAACAAAAATAAGAGCCTGCAGATACTGCACCGATAGAAAGTGAGAGTACCGGTTTTTTCAGAAAAAGCGCCTTGACATTCGGAAGTTTTTTCTGCAGAACGAGAAAAAGAAACAGATACCCTGCCATAGCAACATCTACAGCAAAACCATAGAGGACCGGCGGTACCGTTCGAACTGAGTAACCGTCAATAATTCGCCCTACGGCAATTAATAATGAACTAATAATCATCATTCTGCATGCGTCATCGTAGATGACAGCCTGAAGCGATTTAAGTATGTTGGGTTGTTTGTTGAGATATGATATTCCGTACACCATGAGAAGAATCCCAGCTATTTTGAGGAGTGTTATCGGCTCATCGAGAAAGATATTAGAAATTATCAGTAGAAATAATACATTGAAGTTGTAAAGCGGACTGACAAGCGATGCATCTCCAGTTGAGAGCGATTTTGAATAGAGAATAAATGCCAGTGCATACACGATTCCGCTGATAAAAATGAGCCACAACTGCGGATAATAAGCAAGATGCGGAATTGCAAAATAGGCGAGATAAAACGGAGATAGTCCTATAAATATAAAGGCCGTACTGACGCTGTCTGCGCCTGTTCCAAGTTTTTTGACCAGAATGCGCTCCAATCCGAGAAACACTATCCGGCCGCCAAGCGTAATGTAAGCGAGTAACATTAATTATTCTTTAAATGATTAGCAGATTATTGAAAATCCTGATTAATTCATTCGTATCGACAATTTTAACCGACTAATCTTACAAGAATACTGTGTCAAATTCAATTGAATTTTTGGAAGACACTATGACTTGTAATAAAAGAGTGAGAATTGAGTAATGCAGATTTATGATGAAGCATTTATTTGTAGATAACTTGCTGCATACTAATCACCGATTTCGGCTTCCCTTTCCGATGTGGAACCTGTTTTTTATCGAGTGCTATTGTTGTATGGCAATTGAGACAATTATAGAGGTATAATTTTTTACCTCGCTCTTTCGTTTTCTGAATTCCTAAATACTTTATATTTTTATGATCGCACATACCACTCGTCCCCATTTATTGGTTTTCTTACCAATAAGGCAAAGGACATGCCAGATTACAAAAGGATACCATAACTATAATAATAACCGTATTTTATGATTTGAGTTGTGTATTCTGTTTTGCTCTGTGAAGGGAAAATAATTCCCTTTGAGGGTGATTATTTTACTTGAGGGAAAATTTAAGTGAAGCAGCTTGTTAAACAGATTAGAGCGGAATCTAAAACGTTCTGTTTCTGATCATTTCAGCAATAAAGAAGAGATGCTCGACCTTGAATGATCCTGGCGCTTCTTTTAGATATGCACATGCTGCATCGATGTGTTTATTTACTTCCTGGTGTGTTTTTTCAACTACGTTATAATGGTGCAGAAGTGTTTTGATTTTTTCGATTGCAGTTGCACCGGCATTGCCGTTGGAAAGTGTCTCTCTGAGAAAACCGGCGTCTTCAAGCGAAGCGCACTCAGAAAATGCGATAAGCGGAAATGTCTTTTTTCCTTCAGTGATATCGCTTCCCAAATCTTTTCCAAATGTTACCTCATCCGAAATAATATCGAGCAGATCGTCTTGAATCTGGAAGGCAATACCTAGTTCATAACCGAATTTTTTAAGCAATTCCACTTCTCGGTTTGTTCCATTACCCAACAGACCTCCTAATTCGGCGGAAATAGAGATCAGCACCGCTGTTTTCCGGGTGATCATATCGATATAGGCCTCCATCGACACATCGTTTTCAAGCTCGAAATCTTTATCGATCGACTGTCCTTCACAAACATTAATGATTGCTTCAGAGAATATCTGAATTACTTTTTTGATCCGGTCGGATTCTGTTTCGAGCAAAAAACGGTACGCGAGCGCAATAAGTCCGTCACCCGCTAAAATGGCGATATTGCTATCCCACTTTTTATGAACGGTCATCTGTCCTCGGCGCAGCTCGTCATTATCCATAATGTCATCGTGGACAAGAGTAAAGTTATGCAGAATTTCGATTGCAAGAGAAGCGTGATAAGCATGCTCGATTGAGCCACCCACAGCTTCACACGCCATCAGCAGTACTACTGGCCGAAATCGTTTCCCTCTTGATTCGAGTACATAGCGAATAGGATCGTAAAGATTCGGTGGAAAATCTTCCTTTACCGCTTCGGCTAAATCGTTATTAATACGTTCGGAGAGCTCATTGAAATAACGCCCGGGATCTATAGTTTTCGTAGATTTATGCAATTTTGAATTGTTGGTATTCATCGAAAAGGTGTTCGAATTATTATAAGCATTGAATTGTGCTGACCGCGATATGAATAAAGTACGGCAACAAATATACTTGGTGTTTGATTCGGAAGAGTGATTCTCCAAATATTAGTGAACACGTATATCTTTGAGCTGAAGCTGCAGCGTCGATGTTCCTCTCCAGACGTTTTCGTCGATGACAAAAGCTAGTTCGAGATTTGGAACACCTGCATCGATGCTTTCAATATAGCCACCCATTTTAAATCCGATAGCCGGCATAACGGTATTATTGTGTCTGACATTAAATTTTAAATGGTTTTTACCAACGATTGCCGGGATCCTAACTGCTTGTGCACCTTCAACAACAAAAATCGGCCTAGTATTTTGAGGCCCAAAGGGAGCAAAATGCTGCAAAATTTCATGCAGTCGCATATCGATTTGATTCAATGAAATTTTGGCATCGATTTTTAGCTTTGGCACCAGTGCTTCTTCGGTTATTGTATTGCTCACACTTTCCTGAAATGCCTGTTTAAACATATCGATTTTTTCTGCTTCAATAGTGAGACCTGCGGCAAATTTGTGACCCCCGAATTCTTTCAGATATTCGCTACACCTGTCCAGAGCGCTGTACACATCAAATTCGGGCACACTCCGTATCGATCCTTTTCCGATACCATCCTCGACAGCAATCATAACAACAGGACGGAAAAAATGGTCGACTAGTCTAGAAGCAATTATGCCGATCACACCCGGATGCCACCCTTTCTGAAACAGGACGAGAGGCTCGTTGGAGTCTGGATTAAATTCTTTTTCAGCGATCATAAAAGCACTTTCAAACGTTTCTTCTTCAATCGTTTTACGAAGCTTGTTTTCCTTTTCGAGCACCTGTGCTATTTCATACGCCTGTGTCATATCGCTGACGGTAAATAATTCAACAGCCCTGTCTGCATTGCCAAGACGGCCGACCGCATTTATTCTCGGAGCTATACCGAACAAAATCTGACCAGTGCCGATAAAACTGTTATTCAAAGAAGCAACGCTCAGGAGGGCATTCAATCCTATATTGTGCCGTTCATTTATCCGCTCAAGACCCGCTCTGACTAATATGCGGTTTTCGTCAACGAGGGGCACAACATCTGCCGAACTGCCAATAGCGACAAGATCTGTATAGTTAATTAGGTGTTTTGCATCTCTGCCAATTGTCTGGTCAAGAGCGTGAATCAATTTAAATGCAACACCCACGCCCGCAAGACCTTTGAACGGATAGGGACAGTCTTCCTGCATCGGATTTATAATTGCAAACGCTTTCGGAATTGCATTGCCGGGCTGATGGTGATCGGTTACGATAACATCTATTCCGTATTCCAGCGCCAATGCAATTTCATCAACAGCAGTAATGCCACAGTCAACGGTGATAATTAGTGTGACATCCTTATTTTTTGCTTCTTCAACTCCGCTTACTGAAAATCCATACCCCTCTTTCAACCGCTCAGGAATAAAATAGCCGACACGGTCGGTCAATTCTTTGAAATAGAGATAGAGGAGTGAACAGGAAGTAATCCCATCGACATCGTAATCACCGTAGATGAGAATTTTTTCTTTGTTGATCAACGCTTCCTGAATTCTGTCGACCGCGGTTTTCATATTCTTCAGGAGGAAGGGATCGTAGAGGTCGGACATTTTCGGTTTAAAGAACTGCTTCGCTTCACTGCCGGTTTTGATGTTGCGCTTTACCAGTATATCAGCGACAATTTTCGGTATGTTTAATTCCTCGGCCAGCCGGACTGCTTCAATATCTGCGATCGTTTCGGGGAATATCCACTCTTTTTTCATTGTTTAATAGTGCTTATTCATAGTTGGTGCCCGTTATAATACATCCCAAAGAATTCCCAATCTATGCTCATGTTGTCAGCATGAATTCAATCTGCTATTCCTATTGGAATCACCGAAAAAAATCTGCCGGGCAACATACATTATTCTTTGTTTCATCGCTCATTTTACAGTAGGTAAGAGCAGTGTAATGTATTGAAAAACATGAACAATAGCAAGAATGAATATGGAATGTTATTACCGCATATTGTAATGTTTTGCAATGAAACAGTTGCATTTGCAAATGAAATCATTTATTTTGTATGCATTAAGGGGAACTATTTTAAGGAGAAAAAATGGTAAATAAAGAACAGATAATGGAAGCGCTCGGTCAGTGTTTCGATCCGGAAATCCCAATGAGCATCGTTGAGCTTGGATTAATATATGATGTTGCAATCAACGATGATATTGTCGATATCAATATGACATTGACGACACCGGGATGTGGTATGGCTGCGTCTATAGCTCAGGACGCGAAGTTAAAAGTCGAAAGTATCGAAGAGGTAGCAGAAGCGCGAATAAATCTCGTTTGGGATCCACCGTGGACACCTGAAAGAATGAGCGAAGAGGCCAGAAAACGGCTCGGATTCGCCTGATAATTTGAGTATTACCACAACTATTTAACCATACAGAAACAGGGGCAAACCTTGTTTTTGTATGGTTTTATTATTTTTGAAACTTATTTTAAAATTCTTTGGTTCTTTTTCTAAAAAGTGTTAACATAGTAAAATTTTTGGAAACCAAACGGAAGTAAATTTTGTTCTTGTACTGTTATAGTTGATTTTCTCATCTTTTTAAATATTGCTTTATGAATTATATAAACGTCGACTCCTTCATATGATTCATTCATTAGATTCCCGGTTTTTCCATTGACATAGTAACAAGATTTTTGGAGTATGTGGTATGCAGAAGAAATTAGAATTAGATACAGTAGAGTTGTTTAAAAAAAACAGCAACGGAGTAGTACAGAAGGCTGAGGAAATCCGGACTTTTGTCAAACACTTTTATGAAAAGGTAATAAAGACAAATGATGATTTTGAACAGGGTGCATGCTGTATCCCCAGTGATGGCCGGCTTACCTCAATCTATGAATTGCTACCCGATACGCTGCTACAGCACAACTATGGCTGTGGAACAACTATCCCACGAGATGACTTAAGCGGACTCACGGTTGCAGATTGGGGATGTGGTTCGGGTGTCGACTGTTTTACTCTTGCCCATCTTGTCGGCCCCGGCGGCTCTGTTATCGGTATCGATATGGCTGATGATCAGCTTAACCGTGCAGAATCTTTCAAACCGGCGGTCATGAAAGCATTTAACTATCCCAAATCGAATGTTGATTTCCATCAAGATTATATTGAATTAGGTTCATCGATTGAAAACAACAGCCTCGACCTCGTTGTTTCGAATTGTGTGATCAACCTGTCGCCCAAGAAAGAAAAAGTATTTGAAGCGGTCTTTAGTAAACTCAAAGAAGGCGGCGAACTCTATTTCTCCGATATTGTTCTCGACAGGCGGCTGCCGCTCGATCTCTTTGAGGACCCACAGCTTTTCGCCCGTCTGCTTGGCGAATGTGTCGGCGGGGCACTCTATATAGATGACCTGATGGTAATTATGAAATATACTGGATTTTCAGATCCGAGAATTGTAAAGCAGACAAAATTCAAAGACGAAGTAGAGGGTTACCCCGTGGGTGTATACAGTGCTGAGATCAGAGCATTTAAAATTACCGAACCAGAAACATCGCCGACCACACGGCATTTGCCTCCTGTGGATAATCAATGTGAGGATTACGGACAAACTGCCATTTATAATGGGTATCTTCCGGACAGCCCGGCACGGTTCACACTTGACGACCACCATGTGTTCGAACGGAATAAACCGGAAAAAGTGTGTAGAAATACGGCACGGATGCTGAAGGACACACGGTTGAATAACTTTTTTACTGTGTCTGAACCGGGCAGCCATTTCGGCATTTTTCCTTGTGGAGATGAGCCATCTTCACAAAACATTGAAAACGATGATGAACAAATAGGAGCCTGTTGTTGATGAATACGAATAATTTTGGAAAAATTTCCTTTAAGCAAAATAACGGAAGAAAAAAAATAGATGAGCTGTGGATCAACACGGGCAGCCGATGCAATCTTTCCTGCATCCACTGTTATGTCGATAGTAATCCTAAAAACGATTTCATCAATCAACTGACTCACGATGATATTGTAGAAGAACTAAAAACCGCAGCAAATTATGGCGTTGAGCAGATTTACTTTACCGGTGGCGAACCGTTTATTAATAAAGAAATTATACAGATGATAGAATCCGCATTACCCATTGCTAACACAACGATTCTGACCAACGGGACAAAACTGCTTAGGAAACATATTGACAGTATTATTGAACTAGACAAATCTATACCGCATGAACTATCACTTCGTATTAGCCTCGACCATTATCAAGCTGCACGCCACGATCTCATTCGCGGCAGTGGTAAATTCAACGAAACATTCGAAACTGTCAGACAGCTCACGGATGCCGGCTTTGAAAATATCATCATTACACCGACGGCAGAAGTTTACCGGGGCACAACCCTAACCGAAACGCAAGTCAGGCGAATCTATCGGGATCTTTTCTTCAAAGAGGGAATTTCTGTTTCTGTAAAAGTCATTCCTGCGATACTTGAAATGGGAGCCCAGACCAAGAGGGCCGAAGCGAAACACGATTTTGTTAAGATTACGCAAACAGAGATTGATAACACACCGGAAAATATGCTGCCGCAGTGTTATAACGGGCGGTCAATACAGAAAATAGGCAATAAAAAAATGGTCTTACCCTGTCCCATTCTTTACGATCCCCAGTTCGAAATGGGGCAGAGTCTTGAGCGCTCACTTGACGATTCTGTGGCACTTACCCATACCGAGTGCTACCACTACTGCATGAAAAGCAATGGAAAATGCGGCAATTGATTCAGAAATGTAATGTTTCCATGTTGAAAGTGATATTGCTTTAGAAACCAATAAAATCTACAAGCCGCATTACACCTCTCGCAGCGAGCACAAGAGTAATCAGAAGGATCACACCGGCAATTGTATTACCCATTGTAGAATTAATGTGCCTACCAAGCAGCCGCTTTTTATTAACTACGTAGAGTAAAAACAGAGAAACTACTGGAATCAGTACACCGTTTGCAGCCTGAGCAAAAATAATAGCCGGAACCGGTTGCAATCCGATTGAAGCAAACAGTACACCTGTAGCCAGTACTGAACACCAAACGGCCCGGAAGCGAAAAGACTTCATATTCTGTTCCCACCGAAACACGCCTGTGATAGCAATCGCTGCACCGAGCGGTGCCGTTGTTGCCGATGACATACCCGCTCCAAAAAGACCGAGCGCTACCGCTGCACGTGCCCAGGTACCGAGGAGCGGTTCAAGCTGTAGCGCCATATCACCTGCGCTCGAAATGGAAGTCCCTGAACCATAAAATGCCGCCGATGATGTAATAATAATAGCCATCGATATTAATCCGCCAATGCAAACCGCAATTAACATGTCGAGCCGTGCTGATTTTATTGATTCGACTCCGCCCCACTTTTGTTGCACGGCGGATGCATATATAAAAAAGTTGTATGGAACAATAGTTGTTCCAACAAGACCAAGTGCTATATAGAAGTTTGAATCGGTGAGCCTGGGTACGAAGGCACCCCGAAGAATACTCGAAAAATCGGGCCGAATAACAGCCGCGGTTATAATGAAACAGCAGCTCATCAAAACAACAATTCCGATAAATATTTTTTCAAGTGATTTATATGTCCCGAACCAAAGAAGCACAAACGCACAGCCTCCGACAATAAGCGGCCACACCGTATCAGGTATACCCGTTAGAGCACTAAGGCCGAGGCTTGCGCCCAGAATATTTCCTGTCTGAAGTGTCGCATTGCCTATACCTACAGCGACAACAATCATGACAATGCCAAAAATTCGAGCCGTTTTACCTGTTAACTCATTATAAATCGCTTCACCGAGACCAGTTTTTCCGGCAAGTCCTACACGTCCGCTCATCTCCTGAAGGACATATGTTGCGATAACGGCAAATATGATTGCCCAGAGGAGTGAATAGCCGTAACTGGCTCCAGCAAGTGTACAGGTTGTCACTGTTCCTGGCCCAATAAACGCAGCTGTTACAATCAGGCCGGGACCTATTTTAAACCGTTTGTGTGAATTCAATCGTTTCTTGCTCATGCACGTTACTTGGAATGAGATAAGTCTCATAAAAATTACACACTCTTTATCTAAATGCAATGTATTTATTCACCAATTCAATTTAATTTTGAATAAGTGAATGTCTTCCGAGTATTATATACTTTATGCTTTGATGTTTAACAATCATCATAGTACACTGCATTTTCCTGCCGTGCAAGGAGTTGCACCTTAACGAAATAACGCACACAAGACAAAATAGTAAACAACTGTTATTATTAAGTTTATGTCCTTACCATATGCTAGATTAAGCATGGCACAATGTTTGCTCATTTTATAATACTCTAATAATTGAGTGCGGGGATGCGCCTGTAGCAAGCAGAGTTTTGCAGACATTGATGCATTCTTGATAGAGCATTACACTCATTGTAGACCAGTACCAAACATAATGTACTCACTCAGAGATAAATCTCAAATCTTATTCGGATTGGTATTTTTTACTCTGCTCATCGGGAGCCTTTGGTCGGATGGTATTTCGAATGCAGCGTACGGACAAACGTACGGTAAAATTATAGGCAGGGTCGTTGATGCTAAAACCGGAGATCTCCTCCCAAGTGTAAATATTATTCTGGATAACAGTTTACTCGGCTCATCAACGAATTTCAAGGGCGAATATTTTGTGCTGGGTGTACCTGTCGGGCTTCATGAGCTTTCTACAAGCTTCATAGGATATACAACCGTCAAAGTTACAAATATCTGGGTAAGCGCCGGCCTTGCTACAAGTGTAGATATCGAACTGAATCCGACTACTCTTGAGTTAGGAAATGAAGTTGTGGTTACAGCGCAGCGAAGCGGTATCGGAAAGTATGCTTCCGGGACAAATCATATTCTGTTTGAAGACGAAATTTTAAATAGCTTCGGCGAAACTCCGACCGATATTATCGCTACTATTCCGGGAATTGGCAGGGATAACACCATCAGAGGAGGGAGACCATCAGATATCGACTTCCAAATCGATGGTATCTCCACTCGTGACCCCCTTTTTGGAGGACTGTCATACGAATCGTTCTTGAACAATTTATCACTCAAGGAAATTCAGGTCAAAACGGGGGGATTTAATGCTGAATATGGAAATGTAATGTCCGGAGTTGTCAACCTCATAACAAAAGAGGGCGGCGATACCTGGACCGGAGATATCCGATTAAAAAATTCTATTTCGGCCCTAAACGGTGAAAACGGCGATTTCAAACTCAACCCACGGGGAGAGAAAATTGTTGAATTTGCTGCCGGCGGTCCGGTTCTTATTTTTAAAAAGGATATAAGCCTATTCATTTCAGGAAAATTTAATGCTCAGTCGAACAGGACTCCGGGACTCGATGTACGTGATCCGGCCGGCAATAATATTACCGATTACCAGCATAACAGACTGACACAATACGGCTTTTTCGGTAAAGCCGTTCACCAAATCAATCCGAACATGAAAATCACTGCCGCAGGTCTGTTCGGCAGATTGAATCAAGAGGAAGATTCCTGGTTATGGCGGTACAATTCTTTTAGCAATGCTCTTCCGTCATTTATCAGGCAGAACGCATTCGGTTATATCCGGTTTACTCATTCTCTCTCTCAACGTCTATTTTATGAAGCCACAGTTGAAATGGTTGATTCTCAGACGGAACGGGGACTTGCGAATGAAAGTGGTGAAAGTTTTTGGTCTCTTGATTACGATGTTCAGCCCCTCCTGGACAAAGATGTTCAGTTTGAGATAGGAACTGACAATCCTTACGGTGTCAATAATGTTTTCATCAGCAACGGCCAGTTGGATTCGTATTGGGCAACCCGGTCACAGTATTTCGGTGCAAAATTAAAGGTCGTTTCCCAGTTTAGGGATTATCTGCAATTTCGCGCAGGAATTGAGTCAAAGCTTTACAAAGCAAAAGGGCGATTTACCAGCAGTTCCGTTGTCAGTGCCGCAAATGAACTGGATGCATATGAAAACGAACCATATGACATCAGTGCCTATACTGGCAGTTCAATCAATATTGGAAAATTCTTTGTCGATACCGGATTCAGGCTGCATTTCTTCGATCCCCGGACAGACTATTCGTTGTACAGTCCGCATAATTTAACCCAGATAGGCAATCAAAAACTACGGTTAAGCCCGAGAGCAGGAATTTCTTATGAATTCCGGAACAAGCTTATTACCCATGCAAATTTCGGCTGGCATTTTCAATTGCCTACGTTTCATGGACTTTATTCACGCAACGGCCAAAATCTTTTCCGTCCGGCAACAGAAAGTTTAACCGGAAATCCGACGCTCGATCCGCAAAAAAGCATTGTATATGAAGCTGGGTTACACTATTCTGTTTCGGACCAAACTCAAATAAGTGCTACCGGCTTTTATAAAACACTGCATCAGATTGAAGTAGCCAACACGACCATTAGTAGCACCGATATTGCTCCGAAATATGATGATATTGGTGTAGGGAAAACGATGGGTCTTGAACTTAACTTCGTAAAAAACCTTGGGCTGCATTTCGGAATGCGGGCATCGTATACAATTTCCTCTGCCCGTGGATCGTATATGTATATTTCACCGTATCAGGTAGAAAGAAATCTCCTAGGAACACTGAACGATTTGAATGGCATTCTTGCAACGCAGCAATTACTGCAAACCGATTCAGAACAGGGATTTTTCCCACTTCCATTCGATCGACGCCACAGTTTCAGAGCAGTATTCAATTATGTAATTCCAGAAAACAGTGGACCAAGTCTGTTCGGAATGAAGCCCTTGCAGAATGTCACTGCAAATCTTACTGGATTTGCAGAATCGGGTACTCCATATACGAACACTGCTTTAGCAGGATTATTGAACAATGGAATTAATTCAAATAGATATCCTTGGTTTTTTAACACAAACATCCGGCTCCAAAAATATATTTCTAACCGATTATCAAACTTTACGTTTTTTCTCGATATTAAAAATTTAATTAACAGAGTAGAGCCCATTGCAAATTATTCCCGCACCGGTAGCCCACTCTTTTCTGCGGAAATTATCGATTCTCGTACCATCTGGACAGAAAATGGAGAAACACCTCCTGAATTACTTTACAACCCCGTAGCAGATCTGAATAATGATGGAGTGCTTGACGAAAGTGAGCAGGAGGCCGCCTACAATAATTTTCTTTCCGATTTCATCAAATTAAAATCACTCTTCCAATTGCCCCGCGAAGTCTGGACAGGTTTGCAGTTCCATTTTTAATAAAGATTTCACTCTCCTTATTTTACAAGCTATAATCAATACAAATTCTTTCGGATTTAAAACAATTACTCCTCTGCATTTTATCTTTATATTTTCAAAAAAAAATAGTATCGTTTGCTAACCGAAATTGTTACGTACATGATATTTTGAGAGGTATGCTAGACAAAATGTATCAATTTTTAACGGCTTTATTGCAAGGTTATGACTATCTAAGAATAGAACAATATGGAACTGAATAACAGGCAGAAAGAAGCTGTAGAGTATAGCGAAGGCCCACTCATGATAACAGCAGGAGCGGGCACCGGTAAAACCCGTGTCATAATTCACAAAATTGCCTATCTCATCAATACAAAAAAAGTTGCCTCAGAAAACATTGCAGGATTAACATTCAGCAACAAAGCTGCTGAAGAGATGAAGAACAGATTGAACGAACACCTCAAACATCCGGACTCTCCCGTTCACATTACAACATTCAACTCATTCTGCGATTCGATTGTGCGTCAATATGGATACCTTGCCGGAATTCCGACACACTATAAACTGCTTGACGATATCAGACAAATAATTGAATTAAGGAAACTTTTTTCACGTCTAAAACCGAAACACTTTCTTGATTCGTATGACCCATTATCGACCATAATGGGAATAAGGGCTTTTATCTCCCGGGCAAAAGATGAGCTGGTATTGCCCCATGAATTGTACAAATTTGCTCAGAAAATCTCATCCGAAATTAACAGCTCCACCGAAAACACAGAATCGGAAAATAGTGATCTCATTCTGTACTCCAAACAGCTTGAGGAATGTGCATGTATATATACCGAATACGAGAAACTTCTTGCAGAAAAAGGATATCTTGATTATGGTGACCAGATTATTAAGGTTTATAACTTGCTCAAATCCAACACTGATGTTTTGAAACAGCTCCAAAACCGCTATACTCACATTGTTGTTGATGAATATCAGGACACAAATAGCGCCCAAATAGAGACTATTGCACTCCTCGCACGGAACCACAAAAACCTGTGCGTAGTCGGAGATGACGATCAGGCAATTTACCGGTTTCGCGGTGCATCTTATGCGAGCTTTAAGAGGTTCCGAACACTCTTCCCCGGATGCAAGGAGATAATGCTCGATAGAAACTACCGTTCAACACGCAACATCCTGACCTGTGCGGGATTATCGATTCAGCATAACAGCAAGTCCAGATTGTATCCAGATAAAAAAATCACCGCAACTGGCGAAAATGGAATACCAGTGCAGTATATTGAAAGCGTCAGCCCCCTGGAAGAAGCTGAAAAGATTGCAGACCTGCTCAATGAATGCCATAAGAACGGAAATAGAACTCAATCAAAGACGACTGCTGTCCTCTACAGAGCACATGCACACGGAAAGCTTCTCTATAAAGCGTGCCGACACCGTGAAATACCGTGTACTATTGCAACGGGCGATCCGTTATTATATCTGAGCGAGAACAAGTTTTTAGTATCTATGCTCCATCTGTTGAATAACACTGCCGATTACAAATATCTCTACTCTATATTTCAACACCCGTTCTGGCAGCTCTCAACTACCGATATTATAAGTCTTTTATCTGAACTTCAAGAACTTGACTACCTCCCTCAGGGCATAATTCACCTTGAGCGACCAGAATCTATCCTTTCTGAATCAGGTAGTGTAACTGTACGAAAATTTCAGACATTTCTAAAACCGCTTGTAAACAATTCGGGCAGCATCACAGCTGCAAAAATGCTTCAAAAAATAATCTCTCATGCATACAACACAGCTTTGATGACTGACAGGTCAGCAAGAGATAATACCTTCATTTTAGAGGAAATAATCAGCCTGTACAATTTTGTGTTAGAACAGGAAGAAAACAACGAGGATAAGAGCCTTGAAGGATTCATCGAGTTTCTCGATTACTTCATACTTGCTGGGGGAGAAACCGAACGACCGGAGACGTCTGTCTTTGAAGAAGGTGTTGTAAAGTTTTTAACCGTTCATGCAGCAAAAGGGCTTGAATTTGACACAGTCTTTTTGATATCGCTGCAAAGTAGGAGGTTTCCGACTACTAGGCGAAGGGACATGGTGCCTTTTCCTTTGACGCTTATGAAAGAGAAGATTCCTGAAGGTGATTTCCATCTACAAGAAGAGCGGAGGCTTTTTTATGTTGCCATGACACGTACCCGGCTGAAGCTTTATCTTTCTGCAATCAGCAGACATGGATCACCCCGTTCCCCTTTTGTCAACGAACTGCTCAAGGATCCACGGTTGGAATCTGTCATAGTGGACATTTCAAAAATAGCAGGAAATGCTGAAGCTCAATCAAAAATAAATTCCAATAGAATACCCGGCTCAGTTCACAATAACCATTTAGGAGATTTTATGGCTGTTACTAAGGATAATATTAAAGAAACAATAAAGAGGTCAATCGATTTACATGTCCAGTCGCACAATGCGGTACCTGATCCAACTATAATCAGGTCTGCTCTGCTGGAACTATCTGAAACTGAGTATCATCCTGCAAATCTTCCGACTCCCAGGCAACAGAATGGTGATAATGCACAACGCAAACTATTACAATTAGACTACTCGAAAATTGATACGTATACGCAATGCCCGCTTAAATATAAATTCAGATATATGATTAAAATCAGGGCGCCAAAATCTGCATGGCCGACCTTTGGACAGACAATCCATGACACACTACAACGGTTTTATCAGATCATAATCGATGGTGAAAAACCGGATGAAAAAACCCTGTTCAATTTGTATGAAACGTGTTGGAGGCCGGATGGTTATAAGGATCCTGCCGAAGAGGCACGATTCAGAAATAAGGGGGAAAAGCAGCTTGAGAATTTTTTCAAACTGAATAAAAACCGTTTACGCCCTCCGAAAAGTGTTGAGGAGTATTTTCAAATTATACTGGATGAAACCATTGTTGCCGGAAAGATTGACCGGATTGACATTCGCGAGTCAGGTACATTTGAAATAATCGACTATAAGACTGGAAAACCGAAATCACAGAAAGATGCCGATACCAATTTGCAGGTTTCAATTTATGCAGAAGCTGTGAAGCAGAAGTATGGCTCCATTCCGGAAAATTTGACATTCTATTATCTTGAAACGAATGAAGCAATTACAACACAAAGATCCGATCAGCAACTGTCAAGCGCTTTTGATACCATACGTGAAACTGCTTCTCTGATCAGGAATGAGAAATTTGAGCCAATCGAAGGAAATCACTGCAAGTACTGCGACTATCAATGGATCTGTCCTAAAAAACAGCCGATAGTGTAATTGATGACGAACTTTTAGAAAAAATGTGCGCTGAAAATTTTTTGGAGAGAATATTAATACGCAGGTTCGGAATACGAGTTGAATATTCTCATATAATTTTCGTACCGCCATGAAGCAATACTCCCCTTTTCATAAGCCCGCTTCACCGCACAGTCAGGCTCATGAATATGAAAGCAGGGTTGATACTTACACCGGTGGTCATGTCTTCGGAACTCCCGGTATAGTGTACACACCTCGTTTTGCTCAATACCCCATAATCCGAAATCTCTGAATCCCGGTGTGTCGGCAATCATTCCTCCCGAATCGAGCGGTACTGCCGTAACAGAAGATGTTGTATGTTTCCCTTTATTGCTATAGCTGCTCACCTCCCGCACCTTCAGATTCAAATTCGGCATAAGGCGGTTGAGAATCGATGATTTTCCAACACCTGACTGGCCAATGAAGACAGAAAACTTCTTATTCAGAAAAGATTGTAACTCCTGGATTCCTTCACCTGTCTTTGCGCTCAATGGATATATACGGTACTTTAACTTGCGGTATATGGCAATGGTATCTTCTATATCCCGTATATCAATAAGATCAATTTTATTGATGCATACGACACCTTTGAGTCGCTCTCGTACTGCAACCAGCAACATTCTGTCAATCAGACCAGTTGTGAATCGAGGACTTTTTGCAGAAACGATAGCGATAATCTGATCGACATTCGTAGCAAAAATCCTCTCCTTAACCGGACCCCACTTTGTGGGCCTTGAAATTTTATTTTTCCGATGGAGAAGCTTCTCGATCACGCCCGAAGTTGCGTCAATCTTCTGAAATTTCACTTTATCACCAACTGAAACAGGAGAATGTTCATCCCTTACAATCTGTCGGAATTTACCCCGAAGTGTGCACGAATAGAGCGATTGTTGGTACAGTACGGTATAAAAACTGCCGTACCCTTCAAGCACTGTCCCGGATAACAATGTTTCAGATGGTCTGTTTCTGGTTGTTTCGCGAGATCTCATATAAAACTAAACCATTGTTTTATTTACTTTTACAACTGTTTAAATTTGCAGTTAGGCAGCCTTAATGAACTAAACTTTTTCTTGACATTCAAGAAAAAAGTCGTATTTTTGCGAGTGCAACATGCGATGTGTCAGAGCGGGAATTCCCGCTATTTTTTTTAGTATGCAATATACACCTATGTTAAAATATCATGACGCTTCCCAATCAACTAACAGTATTGCGGATTATTCTGACACCTGTAGCACTGTATTTTCTCCTGAAACAGGATCCACAGGCTAAATATATTGCAGCCGGAGTCTTTATAATTGCTTCACTCACCGACTGGTATGACGGACATTTTGCCCGGAAGTACGGATACGTATCAAAATGGGGGAAATTTCTCGATCCATTTGCCGATAAGATTCTGATTTCAACTATGCTTATCGGTTTTGTGATGCTTAAATACCTCAAATTCGGATGGGTCATTGCCATAGTCTGCAGAGATCTAATAATCACCGTACTTCGTGGCTATATGATAGCGTTCGGAAAACCCATCTCTGCAAACCTCGTAGCAAAATGGAAAACATTTAGTCAAGTGATTTTAGTATATTTGATGTTTATTTATCTGATTCTTGAAATTCGCTACGGTGCAGATTTAGCGTCGATGAAGGTATTCATTGACAATTATTTGGAGTTTGTAGCACTGTTTACCATTGCAACCGGACTGGTGTACTTATATGAACATCGCAGCCCGTTGACCGACCTGATTCGGAGATTTTACAAAATGGTAGTACCGTTTTAACAACCTGCATTCGTATAAATTCCTATTACCGTAACATTCCAATATATACCGGTATTTCAATTCGTGCCCACTACAAAGATCAATTTGACTCCGCTCTACAAGCTGATAGCAACTAGTTTATTCACGGGATATTTCCCGTATGGACCGGGTACAGTCGGAAGTCTCCTTTGGATCATATTTTTATGGTTTTTGTCTCCTCTGTCTGCACTTCTTATGACTCTTTTGGCAGTAGTAGTTTTTTTTACCGGTGCACATGCTGCGCATGCGCTTGTGGACGAATGGGGAAAAGACCCATCAAAAATAAATATCGATGAAGCTGTGGGAATTATCATTGCACTCATCGGACTACCGAAAGATATTGGTCTATGGATCGCCGCTTTTTTTCTGTTTCGGATTATTGACATTTTCAAACCGCCTCCTATAAAAATATTTGAATACCTTCCCGGGGGATGGGGAATAATGTCTGACGACGTTGTTGCCGGTATTTATACCAATATTTGCTGTTGGCTCATCATCTGGTTGCTGTAAAGCGATTACCTAGACTAAATAATTCTTGATTATTACCCGATATTGTTCGATATTAATCCCCTAATATTGATACAGAACTGCATAATTACCCCAACTTGGCAGTATCAACACTCGAATTTCATAGAGAATCTCTGCCCGTAATACAATTACTATCTGTACGAAGCGGTGACAACCTGTGACAGGTCCACAAAAACGTGAATACCATAATATCTGACAAAGCGACGATTTTATCTATTGGAAACGAGCTTTTATCCGGGAAGACTGTTAATACAAATGCCGCATATATTGCAAAGAAACTTGCTACAGTAGGTTTGAAAACGGTCCGCACACTTACTGTTGGTGATACTCAAGAGGAGATTCAGTGGGGTGCAGAGGCAGCCTGTGCTGCTGCACCGCTTGTCATTTGCACCGGAGGACTCGGCCCCACTCATGATGATATCAGCAAAAAAGCCGTAGCTGACTATTTCGGTAGAGAAATTCAAGTATGCGAAGAGCAGCTTGATATTGTCCGGAAACGGTTTAAGTCATTCGGCTACAAAAAAATGCCTGAGAGCAATATTACACAGGCTGAAATCCCGGAGGGCGCTGTTACATTGCCGAATCAGCGTGGTACTGCTCCAGGACTGATTATTAACGATAATAGTGTTCTGTTTATAATGCTTCCGGGTGTTCCGGCGGAGATGGAAGGACTGATGACCAATCAAGTCGTTCCGTATCTCAAGAAACACCAATCACACTCCGTTTCAGTTGTGTCCAGAACAATTCGGACAACTGGAATCGGCGAGTCGAAACTGGCCGAAATTTTGAAATCTGTTCTGGCCGAAACCGTTGAACTTGAAGTAGCATTTTTGCCGGATCCGCTCGGTGTCGATATCCGGCTTACATCGCAGGGACGTGAAAAAAAAGAATTGAATCGTAGTATTCAGGAAATAGAAAAGAGAATTGTTGCGCTTATACCCGATAATATTTACGGTTATGATGACGAGTCTATGGAATCAGTTGTCGGCTCGCTTTTAAAAAAACATAATATGACAATCGCCGTTGCGGAATCGTGCACTGGCGGACGAGCCAGTGATAAAATTACTGACGTAGCTGGAAGCTCCAACTACTTTGACAGTGCTGTTGTAACATATAGCAATGAAGCAAAAATCAAATTGCTTGGTATAGATCGAAAGAATCTTGAAATATATGGGGCTGTCAGTGAAGAAATAGCCCAACAGATGGCCGAAAATATTCGGAAGCAAAGTGGCTGTGATATAGGCACTTCGATAACCGGTATTGCAGGTCCGGGTGGAGCAACACCGGAAAAATCGGTTGGACTGGTTTACATTGGTCTTTCAGACAGAATTGGATCCTACGTCACAAAACTCCAATTCAGGGGAGAACGGACAAGAATCAAAGGGCAATCGGTCCAAACAATGCTGAACATTATCAGGCTGCGGCTAAATGATACGGACTTTTATAGCAATTGAATTACCCGAATCTGTTAGAGAGATGATCGACCGGTTTCAACGAGAAGCCTCAGGGCAAAATTTCAAACCGCACTGGGTAAAACCGGAGAATATACATATTACTCTTAAATTTATCGGAGATACTTCCGAAGAGCTTGTTGAAAAAATAACTAATGATATTTTCAGAGCGCCGCCACTTTTTAGTAAATTTACCATAGCGCTCGGAGGAACAGGTATTTTTCCGAACATGAGACGGCCCCGTGTTTACTGGTCAGGAATCATAAAGGGAGTTCCGGAACTCATACAGATCGCTGATCTGGTCAATAATCGGTGTATCTCTCTTTCGGTTCCACGCGAAGAACGGCCGTTTCGTGCACATGTGACTTTAGGCCGTTTTAAGACTGATCCGCCACCAGATATACTGCAAAAATTTATATCATCGGAATTAATTGCGACCGGTGACCTGCAGATTTCGAGAATGGTTCTTATGAAAAGCGTTCTTCGCAAAGAAGGACCGGAATATTCGGTTCTCGCGGAACATAATTTTGATTGATTCTCTTCGGAATATTGCGAAATGTAATTCTCAGGGTAATGTATATCACGTTTTGAAACGTGATTTAGAGTTTTCCCAATTATTACCTTTTGCCGATACCGTACACTCTACTGAATACGGCATATATTAGAAGCTGTATATACCGAGAGGAGTAAATAAGATGGCTGTAGATCATTCAATAAAAAAAGACAAAGCAATTGAAGTTGCTATATCACAGCTCGACAAGCAGTTCGGCAAAGGGGCCGTAATGAAACTCGGAGAATCCAATATTCAGTCCGATTTGCCAGTAATTCCGACAGGTTCGATTGGCCTTGATGCAGCACTGGGAGTCGGCGGGATTCCGCGTGGCAGGATTGTTGAAGTATTCGGACCCGAATCGTCCGGGAAAACAACATTGAGCCTCCACTTTATTGCAGAAACACAGAAATTGGGAGGAAATGTTGTATTTGTGGATGCCGAACATGCACTTGATGCACACTACGCAAAAAATCTCGGCGTCGATATAGACAACCTCCTCGTATCGCAGCCTGATAACGGAGAGCAGGCGCTTGAGATTACTGAAACGTTGATCCGGAGCGGAGCAATAGATATGGTCGTCATCGATTCAGTCGCCGCATTGGTACCTCGTGCAGAAATTGAGGGAGAAATGGGTGATTCACATATGGGCCTACAGGCACGGCTCATGTCACAAGCACTTAGAAAACTTACAAGCGTAGTGAACAAATCACAATGTACCTGTATCTTTATCAATCAAATTCGAGAAAAGATAGGTGTCATGTTTGGAAATCCTGAAACTACTCCCGGAGGACGTGCACTCAAGTTTTATTCAAGCATCAGGCTCGATATCAGGCGGATTGCTTCTTTAAAAGAAGGAAGTACTATTGTAGGTAATAGGACAAGAGTGAAAGTTGTAAAGAATAAAGTTGCACCTCCTTTCAGAGATACCGAATTTGATCTCCTCTACGGTAAGGGAATTTCACAGGAAGGTGAAATTATCGACCTTGCGCTCGAGCACAATATAATCGAACGGACCGGAACCTGGTTCTCTTATGGCGAAGAGCGCCTCGGTCAAGGACGGGAAAATGTGCGCCACTTTCTTCAGGAAAACAGCGCAGTCTACAAAAGTGTAACCGATAAAGTTAAAGAAGCACTTCATCTTGTCGATTTTGAAAAAAAAGAGCAAAAATGACTGAGTCAAAGATTCAGAAATCATGGAATAATAATCAAATAAAATAAAATTAATTATGAAAAAATCGTTAGTCATTGTAGAATCGCCCTCAAAAGCGAAAACAATCAATAAATTTCTCGGTAAAGACTACACAGTCAAAGCCTCCGTCGGTCATATCAGAGACCTGCCGGAAAGCCAGCTCGGTGTCGACATCGAAGATAAATTTAAACCTGAGTATGTCACTATCAAAGGGAAGCAAAAGACGATAAACGAGCTTAAAAAAGCGGCGAAATCCTCTGATGAAATATACATTGCTACAGACCCCGACCGAGAAGGTGAAGCAATAGCGTGGCATATAGCGGAAGAAATTGGAAATAATAAGAAAGTCCACCGGGCATTGTTTAATGAAATCACTCTTAATGCAGTACAAAATGCGATTGATAATCCTTTTCCTATCGATATGCCGAAAGTCGACGCACAGCAGGCTCGCCGTGTGCTTGACAGGCTTGTCGGCTATAAAGTGAGTCCGTTTCTTTGGCGGACATTGTTCAAAGGAAGTTTATCAGCAGGAAGAGTGCAGTCCGTTGCCCTGAAACTTATCACTGAACGCGAGAGCAGCATCCGCCGTTTCAGTCCGACAGAATACTGGACGATACATGTCGATTTGAACACCCCTCACGGCGATATTTTAAAAGCAGTCCTGGCAAAATACAAAGGAGTAAAAGCAGAAATCCCCGATGGAGAAACTGCTCAAGAAATTGAACAATCGTACAAAAATGAGCAATTTTCACTTAAATCCATTCTGAAAAAGAAGGTAAAGCGGAATCCGTTTCCACCTTTTATAACGAGTACGCTTCAGCAAGAGGCTTCAAATCGGCTTGGCTACGCTCCAAAAAAAACAATGTTTATTGCCCAACAATTGTATGAAGGAATTGAGTTGGGAAGCGAGGGAAGCGTCGGTCTGATCACTTACATGCGTACGGATTCAACCCGGATTAGCAACGAAGCACTCGATGAATTGCGCGGTTTTATTCGCAATAATTACGGACCAGATTTCGTACCTGCAAAAGCACGCATATTCAAAAAGAAATCGAAAGGAAAAGTTCAGGACGCACATGAATGCGTCCGACCATCTTATTTTTCCCGTCCGCCGGAATCGCTTAAACAACATTTGAATGATGAACAATATAAATTATATCTCTTGATCTGGAACCGCGTCGTTGCAAGCCAAATGAATGAAGCCGTGTCGAACCAAACCACCGTAACGATATGTGCCGGACCATGTGATTTTTCCCTAACTGGATCTGAACTCTTATTCCCCGGATTTTTGAAAATATGGAGCGATCAACAAATTAGTGATGATCTTGAAGAGAATGGCGCTTCGTCCAATAAAATACCATCTGGTTTGACCGAAGGAATGATTCTTGAAATGCAGAATTCTGATTTGAAGCAACATTTTACGAAACCTCCTGCCCGGTTCAATGACAGTTCTCTTGTTAAAGAGCTCGAACAGCTCGGAATTGGACGGCCAAGCACTTACGCACAAATTATATCTACGCTCACTACGCGGAACTATATTACGCGTGATAAAAGAAAACTGACCCCTACCGAACTTGGCGAAATGGTCAGTAAAATTGTTGTCAAAGGTTTTCCCGATATTATTGATGTCAATTTTACCGCACACATGGAATCAGAGCTTGATCTCATCGAATCAGGAAAGAAAAACTACTTTGAAGTTGTCGACGGATTTTACAAGCCGTTTCAGGAAAATCTCGATAAAGTTTTCGGTGATATTAAAACGTTCAAGCAAGAACTGGTTGAAAAAGCCGGGTTTTCCTGCGAAAAGTGTGGTAGCGATATGGTAATCCGCTGGAGCAAGAACGGAAAGTTTTATGCCTGCTCCAGCTTTCCTGTCTGTAAAAACGCGAAAAGCATTGAAAACGAAGGCGATGCTTCCGGCGGATCGGCAGAACCCCAACCAACAGGTCACATATGTAAAGAATGCGGCAAAGATATGGTGATCCGCAAAGGAAAATACGGTATATTTTTTGCCTGCTCCGGTTATCCCTCTTGCAAAAATACACTTCTGCGATGTACGCTATGCGGTAAGGATATGAAAGTGAAATCCAAAAACAAGTCTAAGTTTTACGCCTGCACCGGCTATCCCGACTGCAAAAACATCGTCAATATCGTCCAAAAAAAGGATTCTGAAGAATAAAGTAACTTCTACCCAAACAAGCTTTAAATCAGATAATTTCCGCATTATAACTTGTGTATTTATCCTGTAATTTCTATGTAACTTCCAGCGCACCCTTGATTTTTTAATCCGGAAAAGTCCGAATCGATGGAACATTTTGCCTGATTTGTTCGTGATAAATATAAGCAGTGTCCATAAATAATGAGAATTATTATTTATATAGTGTTGAATTATAAAGGAGAATACGCCTATGTGAGAGGATAGTAGTTTGTATCGCGTTTTTTGGCACAAATATTGAGATTTTCATTAATGAATGTGCTCATATAAGGCATACTGTAATAAGAAGAGAATGCGCATTGAAAAGATTAGCACTATCATATCACATTCATAATTTTCTGACTTTTCTTACAAAAGAAAAAGGTTATTCCCCCTTTACTATTCAATCTTACAGGAATGATCTTCAGCAGATTCAAAACTTCCTGCCCGAGTTGCAGCTTCAATCTTTCAACGTACACCATATAAGAAATTTTCTGGATTATCTTATCCAAAAAGATGTAACAGCAAGAACCGTTGCGCGTAAATTGTCGTCGCTTAGGAGCTTCTTCAAATTTTGTCTGAGTCAAAAATTAATTGACAAAGATCCGATGAGCATTTTAACCGGCCCAAAGCTTCGGAAGACATTGCCAAATCACCTTGGAAAAGATGCACTGCTTGATAAAATGCTCCGGATCGCCTCTGCAGCTGATTCCGAAATCGACGAGTTAACAGAAACACGTGACAAAGCTATCATACAGCTCCTCTATGCTACAGGTATCCGTTTGCGCGAGCTTGTTGGTTTGAGTATCCGGGATGTAAATTTTGAAGAAAAAACAGTTCGGGTATTCGGCAAAGGAAGCAAAGAACGCATTGTTCCCTTCGGAATAACCTGTTTTCAGACAATCAGCAGATACCTTGATGTTCGCGCAAATAGATATCGAATTCCTGTTTCGGAAGATCCGCTTTTTTGGGGAAGACCGCGCAGCAGAATATCTGCACGTACTGTTCAAAGAGTCGTGGAGCGGCAGCTCAACGACATAGGCGAAGGTGTAAACGTACATCCCCATATGCTCCGGCACTCGTTTGCCACTCATCTTCTTGATAATGGAGCAGATATAAAAGCCGTTCAAGAACTGCTGGGGCACATAAATTTGGCAACAACACAAATTTATACTCATGTTTCAATAGAAAAACTCCGCACAGAATATAAAAGAGCTCATCCCCGTGCGACAAAATTAAATCAGTAACAGTTCCAATCGCAGCAAAGGAGGCACGTATGTAACAAACACACCATTCAGTAACTCTCTTAACTAATTGTCTAGTTTAAATACATGTAGTACGGAGGGAATTATGCAAATATATATCACAGCACGACATTTCAAGGCAAGAGATCAACTTAAAATGTTCATTGATAACGAGATTCAAAGATTAGAAAAATTTTATGCTGGCATCATCGAAGCTAACGTTATAATGGATTATGTGAAAGGTACATATTCGAAACACAATGCAGAAATTCACCTCACAGTGCATGGCCAGATTTTAAAAGCGCATGAAATGTCGGATGATATGTATAAATCTTTAGATAAAGTAATGGGCAAACTGGAAAGAAAACTGAAAAAATATAAAGCCCGTGTAAGGAATTTTAATCATATAAAGGCGGTTGAACTTGTATTGGAAGATTCACAGTGGGAAGAGGAAGAATGAACACTCGAATTGATCTGACGGTCGAATTATGTTATAAAGACAATAAACACGAATTGAAATTAAAACTGTGCAACACGAAACTCGGATTAAAACGTATTATAAAAGACCACGATCTCTGCCGGCCAGGATTGCTCCTGGCCGGTTTTACACAAACATTCGCCGAAAAAAAAATTCAGATCCTGGGACAAACTGAAATATCATATCTCAAGCAGCTTAACAAAAATGAGCAAACGGTAACATTCAGACGGTTAATGGAATCTGACATCCCCTGTCTCATCATTTCCAACGGCCATAAATTAAGCAAGGGACTGCTCAACATTGCAGATGAGAATGGAATTACCGTTTTCAGTTCTCCCGACTCATCAAATCATATTTATCAGGTTCTTTACGAGTACCTCAATGATAAGTGCACTCCAAGCACAGACGTACATGGCACGCTGGTTGATGTTTACGGCATAGGCATTCTATTCACCGGAAGAAGCGGAATCGGGAAAAGCGAGATTGCTCTCGATCTTGTTGAACGCGGTCACCGGCTCGTTGCCGACGATGTAGTTTCTGTGTACCGAAAACGGACGGGAGTCCTTGTCGGAACGAAAAAAGAGGTATTGAAGAACATATTGGAAATCCGCGGCGTCGGTCTCATAGATGTCAGAAGTATGTTCGGTGTGCGATCAATTCGAGCACAGAAACGTATAGAAGTTGAAGTTTGCCTCGAAGACCATAGACCTATCCATGAGTACGACCGTCTTGGTATCGATGATGATTTCAAACAGTATCTCGATGTAAATATACCGATTATTTATCTGCCAATTTTCCCCGGAAAAAATATCACAGTAATCACCGAAGTAATAGCGCTTAAGATTATACAGCGGGTATACGGTGTCCGCCCTGAAAAAGTATTTGTCAAAAACCTGGAAAATAAAATAAAGAGAAATAATAAACTGAGCAAATATCTGACTGGTGATATTGAGTAAAAAGTTGTACCTTTCTTAAACGGTAAATGTTTTGATACCGATCCTATATATCAGTGATACAATATCTGGAATAATACATGATAAAATGTATCATCATTTCTCATGGAGATCTTGGCAGCGCACTCCAGAATACAACTGAAAAAATTATCGGACCCCTTGACGATGTAAAAGTACTCAGTAATGAATTAATGTCTATCAAAGAGTTGATTGGAAGTCTCGATTCAATTGCGCAGGAATGGCAGGACAACGAAATTCTTATTATGGTAGACTTTTGCGGAGGAAGCTGCTGGCATGCCGCACAGATGATTCAGAAAAATAACAAAGGCATCGTACTGATCTCAGGAGTTAACCTCCCTATGTTGCTTACCTTTGCCAATAAGCGTGAATCGTACAAACTTCCGGATTTAGCGGAACACCTTAAGGAAAGCTCGCTAAAAGGAACAGAGGTAATTCTAGAACCGGCTCCTTTGGAAAATAAATGATGTCTGGACCACTCAGCGAATATTCTTAATCTGATTTAGCAGCCCTGATTGTGAGGATAATCTGTGTCAATTGTGCTTGTACGTATAGACGACCGCTTGATCCATGGTCAGGTTACTGTTGGTTGGGGGAGTTTTCTGAATCCCGACAGGATTGTCCTCATAAGCGATGAAATTGCCAACAACGAATGGGAAAAAGAGCTTTACCAAAGCTGTGTTCCTTTTAATATTGCAGTCTCGATATTCACAATAGAAGAAGCAACCGACTCCCTCCTAAAGAAAATCTTCATTAAAGATCGCATTATATTACTCGCTGAATCTCCGGGTATTTATGCCGATCTGGTAAAAAAAGGTGTGCAGTTTCAGCAGATTAACATCGGCGGAATGCACCATAGCGAAGACAAATCAAAAATTCTTCCTTATATTTTTGTGAGTGAAAAAGATATCGAGGATTTTCGTTTTCTTGATAGGAACAATATAGAACTTATTTGTCAAGACCTCCCCCAGGCAAAAAAGGAAAACCTTGCCGATTTGCTTCCCCGGTAAAACAATAATATTTCAGCCTTTTACTTCAATAATCTGCTTTATACTCATTACATATTTCTTTGAACAAGCACAATATTTCGTTACCTTATTAGGATACGTAAAAATCCATATAACGAAATATTTCATGCTAAATCTTTCAGATATTTTATTGAAATTAGTACAATAACCCCACACTAAATGATATGGAATACAACTTTACCGAAATCGAAGCCAAATGGCAAAAAAAGTGGACTGATTCTGGAGCGTATAAATTAAACAACGACCGTTCCAAAAAGAAATTTTACTGTCTTGAAATGTTTCCATACCCGTCAGGAAAACTCCACATGGGACATGTCCGCAATTATTCGATTGGAGACGTCTACGCCCGTTTCATGCGGAGAGAGGGGTATGATGTCCTCTATCCGATGGGATATGACGCAATGGGAATGCCGGCAGAAAACGCTGCGATCAAGCATCAAATTCATCCGAAAGAATGGACGCAGAAATGTATCAATATGATGAAAGAACAGCAGCTCCAGATGGGATTCAGCTATGATTGGGATCATACGGTTTCGACATTTAAACCTGATTACTACAAATGGAATCAATGGATTTTTATTCAGTTTTTCAAAAAAGGACTTGCTTACAAGAAGAAAGCTGCTATAAACTGGTGCGGCAGCTGCGCAACAGTACTTGCTAACGAACAGGTCATTGACGGACGGTGCTGGAGATGCGATAGTGTAGTTGTCGATAAAGAACTTGAACAGTGGTTTTTTAATATACGAAAATATGCCGATGAACTGCTAGAATCTCTCGACGATCTTACGCTCTGGCCGGACCAGGTCAAAGCTATGCAACGTAATTGGATTGGGAAATCGTACGGAACAGAAATTAATTTTCCACTTGTCGGCTCTGATACAGTTATTCAGGCATTTACAACCCGTCCGGACACACTTTTTGGTGTAACGTATCTCGTAATGGCTCCTGAGCATCCGCTCATTTCGGAACTGGTAGAAAGTGTCTCTGAGAAAAATGATGTGACTACTTTCATTGAACGAGTCAAAAAGCAGTCTCGAACAGATAGAGTAGCCGAAAACAGAGAAAAAGAAGGCATTTTTATTGGAAGACATATCGTCCACCCGCTGACCGGAAAAGAATACCCGGTTTATATCGCCGATTATGCTCTGATGGATTACGGGACCGGTGCTGTTATGGCAGTTCCTGCACATGACCAGAGAGATTTTGAATTTGCGAAAAAATATTCGCTTCCAATAAAAGTTGTTATAACTCCCGATCCTGATAATCCTCTGCGAGAAGAATCGATGGAAGAAGCATATGTTGATTCAGGAATCCTTGTTAACTCAAGCGAATTTGACGGCACTTCTAACGAAGATGCAAAGAAAGAAATCACCGAAAAATTGAAAAGCAGCGACCTCGGTGATTTCTCCATAACCTACCGTCTTCGTGACTGGCTAATCTCCCGGCAGAGATATTGGGGTACACCGATTCCTATCATTTACTGTAAATCCTGTGGTGTTATTCCAGTACCTGAATCGGATCTTCCGGTTGTTCTGCCCGACGATGTTGTTTTTACCGGCGAAGGAAATCCTCTTGAATCATCTCAAACGTTTTCCGATGTCCACTGTCCGCAATGCGGCGAAACCGCCAGAAGAGAAACTGATACTATGGATACTTTTGTGGACAGTTCATGGTATTTTCTACGGTATATCACTCCGAATAATAATGATAAACCGTTTGATAGGGAGCTTATCGACCGGTGGATGCCAGTCGACCACTATATTGGCGGAATTACCCACGCCATTCTTCATCTACTCTATTCGCGCTTTTTCATGAAAGCTCTCCGTGATTTGAATCTTACAAAGCACGGTGAACCCTTCAAGCGATTGACCACACAAGGTATGGTTCTTAAAAGCGGTGAAGTTATGTCGAAATCGAAAGGAAATGTGGTCGATCCCAGTGAACTCATCGAAAGGCATGGCACCGACTCAATCCGGACCTTTATCTTATTTGCCGCACCACCTGAGAAAGAGTACGATTGGAATGATGAAGGAATTTTTGGAGTATCCAGGTTTCTTAACCGAATCTGGAATTTCATCTGGGAGAATCAAACTACCTTTTCAAAGCATTTTAAAGATAGTGGCATTGATGGTTTGAGTGATCCAGCCTCAAAAAAACTTGTACGAGAAATTGAAACTGCGACAAAACAGGTGACCGAATCCATATCATCGATGCATTTTAATACCGGTGTCAGTGCAACCATGCAACTATATAATGAAATTCGCGATTACATAGCTGAGTTTCCCGATTTTTCTGCATCATCCAGTCGAGCTCTATTGGTTGCAAAAGGAATTGTACGAATTTTATCACTTCTAAACCCGTTTGCACCACATATTACCGAAGAGTTGTGGGAAGCTCTTGGAGGAGAAGGATTTCTCTCCTGCTACGCGTGGCCGAAGCATAATGTATCACTCCTTGTTGTCGAAGAAAAGACTATTGCGGTACAGGTAAACGGGAAGCTTCGTGGTCAATTGATTATACCAGCCGATATGGGCGAAGAGGAGATAAAAGAACAAGCGCAACAGGTGGAGAATGTCCGAAAATTTCTGGGTGGGACAATCCGAAAAATCATTTATGTTAAAGACAGACTTGTCAATATTGTCATTAGTTCATAACTCCGTTTAACCATTCTTATATTTTCGCATAAAAATCAGAGCTAAAAAGAGTTTATAGCACCCTGATTTGCGCTTGTTCACAGCTTATCCACAATCAAAAAGCACGGCAATACTGCGTAAACAAGCCTGTTGAGAAAAATATTTTTTGTAAAAAGATTTATTATATGGTAAATTAAGCCTTGAAATTGTATTTTTTGGTTCAACATTTGCTTCATCTGTAATGCCGTGCTCGTTGACTCTTGTGAAGTTATCCACACATTACTCACATTTGGATTTCGTACAGCTCATAAGGATGGTCAGCCGACCACTATATGTAAATTTACATGGTGAAAACGGTTAATTTATTCAAGAAGAATGTTAATTGAATCTCGAAGTTCTATACATTTCTGAACAGCTTTTTTGGCAAAATCCTCACCACCGGATGCAAATATTATCCCTCTGCTGGAATTGATGAGTGTCGGAATTCGCTTTTTCCCGATTGCAGTAGAAACCACCGATTCAAGGTCCCCTTTTTGGGCACCGATCCCAGGAAGTAGAAATGGCATTTCAGGAGCAATAGTCCTGACCGTTTTCAATTCATCAGGGTGAGTTGCGCCTACGACCATTCCAAGGTTATTTCGCGTATTCCACTTTGTTATCTTTTCTGCCACCTCTTGAAAAAAGTGTTTTCCCGATTCAAGTTTTAACTGCTGAAAATCCTCACTCCCTTTATTAGAAGTCAAGCAGAGGATATAGACACCTTTGTCATCACGCTCGATGAATGGCAGAATACTATCGTAACCCATATAGGGATTTACCGTGACAGCATCTGCCTTCATCACATCAAAGAGAGCGATGCTGTATTGCTGAGAGGTATTGCCAATGTCACCCCGCTTTGCATCAAGAATCAATATATGGTCCTCCGGTACATAGGAGAGACTTTTTTCAAGGGCTTCAAATCCTGTCTTTCCAAGCGCTTCAAAGAAGGCAATGTTAAATTTAAATGCGGCACAATAGAGCTGGGTAGATTCTATTATTGCTTGGTTAAAAAAAGCTATTCTCTCCCCGGTATCGCCCTCAATGCAGTCCGGAATGCGGTTAATATCAGAATCAAGCCCGACGCAGACATATGAATGCGTTTTTTGGACTGCACTTTGTAATTTGTCATAGAATCCCATGTATGAATCTCCCGGGTGATCAGCTGAACAAAACTAATTTCCTTTTCATGTTAAAAAAGCGCCCTGTAGCAACAGGACGCTTTTGTTTAAATTATAAAAATTCCAAACCGTTGAACCATACTAGTCTGAATATCGCTACACATCCAAATTGCGAACATATTTAGCATTTCTTTGGATAAATTCTCTTCTAGGTTCGACATTATCCCCCATCAGGGTAGTGAAAAGATGTTCCGTTTCTGCGGCATCGTCAAGCGTCACCTTAAGGATAGTCCTCGTTTCAGGATCCATAGTTGTTTTCCAGAGTTGATCCGGATTCATTTCACCAAGACCTTTGTACCGCTGTATCGTGACACCGTTACCACCCATACGCTTGATCACCACATCCCGTTCGGTGTCATCGAAGGCGTAATGGAACTCTTTCCCCTTTTTCAGCTGATACAATGGAGGCTGCGCTATATAGATATGGCCCAGCTTAATAAGATCTGGCATGTGCCGGTAGAAAAATGTCAGAAGAAGTGTACGGATATGTGAACCGTCTACATCGGCGTCCGTCATTAAAATAATCTTGTGGTACCGCACCTTCGATATATCAAATTCATCTGATCCGATACCTGTACCGAAAGCGGTAATAATTGTCCTGATCTCCTCATTGGCAAGAATTTTATCAAGCCGCGCTTTTTCTACGTTGAGAATTTTACCACGAAGAGGAAGTATCGCCTGATATCTCCGGTCACGTCCCTGCTTTGCAGATCCACCTGCTGAATCACCCTCAACAATGTAGAGCTCACACTCTGCAGGATCCGTATAAGAGCAGTCGGCAAGTTTGCCTGGAAGACCGCTTCCATCGAGAGCACTCTTTCGCCTTGTGAGTTCCCGTGCCTTTTTCGCAGCATCACGTGCACGGGCAGCAATCAGACTTTTTTCGATAATTTTTCGCGCAACAGATGGGTTCTCTTCAAGATACTCGGACAATTTTTCACCCGTGAGTGACTCAACAATTCCTCTTACCTCGCTATTGCCGAGTTTTGTCTTTGTCTGCCCTTCAAATTGCGGTTCGGGAATTTTCAGACTGATGACTGCTGTCAACCCTTCCCGAACATCTTCACCTGAGAAGTTAATCTTTTCATTTTTAAGGAGATTATTTTTTAACGCGTAGTTATTAAGTGTCCTCGTCAGCGCAGTTTTGAATCCAGACAGATGAGTACCGCCTTCTAAGGTACTAATGTTATTGACATAGCTAAGAATGTTCTCATGGTATGTATCGTTATATTCCAAGGCGATTTCCACATCGATGTCATCACGCTCACCGGAAAGGCTGATTGTCGGATGGAGTGCTGTTTTGTTTTCATCAAGATATTTTACAAATTGGATAATACCTTTCTTAGAGTGGTATGAGTCCTTTTCATCGGTGCGCTCATCGTGAACATCAATCTGCAGGTTCTTATTGAGAAATGCCAGTTCCATCAACCGTTGTGAAACAATCTCGTAATCAAAAATTGTTGTCGTAAAAATGCTTCGGTCCGGGTAAAATGTTGTTTTCGTCCCAGACTGTTTTGTCTTGCCGGTTACGGTAACATTTGCTTCGGGAATCCCTTTTTTATAGCGTTGATGATATATTTGCCCTTCTCTAAATACTTCAACTTCACACAATTCGGAAAGTGCATTCACTACTGAAACACCGACACCATGCAGGCCCCCCGACACTTTATACGTATTTTTATCGAATTTTCCACCAGCATGGAGAACGGTCATGACAACCTCGAGAGCTGGTTTTTTCATTTCGGGATGTATATCGACCGGAATTCCTCTCCCATTATCCTGAACTGTGACACTGTTGTCTTTCCGAAGCGTTACGGTAACTTTACTGCAGAAACCTGCCATTGCTTCATCAATGCTGTTGTCAACAACCTCGTTGACCAGGTGATGAAGTCCTCGTTTACCGATATCGCCGATATACATTGCGGGCCGCTTACGAACCGCTTCAAGCCCTTTTAAGACTTGAATATCTTTTGCTTTATATTGAGAAGCTGCTGATGCTGCTGTCACGTTATACCTCGCCCTTTTTATACTAAAATAATATCTTTAATACTATTATTCCCCAATTTTTCATTGAACCGTTTAATGAAATCCTTTTTTTGAAACTGAATTTCTTGTCTCCATACGTTGTTGTCAACTTCAACAAAAATCCTGCCGTGCTCAATACTTACTGCTGTGCTGATCCCCGCAATTTTTTCGCCTGCAACTTCTTTCCAGAGCTCCAGGGCATCCTGCTGTTGAATTCCATCCGATAAATCGTAGCGCTTAAACAATTTCTTAAGCACTGTACCCAGTAATTCGGGTTCTTTGAGTTTATTACCTTTCATTGAGGTCGTATTGAGCCGCGTTCGACATGGTACCGGCTAAAATCCGACACTTGAAATCCAACTTCTGAAAAAAGTGTTTCCGGTTTAATATCGTGATTAGCCGTTATAAAAAATTGCCCATAGCCGCGTATTATCTTCAAAAACTCCAAAATCCGTTCCTTATCCAACAGGGCAAAAAGATCATCCAAAAGTATAGCGGGTTGAAATCCTTTTATTTCTGAAATAAATTCATGTTCTGCCGATTTCAGAGACATGATTATCGTCTTGTGCTGTCCTTGTGATGCATACTGCCGCACATCATGGTCGTCGAGACAGATAGTAATATCGTCTCGGTGAGGCCCGACAACGGTTACTTTTCTTTTGCTTTCTTCTGCTCTCGACCGTTCTATTGCATTGGCAAAATTCTTCTCAATATCATCGCCGTTGAGAATCGTCGAATTATATTGAAGGGTCAAGTTTTCACTGCCGCTACTGATTACAGCATACTTATTCATGCAAATACTCGACAGCCGCTCAACCGCTTTCAATCTGTGCCTAATGAGAAACGAGCCGTGCATCACTAGCTTCTCTGTCCAAACATCCAGATCACTCTCAATATTCGAGGATGAATTTCGCCATAAAGCAAGTATTTTATTCCGCTGCTTTAATGTCCTTTTATAAGCAATCAGGTGTTGCAGATATTCTTTATCAACTACGGAAATACACAAGTCGATAAATTTTCTCCGTTCACCCGGCTGTCCCTGCGTAATTTCCATGCTTTCTGGAGACAGAATAACAACAGGAAATAACCCGACAAGTTCCGAAATCTTCCGTATTCTATCATTCTCAAAAAAAACCTGCTTATTCTGACCTGCCTCCCAATCAACAGAAAGATTTTGTTCAAGTCCACTCTCAGTTTCAAAGAACCCGGACACAGAAAAATGTTGTGTCCCCCAATTGGCAAGGTTTTTACTTGTACCCTTTTTAAAGCTTCTGTAAACCGACAAATAATATATCGATTCAAGGAGATTTGTTTTTCCCTGACCGTTTGCACCGAAGAACAAATTTCCTTTTTTATTAAACTCTAACTCAGTTTGAGTATAGTTTCGAAAATCGTTCAAACATAATTTTTTCAGAAACATTTCATTCTATTCGTGCGAAAACTTCTCCGTGAATTTTTTTATTCACGTAGCTTTATCGGCATAACAAGCATTAATAAATCTTCGTCTTTTTCCTGTTCCATAGGAAATACCAATGTAGCACTGACAGCCGTATGTAAGCGAATAATAACATTTTCCGTATCAATGTGGCGTAATACATCTAACAAATAAGCAGAATTAAAACCAATATCCAAAGGATCGCCGGTGTATTCCGCTTCAATAGTTTCTATGCCTTCTCCGCGGTCCATATCCTGCGAGGTGACCGTAACTTTATCCTGCTCAATATGCATTTTAATCTGTTGCGTTATTTTATTTGCAACAACCGATATTGTCCGCAGTGCAGTTATCAATTGTTCACGATTTATAATCAGTTTTTTATTATCATTTATCGGAATTACTTTTTCATAATCTGGATACTTTCCCTCTATTATTGATGCGCTGATTGACGCTTCATCTAGATCAAAAACAACATGGTTTGACCCAAATGAAATCTTGACATCGCCGTTTCCTTCAAGATTTTTCTGTAACAAGTTCAGCGCCTTTACCGGAACAATTACATCATCGATCGCTTCATCAGTGGTAAACCCCTTGTCTATGATTCTGACAAGTCTGTGTCCGTCTGTTGCAACTGCACGGTATTCATTTTCACGAATCTGTAGCAGTACTCCCATAAGCGCCGCTCTCAACTCATCGTTCGATACTGCAAAAATAGTCTTATCAAGATTCCTGGAAAATTTTTTCTTTTCGATCACTATTTCGTGCTCAATATCAATTGCTGGACGCTGAGGAAATTCTTTCGGATTTTCACCGAAAAATGTGTACTGACCTCGCGAATAGCTCATGATTATCCGCATATTATCATCTGTCTTTAAGGTAATAGGAACATCGGGTATTTCCCTAACAACATCGTAAAGAAGTCTTCCCTGTATAGTAATGCTGCCTTCTTCCTCGATAGTAACATCTACATGAGTCCGTAAAGACACTTCAAGGTCCGTAGCACTCAACGTTAGTTGGCCGCCGCTGGCTTCAATCAATACATGGTTGAGAATCGGAAGAGTAGTCTTTGATGGTATTACGTTGATCACATGTTGTAATCCTGCTTTTAACTCTCCACAACCAACAGTAATATTCATTACAAAAGCTCCTCATTTTGCGATCCTTGTAGGCGGCAAATAAAGCGGAAATAAAATTATACTTTGCACCTAATTAATGCTACCTAAACTAATTAAATTAGTAAAATATGACTTGTATTACAAGGAAAAAATGTGTGCTGGGAAGGATACTCACTGAAATGAAAGAGAATAGCAAAAAGTAGTAATAATAATATATAATAATATTTTAATATAAAAACATTACTACTATTATTATTAGGGTGTTAATATCTTCAAAATTGTTCAAATACTAAAGAGAAACTAATACTAAATATTGTTGTCGTTGTCAATTGTAACACAACCGGGGATGTAAAAAATCGGAATTTTAGATAAAATTAAACGTGTTAATAACAGGTAAATTTATGTTAATATCGGTGTGGAGAAAATCCTGATAATATGAATAAGTATCACAATTTTGAGAAAAGTAAAAACAGGGTGGTTTGTTAACAAATTATACATAATTATCCGACAATTATTAACAATGTTGCTACCTTGTTTTCCCCATAGTATACACTTGACTTTTCATTGATATACTTGTAATTTGTACATTTATTTAAATGAGTGAATTAAGTATGGATACACTACAATGGACTGTGTTAGGAAGCGGAAGCAAAGGGAATGCATCTGTTCTGCAATTAAACGGTAAATCGCTGCTTATCGATGCGGGGTTTGCCTACCGGAATTTGAAAAAAAGGCTGGCAATCGGTAATATTCCGATTGAAAGTATTGCAGGTATTCTTGTGACACACGAGCATTACGACCATATTCGCAGCCTTGGTGTTTTCTCTCGTATTCACAATATACCTGTTTATGTAACCGAAATAACATACCGAAGCTTCTTCGATGAAGTCAAAAGGGATATTTCAGGTTCTGTTGTATTTATTGAACCGGAGAAATCTATCGATATACATTCTATTCAAGTCGGTTGTTTTCCGGTTATGCACGATGCTTCCGATCCAGTAGGATTTACTTTCTCTTCAAACAGCCAGAAAATCGGATATATCACGGATATCGGATCGATCACCTATGTAGTAGTGAAAAACCTCAAAGATTCGGCATTGCTTGTACTTGAGGCAAATCACGACAAAGATATGCTATGGAATGGGCCTTACCCACAAATGTTGAAAGAAAGAATTTACGGCCCAAACGGCCATATGTCGAATAACGATACCTATAAGCTTTTGAAACAGGTAATACACGATAATTTGAAAGCAGTTTTTCTGTCACATATAAGCAAAGAAAACAATAGCCCCACGGTAGCATATAAAACAATTCACGGTCAAATTGCGGAAACCTGTAACTATGTTCCCGAAATCATTCTCACAAGACAGAATGAAGTTTCAGAGCCGTATGCGCTTTAGCAGGCAAAAATTATATTACTTATGAATGAAAAAGTTATTGTTCTTTCAATATTTATACTTGTTTACCTCTACTTAATTTTATTTAAACACAACCGTGCCATAGCATTATGGTGCGGTATTTTTATAATTGTAATACTCGGAGCAAGCCCGTTAATAAATGTAATAACAAAAGTCCATTGGAATGTAATTGGAATATTTGCCGGAACGCTGATTGTAGCTGAATATTTTGCCTTTTCCCGGGTTCCTGCATATCTTTCGGATTTTATTATAGGGAGATCAAGCAGTGCTGGATCGGCAATGCTCCGTGTCTGTATAATGTCGGGATTTCTATCGATCTTTATCGAAAACGTCGCGGTTGTGCTGATCGTTGCACCTATTGCTCTCGAAATTATTAAAAAGCTGGAAATATCACCTGTGCCGGTTATTATCGGAATCGCAATTTCGAGCAACCTTCAGGGAACGGCAACACTGATCGGTGATCCGCCAAGTATGATTCTTGCCGGTCAGCTCAAAATGAATTTTAACGATTTTTTTGTGTTTCATGGTAATCCCGGGATATTTTTTGCTGTTGAATTTGGGGCTGTGGCTTCTATATTAGTTCTCTGGGCATTGTTCTCTGGTAACAAAGATCCGGTTAAAGATGTTCCTGAAGACAAAGTGCTAAGTTGGTCTCCCACGGTGCTGCTCTGTGCAATGATTGTCGGACTTGCCATTGCACCAATTTTCGATCCTGAATTCATGTGGCTCAGCGGAGTTGTTTGCATGGTGTGTGCCGCCATCACAATCGTATGGGGTTTCAATTTCGACAAAAGTGAATCAGTAAGAATTCTCAAACATTACGACTGGGATACGACGCTGTTTCTTGCCGGTATATTTGTTCTTGTCAACGCATTTGAACATGCGGGACTTATTACCGAATTAAAAAATGTTTTCGTTCTTTACCTTGGTTCAGATATAGCGCTAAACTTTATATTTATTGTGCTCTTTTCAGTTGTAGTATCTGCGTTTATCGATAACGTTCCATTCATTACACTTATGATTCCGATTACGTACCAGATGGGAATCGAAATAGGCTCGGAATATCTGCTGGTATTTGGCCTTTTAATCGGGACGTGCATGGGGGGAAATATAACCCCAATCGGCGCTGCTGCAAATATCGTTTCGGTAGGTATACTTAAAAAAGAAGGATATTCGGTTTCGTTCTGGTCATTTGCAAAAATTGGAATACCTTTTACACTTGCCGCGACACTTGCCGGATCGATCGTGATATGGCTGGTCTGGAGATAAAATATATCTGTTCGGACGTTATACTGATGAAAATATCGGCCGATACAAGTAGAAATAGCAATAAATAATGATATAAACTATGAACATAAAGAGAATAGTAGTGCTTACGTTTCTGTGCTTCGTTTCGGTTGCACTGACACCCTCGAATGATCCTACCCCGGTAAAATATTGGGTGTTTTTCAATGACAAAGATTCGTCACAACACCTGAAAACGGCTCAGGATATTTTTACACTTAGAACAATAGTGAGCGACCGGGCGATCAAACGGCGGTTAAAAACAAACAGTGACCACCTGATCCATGAAACAGACCTTCCGGTATCACAACTCTATCTCAATCGAATTACCGCAGTCGGTGGCGAGCTTGTCACCATATCGAAATGGCTTAACGGTGCTTCTTTTAAGTTTACAGATGAGCAACTGCAGCAAATTGAGAGTTTCGATTTTGTTCGGGAAATCAGAAGAGTTGCCACCATCCCGGTTCCGGAACCCACTCCTGCAGCACGTAGTTCAAAATCGGGATACACAGGCGATGTACCCCAGCTCTACGGAGCATCATTGACACAGATTGATGCGATTGGGGCACTGGATGTACATCAAGCAGGCATTACGGGAAAAAAAGTTTTGATCGGCATGCTCGACACCGGATTTAATCTTGAGCATAATGCGATCGTCAACGCCGAAGTTATTGCCGAATACGACTTCATCAATAATGATGGAAATACATCGAATGAGAACGGTCAGGATCTTTCCACTCAGCAAAATCACGGAACAAACACCTTCTCGACTATTGCCGGTTATGCTGAGGGAAGTCTAATCGGCTCAGCGTATGACGCGCAATTTGCTCTGGCGAAAACAGAAGATAACAATGGTGAACGTGCCATAGAAGAAGATTATTGGGTCGCTGGCCTTGAGTGGCTGGACAGCGTCGGTGTCGATATTGTATCGAGCTCGCTCGGTTATTCGGAATTCGACGATGTTTCATTTTACACACAGGCTGATATGGACGGTAACACTGCGGTGACAACCCGTGCTGCCGATATCGGTGCTTCAAAAGGATTATTGATTGTCAATTCTGCAGGAAACGAGGGGAACGATGCATGGGGAATAATCAGCGCTCCGGCGGATGGTGATTCGGTCCTCGCAGTTGGGGCAGTGACATCAACCGGTTCATTAGCATCGTTTAGCTCTCGCGGACCAACTGCGGATGGAAGAATTAAACCCGATGTTGTAGCAATGGGAGTGTCGGTTATCGTGGCAACTGCCGGAACACAAAATTCTTACTCGTTTGTTAACGGTACATCTTTTTCTTGTCCGCTCACTGCGGGTGCTGCGGCACTCATCATGTCTGCCCAGCCTGAGGCGACCGCTTTTGAGGTTATGACAGCGCTAAAAGAGACCGCAAGCAGAAATGGTAATCCCGACAATCAGTTTGGCTGGGGAATAATTAATACACTTGATGCTCTGAGTTCATTCGGGCCTGCATTCAGCAATGTGGCGGATATCGAAAATGTCTCAGGCGGAGATAAGATTTCGACAAAGATTTTATCGTCGCTCAGTGTTAATGCATCTTCAGTAAAACTCCAATACAACTTCGGGACAGGATCCGATTTTACAGAAATTGCCATGACACAGGACGATGAAACTTCTTTTTCCGCCGTGATCCCGGCAAGTACTGGCCAACGAGTCAAATTTTTCATGAGCGCCTCGGATGGTGATGGGAACGATTCTGAATTTCCGGAATCAGGAAATATATTTACATTTGTATCAGGAAGCATGAATGTGCAGCGGGAGGAAGATGTCGACGTCACGATTCCTGTAGAATTTACGCTCGCTAACAATTTTCCCAATCCATTTAATGCGTCAACGATTATAACAGTGGGACTGCAACATAACGCATCTGTGTCGCTAATGATTTATGATGCTCTTGGTCGTCACATCAAAACGCTCAATAATGGCCCATTAAGCGCGGGTGAGCACAGAATACGATGGGATGGGAGTAATGATGCAGGGACAGTAGTGTCATCGGGAATTTATTTTTACCGCTTTCAAGCACCGGGTTTCAGCGAGACACAAAAGATGGTTTTGATACGGTAGGTACATGCCTGATGTGTAGATTATTCCTGTGGAATATGTGATTTATTTTTGGTACATTTTAAGTTTGAACGTGATACAGGCGGAAAGTGAATATGCAGGATACATTTTTTAAGAGAACACACACATGTGGTGATCTCAAAGTAGACGATATCGGAAAAATAGTTACACTAAATGGCTGGATCGACAACTGGCGGGACCACGGCGGTGTACGGTTTATTGACCTGCGCGACAGATATGGAATAACACAAATTGTTTTTGACCTGAGCAAGGATCCGGAAGCACACGGTATGGCCAAAGAACTCAGACGTGAATTTGTACTTGCGGCACGGGGAGTAGTTGAAGCACGTCCCGATGATATGGTAAACAAAAAGCTTGCTACTGGTATGATCGAGGTAGCTGCTGATGAAATACAAATTTTGAATGAGAGCAAAGTGACACCATTTTCTGTCAGCGAATCGGGAGAGATATCGGAAGATATAAGGTTAAAATGGCGCTATCTCGATCTCCGAAGGGAGGTCATGCAAAAAAATATAATTCTCAGGCACTCGTGCTATCAGTCTGTCAGAAATTATTTCGACGGGCAGGGATTTCTTGAAATTGAGACACCGATGCTCATGAAAAGCACGCCTGAAGGTGCCCGGGATTATCTTGTTCCGAGCAGAGTGTTTCCCGGAAGCTTCTACGCTCTCCCGCAGTCACCGCAGACGTACAAACAAATTCTCATGGTGGCAGGTCTCGATAAATATATACAGATTGTGAGATGTTTTCGCGATGAAGATCTCCGTGCGGACAGGCAGCCCGAATTCACACAGATTGACCTGGAAATGTCATTCATTGATGAAGAAGATATTTATTCCATTATAGACGGTATGTTTATCAAACTGATGCGTGATGTCCATGATCTTGAAATAGCAACTCCGATTTTGAGATTGTCGTATAATGAAGCGATGGAGCGATACGGGAGTGACAAGCCGGATACCCGCTGGGATATGCAGCTGGTTGATATCAGCGATATTGCAAAAAAATCCGATTTTCAAGTATTTTCAGATGTAGTCAAAAACGGGGGCATCGTTTCCGGATTAGTACTGAAAGAGAAGCTCGATATTTCGAGAAAAATGGTTGACGATATTACCAAATGTGCCACTGACGAAGGCGCAAAAGGGCTTGTGACACTCAAAATCAATGAAGACGGATTTCAGGGGCCTGTTGCCAAGTTTCTCTCCGAAGAGCACTCGAAATTGATCATGGAGAAAATGGATGCAAGGATCGGTGATGTTGTTTTTCTCGTCGCAGACAAACGGAAAACAACTTTGGATGTGCTTGGGAAGTTGCGGCTTGAGCTTATCCGTAAGTTTGAGATTCCACCAAAAGGACGGTTCTGCTTCACATGGGTGACCGAATTTCCTCTCTTCGAATATGATGAAGAGTCGGGCAGATACCTGTCAACACACCATCCATTCACATCTCCTGTTATGGAAGACCTTGAATATTTGAAAAGAGATCCGGCACGAGTCCGATCCCGCGCCTATGATATTGTCCTGAATGGGTATGAACTTGGAAGTGGCAGTATTCGTATCCATAAAAGAGATGTTCAGGAAAAAGTTTTCGATGCCCTCGGCATCGACCGCGAATCAGCCCTGAAAAAGTTCGGCTTTTTGCTCGAAGCATTTGATTTTGGTGCGCCTCCCCACGGCGGAATCGCACTCGGCTTCGATAGGATTGCCATGCTCCTTGCAGAAAAGCAGTCGATCCGCGAAGTGATTGCATTTCCGAAAACAAATAAAGCATTCTGTCCCATGGTCGAAACACCATCCGAGATCGATAAAGAGCAGCTTGAAGAATTGGGTCTCTTGATTGCCAAAGCAAAAAAGACGAAGACTTCATGACAAACAGCTCAAAAATTCGTGTCGGCATTCTGTTCGGAGGACGATCCCGCGAGCACGAAGTTTCACTTTCATCAGCCAGATCAATTCTACAGCATATAGATACTGCAAAATATGATGTGGAATGTATCGGCATCACCCATAGTGGAAATTGGGTTGCCGGCGATGACGCTCAAAACCTTCTTAACGGAAAACAGCCGCAGTATCATGAAATGCTCTATTTGCCCACAACACCCGCAGACGGCTGTCTTGTGGCAGTAACTTCCGGCAGCGAAACAGAAATCACACGATTCCTCAAAAAACTGGATGTTGTATTTCCGGTTCTTCATGGACCCTATGGTGAAGATGGAACACTGCAGGGATTGCTGGAAATGGCAGGAATTCCTTATGTCGGTGCAGGTGTGGCTTCATCAGCAGTCTGTATGGACAAAGTGTTGATGAAGCAAGTGTTTATAAGCAGCAATATTCCCACACCCCCTTTTGAGTATTTTTTGCGTAAAGCGTTGAAGAACGACAAAGCGGGTATCGCAAAAATGGTGGAACATACCATTGGATTTCCCTGCTTTGCGAAGCCGTCGAATACCGGTTCAAGCGTCGGTGTAACAAAAGTTGAAAATGTTGCAGATTTTGAAAAAGCGTTTAATACAGCAGCTGAATACGACAGAAAAATTGTGGTTGAAAAAGCGGTCGATGCACGTGAAATAGAATGTTCGGTTCTCGGTAACGACGAGCCGAAAGTATCTGTGCCCGGTGAAATTATCCCCTCGAATGAATTTTATGATTATAACGCAAAATATATTGATGATACATCGGAATTGATTATACCAGCTGAATTTCCGGACAAAACTGCGCAACTAATACAAGATCTTGCAATTCAGGCATACAAGGCAGTCGATTGCGCGGGTATGGCACGGGTTGATTTTTTAGTCGATCGTACAACCGATGAAGTCTTTGTTAACGAGCTGAATACTCTGCCAGGATTTACTTCGATCAGCATGTACCCGAAACTCTGGGAAGCAAGCGGCCTTTCCTATCAGGGACTTATAACACAGCTCATCGAACTAGCCTTTGAACGCTCAGAAGACTCCGGAAGCAGCAAGGTGGTCTACACGCCGGATGTCAAATAAAAGCAGCTAAATACTTAATTTCTGAATTTTTTGGGAAGTGAAATAGTAGTTGAAGTACCCTTTCCAACCTGACTTTCAATATCCAATGTTCCTTTGTGCCTCAGAATTATATTATGTGAAGTGTACAACCCCATTCCGAGCCCAATCCGGCTCTTTTTAGTGCGGAATTCAGGCTCAAATATCTTCTTCATATCCTTATGTGGAATACCTGCACCGCTATCTGATATTGAAATAAAAACATTTTTTTCATCGGAAAAAGTCTTTATCGTTATTTCTCCGCGCCTTTCGATAGCTTCGACAGAATTACCGATAATATTCATAAAAACTTGATTGATCTCGAGAGGATAACAGGCTATTTTAGGCAAATCACCGAACTCTTTGTATATGGAAATTCTGTCGTTAATTTTTGGTGACAAAAAAGTAGGGGTGCTTTCGATTCCCTCGTGAAGATCCGCTACCTGATAATCGGCTTCGTCCAATCGGGAAAAATTTTTGAGACTATTGATCAATGATTCAATCCTGCTTACTTGCGTCTGATGTAACAACAAGATTGTTTTTTATTGTAGTGAAGGATTTTTCGAACACCTTATTATTCATCAGGTCGTCAATGGTTGAGCTTGTCTCGATCGATTGGGATATTTTTTTAAAACTTCGAGAAAGAGTGTCTGAAGTACTCTTTATGACGCCAATGGGGCTGTTAATCTCGTGTGTAATACCTGCGGTAATCTTTCCGAGCGAGGCCATCGTTTCTGACTGGATCAGTTGTGCCTGTGCGGCTTTCAACTCCTTCAACGCTTTATTTAACGCACTGTTTTTTTCTTTCAATGCCACATTTTTGAGCCGGAATATTTCCGCCTCTTTTTTAGATGATTCAACATCATGGGATGCTTTCATGCTGGTGAGTTTTTGATTTGACGACTCGTTTAGCACTTCCCGCTCGGCTTCTCTATATAATTTGTAATGATTGAGAGCTTTCTCAAAATTGCCCTGCTCCTTATAGAGGTCAGAGAGGTGTTTATGAGCGGCAAGCACTTTCGGTTTAGCCTGAATCTCCCGCGACAGGACAAGCCCCTGTTTGAAGTACTTCTCAGCATTTGAAAACTTTTTCTGTTTAAGGTATAACGATCCTAAATCGAGCAGCGATGTTGAAATCCCCTGTTTATAACTCATATTTTCCCGTAAATTCAAACTCTCCTTATGATACTTGAGAGACTTTTTAAATTCTCCGGTTAACTGATAGACCATACCAATGTCGTTCAACGATCTTGATTCACCGTTTGGTTGACGGTTCTTCCTGTTTAATGCAAGGCTTTTGAAGTGATATTCGAGCGCTTTATCATATTTTTCCATCTGCTGATACACTGAACCAATGCCGGAATAACAGCGTGCTTCGCCGACCCGTAATTGATTATCAGTGTTCCGTAAAAGTGCTTTTTGGTACATTTGCAGAGCCTGCTTATAATCATGTAAGTCGTAATAACAGTTTCCCAGTGTATAGAGGACCCACCCTTCCATTTCTTTGTCATCCAGCTTTGTAACATTGTCCATCGATTCCTGAATATACCGGAAACCAGTATCGTAATCACCCATATTCCAATGTGCTAAACCGATAATAAATATGCAGGTACCTTTTCCTTCAATATCATCCAGTTCTTCAAAGATGTCGAGCGCTCTATAAATTTTTGTATATAACTGCTCAATTTCTGATAGCATACCGTGAATCATACCTAAGTTCCGATATGCTAAACCTATACCGCGGAGGTAGTTCAGTTGTTTTGAGATTCGTAGCGCCCGCATGGTTAAGGTTTTTGAATAACCTCTGTCAACAGATTGCCAGGCAATATCTATCAAAGTCTCAACTTTTTCTTTCGAATTTTTCCGTTGAGATTTGAGTTTTTGTTCAAGTTCGTTTAAAGGTAAACTCATTGGACATTACACTCCTTAAATTGAATAGTAACTGTTTAGTATGATGAAACATAGCAATAAGAAAGATACATTGAATCATAAACTAAAAAATATTGTAAAGGTATTAATGTCTAATATATATTAATCTGATAAAAAGTACAAAATAAATAGCATAAAGTGATTATAATGGAACTATTAAAATCAAATAATATGTTTGTATGTGTAAGCAGGCAGAATTATAATAGAACACTGGTGCTTATGACATAAAAAGGCCTTGCATTTTAAAATATTAATGCTTAAACTGTCTACTCTAAATTTACTCACCAAACTATCATGACACGTTTAAACCTACATATGTTGAACATTACAGCATGCTGCATGTGTTGTTGCATTTGTATGCCTTGTATAAGGCAGTGGCATGGGTAGGTTTATGTAAATACGAAATTTCCGAAACCCTTCAAGCCACAGATTGAAGGGTTTTTTAATACCTATAAATCACTCTCATTATATTTGAACAAATAACAGAAAAAAGATAGATACTATGGACATACAATTAGATTATCCACGTTTTGCTGTTGATACAGCAGAAGATCTACATGAGGATATCAAAGAATTCAAAGTAATGCTCGAGAAGTTAAAAAACGGCGAGGTTTCTGATGATGAATTCAGAAGCTTCCGCTTGAAGCGGGGTATATACGGTCAGCGTATAGACCAGCCTGGTCTGAACATGATTCGCGTTAAGATTCCGGGTGGCATTCTTGCATCGGAACAGCTCAGAACGATCGGCTATGTTGCTGCTGAATATGCTGATGGTCTCGGCCATGTAACGACCCGGCAGGATATACAGTACCACTGGGTAAAAATAGAAACGGTTCCACAGGTGATGAAAAAGCTTGCCGAAACAGGATTGACGACACGAGAGGCGTGCGGCAATACTGTAAGGAATGTTGTCGGATCGCCGGTTGCCGGTGTTTCGCGGGAAGAAGCCTTTGACATTACTCCGTATCTGCTCACGCTAACGAAATATCTGATGCGTAACGAAATTACATCAAAGCTTCCCCGGAAGTTCAAAATTTCTTTTTCCGGTGCCGATGCCGACAGAGACGGAATCATTCCTTGGATACATGATATTGGATTTGTAGCAACGACAATAGGCGAAAACGGTTCTGAACGGCGGGGATTTAAAGTCTACATCGGCGGCGGACTCGGTGCACATACCCGTGTAGCGGACGTGTTCGAAGAATTTTTGCCGGTTGAGCAGTTTATTCAGGTATCCGCAGCGATTATTTCCGTATTCGACAAGCATGGTGATCACATCAATAGAAAACGCGCACGGATGAAATATGTTTTGTGGAAACTCGGTTTTCAGGATTTCAAAAAGCATGTTTATAAAGAGCGCGACCGGCTGTTTCCCAAAGGGACAGAAGTTCCCGAAGTTGAACTTTATGATGAAGAACCCCCAGAGTATAATGTAACTGAGAAACCCGATGTTAGTAATATTGCCCAGCATGAATTTGATTTTTGGAGACAGACAAACATATCCCATCAAAAACAGAAGGGGTATAATATTGTCTATGTAAACCCGGTAATCGGTGATATAACATCGGAACAGTATTATGCACTCGCAAAAATTTCTGAAACCTATTCAGATGGTACAGTCCGGACATCTGCGACACAAGACATAATTCTCAGATGGATAAAAACAGACGACTTGATGCATCTTTATAGTGACCTTAAAAAGGCAGGTCTTGAAACGCCCGGTGCTGATTCAATCGGAAACGTAACTGCATGTCCCGGTGCCGATACCTGTCAATTAGGTATAACTCATTCACGAGCACTGGGAAGCGAATTAACCACCTTTTTCCGTGAAAACAGCGGATGGAGCAAGATTTTACGCGACCTCCGTGTTAAAATCAGCGGCTGTCCGAATTCGTGTGGTCAACACCATGTTGCTTCAATCGGGCTCCACGGTGCGGTCAGAAAGGTCAAAGGACGACTTGCACCACATTATATTTTGTTTATCGGCGGCGGTATCAATTCCGGTTTGCAGGATTATGGGGATATTGTTATGAAAATCCCCGCTAAGCGAGGATCCGAGGCAGTTATGAGAATTGTAAAACGCTTCTTGTCAGAACGGAACGAAGAAGAAACTTTTTGGGATTATGTAAAGCGGGTCGGTCCACGGAGCTTTAAAGAGCATTTGCAGGATCTTGCGCTTGTTCCGAGTTACGAGGAAGCCCCCGAATATTATACCGACATCGGTGAAGATACGGATTTTATTGTCAATACCGGTCCCGGCGAATGTATGAGCTGATGTTCTGTTCATATAATGAAGAATTATAGCTCAAGAATTCAAGACATATTTATAATTAAAGTAATTCACAAACACACCTCTCAGAAAGGGGAGTACAAGAAATGAGTCTTACTGGAAATGGAGAAAATGTTACTGAACTTGTCAAGGGACTGAACTTCAAACAGAAAGTTGACAGAGCTTTATCACTCATCAGTGATGCACACGAAAAATATGGTGATCGACTTGTGGTTGCGAACAGTCTCGGAAAAGATTCGCTCGTTGTGTGGGATCTGGCTCAAAGAGTGAGCAAGGATATTAAAGGTTTTATTGTAACTACACGGTATAAACCGAAAGAGACAATTGAGTTGATGAATAAACTCGTAAAAAAGTATCCAAGACTCGAGATATTCAAAAATGATACAGAGCAGCCCGACAAACTCTACCTGACGGATCCCGATCGGTGCTGCGACAACTTGAAAGTAGAACCGGTACGGCGTGCTGTTCGGGAAATGAATGTAGCCTGCTGGGTGACAGGATTGCGCTGTACTGAAGGCCGCACAAGAACAGATTATAAAGAAATTGAACAACGCGATAAAGACCTCGTTAAGCTGAATCCGATCCTTATCTGGTATGAACGTGAGATTTGGCAGTACCTGGCCCTCAACAATGTCGAGATAAATCCGCTATATGGTGAAGGATACAGATCGCTTGGATGTGCTCCGTGCTCAAGTATTTCAGTCGGTGAAGACGAACGTGCCGGCAGATGGATTGGCACAAGTAAGTGTGGCGGAGAATGTGGTATTCATACCCGTCCGCTTGGTGTAGAAACCGAAGCCCAACAGGTACAATCGTAGGTACGAAAGATATTATACATCATGAATTCCTCAAAAGTCAGTGTGCTGAAAGCGATTAGCTGGAGATTTGTCGCGACGGTGTTAACAATGATAATTGCATGGTATATTACCGGTGAAATGAAATTTGCCGCATCTATCGGGATTTTGGATGCTATTTTCAAACTAATTGCGTATTATCTCCATGAGCGGGCGTGGATCCGGCTCCGATTCAGAAATCAGCCGGCTGTCCTCGAACAGCAAGCGACACTTGAATAGATATTCTGTGTTTAAAAATACCCCGCGTTAGGTCGGGGTATTTTTTTTGCATAGTACACAAAACAACATCATGAATAATTTACTTCCCATATTCATTAATTTGAACAGCACACAGTGTCTCGTTGTCGGAGGAGGTGCTGTTGCAGAGCAGAAAATTAAGCAGCTCCAATCTGCTCAAGCACATATTACCGTAATATCCCCTGAAGTTACCAAAACTATTCGGGATCTGCAGACAGACAAAGCAATTACTCTGCATAAGAGAATGTACCTAACAGGGGATTGCAGCGGTTATACAATTGTGTTTGGGACAACGGATAATCCTGCCGTGAACGAAGCGGTGTTCCGTGATGCTCAAGAGAACAATATCCCCGTTAATATAGCCGACGTTCCGGAACTGTGCTCATTTTATCTTGGATCTGTCTACAGAGAAGGCGACCTTTGCGTTGCCGTATCAACGAATGGCAAAAGCCCAACACTCGGCAAGATTATACGGGACAGAGTAAAAAATCAGTTCGGCAGTGATTACAGCGATCTTCTTAATCGGCTCGGCGATATTCGGCCGGCTGTCTTTAGTTCAACAGAAGACTACGATAAGCGGAAAGCGATGTTTGAGGAAATTGTTTCTAAAGAGTTGCAATGTCTCGAAGCTGCCGAAAAAAATAGTGAATTGGAACAAGACTCAAAATTCGGAACACAAGTAAGCAGGAAACCCAAATCTCATGCTGGAACAGGCAGGGTGCTTTTAGTTGGTGCTGGCCCCGGTGATCCTGATTTGATTACTGTTAAAGGTTTGAAAGCATTGCATGAGGCAGATGTCATCCTTTACGACTACCTCGTAGATGGCCATCTGCTTGCGAAGGCACGTGATGATGCCGAGCGGATATTCGTGGGGAAAAAATACGGCAAATACAGACGTGATCAAGATAATATTAATGCTCTGCTCATTACTAAAGCACAAGAGGGAAATACTGTCGTCAGGCTCAAAGGCGGCGATCCGTTTGTCTTTGGAAGGGGTGGAGAAGAGGCAGAAGCCCTTTTTGAAGCTGGTATAGAATTTGAAATAGTACCTGGAATAACTGCGGCAGTTGCAGTCTCTGCCTATGCGGGAATCCCCCTGACAGATAGGCGGTATAGTTCGAGTTTTGCCCTTATTGCCGGTCACCAGAGCACTGCCGGAGACCGGCGGGCCGTTAATTGGAAAGCACTAGCAATCGGAATAGATACCGTCGCAGTCTACATGGCGCTCTCGAATCTTGAAGAAATTATATATTTATTTATTAATAACGGACGTCCACCTGAAACACCGGTCGCAATCATTCAAAATGGCACGTTACCTAATCAAAAAACGGTAATTGGAACACTTGAAACAATAGCTGATATCCTCAAAAGTGAACCGATGGAATCTCCGGCACTCCTTATTGTCGGAGAAGTTGTATGCCTGCGCGATCATCTTAAATGGTTTGAAACTCACTCAAAAAATCTCTCAATTTCATCACAATCATACGAATCTCCTGGTGTAGCTTAAATCTCACAAATACACTTTATTAGTATAAAAAAGGCGGTTACCATAAAAGGTGAACCGCCTTGATTGCTATGTAGCAATGCCCAAAAAACTAATAAAATAATTCCTCTACTGGAATAACGCTAGTACGTTCTGAGGAGCAACATTTGATTGTGCCAGTTGCGCTGTCGCAGTTTGCTGAAGGATCTGAAGTCTGGTAGATCTCAACTGCTCAAACGCTATGTCAGAATCAAGGATTCTGCTCTTGGTTGCTAGGGTATTTGTGACTGCAATCCTTAACGTTTCTTCCTTGAATGTTAAGCGCCCAATTGTAGCACCAATCGACTGAAGATTATTGAAGATAGTTGTCAGAGCGTTATTCACATTATCGAGAGCAGTACCGGCATTGTTAAAATTATCAACACTATTCGCTACCTGATTTGAGGCAACGTTGAGGTCTGACGGTGCGGCACCTGATGCTATACTGAATGTAAGCGTATCCGCCTTTCCTTCACCAGTTTGAAACGATTTGCCGGTGTAGGTTCCGTCAATAAGTGCAACGCTGTTAAATTGAGTTTCGCCAACAATATCCTCAATTTCATCCGTCAGCTGAAGAAGCTCCTGCTGAATAGCTTCACGTTCCTTTACACCCAGGGTATCACTTCTGGCCTGCGTGACCTTCTCTTTCATCACGATCATAATTCTCTGAATATTCAAAAGGCCTCCCTCTGCGATAGAGAGAACGTTTTTTGCGGTACCCACATTATCAAGGGCAACTGATAAACCTCGAGCTCTGGCATCTAATCTTCTGGATATAGTAAATCCAGCTGGATCGTCCGAGACTTCGTTTATACGAAGACCGGTCGCCAGTTTTAATTGACTGATCTCTAAATTTCGGTTTATTCCCTTAAGAGCGTTGAGGGCGTTGAATGCTGCAATGTTAGTATTGACTCGGGTGGAATCACCAATAGCCATGGCGTAACCTCCTTGTTTGTTGTTATCTAGTATCCTTACTAGACCAGAAAAAAGCGCGGTTGCGCGGGTCAATCCTTTTGACTCCGCAATACAGTAATCGTCGTCTATTTTTTTTACTTTAAGTTTTTGGGAAAATATTTCACTTTTTTTTTTTCAAAGAGGAAAATTTTTCCTGATTATTAGTCTCGAAACGGCCGACTTATAGCTAAAAAAATAAGACAACAATAATGGCATTAAAATTGCTTAAGTATATTTCGAAAGGGAAAACTGTGTCGGAATTTACGAGGCTTCTCAAGGATCATTCAATATGATAATACGGAAACATCTGCCAAAACTCATTGCGCTCAAACTGCTTATTGCAATATTAATAGTATCACAATCCGGCGAACTTTATGCCGGAACTCGATTGCATACCGTTAATAAGGTGTGGTACTCATATGATACTGTTAAGATTTTTGTCGATCCGGCCGGATCACAAAACACACCTCAGTTCAAATATAATATGCTTGAAGGATCCAGATTCTATGTAGATGTTTATGACAGTAGAATTAAAAGCCCGTTAAATTCAATAATTGATCTTGATGATGTTCGTTCATTACGGCGGGCGCAATTCAAACCGAATGTCTCACGTGTGGTAATTAGATTCAAAAAAAGCGGAATTAATCCAACCGTATCTTTTGTCAAGAAAGCAGAACCCTATATACTTGTATCCTGGAATGGCACTGCTGCCGTGAAACCGGCAAAACAATATAAAATACTCATTGATCCCGGTCATGGCGGAGTAGATGCTGGAGCAATCGGACCCGTCAAAAGAACAAAAGAAAAAGATGTCACACTTGATATAGCGCTCAAACTTGAGCAGCAGTTAAATCGGCGCGGCGATTTAATTGTTGAGCTTACGCGCCGGAGAGATACGGCAATACGACCATCTGCCCGACGAGCATATGCAAACCAATGGAAGCCAGACCTTTTTATTTCAATACATGCTAACAGCGCTGCTCGTAGAAACAGCTCCCTGAACCAGACAGAAATTTATTACTACGACAAAAGAAGTCAGGAGCTTGCGGAAGTAGTGCGAGATGAACTTATTGATGAATTAGAGCGTGATAAAGGTTATATCCGCCGGGAGCCCTTTACCGTTATTTACAAGAATGCTGCAACATTTGGCTCGGTACTAGTAGAAAGCTGCTATATTTCAAGCAAAATAGGCGAAAACTATTTGCGGCAGTCATGGTATCGGGAGGAAATTGCAAAGGGCCTGACCAACTCAATCGAAACTTTTCTTGAAAATTTGGAATAACAAAGCTTATTTCAAAGGTATAAACAGTAATTCTCTTCGAGAGCTGACTCCCGAGGATGTCCACATACTCTACCCCCATTTATTCACACTGAACACTTGATTTTTCCAATAATTGCATTCGAGAAATTCCAATTTCCTCTTTCAAAAGTAAATACTTTTTTTTATATTTGACGAAATTATCTTGGAGGTAACAGACGTGGACGATGTGCGCAGCCGGTTAAAAGAACTCATTCTGGAACGTTCTTTGAAATTAGGGAATTTCACTCTAGCATCGGGCAAAAAAAGCAATTACTACATTGATGGTAAAATGACATCCTTCGATCCCGAAGGAGTGTACCTCATTGGCCAATTGATGCTACAGGAGATACGGAATCTGTCTAAACCGATCGATGCTGTCGGGGGACCGACAATTGGAGCTGATCCGATAGTTACCAGTATAGGAATTGCGTCACATCTGAATGATAATCCTCTGAGATTATTTGTTGTCAGAAAAGAAGCAAAAAAACACGGTACACAAAAAAGTATTGAAGGCAACTTTAAAAATGGAGACCGGGTCGTTATCGTTGAAGATGTTATGACAACGGGAGGTTCGTTATTGAATGCTGTTGAAGCAGTTGAAGAGTCTGGCGGCATTGTTGAGGCTGTCATGGTAATTGTTGACCGTCAGCAAGGCGGTAAAGAGACTATTGAAAAACGGGGCTATACGTATGCGGCCTTGTTTAAAATAGAGGAATTTCTTGAATAGTCTTACATTTTTATCATCTTAGCGAAAGGTTATTGCTGTACAGCAATAATTTAATTATAAATTCATATGGCGTACAATCACACTGTAATAATATTCCATTTTTTTAACAGTTAGTTCATTGTCGATTCAAACTCTTGTGTGGAGAACTCTATCCGATGCAAGCGTCTGAAACATCTGCTATTAAGGAATGGCATACAGATGAAGTATATTAAATATGTCATTGCTTTACTCATGTTTACCGCATTACTATTCCAAAGTATCTCGGTGAAAGCAACACCCAGGCTTGCAGCTAAATACGGTCAATACTGTTTTTTATGTCATCAGGATCCTGGTGGTGCGGGAATGCGGAACAGTTTCGGTAGCCAGTTTATCTCGGTGAATGATTTGCCGATGATAGAAAACGGCGGGCTTGAAGAGTCGTGGCCGTTTCAGACAGGAATTTCTGATAATATCTCGATTGGTGGCGATTTCCGGGCGCTTTCTTACTATTCCGAGGAAAATGATATATCAGATATAATAACAATGGAAGGAAATCTTTACGTATCAGTTCAGCCGACATCCAAGTTCCTTCTTCTTTATAATAACTCGCTCCGCTCCCGTGATGAGATTTTTGCATTAGGCTATGTTCTGCCCTGGAAGGGTTACGTACGAGTCGGAACGTTCACACCAAATTTTGGTATTAGATTTGCCGATCACACAGCATTTGTACGTGAACGGCTTGGATTTGCGCTCAGTGTCCCGCGTGGTTCACCGGCATTTGTACCGGGATTGCTCGATACTGGAGTTGGTTTAGGGGTATATCCGGGACCGTTTCACATCGATTTGGGGATCTATAATGGATCACCCTAGTTTCGAGAGTTTGATAAAGACAAAGCTTTTTCTTCTCGAATTGCGGCGCGGCATACCTTCGGGGAACTCAGTGTCATTCTCGGCGGATCGTACTATCATAACAAGCTCTTCGATACTAAAGGCGATATTTTTGGCGGATTTACTATGATCGGTATAAAAGATTTTGCCCTCCTTGCTGAGATTGACCAGATTGAGGCAACTCCCAACGGGCTGCCGACAGCAAAAGATAGGGCAATGTCATTCGATGCGGCATATTTCATTCGGAAGGGTTTTGATATCAGAGCGCGGTACGACCTGTTTCTGCCGCAGGAAAACAGTACAGCAGATGAGTGGAAAACTATAACTGCTGGAGTCGATTTATTCCCTTATTTTTTCCTTGAAACAGCATTGAATTACCGTTATCATAATGTTGAAAATGCAGATAATTTCAGTGAAGTCGACATGCAGATACATTTCTGGTTTTAGGCTCTGATTGGAAGATTTACAGGTCAAATAAGAGAAGTAATTCGGGTACAAAAAATACATTCATTATATTCGTCAATTAAAAACTACCGGTCTGAAGAACTATTTTCCGGCAATGTAAATTCATCGAAATTCATCTTAATCTCGATATAGGCATTCTTTTTTGTATTTCGTACCCACTCGACATAAAACATGTTTTTTTTGTTTTGGAGTGCTATCTGGTAAATGTAGTCATAATCATCAGCGGTATTGCGTTGCCGCTCTGTCGAGTATTTGTTCAATTTGGCTATATGGTAACCGAATTGAGTTTTAAATGGTTCGGAAATTTCACCATCATTAAGATTGGCAATTGCCTGATTGAATTCCGGAAGGACACTTTGAAGCCGTTCGACCTCCCATTCGCCCATATACCCATTCGTGGTTTCCACTTCGGGATCATTTGAGTAAAGCGAAGCAAGAGAATCGAATCTTGCACCGTTAAGAGCACTCTCGCGATAACTGTTAAGATCATCAACCACTCTGCGTACATCATCCTCGGTCGCCACAAGGAGTGATAGAATATGTCGGGAGTGGAAACGTGTTCCGGTTTGCTCTAAAAGCTGTATAATATGGAAGCCGAATTGCGAATGTATAATACCCGATATTTGGCCTGGAGAAAGTGCTGCAATAGTGCTGTCGAACTCGGGCACAAAGGTGCCGGGTGTTTGCCATCCTAAATCACCTCCATTTGCTGCTGAGCCAGGATCTTCGGAAAAGTTGCGTGCCATGGCAGCAAAATCTTCACCGTTCACAATTCGCTGTCGGAGAGAATCCAGAAACACTTTTTTTGCCTCAATGACATCCGCTGAATTGGAAGGCACTATAAGAATGTGACTTAAATCAAAGGCTGCGGGATACAACGGCATACTGTCCTTGTACGTTTCATAAAACTGTTCGATTTCTGATCTCGAAATTGAAATATCAGCAGTTTTCTGGCGTTGGAGTTCCTCAATTAAAAGCCGTTCACGGGTCTGCTTTGTTAAGAGATCCCGCAGTTCCTGAATAGAGATGTCCCAAAAATTCTCCACCGCCTTCTCTGAGCCGCGGAGTTGTATTTCACTCTGGATTTGGCCATTAACCTGTTCCTGAATATTTTCATCAAAGACAAAACCGGCAACAAGAGAGTCACTTTCAGCTGCGACGATCTGTATTTTGTTATCGATAAGAATGGTTAACCACTTCTCGATTATCTCGACAAACTTGTCGGGTTCAGTACTCCGATTTAATTTTAATGTCGCTGCTTCTTGTTCGGCAAGTGTGAAAACTTCAGAATATAGAATAATCTGATTGTCGACAACAGCCGCTACGCCGTCAACCTTCATTTGTGCAAAAACAGATATCACTCCACACAAGAATGTTAATAAAAAACCACCTAATCTGAAAATGTTCAAATACTCCTCCTATTGCTACTCAACCGATTGAGCAGTGACGCCTAAATTAATTTCAAATGAATAGCTCTTTCGAAGCCGTGAAATAAGATCGGTATATTTTTCCTGATATTTGTTATGCATGAGTATTTGCTGTATGTGTTGAAATACCATTTCCAACGATTTGATTTCACCTTTTTCGATATGATTCATTAATTTTACGTAGTATATTTCGTTATTGACGCCAACACGAGTATAATCGCTACCAGTTTTTAATTTCTTCAGTTCTGCTGCAAATGAATTATCAAGAATTGTGTCCGGCAAATAATCAGAACCGCTACTTACGATTTCACAGAGATCGGGCGAAGTTGCATGAACAATGTTAATGTCAGTGCCATTATTTAATTCTTTCTGGATTTGTTGAGCAAATGATTGGTCGAGCACTCTGAGAGACACAAACTGAAAATAGTCGGATTCTGCAGTGAATTCATGAGAATGTTCGGTGTAATAGTCTTTGATTTCATTATCAGAGGTATAAATAATTGAGTCAATCTGGCTTTTCAGAAACAGATTAACAATCATGTTTTTTCGAATACGTTCTATCTCTGCTTCCATAAACTGCGTTGTTTCAAATTTGTTCTGAAGTGCTTCTTGATAGAGCAGTTCCCGGTCTACCCACTCATTTACAAATCGCCGCTGTGCATTTTCAAAATCATTGTTTGTCCCAATTTGCTCTATTCTCATATCAAGCTCAGTGCGTGTCAGTTCAGTTTTTGCAACTTTTGCAACAGACTGTTCTTTATTAAAGAGTCCGCAAGAAATTGAAAAGCATAAGCTTAAGGCAAAAAGGCTTAATAAATTGATCTTTGATTTCATAGTCGTTTCATGAACACTTACGCTGATTTTAAATATTTTAGAAAATTACTGATATACAAAAGACTTTCCCGGTCTGAATTGCTTGGAACCGGCAGCTCAAGTTTCAAGTTACTTTCCTGCTTTAGCTGAAAAGGATATGTTGCATCTTCAACAAAAGAACTAACCAATTGAGCTAATTGTTCCTTTTCCACTACAGATGCTTCTGCACCAACAGAAAATGTCCCCGTGAATTTATGTCTCATAATACTGATACGCTTCATCGAGAGCTGTGATGCCTGAAGTTTCAATTCAATCAAATGAAGCAGGTTTTCTGCCTGATCCGGAGGAGTTCCGAATCTGTCAGATAGATCTTCTTTTATATCATTGAGATCAGTTACCGAATCAATGAGAGAGATTTTTCTGTATAAAGAAACACGCTGAAACGGATCAGGAATATAAGAATCTGGGAAATAAGCAGAAATGTCAGTATCGATTTTAACGGCATAGGCTTCCTGTACTCCGGTCTTTTGTGCCTCATCTTCCGGCAGCATCTCGTTCATATGTTCTGAGACCGATTCTTTGACAAGCCTTGTAAACATGTCGTATCCGACAGCATTAATTTGACCGCTTTGCTCCGATCCCAGAAGATTTCCTGCTCCTCTGATTTCAAGGTCTTTAAGCGCAATATTCAGACCGGAACCCAGTTCAGTATGTTCCGTTAAGGTCTGGAGCCGTTTTAACGAGTCTTCACTCATTTTTTCAAAGCGCGGGGTCAATAAATACGCAAATGCCTGAATATCAGATCTTCCGACTCTCCCTCTTAGCTGATAGAGCTGAGCCAGACCGAAATTTTCTGCTTGATTTACAATTATAGTATTTACCGACGGAATGTCAAGACCCGATTCAATTATCATAGTCGAAATAAGACAGGAAAACTCCTCTCGCAGAAACGCATGCATAACCTCTTCAAGATCACGCTCTTTCATTTGTCCGTGTGCAACACCAAAGGATGCTTCAGGGACTAGTTTTTGGAGTGTATCATGAAGTTTGTAAATTGTCCTGACTTTGTTATGTACAAAATAAATCTGCCCACCCCTGTCTAGTTCTTTGATAATTGCAGCCCGTACCAGATCGTCATCAAATTCCGCTATCTCGGTAATAATCGACATTCTATTTTTTGGCGGCGTGTTAATCACCGACAAGTCCCGTACTCCAAGAAGTGACATATGCATCGTCCTCGGAATCGGCGTGGCGGTTAAGGTTAAAACATCTACTTCCGAACGGAGATGTTTCAGTTTCTCTTTGTGCGTAACACCAAATCTTTGCTCTTCATCAATTATAATTAATCCGAGGTTACTAAATGCAATGTCTTTTGACAAAAGGCGGTGTGTTCCGATGACTATATCGACAGAACCGTCCATTAAACCGGCTAAAATAACTTTCTGCTGTTTTGGTGTGCGGAATCGTGAGAGCATTTCGATAGTAACAGGATATTGTTTCATCCGTTTGCAGAATGTGTCATAATGTTGTTGGGCTAATAATGTAGTTGGTACAAGCACCGCGACTTGTTTACTATCGTTGACCGCCTTAAATGCTGCTCGAAGGGCAACCTCGGTTTTTCCGAATCCAACATCACCGCACACTAACCGATCCATCGAATTGCTCGATTCCATATCCTTTTTAATATCCCAGCAAGCTTTAAGCTGGTCAGGAGTCTCTTCGTATTCAAAAGATGCTTCCAGCTCTTGCTGCCACTGTGTGTCGGCAGAAAAAGTGATGCCCTGCTTCGAGGACCGCTTTGCATAGAGACCAACAAGTTCTTTTGCAATATTTTCTACAGATTTTTTTGTCTTCTTTTTTACACGGTCCCAATCGGCTCCACCCAACTTGCTGAGCTCGGGTTTATACCCCTCTTGTCCTGTGTATTTTTCAAGATTCGGAAGTTTTTCTATATTGAGATAGAGCGAATCACCTTCACGGTAAGCTATTTTGAGAGCCTCCTGCTCACTCTTGCCGATAGAAATCTTATCAAGTCCCCGATATTGACCAATTCCGTAGTCTTCATGAACAACAAAATCCCCTATCTGTAGTGATAGATCATCCAGGAGCACTTTTCGGGCTTTGTAAATTCGCTTTGGCTTTCTGAAGTGTTTCCTGTCGAAGATCTCATGATCGTTAAGAACAGCAATTTGTCCAAGGGGACTTAAAAATCCTTCGGTCAAGATTCCTGAATGAATGAAATACGGAATAGCCAGGAGGTCTTCATCGAGAATCAAATTCCGCAGCCTATCAGTTTGACTGTCACCGTCACAAAGAATAGTAAGAGTAATTTCGGGATACTCGACTTGAAGTTCCGCAAAGAACTGTGAAAAGAAATTCAAATTTCTTCTGAATTTCGGCAGAGTTTTCATCTGAAAATGTATTGTGCTGTCATGGTGAGTCGAATGAAGTGTATTTTGAATGTATGCTGAAAATCGTGCAGAAAGTCGCTCCTCAATATGTTGAAATATTTCAGACGAATCAATTTTTAGCCTGTCTGACTCTTCGTCACTGGCTTTGTTTACTCTCTCTATAAACTCATGAATTGTTTTCCGAGCAAATATTGGCTGATGAAAGAAAAGCGGCGCATCGTCAGGAAAATAATCTAATACCGATGCTGTGCCGCCAGAAATATCGGGGATAAAAATTCCTGTCGTATCGAGCACCGGAGACACAATGGAGACATGCTCTATTTCTTTTAGAGAGCGTTGTGTGTTAATATCGAACACACGGATAGATTCAATCGTGTTTCCGTCAAATTCTATTCTGACAGGTTCAAGTCCACTTAATGAAAATATGTCGATAATCCCGCCACGGATCGAAATATCTCCAAAATCCTCTACCATAACCTCTCTCTTGAATCCTTCTTCAACGAGATATTCGGCAAAGAAACCAAAGTCGGTTTCTTCCCCCTTTTTAACTGTAAGTATCCTGTTGGTAAGTTGTTCGGGAGGTACGACTTCCTGGAGTAGGGCACGGCATTCGAGAACATACACACCTTTTTTACCCGAAAGCAGGCTTTGCAGACACTGTATACGGGCAAGGCGTACATCGGTGTTAATTTGTTTCTCTTCGAGATGAATTCCGCGGTAAGCGGGAAAATAATTTACCTGTTTATCTCCAATAGCCTCTAAATCGTATTGTATAATCTCAGCAGCCTGAAAATCAGGAGCAACTACAATAAATTGACCGTCATGTTGCTCAGCCAATCTTGATGTCAGAATGGATACCGCAGAACCGGATAATCCCGATACGGAAAAGTGTTCACCGGCAGTACAACGTTCAATACAATTCTCGAACGGCTGAGCGGCGAAAAGGTGGTTATGAAAATCAAATGATTTCATTAATAAGAATGAAGGTAATGATCAAAGATTAAACTATTGCTATGTGCCATCGCGTTTATTTCGCCTGAGTGATTTCCAGAGCTTTTCGGACAAACCCGCTTGATTGAATCAGCACCTGCTCCGCTTTTTTTCTTGAGACATTGCCTAAAATCATAACTAAAGCTGTCTTCACGTGTCCTCCTGCCTCATCAAGAGCAGTATCTGCTCCGAGGTAATCGACACCTGTTGCCATCATGACAACTCTCTTTGAACGCTCCTGTAACTTCCTGCTTGTCATTTGTAGGTCAACCATCATATTTTTGTATACCTTGCCCATCTGAATAAACGAAGCAGTTGTCAGCATATTAAGCACCATTTTTTCTGCGGTACCTGCTTTCATGCGTGTTGATCCCATGATAGCTTCAGGTCCGACAACAGGGCAAATGGCAACATCAGAATCAACAGTCAATTCTGCATGAGGTGTGCAGGTTACATAGATAGTTTTTGCGCCAAGACTATGTGCGTATCGTAACGCACTAACAACGTAAGGTGTTCGTTTACAAGCAGTCAAACCGCACAATATGTCATCAGAATTAAATTTTCTGTCTTTTAGGTCTTGGATGCTCGCTTCCTCGTTATCCTCCACACCTTCTTGTGATCGAATTAACGAGTCATATCCCCCGGCAATAATTCCCTGTACCATTTCAGCATCGGAACCGAATGTTGGTGGACATTCAGAGGCATCAAGGACACCGAGCCTCCCGCTGGTCCCGGCACCTGCATAAAACAACCGCCCGCCTTTCTTAAAAGTGGCGACAATAAACTCCACTGCTTGTCCAATAGCATCAAGCTCTTTAGCAACAGCAGCATGGACAAGAGCATCCTCCTGATTGATTAAACGGAGAATCTCCAAAACAGATACAGTATCAATCGACTCTGTTTTTAGATTGCTCTGCTCGGTTATGAGATTCTTAATCTCATCAAAAACTGCTTTATCTTTACTTGTATGTGGCATCAGAACAATTCTAAGATGTTGATAATAATTCAGTTATGGTAATTAATTGCTTGTCTTTATGTTCTGTGTATTTTGTTAGGTCGGTTGTCGAAACAGACCATTTATCATTATCTATTTTTTTAAGCTCATCGGAAACATTGCTACCCTTTGGAAACAGACACATGCTCTTGCTATCCGGACCCTTCTTGAGAAAGGGCTTTGACCACTTCAGGAGTTTTTCCAAAGGGGCAACTGCCCGTGCCACAACAATATCGAATGATTTAGCAAGATTCACACTCTGTGCTGCGTCTTCTGCCCGACCGCAATAGACGTTGACCCTGGAAAGATTAAGCATATCTTTCATCAGTTCGAGAAATATAATTTTTTTCCTATTCGATTCGATAAGCATCAATTCGATATCAGGATTCCAGATATAGAGAGGTATACCCGGGAATCCTGCCCCAGTCCCAACATCAAGGACTTTTATCTTTCTTTGGAAATCAGCCGCCTTCGTTAAGAGTAACGATTCAAAGATGTGACGCTGTGCGATCCGAGGAATATCATTTTTGGCAATCAGATTTGTTTTCTGGTTCCAGATAATTATCTGACGTATATAAATTTCAAACAAACGGATTTTGTCGAGCGATAAAGGCAGTCCAAATCGTTCCGTGACGTCTTGTAAATACTGCAGTTGAATGCTAACTGAATCAAGCTCTTTATCCAAAGTGCTGTGTGGTTCTGCTATCATAGTAATTTGTTATGTTTCACGTGGAACATTGTTCGGATTCAATTTTATTTTTCTTAAGATAAATCATCAAATTTGCTATATCGACAGTTGATATTCCTGCTATTCGTGAAGCCTGTCCAAGAGTATGCGGTCGTAATGTATCGAGTTTCTCCCGTGCCTCCATTGATAAAAAAGATAAATTTTTATAATTGATATTATCGGAGAGCAGTGAATTTTCCATCCTCTTAACGCTATCGGCTTGTTTGTTCAATCGGTTTATATACCCCTCGTATTTCACTTCCATTTCAACTTGTTCCGGAAGGTTGAATCTGTTTGAAAAATCGGTTGATGACATGATACCTGGCTCAATATTGGTAATGTGTGAGAATGACAACTCCGGACGTTTAAGGAGTTGGTATAAACTTTCCGATTCTTTAATCGGTGAGCTTTCAGCGTTTTTCAATACGGGATTAGCATTCTCCGGCCTGACTCTGTTGCTTTTGAGGTAAGAAATCACCATGTTTCGTGACTCCCGTTTATTGACCATCTTGGAGTAGGTCGTGTCATTAATCAAACCTTGTATTTTTCCATATTCCATGAGCCGTTCATCGGCATTGTCCTGCCTGAGAAGGAGGCGGTATTCGGCCCGAGACGTAAAAAGTCTATATGGTTCTTCAATAGGTTTGTTGATAAGGTCGTCAATAAGGACACCGATGTATGCCTCCGATCGCTTCAGGACCAGAGGTTCTTTATCAAGTAGGATATTGGCAGCGTTTATACCGGCGATTAATCCCTGGGTTGCAGCCTCTTCATACCCTGACGTTCCATTAATCTGGCCAGCGAGATAAAGATTGCGAACAGCTTTTGTCTCCATCCATGGATGTAATTGATCGGGAGGAAAGTAGTCGTATTCGACAGCATAGCCATATTGCAAGACCTCTACATGATCAAGGCCGGGAATAGATTTGAGTCCGCGCAATTGCACCTCAGTCGGAAGGCTGGTCGAATAACCGTTGATGTATATCCAGTTTGTATCAAGCCCCTCAGGTTCAAGAAAGATTTGATGTCGCTTCTTGTCGGCAAAACGATTTATTTTGTCTTCAATCGAAGAGCAGTATCGCGGCCCGGTACCTTGTATCTTTCCTGAAAAAAGCGGTGATTCTTCAAATCCCTCACGAAGTATTTCGTGAGTCACTTCATTCGTCCATCCGAGATAACACGATATTTGGGGCATGGTTATCAAATCGGTGCTAAATGAAAATGGTTGAGGGAATTCATCTCCATCTTGCTGCTCGAATTGTGTCCAATCGATTGTCCTGCCGTCTAAACGGGGAGGTGTTCCGGTTTTGAATCTTCCGTACCGAATACCGTTCTTCTGCAAACTCTTTGTCAGGCCTATAGCAGGTTTTTCTCCAACTCTCCCACCTTCAAATGAATCTGCTCCCCTGAATCCTATTCCGCCGAGAAATGTTCCGCTCGTGACAATGACAGCCCTGCACTCAACATGTTCTCCTGATTTGAGTACCACACCTGTGGCACTGTTTTCTTTGATAGAGATATCAATTACTTCTCCTGCTACGTATTCAAGTCCGGGCTGTTGCTGCAGGACATGTGTCATGTAATCGGAGTAATGTTTTTTATCAGCCTGTGCTCTTGGAGACCATACAGCGGGTCCCTTTGAGCGGTTGAGCATTCGGAATTGAATGCCGGAGGCATCAATCGCTTTTCCCATCTCGCCGCCGAGTGCATCGATCTCTCGTACAAGGTGTCCTTTGGCAATTCCACCGATTGCAGGATTGCACGACATCCTCGCTGTTGCCGATGTGTCCATTGAAAGCACCAGAACCTTAAGGCCGCAGCGGGAAGCAGCAAGGGCTGCCTCACAGCCGGCATGTCCGGCACCCACGATTACTATGTCATATTTATTGGAAAACGTCATGTTTCACGTGAAACACTATTATGTAGTGTGTGTTATTTTCCGACGCAATAATTACTAAAAATAAGCTTGTATACATCCTGCGGGGGATTCTTCCCAATGAATTGGTTCAATTCTTCTATCCCTTCCTGTAGGTCCATACACAGGTACTCTAACGAAATATTTTTCTGTAGTCCGTTGAGCACTCGCTTCAATGCGCCTTTGACTGCATCAAGGAGTTGCCGCTGTCGCATACTTGTAATAATTGTTCCCTCGTAAATTGGGACATGAAGCTGTCCTATGCAATCCGATATTGTATTGCGTAACTGAGAAATGCCCCACCCGCGCTTGGCCGAAACCAAACGCTGTGTTCCGTTTGAACACTCATCGGTAAGCTGTTTTCTCTGGTCACTATTGAGAAGGTCGCTTTTATTGAGCAGTCTAAGAACCTGAATGTGTTTCGAATGGTCATGAATATATGAATGCACTTTTTGAAAAAGGATGTCGTTTGTCATATCCCTTTCGGAGACTGAATCGATCCATATAACGAGATCAGATTTTTTGAGAACAGAGTAGGTTTTTTTGATGCCATGCTCTTCGACCGATTCCTCTGTGTCCCTGATTCCAGCTGTATCGACAAGCCGAAGCGTTGCTCCATTAATGACAACTGTCCCTTCAATAACATCACGGGTCGTGCCAGGTTCATAGTGAACTATGGCGCGGTCTTCGTTTAAAAGTCTGTTTAATAGGGTTGATTTCCCCGAGTTGGGTGGACCGCAAAGTGTAATTGTTACACCCTCTTCAATTTTTTTGCCGATCGTATAGGAACTTGCTAACTCTGAACACGATTTTATAAGCAGTTTAAGCTTTGAAATTGCATCTTTTTTTGAGATAAAGTTTAAACCTTCTTCGGGAAACTCAATTTCCGCTTCAAAATCCGATAGGAGCTCAACGGCGGAATTGCGAAGCCTTTGTATTCGCTTCTGTAACGACCCCTGAAGCTGCAGAAATGCATTTCTGAGTCCGGTCTCGCTTCGGGCATGAATAAGCTGGTGGACTGCTTCGGCTTGCGTTAGGCTCATTTTGCCGTTGATAAATGCTCTATAGGTAAACTCCCCGGGTTCGGCCTGCCGTGCACCATTCGCAATTATTACTTTGATAATCTCCTGCAACAAAAAAGGGTTTCCATGGGCAGAAAACTCCACTACATCTTCCCCCGTATAGGTATTCGGCCCCTTCATAACAAGACACACAACTTCATCGATTTGCACTCCTGTTTGGGGATCTTGAACATAACCATGAAGCGCACTGTACGAGTCGTGGGAAGAGGGTATTCCCATGCCCTCAAATAACATGTCAGCTATCTTATAAGCATCGGGACCACTAATTCGTATAACACCGATTCCCGAGGGAAAGAGCGGTGTTGATATGGCTGCAATGGTGTCGTCTACAGGCAATGACATAATGAAAAAAAGGAAACCGTTATACTTCTCGATTTCCCTAATTAAATATGAAAAACATTTATTATTTCTTCTTTCCCTTTTTACGGGGTATTTTAGCTTGGACTTTTTCTACAGGAACAGGTACTGCTTGCTTCCCCGCAGGAGCCTCTTTATCTTTGACAACGTATCGCTGCAAAATCGAAAGCAGCATGAAAATGATAAAATAGAGTATAAATCCCGATGACCATCTGTTGAGAAAAAACAGCAGCATCAGAGGCATAAGATATACCATTGCCTTCTGCTTAGGATCCTTCATCATGATCTTCTGTTGAATAAACATTGTAAGGGCATAAACAAAGGTAAGAACATTGACATTATTGCCGTACATCAGATTATTAAGAGGGAGAATAGTGGGGATTGTTGCAACAGTATCAGGTTGTGAAAGATCGGTAATCCATCCGAAAAAAGGCGCTCCACGAAGCTCGATTGAACGGAATATCGGATATATTGCAAAGAAAATAGGCATTTGAAACAAGAACGGTAAACATCCGCCGAGAGGATTTATTTTGTGCTCCTTGTAGAGCTTCATCTGCATCTGTTGGAGCTTCTGGGGTTCCTTCTTGTACTTCTCGCGAAGATCAGTCATGAACGGCTGAAGGTCTTGCATTTTCTTCATCGATTTATAACTCTTTGCTGTCAGCGGAAACATTATCGTGTTGATCAGCAGAGAGAAAACGATGATAACAATACCATAATTAGGGATAAATGAGTGGAGAAAATTGAAAATCCGGTGAATAAACATGCTCAATTCGCGAATCCATGAATTAATATCGAGCGCTTCTTTAAGCTGAAGACCATTGCCAATTTTGCTCTCTAAGATTTTGAACTCATCATAATCAACTGGTCCGAGGTAAACTGAAAATGTATTTGTGAAAACCGGGGTAGTGGGCGTGAATCCCATCGTTAATTTTGTTGTATAGTTTTTTCTAGCTATATGAGCCTCTTCAGGAATACTCTTTCCGCTGAACTCAACACTTGTTCCGGGTACATTATGCGGAATAATCAGCGAACAAAAGTATTTGCTCCGTGTGTTTATCCAATGAATATCTCCATTAAATGGACGTTCAGACCGTTCTTCATCATCTTGAATGTCGAATTTTTCAACGCTTGAACCATAAAGCGCCATTGTTTTCGAAAACTGCATATCGCCTTCGGTATCCCTCTCGGTGGTGTGAATTCCACTCCCCCAAACAAGCGTATATTCCTGGTTGTGAATTAGTGTCTGCATGTTTTCGAATTCAACCTCAAAACCGATATCGTATGAATGAGGATCAAAAGTAAATCTTTTGCGTACGTAGCTGTTATTTCCAAGATCGGCTGTAAGGGTGATGGTCCGTGTTCGGTCTCTTCCCGTTAGGTCGATTTTGCCATATTGGCTGCTCAGCTCATCTTCCGCTGGGATAAAGTCAAATTCAGATAGGTCGATAAGAAAACCTTCGCTGCTGAAAAAGGATAAACCCAAATTACCGACATCATTATCACGGATAATATTGGCAGGATTACCAAGAGGGTCGGGATAATTATTCAATTCCCATTCGGTAATTGTACCTCCTTTGGTGGTCAAAACGCCTCTATACAGTCTCGTTTCAATCTCTATTGTCTGCTCCGGAAGCTCGGTTTTTTGAAGTGTTCCTAATTGTGGCGGAGGAGATTCCTGAATGTCCGGAACAATCGGTTCCGATACCTGCTGCACGTCTGTCTGCCCTATATATTCTTCAATGCCTTCTTCAGAAGTGGATTGCTCTTCTGACACGGGTACTTCGTTAGGGGGGTAAAAAAACCGGACGTACGGTTCCCAGAGGAGAAAAATTACAAAGATGAGTACAAGAGCGATTATTGAATTTCGGTCCATAGTATATCTCTAATACTGGATTAAACAGGATCCCATCCATGCTTTCGCGAAAACGGATGACAATACAGCAATCGTCGAACTGCCTTATAAATGCCTTTTATAGGTCCGTATTTCTGAATCGCCAGAATGGCATACTCGGAACACGATGGCTGAAACCGGCAAACGGCCGGTAACAGCGGCGATATGAGCATTTGATAGGCTTGTATAGATAAGGACAATAATGATTTCATTTTTCCCCCGGCCCGATTTTTCCTAGTAGGTAAATAATGTCGGCTTTCAATATGGAATAATCGATATGTGCGATATGTTTCTCTAATTTTATAAGTAAAGAACATGATAACGGCAGCATGTATTTGTGTGTTCGGAAAATTTCGCGTACCCACCGTTTCGCTCTATTCCTCTCAACGGCCGATCCTATATGCTTCGAGACCAGCACAGCGAATGCAATATCATCAGATTCTGTAAAGTAAAGTGATACAGCCCTTCCCTTGAGACGAATACCGTTCCTCAGGACTGTCGATATTTCCGAAGGGCTTTTCAGGCGTTCGCGCTTTGCGAGAGTGCTGGATTTTTGTGGACTACTCGTCACTGACAGTTAAGCGGGTCCTGCCTTTTTTTCTGCGGTCACTGATGACGTTTTGGCCACCTTTAGTTTGCATTCGTGACCGAAAACCGTGTTTGTTCCGCCGCTTTCTATTGCTTGGTTGAAATGTCCGTTTCATCTTTTTTCACTTTTCTTTTTTTTCAGTTCAAGCTCTTTTTTATATAACCCCGAAAGATACTACAAATTTTTCTGTTTTCCAAATTATTTTGTGCGCTTCATAACCGCAAGACAGCAGCTTTCCGGTATGGACTCAAGACAGCTTTTCACAAATCTGTAGATTATTATTATGTACAGATACTACTATCTTTCTTGCACCGTATAGTATACATTTGCATATTATATATACGTATGTATTCTACATGGCCTATGCAAACAATAATCCATCTCGATGTCGATGCATTCTTTGCGTCTGTTGAGCAGAGCAGTAATCCGATTCTTACCGGAAAACCGGTGATTGTCAGTGGACTCCCACACCCGCGCTGATGCGTCCATAGCGCAAGTTATGATGCGCGTCGAAGAGGTGTAAAGGTTGGGATGTCCCTCCGGGGAAACACATGAGTTGTGCCTGGATGCGTTTTTTGTTAAGGGGAATTTGCGGCGATACCGAGCAGTTAGATTGATAATTAAGGAAATTCCGCATAGTTTTTTGCCGGATGTCGAAATTGCGTCTCTTAATGATTTCTATCTTGATATTACTCATATACAATGCCGGTCTCTGTCGACAACGAATACTGCTGCAGCGATCCAGAAGAAGATTCTCGACAAAACCCGCTTGACGGTTTCGATTGGTGTCGCTTCGTCAAACCTCATTGCACGGATTGCCTCAGGGCTCAACAAACCCGCGGGTTTAACTATCGTGCCGCATGGTAATGAAAAAGTATTCCTGCGTGATCTGCCTGTCCGACTCTTACGTGGAATCGGTGCTCCATGAACTCGGTATCACAACAATCGGACAGATTTGTGAACTGCCCAAACCGATCATAATCCAACTGCATTGGAAATGCGGCGAGTACAGCGATCTGGGAGTATGTACATGGGTAGTATGAATTCATGTGGTAGTACAGTGGACGAGCAGGTGTTTGAAAAAGACCTTGAATATGATATGTTTTTTGATCCGAAATGAGTGGTTTTCGCTTGACAAACCAATATAATTTCACTAACGTTGCATAAATCACAATATGACTGCAGTTATTCTCCAGCCATAATCTCCAGCAGTAATTTTAAGTCCTATATCACTACTGCCGATACTAATACAAGCAAAGGAGCGGCAAAACCAATGCAAAAGTATCTCCATAAATACCAATACAAACAAATTCTGAGTGCCTGTGAGAGGAAAGATGCACAGATGATGCAGAGCATGATCAGCACGCTCATGCGCAAGGCAGACACTATGAGAGAAAGTCCCCGTGAGTTAAAACAGCTATATGAGTTGTGCTATTTGTACAGTATGACAAACAGGTATGATGAGCTATACAAGATAATTAACCGGTTTGTCTCTGAAAACAAAAAAGAAGAAATGTACTCTTCCCAATTTGGCGGTTTAAAGTGGATTCCCGACATTGAAATTGAAGTAATCGATATCGATTCGGTTGAACTTGTCACACAAGAGCCTGAAGTTGCAGAAATGGTGGATACCATCAGAGATATTACCACAATTCAAGCTCATCAAGGCGGCCCCGGAAGACTTTGCTGGAAAACTAAGATTCCGAAGCAGAAACTAACTGCAATAAAAGGATATTTGAAAAAGCCGATCTCGATACAATTGAGTCTCGGCAAAAAACACTTGATTTTTAAAAGACTTATGATAATTCGACAAAAAACAAGGTTTTATACGCTCCTGTGCACACTTCTGGCGAGTCTCACGCTCTTCGGCACAACATATGCACAAGAACATCACAATTATTTGCTGAAAAAAGTCGGCAACCTTTACATTCTAAACGTCGGAGTAAATGACGGCATCAAAGAACATGCGATCTATAATCTTTCCTTTGAAAAAGCAAAACGGCTTCCCTTCATCCGCATTCAATACAGCACGAAATCGGAATTTTTCGGCACAGTACAGGTAACGCAGGTTTTTCCGGAATATTGTGTGGTACGCATTATTTCCAAGGTTATGGAAGGTGAACCTGAGGGGAATAGAATAGTCCTTATTCCGAAGGGATTGCCCGATATAGTCATGGATAAAGTCAGGCAGCGTTACTCCTTATCCTCAGAAGCAGTCGAAATGCTGAAAGAAAAAACATTCGAAACGCCGAAACCGGAAAATGAACCCGATGAAAAGCCGATTGTTAAAATTCTTGAAAATGAAGTCCGAAGTATTACTTATAAACCGTACGCAATCGGATTCACATATTTTCGCGATTTTGATCAAATTGCTCAGCCAGTTACCGAAAATCTTATTAGTGAAGTCAATGATGTAATATATACAGGTGATGGAATTTTCAACTCATCATTCTCATCAAATGGTGGAATCAGCTTTATTGCCTCAAAAATGATGTCAAGATATTTATCAGTTGAGGGCGGACTGTCGATAATCAACCATAATTCCGTAGTAAACTCGGTCCGTAGCGAAGATTCTATTCCTCCGGAAGAAATTATATCGGTGAATAACTGGGATTTTGACATCCAATCCCGGATTGTCAACTGGTCACTAACCATGCAGATTTCACAATTCTCGAAATCGCTATCCCATTTTACCGGCCAACCGCTTGGCAGACCCTATGTTCCCCGTCTGGGAATAGGGATCAACTATGCGGCGGTTGATGTGACAATCAATCATCAAGTTTTAATCGACAAGCTGCTTGGTGAAGAAACACGTTCTTTAAGTGATAAAAAATCTATGGGCGGATTCTGGGGATTGCACGCGGTGGCAGGAGTGGATTATTACTATCAGGTAACACGGTTTTTTGCAGAAATTAACTACAACACGTGGTTTTCAGATAAGTTTGATGCAAACTTCCCGTTTCGTATTGGTGCTTCCATTAATTTTTAAGCATCACCTCTGATATCATACTACTCTTCAAAAATACCATTTTCAAACTTTTTTAAAAGAAAAATGCATAACAGTCAGTGCGGCACTATCTCTTTCTTGAGTAATATGCAGATCGCCTCCATAGATAGTAGTATTTTTTTACATACTGCGAAGTGATGCAATGGACTTACAACTGATGTTCAAAATGAGGATATTATAAGATTTTATTCATGTCCTGACGTGATAAATAATCAACAATTTCTTTGACATCCTGCGAACGGTCACGTGGACAAACAAGGAGAACATTATTTGATTGTACGATTACCATATCTTTGATGCCGATACCCGCCACAAACGGTTTGTCTGATATGATAAGGTTGTTACTGGAGTCCCGTAGCACACCGGAACCTAATATGATATTGCCATCTTTATCTTTTGAATTAACCTTATAAAACTCTTCCCAACTCCCTACATCACTCCAACCGAAATCGCCCTTGAGGAGAAATACGTTATCAGATTTTTCCATTACTGCATAATCTATTGATATACTTTTTACCTGCCTGTAAGCAGTGAGTAATGCTTTACTGAATCCCGGCTTTCCTATTTCATTTTTTATATTCATCAAGCTGTCGTATAAATCAGGAACAAACTCGTCCAATGCCTGAAGAATTGACTTGGCTTTCCAGATAAAAATACCGCTGTTCCACAAGAAATCCCCACTTTCCAGAAAACGTATTGCTGTTTCCAGATTCGGTTTCTCGGCAAAAGTTTTTACTTTTTGTACACCTTGATTTCTGTATTTTTCCGAAAGCACATCCGGAGTTGCTTGTGGATCTGTCTGAATATATCCGTAACCGGTTTCAGGTCGGGTCGGATTAATCCCGATGGTTATGAGACACTCCTTTTCGATTGCCAGATCCACACCTAGTTTGAGGATCCTGCGGAATTCTTCCACATCTTGAATGAGATGGTCCGCAGGCAATACGATTTGCACTTCATCAGGGTTTTTGAGTGCCGCTAACATAGCACCAAGTCCGATGCAGGGTGCCGTATTCCTGCTGAGAGGTTCACCGATAATATTGCCATCCGGCAACTCTGGAAGGTGTTGAGCGGCAAGTGCCTTTTGCTCTTTATTCGTTATGACAAGGATGTTATCCGGCTTAACAAGCGGCATTAGACGCTCGTAGGTCATTTGAATCATGCTTGTTTCACCGAATAGGTTCAGAAATTGTTTTGGGTTTTTTGTTCTGCTCATAGGCCAAAATCGTTTTCCTGAGCCACCCGCTATTATGAGTGCATGCATAATTTTCTCCCGTGAAAATGTTGACAATCTTGCAATAACAAATCAATCATCATCGATGATACCGGAATATACCCTCGTAACACCACCCCAGAGCCAGAGTGAGTGGGCATTATCCGATTCGGCAACAAGTAGAGTACCTTCCTCAGAACGAACTTTGATGGGCTTTAACATTGCCCGTTCCTGTTCTACCACGCAAGCAGAAGCAACTGCGCCGGTTCCGCATGATAAAGTAATATTCTCAACACCCCGTTCATATGTTTTAATCGTGATTGTATTTTTGTCGATAAGGTGAACTGAATTGACGTTTACTCCTTGTGGACTCCACTGTGGTGCACATCGGATGTATTGAGCGAACGGCAGAAACTCATCATCTGATATATCTAAGTCAAGAAAAACTATATGCGGTACACCCGAGTCGCACAAATAGCCAGTATATTTTTTGTTTTCGTAGTTAAATTCATAGCTTTTACAAGCAATGTCCTCAACATGAATTTCAATACCGATAGATTGATTTTCACCAAATTTCACTCTATGGGTAACATTATTAACCGAAAATTCCGCTTCTTGTTCAATAATTTTCCTTTTTTGGGCGAAATCTGCTGCAGCGCGTGACCCATTTCCGCACATAAGAGCAGGATTTCCGTCAGGATTATAAAACCTGACACAGAAATCAGGCTTCTCTGTAGAAATCAATATAACTCCGTCCGCACCAACTGATGTTCTTCGTGCACATAACTTCTTAAAAAGATCATATGCCTGTGTGGAAATTTGACTCTCTCTGTTGTCGAATACGAGAAAATCGTTGCCGTGTACGGAGTATTTATCAAATTGCAATTTCATTTAATCACATTGTCTCTGTTGAGTACTTGAACAGCTAGAGTAATCTCTCCATTTGTTAGTATCTGCAAAGTAATATGCACTATTTTTCTTATTATATGGGAGCAGGTAAAAGTCCAATATTGCATTGATAATTAGTATTCATTTAAATTAATATCTATCCCCACATTGTCGATACCCTGACGCACGGTAACCGGTTTGGCATACACTGCAAAAGGTTCTGATGGTTTGTAAGGTATAAGCAACCCCTGAAACCACCGCTCATCACGATTTCTGTCAAGAAAGGCTGACACAAGATATTCACCAGGTAATAATCCGTTAAATAGATATTGCCCTGGCTCTTCTAATGTTAGTATGACTGTTTGCATTCTTGAATTATTCATGGGTTGAGCGCTCACAACAATTGGATGTCCGCCATAATTTCCTTCAACAGTTACATTGCCTAATATTAAACCTGTTTTCGTCAGGCCAAGCGTCGAAAATGTATAGAGTGTGTCAGGGTGATTTAAAACGTATTCATCGGTGCTCGTTATTGAATCTGCAATTAAAGCCATAAAATACTTCATATCTGGTTGCCACAATTTATCTTCAGATACAAACGTGAAATGTGAGGAGGTCTCCTTTGAAAATACACCTGCAATACTGTTTCCTAATGAATCGGTTATGGTTATGTAATTACTTATGAGGTGCAGGTCTGTGGGCTTGCTGAAGATAAGAGATAGCGGCTCATATATAGGCACATTCAAAGCCGAATCATCCGGACTTACTGATTCAAGTAAAAATTCGGCATCACTTTCAAGAACAGCACCAACAAACATTGTTATTGAATCACTGTAGTTAGAAATCGTGTTACCGAATATGTCAGAGACGCCGTCAATTTCTACTTGATATTCCTTGTTCGGCTCAAGTATACTGGAAAAGAGCGTTACACTTCTTGGTGTACGTTCGGAGAACAGGTATTCGGAAACTCCATTATCAAGAATTATGCCCCCAGGATCTTCAACGATAGTGAAATTTTCAGAACGGAGTGTTTTTTTATCGAGTGGTTTATCGAATGTTATGGTGATATGCTCTCTGACAGGAGAATCAAGAAGTGAAACCTGAAGTGGTAATGTGTCTGCCGCGACAGGAAAAAATGTTACTTCAAAAGCGCTAGTTGAGTCATCCACAATAATTTCACCTGCTGGGAAACCAGTAAAATCACCACGCATAAAGTAAGTAAAATCTTTGTCACTGTTAGTGAATGAAAATACCCTATATAGTCCTTCAGTAAGATTTGTCAGTTGAAATCTGCCTTCAGCATCAGCCTGAGTGGTATAGGTGCCCATATGTGAAGTTGGGACAGGTGATGAAGCCTCATCTAATCTGTATGCCCATAGTAATGCATTTGGTTCTCCCTCAAGGGCAAAAGTGCTGCCGCTTTTGTAAACTTTCCCGGTTATCGTGCCCTGATCAAGTTGTAAACCGGTTGAAAATGCAAAAGTATGAGTTGAAACTGCGGGATTATTGCGCGTGTCTTGTGCAGAAGATCCTATACTGATTACGTAGGTCTGGTCAGGCATGAGCGGTTCGGCAAAATCTATATTAAGGCGTTCACCTTTCCATGAATAATTCGGTACTACAGATGGTGTCGGAGAAATAAATAGAGCAGAAAGTACTGATTCCCGTTCCATGCTTTCCGAAAAAGTCACTGATATGGCTGTCTCCGGTGAAATAAGGGTGTCTCCCGGTGCAGGAAATGTTTCGACTATGGTCGGTGGTATTTCATCTATTGGTCCCCCTGAGGGTGAGCCTTGCACAGCGCAATTGAGGGAAAACATTAGGATTGATGATACAATGCCGCATTGAGGAATTATTCGGTTGAACATTATTGTGCATCTCGATCAAAAAGTGTCGTAAAGCACCTTTCATTGGTTTTAAATTCAAGATATTTTCTAGCACTCAAAGCAATTCTTTCTCAGCCGTTTATACCATAGTAATTATTTCACGGCTATTATTTGCTTACTGCTGCTCAAGGTGTAGTAAGTATTCTTTCACATTCAATCCTCCACCGAAACCACCGAGTGTACCGTCTGTTTTTATAACCCGGTGACATGGAACAATAATTGGAACAGGATTTTTCCCTAATGCGTTACCGACAGCACGAGACGATTGAGCTGAACCGATGCGGACACCAATTTCCTGATACGACAGCACTGATCCATATCCGATTTGTTGTGTGGTATGCAGGACTTTGTTTTCGAAATGTGTCAGGTTAAACAGATCGACAGGAGTTGTGAATTTTCTGAGAGAACCCTGAAAGTAGTGCTCAAGCTCAGTTTTTATCTGCTCAAACGGTAATTCGTCATCGGAAATCTCTATGTCGGACGATTGAACAGTTTTTTCGATATACTGTTGCCACTTTTCACTGTTCCAGGTTATGGAGCAGATTCCGTGCTGGGTAGCCCCAATGTGGAGTACACCGACAGGAGATCTATATGTTGAATGGGATAATGCTCTCATCTGTTTCATAAATTTTTGTTAATTAATCAGGAGTTACCATGTAGTTGTTAAAGCGCTTAATTGAATTTGATGTAGATCACACTTATAAATACTTTCTCTCTATTTTATTGTGTATGGTTCAATAATTATGTATATTTTTTTCCTTGTTTCAAAAATAATAACGATTTTTACTGAAAAAAGTTCATAATGCCGAACAATTTCTTACATTGTGTTCAACAATCAGTGAATTGAGCTGCTGTTCTTTCTTCTTCGAAACAGTGAAACCAACTTAATGAATTACAATAAACAAATCAAACGAATTTACTCCTATGATATCGATTAAAATTCCAGCGAGTACGAGCAATTTAGCGGCAGGATTCGACGTTTTCGGACTTGCACTCAAGCTATATTTAACTGTGAAAGCTGAAAAATGTGCCGGCACTGTTCAAAAGGTTTCGTTTGTTGGTGAAGGCAGTGAGTTAATCACAAAATCAAACTCGCAAAACTACATCACTTTTGCATTGGAAATAATGTTTAAAGATCGTGGTTTACCCGTTCCCGGTTATAAAATTCATGTTAAAAACGAAATTCCTGTTTCGCGCGGTCTTGGAAGTAGCGGAACAGCGATAATTGCAGGTGTGGTCGCTGCTAACTATTTGGGCGGTTTGAAACTTTCCGACCAGGAACTTCTGGACGAAGCAATCAAAATTGAAGGACATCCCGATAATATATGCCCCTCCTTTGTCGGCGGTCTTACGGCCGCTATGCAGACAGAGGATGGCAACGCAGAATATTTAAAGCAGAGATTTCCAAATGAGCTTTCCTTGGTCTTTGTGATCCCTGAAATTCATGTTTCCACAAAAAAAGCACGAGGCATTTTACCGGGGAAATACGGAATTAAAGATATTGTTTTCAATCTCCAGCGTGCATCACTCGTGCTTGAGAGTTTCAGAAGAAAAAAATTTGAACTTCTTTCTCATATATTGAAGGATAAACTTCATCAGCCCTATAGAGCAGGTTTGGTGCCTGGTATGGGCGATATTCTTAAGCTCAAACCCGAGAAAGGGCTTGTCGGACTATTTATAAGCGGATCAGGTCCGACAGTATGTGCATTAGCAACGCACGATGAAGATAAAATAGCACAAAAAATAGTTCGGATCTTTTCGGACAATAGATTACAATCGAAGTATTATATACTTCAATCGGACAATGCAGGTACAAGAGTTTCGATTAAGAAGTAATGTCGGATATTTTTACGTCATTATCCACTATGGCCTTGATAAAAAAAGCAGCAGCAATCAGAATCTTTTTTTTTACATTGTTATTGGGTATCTGCACCAGTGTATTTGGGCAGAATGCAAGCACTGCCGGGGGATTTATCCTTGCGCGGCTCCATTATGGTGGAGGTGGAGACTGGTATGCCAATCCTTCTTCGTTGCCGAATTTGCTCAAATTTATTGCTGAAAATACCGATATAAAAGTGAATATGCAAGAAGTACGCGTCAATATCTCGGATGACGCCCTTTTTTCCTATCCATACATCTATATGACAGGACACGGAAATGTCCGTCTGAATGATGACGAAGTTAATAGGCTGCGGATATATTTAACAAATGGTGGTTTCCTGCATGCTGATGACAATTATGGAATGGACAAATTCTTTAGAAGGGAAATGAGAAAGGTTTTTCCCGACAAAGAGTGGGTTCAATTACCGTTCAACCATGAAATTTATCACAATCACTTTGACTTTCAAAATGGTATTCCCAAAATTCATGAGCACGACGGCGGTCCGGGACAAGGTCTTGCCCTGTTTCACGAAGGCCGAATGGTAGTGTTCTATTCGTTCAATACAGACCTCGGTGATGGATGGGAAGATCAGGATGTTCATGATAATCAGACAGAAATACGCAGAGCTGCTCTTGAAATGGGAACAAATATCGCCGTTTATGCTCTTACGCAGTAGAAAACAGTGCTTATGTTCATTTAGGTATTAAATTATTTTCATTTTGTACAATCTGTGGTATATTATTCAATGACACTTCACTTTCAACCTTGAGAAAAGCGGGTGTGCCTATGCGTCGCACAATAATTGCTGGTAATTGGAAGATGAATCTCACGATTTCAGAAGGTCAGCTGTTAGCAAGAAGCATTGCAGATTATATGGGCACTCGTGAAGAACCGCTTGTTATTCTTCTACCTCCTTATCCCTATTTTAGTGCTATTCTTTATGAGACATCTTACTCAAAAATAGAAGTAGGTGCGCAGAATGTACACTCTGATAGGAAGGGTGCTTTCACCGGTGAATTATCGGATGGTATGATTTACTCCGTCGGCTGTATCTATACTCTCGTTGGTCATTCCGAACGGAGACATATATTCAAAGAGTCCGATGCCTTCATCAATTTGAAAATGAAACGGGTTATTGAAGGGCCGTTGACACCGATTTTGTGTATCGGAGAAACACTTGCTGACCGCGAAAACAGTAAAACGGAAAGCCTAATCAAACGACAGCTCAAACAAAATCTTAAGGGTGTATCTGTTGAAAATGGCTCTGACCTTATTGTGGCATACGAACCGGTATGGGCGATCGGAACCGGAAAAACGGCAACACCGGAACAGGCAGAAGAAGTGCATGCATATATTCGTGAGTTATTATCGAAGACATTCGGCAATAAATTAGCCGATGATATTTCAATCCTCTATGGAGGAAGCGTAACACCCGATAATGCAGACGAACTGCTTTCAAAACCTGATATTGATGGGCTCCTTGTAGGCGGTGCCAGCCTTAAATCCTCATCATTCTGTGCAATAATTGACGCAGGAATCAAAAACAATTAAATTATTCTGAGCAGATCAATAAATACATTTGCAGAAAAATATGGTCCTTGGGCTCTTGTCACGGGTGCCTCCGCTGGAATCGGAGCCGAATTTTGCCGCCAGCTTGGGGAGAGAGGTTTGAATCTCCTCATGATTGCCCGCAGAAAAGAGCGTTTGGAGGCACTGGCTGCTGAACTTAAAGAAAAATATGGGACAAAATCAGTAGTTATTCAGGTAGATCTTTCAAAAAACGATTTCATTTCAACAGTTATACCTGAAATCACCTCACTTAATGTTGGCTTATTGGTTAATAATGCAGGATTTGGAGATAGAGGAGCATTTTTGTCGAGCAATCTGGAGCGTGAACTTGACATGATTAATGTTAATTGCAGAGCACCACTGCTTCTTGCACATCTAATTGGCAGGCAGATGTCAAAAAGAAAAAAGGGCGGAATGATATTTCTTTCTTCAGTGCTGGGATTTGCCGCAACTCCCTTTTTTGCGAATTATGCTGCCTCAAAAGCATATAATCTCTATTTGGGGGAAGCACTATGGTACGAATTGAAGCAGCATGGAATTGATGTTACGTCACTTTCACCAGGTGTAACACGGACTGAATTTGGGAGTGGTACGGGTCTCGGTGCATTTGGTGCTATGGAGGTGGAGCCTGTCGTCCGGGAGGCATTGAATAAACTTGGGAAAAGTGCCTCGGTTGTCACTGGAATACACAATAAATTCTTAGTGACATGGTTCAAAATAATGCCCCGGAAGCTGCTGCTTACCATTTTTGGTACTGTAATGGTCCGAATGAGAAAATTCAGGACATGATTAAGATTCGCACATTGGAAAATTGTTCTGAATTTGCGGAGTTGCGATACTGCAACAATTAAGTGACTTTTTTTATTGATTTAAAACGATAATAAATGTACCTTAATACTCTTTTTTGCACATTGGAATCAAAGGCAATGTGCAGGTTTTATCGGTGTTACTAGGAGGCCTCATGGCTGGAGTTGTTGTTTTTTTACATATTATTATCAGCATACTTCTTGTACTTGTAATACTAATGCAGTCGAGCAAAGGCGGTGGTCTTGCCGGCGCATTCGGAGGTGGTGGAGGTCAAGGTGCTTTTTTTGGAGGCCGTGGTGCTGCAACACTTTTAAGTAAGATTACAACGATACTTGCAGTTTTATTCATGCTGAGTTGTATTTCTCAAGTATTCATTTCTAAAGGGAGTGTAAGCGGTACTCGGAGTGTTCTGCAGGAGGAACTCAGTCAGCCGGTCGGGACATCTCCGGCAGCGAGCCTGCCAGGCCTGCCTATTGATAATACTCTACAACAGAGTGAAGCATCAGTGGATACTTCACAGTGATTTATTACTGCGATTAAAGCCTATATTAAAAACGCACATTGCTATTGATAAATATTTTTGCCCGAGTGGTGGAATTGGTAGACACGCTATCTTGAGGGGGTAGTGTCCTACGGACGTGCCGGTTCAACTCCGGCCTCGGGCACACAAATTACCCGCATACTGTGCGGGTTTTTTTGCACATAGTGGTTATTATGGACTAAAATGGAGAACTACTGCACTAATCCCCAATTCATATCTCTATTTCAATATTTATTCCTCCGATCTCGAAAAAATCCAACCAATAAATTAAGCATTAATATGGTGAGTTATTATAAAGTACTTGATTTTTCCTAATTTTGACTTATATTTTAGTGTTCACTAAGTGGGTTACTATCGTGAAACTCTCTCAGATTTACCATGTTTTCGAATCTTTAGCACTCTCTTCCTATGAAGCTAAGGCCTACTCCGCTCTTTTCAAGGAAAATCCCCTAACTGGTTATAAATTAAGTAAGTTATCGGGTGTTCCGAGGTCAAGAATATACGAAACACTCGAAATATTGAGCACAAAAGGTTTTGTTCTGACACAAGAAGGTAGACCGACTACCTATATTCCGATAACAGGGGAAGAATTAATCCGGAAAACAGAACGGTCACTTTATCATAAGATTGACCATTTGCGTGATTGGTTCGATACGATAGCAGTAAAAAAGCGTGTTCATCGGGGAATTTGGAATATCGAAGGACGTGAAAATATCCTCAGTAAAGCCGAATACATGATATTTGATGCAGAACAGTCGATTGTACTCAGTGGTTGGACAGAAGACCTTTCACTTCTGAGAGTCGTTCTAGAAGATGCTGTAAGCAGAGGTATCGAATTAATCATTACGTCATATGGACAATTCAAAATTTCCGGTGTTGCACACATTTACGAACATGAATGGCAGGATGTACGCAAAATTCCAGTCAAGGATCTGACGCTTGTAATCGACAGAAACAGTGCCCTGATCGGAAGTACTACACCTGAAGAAAAATGTTCCGCAGCATGGACCGGAAGTTCTGGTGTAGCGTTTATTGCACGTGAATTCGTCCTTCATTCTATTGTGATTAACCGGCTTCTCACCTATATTCCTCCCGGAATTCAGAGAGAATTAATGGCATTCTACAATCAGGAACTCAATATTTAGAGTGATCAAGTAAAAAATTCCGCTGAAAGAACAAAAAAAACCGTGCTGTAGATAGTGTTCACTAAAGTAGTTACTATATCAAAATCGGAGGTGTATTAGGCAGAATTGACATAAAATATAGTTCTTAATGTATTGTTAATAATAAAGTTATGTATTAGGTAAGAAAATAATCACGTTAATGTAATGAAAATGATCTCCGGAGGGATATTGATACGGATGGGTGGACCGGTAAACCCGAAGCCGGTACTCACATATAGTTTAGAATTGTCTTCGGTAAAAAGCCCCTGGTTATACTTGTGGTAAATTTGTCCAAGTCTGAATACACCTCCAAAGAGATTCAATCCGACCTGGCCTCCATGCGTATGCCCGGAAAGTGTCAAATCGATTCCATAGTTTCGAGCAATATCCCAAAAAGGCGGCTGATGCGACATAAGAAGGTTGAAATGGCCCGGTTCAACCATTGAGATCGCTTTTTGAATATCGGCATTGCCGACCCATGAGTCGTCAACTCCAAGCAGATTAAGCTTTTCACCGTTAATTGAGAGAGTTTGTCCTTCATTTCTGAATACAGGTATCCCCTTTTTTTCGAGCACCTTTGTTGCAAGAATTGGATCGGTCCACTCTTCATGGTTCCCAAGGGTAGCAAAAGTACCATGCTTACCGCGAATTCCGGCTAATGCTTCTGCACAGGGATGAATATATCGTGCATCACCGGGCACATAGTCGCCGACAAGCAGGACTAAATCAGGATCCTGGTCGTTGATATAATCGACTGCCTTTGCGACATCATCTTGTTTAACATATTTACTGCAGTGTATATCAGTGAACTGTGCTATGCGCAGCCCGCGTAAATTCTCCGGAAGATTCGGAAAATTGAGCTCTATTTCTTTCAAATGATAATTACGGGATCCGAAAATCACACCGTACGATGCAAATGCAATTGGAGGAGCAGCAAGACTTGCTGATGCGATCTGCAAAAACTTTCTTCTGCCGGGATTTTCTGCAGTAGCTTTTTCTTCGGATTTTTCCGGTATATACGACGGCATAATTTTATAATACCACGATACAAGCTTTTTGCCGCCTTTCCAAAGCAGGATACAAATGTCTTTTGTTATATATATTACTGCAAGCATAACACATGCCGTCAACCAGGTCAGAAGAGGATACACAAACACATATAGTTCCCAACTCTGAATTCTCCAGAATGACCGGTCAAACACCATCATAAGCAATAGTGGCGATACCATCCAGATAAAGAAAACTGCCAGACCGATTTGAAGTGTCTTTTGCCAGCGAACAGGAATAACTTCTTTAATAAAACGCCGGGATTTGACGTAAAAATAGACCTGAAGTGCAATAATTAGTGTGGGTATAATAAGAAAAAACATACTGAATCCTAATTTGATGATTGAAGGAGTGACAATATTTCAAAAACATGCTCAAGCGGCGGACGCTCGGAATAGTGTTGGGGGATAAATTTAAATCTAAGAACACCTTTTTTATCGATAACGAAGCTAGCTGGTTCAGCCTCACCTTTTATGTCGTTTTCTTTATACAGTTGAAGCTTTTTTATTGCACTGAAATTAGGATCAAGCAGCATCGTAAAATTACGCTCTGTGATGTCTATTTCCTCAAGAAACTTTTCAGTGGCTTCTTTATTATCCGGACTGATAAAAACAAGTGTTGCATCTTCTTGGTCTAATCGGTCAAATGCGTTGTTCAGCTCACCTAACTGGCGGCGGCAAATTGGTCACCAGAATCCGACCCATCCGCGGTAGGTAACAAGAATCACATTCTTATCGCCTTCAAAATCTGAAAGACTGACTTCTCTGCCGTCAAGTGTTGGCAGAGTAATATCAGGGAATGGTTCGTGTAATGTCGGGATATTTCCTTGTGCAAAACTTGTCGTAGATAAACAAAATACAAGGAATAGTGCGAACATTAATGACGCATTAATAGTTCTGATTGTTGCAGTATGGAATGAATTCATGCTTATCCTTTGAGTTTTTATGCTAACCTATCTTGAACGTACATTTACAAATACAAGTTCCTTACCATTAAATTCAAAAATACTTTGCTTTTTGTAAGAATAGAAAATGCTTTCGTCTCATTGATTTTAACACAATCATCATCATGAAACGTTTTTTTTCAAGTTAATGTCTTCAAAGACGTTATACAATATCGGAATAAGATATAAGGTAAATATAGTAGAAGTGATAAGTGCTCCGATTGATACGATAGCCATTGGAGACCTGAATTCAGCTCCCTCTCCAAATTCCAATGCTAGCGGGAGCATGCTCATGATTGTTGCAATATTCGTCATGAGAATGGGCCTAAATCGAACAGCTGCAGCCTCAACAACAGCATCTCGTAGATTTTTTCCGCCTGAATACAGCTTTTTTATATGGTCGATTAGCAAAATACCGTTATTAACAACGATGCCGACAAGCATCACCATCGCCATTAACGATATAATATTGATCGTTTTACCTGAAATGATCAATGACAATATCACTCCGATCAAACCAAGCGGAAGTGTCATAAGAATTATAAATGGATGAATATAAGATTCAAGTATTGCCGCGAGCACAATATATGATAATAATGACGCCAAAATGAGCGCAGTGATCAGCTCGGTAAACGACTCTGCCTGAATTTCAGCATCGCCGCCAAAATGGACTTGGTATCCGGGTTGTAGATTTAAGGCAGGCAATTGAGCGCCAATGTCGGCAACGACTTCGCCCCCGCTCCGATTAACGAAATTGCCGGTTACGACTATAAACCGTTTCTTATTTTTTCTTGAAATAGATGTCGGGCCTTCCGATAGCTGAATATCGGCAAGTTCATTAATAGGAATATACATTTCATCCTTTTTAATAACAATATTCTTCACATTATTGGCAAAGGGGATATACGTTTTGTCAAGTTGAACACGGACATCGTATTCTTTATTTCCGACACGGTATTGTGTTGCGATATTACCTTCGATAGATGCACGAATGGCTGATGAAAAACTTGCGACAGAAATGCCGAAGTCTGCCAGCACTTTTCTGTTCGGTAAAATCTGAAGCTCAGGAACACCCTCATTCCAGCTTGAACGTATGTCGACAGCGCCTGGTGTTGAACTGGAAATCTCTTCGACCTGATCAGCAATCCTGCTTCAACTCGACAAGGTCTTCGCCAGTGATTTCTATCTGAAGTGGATCAGCCCCTTCATTGCCTCCGCCCGACTCACGTGTCTTAATTGTTATATCTGCAATCGGGATTTTTGTTAAATGTGATTTGAGTGTCTCTGTAAATTCCTGTGTCGTAACAGTTCGCTGGACCTGTGGAACAAGATGTGCAATGATCTCACCATACTGAATGCCCTCATTTTTCCCGAAAAATGTTCCTGGAGCCTGACCGAGAACGGTGTAAAAGCTCTCTACCTCGGGAAAGGGGAGTAAAACTCGCTCAATTCGATTAAGTGTTTTTTCCGTCTGATCGAAATTAGTGCCGGCCGGTAATTCAATAGCGATACTGATATACCCCTGATCACTTTTTGACATAAACTCTGAACCCACATATGGCGTCAGGAATAGCGTAACAGAGAATATTGAAAAAATAAATAGAACAACGATACCTTTATTTTTCAACGACCATGATAGACTGTTTTTATAGTCATTTTCTACTTGAGCATACCACCTATCCCAGAGTTGTGCAAAGTGGGTCAGCGTGCCGAAACGTTGATGAGCAAGAAGTAAAAGACCGAACACTGCTGCCAATGTTAAAGCGATCGTGGTGGTGAATAGATAGGCCAAAGCCCAAATTACTATTGCTGCAATAAGCCCGTAAACCAGTAGTTTAACCAAATAATACCAAAGTTTGTAAAGAGTCCGGTTTTTTAGAACAGGAATTGGAGCTTCCATGATTTTTTTGCCAACTATTCCCGCAATACCGGTGCCAACAATAATTACGGCAACATATATCCATGCGCCTGTATGGGGAGAAAGAATCGATCCACCGGTAATGAAAATTCCCATTATGATGAGTGAAATGAGTAAAGTCAGGATAGAAAGAACAAAAATGTCAAATCCGTAACTCTGTTTTTTTTCTCTCTTGAGTAATTTAGAAGCGAGCATCGGAGTCAATGTTACCGAAACAAGGAACGAAAATAACGTCGCAAACGCTACTGTCAATCCGAATTCATAAAAGAATTGACCAATTATTCCCCCCATAAAGGCAATTGGTGTAAATACAACGATATTGGTCAGTGTGCTGGCTGCTACAGCTGTCGCAATCTCAGTTGTGCCTGCAATACTCGCATTCTTGACATCCTTATCCTTATCGGCATGCCGGTAAATATTTTCGAGTACCACAATGGAATTTGTAACGAGTACTCCAACTGTCACAGCAAGGCCGAGTAGGGTCATGAAATTAATCGTAAATCCCGCAAATCGAATCAGGATAAAAGTTGAAATTATCGATGCTGGCATTGCAATAGCGGCAATGACGGTTCCTTCCCAGGTGTGAAGAAAGAGGAATAGAACGAGTGCTGTCAGTAATATTCCGATTCCCCTATTATTGACTACTTCGCTGACAGACTGTCTGATGAAGGTAGAGTTATCAGATGCAACGCTAATGGTTACGTCCGCGGGAATAATTTGCATGATAGTAGCTAGACTCCGCTTAACAAGATCAGTCACCGCAACAATATTAGCATCGGAACGTTTAATGAGCGAAACACCTATCGCAACATCGTTATTAAATCGCGCAAGCTGGCGCAGTTCTTTAAAATCATCGACGACAACAGCGATATCCCGTAGACGGACTTTTCGTTCATCCGGGTCCTGAATGAAGATGTTTCTGATATCATCAACCGTTTCATATTCTCCGGACACCCTGATGCTGTATTCCTTCCGTGATTCGGTAATGTGACCACTCGGCACATTCAGATTTTCAACATTAAGTCCCATCACAACATCGAGAATATCTAAATTCTGAGCACGCATCCGCTCCTGGTTGACTTCAACTTTTATTTCCCGTTCTTTGCCGCCAAGAATATTGATCGAAGCAAGGCCGGGTATTTTCATAAGCTCGGGCTTTATCACATCGTCTGTCAACTCATATAACTCCTCGAGTGGCCGTGTACTCGATATGGCAAGATCCATAACAGGTTGGGCTCCGATATCAAACTTTAAGATAACCGGATCTTCGGCCTCCAGCGGAATCTTTGGCCGGACAATCTCAATTTTATCCTTAACATCCGCCGCTGCAACATCGACATCTGTGCCGACCTCAAACTCAATCGCAACCACCGAAACGCCCTCGACCGATGTTGAGGTAATATTCTTCACCCCGTTAATAGCGCTCACCTCTTCTTCTATATGACGCGTAATGAGGTTTTCTATTTCAGCAGGACCAGCACCGAGATAGACTGTTCTGACTGTGATAAAAGGGAAGTCGACTTGTGGAAATAAATCGATAGCAAGATCCGAATATGAATAGATTCCCAATACAACGAAGGTCATAATGACCATAAGCATAAGTACAGGACGAAATACCGATAACCGTGTAATAAACATATCTGTTTTCCTATGTGTAAGTATCTATGATATGACCACAACTTTAGAGCCATTTTGCAATTTGTTATGTCCCTCAATGACAACGGTATCACCCTCAGAAATCTCACCACTTACCTCTACCCATGTCCCGCTGGTTATCCCCTGCACGACGGGTACTTTCTTTGCAGTTTCGCCATTAATGATATACACAAAGGTACTGCCGTTTTCTGTGACAAGTGCGTCCGCGGGGACGGCAACTCTGTCGGTAGATTCAGATATGATAACATCAACAGTTGTGAACATGCCGGGTTTGAGCAGATGTTCTGAGTTAGGTATCTCAATTTTAATCGTAAAGTTTCGTGCGGATGGATTGGTCGAGAGGGCGATTCTCGATACCTGTCCCTCAAAAACCCTGTCAGGAAATGTCCTCGTTCGAATGCGGGCAGACAACCCCTTAGAAAAAAGTGGGATTTCGGATTCACCAACCTCAATCTCAGTGATGACTGTTTCGAGCTTAGCAATACGGATAATCTGAGCACCCGGATTGACCGTCTCGCCTTCATCATAAAAAATATCGGTTACTAATCCGCTTATTGGAGCTCTGACCTCCAGCATTCGATTTACCGCATCGAGATCTGCCCGTGCAATATTTTCTGCAAGAACTGCCCTATCGTACATCTGCTCGGATATTGCCCCGGCTTCAAGCAGATCGGAACTCCGCTCGCGGTCTTTCGTGGTTTCGGCAAATGCATCTGACGCCTGCCGGTACCGGGCTGCAGGATTTGTCCTGTCCAGATTGACAAGTACCTGATCCATTTTGACCCGGCTCCCGACGGTTACATTGATCTCCTCGATTTTCTCCAGTATCATGGCAGTTGCATCTGCCTGTTCTAAGCCTTTCACTTGGCCGGTATAACTCCTGAATTCGGTAAGGTCTCGCGTCACGACATCTGTCACAATCACCGGGATACCTTCTTGTGCCTGTACATCCTTGATCGACATGACAGTAGTCTGTGCCCGTTCAATACTTGATTGAATACCGTTCACAATAAGAAAAATGACAAAGGCTGCTACCGTTAATAGTACTAATTTTTTCATAAGAAAACTCCTCCGTTCTGGAATGCTACTCTTGTAAAATACTTAGCTTCAAACATGATAAATAAATGGTAAGTCTATTGTCCGACGGCATTATACCACTGTGCTTTCGAAATTTCATAATCATAAATACTCTGGTACGTATTCAGCTCTGCAACTTCAAGTGCTATTTGGGCATCAAACAGCTCCAACTGCGTTCCCTGACCGGAATTGTACCGAACCTGCGCAATGTCATAGGCTTTTTGCGCTTGGATAACTGTTTGGGCTAGTGATTCGATTCTTTGCCGTGCATTATTCATGTTATGCCGTGCTTCCGTAAACTGAATGTTAATTGCTTCTTTAAGTTTTAAAAGCCGAAAGTCAACTTCACTGACATCAATTTTAGCCTGTTGAGACCGGGCAGAAGCCTGAAATCCGTCAAAAAGAGGAAAACTGAGATTGATCGAAGCATTCTGGCTCGTGACTCGCTCCTGAGATCCAAATTCAAAAGTATTAGATTGGCCCTGCAGCTGGTAATTATAGTTGAATCGTAGTTGCGGATAGAGACTTGAACATTCATACTTCACCCTGCCTGCGAATGTCTCACGGGTCAACTCAAGGTTTTTATAATCGTTTCTATTGTAATATGCAGACCGTTCAAGATCTTCCACCAGAGATTCCTTAATAAATTCAGGTTTCAACTCACCTTTGATATCAATCTCTGTTTCAAGCGGAATTCCAATTGTATTCTTTAGAAGGTCCTCTTGAAGAACAATGTCATTTTCGGCAGACAACACTCTGGGAAGTACATTGGCAACCTGCACGCTTGCCCTGAGCATTTCGAATTCGGAAGCTATACCGCTTTTGTAGAGTGTTGTTAAATGATCCAAATGTGCTTGTGCCTGCTCCAAATTTCGTCGGGTCACACGAAGCACTTCCCTGTTTAAAAGTATTTTGTAAAACTGCTGCTTTACTGTAAAGGCAGTGTTTTTTTCCGTATGATAGATCAATTCCTCAGCGGATGCTTCAAAACTCCGCGCGATGGCAATGGCGGTACTCACCTGTCCACCCGAATACAAAAGCTGTTCAGCTGTTATAGTTGATATGAAAGAATTGTCGGTGCCGATTTCTATTTTTTGTACATCTCCGCCGAAATCCAGAAAAAATGCCGGTTTTTGCAGTGTTCGTGTAATGTCTGTTTCAAACTTCAAAGACGGCATGGTTGTCGAACGTGCTTCCCGTACTTGTTGTAATGCTCTTTTTACCCCTTCACGGGAAATCAACACATCTCTATTGTTCTGGAGAGCGAGAGAAATGGCATCACTGAGCGTAAGTCGCAGTGTTTCTGCCTGCTGCCTTGCTAAAGCTGTCTGTGCAATCACACAGAAACTAAGAATTAGAAATGGTAATGAACGTATAAATCGTTTCACAAAATCCTCCTTGTACACTATACGCGCAGTGAATTGTTAATACGATATTTTTTCAGATAAATAATAATGATAGTAATCAATGCACTGATTTTGTTTTCATCCTGGATCGTTATTAATGAAAATACTTGTACAGCGAAACGCATTTTATCTATTGAACAGGTGCAAGAAGCGGATTCTCCATTATGTTTTGAATCATTTCCCAGAAAAGTGAGTTTGCTTCTGCAAGCCGTGCCTTATCCCGAGAAATAAGATTTTGAAAATGGATACCGTCGAGATAAGCAACAATGATGTTAGTAAAAAGCTGAATGTGATCGTTGTTCGAGCAATATTCTTCAAATTCATCTTTAATTATTGTTCTAATAACACTTCGCGCCTCTTCATAAATAGAATTAATGACGTTATGCACTAACTCCTTGTCAGTACAGTAAACCATAAAGTCAAACATCATGTGGAAGCGTTTTTCACGCTCTTCTGATGAAGAGTCACAGAGGCTTATTAATTTAAGAAATCGCTCTCTTGGTGTTGCTGTTTTATCTTCGAGTGCTGATTTGATAATCATTGTTTTAATGATATGTTCCCGTATGGTCTGTGCAAACAGGTCCTCTTTGTTTTTAAAGTAATGGTAAAGTGTCCCCTTCGAAATACCTGCTTTTGCCGCTATTTGACGGGTTGTTACCGATTTGTAGCCCATTTCCAAAAAAAGCTCATGGGCTGCATTCATTAAATATTTTCGTTTTTCTTCTATATCAACGACTTTCGGCATTGCGAAACCTCATTGTTCAATTTTGAGACAGATTTGTATCAATATGAACACTTTGTAAAAAAATATTACATAGGTTGATTACTATGATCACTCGAAAATCCAAAAGTGCAATTAAAGAATAGAAACAACACTTTTTATATCGGGCGGTCGCCCAATTATATAATTTAATGTTTTTCTAAGCATAAAGTTTCCACATTTTTAATCTTTTTTATATCCGGCGCTACAATTATTGTTTCAAAACCATCGTATATATTGTATCAATATCTAAATTATTTTGGAAATATGACGATAAATTGTATAGGTGGTACAAAAATTGCAATATTTTTTGTGAAATATGAAACTGTTTTGGACGCAATTGTGTTTAATTATTAAAAGATGTGGAAGTGAAAAACCTTGACAAGTGAACATTTGTTTATTATACTTAATTAACGCATGTTTATGTGTCAAAGAGAAAGGTTGAATCATGGACACCGTAAATCACAAAAAGAATGTATCAGTGTATCACAACCACTTGATAGGTGCACTCGATGAGATACGGAATCGTCTTTTACATGTGCAAAAGAAGTATTCTGTATCGTATGAAAATATTCGTGATTACCTGTCAATGAACGAACTGCATCTTCTGGAAAGTATGGATATGCTGGAACAGGAATGTGACAGTGACTTTTTTGGGCGTTTAGTTTCCGGTCAGGCCGGTCCGGTCGATAAAAAAGTTTGGATGGGTACCATCAATGATTGGAAGCAGTTTGTCATTCACGGTATTAAAAAGTTTGAAAATTACGTAATTCTTTCACAAGTTGCGTAGATAGTATTGTTTCAATCAATGTAATGTATATTCACTTATTAAGTATCCCACCGGCGTCTCCCTTTTCTTGCACAAGAATGGCGGACAATAAATGAGTACTCCTATTTTTGACACTGTGTCGTCAATTATTCCTTGCAAACCACTTTAATACTATTATTTTACAGTAAGTTTTACAATTTTCAACAATATATTCTATGTTTGCACGTCTATTACTCCTTTTTATTTTTGTGCCATTGATTGAACTTGCGGTCCTGATTGATGTTGGTAGGATAATCGGCACATTTGCAACTCTGACGCTTATTGTGGTTACCGGTATCGTTGGTGCCTATCTTGCCAGGATGGAAGGATTCCGCGTGTTCTTCACTATCCGTCACAAAATGTCGGTCGGTCAGCTTCCGGCCGATGAATTGATAGACGGACTTATAATTCTGATTGCGGGAGTTCTCCTACTGACACCCGGTATTATTACCGATTGCTTCGGATTTCTTATGTTGTTTCGCCCCACACGTGCGAAGTTGAGAATATGGCTTAAGGATAAATTCTCTTCGCACGTCACAGTAAATGGCACCCCTTCCCAAACGCATAATGGAACACCGGTTTGACCTTCACCAAAAGAGCTTTCATGTCAGATTACCATTTCCCTCCGGAACTCTTAGATTCGACACTTCTCCGTGATTCGGTTTCCCATGAAGAAATTAAACAACTGTGCAGTGATGCGGAATCAATTGGATTTTATGCTGTCTGTATTTCGCCGGAGTTTGTGCAATATAGTTATTCGCTTGTAGCCGAAACTCCTGTCAAGGTTGTGTCAGTAGTAAGTTTCCCTCATGGGTCTGATTCGACGATTGATAAATGCAAACAGACAGAACAGCTCATTAAATCCGGTGCTGATGAAATCGATATGGTTATTAATATCGAAAAATTCGTCCGAGGTGACTATGAATATGTACTTCAGGATATTGCTGCTGTGGTTGAAGCGGCAAAAAGCATTCGGTGCAGCAGAAATGAAAAGTCTGTTCCGCGGATAAAAGTTATCATAGAATCAGCATATTTGCGCACAATAGAAATAGAGAAAAAACAATCCGAAGGTACTCTGCTTGCACAAGCTGCCGAACTTGTTACGCAGGCACACGCCGATTTTCTTAAAACATCAACCGGACTACATGCAGCGGGAGGGGTCCACAAAAACGATGTGCCATTTTTTAAGTCGGTGCTGCCAGAATCAGTACAAGTAAAAGCGGCCGGCGGGATACGTACGGTAAAGTTTGCCCGGTCATTACGAGAACAGGGCGTTGACAGGATTGGAACAAGCAGTGCTACTACTATAGTACGAGGAATCTAATAATGGAATTAAAGAGCAGATGTGTGACATTCCTCACGGATTGAGGTGTATATTACTGAGAAACTAGTTCAGAAACAGGTTCGAGCGTGTAACCCTTTTCACGGAAACCGTCAATAATATCGGGAAGCGACTTGTAGAGATTTTCAGTATTGCGTGTGCTCCCGAGATGCATTAACACTATTGCTCCATTTGAGCCGTTCTGGTCTACTGCTTCAAACTGAAAAAGTGCATCTCGAATCTCATCTGCGGACTTATAGAGTTCGGAATCTTTGTCACTCACCCAATCGTGTGAATCCATTGTCATTCGGGAAGACCCGCTATGAGTCCAGGAAATGTGACGGTACCCCAGCGAAGCAGCCCACACTAAAATCTCTTGATTAATCTCACCAAACGGAGCACGCCAAAGTTTCTTCATCGGTATACCTGTTACTTCTTGAAAAAGTGAATCGGTACGTGTCAACTCATTTTTAAACTGTTCAAAAGTAAGGTCCGGAAGTGTTTCATGACGGGAGTTATGAGCATATGATGTTAAATGCCTGTGAGATAACGTATGGTTACCAACCTCATGCCCGTCGGATACAATCCTTTGAGCAACATCCGGATTTTTCCGGACAAATTCACCAGTCAAAAACATGGTAGTCGTCACACCTTTTTGCTGTAAAATATCCAGAATCTCATGAGCATTGTTTGCCAGCGAACCGCCATCGAAAGTGAGAGACATTGCAGTAGAGTCAGGATCACCCCGAGACACGTTTAAGGTTCGTGAAGAAATATCAGGAATCCTATATTCGATAGTCATTTCCGCAAAATCGGTGATCGTCTTATTATGATCAAAAGCACGAAATCGCAGGAGGTTTTGTCCCGGATTGAGATTTACATTGTCAAATATAAATGAGCCCTTTTCAGGTATTTTGGTCGCAGTAAGTTTCTCATTGACATATAAAACAATAACGCTATTATAGTGTGCTTTACCGGACAACGAAATAGATCCGGAAATAACGGTTTTCTTCTGCAATGAGTCGATCGCTGCAGGAAATATTCGATTTTCAAAAAAAAGTCTCTCCTGCATATTTTTTTTATCCTTAACAGTCGCTGCCAATTCTGTTTGAATACGATAACTGGTCAACTCATTAGATAAAGTTGATAATCGAACTGTTAGATAAATAAGAAACATTAAATTTATACTTATAAGAGAATAAAGGAACATCCGCTCGGAAAAGCCGAATTTTCCAGGTATGGTAATATTTCGTAAATTAAAGTGAGAAATTGATTGCTTCACGAAAAAAAGTGATGCACAGATGCTTCCGCAAAATTGATGGTGGTGGGCCCTGTGAATACATGTAGTGCATATATATGACTTGCACCGGTAGCATCGCTTGAACGCTACATGTTCTGAATGGTTTTTACACACCTGCGGCATAAGTGTCCGGACGATTTTCTTGGGATATTTATAGTATTTCAGTATGTAAGAAATTACGTTTACTTTTAGCACTCAAAGTATATCTTGTTTCGCCTTAAAATGCAAGATGTTTTTGATCAATGAAACGTTGATTTCGGCAGGGAATTAATTCCGTATTGGGCAGATAATATACAGAGGAATACAGCATAGTACAAATTGCTGACTATTCGGAAATGTTTTCTACAGGCGTTTGTACAGATTGATCTAACGAAAGGTCTGTTTGTTGTGGATTTGAGAAATTAACTTGTGGTGTTTCGTGAGCGCTATTCAGCGCTTTCGCTTCTGCCTGGTCCAACAAGGCTTCAGTCTTATCAAAAAATGCAGTAACGGTATTGATGATCTGTTCCCTATCCTGTTCAACCGTATCCGAATTTTCACCAAGAGCAGTACGCATTTCATTGAAAAGCTGATTAATCCGTTCTAAAAATTGCTTTTTGGAACCGCTTAGAAGTGAATCTACCGTATTAAAAAATGACTTTGTAACATCTACGGATCGCTGTAATGTTTGGTCTGTGACATTAAGGTATCCCTGCAGCACATCACTGCCGACACCATTGATTTGTTTCGATTGGGAATAAAATTGTTGAAGAAAATCGAACTCCAGATGGATATTATACTCAAAGGCAGCAGCAACTTTGTTGCGAACATCCTGAAATTCCTCAACTTGAACACTCTTAATCTCAGAAGTATATCGTTCCGATTGGCGGAAAAATAGATTAAGCTGTTCATCTCTGTTCTGAAGCCGCGATTGTACAATGGAGTTTCTCTGGTATGAGCGTACTACATTCCGGTACGAAACCCCTTGGATTTGCACTCCTGAATTCTCACTTTTGGTTGTATTGTTTGGCTTTGTACTATTTGCAGAAACGCTATACGAAACAGTAAGATCAAGCGGCGATTGCTGCGAAAACTCATTGAGGCCGGTTGGATCTTGTTCAGATTTCTGTGTCAACAGTTGACTGACAAATTTCTCTGGAGTTAGGTTTGGGAATATGCTTAGAGCTTCTTCCGGGTTCTGCAGATCATCTGATTCTGAATACACACCCGGAGAAGACTGTAGTTCGGAATTTGTCTTTAAATGCAGATATGAATGTGGTGAACTTCGGTTATTACGATATGGCTGTAACAGCAATTCACCTATAGTTGCCGGATAATTCCGAAAAAAATTTGCTGGCGCCAGCGACAATCTGAGCATCTCTTCCCTCCCTGGAATATGCTCGTTCATGTGGTTAATTCACATCTATATATCGGCAATTCTTTCCTACTACTTTAGGAATAATGTGCCGAGCTACATCATTTTTCTCCTCATTATCCAGAGTCAAACAGCAATAACGAACCGATTTTAGGTGCCTTACCAATAATTAATAAATGTAATATTCTGGGTATAAATTGGATTTATTGTTACGGTAGAATTGCCTGACAGGCAGTACATGTCTCTAAATACTTTGGATAAAATGAAGAATTTCGGAATGGATAAAATCCTGATGTTTACTCAGCGTTATAATATGCTCTCCGTCTTCAAGCGGCACGACTTTTTTACACTCTGACCGGACGTTTTCTGCAATTATATGGGTATTTTCATACCCCATAATAATGTCGTTTTTTGCATGTATGATTAAAATCGGAGTGGTTATCTCCGGCAAATCGTCTTCAAGGTGACGGTAAAACTTGAGGAGTTCAAATGTAGATATCGTGGGATTGTACTCGTAAGCAAAGCGTATCCTGTTTTCACCACGCGCATACGAATTACGGGTCTTTTTTACACTACGGATAAAATGGCGGACAACAGGCAGGGCAGGAAGACGCCAATCAGCCATTCGTGTTCCGGAAGCAAGTGTCACCACACCATCAACCTGATTATGTGCAGCACAATGGAGCGCAAGAGCACCTCCCATTGAAAGACCGATAAGAATTACTCTCTCCGATTTATTCTTTAAGTTTTGCCATTGATTAACTGCCGCACCGTACCAATCTGTCCAACGACACTTTTTTAATTCGTGGTGAGAAGTGCCGTGCCCGGGAAGAAGAGGGCAGTATACAGTATAGCCATTATGAGAAAGAAAGTCGCCAAGAGGCCGCATATCCGATGGTGAACCGGTATAGCCGTGAAGCAACAAACAGGATGTATCTCCACCATCGTAAGAAAAAGGAGCAATCAGATGGGAATATAGTTCAGCATTCTGTGTGTTAGCCATATTTATATTAGATAAAGTCTCCTCGTAATGAATGAAATAGTAGAGAAAAATGGATTCATAATCAATAGTTTTTTAAAAGTAAATTTGTCGGGAACTATTCTAAATTATGATAGTATATATTAATATAGTTTAACTTATAATATTGAGGGAGTTATGTTGAAAACAGAATTGGCTATTCTCGGACTTCTTTCCGAAAAGCCTATGCATGGATATGAAATTAAGCAGACAGCAAAAGACCGGTGGATGGAAATATGGGCGCTCATCAGCATTCCATCAATTTATAATACGCTGAACCGGTTAACTGAGAGAAATTACTTAGAGGTAAGTAAGGAAAAAATCGGAAAAGCTCCGGTAAGAAATGTTTATTCGCTATCGGATAAAGGAAAGCAGCATCTGGTCAAACTTGTTGAACAGGGACTGACATCTGCCAATACAAAAAAGATAGAAGATTTACCTTTCTGGCTTGCAGTTGCTTTCATTCACTTTGCAGACTCTGAAACCGCGATTACGGCTTTACATGGAAGGATCATATATCTTAAAGAATCGTGTGAAATTCTAAAAAAAGAACATCAGGAGGAGTGGAAAGAGATCCCTTTTACCTGGCAGACTATTATCATTAGCGGAATTGAACAGATGGAGCTTGAAATTAAACATATCCGGCATATGATAGAACATTTGAAAAAATCTGAAAAGGATAAAGATACGCAAGCATGCTACAAAGAGATTATGAAAGTACAACAAGATTAACCCTGTCATTAAATTATAAATCAGATATAAAATGAATAAAAAGAGGATTAAGCATGGGAATTTTTCAAATTACTCAACAGCTCCACAATAGATTTGGAAGAATGGCAATTCACTTATTAGTGCTTGGAGTGGCTTTTCTTGTCGTTTCCGTGTCGCTGTGGGCGGCTCCAATGCCGAAAACGGTTTATTCCTTCAGGCAGATAATCAATCTTGCACTCGAGAATAACCGGTCGATTCAGGCAGCACAGTACAAACTGGATGCATCGAACTGGAATGTTAAAAAAGCATATTCCGAATTTCTTCCGAAGGTTCTGCTGTCACAGAGGTTTACACGGAATGACGATATTTCAGTCCGCAATGCGAATTTTGCAATTGAGGGAATAAAGTCGTTTCCAGGGTTTGAGGATGTAGATATTCCCCCGCTATTATTTAAAAATACCCACTCAACAGGATTCACGATATTGATGCCGATCTACAACGGAGGAAGACTTTCTTCGAGCCTGGAGGTGTCAAAACTCACGAAAGAGACTGATAGACTCGGTGTGATTGATACCGAGGCTGAAGTAAAACGTCAGGTTTCTACAGCATTTTTTAACTATGTCAAAAGCAGAGAACTGATTCAGGTACAGGAGAAAGCGCTGCTTCTTGCTCAAGCAAATCTTGAGAACGCACGGGCGAAAAATGAACTTGGACTGCGGCCGAAATCAGATATATTGCGCTGGGAAGCTCAGGTTGCCTCCGAAGAAAGCGGCCTCATTGAAGCACAAAATACCGCTGAAATTACACGAATCATCCTTGCAAACCTCGCAGGGTTGGATGTGCTCGAAACGTTTGATGTTTCGGATTTTCCGGAAAATGAGTTTATCGCTCTGCGATTGCACTATGCTGAATATACCGATCCCGGCAAACCCGAGTTTATCAACAGATTTTATAATCAGGCACTCCTTAATAATCCTGGCAGACAAATAGCTGAGATGCAGTCGGACGTATCACAGAGTACCGAGAAAATTGCCCGGAGCGCTTTTCTTCCTGATATAGATTTATTCTATTCCTATGCATGGCAGAACAATGATACTCCTGAACTTGATGGTTTCAAGTCATGGAATGCGACAATTCAATTAAGCTATGCACTTTTTAACGGATTTCATGATTTAGCTGATTTGCAGCGTGCACGTGCGGAGACCCGACAGCTTGAAAAACTTGAAGAAGATCTTGAGCGATCGATTTTCGTCTCACTTTATACAGCACTCAATACCATAAAATCATCTCTTGCCCGGATAAACTTGTTCGAAAAGAACTTGATACATGCAAATGATAATCTCGAAATTATTCAGAGTAGATACAACCTTGGACTTTCATCGAATATCGATCTTATTGATGCACAAGTATTGGAGTCGACTGCTCAAGTTGATCTGATCAATGCTCGCTTCGACCTCCTTATTGCGGGAGCAGATCTAGAGCGGACAATCGGAAAATCGCTTGATGAAACACTTTTAACAGGAGTTAATTAGAATGAAACGGCCATATTTTTTTGCAATAATAATGATTGGTGTACTCGCGGTCATCACTATTTTTATGCAATTTGTAAATACAGAATCTACTGCTGACTCTACAACAAATTCAAGTGCGATACCTCAAGAAGAGAAGCAGGAAGTTCCAGTCGAAATTGCCGACGTTTTGACAGGAGATATTGTCACCACTATAACGGAAACCGGTGTGACTAAACCGTTTCAATCGGTCATTGTTGCAACTGAAATATCCGGAAAAACAGTTAATGTCTTCGCTGAATTAGGCGACTATGTGCAGCAAAGTTCCGTCATCGCACTCATTGATGATGAGCTGCCTAATCTTGCTTTGGATCAGGTCGAAGCACAACTCATAAATGCCTCAGCAGCATTTGAAAAAGCGAAATTAGACCTCGATAGATACGCTGTTTTACGGCAAAATGAAGAAATTTCAGAGGATGAGTTCGAAAACATTCGTGTGCAGCATGAACTTGCGCGATCTGTCTTTCTGAGTAATGAAGCAGCAGTTCAAAGCGCTCAGCGGCAGGTCAGAAATACAAAAATCACCAGTCCGATCAGTGGTCATATTGCTGAGAGAAACGTTGAAACCGGCAGTATTGTATCGGTTCATCAACCAATAGTAAAAGTAGTGGACATAGAAACAATAAAAATAGACATTAACGTTTCTGAGCAGGATATTGTATACCTGAAACAGAATATGCCTGTATTGATTCAAGCTGATGCATATCCTAATCAACCATTTACAGGAAAAATATATGCTGTAAGCCCGGAAGCTAGTGCTCAATCCCACACCTTTCCTATTGAGGTTATAGTGCCGAATGGCAGAAACGGGCAGCTCAAGTCGGGAATGATAACCCGTGTTACAATAGAATTAGGTGTTCTTAAAGATGTTGTTTTGATTCCACAGGACGCAGTGATCGAGAGGTTTGGCGAAAAGGTTGTATTCGTCGTCAACGGTAATAAATGTAAAGAAGAGGGCTGTTGTACTCGGGAAGGAATCGGGTAGTGATATTCAAATAGTGTCCGGTCTGACGGTTGGTGAAAAGATTGTTGTTGCAGGGCAATACACTTTAGAGGACAACAGCCGAGTCCGTATTCAAAATCAATAACACAGCAGCCGAGTGCACAGCACACACAGCGGTGTTCGGCAGGACAAAAATATAATATTAACTTACATAAAGCGGGACAGCACGTGAATATAGTAAAATTTTCAGTCAAAAATCCGGTTCTGGTAAATCTGATTATGATGACGGTCATTGTGATGGGGACCGATTCACTGTTGGACCTGCCTCGGACGTTAATGCCAGATGTCGATTTTCACTGGGTCTATGTTATAACATCGTACGAAGGAGTCAGTCCCGACGAAATCGAAAAGCTTATTACGGTACCAATCGAAGATGCAATTAATAATGTTGACAAGATTAAAATGGCGACTTCAGTATCTGCAGAAGGACTGTCACAAATCAGTATTCAATTCGAAAACATGGGTGAAGACGAGTATGACAAACTGTATCAGGACCTAAAATCGGAAATCGATGCTATAGACGATTTGCCGAGTGAAGATTTGATAGAAGGGCCGAATTATCTCGAATTCGGGAGTGACGATCTCATGCCGATGCTCTTTGTTGTTGTAAGTGGCACGCTGCCGGAACGGGAGATGATCGATATAGCGGAAGATCTCAGGGATGACATTCTTGATCTCAAAAATGTTGCCCGCGCGGAACTCGGCGGTGCACGAGACGAGGAGATTTGGGTTGAAGTTGATCCCGAGCGTCTCAATAGCTATAATCTTGCTCTCAATCAAGTTGTCAACAGCATCGCAATGAAAAACCTTAACCTGCCCGGCGGCAAAATGGATGTTGGACGGTCAGAATATATTCTTCGAACAGTCGGAGAAGTGGATGAGGCCGAAGAGCTGGAAAATGTCATAATCAAAAGAAGTGTCGGAGAGGGTCAAGTTGCAGTAAAGGATATTGCCGCAGTAATTGATACTCTTGAGGAAGCAAACAACTTTGGCCGGTTGGATGGCAAAACCGCATTTACAATAACAGTTGCTAAAAAGAAGGAAGGTAATGTCATTACACTTGTTGATGAAATAAGAAATCTCATTGACCAGCGGCAGCGGACTCTCCCCGAAAATGTTACGCTGAGTTTTACCAGTGACATGTCCACACCGGTTAAAAAACTACTCAATGTTCTGGAATCGAATGCATATATCGGTCTGATCATGGTATTGCTGATTCTTTGGATGTTTATCGGCTGGCGAAATGCGGTGTTTGCAGCCATAGGCATTCCGGTTACGTTCATGGCTACTTTTATTTTTCTCAATGTTACCGGTAACTCGCTTAACGGAACTTCGCTGTTTGGTCTCGTACTCGTTCTTGGAATAATTGTTGACGATGCCATCATAGTCATTGAAAATTGTTTTCGATACATACAAAAAGGGTACTCACCAGCAAAAGCAGCTATAATCGGCACAAAGGAAGTTATGACTCCTGTTCTTGCTGCAACAGCAACTACCGTTGCCGCCTTTCTACCACTGATGCTGGTTCCGGGAATTCTCGGAGAGTTTTTTAAAGTGATGCCCATTGTTGTCAGTCTCGCGCTTATCGCATCACTTATAGAATCATTTTTTATACTTCCGTCACATGTTGCCGAATGGAGCGGGAGAAACCATCATAACAATCATAAGCGAACCAGAATTTTTGTTAAAATCCGCCGCAGATATATCAGGCTGCTAAAAAAATTGCTACGTATCCGCCATATTGCAGTTGTTACAGTTACGCTCCTGTTTTTTGTCTGCATAGCCGTATTAGTACTCTATTTAGGTGTAGATATGTTCGCCGGAGACGAGGTGCCGCTGTTCTTTGTCCGGGTTACCATGCCGGAAGGCACCCGGCTCGAAGAGACCGATCGCGTAATGAGTCAATTGGAAAAACAGGCGCTGACCCTGCCTGAATCGGATCTTGTCGCCGTAGTAACCAATACCGGTGTAATGCAGACTGACAGTGAATGGTTTTTGAAACCAAGTGTTGGTCAACTCGCTATCGAATTCATAGACGAAGATTTGCGAGAAAATGCAATACTGTATTATATTGAGGAGCTTCGAGCAAAAACTGCAGGAATTTCCGGAATGCAATCGGTTGAATTTGCTAAAGTGTACACAGGACCACCTGTCGGGTCACCTATCGAAATAAAAGCCCGTGGGCAAGATTATCAGCAGCTGCAAATTATTGCTGATGAATTAAAGATTGCACTTGCCAGATTTGATGGCGTGTATGATATCCGTGACGATTACAATTTCGGTAAAAAGGAATTGAAGATAAAAGTAGACGAGGAGCGTGCTTCACTCTACGGTCTTGATATATTTCAGGTTGCCTCAACAGTGCGCACGGCATTTGACGGTGTAATTGCTACGAAATTCAAAAAACTCGATGAAGAAATTGATGTCATCGTAAAATACAAATCAGAATCGAGAAACAGCCTTGACGATCTTGAAAATATGCGGATTGCAGCGCCAGGTAACATATTGGTACCGCTCAAAGACATTGCCAGTTTCACAATTGAGCCGGGCATAACAGCTATAAAGCGGACAGATAGAGAACGGACAATAACCGTCACCGCGAATATTGACCAGTCAAAGGCAAACACGAATGCAATTAATAGAGAAATAATGGAAATATTCAGTGATCTAGGCGCACGGCATCCCGGTTATTCATTAAAATTCGGAGGTGAGTTTGCCGAATTCGAAGAGACAATGAGTGGCATATGGAAACTATTTGCGCTCGGTATACTCCTTATGTATATCATTCTGGGAGGTCAGTTTGCTTCATTTATTCAGCCGTTTATCATTTTATATACAATTCCCTTTGCTTTCATTGGGGCAATTGCCGGACTGGTACTGATCCAAAGTCCGTTCACAATTGCAACAATGTATGGAATCGTAGCACTTTCCGGCATTGTTGTCAACGACGCGCTTGTTCTCATCAGTTTTATTAACAATGCGCGACAGACAGGTAGCAACAGATGGCACTCTATTCTCCTTGCCGGTTCGGTTCGGCTGCGGCCGATTATTTTAACGTCGGTCACGACTATTGTCGGACTTCTGCCCATGGCGGTTGGCCTTGCAGGAAAATCTGCAACGTGGGGACCACTTGCTACGGTGATTGTCGGAGGTCTGTTTTTCTCAACAATTTTCACTCTGTTTATTATTCCATGTCTTGTGGCAGGTGTTGATGATTTGAAACTTCTATTTGGGGTGAAATCGCTGAAAACGCGCCCGAATTTAGAAAATATAGATGATTACTGAGATAAAATTTATTTTTTCACTTGACAATAATTTGCATTTTTAGTATGTTTATTTTACCGATATTATCTTCATATTTTTAATATTGTACCTGGTTTTTGCCACAAAAGGAGGTGTCTGTTTCATGAAACTGAAATTCAGAAATACTACATTAATCATGGGTATAGTGCTTACAGGTTTAATGTTTGCATTTGGTGGCTGTACGCGGTACGCCAATCAAAATGATTTAGACAGGCTCGAAAATCAGCGGCAGGCAGCACTTTCTGCAGAGCGGCGTGTCGAAGAGCTTGAAAGAGAAAAAAGCAATCTTGAGCGCGAAGTTGCTGACAAAGAACGTGAGTTGGAGGAAAAAGAAGATATCTTGGATGCAGTTCAGTAGCATTTTTATTATAAATATTTCATTCTTACACTGCAACGATTGGTACCAGTAAAGGAGTTCACTAAAAATGAAATCAACAATTATCTTAATAGCTTTAACATGTGCCGTAGCATTGAGTATGTTCAGCACAGACCCCATTTTCGCTCAAGAACGGCTACGCTATGATGAATATCAGATGCAGCTATCGGAATGGCAGCAAAGAGAAGAAGCTGCACAAGCTCGCATTCAGGAATGTGAAGAGGAAATCGCAGCACTTCGGGCACGGCTTGATGAACTGAACAGTGAAATTGAAGATATCGATAATGATATCTGGCGGGCGATCGGCATGTCCGAACGAGAATTCGACAGCTATCTTTCGGAACTGAACAGTATCCAGAGACAAATCAACGGACTCTTAAACCTTTCACCGGGCGAACTATTCAAACGTCAGGATGAGGTTGCCAATTTATTTAGCCGTCTTGACGAACTTGCCGGGGCACGTGCAGCACGGCACCCGGAAGCAGCGGCAATCCTCAGAGACCTGAGAAGATTGAGATCACGGCTGGAAGATGCTCTTGAAAATGCTCAACCGGCATTTGATATCTATTCGGTCATGCGCGGTGATCATCTTTGGAGAATCGCAAAAAAACCGAGTGTATACAACGATCCGTTTCAATGGATCCGCATTTACACAAAGAATCGTGATATCATCAGTAATCCCGATCTTATCTTTCCGGGACAGGAATTTAAAATTTTCCAGGACGTTCTCGACAATGAACACCTTGTGATGCGTGGCGAATATCTCTCTAAAATCGCCGGATACAGAAATGTATTCAATGATCCGTTCCAGTGGACGCGGCTTTATGAGCTCAACCGGAGCGTAATCGAGAATCAGGATGTAATTTATCCTCATATGATTCTAATAACTCGTTAAGATAAGCGAGAACGAAATTTCGAAAAATGAGGTAATACCTGCTGTTCATACAATTTAGACATAGCTGGTTAATAAGACTTTAGTCAAAAAAGGTTCATATGTTTTTCGAAACTATGAGCCTTTTTTATTTGTAAGCAACATACAATCCAATGTGATGAACAAACTGAAAAAAACATTTGATCTACACGGTATCGACCCGATGATTTTTCTGGGGATGAACGACACCAACTTGAAAACAATTCAGGATCATTTTGATGCAACAATTACTGTCAGAGGGAGTAATGTTCACCTTTCAGGCAGCGAAGATACTGTTAACAACATCGAGAATCTGCTCTCAGAGCTTATTTTTCATATCAATAAATTCAAGAAGCTCGATAGGCAGGATGTTGAAACAGCGATTCGGCTTGTGCAGATTGAAACGCCACCGGAACACACAAAAGAAGAACTCGATGAAGTAATTCTTTTTACCGATAGCGATTTCATTAAACCGAGAACAGAAGGCCAGCGGAATTACTTCAGATGCGTAGAGAAAAACGAAATTGTGTTTGCGATCGGACCTGCCGGAACTGGCAAAACGTATCTTGCTGTTGCGATGGCAGTGCAGTATCTCCTGAGCAAAAAAGTCAAAAAGATTATTTTATCACGTCCCGCTGTAGAAGCGGGTGAGAGTCTCGGCTATCTGCCAGGAGATCTGAAGGAGAAAATAGAACCTTATTTATGGCCGCTCTATGATGCACTCAATGATATGATCGCACCCCAAAAACTGAAGAAAATGCTGGAAAATAATACTATTGAAATAATTCCGCTTGCCTATATGCGCGGAAGAACGCTAAATAATGCATTTGTAATATTAGATGAAGCACAAAATAGCTCCACGCTGCAAATGAAAATGTTTTTGACAAGGCTTGGGGCAAACTCGCTTGCAATAATCACCGGAGACATTACGCAGGTCGATCTGCTCGACAAAACGCAATCGGGGCTGATTCAGATTCAACATGTTCTCAAAGGTATTGAGGGAATTGCATTTAACTATCTTGAATCTACGGATGTAGTCAGACACCGTCTTGTGAAAGATATAATCAATGCATATGATGAATATAATGCCGGCGGTTCTAACAATGTTGCAGAAAAATCTTATAACAATCGGGCTGAACGTAAATTGAAACAAAAGCTGTAATATTTAGCAGAAATTTATTTAACTCCCGATACAATTAGCTCACTAGTATACTGTACAAGATCGCAGTTTCTTGAATTTGCAGTTGATTTCGTAGATTTATTGAAATGAAACTTGGTAAATTTGAACTCCAAATAGCGTGGGATGGCTATTTCAAACTTGATGGTGGGGCGATGTTTGGTGTTGTGCCGAAGCCGCTCTGGGATAAAAAAGACCCTGCGGATGACCGTAACAGAATTCTGCTCAGTCTGAATCCGCTAATTATCCGTTTTGATAATGAAATCATCCTCGTCGATACCGGAATAGGAGACAAATGGGATGAAAAAAATAGTGATATTCTTTGTCTCAAAAGAAGTGACAATTTACTTAATAGTCTCTCAAAGCTTGGTATTGGAAAAAATGATATTACTGGAGTACTTTTAACACATCTACATTTTGACCATTCAGGTGGTGCAGTTGAGCTAAATGACAGCGGTGAGCTAATACCTGCATTCCCGAATGCGGTCTATTTCATTCAAGAGGGAGAATGGGATTTCGCGACTAATCCGAATGAAAGGACAAGAGCCAGCTATATTCCGGATAACATTCTGCCGCTAAATAAGTATGGAAAAGTAAATTTCCTGAATGGAAATCAGGAGATTTTTCCCGGCATAACTGTTGAGATAACAGGTGGACATACACCGTTTCATCAGATGGTTCTTATTGAATCAGAAGGAAATAAAGCGTGTTATTGCGGAGATATCATCCCAACTGCGAGCCATCTTAAGGTTCCATACATTATGGGGTACGATACTAATCCTCTGGATACACTGGAATACAAAAAAAAGTGTATAAAGCGCGCGATTGATGAAGAGTGGCTTGTTATTTTTCCGCATTCACCCCGCATGAGAGCGGGGTATCTGAAGGAGACGGATTCGGGAGTTGTCCTTAAACAGGTCGAAGTAAATAATGCTAAGTAACAAACCAATTATGAATGAAACAATTGACAGATACGGAGAACGGACCGTCTGCAGAGTAGAGTCGGTCGATGAAAATAATAACGGACTAGAGCTCATTCTCCGGATCATGGGTGAGTTCCGAAATGTAGATCGTGACGAAGTTGTCCTGCTACTTGAGAGAATAATTCAAGCTCTCTACGGGAATAAAACAGAGTTAAAAGGAAATATCCGTACCGTCTCTCAAGGAAAGACCAAAAAGATTGTAAAGCTCGTTCCTTTTGATAAAGACCGGAAGAAAACAATTAGGACTATTGTTGAGAGTTTGCATGAACGGCTTGATCTCGATGGAAGACGTGAATTTAAAAAAGAATTACAAAAACTGTTAGATAGTTTTTAGAGTATCGTAAAGCAAAAGAAATGGAACGTAACTTAACGTAAGTTTTTGACTAAATTTATTCAACTTCTTGAAGATGAATAAATGTGGCAATTAAACAAAACAATATGCGTATTGCTGGGCGATTCTGCATTGGAGTATTAAATGAACATCCAGATTCAATCGATACCGGACAGCCAGCTCAAGAAGAAACCAACCGACGATTCACAACTTAATTTCGGTGAAGTATTTACCGACTACATGTTCATGATGAACTATACTAATGGTGAGGGATGGCATGATCCGGTCATTAAAAAATTTGAAAATTTCTCGCTCTCGCCGGCCTCTTCAGTGTTTCATTATGCACAGGAAGTATTTGAAGGATTAAAAGCTTATTACAGAGCAGATGGTAAAACGGGTCTTTTTCGTCCGGATAGAAACTACAAGCGGCTCAATCATTCCGCTCAACGGTTGTGTATGCCAGAAATTCCGGTTGATGATCATGAACAGGCACTTTTTGAATTGCTCAGAATGGATCGTGATTGGATTCCAAAAGTCGATAATACGTCGCTGTATATTCGTCCTACATTGATTGCGACAAATCCTGTACTCAGTGTCCACTCTTCATCGACCTACCTATTCTTTATTATTCTGAGCCCGAGTGGTCCTTATTATAGCAAAGGATTCCTGCCGATTTCCGTCTATGTCACGAAAGAATTTGTCCGCGCTGCTCCCAGCGGAACAGGCAATACCAAATCTGGTGGAAATTATGCTGGAAGTCTTTTGGCAGGCAAAATGGCGATTGAAAAGGGGTGTGAACAGGTACTCTGGCTCGATCCGATAGAGCGGCGCTTTATCGAAGAAGTGGGATCGATGAATATATTTTTCGTCTACGGTAATAAAGTTATCACATCAAAATTAACGGGGACGATATTGGAAGGTGTTACTCGTGATTCGGTGCTCTTACTTGCGAAGGATCTTGGTTATGAAGTTGAAGAACTCTCCATATCCATCAATGAGGTCATTGAAGATATAAAGTCGGGGGCAATGACAGAGTGCTTTGGTTGTGGCACAGCAGCAGTTATATCCCCGATCGGGAATATTGTCTATGAAGATAAAACTTACATAATAGGTGATGAGCCCGGAGAAGCATCAAAACTCTTTTTCAGAGAATTGACCGACATTCAGTACGGTAGAGCAGCGGACCGCTTCGGCTGGACTGTTATCGTCGACTAAATATTTGAAACATACGGCAAACTGGTAATAATTTGTAACATTTGAACGAATAGAATAACTATTCCAATGTAATTGATGTTCTTTGATAATGATTTAAGGATACGATGGCAACCACACGAAGAAAAGCACGAGAAGAAGCGCTTCAGATATTATATGCTCAAGAGATTAATCCCTCGGAAAAAGATAGGCTTATTAAGGATCCATCCCTCCTGAGAGCGGACGGCAGTTCTCTCAACGATTTTACAATTCATTTGCTTAATCTGGCTGAAGAGTGTCGTGATGAATGTATAAATTGCATAAAAAATCATGCGCAAAATTGGGAATTTGAAAGAATTGCCATGATTGACAGACTCATACTTCGTCTTGCGATTACTGAATTCCTTCACTGCACCGATATTCCTCCGAAAGTAACGATAAATGAAGCACTTGAAATAGCAAGAAAATTCAGTACAACCGAAAGCGTTCGGTTTATTAACGGTGTGCTTGATTCGGTGCATGTTGAGTTTTCGGAACATTAAATGGGGAATAAATACCAATTTCATTGTCATTGTGAAGAGCCTCGAATCTTCAGAACAGCGTCTTAATCACTGATTATATCTTAAGCATCGTAATGATTAATCTCACTTCGTTTACGTATCAACAATTATGAAACTGGCGGTCATTTCCGATATACACGCAAATCTTGAGGCGTTAGAAAAGTGCCTGAACTATCTTGATAATGAAGTAGTACCCGATTTGTATGCTGTTCTTGGTGACACGGTTGGTTACGGTGCCGATCCGGTTTCATGCGTGCATGTAGTCAAAGATAGGGCAGATGTTTCTGTAATCGGTAACCATGATGCTGTGGCAGTTAGTACATCGGAGTTTAACTATTTTAACACAGCAGCCAGGCAGGCTGTTTTGTGGACTCGTGCTCAGCTGTCAATGGATATCCGCACATATCTTTCGGAATGTCCATACCATTTTGAAGATGATAACTTTCTCTATGTGCACAGTGCTCCGCAGGATCCAGAAGCATGGAAATATATTTCCCGGTGGGAAGATACCAAAGAAGAGTTCGATTATTTTACTCAGCGGATCTGTTTTGTCGGGCATTCACATATACCCGGAGTTTATGAAAAAAAGGGATCCATTCCTGTCGAAAATGGTCCGGTGAAACTAAATCCGGGTAAACGGTACATTATTAATCCCGGAAGTGTTGGTCAGCCGCGCGATGGTGATTACCGTCTTTCATTTGCCGTTCTTGATACGGATTCCATGGTGATAGAGATAATCCGGCTCGAATATGATATAACAACAGCCAGACAGAAGATAATCGACAATAAGCTGCCGGAATATCTTGGAGACCGGCTCATTCGCGGCCGGTGAATCATTTGGGAACTTAGTCTACTGTATGACATTATAACTGAATAATTAAATGTAACGGATAGAAAATTCATGGGTATCCTAACAAAAATTTTTGGTGACAAAGACCTTCGTGATATAAAAAAAGTCAAACCACTTGTTGAAGAAGTGAATCGATTGTATGACGAATACGACGCCTTACAACCCGAAGATTTTCCAAGTAAAACAGAGGCTTTTAGGAAACGTATTGCCGAAGTTGGTGACGCAGTACGAGCAGAGATGGACGGTGAATCTGCCGACGACATTGAACATGCGGTGCTTGAAGCGGAAGAAGAGCTACTTGACGAGATATTGCCGGAAGCATTTGCACTTGTCAAACAAGCATGTAAACGGCATGTCGGGAAAGTGTGGAATGTTCGGGAAATCTCGACCGAATGGGACATGGTCCCTTATGATGTTCAGATTGTTGGCGCAATTGTTCTCCATCAGGGAAAAATTGCAGAAATGGCGACAGGAGAAGGGAAAACGCTCGTTGCTACGATGCCCATCTACCTGAATGCGCTGACGGGGCGGGGTGTTCATCTTGTCACGGTAAATGACTATCTTGCTGCACGCGACAGCGAATGGATGGGACAAATCTTTCAGTATTTGGGACTAACAGTCGGCTGTATATTGAATACAATGACATCCCAGGAGCGGAGAGAAATTTACGGTTGTGACATAACCTACGGTACCAATAATGAATTTGGTTTTGATTATCTACGCGATAATATGTCAATCCGCCCGGAAGACCAGGTGCAGCGAAAACACAACTTTGCAATTGTTGATGAAGTTGACTCGGTTCTAGTTGATGAAGCCCGGACTCCGCTTATTATTTCAGGTCCGGTTGCGGTTTCCACACAGATGTACGACAAGCTGAAACCCTTGGTTGAACGGACAGTTAAAGCTCAATCTGGATTTGTTAACAGCCTTGTACAAAATGCCGAACGGTTTTTTAAGGAAGAAAAAGATTATGAAGCCGGTATAGAGCTGTTGAAGGCAAGCAAGGGAGCGCCGAAAAACAAGCGGCTCACAAAATTGCTCCATGAACCGGGTGTGAAACGACTGGTACAGACTGTTGAAAACGACTATATACGCGACAAGAAATTACATGAAATTGATGAACAGCTTTATTTCACGGTCGATGAAAAGAGGCATATAGCAGACTTGACTGAAAAGGGCAGAGAGTACATGGCGCCGAATAATCCTGAAATGTTTGTGCTGCCCAATATCAACGAAGAAATTCATGATATTGACGCTGATGAATCGATCGATGACGAAACGAAAGCACGTAAAAAACAGGAAATTCAGGAAACATACAATCAACGTTCTGAGCAGAACCAGAATATATCGCAACTATTCCGGGCATACTCGCTTTATGAAAAGGATGATGAGTATGTAGTCCAGGACGGTAAGGTGATGATTGTCGATGAGTTTACCGGAAGATTGCTCCCGGGCAGAAGGTACTCGGACGGACTCCATCAGGCGCTGGAAGCGAAAGAGAATGTTAAAATTGAGCGCGAATCCCAGACGCTTGCAACCATCACCCTGCAAAATTATTTTCGTCTCTATAACAAACTTGCAGGAATGACCGGAACGGCAATCACTGAAGCGAGTGAATTTTGGGAAATTTATAAATTGGACTGCACGGCAATTCCTACCAACAGAGAAGTTGCTCGGAGCAATTATAACGACCAGATATTCCGTACCAAACGAGAAAAATATAATGCCGTCATTGTTGAAATTGAGGAAATGATTTCTAAGGGTCGACCCGTCCTTGTCGGTACTATCAGTGTTGATGTGTCGGAAACACTGAGCAGAATGTTAAAGCGCAAAGGCATCAAACACTCCGTTCTAAATGCAAAACAGCACCAGAGTGAAGCGGAAATTGTGGCAAATGCCGGACGATCGGGGAGTGTGACTATTGCAACAAACATGGCCGGACGTGGAACCGACATTAAATTGGGACAAGGTGTAAAAGATGCTGGAGGCCTCCATATCATCGGGACTGAGCGTCACGAAGCACGAAGAATCGATCTCCAGCTGCGAGGACGGTGTGCCCGACAGGGAGATCCCGGATCATCTCGGTTTTTTCTAAGTCTCGAAGACGACCTCATGCGTTTATTCGGATCGGACCGCATTGCACGGGTTATGGACCGGCTTGGAGCTGAAGACGGAGAAGTGATTCAACATGCTATGATCACAAAATCGATAGAGCGTGCTCAGAAAAAAGTCGAAGGTCACAACTTCAGTATCAGAAAGCATCTCCTCGAATACGACGATGTAATGAACAAGCAGCGTGAAGTGATTTATAACCTGAGAAATTCCGCACTCAAAGGAGACAATCTCAAAGACAATGTTGTCAAGATGGTTGATGAGTTTGTAGAAGATACGCTCGATGAGCACACTGCTACCGAATCTTATGCTGAGGAGTGGAATTGGGAAGGGCTTCAGCACGATTTTTTGCGGACGATGCTGCTGAATATCAATGTACCTGAAGAACGGAAAAGTACACTCAAAAAGGAAGAATTTGAAGAGGAGCTCAAAAAGAGTGCACGGATGATATATGATCGCAAAGAAGAATCTATCAGCTCTGCAATTATGAGAAAGCTTGAACGTATTGCTGTGTTGAAAGTCATTGATGAACAGTGGAAAGAAAATCTCTATGAGCTCGATCAGGTAAAAGAAGGAGTAAACTTACGGGCATACGGCCAAAAGGACCCCCTTATAGAATATAAGAAAGAAGCGTTTTCTCTTTTTCAGGGGATGTTAACAAAAATAAATGAAGAAGCGGTAACGTTTATCTATAAAGCGCAGGTCGAATCGACCCGGCAGCCTAATATGCAGGCTCCGCAACATATGACACTGAGCCATGAGGACACATTGGGACTCGGTTATCAGCAGCCTCCAGAAATGCGGGAAGCCGCACGTCGCGGGAAAAAAGAGCCTGTTCGCGTCGATAAAAAAGTTGGACGGAACGATCCTTGTCCATGCGGATCAGGAAAAAAATTTAAAAAGTGTCACGGTGTCACATCCTGAATTACTGCCCTAACCAAACAATCTCCTTCTGACACAAAACAATAGTTCAATCCTATGTGCGTTTGGATATAAGGAGATTATTATCAGCTCAGGCTCACTGTGACAATTATTTCTGATTTGTTACCGGTGCTTCAGGAACAATATACGCCATAACAAAATATATAATAATGCCCGGCAGGACGTGTGAAATGAGTGTTCCGATAATCCAAAGAATCCGCACAACAGTCGGGTCAATAGAATAATACTCTCCAATTCCCCCGCAAACACCGCTTAACCGTTTATTGGTTGTAGACCGATAGAGGATTTTCGACGTAGTATGAGCCTTTGGTCTCTCTTCATCGGCTTCATCTCTTTTCTGAAGAGTTTTTGTCAGAACAACAACTCCCACACCGATTACAATGAGCGAGAATATGAATCGCCAGAATGTCATTATGTCGAACCAGTGCGGTATCCAGAGCCAGTCTCTGAACATGAGGCTAAAGCCCCACAGAATAATCAAAGCGCCGATGATAGTACCGATCAGTGTGGACGAAGATGTTGAAGGAGAGTTGGCAGTATCTTCTTGCACTGGTATAATAATCCACCCAATCAAATATACAATCAGCCCAGTGCCACTGATGAAACAGAGAATCACAAATATAATGCGGATAAGTGTAGGATCAATACCGAAATATTCCGCCAGTCCACCGCAAATACCTGCAATCATCTTATCCGACGATGATCGGAAAATCCGCTTATAATCTTGATCGGCTGTCCGATCGTCAGATTTTTTTTTCGTGGTAGCCTTTTTTTTCTCTGCCATGATGGGTCTCCCGGTAATTCTATGGAGTGAAAATGTGATTATCGAAGCGAATTGCAAAAAAGTGGGATAGGATTTTCTACAAAGTAACAATAAATTACCTTTTTAGGCAAGCTAAAATTACAAATTGTGCATATTTCTATTTCAGAACAATTGGTTCCGACTATTCATGATCCGGAGGAGTGACACTCTGATCGTCATAGAGATACGTATAAAAATAGTGGTTTTTTAGTATCTCTTTCACAAATGTTCTGGTCTCAGAGTATTCAATATTTTCAATGAACTCATCCATATCGGCAGTACCATACCGTTCAATCCACCTGCGCACTGCACTGTCACCCGCATTATAAGCAGCCGCAGCAAGCGGTATTGCTCCGCGGAAGCGCTGCATCAGCTCACGAATATTCCTGACACCAAGCATCATATTAATATCGGGTCTGAATGCGTCACTTACAGAAAAGTTTTTCAGATTAAGACCCTTTGCAAGCGTCATAGCTGTTTTGGGCATAAGCTGCATCAATCCCATGGCACCAACATACGAAACTGCCTGAACACCAAAAAGGCTCTCACGCCGTATAACACTAAAGATAAGATTTTCATCCACTCTGCGAGCATCGGAAATTGAAGCCAACTGGTTTTGATAATACTTCGGGTAGAGCGCCCGGAGAACATTATTGTTCGTACCGTAATAGTATCGATTATAAATTAAATCTGCCAGTCGGACAGCTTCATTGTATGCGCCCATTGCAACATAAGCGCTGTGTATATCTATAAGTTTTTCCTGAGAACTGCCGAAACTGCTTCTGAACTGCTTCAATTCCAGTGATCCCCATGGCTCACCGAAGATAAGGCCGATAGTAACTATTGATTGCAGTTTTTCAGATGATGAATCGAACTCAAGTTTGATAGACTCGCCATTCTTATAAAATGGAGTTCCAATTTTTTTGCGCGCAGCAATTACATAGTAATTGAGTTCTTTTCGCTGAGCCAGCTGCTCCAACAACGATCGGGACTGTTCGGTTCTCCCTAATTTTTCTAATGCTTTTGCTTCCCAGAAGGCTGCCTGAAGAGCTAATGATGTACCCGGGTGGAGTGACTGAAGCTCTTTGAAATATTGATTTGACTTTGTAAGGAGATCGCTCTTGTACCAGCAGAAACCTATCTTGAACAGTGCTCTAAAACGGTAATTGTTCGGTGCGTTTTTGGATGCAACCCGTTGATACGCTTCGGCCGCCTTCAGCAGTTCGTTTCGCCGCTCGTAATTGAGTGCGACAATCCAGAGAGCTTCTGCGGCTTTGTTGTCAAGCGGATACTCACGTGCATACCGGTCATATTCCTGCTCAGCTTGAGTATAGTTTCTGCTGTAATACATACTCCGAGCAATATTAAGTCGTGATTCTCGAATCAGTTTCGGGTCTTTGATGAGCAAAAATGCTGCGGAAAAATCCTCAGCAGCTTCATTGTACATTTTCTGAATGTACCGAATCCGGCCCCGCTCGAAATGCGCCCGACCGATAAATGTACCCGCGGGATTTTCGCTGAAATAGCGGTCAATAAGACGACGAGCTTCCCGTATCTTATCGTGACTAACAAAAACCGAAGCAATTAAAACAGTTTCATTCCCAGTTAAGGGGGTTGAGCTCTTCTCCCGTAACTGTATAATCTCATTCGCTGAGTGTAGAGCAAGCGTATCCGAAGATGAGGCACTGATAATGTCGAGAAGTCTCCTGATTCCAGTCTCCTCATCTCCGGACAAAATATAGTTGAGCCCAACAAGGTACCGGACGACGGTTTTTCCGGTCTGCAGACCACTTTTGTTCTCTAAAAGCTGGAGATACGTATTGGATTTTGAGAATTCCCCCCGTTTATGCAGCAGAAACCCTGTTAAATAAGATGCTTCATCCTTGAGAGGGCTGCCCCTATACGATTTCTGAAAGAGAGAAAATGCCTTCTCAGCTTCTTCATTTCTTCCAGATTTGAACAGGCTCATACCAATAAAATAATCAATGTATTCATTGTAGGCAGTTCCAGCTGTATTTAATTTGGTAAGCATCTCGAGAGCTGAGCTGAAATCACCAGTATGGTATAAACTCTTTGCCAGTTTTAACTGGAATGCACTATTGTCATGAAGTAACGGTGCTGCTGTCAATGCGGAATTATATAATTCAAGTGCTTGGTTGTATAGATGTGACCTGAGGGCCTCATCACCATCAGCAATGAGTGTCTCATAGGATTGGGATTCGGATTGTGCACATACAACATCCGGTTTGAAAACCGGATTCATTAAAACAATATATGTCAATACGAAAGAAATTGCAAATCGGCTATTACATTGTAACATACTATCGCTTTACATGTTATACCAAGTAATGAACAACATAGAACATCTAAAATCAATCAAAGTATTGAGTGACGGATTACCGTATCACCGCCATTTTTTCTCTTTTGAAAATTTTATTACCATTCAGGACATAGATATAAATCCCGCTGGGGACCTGTTTGTTATTATCACTCATGCCATCCCATTCAAATGGCGTGTTGTCTTCATATTTCGCGGGGGGGAGTAACACTTTTGGAAAACTTTTAATCAGTGCGCCGCTAAGTGAATAAATGCGTAATTCTACTTCATCTGACTCATCAATTTCAAACGGTATTTTAATACGGTCGGTTAGATTAAAATTGGCAGGACTTGGAATAGTCGGGAAAAGATTACTCGACAGAGCGGGTGGCTCATTTATGCTGAGAGAAATCGTTGCGCCATAACTTTTTGGAGATTTTCCTGTCATCGTTGCAATCACCGTCAATTCCGGTTCGTTACTGAACGAAAAAAGTGACACTACTCCGGTCACATCATTATTGAATGCAATTGACCGTCTTTGGGGTATATTTGAATTATCATTGAGTATAATCGATACGTGCCATAAATCCAGGTCTTCAGGCTCAATTTCCAACTCGACATCAAAAGTGCCGCCGAGCGCATACTTAAACGTAATATATTGTGAAGAGAGTTCACGGGTACTAATTTCAATGGTAGTGTCATTTTGAACTTCGATCTCTTGATTTGGAACAAGGTTGGCATAAAGGTCTCCATCAGGATAATAAGAATCTGTATCTGCATGAGATCCCGTAAAGTAATTCCACACATAAAATTCATGAAATTCTGTTTCGAAGGTTGACTCGGTTGATTCATTGATCACGTCTTCAAGTATATCGATTGCTGTTCCAAGCCGAATATTTTCCCAGGTATTCACTAACAAGTCAGGTCCAAGTTCCCCGAACCGTTTATCAAACACATGTAAAAATAGTGACATGCCGTATTGTCGGAGTGTTCTACTTAAAGGAAATTTATTACCGAGTGAGTTTTTGAGACTCCCTTCTCCAATAACATGGGGTACGTATTGAAGATAGTCATTAACATCATCATACAATACATCTTCGAACCAGGTTGATGTCATCTCATGAAAGTAGAGGTTGTCATTTATGTTAAAGTTGTATCCAAATTGAAATGCATGGTGGAGTTCATGTGCAACAGTCACCCTGAGAGCATCAAAACCGTGTGTAAAAAGGAATTCATCAGAAAAATCATTACTCATCTCGATATAACTCGTAGGATCGAACCAGGGAGTTTCCGGTTGGTCTGTCTCAGCGGTCGTGGAACCATACACTCCTCCCGAACCTTGATTTTTTAAATAAACATCGTATTCACTTCCCTCTATCGTTTCCACGGGAGGAGGCTGATAACCAGATGCAATAAAGAAATTGTACGATCTGTCAAGAGCTATTCCGGCCTCTTCGACAAAGTCCGGAATGTTATTTTCGTTTGCATCTCCCGCAAGCACTGCATTAGTACCAGTCTCGGTGTAATGGATTTTAAACATTCCCTCAGGACTGAAATATGTTTTGGGTAATTGTGGCTTAGATGGTCTGCTGAGAAAGTTCTTAAACAGCTCTTGTTCTTCAAATGTCAAAAGATCAAAATTCGATTTTAGAAGATAGACCGCCTCGACGGCACACTTGTTCGGAAGGTTATGAAGCTGCTTATACTGTACAGGTAACCTGTCGGGATAGAACGCAGCATACCCAATATTGACGACATATTCCTTCAGGGATATCTCCTGATTCAGGTAATCGCTATGGAGTTGTGCAACGCTCTGTTGCCCGAATACATTTCCAGACCAGAACAAAACTAATACAACGCAGAAAGTCCTTGTTACGTTCATATTTACTGCCTTTTCGATAGAATGTGCCATTCAATTAATCGGCACTATTTTTTCTTCATTTGTATGGTAAAAGGAACACCGGAAAATCCGTATGCTTCCCGCATTGTGTTTACTATATATCGTCGGTACGATTCAGGTATTGCGTGAGGATGATTTGCGAAAAACGTAAAAACTGGAGGTGCCGATTTTGTCTGGGTACAGTACTTTATTGTTATTTGTTTCCCTCTGAATGATGGGGGATGATACTTCTTTATCAGACTTTGAAGCAATTCGTTAAGATTGTGTGTTTCAACTGTTTTTCCCCATTCCGAATAAACCTGTTTGCACACATCTAAAAGCTTTAGCATTCGCTGTCGTGTTAATGCAGAAATTGAGATCACCTCGATATAGTTATTTAGACCGAGTTTTTCTTTAATCTCCTTTTCCTGTGTGATATACGTATGCGTGTCCTTTTCGATTAGGTCCCACTTATTGAGCGCAATAACGATTCCCCGTCTTGCCTTCACCGCCATGTCAATAATTTTTAAATCCTGAATCTGCAAGCCATCCTGCGAATCCAATACAACAACAACAACATGACACTGGTCAATGCTCCTTATAGAACGGATTGTGCTGTAATACTCGATATTTTCGTAAACTTTCCTCCGTTTCCTCAACCCCGCAGTATCGATCAGTCGATAAACCTGGCCTTCTCTATTGAAATATGAATCAACCGAGTCCCGCGTTGTACCTGGAATATCGGTGACAAGCATTTTCTCTTTTCCCAAAAAACCGTTGACAAGCGAGGATTTTCCTACATTTGGTTTACCGACAATTGCAATCGAAATAGCATCATCGCCCTGGAAAGACTTTGTGCTGTCAGGCAGCATTTCAGTAATCCTGTCGAGCATGTCGCCAACTTTTCTGCCATGCAGAGCAGAAATCACGCTCGGCTCTCCAAATCCAAGACGGATAAACTCCATGCTGTCAGCTTCTGTCTTTGCAGAATCAACTTTATTAGCAACAACCAGCGTCGGTTTTCCACTCTTCAAAAGCATATCTGCAATGATTTTGTCTTCCTTAACTATGCCAGTTCTGACATCAACTGCAAGAAGGACAACATCCGCCTCATTGATCGCTTCTTCAACCTGAAACCGGATGCCTTGATCGATATCGTTTTCAAAATGTGCGAGATAACCACCCGTATCTACTAGTGTAAACGGCCTTCCGTTCCAGTCGGTCTCTTCGTAATGTCGGTCACGTGTTACACCCGACTGCGCATCTACGATTGCTTTCCTTTTCTGAATGATTCGGTTAAATAGGGTCGATTTACCAACGTTCGGCCTGCCGACAATTGCAACAAATGGTGTTGACATACTGTACTTCCACTAAAGTAATAACATCGTTTCTAAGTTAATTGCATGAAGCACTTTCCACAACTTCGCAAATATCTTGAAGATCACCGGAATAGCGTCGGACATGTTGTCCCGTTTTTTTCATTATTGTATCTTCGGTTTCATCGTCAAGAGTATAGCCGTCTGGATTGAGACAATTCGGCGGAAGCAAATAGATATCGGCCTTCTCATCATCGGCATTAATTGTCCTGATGAAATCACTTCCTGAAAGCAGTCCGCTCACATCGATCGAGTGGCCGTAAAACTCATTGACCACTCCGACAACTTTCACCGACAATCCTGCAGCCTGTTCCAAAACCGGTACAAGATATTTGAGTAAAATTGGGTAAGCCAATGTGCCTGTCAGGATTGTCAGTTTCTTTTCCGGTGAAATCGAGCGCTTAAAAACCGATTTTTGCTTTGAAATCGTATGGATAAATTGCCGAGTAAGACCTACGCCGTTTTCAAGCTGAAACAGATCACCATAATGTTTTAGCGATGGGAGCTGCTTGCCCGCTTTCAAATACCATTCGTCTGAAAGGTAGACATACCGTTCACCGAGTTGCTTGAGCTTTTTTTCCTGCAGCGCATGGATTTCCGGGATCAGGTTCCGAGCATAGTCAGGTGTTACCGTTTGAAACTCAAATAATCCCTCCCGGTATTTTGTCAATCCCAGCGGAACGAGTGCAACGGAACGAATACCGGGAAAAAACTTCTCAAGCCCTTCAATAGTGTCATGCAAAATGTCGCCGTCGTTAATTCCCGGACAGAGAACAACTTGTGTATGCAATTCGATATCGTTATCCGTAAGCAATTCAATTTTTTCAAGTAATCTGTCGTCACGTTCAACTCCAAACAAAAAATTCCGGACACTCCTGTCAAGAGCATGGACAGAGATATAAAGGGGACTCAAACGCTGTTTTATGATACGTTTTAAGTCTCCTTTACTTACATTGTTGAGCGTGAAATAGCTTCCATGCATAAATGAGAGACGGAAATCTTCATCCCGGAAATAGAGAGCCTTCCGTAACCCTTGTGGATTTTGATCAACAAAGCAAAAAGGACAATCACTTCCGCAATGACGGTACTTTATCTCTTCAAATACAATCCCCAGATCATCATATTCCTCATTTTCGCATTCAAGCTCGAAAATTTCTCTGTCCCGCCGGACTTTCAACTGCAACTTCGAATCGGAAATGTTAAATTGATAGTCTATGACATCCCGGACGGGCTCATTATTTATGCTAATAATATCGTCTCCCTTCTGCAATCCCAGAGCAGAGGCAAGACAGTCTTTCTCAACTGATTTAATAATCATAAAATAACAGCAATCTATTGGTACAATCGTTTCCGATTGATCTTGTTTGAGTCAGGTATTATTTCTTATTGATTTAATAAATGAAACGATATCACTCCTGTGAAAAGAGACAAGAATGAAAATGTATACATTCCTGCAAAGTAATTCACGCAAAACTTATGTATAGAAAATGAAAAGACATCATAAAAGAATAATGAGACAATTTGTATTGATACTCGAAAAAAAAGTACTATATTTACTTTCATAATATTTACCACGTGACAACTATTTTTATTCATCCAAACCAGTTTATTGTCATGCCGAAAGCACTTGTAGTAGATGATGATCAATCAACCCGTATAGCAATCCGAAATATTTTAGAGAAAGTGAAAATTGATGTGGATGAAGCTGAAAATGGAGAAGAGGCGCTTCAGATTCTTAAAAAGAAGGACTACAACGTCGTTCTTCTTGACATCCATATGCCGAAACTCGATGGATTACAGGTCATGTCAATATTAAAAAAGCGAAATCAGTCGGTTCCGGTAATCGTTGTTTCAGCTTATCTGAGCAAAGAAAATATAGCGAAACTTTCTCAGCTTGGCGTCAAAGACTTTCTTTCAAAGCCCTTCGATTTGCGGACATTTTATCAGGCAGTCAATAACGTGCTCCCCTTGAGTAATAGCATCAACTGATGCATACCTCTCTACTTTTATTTATAATTTTTCGCCTGATATGTAGATTTCAATATTATTCTCAGAAAATTAAGCAGAAATTCTCCTTATATCGGCCCCTATTTCCTGCAGCTTTTTCTCAATTGACTCATACCCTCTATCAATGTGATAAATTCTATGAACCTCGGTTGTTCCTGATGCCCGTAATCCTGCGAGAATGAGGCTGGCACTCGCTCTGAGATCGGTAGACATGACAGGAGCTCCTTTTAGACCGTGAACTCCGGTAATATGTGCTCTATTCGCTTCAACCGAAATCGATGCACCAAAACGGTTCAGCTCGGCAACATGGGTGAATCGGTCATGAAATACAGTATCCTCAACAACACATTTGCCCTGCGCAATACTCATCAGTGCTATCCATTGTGCTTGCATATCGGTTGGAAATGCCGGATAGATATCGGTGCGGATATCAACTGGCTGTATATCTCCATTGCCCTCTATAGAAATAGTTTCTCCGATAGTGAGTTTGATGCCTGCCGACTGCATAGCATCGGTTACGGCTGTCAGGTGAGACGGGTCGATATTTTTGAGTGTGATGTTTCCGCCGGTAAGAGCCCCGGCAATGAGAAACGTACCGGCTTCGATACGATCGGGAATAACCGTCGAGTTAAGCGGTTGAAGCGAAGAAACACCATGAATAGTGAGCGTTTCGGTACCATCGCCGTCAATTTTCGCACCCATCGCAATGAGGCCCTCAACAAGTGCTGTGATTTCGGGCTCCAGAGCAGTATTGCGCATAATCGTTGTTCCCTCGGCAAGGACGGCACACATCAACACATTGCCGGTCGCACCAACACTCGATTTTGCAAACACAATTTCATTGCCGCTTAATTGAGTCGTATGAGCATCAATATATCCCTGGTCAAGAACAAGGTCGACACCCAGTCTGCGGAAACCGAATAGATGGAGATCGATCGGTCTCGGACCCCAGGCACATCCTCCTGGCAGTGATACCCGCGCCTTTCCAAAACGGGCAAGGAGAGGGCCGAGTACATAGACTGAAGCACGCATCGTTTTAACAAGCTCATATGGCGCTTCACAATGTGAAACACCGGATGTGTCGATTGTCAGTGTACCGTTCTCTAACGAAACCTCTGCACCGAGTTTCTGGAGCATTGCACCCATTGTCGTTACATCACGAAGTTTTGGCACATTTTTTATAATGCTCTCACCGCTTGTCAGAAGAGTTGCCGCCATAAGTGGCAGAACGGCATTTTTTGCACCACTGATAGCAACAGTTCCCATAAGTTTATTGCCGCCGTTTATTACAAATTTATCCATAATCGTTCCATTTTTGCTGCTAAATCATCTCTATGCATTGTTTTTTATCATCTCTTCAGCATTTCTTATATGAATATCGAGAACCGATTCTCCTGCCAGAAGTTTTGCAATCTCAAGTTTTCTTTTGTCGTCATCCAAATGGGCAACCTGAGTAACAATCCGGGTGTCACGCTCAATTTTTTCAACGGAATAGTGGTGATCGGCCTTTGCGGCAATCTGAGGTAGGTGGGTAATACACAAAATTTGGTGGAAATGTGCGAGATTGTGGAGTTCATTGCCGACTGCCGCGGCAATTCGTCCGGAAATTCCTGTATCGACTTCATCGAATATCAGGGTGGGAACATGGTCTGCCTGCATCAGAGACGATTTAATTGCCAGCATCAACCGACTCAACTCTCCGCCCGAAGCAATATCGGCAATTGGCAGTAGTTGTTCGGCTTTTCCTGTGGCAATTCTGAAAAAGATCTCATCGATACCGTGAGTATCTCCCGAATATACATATCCCTTATCCGAAACCGTAAGGAAACCATCACTCAAGTTTCGCTTTTCTCGCCGCAATACTGATATATCCAGAAGAGATGTATCCATCCCAAGTGCTTTCAATTTACCCAGGATTTTCTTTTGAAGATTTCCGGCTGTTTTTGTCCGGCAATGTGATAGATTTATACTTGCTTTGGAATAATCCTGCAGCATCTTTCTAATGGTTTCGGCAAGTTCATTTATTTTTTCGGATGTGTCAGATTCACTTTTAAGATCGTTTACAATTTCTTCTTTCTTCTTGAGGAGTCCTTCAATCGATGTTTTATGTTTCTTCTGGAGCTGCCGTAGAGTCATTAACCGTTGATTTATCTCTTCCAGCCGTTCTGGATTCGACTCGATGCCGTCGCTCATTCTCTGGAGAAACTGCGCCGCCTCTTCCACACTCACAGATGCCGTGTCAAGGTCCTGCTCGAGAGTATGGACCTGCGGATCATACTCCCGGATAGATTCGAGTGATTGCTGTGCCTGTTGAATCTGCTCATACGCAGAGCCGTCCGCATCATAGAGCATTCTATAGCAAGCTTGTGCGGTTGAAACGATCTTCTCTACATTCTGGAGAATTTTCCATTCCTGCTCGAGCTCTTCTTCCTCACCAGGCTGAGGATTGACCTCATTTATCTCTTTCAGTTGAAACGTCAGATAATCCTGCATTTCACTGATGGTATCTGCTTTTTTCTCAAGGTCACGCTTTTCTTTTACGCACGACATTATGGACGTATGCAGTTCGGATATCTCCTCAGCGATCTTCGAAGTATCTCCGAACCGGTCGAGAATCTCATAATAATTTTCCGAATTTAACAGCGATTGGTGCTGGTGCTGTCCGTGAAAATCGACCAGCCCGCTCATGAGGTCTTTAATAGTCTGAACGGTTGCCTGTTCATTGTTGATAAAACATTTGTTGCCACCGGTTCCGGAAAATGTCCGTTTAATTGTGAACTGATTTGAAAAACCATCTGTTCGGGCTTGAAGGGTCGGATTTGTTCTGTAATGTGAGAAATCAAATTCACCTTCAACATATCCTTGCTGTGCACCTTTTCTGAGTTGTGATACGGATATACGTCCTCCGAGCAGAAGCCCAAGAGCGCCGACAATAATCGATTTTCCCGCTCCGGTTTCTCCGGTAAGAATGTTGAATCCGGGACCGAATTCGACACTCAGATGATCGATAATCGCATAGTTTTGTATTTCAAGACGTTTCAGCATAAAAGCACATATAAACTGAAAATCACATGTGAAAATAGTGTTTATTAACGTGGGATAAAAGAGTAAAACAGTGTATAATTTTTTTTGTCAAGAATCAAGAGAAATAGAGGAGTACACGGTCACTCAAGCCTTTTTTTAAACCGCTTAATACTGATTCCCATTATAAGAACGCCGAATCCGACCATTGCAAGAAATTATGGTCTATGAGTGCCAGGTAAGTAATGAAATGCAAATAAGAAGATAGGAAAAATGTAATGGAGGTAAAACTAATTCCGAATCGATACTATCGGAGGAGTCGCATACCGAAACCGTACCCAAATCCTATATTGAAGGAAAATCCGCTAAAATCTTTCCATAAACCGAGCGTATTGGCAAAATTCAGATACCGGTACCGTATACCAAGATCAATAAACACTTTCTTGAACGCATAAATCTCCGTTCCGGCTGTTACATAACCCGATGGGGTGATTTCAAAATCGCTTTTAAATATATTTTGCGATGTATTGCTTCCAATTCCAAGCGCTGTACCAATTCCGGCGCCAATATAAGGATAATACCGATTTATTGAAGTGTTATTTAAATAAAATCCCTTTCGAAAACCGAAGTACAGTGGATAAAGCGAAACTTCTGAAACATTACGTAACCGGCCAGATTGAGGGAAACTGGAAAGATTTGAGGGAGAGAGAATTGAGTTAGCATAAAAATAACCTAGCTCTCCGACAAAATAAAAATCCCGCTGTACCCTGTGTGAAAAAATTGAATTTACGCCGATGGTGTTTCGGAGAAAAGCGGAGTTTAATAATCCCCTGTTCTGAAACTGGCCGGAATTGATAGCTGCTGCGGGTTGTATAGCCGTTGGAGTATTCGTATTTGCAATAATATAGTTGACTCTTTTATTGAATTGCATGTGTGTACGTCCAAGCGGTGACTGATCAGTTGTCTCTTCAGTATGCGTGTCATTTTGTGCTTCAATTGAAATTTTTTTACTTTTCTCTTCCTGGGCTGAGAGTTGCATTGGTAATAATAAAATTATACTGAGAAAAAGAAATCTGGCAACATTTTTCATTTAATTACCTTGTACAATTTATTAAAAATATGTCTTCTATTATTACATACATCTCTACGGTGATTGTTATTCCATGAAAAATGTTTCTATTATATAATAGTTACACAAAAATCATAAAATGTAAAGGTTGTTTTTTCTTGATACTATTCCGTATCGTATTAGTATATGAAATTTGAATTTGAACAATAAAACGTTCTCAGTAACCGTTCGTCAAGAAAATTATTTCTTTTTCATTTTTTTATACCAAATACTATGCTTGTGTTGTGCTTCTTTATCGCTCATCCGCCCGGTCAGCCAGGTCATACTCATCGGATATTCATCAGGATGAAAAATAACAAAAAAGAAATGCCAGACAACAATTGCCAGTGTGGCAAGCCAAGCTTCGTAATAGTGTACCGTCTCCGAAAGAGTAATAGTCCACGAGGGGAGAAATTGAACAAAAAAAGTAGGAAACCATAGAATGAATCCGGTTACAACCATAATAACAGAACCCCAGATAAGTGCCCAATATTCAATTTTTTCAGTGTAATCATATTTGTCATATTCAGGTTTCCTGTTTGATTTTCCCATATGATAGAGGAGGTTTGTTTTTATATCCTTTAAATCCTGTCCACGCAGCATAAGAAATTTTAACTCTTTTCTTCCCTTGATAGTAAAAAACAGATAGTTAATATGATACATCGATGTCAGCACCATAATTACCGCTGCAGTCCGGTGGAGAATACCCCGTACATCCTCCGAAAGGCCTATTATTGTAAGGAATTTGATCCACCATGTATCGGGAAATTTCAGAGCAAAACCGGTAACGACAAGCAGAGTAAATGAGACTGTTAATAGAATATGCTGTACAATTGTATGCTTGTCGAAACGCTTAACCTTATCGGTATATTCACCTGCATAATACTTTGCCCTGATATATTTGCTCATAATAGTTGTATTATGGATGAGCATTCCGCCGACCGTTAGTGCGATAAGCAGCAAGTACATATTACGAACGAAAGTGTTGAGGCCGTTTTCTTCTTCTCTGAGAGCTGTGTGAGAATAGCTCGTTGCAAATTTCAAATCTGCGTTTGGATGACAACTGCTGCACGTTTCTCCGACATTATCCACATGGATAGTGGAGTTTGGATTTGTCTGCGGCAAAATCAAGTGCGACCCGTGGCAGCTGACACACGTTGCCGCTTCTTCAGACCCTTTAGCGTTTGCCATACCGTGGTAACTTTCCTGATAGGTCTTCAACGTCTCACCGGGCAGACCATATTTCTGTATAATACTTGGATTTTCGTGGCAGTCAGCACATATTTGCTCGGAAAGTGCCATGTTAAAGGTCGGTGACTCAGGATCAATCGTCGACATTATCGAATGTTCACCATGACAATCGGTGCAGACAGGAGAATCCATAATGCCGGCCTTCAGCGCTTTTCCGTGTATGCTGTTGATATAGCTGTAATAAACATCTCCATGACACTGTGAGCACGTTTCGGGAATATTACGCCTGTTAACCGGTGAAGCAGTATCAGCAGCGCCTGTCAGATCATGAATCCCGTGGCAGTCGTTGCACGAAGCAGCAGCTTCCAAACCGTTGATAAGATTTTTGCCGTGAATACTCCCAAGGTATATCTGAACCGTTCGTGCACTCCGGATTTCCGGATCGAGTTTCAGCTCAAAATTGCCGTGACAGATTCCGCATGTTTGTGGTTGATTGAACGCATTTACCGGTGAGTCTTCGTGTGTAGACGGTAGCACAGGATGTTTTCCATGACAGCTTATACAGTTTGGAGCATTCGGGTTATTCCGGTCCTGAATATATCCGTGGTAGCTTGTCCGGAATTCAGCTTCAACTTCATCGTGACAGACCGCGCACTCGACCGGTTCGGTGTCGTCTTCATGCGGAATTTCAGAAATATCTGCATGGCAGCTTATACATTTAAGGCCCATGTCAAAATGGACATCCTGAGTATAACGATCTCCAATGGATAAAGGCGGATATAATTTCACCCTCTGAGGTTTCTGAATAGAGATCAGGATCGTTGTGGCAATCAAAGCATTCGTCATCAGATTGTGCAAAGAGAGTACTGAAATTTAAGCACACCATCAGAAGTACAGGAGTTACTTTAACATATTGTATTATATTCATCGCTTGTCACATATTATTACTAAAGAGATTTGCATCCTTAAATGTAAAAAATTATTAATTTCTGAAAGGAAAATCCTGTTATTGAGAATTTTACCGTCTGTTTTAATTAAATACTCACTGAAAAATTCAAGACCGGTAAAATGCAAAAAACATACCATTCAGGTATTTTTCATATATTTCGATTCCGCGTCGACCGTAAATGAACATTGATTTTTTAATAAAATTTGACATATTACAAGACGTTAGCTATACATCTGTTTTACATTATCGATAATATTCGTTATGACGAGTGAGCGTACAATAAAAACAATTGCCCTTATTGCCGGTGAAACCTCGGGAGATATTCACGGTGCTGCAGTTATTGAAGATTTGAAGAAGCACATCCCGCAGGCCGTACTCTTTGGAATTGGTGGGGATATGATGCGGAAACAGGGTATGGAAATTCTGTTTCATGTAAATAAAATGGCAATACTCGGTTTTACCGAAGTGGTAAAACACTTACCTTTTATTCAGAAAGTCTTCCGGACTCTTCTTAATGAAATTGCAGAACGTAAACCGGATGCAGTTGTGCTCATCGACTATCCCGGATTCAACATTCGCCTTGCAAAGAAGATCCGCAACCGGTTCGGCACGAATATTAAAATTATGTATTACATTTCTCCGCAGGTCTGGGCATGGAAGAAAAACAGAATCAAAATTATTGCGAAGTCAGTTGATGTTATGGTGGTAGTATTTGAATTTGAAGTAGAATTATACAAGAGCACCGGTATGAATGTCGAATTTGTCGGACACCCGCTGCTCGATGTGGTCAAACCGGCGAACTCCCGTGATGAATTTTTCCGGAAATACGGCCTCGATCCTGAAAAACCGGTAATTTCTCTTCTACCAGGCAGCAGGAATCAGGAGATTATCCGCCATTTGCCGCCGCTGCTCGAAGCGATGGAGAAAATGTCCGTTGATAAAAATAGTATGCAGATATTGATAGGGAAAGCACCCCATATTGACGAATCAGTCTATACGGGATTTCTAAAAGCAAAAGACAAACCTCCCTTACTGGTCAGTGAGGTTTATGATTGCATGTTTCACAGTACCGCCGTTGTCGTGTCGTCAGGAACCGCAACGCTTGAAACAGGAATCGCAGGAACGCCGATGGTTATTGTTTATAAAATGTCGCAGCTCACCTATGCTCTTGCAAAGCGGATGGTCTCGCTTCCCTATATTGGAATGGTCAATATCATTCACAATAGAAAAGTGGTTCCCGAACTTATTCAGCACGATGCAAGTCCGGATAAAATCTCACATGAATTAAACAGATTTCTCTCTGACACATCATATTATAACGATGTTAAGTCCACTCTGAACACAACATCTTCTCTCCTCGGTGAGCCCGGAGCATCCGGCCGTGCAGCCGACACACTTATAAAGCTTCTAGCGTAAATTATTAACGAAATGATGCGCTCATTATCACAGACACTCCTCTCAATCATGCTTGTATACTCTGTTTTCTATACGTCTCCGGCATATTCCCAAACTCTTCCTGATGATTTTCATTCTTTTCGAAATGCTGAAAAATCGCTTCTCGCAAAAAATATAAACAGCAGAACACATCTCGATCCCGGAAATCTAGAGCAACAAAGGATGTTCGACGTACTTTATTATAGATTGGATATTGAAATCAATCCGGATACGGAAACTATTGACGGAGTTCTCGATATTACACTGAAAAGTGAAGTGCCTGAGCTCGCGAACATCGTACTCGATCTCTCCAACAATCTGGAAGTAACCGCAGTTTCAGGTGCCGGAATTGATACATTTACTCATGGGCAGGATATTCTGACAATAATATTGACGTCAACAATGGAAATCGACGATCATACAACTATTTCAATTTCTTATAATGGAACACCACAGCCTGAGGGGCTCGGCTCATTCATTTTTAGCAATAGTGAAGACGGCCGACCGTTGATCTGGAATTTGAGCCAGCCGTTTTTTGCTCATACCTGGTGGCCGTGTAAAGACCTCCCCGAAGATAAAGCCGATTCAGTCGATGTTATTATAACTGTATCGGAGGATCTCACCGCCGTTTCAAACGGAATCCTGAAGAATGTCATTGAAAACGGTAATGGAACGCGGACATTTGCCTGGCATGAAGGGTATCCCATAGCCAGCTATCTTGTCTCACTTGCGGTGGCCGATTATGATTTCCGGAGAGACTATTTTGTAACGGCTGATGGAGATTCGCTGCCAATTGAGTTCTATGTGACAAAAGAAAAAGCTGAAAGTGCTTTCGGCCCCGCATCAGCGTTTCAAAAAACCGGAGATATGCTCGAAGTGTTTACCGGTCTCTTTGGTCCATATCCGTTTATTGATGAAAAATATGCACAGGTTGAGTTCGGTGCCGGAGGTGGTATGGAGCATCAAACAGCAGTCAGCCTTAACGTTCCTCGTCTCGGGCCAAGCGAATTTCTTGTGTCACACGAGCTTGCACATCAGTGGTGGGGTGATATGATTACATGCCGGGGTTGGGAACATATATGGCTGAACGAAGGATTTGCGACCTATTCGGAAGCACTTTATATTGAAGCACGTAGCGGGAAATTAGCTCTTAAAGATTTTATGATAGCCATTACAGCACCAGAAGATGAATGGGGGGGTCTCATCAGAGACAATACCAGCAGCGCGGAAACGATTCTTGCCGACGTTGCTTTTGACAAAGGGGCATGGGTTCTCCATATGCTCCGCACTGTTGTAGGTGATGTCGCGTTCTTCAGGATACTCAGATCTTACGCTTCCGATCCTGCGTTTCAATACAGCACAGTTGTTACAGATGATTTTCAGGAAGTTGCAGAGCGGGAATACGGAACAAGCCTCAGCTGGTTCTTTGATCAGTGGGTATATAGTGAAGGTCGGCCTCACTATCAGATAGGTTGGAATGTTCTCAATAACGAATCTGTACATAATGTAAAGGTGACAATAGATCAGACCCAGAGCGGGATTGTGTATCAAATGCCGTTGGATATCTTTGTAGAAACATTGGATGGAAAATCGGAGGTTTTTTCTGTTACAAACGATTCACGCCATCAGGAGTACACTTTTACGGTAGATGAGGAACCATTTCATGTTACTCTGGACGATTCGAATAAAGTCTTGAAAGAAATAGATGTTGATGTATCGCGGCCACCGGTAACTCCTGAGTTCTTCACGCTCCTCCCGAATTTTCCAAATCCGTTCAATCCTTCAACAACGGTTCATTTTAAAACAAGAATCACAGCTCATGTAACATCAAAAATTTACTCGGTAACCGGACAAGAAATTAAAACCGTGGTTAGTGAAACGCTTGCACAGGGTGTTTATAGATCCCCGTGGGATGGAACAAATAACGCTGGAAGATCAGTAGCAGGGGGAATCTACTTTGCCCGAATGACCGCTAACAATTTTACCGATGTCATTAAATTGGTGTTAGTCCGATAAGAAATGTTTTCAGGGCACTACAAACCGAGTAATCGTGCTGTATTCCCTCCGAAGATCGCTTCTTTTTCGCTCGATGAAAGATCAAGAGAGTTAATACTATCAACCATTTTTTCAAGACTGCCAATCTGGTGGGGATAGTCACTCCCGGCCAGTATATGATCGACACCTGCAAAATCAATCGCAAGCTGTAGGCAGTTGAGATCAAAATTGACAGTGTCGTAATAAAATTTCTTCAACTGCTGACTCGGCAGTGTACTAATATTCTCGCGGCACTCTGAAAATACTTCATACCCTCTGTCAAGACGTTCGGCAAGATACGGAATTGCACCGCCGAGATGTGCCAATACCCAGGTGATTCCGGGGAATTTCTCTGCAACACCACTGAATACAAGTTTTGCTGCTGCAAGTGTCGTGTCAAAAGTAAATCCAACCAGAGGCATGAGCCAGTAGTCTGTCATCGCTTCAACGCCGACCGGGTGGATGGGGTGGATATAAAATACGACATTGAGTTCATGAGCTTTTTCATAGAGGGGCAAATAGCATTGATCACTCAAAGCAGTGCCGTTTACATTACTGAAAAGCATTGCACCTTTAAATCCTAGCTTATTTACAGCTCTCTCAAGTTCATGCACCGATGCTTCAGGGTCATTTAAGGGAAGTGTTGCCAATGCGGTAAAGTGATCGTCATGCTGGTTAATGATATCTGCAAAAATATCGTTCACCATAGATGCAAGTTCTACAGCCCGCTCAGGAGTTTCGATATGTGTGCCCGGTGAAGTAAACGTCAACACCTGCTTATCGATACCAGTCTTATCGAGTATTTCAGTTCTGAGATTGATATCACGGTGCGCAGGAACGATAATATTATAATCGCCGGGATAGTGGAGCAGGGGATTCTCCTGATCGTCAAAAGTAATTTTTATAGAGCTGGGTCCTTTTTTTACCGCTTCCAGATATTTCGGGGGATAAAAATGGTTATGAAAATCAATGATCTGCATGTCTCTTGTTCCCTTCTGATGTGCTTTTAACCCAAATGTAATATATCGGTAATCCCGCAGCAACGAACGACAGTCCAATTAAACTGTTGACAGGATCGGAAAATATCAGGCTGATGACAATTGCAAAACATGAAAAACTAAAAAGGGCCGGCACGACGGGATATCCCCATACATGATAGTCACGCTTTAAGTCAACTCTCCGACGGAATATAAACAGAGTGATAGCCATAAGTCCGAAAAATAGCCATTCAGTATAAATGACCCGTGTGAATAGCCCTCGGAAAGTCCCCGTTGCCACAAGAAATGAAGACCACACCGCTTGCAGTACGATTGCCCGCGACGGAGTGCGGTAGACTGGGTGAATTGAGCCGATCCATTTGAACAACAGACCGTCTTGCGACATGGCATAATAGACTCTTGGACCTGCCAAAATTATGCCGCTTAATGAACCAAATATCGAAAATATTACGATGGAAGAGAGCATGCCGCCACCTCCGAATCCGGTCAATTTTTCAGCAACATCCGCGGCAATCCTGGTGGATGATGCAACAACATCGAGAGGCAGAATGTACAGATAAACTGCATTGAGAGCGATGTAGCACACTGTAACAATCAATGTTCCGAAAATCAGCGCCCTGGGAATCGTTCTACGGGGATTAACAGTCTCTTCGGAGTTGTATGCTACCATATGCCAACCGCCGAATGCAAAAAGACCGGCTATAAGTGCAAGAATGAAATTCTCCACCGTTATCGACGTGTTCTCCAGTGTTCCGGTAGAAAAATGGTCTTCCAGTTTTCCACCCAGTATAAAACCGACAATGATGAGCACGGCAATAACGAAAATCTTCCCAAAGGTGAAAAGTGTCTGAAGCGTACTTCCCTGTTTAACGCCGATATAATTAATTACAGAGAGAAGAATGATAACACTTATAGCAGTACCTTTGATACCTATGTCACCAAGCGGAATAAAATAACCCACATATCGTGCGAGAATAACTGCCAATGCGGCGATAATCCCGGAATGCATGCTCCAAAACATCGCCCATCCCCATAGAAATCCAATTGATGGCGAAAATGCTTCTTTCAGGTAGACATAGACACCGCCGGACTGGGTGAAAATAGAGGACAATTCTGCACTGACAAGTGCTCCAAAGAGCGTAAGCAGACCTGCTGCTGCCCATACAACAAATACCATTGTTATTGATGGGACCTATCCGGTTATTTCCGACGGCTGGACAAAAATCGATGCACCGATAATGGTACCTGCAACCATAGCGGTAGCATGTGGAAGCTTGATTTTACGCAGTAATGTAGGGGATTCGTTCAAATTGAAACAATCCGCATACACGGACTGAGCCTTTCACTGATAGTGATAACAGTGAGGTACTGGTGCGATAAATCGTGTTAATAAAAAAAATAGCGGCGGGACATGTTTGCCCCGACCGCTAATATCTTCATCGTTATCAATGTTCGACAGAATATGAGGCTTCGTAACCTACTGCAATCAGAATGTGAAACGTTTTAGTCGTCGTTTTACTTTATTAAAGCTTTACCAGACCGAGTAGTTCCTTGACGGCATCTGCAGATTTATCAAAATCAACCTGCTCATCATCGGTCAGCTTAATTTCGATAATCTCCTCTATACCATTCCGTCCAAGCTTAATGGGAACGCCCATATAGATGCCACTCTGCCCATATTCTCCTTCGAGCCAGGCGCAGCACGGAAGAATACGGTTTTTATTCTTGACGATCGACTCAACCATCTCAACGGCAGAAGCAGCGGGAGCATAGTACGCACTTCCGAATTTCAGGAGCGCAACAATTTCACCACCACCTTTACGTGTACGTTCGATGAGCGCTTCAAGTCGGTCCGGTTTGATCAGTTCAGGAAGAGGAATTCCTGCAACGGTCGAATACCGTGCCAGCGGTACCATTGTGTCTCCGTGCCCGCCGAGAACGAATGCCGATACATCCTGCACCGATACATTGAGTTCCAGGGCGATGAATGAACGGAACCGTGCGGAATCAAGGACTCCGGCCATTCCGAATACACGTTTTGACGATAAACCACTTTTTTTGAGTGCAACGTAGCACATAGCATCGAGTGGATTTGCAACAACAATGATAATCGGATTCTTCGAGTGCTTCATGATATTTTCTGTAACTGAGCCCATAATTGCGGTGTTTTTTTGGACCAAATCGTCACGAGTCATTCCAGGCTTTCTCGGCAATCCTGCTGTAATGACGACAATATCCGAATCGGCTGTTGCATCATACGAATTTGTTCCGACGATTCGTGTGTCGGTTCCTTCAATTGGAGCCGATTCCCACATATCGAGAGCTTTGCCCTGAGGCAAATCTTCGACAATGTCCACCAGAACAATTTCATCGACCATTTCTTTAACGGCCATTTTTTCTACTGTCGTTTCGCCGACATAACCTGCACCGACAACAGTAACCTTCATCATAACCCCCTAAAAATGTGTAATAACAGAAATTGGATTTTTTAATACCTTTAATGTGTCATGCTTTCAAACCGTTTATGGAGAGAAAGGTTGGGATATCGTTTTGCGATGTGTTTTTAAGAAGACTATCAGTCTCAATATACGACTGCCGTCTTATAGATACAAGCAATAAGTAGCAATTTATCCCACTGAAAACCATGTTGGTATCGGAGTTTCAGAATAGACCTCAACAACTGTTTGGTTATACTTTATCTCCTTTAATGTACTCATTGGTAATTTTATAAACCATACCGCTCAGAAAGATCAAGCCGATCAGGTTTGGTGCCGCCATAAGACCGTTCGAAAGGTCACCGACATTCCATACAATCTGTAGCTGTTCACCCTGAAGAATCGCCCCAAAAAATGCAAAGATAACAAAGACAGCTTTGTAGAAATTTATCATCTTAAGGCCAAACAGGTATTCAAAGCACCGTTCGCCGTAGTAGTACCATCCGATCAGTGTTGAAAATCCGAACAAAGCAGATGAGAAGGCAACGATTTTACCACCGAAATATGGTATCGATGTACTGAAGGCATGTGCCGTAAGTGCCGTACTTGTCAGCGTATTGCCGGGAACTGAGGGATCGGGTGTGACATAGGCTCCGGTAAGAAGAATAACCAGTGAGGTCAATGTACAGACAACGATGGTATCGGTAAAGGTACCCATCATTGCAATGATCCCTTGCCGCACCGGATTTCGAGCCTTCGACGCAGCATGCGCAATTGGAGACGAACCGAGTCCCGATTCATTCGAAAGGAGTCCGCGCCGAACGCCGAACTGGAGTGCCTGCCGGACAGAGTGACCGATAAACCCGCCGACAGCTGCCTGCGGTGTAAATGCACTGACAACGATCCATTTCAGAGCACCGGGAATTGCTGATGCATGAGTTATGATGATGTACAATGCACTCAAGAAATAGATCAGAATCATAGACGGGACCAGCAGTTCTGCAGTTTTACCGATGCGTTTTATACCGCCGATAATAACCGTTCCGACAAGGATTGCTATAACAAGACCGGTGATCCAAAAATCGACACCCAGCTGCTGATTGAATGCGAGTGCCATCGAATTCGTTTGGACCATGTTACCTGTACCGAAAATTGCAGTCCATGCGCCGAAAAACGCAAAGAGACCTGCGAGTGGTGCGGCGAAATGTTTTAATATCGGTCTGTCCTGAAAACCTTTTCGTATGTAATACATCGGGCCGCCGGACATGGAGCCATCTTCAGCAGTTTTCCGGTAGTGAACAGCCAATACAGCTTCGGAATATTTTGTTGCCATACCGACAACTGCGGTAATCCACATCCAGAAAACAGCGCCAGGACCGCCGGAAGCGATGGCTGTCGCTACACCGGCAATATTGCCGTTCCCCACCGTAGAAGAAAGCGACGTCATCAGTGCCTGAAACGGAGTGATGTCACCCGTATCTTTGGCCGATTCATCTTTACGGAGCGCACCGAGCATGGTAAACCGGAATCCAAGATAAAATTTTCTCACCTGTATGAATCGGGTGGCAAAAGTCAATAAAATACCCGTTCCGATAAGAAGGGCAATGGTATATGTGTTCCAGAAATTTGCTGCAGCAGCTGAAATAAAATTGGTAAAGGCATCCATAAGCTATCCAATCCTTCTTGTTATGTTCACGGCAGTTTCTGACCATTCACATCGTGTATGAACCTCACAATTTTTGATCATAAACATACCATTAATATACGTACTTCGCATATTCGTCCCTAATGCGTAGACTTCCATATTATATTTTATTTTCTTTGATATATTCCGTTGTGATTTTATAAACCAAACCGCTTAAGCAAATCAGCCCCAAAAGATTCGGAACGGCCATCAGTCCGTTTACCAGATCCCCGATATTCCATACAATCTGAAGATATTCACCTTGAAGCATACTTCCTACAAACGTCAAAATAACATAAATAGTTTTGTAATAGCGTATTGTTTTTAAACCGAATAAATACTCAAAACACCGCTCACCATAATAGTACCACCCCAAAAGTGTCGAATAGCCGAATAAAGCGGAAGAAAATGCTACGATTGTTCCCCCGACAACCGGAATATCGGTACTGAATGCGTGCGTCGTCAGTGCGGTACTCGTCAGTGTCGCACCTTGAAGAGACAGATCAGGAACCAGGTACGCGCCAGTCATGATAATAATGAGCCCGGTCATCGTACAAACTACAATGGTATCGATAAAGGTACCCATCATTGCAATGATCCCTTGCCGTACCGGATTTCGAGCCTTCGACGCTGCATGCGCAATCGGAGCACTTCCAAGCCCCGATTCGTTCGACAAAAGCCCCCGCCTAACACCGTATTGTAATGCCTGCCGCACGGTATGACCGGCAAAGCCGCCGATAGCTGCCTGAGGTGAAAACGCACTCTCGATAATTAAAGCGAATGCTGCCGGAATTTCTTCAAAATGAATGATAATGATATACAGTGCACTAAAAATATAGAGAAAAACCATTGCCGGTACGAGAAACTCAGCGGTTTTTCCGATCCGCCTAATACCTCCGATAATAACAAGCGTGGTCAAAACTGTAACAACAATCCCGGTCAGCCAGAACGGGATACCCATCTGCTTGTTAAATGCAAGTGCCATAGAGTTCGACTGCATCATATTGCCTGTTCCGACGAGTGCCGACCAGGCGCCAAGCAGTGCGAATGCCCCGGCTAACGGAGCGGCAATATGCTTCAAAAAAGGAATTGATGACAGCCCTTTCCGGATATAATGCATCGGGCCGCCCGACATGGAACCGTCTTCGGCGGTTGTTCGAAAATGGATAGCAAGGACTGCCTCTGAATATTTGGTTGCCATCCCGAACAGTGCCGTAATCCACATCCAGAACAGCGCTCCCGGCCCGCCGGATGCAATCGCCGTAGCAACACCGGCAATATTTCCGTTGCCGACGGTAGCAGCGAGCGATGTCATCAATGCCTGAAACGGTGATATGTCACCGGCATCACTCTCGGAATGGTCTTTTCGCAGTGCTCCTTCGGATACAAGCCGGAATCCGGTAAAAAGTTTGCGAAATTGAATTCCTGTTGTGGAAAAAGTGAGAATAAGACCGGTCCCAAGAAGCATGAAAATCGGTCCGGGAATAGGAATCGGACCCAACCACCAGAACACACTCCAGAAGTTACTTGCAGCGGATGCTATAAGTTGGTCGAAAAAATCCATATAATCCTTAATGATTAATACGAATCAACGGTAATACGTGAAAAGATGCCGGTGGGAGACGATGCTAACAAATCTGGATAAATATACTACAGTGCTGGAATTTTCACAGCACTTCAAGGCACTAAATTTAGGTGCACCGATAAGAAAAAACAAAAAATAGAAAATAAATTGTCATTTGTCAATGGAATTGTTACTTTAGCGCGTCTCACAACGATAGCACATTACGAGGAAACGTATCGTATGTCGACATCTGCCATGTTCTCATTAGTCTCAAGTTTTGTCATCGTTTTACTTCTAGCCGGAATCATCTTTTTTAAAGTACGCATCGGAAAACGAAACCTGAGTGATGAATCATTTCATGCTGCACGCCGCAACTCAATTGTTTCTGCAGTTGTTGTATTCGCTTTTCTTCTCTACTGGTTTAATACGTTTATATCCGGAAGACTCATTGAAGAAGGTATAGTTGGCTGGAAAGTATATGCTGCGGGTGGTACAGTATTGACAGGTATTGCGTCAATAGCACTGCTGATTATTGGCATCTTTAGAAAAAAATAGTACAGAATGAAAAAACCTGTTTGGTACGGCCAATCTACATTATTCTAAATCAATACCGCACAGTCTGGTAGATTTGAAAAAGCGCGGAACCGTACAGCTGACCTCGTCGAACACTCAAGATCACTCGGCTCAGAGGAAAAAATATGTGGATTCTCAAACGGCTGCCGGTGAATTTGTGACCGGAGATTAAGATTTGAGGTCAATATGTCCGTGCTCGTCTTTTGGCTGCTGCTCCTGGTCTGCCTTTTCCTCGAGGATATCTGCGAATTTCTTCTTCTCTTTTTTGCACTCTGTCAATTATGCCTCTTATTCTGAAAATTTGATGCTACTGCTGTTACGACATTTAAACTGCCGATCTCACCATACACATGAACCACCCCCAAACTTAGTAGGATTACACATGCATCTGCGGCATTATGTACAACCGCACGATACCATTTATTCCTCATCCTCAACACGTTCATGGTAACAGACTCATCTGTCTCCACTATTATAATCGGAATATTACAATTTAAGCTTAAGTTTTGCCCCGGTTTGCATTGGCTTAATGTGTGATATTCTTGAAATATTCATTTTAATTTAATATACAGGCGATAAATGCGAATTTATATTGATGATGGATTATTTCACTGCAGAATGATAAATCAGGAGTACGAAGATGCCGTAATGGGAGTAGCAAAAGAAATTGGTCGGAGTAAAAGTAACGATTAGAAGCACTTCAGAAAAAATTGGGTATATTGACTCTTTAAAAGAAGTGGCCATTACAACCGGCCGAGAGAAATCAGAGACAAAAAAATATTAGTATCGGGAGAGGTAGAAGGTTATATTGTAGCTATAAATACAACAGTATTCCGGGGGGTAGTAATTTCTTTGCAAAGATAACAGATATTTTTACTGATAGATCTTATATCGAAATACATAGTGTCTCATTTTTAAAATGGATAAATTGATGAACGAAAAGATAAAACCTGTAGTATCAGCTTTAGAATTTAACAACATGATGTTCAATAATGTTACTAAAGATATAACAGATGAACAAGCCGCAATAGTTTTGGATGGTTGTACTAACGCATTCAATTGGATAGTCGGACATATTGTTGGATCAAGAAATTATATTGCTTCATTAGCAGGAGCTAAAGAAGAATTTGGACATCCGGAATACAGTGGTGGAAAAGATCAATCCTATAATCCGGAAAAAACATATCTAAAATTAAGCGTTTTAATAGGGAAATGGCATGAACAAACAACGTTAATGATGAACCATCTTCCAAAACTAACAGATGAAGACCTCACTGCTGATGCTCCAATGTGGTTTCCAAACAAGGAAAATACTATTGCTAATGCGATCGGTTTTTTGCAAATGCATGAATCCTACCATATAGGACAACTTTCATTATACAGAAAAAGTTTAGGACTTGATTGGAAAATGGGGTAATTATTATCAGATTTTGTTATTGATACTAACTCAATTAATATTATAGAAATAATGAGTCAATCACTCAATGAATATATTATCTACTATACACTTGATAAAAATCCTGAAATATTTAAAATTTCCATTTGTGCAGGTTCAGCATTTGGGGCGTGGAATAAATTTAAGAAACGTTGGTTAAGAAATCATCCAAATACAAAAAATAATGTGCACTATGCTGGAGTTAAAATGATAAATTAGTAATTTAATCATGAGCTTTTTTTATATCAATCAAACAAAAACCACAAGCTGTCCAATAAATTATCCTCCAAACGCATCATCATTAAACTACTACAATTTGTAGCGGTTGTTCATCCATATTTGCCACTATCACACTTATATTTCATCAGTTTAATGATTTGGTCTGATTAGCAAAATGTGGAAGTAAGAGTGCCAATATCATCCAAAGAATCCACACCAAATCAAAAACTATTTGTTCACCACTATATTACCACGAATTACAATGCAACCGTAGCTGTGATTCTCACAGGGTACAGTGAAAAAACCGCCGGTGCAATCGTTCACGAACAGCCTTTTTCTGATGTATATACAGAGCGATAATAAAATAAATCTCCAAAAAAATAAATATTTAGTTCAGAACTGCCGATAGTAACGTTGTAAGGAGGCTCACTCTGATTAAGGATTGATCGGGAAGCCCGGCACAGCAACTACAAGCGACTTTTGACTCTCAAAATCTCAAACCTCCCAGGTAGCTCTTAATAATCGTTTTCTTTGTTTTGCAATGTTTTCTATGCATTGATTGTATTAGTATTATTGAAGGAGGACAGCATGGAAGTTGGAACCGTTCCAAATCAGGTTGCATCTGATATAAGGAAAGACCGTCACCTTAATCATGGAAACAATGAGCGTGGCAGGGCATCTTTCAGCAGTGAAATCGTCATATTTGAACGCACGGAAATTGAGACGAACTTTACCTTTTATAATAAAAACGGCAAGTCCGCAACTCAGGAAATTGCTCAGCCTGAGACAAAAACCGTCGAAACATCGGATAATGTAAACGTCGTTCAACTCCGCGAAAAAATTCATAATGAAATTCTCGCACAAGTTAAGGAATTTCTTGCGAGTTTTTTCGATAAGAATCCTGAGGCGGTTGAGCAGATCAGTAAAGGTGAAATACCCGAGTATTTCAATGTTGACAATACAGCGCGCAGAATTCTGAATATCTACTTTTCACGGTTTGAAGAGGGGCAGAACAAAGAGGAATTTGTAGCACGTGCGAAAGATATCATTAATCAGGCTTATGGAGATGTACAAGGGTTGGTTGGTGATTTACCGGAAATCGTTCAGCAGACACGCGCGAAAGTTATGGAAATTCTCGATATGTTTGCCGGTGGAGGTGATATTTCGGAATTTATGCAGTCACAATTTGCATAAGGTTGGATGGACACAATATAAATATCCCGTAATGTAGGTGCGATAAAGTAGGGCGAACTACTACCCGATTATGGGAGAGACTCCCTGGTGAAAGCCGGGGAGTCTTTTTATATAAGGATCAAGTGGATAGTTTCTTTTCTCTACAGGAGCGTCAAAATATCTTTGAGGTGCGTAATGGAATGATAGTGTATATCGTTTCCATTTGACGGTGGTTTCCCGCTTGGATTGAACCATACTGCCTGCATTCCGGCATTCACTGCCCCCTTGACATCACTGCTGAAGCTGTCTCCCACGAAAAGACACTCATGAGCCTCACACCCTATCGATTGTAATGCAACGTCGAAAATCTTCGGATTGGGCTTCATGACACCGACATGTTCCGACATAACAATTGTCGTAAAGTAGTCTCTGATACCGAGCTGGTCCATCTTGTTTTCCTGCACAGTCGTAAAACCGTTCGTAATAATACCGAGCCGGTAGTTGTTTTTATGAAGCGTTTGTATAAGTGTTTCCGTGCCATCAATCATAAAGTGATAATAGATATAGATACTCAAATATGCTGAAAACATCTCGCCGGCCAGAGTAGTGTCACGGCCGCAGTCCGATAATGTCCGGGAGAATCGTTCTTCTCTGCTCTCCCAGCGGGTTATTTCACCCGCAACAAGCAATTCCCAGAGTTTATCATTATTGACGCGGAATTTGCTGTGAAAGGTCTCAAACGACACCCCGCTAAAAATCTGATGATAAAGGCTATGGACTTCTTTCAACGCTTCAACTTCAGCCTTGTCATGATCAAAAAGTGTATTATCAAGATCGAATAAGACAGCGCTTATTGTAGTCGTGATCGGTTGCATAATTCTATGTATATCTCATAACATTGTGGTGGCACACATGCAAATTTACGTACAATAAAATTCATTATTCTTTCACTGATACGAAGGGTTGATACTCCATATGCCTCTGTTTTCCCGCTGTGCCTCGGCTTCGAGCATTTTAAAATCCTCGAGATAGATCAGCATTCTCCCTCTGTCCACCCGGCAGTATCCCCGTTTTATGATTTCAGCATTGAGGATACTCCCACCCGGCAGAATTACATAAGCGAGAATGCGTCCGAACTCATCCCGCCGCTGGATATCGAACTGGAGTTGTACCGTACGGCTCAGAATAAGTTTCCGTACATATTGGGTACCTTCCTGAAAGTGCCGCAGTTCCAATTGAATCGGTCGGAAGGCTGAAATCAACACCGTTTAAAACAACCTCTTCTCCGCTTTCGAGCTTGATGATACCTGGATTCAGCACATCCGCAACAACGGCGGGCTGTGGGAGTGTAACCTCAGCGGCAATCTGTCCGAATTCGTTAAAAATAACCTGCCTGCCGTTTTCATATTCGATTTTGAGCAATGATATCCGATGTATTTCCGATGGTGCTTCACGTCCCTGAAACAAAACAATCACTGCTTAGTCTGTCAGGCTCAGAATCCTGCAGTCAACCGACCAGGTCGATAACCGGGGATACAGCTTATCGGGAAATCTGTTCTGACTCTGTACGGTCTGAACCATACAGATTACAAGAATCAGAATGGTCAATAAAGCAGTAACCTGTCTCACTGTTCCGGTGGTTTTATTATGTATATAATGTTGTTTCATATGCATACAATAAGAATTTTATTTCAACCGATATCTCTGATTCCGGGATGATAGGGAGAAAACTCAATAGAACACCATTTGAATTTCTGACATTTCCAGAGTCATAAAAAGACTTGATTAAGACGATTCGGCAGATTGTTTGTCCGGTAGATTCTTGCACCACTCAAGCTGCAAGTGGCCGAATGGATGGTCCTGTTCTTTCAGTTCATTCAAATAAAATTTCTCTTCATCATTCAGGCTGCCGTTTTCGATGAACCTGTTTGCAATCGATACCAATTGCAGAACCGATGAGTGGTGATGCGCGATCCTCATCTCAGCATAATCCCGCGCAGCAAACGTGCTGATCAGGAACTGCCAGTCCGACGCATGTTCAAGGAGAAGCTCTCTGACTGCCTGGGTAACTATCGACCTCAACTCAACTGAGTCAGACCCTGAAGCTTTTTCAACGAGCTCGATTACAGCCTGTTCATCCCGGTAAATATCCCGCCAGGTCCATTCGGTGTTTTTATTGAGCCAAATGTAGTGGAATCCGTCCTCACCCCACGATCCTTCCTGGATCGTGATAGTAAGCCGTGGAGGATACGCTTCTAACGCCTGCCCTGCCGTAGCCGGCGTTACGATCGATGATCCTTGAAATTTATGGAACACTTTTTTAATAAAGCGGCATCCATCAAACCACCAGTGGCCGAAAAGTTCACAGTCATACGGTGCCGTAAGGACACCGGCGTTTCCTGTCGAATTGTGGTATTCCTCAAGCTCCCGATGAATAAGTTTGACAAAATGTGACGCATTCTCGTCAAGCCGCTTCTCGATCTCATCAGGATTATAAACTTCTTTGTCACCCATTCCAGATTGAGAGGAAGTCACTTTCCAGTAACGGAGACCGCCCGGGAACCGTTTTTTATGAAAATCGAGATACCACCCGTCACCGGGATAACCGTGCTCTCCCGACCACACCTGGATCCCGGTCCTCGGATCATGGGTAAAAAGCGTCAGGCTTCGGTCAGGGCTTCGGGATGAGCGGACCGAGTATAGTTCATGTGGGGACAGGTCCTTAATTTCTTCATACCGGTGTTCTTTTTCGAGCTGCTGCAAAAGCATCCGGAGCCCCTCGAACCTGTCGGCATAGACACCGATTGCCTCACCGCCCTTGAGCATATGAGAATCGATAAAAGTGTATTCGATACCGTGTTCAAGCAGGAACTCTTCCACACCGTGACGAACAAACGCTTCTTCACTGTATCCGTCTGACACAGGTCGTTTCCACGAATAGCCCGGCCGGTAAGCACATTCGGGCATCCATATCCGGCGCGGCAGTTTGCCGAAATGTTTTTTATGTGTTTCAACTGCAGTTTTTACCTGAAGATTTATACACGCGTCATCACCGATTAGTGGAAAATAACCATGGGTTGCTCCGCAGGTGATAATTTCGAGAAATCCCTTATCGAGATAATCCCGAAATCCATTCAGGATGTTTTTCGCATATGCTTGTTCAAATGTCTCACGCTGTTGAACATAAAAAGCAATCCAATCATCCGCAAGCCGCTTCAAATGGTTTTCACCCGTTTCAAGGAAATACGCGGAATCTTCTTCCGCAGCCTTAATTTTTATTTCGAAATAATGGGACAATTCGTTTTGAAAAACCGGATCTGCGAGTTGTTCGGCGAGAATCGGCGTTATACCGATCGTTAATCGTGGTGAAATGCCTTCATTCTCAAGCTCATTCAGCGTATTCAGAAGCGGCAGATAGGTCTCAGCGGCCGCCTCTGCCAGGCAGTCTGTTCCATGCGGCCATTTGCCATGTGAAACAACATAGGGAATATGTGCATGAAGCATAAAAACAAAATGTCCGTAAAAAGATCCCAACGTGTTCTCCGCTTGTAAAGTGTTAAATTAGAGACGATCAGTTATTTTAAAGCGATTTTCCAATAAGCATATGAGGATTCTGCATTAACATATTAAATACTTCTTTTATTTTTGGTACACATACTATCATTGCGAGGAATCGAACACATCTGCACATACCGGATATCCGCTAGTCAGATCAAGAATCAATTCGATATAAAATATCCAGATCAGTGACTGTTGAATAGTATAAATAAATATAGGAAAATGAAACATGAAAATCAACCTTACAGGACCAAATGCAAAATTTGCTTGACAGGTGTATAAAATCTTTATATCTTTTTCTGACAAATGTGTTTAATAAAACTTATGGATACAGATTCATCTTCGGCAGCAGAAGATATCTCCGAACTATGGAACCGGTGTGTAGTTGCTATAATGGGAGATAACAGTTGACGCTTCCGATCACTCTTCTCATAATTCTTATCTTTTTTTCGGCTTTTTTCTCGGGTGCGGAAATAGCCTTTATGTCTATTTCCCGTCTGAAAGTCCGACATTTAGTTGAGCAAAAAAAACGGAATGCCCGGCTCCTCGAAAAACTGAAATCCAATCCAAATAAACTCTTAATTACCGTACTTATTGGTAACAACCTCGCCAATATCGGTGCCGCTGCGCTTGCTACAACAGTTACAATTGAACTTCTCCAGCGGATGCAGATCGGTGATGCGCTTGGTTATGGTGCCGGAATCGCAACCGGAATCATGACTATCCTCATACTCATTTTCGGTGAAATTTACCCGAAATCGTTTTGCGTCCATCATGCTATTCCGGTCGCGCAGTTTCTTGCACCTGTCGTAACGTTTTTTCAGTTCATTTTTTCACCATTCACCAAATTGTTGCTGCTGTTGATGAAATATACCACTGGCGACACCTACCTGAAGAAATATCCTCTTGTTACGGAAGATGAAGTGATCACAATGGTAAAGCTTGGTGAAGAAGAAGGAGCAATCAAACAGGAAGAAAAGGTTTTAATCAACAATGTCTTCGAACTTGACAATACTGAAGTTTCTGAAGTTATGACACCGCGTCTTGACATGTTCACACTCGATGGTAGTATAACCGTTAAAGAAGCGCTCGAAGCGTTCAACAAACTTGACAACGTAGTGTTTTCCAGAATTCCGGTCTACGAAGAGAACATCGATAAAATTAGCGGTGTGGTTTTGAGGAAAGATATCCTCTTTTCCGGTTTGCAGAATCTGGACCAGAAAAAGATAAAATCGATAATGCAGCCTGCTCTGTTTGTGCCTGAAAACATGATGATCGATGCCCTGCTGCGGCAATTCAAAAAGCAGAAAAACCATATGGCGCTTGTCGTGGATGAACATGGAGGTATCGCGGGGCTTGTAACATTTGAGGACGTATTGGAAGAGCTTGTCGGTGAGATATATGATGAGACCGATAAGCCGGAATATCCTGTTGTTCAATTGAGTGAAAACACCTATAGAGTGTCAGCAAAACTCAATATAAACGAAATAAACGAAATGCTCGAAATTCAAATCGAAGAGAACGAAGCGTACGATACAGTTTCTGGTCTCGTGCTCTATCATCTCGGTCATATTCCGCATAAAGGTGAAAAGTTGATTGTCGACAGACTCCGTTTTACAGTCAATAAAATAAAAGAGCGACGCATTACAGAGGTGATCGTTCACATTGAACCACCGGTAGAACCAGTCGAAGATTCCGAACAGTAATCACCACCCCAATCATCCATTAAATACCCCACTGATTAATTTTTTACTTGATAGTTTTCATTTTCTTTTTTATTTACCATTTTTGAGAGAAGAGCTGCTCATGTATTGGAGAATGCCCGCCGTTACGGCTACAGACTTAATGCTGCAATAAATATTATATAATCATTCAATCAGTAGTAAGTTAGATTTCAATAATTAAATATTTTTATTATATATTTAGTACACAATGACATGAAATAATTGTACATTATACGTTCTGAAAAGCATCAAATAAAAATATCCGGTAGGAGGAATAATGGCGCATACAGGTGGGTCCGACAGTATTCTGGACAGTGACCAAGCACAGGAGCTTGTAAAAAAGTATATTGGTCTCAATGAAACGATCTCATCAACACAGGAACTCATCGATTCTGAAGTGATTTCAAGGCTCAAAGGATACACTGTGCAGCCAGGTAAGGTGTCTGATTCGATTTTCGGCGGAATTGGTAATTTTCGGGATAAGAAGTCAGGCGAGATGGTTTCATTTGAAAATCCGCCGCTGCAGACCAAAGAAGGTGTTCCTCTGCGGATCATGATCAGAACTGCGCGAATTTCTACCCACGACATTTCACGGGGAGAAATTCCATTTAAGGATCAGATTCTTGCCCTAAACCACAATTTTATGAGAAAGCTTGTTACCTGGGCTCTTGGTACATCGCAGTTTGAGGTACCGGGTCTCGCTGACAATACAATTGTCATTGTTGCAGAAAATCTCACCTCAATAATGTTCGAAAATGTGATGCGAGCGTATAATGCAAAGAGTTCCACGTCAACCTCGCTTTATCAGCACTATATCCGGGGTGACAGAGAGTTTTGCGGGCACAAACTGCCCGATGATCTGATCCCGAATGGTCCGCTCCCCTATGTTATGGATACTCCTTCCACAAAAGCAGAAGTCGATGAATCAATTTCATCCCAGGAACTCATAAAACGTTCGATTTGCAATCAGTATGAGTATGACGAAATCAGAAACGGATCATTGGTCGCTTTTGGGATTTGCTCAGAGTTTCTCCGGCAGCGTGGTATTATTCTTGTCGATACAAAACTTGAACATGGCTGTAGTGTAGACGGTTCTATTAAGAGTCAGGATGAAATATTCACGATGGATTCCTCCCGTTTCTGGCTCATGGAAGACTACAATTCACAACTTGAAAAACGTCAGAGTGGCGCAATTGAAGAACTTGCACCGATATCGTACTCAAAAGAATTTGCACGAGGATTTTCCGAGGGTGACAAGGGCTACACAGATGACCAGCGGTTGCAGATTGCTGTCCGGTACATCGAAGGAATTCAACACCTGCTCGGTACACGCTTCACACCCGACATGCGCCCACGTGAAGAACGGGTTGTGACCGGATTAGAAGCAATTCTTAATGCACTGGTTGTGTAATGGATCTGTATTTTTGGTTTTTAATTATTCTTGGTGTGTAGATGTATTGCCTGGAACAATACTAATGTCCCGTTAAAGTGTGTTGTAATTAACAAAAGCACACAATTGTCAATGTGGGATTCACCGTCTAATGAAGGGATTCTTAATTTCGGAGTTACTATTTAATAATGAGCTTACTTTGAAGAGAAAGTTCATGGTCTTCACTCACCGTAAAACTCACGAAAAGCCTTAAATACCACGTCGTCTCTGTCCGCTACTATTTTACATTCCGGCAACGAATCCAAAAAAAGTTTTCCGTATGATTTTGTAACAACCCTGTTATCGAGAATAAGAATAGTCCCCCTGTCATTTTTATGACGGATAAGCCTCCCGAATCCTTGCTTGAATTTAATGACAGCAGTCGGAACGGTATACTCAAGGAAGGAATTCCCTCCTGATGCGTCAATCAAATCTCTCCGCGCTATCTCGATCGGAGCAGTTGGAACGCGGAACGGCAGACGTGCAATGATAATCGATTCAAGCGCCTCACCCATAACATCGACACCTTCCCAAAACGAATCGGTAGCAAAGAGCACGGCTGCGTGGTCATTTTTAAACTGCTGAAGAAGATTGTGCCGTGTGTCATCACCCTGCTTGAGCAATGTAAAGTGAGTTGTCCCAATTTCAGCATTGACCGCAGCATATGCCTCATTCATCGCATAATATGAGGTGAACAGAACAAATGCCCGTCCCTGCGAGGTTCGAAGCGACTCGGTTACCAAGCCGTTGAGGGCTGCAGGAAATAGCGGATGATCCGGAGAGTGAGTGTTCACTGGAATACCGATGACAACCTGATTTTTAAAATCAAATGATGATGGAAAACTCTCTTCAATGACACGGTCACGGTCGAGTTGATCGATACCGAGCCTCGATTTCATAAAATCGAAACGTCCTCCGACGGTGAGTGTTGCAGACGTTAAAATGACCGTCTCGAACGGCTCGAATAAGGCATTTCTGAGCGGTTCACCTACCTCGATCGGTGCGGCACATATTTTGATGGCTTTCTGCTTTCCGTTTCTCTCAATCCATTTGACAACCGATGGATCCTCCTCAAACAGCAGATATTGGATCGATTCTGCTGCATCGCCGATCCGACGGGCCTGTGCCTGCAACTCGATCAAGAGATTATCCAAATCGACAGACAATAATTCAGATAATATGTCTATTGACTGTGCCAGTTCTGCAAGCTTGTTCTTCATAGTGCGCATTCCGGCCATCAGACCCATGAACTTTACGAGGAGTAGATCTGTCCAGTCAGGTAAATCGTGAAACCGCTCATCGAGCATAAATTGCGATTCTCCATTACTCCTGTTATCGATCTGTTCGATAAAGGCGCCTATATCGAAAAATATATCTTCACCTGTTGCAGTAAGCTCGTTAATATCAGTAATCAGATCGTCCTCGATAAAAGAGAGTACCTGCCGGATACGCTGCTGTTGAGATTTTGATTGTGCTGTACGGATTTTTTTCAGAACAGAAAACAAAAGCCCTTTGCGTTCACCCTTTTTAGACCGTGATACCAGTCTCCCGAAGAGTCGTTTGATGCCGAACTCCGATACTTGTCTGCCGAAGTAGTTGGTCGAAGCCTCCTCAATATGGTGGGCTTCATCGATGATGACCCGGTTATACGGAGGAAGAACTGCCACATCTGCAAGTGAACCTAGCTTACCCCGAAGCGAAAGATCGGCAAATAAAAGATGGTGATTTACAATTAGAATATCCGCCTGTGCTGCCCTGCGTCTTGCATTGACCAAAAAACAATCTTCATAAAATGCGCACCGGACACCAGTGCACGTATCGCTTTCACACTTCAGCCTATCCCATACATCATACTTCGGTACAAAATTCAGATCCGATAAGCTTCCGTCCTTCGTGGTTTTCGACCAGGAGAGCAGTGTTTTCAACTCTCCGATACTTTCATCATCCTTCAGCAGCCCCAGGTCTCTCTCTTCGGAGTCAGTTCTCCTGAGGCAGCAGTAGTTACCTCGTCCTTTTACCAGGGAATAAGTGAATTTTTCGTCAAAAACAGATGAGAGAAATGGGATGTCCTTGTGGACAATCTGTTCCTGTAGATTTATCGTATTGGTCGATACCACAATACGCTCGTTATTCCGGAGCGCCCATTTGATCGCCGGCACAAGATATGCGAGCGTTTTTCCTGTCCCGGTCCCTGCTTCTATCTGGGTAATTTTACCTGAATTTAAACTCTCTGCCACCAACACCGCCATATCGATCTGGCTCATTCGGGGTTCATATCCGGAAAGTTTCTGGGCAACCGGTGAATTCTCGTCGAGAAACCGGACGATTTCCTGACCATCGAGCAGAGTATGTTCAGGAATTGTGTAAATCTCGACAACAACCTTCAAATTGGTCACCTCATTATCGAGAATATAAAAACCAACGCCCTGATTGCCGACAATCGAAGCGATTTGTACATCTGCTTCAGACGGTGTTAAATTTCCAGATGGATGATTGTGGATGACGACATCCCGGGGAACAAGGTTGTTCAGCAGAGCGGGCGTGCTTGTCTCATTGCCCCACGCAAGCGCTGATATTGAAGAAACCTTTCCTGAATCGTTAACCTTACCTTGGAAAAAGACTTCATTACCATTATTATCGGCAATTTCCTTTCTGACTTTTTTTTGAACTCCGGCTGAGAGGAATTTGTTTATATTCGGTAACGACATAGTTTTGGCTATCTCAGTGTTGATATGATTGCAATGAATAAACCTGTTTCCCGAACTGTAAATGAGAGAGACATACAAAGATTCGGTGATAAGGCTTGTGATCAACGAATGTTAAAATAAAGAATTTATCAGATGCTCACAAGTGGAGAGTGAAAATAATTTAGAATATTATTTTTAATGTGACATTGTTGTCATTTGGAATTGCAAAAAAATAGACATGCCCCTGGAATAAGCAACAATTATTTTGAGGCTATATTTAAGAGCATAGTTACGGCTCATTTAGATTTTCCGGAGTCTTTCATCATTCAAAAATGGAGGATACATGAAGTTGATAAATCACCTTTGACACACTCGATACACAACAGCAAATGTATTGCATTTCAGGAAATATTTTATTAAACTTTAATGCTTTTCATTCATGTAATACCGATAAAAAATAATCCATAAACAAAAGGCAATTGTGTGAAAAAGTATACTAAAGTATTCACAGTTTTACTTATCGTATTAGTTGCATTTCCGGTTATAGCTCAAGATACTTCAAAAAGTTCTATAGAAAGAACCAAACGTGAGAAAAATGCTGTCGTGTTTGTCAATTTTTCGACAGAAGGTGCCGGACTCGGACTTAAAATGTTGTATAACGCCTATAATCAGGACACACAGATCGGCTACAGTTTTTCCTTTAACGGTGTCCGGGGTGAGGATGAATTTAGATTTATCGATCCTTTTACTGGCAACATTATAACAAATAGAAGATTTTTTACAACGGTAGTACCCCTTACCATCTCTATAAAGCGGCGCTTGTTCCGCGATAAAATTGCGCCGAACTTCCGGCCGTTTATTGAGGTGGACGCCGGCCCGGTCTGGGGCTATGCATTCAATACGACCAACGGTTTTTTCAGTGGCACGAAGAAGGGAAAGGGACAGGTGAGTCTTGGCGGATTTACAGGATTTGGAGTCGAATTCGGCCAGCAGGAAATTCAGAAATTCTCAGTGACACTTGGATTTCACTTTTACCGATTCCCTGATACATTAGGAGAAAAACAAGAATTTAAAGGGCTTGATATTCGAATTGGATTTATCAAAGATTTATAAGAGAACTGTTCCGGATATTGATTAGAGGTTGAAACTACGCATATGAAGAAAAGGCTTACGAAACGATCTGACGACTATTCTAAATGGTATACCGATGTAATACTTCAGGGTGAATTTGCTGATTACTCTCCTGTAAAGGGATGTATGGTTATACGGCCGAACGGGTATGCGCTGTGGGAAAACTTCAAAGCGGTGCTTGATAGGAAATTCAAAGAAACAGGGCATCAAAATGCATATTTCCCGCTCTTTATTCCGGAAAGTTACATGAAAAGAGAAGCAGCACATGTCGAAGGATTCGCCCCGGAGTGCGCAGTTGTCACGCACGGCGGAGGTCAGAAACTAGACGAAAATCTCTACATCCGTCCGACTTCTGAAACAATAATATACGCTATGTTTGCAAAATGGATCAACTCCTACCGTGATCTTCCTTTGCTGATAAATCAATGGGCAAATGTTGTCCGGTGGGAAATGAGAACACGTCTGTTCCTTCGGACAACGGAATTCCTCTGGCAGGAAGGGCACACCGCCCATGCGACCCATGACGAAGCCGAAGAAGAAGCGCTAACAATTCTCGACATCTATGCAGATTTTCTTGAAAATTATATGGCAGTCCCAGTACTCAAAGGACAAAAAACCGAAAATGAAAAATTTGCCGGAGCATTACGAACGTTTGCTGTTGAATCGATGATGGGTGATAAAAAAGCTCTGCAGGCGGGGACAACGCATAATCTCGGCCAGAATTTTTCTAAAGTGTTCGATGTCAAGTTTCAGAACAAAGATGGCGCAATGGACTATACGTGGCTAACAAGCTGGGGAGTCAGTACGCGGCTCATAGGTGCACTCATCATGGTGCACGGCGACGACAGTGGCCTCTGTATACCACCAAAACTTGCCTCGAACCCGGCTGTTCTCGTACCAATCTGGCCGAGTGACGATGAACGCCCGAAAATTCTTGAAGTTGCAGACCGGCTGAACCGTGAATTGAAAACACGAATATCAGTTAAATTAGATGACCGCGAACAGTACAGCCCCGGTTGGAAATTCAATGAATGGGAATTAAAAGGTATTCCGCTCAGGTTGGAGCTTGGTCCGAAAGATATCGAGAAAGAAAGTGTCATGTTTGTAAGGCGTGATACCGGCGAAAAAATTTCCGTAAGCTGGAATAATATGGTCGATAAAGCTGCTAAAATTCTTGATACTATTCAGAATGACATGTACGACCGGGCACTTAAATTCCGCGATGAAAACACTTTTACGTTAGATGACTATAACGAATTTAAGGACATGAATGATAAGGAGGGAGGGTTTTTGTCGCTCCACTGGTGCGGTTCATCCGATTGTGAAACGGCAATTCAGAATGAAACGAAAGCCACCATACGGATCATTCCCAATGATGCAGTTAACGAAAATGGAAAATGTATTCGGTGTAACGGTAAATCCGATAAACGGGTTGTAATTGCAAAATCCTACTAAGCTTATCAAGTGCACTTCGTTTGAATCAAAGTGTTTTGAATATCTATACTGTAAAATAAACATTATCAAATTAACAGCGGCTGCCTGATTTGCCCGGTACCCAGCACGTATGAACAAGTTGATAAAACAATTAAAATCACAATTGCCGGTTTTTACGTGGATCAAAAACAGTGTTGAACTCTCCCGTTTGAATAAAAAACTCCTCTACGGCTGTATTGTTTTTGTTGTTATCGTAGCAATAGGCAGCCTATTGCATCCTCGCGATAGATCGTCTATCTACGCAGAATACCAGATCGGGACTGTAGCCCCTGAACAAATTATTTCCCCTGCAACATTTGAAATTAATAAATCGACCGAAGAGTACGAACAGGAAAAAGAACTGGTCCGCGGAGAAGTGCCGGCTCGTTTTTACCGAGATACCGATACAGAGGCTGAGGCTGAACGGAATATCACGGTGTTTTTCAATTATCTGAATGAATTCAGAACCCTTGCTAAAGCTTTTAACACTCTTCAAGTACAGGTGCGGGCACAGCAGGGAGAGGCCGATTCGCTGCTTCTTTATCAAATAGGAGAACTGGATTCACGCATTTTGTCTCTTGGTGCTCTGCTGAAACGTGAGAATAACATCGATATTAGCCAGCCGAACTGGAATACCGTTCTTTCAATGGAACAAAGCGTCTTTGATGAGTTTCAGCACGTGTGCAATCAGGTTCTCTCAGACATGCATTCAATCGGCATTCTAAATATTTCGAAACGGCAGAGTCCCGATGATAATGACCAGCTCATAATCACCGATAGTAATAATGAACGTCAGGGAACGTTGGAAGAGTTTTTTGACAGGGACGACAGTTACTCCGGTATAGCAACACGCCTTGAAGCATACTACACGCCTTTAAGCGACACCATTAGTGTCGGATTTGAAACGGTTCAGAATTTTCTAATTCCCAACATAAAATACAACTCTGAGATAACAGAATCACTTCGTAATGAAACTACTGCCCGTGTTCCGCGGGCCCGTGGATATGTACTGCAAAATGAAAAGATTGTCGACCGTCACGAACGGATCACGGAAGAACATTACCGGAAAATTGAATCTCTCAGAGAATACCTGCTCCGTGAAGGTCTGTTGCAGAATCCTTTTTCAAATTTGATTATTTCTATAGGTCAGATAGGATTTTTGTCGATTGTCCTGCTTTTATTTGTTTTTTACCTTTATCAATTTCGCCCTGAAATACTCAAAGAGACGAAAAATATTACAATAATTTTTCTAATTATCGTAACACAACTCCTCTTTATTTATTTCGTGACGCAGCAGTTCAGGCTCTCCGAATATCTTATTCCGACTACCATTGCCTCGATGCTTCTGGCGATCATATTTGACGGCGGTGTTGGAATTTACGGCACACTCATGATTAGTTTGTTTGTCGGAGGATTCATGGGCAACGATTTTGTCATAACGTTTTATGTCCTTGTCGGAGGAGCCGTGGCAGTAGCGGCAGTACGTCGTATACGAAAGATCAGTCAGTTTTTCAAAACAAGTCTTTTTATACTAGTAGCCTACGGATTGGTGTTGTTTGTCACAGGTGCACTGCGCGGTATCACACTAACTGATCTTTCTATTTCATTGTTCCAATATGGTCTTCCCAATGCAGTGCTTTCCCCGTTGATCACGCTTGGTTTTATTGTTTTGTTTGAAGCAATGTTCGGAGTCACAACTGATATTTCACTCCTTGAACTGTCGGATTTAAACAGCCTGCTTCTTCGAGAATTGGCTATAACTGCTCCCGGCACGTATCATCACTCTATTATTCTCGGGAACCTTTCTGAGCGCGCAGCAGAGGCCATTGGAGCAAACTCGCTCAGAGCACGGGTAGGTTGTTACTATCACGACATCGGGAAAATGGTCAAACCGCAATATTTCATCGAGAATGAACCGAATGCCATGAAGAGACACGAGTCGCTTGCCCCGAGCATGAGCAGTATAATAATCTCTTCCCATGTCCGTGAAGGGCTCGAAATCGCGGAAAAATATAAACTCCCTGAAGTCATTAAAGACTTTATACGGCAGCACCACGGTACAAACCGTATTTCTTTTTTCTATGAAAAAGCCCTCGAAAAATCAAAAGAAAAAAACATCAATCCGGCAGATTTTTGCTATCCCGGTCCCAAACCTCAAACGAGAGAGTCGGGAATTGTAATGCTTGCGGATGGTGTTGAAGCTGCAACACGTGCCCTCAAGGACCCATCACCCGCACGGATTAAAGAACGTGTGGATACGATTATTAACCAGCGTTTTCAGGACGGCCAGCTCGATGAATGTGATCTTACAATGAAAGACCTCAGGCTCATTACCGACAGTTTCATTAAGATTATGAGCGGTATATTTCATGTCCGAATCGAGTACCCTGAAAATGATATCGAGAATAGCGAAGTTTCAAAAGAAAAAATAGTTGAAAAATAAGGTCAAGGTATCGGTCTCTCAAACCGATGATAAAGCAAAGATCCCTTTACAGAAAAAAGAGGTAGCCGAGCTGATATCACTTGTTTCTGAGCAGGAAAAAGCCAACATCGGTGTGGTTGAGGTGGTTTTTGTCGGGGCAGAATTTATCAGGGAATTAAATGTCCGGTTTCTAGGCCACAATTATGAGACCGATGTGATCACGTTTCCGATTAATAGTGATGATGATCCGATTGAAGGAGAAATCTATATTTGTATTAAGGTAGCGCGAGAACAAGCTGAAGAATACAATATTTCATACCGAGATGAATTGATAAACCTCGTGATCCACGGTATGCTGCATTTGATAGGATACAACGACTCCAAAATCAGCAGCCGAAAAAAGATGATAGCACTTGGCGATAAATACAGAAATCTTTATGCTGAGAGAAAACTGGATGAAAACAAAACAATTTCTTGATTTTGTGCGATAATTATACTATACTCTTAACGGACAAGTACCTATAAAATAATCATTTTCCCCACTTTTTTCCTTAAGGAGGAACATATACAAAAGTGTTACTGATTTATACTGATTTGCAATTATTGTAATCCTCATTGGAGGAGTGCAATATATAGTATAAGAAGGACACACATATTGTATTGGTTCCTTTTTACATTCCGTAGGTTACATTTTTGTTTTTTGTATCTCCTGAGCTTACTTTGTTGGAGCATCCCAAATGATGCTCACGCACAGGTCGGAGTACGTTTACCCTACTTGAACAGTGGTGCTGTGCAATTCAGTGAATCGGAAATACCGTCATACGGCATTGGTGTTGATTCACTCAATACTATACCTATCCCAAAAAAAGCACTCAGTATTACCCGGTCAACAAGATTTGATACGCTGTCTAATAAGTATATCATTACTGAAGATTATTACGGGGACCAGTACAAAATACCTCTCATTCTTGATAGAGAAGATGTTGTATCGGTCAACCGTCAGTGGCAGTTGGAAAAACTCTGGTACGAGTCCGGTACAAAAATCATAAATTCTTATCGTGCTCAACAGGACAATTCCGCAAGTTCCGGTGGTGGTGGACTGAATCTACGTATACCTGTCCCGCTTCAGAGCCAGCGCCTCAACCGGCTTGTTGGTGGTGGGGGTGCAATTGGACTGCAGGTAACGGGAGAGGTAAACATTACCGGAAACCTTCTACACAATGACCGGAGTGAAGTGAAGGATGTTTTCAAAGGTTCCGATTACACTTTCAAACTGCAGCAAACCCAGCGTTTTAATATTACCGGTAAAGTGGGAGAAAAGATCTCAGTCCAGGTTGACCAGGATTCCGAACGGGATTTCGATATACAAAATAATATGCGCTTCTTTTATACAGGAGAAGAAGACGAAATTTTTCAATCGATCCAAGCCGGTAACATAGCCCTCGCACTGCCGGGAACTCAGTTCATAACCTTCAGCGGCGGTAACAAAGGCCTCTTTGGATTTAAAGTTGTCAATAAACTCGGCCCGCTCGATATGACGTCTGTTGCAAGCATGGAAAGGGGCGAAAAAAAATCGCTCATCTTGGAAAATGGTGCCCAGGCAACAAAAAGTATCAAGAAAGATTATGAATACCTTCGGGGTGTTTATTTCTTTGTCGACACACAGTACCGTGATGCATACAGGTTTAGTCCGGATGGATTGCCGATCGTTACTTCAAATTTGGAATTAGAAAGAGCAGAAGTCTGGATATCAGATAGGAATTCCAGCTCAAATCCCGATTCGAAAGAAGGATGGGCAGTCTGGGATCCAAATAACCTTGCCCTGGAAGATACACTCAGCGGAGGGAATCAAAATGCAATACGGCGCTTCTTTAAACGGTTGCGGCCGAATATCGATTATCAACTTAATCTCGATATGGGCCGAATAATCATGGAGCGTCCTATTAGAAATGAAGTATTGGCAATTGCTTACAAACCAAAGCAAGGACCGGTATTAGAAATCGGAGACCTTGAAATTCCGGAAGACAGACCGATTATCCTGAAACTCCTTCGGACAGACAATCCGCAGCCGACCGATTCAACCTGGACACTCGAATGGAGAAACGTGTATGATCTTGGGCAGCAAGGCATCAGCCGTAACGGTTTTACACTGCAGATTGTCCTCTCGCAAACTGAAACCAGAGATCCGGCACTTCCCGATGGGACCGAGTTTATCGAAGTGTTTGGCCTGGACAGAACAGGAGTTACAGGACAGTCCGGAGCAGATGGACTCGTCGATGTTGCCAGGCCGTTTTTTAACTTTACACGGGGACACTTAATTATGCCTGGGCTTCGGCCGTTCGATCCGGTTAATAATAGAGACCCCCTTCAAGGAAATAGTTCGTCAAGTCTTCCTGAAGAGAACCAGATTCCTGATATTTATGATAAGCTGTTTCCAAATCCGAGTGATTACAACTCAATTTCACAGTTCGAATTTGAGTACACACTCTCGAGCCAGTCACAGACACACAACCTCGGATTTAATATAATTCCCGAAAGTGAAGAGGTCCTACTTGACGGCAGGTTGTTGCTGAAAGACGATGGGGGTTATCAGATCGATTACAGTTTCGGTCAAATTACGATCCTCGACTCCATGGCAACTCAGCCCGGCTCTCGGGTTGAAGTGCGGTATGAAAGTAGCGAAATTTTCAGACTCGATAAGAAAACACTTTTCGGCACACATCTCAACTATAATCTTGGTGATATTGGATTCATCGGTGGTACTGGTCTCTTTCTGAATGAGCGAATCTTAGACACAAAAGTCAATATCGGTCAGGAACCGAAAAAGAATATGACATGGGGGGTAAACTCAAGTTTAAAGTTCAATGCGGGAAAAATTTCTTCAATGCTCGACAAGCTTCCGGTAATCAGCGCAACAGCACCGACGCTAATCAGTTTTGAAGGAGAGTTTGCTCAGACCCGTCCCAATCCGAACACTCTGAGTAATGGTGCAACACTCGATCCCGAAGGTGTCGCCTATATCGATGATTTTGAGGGCACAAAACGACTCACTTCGCTTGGAATCATGCGGAGAACGTGGACTATTTCCAGCCTCCCGAAATTCAAAGACCCTATTACGAATATAGAAACACAGCTTGAGCAGCAAAATAGGGCAAAAATGCTCTGGTTTAATCCGTTTAGACAAATAGATGAAAGAGATATCTTAGAAAACAAACAAATAGGTAATTTGCAAAACCCAAGAGTCAATATTCTGAATATTGAATTTGTCCCGAATTCCCGCGATATTATTCCCGATAATGCGTGGGGTGGTATCATGAAATGGCTGGGTACCGGGAGCTTCAATCAGTCCGAGAGTAAATTCATTGAATTGTGGATAAAGGGAGAGAAAGGAAAAGTAACCATAGATCTCGGGAAGATCAGCGAAGATGCTGTTCCCAACAAGTCACTCGACACCGAAGACGGAATAAACTCAACGATTCCGAACGACTTTGATAAAATTCTGGACGATGCCGAAGATGTTGGTATTTGGTCGAAATGGAATGAAACAAATCTTCCTGAAGTGCAATGGGACGATGAGTTTCATAATGATCAAGAAACAAAAGTTTTTGACGATCATCGATATGTTAATGGAACAAAAAATAACAGAAATGACGGTTCACGGATTCCAGATACCGAAGATATTGATGGTGACGGTATTCTCGATCCGATTGACAAATATTTTCAGCTGCAAATCGATCTAGGAAATGACGCCGTATCGGGGCAATACAAAGTGAGCGGCCCGAACGAAAACGGCTGGAAATTCTACCGAATACCGCTGGCAGATTTTTGGAAGATAGGCGATCCGAGTTTGTCCCAGATTGAATATTCCCGACTCTGGTTTACCGATCTCGAAGAGAACGAGGGAATCAGTATATATAAAATTGAATTGGTTGGAAGTGCATGGAAAGAGCTCGGTGTTGCGGCAAATGATGATGAGGTCGAGATAGGTAACTATACCGCGAGCGATACCACGATTGTGGTCGATGCGGTCAATACAGAAGATGACATAAATGTATATAGCAGTCCTCCCGGTGTTACCGGAGAATTTGATAAGTTAAATGATGTTCATGGAAAAGAACAGTCGCTCGCTCTCAAGTTTTTCAGATTGCAGCCGGGACAAAGCGGAGCAATGCAGACTGTATTTCCTAAAGCGAAGAACCTTATTCACTACCGCCGTTTGAAAATGTTTGTCTATGGTGATCCGTTGATAGCAGGATTAGGTGGTGATGAAAATAATGTTGAACTCTTTTTTCAGTTTGGGTATGACAATAAAAACTATTACGAAATCAGGAAAAAGATAAAACCCGATTGGGATGATAATAATCATATAAATATCGACCTCTGGGAAATACCCAAGTTAAAAACCACAACTGTCATTGATTCAACTGCCGGGGATACTGTACAGGTCAACGTTCGGGAATTTGAAAATGGTGACGTCTGGAAAGTGGTTGGAAATCCATCTCTTCAGAACATTCTGAAAGTAACCGTCGGAGTAAAAAATACTGGTGAGTTTTCTAAAGACGGATTTATCTGGCTCGATGAGATGCGGGTGAGTGGTATTGACAGGACACCGGGAAAGGCCTTCCGTGCTAATATCAATCTGAATTTATCGAGTCTCGGAACAATCAGCACCAGTTTTGCACGTCGCGAGGCTAATTTTCACACAATTAATGAACAATTCGGATCACTGCAGAATACCAATAATTTTTCTCTTTATTTAAGGAATTTCAGTCTGGGGAGTATTATTCCTCAACTCAATATGTTTAATATACCCCTGAATTACTCAATGACAAGCTCAGACGCAACGCCAAAATACCTGAAAGGAAGTGATATACTCTTTTCAGCAGACGATCCCAATGCCTCACAAGAGGAAGTGCACAGCGAAAGCGTTAGCTATTCCTCCGGATTTTCTGTCCGGCCGTTTTCTGAAAACTGGCTCATAAAAAATACCTTACAGGCCTTCAATTTATCGATTACTCGGCAGGAAACGGATGCTCGGGATGTTAATACCGAATTTAATCGCTCCGTAAAAACAGCAGGTCAGCTTAGCCATAAACTTGGTTTTGGTAATCCTTCAATAAGGCCCTTCTGGTTTTTACCAGAAGTCTGGGGTTTGCGAAGTCTCAATCAGTTCAGGTTTTATTACATGCTGGGAGGTGTTTCAACATCGCTTTCAGTGAACGAAGCGGTGAATGAAAAGAAACTGAGAACACAAAGTAATTCAGGAAAAATAACCAAAGCCAATACGTTCACTGCAGCGAAAACGATAACAACATCGTACACTCCGATTAACAACCTTACATTCAACTACTCGCATCAGACAAGTCATGATTTAACCGGATTGAACAATAAGCTCAAACTCTTTTCGGCAATTTTGGAAGATTCAACAGTAATATCGACTCAGCAGACTGTCGGAACAAAATATTCCCCGAATATTATGAAATGGCTATCGCCCAACTTTGGATACAATTCTACCTACAGTCTTGCTAAAAACAAACAATCCGAATCAGCAGGAAACAACGCATCTTCGAATCGTACACTCTCTTCAGGGGTAAGTCTCTCTTTAAATAATCTGGTGGGATTAGTGTACAACTCGCCGCAGTCACAAAGTCCAGCATCGCGGAGGCCGCCCCCCCGGCGTGCCGGTCAAACTGAAGTTCAGCAGGAGCGGCAGGAAGAGCCGCAGGACACTTCCCCGGACGCAGAATCGGGCGGTTTTCCGGTTAATCCGCTCTGGTATCTCGATCAGTTCACAAAAAGGATTGCCCCGATATCGGTAAACTTCAATCAGGCGCGAACTCTCCAGAATGTGGGATTAGACGGTAAGCCGGGACTTGGCTATCAATTCGGTTTGGATGTTGAACCGGGAGTTGAAATTAAAGAAGGTCTCGGCCAAAATACTGGTACGGAATCGAATCAGGCAAACCTCAATATGGGTTCATCTATCGCCATTGCACGGATGCTCAATTTTACTATGCGCTACACAAATACAAGCACAATTACCGACAATCAGAATATCAAAACAGGAAAAGATACGCAATCGATGTTTATTGTTGGCGATACAAGGATTCCTCTTTTCGAATATGGACTTCAATTTAATAATCTGCACGAGTTTCCTTATATTAATAAAGTTGCTGACAATGTTTCTCTGACTCATAACTACTCGGGCTCGCACGAACTCAATTGGCAAGAGACAGAGGATAATCTGTTGAATGAGAGGTTTCAGTGGGGATTTGCTCCAATTGCAGGTCTCAGGATATTATGGAAAAAAGGTATTAATTCCTTAGTAACGATGAACCAAAACACATCATTAGTTATTGATAATAAAACAAGCGCTGAAACAAAAACATTAAATGGTGATATTTCAGTAAACACTTCATTTCAGTGGAACTCCGGATTCAGAATTTCGATACCGTTTACCAACGTAAAGTCACGAGAGATTAAAAATTCAGTGAATTTCAATGTTGATTTCCGTAAAACAAATGCAACAACATTTGAAAAACGGGGAGAGGCTGTTGATTTCAGTGAACGGAACAAAACAGACTCATGGAGTGTTACACCGACATTGACGTACTCTTTTACTAGCCGAGTTACCGGTAATATGAATTTTAAATACCAGGTCAATGAAAGCAAACAGACAGGAAAAAACGTAACAAAAGATTTCGGACTTTCAATAAAAATCAGGATTGCCGGATAAATTATGGATCAGCTCCGTTCGTGCCATTATAAATTGTGTTATTACAACAATAACAATACGTCTATATGTTTAAAAGATTCGATAACAATTAGTTTTACGTGTGTGTGCGAATCAATTGAGCATTGTGATGATTATGTGTGTTCTGATTGTGACAAGTTTGAAGTATGCTCAAAACAAAAAAAAACAGGAATATATACACAATCAGGGATTACGTGAATAATCGGGTATCATCGATCACTTTTTAATATAACCGGTTCGGATAATGGTTCAGATTGAATACTGCGATAATACTAACTGCTTATTAAATAACAATCACAAATGCGGGGCGCAAGAAGTTGATATTGACGAAAACGCGACCTGCATCACTGCACGTTATGATGAAGGCGATCCAATTGTTCAGGATATCGTTTCCACATCGGAAGAAGAATCCGAAGAGAGTACGCATGGAAAGCAAAATAGTACCGGTGATGACTGGATCAAGTATGTGTAAACACACTCTTTGTGAAACTTTAAAATTTCCAGAGTGAACGGAATAGATCCATTTCAACATTGCATGAATAACGCTCCATAGACAGTATATACACTGCATAATATATCTTGCAAAATTCAACATAAATTCTATATTTAAATTTGGTATTATTTGCTCTCACGCGTGATGAAGTGGGAATTAACCGCACATAAATGTGATCTAGAAGAGGAATTTATTTGGATGCAGCGCAAAATAATAGCGGTTGCAAATCAAAAGGGGGGAGTTGGTAAAACAACGACAGCGGTTAATCTTTCTGCAAGTCTTGCTGCAGCAGAAAAAAAAACACTCCTCATCGATATCGATCCACAAGCAAATGCGACAAGCGGCTTCGGAATCCGGCAGAAAGAAGTAAAACACTCAATTTACAATGCCCTTATGGGTGACGTTCAGATACAAGACGTTTTCCATGAAACCGAAATATCGTTCCTGAAAGTAATACCATCCCATGTCAATCTTGTTGGGGCTGAGCTGGAATTGGTCAACACTCCATCTCGCGAATATGTACTGAAAAAACTCATCGATCCGATACGGAATGAATTCGATTTTATTATAGTAGACTGCCCACCCTCACTGGGGCTATTGACCTTGAATGCTTTAACAGCTTCAGATGGTGTTGTTATTCCACTGCAAACAGAATATTACGCAATGGAAGGAATTAATCAACTCTTGAATACAATAGGTCTTGTGAAACAAAAATTAAATCCCAATCTGGTGATATCGGGTATTTTGCTGACCATGTTCGATTCCCGCCTGAATCTCGGGAAACAAGTCATATCGGATGTTCGGGACTACTTTGCAGGCCTTGTATTTAATACGGTAATTTATCGAAATGTAAAATTAGGCGAAGCGCCAAGCCACGGAAAACCTGCGCTGCTCTATGATGCTGTTTCAAGTGGCGCACAGAGCTACATGCGGCTTGCTAAGGAGATGCTTTCTGATGAAATCCAAACCGCTCGGTAAAGGGCTGCAGGCTCTCTTTGAAGATACAAATCTGTCAAACTATATCGACAGTGAGAAAAAGTTTCTTGATCTTCCGGTCAATGCCGTTGTTCCTAACCCGCTCCAACCGAGAGAGAAAATTGACGAAGAGCAGATTGAATCACTTAAAAACTCGATTCAACATTCCGGACTAATTCAGCCGATTGCTGTTAGGCTGGTTGAAAACAGATATGAAATTGTTGCTGGAGAGCGGCGCTGGCGGGCAGTAAAAGCACTCAATCTGACGACAATTCCGGCATATGTGCTCAAAGTCGAAGACGATAAAAAACTCCTTGAACTCTCTCTGTTGGAAAATGTCAAGAGAGAAAATTTGAATCCCATCGAGGTTGCTGTCGGATTTAAAAAATTGAGTGATGATTTCAATATGACACAGCAGCAGATATCGGAGACCTTTGCGGTCGACAGGTCGACCGTTGCAAACAGCATACGACTTCTTAAACTGCCTGATGATATACAGGAGAAAGTCAAAACAGGTGATCTAACGATGGGACATGCTCGTGCACTCCTGGCGCTTGAGTCTCCGGATGAACAACGGACTATGTCCAACCGCATAATCCGAGATCAGATGAATGTCCGGCAAGTAGAAGCACTACTCCAGAAACCTTCGAGGAAAATAGGAAATCAACCTGTAAAACCGACGAAAAAAAGTGCTGCAATAATCCATCTTGAAGACAAGCTTCGCTATGTTCTTGGTTCACAAGTCAGAATAAAATCACATAAGGAAGGTGGAAAAATCGAGGTTGATTTCTATTCTCTTGAAGACCTTGATCGTCTGATTGAGTTGTTTTCCGTGATCGAAAAAAACATTGATTTTCATCATAAAAAACACTAAAATATCTGACTTTCTATGGCAAAAAGACGGGAAACATTATCTGTTCTTCTCATACCTGAAGGTGAAAAAAAAACATTTTCCTTTAAAGTTGGATATGGTATATTAAAGTTTGTTGCTGTTCTTGTTGTCTTCTTCTGTATCGTCTTGTCGGTTGGTGTTATATCGTATTGGCAACTCGTGAAAGTTACATGGGATTATAACCGTCTTGCTGAAACAAATGAAACTCTCCTCGAACAAAGCACGATGGTAAACGAGATTGCCAGAAAGTATCTTGATATCCAGGAGATCGACAAGCGAATCAGGAATATATTTGGTGATATTCAATTTCCTGATGATGAAGCAATGAGTTCTATCGACCAGATTGCGGCGAATAGCAATTTCACGAGACCATCGGGTGCGGTCAGTTTGAACAGGGGAGTGAATCCGTATTTACGGGCAGATTTACTCAGCGCTTATCCGACATCTATCCCAGCAGAAGGAGAATTTACGCAATTTTTTTCGCCGAAAGATGCTGTGACCGGAAGCGGTCATTTTGGTATTGATATTTCTGCAAGGGAAGGGACAATTGTGAGCGCTGCGGGTGACGGAATCATTGTGTTTGCGAATTGGACAGTTCAATCCGGTTATCAGGTTATAATCGACCATCAAAACGGATATGTTTCAATTTATAAACATAATGCTTCGCTATTAGTTCAGGAGCGCGATCGGGTATTGCAAAATGAGCCGATTGCCCTTTTAGGGAATTCGGGAATGAGTTCAGCTCCTCACCTTCATTTTGAAGTCTGGAAAAATTTTATGCCAGTTGACCCAACGACATTCTGGACTGTTAACTAACCGGAGATTATAAATGTTCCGAATAAATAAAGATGCCGACTCAGGAGCCGATCAACGAGAGCTCAATACCATAATTGGTAAAGGATCGGTTATTGACGGGAAAATCAAAATAAAAAATTCTATACGGATTGACGGAAAAGTCAAAGGTGAGATTTCCTCTTCCGGTACAGTGACTATTGGCAGTGAAGGTGAAGTAGAAGGCACGATCAATGCTTCGAATGCCATAATCGGCGGCAAAGTCCGCGGTAAAATGAACGTGCAATCCAATATAATTCTTGAAAAAAACTCCGTTTTGGTCGGAGATTTAAAAACGCAAAAACTTAATATTGCTGAGGGAGCAATCTTCGATGGAAATTGTATCATGGAAGATAAAAATGTCCCGGTAAAACAACTACAACAAAAGAGTGATCAAGAGGCTGGGAAATAGTCACTATACAAAGCCTCCATACAAGATACAAAAGGATAACAAGGAACATTGGACGTCACTGGTTGGGAAGTATCTCGCATACACCACGCAGAATCTTTCGATGATTGGCGGCGGGATTTTATTAGGGTGGTTTCTCGATAAAACGTTTGACACCGCACCTCTGTTTCTTATACTGTGTATTTTTTGTGGAGCTGCAGGAGGTTTTTACTATCTTGTGTGCTCACTAAATTCAGAAAATAAAAAACCTGATGATTAAAACAGAGTCGTTTCTAACACTCTTTCTGATTATTTATTGTCCGATTGCAGTTGTTACATTGACTTTGCTTTATTTTTTTGGTGACACACAATATAGTATAGCGGCAATGTGGGGTTCTGCTTTGAGTGTTGCCCTCGTGTGGATCACAATATTAGGGCTCTATACTATGTTCCATTCCTCCATCGTAAAGCTGCAGGCCATCGTAATGGGCGGCTTTTTCTTCAGGTTCTTTATCATTCTGTTTTCAAGCTTTGCAGTCAATTTTTTTACACAATTACACCTTGAAAGTTTCATCGCAGGTCTATTTGTAAGCTATATATTATTACAGATACTTGAGATTATATATATTCAGAGCCGATTCGGTAATTTGAGTGATAAATGATGATGAATTTCAGCAGTATTAACGACAAAGTGGGCCAGGCACATGACGTAGCGCAGCAAGTCGCTGAGCATGGAACTGCCCACGAAGAATCGATCGGTGAAGTTCTTATACACCACGTTCAGAACAGCAACGAAATCGATATCCTTTCATGGAAAATCGAACTTCCACATCTGCCGTCATTGTTCGGTATCGATTTCTCCATTTCGAAACATGTCGTTATGCTGTGGATTGCAGCATTCTTTGTGTTTCTTGTCTTTAGGTACGGGATGAAGTGGAATAAGCACGTTCCACATAACAGATTGACCGGGTTTTTTGAGCCGATTGTTCTGTTTGTGAGAGACGAAATAGTCTATATGGCTTTTGGAAAATCGGGAAAACCATTCATTCCATTTTTCCTGACTATTTTTTTCTTTATTCTGTTTATTAACCTTTTGGGAATGATTCCCTTTATGGCAACTGCCTCCAGCAATATAAATGTAACCGCAGCGCTTGCAACTATGTCATTTATTCTAATTCAATGTGTTGGTATAGCTAAAAACGGTTTTATTGCGTATTTTCAACACCTCGTTCCGTCGGGAATTCCAAAAGCGCTCATTCCGATCCTAATTCCGGTTGAACTCATGGGTATGTTCGCCAAACCGTTTGCACTGTGTATCCGTCTGTTTGCTAATATGACTGCCGGCCACATTGTAATTCTTGCATTTTTGGGATTGATCATTTTACTGCAGAATGAGTTTGTAGGATTATTGTCGGTTCCTCTGGCGGTCGCCATCAGCGCTATGGAATTATTTATTGCTTTTCTGCAGGCGTATATTTTTACATTTTTAACAGCACTATTTGTCAGTATGACATATCATCCCTCACATTAATTGTTGGGTATGATAATAATGGAATTGAAAAAATTAGAATATTGTAAACTAACTTTATTCGGAGGTCGATGAGATGGAAAGTATTACGAATTTAGGACTGGGTTTTTTCTCAGCAGGTATTGGAGCTGGATTAGTCACGATTGGTGCCGCTATTGGCATCGGTAAAATTGCAGCATCCGCTTGTGATGGGATTGCGCGCCAACCGGAAGCCAGCGACGATATCCGTCTTTCAATGATTATTTCAGCAGCGCTTATCGAAGGTATTGCATTGTTAGGCGGTGTTATCTGTTTATTACTTTCACTGAAAGCATAATTATTACCCTGAAGAGGTACCACCTATGTTACAGTTTGAGCCCGGTCTCGCAATCTGGACAATTATAACATTTATAGTCTTGCTGCTCCTGCTTTCGAAGACTGCCTGGCCCAAGATTTTGTCTGTGCTCGATGAGCGGGAAAACAAAATAAAATCGTCGATAGAAGACGCAGAAAAAGCAAGAGATGATGCAGAAAAGATGATTGAGGAACACAAGAATATTCTTGATAATGCGAAAAAGGAAGCAGCGGAAATAATTCGAAAAGGTAACGAGCGGGCGGAAAAGATTCATGAGGAAGCGCGAGAACTGGCGAAAGAAGAAGCCCGAAATCTAATCCAGAGTACTAAAGTTGAACTTGAGCGCGAACGCGAAAAAACGATCGTCGATCTGAAAGACCGTGCTGCCGATCTGTCTGTTGCTGTTGCCGCAAAGATAATCGGATCCTCGCTTACACCGGAACAGCACCTTGAACATGCACGGAATGCAATAAGGGAAATGGATTCGCAGTTATGATATCAGAATCACTGGCACGCCGGTATTCCCTTGCACTGTTCAACTTAGCAGGAAAGCAGGAAATACTTGATTCCGTTCAGGAAGAATTCAATCTTTTAGATGAATTGTTGACAATGCAGGAAAATTTCCGATACTTCATCATTTCGCCTAAAATAGATGTGCGGGAAAAGAAACAGATTCTCAAGTCGGTCTTTGAAGATAGAATGACACCCGCAATGCTTAATTTTATATTTCTGCTGTTAGACAAAAAACGGCAGACCTTGATTCGGAAGATCAAAAAACATTTTGATACACTCTGTGATAATTTCCATAAAAAAACAAATATAACCGTACGCCCGGCAGTTAAGCTTGATGATGACGTTTTGGACCAGATAAAAAATGTCTATGAAGAAGTACTCGACAAATCAGTCACTATTCAGGAAGAAGTCGATCCATCGATTATAGGGGGATTTCAAGTACGGGTAGGTAATACAATTTACGACGCATCGATTGCACAAAGCCTCAATAATATGAGACGGTCCTTGATGCTTTGATTCTATTTATACTATAATTCCTCACTAATATTGTTTGCTAATATTTGTAGTATCAAGCATTTTACCTGTTCAATGAGAATAATTCATATTGAAATGTGATGATTGTGAAAAGGAGATGTTTTCATGCGAATGAATGCCGATGAAATAGCCGGTGTAATTGAAAAGCAAATTAAGAGCTATGAAGACGCTTTGGACATTGCAGAAGTCGGAGAGGTTATTCAGGTCGGTGACGGTATAGCCCGGATTTATGGTCTTGAAAATGTCATGTCGATGGAACTAATTGACTTTCCGAATGGTGTGGTCGGTATGGCATTGAACCTCGAAGAAGACAATGTCGGATGTATACTTTTCGGATCGGACGAGCTCATCAAAGAAGGCGATACGGTCAAAAGGACGGGAAGAATTGCTGAAGTTCCTGTCGGAGAAGAACTGTTGGGACGGGTTACCGATGCGCTCGGGAGACCGATTGATGGCAAAGGACCGATCAACACAAAAACGTTCAGCCATGTTGAGCGGAAAGCAAATGGTGTTATCGAACGACAGCCTGTAAAGGAGCCGCTTTCAACTGGAATTAAAGCAATCGACTCAATGATTCCAATTGGACGCGGCCAGCGCGAGCTCATAATTGGTGATCGGCAGACAGGTAAAACAGCAATCGCGATCGATGCGATCATCAATCAAAAAGGCAACGATGTCATGTGCATTTACATTGCTATCGGCCAGAAACAGTCGACCGTAGCGCAAGTCGTTAAAACGCTCGAAGATTTCGGGGCGCTAGAATATACGATTATTGTGGCAGCAACGGCAAGCAACCCTGCACCACTCCAGTATATTGCACCGTACGCCGGATGTGCTATGGGTGAATATTTCCGCGACAAAGGGAAACATGCTTTGATTGTTTACGACGATCTCTCAAAGCATGCGTGGGCATACCGACAGGTATCACTGCTCCTCAGACGTCCGCCCGGACGTGAAGCCTATCCGGGAGATATTTTTTATCTCCACTCACGGCTTCTTGAACGTGCTGCTAAACTAAATGATGAGCTTGGCGCTGGATCATTGACTGCCCTGCCGATCATCGAAACACAGGCAGGTGATGTTTCGGCATATATTCCAACCAATGTCATTTCAATTACCGACGGACAAATATATCTTGAACCCGATCTCTTTTTCAGCGGCCAGAAACCTGCAGTCAATGTCGGACTCTCTGTTTCGCGTGTCGGTGGGAATGCTCAGATTAAAGCCATGAAACAGGTTGCTGGCGGACTCCGCATGGATCTTGCACAATTTAGAGAACTCGAAGCGTTCGCTCAATTTGGCTCCGACCTCGATAAAGCGACCCAGGCTCAGTTGACCCGGGGAGAGAAAATGGTCGAGATACTGAAGCAGGACCAGTATGTACCGCTTTCCTTTGAAAAGCAGATCGTATTTCTTTACATGGGAGTCAATGGTCATCTTGACGAGATTCCAACCGGACAGTTAAAATCTATGGAAAAAGACTATCTTCAATTTCTGTCTGACCAATATCCGGAAATCTTGACCGACATAGCTGAGAAAAAGGAAATTACCGACGATAATAAAGCAAATCTGGAAAAAGCAATAAAAGAATTTGTTGGTTCTTACATCGGAGCAGGTGCATAAATAGTGGCAACATTACGTCAAATACGAAAACGGATAGCATCTGTTAAAAGTACGCAAAAAATTACGAGAGCCATGAAAATGGTATCTGCGGCGAAACTGCGCCGTGCTCAGGAGAATATCATCCGGGCACGTCCCTACGCATTTAAACTTCGTGAAGTCCTGGCACGGGTGTCATCAATAGTCGATCCGAATCTCCATCCGCTGCTTGCGGTCCGTCCTCCAGAGAAAGTTGCCTATGTAGTTATTACGGCAGATAGAGGATTATGTGGCGGCTTTAACAACAATATAATCAGTACAGCTGAAAAACGGATCAAGGAAGATGGATTCGATCAGCCCGGACTGATTTGTGTTGGACGGAAAAGCTACGATTACTTTAAGCGGAGAGAACATCGTATCATTAGCCACCACGCTTCGATTTTCAACGACCTTGAGTATGCGCATGCGCAGCAAATCACCGATGCGATTGTAGACCTCTATATTCAAGAGCAGCTCGATAAAGTCATACTCATTCATAACGAATTTAAGTCGGCTATTCAGCAAAATATTATAACGGAACAACTTCTTCCTATGATATCTGAGTCAGTGAAAGAAGGTGAAGACACTAAGAAGCAGTTAGACTATATCTATGAACCGGAGCCGCTTCGCATTCTCGATACAATCGTACCGCTCAATATAGGTATGCAGGTATGGCGTGTCCTGCTTGAATCATCAGCCGCGGAACACGGTGCCCGGATGACAGCAATGGAAAACGCTACAGTGAATGCACAGGATATGATTAGCTCTTTAACACTCCATTATAACAGAGTGCGTCAGGCAGCTATTACAAAAGAACTATTGGAAATTGTCGGAGGCACAGAAGCCTTGCAATAATAACGGAAAAAATATTCCGGATATTTTTCGGAAAGAAGAGATAAAATAACGTAGATTGAGTAAAGAATGACACAAAATGATTCTGGAAACTGGGGTGAGATAACACAGGTTATCGGACCTGTTGTTGATGTGAGATTCACCGACGAACTCCCTGAAATACATAACGCTGTTCATATTCCCCGTGAAGATGGAACGGAACTCATCATGGAAACACAGCAGCACCTCGGTGAACGCACAGTGCGTTGTGTTGCGCTTGATTCAACCGATGGTCTCGTCCGCAAAATGAAAGCAAAAGACATGCGGAAAAAGATCACCATCCCGGTTGGTCCCGAAACACTTGGAAGAATGCTTAATGTGTGGGGTGCTCCCGTTGATGGAAAAGGACCTGTCAATTCGAAAATCGAACTGCCGATTCACCGTGAACCACCGTCTCTTAAGGAGCAAGCTACCTCGACAGAGATGCTCGAAACAGGGATAAAAGTTATCGATTTACTTGAACCATATTCAAAGGGAGGTAAAACCGGACTCTTTGGAGGTGCCGGTGTCGGAAAAACCGTTATTATCATGGAGTTTATCCGGAATATCGCAACAGAACATGGTGGATATTCGGTTTTTGGGGGAGTTGGCGAACGAACGCGTGAAGGAAATGACCTCTGGCTCGAAATGAAAGAGTCCGGGGTTATTGACAAGACATCGCTCGTGTTTGGGCAGATGACCGAACCCCCGGGAGCTCGAGCTCGTGTTGGCTTAACTGCGCTGACAGTTGCGGAGTATTTCCGCGATTCTGAAGGGCAGGATGTTTTGCTTTTTATCGATAACATTTTTAGATTCACGCAGGCGGGATCTGAAGTGTCGGCGCTGCTCGGCCGTATGCCGTCGGCAGTGGGATACCAGCCAACGCTTGCGACTGAAATGGGTGAACTGCAGGAGCGGATCACATCCACAAAAAAAGGATCGATAACCTCAGTTCAGGCAATTTATGTTCCGGCTGACGACCTGACAGATCCCGCACCTGCGACAACTTTTTCACATCTTGACGCAACCACAGTACTTTCCCGGCAGATTGTAGAACTCGGAATCTATCCGGCAGTCGATCCGCTCGAATCGACTTCACGGATTCTCGATGCCCGCATTGTTGGACAGGAACACTTTGATGTAGCAACTCAAGTCAAAGAAATTTTGCAGCATTACAAAGACCTTCAAGATATCATCGCAATTCTCGGAATGGATGAACTCTCGGATGAGGACAAAGTGATTGTAGCGAGAGCACGGAAAATTCAGAAATTCCTTTCACAACCGTTCTTTGTTGCAGAGGATTTTACTGGTACGGAAGGTAAATATGTTCCGTTGAAAGAGACGATTAAGGGTTTTAAAGGTCTGATTGAAGGAAAATATGACGATATTCCCGAACAGGCATTTTACATGAGGGGCAGCATCGAAGAAGCTGTCGAAGCAGCGGAAAAAATAGAATCATAAAAATATGGCTGACAAATCTTTTCAACTCGATATCGTAACACCGATGAAACTTGTTTACTCGGGTAAGGTAGAATCCGTTACTGCACCCGGCACTGAAGGGTATTTTCAGGTTTTGCACAATCACACACCGTTTCTCACATCTATCCAGATTGGCGAAATTAGAATAAAAGAAAAAGGAAAGAAACAATATTATTCGACAAGCGGCGGATTTGCAGAGGTACATGAAAACCAGGTTTCGATTCTGGCAGAAGCAGCAGAAAAAGTAGAAGAAATAGACCTGGAGCGTGCAGAAGCTTCGAAGCTTCGAGCACAAAAATTGCTCGAAGCATCAGAAGAAGGGGTTGATACCGACCGCGCCCGTTATGCGTTAATCAGAGCTATGAATAGAATTCAACTTGGCAGCCAACGTTAATAAATAAAGTGAGTAATTGAGAAATAATATGGCTGAAATGGAAATTATTACCCATATTGGTAAAGGCGTATATGTTGAAGGCAACTTGACTGTCTTGAGTTCAATCGACATTCAGGGGGAGCTGAAAGGGAATATCACAGCTGTCGGTAGTCTGACTGTTGGGGAAGTAGGGAGCGTTACCGGAAATATTGTCGCTAAAAATGTGGAGGTCAGAGGTGTTGTTAATGGAAACCTCACGGCAACCGATTCTGCAGCACTTGAAGAAGGCGCAACCCTGAACGGTGACCTCTTTGCTGCAAAAGTGCATTTTTCCGAAGGATCATCGTTCAACGGTAAATGCACGATGATTCGCAGAAAAGAACTCAAAGTGAATCATAAAACAAAGCAGGTCGATCTAATTGATTTGTCCCCGGAAGAGATGCTGACTCAGTCCTGATTTTTGTGCCGCGTACATAGATTGTTTGCTAAACAGAAAACTCCCTCAGGGAGTTTTTTCTTTAGCAGCTCATTTTTGTTCGGAATTCGTTTACAGTTTGTTTTCCTGCCCGAAAATGAGTAATTTTACATAATACCCGCGAATATAATACAAAACGGGCCATGAAAGCATGAATTAAGAGAAATGCAGCAGTAAAATATTATGCACGATAATAATATTCGTAATTTTTGTATCATCGCTCACATAGATCACGGCAAATCGACTCTTGCCGACCGCTTTCTCGAACATACCGGGACAATATCAGATAAAGAGATGAAGGCACAGGTACTCGATGATATGGACTTGGAGCGTGAGCGAGGTATAACGATCAAAGCACATGCTATCCAGATGACCTATAATCCAGACAAGAAACACGCCTATTCACTGAATCTTATCGACACTCCGGGACATGTCGATTTTTCCTATGAAGTTTCCCGGAGTCTCGCTGCCTGTGAAGGAGCACTGCTTGTTATTGATGCTTCGCAAGGTGTTGAGGCACAGACAATCAGCAATATGTACCTTGCTCTTGAACATGACCTCACGATTATACCAGTCATCAATAAAATTGATCTTCCCAGTGCAAGAATCGATGAATCTGTCAAACAGATTCAGGATATTCTTGGTGTAAAAGAAGAAGAAATACTTCTGGCATCTGCAAAAGTCGGGACTGGAATAGATGAAATTTTACAGGCAATTGTAGAGCGTGTTCCACCGCCGTCTTCTGATATCGGAAAACCGGCACGAGCGCTGATTTTCGATTCTATGTTCGATTCGTATCGGGGGGCTATTGCCTATATCCGAGTATTTGAAGGAGAAATCAGACAGGGAGATACCATAACCTTTTCCGCATCGGGAAAATCGTTTGATGCCGAAGAAATTGGTGTTCTACGAATAAAGCGTCAAAAACGGGATAAACTTTCAGCCGGAGAGGTGGGCTATCTGATCTCAGGCGCAAAAAATGTGAAAGATACAAAGGTAGGCGACACCATTACCCAAACAGGCCATTCGGATTTAGAGCCGCTTCCGGGCTATCGTGAGCCGAAGCCGATGGTATTTGCTGGTCTTTATCCTTCAGATTCCGATAATTTTGAAGATCTCCGGGAATCACTAGAAAAACTGCAATTGAATGATGCGGCATTGCTTTATGAACCTGAAACATCGCAAGCACTCGGATTTGGTTTCCGCTGTGGATTTCTTGGACTGCTCCATATGGAAATCGTTCAGGAAAGACTTGAGCGTGAATACACAATTGACCTCGTCACAACAATACCAAATGTAAAATATAGGGTCGTCCTGACCGACGGCACTGTAACATTTATAGAAAATCCAGTCAAAATGCCCGAGCGTGGTTCGATTGAACGGATCGAGGAACCCTACATCAAAGCCCAGATCGTCACACCGAATGATTACGTGGGAAACATCATGAAACTTGCGCGGGAGCGGAGGGCAATCATAGGCGATACTGAATATGTTGATGCAAAACGTTCGATTCTCAATTACAAGTTTCCGTTGGGAGAAATCGTGTTCGATTTTTACGATAAACTGAAATCGGTTACACGGGGATATGCGTCCTTTGACTACGATTTTGACGATTATTTTGAATCAAATCTGACTAAGCTCGATATACTCATCAATGGTATTCCCGTTGATGCACTTTCCGCTATTATCCATAAAGATAAATCGTATATGTGGGGCAAGAAAATATCGGCAAAATTGAAAGAACTTATCCCGAGACAACTCTTCGAAGTCATCATACAGGCAGGAATCGGCAATAAAATAATTGCACGTGAACGGATATCGCCACTCAAGAAAAACGTAACCGCGAAATGTTATGGCGGCGATATAACCAGAAAGCGAAAACTGCTTGAAAAGCAGAAAGAGGGTAAGAAGAGAATGAAACAAGTCGGGAAGGTCGAAATTCCACAGGAAGCATTTCTTGCTGTATTAAAGATGTAATAAACATTAAGAAAAACAATGCATATAATTCTGTTGTCATTTCAACCGATCGACTGATGTACTAATTTTTAAACAGAGCGTAGTACAGAATCCCTAACGGTAAATTACCATTCAATAGGGAACTTAATACTATACTGAATCGTAAGATTCACGTGGTTCATTTTTTTTTAATGAGAACCCGCATATTGTTATCGGATTGTACTATAAATGAATGAAAAGGCTCGTGTGAATAATCCCCAAAAAAGAGCATCGCGAAAAAATCCTGCACCGAAGAAGAACCTCTTCAGAGAGATAGTTGAAACAGTCGTCATAATCGCTGTTTCCGTGTTTATAATCCGTTCGTTTGTTATTCAGGCGTTCAAAATTCCAACCGGATCGATGGAAGACACGCTCCTTGTTGGGGATTTTCTGCTGGTGAATAAATTTGTGTATGGGGCCAAGGTGCCGTTCACCGATATGCGGCTTCCCGGTTACAAAGATCCTCAGCCCGGCAATATAATCGTCTTTAAATATCCCCGTGATCCGGAACTCGACTATATAAAACGGCTTATCGCGATAGAGGGGCAGACAATCGAGATTAAAGACAAACAGTTGTATATCGACGGACAGCGGTTTGATAACCCCCCTCATTCCCGTTTTGACTCAATGCCAATCGAAAGCAAGGGCGTGTATGAAAACGGGATATTTCCACCACGGTCGAATTTTAATAAAGATAATTACGGCCCGATTACTGTCCCAAATGGGCACTATTTTGTCATGGGTGACAACAGGGATAACAGTCTTGATAGCAGGTACTGGGGGTTTCTTCCCAAAGAAAACCTTGTCGGTGAGGCGCTCATTATTTACTGGTCATGGGATCCTTCTGTTCCTCTGTACAATATTATCTCAAAAGTCCGCTGGACCCGCATCGCAAATCTTATTAGTTAATTTAGCTCTCAACCAACATTAATCTCCTTCCATCTCTAAGTATGAATACTAAACACATTCACGAAGTAATACCGATACTTGAAGAGACAATAACCCGTTGGAAAGAGCCGGTTGTCGGTGTCGTTGCCCGAAAGAAAGACCCGTACAGAATTCTGGTTGCTACAATACTCAGTCTTCGCACGAAGGATGAAACAACCCGCATAGCATCTGATAAACTGTTCAACAGGGCTGATACACCCGAAGACATGATCCGACTCACTGTTGATGAAATTGCTAAGCTGGTATATCCGGTCGGATTTTATCGGAACAAAGCAAAAACAATTGTCGAAGTTTCTCAAGTCCTTCTTGATGAATATAACGGAGTAGTGCCGGACGATGTCGATGAACTGATGAAATTTAAAGGTGTTGGAAGGAAAACAGCAAATCTTGTGGTGACACTCGGCTACAACAAGCCGGGCATCTGTGTTGATATACATGTCCACAGAATTTCGAACAGGTGGGGATATGTCTCGACTAAATCACCAGACGAAACGGAAATAGCACTCAGGAAAAAACTCCCGAAGGAGTATTGGATACGGTTAAACGATCTTCTCGTTCCCTATGGTCAAAACTTGTGTAAACCGGTTTCTCCTTATTGCAGTGAGTGTCCGATATACGACTATTGTAAGCGGATCGGTGTCGACCGTTCGCGGTAAATTGTCTGTACAACATATAAAATTGAAAGCAACACTCAAACAATCCGTTATTTAAACGGAAGATACTATAATGAGACAAACAGCAAGCCTCTTACAGCTTATCCCATACGTAAAGAAATACAAAATTGGACTCATTATTGGAATTTTGTTTATCATTTTTACGGTTTATTTCACCACAAAAGTGCCGAGAGTTATGGGAGACGCCGTTGATGCTCTGGGTGATAACCTCGACAGATCGGTGCTCTTTGCTCATGTCATACTCCTCTTAATCTATGCGGCAACACAGGGATTATTCAGATTTCTGATGAGAAACACCATAATCGGTATTTCCCGCAAAATCGAATATGATATTAGAAATGACTTTTTTAAGCACCTTCAAACCCTGGAACAGTCGTTTTACGATATAAACCGGACCGGTGACCTTATGTCCAGGGCGACAAACGATCTGAATGCCGTCCGTATGGTACTCGGGCCGGGTATCATGTACTCTCTCAACACAGTTATTCTTTTCGGTGTTACTCTATACTATATGATAAGCATTAATCCACAGCTTACGCTTGTTGCAGTGCTTCCGTTTCCACTGCTGGCATTTCTCATTAACCGGTTTGGTGTCCGGGTACACTTCTGGTTTGAAAAAATTCAGGCACAGTTTTCAGCGATCAGTGCCCGAGTGCAAGAAAATCTGTCGGGTATTCGGATTATCAAAGCGTACGTCAGAGAACAGAACGAAATTCAGACTTTTGATTCCATGAACGCGAAATATGTCTCTCTCAATAAGAAATTGATTCAGGTCTGGAGCTTTTTCTACCCGACAATTCACTTCGTGAGTGGTATCGGATTTGCTCTTATTCTCTGGTACGGGGGCAGAAGTGTCATACAGCAAACACTTACACTTGGTGAATTTGTTGCATTCAATACCTATCTGATTATGCTCCTCTGGCCTATAATTTCGGTTGGTTGGGTTGTGAATCTTTTTCAGCGCGGTGCAGCCTCGATGAGCAGAATGAACGTAATCATGGATGTCAAACCAGACATAAATGATGCACAATCGGTTCCATTTGCAGGTTCATTTTCAGGGGATATCGTTATCAAAAGTTTATCATTCTCATACAAAAATGGAAACAGCCATGTTCTGAATAATATAAATCTAACTATTCCTGGTGGCGGAATGGCAGCTATAATCGGGCCGACTGGATCAGGTAAAAGTACCCTTATCAATCTCATACCCCGCATTTATCAACCTCCAGCGGGAACAGTCTTTATTGATGGTGTCGATGTTCTGACAATACCGCTCGATGATTTACGAAAAAACATCGGTGTTGTTCCGCAGGAGACGTTTCTTTTTTCGGATACAATCAAGGAAAATATTGTCTACGGTATAGAATCGTTCTCAGATCCTCAGCTCTATGAAGCAGTAACCATTTCGCAGCTCAAAGAGAATATCGAGGCGTTTCCGAGGCAGTACAATACAATGCTCGGTGAACGGGGTATTAATCTTTCCGGAGGTCAGAAACAGCGCACTGCAATATCGAGGGCGGTTATACGTGAACCGAAGATTCTAATTTTGGACGATGCACTTTCGAGTGTAGATACAAAAACAGAAGAAGAAATACTATCACGTCTGCAGGATGTTGTACGCTCACGAACGAGCATCATCATTTCCCACAGAGTTTCGACTATTAAGGACTCAGATATTATTTATGTGCTTGATGAAGGAGGAATTGTTGAGCAGGGTTCACACGATGAACTTGTAAATCTTGGCGGACTCTATGCCGGACTATATAAAAAGCAACTCCTCACGCAGGAACTCGAACTGGAATAAGTACACGTCGGTGGATTGTTTTATTAGAACAAATATGCTTCACTAAGATCGTTTGGCAATCCGATAACACGCTCTTCAATTTTAAAATCAGCTACATCCCGAAGATGGAGAGATTGAACTGCAGTTTCCAGAATATCTCTGATCGGGATATTCGCAAAGTGACCTTGTTTCTTGAGATAATGTATTCCCGATGCCAAAAGTGCAGGATAGGAGACCATGCCGATAATCTCACTGCCGGTAATACCAATGCCGCGCTTCGCGGCAAGAACGAGTGACGCATCAAACACATCATGCATAGATGTAATATTGTAATCAGTCAAGTTGATCGAAACCTGCGTCCGGTCATACTCCTCAACTAACCAACCGATCGACTTGCACTGCTGAAACATTCCCGAAATCTTCACGTGTTCTCCCTCAGGATAATTCGGATCGATATCGTTCAGACTCAGCAATTTTTCAAGATTGTAACCGTGTTCGTTCCGACAGTGTTTTCCGGTCTCTTGGATCGTCTTCCCTATAAAATTACATGTCCCACATGGGAAGGAATCCGTTCCATATAATAATTTCTCCTCACCTTGTAAATATATTGGATCGATATTTCCCCTGCGTGCAGTGCGACCTTTTGTGCGAAGATCTAATGCCATATCGGTTGCATATATCAGGTCTCGCGTATTGAGAGAAATATTGTAGGCAATTAAAAACTCTCGCACACCGATAATGCTCGCTCCGGAACGGACATTGAATTGCGTCGGACCGAAATCGGGTTTCCATTCCGGTTTATTGAGTTTGTCCGCTAATGCCTCATATTCACCATGGCGAATCTCTGCAAGATTGACTTTGTCCGGCTTCTGTGCGGATTTCTCATAGAGATAGACAGCAATATTTAGTTCATCACCTACCCGTTTCGCTACTTCCCGGGAAAGTTCAATACATTCTTCAACTGTCACGTCTTTCACAGGAATGAATGGACACACATCGGTCGCTCCCATCCGCGGATGGATTCCCCGATGCTTTGACATGTCAATCAGTTCGGATGCTTTCTCGATTGCGCGAAATGCTGCTTCCTTCACACCGTCCGGATTGCCGACAAACGTCACAACTGTCCGGTTAGTGTCCACTCCCGAATCGACATTCAGTAGATTAACACCATTGATCTGCTCAATCGTATCGGTTATCTGTTTAATGACACCGGAATTTCGGCCTTCCGAAAAATTCGGTACACATTCTATGAGTTTTTCGTCCATTACTTATTCCAGACGCTGTTGTATAAACATTTCATAACTCAAATTTGAGTTCGGAGTTTAATGTGTAACAACTAATGTCAGCATGAGAATGTATGCAGCAAATTTTCTGGTAATGTCATCAATATAATAGATATGTGCACCAATATCTTCAAGATATTTTGTATAGACTTGAGAATTTGAATAAGGATTGCACCCGATCTCATAAAATGTATTGGGCTTTATCAATTTTATTTCAAGAAGCTGCCGGTAGGGTGTTCCGCTGTTCCGGAAAGTATCAGTTCTCATATCAAAATGTTGGTCGACAGTGTATTCAAGTTACGCTACTGTAAAAGCAGAGAAAAATCTGCAGATGGCGGGGAATGGGTCAGCATGCCGATTGATATATAATCGACTCCTGTCTCGGCATATTCGCAGACATTTTTAAGCGTAATTCCACCCGATACTTCCAGCTTAACCTTGCCCTGAAGTTTCGTTACTATAGCACGGATCGCGGCAGGTTTCATATTATCGAGCAGAATTCTCCCCGCACCAGCTGCACAGGCGGTTTCGGCCTCCTCTGGTGTCGAAGCTTCAACAATGATGGTAGTTGATTCGAGTGTTTTGTGCAGTTTTTGAAAGGCTTTACACCGCTCAACAGCTTCCGGTATACCGCCCGCAGCAGTAATGTGGTTTTCCTTAATCAGAAACATATCGTACAAACCGACGCGGTGGTTGTAGCCTCCACCTGCCCGCACAGCGTATTTGTCAAGGAGGCGAAGTCCCGGCATTGTTTTTCGGGTGTCGAGAACTTTTGCGTTTGTTCCGGAAGTTTTTTCAACAAACTGAGCGGTTACCGTAGCAATACCCGACATCCTGCCGAGAAGGTTGAGCGCCGTCCGTTCCGCCTGTAGAATAGCACGAGTTGGGCCGACAATCTCAAGAACAATGTCACCTTTTCCAATATGGTCACCGTCTTCATAAGACATAGATATACTAATATTGTTATTCAGGAGTGGAAAACAGGACGCTGCCACCTGTATACCGGCAAGAACGCATGATGACTTGGCTGTAATGGTGGCATGTGTTGTGGCTCTTTGTGAAATCGTTGCTTTTGTGGTAATATCCCCGCTGCCGATATCTTCCATCAGAGCGGTTTTGAGTATACGGTACATCTCTTGTTGTTCAAATGGAGAAAATTCAGGCATGTTACTTCCTGAGTTGCATAAGTTTAAGGATAGTATCTTTTTCACGCTGGGCGCTCTTATAAAAATCATCCGATGGGCCGTACGCGCTCAAGATCGGATCAAGATACGCTATAGCATTGTCGTAGTCTCCGATCTCTTTAAAACTTAGTGCGGTATACCACCGGGTGGTCGTATGGAAGGGGAGATCGGTTGATCTGGGATCACCATACTGGAGAAGTTTCAGAAATTCGGCAATCGCGAGTGTATATTTTTTCTGCTGAAAATAACTATCTCCGAGATAATACTGCACTTCTATCTGAGATTCGGGACCAGCCTCCGGTATAATTGATTCAAAATGAGTAATTGCGATATCATATTGCCCAAGAATCTTATAAAGGTTGCCGACATTAATCAGCATCTGCATTCGCTGAGGAGCTTCAGGAAAATGACGCAGATAGGTATGAATCGCATCAATCTGAACAACCTGAAATCCTGCATCGGCACATCCTTCAATATAATTCAGATGTGTTTCAGCGTCATTTTTCCCCTCAGGAGTTTCAACGGCAATACTGAACGACACATAGGCATCTTTATATCTGTTGAGATTTTTCTGAATTATCCCAAGCTGAGAGTACACTTGAAAAAGGTATAGGCTGTCGGGATACTTTCTGCGAAAATCCACCAAAAGAGCAAGACCCTCTTCAACCTGGTTTTGATATACTGCAAGCTGTAGCCCGTGGTAAAATTCTGCAAGCTGCTCACCCGTACTTCCTTGAAATTTCCGGGCAATATCGGTAAAAATCGAAATCGCTTCGCCGAACCGGTTATTCGCCTCATGGACATTTCCTGATGTCAACATAGTAACTGCAGTACGCTGATGGACCAGTGCTTCTTCGACACGGAGTTTGCTCAGGTAATCGTTGCGGTCATCATCGGGAAGAAACCGGTACCTCCGCTCAAAATCATCACGAAGTTTATTAGCTTCCTGCCTTCGGTCAAGTCGGTAAAGGCAGACAAGTGCGGTAAAATCAATCCGAACCTTCACTGAATCTTCTATCGGGAGTTCCGAAAGTGTAAGAAATTTTTCTCGCGCAGCACGCAGCAAGTCTTCAAAATTAGAGGCAGAAGGATCGTTTGATTGTCGGTAAAACAAAAAAGCTTCCTCAATCCGAGCACTGAGCACTACAACCGAATCGGCATCGCTATTAATTATGTACATCTGAACACGACGCGCCAAATCAAAATTGTTTCTTAAAACATACAATTCTGAGAGTGCTTTGAGTCCTTTGGTTTTTTTAGCAATGTCAGTCTCGGCCTCGGTGTATAACAGCAAATAATCGACGGCATTGCTGTACTGATCGCTCTCCCGGTAAATATCTGCGATCTTCAACAGAATTGGTGTAACAAGTTCTGAATCATCAGAATCTGCCACTGACTGCATCGTCATGTGGTATAGCTTTAACGCATCTTCTGTTGCTCCCTCAAGAGAGAGTAAATCGGCCAATAGAATTGCTCCCCTGTCGACAAATCTGCTGTAAAAGTGATCCCGCATGAGCTGTTCGAGCCAGAGGCGAGCATTTTCCGGATCACCGGATTTAAGAAATGTCTCTGCTCCGATAAATCGTGCTTCTGGTGTATGGCTCCCGCGGGGATATGCAGTGACATAATCTTTGCAATACCCTATAATTTGTGTAGAACCAATGGCAGTCTTCAAAGCACCGATTATTTTAAAATAGGCCATCTCTTCAAGCTCAGTATTATCTAACAAAGATAGAGAAAGATTTTCAAGAATATTTATGGCTTCTTGAAGCGTACTAAGCGAATCGGCGTTCTGTATCAGCAGTTCTGCAAGCCGATACTTTCCGAATTCGAGTACTCCCTGATCAATATACGCCTCCGATCCTTGAATAAAACTGCGGGCTCGGTCAACCTTTTCTTCATTGGTTTCAGATAGAGCCAGCGTAAGATCTATAATACGTTTTTTCGTGAACCCGCTATAATCACCAAGGTCATCCGAAATATTAAGAAAACGCCGGTACAATTCCAATGCCTCCTGTGCTGCGCCTTCCGCTCTTCCAAAGGCTTCTTCATAAATATAAATGAGGTACAAGTTGTCGAAAATTTCTGCTGAAAGTGTTATTGCATCAGTGAATCGGTCATGTTCCGTCCCGTCTTCTATGATGATGCGGAAGTTTTCGAGCGCTTTTTCCAGATCCCGAATTTCATAATTAAATTGGCCATGCAAAAAAGCTTCCGTCAATCTCTGCGTAGCCGGATCGCTGAACGTGCTATTTTGAGATAACCTGTCGAGCAATTGCGACCGCTTCTGTAAGATTTCCTCATCACTTAATCTTCCATGTTTTCTGTTGAGATAATTGATGCGATTATCAGCTTTGTGTGCAGCTTCTCCCCCAGGATAATTCGAAATAACACGGTTGTAAAGGGAGTGGGCAATTCGGTTGTCTCCTAGCAATTCAAACGTTTTTCCCCGGTTCAGGAGCAGAAAATCACTCGAACGCTCCTCCGGAAAGTGTTCATATCCCTTTTCATAAAGATCATTTGCAGTCCGAAATAAAGAAGCATCAAAAAATATGTCTCCCCACCTGAGATAGGTCTGAGCATCGTGAAACTGGTCGGACAGTCCAAGTACCGATCCACTCAGCAGCACAATGTCGATCGTAGAACCGGATAGATTTGCAGAACGGACATAGAGAGAGAAAGCATCATGTTCAAATTGTTTAATCTCTTCTGCTGGTCTGCTACCTGGCCAGCCATCAGAAAATAATTTGCTTAATTCCGCATATGCCTGGGGGTAATCAGCCTCTTCAAAAAATGTACGCCCGTTATAATAGAGCAACTCATTTAAAAGGGTTAAATTTTCAACGAGATGCTGTGCGTTTGAGAAATACTCATGTGCACGCTGGTAATCACCTGATTGGAACAAGAGTTTTCCGAGTTCCAAATGTGCCTGACTGCGGAATTGTGCCGAAGTGTTGGAATTGCCGGCCAAATCTGAAAGCAGATTAATAGCCGACTCGGTATTACCCTGTTTGATATAATGCCCGGCAAGCAGCAGTACTGCCTTCTGATACGGTTCGGAATCACGAGATGCTTCTGAGAGTATAGATGATAGGTCTTCTTCGCCGCTCTTCAATGCATTAAGTTTCAGATGGTACATACCTCTATAATAGCGAGCTTCCCACTTCAAAGCATCATCGATGCTCGGGCCGATTTTTGACAACTCTCGCACCGCAGCGAGATAGTCTCCCTGTGCTGCAAAGTTCTGTGCTAATATTATAACCACCTCTGGATAGAGAGCGTGGTCTGGATACGTATCGGAAATCCGTTGTAATAAATAGGTGGCCTTATTTGTACGGCCAATTTCCTGATACAGCTCAGCAGCACGGAACAGTGCAGGAACAGTATGTTCCGTTTCAGCAAAGAGTATATCTGCCAGAGCTTCAAGAGATTCTGCCGCTTTCTCAATATCGCCAGACTTGACATGACTCTCCGCGAGGAGTTTCCAGGCATCGGGAATAAGTGGAGACGAACGGTGTCGTGCGACAAATTCAGTGAAAGCCGATGAGGCCTGAGTATACTGCTCAAGCGCAAAATACGATTTCCCGATATAAAACCGGGCTTCTGCGCTATGTTGATCATCGGGATTGTTAAATACAAACTGTTCGAGTGCATCGATTGCGACAGCATACAATTCCCGCTCATACAGTTCCAGAGCAAACCCGTAATCACGGACAGATTTAATTTCCTGTGCGTGAACAGGTCCAAGTGTACTCCACAGCAGCATCCCTGTACATATATTCAGAGTAAATTGTTTCAGTTGCTTAGTATTCATTTGCATTACATGCCGTTATTTTAACTTACTTTTCAGACGATTATTATTCGTTACAAGCCATGTCTCTGAGAGGGGGCGAGTATCAATGTGTAGCAAAATGTTCATTTATTTCTACTGTTCATTTTAGCGAATAATCAGCAGTGGCGCATACTCAGCCATTAAAGTTTTCGTGGTCCGTCCTTCAAACGTCACTTTAATCTTTGTTGAAGCACCTTTTTTCTCTACACTATGTATTACACCGACACCGAAATCGGGATGTGCCACTTTCATACCGGTCTTGAACTGTCCGTTAGTAGAAAGTTGTGACGCTGGAACCAGATGGGGTGTCTTAGATTTTTTTGGCGGTACATCAAACGTAAATACCGGCTCGGCATCCGTCTGAATGAGTGATTTTTTTTCGAGTTCACACAAAAAGCGGGATGGTGGATTTTCGTCAAATTTACCGTACATTCCTCGCAAATTTGCCGATGTGATATGAAGAATATCCATTGCCCGAGTCGTGCCGACATAGAATAGCCTCCGCTCTTCTTCAAGTGCATCAGGGTCTTCCAGGGAGGATGCAATCGGGAGAATTCCTTCTTCTGCTCCTGTAACATAAACAATCGGAAACTCAAGCCCTTTTGCGGCATGAAAAGTCATAATTGAGACGTGCTGTTTTTCGCTGTCCCAATTGTCGATATCAGTTAAGAGAACAACCTCTGAAAGATAATTCTCTAAGGTGTCATTTTCAGTATGCGTCCCATATTCTTCAATCGCCCGCAATAATTCCCGTATGTTTTCGATCCGGCCCGCAGCATCGTTATGATATTCGCGTTCAAGATGCTGAAATACTTCCAATGCTTCAATAAGCGACACAACAAGTTCGACAAGAGAAATCTGATTCTTGAGTTTGCGATATTTCGAAACAAAAGAATAAAACTCTTTGAGAGTTTCCAGCCGTGCGGGTGTCAGGCCAGGAATCCGATTAACCTGCTTTAACGATTCATAAAGGGAGAGGGACTGTTCCTGTGCATATGCTTCTATTTTCGAGACTGTCTGCTTTCCGATTCCGCGGTGGGGGTAATTAATAATCCGCTTCAGCATGATTGCATCGCTCGGATTAACGATAATGCTTAAGTAAGCGAGAACATCCTTAACCTCTTTCCGCTCATAAAAACGGAGGCCACCGACAACAGTATAGGGAATGTTATTTCTCCGGAGATTATCCTCGAAAATTCGTGACTGGGCATTAAGGCGGTAGAGGATAGCGAAATCGCCCCATTTCCATTTTTCCTTTAATACTTCAGACTCTATGCTTTGTACAACCCACTGTGCTTCATCTCTATCTGTGTCAGCCTGGTGAAGGATCACTTTTTCACCATCACCTTTATCTGTCCAGAGTGTTTTGTCGTGTCTGATACGGTTATTCTTAATGACCGAATTTGCAGCTGTTAAAATGTTTTTTGTAGAGCGGTAATTCTGTTCAAGTCTGATCACCTTCGTATCAGGGAAATCATGCTCGAATTGAAGGATGTTCTTAATCTCTGCTCCTCGCCATCGGTAGATCGATTGATCATCGTCCCCGACAACACATATATTCTTGTGCTCGGCAGCCAACTGTATCAATATCTGATATTGAGCAAGATTAGTGTCCTGAAATTCGTCCACAAGAATATACTTAAACTTATTCTGATACTTTTTGAGCAAGTCAGGATGACCCTTGAAAAGCCGATAGGTTGACATGAGTAGATCGTCAAAATCGAGAGCATTGTTTGCTTTGAGATACTGCATATACATTGTATAAACCGGAGAAACAAAATCCCACAAAGGAGAGCCATCATCCGAAGCAGCATATTCTTCCGTTGATACCAAACGGGATTTCAATTTGCTGATTTTTGACAAAATAATTTGTGGTGTATAATCACCCGTCGGTAGTTTCCAATTCGTTATAACATTCTTTACCGCCCAGAGCTGATCCTGCTCGTCGTAAATACTAAAATTGCTGGTAAATCCCAGATGTTTCGCTTCCCGACGAAGTATACGGGAAAAAAGTGAGTGAAATGTTCCTATCCATAGGGTAGAATAAGTACCACGAATAAGTTTCAGAACCCTGGACCGCATTTCCTGCGCAGCTTTATTGGTGAACGTCAATGCCAGGATTTTATCGGCACTCACGGTTCTTGTAGAAGCAAGATAGGCGATCCGGTAAGAAATTACCCGGGTTTTGCCGCTACCGGCACCGGCAAGGACCATAAGCGGCCCTGAAATCGATTCGACAGCTTCTTTTTGAGCGGGATTAAGGTCTTTTTCCCAGCGGAAAGATTTATATTTAGATTTTACGCTGCTTTGTATACTCATATTATGATCGTGGAAAGAAATTACTACTGCATTGATTGACGCCTCAAATCCCGCCTGAGCTGGTCAAGTTTTTGTTTTGCCTGAAGGTGTTCGTTCAGTGTGCGGGAAAAGGTGTGCCGTCCTTCACCGGTTACGACAAAATAAACATATGACTCATCGGCAGGATTCACTGCTGCTAATATAGATTTGAGACCCGGATTATTAATAGGACCAGGAGGTAATCCTCGGTACTTATATGTATTATAAGGTGAATCGATTGCAAGATCTTTATCGAGAAGACGCCGGGGGCCGTCCGGAATAATATATTGAACTGTAGGGTCAGCTTCAAGACGCCAGTTCTTTTTGAGACGGTTGTGAAACACAGCCGAAATCATAGGTCTCTCATCATCAATAACTGCTTCATCCTCGACAATCGATGCAAGAATTACTGCTTCATGAAAAGTAAGATTATGCACAGAGGCTGCATCTGATAATGATGAATCAACTTGTCTCTTAAACTCACTGACAAGTACTTCAACAACATCCATCTCTGAGATGCCCCAGTTAAACCGGTAGGTCTCTGGAAAAAGATAACCTTCGAGTGCCGGCGCATCGATTCCGAGCCGCTCTGCAACAGATATGTTGTTCACAATTTCAAGAAATCGGTCGACATCTAAATCGAGTTTATTTGCAACGATGAGTGCGATTTCTTTGGCAGTCGAGCCTTCAACTATCGTAATCTGCTCCTGAACACTCCCGCCGGAAGTGAGTTGGAGTATCAGGGCATAATTCGACATATAAGGTGAGAGGTTGTACTTACCAGCCTGTACCCTATGCTGAAGGCCAAGAAGGTTTGCAGTCCACAAGAAATGATTTCTATCTTTAATAATGCTCTCAGTACGGAGCTGGCCGGCAATATTCGACAATAACGAGCCGCGGTCGATGATGATAGTCTTTGACTGGTGTGATCCGCTCCCGCTCACATTAGCAGAAAATAGAATCTGCATATTGTACATCAGGAAAACGAGTGTCGTCCAGAAAAAAAACACAAAAATAGCGCCGTATCCTATTTGCTTCCGCTTGAAAAAATAGATTTGAAGCGCCTGAAAAGCCGCAAGTAGAAAAAGAATCGTTGTAAAAAAGAGAGTGAGAGACATAGTAGGATAATCTTATTATATACTATTCTATTGTGTGCAACAGTAATTATGAATATTGTTAAATGACTTGTTTTTTACAGTTTTATGATTGTTATGTCGAGTGTATTCTGTACTTCTCAATCAATAATTGGAATTCAGCATTCCCGGATATTGTGACTAAGGAATCTGTATGAGTTGTTTGTATGACCGGAAACGGTTCTCTATGTCATTCTCTGTTACTGAGGCAAGCCGCTTGGTGCTGAAATCTTCACAACAAAATGATGCGGTACATGTCCCGTATGCCATCCCAAGCCTGACACTTCTATTATCTGTCGAACCATGTTGAGCAAGATACCCCATAAATCCCCCGGCAAATGAATCACCCGCACCAGTTGGATCGGCAACTGAATCCAGAATGTAGGCTGGAAGCACAAAATATGATCCATCATTGTAGAGAAGTGCTCCATGCTCCCCCTTTTTTATGATGACGAATTTCGGTCCAAATTTCGCTATTGAGCGTGCTGCACGCGGATAAGTCAGTTCTCCGCTGAACTCAAGTGCTTCCGAGTCATTGAGAATAACAGCATCTACTCTCTTCAATACCGTTTCGAGGTCGCTTCTGTTCCCTTCTATCCAGAAATTCATGGTGTCCATAGCAACAAATTCTGGATTGGCAACCTGATCCAGCACATCAAGCTGAAGTTTCGGATGTATATTTGCCAAAAAAATAAACTTTGAATCCTTGAACGAATCAGGAATGTTCGGCTTAAAATGCTCAAATACGTTTAATTCTGTTGATAACGTGTCTCGGTCATTCATATTTTCATGATATCTGCCACTCCACCGGAAAGTTTTTCCACTTTCGGTCACAACACCACTGATATCAGTATAGCGGTCAACAAGAAACCGGAGTTCGTCCTTATTAAAATCATCACCAACTACACCGACAATTCTAGTCTCGGTGAATAAACTTGATGCAGCACTAAAATGTATTGACGATCCACCGAGCGCATCGGTGACAGATCCCCAAGGGGTTTCAATTGAGTCGTATCCGATCGATCCCACTACCAAAAGTGTCATGCTTTTTCTCCGGAATTCATATTGAGATTATCTGCAATAGTTATAACAGGTGCATCACCCCACAGATTTTCCAGTTTGTAATATGAACGTTTATCATTACGAAAAATATGAACAACTACATCGACAAAATCGAGAAGAATCCAGGTGCCGGTCTCAAGTCCTTCCTTGTGCCATGGTTTGTTTTTACTTTTGAGTAATCCTTCGATGACCACTTCTGCAATCGCTTTGACCTGAATATCGGTATCACCGGAACAGATAACAAAAAAATCGGTTAAACTCGTAACTTTCCGGAGATCAATAATCTTTACTTCTTCGGCTTTTTTTGTCAGAGTCAGTTGGGCAATCTTTTCTGCAAATTTCTTTGGGGTCATTTACATCTGAAGTTTGTGCTGCTGTTAATAGGTATTTTTTAATTTACCTTAATGCTTGTTCAGTGAGCGACTTAACATTTTATTGGATTTGAGTTGCACAGTATAGATTATTGAGTGAACGGATTAAACTGTTCATAGTTAGACCCGAGGATAATAGTTACAGCAATATCCGAGTCGCTTTCTAAATCGAACGTCAAATTTCTGACACCAGTTAATCGGGATATCTCGCCACCAATACCTTGTTTGCGCTCAATAATGATTGTTTCTGGAAAATTCTTGTTGTCGGCATTTCCTACTATAATTGAGTCAATATTGTTACTCATGAGAAAAGTCGACATCCGGCCTGCAATTCCTGATACCCTTGTGCCGTTCAAAATCTCGATTATTACTGGCTGTTCCTGAATTTCCTCTTCCGGGATCACCTCATCAGGTCCAGTAGAAATATTTGTACTTGCCAGCCAAACTGCGAGCGCAATAACCGCTACACCACAAGCATATATTAAATACTTCCGAATAGGTACGAGATTTAATGGTGGTTTGCTGCCAGTTCTGCGCTTTCGTTGTACCATAAAACAAATCGAGAGCCGTCCCTCGGCAAGGATCAGTGATTCTGTTTTTATGAATCACACTCATGCCATTGTCGGGTATGACTCTCCCGTTGTAATTACATGTTGAATCAAGCGTTAAAAATGGTATGAATTCAATGAATAATTCGTGCATAAATATACTGAATAGCAGAAGCCTATGCAACTGTTTTCAATAAAATATCATGACGTTGACAGCATAGAATTCAGTGCGGTAAGCTGCTCAGGAGTGTTGATGCCGTAAGTTTCTTTTGGATTGGATGACTGAAATACAGACACCTTGATAGAATGCTCTCGGATAATCTGAATCAGGTCGGTAAGGTAATACTCTGCCTGTGTATTGTCCCGATTCACCTTATGCAGATAGGTAAAGAGGTGATCGGAGTTGAAAACAAACATTCCGGTATTGACAACAGAAATTTTTTTCTCTTCATGAGTGGCGTCCTTATCTTCGACAATTTTCTGTAGAGAGCCGTCCTCATCGAATACAATTCTACCGTACCCCTTGGGATTTGTATAATTGGCAGTAAGAACGGTTGCGCCTGCGCCGGATTCTAAATGGTTTTTCAGTAATCCTGATAGTGTTTCGGTTGAAATCAAGGGAACATCGCCGTTCAGAATAAGTATGTCACCCTGAAAATCAGCAAACATTTCTTGTGCCTGCAATACTGCATGACCTGTTCCGAGCTGTTCATCCTGTATAGCAAACCGGATGTCGATGGGATCAATTTTGTCAGACGCCGTCGTATCATTATACCTTTTAACAGAATGAGAAATTGCTTTTTGCGTAACACAATCCATTACCTTTTCTTTTTCAAATCCGACCACGACCACAATTCGCTCAGGTTGAAGCTGGTAAGCTGTTATTAGGACATGGTCGATAAGTGGCTTATTATCGAGCTTATAAAGCACTTTCGGCCGGATTCCCCCCATTCGTTCACCTTTTCCTGCTGCAAGAATAATGATACCACATGTATTCATAAAAATTACCGTTTAATAAGTTTTCTCTTGTTTCTATTTCGGCGGTGATACGATGATATTGTCAATCAGCCGTATTTTCCCGACATACCCCGCAAGTGCAACAACTGTCCTTCCGGTAACTGTCCTGACCTGCTCAAACGATTCGTAAGAAGCACACAGCACATAATCGAGTAAAGCACCCGAATACTGCTGAAAAACCGACTGTGCCAATTTTTGCAATTTTATACACGATGTTTCGCCGTTTGCTATCGCCAATTTCACCTCTTTGAGCGCACTATATAGTGCTAATGCCGAATTCCGGTCATCACCGGATAGATAGATGTTTCGTGAACTCATTGCTAGCCCGTCTTTTTCCCGCTTTATAGGACAAATTCTGACTGTCGCCGACATATTCATGTCGACTATCATACGTTTCAGAATAAGTGCTTGCTGAATATCTTTTTGTCCGAGAAAAAGCACAGAAGGCTGCACAATGTTCAGAAGTTTCATAACGACAGTTGTAACACCTTGAAAATGCTTCGGCCGGGAAGCACCTTCACCAGCAGATGTCATGTTCTCCACTATTATACTTGTCTGGAATTCACTTGGATACATCGTCTCTACTTTCGGAATGAAAACAGCATCCACACCATGCTGGCGAAGAACATCAATATCCTTTTTTTCACTGCGGGGATACCGGCTTAAATCTTCGTTTGGTCCAAATTGGGCCGGATTCACAAAAATACTTGCAATTGTATGGGAGCACGTCTTCTTTGCTGAGTGGACAAGACTAAGGTGCCCCTCATGGAGGAAACCCATGGTCGGTACAAATCCTATCCGGTTGATTCCGGCGCGTAAAGTAGCACTATATAACTGCATCTGGTGAATAGATCGAATTATCTTCATGATTCGTCATCACACCTAAAAAAGAAAGGAGAGCGCGTTGATAATCCCCATGCCCTTAAATGGGATAGGAATAAAACACACAACGAACATGAGAAGGCATACTACACCAATGACTTTTCTTCTGAAATCGAGGGGTTCGAGAGCAGTAATCCCAGTGGGATGCTTGATTCGGATTATAAGTGCTATAATAATAAAAATAATCCAGCCCGACCAGAACAATGCAAGAGGAAAAAGGGTGAAAAACACCGTATAGCCAAGCAACGCTTGCCGCTTACCGAGAAGCGCATAGGCAATGTGGCCGCCGTCAAGCTGGCCAATCGGCAGTAAATTAAATGCGGTGACTATTAAGCCAACCCATCCGGCAAAAGCGATGGAATTTATATAGACATCGAATCCTTCAGGTATTTCACCGAGTATTAATCGTGATATCAGTTTCATTATAATAGGATCACCGAGGCTCCATGCACTACCCGGAATGAATTGTCTGATTTCCGACATATAGAGGCCGATACCAATTGCAGGCAGAGCAACGATCAGGCCGGCAATTGGGCCCGCTGCTCCGATATCGAACAGTGCCCGGTTATTCGTGATTGGTGCACGGATCTTGATCACCGCTCCCAGCGTACCTATAATGAAAAAAGGTGGAGGTGCGGGTATGAAATAAGGGAGCGTTGCGGCAACACCGTGGCGTCTACACATAAAATAGTGTCCGAACTCGTGAAAACCGATAATAGTAAGCAGCGTCAATGCAAAAGGGATTCCCTTGTACAGGTCTGTTGTCCTGATGAACGGATTGCCGTTTTCCAGAAAAGCTCCTGCAAGCAATGTTGAACCGACTGTGAGCACGAAAAGAACAACATTAATAACCGGATTTGGGGGACGTATAGGCGGTTTTTCCGGCTCTAAAGGCAAATTCGAATAGCTCGGAACATCGGATTTATATGGTGGAGGATAATATTCCATAGTGTAATATTCACTCTTAAGAACAGCTTTGAACTTAGAACATTTAAATATAACGAATAATTCACAAAAATTCACAATTTTTGTAGAAAAAACACATTTGGTGTAGATCAGGTTTTCGTTAAGATAATACTGTACTATGAAACCTCGATCTATATTAGTGCAAAAGCACGAAAAAGGGTGCTATTCTTAGGGGAAAAAGCGCTTTCATTTTTTACAAAAATTACCTATATTTAAATCTTGTAACAAATGGCGGTATCTTGTTGAATAATCTAACCTTAGGCCAGTATTTCATAAGCGATTCCCTGATTCATCGATTAGATCCCCGTACGAAACTGATTGCGCTGATTCCGCTCATAATCATTCTTACGGTTCGGCAGGAATTACTCGTTCTGTTCAGTTTTCTCGGATTCTTTTTACTGCTTCTCGCCTTATCACGGGTGCCGGCAGCACATTTTTTCAGACAATTGACATTTTTTCTCCTGATAATCGGGTTAACGTTTATACTCCATGCATTTATTGCAAGCGGTACAGTGCTTTTTACCGTACCGGTTGTTGGATTCGATGTTACCTCCGAAGGTGTTGCGATCGGATTTTATTTTGGATTCCGTCTCTTTCTTGCAATCTCATTTTCTGTACTATTCATGCTGACGACAGCGCCGATGGAGTTAACAGACGGTTTGGAAAAAATGTTGCGACCGCTAAAAAAAATGGGACTAAACATCGACAGTTATGCTTTGATGATTGGAATTACCCTGCGGTTTATTCCTGTATTATTCGAGGAAGGTAACCGTATCAGAAAAGCGCAAATTGCACGTGGTGCTCAGCTTGAGGGGAAGTTGTTTGCTAAAATTCATGCTTTAAGTTCGGTAGTGATTCCGCTCTTTATCTCAGTATTTAAGCGTGCGGATACGCTTGCTCATGCACTCGAGGTTCGGGGATTTCCGGGGAGCAATGCAAGAACCTACTTTAAAGAACTGCGGTTTCGTCGCAGCGATATAACTGCATTTATTGTGATATTCAGCATTTCTGTCGGTTCATTTATATTGTGATGAAGCGTTTTAAAGCAGTCCTCGAATATGACGGGACTGATTTTCATGGCTGGCAGATACAAAAGGAACAGAGGACAGTACAGGGTGTCCTCGAAGAAGCTCTGACACGCCGATGTAATGAATTTGTTCAGGTTACAGGAGCCGGCAGAACAGACAGCGGTGTTCACGCTGTAGGTCAGGTGGCACATTTTGATTGTGCCGTCTCTGATTCGACTGAAATATTGATGAATAGCATGAATTCCCTGCTGCCGGGTGATATTTTGGTCCGATCACTTGAGATAGTGCCTGATATGTTTCATGCCCGCTTCAGCGCAGTGAGCAGGACGTACCGGTACAATATTCGTACTGAACCGTCGGTCTTTGATGAACGGTATTCGTGGTATATTGCATTCCAGCTTAATCTGGAAAAAATGGAAAAGGCGCTGTATTCACTGCATGGAACACACATTTTTGAGCCGCTTGCTAAGATAAATGAAGATGAAAAGAGTTACCGTTGTACTATACAGAATACGGCGATCCGGAAAAGCAGTCCTTATATGACTATTACTATCAAAGCCGACAGATTTCTTCATGGAATGGTGCGGGCAATCACCGGAACACTTGTTGACGTCGGCCGCGGTGCAAAACAACCGAGTATTTTTGAAGAAATTCTCACAGATGGGGATCGTTCACAGATAAGCAGCCTTGCACCACCCCACGGATTATATTTGGAAAAAATCGATTATTAAATAGCAATCCATAACATACGCAACAAACTCCGTCGGAGCGGAGAAATGTGAAGGAGAGAGGCCAGCATGAAATTTTTTTTGGATACAGCGAATATTGATGAAATTAGGGAAGCACACAGTTTCGGTATTCTTGATGGAATCACGACCAATCCTACACTCATGTCCAAAGAGGAAGGGACCTATCCAGATAAGCTAAAGGAGATTACCTCGATTGTAGAAGGCCCCGTCAGTGCGGAAACTGTCAGTCTCGATGCTGAGGGAATGGTGAAAGAAGGACGGGAGTTTGCAAAAATTGCCGACAATATAAATGTGAAAGTACCAGTCACACTTGAAGGATTAAAAGCACTGAAGATCTTCACAAGTGAGGGGATCAAAACCAATACAACCTTGATTTTTCAACCGATACAGGCGCTGCTTGCAGCAAAAGCAGGAGCAACATTTGTAAGTCCATTTATTGGACGTATCGACGATACAGTCAACTATGGTATGGATGTCATCCGGGATATCGTCACCATCTACGATAATTATGGTATTGAAACAGAAATCATCTCCGCGAGCATCAGACATCCGGTACACGTGTTTGAAACAGCGCTTGCAGGAGCTGATATAGTGACCATACCTTTTAAAGTTTTGGAGCAGATAATTAAACACCCCCTGACAGATATCGGTATCGAAAAGTTTCTACAGGATTGGGAAAAAGTTAAGAAATAAGGAGTTTTTCCGTTGAAGTCAGGAAAGATTTTAATAGTACTTATTGTTGCTACTGTCATGATTTTTTGGCTCGTCTGGCGGAACAGTTCGCAGGATACTGTAGAAAATACAGATGTTGAGCAGTCTGCCGCGTCAGTACCTGATACAGATCTGCAGGATATTAAAGGCCAACTCAATGATGAAATATCAGTTTCCCGGCAGAATGCAATTACCCGTGCAGTCGAAATTGTTAGTCCTGCCATAGTAGGAATAAGTACGAAGTCGTATCAACAGTACACTCCTAATTCTCTTTTGCAGTTGTTTTACTACGGAAACAACGTGCGTCAGGAAGTCAGCGGTCTCGGATCTGGCTTTATCATTTCATCCGATGGCTACATCCTGACAAACGATCATGTTGTTAGCGACGCAACGGAAATCAGCGTGGCACTTACCGACGGTAATACCTATCAAGCACAGTTGGTTGGAAGTGACCGGGCGCTTGATTTAGCGCTGCTGAAAATTGAAGGAGAGAACTTTCCCAGTGTGAAATTCGGCGATTCCGATGACATAATTGTCGGAGAATGGGCAATTTCTCTTGGTAATCCATTCGGCTTGTTCAATTTTAATAATCAGCCGGCAGTAACCGTTGGTGTAGTAAGTGCATTGGGGCGTCATCTTGGCGGCCAACAAGGTGAATCGTACATATATCAAGATATGATTCAGACGGATGCCTCGATCAATCCAGGAAACAGTGGCGGACCGCTTGTCAATGGTGCAGGCGATGTTATCGGTATAAATACGGTAATCTATACCGGTGGTAGCGGTGCGCGCGGCTCGATCGGTATCGGATTTGCGGTTCCTGTGAACAATATAAAGGCAATTGTTGAGGATTTAAAGCAACAGGCTACATCAAATACCGACTATTGGATCGGTATATCAACAGGATATGATGTCAACAACAGGCTGGCCTACCGTTTAGGACTCAATCAGAACACAGGATATTTAATCTGGATTGTTGATCAATTTAGTCCGGCAGAAAAAGCCAATCTGCAGCAAAGTGATGTAATTGTAGAAATCAACGGAAATCTTGTTCAAAACTCGAAGGATATCCGTCGGATTATTCGACAGGCGGAACCACGGCCGGGCAGATCATTTCAGCTAAAGGTAATTCGGAATAATCAATTTTATGAAACAACACTTGTCCTTGAGCAGCCGCCGAGAAGATAAAAAATGAGGAGAGAAAGCAGAAATGATTGAACGGTACACGGTGTCTGAAATAGATGACATTTGGAAAGATGACAATCGGTTCCGCTACTGGAAAATGGTTGAGATTGCGGCATGCAGAGCACAAGCGAAACTCGGTAATGTTCCTGAGGAAGCACTCCGGGTAATCGAAGAAAAAGCAGATTTTTCCGCTAAGAAAATTAATGAAATTGAAGCTGAAATTCATCACGATGTCATTGCATTTCTGACAAATATGGCGGAATATATCGGTCCCGAATCGCGCTATGTCCATGTCGGCATGACTTCGTCCGACCTTCTGGACACTACGCTCGCACTCCAGTGTCGGGATGCCGGAAAATTGATTATATCGAAGCTGGACGAACTGATCGAAGCGGTTGGTAAGCGTGCGTGTGAGTATAAATACCAGCTCATGCTGGGAAGAACACACAATGTTGCTGCTGAACCGATAACCTTCGGTCTGAAACTTGCATTGTGGTACACCGAGCTCAAACGTTCCCGTGAGCGCTTTGAACATGCAGTTGAACAGATTTCCTACGCGAAAATATCAGGAGCAGTCGGAACCTTTGCCTACATCAATCCCGAAATTGAGCGGCTTGTCTGCGAAGAATTATCTCTGAAACCTGCCCCGGTATCAAACCAGATCATTCAGCGAGACCGGCATGCAGAATATCTCAGTGTTCTTGCTATTCTTGCCGGATCCCTTGAAAAGTTTAGTACCGAAATACGCAATCTCCAACGAACAGAAATTAATGAAGTTGAAGAGCCATTTAGCAAAAAACAGAAAGGCTCATCTGCGATGCCGCAGAAACGGAATCCGATTATAACCGAGCGCATCTCAGGTATGGCACGTCTCCTCAGAGCAAATGCTATTGCCGCATTTGAGAATATTGCACTGTGGCATGAGAGAGACATATCACACTCGTCAGTTGAGCGGGTTATCCTGCCTGACAGCACGAACCTTATCTATTATATGATGACGAAATTTATCAGTATTGTCCAAAATATGCGCGTGTATCCCGAAAATATGGAAAGAAATCTCAATAGCGTTGCGGAGCTGATTCAAGCTCAAGGAGTATTGCTTACGCTCACCGACAAAGGGATTACACGTGAGGAAGCCTATGAGTTGGTACAAAGAAACGCTATGAAAGCACGTGAGACCGGTTCAAGCTTTAAAGAAAATCTGAAAGAAGATAGAGACGTGCTCAATCTGCTGAGTTGTGAGGAAATAGAGTCCTGCTTCTCTATGGACCGGTTCACAAGAAATATCGATTATATCTTCACCAGAGCTGGCCTTTAGATAAAATGCAATACACTATCACGATTATGGCTGAGGAATATAGCAATTATCAGGATCATGGAATGGTGAATAGAAGAACGAATCATACCATTCGAACCATTCAAGATGGGAGGATGTTTTGAGTAAAAAGTCAATACTATTCGAAGGCAGAACAAAAATTGCGCTTCAAACCGATAAAGAAGATGAAATCAGTTTAAAATTTAAAGATGATGTGGCCTCATCTGACGGGAGTAAAAAGAGTACAATCAAAGGAAAAGGCTCGATAAATGCTGAAATATCGGCACACCTGTTTCAATATTTGGACGGCTACAATGTTCCAAACCATTTTATCGAAAAAACGGGTGACACCGAGTTGCGTGTAAAAAAAGTTGAGATAATCGGAATAAATGTTGTTGTCCACAATATCGCTACTGGAGATTTTGGTAAACGGTTTGGATTTGCCGAAGGGACAGAATTGAAAACGCCTGTTATAGAGTTCTATCTTAAAGATGAAAAACTCAAAGATCCGCTGATAAACGAATACCACGCTTATGCATTGGAAATTGCAACCAGTGAAGAGATAGATGCACTTTCAAAACTTGCAATTAAAGTCAATGCGGTTCTCCGCTCCTATTTTCAAAGGCGGACATTCATTTTAGCGAATTTTTCACTCGAATTTGGAAGGCACGAAGACAGAACAATTCTTGCAGATGAGTTGTCGTTAGACACTTGCATACTCTGGGATGCTGAAACAAATAAAAAAATGGATATAAGTCGCTTAAGCAAGGGGGCCGGAGGTGCCGATAAAGTTTACACTATACTTACAGATCGGATTCTGAAGGCGTAACAAATCGATTGATTGCGAGTATAGATGATGCATTTTAACATTAAAACGGGGACAGATCTTCCGAAGATAGAACAAGATTTTTCTTGCGTTTCATTTCGATAACGAATATCTTATTGAATCTGAAGAGGTTATTTCCACGTCTTAATTTGTTAAATATATATGCAGGTTAGCTGACGATACTGTGATGGCACGGGATGGAATAAAGTATGTAGCTTGGAGCGGTATAACAGGGATTATTATCAGCATTGCTGGTGTCCTGCTCAATAATAACATTTTATTGTTGTGTGCGGCACTGTGTGCGTTGGCACTTTTGTTTTTTGCATTTTTTTTTCGAGATCCTGAACGGAAAATCGTAACCGAAAAAAACGCAATTCTCTCGCCCGGAGACGGATTTGTTGTTGCAATAGAAGAGGAAGAAGAATCGGAATTCTTCCAGGCAAAAATTAGAAGAATTTCGGTCTTTTTAACCGTGTTTGATGTGCACATCAATCGGTATCCCTGCAGCGGTAGAATAGTCTTCTTCAAATATTTGCCTGGACAGTTTAAAGCGGCTCTTAAGGAAGAGGCTTCTACGATAAACGAACAGACAATTATCGGAATCGAAAACGGAACGCGGAAAGTATTGTTCAAGCAGATCGCCGGACTCATTGCACGAAGAATTGTCTGTACTGCCGAAGTAGGGAAGTCAGTCAATCAGGGTGAACGGTGTGGTCTCATCAAGTTTGGGTCACGTGTTGATGTGCTTGTGCCACTCAATACAGAAGTTTGTATCAAATTAAGACAAAAAGTACGGGGTGGAATATCCGTGCTGGGAAGATATACAGATGAAGAATAAACGTTCAGCATTGCCAAATTTTTTTACGTTGACCAATGTCTTTTTAGGATTTCTGGCACTTATTTATGCTTCGGACGGCCGTTTCTCAACAGCAGCCTGGTGTCTTGTGTTTGCGATCTTCTGCGATCTTGTAGACGGAAAACTCGCACGCCTATCAAAAGTTTACTCAAGCTTTGGAAAAGAACTAGACTCTCTTGCCGATGTTATTTCATTCGGTGTTGCACCTGCATATCTCGTCTATCAATCGAACTTCAGCACATCAGGTTTGTGGGGTGTGTTTTTCTGCTTTATTTATATCATGGCTGGAATATTCCGTCTTGCACGGTTCAATGTTGATACCAAAAGCCTAAAAAAGAACAGTTATAAAGGACTTCCCATACCAGTTGCGGCGCTTGCTATTACGTCATTTATCCTTTTTGCGCATTATTTTTGGGATACGGTTAAGATGGTCCATGTCCTGTTGATGCTTATTCCGGTATTATCACTACTTATGGTATCGTCAATAAAATTTGATCCGATCCCATCGCTCATACCGCAGAAGAATATGAAGAAAAATATCAAACCTGCCCTTTATATAGCAGGCTTTGTCAGTATTATTATCAATTCGAGTATCTGGTTCTTTCCATGGACCATGCTCTACATTATCATTGAAGTCGTCGAAGGTGTAATACAGAAATTTAAAGAAACAAGTGAAAAGGTAGAAGTCCCAATTGATAACGAACAAGAATTATAAAAAATGTACCTTCTTGCCGGAGTTCACAAAATTTGTATGTTGAGAGATGATTAGCACATGCGTAATGTCCGTTATCGTATATTGATTTTATATATATTCTTAGGAGCGATTGTCGGATCATTAATAGGTGAGTTGGCAAATTTGCTGCCGGAAGGCGTCGTCAAGGAGTTCTTTCTCAGATCGGCATCAATGGAGATTACTCCGACGCTTATAAATTTAAAAATATTTTCATTAACATTCGGATTCACCTTTACATTAAATATCGCCGGGATCATCGGAATTGCCATAGCAGTATACATACTTCGATGGTACCGATAGCAGTTTTTGAATATTATTGATGCAGTAATTGAAATAATTAACGACGTATTACTTTTTATAAGCACAGTGCTTCACTAAAGGAGCTTAAAATGTTTGGTTTAGGCCATACAGAAATAATAGTTATCTTTCTGGCCCTTTTACTAATTTTCGGGGGTAAAAAACTTCCTGAATTAGCAAGAGGTCTGGGTAAGGGAATCCGGGAGTTCAAGAAAGCAACGAATGAGCTTGAGAAAGATGTTGATGTAAGCGGTGAAATAGAGGATAACTCTTCTTCGAAAAACCAGCAATAAGTACTCTTCCGTTTACGAATACTCTTCATTATGTCCGGTAGTTTTGAAACTCACGAACAATTCCAGAAATTCTGTACATATTAGATTCAGGAATTGAACCTCACAGTTTTTCAATCTTGTATATACGTAGAAAAACATGCTGAAACATTTACGTCGCTCTGTTATTAATGGTGAAACAACATGCGAACAATTGGCCCGAGAGGCTTTAGGCCGAATAGAGAAAAACGATCAGTATAACATTTTCTTAGATGTTTTCAACGATGATTGTTTGAAGCAAGCACAAGCCGTCGATGACAGAATAAAAACGGGGGAGGAACCCCCTCTTGCAGGTTGTGTCATCGGAATTAAAGATATTCTCTGTATAAAAGGGAAAAAAGTCACCTGCGGTTCGCGTATTTTAGAAAACTTTGTCTCTCCATACAGTGCAACTGCAATTGAACGGCTTGAGGCAGCAGGAGCCGTCATTGTCGGCAAGCTGAATATGGATGAATTCGCCATGGGTTCATCAAATGAAAACTCTTATTTTGGGCCTGTGCGTAATCCGGTAGATCCTGAGAGGGTCCCCGGCGGCTCAAGCGGTGGATCAGCTGCAGCCGTTGCAGCAGACCTGGTTTCGGTCTCACTCGGGACCGATACCGGCGGCTCAATCAGGCAGCCAGCCGCATTTTGCGGTGTGGTCGGATTAAAGCCGACATACGGTAGAATCTCACGCTATGGCCTCATTGCATTCGCATCCTCGCTGGACCAGATCGGCCCGCTCGGAAAATCAGTTGAAGATGTTGCAGAGTTATTAAAAGTTATTGCAGGGCACGACCACCGAGACTCGACATCGGTTGAAACTTCCGTACCCGACTATCCTGGTGAGCTCGAAAAGCTCGATAACATTAAAAATATCAGAATCGGAATTCCTTCAGATTATTTCGGTGAAGGACTCGATCCTGAAATTAAAACTGCTGTAATGGATACCATAGAAAAATTGAAATCTGATGGATTTACTATCGGTGAGGTTTCTCTACCGCATACATCCTATTCTGTTGCGGCCTACTACATCATAGCAAATGCAGAAGCTTCATCGAATCTCGCGCGGTATGACGGCGCCCGGTATGGATATCGGAATAAAGACGCCTCAAACTTGCTGGAGATGTATATTGCAAGCAGAAGTGACGGATTTGGAGACGAAGTAAAACGCCGAATTATTCTCGGAACCTACGTTTTAAGTGCGGGCTACTATGATGCTTATTACCGAAAAGCGCAAAAAGTGAGAAGACTCGTCTATCAGGATTTCAAGAATGTTTTCAACAGTTTCGATGTGCTGATCACGCCAACAACCACGACTCCTGCATATAAAATCGGAGAGAAAATCGATAATCCACTTGAAATGTATCTGGGAGATGTTTATACTATTCCCGTCAATCTTGCTGGTCTTCCCGGTCTGGTTGTGCCTTGTGGGAAAACCTCATTCGGCCTTCCGATCGGTTTGCAGATGATCGGGAAACACTTTGATGAAGTAACGCTGCTCAAACTCGGGAAATATCTCGAAATGCAATAATAACAAAAGATACGAATCCATTAATAGTTGATTTCCAATCATGAAGTATATTCCAACTATCGGACTCGAAGTTCACTGCCAACTGCGTACGAACTCGAAAATATTCTGCACCTGTGCAAATGCATACGGAAACGAACAAAATACTGATGTATGTCCAGTGTGTCTCGGATTACCGGGTGTTTTACCGGTCGTCAATAAAAAAGTAATCGAACTCGCAATGAAAACTGCGCTCGCATTAAACTGTACGGTCTACAAAGAATCGATTTTTGCACGAAAAAATTATTTCTATCCCGATCTCCCGAAAGGGTATCAGATATCTCAGTTCGAGGAACCGCTCTCGACAAACGGAAGTCTCGATATACCGGTGAACGGTTTTTGGAAGACGATAGGGATTACAAGAATACACCTTGAAGAAGATGCGGGAAAATCGATACATCCTGAAGGTAGTGAGGCAGTCCATGAGAGCAGAATCGACATTAATCGATGTGGTATCCCCTTAATTGAAATTGTTTCCGAACCTGATATGGACTCACCTGCGGAAGCGTTTGAATATTTGACACGTTTGAAGCAGACTCTCCTCTATCTCGGTGTTAGTGATTGCAACATGGAGGAAGGAAGCCTGCGTTGTGACGCAAATATATCGGTCAGGCCGGAAACCATATCGAAATTAGGCGTTAAGACCGAGCTGAAAAATCTTAATTCATTCCGTTATGTTGAAAAAGCGCTCGAATATGAAATTGAACGCCAGACAGCACTGCTTAAAAACGGAGAGCAGATTCAGCAGCAGACGCTTGCATGGGACGCTGCTTCAAACACTGTAATCCAATTGCGAACAAAAGAAGGATCCGATGATTACCGATATTTTCCTGAACCGGATCTGATTCCTGTTATAATCGATGATGCATGGATGCAGCAGATTCAGGAGAGTATACCCGAACTTCCGCGTGCAAAAAAAGAACGGCTTATAACCGATTATCTGCTTCCGGAACAGAATGCCGATGTTTTAACATCAACACACGAGCTTGCAGACTATTTTGAAAATGCAGCAACACATACGAAGGACTACAAAAAACTGAGCAATTGGATACTCAGTGAAGTATTGATGGTGCTCAAAGAACAAAAGCTGTCGATAGATGAGTTTTCAGTTTCACCGAAAGACATTGCCGATCTGCTTCGTCTGATTGAAAACAGCACAATCAGTGGTAAAATCGCCAAAGATGTCTTTGCAAAAATGGTGGAATGCGGTGATCATCCGAATGAGATTATCAAGAAAAAAGGGCTGGAGCAGATTTCGGACTCCTCATCGATAGAACAGGTGATAGAAGATATACTGCAACAGCATGAAAAAGAAATAAGTGAATATCTCAATGGTAAGGATAGGCTTTTTGGATTCTTTATCGGACAAATAATGAAAGCAACACAGGGAAAGGCTAATCCGGGAGTTGTCAATTCACTATTAAGGGGAAAACTGGACGCATTGAAAACCTAATTGATTATCACATGCAAAAAATACCGACAATGAATGAGCTGGTTCCGGCTCCAACTTCTACACTCTCTCCATGAAATATCTTACAAAAATAGAATGCACCCGGTGCAACAAGGCCTATTCGGACGAACAACCGATCTTTTTGTGTTCGTGCGGCGCTCCCCTTTTTGTACGGTACGATCTTGATAAAATTAAAACACACGTAACAAAGAATAATTTAAAAACCAGGCCGCATACGATGTGGCGTTATCGAGAACTTCTTCCCGTTACTGATGCAAAAAATATTCTGACACTTGGTGAAGGTTTTACACCGCTCGTTAACGCACCCCGGCTGGGAAAAGAAGCAGGTATTGACAGATTGCTTCTCAAGGACGAATCGTTAAATCCGACCGGATCGTTCAAGGCACGAGGTCAAAGCGCAGCAATTTCAAAGGCAAAAGAACTCGGCATATCGAAAATATGTTTGCCAACAGCCGGAAATGCCGGTGGAGCTGCAGCGGCATATGGCGCACTTGGTGGCATGGATGTTCTCATAACAATGCCGCGCACAACACCTGAAACCTTTAAAGCAGAAGCGGCAGCACTTGGTGCCCGTTTAGAGATGGTCGACGGAAGTATTGCAGATGCGGGAGAGTATTTAAAAACTATTATCGACGAGTCTTGGTACGATGTGTCGACCCTGAAAGAACCTTACCGTGTCGAAGGGAAAAAAACGATGGGGTTTGAACTTGCAGAGCAGCTGGACTGGACACTGCCGGATGTCATAATCTATCCCACCGGAGGCGGAACGGGGCTGATCGGGATGTGGAAAGCGTTTGATGAGCTTGAGCGAATGGGATGGATATCATCGAATAGACCCCGTATGATTTCAGTACAGGCAGAGGGGTGTGCTCCGATAGTAAAAGCATATCAGATTGGAAGCGACCATGCGGAAGAGTGGGACAATCCCGAAACCGTTGCTGCCGGTCTTCGTGTTCCGAAAGCTGTTGGAGACTTTCTCATGCTTGATATAATCAGGAAAAGCGGTGGTACGGCAGTAACAATTACCGATGAAGAACTCCTCAACGGGACGTGTACAATTGGAGCCCTAACCGGGATTTTTTCTGCCCCGGAAGGGGGAGCAGCATTTGCCGCGGCACAAAAACTCACAGCAACGGGTTACCTAAAGCATTCTGATACCGTTGTCCTGTTTCTTACCGGAAGTGGTTTAAAATATACCGATACTATCGGAAAATATATGTATAATCGAAACAGAAATTGAACATGGCTGACGAGAAAAAAAGTAAATCTCAGGAGCAAACTGAAGGAAAGCCTGCAATAATTCAGGCAAAGGATTTTAAGACGGCTGGTAATTTAGGACAGGCAAAAAAGTTTGCTCTTAAAGAAGTCGAATTGCTCAAGCAGAAAAAAAATTACACTGAAATTATTCAGGTTGCGAAAGAATTTAGTCTAGAAAAAAAGATTGTTGCTGAGGCCGCGACTGGTCTGTATGATATCCAGATCGTAGACAAGAAATATGATGCTGCGTTAAAAATTATCGAACAGTACAAACTGCCCACACAGCTTGCATATGAACCGGCGCTCTTAATGTTTAAACAAAGAGTAAGTGAGGAAAATCTGCTTGAGGCACTGCGGCTCAAAAACACGTTTCAACTTAAAAAAGAGCACTACCTTGATATAATCACTCCCGTTTTTAAACGATTGCTTTTTAAGAGCAAAATAGATTCCGCGATAACTACCAAAAATGATTTCAATCTCACCGCAGACGATATTGCCCCGTCACTTATCGAAAGCTTTACACTCCTTATGAAAGACGGGAAAAAAGAAGATGCATACAGGCCAATACAAGAATTAGGCCTCAAGAAAGATATGGTCGGCAACAGCATCAAAGATATTTATTATCACTTAATTAGTAAAGCCGAGTATGAAGATGCCGCAGAGATTGCATCAGAATTCAAGATGGATGAGGATAAACTGTACGAAGCAGTATTTCTTGCGTTCACCTTGAAGATGAAATCGAACAGATACCGACCGGCACAGGAACTCATCCACAAGTACAAGATTAAGGATAGTAATATTGATGATAAAATTAATGAAACATTAATTAACAACGTTAATGCTGGTAAATTTGAACAAGCTGCGGAACTTCAAAAAACTTTTCAGATCAGCGATGTAATTGTTAATCCTATTATTGTTCCGATAATAAAATCGAAACTTCAGACAAAAAATCTTGACCGTGGTATTGAGTTATACCATCTATTTTCCATTCCGACTGAGGAAATCAGCGGACCTGCACTTGAACTGTTTGAATACCATATCAGCAGAGAAAGCCTGAAGATGGCGAAAGCGATTATTTCTGAGTTTCAACTGTCACCGGAGAAGTGTAATCCGCCTATTATTAAATCAATAGTAAGAAAGCTAAAGGATGCCAAGTTTGAAGTAGCAAAAATGCTTCTGAAAGAATTTGATCTGAATATGGATTCGATTCAGCCGATTATAAATGAAGTATTCGAAGAATTTATCCGAAATAAGCTTCTGGAACGGGCACTTATTTTTGGTAAAGATTTTAAAGTGAGCCCTGAAAAAATGAAAGGTGTTGCATGGGAATTATTCGACAAAAGACTTGAAAAAAATGAGTTTGCAAAAGCAGCACAGATTACAAAAACCTTTGGTCTGTCGAAAGAAGAAGTGAGGGGTAAAGCGCGAAAACTTTATCAGGTCTTGGAAAGTAAAAGAAAAATTCAAGCTATGGAATTGCTCAGGGCGGAATTCAAACTTGAAAAGAAAGGATTGTTTTCAAAGCTTTTCAGTAAATAATGATAAAACGAACACAACTTCTCGAATCAGTCTCAATTATTTTACCATATTAAGTACCAAATCCCCTCAGCACGGTTGTTACTGCCAATCTCCTGAAGAAAAACTAACTTCACATTCGAAATATCGTCAGATAAAATGGGAGTATTGTTAATCTCTGCCGGAAAAAAGAGTTGATAATATGCTACATGTCTCTCAAGATGTATCGATCTGCGTGGCGTTGGCCGTTTCTCGAACTGTTCTTCTAATTCTTCATTTGAAAAAATAAATGTCGGCATGTTGCTGGTTACCAGATTCACGCTCCTATCCTCAAACCATTCGTTATCCCGTTTAATTGCTTTGACCGGTTCTAAAATCACACCGTTCGAAAGCTCAAGAAAAGGAATCCACTTTTCAATATCTACAAAGTTCTCGTGCAGACGGCTTGACATAATTACTCTGATTTCGAGATGAGATTGTGAGTCGTAACCGGCGGGGTATCCGTTGGAACCAGCCGGTTCACGCTCCAAAAGCGTTTTATCCATTAAGGTAGCCTGAATACTTGTAGGAAAACTCTGTCTCCCTCCCGCATTGATCGAGTTTTGGATGTTCCTGCCCGACACAGAGTTCATTGGAAGACCAAATTGAATAGTCCAATTTTTGTAATAATCTTCACCGGTATAAATATGGTCTGCGGCTAACTCGATCTCCGGGGTAACAAATCGCTCATATGTCACTTCACTCACCGGTCTGATATTATTGACAACGTACCGCTTGGCGGTGAGATAATTATAATACAGCTCGGACCGCTCCAAGGAATTTCGCTGGATCGCATCGAGTTTTTCATAGAGTGACGAAAGAACAGGATTAAATTGCCGCAACAGTTCGATTTTAAGATTGAGCCGGAAATCTCTCCGCTCATGCTTACTTTTTTTAACCTGGGAATCATTTGTAATGCTGAGATTATATGAGTTAACAATATCGCTGATTTCGTCGAAGATAGGTCGTACTTCTTCTATCTGGCTTTCCGATATATTTAAAAAATCAATATAGCTGTCAATATCTAAGATGATTAGCTTTTCTTGGCAGCCGGTGGTGAAAATGAGAGCAGACAAAAGTATTCCGGATAGAAGAACACGTTTTGTAAGAATGTAGTTATGTGGTTGTTGAAGAATCATTGTTTGAAACCTGTGTTAATAATGTAAGGATAAATAATATGCATATAAAACTAAACAATTAAAATGTAAATAATGTTTCTGAAATCTAATGTTCTTAAAATGGCCATCATGTATTAATACAATTTCAACCTCAGATTATTCCGGCAATTTTCTAATATCACACAAAATTATAATCTTCATCGGCATTAAAATAAGGCAGGTTACACGCATTAGTGCACAAGAGAACAGAGGTGTCATGATTTTTCTTACACACTGTTTTTCCTAAGAAATATGTTGTCTTGCCGTGGATGCAAATTCACCAAGTTGCTTGGAGAGGTCGGTCTGTTTTGTGACATTGACAAATCCGACCTTAACCGTTTTCTTTTTCTTCTCAGCAACTTTTTCAGCAATTAGTGACATCCATTTGAGACACAGCGGTGTAAAGTAATCAGAACGGATTTTCTCATCGATGATATCTTTGATCAAGATTTTTGCGAGAACTTTAATCGTCGGCTCAAATTTCGGATTGCTGCACATTTGAAACATATATTTTGTACCGGCACTTTTCTCTTTTTCGTTTTGCAGCCGGATTGTCTCACCGATTGCTTTTTCAGCGGGACCTCGGAAAAGTATGTCCTTTGGTGTCGGGTATTCCATTATCAGGCTTATCAATGGCATAATACATTTTTTACTACCTGTTTTGGTTAAAACGTTGATTATGGGAATTATAATATTTTTATCTTTCATTGAAGCAACAAGTGCATCAATCGCTAAAACACACTGCCGTTGAGCGCCGATTTTCCCTAATGCAACCTGCCGTTTGTTGAGATCCGGGCTGCCGATCTCCTTAATGATTTCACATAACTTTTCAACATCCGCTTCTTTACCGGCGGCAGATTTAACCGCCTGAGCATAAAGTTCAAACGCGATCTGATACGCAAAAGTGTGCTTTTCATATTCTGTTTCCGTAGATTTTTGCTGCTCCTCCCGCTTTTTTTCGAGTTCCTTCATTGTCTCTTCACGCTCTTCTATATCTTTTCCAATATCCTTAAGCCCGATTTTTTCAGCTTGTCCCGATTTATCTTCATTTTCTTTTGATGCTTTTTCAAGGGCTTCCTTACGTTTTCGCTCGAGAAATTGTTCGCTCTTGCTCAATTCTTTATCCTGAGCGTTTGCTTTTTGAGGAGTACCTCTGAATCCGGCCATTTTCGCTTTAGTAAGTTTAGCGGCAAGATACTTTATCAGCTCATTTGCAAAGTAAGAATAAATCTTGTGTGAATCGTCAGATTTTGATTTTTCACCAACAGCTTCTTCAATATCAGTGAGTTTAATACGCTGCTCAAAGATAAGTTGGTACATGTTATCGAGGATACTTTTTCTTACAAAAATAACATCTTCTTTATCGACTCGCTCGACGACAACACCGGCAATGGATTCGATAGTTTCCTGCTATAGTATGTCACTCCATTTTTATGGAAGCTCTTATCAGAAATGGAAATTTAATTCACTCACTATATCATAAAGTATAAATGAATTCTTGGTCTAGGGTATAAAATCGAAGTATGAAACCATCAAATTTGTGGCTCCTTTAATATGACACCTTTGATACTATATATTGACAAAAGAATTAAATCATCGTATAATTATAACACTCTATTACGCACATTAATTCTCTGCTTTAGTACCAGGGAATGTGTACGAGACAAATCAGCGGTTTAAGCCGCATGTTTGTACAAAAAATTAGGAAAGATAAAAAATTCTCTCCGGAAATATGGAAAAATATGGACAAACCAGATCATAATAAGCATTAAATTATACATAACCAATCGTATAAATGCAAGTTTTTATTGACATTTTTACTTAATTATTTACATTAAATGACACTTCAAAACCGAATTATGCAAGGTACATTATGCATCAAGATGCCTTGAAAAACCGATCGTTTCTTCAATTGGCGGCTACTGTAAAAAATTATAGACAGATTTGTGTGATTATTGCCGTACTCTGTATAATACAAATCCGGTGTGATAATCCATTTGCAACACGGGACCCTGAAACTCCGAGCGGAACTCAATCCTCGTTTATCCCACCGGTCACTCCAGAAACCGTGTTTGAAAATCTCAAATCGTCAGTTCTGGAAAAAAACGTTGAAAATTATATAAAATGTTTCGGGATCAACGAAGAAACAAGGATACATTTTATATTTGAACCGGAACAGAGTGTTGCAAATAACTATCAGGGAGTGTTCCAGAACTGGACGATATTTGAAGAAAGAAACTATATCAATCGAATATTTAGCGTGGTGCCCGACGATTCGATTAGTAGCCTGATTTTACAGGATATCAACGAAACACAATTCGGAGACTCACTTAAAACGACCAAAGAATACGATTTATTAATCGCTCACACGGATCCTGCTCTATCAATACAGGTGGCAGGTCGAATGGAGTTGAGTATGCGCAAGGACCCCAACGCACTCTGGTACATATCATATTGGGCCGATTTTAAAACAGAAGATTCTCCGGTTTGGAGCCAAATGAAGGCTGAGTTTTGAAAATGATACCATTTTCACGAATAGGCTTGAGTGACAGTCTGTTTCACAAGTTGCCAATTTTTGTTGGTGTTATCGGTGTTGTGATAGCAGTTATGACGCTGTCAAACTGCGCAAATCCGTTTGCCCCAAGACTCGGTGAACTTTCTACGGATTTTAGTTCCCTTTTAACGGCACAGCAGACGCCAGATGAGACGCTGATAAATTTTCAGTTTGCTTATACCTTTAAAGACTCACTCGTGTATCGTGATATCCTCGACGACGACTTTGTGTTTGTATGGCGAGATCACGATAACGATTCCTTTGTCTCCTGGGGTAAAGAAGATGATGTCAGAACAACATCGGGACTTTTCAACACCTTTACAGCAATTGATCTGCAGTGGAATACGACAAATTATACAACCTTCTCAGCAGATTCAACAGAAGCAGAAATCTCAAAGGGATTTGTTCTTACCCTCAATTCAGAAATCAGAATTTACGGTGAAGCACTATTTAATATGAGAAGACATATTGATACCGGGATCTGGAAAATTACGCGGTGGTTCGACAAGTCAATTGTTTGAAATGTCAGATTGATTTGTTAACTTGAGGAGAATGAGTGAGCATAGTAAACCAAATATTATAAATGAGGAATGAGTATGAGATTAGGAGTCAATATTGATCATGTTGCGACGTTAAGGGAAGCACGGAAAATCACCGAACCCGATCCGGTTGCTGCGGCTGTCATAGTAGAACTTGCCGGTGCTGACGGTATCGTCTGCCATCTGAGGGAAGATAGGCGACACCTAAGTGACCGGGATCTCCGCCTACTTCGGCAGATTGTCAAAACTCATTTGAATCTGGAGATGGCCGTAACTGATGAAATGGTGTCAATAGCTGCAAAAGTTCAACCCGATATGGTCACACTTGTTCCCGAAAAAAGGACTGAAGTGACAACAGAAGGAGGACTCGATGTGATAAACAACACCGATCAGATACATGATGCAGTTTCAAAGCTCCGGGCAAGTAATATCATTGTGAGTTTATTCATAGATCCAGAATTAGAACAGGTTAAAGCCTCTGCGCGTTCTGGTGCAGACTATATTGAACTCCATACCGGTAGATACACCGAAGCTGTCGATGCTAATGAACAGGAAGAGCAAATTTCCACTTTGCAGTCTATGGCGTATGCAGGATCAAAACTGGGTCTTAGTGTTAGTGCCGGGCACGGTTTGAATTACTATAATGTCAGAGAAGTTGCTGCACTCGATAAAATTGAGGAATTAAACATTGGACATTCAATAGTTGGACGGGCGGTATTTACAGGACTCGAAAAAGCGGTTCGCGACATGATACATCTGATTCGAGGGTAGCCTCGTTTGAATGTCTCACACAATTTTAATAGAATGATTCTTTCTTGTTTGTAAACAGATATATCCAATATGATTTTTGAAATACTATTCTGGCTCAGTTTTGCCCTCGTACTGTATATTTATGTTGGGTATTATGCACTTATATGGATAATTTCCCGATTTTATCCAGAACAGTTATACGGAGAAGTGACCGATTACCCGCCAGTTTCAGTTATTTTTTCAGCCTATAATGAAGAGAAAGTCTTAAAAGAAAGAATCAAGAACTGCCTTGCTTTGGATTACCCTGAAGATAAGTTGGAAATCCTAATCGGATCGGATGGTTCAACTGATAAAACTAATTCCATTTTGGAATCAATTCATGATTCACGGGTAACCATTTTTCTATTTCAAGAACGGCATGGTAAAAACTGGGTATTGAATCAGCTTGTCGAGAAGAGTACAGGGGAGATTCTTGTATTTACCGATTCTGATGTTCTGTTTGATGCTGATGTAGTTCGAGAACTCATTGTGCCATTCCAGGATAAAAAAGTTGGAGTAGTCGGTGGCAAGGTTGTTTTTGTTGTAAATGATAAAAATGATATAACTGTTCCGGAGCAAAAATATTTCTCATTCGAAGCAAAACTGAGAGAATTAGAATCACGTATTAGAACAACATTCAGTTTGAGTGGTGCTGTCCTTGCTGTAAAACGTTCCTTGTATCGAAATTTACCGGAAACCGCAATTTTTTCAGATGATTCGTTTACGCTACTTTCGGCTGTAAAAAATGGATATAATGGTATTTTTTGGACTCGTGCTCAAGTTTTTGCACCAATTCAGGATGATATATTTGCCGAAATGAAACGCCGTATCCGAATCAGTGCTGGAAACCTCAATGACATTATCCATTTTACTTCACTGCTGCATCCCCGCAAAGGGTATATTGCATTGGGGATCTGGTCGCATAAGGTGCTTAGGTGGTTATCACCTATATTTATAATAATTTTCTTTGTTTCAGGCCTCTTCACTCAGGAGATATATGTAAACAGCTTCCTTTACAGTACTTCAATAATAGTCTTGATGTTATCGTTTCTCGGTGTCCTGTTAACTATTTTGAAAATCAGAATAAAATTCTTAACTTATTGTGCATACTTTTTGGTTATGAATATTGGGCTGCTCATCGGATTTTTTAAATTTATTTTTCGGCTTCAGAAACCATATTGGAATCCGGTTAACCGCCCTTGATATTCGATGTTTTGGAACTCTTTAAATAAAATATGACCCGGTTTACTGAAAAAACTATACTAATTCTTTCCGATTTACTTGCCGCAAATAGTGCCTATATACTTGTTTATGTTCTCCGTTTCTACGTTGTATCGCTGGAGTCGGATGTTCCCCCGACACCATTAGGTGTTTTGCTGGGGGGTATCTTACTGTCTCTAATCTGGATTGTCCTCTTTGCATTATTTGGATTATACAGATCGAAAATAGCAGTGTCAAGGACAGATGAGATTGTTACGGTATTCAAAGCGGTTTCCCTTGGAACCATAACTCTCTTTGCAACGACAATAGATGTGAATAATCCTCTTCCACTTTCTAGAATAATTATTCTGAATTACTGGATATTTCTCATGTTCTTTCTAAGTGTTGGCCGTATCTGGATCCGCACGTATCAAAGAAATCGCCTCAAACGGGGATTCGGACGCCGAAAAACGCTCATAATTGGAACCGGTCAACAGGCGCAAAAAATCTACCAACAGATAAGGAATAACGTATTAACCGGATTCGATGCTCTTGGATTTCTCAAAACATCACCTGTAGTGCCCGCAAAATCCTTAAAAGGGAAAGTTTTCGGCAGTATTGAAGAATTTGATGATGTATGTGCTCAGAACAATATAGAAGAAGTTTTAATTATACTTGATGAACCGACAAAATCCCAACTGTTCGATATCGTAGATAAATGCAACGGCTACCCTGTTGCGCTCAGAACAATTCCCGATATCTACGAAATTGCGGTAGGTAATGCCCGTATTCAGCATATGTATGGTCTGGACCTTGTTGAAATTCTTCCTGAAAATTATTCTGTAGGATTCCGGATTGCAAAACGGACTATTGATCTCGTTGGTTCTTCAGCAGTTCTCTTAGTGTTTTTACCAATCTGGGTTCTGCTTGGATTTGCCATAAAGCTGAATAGTAAAGGTTCCGTATTCTACAAACAAGTCAGAATCGGGCAGCACGGCAAGGATTTCACCATGTATAAATTTCGTTCTATGGTACAGAACGCAGATGCAATGCCCGAGTTTTTGTTAACACAGGAAAAAGATCCCAGAATAACGACAGTAGGAGCATTCCTTCGCAGACTCAGAATAGACGAAATTCCTCAGATGATCAACGTACTTGAAAGTGAAATGAGCTTGATCGGCCCGAGGCCTGAACTCCCCTTTTTTGTACAAAAATTCATTAAAGAAATTCCACTTTATTCAAAACGACTCCGGGTAAAACCAGGAATTACCGGACTTGCTCAGGTAAAGCAAAAGTTCTCAGAATCGGTTACCGATATAAAAAAGAAATTGGAATACGATCTGTTTTATATTGAAAATATGTCGCTGAAACTCGATTTCAAAATATTGCTGGCTACCATAGTAACGGTTTTAACACGCCGGGGAGGATAAGAAAGAGGCAATGATACTGCAATGTATGATTTGAAATTTATTCGTGATAATTACAATCTCGTTGTCCGTGGTCTTCAGAAAAAGGGATCCTCCGGTTCGAGTAACGAGCTGCTTGATCTTGATGCAGTGTGGCGGAAACTTTTGGAAGATGCCGACTCAATGAAACAGAAGCGGAATACGGTTTCCCGGCAGATTGCAGAGATGAAACGTGACAAGTTGGACACATCCGGGCTTGTTGCAGAAATGCAGGAAGTGTCGCGATCGATCAAAAATTTAGACGTGTCTATCAACGAAGCTTATGCAAAGATTCATGACATTCTTTTCAGTCTACCCAATATTCCTCATGAGTCGGTTCCAACCGGAAAAAATGCAGATGCAAATGTTGAAATCCGGTCCTGGGGAGAGAAACCCACGTTCGACTTCCCGGTAAAAGACCATGACACACTTGGACAGAAACTCAAACTCTTCGATTTTAAACGTGGATCGAAAATAGCAGGTTCAGGATTTCCTCTATTCACCGGAAAAGGAGCACAGCTTGAACGGGCTCTTATCAACTTCATGCTCGATTTTCACATTCAAGAGCATGGTTTTACCGAGGTGTATACCCCTTTTCTGGCTAATCGTGCTGCCGCCGGTGGAACTGGCCAACTTCCGAAACTTGAAGACGATATGTACCATATCGAGCAAGACGATTTATTTTTAATCCCGACTGCCGAAGTGTCCGTAACAAATATTTACAAAGACGAAATTCTTCAATTGTCACAACTGCCAATCAATCATGTGGCATTCTCTCCCTGTTTCCGCCGGGAAGCGGGGTCGTATGGAAAAGACACCAAAGGATTTCAGCGGGTGCATCAGTTCAACAAAGTTGAAATGGTGAAGTTTGTAGAGCCGGAAACTTCATACGACGAGTTGGAAATACTGGTTAAAAACGCAGAGGATATTCTGCAGACACTCGGATTGCAATACCGTGTAATTGAGTTGTGCTCCGGGGATCTCAGTTTTGCTGCAGCGAAATGTTACGATTTAGAAGTGTGGTCACCTGCCGAGGAAAAATATCTAGAAGTGTCGAGCTGCAGCAATTTTGAGGCGTTTCAGGCGAGAAGAATCGGAATCCGGTTCAGAAGAAAAAGTGGTAAAAAAGTTGAATTCATCCATACGTTAAATGGATCGGGTGTTGCGACACCCCGCCTGCTGATTGCCTTATTGGAAACATATCAAACTGCTGAAGGAAGTGTCGTTATTCCCGATGCATTGAGACGCTATACAGGGTTTGATATACTCAAAGCGGATGAGTAATACAAGTCATTAATCGTGCAACTCTGACACTTCTTCCTATTTGAAACAATAAAATATGCCGACTAATTGGTAGTTTGCAAAAACTTTTTATATATAATTGCCGCTGCCGATCCTCCGAGGAGCGGTCCAATCCAGTATACCCAATGGTGCTCCCAAAATCCGGAGATGAGGGCAGGTCCAAAAGTCCGTGCAGGATTCATTGATGCTCCGGTAAGCGTCCCGCCTACGAGAATATCGAACGTAAGCACTAGTCCAATTGCCAGTCCGTACATCCCTGCCGGCGCTTTTGAATCAACTGCTGTTCCAAAAATAACAAATACTAGAAAAAACGTCAGGACTGCTTCGATCTCCATGCCTGTTATTGCCGATATGTCGGAAGATATCTTAAGTTACTCCCAGATTTCCGTCCGGTGTATAGGGTAATAAGGTTACATGCAATACTCCTGCAACAATAGAACCGGAAAGCTGTGCTAAAATATATCCGAATGCAGCACTTCCTTTTATGTTTTTTGTAATAAACATCCCGAACGTAACAGCAGGATTGAAATACGCACCAGAAATGTGACCCGTTGCATATACCATAGTCAAGAGAACTAATCTGTGAGCAAGTGCAATACCGGTTAATCCTAAAGCACCGTTGGAAAATACATTTATGTGAACAGCTCCACCGCCAATAAAAACGAGCGCAAATGTTGCAATAAATTCAGCTAATAATTTTTAGAACATGGAAATGCTCCTCCTTTGATTATGTTGGTTGAAATACTTCAGTTACAAAATTTAACACGAAACAGTAATAACTCTTATCAACTATGGAAAGTTAGTAAACTATATATGTGCAGCAATGATAAAATTTTCTTGAAATTAGCTTAAATAGTATAGATTTACTTTGTGAAATTAACTTAAAATTTGTACTATAGTATGTCAATGTATGCAATTAAACAAAATAATTTTACCTGATTTATACAAAAATAAAAGAATAAGAAAAATCTATCCTAAATAATTATACAATGAGCGAACCAAGAAAAGACGGCCTCAAATTCGAAGAAAGCTGCCTCAATTGTAAATACTGGGAAGAACGGGCACACTCAAATCGCAATAGTCCTCCGCGGGCCCGAGAAGGAATATGCAGAGGGAAGTTTGACGGAGATTTTGTAACCGCTAATCAATATTGCCTCGGTTTTTTAAAACGCTAACCTATCCGTTTCAGAAGTACGATATACCTCCTAATTCTCGAATTCTCTGCACAAACATCGTGTAGTTTCTGCGCACGATTTCTAAACAAATCCATACATGATAGTACGAAATAATCTATAGTTGCGATTATGTACTTATTCCTTGCAGTGTAATTATTACCAACATCACTTCGGCCAGTTATCTTAAAGCATTCTTGACAGAATTAAACGTGGAATCTCTTGGTTTTAAAGGATTGTAAAAGGGGGTGTACCAAATAAGTAGTGCTGATACGGGTAAAGTCGCTTATTGCCATAATAAACTCACCCGGATTGCACCATCTAAAAGAATAAATCAGGAAGTTGTAACACCCTTAAAAAAGGGATTGAGTCGCTTTATGTGTACAAAATTCAAAAAATGACTGTACTGCCCGTATCTTTACATCGGCACCTGTATTACAAACTTTAACACTTATTTGAAATAATATAAATAATTAGTTGTATTCTGTCATATATTTCCGTTGAAACCATTGATTTTTAAGCATATAAAGAGTATATTTCAAGGTGTGAGTTTGATTAATGTAATCATCTAATTTTGTGATTTAATACAGAATAGCGTTATTGAATAACGTGTAATTGAAAGAGGAAAACGATGACAACATTTCAGAAGCTCGAACATCCTAAAAGCGGCGAGAGAATCCTAATTGAAAATAACACACTGAAGATTCCAGATAACCCGATTATTCCGTTTATCGCAGGAGATGGTATTGGAGTTGATATTTGGAAGGCGACGCAGATTGTTCTCGATGCTGCTATAGAAAAAGCATATAACGGTGCAAAAAAAATAGAGTGGTTTGAAATATATGCCGGTGAAAAGGCGGACGAAAAATACAATGAATTCCTCCCACAAGATACACTGGAAGCTATCAAATATTATATCGTTGCTATTAAAGGACCTCTGACGACGCCGATCGGCGGAGGATTCCGCAGCCTGAATGTGTCTCTGAGACAATTGCTGAACCTCTATGCATGCATAAGGCCGGTACGGTATTATCAGGGGACACCGAGTCCAGTGAGCCATCCCGAAAATCTCGACATTGTCATCTTTCGTGAAAACACTGAGGATGTATATTCAGGAATCGAATGGCAGGAAGGTTCTGCGGAAGCTGTTCAGGTCATTAATTTCCTGAATGAAACCATGGGCACATCGATATTACGCGATTCCGGTATTGGAGTAAAACCGATCAGCATTACAGGATCACGCCGACTTATAAAAAAGGCGATTGATTATGCAATTGAACGGGACCGGAAGAGCGTCACACTCGTCCATAAAGGCAATATTATGAAATACACGGAAGGTGCCTTTCGTGATTGGGGTTATCAGCTTGCTGCAGAAGAGTACGGAGATGTGACCATTTCTGAAAAGGATCTCTGGGATAAACACAATGGGAATGTACCCGATGGTAAGATTGTCATCAATGACAGAATAGCAGACAGTATATTTCAGCAGGTTCTCATTCGGCCGAACGAATATGATGTCCTTGCTACCATGAATCTTAACGGAGACTATCTGTCGGACGCATGTGCAGCACAGGTCGGCGGACTCGGTTTGGCCCCGGGAGCAAACATCGGTGATTATATCGGTCTCTTTGAAGCGACACATGGTACCGCTCCCAAATATGCGGGACAAGACAAAGTCAATCCCGGTTCTTTGATTCTTTCGGGAGCACTCATGCTTGAATATCTCGGCTGGGATGATGCACGGGACAACGTCTATAGAGGTTTGGAGAAAACAATCCTGAACAAAACACTTACGTACGATCTAGAACGGCAGGTTGAGGGTGCGAAATTATTGAAGTGCTCGGAATTTGGCCAGGCAATTGTCGACAATATGTAAACTATATATGCATTTGCATGGTGGTCGATAAATTTATCGGTATAATAGCGACGAATACGATTTCCGGGCAAGCAGAAAAAATGTACTAATTATTACTCTACAAAAAAATCAGAAAAGGGCTCCGTCTATATGACATATCACTAATCAGAGCCCTTTTTTCAATAAGTCACACGGATTCACATCAATAAATCACTTACAAGAGAAATCCGAAATAACTGAAATGTTTGTCGATGAAGCAGTAATAAAGCTCATTGCTGGTACGGGGGGGAGTGGCTGTATGAGTTTTAAGCGCGAAAAATATGTCTCTCTCGGTGGTCCTGATGGTGGTGATGGGGGAAAAGGCGGTGACATTATTTTCATTGGCGACTCCGGGTTACATACGTTAATTGATACCAGATACAGCCGGATTTATAAAGCAAAACGAGGAGTGCATGGCAAGAGTGCAAACAAGAAAGGTAAAGCCGGTAGTAGTGTCACAATTCCGGTTCCAATTGGCACAGTTATCCATGAAGACGAAACCGTTTTAGGTGAAATTATGGAATCTGGGCAACAGCTGACCGTTGTGCGTGGCGGCCGGGGAGGACGTGGGAACGCTCGCTATGTGTCACCGACTGACAGAGCGCCCCGAAAATGGGAGCCGGGCATAGAAGGTGAACGGAAAACAGTTACGCTCGAACTTAAGCTGCTTGCCGATATCGGATTAGTCGGTTTTCCTAATGCCGGAAAATCGACTCTTATTTCTGTTGTTTCAGCAGCACGTCCGAAAATTGCCGATTACCCTTTTACTACGCTTGTTCCCAATCTCGGAATTGTCAAGTGCCATGAATTTCACAGTTTTGTAATGGCCGATATTCCCGGCCTTATCGAAGGAGCACACACTGGAAAAGGACTCGGAGACAGATTTCTCCGCCATATCGAGCGCACGAGTGTATTAATGTTCCTTATTGAAATTACCGATTCTGATCCAGTGGCAACCTACAAGACTCTTTCGCAGGAAATTGAAAAATTTAATCCGGCCGTCCTCAAAAAAGCAAAACTCATAATTCTGACAAAACAAGACCTTGATCCTGAAGCCGATATTCCCAAAAAAATTGAAGGGATTCCGGTACTCGCACTTTCAGCGGTGAGACATACTGGTCTAACTGAACTCAAAGAGAGATGTTGCACGCTCCTTAACTATGATACAGGATCTCAATAAAACAAAGAAATTACCGCTCCGCGACCTTCTCAAACTTCACTTTATCCCTTCTATCGGACCCTACAGAGCATATAAACTAATTCAGGCTTTTAAAAACCCTGAGCGTATGTATAGTGCGCCGGTCAACGATTTGATACGAGTCGATGGTTTTAGTGAAAAGCTTGCAAAATATTTTTTGAAATCTGTCCGTGACCCTGAACTTGCGAAGCACGTTGATGAACAATTAGAAAAGTTAAAAAAACACAATGCTTCAGTTCTTACAATTTGGGATGAAGCTTACCCGAAAAACCTGCTCAATATTTACAGCCCTCCTCTTGTTCTTTTCATGAAAGGTACTATTCGGCCCGAAGATGAACGGTCTATTGCAGTTGTCGGGTCTCGGACAGTATCTGAATATGGTCGGTGTGCCGCCGAGAAGATTGCAGGAGATCTTGCCGCTCATGGAATTACGGTTGTGAGCGGTATGGCAGCAGGTATTGACACTGAAGCACATTGGGCATCGCTGAAATCGGGCGGCCGGACCATTGCCATTCTTGGGTGCGGTATTGATGTTGTGTATCCCGCTTCAAATAATTCACTCTCTAAAGAAATAATCAATAACGGTGCAGTGGTATCAGAGTTTCCATTCGGCACAAAACCATGGCCCGGAAATTTTCCGCAGCGAAACAGGATAATCAGCGGTATGTCGTTGGGGACAGTAGTGGTTGAAGCAGGTAAAAAAAGCGGAGCGCTCATCACAGCATCGGCAGCCCTCGAACAAAACCGGGAGGTGTTCGCCGTACCGGGTAATATTTCGAGCCGCTATAGCCTCGGATCGAATGCACTCATCAGAGACGGGGCTGCGAAGCTTGTCCAGAATGCTCAGGATATTATCAACGAACTCAGACCGGCACTTGGGATAACTTCCGATATAGTAGAAGAGATTAAAGCACCCCCTGTCAATCTGTCCCATGAAGAATCGATTCTCTATGAATGCGTCGATTCTGAACCTATACAAATTGACAATATCACACAAAAAAGTGATTTACCCACAGCAAAAGTCCTGGCAATTCTCCTCACACTTGAGCTTAAAGGACTTATTCGCAAGCTGCCCGGCAGTAAATTTATCAGATTATGACCGAATTTTTGTTGCAAGTTTGGATTTCTAAAAAGGGCGGTACAACATCAAATAGATGCACACACCGGTAACTGAAACATACATCCAAACCGGAAAAACCCACCGGGCGAGCCGTTTATGTTTTGTGAAATTCTCCTTGAATGCATGCCGGACGACGTAGAGGATAAAAGGACCCATCACCGCTGCAAGGATTATATGGGGGACTAATATGAAAAAGTAGACGGGTCTTGTCCAGTCATTATACGGATAAGGTACCGATCCCACATTGGCGTGGTAGACGAGATATGAGATAAGAAACAGAATCGAAACACCAAGAGCGCTGAGCATTAGCTTTTTGTGTACATCACGGTTTCCTTTCCTGATTTGAATAAATCCTGCTAACAGGAGTATGCTTGCAACGCTGTTTAAAAGAGCATTTATCGTTACGAGATCCGATAGAGCCATCACATTTCATCTGCTAGATAATCGATACGTGTTTTTAATTCTGCCATACTTTCTGGATCAAAACTATCGTAATACCCTCTGATTTTTCCGTTTTGATCAACAAGCGCAAATCTCGTACTGTGTCCCATCGGAAGACCCTCAGCAGGAAGATAAAATCCCTGCTCACTTAGATTTTTGATGTCTTCTACGGGTGCCCTGACAAAGGTCCAGTATTTATCATCAACTCCCCACATCCGGGCATAATCTCGTAAAACCGGCAGTGTATCGACATCAGGATCGACTGAAAAAGAAACAAATTGAACAGTACCGGAACCATGATAAATCTGATACAATTCCTTCATTGTTGCAGACATAATTGGGCAAGCAGACTGACAGCTTGTAAATATAAAATCGACAACAGAGAGAGTACCTTTCATATTGCCAATACCAAACGGTTCACCAGAATGGGCGGTAAATTCAAATGCCGGTACTTCACCATAAATGTCGATTGCCTCGATCCGTGATTGATTCGCCTGAAAAATGACGTACCATGCGCCGAGCCCCATAACAAATAAACCAATAACTGCGATTATAAATATCTTTTTCATTGTGCGATACTCCGTTTCATGATTTTCCAGGACACCTATTCAATCCCGAAAGCAGTATAACAATCACACCGAAATAGAGGCTAGCAAACCACAAATGGAACAATTGCATGATTTCAGGGATTCCGGTTGTGACGATCACAATTCCAACAGTAATCTGTGCAGCAATAAAAAGCATCAGCCCATGAGAACTCAGTTTAATCAACGGCGGCAGCGCTGATTTTTGTCTGACAAGAGTCCTGCTAATCTGCCAGGTAATCAGAAGCATGACAATACTGACGATCCAGTGCACATTCTGCACAGATCCCACACGATCAAGCCATTCTCCTCTCGCTATTTCAGGAAACTGTACCTGAATAATCTCGATTGCCGATCTGATTTGTGTTCCAAGCACAATCTGCAGAAGTGTCAGACCGGCCAGAATCCACAGCCATTTCGATAACTGATTCGGATAGGATACATCCGAGTCCGAGCCGGGTGTTTCAATATAATAGGCCTGTTGGGTTGCATAGATAAGGAGACCTGCGAGCAAAAACGCAAGCAACATATGAACGCTCACCGTGATCGGAAGCAGCTCTGACCCGACAACAAGACTTCCGTACCACCCCTGAAATCCGACCACAAAGAGTGCTGCTAAAGACGAATAAAATATTCTCGGCACGTTCCGGTATTGCCGGATAGCGAAGACAGTGGTTATCACAATCAGAACTCCGAGTAAGACACCGAATAAACGATTCACATATTCGATCCAGGCAAGTGTAAAATTGAATGTTGCTGGATCAATACCCACAGGAATCTGGCTGACATCGGTTGGTGGAATCCACCGCCCGAAACACTTTGGCCAGTCGGGACATCCAAGACCGGCACCGGCTACTCTGACAAGCCCGCCGACAAAAATCAAAAAATACGTTGCTAAGGTTGAGATAAGTGCACTTCTGCGAAAGGAGGTCATCACTGTCGTTTCCAGTCTATGATTAGAATCAGATATATGGCTGATAGAGAAGAAAAGTAATATAGAAACATTATAAGAAGCAACAAAAATGATTCAAATTTCTACGAAAGCGGATTATTTTATTGCGGTCCCGATGAATCTGCAAGAGCAGTCGAGGTTGTAGGCAATGTATATATTTTCGCATCAGGTTGAATTGCACTACTCCGGTAATCATAGATATCGCCTCGGCGAAGTGTATCGAACATTGTAGTCGAGATGAGGACTGTTAAGAAAAACAAGGAAGAGGCAAAGATGAATAAATACAATTTATTGTCATAGTAAAGATGCATAAAGAAAAATGCTACGAGCAGTGCCTTGATCGAGGCAATGGCAAGCGCAACAACAATATTCAAAAATCCAAGTTCAATATACGACACAGCAATCGTGACAATTGTCATCACAAATAGTGCACCCCCGATACCGAGGTAAACACCGAGTGGAATTACATGTGGTCCCTGTTTGCTCATAGTCTTAACCGATTAAGTACAGTAATGGGAACAGATAAATCCAAATCAAATCAACAAGATGCCAGTACAGGCCGGTTAATTCAAGCGGAGTATAATATTCACTTGAGAACTCACCTTTTTTTACCCGCAAAATCATCCATGAAATGATCCCTATTCCTATCATAACATGAATGCCATGGAGACCTGTCATCATAAAATAAAGGCTGAAAAATATATGCGGATTTGTTCCCTCAATCCCTTCAAAAAAATAGTATTCTCCTGGGAGCTGTCCTACCTCAAATTTATGGCTGTATTCAAAATATTTAACGATCATAAATCCTGCAGCAAACAGAATCGTCATAACAAGATATTTGATGCTTGCTGTGCTGTTATTCAGTTGAACACTTCTGATGGCTAGTGCCATAGTCAGTGAGCTCGTAATGAGCATAATAGTATTCAGAGAACCTAACGGAACACTCAATTCTTCGTTTGCCGCAGCAAACATCTCAGGATTCCAAGCACGAAAAACAGCATACGCCAGAAAAAGGCCGCCGAAAAGGAGTACTTCGGTCAATAAAAATAACCACATTCCTAGCTTTGCGGATTCATGCTGCTGCTGCGCATCATGAAAATGGTGCTGAAGAAATTTAGGGTGGTCAGTGTGCTGTGATTCCATAGAATTACCTGAGCGTACTTTCTACTTCTATTTTATCGAAATTATACGGTCCGTGCGTTGCTACCGGCGGTTCCTCAAAATTATGGAGTGGCGGCGGAGATGTTGTTTGCCATTCGAGCGTTAATGCACCCCAGGGATTACTGCCGGCCGGCTTACCTTTGAAAACAGCATGAATCAAGTATATTGCTACAATTAGAAGGCCTGCACCAAGAATAAATGAACCGACCGATGAAAAACCGTGCATCCGCTGAAACTCCGGCAGATACGTATGATACCGTCGCGGCATGCCCTGAAGGCCGACTAAAAACTGGGATATAAAAGTCACGTTAAATCCGACAAAAACAATAACTGCGGTGATTTGGCCGAGACGCTCATTATAGGTTCTCCCCCAAATTTTCGGCCACCAGTAATGGAGTCCACCGAGAAACGCCATAACGGTACCGCCCATCATAACATAATGGAAGTGGGCTACGACAAAGTATGTGTCGTGAAGAAAAATATCGACCGACAGCGTACCGAGAAAAATTCCCGTTAAGCCCCCGATTGTAAAAAGTATTAAAAATGAAAGTGCGTACAGCATCGGTGTGTCGAGCGATATTGATCCTTTATAAAGGGTTGCTACCCAGTTAAAGATTTTAATAGCCGATGGAATGCCGACCACAAATGTCAGAAACGAAAATATCATAACCGCAAATTCAGACTGGCCGCTCGTAAACATGTGGTGACCCCACACGAGAAAGCTCGTGAATGCAATACCGAGACTCGAATATGCGATCGCTTTGTAACCGAAAATCCTTTTATGGCTGAATGCGGTGATGAGTTCGCTGATAATCCCCATTCCCGGGAGAATCATGATATAGACCGCTGGATGTGAATAGAACCAGAAAAAATGCTGAAACAAGACCGGATCACCGCCCATAGCCGGATCGAAAATTCCGACACCAAGAAGACGTTCAAGCACGAGCAGAACAAGGGTTATACCAATAACGGGAGTTGCGACCACCTGCAGTACTGCCGTAGCATACAGCCCCCAAACAAAGAGCGGCATTTTGAACCAGGTCATGCCCGGCGCACGCATTTTGTGTATTGTAACAATAAAATTCAGACCGGTTAAAATTGATGAAAATCCGATGATGAACGCTCCCATCGTCATCGGAATTACTGCTCCGCTAATATCGGTGCTGTACGGTGCGTAAAAAGTCCAGCCTGTATCGATACCGCCCGACATGATAGAATAGACAGCCAGAAATGCCCCTGCCCAGTAGAGATACCAGCTTAAAAGATTTAAGCGAGGGAATGCAACGTCTTTCGCGCCTATCTGAAGTGGTAAAACAAAATTACCGAGCACTGCAGGAATTGACGGTATGATAAACAAGAAAATCATTATAATTCCATGCAGAGTAAAAAACTGATTGTACGTATCGGGTGAAATAAAATCCTCACCCGGATAGAGCAGTTCCAGTCTCAGAATGAGAGCGAAAATTCCGGCGGCAAAAAAGGCTAATGTGATCGAAATGAGATACATTATGCCGATCCGTTTGTGGTCGACCGTAAGCAGCCACGACGCAATTCCTTTTTTTTCGGTTAAAAAATTACGTTCGGGTATAGTGTTCAATGCAACACCTCAATTACTCAGTGATTTAATGTACGCTATAAGAGCGTCAATGTGATCTTCCTGCAATATTCCCTGATACGTCGGCATAATCGGCTCATAACCAGCCGTTACCTTTGCCTGTGGTTCAAGAATCGATTCCCGGATATAGTTTTCGTCTACTAATACTTCAGTGCCGTCGGCCAACTGTTCCATTGTTCCGTACAATCCCTGCCATGTCGGACCATTGCCCGCAGTGCCGTCGTTACTGTGACAGGTGTAGCATAAATTCCTGTTAAAGAGCAGCTCACCGCCTTCTTCTGCAGTAAGCCCTTCCAGAATATTTGAGTTTTCCTGAATCCATTGAGCATAATCCTCTACTGAAAGCACTTTTACCAGCCCTCTCATAAGAGAATGCTGCTGCCCGCAAAATTCTGCACAAAAGAGGGTGAATTCACCGGTCTCATTTGCTTCAAACCAGAGCGTCGTGTAACGGTTTGGGAGTACATCCATTTTAACTCTGAAAGCAGGAATGAAAAATGAGTGGATAACATCCCGTGACGACATAAGCAATTTGACTGGTCTATTCACCGGAACAACAAGTTCATTGACACTATTAGCTCCTTCGGCATAGTCCATATTCCACGACCATTTTATTCCCGATACTCGTATTTCAAGGGCGTCGTGGGGGATAATCTGCAATCGGAGAAAATCTCTGAATCCCCAACCGAAGATTATCAAAACGAGTATTGTCGGAATAGCCGTCCACAGTACCTCCAGAGCCCTGTTACCGGAAATGCTGGAAGTCAATCCGGGTTTCCCTTTGCGGCGGTATTTGACAACAAAAAGAACAATTATTCCGACGATTAATGCAAGAAAGAACACCGACATATAATAGAGAAAAAACAATAGGGTGTCAATCTCGCCCGCCATCGTGGAACTTTGTGAAGGCAGCCAGACTGTAGTGGCATCATTCATTATATTACAAACTCCCTACATTACAGCGGGTATAAAGAAAATCAATAGAACTATAATTATTAAAACTAAATCAATCTCTGAATTAAAATCTAGGTAATTAGGTTATTTCCGACCCAAGTATTATATTATATTTGGTATGGAAGAAGAAGTCATTAAATTTATTGAAGGTAAAGAGTGTCCTACATGTGGCGGAAATCATCTTTACCTGATGAGGGACAATCGTTATAAATGTAGAGATTGTTTTTACAAATACAGTTTTACAAAGTTCAAAGATGATCTGACAATTTTGCACTATTTTTCTCTTGAGATCCCTGCTAATAAAGCTGCGAGGGATCTTGGTTTTGGATACAAGAAGGTACGAGGAAAATACATGCTTTACCGTCAAGAAATTTATGATTTTTTGAGCCAGGAATTTAAGAGACTTTCTGGAGAAATCGAATGTGACGAGAGTTATTTTGGCGGTAAGCGAAAAGGGATACGGGGTCGAGGAAGTGCTGGTACAATAAAGGTTTTCGGCATGTTGGAGCGTCAAGGGAAGATATTTACTACGGTTGTTGATGATGTAACTGCCGAGACATTGATGAACGAGATCAGGGACAATTCTGAAAAAGGAAGTGTTTTCTATACTGATAAGTTTCGATCGTATAAATCGCTGAAGTTTTTTGGCAAACATCTTACTGTCGATCATAACAAATATTTTATTAAAGGACGACGTCATATTAACGGTTTAGAGGGCTTCTGGTCATTTGCAAAAGAAAGACTCTTAAAATACCATGGTGTTAGCAAAAATCATTTCCTATTGTACCTCAAGGAAATGGAATTTAGATACAATTACAGAAACGAAAAACTATACTATTTATTAATCAATATTCACTTTAGGTCGCTTTTGACCTAATTACCTAAATCTATAGTATAGAAAATTGAGTATTGGCCTTCAGCTCACACTTCTGCATGCTCTTTCACATTCAATTTAGCGACTGCCTCATCCCGTGATTTTCTGAACTTCTCTTTTGCCCAGAGGCTGCTTAAAAACAGAACAAGCACTAAAACAGTCAGCGCGCCTCCCGCACGCATCACATTTTGTGCAAACAACACATACCCTTTTGCATCGGGGTCATAGTGAAAACAGTACAAAATTATTCTATCGATCGTATTGCCGATCTTTCCTTCAGCAGCCTCCAGTAAGCCGAGCCGAAGGTCACGCGGTTTAAAATCGAGTCCGTAGAGATAGCGCGATATTTTCCCTTCCTCGGTCAGGATAAATGCAGCCGCAGGATGGGCATATTCATCGCGTTCCGGTACGTAATAATACTTGAAACCGACAGCATCGGCAATAGACCTGATATTTTTCTCATTTCCTACAAGAAAATGCCAGCTGCCTTCACTTCCTTTTGAACCGAGACTCTTAATATATCTGCTCTGTTTCTGTGCAGCAAGCTCGGCAGTCTCGTCAGGATCTATACTGATCGTAACCATTTCGTAATCACTACCCGGATCAAGACTTGTTACCTGGATCGCGCCATTTGCTGCAGCACTCAGAACCAGTGTGCAGAGCATAGGGCATTCATAATATGCGAGCACGAGAAACACTGGTTTGCCTTTGTTGAAGTAGTCATCCAATGTCACGTCGGATCCGGATGCATCGGTAAACGTCAGATCGAGCGGAACATAGTCTCCAAGATGCTCCTCAATATCGATCCCACTCAACTCCGGCGGCTGGTCCAGGATCACCTGTGCATTAATTAAACCATCAGTCAAAAAAATCGCAAGTAAAATTGCAGCAGTTACAATATGTTTACCAGAGCGTTTCATTTTTCTGCTTCCTCGGCAACCAACTCCATAGCCTGTTCAATTGGAATCCAGTATTTTCCCGCGCCTTCATCGATGATTCCATACGAGTTTAATACCGAATCCTCACGCGCATGGATCCGCATTAACCGTTCCGATTCGGGACTGAGGACATGCTGGTAATAGATGTCTTCCTTGAGTATCATGAACATTTCGTTCAATAATATAATCAATATAATCAGGATACCGCAGATAATCCCCCCGGCAGTGAGTACTTTTTTGATATCAACATCCCGCCGCTCATATCCGACATTGGTATGTATACTCCGTTTGTCTTTACGCTGTTCATCCATTCGTTATTATCCGGTTAATGTTCTACTGCTATGGATTCTTCAAGCCGTGGGTCCTGCACTGGAACTAATGGACCCGAACTCAATCTATTCCAAAAATACGAGAGAAACAGCCCCCCGATTCCGATAAATGCAGTGATATCCATCCATGACACATCCGCGCCCTGTTCATGAAGGATAGGCATGATTATCCAGTACATATCGATAAAATGGTACAAAAGTATATAGATCGAGATAAATGTCATATATCCGAGGCTACGTTTCGTTTTCCGGAGCAGCAGTGTCGTAAAAGGAACAATAAATGCGAAAGCTACAATTATCGAAATTGGCTGCCATGCTCCTTCCCATCGCTTCAAAAACCAAATCGTCTCCTCTGGAATGTTGGCGTACCAGATCAGGAAGTACTGGGAAAATGCAATATAAGCCCAAAATATTGTAAACGTTAAGAGGAGACGTCCAAGATCGTGATAATGTTCAACGGTAATGGTGTTCTGTAAAATTCCGTTTTTCCGCAAGATGACACAGACCAGTGTAATAAACGCCAGGAACGCCAAAGTGCTCCCACTGAACACATACACACCAAATATAGTGGAATACCAGTGTGGATCGAGCGACATGAGCCAGTCGAATGACGAAAATGTCAGTGTGAGTGCAAATGCAATCATGCCGGGCGCACTAATGATCCGCATGGTCTTAACCTGCTGTGCTTTAAAACCCGTATCCTGCTCACGCGATATTTTAAGGAGTCGCCATGACAGAAAACTCCAAATGCCGAAATAAAGGATGAACGAGCGGATAAGAAAAAATGAGATATTCAAATATCCCGATTTTTTTTGGAGCGCTGCATCGGCTGCAACAACATCGCTGTGTGACCAGTGATACAGATCGTGAATGCCAAGCGCAATCTGAATAAACAACACCGCGAAAAATGGCAGTGTTATCATGATTGATTCTGCGATCCGTCTAATTACGATACTCCAGAGTGAATTGGTGAGGTGGTGCAGCATTGTAAAAAAGAGTCCACCGAGCGCAATAGTAATCCAGAACGCAAACGATACAAGATAGGAAAAATAAAACTGCGTAAAATCACCTTCCAGATAACCGCCGGCAAATGTCACCCCCATACCGGCAATACCAGTAATCAATGCAATTTTTCCGAAACTGCCGGAGTTGTTCAATTGATATGTCGTATCGTTCAGTTCCATAATTGTATTGTCGCTCTATCGGATCTCAATTCGTTCTGATTCGGGAATATCTTCAAGCGAAGCATTCTGGCTCCGCTGCAGTGCACGGATATAGCCCACAATCGCCCATCGGTCTGCAACAGGAATTTGGTGGTTGTACGCGGGCATGTTCCTTATCCCGTTGGTGATAACGTCATACAGATGACCGTCCTGAATAAAGACAAGTCGCTCCTCATGAAGATTTCCCGGCGGTACATAATTATATGTTGAAATCACTCCCGTTCCGTCACCAACACGTGAATGACACGGTGTACAGTAAATATCATACCGCTCGCGGCCGCGCTCCAAGAGTGTCTGTGTCACAGGAAAAGGGGATTTCTCGACAAGATTACCGTTTGCATCTTTACCGGTGTAATAAACAGCATCTTCATTCAAGTCACCGCGTGCGACTGTACCAGCAACAGGCATCCTCATGTTCGACCGGTCTTCAAAAAATTTACTTTCTCCGAGTGCCTTGTATTTCGGTTGATTGTCCATATTCGGATTCAGGTGAATCGGCGGCTGCTCCGAGGGCCGTCCCTGGAAACAGCCTGAATATCCTATACTGCCCGCACAGATTACGATGAGTAAAATCTGTTTTGGCTGAAGATTTTCTATAAATTTCACTTTATGTCTACAGTTATTAAACACTAAGCTCTTAACCCTGTAATAATTCAATGTTAGTGCCCCCGATCGACTCAAGAAACGCATTTGTCTTGACCGGATCGAATTTGGAATCCTTGTGTTCGATACTGACAAAAAATCCGTCATCAGTTACCCGTGAAAAATTTTGAGAGTAGAACACTGGATGAAACAGCCGCGGCAGACCATTTAAAACAAGCATAAATATAAAGGTACAAATACCCGAAGCAAGAACCGTAATACCAAATCCAACGGGTGCGTATGTCTGGTAACTGACGAACGGTTTGCCGGAAATAACGAGTGGATATGTGACTGCATTGGCATACCATTGAAGGCCAAGCCCGAACAGCATTGCGAAAAATGCGACACCGGCAATAATAAAACCGAGTGGCGAATGCGTGGTTCCCATCGCCTTTTCCATACCGTGTATCGGAAATGGGGAATGACAGTCAAAATTTGTGTACCCTTCTTCCCGGATTTTCTTCCCTGCATCCACAAGAGCGCCCGGATGCTCAAATTCAGCTATAATGCCGTATATTTCCCCCTTTTTGGTACTCATGAAGATTGCTTTCCTTTATGTGCAGCATTTTTTCTGCCGTTATCCTCATGTTTACCGTTACGGTAAAAATGAGGATTTGCCTGCGGCAAAACACCTTTGACCTCTGATATCGCGATCATCGGAAAGAAACGTAAAAACAGAAGGAACAGCGTCAGAAAAAGACCAAATGAACCGATAAAAATGCCGACATCGAACACGGTGGGTCTGAAATAGAGCCAGTTGGCCGGGAGAAAGTCATTGGCAAGCGATGAAACGACAATCACAAAACGTTCAAACCACATTCCTACATTAATAAGCAGTGATGCGACGAACATGACCGGTATAGATCTGCGGATCTTCCTAAACCAGTATATCTGCGGCACAAGCACATTGCACGAAACCATAATCCAGTATCCCCATGCATAGGGACCGAATGCTCGGTTGAAAAATGCAAACTGCTCGTAAATATTTCCGCTATACCATGCAATGAACATCTCGATTGAGTATGAATACCCCACAATCCAACTGGTAAGGAGTATTATTTTGTTCATCTTCTCAAAATGATTAACAGTAATAATATGCTCAAGGCCGAAAATCTTCCGGCTGATTATAGCGAGCGTCATTACCATTGCAAAGCCTGAAAAAATAGCCCCTGCTACAAAATAGGGTGGAAAAATTGTCGTATGCCATCCCGGAAGCTGGCTTGTTGCAAAGTCGGTACTCACGACACTATGCACCGAAAGAACAAGCGGTGTCGACAGCCCGGCAAGAATAAGATAGGCCATCTCATAATGGCGCCATTGCCGCTGGCCGCCGCGCCACCCGATAGACAAAATACCGAATACTATTTTTCTAATTCTTGATTTAGCCCGGTCGCGCAAGGTTGCCAAATCGGGAATGAGACCGGTATACCAGAATATGAATGATATAGTAAAATAGGTTCCCACTGCGAAAACGTCCCAAACGAGAGGGCTCCTGAAATTTGGCCACATCGCCATCTGGTTCGGTAGCGGAAACATCCAATAGGCTAGCCACACCCTACCGACATGAATAGCTGGAAAGATCAAAGCACAAATGACTGCAAAAATTGTCATGGCTTCAGCAAACCGGTTTATCGACGTCCGCCACCGCTGCCTGAGCAGAAATAATATAGCCGAAATCAGCGTTCCGGCGTGGCCAATACCGACCCAAAACACAAAATTGACAATCGCCCAACCCCAGCCAACGGGAACTTGAAGTCCCCAGATACCGATTCCTTCCCAGAAGAGATAGCCGATCAATCCGAAAAGCATAAACATTGCAGAAGAGGAAAAAGCAATTGCAAGATACCACAATCTTGGAGTTTTCTTCTCCGTTAATCCGCTAATTTTTTCGGTCAGTGAGTGGAAAGTCGGATTACCGGTAATAAGCACCGGTTCTCTAACAATCGAATGTTCCTGCTCAGAAGCCATAAATAATAATTGTAAGTAGATTAAATCGTCTATTTAGTACAAATTATTGTACTGTTCTTGATTCTGTTTTCTTGTATCCAATAAATTCAAAATATCTCATCCCATTAGATCTGGATGCGGATTTCTGATTTTCGCCAGATAAGTATTTCTCGGCTGATTATTCAACTCACCGAGAAGCGAATAATTTCGATTCTGGGTTTTAATCCTCGATACTTGACTCTCAGGATCATTTATATTTCCGAAATAAATTGCCTCTGCCGGACACGTCTCCTGACAGGCAGTCCTGATATCTCCATCCCGAATCTCCCGGTCATCCAACTTTGACTGTGCACGTGCTCTGTTGATCCGCTGGGTACAAAAGGTGCATTTTTCCATGACACCGCGCGACCGGACTGTCACATCGGGATTCTGTGCCATTTTGACAAGTTCCGGTGTTTCATTCGTAAGATTGTAAAAATTAAAACGTCGTACCTTATAAGGGCAGTTATTCGAGCAGTATCTCGTACCGATACACCTGTTGTACACTTGCTGGTTCAAACCCTCTTTGTCGTGTACTGTTGCAGCGACAGGGCACACCTGCTCGCAAGGAGCATTTTCACAGTGTTGACACGCAACCGGCTGATGTACCATTTCAGGATCGTTAGGATCACCTGTAAAATAGCGGTCGAGTCGGATCCAATGCATTTCCCGGCCTCTGCTGACCTGGTCTTTTCCAACTATCGGAATATTATTTTCACTCTGACAAGCAATTGTACAGGCATTGCAACCGGTACACGTACTGAGATCGATTGCCATTCCCCATTGATATCCATCTTCATAACTATGTTCCGTCCACAGCGACTCGAGCGGAGGATGCTCAACCATTTCCGGAGCAAAATTGGGGTGTTCTCGGTATTCCTCAATGTTTGCTTCACGAACGATCGGACGTTCTTCCATTGAGTGGTGGTCCTGCGTTGTTGCGATTAGCTGTGTTGTGCCAGTTGCGCTTATGGTGACTTCCGAGCATATAAAAAGCTCACCGGATGCTCTAATCAGATAGCTGTTAGCGCCGACACCGTCGGCAATACGCCCGATCCCGGTTCTGCCGTAACCGAGGGCAATAGAAATTGTGTTGTCTGCCTGACCGGGCTGGATCCAAACAGGAATTTCCAGCTCTCTGCCATGAAAAGCGACGCGAACAATGTCTGAATTGGACACGCCGAGTGACTGTGCGGCCGTCGGACTGATCATTGCTGTATTATCCCAAGTGATTTTTGTCACCGGATCGGAGAGTTCCTGCAGCCAGCCATTATTTGCAAACCGGCCGTCAAATGTCGCATTTGACTGCGTAAAAACTAATTCAAAATCATTACGGGAATCTTGATCTGTAAAATTATGGCTTGAAAATAGAGCACGAAGCGAGCTATTATTGACGTGTGGTGTGATTTCTGCTGTTTCACTTCCTTGGAGAATACCGTCATGCAGCACTTTTCGCCAATTGGTTTCAAAATCCCTGGTATCGAGCAACTGTCTCCACGTCTGTCTGACGATATCGTGGTCAGATTCTTCTGTGTTTCCGGATGTCAAAATGTTTAGTATACGGGCAACCGAATAGCTTGCAAACAGTGGAGCGATCATCGGTTGTACGATACTCGCAGATCCGTTTGCAGACCGGGTATCTCCCCACATCTCCAGAAAATGAGACTGCGGTATATGCCATTCGGCCAGACGGGCTGTCTCGTCAAAATAAGGACTGACGTGCACCGTGTTGTCAATAGAACCGAGCAACTCGGATAAGCCGAGATCGGCAGGTGCATTGTATGCAGGATTCCCTCCGAGTATAACTAAACTCGAAACAGATCCATCTCGAAGAGTGCCGGCAAGATTCACAAGACCATGGGTGCTTGGCAGTGATGCATCTTCTGGCTCAACATACGACACAGTCGATCCGACATTGCCAAGAGCGGTATTGATTGCAAAAACAAGCGCATGGACTACCGGTGGCTGGTTCCTGCCAGCCACGACCAGACTTGCACCCCGGTTTTCAACAAGATCATGAGCCGCAACAGAAATCCAATGTTCGTCGAATGTCCCTGAATCTACATCGGAAATTGCGTTTAGCTCGGGAACAGCAATACCAAGTGTGTCGAGTTCTCGGGCTAACCGGACGGCAAAAGCCACGATTCGGCCGCTTTCGAGTCGGTAACGGTGATCAGCAGCGCCTCCTGTCAGGGAGTACCCGCTCTCGACGGCATATAGTCTGTTCATTGTATCCGTTTCGGAGGATATTCTCCGCTGAGCGGAAAACCCTCGCGTATGTGTAATATTCTCCGAATCGGATAACAGAAAATCAGAATCGAGTGAAAGAATAGTCCGTGCCTTATCGAAATGGTATAGCGGCAGCAAGGTTCTCCCCGCGGCATTTTGAACGCCGTCAAAGACATGCTCGTCGCTCACCGGTTCATACGTGATCCACTGTGCCTGCGGAAATGCTCTCAAAAACTGGCTGCGGAGACGGTTGAGCGTCGGAGAGCGAAAAGATTCGGAAAGAACAGCAAGCCCTTCGCCATTATTGTGCGAAATCCCATTCCAATATGCAGCAAAATCTTCAAGCGTATGCTGTTCACCGTTACGGGTAATTGTTTTTGCCCTGTCAGGATCGTACAATCCAAGAATCGATCCCTGAATGAATGCGTTGGATGCACCCAGCGTCGAAGGATGCTCCTTGTTTCCTTCAATTTTGGTAGGTCTTCCTTCGTGTGTTTCCACAAGGAGGCCATACGAACTTAGACCGAACGGCATCGTAGTCGCATAATATTTTGGAATTCCGGGGACGATTTCCTCTGGGGCATTCACATAGGGAATAATCTTTTCGACAGGTCGCCTGCACCCGGCAAGGCCGGCAAGGGCAACTGATGCACCCATAATACTGAGAAATGCACGGCGCGTCACCGGATCATTCATCTCCGATGCACCTGCAGGAAATTCACGGTTTAGAAAGTCTTTGAACTCCTCTGTTTCTGCAAGCTGGTCGAGGCTGCGCCAGTACTCTTTACCCTGCAGCGAGTTACTATGTATAGGATTTCTCTTCATCTCAGTCATATCATTATAAATGTTGTGAACAGCGTATGCCTTTGCATACTACCGGTGACACGTCGAACAATCCTCCGAAGGATTGACATTCATCTTTGCAATCAATTGGGCCGAAAACTCTTCCTTATTTTCAGGCATTGTCCATTTCATGTTTGTGATCTGATCTACCGGCCGTAAATTTGGGCCAGGATCCCTGTGGCAGTCGAGACACCACGACATACTGAGCGGTTCCTGTTGTGTCACCACATCCATTTCAGCAACATTTCCGTGACAGGTGATACATCCAACTCCTTTTGTCACATGCGAACTGTGGTTAAAATAGACGTAATCGGGCAAATTATGAACTCGAATCCACTCGACAGGATTGCCGGATATAAAGCTATCCCGTATGGGTTGTAATTTTTCACTTTCGGGTAAAATAAGGGAATGGCAGTTCATACAGGTCTGTGTCGGAGGTACAATCGATACCGGTGAGACCTCAACTGAGGTATGGCAGTATCGACAGTCAATCCCGAGATCATTCACATGAACTTTATGGCTGTAGGGAACAGGTTGTACAGGGCGGTATCCGATATCGGTGTACTTCGGAGATCCGTAATACCAGAAAAAACCAACGGCAGCAGTTGTACCTGCAATGATCACAACCAGTATAATTAATGGAATTCTGTTTGACCATTCCGGAAAGATTTGAGCCAAAGGTACCTCTAAAATTTATCATCAACCAATCAAATCAAGCGGGTTTCTGACACGTGATTGATTAGAATGCGGTCATTATAAGAAAACAATTCTATAATTTCAACTATAATAAGTTGAATTTTAAAATAGAAACAAATTTTGATTCAATGTGAATTGAAACAAGTAATTGTAGGAAAAATTCAACGCTACCTGATTAGATTATAAAACCATCAACAATAATCGCGATATGAATAATAAATAGATATACGATGGAGTATTTAAACAAACCGATATACAGCGGTTTCGAATGCTGCTGTTTTGCTTGAAAAGACTTGTAAATAAATACGCTACCTGAAATGAATGCAACTATGAAATAGAGCATGCCGAAATCAAATAGAAGCAGCGACATGCTTGTTATAAAAAGGAGCAGAGAATACAGAACAATCTGAAACAGTGTTGATTTGTCACCGTGTACAGCAGGCATCATCGGCATATTTATAGCTATATAGTCATCCTTATAGTAGAGTGCAAGTGCCCAGAAGTGAGGGGGTGTCCAAAAGAACACGATCAGAAACAGTAGCCATGGAATAATGGTGAGTGATCCGGTGGCTGCAGCCCATGCGATAACAGGGGCCATTGAGCCGGCAATCCCACCAATTACAATATTTTGTACTGTGTTGGGCTTAAGCCATAAGGTGTAAAAAAGACTGTAAAAAAGGACTGTTCCAAGTGCAATAAAAGCACTGAACCAATTAAAAAAGACTCCGAACAGAAAAAATCCCGCTACAGAAATCGAGATGGAAAATAAAAATGCCTCACGCACCGATAAGAGTCCGAGAGGCAGTGGCCTTCTCGTTCTCGTCCGTTTCATTTGTGAATCGATATCGCGTTCAAAACACTGGTTTAATGCGTTTGCTCCACCGCCCGTCAGGTAAAGTCCGAGAAGAATCAACGCAAATTGTGCCGGATTACCGAGCGCCGATTTTTCCAACAAGAGCGCAGTTGTTCCCGTGAACAACACAAGTGTCATGATCGTCGGTTTAGTCAGTTTAAAATAAGCTGTAAGTTTCTGCTTCATTGTGGTGTAGGGATAGAATGTTTCCGATAGAATGAGTTTGGAGTATCAGATCGGGATTCAATATACTCCTTGGATTATTTGATAGCAAGCTAAAAAAATGGTTCTAATGCAGGCATGTTAATTCACATTTTTCAGCTGTAATACTTCGTGTTCGTAAAAGAATACAACTATATTTTATACAACATTCAATAAAAATTGTCTATTTGTCAAATTTTCACATAACATAACTGGTTTAATGCGTTTGCTCCACCGCCCGTCAGGTAAAGTCCGAGAAGAATCAACGCAAATTGTGCCGGATTACCGAGCGCCGATTTTTCCAACAAGAGCGCAGTTGTTCCCGTGAACAACACAAGTGTCATGATCGTCGGTTTAGTCAGTTTAAAATAAGCTGTAAGTTTCTGCTTCATTGTGGTGTAGGGATAGAATGTTTCCGATAGAATGAGTTTGGAGTATCAGATCGGGATTCAATATACTCCTTGGATTATTTGATAGCAAGCTAAAAAAATGGTTCTAATGCAGGCATGTTAATTCACATTTTTCAGCTGTAATACTTCGTGTTCGTAAAAGAATACAACTATATTTTATACAACATTCAATAAAAATTGTCTATTTGTCAAATTTTCACATAACATAACTGGTTTAATGCGTTTGCTCCACCGCCCGTCAGGTAAAGTCCGAGAAGAATCAACGCAAATTGTGCCGGATTACCGAGCGCCGATTTTTCCAACAAGAGCGCAGTTGTTCCCGTGAACAACACAAGTGTCATGATCGTCGGTTTAGTCAGTTTAAAATAAGCTGTAAGTTTCTGCTTCATTGTGGTGTAGGGATAGAATGTTTCCGATAGAATGAGTTTGGAGTATCAGATCGGGATTCAATATACTCCTTGGATTATTTGATAGCAAGCTAAAAAAATGGTTCTAATGCAGGCATGTTAATTCACATTTTTCAGCTGTAATACTTCGTGTTCGTAAAAGAATACAACTATATTTTATACAACATTCAATAAAAATTGTCTATTTGTCAAATTTTCACATAACATAACTGGTTTAATGCGTTTGCTCCACCGCCCGTCAGGTAAAGTCCGAGAAGAATCAACGCAAATTGTGCCGGATTACCGAGCGCCGATTTTTCCAACAAGAGCGCAGTTGTTCCCGTGAACAACACAAGTGTCATGATCGTCGGTTTAGTCAGTTTAAAATAAGCTGTAAGTTTCTGCTTCATTGTGGTGTAGGGATAGAATGTTTCCGATAGAATGAGTTTGGAGTATCAGATCGGGATTCAATATACTCCTTGGATTATTTGATAGCAAGCTAAAAAAATGGTTCTAATGCAGGCATGTTAATTCACATTTTTCAGCTGTAATACTTCGTGTTCGTAAAAGAATACAACTATATTTTATACAACATTCAATAAAAATTGTCTATTTGTCAAATTTTCACATAACATAATTGACATTGTCTGAATAATAAATTAATTTCTGCTCAACTTATTTGATAACATCCATGTGAATTCGCAATGTTTTACTCTGAGGATCATTTATGAACATATATATGGTAATAATTCTTGCCGCACTGTTGATAGATATTGTGCTGAAAATTGTTACGGAAATCCTGAATCTGAACGCACTGAGTGAGACACTTCCGAGTGAATTTGAGGGAGTGTACGATGCCGAAACGTATAAAAAATCGCAGAACTACACACGAGTTAATACGAAGTTCGGATTTCTTACTGCATCGTTCGGACTTGTACTTACGCTCGGATTCTGGTTTGCCCGAGGATTCAACTGGTTCGATACCATCGTCAGATCGTGGGACTACGCCCCAGTCTTGACAGGGCTATTATTTGTAGGAATTCTTATCTTCTCAAAAACAATTATCTCACTGCCGTTCAGTATCTACAAAACGTTTGTGATCGAAGAAAAATTTGGATTCAACAAAACCACCCCGGCAACATTCATTAAAGACTTACTGAAAGGTATACTCTTAACAGCAGTAATCGGAGGGTTGCTTCTGGCAGGTGTTCTTGTTTTTTTTGAATTTACGGGCTCACGTGCCTGGCTCTACTGTTGGATTGCAACGACGCTGTTTACGCTCGTAATTCACTATGTAGCACCAACCTGGATCATGCCGCTCTTTAACAAATTTACACCGATAGAATCAGGTGAACTGAAAGATGCCGTGCTTGGATATGCGAAATCGGTGAATTTTTCGCTGAAGGGCCTCTTTGTCATGGACGGATCGCGCCGCTCGACAAAATCGAATGCATTTTTTACCGGATTCGGTAAGAACAAGCGGATTGCTCTTTTCGACACACTGATCGAAAAACACACAGTAGGCGAGCTGGTAGCCGTTCTTGCGCATGAAATCGGTCACTACAAAAAGAAACACATTATCCAAAGCATGATCATTTCCATTACTCATATGGGTGTTATGTTTTACCTGCTTTCGATATTTTTGACGCATGATGGTCTGTTTGCTGCGTTTTTCATAGAACAACCATCAATATATAGCGGGCTTGTCTTTTTCGGAATGCTTTTCGCGCCGATTGAGCTTGTGCTCTCAATATTTATGAATGTTTTTTCCCGGAAAAACGAATATGAAGCAGACCAGTATGCAGTTGAGACAACGAACAAAGGAGACGACATGGTCGCGGCACTCAAAAAGCTCTCGGTGCATAACCTGTCGAATCTGACTCCACATTCGTTCTATGTGTTTCTAAACTACTCACACCCCCCGGTACTCAAACGTATTGAAGCGATTAGAGCCGTGTAGTTCGTGGAATGATATGAGAAAAAAGTATAGCAAACTCAAACATTTCATATATACCCATACTCCATCAGCTGATCTCTTTATATGTCTATTGAGACCGGAGAAATTGTAATGAATTGATTTTTATTCTTTAACATTTTTAAATCAAAAATAAACCCACAACAATTCCCGGAGGATGTACACATGCAGAAATATATCCGGTTGTTCATCATTGTTTCCTTTTTAGTTCCACTCAATAATCTCTTTGCGCAGCAAAACAAAATCAATCTTGCGGTAGAGACATTGCTGCCGGCAATTATAGAGGAGCGACATATCATTCACCAGAATCCGGAACTCGGGAATCGCGAGTTCAAGACATCCCAGCTTGTTGCGGATCATCTTCGTGAGCTCGGTATGGAGGTTACGACCGGAATTGCTTTTACCGGTGTTCTCGGCATTCTGCGGGGCGGAAAACTAGGTCCGGTTGTAGCAGTCCGTGCTGATATGGATGCGCTCCCGGTAACCGAGGATACACCGCTTCCGTTTAAATCGACGGTTAAAACGTCCTATCTCGGTCAGGAAGTTGGTGTCATGCACGCCTGCGGGCACGATATCCACACATCCGTACAGCTTGGTGTGGCATCGGTTCTGGCGTCTATGCGTGAAGACATTCCTGGTACGATCATGTTTATATTCCAGCCTACCGAGGAAGGCCCGCCGCCGGGTGAAGAAGGTGGCGCCGACCTTATGCTGAAAGAAGGAATTTTCGAAATTCTCCGACCGACCGCGATTTTCGGTCTCCACACATTTTCCGAAATGGAATCGGGCACCATTGGTTATACGATCGGTCCCGCCCTTGCCGCGACCGACCGCTTTACAATCACGATTCAAGGCAAGCAGGCACACGGTGCTGCACCGCACTTATCAGTCGATCCGGTTGTGATGGCAGCGCAGGCAGTCTCAGCATTTCAAACGATCCGTTCACGGAACTTGTCTCCGCTCGAACCGAGTGTCATTACGGTTGGTATCATTCGCGGTGGCGGGCGGTATAACATTATTCCGGCAGAAGTCTACCTCGAAGGAACGGTTCGCACCTACAACGTTAATGTACAGAATGAAATCATTCGGCGGATGAATGAGATTCTGACCGGTATAACGGAGGCAAATGGCGGGACGTATGAAATGGAGTACTTCAAAAACACTCCCGCTACGATTAATAATGCTGAGCTTGCCGAGAAAATGCTCCCGACTATCAGGCGTGTTGTCAGCAGCGAAAATGTTTACGAAGTCGATCCTACAATGGGTGGAGAGGATTTTGCCTATTTTGCGAATGAGGTACCCGGATTCTTCTATCGGCTCGGAATGGTCAAGCCGGGCACGACTTCCGGCGGACACCACACACCAACTTTTCAGGCGGACGATTCCTGCGTGGAGGTCGGCATGAAAGTAATGTCGAATATACTTATGGATTATCTGGCTTCGGGTGGACTTGACTGATATATAAATACGTTATAGATTCGGAGAGGATCCATGAACAGTCGTACATTGAAGTTTTTGCTTTTATCGGTGACATTAATTGTGATATTTTTGCCGGCAATTGCACCTGCACAAAATTCGCAGATTGACGCTGCTGTTGAACGGTATATCGACGAAATCACTGCTATCCGGCACCATCTCCATCAAAATCCTGAACTCAGCAACCGGGAATTTGAAACGGCAAAGCTCGTTGCGGACCACCTCACTGGACTCGGTATTGATGTCAGAATAGAGGTTGCCTACACCGGTGTCATTGGTGTGCTCAAGGGTGGAAAACCTGGTCCGGTCGTTGCAGTCAGAGCCGATATGGATGCGCTTCCGGTCATCGAGGATACTGATTTTTCTTTTAATTCGACTGTCAGGACAACCTATCTCGATCAGAATGTCGGAGTCAGCCATGCCTGCGGTCACGACATTCATACCTCGGTACAGCTCGGTGTTGCTTCGGTGCTTGCCGGACTTCGTGATGATCTTCCCGGAACCGTACTCTTTATATTTCAGCCCGCAGAAGAAGGCCCTCCGCTTGAGGAAGGCGGCGGTGCAAAGATGATGCTTGAGCAGGGTGCATTCGGCGATCCTCGGCCATCAGCAGTATTCGGTTTGCATACGCTTTCGGAGCTCGACGTGGGGATAATCGGTTTTACAGTTGGGCCGTCACTCGCCTCTGCAGATAGGTTCGATATCACTATCAGAGGCAGACAGGCGCATGGCGCCTCACCACACGAGTCTATCGATCCGATTGTCATGGCATCGCAGGCAGTTATGGCGCTTCAAACAATCCGTTCTCGTAATATTGATCCGCTCGAACCGAGTGTTGTGACTGTCGGTATCTTCAAGAGCGGTGAACGGTATAACATCATCCCGTCGGAAGTCTACCTCGAAGGAACAGTGCGGACTTTCGAACCGGCAGTGCGGGACGAGATCGAACAGCGGATGCGTGACATCCTCGACGGGATCACAAAAACCTATGGCGGATCGTACAAACTAAATTACCACCGAATTGTCCCGTCGGTCTACAACGATCCCGAACTCTTTGAGAAAATGTGGTCGACCGTTCAGAGGACCGTTGGCGATGAAAATGCCATTATTGTTCCACGGAGCATGGTCTACGAGGATTTTTCCTTTTTTGCGAACGAAGTCCCCGGTTTCTTCTTCCGGCTCGGTATGGTCAAACCCGGGACAACAACCGGCGGCCACCACACCCCGACTTTCCGCGCAGACGACGCATCAATTGCCGTTGGGATGCGAACAATGACGAATTTGTTGTGGGATTATCTTGTAAGAAGTGGTGTAGAATAAAATATTGAATTACTAACTACAGAGGTTGCTGTAATTAATCTCTTTTCTTAATATCCGATCCTGATTTTTTGTAATCAACAGCTAATATTGAAACGTATCGGTAACATTATCAATATATCATTGTGAGGAGTCCCGAAGTTTGGGGTCGACGTGACAATCTCTGATTCGTAAATGAATAATTATTCATGGATTTTTTACGGTTTAAAAAATTTCTTCCCGCCATCGCTTTCTTTTCCGGATTTGCGTGGGACAGTCTAACACTTACCCGCATTGACCGGCTGACTGATAATGTTATCCTCCTATTTTATCTTCTTATACTCGGAGTCCTAATTGTTATTGTAAATATCATCGAACGTTCCCCGAAAGTGAACCTTCACCCGATCCTTATGAAGTACAAACAATGGTACCCGTTCGCGATCCAGTTTTTGCTGGGCGGACTGTTCAGCGCGTATGTTGTCTTCTATTTCCAGAGTGCGTCGTTCACCAAAACGGCTGTGTTCTTTGCACTGTTGCTGCTGCTCTTCGTCATAAATGAATTTCTCGGAAAAAAATACACAAACCTCTACTTGCAGATATCACTCTTCTTTCTTGTCAATTTTTCTTTCTTCATTTTTTTCGTCCCTGTGTTATTCGGTCATATCGGACTCGTTACATTCCTTACCGGAAGTCTTATCAGTCTTACAACTGCCGAAGGGATTATATTTCTTCTGAAACGGCAGTCCGTCTTTACAGATGAATTAACATTCCGAAAAACAGCCGGAATTCCTATCATGCTGACTGCACTGCTTATCTTTTTTTACTCGGCAAACTGGATTCCCCCGGTGCCGCTCGCACTCAGATTCAGTGGAATATATCATAATATCGAAAAAACAACAGGCGACACAGGAACATCATATTCATTGACTTTTCAAGGTCCACCCTGGTATCGACCGTTCAAAACGACTGACAATCCTTTTATTTATCGTGAAGGCGACCGGGTGTACTGTTTTTCTTCGGTGTTTGCACCGACAGACCTTGCGGTGTCGATCTACCACCGTTGGCAGCGTTTTGATGGAGTGGAAGGACAGTGGCTTGTATCTGATACAATTCCGCTCGACATTTCCGGAGGGCGGGATGATGGGTACCGGCTCTATACCTTTAAAGAGCGCATCGAACCAGGCGACTGGCGTGTTGATGTTGCGACCGAAAACGGCATCATCATCGGACGAATATCATTTTCGGTGATAAAGTCAGAGAGTAGTGAGCTCAAATTCGCATCAATAGTCCGCTGATTTCATATAATATATGCAGCAGCTCGATATTTTCCCGATTTTCGTTGTTTCTTATTCGATAAAGTTGTATTTTGTGACACAGTAACACAACGATTTATTTCTGGAATTATTATGGCAGACCCGAAACAATTACCATATCTTATTCAACTCATCGATGACGATTCTCCTGTCGTGCAGGATGCGGTCATCCGTGAGCTCGATTCATTCGGTCCGTCACTCAAGAAAGAACTCGACCGTATGTCCGAACCGCCCACTGTACCGATTAAAAAATATGTGACCGGAATCCTTGACGATCACCGGCGAGACCATCTCAAAAGAGTGTTGGACAGAATGGATGTTGTATGAAGACGATGCCGACAAACTGGAAATAGCTTTCAGTCTCATTTCGGAATTGCAGAACGGTATGTCATACCCGGTCAAGCTCTCTATACTGTTAGACAAGCTTGCCGACGAATATTCTGCCCGATTCGGCTATAAGGACGTTCTCGAAGTGGCACATTTTCTTTTTACGGTTAAAAAACTCACCGGATCGGAAGAGGACTACTACAATCCGCGGAACAGCGACCTTAACCATGTAATTCAGTCGGGGAAAGGCATCCCGATCAGTCTCGTGTGTGTTTACATACTTGTTGCATACCGCCTCGGGATGAACGTCGAAGGATGCAACCTGCCGGGACATTTTCTTGCCAGTGTACAGTATTACGATATGACCTGTTTCCTCGATTGTTTCAATGGTGGGCACATATTTGAAGAAAAAGACCTCAAACCGACCGCTTTGCTATCAGCAAAAGATCTCCAAAACATACTTCAATCAAAGACCGACGCAGTCGCAATCATCAGACGTGTTCTCTTCAATCTCGTGAACGCTTATGAGCATAGCAAAGATAAAAAGAACAGTGAGTTTATCAAAGAACTCCTGAATGAAACAATCCCCGGCGACGTCGATTACGAATAACTACAACTCATCACAACACAAATATTTATTTTTGAGTCCTATTTCTTCCTGAACACATGGGCTTATGATAATCTGCGTCAATTCAAATCGTTCATGATCCAATCCCATACACGTCCTGCACGTTCGAGTACATACGACTCATCTTCAGGAAGCATAAATCCCTCTTCTATCAGCTCCAGGGCCTCCTCACGCACCCGTTTTAAATAGGCATCACGGGAATTATATAATGAATCGATACTCGGACGCTGATCACCCCATTGTTCTCTTTCTTCAGCGGTACGCGGCAGTGGAATAAACATGCCGTCAAAATCGTATAATTGCTCACTTCCTCCAATAAAACCTGTCCTGAGACTCCACGGTGTGTAGGTTGCCAAAGGTGCACGGAGTTCGATACTCCGAACACCGCCGACCTCATTACCGATATAATCAACCTGTGAAACCCGCATCGGATAGGGTGTGCTCAGGTTCGGTGGTTGATTGTCGACGACACCTTCATGCCAGCGTGGGCCATAATCGGTCCGGTATGCAACATGAATTGTCGTCGGAAACAAAACGCCGGGAATTTCAGGAAAATCAACATTTTCTATGGGAACAAGGGTATTTTCATCGATCCTCGGAAACGAACTTGCAGGTGGTTCCGCATCAGATTCCACCCAATTGACAAGCTTAACCAGCAGAGACCGAGTGATAACATCGATATCGAGCGGATTATCACGATACACAGGTCCGTCGGTTACCCGGCTGTTCTCACTTGGGGGAAATCCACCCGTTCCGTGTTGCCCGGCTGCTTGAAGATAGATGCGTTCATTCGGCATCGCATCCACATCTCTGTTGCCGTCGACGGTTGTGTGAATGAGTGATCCTGTGTGACCCCAGTATTCGTAGCCGGCATTCACATACATAGTTTTTGGTGCATGATCAGAATTATGGAGATGTGCGAGCAAACCGTCCGATTTCATAGTGAGCGGGTCAAATTGCGTCCTGCCGGTAAACGGAAATATATCGGTCGGGTAGAAGAACGCAGAGGAGGGATGGGCATCGCGTGATGGCTGGGCGAACCGATGGTTAAAACTGCCGCGTCCTCCGCCGGCTGCGAGAGCAAACAGTCCATCATACGCCATTCTCCCTTCTTCATCAGTATTGAATCCGTCATAAAGAAATTTTCTGAGAAACCGCCCGGTCTGTGATGTGCCGGATGCAATTCCGAAATTGACCGGAAAAAGGCTTTCATCGTCATATTTTGCATAGGAAATTATATCGCGGACAACTGCCGGTCCTAGGCCGACCAGTGACGGATCTTTGGCAAGATAGACCAGTTCATATATTTTTCCTTCTTTGAACTCCGATTTCATATAAATATATGATGGATCTGGAATGCTGACACCGTCTTCATCCCGCCCAAATTGCCACAACTCGCGAGGTACTATTCTGCGTGGACCGTCACGATAGTCCCGTTCAGTTAATACATTACTGGAGTGTTCAGGATCGGCGACAGGATACGCAACATGATTTCTATGGCTTAGTTGGAGGCTCGTCCGCCGCTCATCAATTGTCCAGTCACTTCTGACCAATCCATATATCGATGAACCGACTGCATGTTTGGCCACAGGAACAGTAAGATTGAGTGTGTACTCATTCCGTACGGGTACATCGAATTGCCACCCAATCCAGATGAGCGTAAGTCCTTCACGGAGCATCAGACTGTTACCGAAGCTTTTAGGATCACCTGGGTCGATATTCCTGCCTTCCGCACGGTTCATTTCAAAATAGATCGGTTTATTGCCCCGGTTGCCGATCTCGACAAATCCGATTTTCCGTGCTTTTCTCCGATCGACAGGCTGCAGCACAGCAATGTTTGCCGATGCCTCGACCTCACCATCAGCATTGCGTGGCGCAAGCGTGATATCAGAAATGCGCCTGTTCATGGGATTCCCCGGATCAAAACTGAAATAAACCGTCCCGCGAATCAATTCGTAGGTACCATAGGTACCAAATTTTCTTCCGTCTAATACGGTTTCACGCGAGTCAACCTCAACCCGTAGAACTTTTGCACGGCTCATGTCAGCAGGAAAAATCAGAAGAAAAAGTAAAAGTGCTGTAATTGCTCTCTTGTTATGTCTCATTATTTTACGCAGAACCGCTGCCATTACCTGAATCATTACTACCCTCCGAAATTCGTATGTCTATTTATGCCAGCGCCTGCTATTTTCCATCTGCTGTTTGGAGCGGGGCATCATTTCATCACGCATTGCCGCATGGTAAACCCAGGTAGCAGCAATTGTTGAGCCCTGCATGAGGTCTTTCGGAACAACACGGTCGTACATATCCATATTAGTATGGTGATTAATCGTAAAATATTCAAGATCTTCCTGAATAAACTGAAATCCCGGCAGACCGGCACGAATAAACGACATATGGTCCGAGCCGCCACTGTTATCTGCAACGAGATGTGTCATTCCAAGGTCTTCAAACGGTTTCATCCATGCTTCGAATATCGGCCGCACAAGATCGTTTCCATTCATAAATATACCCCTGAACCTGCCGAACCAGTCGACATTGAAATAGATCGATAAATTCTGGTGTTCCTCTGTTGTCGTCCCGGGATCAGGTCCGCCATAATGGTTCCGCACATAATATCCTGCTCCTGCATGTCCGCCTTCATGACCGCCCCACAATGCCGCGCGGATAGTCCTGCGAGGTTGAACATCAAGCGCATTTAAAATGCGGAATGCTTCCATCACTATTGCACTGCCTCCGCCATTATCGGTTGCGGCGGTCCCGCCGAATTTTCCGTCATAATGGCCGCCAATGAGGACAACTTCATCTTTTAGGTCGGGATCGGTACCGGTTATTTCTCCGATAACATTATAATCGTACACATCGTTGTCGGTATAGACAACATCGATTTCGACCTCCATCTCTACGTTTACTCCACGGTCAAGTAAGCGCATTACTCTGTTGTAATGCTCCTGGGACATTACTACCGTTGGAAGGGGTTCCGCGGTGCACCGGGTTGAAGTGCATAACCACCGGGTAGTTTCACAACACCTCTGTCGAATCCGCCTTCTTCGATGCCACGTCCCGGGGCACTCGGCGTGACAAGCACGGCCACATCTTCATCTTCAAAAAATTCGTGAATTTTTTCAGCATCAAGTGGTTTTCTGGGTATTTCTCCCCGTAGAAGCGCCTGGTATTCTTCCTGAGCAATGGTAACGGTAGCAGGATTGTTGCTGAGGTCAACCTCGGCCATGTAATCGAGTTCTTCCTGCGACAGACGGACAGCAAGCGGTTTAAAAAGCGGTTTGACGTCACGGAGCGGCTGTGTAAAAACAATTTTATTCCGGAGTTTTCCCCTGTATTGCTGGAGATCACTTTCCGAATAGAGTTCATTGATATTGACAAAAATTGCATCACTCATAACTTTTCCGTTTGTCCCGCGCGTCGGCCTCACTGCATAGGCGATAAACGGTTGATACTGCGGTTCATGCATATGTACCGAGACATAGCGACACTCCCATCCAAGACCGATCGGACCGTACGGCTCCAGTTTTGCTTCATCAGCTCCCCAATCTTCGAATGAATTTCGTGCCCAATTGGCAGCTTGATCATAGACCGGAGAATTCGAGAGGCGAGGTCCGTACATTTCTGCGATATAAAACATATGATCCATAACTTGCGATCTGTTTAGTCCTTCCTGGCGGATTTTATCAATCATGATATAATCAACCGGTTCCTGTGCATGCACATGCGGCACGAATACTACAAATGTCAGCAAACTGCACAAAAAAATCGTCCGAATATTCATAGGTTCGCCTCTGTTTTTATTGTTATATAGTATCTCTCGAAGAATCCCCGATAACAATGTTTTACTTACAATTGAGGATGCTGCTGATGGTGGTCAGTCTTGTCTTGAAAGGCTTTTGCAAGCAGCGCAATTTCAGCCTCACCAAACAGTTTCCCGGTAATCCGTAGGCTTGTCGGTGTGCCTGAATCATAAAATCCATGCGGGACGCTGATTTCCGGGTACCCGGAAATATTTGTTAAAACCAGCCTGCTGCCGATGAAGCAGTCGACATCAGCCATTGCTTCATACAAGTTATTAATGACCTGTGTTCTGACACGGTTTGCCTGCACATACTCAACAGCAGGAATGAACCGTCCTGTTCTGAAAAGCTGCGGCCATTCACTTACTTCGGGTTCTTCGAGCATTGATTGATCTTTTCCGCTCCGCATGAGTCCATCAAATGCCGCTGCACTTTCCACGAACAAAATAAATTCCAGAGCCTCAGCCGGCAGATCAGGCAGCTCAAGAGGAACAAGCTGCACGCCGAGTGAGCGTATCACTTCAAATGCGACACCATTCCGCTCCTGCACCAAACGATATTTCTCCTCGTCATCAGCATCATCAAAACTCTCGCGGTCTTCCTCCGCAAAATACCCGACCCGGAGATTTTGCACATTGGCACTGCTGTCCCAATTGAAGGGGACATCTATAACCGAATTATCTTTTCCGTCTGGACCGGCAATAGCATGCAAAACAAGTGCACAGTCTTCTGCGGATCGGCACATTGGACCGATTTTATCCATCGACCAACTCAGAGCCATTGCACCAAACCGGCTCACTCTGCCGAATGAGGGCCTGAGGCCGCTGACACCGCACCGACTCGAAGGAGACATGATCGATCCGAGTGTCTCGGTTCCGATTGAAAACCCGACCAGTCCTGCTGCTGTAGCCGAACCCGATCCGGCAGAAGAACCACTCGAGCTCTGCTCAGTGTTCCACGGGTTTCTTGTTTTTCCGCCGAACCATCGGTTGTCCATAGCGAGAGCACCCATCGACAGTTTTCCTATGAGCACAGCACCTGCTTCGGTCAGCCGGGTGTAAACGGTCGAATTATTATTGATATCCTGATTCTTATAGGGTGATGCCCCCCATGTCGTTTTATATCCCTTTACAGCGAGCAGATCTTTGGCACCCCACGGAATACCGTGGAGCGGCCCCCGGTAGTTGCCGGCTACAATCTCTTCGTCGGCTTTTTTCGCCTGCCTGAGTGCAAGGTCTTCGGTCAGCGTAATGAGGCAGAACAGCTTCGGACTATGCTTCTTGAGCCGTGCAATGTACAACTTGGTGAGTTCGGTTGACGTGATTTGTCGTGTTTTTATAAGATGAGACAGATGCGTAACCGATAGAAAAGCAATCTCTTCGTCGGTTTTCGGCATGCTTATACGGGGAGCGGTAAATTGCAATGGTCTCCGTGTGGAAGATAATTTTATCCCTACAGGGAGGGGATCAAACACAAGAGCTGGAGAAACACTATTATCGAGTTCGATTTCCCGGATTTTTTTGTAATTTTCCTGATATTTCCAGTCATTGAGTGTTTGTGCAATGGTAGTAATTTCATCCTGTGTAAAAGGTAGCCCGGCAACAGAAGCCGCGGATGAAATCATATCGGACGTGATTTTTTCTGAGTCCTGCGCGATTGCCGCAAGCGCTCCCGGCATAAGTGTCGCCCCGAGTCCAATTCCCGAAAAATATCCTACGAACCGACGCCGGTTCATTTCCATTGGATCACTGCTTTTTGTATTCGTATTAACTTGAGTCATATCATTCCTTAATTCATTTGTTTACAGACGGCAATGATCATAGAGAAATTGCCAAGTGGCAGCACTCTTAGAGTTGACTATAAAGTTGAATCATGTCATTTTGACCAAAAACCCGGTGTTGTGCCGGGTCTTCGGTCAAAATCTCTACATATATCTAATAATTTTAATTAATATCTAATACATTTTATCGAACCACTGGTCCTTAAGCACAAGAGCTTTGGTAGATAATTCATTACCATTAACAATCAATTTGACGGTATATTCACCCGGTTTTGCACGGAGATGTTTGTAATCAACTTCCAACCATTCAGGCAGTGATTGGATCCATGTTCCCAGTGGCCGGCCGGTTACGGACACTTCTCCATCGGGTTCGCCAAAATGGTCATGGTTGTCGTAATAATCGAAATAAAGTGCAGAATTTTTTGTTCTCTCAATCCTCTGAGCCGCGCTCTCTTTTTCTTCATCCGTGCGTTCTATCCGCTCTGTCAGGTGCCACTCAACACTGTTTAATCCCGGGTCGCCCGAACCCTTATACTCGTTGACGAGGAGCGATCCACGGTATATCTGTACTGTTACGCCGCCCGGTACCCTGCTATTCAGGTAATAATTCACAACAGAACCTTTTGGGGCATTCTCTCCCGAGTAGTTCTGATGATTGGCCGCTACCTGGTTTTGTCCGCTATGCACCCAGAGGACCTGCGGTTCAACATCGAAGAGGTGAACATCTTTCGCAAGGACTTCCGGGGTGATCTCCTGTAAGGTTGAAATATCCGCTATCCAGAAGCTCCTGCCATAAGTCGCAACAACAAGATCGTTCTCACGGGTATGTATGACAAGATCTTTCACAGGAATATTCGGCATATTGTTCCTGAGCGACTGCCAGGTATCTCCACGGTCAAGGGAAACATAGAGTTGCTTTTCCGTACCCAGAAAAAGAAGGTTCGGATTTTTATGGTCGTGCCGTATCACGTTGACCGGTTCATCATCAGGCAGTCCGTCTGTGATTGATACCCAGGTGTTTCCATTATCAGTCGTCCGATACACATACGGTTTCAGGTCACCATGACTTCTTCTGCCGTTGAACGTGACAAAACCCTCATCCGGATCGTGACGCGAAACCTCCACACGAGTTACCTTATAGTCTGGTTTACCAGGGATATTGTTGTTCAGTTTAGTCCACGTTGCTCCATAGTCCCGGGTAAGTTGGACATTGCCGTCATCAGTTCCAACCCAGATAATTCCCTGTACCATGGGTGACTCGTCGATTGTTGTAATCGTACCATTGACTCTGTTTCTCGGTTCGTCATACGGTCCGTCCGAAAGGTCGGGACTGATCTCTTCCCATGCCTCGCCAAGATAGGGTGAACGCAGCAAGACATTTGCGCCGTGGTAAACGACATTGGGATTATGGGGAGATATGAGAATTGGCGCTATAAAGTTGAAACGGATACCTTCTTTTTGGTATCGAATATTCTTACGAACATTCGTCCACTGGTCGTTTCTCGATATTGATCCATTTTGTGATTCGACAAAGAGCCACCGGTTGTCTCTCGGATCGACCTGCGCATACGAGCCGTCAGCACCGCGGACATGCTCCCAGTCCTCGAAACGGATAGGATAACGCCCTCGCTTTGTGCTCGGGCCCCGCCAGGTACCGAAATCCTGCATACCACCATATACATTATAAGGATATGCCATGTCGACCCCGACCGCTTCAAGCAGGCCGAGTGCGAAATTATCAGGATGGTACCAGGTTTTATTGCCGTTGAAGGATATTCTTATCCCGGAATCGCTTGAGCCTATTGCGTGGTCACTGTTCTCGGGATTGAACCAGAGGTCTTGATGGTCGTTTCCGTACGGTATTATGGCATGTTTCCAGGTTCTTCCGCCATCGTCGGTCCCCTGTATACCGCTATTAAGAATGTAAATTTTATCATCGTTATTCGGATCGATACGGATCTGTGCATACCTGTTGCTGCCCCTCAGAGTAAAATCTTCGGGATCGGGGCTAATCCTGCGCCAGTTATTTCCCGCATTTTCTGAGCGCCAGGCGGTATTGCGTGCCTGGCCTTCATCCTGAGGGATGAGAATTGTTGCAACAACAATATCCGGGTTCGATCGGTATATGTCAAGACCGATCCTTTGGAGACTTCCAGTCGGAAGACCCCCGCTTAATTTATCCCACGACGATCCGCCGTTCGATGTTTTAAAAATGCCGGTCGCTTCTCCCCCATCGCGGTCCCACATGGTTGCATAAAGTGTACTGTAATCGGTCGGATGCATATGGACATCAGCGCCGCTCACATGTTTCCCATCATCAGTCAATCCGAGCGTCTTTGTCCATGACCTGCCACCGTTGGTTGTCTTGAAAATCCCCCGTTCCGGATTGTTGTCGTGGGTACTTCCTGTCGCGGCAACATATACAATATTAGGATTCTCGGGATGGACAACGATCTTACTGATAAAGTGTGAGTCTCTCAGACCTATATGGTTCCACGATTCTCCGCCGTTGGTCGATTTATACATTCCCTCACCCCAGTACGAAAGATTTCCCGTACCGACATAGACAATATCAGGGTCTGAATAAGCAACTTCTACGTCACCGAGCGCATTGACATTTTCATTGTCGAAAATCGATTCGTATGTAATTCCATTATCGATCGTTTTCCATAATCCGCCTGTTGATGCCGCAGCATAGAATGTATAGGGCGCTTTGTTCAGATCGGGAACTCCAACCTGCATGAACCTTCCTGACTGTTTACTCGGTCCAATACTCCGGAAATGGATCTTATCGAGAACATTTCCCGGTGCCTGCTGTCCAAGGACAATAACAGGGATGAGTACAGCAATGACAACCACTGTTGTCCAAATATTACAAGTAATTGTTCTGATACTCATGATGAATCCTCCTTAAAGTGAATTACTGCAGATAGTAATAGCATGGCATACTAGTATAATAGTTTGGTATGGTGCGAAATATTTGGAGAAATTTAGAATAAAGTGCGTCTGTATAGTGTTACTACTCCTCACGCACAAAAATCTTCAAAATGATTTTAGTCAATTCAAGAATTGAAAAAAATCAAGCATATTGTCAGTTTCAATGGTACAACACACTGTGGCATGGACAGATAATTCAAATAACGTGTTGCCTTTGGGTAGATATGATAAAGTGTACAAGATGTTATGCCAAAATGCAATCAATTTTTAATGAAATATCTGTATTTCCGAGTAACAAATGCCGTTTCGTTGTCAGTTAAAATCAGAGTAAGTTATTCTACACACACTTCATGATCTTGATTACGGGTCTTCCCATAGTGAAGCGATTATTTGTGCGGGAGATTGAGCAGAGACACCGGTAAAATGACGAATTTGCTGTCTGCATGAAAATCCCGGTGCAGCAACTAAAGTATCCGGTTCGCGTTCCCTGACAGCCGGGAACAGGACCCGTTCACCGATAGACTTTGAAATATTGTAATGCTCTTTTTCGTAGCCGAATGAACCAGCCATTCCGCAGCAGCCGCTGTCAAGTAGCATGACAGTGCAATCGGGAATCTTCGACAAGAGATTCAACGTCGGCTGCATGCCGATAAGTGCTTTCTGGTGGCAGTGGCCATGCAAAAGGATATCCTTCGGCTGACCATGGCTCTTTTTCTCAAAGTGTGCTCCATTATATTTATCGATTATTTCGGAACCCCACTCTTCGAATGTCATACAGGCTAAAGCAACCTTGTTTGCTGTCTCCTGCAAATCTTTTCCCACTAATTTTGGAATATCATCTTTTACAGCCGAATAACAACCGGGTTCGCAAAATACAATCGGAATATTCTTTTCGGCTATTGGTACAAGAGAGCGGACGACTTTTTCAGCCTGCGGCACAGCTTCATCCAAAAGTCCCTTCGAAATCAGCGGCCGGCCACAGCAAACCCGGTCCGGAACGTGTATATTCCATCCGAATTTATGTGCAGTTTGTATTGCGCTTTGCAGGTGCTCCGGTTCATAGTAATTTGAAAAGGTGTCCGGGAAAAAAGCAACGGTATTTGCCCTATCCGGATGCTCAATGTCATGTCTTGCAAATTTACTGTTATACCAATCCATAAATGTCTGCTGTGCAAAATGAGGCAGACTTCGCCGCGCATCAATATGAAACAATGAATCAAGCACAGAACGGATAATTTTATTTTGTGCAATGATATTGCTCACAGCTGGAAATCTACTCCCAATCCGGGTAAATCGGTCAATTCCGACAAGCAATGTAACTCGTTTTGGGATTCCATGTTTTTTGTAATACGTATGCAAATATTCACTTTTGAGACGAGCGACATCAACACCGGTTGGACATTCCGATTTACACGCTTTACACTCGAGGCAGAGGTCTAAAACAGGCATAAGCTCCGGATCGCCGAACTCAACGCCCGCAAGCTGGCCCGATAGCGCCATTCTGAGGGTATTTGCTCTTCCCCGTGTTACATCGGTTTCATCTCTGGTTGCCATATAAGACGGACACAGCGTTCCGGTCAGGTTTTTTCTGCACTCACCGACGCCACTGCATTGTTCCGCAGCGCGGGTAATGCCGCCGAAATCCGAAAAATCGAATACAGTTTCATATTCTCTGGTTTCGTAATCGGAACCGAACCTGAGGTTCGCTGTAATCGGGGGAGCATGAACAATTTTTCCGGGATTAAAAATATTTTTAGGATCAAAGGATTTTTTCAATGTACAAAAGGCATCATAGAGAACCGGTGCCGTACATCTTTTTTTGAAACGGGCTGCGTGCAAGGCCGTCTCCGTGTTCGCCGGCAAGAGCGCCACCATATTCAAGAACAAGATCAGATACCTCTTCAGCAATTCGGACAAAAGAATTGATGCCTGCTTCGGTTTTCATATTCACCAAAGGTCTGACATGGAGAAGCCCGACCGATGCATGAGCGTAATATGCAGCTTCAGTATTGTATTTTTTCAAAATTGTTTGAAATTTTGCTATGTAGTCGTGAAGATTCTCCGGTGAGACGGCCGTATCCTCGACAAACGATATTGATTTCGAGTCACCTGTTTCTGCCATGGTCAATCCCAATGCAGCCTGTCGCAATTTCCAAATACGTGCCTGCTCCGATTGTTCAACAGCTTGATGAATATACGTGCCAATATGTCGCTTCTTCATGTCAGCAATAAACCGGTCGAGCTTCTCACGCGCTTCGCCCGCTGATTCTGCAAAGAATTCAATTATCAGAATTGCGCCCGGGTCACCGACAATAAATGACCGGAGTGGTTCGAATTCCAATTTTCCTTTTGTAGTGCTTAATATGAGGTTGTCAACAAGTTCAACGGCGGATGGATTATGCTTAAGTATTGCGGGTATTGCCGCAAGTGCATCTAATAAATCATCAAACTGAATACTGCACACAATCCGGCTCCGAGGTAGGGGAACGATACGTAGTGTTGTTTGAACAACAAGCCCAAGAGTACCCTCCGAACCGACAATGAGCCGGGAAAGATTGAACGGAGTAGCGGGATTTACAAATTCATCGAGACTGTAACCACCGACATGCCGGAGAATATTCGGATACCTTTTAGCAATTTCTTCACGATTGGATTCTATAAGTTCTTGGACTACCGTATAACAGCTGGCTTCAAAATCGTTTTGAGCACATTTCGCCTCAAGTTCCCCGGCAGAAAGTGGAGCGAACTCTGTCGTTGTACCGTCGGAGAGTACAACTGCCATTGATTCGACATAATCTATTGTCTTGCCGTAAATAATCGACCGGGTTCCGGCTGAGTTGTTCGCGATCATCCCGCCGATGGTTGCACGGTTTGCAGTCGATATATCGAGTGGGAGGTGCAGGCCGTACTGTTTAAGTTCTGCATTGAGATTGTCGAGAACAATGCCGGGCTCAACAGTAACAGTCTGTTTTTCAGGGTCAATGTCGAGTATTCGGTTCAGATATTTTGAAAAATCAAGCTGAATACCGTAACCCACTGCCTGACCAGCCTGTGAAGTGCCGCCGCCCCGGGCGGTGATCGAGACACTGAACTCTCTACATGTGGTGACAACGTGCACAACGTCATCTGCCGATCGGGGAATTATAACACCGAGAGGAATGATCTGATATACACTTGCATCGGTCGAATACAACGCTCTTGACACTGTATCGAACCTGACTTCACCCTCAATTTTTGATGATAGTGTTTTTTGAAATACTTCCAGCCGGTCGGCCGAAAGATCAGGTATGGTTGTATTGTTAGACTGTGAATTCATACGAATTCAAATTTTCAAAATCTCTGTAATGTACTTAGGTAATTATTGGATTTGCCTACTATTATGCACGTTAAATAAGACCGGTTCCCCAAAAAAAATACACCATCATGAATGTGACTATCCCCCCCACAAGTGTTGCACCTCCATACGAAAATATGGCATCTCCGACACTCAGCTTACTCAAAGACGTGCATACCCAGAAGTAACTGCTGTTTACATACTTGAATATAACCGAACCGGATGCTCCGGCCAACATAGCTGCTTCGGGAGAGAGGTTGAGAATTGACAACATCGGCGCTACAAGCGAAGCGGTGGTTATAACTCCAACCGTCGTTGAACCGGTAATCATATTACCAATAATGCCTAGAATGAACGGCAGAAATATTGAAGGGAGGCCGTGCTCGGCAAAAAAACTTCCAATGGTCGAAACAGCCGGGGTCGCTTTGAGGATTTCGCTGAGTGATCCTCCAAGTCCCGTCACAACGAGAATCATTGCTGAGGTTCGTAAGCCATCTTCAACCCACTTGTTTTTCGCTTTATCTTTGTCCTCTTTTTGTGTGATATTCTGATATGCCAGCCAGACGCCGATTGCCAATGCCACAACAGGCCAGCCTATATATCCAAAAATCAATCTGATGATATTATCTTCGGCCAGGAATAATTTTGATACACTCTGTGCGGAGATCAGGATGAGTGGTATAGCGATCGGTGCATAAGAACTCAGTGTACCGGGGAGTTTTCGGTTTTCATCTCCAAATATCCCGTCCTGAATATATTCATCCGACGGTGGTGTTGAAATGCGCGGTCCGGCAATGTACTGTCCCCATATCCAGCATGACAGAGATCCCATCAGGCAGGAAATGCTCCCATAAATAATCGTTTTACCGATATCGGCTCCGACCAAGGCAGCTGCTGCAAGCGGACCGGGTGTCGGTGGAACAATAGCATGGGTAAGCTGAATTGCCCCGACAAGTCCAGTTGCCATAACACCCATACTCACTTTCATAATGTGTGCTGCTGAATGGACAAGTGGGTTTAAAATCACGTAAGCTACATCAGAAAAAATTGCAATACCGAGTATATATCCGGTCAATGTTAAGGCAAGTGGCATCCGCTTCGTACCAACAAGGTTAATCATCGATTTTGTGATAACCTGAATAGCTCCCGTGTGCTTGAGCGCTTCGGCAATGATTGAACCGAGGACTATGACTACACCGATACTGCCGAGTGTTTTACCGAAACCCGATTCAAATGCAGCAATGAAATTATTTTGTTTAATTCCCGGAACAATACCAAATAGGATCAAGGGGATCAAAAGCGCAAAAAAGACATGCCATTTCCAGTGGGCTATGAGAAACAGGAGAAGACCAATCAGGATTGCAAAACCTGTCAATGCTAAGTATGGATTTGTGGTGACTGCTGAAGCAGGGTCCATAAGTTCCTCTATTAATACTGCAGCAGTGCAAAATAGTAGAGCATGCTGCTTTTTTGGCTTGATTTGAATAATTGGGTGTTAAAAATATTGTGTGATTACTGTTGCGCAAGTAATTCTAAGGCAGCATTCACGCCTCCGGATTCGTGGGGAATGCCTGCAATTTTCAGTCCCATTTCGACACCGCACAACGTTCCTGCTAACATGAGGTCATTAAAATCACCGAGATGGCCGATTCTGAATACCTTCCCTTTGACTTTACCCAAACCCGTTCCGAGAGACATGTCAAATCTATCAAGTATGATTTTGCGCAATTCATCGGCATCGTACCCATCCGGCATGCAGACAGCCGTCAAAGTACTGGAATGCTCATCCTGATTAACACATTGGAGATCAAGGCCCCATGTTTCTACGGCTTGTCTTGTCGCAGCTGCATGTCTTTCGTGTCGTCCAATGACATTTTCCATACCCTCTTCGAAGAGCATAGTCAGTGATTCTTCCAGACCGAAAAGAAGATTTGTTGCCGGCGTATAGGGAAAAAATCCCTTTTCATTCATGGTAACAATAGGATCCCATGTCCAGTATGACTGCTGATATCCACCGTTCTGCGCAGCGACATGCGCTTTTTCACTGAGTGCATTAAACCCGAGACCCGGTGGCATCATCAACCCTTTCTGTGATCCGCATACCGTTACATCGACACCCCAGTCATCATGCCGGAATTCCATCGATCCGAGAGATGAAACTGCGTCAACCAGAAAAAGTGCAGGGTGCCCTGCCCGGTCTATTGCGTTCCGGATCGCTGCAATGTTACTGACTGCTCCGGTCGATGTTTCATTATGGACAACAACGACAGCCTTAACGACGTGCTGTGAATCTTCTGACAATTTGTGCTCAATCTTCTCAGCTTCAACACCCCGCCGCCAGTCACCGGGAATAAAATCGACCTCAAGCCCAAGTTTCAAGGCGATATTCTGCCACTGCGATGCAAAATGCCCTGTCTCATACATGAGCACCCGGTCACCCGGTGAGAGAATATTCACCAGTGCGGCTTCCCATGCACCCGATGCAGAAGAAGGGTAGATAACCACCGGGCCCGAACATTGGAAAAGTGTCCCGAACTGTTGAAGAATTCGTTTTGTCATTTTGGAAAACTCGGGACCACGATGATCGATAATCGGTTGGTCGATCGCTCGTAAAATGCGGTCGGGAATATTGGATGGCCCCGGAATCTGAAGAAAATGTCTGCCTGATTTCATAGCAATTATATGGTGTGTTAGGGATTTGTGAAGAATAAATAGAAATGATGATTTGTCGATTCCAGCAATGCATTAATGCATCACAGTCAACCGAAAATATAATAATATTTTACTCTGAAACAAATTTATATTATCAATTTCATACATCTAACCAATAATACGGTATCGATGATTTGACACTCACATCTCGTGAAGAAATAATGCAAGGCTGATATTCACCTCGTAATATGTTATCTGCGCCAGAAATTGAATCAAAATACGGTCTATATCACTCAGGTGGTGAATGGCGTGCAATAACCACATTGCCCTGCTCGACCACAACATATCCGTCCCGGATGACAATATCCACATTCGCAAGGTCATCGAGTTTTTTATCCGGTTGGCCGTCAATGACAATCACATCGGCAAGTTTTCCAGGCTCAAGTGTCCCGAGCCGGTCATCCATGTCGAGAATTTCAGCACTGTTCAAGGTCGCTGCGCGGAGAGCTTCTTCATTTGAAAAACCGGCACGGACAAATTCCTTCAGTTCGAGGATGTGCGGCTCCGGCTGATAACGGTGCATACCGAACCATAGGTCGGTACCGATACCCATCGTAATTCCGGCATCTTTCATTTTTATCAGAATCTCCCGGATTGATTCGGGTGAAAAGGTAAACCGGCGGGAGGTAGAACTGTTGTAACCTCCCTTGATGTCGAAAATGTAGAGATACGGAATAAGCGTCGGATCGGATTGAGTCCCTTTTTCCGCCATAAGCCTGATGACTTCATCTGTTCGCGGTAGCGGATGCTCTATAATATCGGCACCGGCTTCAACCGCCCACTCAATATAAAACGTCTCTGCATCGACCGTGACTTTCAGACCGAATGCATGTGCCTCATCAACCGCAGCCTTGATTTCTTCACGGCTGAAATGGCTGCCGATTTTGATTACATCGGCACCCTTATTGAACTGTTCACGCACTGCATAACGCCACTCGTCGGGTCCGTCTGCTGTCCGAACACTTGCAAAATCGGATTTGTAGTCCTGTGTGCCTTCAGCGCCGTGTCCGCCCGTTGCGGTTATGAAATGCCCCGCCGCGAATATTCGCGGTCCGGGAATTCGATTTCTCCTGACCCACTCTTTTATTCTAAATGGGATCATACCGTGCGACGAAAGGTCTCGGATGCTTGTAATTCCGCTCTCGATATAGTAGCGGACCCGCTCAACAGCAACGAGTGTGTGATCTGCTTCGGTCGTTACAGATACTTCATCTTCACCCGGAACATAGCCCGGCATACTCGGATCAGGAGCATTCCCTTCAGTAATATGAACATGAAGATCGATGAGTCCTGGCATGATTGTCTTTCCGTCGACATCGATTACCCGCGCATTATCCGGCCACTCATTTGAACCGGGAGGAAAGGATAGCTTTAATTCTGTTTCGCTCAATAACAAGCGTACCATTGCGTACCGAAGCGCCGGTTCCGTCAAAAATCCGCCCGTTTGTCAGAACAATCGTCCCTTCAGGACCCTGCGGTGTATCGGTAATCGGTATCCGCCTCGGATCATTCGTAACAGGTGCAGCAGGATCGATCCACTTTCTCCTGTCCTGAGCCTTTTCCTGCCCAAAACACATACTACACATAAAACGGCTTAACACAATTAGAAATGTCGATAACCGGAGTCTTTTTATCATGATTTCCTCATACGGTAAAGTGGAATTTCATCTGTTTAAAAATTATAAAAAGCAATTTCCAAGTTCAAGTTATTTATCATGCGCTTTTTCTATCATATTTAGTGTGTAATGCCATGTTTAATGAAAAAAGCCTTCCCTTAAACACGGAAAGGCTTTCATAATGGCTGGTGATTGTAAGCAATGCTTACAACCGACCTGTGTTGATCGATTTGTCATTAAACTGGATTTCCTCAATGTTGATGAGAATATTGGAACCGTCACGCTGGAAATTGATTCTTGCGCTCCATCATATTCATTTGCTTAAGCAGTTTGTAAACGCGTTCTTTCCGTTCAGAATTTGACCTACCGAGATAATGTGTTTGAAGTCTTGCCGTTGTGTTGCAGAATGTTTAATATTTTCCGGTCGATCTTATCAAGCACAGCATTGAATATGGTAACCGGTTACTTATACTTATATTAAATGACATAAAAAAATTAATACTTTTTCAATACTATAATCAATATATTCACGCAATTGCGGTATCTCCGTGTTCAATTCTAAGGGACTATTATAATGAAGACATGTATATTTACCCGATTTGCTATGTGCTGCCTGATTGTATCTGTTTTTATTCTTATATCATGTCAGCAATATTTGAGTATTTTTAATGCCGACAAGTTTTTCTCTGCCCAGCTCATGTCCGGGCAGATTCCGGTAATAGGTAAAGAGACAGCCTCGACCGAGCGAACAAAACAATCAGTCGATACCATCCTGACTTCCGTAAGCTCCATCGTCAGGGAGGGACTCGAGCAGCATGGAATATCGATCTATGTAATCGATAATGAAGCAGAGTTGGACAAAAATCAGCTCTTGTCGAATTATCTTTTCAACAACCTACCTCTCGAACTGATCTACACAAACATGGATGGGATGGATGAAACGGCGCAGGTCCCGAGCAGTACAACCGCACAGAAACTCATGCAGTTATTTGTCTACTATCCGCTCGAGTTGGATGAATCCTACAGTGCGGTCAAGGAGGAATTGGTCCAGGCATTTATGGCCGCTATAGAACATAATGAAGAAATCAGCGGTCCGGTTTACGATCAGGAAGCATATTCAGAATTCGATGAAGCCCATCCCCATATGGACGCTCCCTATTTTACAGGAATAGGCAAGCATCTCGGTCTGGCATATGAAGTGTATACAGAGCTTCGGCAGTCAGAACGGTATGAGACCGAGTACTACCCGATCACACCGGATGAGATAAAGGAATTAGACCCGCTGATGACTTCATTTCTTGGAAAGTATATGGTGATAAAAAATCAAAATTAATAGTATACCATAACATCCTACAGATTTTTTTATTGTGATCGAACTATGAAGCAATCGGAAGAAATAAACCGCAATCTGGAACACATCGAGATCGAAGCATGGTCTGATTTTTACCGGGCGGCTTCGCCCGAAGTTGCCGAACAGTGCGGTTTACGGACAGAAATAGTTGGCCGGTTGTGTGCTTACGCCACTTCAAAACTTGACATCCTTGCAATGAACCGTGTAATAGGACTCGGAACTTTTGAGCCAGCATCAGAAGAGCAGGTCGTAAAAATAGTCGAAATGTATCACAAAAGTGGTATTCCCCGGTTTTTTGTACAAGTGTATCCTCAGAGTAAACCTGCTCTGATTTCTGATTGGTTGCAAGTGCACAACTTTAAGTACTTCAACAACTGGGTGAAGCTCTACCGTCCGGTGGAACCGGTTCCGGAGGCACAAAGTGATTTGACGGTTAAGGAAATAACCGAAACCGAAGCGATGCAGTTTGGGAAAATTCTTGTCAATAGCTTTGAATGACCTGAAATCATGATCCCGTGGGTTGCCGCTTGTGTAGGTCGTTCCAACTGGAAGCACTACCTGGCATACGACGGCACAACGCCAATCGCAACAGCGGCAATGTATATTCAGGATGGATATTGTTGGTTTGATTTTGCGAGTACGCTGGCGGACTACCGGGGGAGAGGAGCACAATCGCTCCTTATCGGTGCACGAATCAGGGAATGTCAACGACTCGGATGCAACCATCTGACAGTCGAAACAGCAGAACAGACGCAGGAAAATTACGCTCCGTCATACCGGAATATTACCCGAAACGGATTTCAGGAAGCCTTCAAACGTCCCATTCAATAAGAAAAGCGAATAAATCTGAAGCGATGAGCCAATACATTGAAAAACTGTACGGCGCAATTAATGCAAAAGCCGATACAAAAACCAAAGAGTGGTGGGAACGGTATCTGAAGCAGGTTATTCCGTTCCGCGGAGTGAAGATGGGTGATATACGTACAGTGCTCCACCAATGGTATAAAGAGGAGCAGATTGAATCAAATCTCACAAATGATCAGCATCTGGAACTTGCACTCCAGCTCTTTGAAGGGAAGTATGCGGAAGATAAACTCGCAGGAATATTATTCCTACAGGAAATCGTCCTGAAAAAAGAGATGGTCAACACTCATGCAGTTATTCCTCGGTTTGGAAGCCTTTTCAATAATGATCTGATATTCGACTGGAATATCAGCGACTGGTTCTGCGTTAAGGTGCTTGGGCCACTTGTTCAGCGGTATGGCGAACCGATTGCCCGGGAAATTTCAGAGTGGAAATCAGCCGAAAACCTGTGGCAGCGTCGGGCATCCGTCGTTGCGTTTGTAAACCTTGCCAAACATGGTGAGGCCAACTTCCCCGGATTTACTGATTTAGTTCTGCACAACTGTGAAGCGCTCATACAAAGCCGCGAACGGTTTGCTCAGACAGGTGCAGGGTGGGTACTGCGGGAGTTGAGTCTTGCTAATCAGGAGAAAATTTCGAATTTTCTCACTGTAAACGTTTCCCTCTTTACTGTTGGAGGATTTCGTTACGCAACAAAAAAACTGCCGAAGGACCTTAAAAACAACCTGACATTGTTATATAACAACCAATAATCGAGCATCTGCTAAATTGATTATACATTTCAGCCGTATTTTTTCACAGCTTCTGAGATGTGTGGTTCGGCCTTCATGAGATCGTCAGGATTCATAACAACCTTGAGTTCAACCTCTGCATTGAATGTGAGAAACCACGGTTCTGCGATAGCAGGGATTTTTGATGAATCATTTAGGTTAAGAAATAAGTATCCGGATCGTAACCCATTCGAATCGGTGAAGTAAACCGCTTCCGGTTTTTGATCTTCTATGATAGATTGAATTTTTTTTGTCAGTGTTCCGGACCGTGCAGCTTCATTCCCTTCGATTGTTGGAATGTCAACTTTCAATAAAACACGCATACATATACTCCTTAATCTATGATTTGGGGTGGTTTTTGAGTAATTGTATTGTAATAACGGAACGTCGATTTATTAATACGCGTCTTGCTGTTACGTTATATCTTCCAGTGCGTCGGCAAGAGCTGCCATTTCGGGGAGTGTTCCCATACTCACACGTATCAAATTTTCACCTTCATGATAAAACGGCCGTATCACAACATTCCGTTTCCTTATCTCAGAAACAAATTTCTGAGAATCAAGTTCCGACGTAAATAAAACAAAATTCGTGTGTGATGGAATATAAAAATATCCCAACCGTTCAAGAACATCATAGAGATACGATTTGGATTTCGCATTGTTAACACGGGTAAACTCGATAAAACCGGTATCCTTGTAACTTGCCACTGCTGCATGAAGACTCAACGTGCTGATTGGATAATTGTTTCCCTGTACCCGCTTGATGTTCGCAATAATATCAGGATGAGCAATACCGTACCCAACCCTGAGACCTGCAAGACCGAAAACCTTGGAAAACGTCCGCAATAAAATAATATCAGATCCACTCTTAACCAGATCAATCATCGATTCATATTTCTTGTCGATTACCAGCTCATTGTACGCTTCATCAATCATGATCAATGTGCGTTTCGAGACATCTTCACAAAATGAACGGAGCTTTGCACTATCGACAATTGTGCCGGTGGGATTATTGGGATTACAGATATACGCGAGACTTGTCCTTTTGGTGACACGCCGTGCCATAGCATCCAGGTCATGTTCAAACGCATCGGTGAGAGGTACCCGTACAAGTTTATTAGTTACGTTGGAAATATAACTCATGAAACCGTGGTATGCCGGATCTGCACAAACAACTTCACCTCCCTCAGCACCGTAAAGGTATCCGGCAGTGCATAGAATTTCTGATGACCCTGCTCCTAATACGATGTGTTCAGGAGTAATTCCTTCCCGATCAGCTATTGCATTGACCAGTTCTTTGCCGATTTCATCCGGATATCGGTTTGAGTAGACGACAGAATCGATTATTACCTTTCTGGCATCCTCGGAAATTCCGTAAGGGTTTTCGTTCTGATCCAGCCAGATTAGTCCATCTTCACCCTTATGAGGGATCGGAGAATTTTCCATCCTGCTCACAGCCTGAACCGGACTGACTAATGCCATACCTGCAGCAGCGACACTTGTTCGTAGCAATTGACGGCGGCTTAGTGTAGGAGACATATGTACCTCCTTCATTAAATATGTAAATCCAAGAGAATAATTGAATAAAATGGTTATGAGCTGCTTTTGATACTAAAACCTGGTATTAATTAGAATTAACTCTTAAATAGCAATATCTAGTAAAGAATCAGATTATTTAATACAATAGGAATTGCATGAGAGTATTGTATAGAATGTTTTTTGCAAAAATTACGCAATTCTTTTAGGAATGCAAGTATTTAATTTGAAGAGTGTTTAAATATTGCTTATTTTAATAGCACTTAATTTTTTGACATTAGTAATTTTTTTTGTAATATTTACTGAACTATCTAAAACATAATTATAATAAAATGCTGGATTATTTGAAATGAAAAACCATTTTCTTAAAAAAGAAGATGTTGGTCAATTCTGGAGTGCCCATCCATTAGGTAGCTATGAGCAGGAGTATGATAAAAATATTGATGATTTTTATGACTACCTTGATGCGAAAAAAAATGTAGCATCTAAATTTTCCAGAAGATTACAGGAATACACCTACAACAAGGAGAAAAGGGTACTTGAATTAGGGTGTGGGCCAGGTTGGAATATTAAAAATCTTGCAACACATGGCGCACATGTGTCGGCGTGCGATATTACACTAACGGGTGCAAAACTTGCACATAATTGGTTTGACAAGTTAAAACTTGCAGGTAATATATGTGTTGGAGATGTTGAATATGCACCATTCAAAAGTAATTATTTTGATTTTGTACTCTGTGATGGAGTCCTGCATCATACTCCTGGAATCGACTCCGGTCTTGCTGAAATGTATCGAACAATGAAACCGGGAGGAAAAGGGCTTGTATCAGTATACTATCAAAATATTCTTTTAAGAGGTATTATGTTTAAAGTAACAAAGTTTTCTTTAAAATTATTGGGTGTTAAATTTCTGGGTGACAAAAAGATTCAAATGTCAATGACCCTTGAAGAATTCGGCAGGTGTTATGATGGGCCTGACAATACGCTCGGGAAGATTTACTCTTATAAAGAAATAACAAATCTTATAAAGACCTCGGGATTGAAGATAAAATCCTCTCAACTCCACTTTTTCCCAATTCCATTCATACCTGGTGGTAATTTGATTCCTGATTGGCTCGAGTACATTTTGGGCAGATTGTTCGGTACTATGATATATTTTCAGGTATCAAAATGACAAAAATTCTGTACGCACAAAATATCAGATTTCTAATTTACACAATTTTTTACTTTTTGATTATGGCATATGGTCTTGATCTCATCCAGGCACAAGCCAGTCAGATTCTCCCTTATTTGGCATGGGTAAACAATCCGGTACCGTATCACAATGATGTAATGGGTTGGACATTTCCATACTATGGCAGTTATTCACTTTGGTATAAAGGAGCCGGTTATCTATTGCAAATTTTACAACCAATGAGTATTGTTTATTATTATTTTTTGTTGCAATGTGTTTTTGAAGTATTTGGGTTGCGGTTCTTGTCAAGAAAACTATTCCCAGACCTACCGGAATTGTACACATGGATTGTAATAATACTCTTCACATACGGAGGGGTATTAAGACATTCCCTCGGGAGTGTTGCACCATTTGGATGGTCAGTATTCCCCGATACATTGATAACAGGGATCTTATTTTTTGCGTTTGGCTTCATGTTGGAGAAAAAATATTTTCAAGCGTGTATCGTCATAGCACTCAGTCTTTATATTCACCTTTCAATAGCGTTGTTTGTTTTCCTTCTTGTTGGCGTAATGTATTTATCAGATAGTCAAAAGTTTTCTTTACATTTTACAATTAAACTTGGTTTCACGTTTGGTATATTAATACTACCATTAGGAATTATGATATTGCAAAATCCTTCACCACTCCTTACTGCTGATTTTGATACATGGTTTAGTACAATAAAGAATTATCAGGGTATGCATTCATTCCCATCACAATTTGGATTATTCCAATATATCCCTTTTTTGTTTTGGGTAGGACTTTTCATAATAAGCCTGAAATATCTTACGAAATTCTACCATAAAAAAACTGTTATTCAGTTTTGTGGCATTGCAGTAGGGTTATTATTTATTTCGTATATCTTTATTGAATTGGTTCCCCTTAAGACAATGATAGTGCTGTCTTTTTTCAGAGGAAGCAGATTTATTCTTTTGTTTGCCGTAATGTGTAGTATCGCGTTGCTATATCAACATACTCTGGGATATGCTGGTACATCCGGATTATTTCGACAAATGCATATTCGACAAAGACTATTGATCGGTATTGGAGCAGCGAGTATACTCTTTTTTATTATTCTAAATTTTTGGACTTTCCATCCTGTATATAGGTCGTATCCCGAATTCATCAAAACAAAAATTGAATCTTTAGAACAAAGTAGTCCTAAAATCAAGAATCATCTTTTTTTTCAGACAATAAAAGTGGAACCTGAACATATCGCTGCATGGAAAGCTGTTCAGTTGTGGTGTCAAAAAAATACTCCTGAAGATGAGCTTTTGCTTACGCCATATTATTTACGTGGATTCAGATCATTTTCTCAGAGAGGAATTGTGTTCCAGTATCGTGATTCACAACTCCAGGTATATCAACAAAACCTCACTGAAGAAATTATGGAGAGGGCGGAACTGATAGGATCTCCTTTGAATATTTATACTACACCGACACAATACCGAAATGCACTTGAAAAGTTGTACAAGACTTATACTGTTGAAGAAATTGTAGATCTGTCTGAAATATTTCATTTTTCTTACATCGTTTCTGAAAAAAATCATACTCTGAATTTGCCCTTAAAGTATAGTAATGATTTTTTTAATGTTTACTATCTTGAAAATGAGACAAGCAGAAAATCCTGATTTCAATGTGTTTTTTTGTCCACATAAATATGATAGTGCAATTTCATGGATAAACTTCTCTCTATAACAATTGACGTTGATACTGTAAGTACGCTGTTTCCCGATATTGCTGACCGGAATTGGAGGGATAAGACCTTTAGAAATGGCGTGGAAAGATTCCTAAAGCTCTTTAAAAAATTTGACATTAAAGCAACGTTTTTTCTTGTAGGAAATGATCTGAAGGATGAAGGAAATATAGCGATAGTCCGGGAAATTATTGCTGAAGATCATGAAGTCGCAAATCATACGATGAATCATATCCAAAGTCTTCATAAATTACCACATGATGAAATTTTAAGCGAAGTTGGCAATGCTGAGGATATTATTAAGAAAACAACGGGAGTTGCTGTTTGCGGTTTCAGAGCTCCGGGATGGAATGTCAGCAAAAAGGTATTACACATCCTTGAAGAAAGAAACTATAAATATGATTCGTCCGTTTTCCCGACTTTTATTATGCCTATAGCCAAGGGTCTTCATTACGCAAAAACAAAAGATGTGCCTCCAATCCGCCGTTCTACCATGGGTTCTATTACTAATATGTTCGCTCCGCGGAAATTGTATAATCCTATAAACAAAAAAAATAGAAACAGCTCTGAAGATTTAATAGAATATCCTTTAACAACTGTACCTTATCTCCGATTACCTTTTTTCGGCACCATGGTGTTTGAGTACGGTCTATCCTATTTTGATCTGTTTTATCGATTGGTCACATCGCAAAAGTTAGTGAATTTTTCACTTCATTTAGCTGAACTATGCGACAAAGATAACGACTTCGATTCAGCTATCTTAAATCAAGGTGTGAATAAGGGGTATGTACCTAAGTGTCTCAATGTGAGCATTGATGAAAAAGTGGAATTGTTCGAAACAATTTTTAGCAGATTCAAACGGGATTTTGATTTTGTAACGATGAAAGAGGCTGTTGAGTATTAGCAAAAAACACAATGTTACTATTACATTGTTTGAGATTTACAAATAACCATTTTCCCGGTACCACGATATTGTCTGTTTTATCCCATCTTCAAGTTTGATTTTCGGTTGGAATCCAGTAAAAGATTTGAGCTTAGAGTTGTCAAATATTCTGTGTTCACCAAAAAAACGGACTCTCCCTGGAGATAAAAGGCTGATATCACCGGGTTTTAATGCCTTTGGAACCAATTGTAATATATGAGATAGAGTCAATATAGGTAAATAAGGTATACTCTTTATAATAGGGCCATTGAGCTCACTGCTTATTTGAGAAAAGTACTTTTTGATTGTTGGAATTTCATTACCACAGACATTAAAATCCTCATCAAATGTTTTTTCATTTCCAATCATTTGAATTATACCGTTGACAATATCATCAACATACGTTACATGGAAACATGAATCTCCCTTGCCTATCATGCGGAATGTGCCGGATTTGAGCCGCTTCACTAAGTTTGGCCAGCCATAAATCATTCTCGGGCCGAAAACGGGTCCCGGCCTTGCAACAGTTATGGGCAGATTATGTTCAATTCGATACTTTCTGACGACTTTTTCTGCTTCAATTTTACCCCATTCATATTTTGAAACATTTTTACCAAACGGTGCATCTTCTTTTACGGGATTATCGGTACTTTTACCTCCATAAATCCCTGTTGTTGATATATGGATAAACTGCTGCAACGTCTGTTTATTCACATTCGTAAGGAGTGTCTCTAAAGTACCAGTATCAACAGCATAATGTTGGGATTTTGGAATATGATCGTAATCACCAAGCATTGCTATGCAATTGATAATAATGTCGATGTCATCAAGCTGGTCCTTGAGAGAACTTTGCGGTGAATAGTCGACGGTCCGAAATTCAATATTTTTGCTTGTAATATTGTCTTTTTTGCTTGATGCTCGAACCAACCCAATAACAGTATGTAAATTGTGAGAAGCTAATTTCTCTGCGATATGACTGCCGAGAAATCCGCTCACGCCAGCAATAGCTATCTTTGTCATTGTAGTGTCGCCTTCGCCAAAAGAGAAAGATTGTCAATAAAATCAAAAACTTACCTATATATCATTGATAGAGCAAGTGTTTTCTTCGAGTATAAAAATTTTTCTTAGGAATTAATTTAAGATTTTGTTAAAATATCCATTCACATTATCATAAGAGTAGAAATTTCCTCATGCTGAATATTCTGATAATGGAAGGAGAAAAATCAAATGAGTACTACTAAACCACAATTATTAAGTGTTCAAGACATCAGCCAGCTCAATGAAAAAGAAATTGAAAAAATTTACATTGAAAATATTAATCCCGGTCAGGTAAAATACTTTAAGTTACTGGGATTTAACAAAAGAATTATATTCCGAGCATCAGGTGTATACTATTATGACCAAAATGGGGACAAGATTCTTGACCTAATGGGTGGATTTGGTTCGGTTGGTCTTGGCCATAACCATCCTCGAATTCTAGATATTCGAAGTAAATTTCAGGCGGAAGAGCGTCATGAAATCGGGATGGGTTTCTACTCGCAATATGTCGCTGCTCTCTCAAAAAACCTGGCTGCAATTTGCCCGGGGGATCTCAATTATTCACTACTCTGCAATTCAGGCTCTGAGGCAATGGAAGGGGCCTTGAAAATGGTTGAAAAATACCAGGGTCCATCGAAAAACAAATTTATTTATGCTAATAATTCATTTCATGGAAAAACAAGAGGATCCTTATCGATAACCGATTCGGATTTTTTACGTAGTTCTTTTCACTTACTTGATGGAAGTGTGACAGTTCCGTTCGGCGATGCGGATGCTATTGAAAAAATATTGACTGAACGGTCTGATATTGGAGGCGTTGTATTGGAACCCATCCAGGGTGGTGCGGGTATTGTTGTATCTCCACAAGGATATCTGAAGCGTGTGCGTGAGTTGTGTGACAAACATGAAGCGCTTCTCGTTCTTGATGAAATTCAATGTGGCTTTGGTAGGACTGGAAAAATATTTGCATTTGAATATGATGATGTCATACCGGATATCGTTGCAATTGCTAAATCCCTTGGTGGGAGCAAAACAGCTATGGCAACATTTATTACTAGATCTCCGGTGTTTGTTAAAGCATACGGTTCACCAAAAGATGCATTTATTCATTCATCATCAACATTCGGCGGACTGGGAGAAGCCTGTGTTACTGCAATTGAAGCAATTAATGTGCTCTATGATGAAGATTTACTTGAGAATGCTCAAACAGTTGGAGCTTACTTCTTAGAGCAGTTAAGCGATCTTAAAACGAAATATCCAAAAATCATAAAAGATGTTCGTGGCCGTGGTTTAATGATTGGCCTGGAATACCATGATCTCAGCGACACGCTCATTGCACCGCTCCGTGCAATGATATCAAAATTTGATGATCGGCTCAAAGGAAGTATTACCGGATTTGTTGGGAGTATTTTATTGAATAAATATAATGTTCTTGTTGCTTTCACAGAATACAATCGAAACGTTATGCGGTTGCTTCCACCGTTAATACTGCAAAAAGAACATGTTGATTACTTTATTCAATGCCTTGATGAGATTTTCAATTCGGGTATAAAAGGGATTATAACCCGATTTATAAAACAGAAGATCTAAAACAGCAGTTTAGATATAAATATGACAGAAGATCTTTATTGCCCATACTGCACTATTGCACTTACTCATGAACAGGAAGCTTTTTCCTGTGCGCAATGCTTAAGGAAATATCCTGTAATAGATGGAATCCCTTCATTTGTAGAAGATGATTCTTTTAAAGATAATCATTTTACAGGTGCATATTTTAAAGATCTGATTTCCATTGAAAAGAAACATTTTTGGCATAAAACAAAACGGTTATTACTTTACTCTTTTCTCAAAAAAAACATACCTGACTATAGTTCAAAAGGATTTTTTGAATTAGGATGTGGCTGTGGATACTTTTTGCATTTTCTGCAAAAAAAGGGAGTATATGTTCAGGGAGGCGGAGATCTTTTCCCTGAGAGTCTTCAAATAGTTTCCGAATATCTTGATATACCACTTTATCGGGTAAATGCTCTTGCGCTACCGTTTCAGGATCGTTTTGGTATTGTGGCCCTTCTTGATATCATTGAACATATCGAAGATGATGTGAAAGTTTTAAAGGAAGTTCACAGATCACTAAAATCCGATGGATATGTTCTTGTAACGGTTCCCGCATTCGAAATACTCCGTCGAAATTTAGACAATGTATTGCGACACAAAAGGAGATATACAAAAAACCAGCTGAAACTGTGTTTAGAGAAATCCGGCTATACCCCTCTGAAGATTACCTATTATAACGCTTATACCGTGCCTTTTCTTCTTGTCCAGAAACTTTTTGAGAATATGAGAAAAAATAATCTCTCAACTGATGCACACGAAGTAATTCATTTCAATAACACAATAAATCCGGTCGCAAATTTTGTATTTCAAGCCTTGGCGGCAATCGAAAGAAAAATAATTGTTAATTTCGGTTTGCCTGTTGGCGGCTCACTCATAGCATTAGGACAAAAAAAGTGAATTAGTTTCACGATCTCTATGAGATCATTTTTAATGCGAAAGAGATACTTGCTGAAAACTCAATGAATCTTTAATTCACTTCTTTAATACTTCGCTTTTCGAATTGGGCAACTTTTATATTCCGAACGGTTTCTGAATAAATTCTTCAATTCCCACCGAGTAAATATATCAGGAGTTTATAATAAAATATTAATTTTCATTCAAGTAATTTGCCAGTAGTTCACTCCACTTCTTTGCATATTGTGGTAAGGGATGTGTTGCATCCAAAAATAGTAAATCAGACATATCATTTTTTAGATCAAATATAGGAGTACCAAATGTTTTTAATTGATCATAATAAGACTTTTTCTGTAATTCATACCCTTTGAATTGCCTTGATGCATCCTGATGCCATGATGGTAGAGGGACTTCAACAATAATTACCTGTGCGCCTGCTCCGTGCAAAATATGATAAGTGGACAAGAGCTCTTCAAAATATGTTATCGGTATAGCGTCCTTCTGTTGTTGCAAGCGCAATTTGTAATAATCAAGCGCTTCTTTTTGTGTTACAATAGGATCAATACTTTCAGGAAATAATACTCTTTGCAACGGTGTTAAATCAAAATGGAAGTCCCGGAAAAATGTTTCATAAACTGTGCGTGATTGATTGATCCCCAGATTCAAAAGCCTTACCGGATTTGAAATGAAAATAAAAGGACGTAAAAGAGTAGAAACCAAAGGAAAAAATGTTTTACTAAATGAAGGTTGGATGGTTCCGTTGTGATTAGAATACAAACGATATCGCAATTTCTCATCGGTAAAGACTGAGTGTGTTTGTGGTGAACTCGTCGGAAAACAACCGTAATATAAACCCAATACAAAAATAGTATTATCTAATGAGTTATTGATAGAATTATCAACGATAAACTCTGCGAGTTCTCTCATTTCTACTATTGAACACCCTCCAAATGCAATATTATGGACAGTATAGTCAGGCAGTAAAGCTTCAATGTCATATGGGCGGAAACCCTCTTTTACATTTGATGATCCAAAAAATACAAGTTGTTTTTTGAATCTGACTGAACATCTAGAGGATTAAAAAGAACATACCGTCTATCAATACTCCAAATTGTTTCTTTTGAATTAAGCGTGTCCATTGGCATGTTCTGAGGCAGTGGAGGGTAAAATATATAAGATGTTCCCAACAATATCAAATAGGTCAATGACGTAAAAATAGCAAGATAACAAAGTTGTTTGATAATGTGCTTCAATGTTAGAATCCTTTGCCTCCACAAGAATTTATCCTTCGTAAACGAGAAAATTCCGGATACCTGATTCAATTTTGTTTTTATAAAATGAGAAAAATATTTGCTTACTGTTACTAAAAATGCAAGTACAAAGAATACCGGACCTCCGAGAAAAACAAAAAGCCATAAAGTATCAAGCGCACCCATCCACAAGCACGTCAGACTGATACAAAAATAGCTCACGGTGAGCCCTGATGTAATACGGAGATACAATGTACTGCTATTCAGTGAGTTGTATTTCTTTTTTCCTAGTTTTCTTCTAATCTCAACATCATATAATTTATTGATGCTCACACCAAAGCCTAAAAACAGTCCAAAAACCAGAAAAGAATAGGTCGAACCGTGCCAGATACCCATAATAAAAAAAGTGATAAAATATGCAAAAACTCCATAATAGGGGAAAAGTTCTGGGTATGTCCATCGTGAAGTAAGCGCTTTAACAATGGGATTAAACAAATAAAATTTAAACCACTCAGAAAGTGTGATATGCCACCTTGACCAGAATTCCAGAAAATTCGTTGCACCAAAAGGTTTATTAAAATTTTCCGGAAGGTTAATTCCAATTAGTTGCCCTATTCCTATCACAATATCCATATAGCCTGCAAAATTATAATAGAGATACATTGTGTAGAAGAATGTAGCACACATATAAGAGGAAATACTTATGAGCGAAAAATTACCCACTTCAATACCTACTCTGAAATAGGAAAAAATCGATTCCATTAACACAGAAATGATACCGATCTTAATATAACCGGAAAGCAATCTGGAAAAGCTTTGATAAACATCATCATGCGATAGTGTCTTCTTACTTATACCTTCTAATTGAGAAGTGAAATCTTCATATCGCTGAATAGGCCCTGAGATATACGATAGAAAAAATAGTGTGTAGTTGGTAAATGCCGAAAAAGAAATCTTCTCCTTAATCGCGCGGCCGTATATGTCAATCAATAGATGCAGTACACGAAAAAGAACATATGAGAGTCCGACAATCAAATAAGATCGTTCAATGAGTGGTAGGAATGATATTATTGAATATCTTTTTAGATATAAAAAGAGTGCAAGGATACATATAAGACTTGATACCAGTGAAATTCGTGTCGGTAGATGCTCAAGTACCTTAACACATGTAAAGCAGACAAGAAAAAAAGCCAGAAAGGGAAGAAAACTCCATAAAGAGTCAAGGTGATAATAAATAAATGTAATATTGATGGATAAAAATATAAATCTTGAGTTTATTTTCTTGTGAAGTGCATGAAAAATAAAGAGTGAAACAAGAATAAATAGAAAAAATTGGAATGAGATAAAGTTCATGTATATTAGGTATCAGCTAAGTTATAAAGTTGCTCTTTCATCAAGAAGGGTCAAAAACTCACCGACATTTTTAAGATTACCTACTTCTGCTGCATTAAGTTTGAGACCAAACTGCTTTTCAATCGCAACGATTAGTACAATATGATTCAATGAATCCCACTCGTCAATGTCCTCCGCGGTCATATCTTCGAAAATTTCAATTTCATCGTCATCAAAGACTTCCTGAAAAATTTCATTCAATCTGCTTTTCTTCTCTTCTCTCGAGTTCACGTTTCTCACCTTATCATTACGAGTTGATTTCTTCCTTAGCAATATAAAAGTCGTAGCATGGCTGGTTGTCAGCCACATTCAATTCCCATTCAGTCGTGCCGTCATTTTCCAATATGAGATTATAATTCAACCGCTTATATAATTCTTTTACAAGATTATTTTTCTTCGTTGGCACATATTTACCGCGAATGGTTGTACACCCTAAGTCTTGAGCTATGGCAGTAATGTCATCGGCGATAAATTCTTCCATACCTCTCGATAACACACGGCAGCTCATTACCCACGTGTCAATATAAAGAATATCATCCGGCTGTTTTTCCAGAATCACCACAGAAATTAATCCGTTTTCACCAAAGACATCATTTAAATAGTAATAACGACCAAAATAATTTTTATCGTTCATAAATGAAATGATATCATTCTCCGAATAGCGAATGGTGGTTAAATTAAATGGATTACTTTTATTAATTAACTGAACAATTCGGGGAAGGTTAAATGAGTCAAAGTTGCCAGCCCTGCCAACCATCTTCAGGTTTGTTAAAAAATCCGATAAATTTGAAAACTTCTTTTCAAGAGTCTTTCTCGACGTATTGTTCCGGTAATATTCACTCCGCGATCTATCCTCATCGGAAAATGAAATAGTCTCAAAAAAATGTCCTGTATCGAGAGTCCGAATATACTCAGTTGGATCTTCAGGTAAATCAGGTGCAACTACCATTGGCAGAAAGCTATTGACCAGTGCACGCTCAGCCGGATTGTCATCGATAAAAACAAGTGAATCTAAACCGATATTCAATATTTCGGCAATTTCTCTGATGTTCGATGCTTTATCATTCCAATTTGCTATAAAGACAGAGATATCGTCAAGTTTGAGCACCATATCAGGATGTTTCAAAAATGGCTTCTTGGCGTTGTTCTCTTCATTCTTACTGCAAACCGTTAATATCACTACTCGGTTTTTCAACGCAAGCAGATACTTTTGAAAATCAACAAATGCTTCTCCGTTAACGGTATCACCGAGTAGTATGCCTTCGATACCATCATCAGCAATCACACCTCCCCAGAGTGTGTTGTCAAGATCGAGCACAATACATTTTTTCGATACCCCTTTTACAGCACCGATAAGTCGCGCATATTCAAACGCAACCAATCCAGTTGCATCTAATGAAAAAGCATGTTTGGAATGGTACCAGTATCGATTATCATGCCATTCATGTTTACCAAAAAAAGATGAAATATAATCGAGATCAAATATAGTGACACCTGAATTAGCAGCTTGAGCTAACTCAAGATTGAATAGCCGAAACATATTAGTCCGACTCCAATTCACATTTTCCATCATAATTGCCAAATACACGAATATCGGGCAGATCGGCATTATTCTGAAGAATGTAACTACTTGAGTGTTTTTTTATCGCTTCCCAGAGGGATACATATTCATCAACAGCGGATTGAACACACTCGTTAATCCGATCTACTGATGCTCCCGGTTCACTATTAATTTTAATATCACGATAATTAGTAGATAATATGGTGAGGTCGGGATTGAAGGAATACAACTCACTTTCGGGATTCAATATCGTCTGATGAATGGTATCAAATTCGGTTTCAAAAATCTCAGCAGCAAATCCTTCTTGTGCAACCCAGAATTTAAGAGAGTTGATGAAATGACTGACTGTACTTGTTGCTAATACTGCAACACGTAACGGTTTGAGGTCCAAGACGTCTAATGGTATAGCAGAATACAACGATGAATACTTCGCCTGTTTTATAAAATCATCAGAACAAGAGGAAATGGATTGCAAAGATACAAATACTTTCTGATATTGTTCAGCTTTGATTGCCTCCTTAATGCTTCGGACACTCTCAGTCCAATCCTTATCCGACATGTTCATAAACGTCTGTTTTTAAAATGTTTTTCAGTCTGTCAAAAGCTGGATGTTTGTCATTGATTTTATTGTCAAGTTGATAAAGCATGACATCATTGAGTGTGTCAGTAAAATCTTTGATAGTATTTATAGAATAATTTTGGTCATAGAGGTACGCAACATACCACATGCTGAGATCAGGATCAATAAACGTACTGCCTTTAATATTTCTGAAGATTTCAATTTTTTTCTCATAGGCTGTTTGGTAGTCCATTGTATCATGTTTCCAGTCACTGCCGGAACCGGTTAAGCCGAATTTTTCTCTCTCTTTATGGATCGGTGTATGTTCCATATAATAAAACTCTTTTAACGTATAGAACGGTGTTCCTTCATCTTCAATAAATTTGATATTCTCTAAAATAGTCTCGTCAGTTTCACCGGGAAATCCTATGATAAACGCAGCTAAACTATCAATGTTATATTTTGCCAGATACTGTTGTCCCCTGAGAAATTTCTCTCGGGTGGCTTTTTTGTTCATATTCTTCAGGATTATATCGTTTGACGATTCCATTCCAAGATATACGCCTTTACATCCTGAGTCCCGCATCATTCGCGCTATTTCATCATCAACATATTGAACTCTTAAAAATGAAAACCATTCAAAATCATATTTCAAAAATATCCGAAGCATGTCATTGAATCGCCGTTTGGGAACATTGAATGTATCGTCAAGAAAAATAATTTTATTCACGCCAGGGACACGAAGAGCAGACTTAATATTTTCCTCAACCATGTCAAGATCCATCAATTGACTGCCGCCGGCTGTTTCGGGATAAGAACAAAATGAGCACGTAAATGGACATCCGGATGCAGTACGGATCTGAATAGTCTGGTTCATGTAGGGCATATACAGCTTATCCCAATTAAAATCCACTCCGTTTAATATTGGATTATGCCATTGAACTGAGGTGTGTTTGTATGCACCTTCCTTAAAATTTCCATCCTCAATATAGGCTAAATTTTTTACCTGATCAAGAGACATATTACTTTTTCTTGCTAATATCAGGTCTCTTAAATCGGCTTCGGAATTAAAACCGTGCAAAACATAATTGATCTTGTTTGAGCGCATCGGTTTTTCGAAACCCTCCATACCGGTAGTGATAATTCTTTCATTAGCAAATGCACCGCCTAAGACTATCTCCATATCGGGGTCAAATTTTCTAAGACGCTTGGACAACCGGCTGACTTCGGAGTATGAAAGGTAGAATGTTCCCGATATTCCGACTAATGGAGGACGGTCACTATTCGTATATGCTTCACAGATCTAATCCCATTCGGAATCAAAAAAGTTAATTAAGCGTGTCTCTATTCCATAGTTGAGTAAATAATTGGCAAGATGCATACCGGAAAAACCCGGAAGGTTCCAAACATTTAAGAGCTGCCGTCTTTGTTCATAATCAGCATCAGAATAAAAAGTCCCCTCTTGAAAATAGTTCACCATATCCATCTGAGACCTGAACCCATCACCGTAATGGAGCATCCGCGGATATATGAGCTGCTTATACAACTCTATACGGTCAACAGGCAGACTTGAGTATTTTTCAAAATTAACAATCTCAGACTGCGATATTATAATCAAATCTATATTTGACATTATTTTACCTAGTTGATGAAATGTATATTTTGTACTTTCTTATCAAGAAAGTAGCGTTGTAGTATGTATATCGGCACAATATAGCTAAAAGTCAAAATTAGTTAGATTGTACTGCATTTCAATTCCGGATAATATTATCCAGTAAAACCGACTAAAGCTTTTCCTTTAACCAAAGATTCTTCAGTGTTTACATTTTCTATACTAAGTTTTAACATAATTGATTTGGTACTCATTGAAATCTGATCAACTTCTGCTGCAACTTTGACAAAATCATTTATGTATGCAGGTGCCAAAAATTTTAAGTTGAGGGTCTGCAATATACTGTTTTCACCGGGATACAATACGCCAATTAATCGTGAAAAATAAGATGCCAAAAAGACGCCGTGAACGACTCTATCTTGAAATCCTCTTTTCTGTGCAAACTCTGAATCAACATGAATTGTACTGTTATCTCCTGAACACTCTACGAAAGAATTGACACTGTGCTGATTAATTATCTCCTGAAAAGAGAAAACATGCCTTTCTTTAATATCCTCGATAGTTAGTTGTGCAATAGTGGGATTCAAACCTTATTCTCGATTTATAATTTCGTGCCATAAAGTATTGCAATCTAAGCTTATTATATAAAAAGTCAATCACAAATTCACCTGATTGCAGTGACGTAAACTAAAAAAAGCGAATATGTTTTGTTGATAATCTAATGGCAAATGTGATGTGATGATTATTTCTCCGTTATTTGGTATTACTTTACGATGAAACATTTACATCAAAAAAAGTAATAGAAATTGCATTGAAACAGTGAATCAAGCCCTACTTTGACCTAGCGAAAAGAGGATGATAGCAACGAGTGCACTGGCAAATGCTGCCCAATGATAGAAATTATACGTTTCTTTGAATATTGCAAGTCCAACTATGAGTGCTGTAGTGATGATTGCCATAGCCGCATAGAGCACATAAAAACCGGCACCATATTTGGTGTACAAAAGATTGAAACCGACATTGGTTAGAAATAATCCCAGACCACTGAATGCAGCCCAGCCCCAGTGATTCTTAAATGCGGCTACATAATTGCTCTGCCCGAAGAGCGGCATTGCTGCAAACGAAAGAATAACGGCAGCAACGGTACATATAGCGACAAATACAAATGGATTATCTAATCCCTCGGTTTTCTTGTTTCCGATTGCAAAGAATGCATTGCCTATAGCGGCAATAAAGGCAAAAAGTATTGGCAGTACAATATTCATAATTTTTTTCCAAACTGTGTGGTAAAAATCATATTAATTAAATGAGCTACCCAATATAATGAGAAAAAACCAGAAACACAAGATGTCGCATTCAACATTGTTCTCTATGTGTAAAAAACACCGCTCTTTTTTTCATCTGACGAGGATTCATATTGGAACCATATCCCATTTATATTACCATAATATATATTTGATTATATGGAATATTCAATGCAATTAGGGAGATTAAAGAGTTAAACTGGGAAAGCACGTTTGATCTGGCGGACAGCCTGCCGCAACCGTTCTTCGTTCTCCACAACTGCAATGCGGAGATACCCTTCACCTTCTTCACCGAATCCGAGTCCCGGAGCGACAGCGACCTCGGCTTTTTCGATACAATCGGCGGTGAATTTGACAGATCCCAGCTCCCGGTACGGTTCAGGAATCTGTGCCCATACAAACATGGTTGCTCTCGGTTTTTCAATGAGCCATCCGGCATTATTGAGTCCGTCAATAAGACAGTCTCGCCGCTTCGCATATACAACAGCCTGACGCTTCATGTCTTCCTCACAGTGGCGCAGAGCGATTACCGTCGCAATCTGAATTGCCTGAAAAATACCGTAGTCATAATACCCCTTAATACTTGCGAGCACTTTGATCATATCGGAATTTCCGACAACAAATCCGATGCGCCAGCCGGCCATGTTATACCCCTTTGACATGGTGATCGACTCGACACCCACATCTTTTGCACCTTTCGCCTGGAGAAAACTGGGAGCGTGGTATCCGTCGAATGTTGTCAGACCGTAGGCAAAATCCTGAATAACATAAAAGCTGTATTTATTGGCTAATTTCACAATCTCTTCAAAAAATTCGAGTTCAACTGTTTGTGCTGTCGGATTGTGAGGAAAATTCAAAGTCAGAACTTTCGGTCTTGGTGATACCGTCCGGCACATATGGTCGATATTTCTGAGCAGCGCTTCGTTCCCGTCGTTCATTTCCACACTGATCACATTTACACCCGCTATAACAGGACAGTAAACATGAATAGGAAAATATGGGGCAGGTGTCAATGCCACATCACCAGGTCCCAGAATACCGAGGCATAAATGGCTGAAACCCTCTTTGGAACCGATGGTTGCGATAACTTCATTTTCCGGATCGAGACTTACATCCCAGTGTTTTTCGTAAAATTTTGCCAGCTCTTTTCGCAGGTTGATGATCCCTTTCGAGACAGAGTAGCGCTGATTCGTCTTTATACCCGCAGCTTCAGAGAGTTTATCAACCACGAGCTGCGGTGTCGGATCATTCGGATTTCCCATTGCCAGATCGATTAAGTCGACACCTTCGCTGCGCAGTTTGTTTTTCAGTGCATTTATTTTGCTGAAGAGATAGGGTGGTAGTCTGTGCATCCGCTCAGACGCAACGGACGGCAGGTCTATATGGAGCAAAGATTCGGCAGTTTGTTTTTTGTTTTGATCTTTCTTCGCCATGAGAAACACCCGGATTTTTGGTTAGAGAAATTAAATGGGCTTTCACAAATTATTTCCAATCAATATAAAAAACACTCTAGTAATATCATAGAAAAAACACGGAAATTAAAGAGCGGGTATATCCAGTGTTTAAACCGTTTGGGGAAACAGAAAACACCACAAAAATAGAGGGTATAACATTTGGTTGGTTGAAACCGATGCCGTTAACTATTCTTTTTATATGGTGGTAGAATTCACTTGTAAAAGTTAACTGCATACCTTATTATCTCAATAAGAGTGCCACAAATGTTCTTATAACACACTCCAATGTTGTTTAAGATTTATAATCAATCCGTTGCAAGATTCATGATGTTATAAAGTCCGACCGCACATATAGCAATTCGAAAATAAATAGCAAAAAAGCCACCATTAATTGAATATGGAGATGTTATGACCGCTCGAGTAATAATGCTTTTAATATCAGTAATATTCACCGTATCTAACGCAAATGCGCAGTCAGAAGGATTTACACCAGAGTCCGATGCGGAAGTTCTTCGCCTGATAAGAAACGAAAAAATCGACCTGATCCTGCCTGGAGCCATGCGTGACAATAATGTGGATATGTGGATTCACGTCACTCGTCCCGGAGATCCTGATCCATTAGCTCAACAATTTGGAAAGACCTCCGGTTATTTGATCTTTACGGACATAGGAGACAGGATTGAGCGAACTGTGTTTGGTGACGCAGGAGCTGTTGAGAATATTGATGTACAAGGTTCTCAGAATGTCGCTCTAGCTTTTTCCGGATATAATTATAACAATCTGGACCCCAGGCAGAATTTTACGATTCCCGATGTCTACGACGAAATAAGAGAATTTGTTGCTGAACGCGATCCAGAAACCATTGCTGTAAATTATTCCGATTGGTACCCGGTAGCAGATGGGATTTCACATACCCAATATGTGAAATTGAAAAAGATTATAGGGCCAAAATATTCCGATAAAATTGTGTCAGCAGAATATGTTATTAACGATTTCATTGCTAGAAGGACAAGCGGAGAAGTGTCCGCACAGACCCATACTCTGGCAATGGCTCGCCAGATCGCATTAGAAACATTATCTACTATTGTGCCAGGTGTAACAGCATCAAAGGATATCCGTAAGGACAATCTCAAGGGTGGGGTACGGATTTACTATTCAGCACAATCCAAACGAACTGCTCCACCAGATCACAGGTGGTGGATTTACGACTCTGAATACGTTCTCCAGCGCGGTGACTTTTTTGCTTATAGTGTTGGGTATAGCTATATGGGCTTTGGGGTTGATACTCAAATTCATGCATATATTTTGAGAGAAGGAGAAACACGTGTTCCTGAGAGTATACGGTATGCCTGGGATCAGGGAAAAAAAGCCCAGGGAATCATTCGGCCGCATGTAAAAGTAGGTATGACCGGTGGAGAATCTTTGGGTGCTATGGTCAAAGCTATGGAAGAGGCGGGTTATATATATGTAGAACTTCCTGACATTGGTATAGAAGACTATAAGATTATACAGACAGCACTTGCTCATACTGATAAGTCAAGTTTTTACATTGATCTTCACAGTATAGGTAATAATCCCAGTGACTTGAATGAGGCCGGTCCCTCTATGGCCGCATTTCGGCCAGACACATTTCACTTGAAGATCCAGCAGAATCACATATTTGCATTTGAATATGCTGTCCATACTAACATTCCTGAAAGACCTGGCTTCCCGATTGCTATTAATTTTTCAAATATTCAAGTAGTGACCAACCGGGGTGTTGAATGGATTCAGCCTCCAAATGATGAAATAGTACTAATCCATTAAATCTTAAACGAAAATCAAAATTACAAAGGCCAGTCTCGCTCGGAACATTTAACCTTTAACAGTAATAGTTAGCCGTGGTTATTTTATATAGGAGTACATTATGATACCTCGAGTAATGGTATTTTTGATATCTGTGATGTTTGCAATACCAGTTACCAATGCTCAACAACCGCTGCCGCGGCGTACACCGGAAACGGAAGCTGAAGCTATTCGTCTGATGAGAAATGAAAAACTTGACTTAATTCTTCCGGGAGCCATGCGCGACAACAAGGTGGACATGTGGATCCAGGTTAGTCGAGAAGGTTGGGACCCAATGGCTCTGCAATTTGGAAAAACTTCAGGATTTTTGATTTTTACAGACCTGGGGGACAGGATCGAGCGGGCTATTTTCGGTAGCGCAGGAGCTGTTGAAAATATTGATATACGAGGCTCTCTTGAGTTTGGACTGGCTGTCGCAGGCTATGATCATAAACTAAATGTCTACGATGAATTGACAGAATTTGTTGCTGAACGTGATCCAAAAACGATTGCAGTTAATTTTTCCGAATGGCTTCCCGTAGCCGACGGGATTTCGCATACCCAATATCAGAAATTGGAAAAAATATTGGGGCCAAAATATTCCGATAGAATTGTGTCTGCAGAGAACGTCATTACAGATTTCATAGTAAGAAGGACAGCTCGTGAAGTTGCCGCACAGGTCGAAGTATTAGCAATGACTCGCCAGAGAGCATTAGAATTAATATCCAAAATCGTACCGGGTGTAACAACGATATGGGAAGCCGGTGGTAGAGTGAACGAAGGTGTCCGGGTTTACTATTCAGCAACAAGCAAACCTGAAGAAACAGTAAAAGACTTTCCACCTGATGTTCGGTTTTTCATTCCGAATCCTGACTATGTTTTACAACGAGGAGACTTATTTGTCGGCGGCGAAGGTGCTCCTGAGGGTGACTATATGGGTTTTGGAGTAGACACGAAAATTCATTGTTATATTTTGAGAGAAGGGGAAACAAAAGTCCCCAATTTTATACAAAAGGTTTTTGATAAAGCGATAGCGGGCCAATGGATTTTGCGCGAAGGTATGAAAGTCGGTATGACTGCTAAGGAATCATTGGATATTATGGTCAAACTTATGGAAGATGAAGGCTATATTTATACACCTTTTAGAGACATAGGTCCTGAAGATTATATAATGATCCAGAGGGAACTCGCTGGAAAAGGAACTGATGTTGCTGGATTTTCCATTGATAATCATACGTTTGGCAATTTTCGCGAAGTCGGGCCCTCAATGGCAGCGTTTCGATCAACATCTCATCATTTAAAAATTCAAGAGAATCATATATTTGCTTTTGAATATATGGTTCATATGAATATTGCTGAACGGCCTGGTTATCCACTCGCTTTCAATATTTCAAATCCTCAAATCGTAACCAGCAGAGGAGTTGAATTTATTCAGTCGCCAAATGAGGAAATTATACTGATCCGTTAACTCTTAAGAGAAAACAAATAATTGCATTGACTATCCATAATTAAAACTATTACTAAATATTTAGTAACAATAAGCCACCGTTATTTTATAAAGGAGGATGTTATGATACCACGAATACTGATACTTTTAATTTCTGTGATGTTTGCAGTACCTGTTACCAATGCTCAACAACCGTTACCGCAACGCACACCAGATACCGATGCGGAAGCCATGCGTCTGATGAGAATTGACAAACTTGACCTGATTCTGCCGGGAGCCATGCGCGACAATGGTGTGGATATGTGGATTCACGTTACCCGGTCCGGAAATCCCGATCCAATGTGGCAACAGTTTGGATACACCTCTGGTTATCTGATCTTTACCGATCTTGGTGACAGGATCGAGCGGGCTATTTTTGGTGATGCGAGAGCTGTTGAAAATGTTGACGTGCGGGGTTCACTCGAAATTACACGGGCAATTGCCGGATATGACCATGAACCCGGGATTTTTGATGAACTAACAGAATTTGTTGCCGAGCGTGATCCGAGAACGATTGCGGTTAATTATTCCTCGTGGATTTCCACCGCCGACGGGATTTCATATACCGATTATTTAAAATTGCAGGAAATTATTGGGCCAAAATATTCCGATAGGATTGTATCTGCGGAGAATGTCATTTCCGATTTTCTGACAAGGAGGACTAACAGGGAAGTTGCCGCCCATACCGAGGTACTGGCATTGTGGCGACAGCGCACGCTGCAGAATTTAGCCACTATCGTGCCAGGTGTAACACGGATAAAGGATGTTGGCGGCCGGATTTACTTTTCAGCGAAGTCCAAACGTACTGCTCCGCCCGATGCTCGGTTCTGGATTAATGATCCGGAATATGTTTTTCAGCGCGGTGATTTTTTTACCGGCGGTACCGGTGGTGATAGAGAATGGGGCAGTTATATGGACTTTGAGACCGATACAAAAATTCACGCATATATTCTGAGAGAGGGTGAAACAAGTGTTCCGGAGAGTATACAATATGCCTGGGACCAGGGGAAAAAAGCACAGGTAATTATGCGGAGAAATATAAAAGTCGGTATGATTGCCGGAAAGTGTTTGGAAGCTATTGTCTCGGACTTGGAAAAGGAAGGTTATATCTATACACCGTTTCAGGATATCGGCACGGAAGATTATAAAACGTTACAGAGTGCGCTCGCGAATACCGACAAGTCGGGATTTTATCTCGATCTGCACGCAATCGGCAATAACTATAATCATGGCACGCACGACATATTGAACCGTATCGGACCTTCGATATCTGATTTTCGGCGAAACCGGTGGCATCTGGTGATTCCGGAAAACCATATTTTTGCGTTTGAATATGCAGTGCATACGAAACTTCCCGAAAGACCGGGTTATCCGATGTCCATTAATTTTTCGAATATTCAGGTTGTAACCAGCCAGGGCGTTGAATGGATGGAGCCGCCCAATGATGAAATTTTACTGATTCGTTGAATCTCAATTCTAAAAGAAGGAAATGTTTCCATCGTTTCAGGGTCACATGTAGGAATAACACCACGTAAGAAGAAATTATTTTTGTAATAGTCACTTATTTATATGCTATTATGTAAAAGTGAAATAAATACAGAGGAGAAGACATCGTGTTACGAATGGTTTATGTTTCAACACTTATATGTGCGTTAGTCCTGACTATCAATTGTTCTAATGAGTCTGCACAGGATGCAGAGGTTGAAGTAGCATTCACAAAGATGGTGGATGTCTTTGGGGTGCCTATTTATGCAACGAATACTACAGGAAACGAAAAACTGCTCCATGCAGCAGGCGTATTGGCCCAATATATTGATAACGATGAAGATGGAGAACCTGATAATCCGAAGATCATCGAAGCTCTGCTGAGGGAGAATGGCGCTATAACTATGACGAAGACGCAAGGTGAGAGAAGGAACATTCCCAGGGAGTCACGTCCAAGAGGCCAGGGTCTCTATGGCGAGGAAACCCGACCAAACGCAAAAGAGGAAGGCAATTTCGATGGTGCGTTGGAAGAAATCTTGCACATGGTATCAGACTACGGATGGGGGGGTGCATATCCTGACGTGTTCGGCAGAGTACCCGGCACCGAGATCGCAAATGCAGTGGATTTGGCGAGAGGAGGGCGTTTTATGGATCCGCCGGGAGAGTATCCTGAAGGTGCTTGGTATTCGTATGATGATGAAACATGCGATTACGATTGCCAGAATTCAGAATATATTTACTGGGCGTTTACATCTTTCTTTGGAGCACAGGATTATCCCGGACGTTTAGATCAGATTGGCCGCGAGTGGAAATTAAATACAAGAGAAAAATTGAAGGAACATGACCGAGCTGTTTATGCTATTTTCACCAATCCGGAATATAAATTGCCGGCCGTAGCACCTGATGGAAGATACACGGGTATGAAGTTGACAATTCAGTCATATCCATAAAATGCATGGTTGTTGCTCAAGCTAAAAGTGTTGCAAATTATACGGCCTGAGGACAGGATCAGTAATGTTGAAAGTACGTGCTCGATGAATTATTAGCAGAATAAAATTTACGTATATCGCACGTAAACTCAAAAGGAATGTCAATATTTTGAAGTGAAAGAGATATTCGAAATGTTGCCAACGTTGTATAAAGCTGATTTTCATGAATACAAAAATGCTGTAACATACTGTTTATAAATAAGTTACAGCAATATTGAATAATGCAGAGAACTGATTGAGAGACAAATTTTTTAATAGAATGTTTACTTTTGATAGACCGGGGACGTAATAACGAGTTCAAGTCCAGCAGGACGGAGCCTGCTGGTTAAAAGGAACAGACTATATTTTTTTCAACTAATCTCCAAAAAACTTCTTTGCATTCCAGGCAGATACTATACCTAAATAATGCAAAAAGGCAGCTAAAAAAAGCTACCCTCTCAACACATATGGTTTTAATGCTTAGCTTACAACCTTACACAGTTGCTTGCCTGAGGACCTTTGGGACCATCTGTGATTTCAAATTCAACTTCATCACCTTCGCTGAGGCTTTTAAAACCTTCGCCTGCTATGACAGTATGATGAACAAAGACATCTGGCTCACCGTTATCTTGTGTGATGAAACCATAACCTTTACTGTCATTAAACCATTTTACTTTACCTTTTGCCACTGCACAGCTCCTTAAACTATTTGTTCATGTTACTAATAAATTGTATGCTAATTAACTTAGCATTGTTGATATACGCATAATTTAGCCTATAGTCAAGATAATAATACACGTTACGAACAAAAATTATTCGTCCCTGAAAATATAGTGAAGATAAAAATTACTGTACCCTCGCTTTGTATAATAAGTCATTATAGTGGAGAGAACCGATTAAAAGACAGAATTTTTAAAAGAGTATTTACTTTTGATAGATAAGGGTAACGTACTAACGAGTTTGAGTCCTACAGGGCTTCTTAAATATTTGATCGAGCCGTATTAAAATCAGACAACTCCGTTATACCTATCAAATATTAATATGGTGACCAGGATGGCATCCCGTCAAAAGTAGAGTTATTGGTTAGCCTGATTTGACTGGTACCGTCTGCATTCATAATGTAGATTTCGCTGTTGCCATTCATGTCGGTATCAAACACGATTTTCGACCTATCAGGGGACATAACAGGGTCAGTTTCTGCACCGGGCATATCGGTCAGCCTGGTGAGATTCGAGCCGTCTGCATTGACAATGTAGATTTCAAAATTTGCTGCTTCAGGATTATCCATATCCGATGAAAAAATGATCTTATTACCATCAGGAGACCAAGATGAATCCCCGGAATTACCGGTATCATCAACTATCACTGTTCGACCAGTCCCCTGCGTATTAATAACGCAGATTGCAAATTTACCCGTTGGAAAATTATCATAACCACCGACATCAAAAACGATTGTGGACCCATCAGGAGACCACGAGGGATATCCTTCATCTTCTGATGTAAAGGTTAATCTGGTTTGATTGGATCCATCCGCATGCATTGTATAGATTTCTCCGGCAAGACCATGACGGTACGTATCAAACGCAATTTTCGTACCGTCTGGAGACCACGAAGGATATCCATCAATATGAGTATTATTGGTCAGTCTTTGCTTGTTTGAACCATCGACATCCATAATATAAATTTCAGGATTCCCGTCCCGGCTCGATACAAACGCAATCTTCGTACCGTCAGGAGACCATGAGGGCGCTCCATCAAAAGCGACGTTGTTAGTCAATCTTCGCGGATTGGAACCATCGGTATCCATGATGTAGATTTCCCGATTGTTATCCCTGTCTGACTCAAAGACAATTTTTGACGTACTCCGCATGGTGGGATTAGGTTGAGAATCCCCTCCGCAATTAACGAGAGAAACTATGATAATACCACTTATGATTGCGGAACACAAGGTGATCCAATTTCTTCTCATAATACCTCCAGAGATAATTTTACTGATATTCCCCATATTTATTTTCTGAAAAAGTATGACATAGATTTTCTTAAATTATAGTGCTAAGTTAACAAATTAATCTTCCAATTGAAAACAAAAAAATGGATTTAGCCGTGAGAACTGGTTAAAAGGCAGAATTTTTAAAAGAGTATTTACTTTTGATAGATAAGAGTAACGTACTAACGAGCACTAATCCAGTAGGACGGGCTCAACCGATTAAAAGAAACAGACTATATATTTTTAAATAGTCTCCATATAATTCTTCTTTACATTCCGGGCAGAAACTATACCCATTAAATGAAAAAGGGTAGCTAAAATAGCTACCCTCTCATTACGTATGGTTTTAATGCTTAGCTTACAATCTTACACAATTACTTGCCTGTGCTCCTTTTGGACCATCTGTAATTTCAAATTCAACATCATCACCTTCGCTAAGGCTTTTAAAACCTTCGCCAGCTATTTCAGTATGATGAACAAAGACATCTGATTCACCGTTATCTTATGTGATGAAACCAAAACCTTTACTGTCATTAAACCATTTTACTTTACCTTTTGCCACTGTACAACTCCTTACAACTATTTGTTAATGTTACTAATAAATTGTATGCTAAAAAACTTTAGACATATATTATAGGCATAATATAACCTTTAGTCAAGACAATAATATAAGTTACGAGAAATATTTAGTCGTCCTTGAAAAGAAGCGAAGATGCAAATTGCTGTAACTTCGCTTTGTATAATAAGGGATGTATGGTGGAGAGAACTGGTTAAAAGACAGAACTTCTAATAGAATGTTTTCATTTGATAAATAATTTCGGTTCGAGTCCCCCCTTCGGTACAAACCTTCAGTTTAATCGACAATTTTAGTTGTTACGTTATTTTTGGTAATCTTGCCAGTCTTACTCAATGAATTAATAGTGACTTCTTTTTGAATTTATTGTTCAATACCATGCTTATTCACCATGCAAAGGTTCTGAGTAGAAAATAAATTCCGTAAACAACTATACCTGTTGAGGTTTTCTCGCTATAACAAAAGATCTTACACCTTCATGATAGATCCTCTTGAGCAAAGAGTCTATCTGAAGAAATCGCGCCAGATAATAGAAACCCTGCGAAAATAAATCCAACACAATTCCGTTCCATTCGTCTATCTTTCTACTCTTAATACTAAATTTATTCATATAATGAATGGTATAACAGAGAAGAGCGGGTATCCGTGTAGAGCATTTCACTTCCTGCTCCAGGGTTCCTTTATCGACGATATTCAGCCCGCATTCTGCAAACATAACGGCGATCTCCTCTGGTTTAAAAGCGGTATGATAATAGGAACCGTCTTTCATGCCTTCTATGCCGAATTTTTCTAAATAAGAACTATTAATATAATTCGGTTTTTTATTTTTATAATTGGGTGTTGTAATCAGCACAGAACCGCCCGGTTTTAAAATGGAAGCGATACCTGAAATTACTTTCCACGGATTATAAACATGTTCTAGAACTTCGGAGCATATTATATGATCGAACGTTCCTTTTTTTAAAAAATTAACATCTTCAGCATCGCCCACGACGCAGAATACAGGAAAATCACTTTGCCTTTCACGTTTTAATACGTATTGCAATACATGCGATGAAAGATCAATCCCCACGGCCGAACCACCAATATAATTCGCAATATAGAGTCCTTTGTTACAGCCAATATCGAGAAGCGTCCCTTTAAGACATTTAATATAATTGAGGATAAACTTTTTTCGCATCTTTCCACGAAGAGTTTTATATACAATTTCTTCCTCGGGAAAATGTTCTCCTAAATCTCGGTAAAATTTATAATAAGATTTTTCCATTTAACGTTCACATTACTTCCGATATTCTATCAACACAAAGAAGAAAAATATTTACAGTACACAGTAACATTTATATAAAATAAGTAATTTCTAATTTTTCCATATCATTTTTTTGAAAGTGTTTGATATGGTTTTTTTAAAATAAGGGGTGTAATCTAACAAATGAACCTTCTATTTACAATCGAAAAACAGTTTATAACGGTATTAAAATATTTTCTGGGAACAGTGCAGTTTTTCCGATCAATGCTATCAGAATTAAGCTGAGGAGTTGAATAATATTGATGAAAAAGAATTAAATAGAAATGGGAAGATACACAATAGTTAAAAATGTCGAAATGTAAAAAAAGAAGCTGTTGATATATCACGTTTACGACACATAGGATTTATTACATTGCCGTGAAGATACGGAATTTTAACAATATATAAATGCTCGTGGTGGATACGACATAACACAACAGGAAGCAATAGAAAGTATCATTCACAATGTAACAAATTTGTCACATGAACCTTATGCTTTCAATGCAGTTTTGTTCAATATTTTAGATAAATCAATCAGACTATTGGGAATTGCTAAAATTATATAAGCATTTATGAATCAGTACTTGCCGGGTCTTTTTCTTTAATAAAATCATCTCTCGAAAGATCCAGTTTGTCAAATATATCCGATGATATGACATAGTACCATTGCGCGAATCTTTGGTTCAGTTCCCGTGATAAGGTGGTTCCTTTTTCAACGTTTTCAATCCATTTATCATGTTCATCCTTGAGATTTTTATTCTGCCGATCGTTATTGGTCCACAGGCTATCCGGAGTCGATTCAAATGATAGATTTGCTGGTTGGGGCGATTCGGAAAATTGGTTTGCATTAAAACTTGAAGAAATAAAAAGATATCTGTTTTCTCCTGTTTCTTCCTTCATTTCTTCAACGCCGGAACCTGCCGAAACAGCAAGGCCGGTACCGAATACTATTTCTCCGAACCGAAGAGTATATATTATACCATCATCGGTATATACCCGTATTTCACCTTCATTAGACCGTAAACTACCATCTCTCGCAAAAAAATACCCTTTACTTTGAAGTGATTGAGCATCACTCTGGTTAATTTTAATGTCATTAGCGGATTGTGAGAGTGCTGCAGTTAATCCTGCAGGTTTTGGTCGTACTCCGACAATTGACAAATTATCCAGAGCACTTAAAAAGGAATTTATTTTTGTTTTGTCAATTTCTTGCGTACTTCTCAGTTGACCGGTAGACCAATTACTTCCATCTTTTGTTAGAGTAACAATGTCATTTTGAACAATTTGGCGTGTCTGTTCATTGATTGAATAGTCTTGTAGAATAACATTGTTGATTTTATTCTGCTCTACCTGCATCAAATCGGACTCTATCCAATCCTTAAATTGTGTCGATAGGTCAATGTTCATGCGGACAGAATATACACGCTTTTGATCTGGTAAGCGAACAAACCGAAAATCGGGGCGATTTTCTACTTTATTACCAACAATAATGTCAGCAAGTATTTTGTCATTAGCATTTTTTATGGTGATCCTTTGTCCCCGGCCAGCTAATGATGTAGCAGTTTCATTAAGGGGATCAATCACACCACATACCTCATGATCAGCCGGATTATCAGTTCTGAAGTCATCTTTTTTAATTCCAATAACACCCGCTGCCGTTTTTGCAAGCCTGTCTTTTCCATCTGCCGGATATTCGTAATGAGAAGGGATCGTCCATTTGTTTTTTGTAAACATTATTTTAAAAGGAATAGGGGAACCAGTTTCCTCATTGTATCCAATAACTTCGAGAGATGTTGCTTCGTTAGGATCGGTAAAATCGGGAAAGATTTCTTCACCCTGATCAAAAAATGCATCTGGCGTCACAGCACTGGGAGAGGTAATAAATGCCAAAAGTGCCAGAAAAAATGCTGCTCCACTAAATGTAACTGTCATTTTATAGTCGCTCATAGCTCAACTCCTCAATTTTCTTTCTTGTAATGCACCTTCTTGTTCCCGTTTTTTTCTTCGCATAAATATATAAATACCCATTAAAAGAACAGGAATAGGAGGAATTAAGGCAGCCATACTTTTAATATTATTTTGAATCGATAGTACCTGGGCTTCCATCTCTTCCTGGCTCCGTGAAATCTGTGCTTCCTTATCAGATTCAATTTGTGATTTCAATGCTTCAAACCGCCTATTTTCAACTTCCTGAAGATTACGAGCCATAATCTGTTTGGTTTGTGCGTCAAGATCGATTCGCTGTTGTACTTCAGCGACTTTTTGGTTTAGTCGCTGCTGAGCCTGGTTAAGCGCTCCTTGAGCCTCCTGTTCAGCAAATTGTTCGTTTTCAATGCGTTGCTCCTCAAATATGCGCATCTTTGTTTCTAATGTCTCCAAAGTACGATGACGGACACGTCGTTTTCGCAGGTCGATAAAAGATGCGTCTCCGATAAGTAAATCAATGCAGTTCAAGAAAAATGTTACATTGTCGAAATTTAAATTGGCCATTCCAGCTTTCCGAATTTCAAAAAACTGACTTGAGATAAAATCAATATCCGCAATGACAATGAGGTTAATTTCAGATGGCATTTTCGTACTGTCGCTTGGAATATAATTGCCCTTTATATTTGCAGCCATTGTATATTCAGACGGTGTTGGGTGATGCGGGAGCCCCTGTACGAGCTGCACGCCAAAAAATGTACGTTGAACAAGATTACGGTAATCAACCATACCACCTGTTTTGCCTGTTTTCAGGAGAGGTGTAAAATTATAATTCGCTTCCGCTGCAGGAGCAATTGCTCCGGGATACAACATCACTAATTCCTGTAATCCTGACGAAGATTCGTGTTCAATGTTGAATGACTGAGATGCGCTGTTTGATGCACTGAGAAAATTAACTTCTGGTGGTAGAGCCGCCATTGATGGATGAGGATTGTATGAGTCCCATACTATAGCGGAGATGCTCCAATTAACACCAAATCGACGCAAAAAACTCATTATATCACCTTTTTCAACAGGAGGCTGTTGCTGCTGCATAAACGGATTTTGATTTGCGCCGGGTTGTACCATCGGTGCAAGTTGTATGTTGACCGTAGGTAAAGGATCAATTAAAAGAAGTGTTGGAATACCAGCCTCAATATAGTTCGCCAGATTATCCATTTGATCCTGTGGAAGAGTAGAAGGCAGCGCAACTAATAATCCGTCAAGTTCTTCAGTAGAGGACTCATTAGCTGATACTTGTGTCACTTCGTATTGTCGTTCCAATTCTCTAACAACCTCCCATGACGGATCACTTCTCATAGTTTGGTAGTCAAATCCCCCAAATATTTTTGCTTCTGTATTTAACACACCGATTCGCTTGCGCTGTGATCTTGATACCATACTGATACTGCGGATTAGTTCATATTCTACAGGCAAACCACGATCAAAAAACGGTATGACTTCCTCTTCTGCGCCACTCGTAAAAGCAACTCCCATAAATACTTTCGCCAATTGTTGGCGAGCACCTGCATGGCTGGGTATGTCACGTGGTACAATACCAAATTTTTCACGGGCATCACGTGCTTCATCAGAATACATTTCTGTAGTATGTATGATTACTTCAACTCTCTCTTCAGCCAAAGCATCGATTTCGCGTAAAAATCCAATAAGATTTTCCCGAGTTTGTACAAAAGGCTGTGGAACTTCATCACTAATAAATGCCTGAATGAAAACGGGACGGTTATTGGGGATCTCCGATAAAAGTTCTTCTGTTTTATTCGATAGTGAATGGAGCCGTTCAGCAGTGACATCAAGACGAAGTGTTGCCCGTCCTAATAGTATATTGAGACTAATAACAGCAACTACAATTGAAGTTGCACGTACTGTATGATGAATCCACATTTTATACCCGTCTGCTTCCAGAGGCCAGTGTCGTCTGCCAATCAAAAGAACGTTAAAATAAATTATTATACCTGCGACAGACACAAAATAAAGCAATCCGGAAAAGCTGATGACACCCCGGGAAAAATCATTAAAATATTCAGTCACACCAAGAACTACAATCAATCGTTGAAGATATTCGCCTAAAATAGAGCTTATTTGTTCTGTAAACGTAAAAAAAGAACATAACGCAGCACCAAGTATAAATGCTATCGTAGCATTCGGACTAAGGAGCGACGCAAGCATACCAACTGAAATAAAGGATGCGCCGATGAGCCAATACCCAAGATAATTACCTAACATCAATCCCAAATCCGGGCTTCCTAAATACATGAGGACAATTACATGACTGAGTGATAAGATTAATGCAACAGTATAAATCCCCAATATAGCACAGTACTTACCTACAACAATTTCCAAATCGGTTCCGGGAAGTGTTAGGAGTAGTTCATCAGTACCCTGCTTCCGTTCATCTGCCCAGACTCCCATTGTTAATGCAGGAATAAATAGTAAAAGTAAATAGGGAAAGAAGTTGTTTAACTGTTCAAGATTCGCAAGGAAGTTTAAGAAAAATTGCTCCTGCCAGAATGAAGATGCGGCGCTTAAAAAAATAAAAAGCGTAATAAACACATAGCCTGTAGGATTGGTAAAATATAACCGACAATCCCGTACAGCCAGAGCTTTAACAATATTCCAATTGACATGTAACTTTATGAGGTTCATATTTAGTTACCCTCCTGCAATGCTACATGATTCTCAGTTAAGCGGTAAAACGATTGCTCGAGAGACTCTTTATCTTTTAACTCGTTCGGTGTTCCATCAAATACGAGTTTTCCATTATTTATTAAAAGCACTCGATCGGCAATAACATCAACCTCCTGTAATATGTGCGTGGAAATCAGGATAGTTTTGGTTTTTCTTAACTCTTTAACATTTGTTCGAAAATCTCGAATTTGATTTGGATCTAAACCTGCAGTCGGTTCATCCATAATCAAGACATCCGGATCGTGAAGCAGGGTCTGTGCCATACCGACACGTTGACGATATCCTCGAGAGAGCTTATTGATCGGTTTATCGAGTACTTCCTGTAAAGAGCACAACTTGTTAACATAATCAATCCGTTCCTTACATTTTACCGGTTCAAGGCCCCGTACTTCTCCAAAAAAGGAAAGTAACTCTAATGGTGTCATGTCCTGGTACAGAGGACCATTTTCAGGCAAATACCCAAGTTGTTTCGCCACATTAAGCCTGTCACTTTGCACATCAAGCCCGGCAATTGCTCGGGTACCTGAGGTCGGTGCCAAAAATCCACTGAGAATCTTCATGGTTGTTGTTTTTCCGGCGCCGTTTGGACCTAGAAACGCGACAATTTGACCTTCAGGTATAGAAAACGTAATGTCTTTTATGGCAATAAATTGACCATAGTATTTACTCAAACCGTTTGCTTCAATCATGATATTTTTTGATACAGGATTCACGGGCTACCCTCCAGAATGAATGATTGACAATCTTGATATTTGTATTATTAATGTATTCCGATCAAAAAACAACACTCAATTTAAATTAAAATAAGTGCAGTACTTATAATCTCAATAACAGTATATAAGATAGTCAAAATATATTCAAATTACTTGCTGTAAGATTTTACGAAGGATGTTTGATCATTTTATCATGTCATGAAATAGAATTAATACTGTAATCTTGATTGGATTTATTAACCTGAAAAATACACTTGAATTAACTCACTAAAAAACAAAAAGTTCCGTAGTTTCAACTAAAAATATCAATTTATTTCTTTTCTCGAATTGCATCTTTATAGTAAGTCACATTGGGATATTTCAAAAAATATTGAAATTATTGTTAGAAAGGATTTATAAGAAGATATTTATAAAAATTGCGAGAGATTTAAAACACTTTTCTGAAATTGATCAATAATAGTAAGAATATAGAAATGCTGTAATAAATTACAGCATTTCTATATTGTGGAGACGGCGGGAAACTATCCCGTATTTTTTGATGATTTTGTATTTTGTGCGTAAAATAGTGCTGTATAAAGAGTTATGAGGATTATTGAACAGCTAGATTCCCCCTAGACTTCACTATCTTTCACAAAAAAGTGGACACTACATGGACACTTTCGGATTTTCAACTATGCCAAATTTCCTAAACAATTGGTGTCTTCAGCTTTATACACCACACCCATCCCGCCATTGCCAAGTTCTTCGATGATTTTGTAATGTAATATAGTTTTTCCGATCATAATTATAATGAATCCTCAATGAGAAATATTAGTATAATTAAATATGGTAATACTTGATCCGTTCAAGTTAAGAATTGAATTGTAAAAGATAATTATCTTTTGTTTTTCGTAATTCTTTTGATATTCTTTACGCTGTTTTTGGTCTCTTACTATTGGAAATAGTGTGCTTTCTTCTGCGAATTCACAAATAAGCCGACAAGCAAGAAAAGACTGCTGAATTATAAAAAGAAAACAGGAGCATTTCTGCCCCCGTTAAATTTATTACAGTTTTATTACATTATTAATAATTGTGCACTTGTTTTGCGAGAAGTTCCTGTACATCGTCAGGTGTTTTATCGTTGCTCAATTTCGAGAAGATAATATTAAATATTATCGCCAATGGAGCACCTAACCATGCAAAGTACCAGGCATTCAGATAATATGTAATGAAACCGTGGAAAGGTAACGTTCCGCCCATATTTCCTACATTGAAGTAAACCAAGGCTATCATTGAAACCGAACCACCTGCGGCAAGACCGGCCCAAGCACCTGTTCTATTCGAACCTCCCCACCAAATTCCAAGTAGAAACAATGGGAATATCGTACATCCGGCAAGTGAAAATGCCAGCGCCACCAACTGGGCAATAAGCCCCAGGTTCATAAGAGCAATTATCGCTACACCTGCTGCCATAAAAATAGTTGCTAGGCGAGCCGTTAACATTTGCTTTGCTTCGGTTGCATATGGATTGATAACTTTGTAGTACAAGTCATGTGAAAAAGCCGAGGCTCCTGCAACTAGCAATCCTGATACCGTTGAAAATGCGGCGGAAGCAGCTCCGGCCGCCAACAATCCAACAACGAGTGGGAATAAATCTCCAAGCTGTGCAGTGTAAACGACAATAGCATCTTTGGCTAACATTCCTACCTCTGGATCTGATGACAACATCTTTCCGAAAGCGGAATAAACCGGTGCACTCCAGTAAAGGATACAGATAAAAAATAGTCCCCACACAACCGATCTTCTTGCATCTTTTGCGTTTGGAACAACGTAAAATCTCTGAATAACATGTGGAAGACCCGCTGTACCAATCATAAGAGAAAAACAGATTGCTATCCACTGGAAGGCGCTCATTCCTGTTGCCGGGTCCCACGGCATAGCAAATTCCGGTGATGGCAATATCCCAAAATCATGCCCCATGGCAGTTAATCCTTTACCGGGAGCTAATCCGGAAACTACATCTGAAACTACAGAGCCGTAACCTACTTGCGGAACCATAAAAAAGTAACCATATTTATAAGTGAGGATAAACAATGGAATTATAAATGATATAATGATGATCAAATACTGTATCTGCATGTTTTTGGTTACTCCTAGCATACCTGATATTAAAGTATATGATAATACCACGGAAGCACCAATAACAACAGCCCATGCAGTAGGTATTCCAAAAATCCATTTGAACATAAGTCCGATACCAGCGAACTGTCCGACACAATATGAAAATGAAATAAAGATGGTTAAAAAAGCGCCTACTGCTCTTAATTTTTGCGAATAGTACCTGTCCCCAATAAAATCAGCAGCCGTAAATTTACCATATCTTCGAATCTGTCCTGCCATTAGAACTAGTAGAAGAACGTATCCGCCTGTCCAGCCAACAACGTACGATAAACCGTGATATCCCGATCCATACATCATCGCTGCCATTCCAAGAAAGGAAGCAGCACTCATCCAGTTAGATGCAATTGCCATTCCTGAGCCCACTGGTGATATTTTTCTTCCGGCTGCCCAGTATGTTGAGGTATCTTTTGCTCTATTCATAAAACCTACAGCTAGAAAAATACAAAGCATAAAAATCAAAATAATTGCCGGACCTGTTTTATAATCTCCCTCAAGCGTATTTGCGGCCTGTGCAAAAGCAGAGCTTGTACTAAATGCAACAAATAGTAATATCATAAAAAACTTCTTAAATGAATTCAAAATTATCTCCTTTTATAAAATCAAACTCATTGGATTTATTCGTCTTCAAAAAGGTTGTATTCCTTGTTAAGTTTTTCAATTAGTACTACGTAAGACAAGCACAATCCCACAAACAATATTAGCAGAAATTGTGCTGTGTACCAGTAGTGAAAAGGAAATCCCATAAATTTGAAGTCAGTAAAAAAGTTCTGATTATGAACAAGGTACAATTTCATAATTCCGGGAAGATCGGTCATTGCAGTTAATGAAAGTTCTGCCGGATTTTGCGACATCAGGGATGTTGGCAATAAGTTTATCATCAGTTTTTCAAAACCTTCGGGTTTTAAATTTAAAGCTTGAGTCACATTTGCAATTACTTCGGTATTCCTAGAATAACCATCATTGCTTTTTGCAAAACTGATAAACGATTCTTTTTGAGTATCCGGGAGTATGCTGTTTACGTTCCAGCATAATGTTTCGGAAAGAGTACTTTTATGCTCCGGTTTTAGTGCAATGTTTTTACCGAGAACAGAAAGTACAACTTTACTAAAATCCTGCAAATTCGCATCTGAGGGATTTTCGACCTGAACCTGCGGCCAAAGTTTCTCAAATTTAGTGTAGTTTGCTTCAGGAGTTGGTGTGTTTAGCACCATTAATAGGAACTGAAAACCGAAAACAGCAACAGCCCAAATCGTAACAAACGTAAGAATGATCTTTTTGTTTTGACGGGCGTGTTCGGTTTGTGGTGAGAAAAAATTCACCTGAGGAGTGTTAGACATATTTTCTCCCTATATTTGATATTGAAAAATATCAAATACTATGGCAATAATACGTACGAAACGATTTATCGCATTTTATTGGGGAAAAGCTTGATCCATGATTCTTAAAAATTGAATTGTAAAAGATACTTATTGTATAAGGGTATGTCAATAAGTAAGTAGAGAAGGATTTTTACAACATTGAAACACTAAAAAGATGAATAAACTTCCATTTTGACCTAAAGTTTCAAATAATTGACACTGTCTGGACATTTAAAAGGGAATTCTTTAAAACAAAACACCGTAACCTATTGTATAATAAACAAGTTACGGCTATGTCGTGGAGACGGCGGGATTCGAACCCGCGTCCGAAATAAAGTTACTACCGGCTTCTCCATACTCAGTCCGCTCTTAATTTTCCCAGTTCGCACCCTGCGGACCGGAAACGTACCGGGTATTCCGGAGAGAGTAGGATCACCGCTGATCCGGAAAGACAGCGGTTTACCCCTGCCTGAATCGACGCCGTTCGCAACCCCCGGCAGGGTGGAGGTCGTGACGACGGACAGCTAATTAAGCTGCCAGTGCGTAACTATCGTCTGCACTTACTTTTTGGTCCAGCCGTTTAACGAGTCTGCCGGAAACTCGGTATGCTACCGATAACTTCTCGATCCCGTCGAAGCCAAATTCGTCCCCATACTACATACTTATACTACAAAAATACGAAATAATTCCACATTTCGGAAATCATATTTTTTATTATTAGTCACTCTTTTGAAAATTCATGTTCATTCCGTAACAAAATTACAGTATCTTGTCTGAAACATTATACCGATTTTATCTGTCTTTTCAAATATAATGCCCCCTAAGAGCAAGCGATTTACCCAACTCATTTTGAATATAAATCGGTATGATTTGTCTATGATTATACACAACAATTCCTAACGGTGGAAATGGTATGAATACACACACTACGAAGTTTATTGTGTCCGTGCTGTTTTGTATGTTGCTTCAAACAACGTTCCTGCAAGCTCAGAAGAAAAATCTCACACCGGAAGATATTAAAAAATGGGAGATAATTTCCCAGACAGAAATATCCAATGACAGCGCATGGTTCGCCTATACTATCTCGCTGGTCGACGGTGACGGATGGCTCATTGTAAAGCAGATTGCAACTATGAATGAAGACACGTTCCACGTTTCTTCGAACCCTATGTTCTCTCATGACTCACAATGGCTGGCGTTCAACATTAATGTGCCCCAAAAAGAACGGGATAAGATCAGGAAGTCGAAAGGAGAAATCCGCTCCAAAGTTGGAATCCTGAAGCTTGCCGATAGTTCAGTCGACACGATCGAAGCTATAAACCGGTTCGATTTTTCTGATGATGGGAAGTTCATCGCCCTGAGAAAATACAAACCTGAAGGTCAGATAAACGGGGGTACCGGACTTGTGTACCGGAATCTAGAATCGGGAATCGATCATCTGATCGGTGATATTTCCTTCTATGCTTTCAGCGAAATAGGTTCAGCTCTTGCGGTCATTAAGGAGACCGATGACTCGTTTGGTAACGGTGTCTATCTCTACAATCTTGAAAACAATTCATACCGTGTTCTCGACAGCGACCGTGCCGAATATCTTGGACTTGTTTGGCATGATGATGAAGACGCGCTCGCCTTTTTGAAGGCTGTCAAAGATGAAGACTATGAAGAGAATACACATGAAATCTTTTCAGTACGGGACATCGATAAGAAAAATTTCAATTTAGTACCATATGATCCAGCTGATGACGAAACATTCCCCGAAGGATACAGGATTGTTGGAGACGAACGACGGTTAACGTGGTCGAAAGACGGCTCTGCGCTTTTCTTCGGAATGCAGGAATGGATAAAGAAAGATCAGGACGAGGAAGAAGAGCAGGAGGATGAGGACGGCAACGGAGACGATGAAGAAAATGAAGAAAACGGCGATGAGGAAAAGGATGATGAAGACGACCTGCCGCCGCCCGGAGTCGATATCTGGCACTGGAAAGATGTCAACATTCAGCCACGGCAGAAAAAAACATCCGAAATCGATAAAAAATATAGCTATTACGCAGCATGGCATATCGATAGAAACACCGTTGTGCGGCTCAATGACGACAGCCTGAAAGTAGTGACACTGAGCAGCGATCAAGAATTTGCAATTGGATATGATGCATTGCCGTATCAACCGGCATTCAAGGACTCGTGGAAAGATGTCTATATCGTCGATGTTCAGACAGGTGAGCGTGAGCATATTCTCGAAAAATATTCCCGATCAGTAGAGTCGTCTCCCGACGGAAAGTATCTCATCTATTTTAGGAATGAAAACTGGTGGACCTATGATATTGAGCGGAAACTTCACTCGAATCTCACACAGAATATCGATTCACGTTTCGACAATTTTAAGATCGACCAGCCGGTTGCCGAGCCGCGGCCCTGGGGGAAAGGGCGGTGGTTTGAAGGTGACAAAGCAGTGCTTCTCTATGGCCAGTACGATATTTGGAAAGTTAAACCGGACGGCTCAAAAGCCGAACAGCTGACACAAGGTGCACCTGAGAAAATCAGGTTTAGACAATACTGGATGGATACAGAAAAGAAATTTTACGAATCCGGCGAAACAATCTTCCTTTCCGCTACCGGAGACAGCACAAAAGACTCGGGCTATTACCGGCTTAAAGACGGAAAGAATCTGCAAAAGCTGATTTATGAACCGCGGCGGATAACCCGTCTTCGGAAGGCAGAGGATATGGAAGTATATTACTTTACGAAACAGAAAGCCGACGAATCGCCGAACCTGTTTCTGTCGAATGTTTCGTTTGAACAACCGGTACAACTGACACACACCAATCTGCAGCAGGATGAATTTCATTGGGCGGATACGGAGCTGGTCAATTTTGAAAACGATCACGGTGAGCCCCTTCAGGGAATGCTCCTATATCCCGCGAATTACGATCCCGGAAAGAAATATCCCATGATCGTATTCATTTACGAAAAACGCTCACAAAACCTCCACAACTACTCCATACCCTCTAATCGATATGCATACAATCAGCGCGTATTTTCCGATCTGGGATTTTTTGTTTATGAGCCTGATATTGTCTACCGTGTCGGTGACCCCGGATTATCAGCTGTTGAAAGTGTTGTACCGGCTGTCCGTGAGGTCCTCAAAAGGGGCGACATCGATGAAAACCGGATCGGACTGATGGGTCATTCGTGGGGGGGGTATCAGACAGCGTTTCTTATTACAAGGACAGACCTCTTTTCAGCAGCCGTTGCCGGCGCACCACTTATCAATATGATCAGCATGTACAGCTCAATCTACTGGAATACCGGTGGTACCAATCAGGTCATTTTTGAAACAAGCCAGGGCCGTTTGCCCGAACCTTATTGGAATGATTGGAATGGGTTTGTGCGTAATTCTCCGGTTTTCGGTGTGAACAATATCCAGACACCGCTCCTCATTGCATTCGGAGATGAAGATGGTGCAGTTGATTGGAATCAGGGGGTTGAAATGTTCAATGCAATGCGCCGGCAGGAGAAAGAAGTGGTAATGCTTGTCTACGAAGGTGAAAACCATTCACTTTCAAAGAAAGAAAACCGCCAGCACTATGCACAGAGTGTCCGGGAGTGGTTTCTCCACTTTCTCAAAGACGAACCTGCTCCCGACTGGATAAAAAAAGGCGTCCCATATCTGGAACGCCTGAAAGAAGATGATAAATAATATTCTATATGTTTACTTCTTAAACATTTCCGAAAACGTTAACTGAAGTTCGGTAAAACTCTCAGGGATGACAACCTTTATATCGACGATGTCATCATTATAGGTAACCGGTTCAAGGATCGGAAAGTTAAACGCATAAAATGACGGATAGTTGATTGCATCACACCGGCGGATCACTTCGTCCCGCAGTTCAGTATCGATCTTTGTTCCGTACATATCGATAAGCTCCTTGAGTGCATCATAATCGCCCTCGCCTTTTATCCGCATAAGCTGTGACAGCAGATCGGCAATTCCATCACGCATCCCGTCGATATCGGTAACTTTATAATATGATTTTCCATCAGCCTGTATCTTATCGATCACACCGGTTTTGTGCATCAGATACTGGACGATAAGGTGTGTTGCTTTCATGTGGTCATCGGTGATGACGTCGCGTGTAGTAACCCTTCTGAGCTGGAGGATGTCTGCCCGGGCATACCCTCGGTATGCCGCCTCGGCAGCTTCCTTGTTCGGGAGAATCCCCATTTCAACAAGTTTCGGATCAAACAAGTGATAAAGTGCAATGAGTTCTGCCCGTGCCTCTTCCATTGCGGAGTAGTAATCCTTCAGCATTGTTGCCGGGTCGTCGGGGAGGTCGGGATTCACTTTCCCCGAACCGTGACCGATCACTTCATGCAGCGCTACTTCTGCTTCACCGTACGCTGCACTGTAGGCAATCGCTCCCTCACGCTCTTCTGGCAGGGCAAATTCGTTGACACCGGTAGGCCCGACCGCTTCCCGGACAGCGGATGTCAAATTGCTCAACAGCACACTCTTACTTCCATACTCCTCCCGCAAATCCTGTGCATTCGGCAGGTTGATTCCGATAGGTGACATCGGTCCGAGACCGCCCGTACCGCCAACAAGATTGATCGAGTTTGCGACCGGAATATTTGGCTTGTTCTGCTTATATTGATCATCCCACGGCATCCGCTCTTCAAAATATTGAGCACTGGACGCAATATTTTTCATTAGCTGGGTTGTCTTTTTATCGACATAAAATACGCCGCCCTCATATTCGCCCTTCTGGCCGAGTGCATCGAGATACACCTCGATAAAACCATTGATAAAATCGACACTTGGATCATCCTGAAGCCATGCAATATTATAATTTCTGAAATCGTCCAGATCACCCGTTTCAAAGAATGTGATGAGTTCCGAAATTGTTTTCTGCTGGGCTTCGGTTGTGTATTTGTGGGCATTTTTAAATTCATTACTGATGTTTGTCAACTCGTGTGCATAAAGTCCCGGTTCGATATCCTCTGTTCCCGCGCGGTAGACCTGCTCAATTAAGCGGCCGTTTTGCTTAACCAATTTTGAGTTCAGTGGATGGATCGCTTTATTCTGATGTGCTTTCGCTTCTTCTGTCGTGACGCCTTCATATAGGTTGTTGGCGCTCGACAGTAGAATATCTTCGCCCGCATTCGGGCTTTTGTTCGCGAGTAGCGGCTCAAATTCAGGATCAAACATGGTTTTTTGCAGGCGGTTTAATGCGTCTTTAAGCGTCTCATCCGATCGAGTCTGAAATTCAGCGCCATTTTCCTGAGCAGTTATCGCCGCCTGTGTAAATTCTTCGAACGTAAAATCCGGAATAAACTTCTCTCTCGTACGGTCGTTATACATTCCGTTATCGACCCAGAAGAGTTTCGTGTATGTAAGGATGTTCTCATAAACCGCCTGTTCAATGCCGTCAGAATGAGTGATAACTTCTTCGAGAAGCGTCCGTATTTCAAGCGCATTTTTATGATGCTGGTCAAAGTTTATATCCCTACCCGCAACAGCAGCACGATAGAGATAGTAAGCTGTCAATTTTTCAGGGAGCGTCAGCTCATCAAAGCCGTCAGCATAGACCTGCACAATCATTGTTGATCCGACTTGTTCCAGCGCAGATGTTCTTGCTTCATCCATTTCCGTTTCACCTCCACATGATGCAATAATAACAGCACTTATAAGTAATAATGTGTACAATATATTCGGGATTTTCATAAAGAACCTCACAATATGAGCATTGAATTCGAAGATTGTAATGTATAGTCTGAAGTTGTAAAAACCGGTATTCCGGTAAGCGCACACAATGTATTAACAAATGGATGATGAATCAATACAAATCTCTTTAATGTGCGAGTGACAGGTCAATGCATCTCGGGCATTTACCATCAAGTCAAGAGAATATAATTGACTTTTGTTGAGTTGGCATAGTATATTACATCTTTTGTTTTTGGCGGAATCTCAAACACGATTTGGAAATTTAATGGACAATCTTGAGACAGTTCGATGCGCAATATGTGATGACGACGCAACAGAAACGGTCTGTTCTGTTCCTCCCTGGAACTATGTGAAATGCCAAAATTGCGGTCTCATTTATGTCAATCCCCGATCAAAAGAGAATGCGGTCCAACATGCATACGAAAAAGGGAACTTGCGGACCTGGTTCAAGCAGAAGACCTACAGCCGCCGGAAGCTTGCCAATCTGAAAAACATCGATATTCGGCTCAAACGCGGCGAAACGCTCATGTATGAGGTTGCGAAGTATAAACAAGAGGGGAAAATACTCGATATCGGATGTAATCGTGGGTTCCTTCTTGCAAATGCTGCCGCCTGGGGTTGGGATGCATACGGGATCGAGATTGTTTCGTGGAAAACAAAACTTGTTCAAAAAGAATTCGATAGTGTCACGATATTCAATGAGCGGCTTGGTGACATCGATCCCCCTTTCGAAGATAAATATTTTGATGCTATAACGATGATTGATATCATTGAACACTTTCACGATCCGGTTAAAGACATGACCGATATCCATCGTGTACTCAAAGACGACGGGTTTCTGCTTATCAACACACCCGATATGAGTTCTGCGTGGCTCTCAATTCAGGGAGACAAATGGAAGTACGACAAACCGGAAGAGCATTTATATCTTTTTGATAGGAATACACTGAAACTCCTTCTTGAGAAAATAGGATTCGAAATTATGTCATTTCACCAGAGCAAAGGTTACATGGGTGAAATGGAAGTCCATGTAAAGAAGAAGACGTGAACGCGGTGCAGGAATTAACCAACACAACGTAATTCGTATTACACATCAGCTATATAACATTCCTAATGATTATTTATTTCCTTATAAGTTGTCTTATTGCTTGGTTTCTCTGGTATCTCTTGAGGGATAACCGCAGGCTTTTCTGCCATACATCCGCAGCACAGAATGAAATAGAGACGGATATCGTTTCTCAGGACGATGATTACTGCATCGAACATTTTGCGATCCGGTCACCGCAGGGTTACACCTTTAAAGGATATCTGAAGATTCCCATGAAACGGGAGGGAAAAGTACCGGTAGTCTTGCTTATCTCCGGATTGTTCACCGGAAAAGATACCATTGAGCTGGTTGAAGAACGACCGGAAGTGGAACCGCTCATCGTTGCAACCGTTGATTACCCCTATGAAGGAGAAAAACGACTCAAATGGTGGCAACTTCTCGGTGCTCTTAGAAAAATCAGACAGGCTCTCTTCAATAGTGTATTCGGAATTCTGGATTTAATCGAGTTGCTTTCCACCCGGGAGGAAGTTGATGCAGACAGGATTCATCTCACCGGCGTTAGCTTTGGATCGTTCTTCGGTATGGCCGCCGCAGCGTGCGATAGCAGACTAAAATCGGTCGCATCACTTTATGGGGGCGGTAAAATAGAAAAACTGATTGCCACCAATCTTCCGTTTCAGATTCCACTCATCAACCAATTCATTGGCATTACTACAAAATTGATTGCCTACCCGTTTGAGCCACTCCACTATGTAAGACATATTGCACCGCGGCCTTTGTTAGTGCTTGGTGGTCTGGAGGACGAGCGTTTTCCTAAGGAATGTGCGCAGGCTCTTTATGACAAGGCACAGGAACCAAAAGACCTTATCTGGTTTAAATCATCACATCCCTATCCTGACCGTAAAGATCTCATTAATGAAATGACGACCGTAATGGCAAAGTGGATGGTGGAAAAAAATCTGCTTAAAAAGAGTGAATCTCCGTAAAAAATACACATTATTGTTCTTCAGAAAATCATCACAGTGCTATTCTAATTAAGTATTAATACTCTTATAATGCCGTTAACGCATTCACAAATGCATTAAGGTCGTCCGGTGTGTTATAAAAATAGGGAGATACACGGATATGGTTGTGACGATAGTCGACAATGATATTCTGGTCCTTGAGCGCAGCTACTGCATTTCCGGCATTTTCATATTCAATCATCACGATGGCTGAGCGCTCATTTGCATGAGGCGAAATGTTGAGGTTGAATCCGGCTCGTTTCAGCATGTCGACAAGTTCTTCCGTCAGATTCTGTGTTGCTTTGCGGATAGTATCGACACCGATCTCTAAAATCATTTCAAGCCCTCCTTTGAGCGCATAGACCGATGCCATTGACGGAGTTCCGGTTTCAAACCGAAGTGCGGAATCGTGAAAGTCGATCCGGTCGGAGGCAAATTCAAATTGATTCTTTGAGCCGAACCAGCCTGCTGCCGCTGGCTCAAGAGTGTCGATAAGCTCTTGTCGTACAAAGAGAAACGCAATTCCCGGTCCCCCCAATAGCCATTTAAGGCCGCCCGAAACCAGCATATCAATGCTCATACTCTTAACATCAACGGGTACCTGTCCCGTCGATTGGTAGGCATCGATTAAACAAAGTGTCCTTTTACTGCTGGAAATATTCTGTATTGATGCAATATCCTGAATGTGTCCTGTTCGGTAAAAGACATGCGAAGTCGAAACGAGCGCTGTTTGTCCGTTCAGAGCCTGTTCGAAACACTCCTTAGGAATCTGAATTCCATCGGATGAATGGATAATCTCCGTCTCGACACCCTGATGCTTCCTCGCTAACCACTGGTAGTTCGTAGTCGGAAAGTCGAGTTCACTTACCACAACACGCTTCCGGTCTGTAAAATCAATACATGATGCAATCGTACCGAGCAGTGTCGAAATGCTGTGGCCGAGTGCGATTTCTCGATAATCGGCATTCAGGAGGTGGGCGATCATTGTCCGGACAGTCTCAAGCTCGTTTATCCAAGTCGAATACCATGCCGATGCGCCATAACTATCCCACTGTTTCAGAAATTTGTTTACATACTCCCGGGAACGGACTGAAAGTGCTCCGAGAGAACATGAGTTAAGGTAAATTGAATGAGAAAAAATAGGGAATTCTTTTCGATAATCCGACAGGTTCATTTTCACAATACAAGTAAAGGATGGATTATAATATCAGAGGATCTTGGGATTTGATGGAGTTAAAGATACTATGATAAGGAATCAAATTGCTTATTTTGATTCCCCTTTCTCTTCATCCGCTTTGAGAGTAATATTTTCTTTAATATCGTCGTAATGAGACTCGTAAAACTTCATCAACTGTCTGGACAGCAATTTTCACCGACCATACGCACCCGGTTCAAGTCCGCTGCTTGGTCTTACTAAATTAACTGCTTTTGAATCTTTTGCATACTCGTGGCAGTCATTACGCCTTCCGCTGCAGAGTACAAGAACAGGACTTTTGAATCCTTTCATTGGGTAAGGCTGAGCATATTTTTTGAGAAGACATGATTTCTTGAGCCGTTCGAGTTCATGATAGAAATCGAACAAATCGTTCAGCTTCAGTCCCTTTGCGAGGGCATCGACAAAACCCTTGCGGAGTTCCTTGTTGCCGACTTTCACATACATTTGGTCAGTTGCTGTCCGTAAGGGTAAAGAGTCACCAAAAAGGCCGGAGACCATAATGTCCATTACGTCCGCTGTGATGAGCACATTCGCATAATTTGCATCCATGTGCTCATTTTGATTAATGATTTCTTTTCGCCCTGGTGATAAGCTCCGAATTTTTTTAAAGCCTGTACAATATCATTATCCATACCGCATCGATTTCGCGGCCATGAAACTTTGTGAAGTATCTTTTAGGAAGTACTCTTTTTACTTCTCAAGGGCAAGTTCGGCATTCTGGCCGATATTTTCTATTCCGCCAATATCGTGCACCAAACCAAGCTGGACAATATTGATCAAGTCTGGTTTTTCGAATCTGATACCAGTCGACATCAGTGAATTCTGGACTATTTCAAGCGCAAAAATCGATACGTTAATAGAGTGATAAAAATAGCGGGGTATGCCGGAGTCGCTCAGTATCTCATCGATAGATCTCCCTCTGAAAAGGAGGTAAATGAGTTCATCGTCTTTTAGTACGTCATCAAGATAGAGTTCAAATGATTTCTCCAGCCGTCCGATGGATTTCCTGAACTCCTGCTTGTTTTTCTTGGAATCGAGTAATTTTGTGAAATCTTTTATGATGACACCCCGAAAGTAATCAGCAACCTTCTTACTTTTTTTTATGGAGATAACAAATTTATAATCGGGGTTATTCTCTTTTAATTGCTGAAGTCTGACAACACGTTCGGTATTCAATTCGGTATCTTTTGGATAGAGAATACCGCCGGTATTGTTGTTGATAGGCTCGGCAGGTTGAAAACCGGTAGGAAACAGGTTTTTCACTTCAGGATTAAACTTCATAATCTTGAGAAATGATCCAAGATCTTCAAGATTCAAAGTTCCGGGATTGATTATAAATAATTCCCAAATCTTTTCTTTACTCAAAATAGAGCCGTCCTTAAGTAAATGCTACTCCTCAAATGCAGTTTTGCGTAAACAAACTATTGTAGTATGTCTATCTGTAGCAGAGTTATTTCTTCAAATTCTGTAGGAAGATGAGCTTGAGGATGTTGATTACTACGTCGTAAATACAATTCAAAGAATCATTATATTCAAAGTGTAACACATTTTAATGTGTTACACTTTATTATGAACAAAAAATAATATAGTACTTTCCACCGCGAAACAAACCAATTTAAGTAATGTAAATTTAGAAATTATTTTTTCTTTGTCAAGAGTTTTAATCCTATCAGTGTAGGATCATGGTGTAAATCGTTGTACAAAATACTAAAAACGAAGCAAGATTCAGTATCTTCACCCTGTTTTTATGGATGGAAGGAATATATGTATTTGAGATACCCATCTTCAAGTGATTTGATTTCTTTTACCTCATATTGGAATACACCTTCTCTCAACCGGTAATATTTTACCTCTGGAAGAGATTCGATGTCGACTTTTCTACGGGTTGTATAAAGCATTGATATTCCGTTATCTATACGGAGAAATCCAATATACGGTCTATCTTGTTATGCGGTTTCTAAGATTTTTAAAATTTGTCCGGAAGGAGGTATGCCGAGAAATGGGTAGAAAGGCTGCCACCGTTCCTCTTCATGAAAGGCTTTTCGCAGATTCTCAGGCATCGGTTTAACCAAATCAGAATCGGCTTGATTTAACGCTTTTTTCCGCTTGTCGATAAGTTTAAGTAGAGGATTACTGTCGGCAATGTTCTGGATTTGCTTACTCCGTTTAACAAAAGTCATGTCAAGCACATGTTTAAAAAGAGCATTACGCGTCAACTCTTTGCTTTTATCAAGAGTCGGTTTGCTGATGGGCTCTTCTTCCACCCTCTTTTTCAAAAGGTCTATACTCTCATCATTGAGGGTAATACCCTTACCTTTTAAAAAGGCGAGTATATCATGAAGCTTTGCTCTTGGAACAATTCGTGCCGCCATACTTATTTATACGTTATCCTTCCATGTGCGGTGAATATGTTACTGTAAATGAAATTTTTTTGACCTCTCCCGGTTTCAATAGGGAATGTGAAAAGGGTGACCGGCTCCTGAAATTGAAACGTAATTGCTAAATTCTGCCATTCATCGACGATTCCAAAATTGGACACCTTCGGTTTTTTCAATTCCGAAACTAGTTTTCCGATTTTTGTCCGGTTATCATAAAAGTAATACCTGTCAGGTGCATTGCCCGCAAGAAGTGCAAAATTCCACTCAAAGCCTAAGCTGCACTGTAGCGGTGTTGATCCGTTATGACTGATAGTGTATCTGCAAACTAAATCGGGTGATGCCGATTGTATTGTGAGTATTTTTTCCAGCGTATAAGGAGTGCTGATATCTTCATACTCAATGTTTCCTTTGTATGTGAGAACTATATCGGTTGAATCCTTGGTACTTTTGATATCTGCGCAGTATGACGCTTCGGGCAGATAGTCGAGTTCGATGCATCTATTTTTTCTGAGCAGTTCTGCTGAAATGTCTCCTGCTATAAGATGATCCAGAAACGATTTTCGCTCATAAAGATCATAAATGAGATGATCTTTCAGGTGGGTATCATGAAACTTTGACGGATTGTGTATGTTGACGACATCGTCTACTTCCTCTTCGGGAGATGCTGCACGAATAGCCTGATGATATGTCTCCGGTCTGCGGGAGAGCGTATCAAGAAGGTTTGTATTCGCAGGGAGATAGTCCCATTCATAAATTCTTCCGCCCGAATGGGGTTGAATATAGAGTTTGTACCACTGGTTCCGAACCGAAATCTCATCCATACCGTCAAAATCAAAGTCCTTTTCTTCGATTATCACATCCCGATTGTTGGATGTCTTACCGGATTCAGATGCCTGTTCAGCCCTGATAATATTCCGGTACGTTTCGAACCGGAGGTGATTGAGGTAAACACCGCCGAAATCACCATGCCAATATGGGCAATTGCACTGTGCTTTATAAAGATAAGTCCTCGCTACTTCCGAACATTCATCGGAAAGGGCCTCCAGCTTCTTGCTCACTTCGAGCATACGGGAGTACATCTGATTGATTTCGGGATATTTATAAGCAAAGTTTCTCCAGAAGCCCCCCCGGATAAACACCGAAGCTTCATTCCAGATGATCTGCTGTTTCAACACATCGACCACATGCTGGTACTTCCGTCCCGTTTCCTCAGGGAGCGCCCATTCCATCATCCCCCGGTACGAACTGTCCGGTATATATATTTTGCTGAGCGGCTTCAGTGTGGTGAGAGCCTGTTCCAGTGTAACCGGTATAATCCAATCATGGTTCTCTCTGAGCATGGCAAAAAAATTTGCGAGCCATTTTTCTGAGTAGACCCGTTTATATGTACCGGGCCACCCGCCGAACTTTTCACCGTCATCGCCATAAACTACCAACCTCCCCGGGGTACGTTCCGATAAATCAGCCAGATAATTTCTGATTTCTTCAGGCTCTTTGTAAGGAATTAAGTACCGCATCTGCTCATTTGTACCGAACAACGTAATCATATTTCCCTGGTCTTCAGTAATGTAAAATCCGGATAATTGTTCGGCGCAAAGACCGACATTGACAAAGTGTGAATCGTCTAAAATGGTGCAGCGCATGCCCGCAGCCGCAAGTGATGACGTCATGGTCTGTTCCCACACTCGTTCGGTCAACCAGAAACAACGGGCGTCGACATCAAATGTCGATTTCAAAAAATTCTTCATACGTTTTATCTGGCCCTGCCTGTCGTGTTCGGGAATCATTGAAAGAATTGGCTCGTAATATCCACCGGCCAGCTGTTCGATGATGCCCTGCTTGACCAATGCCTGAAGACGCTCAATATATTCTGGATGGTTGTCCGCAATCCAATCCCAAAGCGGTCCTGAATAATGGAGACTTATTTTTATGTCGGTAAACTGCTCATAGGTTTCGAGAAAAGGGAGGTACGCTTTTTGGTAATTTGCCTCAAAGACGTGATCGAAGTTTCCGACAGGTTGATGGTTATGAAAACAGAGTAGAAGGTATACGGTATTCATAGAGAAGCCTGCATACAATTGATTAACCTCAGTTCAAATAATAGGTAACACATTGTAGAAAATCAATACATTTCCTTTCATAAACGGCTTGCAGATGGAATCAGTAATAGGTACATTTACTTCATTTAATCTTCAACCTTTAATCAGGCACAGCCCGTGTAAGTAAATCGGAATTGCTTATGAATCTATGTATATTTGAAGACAGCCGGTACCGGAACCTTCTTCCTTTGGTTTGGATGAGGCCGGTATATTTTCTCAAATGCGGGATTACCAATCTCGCAGAAAAAATATTGCATGCCTGTCAGTCTGAACATGTTGTCTATCACTGCAGAGATTATCTCGTCGAAACGGTTTCCGCTGAAGCCGAAGGCATTCCGGTGAACAGGTTTGAAGATGACTGGTACACATTCATTAACGGCAGGTTGCTGTTCGATGAAAATTTTTTATCACAGCTTCTCAAAAGAGAGGACGAGTGTCTTTTCTGCAAGGATGATACCGTAGCAGCAGCAATTCTCTCCCCGAAAAGTGTGAAGACGGTCAGGTCAAATGCCGGAAAACCACTTGAATTGAAGTCTCTGTTTCCAAAGCTGCCTGCTATAAAAGTGAAGATTGACAGTATCGGCTATCCATGGGATCTCGTCAATAAAAACAGCGAATATATTACTTCGGATTTTGCCCGCCTCTGCAGCGATCCCTCTATCGATGGTACCGTTTATGAGGGCTGTTCTCTTCTTGCCAAAGAAAAAATATATATCGGCACCGACACAAAAATCGAACCGGGTGTTGTTATTGATGCTGAAGAAGGTCCGGTTTATATCGAATCGGGCGTAACGGTAATGCCCAATTCATTTATTGAAGGTCCTGCCTACATAGGAAAAAATGCCGTTATCAAAGCAGGAGCAAAAATTTACGGGGGAACAAGCATAGGTGAGTTCAGCAAAATTGGGGGAGAAGTTACCGTGTCGATAATTCATTCACACAGCAACAAGCAGCATGAGGGTTTTCTCGGTCACTCCTATCTGTGCCAATGGGTGAATCTCGGTGCAGGTACAACTACCAGTAATCTCAAAAATAATTATAAATCTGTCAGGGTTTTTCTGAACGATGAGCAGGTCGATACTGGGTCGCAGTTTGCGGGTCTTTACATCGGCGACCACAGCAAAACAGGTATCAATACAATGTTCAATACCGGCACAGTAGTCGGCGTCTGTTCAAATATTTTCGGCGGCGGATTCCAGCCGAAATATATACCCTCATTTTCATGGGGTGGACGGCACGGTTTTGCGGAATATAGATTGAATAATGTCTGGGAAACGGCACAATATGTAGTAGCTCGAAAAAAAATGAAACTAATTGTTGAGTTCCAGCGTTTATTTACTTATATTCATAGCACTACTTCGGATGAACGGGCGAAATTCATCCGCTGATGTCAATAGTGTGACACCATTCGGGAGGTTTTTCAGGAGTTACATGATCAGTATAAAGCCGTGGTTGGGAAGTGTTGTAGGTCGGATGGGCTTTAGTATATTTTGAATGCAAATTTAACGAGATTTTCTAAGAGTTATTTTTGTAATACGTGAATTGAAATGTCCTTGGGGGACATATATATATGTGGTCAATAGATTCAATATTAGTATATAAAAATAGTTGTGTGGAGGTTGTGACCGCGAAAGAGTTTCGAAAGAAACTCTTTTACTGTTTGTTAGTGTTTGGTGTGGTACTGATCGGGATGTCCCTGCTGAGTGGAGAACAGAAGCAGAAATATCTTGAACAAGACATACATGATCTAAAGCAGCAATATGCTCTTGAGGAGTATAAAATTGCTGGGCTAAAAGATGCCTACAATATTATATCAGAGGTTTATATTGAGCGGGAAAAAATTCAAAGAGTCATATCCGCTGTGAATCCTCATCTCCAACAAGAGGAGATTAAGCTCTGGGTCACTCAACTTTCTGAAAATGCCGGCCATATTGAATACTGCCTGAACAAAAACTCATTAAGTAAAATTCATCCTAACGATCATCAATATGCATTTAATCCCGGCATTTCGCTGCTCCTTTCAGTAGGTGCTTTCGAAAGCGATTACAATCTCTATTCAAGTAGTAGAAAAGGCGCATTCGGACCAATGCAGCTTCGTAAAGTGACGGCGCTCTCAATTGGTGTTGCCGATCCAAAAGACCCTGCTGATAATATTACCGGTGGCTCAAAGTATTTATGTGACCTGCTTCAAAAGTATTATATCTATCCAGACCAACTCGAATTGGCACTTGCGTCTTATAACGCAGGAAGAACTCGCGTGTTTACAAAATGGATGCCTGAATGGGGAAACAGCTGGAATGATATCAACAATGGATTGATACAGAGCGGCGGTTCCTTTAAAGAGACGCGAAATTATGTTAGCTCAATAGTGTCGCTTACCCGCCTTCTCGTGTCGGGCCATTGGAATGGTCAGACCAAAATATTCTGGAGAAATTACAAGTCCCAGGTTAGAAATGCTTCTGTAGCTATGGACTACGGGGTTACATCCTACAGTGGCTCTGGTACCTTCCGGTAAATATTCTTCCTATTCAACAACAGTAAATGAACCGATCATATCGTTGAGTGTATCGCGGTACTGGTCATAATATTCTATCGGTGCAAGTGCGTTAAGATGATAGAGCATATCGTTTTCGATCGTATAGACCGTCCTCATACGGTATGTTGAATCCTCCATATCGAATGAAATGGTGAAATCACCGAACGTCACACCGTCAATTAAAATTGTTTCACGAGACTCCAATTTGAATTCCAGAAAGAGTTTCGTATAACTCACCAGAAGGTCATTTGTATATTGTTCTACTGTTTTCTCATCCGCATCAGATATAATCACGCTCAAAGATGGCTCTAATATGTCTTCTTTTTCACGTGGACCGTTGAACACTCGGTAATTTCTCCCTTCCTCGTCAGAACGCATGCCGTCGCTCCAGTCTCCCGGTTTCAATATTGAATATCCGAAATCTTTATCGAGATAGCGATCATATAGTTTGATAAATTGTTTATCCTGAGAATATGAGCTCAGAGCGGAAAAGAGTAGTACACAGGAAAGAATCGACAGTTTAAACACGCTCAATGTATTCATTTTCATAGTTCATAACTCCTAACAAAATGGTGACAGATATTTCAGTATACACATTCTACCCTAAATGTCGGCAGATAGTTTCAATATCTTCATAGAAATGCACTGAAAATCAGAATATTGTACCGAATTCGGTCTTTAAATGTCGGAGTCGTCTTGCTCCACCCGAGTTATTTTGAAGTAGTGGATAAAACTGGCTGTGAAAATCAAGAGCGAGAGTACGAACAATACGGGTGATACTGGGATTGCTTCTGAGGGATTTGTTTGGATGTTTTCGCTAATATTCACGGCAATGAGTGACATGCCGTTGTTCATCCCGTGAATAACCATAGTCGGCAGGATTGAATTGCTTCTCCAACTCATAATTCCGAGAAAAATCGAGAGTATGAGTATAGGAAGCAGGCTAAACGGATGCAGAATAGTAAAAAGAAAAGCAGTTAGAAAGATTGCCCATCCTCTAGACAATCTGTTTTCGAAGGTTTGCTGTAGTAAGCCTCTGAACAACATCTCCTCGCAGACAGCAGCAAATATGACCACTGCAAAGACAGTCGAAAAGAACCGGTAGATTGAATTGATCTGAAGTGAATCGAGCAATCCGATCTCAAATTCGGATCTTAATGCAGTAAGCCAGTCAAACTGATGGAGCGATTGGAGAAAGCCCTGCAGCCAGTTTTCGAAAGCATTGATAATAAAAATCAGAGAAAAACCGATCATGAGTGTCAGCAGCATTTGCCGCCCGGTTACAGAGTTGATCCGGAAAATTGTTCTCAATGAATATCCTTTGATTTTCCCAAATACGACCGCAGGCAGAATGATAAATGCTTCAGAGAGAAGCATATAATTTGGATCGAGGTCAAACACTCTGCCCAGTACAAAAAACAGAATTGTAATTAGGAATATAAACGCAACAGTTAGAAACAGGACAAGGATTGTCTCCTTCATCGATGGTATTATTTTGACTTCATCCTGCACTTCAAGTTCTTGATCAGGATTATCCGGTTCAACATTATTTGTCACTGATGCGCCTTTCATGTGCTGAACTGATACATTAGAATGCTGCCGCTGACCGCGGCATTGAGTGATTCCGCTTTGCCGCTGCCAGGTACTGTAATAAGTGAATCACACAGGTTTTTGACATCCTCGGACAGACCGTCCGATTCGTTCCCGATTATGAGTGCAAATCTGTCAGGTATATCCGTTTTCTGTATTTCAATGTCATACGGAGTCGCCCCCAGGATAGTAAACCCGACATTTTTAAGCGATGTCAACGTTTCCTGCAATGGACACTGATCCCAAACCGGAATGTGAAATAACGCTCCCATCGAAGACCGGATCACTTTACTGTTAGTGATCTCAACGCACCCTATTCCACACACAACTCCGTCCCATCCGAACCAGGATGCGCTACGCAACAGAGTTCCGATGTTTCCTGGATCGGCAATACTGTCAAACACGATATACCGTTTGTGGTGCTTCTCTAAACCGGGATCATACTGTGGCTTCCTGAACGTTACAAGGCCGATCACTCCCTGAGGTGCATCAACCACTGACAGTGATTTAAGAGACTCGAAAGGAGACGTGAATGAAGTGTGAACGTTGGGATGATCAATGATATACCGGAATTGTTTTCCTGTTCCTCTGGCATACACAAGCGTTTCAATAGGGAAATTGTTATTGAGAGCTTCGAGACACAGCTTTTCTCCCTCAACAAGACATTGGCCATCGGCTATTCTGTGCTTTTTATGGAGATAACGGCGAAGAAGTTTCAGTCTATTTTTTGTGAGAGTTTCCACTAATAAAGTTTCGATTTATATGCGTCTGAAAGAATCAGTATTTGGTAAAAGAGAATTTTGTGCAATGATCCATGTAATGCACAATGAATTCAAAAAGATTTCACATCGAAAGAATATTATGTTCACCTTCGGAAATCAGGGAAAGCGCTTCACGCGGACTCGTACACCCGATTAATTTTGTACGAAACGATTCCTGATTCAAAAGACGGGAAATTAAACTCAGATAGCGCAAATGTGGACCAGATGGTCCTTCCGGTGCTGCAATAAGTATGAACAAATAAACCGCCTCCCCATCAAGCGCTTCGAAATCGATGCCGTCGGGAGCGATTCCAAGTACAGCAGCGATATCTTTTACACCTTTCGATTTGCCATGAGGTATAGCAACACCATGGCCGATTCCGGTACTCATCGATTGTTCACGTGCTATCACAGCGTTGAGTACAATTTTTCCATCGACTGAAGGATTTGAAGCCGTTAAAACTTCAACAAGTTCTTCAATGATTTCATCCTTTGCTGTGCCTTTGAGTGGAATTTTAATATTTTCTGCAGGTAGAATATCGGCAATCTTCATCGAAAACTCTTGAGTGGAAATTTGCTTACCTTCGTAAATCCACGAAGGCGCTGTAATTCAATAATAATCAAAAACGTGATAAAATCAACTTAGTAAAGTAAATAGTTCTGTCTGAGCCGTTTGAATTTATTGAGCGATTCCTGATATGCATCGATAATAACATCCGCTGGCACTCCCGCTTTCAGACGACTGAAAATCATATTGGTGCCGGTAGCACGGTTGAATCCAGAAGCATGGTCTTCGGGAAAAATTTCCTGTTCCGGATATAGGTTGCCGATTGCATCGAGAATGTGGATACCCGCTGCAAAAGGATTGAAGAGGCGCTGGTCTGTAATATGTAGTTCAACTCCTCCGATGTGCTGTCCCTTGAAGATTCCGTAAAATTGCTGCCAATACATCGGTCTAAATGTAATACCCGGAATTTTGCGGCTATTGAGTTTCTGTGCAAGATTATGTGCATTGATCCATGGTGCCCCGACTTGCCGAAATGGAATAGTATAACCGACACCTACCGACAGAGTTCCCAATTCACCGATGCTTCCTGTTGCGGCATAATACGGTGCGGTTTCCAAATCGGGTATGTGGGGAGAAGTTGGCACCCAGCCCAGTCCTGTGTCTCTGAATATCATTGTGCGGCGCCACCCTTCCATCGGAATTACTCGCAGTTCTACTCCAATCCCGAATTCCCGGTTAAACATCCAGGCGAGTTCTCCTGCTGTCATACCGTGAACATACGGTATGGGATAAAGTCCGATAAACGATTTGAAATCCGGATCAAGGACATTTCCCTCTACAAGTTCACCCCCAAGGGGATTGGGGCGGTCAAGAATGATAAATTCGATCTCAGCGTCCCGAGCAGCTTCCATTGCAAGTGCCATTGTAGAAATAAACGTGTAGGGACGGACACCAACGTCCTGCATATCGAAAATCAACACATCGATATCGACAAGCATCTCCAGTGTCGGTTTTTTGATTGCACCGTACAGGCTGTAAACCGGCAGCCCGGTAAGTTCGTCAATGTATTGCGCGACCGGCTCCCCTGCAGGGATATCGCCACGGATACCATGTTCGGGAGCGAACAGAGCAGTCAAGAGAACAGCTTCATGCTGAAAAAGAATGTCGGTAGTAGACTTGAAATTACGGTTCACACCACTCTGATTGGTTATCAAACCAACCCGTTTACCGGCCAGATGACCGATTTCACGGTTCAGCAATACATCGATACCAAGTTCAATTGACCCGTCCATCCGGACTGCAGGCGCAGTATCTGCAGGCACTGAATCAGGTTTACTGCGGACATATCCCCCGATTGTTGAACAGTTGATAAAGAAAACAGATAGAAGAAGTATAAGGGCTGTTCGTACTATTGTTGTATGTAAATTTTGGATGGAATTCATAAATGTGATGTTCATTGATTAATTTTGCATCGAATGTAGATTTTTTTTAGGAAAATTGCAAATGGAAAGTGCGGGTAAACCGTTTAAGTTTTCATCTTGCAATGAAAGAGATTTTCAATTTACTTTTGCAAGGCTGTTTCATAAGATTTAATTTGAAAAATAAATATATATATATGGTCAATGAGATAATATTACAACTCCTTTTGTCCTATGAGCATGAAAGTTGAAAATTTTTCTTTAATTAAATCATGGAAATGTGTACATTATTATGCTTAAATCAAAGTAATGATTTTCTATGGTAACCAGAAAAGCACTCGAACGGCTTGAACAATTAAATCGCGATTCTCTAAAGCATCCACCGAAGGTTGAAAGAATAAATTATCAGCAATCTCATGATATTCATTCATCGGAATCAGTAGGTGAGCCTGCTATTGAAATTTGCAAAAAGAGCGCACAATATATTGCATTAGAAGAAGCTGCTCCCGGTACCCTCACACAGACGGACTTAGGAGATTTTCTTCTCATTAAACATTGGTTATCAGATTGTGTTGATAATGCGCAAAAAATAATCAAGTCATTTCCGGCAGTACTGAAATCGTATCCAGTTGCTCCATCACAATCGCAGCATGCACAGTCTGTTTCATATCTTGCTACCGTACATCCTTCCAGGATACTGTTTCTTGATATTGAAACATGCGGATTATCGTCTTCACCGCTCTTTCTTATTGGATGTGCTTATTTTACGGGTGAAAATTTTGCGTTATTACAGCTTTTTACGCGCCATCTGCAGGAGGAACGTCCACTTCTGTCATTTTTTGCATCTTTGTTTTCACAGTACGATTTGCTTGTTACGTTCAATGGAAAATCGTTCGATCTACCGTTTATTCTGGGGCGGGGAACAGAAAATCGTGTCCCGATTCGCTCCGATATAGCTCATCTTGACCTGTTATTCGAAGTCAGGAGATTCTACCAGTCGCAAATGCCAAACTGTAAACTACAAACATTTGAAAAATATATTTTAAATAGAAAAAGGACGGGTGATATTTCGGGTAGTGACATCCCGCAGGTATACAGAGAGTTTGTCCAAACCGGGAATGCAGCTGACATCAAGCGCGTACTCCACCATAATATTCTCGACATCGCAACAATGATCGATATGATTCAAACCATTTCAGATAGTGGACACATTACAAAAGAAGCTGTAAAGGATTAGTTCAGAATTGCATCGATTGGAATGTTATGAGCGAACAACAGAAAATGTCATTGAAACATCGGTTTTATTTATGGTTGGGGGCGCATGTTGGTGGGCTGTTTATACGGTTATTGAAAATAACTGTTGGTCTCAAAATGATCGGCGAGGAACACCGGGAAAAATTAATGGCCGATGGTGGCAGATACATTATGGTTTTCTGGCATGGTAATATGATAATCCCGATGATGCGGCATATTAATGAAGGAATCATTGTCCTCGTCAGTGAACACGGCGATGGTGAAATCATTGCTCACATTCTCAAAAGTCTCGGTTACGGACTGGTACGGGGGTCAACAACACGGGGCGGTGCACGTGCAATAGTCGAAATGTCCCGACTGTTTCAATCCCAGGCCCAGATAGCAATAACTCCCGATGGCCCGAAAGGACCTTACCGGGAGATGAAAATTGGTGCTGTAGCACTTGCACACCGTACTGGTGTGCCAATACTGCCTGTTTCGGTTTGTACGAGCAGGCCAAAATTTCTCAGAAGTTGGGATAAATTCCTTTTTGTGAAGCCGTTCGTACGGTGTGTTATGATCTATGGTGAGCCGATTCGTATCGATCAGGAGATTCCAAATGACGATTTAGATGATAAACGGGCTTTTGTTGAGCAGGAACTCCACCGGCTCGATGCTACGGCAGAGTCATTTTTCACAAAAAAAACAATGAAGAGAATTATATGACAAAGGATACACATTTAGGATAGCAAGCATGATAAACGTTGTAGAACGGTTAGTAAAACCAATATTTCATACCATTGTCCAGATCAGAAATTACTTCTATACTCACGGTATTTTCAGGACCGTAGAGGTATCAGTGCCGGTAGTAAGTATTGGGAACATCTCCTTTGGCGGCACAGGGAAAACACCGCTGGTTATTTGGATTGCGCAGGAATTGCAAAAAGCGGGATTTCAGCCAGTCATTCTCAGCCGGGGATACAAACGCAAAAGTTATTTCACGAAGATTGTCAGCGATACAGAAAAAGTCCGTATCGGACGGCGCCATGCCGGAGATGAACCATATTTAATGGCCAGCAAGCTCAAAGGTGTCCCGGTCGTTGTGAGCCGCAATAGAGTCAAAGGCGCTTCTAAAGCGATTAAGCGGTTTAAGCCGGATGTCATATTGCTTGATGACGGCTTCCAGCATAGAAGAATTGCTCGACATGTCGATATTGTTCTCATCGATTCGCCGGAAACGCTCAATGGTGCTAAACTGACACGGGAACCACTGAAAAATTTACGCAGAGCGGATGTTGTGGTGTTTACGAAGTATGATAGCTACGAAAACGCACCCGAAATTCTGAAAAGAATGGTAAAAACATTTTCTTGTCCTGTGTTTCGGTCGGCATATAAATCGGTTTCAATTAGGAATGTCAATAGCTCCCTTCCCGCATCGGTACTTGACAAGAAGACAATATGGCTTGTCGCTGGCGTAGGAAAACCGGACTATTTTAAGCATACGGTCGAAAATACCGGCTCATATGTAAGCAGGACCTTTTTCTACAATGATCATGCGCAGTATTCACGGTGGAAAGTTTGCCGTATCATGCGAAAATTCAAATCTTCATCAGCTGATTATTTGCTGACAACCGAAAAAGATTGGCACAAAATGAAGAAGTGGATACCTGAAGATGCCCCGTGTTACTATCTTGATGTCGATGTAAAAATCCACCGGAGTTCGTTACTGCTTAAGCTGATCTACGATGCAACGTACTTGAAAAAAGCAGATGAATTTTTAGTATAGAAGAAAAGTTTGAATTGATTAGATGCGGTGCGCTGTTACGGCTATGATAAGTGTTTTGCCCGTCTGCTGGTGTTTGACCGCTGCAAATATTTGTTTTACATTTTCTGCAATCTCACCTGATGACAAATATACAGGTCTTAGAAAAAGGCCACTGATATCGCGAACTGATTCATTGAGCATAAACTGTCGAAACCGGATCGGTTGGTTTGCGCCGGCGATATAATCGACCTGCAGTGCGGCATTGAACTGTCCGGCAGCAAAATAAAATGTTGTCAGAATATTTTCTTCTGTCCGAATATACGCCCTGTCCAACTCTTCGTATTTGGAAAAATAATAGAGAGGGTCGAGTAATTCGTGCACCTGCATGCTGTCCGGCGCCGATAAAGCCTCCGGATCATCAGAACCTAGTAAAAGATGGATCTCAACCATAAATTGCTGAGTAGGCCGGTCAAAATGGGTAAAAAGGCTATCAACTTGATCGAGATTCACCGGAAGATCCCTGACGACAAACATATTCAACCCTTCAGAGGCTTCTATCTGCCCCCTATTGGATAGCAATGCTTGCACTAACGGCTGAAATTCCTGAACCGTTTTAAACCTGATCGGGTATGTTCTCGAAACCGGCTCATCTGCCTGTTGGGCAAAGACCACCCCGCTGCAGCACAATGCAGAAAAAAGAATGATAAAGCGGATTATGCGAAGCATAAAATTCTCCTTATTCTATCCAAAGTATCGGCCGAATTATAGTAATAATTGAGGAAAAATGCAGTATAATCATCCGCTCATTAGAAAAATATAGCTTTAAAGATGCAATGTTGCGAAATTTCCAGTAGTTCCGGACGGTCATAGTATGGGTATTATCTCCTTGCTTCTTAGTACTGGTAATGTTATATTTTTTCTCACTTTCTTGACGGATAATAATATCCGATAGAATGTTGTTTTTTCACGAATTACCAAAAAGAAGTAACTATTTTTCCTGGATGTTTCCTCAAAATAAATTTTGAGAATTTATGATTTAGTGTCTACATGCTAGCGGATAAAAGCATAGAGATTTCTACGCTATGTGCCGAATTTGAATCGGCACACCGGTCGAAATGACATTCTGTTGCGATACTATAGAATAATACCTTACTGTCATTGCGAGGAGTGAAGTGTCGTAATAATCATTTTCAGCAGATTGTGTGAATGGTGAACATATAAATAAAACTGAACAATATAGATATAAATATCTATGAAATTACAACATATCTATCTCGATTATAGTGCGACGACTCCTGTTGACAAGCGGGTGTTTGAAGCCATGGTACCTTTTTTTCGCGAAAAGTTTGGAAATGCATCGAGTGTCCACGGCTTTGGCCGCGATGCAAAAGAAGGACTTGAAAAAGCGCGCGAATCCATTGCACTATTACTGAAAGCGCAACCTGATGAAATTTATTTCACCAGCGGCGGGACTGAAGCCGATAATCTGGCTTTGATCGGCCATTGTCTGAAGAATAAAGACAAAGGTAATCACATCGTCACGTGTGTAGCTGAACATCCGGCGGTACTAAATGCCTGCCGGTATCTGGAGGATAGCGGATTCACCGTCACCTATTTGACGCTGGAACCAGACGGTACTATTTCAGTTGACAAGTTGCGTGAAGCAATGACCGATACAACACTACTCGTATCGATTATGCATGTCAATAATGAGATTGGTGCTATCAACGACATTGAAACCATCGGGAAACATGTAAAAGAAAAAAGTGCGGTATTTCACAGCGATTGCGTCCAATCATTCGGCAAAATTCCTGTTGATGTCAACACCATGTGTATTGATATGCTTTCGCTATCGAGCCACAAAATTTACGGACCGAAAGGTGTAGGAGCGCTCTACATCCGTAAGGGGATACCGGTTGAAAAGCTGGCGTTTGGTGGAGGACAGGAACGGAACAAGCGGGCAGGTACAGAAAATGTTGCTGCGATTGTCGGTTTTGGTACTGCAGCTTCAGTCTGTAAACAGGAGATGGATTCTGAATCGGCAAATTTACGGGAGCTGCGGGACTATTTCTGGAAACAGATAAAGAATACGATTCCCGATGTCAGGCTAAACGGCACACATGAATTTCGGCTTCCTGGTAATCTGAATGTATCTTTTAAGGATACTGACGGTGAATCGATCCTCCTTAGTCTCGATCTGCACGGTGTGGCTGCTTCAGCGGGTTCTGCGTGTGAGGCGGGTAGCATAGAACCGTCGCACGTTATCGAAGCGCTCAAATTGCCACCGGAATATGCGCAATCGGCAATCAGATTTACCCTCGGCAGGTGGACATCCCGTGCTGAAATCGATCAAGCAGGCGTTATTCTCAAGGATGTCGTAGACCGTGTGCGTACATTGGAAGAAGATTTTGCGTAGATTAATATGAAGCATAAGAAGAATAAGAAAATGGTCCTTGTCGCAATGAGCGGCGGAGTTGACAGCTCAGTCACGGCTGCCCTGTTACTTGAACAGGGGTATGATGTTATCGGCATCACGATGCGGTTGACCGACGAGAGCGATGAAGAAGACCACGCTCTCCCTGACCGACCGTGCTGTTCGATCGAAATGTCGTCCCGCGCGCGAAACGTGTGTAGCCAGCTCAATGTACCCCACTATGTGGTCGATTTCAGGGAGATTTTTCAAAAGCAGGTCAAACAAGATTTCTACCGACAATATGTGGAGGGTATGACACCGAATCCTTGTGTCCGTTGTAATACCTATATAAAATGGAAACCGCTTGTCAGAAAGAAGAATGTGTTCGGAGCAGATTATATTGCAACCGGCCATTATGCACGGGTTGTGAAGGACGATGCATCTGGGCATTATACGCTCAGGCGAGGTGTTGACAATTCAAAAGACCAATCCTATTTTTTGTGGGGTCTCGATGGCGAGCAATTATCATACACGTTGTTCCCACTCGGTGGGTTAACGAAGAAGAAAGTCCGCGAACTTGCTCTACGCTATGGTCTTGCAACAGCGCATACGGCGGAAAGCCAGGAAATCTGCTTTATTCCCGACAATAATTACCGGCGGTATGTTGAGGAGCGGATGGAACGGGAAGATATCGCTGCGTCAAAAGGTGAAATCAGAGATTCCGAAGGAAATCTGCTTGGGAAACATCCGGGTTTTCACAACTACACGATCGGACAGCGGAAAGGTCTCGGAATCGCAGTTGGTAAACCGGTTTATGTTAACACCATCCATACTGAAGAAAATGTGGTTGTTGTCGGTGATGTGAATGATTTATTGTCCGATTCACTTGAGGCTGATTCAATGAACTGGATCAACGGAATACCTTCGGGGGATGATTTCCGGGTCACGGTTAAAATTCGCTACGGAGATCCGGGCACCGATGCTATAATCAGCCCGGTCGGATCAAAAAAAGTCACAGTAGCATTCGACCAGCCTGTCAGGGCGGTAACACCTGGCCAGTCGGTTGTATTTTACAAGAAGGATAGGGTTGTAGGCGGTGGAATCATTTCGAGAAAAAAAGCTTAATAATTTGTGCAGAGTTACAGTATGAATTTTCAGAACAACTTTTTGGATTCAAAAAAAAACACGGTCGAAACTATCAAAGCCAAGAAAGGGAGTGGCGACAAAATCGCTTCGCTAACCGCTTACGATTATCTTATGGCAAAGATACTTGATGCGAGCGGTATAGACCTCATTCTTGTCGGCGATTCGGCGGGAAATATAGTTGCAGGGTACGATACGACCCTCCCTGTATCAGTTGAAGAAATGATATATCACACACGTGCGGTAAGTAAGGGAGTAAAAAACGCACTCCTGATCACCGATATGCCGTTTCTTTCCTACCAATGTGGTGTCAATGATGCTGTTAAAAATGCAGGGCTGTTTCTAAAAGCGGGTGCAGAAGGTGTAAAGGTAGAAGGGGGCAGGCAGGTTGTTGATATTGTTGAAAAGCTTGTCGGTTACGGGATTCCAGTCATGGGGCATCTCGGTCTGACACCACAATCGATACACTCTTTCGGAAATTACGGAGTACGCGGCAAGGAAAAAGAGGAACAGAAGCGGATCATAACCGATGCTCAGATGCTTGAAGATGCAGGTGTGTTTTCCATTGTACTAGAAAAAGTCCCGGAAGAGCTTGCACAAGAAGTTACACGGTCTGTCTCGATACCGACAATCGGTATCGGCGCCGGACGGCATTGTGACGGACAGATTCTCGTCTCGCACGATATGCTCGGACTGAATAACGAATTCACTCCAAAATTTTTACGAAAGTATGCCCATCTTGCTGAATCTCTGCGCGATGCTTTCGATTCATATATCAAAGATGTAAAATCTGGTAATTTCCCCTCCGAGGACGAGAGCTATTCTCAGAAATGATTCCTAAACAAATTTCTCGGTATAGTTGTATTGACTAATTCGCATACCCAACTATAGATGATCATTCATGAAATACTATTATGACAACGATGCTCCGATAGAAATTCTGCACGATAAAACTATCGGAATAATCGGATACGGTAATCAGGGAAAAGCTCACGCTCTCAATCTCAAAGAGAGTGGTTTGGATGTCATTGTCGGTCTTCGTGATAAAAGTCCGAACCGGAAAATTGCCCGTGATGAAGGTCTCACTGTCGAGTCTGTCGAGACAACAGCCGAACGTGCGGATTATATTATGCTCCTTACTCCCGATGAATTGCAGCCGGAGGTATACGAACAATCGATTAAACCGTTTCTCGCGAAAGGTAACATTCTTGGTTTCGCACACGGTTTCTGCATCCATTTTGGTTACATAAAGCCGCCGGAAACAATCGATGTTGTTCTGAATTCGCCGAAATGTATTGGATACCTTGTCCGGGAAAATTTTCGGAACGGATTCGGGTTTCCGAACCTTGTTGCGGTCCATCAAAATGCTTCCGGGAAAGCGCTGCAGTACGCACTTGCCTATGCCAGAGGTATCGGCGGGACCCGTGCAGGTGTCATGGATTCAACGGTCGAGGAAGAAACCGTTACCAATTTGTTCGGTGAGCAATCCGTTCTCTGTGGCGGAATTGTCGAACTCATCAAGGCGGCATTTGATACGCTCGTTCTGGCAGGATATCAGCCTGAAATTGCTTTTTTCGAATGTCTCCACGAAATAAAACCGATAATCGACCTGTTCTATAAGGAAGGGCTTGGCGAAATGAACCGTCGGATCAGTAATACGGCAGAGTACGGAGAGTATCTTTCAGGGCCGCGCGTTGTGGGTGAACGTTCACGGGAAGCAATGCAGTCTGTTCTGCGGGATATCCGGGACGGGACCTTCGCAAAACGGTGGATAGATGAACACAACTCCGGATCAAAAGTGTTTAATGCTCTCCGTTATGTTTCGCAAGCGCACCCGATCGAAGAGGTCAGTAATGAGATGCGCAAAAAAATGCCCTGGCTGAGAGAAAAGTTCTGAGAACATTAATTATGTCGCCGATTATAACACTTTTGACCGATTTTGGATCACAAGATGGGTATGCCGCTGCCATGAAGGGGGTAATCCTCAGCATTAATCCGGAAGTAACCATTGTCGATATCTCTCACGATATTCCGCAGTGGGACCTGAAATCGGCAGCGTTTGTGCTTCAGTCGGCATACGCATATTTTCCAAAAGAGACCATTCATGTTGTTGTTGTCGATCCGGGTGTCGGATCGGAGCGTGATATTCTTGCCGTACAAACGCCGGATTATACCTTGCTTGCTCCCGACAATGGTGTTCTTTCGATGGTGTATCGGATTGAACAGGAGCGTGAAATCTACCGGATCAACACAGATCATGAAAAACTTATACCTGCCAGTCAGACGTTTCACGGGCGCGATATATTTGCTCCGATTGCCGCACATCTGTCGGCAGGGAGCCAGGTTTCCAACTTCGGTGAACTCATCGAAACACCTGTAATGGAACTCATCGAAGATCCAGTTGTTAATCCGAGCCATATTGCAGGTTCGATAGTTTATCAGGACCGGTTTGGTAATCTGATTACAAATATCAGCAGAAACGATTTAAAAACCGCTGGTCTGACTTCATCATGCATGGCAATTCTGAACGGGAAAACGATCAATGGATTACAAAACTTATACGCATCTGTTCCGCAGGGATCTCCTTTGATGCTGATTTCCAGTACAGGCTTTCTAGAGATCGCCTGCAATGTTTGTTCCGCTTCGGAATATTTTGCGTGTGGTACCGGTACGCCGATTAAACTCTTAGAAGAATAACCGCATAATGTTCTTTCTGCTCCACCATTATTTATAGTAAAGAGTAAATTAAGACATTTCAATCTTTTATAATGTCATTTCGATCGAACTCATAAAAATTTAGTCTGGTTGAATCGGAGGATTCTCAACTCAATATTTCTTTCCAGGACTCGATTACAAATCTGACATCAACGGTGCAGGTTAGCCTGTTTCTGTAAATAATTATATTGATAAAATCAATTTATATTGATATACTTCAATACTATACTCATATAGGTATTAGAGGAGGTTTTTGTCATGGGAATGTATGTTGGTCGAGGCCGAAAAGCACGTCGCTGTTACGGCTTTGATGAAATTGCTCTTGTTCCTGGAGATATAACATTTAATCCGAATGATGTTGACACATCGTGGACATTGAAAGGGCAGAAATATGACGTCCCTATTATTGCAGCCGCGATGGATGGTGTTGTCGATACACGCTTTGCTATAACCATGGGAAAACTGGGAGGTATGGCAGTCCTCAATCTGGAAGGTATTCAAACGCGGTATGCTGATCCAGCAGAAGTGTTGGATAAAATTACTCAATCCAACAACGAAACAACCACACAGCTCCTTCAAGATGTTTATCTAAAAGAAATTGACGAAAACCTAATCAGTACCCGGATAGAAGAGATTGTAAAATCAGGAGCACCCGCTATCGTTTCTTCGATTCCGCAGAAAGCTGATCGGTATGGTGATATTGCAGAAGAAGCAGGAGCAAGTGTTTTCATTGTTCAGTCGACTGTGACGACACCGATCCACTTCTCATCCGAATATACCTCACTTAATTTTGAAAAATTCTGTAATAAAATGAACATCCCTGTCATTGTAGGGAACAGTGTCACCTATAAGACTGCGTATTCACTCATGGAAACTGGAATTGATGCATTGCTTGTCGGGATTGGTCCAGGTGCAGCATGTACAACACGCGGAGTCCTCGGAATAGGTGTCCCTCAGGTGACAGCAACTGCCGATAGTGCTGCTGCAAGAAATGACTTTTATGTAAAAACGGGAAAATATATTCCTATTATTACCGACGGTGGAATGTCAACGGGAGGTGATATTTGTAAAGCAATCGCCTGTGGAGCAGATGCAGTAATGGTCGGTTCGGCATTTGCTAAAACCGAAGAAGCCCCCGGCAGAGGCTATCACTGGGGTATGGCAACTCCTCACGCAAATTTGCCACGCGGAACACGTATTTTTGTCGGAACTTCGGGAACACTGGAGCAGATCCTTTACGGCCCCGCTGAGCTCGATGACGGCTCACAGAACCTCGTCGGTGCATTGAGAACGTCAATGGGTAATCTCGGAGCGAAGAATATTAAGGAAATGCATAGCACTGAGATAATCATAGCTCCAGCCATCAAAACTGAAGGGAAATTATTCCAGAAAGCCCAGCATGTTGGAATGGGAAAATAGACAAGGGAGAAAATTTGAGAAGAAAAAAACCGGATCAGCTATCACGGAGGGGATATCGGGGGAAATATCACCCTACCAGTGCCGTCCGGTTTAAACTCTGAAAAATTTGAACTATGCTATATTGTTGACAAACTCAGCTAATTGCGCCTTCTTACGCGCAGCACGATTTTTATGAACGATATTTCTGTTTGTCGCTTTATCGATTACCGATTCCGCATTTCGAAAAGCTTCTGTCGCCGTCTCTTTCGAATCACTGTCCAGAACACGTTTAATCGCAGTTTTGTATGTTGACCGAATAGCCTGATTCCTTTGATTCTGAATCTTGCTGAGTACTATCCTTTTTTTTGCTGATTTGTGATGTGCCATAATGGTTTCTTTTATTTAAAGTAAACTATAAATATAACAAATATTATACAAAAATCAACAAAAATTTAATGAAATCTTTATAAATGAACCGATTATGCAGATGATTAAAAGATTTTTTGAGTGTCCGTATGATGAAGTAAATGTGATACTGTTCCGATAAAAGATATGGAGCTCAACAGATATGAACATTAAAGAGAAAGCCCATAAATATCATTTGTAAACAAACTTCATGACGACACAAGAAGAACGAAATGCCCAGGAAGGGCTGGCAGTTGCTGCAATAAGAAAAGAACTGCTTGAATCTAATATCGATGCTGCAAAAGTCATTGAGCGGGAACAAATGATTCCACCTCAGGCGGTTGCGTCTATTGTTAATACGGTATTCGACTCCTTTGTATCCGAACACAAATATTTGAACGCCATTGAGCTTGCCCGAAGTTATGATCTGCCAATTGACAAGATTAACGATACTATTTATATGGAATTCAGGCATATCATCACCACCGGGGATATTGAAAAGGCGATCGACTGGGCACTGGTAAACCATCTTCCCGATTACGAGATCACCCGTGCCGCAATTAGAGGTATCGAAAGCGCGATCTTAAACAAAAATGTTGCCCTTGCTCTGGAAATTAAACATAAATATTCAATATCCGAAAATCAGATAGGTAACATCTGGCAAAAAGGGTATGACGAAGCAGTTAAAGATGAAAAATACTTTGAAGCGGCCCTCCTCAGCCGGGAATTTGGCATGTCCGCGCGAAAAACTGCAATTACTGCATCACGTGCATTCCGGAAAGCAATGGAGCACAAAGATTATGAAATGATGGTCCGCGTTGAAGATGAATTTCGTATATTTAACGATTCCGGCTTCACACATATTGGTGATGAAGACGGCCGTTCCCTGATACGAGCAACTGAAGATTTTATTCGGCAGCAGATTCGGTCTGCCGACTTTCAACAAGTTGTTGAACTGATTCATGGACTAGGAGTGCTCATTAAGGAAATTGCCAATCACACTCTTCGTGATCTTGTTGTGTTTACGTACAATCTGGCAAAAGAGATTCATCAACTTCTTTTTGAAGAGAACAGATATGATAACGCCGTATGGTTCAAGAGTGAGCTGAATCTATTGGAATCAACTACTCCTGATAAAATTCTTAGAGAGATATTTAATCAGGCGGTCGACTATCATAACAAATATCTCAAAAACGGAAATATATCACTCGCAATTAAAGTGAAGAAAGATTATGACCTTCTGGGAACCTTGAGTAATGCTGACAGCATTGTTGCGGTCCAGAACGCAGTAATTGTCGAATTGACGCGACTCATCGAAAGCGGAGAGACAAAACTTGGGAACAGTATCATCAATGAATACAATATTCCACAGCCCGAAATTGAGAAAGTCGTATCGGATGCTGTAATCAATTCACTTACATCAGGATCGTATGAACGCGCTGTCGACATAGTATCAAAGTTTCATGTTCAGACGGACCAATTTGAGATAAAAGCAGCTGCCCAAAGCGCATTCGAACAGTGCCGTCGTAGCGGTTATCAGGAAACTGCCGCTAATATCGGTTTAATTTTCGATATTGATTCTCCCGAAGTTAGAGATGCCGCGCGGCTTGTGTGGGAAGACCTCATGCGGAGAAAAGAATATAAAAAAGCCGGAGTCCTGAGGAAAAAACACAAATTGACAAAAAAATATACCGATTCTGTTGCCCGTGATGAGTATAATACACTGATCGATCAGGGAAATATCGACGTTGCGCAGAAAATTCGAGAAGAGTATCGGTTCAATGTTGGAATATTGAGCTGGCTTATAGAATTTATCAAAAAACTGTTCTCGATATTTTTAGGAAGTGATGAGAGTGAAGAACAACAGGTTCGGATTAATGACGATAAAAACGAATCTAGCGACGTTGAAGAAAAACAGGTAGATGCAGTAAAGCAAGCCCAATAAGCTGATCTATTCACATCAGTGAAATTCTGACACCGAAGTATCCTCAAACATATTCTTCTTTTCGTAATTATTAGAGCAAAAAAAAGGCAGTACAGAGTGTTGCACTGCCTTTGGAGGTGGTTTTGGCTATTGGTGTAGCTTCTTCAAAACACCGATATTTCCGCGCAATTGTAATATCGGTTATTGATATTATAAAACGTTTATGTTACAACTACGTCAACGTTATTCCCTCTGTCCTGCTTTTAGGTAAAGAGCGCGAGGACGTTTTGCGGTATAACATTCGACTGAGCAAGCTGTGCAGTAGCCGTTTGCTGGAGTATCTGGAACCGTGTACTTTCGAGCTGTTCTTTAGCAATGTCGGCATCGAGGATTCTTGCTTTGGTTGCCTCAGTATTGGTGGTAGAGATCGAGAGGGTTGTTTCTTTAACCGTGAGTCTCGATATGGTCGCCCCGATCTGTTGGAGCGACGTATTAATCAGATCGATTGCACTGTTCACATTCGAAAGCGCACTTGCAGCACTCGAGGAATTCGTGATATTATTTGAAACGTCCCCTGAAGCGACTGACAGGCTTGCCGCGCCGTGATTCTGAGTTATCGAAAATGAGAGCGTATCGGATGCCGCCTGGGTTACCAGTTCCTTCATCCTGATCAGGATGTCGGAGATACTCAAGAGCCCTCCCTCAGCAATCGAGAGCACATTCTTAGCGGTTCCGACATTATCAAGCGCGACCGACAAACCCCTGCTTCTGGCAACGAGCCGTTTTGAAATAACAAATCCTGCAGGATCGTCTGATACCTCGTTAATCCTGAGACCTGTTGCTAGTTTTAACTGGGGTTTTTCTAAATTGCGGTTGACACTCTTGAGGGCGTTGAGTGCATTAAACGCAGCTATATTAGTGTTGATACGGGTGGAATCTCCAATGGCCATATCATAACCTCCTTGTTATTGGTGGCCTGCCCGACCTCCATGCCGGACAATAGTAGGCTTCTGTTTCCTGAAACTAAAAAAATATACTACAAACTACATGAGTGTAATCTTGCTACTCTAATGTATCGTCAATCTTTTGTGAAACTTTAAAGTTTTGATAATATTATATTTAAAAAGTGATTTAGAGTAATAAAAAAATCATAGATTTTTAGGTGTGATTTTCAAACCATCATACGCAAGGCTCATAGTGTCAGGAAGATCATTATTCACTTTATCATGGTCAAATGAGTGACTTAAATGGGTTAAAACTGTCCTCCGGGCATTAATCTTTTGAGCGGTTTCGACCGCTTCATCTAAAGAAAAATGAGAAATATGTTTTTCATACCTGAAAGCACCGAGAATCAGAAGATCAAGCCCATCTAACAATGAAAAATGTTCCTCGGGAATTAAGCTGACATCTGTAATATAGGCAGAGTTATCAAACCGGAAGGCAGTTACCGGCATTTTATGATGGAAAACTGTAAATGGAGTGATGGATAGACCGGAAATTTCGATAGACCCGTTCAGTGTATGTAATTGTACCTGCGGGAAATATTGTCTGAGTGACTCAGGTGCATTGAAAATATACGAAAATGTTTCCTGAATGTGGGTAGATGTCTCATCACTGCAGTAGGAATCGATCGGAATACCCTTCATTAAATTGAAGGGACGGATATCGGCAAGACCCATAACGTGATCTGCATGTGCATGAGTAAAAAGGATAGCACTAATATCCTGTATACTATTACTGAGTATCTGCTGGCGAAAATCTGGAGTGGTATCGATGAGAATATTGCTTGCATTATGATGAATTATAATTGAACTGCGCTGTCGTTTGTTACGTGGATCGGAAGAAGTGCATACGGAACAGGTACACCCTATTTCCGGAACACCGGAAGACCCACCTGAGCCGAGAATAGTAATTGATAATGTCACGTCGTATATCCAATTGATCACACGTGTAGAATGCTGCCTGCTATCCGGCAATTCTCACGTTATCTTTGCCGAGAAGCTCTCGGAGTTTACCGATTGTTTTGTCATTTGCGTTTATATGATATTTTCCCGATTTCATAAGCACTCGTTCATTCGCAGATGTTTTAACCTCTATGAGCAGGTCGCAGTGTCCTTTTGATTTTTGAGCAACTGAATCGATCTTTTCTAGCGCAGATGGTTCTAATCCCTGTGCTGTTAGCGAGATCAGTACTTTCTTTGTAAAAGATTCCCGCGCTTTTTCTATCGGCATGATATCGTCAACTATGATTTTCGGATTATCTTCCTCACGGCGGGAAAGCTGCCCGCTTATGAAAATCATAGTATCTACTTCGATAAGTTTACGGAATTTGGCAAATCGGTCGGGAAAAAGAATTGCTTCGATCGATCCGGTGAAATCTTCGATTGTCAGAAAGGCGATACTTTTGTTCGGATCTTTTTTTGTTGAGGAGATTTTTAATGATGTCACGATACCGCCGTTCCTGATGGGAATCTCGGTCTTTAATTCCGGAAGCTGGGCTATTTGATGAAGCGACAGTCCTTCCAGCTCATCACGATATTTATTGAGCGGATGACCGGACAGGTAAAATCCGAGAACATCTTTTTCAAATGCGAGAATGTCGTAAACCGACCAATCGTTTTCTTCATTAAAAGTGAGCGACGGATAGTCCTTCTCAACCACAGGTGCGTCGCTGTCTTCGTCCACATTAAAAATATTTGTTTGTCCCTTTTCACGCTCAGCGCTCGAGTGGTGTGCATAGTTGAGTGCCATATCGATAGACTGGAATTTCTCGGTGCGGCTTCCGGCCAGACTGTCGAGGGCACCTGCTTTAATTAGGCTCTCAAAAACTTTTTTGTTTACAGTACGAGAATCGACATGCTCACAAAATTCAAAAAATTGGGTACAATGTTCAAACGAACCCCGTTCCTCAAGAAGAGAAGTGAGTGCTGCTTGTCCAACATTTTTAATTGCCCCCAGCCCGAATCGTATAGCATTATCTATTACAGTAAATTTAACTTCGCTCCTCATGATATCGGGAGCTTTAACTTCGATTCCCATCTGACGGCACTCATCCAGCAAAATGACAATTCTGTCGGTCTGGTCCAGTTCGGATGACATTGTAGCCGCCATAAATTCACTTGGAAAGTGGGTTTTCAAATATGCAGTCTGGTATGCTACCAGAGCATAACCGGCAGAATGAGATTTGTTAAATCCGTATCCGGCAAATTTGTCAATATGGTCGAATATTTCTTCGGCCGTCTTATTGTCGATACCGTTTTTTTCACATCCGTCTTTAAATTCTTCTTTTTTCTCTCGCATGAGCTCGAGTTTTTTCTTTCCCATTGCCCATCGGAGGATGTCCGCGTTACCCAGCGTAAATCCGGCAAGATCGTTCGCAATCCGCATAACCTGTTCCTGGTACACGATAATACCGTTCGTTTCACGGAGGATCGGTTCAAGCTTTTCATGAATATACTCAATCTCTTTCTCACCGTGCTTCCGCTTGATGAAATTATCAACCATATTGCTGCCGAGAGGACCGGGGCGGTATAGCGCATTCATAGCAATCAAGTCTTCAATACACTCCGGTTTTAACTTTCGGAGATAGTCTCGCATTCCGGTACTTTCAAACTGAAAAACACCGACGGTATCTGCTCGTGAAAAAAGCTCATACGTCTTTTTGTCATCGAGCGGAATACTCTCTAAATCAAGCGTTATTCCTTTATTGTGAACCATTTTCACACAGTCGTTAATTACGGTAAGGGTCCGAATTCCGAGAATATCAATTTTGAGCAGCCCGATATTCTCAATGTAATTCATTGTGTACTGCGATGTAGTATCACCCGTTTTCGGATTTTTAAATAGCGGCAAAAAATTTGTTAGCGGTTCCGGTGCAATGACAATGCCGGCAGCATGTGTTGAAGCATGCCGTGCCATACCTTCAAGAACTTGCGCTTCCTTGATAAGTGTTTGGTACTGGGGATTTCCGTTAATGGCAGTCTTCAATTCTTGAGAGTTTTCAAGGGCAGACTTGAGCGTAATTTTCGGAATGTTCGGAATTAGTTTCGCAAGTTTATCGACCTCATCATAGGTTAGATCCATGACCCGTCCAACATCGCGTATCACCCCACGGGCGTTCATGCTTCCGAACGTAATTATCTGTGTAACGCAGTCCTCACCGTATTTTTCCTTACAATAATTGATAACCTGATCACGTTTCTCATAACAAAAGTCGATGTCGATATCGGGCATAGTAACCCGCTCAGGATTCAGGAATCGCTCAAACAGAAGATCATACTTGATCGGATCGATATTCGTAATGCCGAGTGCATAAGATGTGAGACTTCCTGCAGCAGACCCGCGCCCCGGTCCGACAGGAATATCATTATTCCGCGCAAAGTCGGTAAAATCTTTGACGACTAGAAAATAATCGGAAAAATGCATTTTGTGGATGATGCTCAGCTCATAGTCGAGCCGCTCTTGAATCTCGGGAGTTACCTTTTTATATTTTGTCTCAATGCCTTCATAAGCAATTGTTGTTAAATATGAGTCAATCCCTTTTTCCTTATACTGATCATCAAGGGGGTATTTTGGCAGATTGCGCGATGTGAAATCAAGCAGAACATTGCATTTATCTGCAACCATAACCGTATTTGAGAGTGCCTCAGGTATTGCATCAAACAAGGTTTCCATTTCCGAAAGCGTTTTAAAATAGAGCTCGTGAGTCGACAATTTAAATCGTTTGGGATCAGACATCGTTGTTTGTGTCTGCACACACAACATAATTTCATGGGCAGAAGCGTGATTGCGTCTCATATAGTGGCTGTCGTTGGTTGCGACAAGCGGTACGCCCTTATCTCGCGCGAGATCAACAAGCCGCTGTTTCGCAATGATCTCTTCATCGATGCCGTGATCCATGAGCTCGATGTAGAAATCACCATCAAAAATATCGAGGTATTGTGCTAATTTATCTTCAGCTTTTTTCCGTTCGTTGTTGATTAACAGTTCGGGAATCATTCCCTTGATACAGGCAGACATACCGAGAATGCCCTCGGAATATTCTTCAAGCATTGCATCATCTACTCTCGGCCGGTAATAGAATCCCTTTTCATATGCAAGTGAAGCGAGTTTGATGAGGTTTTTATATCCCTTTGCATTCTTGGCCAGCAAAACCAGGTGATTATATGAGTTCTTGATGCCACCATTGCCTTTCTTACCATCAATGATGGGCTCTTTTGCTACATACGCTTCCATTCCGATAATGGGTTTTATCCCCTCGCTGGTCGCCTTTTGATAAAACTCGATTGCACCGAAGAGATTTCCGTGATCGGTAATAGCCACAGAGGACATCTTTGCCTCCTGTGTTGCTTTAACAAGATCACTGACCTTGCACAAACCGTCCAGAAGACTGTATTCAGTATGATTATGAAGATGTACGAAATTAGTCATTTTCACGTATACGTAAGTTTTGAAATGCCCGAAAGGATACTGAATTGTGTAGAAATCGCGAGGTTATCTTGACCTTTCAACACGAACAATCACTAATCCGAAATTTAAGAGAATATTCATTAAAATCAATTAAAATCTCCGTCTATTTTTTGCTCAAGAGTAATAGAAATTCCTGTGAAACCATGCTCTGTATTAACCAAATTCCACAGCAATGATGAGAGGTTGACAATATGTTATAAAAACTGTAACTTGGTGTAATTTTAAAATGTTTACTAATTCTTACATAAATAACCAATCATGATAAATATCATTTGGCTGTTGTTGATTGTTTTTGCGGTGATTGTCGGCGGTGCAACAGGAAATATTGCGGGTGTTACCGAAGGTGCTATGAACGGTGCTCGTACTTCGGTCGAACTTGCTCTGGGGTTGATCGGTTTCTTGGCGTTATGGCTTGGTATAATGCGTGTCGCCGAAGAGTCGGGACTTGTGACCCTGCTTGCAAAAGCAGTAAAACCGGTTATGCGGAGGATATTTCCGGATGTACCGCCGGAGCATCCTGCGATGGGATCGATGATCATGAACATGGCGGCTAATGCGCTCGGTTTGGCAAATGCTGCCACGCCGCTCGGACTCAAAGCGATGAGAGAACTGCAGGAATTGAATGAGGATAAAGAGTATGCATCGAATGCGATGGCAACGTTTCTTGCTATCAATACCTCGGATGTGACGATTATTCCGGCTACCGTGATCGGAATTCGGGTTGCCGCTGAATCGGCAGGTCCGACCGATATAATCGGGACAACAATAATCGCGACAACCTGCTCGACGATTACAGCCATCGTTGCATCAAAATTACTGCAGAGATTAAAGGTTTTCCGGATTAAAAAATTGAATGCAGACGATTCATAACATCAAATAGCACAGGATATTTTTATGGGATTCCGCGCAATAATTGAACTCATTTCTTCATGGGCTATACCTGTCATTTTTGTAACGATAGTCGTCACAGGCTTTGTCCGGAAGGTCAAAGTTTATGAAGTCTTTGTCGAAGGAGCGAAGGAAGGGTTTGAAATAGCGATCAAGATCATTCCGTTTCTTGTTGCTATTCTTGTTGCCATTGGTATGTTCAGGGAATCGGGAGCAATGGATATGTTTGTGCGTATCATATCACCCATAACCGGATTTTTTGGGTATCCGGCTGAAGCGCTGCCTATGGCACTATTACGACCGCTTTCCGGTTCAGGGTCGCTTGGCATAATGTCGGAACTCATCAATACACATGGTGCCGATTCCTTCATCGGCAGGCTTGCCTCGACGATGATGGGGAGTACGGAAACGACGTTTTATATTGTCGCGCTTTATTTCGGAAGTGTTGCTATCAGAAAACACCGCCATACAGTACCTGCTTGTTTGATTGCCGATTTTGTCGGACTTGCAGCCGCTTTTATCGTCTGCAGATTAGTCTTCTTATAACGTTCTTAATATTATAATCCATAAAATATAACGTATGAAACAGTTTGCTCAGGTTGTTTTTCCGCTGCCTCTGGAAAAAGAATTTACGTATAAAGTTCCTGTCGATATGGAAGAGACAGTTGTCCCCGGCACTATTGTAGCCGCACCATTCCGCAACAGCCTGAAAACAGGATTTGTGACAGCACTCTCATCACAAAATCCGACATTCAAAGTGAAAGAGCTACAGGATATATTATTTGATGAGCCTGTTTTTGATGAAGAGATGTTTGCACTTGCCCGGTGGATGGGATCGTACTATTTTGTTTCGACCGGAGAAATACTCGACCTTATGCTTCCGGTCAAAATCAACAGAGAAAGTTATGAACTCATTACACCCGGTACGGCATACACTCAGCCGGATGGAGTGAATCTCAGTACCCTTGAGGAAAAGATCATACATTGTGTCAGGAACCAGAAACGGGTGACGCCACAGACTATCCGGAAGGAAATCGGCAGGTACCGTCTCTACCATTCGCTCGATAAACTCAAAAAGTATAACCTCATCACCATTCATCAGCAAATTACTTCCCGGGATGTAAAACCAAAAATGTTGCTCTACTACCGGCCGCTCATAACTTTATCTGAAAAGAAAACGGAAGAACTTTTTTCACGGGCACCACTTCAGAAAACAGTGTACACGTATATATGTGGACATAACCCAATAAGCCGCAGCATTATAGTCAAAAAATATTCCGGTTCAGACCAGGCAATTTCCGCATTGACAAAAAAGGGGCTCATCGAAAAATTCAGCAATGCAGTTGTTCGCGAATATCTGGCTCCGGATGAGCAGAAAAAAGAAGCTCTGCTGCCGCTAAAAAAAGCACAAAAACTTCTCGTTAAGCAAATTGCCCATTCAGAAGATTCAAACAGAAACGGTGTCTATCTTCTTCACGGCGTAACAGGCAGTGGTAAGACCCGCGTCTACATGGAACTGATACGTAAATCCCTCGAAGCTGGTGAAGGTGTCCTTTTACTGGTGCCCGAAATTGCATTGACGGATTATTTTCTAACGAGTTTCCGTGCACAATTTGGCAACGAAGTGGCAGTTCTCCACAGCAGGATGTCGACTGGAGAACGGTACGATTCATGGCGTTCGATAGCTTCGGGTCAGAAACGGCTCGTTATCGGTCCCCGGTCCGTGATTTTCGCACCGGTCAAACGACTCAAGCTCATCATCGTGGATGAAGAGCACGACAGCTCCTATAAGCAGCATGAATCACCGCCTTATTATCATGCTCGTGATGTCGCAGTCTATCGCGGTGTCCTCAATAACGGTGTAGTAATTCTCGGATCTGCAACTCCGAGTATGGAATCATATTATAATGCAATAAATGGAAAATACACCCTCCTGAAACTCCCTGACCGGATAGATAATGTGCCGATGCCTGACGTGAAATTAATTGATCTGAAAAATCAGGAAGAGGAAGAGATCTATCGTAAAAGGTCAATATTCAGCGATGTGCTGATTGATGAAATTACGAAGAGGCTGAAAAAATCCGAGCAGGTGCTGCTCATGTATAACCGACGGGGGTTTTCAACTTTTATATCGTGCAGCAAGTGTGGATATATCGAGACGTGCAGTCAGTGCAATATAAGCCTGACATTTCACAAAAAAACCAATAAGGTCATGTGTCATTTTTGTGGAAACGAAGGGAAAGCTCCGCTTACGTGCCCCGAATGCCGCGGTACCAATCTTCGCTATACCGGTGTCGGAACACAACAGGTAGAGGAATCGCTCAAAGAATATATTCCCGGTTATCGGACGATTCGGATGGATCTCGATACCACACGGTCGAAAAGTGCGCACAATAAAATAACAAGTGAATTCGAGCGGGGCGATTCGGATGTGCTTGTCGGAACCCAGATGATTGCAAAGGGATTTGATTTTTCACGGGTCAACCTGGTCGGTATTGTCTCAGCAGATACGGGGCTACTGCTACCGGAATTCAGAGCGGCCGAAAAAACGTTTCAACTGCTGACGCAGGCAGCCGGTCGCGCCGGAAGGAGAAAAGAGCAGGGACTTGTGCTTGTTCAGACCTACCATTCCGATCATTACTGCCTCAATGCGGTGATCAACCATGACTTTATCCGGTTTTATGAGCAAGAATCAGAAAAGAGAAAAGAACTCGATTATCCTCCGTTCGGAAGAATAATTTTGTTGAGATTTTCGGGGCAGGCAGAAAGTGAAGTTGAGAATGCAGCAACACAGGTCGGTAAATGGCTGCGGAAAACCGAAGCACATAACCATTTGCTCGGCCCTGCGCCTGCGCCAATAGAAAAAGTCAGAAACAAATATCGGTGGATGATATTCCTACGGAGCGGCAAATCGGAGGATCTCAATGGAAAGACCATACGCGAGGCTGCTCGGATGGCACGTGATTATTTTATGAAATCATCATTCAAGCAGACAGTGTCGATGACAATCGATGTCGATCCGGTCAATCTGCTGTAATTGCTCAATAGAGTAACATGACAATAAGAGTACCATTTAAGAAAATTTCAGCTTTGATTCCCCCTAAGCTGAAACGCAAGCCCTATCCATCCCAATCGTTCAATCTTTTTTTCTAATGTGCAAGAAATTGTCTCAAAAGCATGTATCACGCTCTCTTCTTCTCCGATTTCAAGTCCCGACATGATGATATATCCGCTAGAGATAGTGATTCTTGTCAGTGCGGATGCATATGTGGTCAATATCGAACGATTTATATTGGCAGTAACAATATTAAATTGACCGTCGGGAGGAGCAGCGATTTCGTGGACCTCTGCCGCAACAGTCTCTGTAACATTGTTGATTGCAATACATTTGTGGGCATATTCGATTGCTTTGGGATCGTTGTCGAACGCAAACACATTATTCGCACCAATTTTTGCGGCCGCAATTGCAATAACGCCGGTACCTGTTCCCACATCGCACACAGACATTCCGGGTAAAAAATAATCCTCAAACAGTTCAAGTGCTAGCTGTGTCGATGCGTGACATCCTGTTTCCGAATACCATTCCCGGTTCAATGATGATCGTCACTCTCCCAGGAAATCCTCTCTCGTTTTCCCAAGGTGGTACGACAAGAAAGCGTTTACCGATTGCAACAGGTTGAAAATGGAGTTTCCAGTTTTCCGCCCAATCGTCATCAGCAATTACATCTATCTTAAAATCAGGAACGGACGGCAAAGATCCTATTGCTGCAAGACTTTCACAATAATGTTTCATTTCTTCAGCAATCGTATCTTTCCAACTATTATCGGTAAAATAAGCGATCAGCAGACTGTCTCGTATTTCCGTCCCGCATGATTCCAACTCGGAGCATTTTACCGACAATGTTTCAAACGTGTTCTCAGCAAGTGAAAGAGGTGTGTTGTATTTCGCTTTGGAATCGGAAAATGATATCGTTAGGGAGTACCAGTTTTTTTGGGATTTATTCATAGATCACATTGAGCAGCAATGTTCCAATTTTACCAAGAGTTTCAGCGCTGCATTTATCGGGTGTGTCTTCAAGAGTATGCCAGTAGGGATAGTTTAACTTTTGCGCATTGATATCGATAATATTCACAGTCGGAATTCCAGCTTGATTGAGGATAACATGATCGTCATTGATTCCCGCTCCCATCTGATTGACAAATTCGGTATAGCCCAGATCACGGGCTTTGTTCCATAATTTTCGCACGATTGTGGGAGCATACTGGTTCGAATATCCCTCAATATAGAACTGCGGTGCGGCACTTCCTACCATATCGAGCAGTATCGCATAGTCGGGACGGTAATCACCTTTGTTTTCAGCAAAATGTTTGGAACCAATAAAGTAATAATCGAGTCCATTTTGGTTTGTCCGGCCGTAATCCTCACCGTCGAAAAGAATAATATCGACACCAATCGGCGGCGGATTATTATGTAGAACCGAAGCGAGTTCAAGGAGTACCGCGGCACCCGATGCACCGTCATTAGCGCCGAGGATGGGTGTGTTTCTGTCAGGTGATAGACTATCACCGTCGGCATACGGGCGGGTATCCCAATGAGCCGTCAGCAGAATTCTCCTGTTTCCAGGAGGATTTAGATTGAAAGACGCGATAATGTTTGTCAATATAAACGACGAATCAGTGAATTCGTCGGTAAAGTCAAAATCCTGTCTGTTGACCTGATCTGCAAACTTTGAGAACTCTGTAATTAGATAGTCACGGCACTTACTGTGCCCGGATGAGCCGGGATTTCGGGGACCAAAATCGGTTTGTGTCGTCAAATATGCAAAGGAATTATCACCACTGAACAGGGGAATTTCTTTTTTGGTGCCGCATGATGAAAAAATGACAAGCAATGATAAGAAGGGGAGAGCGATACTTTTCGCTCTCGTAACATACTTATATCTAAAAAGACTTTTTTCGAAATGAATCATAACCGAGAAATAAAAATCCTATAGTATAAATTCCAGTTTGTTTGAGGAACCAGTAGCCATAATTAATATCCAGAGGGTAGTTCTCAACCGCGGCCGAGAGGAGTGACCAAGAACTGACCGGTGTCAGATCGGGAAGAATGTAGTATGCCGTTAACATCATATCACCCCAGGTCCCCGGATAAGCCGATCCCCAATAAGGAAACAGAAAGTTAAAATGGCCTCCGATGTAGTACAAGAATGCAATGATAGTTCCCACCCATTCTGAAAATCGCAGTGAGAGACTCATGATGAGCGCACTCAGCAGGGCAATTTTGAGGGCCAGAAAAATCGTAGAAATAGCCACCACCGATAAAAGAGAGGGGGACTGAATGAATACAAAAACAGAGATAAGTGCTGCCAGAATACACATTGAAGCACTCAATGTTGATGTACCTCCAATGTATTTCCCGAAATAGTAGTTCCATCTCGGAATTGGTTTTGACAGAAAAAGAGGGAGAGTTTTCTGCTGTTCATCCCTGACAATAAGTTGTGGCAAGGTCACGAGTGCTATGATTGTCACAAAAAATTCTCCGACCAAAAACATTGTTGAAACGAGGATATCACGCGGTAGTGGTAAACTGCTCGAAGAGGAAGCCGAAGCCAGTGTCAGAACCTGCTCAGCAAGTGTATCGTTAACATAGAACACTCCAAAAAGAATAGTAAATATTACGCCGATACTGAGTACGGCTGCATATTCAAGTCGGAACAGCATATCCCGTGCAGTTATTTTTATTATTGCATTCATGTCCGATTGTAGCCGGCTATTCCGGCAGAGCTCCCACTATTTTCAAAAAGAAATTTTCCAGTGTCATTGTTGATTTAACCGATTCTACATCAGTCTCCTCGATCAGTACTCCTTCTTTCAGAATTCCGATTCGGTCGACAATTTTTTCGGCTTCAGTCAGCAGATGTGAGCAGAGAAAAATGGTAGCCCCTTGCTGTTTTAAGTTGATCAATATATCACGAAGATCAATGGTGGCGACCGGATCAAGCCCGGAAGTAGGCTCATCGAGCAGCAGCAGCCGGGGATTCATCAGCAGAGCCTGTGCTATGGAAAGTCGCTGTCGTACACCTTTCGAGTAGGTCTTGATTTTTTTTGTCACTTCTTGCTCAAGTGATACCAGCGAAATAATCCTTTCCAATTCGTTTTTCTGCTCCGAGCGAGAAATACCGAAAAGCTGGGCGCACACCTTGAGCATTTCCAATCCTGTAAGAAATCCGTAGAATCCAGCTTCCTCGGGAACAAATCCGACCTGCGACCGAGCTCTATGCTTTGTAGTTGAATGGCCGAAAATGGTGGAAGTACCGGAATCTGCTCTGATAAGATCGAGGAGAATTTTCAGTGTAGTTGTTTTTCCGGCTCCGTTCTGGCCGAGAAAACCGTAAATCTCACCGGGGCGTAATGTGATACTCAAATTTTTCAGCGCCTGCAGACTATCGGAGCGTCCTAGAGGGTACGATTTTGAAATATTATTAATTACAAGCGGAGATGTATCATTCATCGTTGAGCCGGATCATTGTTAAGCCTGTCCTGATGCACTCTGCACCGGACCTATTCAAAATAGTATTGCTTGATGAGAAAAGCAAAGAGAATTGTTGTGGTGAGTTTGCGCCAAATAGCAATAATGTGTTTCGCCTGTCGGGCAGATTACAGAATTCTATCGGGCTCAATTATATTGAGTTGTATTCTGCGGCAATACCGGCCAGCATTGCGGCTCCGTAGACTAGCGCCTGCTCATCGGGGCTGAAGGCAGGATTGTGAAGTGGAACTTGATTTCCCGATCCGCTGTAACAACCGAGCCGGAAAAAACAGCCAGGAACTTCATTCAGATAATCAGCAAAGTCCTCACCGCCGAATGTCGGCACATAATCATGTACTGATGCATCGCCAAAAAGTGTTCTGCCGATTGTCCGGACATGTTCGGTCATCTGCTCGTCATTCACCAAAACATCGGTACCGACGTTATATTCAAAAGTATAGTCCGAACCAGAAGCAGAGGTGATACCTCTGATAATCTTTTCCATTTTTTTAGGTAAAACGACTTTTGTCTCTCTGCCAAGCGAACGAACCGTTCCTTCCAGAACAGCCGATTCAGGTATAATATTCATTGCTGTTCCGGCATTCATTTTGGTAACACTCACAACAACAGGAGTGAGCGGATCGATCATCCTACTTGGGATAGTCTGAAGCGCAGTGATAATCTGCGCGGCAATGGGAATAGGGTCGATACAGTTATATGGTGATGCAGCATGGCCGCCTTTGCCTATAATGTGGATGGTAAAAGCCGCGGTTGATGCCATCATGGCTCCAGGTGTGACAGCAATATTTCCGGTCTCAAGATAGGGTTCGACATGGAGTCCGAATATTGAATTAACGTTTGGGTTTTCCAGAAAACCGTCATTAATGACAGCTGGCGCTCCACCGGGGACAAGTTCTTCTGCAGGCTGAAAAATGGCTTTAATATTGACAGGGAGTGTCTCTTCACGTTCTTTGAGGATTCTGAGAGCTCCCAGCAGACAGGTCATGTGCATGTCGTGTCCACACGCATGCATACACCCCTCATGTTCCGAGGCAAACGAAAGACCGGTTTGTTCAAGAATTGGAAGTGCATCCATGTCTGCCCGAAGTGCAACAGTTTTTCGCTTCGGATCATGGTTGAGATTTATCGCAATCCCAGTTCCGCCAATACCGCGTTCAAATGAGATTGACCACGACTCAAGCAGCAGGGCAATATAGTCAGATGTTTTTGTTTCTTTGTTGCCCAACTCAGGAATGGTATGCAGATGCCGCCGGATAGTGACGAGCTCATCAAATAGTTCTCGCGCTCTTGTGAAAATAGTATGATTTGTCTTCTTTGGCATAAAGTTATTCGTTTTATGGAGTGTCGTTTTTACGTGTAAAATGTCGTTGGCGGCTCAATACAGCCAGACTCACAGAATAGTTTTAGTCATATGCTTTGTTCTGTGTGTAATATGGTATGTAAGCGTTTCAAGCTCAATTGTCGTATCTTCATTGCGGATATACATATTTTTCGGTACGCTGACTGACTTCGATGCAAAATAGAGGACACCTTTAATCCCTATGTTACCGAGCCTGTCAATGACCGACTGTACATCTTGAGGCGGAATTGTCAAAATAGCAAGATTGTCCTTCTTTGGATCAATGCGGCGCTCCATTTGGCTAATGTTATAGACCGGAACACTCTTGATTTTTTTTCCAATTATCTTAGAATCTTTGTCGAAAATTTTTACTATGTGGAACTGTTTTTTATCAATTTCTTCATAGTTGAGGAGCGCATTGCCAAGATGTCCGGCCCCGATCAGCACAACATTCCAGTGTTTATTAAGACCGAGAATGGAACCGACTTTTTTCTTGAGTGAAACAACATTGTACCCGAGACCTCTACGTCCGAAAGAACCGAAATATGAAAGGTCTTTCCGAATCTGTGCTGGTGTGAAGCTTTCAATCTCAGCCAGCCGTTTCGAAGATATTGTTTTTACACCGGTTTTATCAAGAAAGCTCAATGTGTTATGATAGATCGACAATCTCCGAATAGTAGAATCGGAGATTTTCCTCGGCTTTGTAGATTTTTGTGTTTTCATATGTCAAAAATCACCTTTGCTTCCCAATGATCGTGTAAGTTTTGTACGGTTAATTGATGATATGTTACGCTTTTAACCTCTGTGTTGATACTGTGGCGGTTACCATCATTCTGCTCCCCGCCGCAGGTTCCGACCAGCAAAAAGGTGTTGTCGGTAATGTTTTCGATACGTACGGAAAATGTTGAAAATAGTAACTGTTCAGTTGAAAAAAGAAACAACAGCTCCTGCAGCCACATCACTAAAAGTTCATCGCAGGTTTCCGCTTGTACATTAAGAGTACGATGCTTCTTGACAGCTATAGATTTGAGATCGGTAAGGATGGAGAACATCCCCTCTGCTGCTGCTTCAAACACTTCCTCTTTTGTTTCTCCGACACATTGTACTCCTGTGTCTGCTGTGTGATCAATAACGGTAAAATGCTTACTCAACGGACGGAACAGTGTCGCTTTCCTGTGAGTCTTCGTCGTTTTCCTGCGAGTCTTCGGTTTGTTCGTCCAGTTGCTCATCGTCGATATCGTCGTTTTCAGTCTTTGCTACTCGCGTCACATCTGCAATCCGGTCACCTTCATCCAGTTTAATGAGACGGACTCCCTGTGTATTTCTTCCAATTATATTTACACCATGCAATTTCAGCCGTATAATAACGCCCTTGGCAGTAATAATCATCAAGTCGTCGTCATTGACTACTTCCTGTATAGTCACCATGTAGCCGACTTTTTCGGTCGTCTTGATCGTAATGATACCTTTGCCACCACGTCTGGTAATCCGGTAGTCCTGCATATTGCTCCGCTTGCCATAGCCGTTTTCCGTAACGACCATCAGTGTGGTATCCCGTTTTATAACGACCATGCCGACGACATAGTCATCTTTTCTGAGCCGGATTCCCATTACCCCGGATGCCGTGCGTCCCATTGCTCGTGCATCGGTCTCCTTGAAACGAATGGCCTTTCCGTGATAGGTGCCGAGCACGACATCCTGAGTGCCATCGGTTAATTCGGCTTCAATGAGCTCGTCATTTTCCCGGATTGAAATAGCGTTAATTCCACCACGGCGAGGATGACTGTACGAACTCAACGAAGTTTTTTTGACTATACCCCGCTTGGTAGCCATGATAATATGTCTGTCAGGATCAAATTCCTTGACCGTAACAAACGTCCGCAGTTTATCGTCTTTATCTTTTTGCAGTAAATTTATAATGGCGCGGCCCTTTGTTGCTTTGCCGCCCAGTGGGATTTCATGTACTTTCAGCCAGAAACAACGTCCACGTTCAGTGAAGAACAGGATATAGTGATGCGTCGATGCGATAAACAGGTGTTCTACGTAATCCTCTTCCTTCGTCTGGGCTCCTGTAGAACCCCGGCCACCTCTGTTTTGGCGCCGGTAACCAGATACCGGAAACCGTTTGATAAATCCCTGATGAGATATAGTAATCACCATATCTTCTTCTGCAATCATATCTTCTATGGTGAATTCCGAATAGTCGGCGATAATGTCCGTACGCCGGTTGTCGGAATACTTTTTTCTCAGAATCTGTAAATCTTCTTTAATAATCTCCATACGGAGTTGTTTGCTCTGCAGGATCGATTTTAATTTCTCTATAAGCTGGATCGTCTCACGGTATTCGGTTTCGATTTTTTCCCGCTCGAGGCCTGTTAGTCGCTGGAGGCGCATTTCGAGGATCGCTTTTGCCTGAATTTCCGATAGTTTGAATTGTTTCATCAGATTAATCCGGGCATCTTCAGGATTATTCGATTTTTTTATCAGCTCCACGATTGCGTCGATATTATCGAGCGCAATTTTTAATCCTTCCAGAATATGCGCTCGTTTTTCAGATTCATCGAGTTCAAACTGCGTTCTCCGGGTAATCACTACATGACGGTGATCGATGAAATGCTGGAGCATCTGCTTCAGGTTGAGCACTTTCGGTTCACCGTTTACAAGAGCGAGAAGGATAACACCGAATGTCCATTGCATCTGTGTGTGTTTATACAGTTGATTGAGAACAACTTCGGGATACATATCTTTTTTCAATTCAATAAAAATACGCATCCCGTCCCGGTCGGATTCGTCTCTAATATCGCTGATACCGGTTATTTTTTTCTCTTTTGCGAGGTAGACAATTTTTTGAATGAGAGAAGATTTATTAACCTGAAACGGTATTTCGGAGACAATGATATTTTCTCTGCCGCTCGGCTGTTTTTCAAAGGAGACTCGTGCCCTGATAAGAACTCTTCCGCGTCCTGTCAAGTATGCACTTCGAACACCTTCCATACCGAAGATAATACCGCCAGTTGGAAAATCGGGAGCTTTAATAAACTCCATGAGTTCAGGAATAGTGGATTCGGGATTCTCGATAAGAGCAAGAGCGCCGTCGATCACTTCACCCAGATTATTAGGTGGTATGTTTGTTGCCATTCCAACAGCGATTCCAGAGGAGCCGTTGACAAGGAGGTTTGGAAAATTACAGGGCAGTATTTTCGGTTCTTTCAAGGTGTCATCAAAGTTCATTCCGAAATCGACGGTATCTTTTTCGATATCTTTAAGCAGCTCGCCGGCAATTTCCGTCATCTTGACCTCAGTATACCGCATTGCCGCCGCAGGATCGCCATCGACGGAACCGAAGTTACCTTGCCCGTTGACGAGCGGATAACGCAACGAGAAATTCTGCGCCATACGGACGAAGGTCTCATAAATAGCAGCATCACCGTGCGGATGATACTTACCCATAACTTCACCGACCAGTCGTGCACTCTTTTTAAAAGAACGGTTATGAGCCAAGTTCAATTCGCTCATAGCAAATAATATTCTCCGGTGGACCGGCTTAAGCCCGTCCCTGACATCCGGCAGTGCACGCGAAACAATAACCGACATCGAATAATCGATGTAGGAATCTCGCATTTCATCTTCAAGGTATCTCGTTACAATATTTTCGCCGCTGCTCGCACTCATAAAATATGAATCTCCTTTTTAATTCCTCCATTTCGACATGATTATCACTAAAGCGAAATGTACTGCTTATATAAAACTTATTGTCCTTAACGTATTAACGCTCAGTATTCTCAGATATCCAAAATATTTAATAGCAGACTCCGGCAAACGATACACGGTTTGTATTCTTGGAGGAATACATATGAGAAGAGGGGAAAAACAGATGCTAAACCGTTGTGAGAAAATAGGGATAATTGAAGGTAGTTGTTTTATTGTATCTGGAATACATTCGTGTGCCCCGCGTAAGCACATGAGACTATTCATAACTCGCTTAATTGATCTCTCTGGTTGTAATAATTTAAAGGACAATTTTAAATAAATATAATTCAAAAAAGATAGTTTTTTTACAACTAAAATGCAAGGAGTTTTTAAGAATCAATTCACAATCCAGGGAACGAAGAATGAATACGAAACAACAGTTACTGTTTCACTTCAGTACAATGTCAATAAGCTTATCCAAACGTGAGTCATCAAACCTGATTTTTTGTACATTATCGACAAGGTTCTTGAGACTAGTATTTCCGATTCTTGAGAATAATGTTCTGGAATCATCTCAGTATGATGTGTTGGTTTTATAATAATAAAATTTGGAATAGGAGATTGTTATGATGAATGAATATAAGCGCTGTTGCAGTAATCCTAAATAAAGTCACGCTGGTGCTCTTTGACAGCGAGAACCGGGCAGGGCACTTTTCTGATAATCTTATCTGCAGTTGTCCCAATGAAGAACGCTTCGAGTGCTCCGTGGCCGCGGGTACTCATTATGACAAGATCGATATCGTATTCTTCTCTGTGTCTAATGATCTCTTTAGCTCGTGTTTTCATTTCCATGCTGGACAGTGCAGGTGTGTCTGCATTTTGCATGTATATAGCAGGATGAGGGAATGTCTCGAAGATATGTTGTATTGTGATCGAGGCATCAAACATATCGGCAAGAGCAATCGCATACCGGAGTCCGGCTGTTGAATACTCCGAAGAATCGTGTGGCACGAGAATATTGTTATATTCATCCGCAATATCAATCTGATGTCCGAGTTGATTTACCGTCATAACCGGGCATGATGAATACCGTGTGACCCGCTCAGCCTCGTTCCCAAGCACAAAATGACTTAGCAAGCCGCGGCCATGCGTTCCCATAATGATCAGATCGATATATCGTTCTCTTTTTCGTAGCGGAGGATCTCCTCCGTTACCGAGAAACCACGGATGGTCTTCTCAGTAAAAGAGACAATGTGTTCATGAAACAATTTCCGGTAGGACTCGAAATGCTCCGCATTTTGTTTCTCATAAAAATCGATCAGTTTTTCCATTTCCGGGAATCCGTTTTTCACCCTGTCGGGATCATCATCGAAAACCGTCATTACGTGGAATAATATAAGGTGAGCGTCAAAGCTGGTACAGATTCTCAAGGCATGTCGGAGTGCCTAATAAGAACAATCTGAAAAATCGGTAGGCAAAAGGAAAGTTGATATCGTAGCCATAAAGATGGTTTCCTTTTTTTACAATTCGTGAAATTGTAAATCAAAAGGTCATCAAGTGATCTATGGAAATTAAAGTTACGCTATTCCCCACGCTTCTAATTTCCTGAAAAAATCTTTTTCGAATTCTTCTTCATTTCTGACATTGCATCCGGCAGCAAATGGATTTCCTCCGCCGACACCTAAATCCTTCAGGATTTCTCCCAGATTAATTTCTAACTCTCCACGGCGGATGGAATATTTCGTCATACTGTTTTCCGTAGGAGTTTTTACAATAATGACCGAATCGACACTCGCATCTTTTATCAGATTCGAAAATTCTTTGACAAAATTTTCGGAATGGTAATGAGGTGAGTAAATTACAACGGGCCCTCTGACAATTTTTTCCTTCTCAAAGAACGATTGCTCATCGCTCAGGATTTTTTTGTATTCGGCAAGACATTTTTGCAGATATTCAATTGTCTTATTACTTGAACCGTTCAATAGATCAGGCAACTGAAATGGTGGATTGTTTATAAGCTGATGAATGACTGCTTCAACGCCTTTGGTACCATGAATGATACTTGGTGCACGGAAAAGCATGGAAAGTTCGCCAAAGGCAGAATCGTGCACATTATACTTGTTGAGCGTAATGTTTTTAATCCGCTCGGCAAGATCGGCAAATACATCGGGATATGCAGAAACAATTTCAACTATAGTCTCAAACGCTTCATCAAGTGAGTAATCCAGTATGATTGCGATACCAGCAAGATCACGAATCGATGAATTGGGGATTTCGCTGGCTTTGTATAAAATCTGGGATACACTGATATTCTGAAGACCGGACTCATGGGGATTGATCAGCGTAACAGAATCGACTGCATCGAGGTCACAGTAATAGGTGTTCAATGTGTTGAATACCGCGATGCTTTCTTTCCCCGCGTCGGTAAGCTTTTGAAAATCTGCCGATTTTATTCCACGTGTCAGACATTTATGAGGGGGTGGATTTTCCCTTCCGAGCAGGTAAATTCCGGCCGCAATCATAGCGTCAGGATTTTCATCGTAAAATACGTAGTCAAACTGCTTGTCCACATACTGTTTGACGTTGCTGTAATAGTTGTCCTGATCATATCCGAGGACCACGTTCACCTTGGGATGGTGAATGAAATCCTGTTCAGGAATCGTATGGCGATCGATAATTGTGAGATTAATAGCCATGAGCTAACAATAAGGTTTGCTGGTTACAATAAATACACATTATTACAATATGTAATAATATTTAAAATGAAAATAAAGAAAATTATGTAATCCTCACACAGTGAGTTCCCCTTCTTATACATTGATTGTTAAGTAATAATCTCGGCTCAGTTTGATAATTTCTGAATTATTTCTGTGTTTTTCATGCAAAAAATTCTGAATGTATTCTTTATAATAAAGAAATAAATCGCACTTTATCTTATACCGGAATTTTCGCCACCATGCAAGAAATTCTCCATCAGCGGGGAAGCTGGATACTATTTTTTCATTCGTTATGGAAATAAGCTTGTCAATAATCGCATTCGGTTTTTCAATGTAATCCATTAGGTGATGGCTCATAAACTAATTTGTGTGCAAAACTGTGTGATGCAACGGCATGCCCTCTGCTTTGGGCTTCTTTCACAAGGTGTGGGAACTGTTCGGCAATCCATCCCAAAAAGAAACAGGTCGACTTGACATTATACTCGCTTAGTATATCAAGCAGTTGTAAAAAATTATATTCTACACGTGATTCCTGATAATGCCATTCTGATGGTTTCGGCGCTTCGGCAACATCAAGCACATGAAACCAATCTTCGACGTCAATAGAAAATATGCACTGCATATTGTTACCTGTATTATTATTGTAAAATCAAGGTAATAATGCTGCAATCCTTAATGGAGCGCCGCTTCCACCCTTAATTTTCATCGGGAGGGCAACGACAAGTGAACCGGTTACGGGAAGTTCATCGAGATTCGCAACGTTTTCCATTCCCGGAATGTTCTCTTCATATAATATTTGGTGAGATTCAAAAAGTTTTGACTGCCCGTAGTCGATGCTCGGTGTATCGATTCCGATTGCCTTGACAGTACGGTTATCGACGAGCCATTGCGCAGTTATCGGACCGATTCCCGGGAAATGGAGTTCCACAATCGCATCAATGCCTCGTTTATCTGTTCCCATATAAGCATTCGCATCGGGCCAGTATTGACCGTATCCCGTACGGAAGAAAAGAATCACATTTTCCGGAATTATGCCGTTCGTTGACTCCCACGCAGTAATATCTTCAACACTTATTTTGAAATCTCTATCCTGAAGAGCCTGTTCTGACACATCGATGACAACAGCCGGACCGATGAGCCGGTCCAACGGAATTTTCTCAACACTATTCTGTCCTTCAGAGAAATGTATTGGTGAATCGAGATGAGTTCCGCCATGCTCGGCGGTTGAAAACGTATTTGCCGAATAATAATAGCCTCGCTCGGTCATGCCCGCTGCTACAATTGTTAGCTCGAAGTCCTCCGCTGTCGGCCAGTAAATTGTCTTATCAGAATACTCATATGAAAGATCGATCCAACGGCCCTCTGGAAATGAGAACGACGATTGATCCTGCACACATCCGGGAAAAAAGATTGCAGCCAGCAAAAGTGCAATTGTACTTTTAATCATTACAGGCAATCCTCCTCCTAACATAAAATTATTTTTTGTCATTTCGAGCAGATCTCATCTGCTGCTGTAGATAATAAGGAGTCGAGATAAATCTATCTCTAAATTGTTCTTCAAATCAATTACAATGGACCGGCACATTAAAATTGATAATCGGACTATATCTCTTTTGGATTGTAGATGGGTATCTCAACAGGCGCATGGTCTTTGAAGGCTTTTTGCACAGTCACTACTGTTTTCACGTTTCCGCGTCTGTTGAAATCACCGATTACCCGAATAAATTTCGGATCGAGAAGCGTGCTTAAGATATTGAAAATGTCATTCGTCACTGCTTCATGAAAAACACCGTCACTTCGGTATGAATGAATAAAGAGTTTCAACGATTTTAATTCAACGCAGAGCTTATCCGGGATATACGATACGTGGATCGTTGCAAAATCGGGATTACCCGTTTTCGGGCAGAGTGCGGTAAACTCCGGCAGTTCGATGGTAATGAGATAGTCATTATTTCCGGGGTTACTAAATGTTTCGAGATTAGTTTTATCCATAATTAATATACTGAATGTGTTCGATTGATTTATACAACACAAATATTGTTAATATTTGGTTTTTTGTCCATAGCAAAAATAGGATATCGAAAGAATTTTTACAAGCAATGTAGTAAAATTATTTTGATATTCAAGTGAAAACAGGTATCATGGATTCCGATTTTACTTGATTTATTGATGCGGTAATGGTTACTTATACAAGCTGTATAAAACAGTCTGTATAAAACAGTAATAATTGTATAAAAATCACACATATGTTGAAAATATTGATTTTCTGTTTAGCAATCTACGGTATACTATTTATTATCGGTGCCGGTGTTCGTATACCGTCCGCCAAACGAAAAAAACATTACCGGCATTCATTTGATCTGGAGCGAGAAACACGCCTGCTCAAAGAACAGGTCGGAAAAGAAACAAAAAAGCGTGAAAAGAAGAAAGACACGCTTACCCTCATTGCAAAGCAGAAACCTGACCGCTTTGCTTCGGCCCTCCAAAAATGGATTATAGAACATAACGGGAATGCTGCTCACTAAGGATTCCCTGTATTTTCTCCCTTTTTCCTTGTGCACTCCATGCGTGTTTTGTATATTTCACAAGCAAAAAAATTAAAAAACCATTCGTTATACTGTACCGCTATTGATGACTGCGCTCACTTCATTGAGTGTATTATTACCTGATCTTTTCTCTCATTAGGAGGTATTCATGGCTAACGATTCCCCACTTAACGATTCTGATCATAAACCGTACATTCCTGCTTCGACTATACTGCCTGAAATTACCATCAAAGCGATTATCCTGGGGATGATTCTGTCGGTCATTCTCGGTGCAGCGAATGCGTACCTGGGACTCTTTGCCGGGATGACCGTTTCCGCATCGATTCCTGCCGCGGTTATTTCTATGGCAGTCCTGCGTCTATTTGTTGCAATGCGCATATCTAAAAGCTCAAATACGTTAGAAAATAATATTGTTCAAACTGCTGCATCTGCCGGTGAAAGCCTTGCAGCCGGTGTCATTTTTACAATACCGGCATTGTTGTTTTTAAATGCCTGGACTCAATTTGATTATTGGGAAACCACCATGATTGCCGGATTCGGAGGTGTGCTTGGTGTATTATTCACAATTCCACTCCGCAGAGCGCTCATCATCGAAAATCCTTTAAAGTTTCCGGAAGGAATTGCAACAGCAGAGGTGCTGATAGTGGGAGATAAGGGAGGCGACGAAGTAAAATATATAGCCTGGGCAGGATTAATTGGAGCTATGTTTAAATTCAGTGAAACAGGCCTTCGCTTATGGGAGGGTGTTGTTGAGCATGCGAGGTATGCAGGCAGTTCAATTGCCTATATCGGAACCAATTTATCTCCGGCACTCCTGGGTGTCGGTTATATTGTAGGTTTAAACATCGCAGTTCTGATATTTATTGGCGGTGCAATCAATTGGTGGATTTTTATACCGATCTTGTCTGCTATGCAAGGAATCCCGGAAGGAGTGGAAGCTGGTGCTGCGGCTGGTCAGATGTGGTCGGAACAGACACGATATCTCGGTGTCGGAGCAATGGTAGTCGGAGGTCTCTGGGCGCTACTTCGGTTGCGCACAAGCTTGGTAAGCGGAATTAAATCGGGCGTTGATTCATATAAAAAAATCAAAGAAGGCGGTGCTTCGGAATTAAAACGGATGGATCGTGATGTCCCGATGCAATGGGTAGGTACTGCCCTCCTCATTCTGGTAATCCCACTTTTTTTCATATTTAACTATTTTACGGGGAGCGTATTTATTTCGGCGATCATGGCTATCATCATGCTGATAGCTGGATTTCTCTTCTCCTCAGTTGCTGCATATATGGCAGGGCTTGTGGGATCTTCAAACAACCCGACCTCGGGTGTTACCATAGCAACAATTTTATTTTCATCACTGCTTCTGGTACTTTTAATGGGACCTGAAAGCTTGATCGGTCCCGCTGCTGCAATCTTCATCGGGGCAGTTGTCTGCTGTGGTGCGGCAATCGCCGGTGACAATATGCAGGACTTAAAGGCAGGACATATTCTCGGCGCAACTCCTTTTAAACAGCAGATCATGCAGGCCGTCGGTGTTGGGGCAGCAGCACTTGTTATGGCACCAATTCTGACACTCCTTTTAAATGCCTATGGTCTCGGTGTGCCGACACCGGAACATCCCAATCCGCTGGCAGCACCGCAGGCTACACTCATGGCATCGGTTGCACAAGGTGTTTTCAGAGGAGAACTTCCGTGGGGTCTCGTAACAATGGGTATGGGTGTTGCTGTATTGGTTATTTTGTTAGACCTCTGGCTCGAAAAACGTGGCAGTGAATTCAGAACGCCGGTTCTTGCGGTGGCCGTCGGTATTTATCTTCCGTTTGAACTAGAAGTGCCGATTTTAATTGGAGGGATTATTGCCTGGTTGGTTGGACGACGGTTCAACACCAGAGAATCAGAAGTCGAAGTATCCAAAATTGAAAAGATACGGACTGCCAAATCAACCGGTCAACGTCGTGGACTTCTCTTTGCCGCAGGGCTTATCACAGGTGAAGCACTGGTCGGAATACTTATGGCAATCCCGATTGTCGTGTATGGCAGCAGCGAAGTTCTTGCACTCTTTGGAGTTCACAATATGAGTGTTGTTGCACTTATACTTCTTGCGGCAGTCATCTATACGCTCTACCGAGTGAGCTCCGGCCCGCTTCGTGAAAAGTAAATAATATTTATCAAACTAAACGTGCAGTAATCACAATAAAAAAGGCGGGTATAAAACCCGCCTCTTATGTTCAAACGTTATATTCGTTTTACGCGATCTTTCGAACCCGTATAATCCCTTCGGCTTCGCCGATTTTCTTGAGTGCCCCTTCGGTAATCGATCCGCTCACATCGACAATGTTATACGCGATGTCACCGCGGCTCTTGTTGATCATTTCTGTGATATTGAGCTTCTCTTCTGCAATGATCCTCGTTATTTTCTCAATCATCGCCGGGATATTCTGATTAATAATGATCAAACGCGTTTCACCGTTTCTGTCGAGAGTGCAGTTGGGAAAATTAACCGAATGCTTGATGTTTCCGTTTTTCATAAAATCGATCATCTGATTTGATACCATGACAGCACAGTTTTCTTCCGCTTCAGCGGTCGATGCCCCGAGATGTGGTACACAGACAACATTCTTTATTCCGAGTAGTTCCTTTGACGGAAAATCGGTTACATATTTGATCACGATATCGTTATCGAGCGCTTTCACGAGGTCTTTTCCATCAACAAGTTCGCCCCGGGAAAAATTCATGACCCTAATCCCTTTTTTCATCTTTGAAAAGAGCTTTTTATTCAAAAACCCTTTTGTCGAATCATTGAGCGGAACATGAAGTGACAAAAAGTCAGACTCTGCAAGCAATGAATTCAATTCGTCGGCTTTTTTAACGGTACTTGAAAGCTGCCAGGCATTGTCTACCGATATAAATGGGTCGTATCCTGTAACAGACATACCGAGCGATTCTGCCGCATTGGCAACCAGCATTCCAATTGATCCCAATCCGATTACACCGAGTCTCTTCCCCATAATCTCGGAGCCCTTGAACATACTTTTATTCTTCTCGACAAGCTGAACGGTGTCTTGATCAGTCTCTCTTAATGTATCAAGCCAATTCACGCCGGCAACCACATTTCTCGAGGACATCAGCAGCCCGCACAATACCAGTTCCTTCACTGCATTTGCATTTGCACCGGGCGTGTTAAAGACAACGATGCCTTTCTCGGTACAGGTATTTACGGGAATATTGTTGACACCTGAACCAGCTCTCCCGATTGCTTTCAATGATGATGAAATTTCCAATGCATGAAGATTGTAACTTCTGACGACAATGCCGTCTGCATTTATTGAAAGCTTAGAACAATCTTTGATGTCAATACCTGCTTTGTGTGTAACATCGAACTGAGCATCAGTGAACAATTTTGCGGAAGTCTTGCTCACCTTATCGGGAATTACGATTTTCATTGTGGTACCTGCCATTTTGTTTTTGGTATAACGCCTTTCATGTCTTTTAGCAATTCAATCATATTTCTGAAAAAAATTATAATAGAGATTGACCGGAGCGGGTGACCGGCTGGTTGATGATTGTGTCACGGGCTCGGGTGTGATCGGATAAATGACGAAATTGAAACACTTAATGTACAAATTTATTTTGTAAGAATCGAGTGTAAAAATTGGGGGAAATAGTAGAGTACTATGTTGTAGGAGGCTAACTCGTATGAATGCGAACCTTTTCGAAGGAAAAACACGGTAGAGAAATCAACAGAATCCGGCTCTCAGCAAAGGTAGTATTGAGAGAACCGACATTGAAGCACTTCTGTGGCATTGTCCTAAATCCGCCGTACCGTTACGATACCGTTGAGTCCACTGAGTTTTTGCATCACATCCTCGGAAAGCGAATCAGCCGTATCTATTAGCATATACATAATATTGCCGGGTCTCTCGGAAACGGTGTCATTAACCGTTACTGATGATTCGTTCAGGAGCGCTTTTATTGCCCCTGAAGCAGCGCCGTCACTATTAGAAAAAACGGCAACTCTGTTTTCTCCGCTGCGTTCCAACGAACAGTCAGGAAAGTTTACCGAATTGACAATATTCCCGTTTATGAGGTAATCGACGATTTGGTCCGAAACCATAACCGCACAGTTCTCTTCTGCCTCAGCGGTTGATGCGCCAAGATGGGGAATTGCGATAACGTTTTCAACATCGATTAATGCCGCACTGGGAAAATCGGTGACATACGAGGACACAATTCCCGATTGAATCGCTGCAAGGAGATCGTCCGTATTAACCAGCTCGTTCCGGGCAAAATTAATGATCTTAACTCCCGGTTTCATTTTTGTAAACATATCTTCATTGAACAAGCCTTCAGTTTGGCTGTTTACAGCAATATTGATTGAAAGAAAATCCGAATCAGGCAGCAGTTCTTCAATTGTTTCGACTGTTTTGATTCCCGGAGATAAATTTTTCCTCTTATCATTTGAAAATGACCGGGTATACGCTGAAACATTCATCCCAAGTGCATTCGCATCATTCGCGGTGAGCATGCCGATTGCGCCCAGACCGATGACCCCAAGATTTTTTCCCTTGATTTCGGTCCCTTTGAAAAGGCTTTTGTTTTTTTCAATCAGCTTTGGCACCTCACTTCCGGTATCCTTAATCGTGGAAGTCCAGTTTATACCGCTGACTATCTTTCGCGCGGCGAGGAACATACCGCAGAATATTAACTCTTTTACGCCATTTGCGTTTGCTCCAGGTGTATTGAAAACAACCACACCCTGATCGGTACATTTATCAACGGGAATGTTATTGACGCCTGCTCCTGCTCGACCGATTGCCTTAAGTGATTCGCCGAATACCAGATCGTGAAGCTTGTAACTCCGAACAACTACTGCATCTGCATCTTTGCTCAGCTCGCTGCACTCATCAATCTCAATGCCGGGTTTTTGTGTTACGAAAAACCCCGTATTTTCGAATGTCGAGGCAGCCGTTTTGCTGACCGTATCGGGAATCGTTACCTTCATAGCTCTTCCTTATTAAAAATATTCTTCGAGCTTTGCCGTATACTCTTTTAAGTCATCGATTGTAATATCTCCCATCGTGGGGATTCTGAACGTCTGCGGTTTACCCTCTTCAAGCAATTTTTTGTTGAGATTTCCGTAACCGGAGTCGACGGAATACCCTTTGGAGCGTAAATCTTTTTTGATGTCGGCAAAATTCACATCTTTCGTGTTAATGAAACAGCCGACCGTATCTGACAGACAACCTTCTTCAGGGAACGGTTCAAATCCTTGTCCGGCTGCCCATCCACGGACGAATTCGGCCATTTCTGTATGTCGTTTAAATCTGTTCTCGATACCTTCCTGCTCGATGAGTTCGAGACGCTTCTGAAGAGCGTACAAATGCGGTATCGATGCAGTATACGGTGTTTGATCACCATCATAGGCTTTTTTCAGTTCGAGAATATCGAAATAATATCCTCTGCCTTCGATCGTTTTTGCCCGCTCATACGCCCGCTCACTTACTGTACACACAGCAAGTCCCGGAGGTATTGCAAGCGCTTTCTGTGTCGAGGCAAGGCACATGTCGATTCCAAGTTTATCGACTTCAATTTTCATGCCCGACAATGAAGAAACGGCATCGACCAGAAAAAGAACATCCGGATACTGCCTCATGACTTCGGAAATAGTTGCAAGATCTGATGCAACACCGGTGGATGTTTCGTTGTGGACTATGCAGAATGCATCGAAACCACCCTGCGACAATGCTTTATCGACATCGTCTGCTTTAACACCTTTTCCGAAATCGTACGTGATTCGCTCTACCTGACGGCCGCAGCTTTCGGAAATAGTTGACCATTTTTTAGAAAATGCACCGTTCACAGCATGAAGCGCCTTCGTTCCGACGCAGCACCGTATAGCGGCTTCCCAAAATCCGGATCCGGTGGACGTGGAGATCAGTATATCGCCTACGGTGAAGAGCAGCTTCTGCAGTCCCGGTCTTAAGCTACCGAACAATTCTTTGAATTCGGGTGTCCGGTGGCCGATCTGCGGCCCCGACATTGCCTCGAGAACCTCTTTACCTACCTCTACAGGTCCCGGGATAAATAGTTTGTTCGCCATAGTATTACTCCCATCTGTTAAATACTAAGCCCGAAAACACCTTCGGATAAAAGAAGGTCGATTTCTGAGGCAAAACTCTGTCTGAATTCGCAATTTCGAATGTTTGTTTTAGTGAGGGTGGATTCACGAAAAATACCGTCTTTCCGTTTGCGATTTTCTGAATTGTCAATTCATTACCCTTGACAAGCTCTATATTCGGTTGTGTTAATTGTTCTTCGGTGAGAGTCAGAATTTTATCAAAAATAAGATCGTGCAGAATCACAACATCGAGCTCGTTATCGTACCCCTCTTTCAGGGTGACTCTGTGCTTTTCGGATGGATTGGCCACAACAAACGAGCGTGGTATTGGCTCAAAATCAAACGAATCCAACGGCTCAATATCGAAGTGATCATTCAGAGTGTTGATATCAAAAGTAATATTCAAAATCCTGTTTGTAGGAAGGATAACAAGTCCTTCATTATATGCATTGACGAGTGTAGTCATGACATGCGTTTTACTGCTGTTCTCCTTATTGTATTTAACCGCGGTCTTGTAGCGGTGATGGCCGTCCGCAATGAGGAGTACTTTGGGATCCATTATTGATATAATTTTAGAAATGATATCCTCATCACTGATCCGCCACATTCGGTGGACATTTTCATCCTGATCGACGTATTCAATATCTTCTGCGCGGGATTTTTGCTCCTCCAGCAGCCTGTCAATCGCATTTTCCTCATCCTCATAAATGAGAAAAATCTGACCGACATCCGATTTCGTTTTACACATTAGATCATACCGGTCAGCAACATGTTTCTCAAACGTGCGCTCATGAGGTAAAACGTTGGTTCCGAATTCCTCAATTTGCAGCAGACAGACAAATCCAGTTCTCGTGTAATGTTTCTTGTTTGCCGAATACTGCTGCTCATACACATAGAGTGAATCGCTGCCATCCCGGACGATGACACCTTTCTCAATCATTGAATTCAATAGTTCGTTTGATTTTACATGGTCGTCGTTGAGGATAACATTCACAAAATTGTACGGTGATAAAGCTATTAGTTGTGCTTTGTAATCGGAATCGATGACATCATAAGGAGGCGTGATAACATTTTGCGGGCTTACTTTGTCCTGATTATACCGGTAGCCTTTAAATCCTTTGATAACTGCCATAAAGTGGACCTTTCATTACTTAAAATGAGAGCAGTGCCTCCGGAGCAAAAAAATATGAGAATTTCCTCAGACAGAAACATCAATAACGCGATGAAATCGAATGTGAATAATATTTTGTCAAAATACAATAAATATTAATATTGTTTGACAAAAGTAGCATTTTACGTTATTTAATAACGAATAATAAGCATAAATGTTTCGAAATTGCAATATTATGCAAAGCCGTTATTCGAAGGAACTGTGTGATTAATTTAGAATTTGTAAAAATACAAAATTTTATGTATATTTAAAAGTTTATTTCTGATCAAAATATAGTGAAAGGAAGAGAAGCATGGCAAGTGCAGAATGCCCTGTGTGTGGTGCCGATGTTGAGCTTGCAGACGATACTGAGCGGGGTGAGCTGATCGAGTGTGGTGACTGTGGAACAGACCTGGAAGTCGCTGGTATCGATCCTTATTCACTTCAGGAAGCTCCGCAGACTGAAGAAGATTGGGGAGAATAATTCAATGCTGCAAGTTCTGGATGCAACATTACGGGAGGGTGAACAGACTCCCGGAGTCTATTTTGACGGACACGTCAAACTGGCAATAGTAAACTTGCTCGATGAGATTGGAATCAATATTATCGAAGCGGGACATCCACTCGTCAGCCGTGAAATTCATGCTGCGATCAAAATGATTGCAAACAAAAATCTTAATGCGATTGTGGGTGCCCACTCCCGTTCGTTGGAAGAAGATGTTGATCTCGCACTAGATTGCGGTGTGGGATTTATCGGGATCTTCTATTGCGTTAAAGACGAACGGCTGGATAATGTATTTAAAAAGAAATTAAGTGCGGCTATTGACCAGATTGTGAAAGTAGTTGCCTATGCAAAAGAGCAAAAACCTGGTCTGATTGTCCGCTACACACCGGAAGACACTGTCAGATCAAAGTATCAGAACGTCATTGATGCAGCATCAGCAGCGGTGGAGGCAGGTGCGGATATTATCAGTGTTGCCGACACGACTGGATACATGATTCCGGGAACCGACCGGAGCATGTACGATTATGTTGCTCGGTTGAAGACAGACCTTGCCGCCAAAAATTTGAATCCAAAAATTGCCGTGCATTGTCACAATGACCGTGGCTTTGCACTGACAAACGTACTTGATGGTTACAGAGCAGGTGCGGAAATTATTGATGTTACTGTGCTCGGAATCGGTGAACGGGCAGGATTGGTTGACCTTGCTCAGCTCCTGATGCTTATGGCAACCGATTTCGATATGAGCGGCAGATGGAAACTTGAAAAACTGCCGGAACTGTATGAATTGGTCAGCAACTATACCGGGATAGCGATTCCTGATAATTTTCCGATTGTGGGTAAAAATGCTTTTACCCATTGTGCCGGAGTCCACACACACGCAGCTACACAAGACCCGTTTCATTACCAGAGCCTTGACCCGGCTGTACTCGGTAGAAAGACCGAAATAGCCCTGGATCATATGTCGGGGATTTCCTCGGTATTCTGGGCTCTCGAAAAGATTGGTGCAGAATTTGATAAAGAGCTCGCAACCAAGGTGCTTGATACGGTGAAATCAATCGGCCAGAAAGGGAGAACCGTAGGATTGTCCGAACTTCCTTATATTGTAGAATGGTGCAAGCATCATTACGAAAACGAAGCATTCATCGAATCTGCCCCCGTAAAATAACCTACAAATCAGTGCATACAGCACCATTGTTTTTATAATTACCGAAAAAAACGGAAATGTGATGAAAATTGGATTTTTACATACAGTCTTAAGACCAGAAGAGAAGTTTCTCATGAAAGAGATCCGTTCACGCAGCGGTGTCGAACTGGAATTGATCGATGTACGAGATCTCTCATTCAATCTTGGTAAAGACACATTTGACTTTGATGTTGTGCTTGAGCGGTGCATTAATCATTCGCGAGCTCTCTATGCCATTAAACTCTACGAAAGTGCGGGTGTCAGGTGCCTGAACAATTATAACGTTGCTTTGGTCTGCGGTGATAAACTGCTTACCTCAGATGCGTTGGCAGCTCATAATGTTCCACAGCCGGAGGTTCGGATTGCGTTCACAGAAGAATCTACACTAAAAACGATCGAGGAAATGGGTTACCCGGTCGTCATGAAACCGGCGGTGGGCTCGTGGGGGAGGCTCCTCTCTAAAATCAACGACAGAGACGCCGCTGAGTCTCTTCTTGAACATAAAACAGTTCTTGGCTCGTATCACCATTCAATATTTTACGTGCAGCAATATATCGATAAGGTTAAAGGACGTGATATCAGAAGCTTTGTAGTGGGAGATGAGTGTATAGCAGCGATTTACCGCACATCAAAACATTGGATAACGAACACCGCTCGGGGGGCGGAAGCATCTAACTGCCCGGTCACAGATGAGATACGCGACTTGTCGCTCCGCGCTGCTAAAGCAGTTGGCGGTGGTATCGTTGCGGTGGACCTTCTCGAAACAAAAGATGGTTTTTTGGTGAATGAAGTCAACTATACGATGGAGTTTCGTAATTCTATCCATACGACCAGAGTCAATATCCCTAAATTGATTATAGATTATACGCTTAAAGTTGCCCGCGGAGAAGTAGATGAATAGTATTGCTGTCTCAATAGTTGGTGGATCAGGCTATACGGGCGGAGAGCTTATCCGGATTCTGCATTTTCATCCGAATGTCATATTGCAGCAGGTCAGCTCTGAACGGTTTGCAGGTAAACTTGTCACGAAGGTGCACGCAAATCTCAGGAAAATGACAAATCTAAAATTCTGTGCAATTTCTGAGATAGAAACGTGTGATCTCCTGTTTCTCTGTCTCCCGCATGGAAAAGCCGCGCAAAGGTTTGAAGAGTTTCGGGGGAAAGCAGAAAAAATAATCGATCTCAGTGCCGATTTTAGATTGAACAACCCTGCCGAATATGAATCGTGGTATGGGAATCCACATCCCCATCCGGTACTTTTACAGGAATTTGTGTATGGTATTCCGGAATTGCACAGAGATGCCATAAAAAATGCCAAGTACGTAACGGGTGCCGGCTGTAATGCCACAGCCGCGGTTCTCGGACTTTATCCGCTATTCAAGCATGATTGTGTTGTAGAAGATAAAACGGTTATCGAAGTTAAAGTCGGTTCGAGCGAAGCAGGGAATATGGCAACTGATGCGTCACATCATCCGGAACGGAGTGGTGCAGTCAGATCATTTAAACCGACAAATCACCGTCACAGTGCCGAGATGCTGCAGGAATTGCGTTTCGGGAAAGATATTCAAATCCATTTTTCCGCAACAGCAATCGAAATGGTGAGGGGAGTTCTCGCAACGGGGCATGTATTCCTCAAAATTGAAATGAGCGAGAAAGAAATTTGGAAGCTTTATCGTCAAGAATATGGATCTGAACCGTTTATACGCATAGTAAAAGACTCTGAAGGGAGTTACCGGTATCCCGAACCAAAGCTGCTGGCCGGAACAAATTATTGCGATATCGGTTTCGAAAAAGATGACAGATCTGAACGGTTGGTCGTGATTAGTGCAATCGACAACCTCATGAAAGGTGCTGCAGGTCAGGCAGTGCAAGCAATGAACTGTATGTGCGGTTTCGATGAAACAACTGGACTTGAATTTCCAGGTCTGCATCCAATCTAATATCAATTCATTCCGAATCTTTGATATTTAATATATGTAGTGCCGCGTCCTGCGGAAACTGAATTGACAACGATGAGATCCTAATATAAGCAAATGTGCAGAATATTAGCCGTTCAGGCAGAAAAAGAATTTTCGATTGCGGATTACCTTGAGCCGTTTGCCAATCTTGCAGAGAAATGCAAAGAATATCAGGGACATGGATGGGGATGTTCATACCTAACCGACGGACTGTGGAGTCATTACAAAACTATTACACCGGTCTGGAATGACGACCTGAAAAAATTTGGGAAAACAACCTTGCTGCTTGTACATGCACGGAGTGCCTTCAGGGATGAAGGGATTGTGGTTGATAACAATATGCCGTTTTATGATGAGAAGTATGTGTTTATCTTTAATGGCGAACTTCATGGTGTGACGGCGAAAGCACCCGGCCGAATCGGTGCGGAAAAAGTATTCAATTATGTCAAGCGGTTTGACCATGGTGATATACTCACCGCACTGGTGAAAGGGGTCGAAATTCTCAATAAAAAAACACGCTATATCAGGGCAATGAATTTTATTATTTCAGATGGGATACGACTCTATGTTTCAACGCAGTATAATGACGATCCTGACTATTTCACACTCAGGTACAAGAAAGCATCTGGTCTGAAGATGATTTGTTCCGAACCGTTTCCCGGTGAAGATGACTGGGAAAAGTTTGACAATAACACAATTACGGACTTTTAAATGCTTATTATAAAAATTGGCGGTGGCCAATCCATCAATATCGAAGGAATTGTTAGCGATCTGGCCGAATTTAATGAAAGGTATCTTGTTGTACATGGTGCAAACGCCGCTCGTGATGAACTGGCTGAAAAACTTGGTACACCCAAAAAGGTTCTTACTTCAATCTCTGGATATGCCAGCGTTTATTCGGACGAAACCATGATTGACAACATTATGATGGCTTACGGAGGCCTTAAAAATAAAAGGATCGTTGAACTCTGTCATCAAAAAGGGATCAACGCTGTCGGGCTGACCGGGATTGATGGCGCAATTGTCCGGGGCAAACGGAATCCTGGAATACGTGTTCAGGAAGGGACAAAACGGAAGATTATCCGTGATTTCTCGGGTAAACCGCAGGAAATCAACACTGGATTACTGAACTTACTGCTCGATAACGGGTATGTACCGTTTTTAACCATACCGATTATCGATGAAAATAATTTTGCCATTAACTCTGAAAATGACGATATCGTCGGCGTGATTCAGCGCGCATTTTCCGCCGATAAAGTCATTCAACTCATCGAAGCGCCAGGATTTTTGGACGATAAAAGTGATCCTGATTCACTAGTCAAAACAATTTCGCACCAAGAGCTCTTCGACCGGGAAGAAAAGGTTGATGGACGGATGAAACGGAAGATTATGGCAATTAGAAATCTGCTCGACGGGGGAGCAAAAGAAGTTATCATCAGTGACGGAAGAACAGATAATCCGATCAAAGATGCACTTGAGGGAAAAGGTACGGTGATATCGTGACACGGTATAAAGAATTAGAAGAGAAATATGAATTGATGTTTTATCCGAAACGAAGCATCACGGTTGTTAAAGGAAAAAATGCACTCCTTTGGGATAGCGATGGGAATGAATATATAGATTGTATCGCCGGTCACGGTGTTGCAGTAGTCGGGCATTGTAATGATGCTGTTATTGCCGCGATCCATGAACAATCAAAGAAACTCATGACACTGCCGCTCACATTTCATAACGATGCCCGTGCAATACTGCTCGAAAAGCTGATTTCGGTAGTTCCGGAATCGTTGACAAAAGCATTTCTCTGCAACTCAGGTGCTGAGAGTGTCGAGGCAGCGCTCAAGTTTACTCGTCTAACTACGAAGAAAACTGACTTCGTCTGTGCGATGCGTGGTTTTCACGGGAGGACTTTCGGAGCATTGAGCGCAGTGTTTAAAAAAGAATATAAAGAAGGTTTCGAACCGCTTGTTCCCGGATTCCATTTTGCTCCGTTCAACAAGTTTGAAAAACTGCTGGAGAAGGTTACAGATAAGACCGCCGGAATTATCCTTGAGGTTGTACAGGGTGAAGGCGGTGTCCATATCGGCGATAAAAAATTCTTTTCTCAAGTACGCGAATTGTGTACTCAGCGTGGGATACTGCTCATCATTGATGAAATTCAATCCGGTTTTTGCAGAACAGGCAGAATGTTTGCGGGCAATTACTTCGATCTTCAGCCCGATATCCTTTGCGTCGCCAAGGCGATGGCAGGCGGATTCCCTATGGGAGCGGTTATTGTCTCGGACAAAGTCGAAGCAGTAAATGCGAAACACGGTACGACATTCGGTGGAAATCCACTGGCTTGTGCAGCAGCGTATGCCGCAATCACCTTTATGGTCGAGAACAAACTCGCCGAACAGGCTGAGGAAAAAGGAAATTATATAATCGGTAAACTCCGGTCATTCGACCTGACGGTAGTCCGGGAAATCCGCGGGTTGGGACTGATGATCGGTATAGAGCTGAAAACTGAAAATAAGGAATATATCTCGGCACTTATGGATCGGGGTGTGCTCATGCTCCCGGCAGGAAAAAATATCATCCGTCTGTTGCCGCCGCTGACTATTGAATATGAACAACTTGATACAGTTGTCGCTTCGCTGCGAGATGTTCTTGCTCAATAATCATTACACTAACCAGTAAAAAGGCAGATGGCATACCTTATTGTATGTGTAACAGCATTTTGCGTCGCAGGCCTGACACTGATTTCTGGTTTTGGGCTTGGAACACTGTTGTTGCCGGCTTTTATCCTCTTCTTCCCGGTTGAAATAGCCGTGGCGGCGACCGCAGTTGTGCATCTTCTCAATAATCTCTTTAAACTTATTCTTGTTGGGAAACATGCCGACCGACAGGTTGTTCTATTGTTTGCAGTACCTGCTGCAGTAAGTGCTCTGTTTGGAGCGTTTCTGCTCATAAAAGTGGCAGAGAGTACTTCTATATATACTGTTTCACTTTTCGGACAGTCACTTGAGTTTACTCCGGTGAATACCCTCATCAGTGTATTGATGTTTTTTTTCGGGCTGGTTGAACTAGTGCCTGCATTTGGAAAATTTCAGTTTTGTAAAAAACACATCCCTATCGGCGGCGTAATATCGGGATTTTTTGGCGGTGTATCAGGGCATCAGGGCGCAATGAGGGCAGCATTTCTGATTAATGCAGGCCTGAATAAAGAGCAATTTATAGGAACTTCTGTTCTCTGTGCAATTGTTGTTGATATTTCCCGAATCGCTGTGTATGGAGTTATATTCTATGGAAATTCGTTTTCGGTATTCAGTGAAGGGAATAGTATATATCTTGTTTTAGCGGCAACAGGTGCCGCATTTTTCGGATCTTACATCGGCTCCCGCTTGATGAAAAAAGTGACTCTGAGAAATGTCCAGATAATCGTCGGGTGTCTTTTAATTCTTATTGCACTGCTCCTAATAACAGGGATAATTTGAGTTTCTTAATGCATAATACCCTATATTATTATCCGAACAATTATTGTCAGCTGTTTTCAAGATAAAAGGGAGCGAATTTATCAGATTTTATTTCGACGGAAGCCTCAATATTTTTTATAACTTGTGGAGAAGCGGAGAAATCTTCACTGAAAGGTACTTTTAAGTATTCATTAGCAACCAAGGATTTGTGTACGTGCGTATTTTCGATAAAAGAAAACGGTTGAATGAGTTGGTCGACTGTGCTGGCTGAGCTTCCAAGATCAGCTTAACGGAGTTAAGCAGGATACTTGCAGAACTTCCCCAGCCCGACAGTGAAAACCTGCTCGTCGGCACTGCTCATGCAGACGATGCGGCTGTCTATAAATTGACCGATGAGATTGCGCTGATCCAGACAATCGATATTTTCACACCGGTTGTCGACGATCCCTACACATTCGGTCAGATTGCCGCTGCGAATGCTCTAAGCGATGTCTACGCGATGGGTGGAAAACCGTTGACTGCGCTTAATTTTATCGGCTATCCGAAGGACAAGCTCGAGCTTGACATAATTGTCGCTATTCTGAAAGGAGGGAGCGACAAAACCGGTGAAGCGGATGCGCTGATTGTGGGTGGACACTCGATTATGGACCCGGAGTTGAAATATGGACTTTCGGTAACAGGTATCGTACACCCGGACCGGATCGTTACCAATGCCGGTGCTCAACCTGGTGACAACCTGATTCTCACCAAACCGGTCGGGACCGGAATCCTCTCAACTGCGCTTAAAATGGGCAAAGCTGGTTCAGATATTGAAAAATCGATAAGTGACATAATGACAACTTTAAACAAGACTGCCTGCGAAGTTATGCTCAAATTCCCGGTCCATGCCTGCACCGACATTACCGGATACGGCCTGCTCGGCCACTCGTATGAGATGGCTTCAGGATCGGGTCTGAAAATTATGATTCATGCCGGAGCTGTTCCAACCATACCCGGAACCCGTGAAATATGCAAAAAAGGGACAATTCCCGGAGGCGCTTATACAAACGGGAAATTTCTCGAAGATAAAGTCAGTTTCCACTCCCAACTTACTAAGGAAGACAAGCTTATTCTCTTTGATCCGCAGACATCGGGTGGACTGCTCATTGCCGTTCCCGACAGCGAAACAGAATCTTTACTAAAAAGTCTTCATGAAAGTGACATTACCGATGCTGTCATCATCGGAGAAGTACAATCCGGCCTTGCCGGAACAATAGAAGTTGCTGAATAAAAGCACCGTCTCCCAAACCTTAATCTATACAATTGGAATAACTCATAGCAACTATTACCATTGCGTGGAGCGCAGTAGCGTGGTATTTTCTGAGAAACGCTAATGCATCCATAACCAATTCTAATATATATGGGAAATCGATTCAGAGATTGTATGGTGTAGAACTGTTGTGTAGGTGTCAAAGCTCAACCTTTACGAATCAGCGATAGCAATGTCTTTGACTGATGTAATAGCAGATTGACCACTTTCAATATCGGTGATTTTGATAACGAGATCATAAGGACCATTTTCAAGATCAGAAAAGTCGAGCAAGAGAATTTCATTCGCTGCATTTGTCGTAAAACTACGCGTCTGCGCGAAACTGACAGAGTAGTTCTGCTTTCCTTTCAAAAATCCGAGAATCCGTTTGGGGAGTGCCTGTCGGGCATTGTCCCACTGAACAGTGATTTCAAAATCGATTTCTGCAGACTCCCGGCCGTTAAGAATATTATACAACTCATAATAAACAAGAACAGGTTCTGATTTCCGTATGGCCAGGTAGGTGTATGGAGATACTAAGAATCCTTCCATCGCTCTAAATGGGAGAACAGAACTCTGGCGAGTATTGGTTTCTTCGATCTTCTTATATAACTGTAGATCGCTGATCATGAGATCATTACCACCAAAATCACGGATGTCAATCATCCCCTGATCGTATCCAAGACTGTCGGTTGTCAGATCGCGGACCTGTAATGTGAGTTCAACCTCCTGCGGTGGAGCGATCAATGACACTTTACCAACTGCGTTAGGAAGGTCTTCCTTTGCCATTACACTGATTGGCACCTCCTGTGGTGAACGGGAAGATACAATCATCTCGTAATTTATGTTTCTAAGCATTACGGAATATTCGATTTGGAGTAATTCCTCTGATTCTTCAATAAAATGTTTCACGAAATTTTTCGGAAGAGGAGCAAGGAATGAGACTTCTATCCTGGTTGCCCCATCAGGACCTTTAAACTGTGAAATGTCACTGACAAAGCTAAGAAGTTCCATTTTCGATTTTTTAGTGGTTGTGGCTTCAGGGGCAAACTCTATCGCAGTACGCTGCCGATTCCCGAACTTAAACTTGCCTTGTACCCGATAATCCTGTAGAATTTCCTGAATCAGGGGTGAAACGTGGAGACGATCCCGCAGGAGCATGTTGGACATGAAATCACGCCGTCGTCCCTCACCGAGACTCTCGAACGGTCCAAGCTCCCGGAAATAAGAGAACTGTTTTTGAAAATGTACGACGAGGTCGGGAAAAATATTTTCATATGACCACGTCTCATCTTCGTATTTATTATAGAATTGAGAACCAATATAAAACGATGTCCTGTGGTCATTGTAGCGCCGGATCGGTTTACCGTATTTTAACCAGTATTTTCCCCGGTCGTCATAGAACGGATATTTGTCTCGGGCAAAATTGCGTTTTACGTATCGGTTCCGGTCTATAAAATTTTTAAGCCACGGATTATTCTCATTTAATGGATTGGGATTGTGGCGCCACCAGTACTCTTTAATCAGTGCAATCTTTTCGTCTTTGCTGTCTCTATTGAAGTATTCTTCCTCCTGAATAATGCTCAATATCAGTAAAAAGGGATTTTCAAATTCCACTGAAAACAAAGCACTATCAGCATCCTCCATCGCTGCAAAGTATTCCTTTGTGGAATTGATCGACTCCCAGATACTTTCCTGCGCATATCCGGTATTCACAACTCCAATTGTTAGCAGGACCGGGACAAGCAGATATAAAATTGTGCCTGCCGGTTTTCTACCCGCTATTTTCATTTGTCCATACATTCTGAAGCTAAAATATTTTATTTTTTTAGATAAAGCAATCTATTTGTCGCATTAAACCGATTGAGTCTAAATAATTATATTCAAGTATTGATGTTACAGTAATGAAGATGTAGTATTCTATAGTACATGGTCAGATGCAGCAAGAATTATATTGAATTCAACCCATAATTTCAATACATTAAACGCTGTTTCTTCATGATTTGTGCAGACTCAGGATGAGGAGGAAAAATCAGAACAGATTCTCATTAATCAATATAAACACTGAATAAGGTCGTTTGGTTTCTGAAATTTTGAAAAAAATGTAACAATATATTTGTTGTGAGCTCATGTCGGAACGTGTTATCGTAGCAATAAGGGATATAAAACGGCGAAAACTCTGGAGAAATTGTGTTTTCGATTCTGAGGAATCAGTTGATATTCCTTTAGAATTGGTTCTCCAGCGGGGATTGGAGACTGGAAAGAAGATAGACAATGACACGTTTGATGCACTCATAGCTGAGTCTCAATTGGCGAAGGGCAAAGAGCAGAGTCTACGGCTTCTTTCATACCGGTCACGGAGCGAAAATGAATTAAAACAGCGCATGCGACAGAATGGGTTGAGTGGGACGGCACCACACTCAGTTGTCAATGATCTCAAACGTTTAAGGCTGGTTGACGATGAAAATTTTGCAAAACGCTTTGCGATTGATTTGATCCATCGCAAACCTGCCGGTGAGTTTCTGATTAAAGCAGAATTGCAGAAAAAAGGAGTTGACCAGGACATTATTGACAAAGTTATTGCAGATATTTTCAAAGAATTTGATACACTTGAATTGGCACGGACATGTATGAGACAGTGGCTGTCACGGCATCCCCGGACTGCGGAACACGAAAAACGAATTAAAGTTGGGCTCTATTTGTATCAACGGGGTTTTTCCAGAGCTGTAATTGATGAAATTGTAGGAGAAGAAAGTGCTTTCTAATGAAGTACGACAGAGTTTTTTGGATTTTTTCAAGAGTAAAGACCATCAGATTGTTTCAAGTGCTCCGGTCATTCCTGCAGAGGACCCGACTATCTTGTTTACGAATGCAGGGATGAATCAGTTCAAAGATATTTTTCTTGGTACCGGTAGCCGTGAATATAAACGAATTGCGAATTCTCAAAAATGTATTCGCGTGAGTGGCAAACATAACGATCTCGAAGAAGTCGGGGTCGATACCTATCACCACACATTTTTTGAAATGCTTGGCAACTGGTCGTTTGGTGATTACTACAAACGGGAAGCGATCCAGTGGGCATGGGAACTATTTACCGAAACTTGGAAGCTAGACAAAACCAGACTTTATGCTTCCATCTATGAAAAGGATGATGAAGCGGAAGAACTCTGGTATGCTAACACCGATATGATCTCAGGAAGGGTAATCCGACTCGGAAAAAAAGACAATTTCTGGGAAATGGGCGAAACCGGACCGTGCGGTCCTTGTTCAGAAATACACTACGATTTGGGAGAGAAGTATTCATGTGGCCCGGACTGTGCCATGGGATGCGAATGCGGCCGCTTTGTGGAATTGTGGAATCTAGTGTTCATACAGTATAACCGAGAGTCCGACGGCAGCCTCATAGAACTGCCGGAAAAGCATGTCGATACAGGAATGGGTTTTGAACGGATTGCGGCAGTGATCCAGAATAAACGATCAAACTATGACACTGACCTCTTTGATGCATTAAAAGATGCAATCAGGAGTATCACTGGCATTGCCTATGAAGAAGAGAGTGGGACCGGTGTTGCATACCGGGTAATCTGTGACCATATCCGTGCCCTCTCTTTTGCGATTTCAGATGGTGCCCTCCCCACAAATGACGGACGCGGCTATGTTCTTAGGAGGATTCTGAGACGGGCTGCCCGATACAGCAGAGAACTTAATGTTCATGAACCGTTTATGTATAAACTAGTCGAGCCGCTTGTCGATACGATGGGATCGGTGTATCCAGAGTTAAAAGACCATGCATCGTATACTATTCAGGTCATTGAAGCCGAAGAAGAAGGATTCGGTAAAACTCTCGACAGGGGCATAGATATTTTTAATAAATTAGCAAAAACTGCAGTGGAAAGCGGTTCACAGAGAATCACTGGAAAAGATGCCTTTAAGCTGTACGACACCTATGGTTTTCCGCTCGACTTGACTGAACTCATGGCACGTGAGCAGCATATCAACATCGACCTTCCGGAATTTAATCGTGAAATGGCAGCCCAGAAGAAACGGTCTTTCAGCAAAAAGTCTCTTGTAGATCTCGATAAACTCGGCAAATCTACTATTCAGACCCATTTTTCATATATGAAAGAATCATTGTCGACCGAGATAGCGAGAATTTACGATGAGGACGGAGAAAATATTTCCGAGTCGGCAGTCGGCAGCAAGGTGGAAATTCAGTTAAAAGGTGAGACACCATTTTATCCTGAGTCGGGAGGCCAGGTTGGTGATACCGGTACTTTGAAAAAAGCAGACGGGAAAACAGTAGTTACAATTTATGATACGCAGAAAGTCAATAATACAACGATTTTTCACTATGGAATAGTTGATAAGGGAACTATCAAAGTAAACGATAAAGTCGAAGCGTCGGTTGATACGGTCAGAAGGCTCGATATTCGAAGAAACCATACGGCAACACATCTGCTTCATAAAGCGCTCAGAGAAGTGCTCGGCACTCATGTGAAACAGGCGGGATCACTTGTAGACCCAACTCATCTCAGGTTTGATTTTAACTACTTTCATAAAATGACGGTGGACGAATTGCAGGACGTTGAGCAAAGAGTCAATGCAACGATCCATAGTAATCGTCCGGTGATTGCCGAAGAAAATGTGCCTTACGACGATGCGGTAAGCCGCGGTGCCATGGCTCTGTTTGGTGAGAAATACGGTGACCGCGTCAGAACAATTACCGTGGAGGGTGTCAGTATTGAGTTGTGTGGGGGCATTCATATAGACACGACAGGAAACATCGGCGAATTCCGGATAATTTCGGAAAGTGCTGCTGCATCGGGTGTGCGGAGAATTGTTGCGGAGACTGGCAATTATACGTATGAGCGAATGCGTCGTGAACGGAATATGATTGTTCATGTCAAAGAACTGTTAAATGCGCAAGACGGCGATATCATAGAAAAGTTAGAGCAAACCATTAAGCGAAATACCGAGCAGGAAAAAGCTATCAGAGAATTCCGGATTGACCGTGAGCAGTCAGTCCTCAAAAAACTCATTGCTGAAGCTGAACAATCCGGCGATCCGCCGCTATTAACTTACCATTTCTCTGTTGATTCGATGGAAGAACTGCAAAAGCTCGGCGATAATATCCGGGGGAGAATGCCGCAAGGCGCTGCTCTTATCAGCACACAAACTCATGATAAATCACTTCTTGTATGTGTTGTCGGCGATGAGCTGATTAAGAAAAATAAGTGGAATGCCGGTGCGATTATAAAAGACCTTGCGAAATCGATCGGGGGAGGCGGAGGCGGCAGACCCCATATGGCTACCGCTGGAATAAAGGGTGCAGATAAGCACAAGCAGGCGTTCAAGGTGTTTCGCGATGTCATCGACAATTTGTATAGTGGAAATGGTAAGAAAAATTAATAGAGCTATTTTGCATCACAGCATTTTTTTATTGAACGTTTTTTGACCTGAATGTATAATAACGGAAATATACATGACCGTTTATAGAAATCTCATTGAGTCGATTGTTCGACGGGGAGCACTGCTTGCTGTGTTAATTGATCCCGACAAGGCCGATTCTGAGAAACTCCGTCTGTTTGTCCGGAACAGTAAAGAACTGCAGGTTGATTTTCTGTTAGTTGGAGCGAGTCTTCTTCTCAATGATATATTTGAAGATACGGTCAAACTGGTTAAGTCTAATACCGACCTCCCGGTTGTGTTGTTTCCGGGAAGCCCGAAACAGGTCTCTCACTATGCTGATGCTATTCTATTTATTTCGCTGATAAGCGGTCGCAATTCAAATTTTCTCTTTGGTGATCACGTTGTAGCAGCTCCCGTGATCAAAGAGAACAATATTGAACCAATTGGAACGGGATACATGCTAATAGAATCGGGTAGTATATCTACTACAGAATATATAAGCGATACCCGTCCGATACCGCGTAACAAACCAGATATTGCAGTTGCTCATGCGCTTGCTGCACAATATTTAGGTATGAAAATGGTCTATCTCGAAGCTGGTTCGGGCGCATCAAGCACAGTCCCGAATGAGATGATTCACTCTGTCAAAAACAACTGCGGCCTTCCGATAATAGTGGGTGGTGGGATAACCGAACCCAGTGTTGCACAAGAAAAAGTAGAGGCAGGTGCGGATATTATCGTTATTGGAAATGCTCTTGAAAATAATTGGGATGAAGGCCGAATCCGGCAGTTTTCGGATGCAATACACCACAAAGAATGCACGAGTTGACCCAGAGAGAATTATATGACAAAATATAAAGAGCTTATTCAAATCTATCTTAAGACAAGCGCCGAAGTCAAAGAGAAAACTGCGGAACAGTGCTTCGATGAAATCGAGGAGGCCGGTCTCATCTGTGCAGAAACATTACACAGTGGTGGTAAACTACTTCTCTGCGGTAATGGTGGGAGTGCTGCCGATGCACAACATATTGCAACCGAACTGGTAGTGCGTCTCTCATCCCGGGTGAATAGAAAAGCACTGCCTGCCTTAGCGCTTACTGTAAATTCTTCGACGCTGACGGCATGCGCAAATGATTACGGTTTCGATTCGATCTTTTCGCGCCAGGTAGAAGCATTTGGCAAGCCGGGTGATCTTCTGATCGGTATTTCAACGTCCGGAAATTCAGAAAATGTCGTACAGGCTCTCAAAATAGCAGAACAGCTTAACATGAAGAGGATCTGCTTCAGCGGAGGCGATGGTGGTGCTATGGCAAATTTAGGAAATATAGCTATTATCATTCCTCACAATGACACCGGTCGCATTCAGGAAGGACATATAACCGTAGGTCACATAATTTGCGATATTATCGAGCGGGAGCTCTTTCAGGACTAACAGCAAGGTAAAAGACTTTTGAATCACCACATCTCGAATATTGACCTCGACACATATCTCGAAAAAGCAGTTGAAGCCGCACAAATAGCCGGAACACTCCTTCTGACTAAACTATCAAAGACGATTACTGTAGAATTTAAAGGAACAATAGATCTCGTTACCGAGGCGGACAAAGAGTCGCAGGAGTGTATTCTCGAAATACTTACATCAGCATTTCCAAATCACGATTTTCTTGCAGAAGAATCTGACGATCAACCAGACTATAACAAACAGTATCTTTGGATAATCGATCCGTTGGATGGGACTACAAATTTTGCTCATGGATATCCCTGTTTTTGTGTTTCTATTGGACTGATGATAGAGGGCACAATTAGGGTCGGTGTTGTATTTGATCCATGCACGAGCGAACTCTTTACCGCCGTGAAGGGGAAAGGGGCTTTCCGAAACCGGGAACGAATATCTGTTTCGAAAACACAAATACTTGACAGATCTCTTCTTGTAACCGGATTTCCTTATGACATCCGCGAAGGCGGTATTAACAATGTTGGCCTTTTTAATCATCTTATCATGAAAGCACAGGCTGTGCGTCGGGACGGTTCTGCAGCTCTTGATCTCGCCTATGTGGCAGCAGGCAGATTTGACGGATTCTGGGAGTTGAAACTCCATCCATGGGATGTTGCAGCCGGTATTCTCCTGATCGAAGAGGCTGGAGGAACGCTTTCCACCTTTTCTGGTGATTCTTACTCAATCGATTCATTTGATCTGCTTGCAACAAACGGAGCGATTCATCAGGAGTTGTCGGAAGCAATTATTCAAATACCGAGAAATTCGTGGTAGCAGAAAACATTTATTACTTTGTATAATTTTTATACACGTGTTTAAACGTTATCGAATAGATAAGGTAGAGATTTTGCCACTCTTTCTCGATACGATTTCAAATCAAGATATCGGTCGAAATGACATATTGTGCGTTTATAGAATCTTACTATCATTATTAGTGAGGTGTGAAGCAAAATGGCAACCTCTCTTTTGTACTTATACAGACTGTAATACATAGAAAAAAACACAGCAAATAATAATGCTCGAAAATCGACTTTTTCAGACAGTCTCGACTTACACAGATGGAATCGCACTCGATTCTGTTGCTTCCGATATATTCAAGGTGAGTTCCGGCTCGGAAGATTATGTGCAGAAATTGCTCCGTTCCGCTATTTCTACTGATAAACGATTTGATGTCACAAAAGAAAATAAACTAGTTCTATCCCGGGAAGGCGTACAATTTAAAGACCTGTTTCAAGCTACATACGTAGCATTTGATCTGGAAACTACCGGTATACATACAAAAAAGGATAAAATTACCGAACTGGGTGCTATAAAAATCAGAAATGGAAGCATTATCGATACCTTCGAAACACTTGTCAATCCAGGACGATATATTCCCTACGATGTGAGCCGTCTTACCTGCATCGTTTTAGAAATGGTCGAAAACTCTCCTACAATGCAAGAGGTATTGCCAAAATTTCTTGATTTTATTGAAGACAGCACTCTTATTGCTCACAATGCCTCCTTTGACGTCGGGTTTATCAATTCGGCACTTAAAGAATGGGGACATTTTCCTATGCGGAACGGTGTTCTTTGCACATGTAAACTCGGCCGTCGCATACTCCCCGAACTGAATAAGCACAGTCTCAAAAAACTCGCGCGCCATTTTGGAGTCATTAATATACATCCGCATCGCGCCGGAAGTGACGCAGCAACCTGCGCGAAAATATTTCTCTCTATGCTGAGTATGTTTCCTGAAAAAGGATATTTCACTTCAAATGATTTAATGAATAATGGGTAGGAAATATTTTTTTTATTGACATTTGATTTTTTAATTTGTACACTGTTTGAGCTTAAATCAACCATATCATAATGCTTTAATAAATAGAGGAGGTGAGTGTTTTGGCAGAATCTGGATATTGTGTAAAGTGTAAAAGCAAACGAGACATGAAAGACGCTAAGCAGGTTTCTATGAAAAACGGTCGTCCTGCAATGAAGGGTGTCTGTTCCGTATGTGGCACAGGAATGTATAAAATACTTTCCTCAAAGTAATCTTTCCACCATACAATTTTATAAAACGGAACTCACCTGAGGGTTCCGTTTTTCATTTGTGCAGAACTTTCCGAACTGTTATATTTTTAACTGCAGTGAATAAATGTGCTGATTTCCGAATGAAGTAACGTCAGGAATATACGCATAATCGAATCCGAATCGCCGGACGGCGATTCCGGCACCGATCGTCCAACTACGCTCCTCAAAACCGGTAAGGTATCCTGTACGCAAACTGTATCTGTCGTTGTAACGGTATTCAATTCCGAAGCGACTGAAGTTGTCGCCGTCGAACACTATCTCATATTCCGATGAAACCGTCAGAGATATATTATAGTGCGAGATCCGGGGAATTGTATATGCGGCGCCACCACGGAGCAGCGTTGGCATAGTCGGTTTTTCCTGTATGAACGCATCCATGCTCCCCGCATTTTTCAGAGCGATTCCGAAATTCAGATGGTTATCAGGCATAATATACCTAACGCCAATATCTCCTGCAAATCCGGTAGCGGAATCGAAGAAGAGCTTCTGAAATAGATATTTCGCCGATGCACCGATATGCAGTTTTTCACTGTAGGTATACGCATACGTTAGTCCGGTATAGAAATCGTGTGCTGTTATGGTACCGTTTGGTGTTACTGTCGGACCGGATCGTTGCTCAATACCGTCGATATTATTTGAGAATACGCTCACCGCAATTGTGTGTTTGCTCCCTTTTCTGAGAAGGAGTGCTATAAACTCGCTGTTAGTGTCCGCAAATCCCTGTAAATGTGAAAACAGAACTTCCTGTTCACTGGTACCGGCTAATCCAGCCGGGTTCCATTGAAGTGAATTAATTCCTGTACCGCTTGCGGTCATTGCTCCCGCAAGAGCGCTCCCTCTAGCATCCATCTCTAATCGTAGAAATGATAAACCCGGAGGTCCTTCTCCTGCATGCATGTCCTTTGGACTGCTCAACAAGAAACTGCTCAAGATAATAAGTATAAACAAGAAAGGTGTACGATTTATTCTCTGAATAAGATAATCCATTTTGTGTCTTCTTTCTTCTTCTGTCAACTGTTCTATTTATCAATTATTGTATTAAAACACTACACTGAATGATATGATTTGCGGTGATTCGGGGTCACGGTCGTTCATCTCAAATGCATAATTCAAGAAGCCTTCGCTTTGCATCAGAGGTATTTTCAGTCCGAATCCAGCGGTTAAATCTCCGTCATTCATACCAGCCCTAAGCATAAGCGTGTCATGAGCCTTACTCTCAATTCCAAATCGGAATCCGGGATCGCTTTTGGAATTTTTGTAAATGTCGAACAAAACCAATGTGTTGTACCGTTTGATATCGATCCCTGCACCGGCAGTATATACTTGTGGAAAAGCATCTGAAGTTGTACTCCCGCGGTCGAATAACGGTTCCGAATTCCATGATAATTTCGCATTAATATCCCGGATAGCAGCGCCGATTGATACAAAAGAGAGCGGCTTGTACAGAATCCCGAAATTAAGTCCAAATCCGGTTGCGGTTATATCGACCACATTTTGCCGGAGAATAGTACCACCCATACCGATATTGAGTCCTTCTGCAACATTTACTCCGAAAGCAAATAAAAATCCGTTCTGGCTGTCGGAAAATGTCTGCGTGCGGTTTCCGTTACTGTCTCTGCCATCGATATTGTTGATACCGGCGTGGAGCCAGCCGAGCGCAATGCCCCCCGTTGGTGGAATTTTCGAAGCGACACCGGTATAGATAAATGTCCGATCAAGCGATAGATTTCTATACGAAAGTGTTACCTCTTTGCCCGGAAGATCGGGAAGTCCTGCAGGATTGTAATAGACACTATAGCCATCACCCTGAATAGCAGTAAATGCTCCACCTAATGCACGCGCACGAGCTCCGAGACCCAATCGTAAAAAGCTGCCCGTATATCCGCCACGATCCTGAGCATTGAGGGTGTTTTCAGGAAAAAAACTCAACAATATAATTGCTATACTGAATGTTGTTTTAATTGATCGTGGAATCATATTTATTCTTTAATAATTAGGACAATTTGATCAAGAACAATTCTACAAAAGAATTCATGAAATAAATTTTATCATTTCGACCAATGTTCCAGAGAATGACTGGGACGAAGTGTAAAAAATCTCAAAATTATATTTTTTTAAAATACAACTACTGGCCACTCGAAAAACTCGCTCTCAAGCCCGCTCTTATCAACCGCACGGAATTTGAAAATATATCCGCCCTTCACTGTCCCGGGCGGTACAATGATTGTTATTGTATAAATCCCGTCGCCTTCTTCTGCATCACCTGAGAGGACGCCGCCATGGAATATGGTGCTCCCGTCATCAAAAAGGAAAAACGGATTTCCACTGTTTGCAACTGTTTTATCGGGTTTTATTGAAAAGAAAATGACATGCTCAATGTTGTGCAGACCGTTTGGATCATCTACAGTCGCTTGAAGCACAGCGAGACGGTTCACTGCTTCGATACTGTCGGGTGCTTCAACACTATTAACCACTGGTGGCAAATTGTCCGCTTCAGTAGTAAATACTATTGGATGAATTACCTCATTACTTCTATTGCCGGCACGGTCAACGGCACTGAGCAGTAAAGTATATTCACCTGGTCCTGCTGTCTCACCAATGCCGGAAGACAGATCGGCTGTGAAAACACCGTCCCCGCCGACAAGATCGTTTCCGGAACCATCATCGTGAAAATCAATCGATCCGGTAGGTACCGGAGATAATGGCGAGTAAAGGTCTGCCATAATAATTGCAATATCATCGACTCCCTCGTTGTCGTTCACTGAAACTGTAATAACCGTAACCGATCCTGACGTAATCGAGAGAGAATCGGGCGCTGTCTCCAGAATTAATACGGGCGGAGTATTCAGAATTCCATCTGCAAAAAAAATCATCTGTGAATAAAGCAAATTGTCCGATTCCAATATTTCAACAATTCCATCTCCATTTAATGATTCTAATTCAGTACTCACAATAACCGAAGAATAGACCTTGTCACCAGGAATGTTATCTCCATGAGTTCCATCGTTATAGAGATTAAAGAATATTCGCTCATCTGAAGATTCTTCCAACCGGATAACTCCGCTTAACTCTATTAGATCACTACCTGACGATTCAACCGTAACAGTTACAGGAATTTCATAATCCGATTGTGTCCAGACAGTGTCCGGAGCAGAGACGGATTGGACTTCAGAAGGAATTTCTCCCGGCGGCAAGACAAGCGAGTCTTTATTGCATGCTGACAATACCACCGAAACGAACAATAAAATTGAATAAAATGTTTTGATTTTTTTTATCATTAATGTATCAGTTCATTACTATAATTTTACCCCAGAATGTTGCTTGTCCGCGCGCTTTCAATCGGTAAAAATAGACACCATTCGCAACTATCACACCCCAGGTATTGGTTCCGTCCCAGAGCTCAGTATATGTACCCGGAAGGGGCCGCGCTTTATTTGACACAACACTTTTTACAGGATTCATTCCGAAATCAAAAACATCGAGAAACACTTCTGTATCGTTGAGAGTCCGGTATTGAATTCGGACATACCCGTCATCACCGATTCTATTGTGCCGCAGGGGAGAAAAAGGATTTGGGTATGCATAGACATCCGATTCACCATCGGAACCGGGTATTGGAAATGCCCTGAAAACGTCCCAGCTCTGTCCGTTATCGATCGAAGTACCCAGTCCGTCATTCGTGCCGACCCAGATTACTCCGTTGTTAGATTTGACATCGAAATATTCTGTTGTCAAAATCCGTTCACCTGCAGTACTGGATATCGAAGGAAAAAATCCCCACGTTTTACCTCGGTCGGGTGATTTGAAAAGACCATTATCGGACACAACATAAACCGCATCTCCATCAAAACCGAAATTATGAGTGAATTCCCCTTCAAGCATTGTTTCCCAGGTCAAGCCGTTATTTGTTGTCCGGCTAACAGCATAAAACTCATTTTCACTCTCTGCTTTCCAGGTTGCCGCCCAAATGATACTCCCATCAGAGGTTATCTGTTCGGCGAGCTGTGTGATGAAGTTTCCTGAAATGCCGCTGCCATTCTGTGCTGTATAATGGGTCCATGTCTCCCCGCCGTCCGTAGATTTATTGATTCCTTGTGCGGTACCAGTCCAGAGGCCGTTTGCGGCGGAAATAACTGAAAAGGTCCTGTGATTCAAATTACCAAGTGCGTCAAATTGTAAACCGTCTGAAGTCACTACAGCCCATGTTAGGCCGTTGTCTTCGGATTTTCTGAGACCGCCACCCCAGCTTGTTATCCAGATAGAAGAGCCATCGAGAGCAATATCGAATGTCACATTCTGTACAATCGTGGTTGTCGGCTTATACCCGAGACCTTCTTCGTCATTTGGATCGACCGGTTGATCAACAAAATTCCAGTTCACACCACCGTCATCGGACCAGCTTAATCCACCCCCTGCAGAAATTGTTTCATCGTTAATAACCGTATCAAATGCCGCAGCGATCCAGATAACAGAGTTGCCGAGGGCAATCGCCGAGGTACTTCCTGGCGCCATACCGCTACGGTCATCAAAAGAGGTATAGGTCTGTCCTCCATCAGACGTAACCGTCAGACCGCTTCCGGTCCCGAGCCAGATATTGGGACCGTCGAACCGTATGTCGGTGACGGTGTTGCTTTGAAGCCGTAGAGCTTTCAGCGGAGCAAAGTTGCTGACAGACTTAAGCGTTTGTCCGTATAAATTTCCGAAAACAGGAAGGAACACGGATCCCGCGCATATGGATGCTATAAAAATGAGGTGGATAAAAAAAGGCTTAGCCTTTGCCGGAATAACACAGTGGATACGACCTGTCCGCCGGTACGTACTCCAATCGTACATAATAACAAATCCTTAAACTATACACAAATAATCAACTTTTAGTAAAAAACTTTATTACAATGTACGATAGATGTACCTCCCGTGGTTATTATGGAATGAACAAAATTGTGTTCACAATAGTGAACGTCATTTTCTTAGGCTTACTGAAATAATTTTGATTATTTTGTGCATTTCTATAGTATAAGATTATAGGGTCATTTTTCTTTGTTAATAAAATATTTACTGGCCTTTTGAAGAATACTTTTCTCTTCATCGGTCAAATTCTGATAACCAACTGCGTTTATTTTATCAAGAATTTCATCAATCTGTTTTCTGAAATCAACGGAACCATCTTCATTGGAACCATCTTCATTATGTGTGTTTGACCTATGAAGATTCATCGGCGGCTTACTTGATTTTGATAAAAACTGGTTTATCTTCCAGTCGAATCTGATATACAGAAATCCGACGACCATACCGCCGAGATGTGCAAAATGAGCGATACCGTCGCTTGTTGCTGAAAATGCTGAAATAAATGAGAGCATGCCGAAGATAAAAACAAAGTATTTTGCAGGAATCGGAAATAAGAAATAGAGTAAGATCGGTCTGTTCGGAAACATGAGGCCAAATGCAAGCAGAAGACCGTAAATAGCACCGGAAGCTCCAATGATGGAAAACTCCTCTGCATGCTGAAAAATGACATTAAATATTCCGGCGCCAATGCCCGTAATGAAATAATATTTACAAAACTCCCGTGTTCCCCAATGACGCTCAATTTCACTCCCGAACATCCAAAGGGCGAACATATTGAATACAATGTGAAACATACCTGCATGTAAAAACATGTAGGTAAAAAGCTGCCAAACATAGAATTTCTGAATAACCAATGCCGGTACCAACCCGAAAAATCGGGACGATATGACGCCGATCGTCTGGAGCAGGAACACAACACCGTTTGCTATCAAGAGCCTCTTGACTCCGGGTGTCATACTACTCCCGAAGGATATTTCATAATTACGGTAATACATAGAGCAAATTATTCTGAAAATATAGTGGTATGTTCAATAATATACACATTTAATTCAAAGATTATTACTTATTATTTTAGCTTTTTCAGGATATTTTTTCCAACATCCGACCAAATATACTCCTGTCACGAAGCATGAACTTCCGTTTCAGGTCTTCGGCCTGGTTAATATAGCCGAGCTTCTTGTTCATATCATATGAACGCTTTACCGCAGGTAATATTTTATCGTGCGGAAGACGAAATCGCGTATTAAGAAGTATTGCAGCTGTGTAATTTCCCTTATCCATTTTTTCGTTAAATATATGGAGCAAATGCTTCATAACTTCTTTGCGTTTGAGCTTGTACACTTTGTAAAACTTCATCGCATTGTCAAAATCATCTCTGTTAAGGTAATGTAAAAAAGCTTTAGAGGCAGCAGGCCGGCACAAATTTTTCGGTAATTTGTACTCCATCTCGATTACACTTGCTTCGGCATAAAGCGCTTTATCCATATGGAGATTAAATACTCTGAGAACTTCATCAATAATGAGCTCTCTCGGAATGTGATAATGGTTTTTCAAAAAGCGTGCATGATCGTAAAATCCCTTATGGAACCGGACCTTAAATTCATTTGCTGCAATTTTGTGTACGGTCTGCTTAGGGATATTAAATTCTTCAATAATATATTCAACTTTATCAAAATGCAATTCACTTAAGTATTTCTCAAACGCTTTTATAGCCGCACTCTCAATATCTTTGCGAGGAAGTTTGTACTGTTTGCCAAGACTGGCGGCAAGCTCAAATTTGCCTTTTTCGAGGGCATGCTTGAACATATTAATAACAGGAGGCTGGATTCGGGCAAGAGGAAGGCTGAATTCTATTTCGACACGCTGTGCTTTTTTGTAGCGCATCTGTTTGAAGTAGCGGTTAAAAGCTTCGACAGCAGTATCGACGTAAGTCTGTTCGGGAAAGCCGAATTCTTTCATGAGCCGCGCGGCATATTCATAATCATCTGACTCGATAAACTTATCGATCGCCCTGCCTGCTGCGCTGCGGGCCCTATCTGATGGCAGTTCATATTCCCGTTTTATTTTTGTGGCACCGCTGAACAGTCCCAGTGAGACCTTCTGTTCAAATTCCTTTTGCCCACTCCTGAGCAGATTTTAGGTCGCCAATGGTCTTGAAATAGTGTGCTTTGACAATATTGTCGTTAACCAGTTCCACCATCCGGCGGAGTCGTTCGCGGTCGTGCATAGTTTACAGTAAATATTTTGTGCTGAATTGAATGTTCATACCAAGACTATAGTGTTTCAAGCCTGTTTAATAATCAAGCTCTGTTAAAAAGAACAAGACACTACAGCAACTTACTCCTGTTTTTTTGTAGAAAAAATCTCTTTACAAATGAGAACACATCAGGTATATTATACCGAACGTGCTTTATAATATTAAAAGTGTACTATCTTTCCTAAAAAAAGTCAAGAAAAATCAAAAACTGTTGCCGGGATAAAACGCTTATTGTGCTGTGTGTCACGTTCTCACTTTAGTATCGGTATTTTTTACTCTATTATGCACTATTGCTGTAAAGTTGCATAATGCATTATCATCTCAAAGTAAAAAGGTTGTCATTGAAACCGGTACGAATGAAATTTAATTGCGATGCCTCTGCGATTAGTCAGATATTTTTTCAGGAAATTTTGAATTTCATTGAAACAATTTGAAAATTTTTGTATCTTTAATAACTCTCTTATTTTCTTAATAGTTCAATCAAACAGCATGATATAGTGAAGGTAACGTATGCCTGAATTACGGAAAGACCCGATACTCGGGAGATGGATAATTATTTCAACAGAGCGGGCTGCTCGTCCGAACGATTTTGTTTCATCTGAACGGGAACCAAAAAAAGGGACGTGCCCTTTTTGTGCCGGAAGTGAAGACATGACACCGCCGGAGGTTTATACTGTTCCGGATACTAATGGCAGCGAGAATGGATCCCGCTGGCGGGTACGGGTTGTACCAAATAAATATCCTGCGCTTCGGATTGAAGGTGAACTGAATAAACAGGGTGATGGTATATATGATCAAATGAACGGTGTTGGAGCGCATGAGGTAATCATCGAATCGCCCGAACACTTCGTGTCTCTTGGTCAATTGGAAATTGACATTGTACAGGATGTCGTTGAAGTTTACAAAAAGCGTCTTCACGAATTAAAGTAAGGATGACAGATTTATTTTCGGTATGCTGTTTAAGAATGTTGGTGCCACAGCTGGTGCCTCGGTCGAACATACTCATTCACAGCTGATTATGCTCCCGACCGTACCCAAGCTCATTAAAGAAGAAATGTCAGGCTGTGAGACATTTTTCAACTACAGAGGACGCTGTTTGTACTGCGATATGATCCGTCAGGAACAGCAGGATGGCATTCGCAAAGTTATGGAAAATGAGCACTTTTATGCTTTTTGCCCGTTTGCATCACGGTTTCCGTTTGAAACGTGGATACTCCCACGTCAGCATGAGTCTCATTTCGAACATTTCTCCAAAGAAAAAAATGCCTCGTTTTCGGAAATTCTTCTGAGTACGATCAGAAAACTCGAGACCGTGCTCAAAAATCCCGCTTATAACTATATGATTCATACCACCCAATTTAACATCGGATCGTCCGAATTTTATCATTGGCACATCGAAATAATTCCGCGGTTAACAAAAGTTGCAGGGTTCGAGTGGGGGACCGATTTTTACATTAATCCGGTTCCACCCGAAAATGCTGCTGGATATCTTCGTGACTGCCAAGTTGAAATTTCGTCGTAAAAGCGCCCACCCGAACTCTCAGTAAGTTCGAATTTAATTTGAATCGAGCATATGCATAAGAATGGGCCGATGAGGGAAATAGCATTATTTTCGGTCTCCTGATGTGGTTATGCTGTATAAATACATTAAAAATGTGAGTTATCATACAACTACTTTTAGAGCGCAATTGATAGTCATAAAAAATGTTTAAAAGTGAACGTAATATGGAATGCAAATTGTGAAAGCAGTGAATAATAGTAATAATAAAAAGAAATGGATGTCCAAAGCATTTATGTTGTCTTCGGGTCATTTCTGTTCTGATGTATATCCTGGATTTCTTGCTCCGATATTACCGTTGTTGATGTCTATGTTTGGATTTTCAATATCGTATGCCGGGCTTCTTATGGCTACCGCTTCGCTGTCCGGTTCATTGTTGCAGCCTGTTTTCGGACTCCTCAGCGACAGAATGTCGACTCGGTTTTTTGTAATTATGGGTCCGGTGTTCTCCGGGATATTCTATTGTACTTTGGGATACATGCCCAACCAGTGGTTTATACTCCTGTGGGTACTCTTTGGCGGCCTCGGCCAGGCACAATTTCATCCGCTTGCTGCCAAAATGACCTATAGCATCAGCGAAAAAAACCGGAGCACGGTCATGTCGATATTTGTCTCCGGTGGTAGCGTCGGTTTTTCGACTGGCCCGCTTGTGGTAACATCAATTATTGCAATATGGAATATCAAATATGTCCCGATCGCTATAATACCTGCTGTAGTTTATGCGCTGCTAATGGCCCGATATTCTCCGGAACATACGGTTGAGAAATTGACCCGTAATAAACCGGCAATCACAAAAGAGAATTTGAAAGAATTAACATCGATCAGTATCTATGTTTTTATCGGATTGCTCCGGAGTTTTGTTGTGATGAGCTTCAATACCTTTATACCTATCCTTTTTTCGTATAGAGGGCTACCTCTTGAATCAGGAGGATTCGCACTCTTTTTATTCAGCTTTTTCGGTGGAATCGGTACGCTTATTGGTGGCTATCTTGCAGACCGGATAGAACCGAAAATAATCATCTCCGGTTCGTTTTTGTTTGCTGCTCCTGCATATATTTTATTTTTAAACACCACAGGTACTGCTGCCTATGCAGCGCTTAGTTTTGCAGGGGGTATGATGTTTTTCTCAATACCGGCTGTTATCACACAGGCACAGGCAATGATGCCGGGCAACATGAGTACGGTTTCAAGTATGGTTATGGGTGTTTCATGGGGTGTAGGAGGATTGCTGGTAAGTGTCGCAGGAAAAGTGGCGGACATATATGGACTCATTGAAACTCTGCAGGTGCTGGCATACTTTCCGTTGATAGGTGTGCTTATATCGCTTCCGCTCCACTATCGGAAATCCAAGGAAACACGCTATCCGGATTATATTTAGATCATTATCTGATCTTCAATGAGAGGATACTCATCAGGGCAAGAATAATCGAGACAATCCAGAACCTGACGACAACTGTTGGTTCCGCAATACCTCGGAATTGAAAAGTGTGGTGGAGGGGTGCCCGGTAAAAAAGCCGTCTGCCGATACGGTTTATTCCTATTCTGTCCTGAACTAAAACAGAAACCGCTTCAGCGAGGAAAATTCCACCCGCTATTAAGAAAAGCATCTCCTGTTTCACCAGAATTGCTATTGTTGCAATGAATCCGCCGAGTGCTTGAGAACCGGTGTCCCCCATGAAAATTTGTGCAGGATAGGTATTGAACCAGAGAAAACCGATTCCTGCGCCGATTCCTGCGGCACATAGAACCGTCAACTCACCCGTACCCGGAATTAATTCAAATAAGAGATAATCAGCGTATTTGCTGTTCCCGATGACGTAGGCAAAAACACCATAAACCGCAATGGTCGTTGAAGATGGTACAATGGCAAGCCCGTCCAGCCCGTCGGCAAAGTTCACGGCGTTGGATATCGACAGAATAATAAATATACATAATGGAACATAAAACCACGACAAATGCAGAATTGCCGGTTTGTAAAAGGGTAAATAGAGGTTATAGATCATGTTTTCCGGGAATGGTGACCAACTTTCGGAATAGATAATCAATCCGAAAAGCAGTCCGAAGACTCCCTGGGCAAGGAGTTTTGAAGAACGAGATAGTCCTGCTTCACTTGATTGCCCGAAGAGTTTGCGGCGATCGTCAATAAAACCAATAAAACCGAACCAGCTAAGAGCGGCAAGGGGAAGGAGTACAAAAAGACTCGATAAATTACACCAGAGCAGCGAAGAGGTCATGACCGAAAAGATAATGATCAATCCCCCCATTGTAGGCGTTCCTTTTTTGTTCTGAACAACAGCATCCGATGCCTCCCGCGAAGTCTCACGGAAGTTTTTCCTATAGAGGCCAATGATAATTTTCCGTCCCCAGAATAGAGATATAAGAAACGCGGTTAGAAATGCAAAGCCTGCCCTGAAACTGATATAGTTTAAGAGGCGCAAAAATGAAAAGGGTCCGTCAAAAAAATTTATTGACAGAAAAAAATCGTATAAAAAATATCCCATTATACTCTATACGCGTTATTGTAGATTGTGATTTATGGTTTTAATGGTAATTATTGTTATAATGCCCCGGAATAAAAATATTGTTGAGTTCCTTAGCAAGATCATCACTGGAACCGATTACGCCGCGCTGGTGGAGTGTTTTAAGCGATTCGACAGCAGCGCTTTTAACAATATTATTCGGATGATTATATAAGTTTCTGATAATTGGCAGAATGTCTGCGGACTGACACAAGGTGCCGAGTGTATATAGTGCCTGCTCAACAACTTCAAATGTCGAATCACTGAGCACGCCAGCGACAGCACTAATGATTTCAGGAGTTGCGCAATCGACATACATATTCCTCAAAGCCTTAAGTCCCTCAGCACGAACTTCCCAATACGAATCTGTTAACGAAGTGAGCAGTGCGGCAGTGACTTTCTGATCGGGCACTGTTGTAGCTCCCAATGCACGGACTGCATTACGTCTGATAAATCCGACCTGACGGAAATCGCCACCGAAAAGCCTGTCAAGAATCCGTGCAGGAGTCCTGTCGATTATTAATTCTATGAGACTCTCTTTATAGTTTACGAGACGCAGAGCACCGACAATTTTCACAGCAGAGTTTCGCACTTTCCAACTGGGATGCATTAGCCACTCAGATATGAGTTCAGGAGATAACGACTCCGCAAGAGACTTCAACGTTTCGGAATCCGCATTATTTGCTTTTTTTAGAACTGCTTCCGGGGTTAATGTAGTTGATGACACTGTTGAAAATATCCTAAGTAATAGTTAAAACGGACCGCAATGTCTCGGCAATTCGCTCGTTGACATCTGACCGATATATTGTACGTATATTTTTACCCATTTCCAAGAGCCGAGATGTGTCTGAAACAAGCGTATGGACGGTTTTCGCAACCAGTTCTCCGTCAAGAATTACATTGTCCCGGTAATGCTCTTCTTTCACCAGTACTCCACCTTCAACTTTTTCTACCAATTCGGCATTCTTGACCTGGTGATCTCCAGGCAGGCCGATTTTCGGAATCAGTACCATCGGACGACCGAGTGCCGCACACTCCATAATCGTACCCGAACCGGCGCGGCTGACAATAATGTCTGCAGCCGAATAATACACATTAATATCATGAAAATATTCTTTCATACGGTACTTTGTTTCGGTAGGAGGAGAAGCGTACAGGTCATCAATAAGCTTTTGAGAATTTGTGTGCTGCACTCCTCTGCCAGTTCCATGAATCAATATAAGATTATCGAGCGACAAAAAAACTTCAAGATTTCTCACAACTGCTTCGTTAATTGTCCGTGCACCTGTGCTGCCTCCGAATACAAAAACAACTTTTGCGTCACTTGCTATACCGAGCTTTCCTCTGGCTTTTTCTTTCGAATAAACCTCGAGTGTTTTTCGCACCGGATAGCCCACATAAGCAGTTTTTGATTTGGTAAACTGAGTCTTTGTTTCTGCAAAAGTGATAAGAATTGCATCGGCTAACTTCGCTAACAGCTTGTTCACGATTCCGGGGACACTGTTCGATTCAAATAGTAAGATAGAAATTCGGAGAAAATAACCGGCAAGGATAACAGGTGCGGCAACATAACCGCCTGTGGCTATGATGCAATCCGGTTTGAATCGTTTCAATAGAGAAATCGATTTGAAAAAACCACGGAGCAGACTGAGAGTAAATTTCCACAACCGGACAATATGAAGCGACCGGGGCAGTCCTTCAGCAAGAATATAGTCAATGGGAACAGTTTCACTACTTTCAAGATTTTCAATGATATATTGTTCTGCTTTTCCTGCTATGCCAATATAGAGAAATTCTGCGCTGTGATCCTGCTGAGAAATAACCTGCTTGATTGCTAATGCCGGATAGACATGGCCGCCTGTTCCACCGCCTGTTAATACATATTTCACGCGTTTCTCCGGGGTGAATGAATTATGGATATGAGTATAAACAGTTCAAGTGTATTTTGAATCGGTTCACCGAAATATTAAAAATCCAGGAGCCGGGTGATACGTTCACGTTCTCTGAAAAAACTAAACCAACCACCGGTGTGAATGAAGAGAATATTCCGGCCGAAACGCTCGGGATACCGTTTCAAAAGATCGACCGTTCCAAAGAGTGCTTTTCCTGTGTAAACTTGATCAAGGACAACACCCTCATTACGGGCAATGTCCAGAACGAACTCCATCTCTTCGTCGGTCGTCAATGCGTAACCACGCCCGATATAGTTGTTGAAATAGTGAATATCAGATCTCTTAAGTTTGCATGGTAGCTGGAACCTGTCAATTGCTTCACTACCCATAGTAAATATAGCATCTTCAAAATCTTCAGCTTTACTGAACACATTAATGCCAAAAATTTCAGCAGGATTATCGACAAGAAATTTACCGAGAATTAATCCGCCGAGCGTACCCCCCGACCCAAGTGCTACAAAAATTGAGTCGAACCGAACATCTATTTCTTTCTGCTGCTCCATTAGTTCTTCCATCATCGAAATGTATCCCCAGCAGCCGAGTGCATTTGAGGCACCCGAAGGAATAAAATAGGGCGTCAGACCCTTTTTCCGCATTTCTTCGTCCATGCCAGAATAAATCCGATCGATCTCCGCATACTCTTTATCACTTACGAAAGTGGTGTTTGCACCTATACTTTCTGTTAAAAGTAGATTCCCGTCAAGGATTTCCGGTTTACCGCCGTGAAGAACAGCATATGGCTGAAGACCAAGAAGCTTCGCCGCAACAGATGTCGATCTGACATGATTGGAATCAATGCCACCGCAGGTTACGATAGTGTCGGCTTTGTGATCGAGCGCTTCTTTCAAAACATACTCAAGCTTTCGAATTTTGTTGCCGGAAAGCAGCATTCCGGTAGAATCATCACGCTTGATATAAATATTTCTATTAAGATTTTTACTCAGATATCTGAGTTGATGGAGTGGGGAAGGAAATGCAGCTAAGGAAAGTTTTTTGGGACGAATCATTATGCAATACGGAATTCTTTCATTCTACTCACAATAATCAGACATACACAGCATTATTACCATTCGATAAGCGGTAATTTTGTTTTTACTTCTTTAATATTATATTTCTGGGAAGAAGCAAATTTGTCTTCATGATATGTCATGAGTCCGCCTTTTGTCGGCTCCAATATTCTTCTAACCTCTTCCCCTATATTGATTGTGGTTTGTGGTTCAATAATTGATCCGCTTGAATTATCCTTTGCAAATCCAACTCTGATAAGAAGAAATGGTTTGTCGGTTGGATACATCTTTTTCAGCGCATCTTCCTGTTCTTTCTTGAGTGATTCCATTTTTTTCTGGAAGTAGTCAAATTTCTCTTTTATCTCTTTAATCTGCGGCAATTCCTTTGCAATCAACGGATGTTGCGGATATTTTTTGCTTAGTTCTTTTAAATACACCATCCGCTTTTCATTGTTTCTCCACCCCACCTTAAGCTGTTCAAATGGCTCTTCCATATCGTTCAGCTCTGTAGTGCATTTATCGTAGACTGTTTTTGCCTTGTGATCAACACCGACATATATTTTATTCTGGCCGTTTATAAATTCAGCCCAGATCCCCTCACCTGCGACAATAGTACTTCCTTGAATTGTGTGAGCCTTAATCTGCCGTGCATGTACATGAGCACCGTTACTGATTTCACGGGTCACATGGATTCCTTTGGAAATAACGTGGCGTGATCCATTAATATAACCAACTCTAATTTTATCTGCATTAATTGGAATCTCACTTACCCCCACAATCCCTTGTTCGACAATCAGCTCATACGCTTCAATTTCACAGTCTTCAACACATCCTCCGACAGATATTTTATGCGCCTTGACCCAATAACCCGACTTTATGTCCTTAGAAATTGCGACCTCAACCTTATATTTTGCAGGGATTTCAATTGAACCTGTAGAAGGGCCAACGTCGTCGTAAATTCTGAAAACAGGCTCAACGTTCATTTTTGTCGCACGAGGAACGACAAATCCGTCAATTGAAGAAAGAAGAACATCGCCATCAACTTCGGTGTTAATTCCTCCAATCTCTTCAAGCTCAAAATCCTTACCCCAAATACCGGGAATTTCCTGTCCGAAAATATCCATTCCGGCCTTACCTTGCGTCGGGGGAATTTTTACTGCGATTTCATCTTCTTTGTTGACGACTACAATCCAACCCTCACGAGGAGATATATAGTCGATATCGCCTTCCTCGTTTGCCTTCGGCATAACGTCTTCGCGTTTTTTGGGACGTTTATGAACCTTCACTTCTGCAGTATTCCCGATGCTAGGAGATTTACCCTCTGCAATCACTACATCCACAACCGGCACCTTCTTATCAACAAATTTCGCAATGGCGTCTTGATTGACACCGAATATTATCTTTTTCTCTTTGAGAAGTTCGATGATTTGTTCGGAGGTTATCGGTTTAGGTTTATCTTCCTTATCGGTTTCTAACGAAGTGAGATATGCCTTGAGATTGTTATTGGATATTTCGAGTTTTAATTTCATACGATATTATCGTTAATTCATAACAAATGCAAAATATCCAACTAATATATGTATAACATATATAATTTTCAAGTTTTTTATATGCTTAGGGGAGTATTAAAATAAAAATTTTTTGTATGTGACGCAGGTCATGATTCTACAATAAAATAGAATTATAATTGTGTTGAGCTTTTTGATAGGTCGTTTCTTTTGCTTGACAAAAATTAAAAATATTTGTAATTTTATCTGAAAAAGGAGCAGTAAATTATGAGCCGGTTGTTCGGGCTATTTTGTGAAGGACCTATAAAACTTTCGTGCACTGTAATGAAGGAAGTACCTCTGGAACAGCGTGCGGATGCATCTGACATTATTCCGATTGTTCCGGATGGATGAGGGATTGGTTTTTATAGAGAACAAGGATCATTTCTCTTTAAAAAAGCATCCCGTAATTCCGGGAAGCAGCGAATAACCAATATTACGGAAGTTGTATCTTCACAAATTTTCATCAGTCATACCAGGCAGGCAACCATTGGAGACCGGAAAGAAGCAAACACACAACCATTTAGGTGGGGTAAGTGGTTGTTTGCCCATTGCGGCACCATAAATCAGTTTCGAAGAATCAGGTCAAAAATTCTTCGGAAACTGCCTCCGGTATACAAAAAACTGATTCGAGGTAATACAGACAGTGAACATCTGTTTTATTTCTACTTCTCTCTTCTTCGAGGTGAAGGAGGGATTAAGCGAGGTAATATATCTATGGATTCGGCAGTGCAGGGGCTTCAGCTTTTGAAATCCCATATGATTGATTTACACCGTGAGGCTGAAGTTGATGAAAATCCGGTAATGAATTTCATATTGTCAAATAGTTCGTATCTCATTGCCTCACGAAGTGGATTGCCTCTCTATTACTATACGAACAAAGACAGCGATATCAATGAAACGTCGTTTTTCTCCCCGAAAACGATGATGAATTTTCAAATTGTTGATTCAATCCCATCAAACATATATATTATTTTAGGTTCAGAAAAGCTATCTGAGTCTCCTCACTGGCAGGAAATTCCGGAACAGCATATCCTATCGATGCAGTCTGCCCAGAATTGTAAGATAATACCATGGTAGTAATGTGATAATGTAGTCATGTATTAACTTTTTATAAAAAGATTTATTTTTCCATTGAACAGCGATAGTGAAATCATAATTGCTGACCTTAATGATATGGTATTGTAATGGTAATAGAAAGCGCCGAATTAAAACAATCGCTTCTTGAGCAAATGGTCGGAGGTAATTTCTCCGAGGCAGAGATGTTGGAAAAAGATCACTCTGTTTCGGCCATCGAAGTAATCGGTATTGCAGAGAAAGCCTTTCTGGAGCTCATGAAGACAAAAAAATATAACCTTGCCTATAAGCTTGGTGAAAATTACGGTCTTCCAAGTGAGTTACGGATTGAAGCGGTAAATTCGCAGTTCCGGTTATATATAGCTAATAAAGAATTTGACAAAGCTGTTGAGTGGGGCAGAAAGTATAAAATTCCTGAAAGTGAAATCATAAACGCAGGAGTAAAGGCATTTAATGAAGCCCTCGATTCTCGTGACGTAGTAAAAGCAATAGAATTTAAGAATAATTTCAAAATCCCGTTTGATCTTATTGCAAGCCAAGCTCGAAGATGGTTTAATATCTATTTTGAAAATCAATCCTACCCGAAAGCCTTAATACTGGGTACAGAATTTGATATTTCAAGGAAGCGGACGCTCACAGCCGGACTTCGTGCATATTTTGTCCTTCTTGGAGAAAACAAAATTAATGAATTTGCTCGCCTTGAGGAAAATTACAGTATAATCAGTGACAGGGACCTCAGTCAGGTTGATAAGTTCGAATTCAAGAATTTCTCCAAAGTATTTATTGAAAATGTTGTCAAAGATCTCATTTCAAGAGAAAAAGTTGATCAGTTAGCGACACTTATCGAGACACTGAAACTCATAGAAAACAGAGATTTTAGTGCATATATCGGTTCATTGATGAAAGAAACGATTGCAGAAGTGGCGTTTCTGCACAATAATATTCTCACTTCAGGGAATTATAATTCAGCCTTTCGGATTGTCGAAAATTTTAGACTCTTATCGAATATTGTGCCCGCGGATATAAAAGTAAGAATAATTGAAACTGCTGAGAAACTACACCATAATTTTATGCAGCAAGATAATCTGCTGGCCGCACGTACTGTGAAGGATAACTACAAGCTGTTCAATGAAAATATTATCACCAACAGTATTGAAACCGTTACTAATGTTTCATCGGAATTTTTGAAAAATTCAATTTTACGCGGTAAAATAGATGAGGTAAAAACAGTAATCGAAGAATATCAGTTAAAGGGCGAAAAACTCAATGAAATTGTCTCGACTTCGCTCATTAAACAGTTGAAGTCACGTAAATTTCTCGAGGCATTTGAAATAGTCGAAGAGCTGAACGTGCGAGTGTCTTCCGCTGATATTAAAGCAGAAGCAAAGGCAAGTTTCAATGAGGCCTATGAAAATGGTCAAATGGAGCTTTCAACCAATATTGCCCTGCATTTTAAACTGAGGGAAAAACGAGTTGTTAATGCAGCATTTATCATCTGGCAGAAACAAATGGAGTCTGGTAAGTATGAGGATGCCGTCGATTTGCGCAAAAAGATGAGAATTCCCAAAACAAAGACTCAGGAAGTGGCGAAGGATGCCTACAACATGTTGATTTCTCAGGGGAGATCTGTCCAAGCAGTGCAGCTCAGGAAAGATTACAGCCTCAATCTCTCGATATGGGAGATAGTTGTTGAACTTATGAAAAAAGTTTTTACTAATTAGGTCGGTACTTTTTCTTATTTAATTATGGATGATTCCTGGATATATATATTAGATAAATTCCGCATTGTAGCACCATCCAACGAATCCCTTTATTATATTCATTTCCTCGGAATTGTAGTACTCATATTACTTTTTATGTGGCAATTGACCCTATCAAAAAAGCGTAAACGGAGAACGCTTGCGTTTGAGTGGAACTGGTTTCATAAAATTGCCGAAATGCGGGATCTTTCCGAAGAAGAAGCAGACATTCTGGTCATGCTTGCTCAGAAATTCTGTCCGAATAATCCACAAAAGCTTATTCAGTCTGTTCGATTCTACGACAACACAGCTAAAAATTTTTTGGAATCCACTTTGCCTGACATGGAAGTATACGATAACGATGAATTAGAAGAACTTGTCGATAGTGTCCGTGAGAAAATATTTATGAAGGAGTTCCACTCTCAGGACAACCTCCGCTCGACCCGGCAGATTCCTCCAAATCAGAAAATCCGTGTAACCGTTCCGACCGAAAAGGGAAAACGATTTCTTCATACGGTAATTGCCGAAAATACACGGACGCATATTACACTACGTGATGATTCATTCGGGACGAATGCCCACCTATTTATACCGCAAGCACTGTTTGACGGCTATTACTGGCGGGAGCGGGATGCTGGATACCGGTTTCCATTGATTGTTGTATCGAAAGTAATCGATAATACGGCAACCTTTAAGCATTCCGAAGAATTCTCCAGAAAGCAGCGGCGGCATTTTTTCAGAATTCGCACCAATTTTACCGGGAGATTTTTTATAATCTCTGATAATGATGAGAACTTCTTTATGAATCATGGAACGTTTCCGGAAGATACACCAACTGACAGCTTTCTTGGCAAAGTGACAAATTTGAGCGGCGGCGGAGTTTCATTTTTCACTAACAAAAAGCTTGAGTCTGACACTGTATTACGTGTAGAGTTGATTGTTTCGAAAGAACAATCATTTAAGGGTATTATGGGAAGAGTTATCAGAGCCGATACAATAGATGAACAATATAAAGTATTTGTGGAATTCAATACCGTTCATGATAAGACAAGAGATGCAATTATACAGATGGTGTCGCAGATACAGATGGCAAAAAAGTCTGAAAAATCTTCATAAGATTTCGCAAAAGTTTTGGAATTAGCTAGTTGATGTGTGTATATTTGTTGTGCTATCATATATAGCTCAGATTAATGAAAGACTGACAATGAATTATGGCAAGGTAACATCGCTTATATATCAATTTGTTTATTATGTTCTCGGTTTCAGCATTTTGTGTCTGCTTTCCTGCGGAGCAAATTTATTTTCTACCAATCAGGAAGTAGAAATGGGAAGGGAGTTTTCGCAGGAAATCGAAAAGGAGCTGACAATATTGGACAATGATGAGTGGGCAGAATTTATCGACGGTATTGGGCAGCGAATTGTTTTAGTAACTGACCGTCCTGATATTGAATATACTTTCAATGTTGTCGACGATACATCAACGATTAACGCGTTTGCACTCCCAGGAGGATTTATCTATATATATTCTGGTCTGTTGCTGCGCGCCGACAATGAAGCAGAAGTTGCAGGAGTGCTTGCACATGAAGTAGGCCATGTTGTCGGTCGACACGGTATGAAGCGGCTGACCTCGATGTATGGGTATCAGATTCTCCTCGCTATTGTACTTGGAAATAATCCCGGCCAGATGGAACAAATGGCAGCAGAAATACTGGGCGGGATCGGTATGTTAAACTACGGTAGAAATAATGAATTTGAATCGGACGATTTCGGTGTCAGATACATAAACGAACTTGGATACGAACCAAATGGTTTCGTGACTTTTTTTGAAAAACTTGCCGAGCTTAGAGAATCGGAACCGACATTTGTCGAAAATATGCTCTCTACACACCCCGCTCCTACTGATAGAATCAACAGAGCCCAGGCTAATATTGCTGCAATGGTCGTGAACAACACCCGTATCCTCAACACTGAAGAATATCAAAAAAGAAAAATAAGATTGATTAATTAAACATGGTGCACCATTTCCTGAGTATTGAATACATTTAAATCTGATTTATATCATGTATAGTATAAGCAGCAATTCAATTCTTATAATATATAAAGCCATAAATCAACTAATTGTTTCAAAAAAACCAAGAGGTTCACAATGTATAGATTCCTTTTACTTTTCCTGACCCTGTCAGGGATGGTACTCATCTCGTGTACCGGGGATTCGGGTGATGCCCGTACAGAGGAGAATGCCGTGCTATCAGTTAACCTTTCTGTCGGAGACCAGGCTCCCTTATTTACCTTGCCGGGGACACCTGAAGGAAACAACATCGTTCTCGGTAATGTTCTGAAAGAAAAGCCGGTACTGTTGGCGTTTTATCCAAAAGCGTTCACTGGCGGCTGACGCGAAGAACTCTCAAACTTTGAGGGTGAAATCCAGAAGTTTCTGGATCTCGATATACAGCTCTTCGGTATCAGCGCAGATAGTTTTGAAGACAATAAAGGATTCGCAGCAGAGATGGGACTTTCCTTTCCACTCCTCAATGATCCTGCCCAAAATGTGATAAACGCTTATGGTGTTTTGAGCGATAATGGCCCTTTTGCCATGCGCTCGTATTTTCTCATCGGGACAGACGGGACAATACAATGGAGTGCGGTGAACCAGGGAATTATTCCTAATGATACGCTTTTAGATGCTATTATAAATGCATTGGGTAACTAAGCAGAAATTATTTGCATAGGAGTATCCAATTATTTTCATTTGTAGCGCGGTTTATTGATGTACTGTAAACACGCTCAACGAGTATCTCCTGGTTATTTGCAGTTTTAACAATAATAAATGATTGTTTCAGATGTGAATACATCAGCATTGGAGAAGTTAAAAACAGCTGCCTGGCGTTCCTATTTATTACCTAATCTCAGGTGCACTGTAAGTCCCGCTGAACCAAAACGGGAAAAATTGGTAAATATCATTAGGACGCTTACCGGCCCGGGCCTCATTATAACACCTGACAATAGTGTGACAGACCTCGTTTGTGAAGTGCTCGATAATGTTTCGTACCGATTCCTTTCCCTGAGTAGTGTCGATCGCCCGGAAGAGTATCTGAAAAAACAAAACGAATTTCTCCCCCGCCATGACCAGTCTCTCGTTATAGAAGAAGAACTATCTCACTACATAACCTCTCCGGTGTTCCACTTTATTGTGTTCTGGTGTATGCCCGCAACGGTCCGTGAGTATGTTCATACCTTCAGAAATCTCAGCAAATCTGTGAAAGATGTCTATGTTGTTCTTCTGTATAATCCGCAAGACCGCTATTATCACGAAAATATTATTACTGTAACAGCAGACTCACAGTACGTAAGTTTTAAGGACCGCCGTCTTGCTGATCTCGATGTGATGGAAGGATATGCAGTAGCACGCACTTGCAGGCTCCGGTACTTGAATGCGGCGTTAGATTTAGATAGGAATGCTAAGGAGTGTGGCAATTGCGATAACTGCCGGATTACGGAATTAGATCGCTCGGTCCAATTTAAGAATGAGCAGGAAAATGTTCATACAGTACTGCTCTGTATAGCTGAAACACGAGAAAAATTCGGAAAAAATATATTGATTGATGTATTACTCGGTAAAAAAACTGGCCGAATCATGCGTTTTGGCCTTCACAATGCAGAGACATTCGGTGCACTGCACAATCAGGAAAGAATAAATATTGAAGACCTGTTTGAGATACTCTATGAAAATGGATACCTGAAACGCACTTTAGGAATATATCCGACGATCTTTTTGAGTCCGGTCGGAAAAAAGATAATTGGAGCATTTCCTGTTCATCCTGTTAATCTACCAAAACGTTATAATCTGGAAGAAGGTGAAAAAGTCGACAGAGCGCTCATTGAAATACTGCGTAATTTTAGGCGTAGACGTGCAATAGAGCTCAACATACCTGCATTTGTGCTTTTTTCTGATGAGGTGTTAAAACGGATTGCACAAAAATCTCCAGTAACAGAAGATGAATTAAAAAAGGTAATAGGTTTTGGAAACAAAAAATGGAATGTGTGTGGTGAGGACCTGCTAAATCTTATCCGGTCAAATTCAGCAGAAATGTAGTTCGCGGCACCTCAATTATTACCGCTGAACACGAGACGGACGCCGAGGCGCTTGACTGACTGGTTCATCATCCCAGAGCAGTTTTCTCTTGATCGGACTGGGAAGATTGAGCGAATAGATCGAACCATATAATTCGTCCGAGCTGACTATTTTTTCCGCATTACGACATTTTTCAGGTAGGAAGCTTCCTTCTGATTCATTTTTTTCTCTTTGCATAACTGCAGAAACCAACTCCACTTGCGCCGATCCATATAATAGAGAAATGACTTATAACCGATATAGACTGCTATGAGTCCAAGGATTATAAGCATAAATGTTCCAAGAGGATCATCCGAGCTTGCAAATGCATAATTTTTAAAGTTGCTACCCATTGCATTTATCTCCTCTATACTATTAACTATAACAGGCACTAAAAAGTTCGTTTTTCAACACGTATTCTCTGTAGAAAAACCGACTGCCCCAACCGTTAATAGTATCGACAATATACCAATTAAACTGCAATGTATAACAAATATACATCGATGTCAAAACTATTTTGCAATTGTCCATGGGGCAAAGTCCCGAATCTCCGCTATTTGTGCTCAAGCATGTGAAGCACGTTATGCAGGATGTGATCCTCATCACTAAAGTTATCCGGTATTTTTACCGATAACAATGGTGAATTGAAATAGTTAAGCGACTATTATTATACGGTGAGTACTTTGGCACGTTTTCCAAAGGAGGAAGTTCGTGGTAGCTATATCATCAGTTACGAGCGGCGCCAACAGTATTCAAACATTAGTTGATCAGTTTATGGTGCCGGAGAGACGGCCGATCACCGATCTGGAATCGTCAAAGACCAATCTGGACAGACGGGTTGCGGTCTATACGGACCTGAAATCAAAATTGAGTGCCCTACAGAAAATATCGGGCTCTCTATCAGGTGTCGGCACGCTTAATACGCTCAGTAAAAAGTCGGCCATTTCGAGCAATACCAGCTTTTTGACAGTATCCGCATCAGCATCTGCACTTGTCGGAAGTTACGCAGTAAATATAGACAGATTGGCATCGAATGATACCGGTATTTCGCGGCAACTTGATTTATCAGGAACGTTTCTTGCCGGAGAATCGCTTGGTCTTCAGGAATTTACGATTTCAGTCGGAAGCGACGATCCCATTACCATCAGTGTGAATGTGGAAGCTACAGACACCGATGAAGACGTCATGAATAAAGTCCTGGATGCGATCAATGAATCGGATCTCGAAGGAGTATCGGCTTCGGTCATTCATGATACGTCAACCACGGCTCGTCTGGTCATTAAAGGTTCAAAAACCGGATCAGAAAATACGCTGGATCTGAACGAGATTAACGGTTCGAACATCCTAAGAAAATTAAAATATCTCACTGTCGGCGGTAACAGACGGCAGACAACCGGAACCAATGGCGGTTTTCTTCAGCAAAATACCGCCGATCTCGATGCCCTGCTTAATGTCGACGGCGTCGATATTGTCAAGGGTACCAATGAAATCAGCGATATCATCGACGGTGTTACATTTAAGCTTCTGAGGGCTCAGGAAATCGATGATTCTCCGCTGACAATCACCGTCACCAACGACACAACAAGTGCCAAAGCCGGAATTGATACTTTCATTGAGAAATATAATGCTGCGATAACTTATCTGAATGAGAAGACAAAAGTCGATACAACCAATTTCACTAGGGGAGACTTTACCGGAGATGCCGTCTTTACGGGGTTGAAGTTTAGTCTAAGAAGCCTTATTTCCAACTCAGTCACAGGTTTGCCGAGCGGCGAATTTCAACTCCTATCACAGATCGGACTTGATGTATCACGTGAGGGAACAATTTCAATCAAAGACAGCGAAAAGCTCAATGAGGCCCTGACGACCAAAACTGATCAGGTCACAAATTTGTTCTCCTCGGAAAACGGTGTTGCAAAACAGCTTGATACGCTGCTCGACCGATTTGTCGATAGAGGCGGTGCCGTCGACAGAGGACAAGACAGTATAAAAAGACAACTTACGAGTATTGACTCCCGGATCAAAAATTATGAAGCCCGGCTTCTCGTTCAGGAAGCGAGCCTCAGAAGAAAATTTACTGAGCTGCAGAAGACATTAAACCTGCTTAATTCCCAGCAATCTGCGATTAGCAGTTTTTTCACAAGTAGTTTCGGAGGCAATTCCGGCAGTTTTTTTAGTTTCTTTCTGATCAGGATCACACGATCCGATATTCTACAATCTCACATCACTGTTTTATCACGGATGAAAACAAAGTTTACCCTGCTGTACTATCCCCAGAAATAATCTTACGCACTGGTATTCATCAATACGAAAATATTTCAGCTCCAGGCAATTAGTATTTATCCATCCAGACTTTTCCCTCAAATCAACAATTAGATTATCGAGTACTTGCTCTTTGTTTAATTCAGATAAATCAATTGAATTTTAATAAATTTTATAGTACATTTGCACATTTTACTATGCAAAATCAGGAGTAAAGCATGGCAACCGCACTGGTCGGAAACATTAACAAAAAAAAGAACATTGGCCAAATAAATTAATCAGACGTTAAATTCTTGAATATGCGATCTACCATACCAAAGATCATCCTGCTTCTTTTCCTTTTATTTTTATTTTTTTATAGTATTATTCTGCTCGGCAGCGCTCTGAAATTTTTCGGCAGTGATTTCGTCGAAACGATTATTTCAACGACCGAAAATCCTGTTGTCGGACTTCTTATCGGAATTTTAGCCACCAGTGTTATTCAAAGTTCATCCACCACGACGTCGGTTGTCGTCGCTCTTGCCGCAGGGGATATTCTTTCGCTCCATAATGCCATCCCGATTATTATGGGAGCCAATATTGGAACAAGTGTTACGAATACGGTTATTTCAATAAGCTATATTACAAAAAAAATAGAATTTCAGCAGGCTGCTTCATCGGCAGTGGTCCATGACTTTTTCAATTTCCTCTCCGTTTTGGCGTTATTTCCGGTCCAATACTACACCAATTTTTTAGGAAAATCGGCTATCTTTGTAGCGCGAATATTCGAAGGAGCGGGCGGACTTAAATTTTCGAGCCCGATTAAGACCTTAGTCAATCCGCTTGTTAAACTGACAATCACAGCTACGGGCAATTCGGGAATACTCATGGTGATCATTGCGTTTCTATGCATGTTTTTTGTCTTGAGATATATTACAAAGATCATCAAATCTCTTACAGTCCACAAAGTCGAGGTGTTTTTCGATCAATATATTTTTCGGACATATTCCCTTTCATTATTGCTCGGCATTGTGGTAACTGCGTTGGTACAGAGCAGTTCGATCAGTACATCTCTCATTATCCCTCTTGCGGGGGCGGGAATATTGACATTGCAGCAAATATATCCGTATACTCTCGGATCAAATGTCGGTACTACTGTAACTGCGCTTCTTGCATCGTTTTCAACAGGAAATATTGTCGCCATACAAATCGCTTTTTCCCATCTGTTATTTAATATTTTTGGCATAACATTATTTACAGCATTAAGAAAGATCCCTATTTGGCTGGCGTCTAAATTTTCAATTCTGATTGGTAAATACAGGATATTATTGGTACTATACGTCATTGTGTTATTTTTTATTATTCCAATCATATTCATCTCTTTATTATAATGGAGTGAAAAGGTATGTTCAAAAAAATACTTGATTATTTTAAAAAAGATGTTCTATTGAATCAGGCTCTCAAAGAATCATATATTATGCTGGATGTTGACCGTGAGATGTTTGTTGAATCAGTGAGTTCATTAAGAAAGCGGGATACTTCAGAACTGAAAATCGACTTCAGGAAAAAGGATCTGATGATAAATGAATATGAAAGAGAAGTAAGGAAAAAAGTTCTTACGCATCTCAGCATTGTCGGACAAATGAATATAAGCTCGGGACTGGTGCTCACAAGTATTATAATTGATATTGAAAGAATTGGTGATTATACAAAAAACATTGTAGAACTCGCATTGAATCATCCTCAACGGCTCGATGGAGGGGATTTTGAAAGTGAACTTGCTCAGATCGAAGAAACGCTCATTACTATTTTCGATAAATTGATCGCCGCATTTAAAAAAACCGATGTTCAGACTGCGAGAGAAATCATGAATGAATCCTCAGAAATAACAAAAAAGTGCGATGATTGGGTACGTCTGTTGATCAAGGGCGAAAGCATTCCGCAAAATTCATCAGATGCCGTATGTCTTGCGCTTTATATTCGACATTTGAAAAGGGTCTGCGCTCATTTGCGGAATATTGCCTCAAGTATTGTAAATCCATTTCATCGGATCGGGTACCGTGAGAAAAATAATAACAATCGTTGATTCTATAGTATATAGAGAAAATCCAATAGTGTTGTTAAGCCTTGCCCTATCACGTTTGAAGACTATCACCTAGTGGTTTCTATGAAAATTCAGGTTCAGCAAATTACCGATACTATTCGGAGACTAATCAGGAGAGATGCGTTTGCACACCTGAAAAAAATTCTTCACAAAACACACCCGGCCGATATTGCACACATCTATCGGTTTCTCACCAATCATGAACAGACTGTATTGTTTGGCATTCTTCAGGACAATGTAGAAATGGCGGCCGAAGTTTTGGCTGAAATGGAAATTGTTCACGCAGCACAACTTCTTGAATCAATTGAACCGGACAAAATAACCAATATCCTCAGAAAAATGCTCCCGGACGACCGAGTTGATATTATCGATAACTTGTCTGACGAGGTGTCCGATGCGGTGATGAATCTCATGCAGAAAGCCGAATCGGAAGAGATTGAGCAGCTTATCGGTTACGATAAAAATACCGCCGGCGGTATCATGACGACCGATTTTCTATCCCTTAATGAAGAACTGACCGCGAAAGAAGCAATCGAAGTACTCCAGAAATCGAGTGAAGTGGAAACATTTTTCTATCTCTATGTTGTCGACGACAGAAATCATCTTGTGGGAGTCATTTCCCTTCGGCAACTCATCGTAAAGCCAGGCAACACTAAGCTCAAAGGCCTGATGCAGAAAGATATAATCAGTGTCGATACAAGTGTAGACCAAGAAGAGGTCGCCCGTCTCGTTGCTCGGTACAACATACTCGCTATTCCGGTTGTTGATGAAGAAAATAAACTGGTCGGCGCCGTAACGGTCGACGACACGATCGATGTGCTCCGGGATGAGGCAACAGAAGATATTCTAAAGATGGCCGGAACTAGTGAAGAAGAGATAATTGAAAAATCTGTTTTTTCGAGCGTAAAAGTCAGGTCACCCTGGCTTCTTGCCAGTCTTGCCGGCGGCCTTATTGCCGCCGTCGTCATAGACAGTTTTGAATCGATACTCCAGCAAATTATCCTCCTTTCAGCGTTTTTGCCTGTAATTATCGGTATGGGAGGTAATGTCGGTATGCAATCGACAACACTCATGGTCCGGGGGTTGGCAACCGGCCGGATCAATGTGAAACATATCTGGCATGTTCTTTTCAAAGAGATGATAGTCGGTCTTTCACTCGGTCTCTGTTACGGAATACTTTTAAGTGTGACAACGCTCCTTCTGACCTCCTTCGGTCTTTATTCCTCCACACCCAATATCAGCATCACCTCGCTCGGCACAATTGTGGGTCTGGGCATCTTTACCTCAATGGTTATTGCCACATCGGTTGGTACGTTAATTCCAATAGTATTTGCAAAACTTCAGGTTGATCCAGCACTTGCTTCAGGGCCATTCGTCACTACAGCTATCGACATTCTCGGTGTGGGTTCCTATTTGCTCATAGCAACAATGTTAATGTAATTACATGCGAAAAGCTGTCATCGATATCGGTACAAACTCCGTACTCATGCTTATCGCGGACATCGGGGAAGATGGTTCTTACTGTGTTGTCCGGGAATGTGCCCGTATTCCCCGTCTCGGAGAAGGTATTACAACATCATCGGTTATCAATTCTTCTGCTCTTGAAAGAACAGTTGCGGTTTTGCAGGATTATTCCGCACTGTGCAGAGATATGCAAGTAGAGAATATCGGCTGTATAGGTACGGAAGTTTTCAGACGTGCAAAAAACAGTATTGATGTTCTTGACCACATTCAGAAAAAGTCAGGTTTTTCTGTATCAATTTTATCCGGAGAAGAGGAGGCACACCTTACGTTTACTTCAGCTGTTCCGGAAAATTCACCCGATGTCGGATCCTACATAGTGATTGATGTGGGTGGAGGGAGTACGGACATTATTCGCAGCCTCGCTCGTTTGCGTGTTGATTCGGTGAGTATCCCACAGGGAGCGGTGATCTTGACTAAGCAGTACATTACTAACGATCCACCCCTACTTGACGAGTGTACAGCAATGCGTATCGCAATTCACGAGAGCATGCGGCAATATCTCACTCCCGAACCATCATTATCTCTGATTGGAATCGGAGGTACGGTAACGACACTTGCAGCAGTGTATCATAAAATGGAGAAGTTTAATCCTGAGACAATTGACGAAACCATTCTCACGGCCGACACGGTGGAGGAGATCTTGAACCGGCTGACCTCAATGACTACACACGAACGGGCCGGTTTACCCGGTATGGAAGCCGGTAGAGCTGATATTATGGTAGGGGGAACCGTACTTCTACTCGAAATCATGCGGCTCCTTGCAGTATCATCTGTTCAAGTCAGTACAAAAGGTGTCAGATTTGGTTATTTGTTGTCGGAGATGGGAGAAAATAGTAAAGCAGATGTATAAAAAACTTTCAATTTTCTATTTTAATATATACTTTATTGCCCGATAAAAACAGCCGTCCGAATTATGGATAGTAGGATGAATCAGAATCAAACACTTCCAATCTGGAATAATCTGCCTGCTGCCTTACAGATTCGATCACATCGAGGCTCAGTTCCTTTTTCAAGAGAAGTACTTTTCCGGTCAATTCTTCCTTCAAGCGTCGATTTTGTTCAAGCAGCTAAGATTGTTATGCAAGTTGAAAACCGTTTACAAGAGGAGAGAGGACAAAAATTTTCTTCTGATACTATTGCTCAGTTAGTAAAGAGTAACCTCTCGGAAATTGCAGGTACTGAAGAGGTAGAGCGCCTTACTGTTTGGCAAAAATTCATAAAATCTCACACTCCGTTTATTATTATAGTGAACGGCCTCCCTGGACTAGGTATGGAGAGTCTTGCACAATCAGCTGCCTTCAGATTCGGTATTCAGGCCGTCATTTCTTCGGATGTACTAATAAAATTTGGTATTCGGGAGACAATAGATAAGACGTTTCAGACTGATATTGTGAAAATACTTCAAAAAGCGCGTAAGAAAAAATCAACTGGAGTTCTATCAGATGAAAAAATTAAGCAGATATTCCGGGACTCAACCAAAAATATTCATAGATTGCTGAATGAAACGATCTCCGATACAGTCCGAAATAGAGGTCATACATTGTTATATGGCACATTCTTCACTCCACATTGTATCGATCTTGCGAGACTCAATAATGAAATCGTTTATATATGCGTAACGGCTGCTATACTGAATGAATCCGAATTTTGCAAACGTCTGAAACCACTATCTACGGATGAAAAGACGGATGCACCGGTCGAAGCACTGTGGAACCTTCAGAAACATCTTGTGACAGAGTCGGCACATTACGGAATACCGGTCGTAAAACTTACACATTTCGATTCTGCAGTTTCAAAAATCATGCAACTTGCAGTTCAGGAAATTGAAAAACAGATATCAAAAGAGAAACTTTTTGAGAACGCACTTGAGAACTTACGGTCTCTCTTGGAAGAGGTGCATGCTCCTGCAAAACATTGATGGTATTGCATTGTATTAAATAAATGTAAAATCGCAACCTAATCAGGATATTATATATGACATGGCATTTTCCTAAAACTGCTCATGCATCGGGCTTAGATTTCTTTTCGCTTCTTCAAAAGCGGAGGAGCATTATGGCGTATAAACCTGTACCGGTACCGCAGGAGAAAATTGACGCAGTAATATCTGCCGGACAACATGCTCCGTCAGCTGCACACCGTCATCCATGGTTGTGCAAAGCTGTGTCCGATGGCAATACGAAACATCAAATTCGGGAAAAATGTGAGATTGCTGATAAAGAATGACACGACCATGCGAGTAAACGGTTGCAAAATTGGTTGAAAGCAAAACATATAACAGTGGAAAAAAGATTTTTGACAGACGCCCCTGTCCTCCTTGCTATTTTTGGCAATACACGTGATCCTTACCGGCTTGAGTCGGAATGGATCTGTGTAGGATTCATGATGCTTGCTGCTGTCGATCAGGGATTGGGTACGGTTACTTACACTCCCGGGAGTAAAGAATTCATGAATGATATTCTTGATGTACCGAAGCATTACGATGCGCAGGCGATTTTGCCGCTCGGTTTTCCGCTAATAGAACCACAGAAATCTGCAAAAAAACAGACACAGTTGGAGCATGAGGCTCTCGAAGAGATCGATAGGGAAAAATCGTTAATATCGAAACCGGCTGCGGTAAAAAAGTTATTAACCTCAATATCCGGAGAAAATTCATTCAAGGAAATGCAAAGCTCGGTATTATTGGACTCCACAAAGCGCTGAAGTCGCTACCAAAATGTAAGTGCGAGACAGAATGAATTGGAATAAAAATTCAATGGAAACGGTATGTTGACAGACATATCGGTACTAGGACAGGCCCATATGCTTATTTCTACAAAGGAACTCCGGCAATTTGATATGTTTCAATAAACGATACGTCACGGTTGTTTTCCTGACAAACTAATGAATACTGACTATACTTTCCTGAAAGCGAAGCTTGAACAGGTTTATAAAACATTTGATAACCGTTATCTCAATACCGATCCTCTCTATTTTTCACATCAATACAGCGGTAAGCAAAACCGTGAAATTGTCGGTCTGATTTCTGCTGTTCTCGCCTATGGTAACGTTAAACAAATCCGTGTGTCCATTCAAACAGCACTAGAACCACTCGGCTTATCACCGATCGACACCATAAAAAAACTGGATCCTTATCAGGCTGCCAAAGAGTATCAATCATTTGTCCACCGGTTTAATACCGGAAAAGACATAGCTCTTCTCCTCTATTATCTGCATCAGATTTACACCTGCTATCCCTCACTAGAAGATTTTTTTCTGAAAGGATTTAATTCGGAAGATCCAACAATTGAAGAAGGATTATCACAATTTGCAAGAAATCTGTTTATGCTCGACTGTTCTCCTTTTTATCAAGGAGTACTGCCACCAGATGCCGGTGTCAGATATCTCATTACCTCCCCGGCTAAGGGCAGCGCCTGCAAACGGTTGAATATGTTTCTCAGGTGGATGATCAGACCGGACGACGGTGTTGACTTTGGTTTATGGAAAGGTGTCGATGCTTCGCAGTTAATTTTTCCAATGGATGCTCATACAGCGCGAATATCGTACTATATCGGATTGACCGAACGGAAATCGGCATCGTGGAAGATGGCACTGGAAGTCACGGAAAATGTTAAAAAAATAGCGTCCGATGATCCCGTAAAATATGATTTTGCACTAAGCCGTCTTGGAATACTCGATTTATGTGAACACTCCTACAAAAAAGTACTTTGTGAGCAGTGTCAACTGCTGAAACTATGCCGGCTTGTTCCTCAAGCAGTTTGAATAATTTCATCATCTCTTCGGCATATCAAAAAAAGATTAGTTTTTCTCGTAAAAACTAATCTTTTTTTGATAATTTTCGTATAAAAGATGTATTTTAAACGCTTAAATTGTTTGCAAAATTGATGTAATGCATTGTAAATTTATAATCTCTTTAAGTTCAAAAGGATATTTTGTCGAGGCTCTCAATAATATGAAATGTCATATCGTTTGGAGCCACGGTGAAAGCCTAGATTAAGCAGAAAACTTCTTAGCCGAAACGTAGGAAAACAATATCGAGCAATTTTTATGAATCAAATAATATAAACTTCTTTGAAACAAAAATTGTGCGAGACCTCTTTCTGAAAACTCTTTTAGTCCCTCTTATCCTGATCATCGGAATCGGTTTTTTTGATTCGTGCTCCGCTCAGGAGCAGGAGATACATACCGGTATCGATACGCTTTCTAACTACTCCCTCAATGCTCTTGTCGATGCCGATTCACTTGACAATGGTGAAGGTTCCTCACCAATTTCCTATGATGCAGACAGCTCGAGAATGAATGGAAGAACAGTGGTGTTTTACGGCACTGACAATAAACCGGCAAGAATCGATTATCAGAGTATGACACTTGAGGCATCAAAAATAACCCTTTACCTCGATGGTGATTCCCTGGTAGCGGAAGGAAAAACAGTTGCAGCTAATCCGGACAGTTTCCCCGGCGGCACGAGAGTTATCGGGAGGCCTGTCCTGGACCAGGCCGGACAGCAACCGATTACAGGACTAAGAATGGTTTACGATCTTACCACACAGAGAGCACGTGTTCATGAAGGCCGGACAACATTTGAAGGCGGCTTTTATTACGGTGAAAATATTGTCAGACTTAATCCTGAATATCTCCAGATAAGCGACGGGTATTACACTTCATGTGACAAAGAAGGCCCCCATTTTCATTTCAAAAGTTCCAGAATGAAGCTCAAAATTAAGGACAAAGTCGTTGCGCGCCCGGTCATTTTCTACATTCAGGATGTCCCGTTATTTCTTTTGCCGTTCGGTGTTTTTCCTATCACTGGTGGGCGGAGTTCAGGATTTATCATGCCCACATATGGGGAAAGCCGGAGGGAAGGCCGTCACTTGAGGGGAATGGGATACTACTATGCACCGAACGACTATATCGACGGAAAACTGCTGTTAGATTTTTTTGAAAAACGGGGTCTATTTCTCAGAGGTGATGTGCGGTACGCTGTCCGCTATAAGATGTCGGGTAATGTTTCGGGATCTGTTTCACGAGGGACTTCCCAATCTCTTGATTTTTTAGGAAGGCCTACATCAAAAACCGAAGAGCGGAGCTGGAATATCAATATCAGTCACCGGCAAATAATCAGCCCGACAATGAATCTCAGCGTGTCGGGCCAGTTTATGAACAGTGAAAGTTTTAATAAACAATTCTCTTTTGACAGAGATATCCGGACACAGAGTAGGATTCAATCGACTGCGAGGCTGTCAAAACGGTGGGAAGAGTCTAAAAACAGTATGAATATATCGTTATCACGGACTCAGAACCTGGAGTCGGGGGCAATCAACGAAACACTGCCATCAATCAGTTTTAACAGGAGCACGCCGACCTACCTGTTCCGAAATGATGAGGACAATTTTGGAACGGGTGCACAGAAGAAACGGTTTTATACCGATCTGAATTTCAGATATGATGCAAAGCTGGAAAACAGACTGTCAAAATTTCCTGAAGGCTCCTTTGCTGATACACTTATCACGATACCGGACGATGAAGAACTTCCGCCCGATACTACAGAGATTCAGCGAAACACATTCGAGAGAGAAAGACGTTCAGGTGTTCGACATAATCTCAGTATCAACATGCCGACACGAGTTTTACGGCATTTTACGGTCGGTTTGTCGGCAAGTTACCGGGAAGATTGGTTGAACGAAGCTGTTGTCAAACGGTTGGGTGAAGATAATAAAGTTGTTTCCGAAATAGAAAACGGATTTTTTGCACGGAGAACCGGCAGCCTATCGGCGTCAGCAAATACAAAGCTTTTCGGAATGTTCAACATGAATGTCGGAAGGCTCAAGACTATCAGGCATGTCATGACTCCGTCTGTAAGCCTGACATATAGGCCCGATTTTTCAAATGAGGTATTTGGCTATTATGATACCTATACCGATTCTCTCGGAGAAGAAATTGAGTACGACAGGTTTGCCGGATCACTCTTTGGCGGTACGAGTAACAACAGATCTATGTCAATGGGAATCAGTCTCCAGAACCTGATTCAGGCACGAACAGTCAAAGACAGCGTCGAATCGAAATTTGATTTCTTGAAAATAAGCTCAAGTACATCATACAATTTAGCTGCTCCGGACAGCACAAAACGTCTGTCAAACCTGACCTCATCCGTCCGGCTGCCGTCGTTAGGGAATTTAAACTTTAGTACGACACACAGTTTTTATGATGTTGATTCCACAGGCAGAGAAACAATTCAGTTGCTGTTCAATTCGAATGCTGGGATCGGAAAGCTGGGTTTTTTACGGTTGACCCGAATTTCGACTTCCACGTCATTTGCATTCAGTGGAGGTGAAGGTGACAGTGATTCCGGGGAGGACGAGACAGTATCATCTGATGCCTTCACAGAAGAGAATGATATCACGCAGGCTGCGCAGATTGACAAGCAGGATCGTTTTGAGACCACGCGTGATTTGACGGATCAAGCCGTCCCGTGGAAACTTAGCGGAGGGTTGACCATGGCGATTAACCGGAATAATCCCACACGAGTAACTAAATCGCTTTCATCACGAGCAAAACTTGAAGTAAAGGCTACCGAAAATTGGCGGGTTGGTTATAAGGGACAATTTGATATTCTCAAGAAGAAAATATCGTATCAGGATATTTCAGTCCGCCGTGACTTACACTGCTGGGAGTTTAATTTTAGCTGGACACCACCGGGATCGTTTCGTTCAGGATTCTGGCTCGAAATCAGAATCAAGGAAGCAAAACTGCGCGACCTGAAAATCGAGACAAAAGACTATGGCGGAAGTGCACTCGGCAGTCTGCGATAAGCTTGTATGAAATACTATCCTGTCTGCATTCGATACTGATTGATCGGTTTAACGACAATCTGATCATCACCATTTATTTGATGCGGTTGCAGGATTGTAAAGCACATTTTTTTCTTTAATTACCGGAGATTTATACTCTTTCGCAAAACTAACCTGTTTCCGGTCTTGCCACTTGAACACTTTACCGTACGATACTGTCTGTTCATAGTCCTCACCAAGATCGGAAACGTCGCCGGACTTTCCTTCATCAGTATCCACCGTCTCAAACATCTTATTAATTTCTTCTTCGGATAAAAATTCCGCTGCCATAACCATTCCTCCTATCTGATATAGATATCGGCATTTCTCGATTGTGACTCAAATGTGGAGGAAGAAAATATTTTACAAAGTGATGTAGATTACAGTTGCAGAAAATTCTAGGAAATTTGGGGAGAATTATGAACCGATTTTAATGTGTATGTTAATACTAAAGAAGTGAAAAAATTGCGAGCATATTTACAGAATCTTAAAAGAAATAAAAATAGTGCGATATTGAAAATTAATCGGTTTTACGTTCTTTTTTCTTCGCAGCCGGAAAGAGAATGTTGTTAAGGATCAGCCGGTATCCCGGTGAATTTTTGTGAAGCGACAACTGCGTAGGCGGGTCGCCGATATAATGGGTATAATCCTCTGGATCGTGCCCGCCGTAAAACGTAAAGGTCCCCTGTCCAAAATTTCCGTGGATATATTTAACAAGCGATGATTCTTCAACTTCACCCATGATGACAACTGATTTTTTTATCACATCACGATTGAATCCGGTCGTCTGCCCCATAAAACCCTTGATAATACTAACATGGTTTTGAGTCAGCATTGTCGGGACTGGATCGTATTTCGCCGAAAACTCAAACAGCGTAAAATAATCTGTCTGTTCATTGCGGGGAAGTGTACCGGTATTGCTCGGGGGAAAATCGATATCGGAATATTCATATTCCATCGGATTCATGATGAGTGAAAAATCTCGAAAAGCAAATGTTTTGGAAAAATCGAGCCTTTCCTGACTGTCACTGTCAGGAGGGTCTCCATCATATACAGAACTTGCGATATCGACTCCTTCCGTAGAAAGTGCAATATCGTAGCTATCACAGGCCGAACACATGGCGAACATAAATCCACCTTCGGAAACGTAGTCGCGTATCCATCCTGCGATTGCCCGCTTCTCCTCGGACACTTTTCTGAAATCGAGTTTATTGGCAACCGTTTCAGACATGAGTTGGTTTTCTATATACCACTGTGTTCCGCCGTAGTTCGAATAAAATTTACCATATTGTCCTGTGAAGTCTTCATGGTGGAGATGAAGCCAGTCAAAATCTTCAAGTCTACCGGCGAAGACCTCTTCATCCCATAATAGTGTATAGGGAACCTCAGCGTAATTGAGGGCGAGCATTACTGCATCGTCCCAGGGAAGTTTATTCGGTGGGGCATAAATAGCAATATTCGGCGCCTTCTCGAGCTTTGCAATATTCATATTGTCTTCGTCAATCTCGCTCCTGATTGCAAGGACTTCGTGTTCTCTGATGATCTGATGTGTTACACCGCGAATGCGTAGTTCCTGCTCAAGTTTGTTGAAATGGTTTACCAGAAAAGAGCCGCCGCGGTAATTGAGGAGCCAATCGACAGTAACGCCTTCCTGAAGAGTCCAGAAGGCAGCCCCATACGCTTTGAGATGATCAGTCTGGGCAATATCCATCGGAATAAGAATGTATTGTGCAAGTGATGGCGATATTCCTGTACAGGAAAGAATAAGCAGCAGGAGAATGATTGTCGTGATAGATTTCATAATCATAGGTGTTTTTAAGTTAATAGTCGTTTGAGAGTTACTGATCACGCAAATTGCGGATACGTTCCCGGACAGAATCAAGATAAATAGAGTTAGTATACCTTAATAAAAATGACTCGTACTCAGACAGTGCCTGAATCGGCTGGTTAAGTTGGGTACTATACAGTACTGCAATCGATATCGACACCCGTTCACTGAGAGGGCTGTCGGGGAACAGGTTTAGAAATTCATGAAATGTATTGAGAGATTCACCGTACCTTCCCATCGATTCCTGAATTTCTGCAATTTTATACACCGCATCGTCTGCAATTGCAACCGAGGATGATTCCAAGATAATCTCTTGAAGCAGCAATTCCGCTTCTGAAAATTTTCGCTGTTTTATTAAAAATTCTGCTTGGGCATAGCTCCGGAATGCAGAAGAACCACCATCATTGTTATCTTCAATAATTAAGATAAGATCAAGAATATCGTTGCTCAGATCACTTGTTCGGGATGTCTTGTCAAAGAGGTTCTCAAGTCTTTTAAGAACATTTTCTGTTTCGCTTCCATAATAATCGCTCTGAATAGTTTTGAACTCTGCGGTATTCTTGAGTTCACTCATGTTTTCCTGTGCATGGTTCAGCAATGCGTAATAGAAAGTTGCCTGCTTTCTGTCACTGGAGGCAAGATAGCAGTCACCGATATTGATAGTCGCTTTCAATCCGGTTTCGGATTGTGGTGCAATTTTCATTGCGGAATTGTACGCTTCTATAGCACGATCGACATCAAAAAGATAGTGAAATGAAATGTCACCGATTCTGTAGAATGCGTCCAGTGCATGTTTCGTATTTGGAAAGAGCTGTGTAATTGAAGAATATTCATCAAGCGCTCTTTGAAGATCTCCATTCCTTATGTGCTCATTTACGGGATTTATTTGTTCCGCAGGAGAATATTCACCAAGAGCAGCGTTTTCTATCGAGCGGGCAACACCGAAGTGTGCCCGTCCATTCTGGTCACTGTCCGGATACAGATCACGAAATAGGCTGTATGCTTCTTCCGAGTAACTATAAGCACCGACTGCAAAAACTTGATCGGCATAGATCAGAATTTGTGTGCCTTCAGCTGCCAGCACCGAATCAAGGATAATATAGCTGTCAAGAGCCTTACGATACTCTTTGTTTTTGATATAATAACTCGAGAGCAGTTTTCTGAATAGCGGGCCATTTTGTGAGTCCTCACTTACAGATTCCAGCTCATACGTCACAGCGGCAACTACACTACTGTCGGCTGGAAAACTGTTTATGCGCTGCTCGGCAATAGTGAGGAATGCTGGATTGACCATTACCATTGTGATGTATTCAAGTGAGGCATTTATATATTCTTGACGGTAAAAATATATATTTGCCAGTTCACTGGCAAATGCTTCAGGATCTCCGAGGTTTTCTCTTCCCAAGTGTAGAGTACCGACTGCTTCACCATAGAGTCTCAATCCTTGCTGAAGCTGAGAAACAAATCTGTAACTTGATTCATCGCCCGGATTCAGTTCGATAAGTTGTGTCCAATCCTGCTTTGCTTCACCTTCTTTTCCGGACAAAAAGAATGCCCGTGCCCGTTCACCGAGAAGATTTTTATTTCGAGGATCGGTCTGAATAGCCACTGCTAAATACTCAAGCCATTCCTCGTACCGTTTCAGATTTTCAAGAGTTCGGCGCACTTTAAAAAAATACGTCTGATTGCCGGGTTGCAGCGAATAGATCTCTTTGTATATTGCGAGGGCTTCTTCAAGGTAGCCCTGTTTTTCTATCTGCTGTGCAAAGACAAATCTTCGGACTATTATATCGTCTGTCTGGCCATATGCCGGTGTATTAACTGATAAGACAGCAATCACGGTCATGAATACAAGGAGTATGTCTGAATAGATGAAATTAATCCTTCTCAAGAAATGAGCCGATAGTATTATTGAATGCTTATTCATTTATTATGTACTAAATGTTTAATTCTGATTTTTTATGAGATTATTAATAATACCCAGAAAAGTTGCAAAATTAATAATTGCGTTGAAATAAAAAAACATTTATATTATGTTTTAGTAAATATTCTGAAACTACAGGTCTGCTAAAGTTGTTAAACTAATGTATAAAAGGTATTTATAGTAATGGATATATACACAATACAACTTTTAATATTGGTTCTTGGAATCGGACTGCTGTTTGGCAGTGTCATCTCTTATTTCATCATGCATCGAATTATGCAGAAAAATATTACTTCTCTCTCTCAAAAAATCAAAATTCTCAATGCACAGCAGGAAGAACTACCCCTTGAAAAAGGCAAACGGCGTGAAGACCTGCTTCTCCTGGCGAATAAGCTAAAACAGATCGAGAATAATATTCAAATGATTCGCCAAAAAGAATTCAATACCTACATCGACAAACTAAACCGCCTGCTTGATCAGACAGGGATTACCCAGGTTAACGTAAAAGACTGAACTTATACGTACGGCTTTGTCATTCCTGCTTATTCAATTGCTCAAAATAGTTTCTGATTAACTCCTCAAAATCTCTCTTATAACCTTCTCGGAGCGCATTCATGAGTCGTTCCTCAAGAATATTCGAACCCTCTCCAAGATTTTCAGGAAGCATTCCCGGATCAACAGCGTCATATTCCTGTGCGGTTTCTGCTTCTCTTTTTTTGCTGAAATCCCGTCGATGAACCGAACGCTGCGCGTCAAGCATTCGTGAAAGAATACGCTGCTGCAGCCGCACGGTACGTTCGGTGATGTTCACATTTTCCAAATCGTTTATAATTTCCTGCATTTCAGAACTCATGTTGTTGAGCCGTGATCGCAAACCTTCCTGTCCTTGCATTTCCCTCTGTAAATCTTCAAGGCTCTTTTGTATTAATTGCTGATCTCTTTTTAATCGCTGCAGTGCGGCCATTTCATTTTGCGAATATCCCTGTCCCTGCGATAGCGGCAATGTTAGCTCATTGACACTTCCCTGCGCACCAGAGAGCTGTCCCATTCTCTCTAGATACTCATTAAATCCGATGCCTGTTTGTGAGTTTTGTGCCTGACTGATGGTCGACCTGAGGATATCAATCGACTCATTAAGCCCCTGAAGCGATTGAGTCTGCTGTGAAATGGTTCCGATTTTATCCCGAGCTTCAAGCTTAGCTATTGACTCTTGCATCGAACGCATCGATTGGGTAATACTTTTCCCTAGCTCCGGCGGGATAAAAAATGTCTTTTCCGAAAGCTCTACAAGATCTTTAATGACACGCGTAAGACCAGACAGAATATTCAGTTGCTTATCGGCAATAATTGTGTAGTTGTTACTGTTTGGTGTAAGAGAGCTACTGCTCGTTTTAGCCGTCTCCTGATTTTTCGAGAGTTGAAGAAGGTTTGATGCGGATTTCCGCATTTCCCGGACAATTTCATCTTTCATGGAATTGGCCATTTCCTGCTGAACAGCCCTAAGGCCGTTCTCGATCGCCTCAAGATCCTGAGAAATTCCTTCACCTGACTCACGAGATGCTACAATGTCATCTTCCCTGATGGCTCCGCTCATTTGGTCCATTCTGTCAGATATTTCTTGCCGTTCTATCGATTCAAACATGTGACCGAGTTGGTCTGCCGGAATATCAGGTTGTTCAATTGCTTTTTCTAAGACATTTTCAATTGCATGCTGTAAATTATCGGTATCCAGTGCAAGGTTGCTTTCCTGTTGTGCAAGAGAATTTTGCACCGATTGCTGCGAAGAAGAAGATTCACTGTTTTCAAGCAATGAAAGTTCACTGTTAATCGCCTGTTGTGTGCGGGTAATTGTTTCGATCCGTGTGACGATCTCGTCAATCATTTGTTCAGCTTGAAGTTTTCTGAGCAGTTTAAGTGTCCGGTCGACGCGTTCAAGAAATTCCTCCTGTGCTGCCCGGAAGTTGGAAATCTCCTGCTGCTTTTCATCAAGCGATCCTTCTTGCTCCATTGATTTTTGCAGGGATTGGAGCATTTCCTGCAGTTCGGGAGATATTAGCTCCCTTAAAAGCTCTTGAAGTTCCTTGTATTTATCGAGTGTCTGCGCAGAAAGAAGATCATTCTGTTCAAACTTTTGGGTCAGGTCTTCAATCTCTTTCTTTATCTCTTCAACGGTTTTCTGAATTTCTTCTTGTTTGCGTATTGCTTCTTCAATTTTTTGCTGCTGTTCCCAGTCAAGCTTCTCCGATTTCAAATATTCTCGAGTCAATTCAGTCAAATCATTCTGAAGTTCTCGACTCTCCTCAACAATTTCCTCAAGCTTTTCTTCCTGCTCTTCCTGAACTTCAGAGGCCTGAGAAAATAGCTCGTTCAGTGACGGCAGCCGTAGGCGGAAGAAGCGAGACCGGGTATGTTTCGGGCCGGAAACCGCATCATTATCGAACACATCCGCGAAATAGGTAATCTGTTCCTCGGGAAATAATTGAATCTGTTTCAAATCCCACAGAAAGTGAATGTCTTGCACAGCTCCGCTGCGTCTTTCAAATGGTAAATCTAAATACGTGAAATTATTGTCATTGTGCTCTATATCAGGTTCAGCAGTTTCCTGAGAAGTCCCCGATTCTTCGATACGGTAACCGAGCCTGAGACGGGAAATTCCGTAATCGTCGCTGATCTTCAAACCGAGAATCACCTGCCGATCGTCGGTAAGATCGGTATCATCACCTGGGCGCAGTAACTGGATAAACGGATATGCATCATCGAGAGCGGTAATTCTGTATTCGATAGGTTCACTATTCGTTATTCCGTCTCTGTCCTTGAGCTGAACTGTATACCGCTTCGATTGGGTAATAGCAAATGTGCCGGTCGCGTTTGAGCCGCTGACGGTCAGAGGAAGTGTACTTCCCTCGTTAAATTGAATGAGTGCTTCCGCGACCGGTTTATTCAGAATAAGATCGATCCTGACTTGTGTCCCTTTCAGCGCAGCAATATCTCCGATATTGTCTTCAAGAAAATTGCCGCCAATTCCGGTATACTCAGGTCGCTCAAGAAGTACTTTCATCATTCTAACCATTGGCCGGTGAACAACTGATACTGTAAAAGATTCCGATACGATGGTTCTTCCGATAAGAGACCGTTCATCGTCGTATCCTGTCACATAGTAGTCGAATGGAGTGTTGACTTGAGGAAAGTCGAAGGTATACCGTCCGGTAGTGCTGCTTTCCGAAGTGTGTGATTCGGTAAAAGTATTGCCTTCTTGTTGTGTATGTAGAAGAATATCGCCCGGATCAGTGCCGTCAACTCGTACAGCGATTTGCAGCTGTTCTCCTCGAATCAGTTCAACTGATCCTGGAAAAACATTGAATGAATACGATGTAGGTACTGGATAAAAATTTGCGGGATGGACAAGGCGGTCTGCCGATTGAATTAACGCGCCGGAGCTAAATAGCATCGGGAAAACTGCGATAAGAGAAAAAACCACTGAATATTTTCCCAGTGAGCGAATTTTACGGTAATCGATACTTTTTTTGAAGTCGTATGAACCGAACTCGTGCCCGATCCGGTCCATTGCCTCATTGATGAGTGCAGGTGAAGTGTGCAGCTTTGGAGATGAAAGCTCTCCGAATAACTGCATCCCGTTCAACAATTTGTCATTTATTTCCGGGAAGGTATTTCCGACATTTCTCGAAATAGATTCGAACGAAAACCGTTTTTCCTTACCGGTATACGCCTTGATGATTTGGTAGACATGGAATACAATGGCGCCGCACCCAGCACATGCTATTACAATGCTGACAAGAATCCTGTAAGGCACCGGAAGCCATAGATAGTACTCAATTGCCAGACCTGCCGCACACACCGGTCCGGCTATTAGAAAAAGCCGTAGCAGATGTGTTACAATCCATATCGTTTGTTCCAGCTTTTTCAGCCGGTTCAGTCTGTCAATAAATGTATTGTAATATCCGGATGTGTCCATAAGTATACAGTCGTCCGTTTGCCGCCTCTATGTTACTTGAGACGGACATAATATTTTCAGGTAAATCAGCATGCTGGTACATTATATAGAATGCGCAACACCGGACGAGAGTTCCCTTGAACTAAAAGCTCAAAGAACAACATATTTTTTACAGAGAGAATCGTACCCGTGTGTAAACAGCGCGGCCGGGCATGGGCACATTTCGGATTTCCTGATACTCTTCATCCAGAAGGTTCAACCCGTCAACAGTAAAAGTAAAATCTTCAAACCGGTAACTGATGCGTGCATCCAATGCCCACGAATTGTTAACACCTTTCGGTGCATTTGCAGTCCGTTCCCGCCAGTTCATTGCCGTCAAAAAATGGAGTTTGTCTGATATGGCAAATCTCGGTGTCAGAGAAAGATGGTGCTTTGGATAAATAAACAGATAACGTGAATCAACATCATCCTTGTCGACATTTTGATGGAGATAGGTATAGCCAAGTTTCAATGAAAAAACCGTATTCGGTGTAATATTTAATTCCTGTTCAACACCTTGCGACACTACATCCACAAACGTAAAAGCTTCGAAATGATCATCGACCAATTTCCAATCGATCGTATTGTCCTGGCTGCGCCGGTAGTATGTCGTTGATCCGTTAATAGCACTGCCGATCTGATATTCTGTTCCGGAATCGAAATTAATTGCACGTTCAGGTTCGAGGGTCGGGTCTCCTTCGTTAAATGAGTTCAGTGGAGAATAGAGCTCGATAAAAGTCGGTGCTCTGAATGATCTACCGATTGACGACTTGAGAAAAAGACTTGGATTCACTATATATCCGAAGCTAAGGGATGGATTTAATTCAGTTCCCCACTCAGAATGATTATCAATCCGGAAACCCACATTGACAAGAAAATCGTCGGAAAAACTCTGTCCGTATTCACCGAAAAACGCATAACGTTCATTATCGTGATTCCCGAGGCTTGTGCTCTCGATTTTCACAAGATTGCCTTCAGCACCGATAGTGAAACTGCCTGCATTTTCTGTCGTAAACCGGCCTGTCCACTCAAGAGTTGAGCGCCGGGTTGTGTGGTTTGCAGTAAATATTGATGGATCAAAATAGAAAAATGTCCACATATCTTTGTGCTGTTTAAAATGGAGATTGAGTGTCGAGGTAAATGTGTCGGAAAAATTCGAAATTGTATTGACTCCGGCATATACCGACCGGGTTTCTTCATATTCCTGCCCGGTTGTTGTGTAAAATCCTTGTGCGCCGAAGTCCTTTTCAACGACGCCGCCGGACAATGATATTTTGTGTTTATTTACCGGAAGGCTGCTTTTCCAGTGTGCTGTTCTCATCCTGTACTGTCGATTAAAATCTTCGTATCCGTCGGAGACCTGCGAGTCGAACGAAAGACGATGTACTCCCAATCCTGATGAGCTCGCTGTGAAAGAGCCTCCCGCATTAAAGGTCCCGAACGATCCACCGCTGATATCGATAGTATAGCGTGAATCGGCACTGTTTCGTGTGATAATGTTGATAACGCCTCCGAATGCATCCGGACCGTACAGTGCAGAACCGTGCCCACGAAGTACTTCGATACGTTCAATATCGTTGAGGGTTACGGGAACGTTTATATTGTGGTGACCGGTCTGCGGATCAGTCATTCTGACGCCGTCAAGCATAATAAGGATCTGCTCAAAACCAGCGCCACGAAGCGACGGGTCTGCCTGAATACCGGCTGCTCCCCGGGCATTCATAGAAATTCCAAGCGCATAGTTCATCAATTGCGTAATATTCTGTGCCGGAAGCTGTATTATATCACTGCGAGTCAGTACTGAAACGTTCCGTGTTGCAGCATATTTAACGTCGAGCCGGGTTGCCGTAACGGTAACGGGGTCGACCTCATATGTTTTCCACGGTGTTTGAGCAAAAATATTGACGCTCATTAGTACAAGTGCTGCAAAAACTGCTGCAAATCTATTCATAATACTCCCTTTCTGACAAAATAGTAACGCCTGCTTTAACCGGAAACGGTTGATAGGCGATATCAGTACAAATAACAGGACAAAAGAACCCAAAATAAAATCAAAATCACAGTAACATGCAAGGAATTTTTGAATAATACAGGTCAGTTGTCTTGTGATAAAAAGTAAGTTATGTAGTGAAAGCGGCAAATTTTTTTGATTATAAATTTTTCTGGTATTTAATTAAGAATAATAGTATATTAATAAAACAATCATATCGAAGTTCAGCTCCACAGAGTGAGGGCATGTTTATACGCCCATTCCAATACGATAACGCTATACTTTCCTTGTTATTTCTGATTAGCTCTGAACACTAAAACACTGCCTGGCATGCAGGTAATAGATGATACTGTGAAGTTGTTGTAGATAAATTTCAAATGAACTATTTCACAATCAGCCGTATTAATTCTGTATTTTCTAGAACTTCTACTTCTTTCGCTACGTTTCATAAGTAAGGGAGTGGCAAACATTTTTGCGTTTTCAACAATGTTACAACAATAAATATTCAAATCTGAAGGAGAAAAGTTATGGTTACGCTACAGGACAAGCTCCTCTCTCTCGTTAGTATATTACGGGAGGAAAAAAAACAGATACTGGCAGAACATGGTGATACGGTCATATCTGATGTGACCGTTGCCCAGGCATTTGGGGGAATGCGGGGTATCAAAGGATTGATATGTGACACCTCTGTAGTAGAACCGGATCGTGGCCTGGTAATTCGGGGAATACCAATAGGTGAGTTGGCTGACAGGTATCCTCAGGAAATATTTTATCTGTTGTGCACAGGTGAGCTTCCTGATAAACGTGCACTCAGCGCACTTTTTAATGATCTTTCCGGACATGCAGAAGTACCTGAATATGTTATCAATGTACTGCGGGAAATGCCGAATGATTCTCATCCGATGACGATGTTGAGTACCGGTATTCTGACAATGGAACGCGATTCAACATTCAGTAAAATGTATGCAAAAGGCATGAACAAGAACGATTACTGGAAACCAATGCTCGAAGATGCAATCAATTTACTCGCTGTGCTGCCCGGTATTGCTGCTGCGGTGTACCGGATTCATTTTAATAAGGGCGATCTCATTCCCTACAAAAAATCCCTTGATTGGGGTGGCAACTATGCTCATATGCTCGGTGTGGATGATCCAAACGGTGATTTTGCCGATCTGATTCGGCTCTATCTTGTTCTCCACAGCGACCATGAAGGGGGAAATGTCAGTGCATTTTCGTGTCACACGGTTGGTTCAGCGCTCTCTGATGCATATTACGCGGTATCAGCTGGTTTGAACGGCCTTGCTGGGCCGCTTCACGGTCTTGCAAATCAGGAATGTCTCAAATTCGTTCTAAGTATCAATGAGCGTTACGGTGGAACACCTACAAAAACACAGCTTGAAGAATTTGCATGGGAAACGCTCAATGCCGGTCAAGTGATTCCGGGTTACGGCCATGCCGTACTTCGTGTTACAGATCCACGTTATTCGGCATTTCTCGATTTCGGAAAACGTGTTTGTTCTAATGACGAGGTCTTCAAAACCGTCGAGCTTATGTTTGAAACAATTCCGGATGTGCTGAAGAAACAAGGAAAAGCCAAGAGCATCTGGCCAAATGTCGATGCTGCATCCGGAGCACTGCTTTACCATTTTGGACTGAAAGAATTTTCGTATTACACTGTTTTGTTCAGCGTATCGCGCGTTATGGGTATGCTCTCCCAGTTGATTGTTAACAGGATCGTCGGAGCTCCAATTACGAGACCGAAATCTGTTAGTAGCAATTGGATTAAGGACTTCGTCAAAGGTAGCGGTAAATAACTGGGAAAAACCGATAAAGAGAAAACATTTGCTTAATCGGTTTAACGTCTGTGAAAATATAATTTGGCACATGTTCCTTTCTAATTTGTAATTGAAACCCGGATTGCTTATTGCATTCCGGGTTTCTTTGTTGTATACTCATTAAATAGAGCGAAAAAACAGGATGTCAAAACGGGAAACGTCTTGAGACGAAGAGATAAAACCATAGTTATTTTCCCGATTATTGTCGGAATACTTTTGCTATCTGCCTGCGAAGCTGAGCAATCGAGAGTGTTTGTGCCGGTAATGCCGGACCAGAAAACTCGTCATTTCAATTATCCGTTTGACGATGTATGGGACGTACTTGTAAATGTGCTTGCCAGTCAGGATATCGATATTGAGACGTTCGATAAAGAGCGCGGCGTGATTATTACCGATTTTATCCCGCTTAATCCTAAATCTGAACTCGGTCAAGCATCATTGTTTCCTGAAAAGGGTGAGAGGATCATTGAAAAAGCAAAGTACGATATAGCTATTGCTGTTATGGAAAACGAGGGTAAAGGGATTTCGGTTCAGCTTGAGGTGCATCTAAGCAAATATTCGCGGTCACTCATGTCATATTACAAGTGGCGCGATCAGCTTTCAAATGGAATCATTGAACAGCGGATGTTCGACAGTCTCGAGGCAGAGCTCGAAAATCCTTAATATCTTGTATTCGTCAGACAGGGCAATGAGTGGGAGGATCGTATCCGAAATTTATTGCAGATTTAAACTTCATTATATGATTTCGATTTCCAGCTGCGGATCCCCACCAGTACAGAGTACCTCACCCTCATGAGTTATCAGAACATTTATCTCTGTCCTGATCCCATAGGTGTCGGTATAGATTCCCGGTTCAATGGTGACACAGGTACTTCTCAGCAGTTTCCGCTCATCGTGAGACTCAAGATTGTCGAGATTCGTCCCGTTCCCATGCACATCTTCCCCTACAGAATGTCCTGTCCGGTGGATAAAATTTTCACCATATCCTGCTTTGCTAATGATATTTCGGGCAACGTCGTCAACTTCCCACCCCATAACCCGTTTCTCTTCGGCAAATCGGTCATGAATAAATGAAAATGCTTTGTCACGTGCATTTGCCACGACGCCGAACGTTTGTGCATATTCTTCTGGAACAATTTCTCCTGTATATCCCATCCAGGTAATATCCGCATAGATAGAACCGGCATTCGGTAATTTAGCCCAGAGATCGATAAGCACCAGATTGTCTGGGCCGATAAACGCACTGTCGTGTTCAGGCGGTGCGTAGTGGGGATTGCCCGCATTGGCATTGACTGCAACAATAGGAGGATGATCAGCAATGAGATTATGTTCGCCGAGACGCCGGACAAGAAATTGTTGAACAGCATGCTCCCGGATTCCTCCCAGTTTTACTATACGTGTATGAATCTCATCAAAGGCATTATAAATAAATTGTCTAATCTGTTTTGCCGCGACAATATGGGAATCGATTTGCTCATCAGTAAGGCGCACTTCGATTTCCTGAATAAGGTCTGCCGAGGAGATGATTTCCTTATCGAGCGATCTCACAAGTTCGATTGTCCCCGCATCAACACGGGATATATATGGTATAGCATTATTAGGCGAATATTCCATCGCTATTCTACGATGTCCGTTTAAAATAGTAGTAAGTCCTTCTCTATAAGACTGCCAGCTCAGGTAAACATGTTTCTCTCCGGAACAGGTATCGAGATTCTGTGATTCTATCCTGTGGACCAGTTTTTTCGGCTCGCCGTGCGCAGGAATAAAATAGAAATACCGCCGTGTCGCATGCAGTTCCTCAGGCAAATTCAAGAGACTGTTTGCAATGGGGTTAATACCATGAAAATCGTAAAGCAGCCACCCGTCAAAGTTGAATTCATTAAGAGCTTTTTGTATCCGCGGAATATCCATCATTAGATCCTTTTTGTTGTCGATAAAAAGGGAGCAATTTTCTCATCAGGTGACCGCTGTGTCAGCAGGCTGACTACAACCATACATAACAGTGATAAGCCCAGAGCTGGATAAATTATCATGTCACCATCAAGATTAAATAAGAATTTCGGAACAATAGTCCCGAGCATTCCGCCTGCCATTGCGGCAACTCCGCCTGCAGGTGTTACCCGTTTCCAGAGAAATGCTGCCAGGAGTACCGGAGTGATACCAGCACCGATCATTGTATAGGCAGTCAATGCCATGTCGAGCACCGATTTGAATTGGGTTAGTAACAGATAGGCAAGAACGCCGAGGATGAATATCCAAAGCCGTTGAACCCAGATTATTCTTTGCTGACTCGCATCCGGATTAATGAACCGTTGGTATATATCCCGTGTGATATTGGTGCTGGCAGTCAGCAGAAATGAGTTTGCAGTTGAGAGAATAATCGCGATCCCGGCACACAATAACAATGCGCCTACCCAAAATGGCAGTCCAATTTCACCCCCATACCGGGCAGTATGGAGAATTATTGTCTCTGTATCTTGAAGATCGGTAAAATAACTCGCCCCGATAATAGCAACAAAACAGAGCGCAGTTTCGATGATAACAACACCGACAAACATTCCGATAACAGAACGTCGCGCTGTCCACTCATTCTTTGCCGAGAAGAACTTCTGATACATAGTCGATTCACCGAGGAGCAAAAATAAGGTCGGAAATGAGATGCCGATAGCCCACCAGATGTTTTTATCACCGAATACGGTAAAATGATCAGGACTCAAGTTTACCCTGAGTGACTCCATGCCTCCGACACCGAAATAAAGCATCGGCAGCGCTATGAACAGCGCAATGATTATTACAATTCCATTAAAAATATCGAGAGTTATTATTGAGATCATTCCCCCAATCGAAGTATAGAGAATAATGCTGATTGCAGCTATAATTATACCGTACTCAATAGGTAGGCCAGTCACAATATTGATAACCATTCCTCCGCCCTTGAACTGGTAGCCGACTATTGTAGTGAAAGCTATAATAATGCAAATTGTTCCGAGAACACGAGCTGTTGCATTATAACGTTTTTCAAGAATGTCCGGGAGGGTGAATTCGGCAATTCTCCGTACACGTCCTGCGAGAAAATAGACCACAATAATACCGATCCATGCACCGAATGAAAACCAAAGCATCGAGATACCCTGCCGATACGCTAATCCCGATCCGCCAATCAGACTTCCCGAACCGATCCAGGTGCTGATAAGGGTCAGGATCAGTATCCAGGTCGGCACTCCACGTCCCGCAACCATAAAATCGGTTTGGTTGGAGATCGTTCTCGAGCGATAGATACCAATTGAAACAAGGACTAACATATAGCCGAGTACAATCCAAAGCAGGATCATATCATCTCCTGACCGTAACTGAATGGTAAAATGGTGATTAATCCGAATGTGAAATGCACGGAAAAATCGGAATGACCGATAACAGCGTCACCAAAAATAACTGCTTTTCGGAGAAAATCAATAAAAAAGTCATAGTATACTGATTTACACTTCCTCAGGATTTGATAGTGTGCGAGCATATCTTACTCGTTGCATTAAAACGGTTTTTCAGAATCATAAAATGTGACTGAGAGAGGTGAAAAATTTCAGTTTCAGGATAAAATTGCCGACATACTATATAGGTGGAACAAATCAGTTTCCCCAAGCGTTTTTTTATTGCAAGTGGTATATTAATTCAGTAATAGGTCATTGAATTTGAGGTTCGTCTATGCCGACGCAAATAGCAAGTGCAGAGTTTCAGAATATTGACGAAATTGAAGCACCGGCAGAGGAGCATGGTAATGAGATCGAATTCCTTGATGACGTGTTCCTTCCTGTCTCCATTGAACTCGGCAGGACAAGAATGCTTGTTCATGATATTCTTGCACTTGAAAAGGGCTCACTCATCGAATTTGACAAGCTTGCCGGTGAAACAGTTGATCTTCTGGTAAATGATAAAAAATTTGCTGAAGGTGAAGTTGTTGTAATTGACGAACGATTCGGCATTCGTATTACCGGCCTCTACAAGACTGCGGATATCCTCAAAGAAGCCCGGAGATAAAAACCGGCTTCAATCAACGTGTACCTTAAATAACTCACCTATTTTTATTTTTCCAATAATAATATATCGGTATTCCAATAAGTGTCAATCCAATACCTGCAAGTGATTCGACCGGGCTTTCAAATAACGTATTGAAAAGAATACCGGCCGAAGCGATTATAAATATGAGCGGGACAACAGGGTATCCCCACGTTTTGTACGGCCGATCCATATCCGGTTTTTTCTTCCTGAGGGTGAAAACCGAGGCTGCTGCAGCTACCCAAAATATAATAGCGACAAAAATAACATAAGTAAAGAGTTGTTCGAATGTCCCGGTCAGCGTAAGGAAACAAGACCAGACGGCTTGAATGATAATGGCAAAACCGGGAGTTCGGTATTTCGGATGGACTTCAGCAACCCTTTTGAAGAAAAGCCCGTCCTTAGCCATGGCGTAATATACGCGTGGCCCTACCAAAATAGTGCCGTTCAGTGCTCCGAAGATTGAAATCATTATTGCACCGGAAATTAAACCGGTAGTAACCGTACCGAAAAGAGCTGAACTTGCCCGCTCTGCTATTCGGAGAACACCGACAATGTCATCCATCGGCAGTGCGCGAAGATAGACAATATTTATTAACAGATAAAGCACCGTAATAACGATGGTACCGTAAAAGAGAGAAAAGGGCAAATTTCGTTTGGGATTTTTTATTTCACTCGCAACAAAGTTAATGTTGTTCCAGCCGTCAAATGCATACGAAACTGCAATAAGCGAAACGCCGAATCCAATCGTGAGCTGACTGAGACTAAGATCCGCGGGGTTGAACGAAAAATCTATCTGCGTGTTTTGCGTGGTTGTAAAACCAATGACGATAAAAATGAGGACAGTTCCGATTTTGATTATCGTAAATATATTCTGGATTATTTTACCGAAGAGCACGCCAAAATAGTTTACTGCCGAAATCAATAGAATGATGAGAATAGCAATAAGCTGGCCTGATGAAATTGTGTAGTCAAAAGATGATCCGAATATACTCATAGGGGTCGAAATAAGAATATTTTCTGATCCGAGATGCGGGAAAAAATAGCCGAGATACTCTGAAAAAGCGACACCGAGAAACGCGATAGAACCCGAGATGTATACAAGAAATAAAATCCATCCATAAAGGAAAGCTGAAAGCGTTCCATATGCCTCGCGGAGGTAAACATATTGTCCACCTGCCTCCGGCATTGCAGTCCCCAATTCGGCATAGATAAGCGCTCCGATAAACGTGAGGAGCCCGCCGAATAGCCAGGCTATTAGTATAAGGGTTGCTGACGGGATCGACTCGGCAATTATACCTGTAGTGAGAAAAATTCCTGAACCGATCACGATTCCGATAAAGATCATGGTAGAATCAAAAAGTCCGAGTTGCCTGATTAGACCGATCTCTTCCTTATTGGTATCATGAGAATTGTTCATAGAAAATCATCCTGTTTGTTGAGCCGTGTTAATGAGTATCATACCTATATAAAAGGCAATACTGAGTACTGAAATGATGAACATGGATAAAATATTGACCGGAAAGTAGATAAATTTATCATCGAAATCAACATCATAGAAAATACTTTGCTTAAAGGCAGTGCTCGGTGTCTATACTATGCCGGACACAGAAAAAGACCTTATTGTCACTTCGCTATAAGTACGTACTAATCTGACAAAATATCAATCCCTAAAATCGTATTGACATAAACAGCAATAATTGATATATTTTCAGCTTCATAGCGCAGCTTACTAGTTATGCATACTCCAATACAGAAACGGATAGATATATGAACATACACGAATATCAGAGTAAAGAGGTTCTGAAAAAATTCAACGTAGTAGTTCCGCGTGGTGGAGTTGCATTCTCTGCTGACGAGGCATATTCGATTGCTCGTGAGATCGGGACTGCAAAAGTTGTTGTGAAGGCGCAAATTCACGCCGGCGGCAGGGGTAAAGGTGGTGGTGTGAAACTTGCCGACAGTTCGGAAGAAGCAAAAAAGATTGCTTCCGAGATACTCGGAATGAATCTTGTAACTCATCAAACAGGGCCCGAAGGAAAAATTGTCAGGCGTCTCCTCATTGAAGAAGGAATGGATATAGAGCGCGAACTTTACCTTGGTGTTGTGCTCGACCGTGCCCGGTCGCGGCTGGTCTTTATGGCAAGTACCGAAGGCGGTGTCGAAATTGAAAAAGTCGCCGCAGAAACACCCGAGAAGATTTTAAAGGAATTTATCGATCCGGCCGTGGGATTTTCATCATTTCAGGCACGGAGACTTGCGTTCGGACTTGGTCTGACCGGAGATTCGTTTAAAAAAGGCATCAAGTTTATGCAGGCTCTCTACAAAGCCTTTACTGAATCGGATGCGTCACTTGCGGAAATGAATCCGCTTATCGTAACTGGTTCCGGTGATGTCGTTGCTCTCGATGCTAAGATAAATATCGATGACAATGCCTTGTACCGCCATCCAGAAATCAGTAAACTCAGAGACACCGATGAAGAAGACCAGCTCGAAGTCGAAGCGAGTAAACATGGCCTTAACTACATCAAACTCGACGGCAATGTCGGGTGCATCGTGAATGGAGCAGGACTCGCAATGGCAACAATGGACATCATCAAACTCGCCGGAGCGGCACCTGCAAATTTCCTTGATGTCGGCGGAGTCGCGAATGTCGAAACGGTCAAGAACGGATTTCTCCTCCTTTTGTTCGATCCGAATGTCAAGGCGGTGCTTGTCAATATATTCGGTGGAATTGTCCGCTGCGACCGTGTCGCAAACGGAATCAAAGAAGCACTGTCGCAGATCGAAGTGACAGTACCGATTGTTGTTAGGCTTCAGGGTAATAATGCCGATGTTGCTGCAAAAATTCTGGAAGATTCGGATCTCGAATTCATTGTGGCGACACGATTTCAAGAATGCGCTGAAAAAGTGGTTGCAGCGCTCAATTAAGCAGATTAAATACGATATAGGGGATAAGTAATACGATGAGTATTCTGATAGATTCTTCTACGAAAGTTGTTGTGCAGGGAATAACCGGTAGCGAAGGTTCCTTTCATACAAAACTGATGGTAGAGTACGGCACGAACGTTGTTGCCGGTGTAACACCGTGTAAAGGCGGCCAGGATTTCGAGGGAATTCCGGTTTTTAACACTGTCAAAGATGCGGTGGATGCAACCGGTGCAAATGCTTCGGCGATTTTTGTCCCACCGCCTTTTGCGGCGGACGGTGTGCTCGAAGCCGCTGATGCTGGTCTCGACGTGGTTGTCTGCATTACCGAAGGTATTCCGGCACTCGATATGGTAACGGTGAAGCGGTACCTCGATGGAACCACAATTCGTTTAATCGGGCCGAACTGTCCTGGAGTCATCACACCAGGACAGGCTAAGATCGGTATCATGCCCGGCGCAATCCACATGTCTGGAAGAGTCGGTGTAATATCGCGCAGCGGAACACTCACCTACGAGGCAGTAGACCAACTCACAAAGCTCGATCTGGGACAAAGTACCTGTATCGGCATCGGTGGCGACCCTGTCATAGGTTCAACATTTCTCGACCTTCTCCGGCTGTTTAATGATGACCCGGATACTGATGCTGTTGTTATGATCGGAGAAATTGGCGGGACTGCCGAAGAAGAGGCGGCAGAGTTTGTCAAAGCTGAATTTAACAAGCCGGTTGTCAGTTTTATTGCAGGCGCAACGGCACCTCCGGGACGGAGGATGGGACATGCGGGAGCGATCATCTCCGGCGGAAAAGGGACCGCTGCGGAAAAGAAGGCTGCACTGAAAGCTGCAGGTATTGCAGTTGTTGACAATCCTGCAGAGATTGGTGCTACGGTTCAGGAGATTCTTGCCCTGTAACCGCTATAAAGAGGTATAGTTTGTTTGCGAAGTATGCAATAAGGTTCGGTTTGGCCAGCACTTTTTCTTTAACAAGATTAAGTAGCAAATTATTCATTGGACACTAAAAATGACTTCCATATTGACTTTTTATTCATTATATTTAGGAGTTTTTATAGAAATAGCAATGAATGAACTCCGAAACAAGAATCGTAGTCTCTTTTTGAAGCAGAAGTGTTTTGGTTTGGTAGGGCTTACTGACAACGACAGTTAATGAAAATTCCGATTTATAAGGTGGAAGCGGTTCGATGAGTGAACAACAGAGAACGCTGGGAATATTAAAACCGGATTGCGTACAGCGCAAACTTATGGGCAAAGTGATACAGCGTCTCGAAAATGAGGACTTTACCTTTGTAAATGGAGTTTTAAAACATTTGACGCAGGAAGAAGCAGAAGGATTCTATGCGGTTCATAAGGATAGACCTTTTTTCCCTGAATTGATGGATTTTATGACATCAGGACCTGTGTTTGTTATGTTGCTCGAACGGGAAAATGCTGTTGTAAAACTTCGCGAGGTTATTGGGTCAACCGATCCGGCAGAGGCGGATCCCGGAACAGTCCGCAAAGAATGGGCAGAAAGCAAGCAGAATAATCTGATTCATGCGAGTGATTCTCCCGAGAATGCGGAAATCGAAGCAGAGTATTTTTTCGGAAACAATATAGATTAAGAAATACGAACGCACTTTGGCACAAACTGACAGATATCCGGTTCACATGATTGAAGCTGTTAAAAGTTTACAAATATGTGTCAGAAGGTTGAGCAATGAAACTGAAATTGCGGGGTCTGAAGGAAGGCGAACATAAAGATTCGCTGACTGAACCGATCACAAATTATGGTCTTGATAAGGATCAATTTTCGGACGACTTGCAGGTTGATATTGAGATTAATGTACAGGGTAAGAATTATTACTTAAAATTATCTTTTTCAACCAATTTAAAAGGATCCTGTGACCGCTGTTTAGAAGACTATTCTATTCCATACTCAACAGGAACCGAGATGATTTATACCGAAGACGGTACACTTGATCCCGAAAACCAGCAAGATGATCTCCATTTTTTGCCTGCAGGTCAGGCTACAGCGGATTTGACCGATGATGTCAGGCAGAACCTGCTTCTGAATCTGCCGATGAAGTCCATCTGCAGTGAGTCATGCAAGGGTCTTTGCACGACGTGTGGCGCAAATCTTAATGAAAAGCAGTGCGATTGTACTGATGAAACTATTGATCCGCGTTGGGAAGGGCTGAAAGGTCTTCGGAACTAATCAATTGTACTGAAAAAGACCCAAAAGGTTTGTGAGAAATCAATAGCGAGATAGCTAAGAGTAAGGAGTAAAAAGGTGGCATTACCAAAACGTAAAATCTCAAAATCGAGACGTGACAAACGGAGAACCCACTGGAAACTTTCAGCGCCAACATTAATGGAGTGTCCCCACTGCCATCAACCAAAACAGACCCACCGTGCCTGTCCGAATTGCGGCCATTATAATAACCGCGAAGCTTATTTCCCGAAAGAATCGTAAGTGAGGCATAAGTGAAGCATGCCTGTACAATAGCTGTGGATGCTATGGGAGGGGATTTTGCGCCGGAAGCACCGGTAAAGGGTGCCCGGCTCGCTGTGACAGAAGCGGGCGGGAATCTGCATATTATTCTTGTTGGTGATGAGGGTGCAATTCATAGCGTTGACTCGGATCTTGCATCACTAAATATCTCGGTTGTGCATGCTTCCGAAACCATCACAATGCATGACTCACCACTTGAAGCACTGAAAGAAAAAAAAGATTCCTCTATTGTTAAAATTTCCCGTCTATTGAAAGAAAAAAAGGCGGACGCAATATTTAGCGCCGGACACACCGGGGCATTTATGGCAGCATCATTGTTAGCCGCCGGAAAAATCGAAGGTGTCAGCAGACCTGTAATCGGTGTTTTCTATCCGACGTATAATGGCACTTCATTTTTGCTCGATGTCGGAGCAAATACTGACTGCAAACCCCACCACCTCTTCCATTTCGGTATCATGGGTGCAACACTGGTAAAATATTTCAAAAACATTGATAAACCGAAAATCGGATTACTTAGCATTGGTGTAGAGGCTACTAAGGGGGATCAGGCTACGATCGAGGCTCATAAATTGTTTGGAGAGAGCAGTCTTAATTTTATCGGAAATATAGAGGGTCAGGACGTGCTTGCCGGAACAGCCGATGTTGTTGTGTGTGATGGATTTGTCGGCAATGTGCTATTAAAACTGTTCGAGACAGTCGGGACAACATTCGATAAAGTGGTCGATAATCAGATAGGATCAAATCTATTTTATAAACTTGGCAAGAAGCTGCTCGGTAAACCGATAAAACAATTTAAAGATTTATTCAACTATGAGAATTATGGCGGTGTCCCACTGTTAGGGATCAATGGTGTTTCAATCATCGGGCATGGTCATTCCTCTCCCGAAGCCGTGAAAACTGCTATATTGACTGCAGCAACAATGTATGAACAGGACATTCAGGGAAAAATCCATCAGGAAATTGTACAGTATAAGGAGTTACATTGACTGGGAATCCGGTAGCGAAAATTGTCGGAACAGGCTTTTCTGTTCCTGAAAAAATCATGACAAATGAAGACCTTGAAAAATTGGTTGATACTTCCGATGATTGGATAACTTCCAGAACAGGGATAAAAACACGCTATATTGCTTCAAATGGTGAAACTACCTCCGATTTAAGTGCTGTAGCAGCAAAGAAAGCGATCAAAGATGCCGGTATTCAGCCCGAAGAAATTGACTTTATTATTCTGGGAACCATTACTGCCGATGTCTGTTTTCCGGCCACTGCCTGTTATGTGCAGGAAAAAATCGGTGCGGTCAATGCTGCTGCGTTCGATATCTCTGCGGCATGTTCCGGATTTGTATACGGCCTGACAGTCTGTAATGGGTTGCTTGCCGCCCAGCGTGATAAATACGCTCTCGTTATTGGAGCCGAGACATTGTCACGTCTTGTTAACTGGCAGGATAGAAATACCTGCGTATTGTTCGGAGACGGCGCAGGAGCTGCAGTGTTGAAAACTTCGCAGGATGGAAAAGGGATACTTACTTCTTATCTCAAGAGTGACGGACGGCTATCGTCGTTGCTCATGAATCCTGGAAAAAATGCCATAAATGAATTTCATGATTCCGATGGTAATGAAATGCTCCCCTATATTAATATGCAGGGGCGCGAAACATTTAAATATGCTGTCCGCTTTATGGAAGATGCAGTTTATAAATCTCTCGAACAGGTTGGAATGACCATTGATGATGTTGATCTGATTATCCCTCATCAGGCAAACACAAGGATCATTGATATGATCATCGAACGAACCGGCGCACCGAAAGAAAAATTTTATATTAATGTTGATCGGTATGGAAATACCTCAGCTGCTTCAGTCCCAATTGCACTTGATGAAGCGCGAAAAAACGGACTGCTGCCAGACGGATCGTTATGTTTGATGACAGTATTCGGTGGGGGATTTACCTGGGGATCAGTGCTTACACGGTTTTAAAATTCGTTCTTTTTCAGATATATCAATGAATAATATTGGTTTTATATATCCCGGTCAGGGATCGCAAAAAGTAGGAATGGGTAAGGATTTCTATGAATCATTTCCAGAAGCCCGTTCGATCTATGATAAAGCTGAGGATATTCTCGGATTTCCTCTCAAAGATATTTCGTTTTCCGGTCCTGAAGATTCCTTGAAGCAGACATACGTCACTCAGCCTGCCTTGTTTGTGCACAGTGTTGTTGTGACCGAATGCCTGAAGGAGAGAGGATTAACCCCGGTGATCACGGCTGGTCATAGTCTCGGAGAATATTCTGCTTTATACGGTGCCGGTGTCGCTGGATTTGATACTCTACTTTCGATTGTAAAAGTCCGGGGTGAGCTTATGCAGTCTGTGGGAGAAAAAACACCAGGTACAATGGCTGCGCTCATAGGTAGTGATGAAAAAACGGTCGAAGACCTCTGTCAAAAGGCAGCATCAGCCGGAATTGTCTGTCCAGCTAATTTCAATGCACCGGGACAGATTGTTATTTCCGGCTCCGTGAAAGGTGTTCACAAAGCAATTGATTTAGCAAAAGAGTACGGGATTAGAAAAGCCGTAGAACTCAATGTCAGCGCTGCTTTCCATTCTCCGCTTATGGCTGACGCAATCAGTGGTTTAATTACTAAAATCCAGGCAGCAGAATTCCACTCGACGGATATACCGGTCGTGTCAAACGTTACAGCACGGCCGATGTTCGATCCAGATGAAATGAAAGGTAATCTCGAAAAACAGCTCGTCAATCCTGTCCGCTGGAGCGAGTCGATTAACTATATTGCAGAAAACGGCATTGATTCCCTTATTGAAGTCGGTACAGGAGCCGTATTGCAGGGATTGGTGAAGAGGATCGATAAAGAAATTCCCTGCATCAGCGTCGGAACTGTTGAGGAATTGGAACGTCTAATGGAATCGGTATCGTGACTGCAGACTTCATTAACTATTTAAAATCGATTCCCTTAGTAAAAAACAATAAAGGATTCAAACAATTATTATTGAGAATATAAAGGTGACACGTGGACTCATTCTATAAATTAGATGGGAAAACCGCTCTGGTAACCGGCTCGGCTCAGGGGATTGGTAAAGATATAGCGCTTGCACTTGCTCAGGCTGGTGCAAACATTGTTGTCAATGATGTGAACAGTGAATTGGCTGAGCAGACGATGAAAGAAATTCAAAATCTTGGTGTCCGTGCACTCGTCCATATTGCCGACATAACCGATTCAGACTCTGTTAAGCAGATGGTTCAGCGAATTACCGAAGAATTTTCCGCGATCGATATTCTGATCAACAATGCGGGCATCACACGTGACGGTTATATTATGAGGATGACCGACGAGCAGTGGAATATGGTTCTCAATATAAATCTGACAGGTGCTTTCAACTGTATTAGAGGAGTTGCCAGACAGATGATGAAACAACGGAGCGGAACAATCGTAAATGTTTCCTCGGTAATCGGTGTTATGGGTAATGCAGGTCAAATCAATTACTCTGCTTCGAAAGCGGGCCTGCTCGGAGTAACTAAATCTGCCGCAAAGGAATTTGCATCGCGCGGAATCCGTGTGAATGCAATAGCGCCCGGATTTATTCAGACAGCAATGACAGAATCGCTGCCCGACGAAGTCAGAGAGAAATATCTCTCTGAAATCCCGCTGAGCCGCTACGGCACAACACAGGAAGTTGCAAATCTTGTCCATTTTCTGGTTTCGGACGCCAGCAGTTATATAACGGGTCAGGTAATTCATGTGGACGGCGGATTGATAATGTGATGTCTTATCGCCAGGGTGATGCAAAAAGAGAAAAAACGTGTTTTAAACCATTTTATTCATTATATTAGCGTCTTTTTAAATTAAAGTTAAAGATTCATGGCCAATGTTCAACGACTTGGATTATCCAAACCAGGGAATTGAATCGCCGAAAATACCATATTTTGTGGTATGTGCAACATTCAGGAGGACACTTTATGTCGTCATATTCAGAAAGAGTCAAAGAAATTATTGTTGAACAGTTGGGAGTCGATGCAGGCGAGGTTAAAGAAGAAGCAAAATTCATTGAAGACCTTGGGGCCGATTCTCTTGATACTGTTGAGCTTGTCATGGCATTAGAAGAAGAATTTAATCTTGAAATTCCAGATGAAGATGCAGAAAAATTAACAACTGTAGGATCTGCAATACACTACCTTGATGAACATTTGGACTAATGTATAAATGAACCAGAGAGTATTAATTACAGGATTGGGAGTACTTTCTCCTTGTGGTAACACAATAGATGAATACTGGAAATCGTTGTCGAACGGTAAAAGCGGTCTCGGACCCATAACTCGTTTTGACTCGACAGAGTTTTCAGTTAAGATTGCAGGAGAAGTCAAAGGTTTTAATGCCGATGAATTCATCGAAAAGAAAACTCAGCGGCGCATGGACAGGTTCACCCAATTAGCAGTTGCCGCATCCGCTATGGCAGTAGCCGATTCTGAACTTGATTTTGAAAAACAAGACCGGAATAGAATCGGAGTAATCCTTGGTTCAGGAATCGGGGGTATTGAAACACATGAAAGACAGTGTTTCATTCTAAAAGATAGAGGGCCGCGAGGTGTGAGTCCGTTCTATATTCCGATGATGATCACTGATATTGCTCCCGGATATGTTTCCATTATGCACGGATTCAAGGGTCCGAATTATGCTATAACATCAGCATGCGCCTCCGCTACCCATGCAATCGGCGAGTCGTTCAAGACAATTCAAAGAGGGGACTCCGATATAATTTTTACCGGTGGGTCCGAAGCGGCTGTCACCCAGATAAGCATCAGCGGTTTTGCAAATATGAAGGCGCTATCGACTAACAACGACAAACCGGCAGAAGCGAGCAGGCCATTTGATCGTGACCGTGATGGTTTTGTGCTTGGTGAAGGGGCCGGTATCGTAATACTCGAGTCGGAGAAAAGTGCCCTAAAACGGAATGCAAAAATTTATGGTGAAATAGTCGGGACGGGTTTTACAGCGGATGCACACCACATTACGGAACCTGCTCCCAAGGGGGAAGGGGCTGTCCGGTCAATGTCACTTGCGCTTAAAGAAGCAGGTATGAGACCGGACGAAATTGACTATATTAATGCACACGGTACATCAACACCGTACAATGATCGCACCGAAACAGTTGCGATAAAAACAGTTTTTGAAGATTATGCGTATAAAGTACCTATCAGTTCTACAAAATCAATGACAGGTCATCTTCTTGGCGCCTCTGGTGCTGTTGAACTGATTGCTTCTCTTCTAGCAATGAAGTACGGATGTATCCCCCCGACAATTAATTACACTACCAAAGATCCAGACTGCGATCTGGATTATGTCCCGAATACTGCCCGGAAACAGGAAATTCGCTCAATTTTGAGCAATACGTTTGGGTTTGGCGGACATAATGCCTCTTTGATTGCACGGGTTTACGATTAATGGATGAATGTGGTCTGAAAAACATTTTGCCATTTAATCACAATCACAATCACAAACAGGTGCTCTTTATATAGCGCCACGGCTATTCGTTGTATGTTAACAATACTCAGAAAACATTTTCCAGGTTTTTTTCCGAAAAAATACATTTCTGAATCGCAAGATCATATCAACTGGCAGGAACTTCAGGAACAACTGGAATACAGAATCAGGAATAAAGATATCTTCAGGGAAGCACTCCGCCACAGATCACACTCTTCCTGTTTACCGCCGGTAAATGACTTATCAAATGAACGTTTAGAGTTTCTTGGTGACGCACTTGTGAATTTTTATGTTGGAGATTTTCTCTACAAAACATTTCAGGATGCCCCTGAGGGAGATCTGACAATTAAGCGTGCAGCTCTTGTGAGCAGAGATTTTCTTGCAAAAAAGGGTAAATTTATCCAGCTCGGAAAATACTTATCACTTGGAGAAGGTGAAAAACGGTCCGGAGGCAGGTATAAAAATTCCATTCTTTCAAACGCTTTTGAATCGATTATTGGCGCCCTGTACATGGATGGAGGACACAACGCCGCCCGTGGCTTTGTCGAATCTGTTGTGCTAAAAAATTACGAAGAATCTCTCCGCTCCGAAGGAAGTAACTACAAAGGTGATCTGCTCGAATATGTGCAAAAACGGCATCTTCCCATGCCGAAGTTTGTGACGAGCCGTGAAACAGGACCCGATCATAAAAAGACTTACACAGTTGTGGTTAAGATCGGTGGCAAAACTTACGGAACCGGAAAAGGGATGAGCAAAAAATCAGCAGAGCAGAAAGCAGCTCGAACAGCTCTTGACAAGGTCTCAAAAAGTTGATTGGAATAGACAGGAAGATTTTCGCATCATCGAGTGCTATTATTGATCCGGGTCACCTTTTTTTTCTCAACTGTGATTCATATCACAGCCTTAATAAGTCGGAAAAAGACGCTTGACTAACGCTCATGAATATTGTATATTGCCTCACAGAAGAACACTATTATGCGCACTTTTTTCTGAATATTATTCTTCAGTACGGCGGTTAGAGATAACCGCTCACGTTTTGTCCCCGAATCAAATGTAATGACCCCGATGAATTCTATGATTGAATCCAGAGATTATCGGTTGTCGTATCGTAAAGAGACGAAGGTCCTGTTTTGACTCCCACATCGAAGAAAAAATCCGATTTAAGTGTACATTTTAGAGGTGTCCGTGGTAGCTATGCTATATCCGGAAAAGAATATCATAAATTTGGCGGCCACACAACATGTTATGAAGTACATGCCGGTGACTGTTTAATCATTGTTGATGCAGGATCTGGAATAATCGGCCTCGGAAATGACCTGATGCAGTTGTATGCGGCATCAGGAAAATCTCCGGAAACCAGAACTCCGATAGAAGCGATCATTCTTTTTTCTCATCTGCATGTTGACCATATTCAAGGACTTCCTTTTTTTTCGCCGATGTTTCTTCCCGACAGCACTTATTATATCTACGGTCCCGACACACAATATTCCACATTCCAGGATGCAGTCGATGAATTGATTACACCTCCATATTATCCGATTTCACTTAATGATATGCATTCTCTTAAGTTGTTCAGGTCTATCACTCAGGTTGAATCAATATATTGGAGTCAGAAACAAGGCATACCATTTGTCATAAATGATTATCGTGAATTCGAGCGGAAAAAACAGGTTGAAAAAGATAATGATGTACGTATATCCTGTATGAAGAGTTACGCTCATCCAAATGGTGGTGTAATGATCTTCAAAATCGAATATAATAACAAATCGGTTGTTATTGCAACCGATACTGAAGGATATGTATACGGCGATACGCGGTTAATTAACTTTGCAAAAAATGCTGACCTTCTTATCCATGATGCTGGTTATACCAAAGACATGTACAAATCGTTGAATCAGAATAAACAGGGATTCGGACATAGCACTATGGAAATGGCTATAGAAGTTGCTAAAAAAGCAAAGATCGGCCGGCTTGCACTTGTCCATCACGACCCTGCTTACGACGATAAGACGATTACGGCAATTGAAAAAAGTGCTCAGAAACTATATCCTGAAAGCTTTGCTGCATATGAAGGTCAGAAGATAATGCTTTAGTTCCGTTTTTCCCGCCACTCGTTTCACTAATATATAAATTTTTCTATTCTGGTTATGGAAAATGACCTTGACAATGGTAGTTTTATGTGTAAATTTATCAAGTCCTACAAAAATAAATATGGATAGACACTTCAAATGATTCAGCACGATATCGTGATCGTCGGAGGAGGCGGTGCCGGTTTAAGAGCTGCAATTGCGATAGGTGAAACGAATCCTGATCTGAATGTTGCCCTGGTAAGTAAAGTCTACCCGATGCGCAGTCATACTGTTGCTGCTGAAGGCGGTGCAGCCGCCGTAATCAAAAATAACGACTCCCTTGACGATCATTGTATAGATACCATTGCCGGTGGAGACTGGCTCTGTGATCAGGATGCCGTCGAATATTTTGTTCGGCAGGCTCCCGATGAACTGATTCGGCTTGAACACTGGGGATGCCCCTGGAGCCGGGAGCAGAGCGGGAAAGTTGCAGTCCGTCCGTTTGGTGGTATGAAAATCGAGCGGACTTGGTATGCAGCAGACAAAACCGGTTTTCATCTGCTCCATTCTCTCTATCAGACCTCATTAAAATTCAACAACATCACCCAATACGATGAGTGGTTTGCGACAAAAATTCTTGTTGAAAACGGACGCTGTCAGGGTGTAACTGCACTTGAGCTCCGTTCCGGTAAAGTGGAAGCGATCACTGCAAAAGCGGTCATCGTTTGTACCGGTGGTGCGGGGAGAATTTTTCCTTTCACGACCAACGGCTCGATCAAAACCGGGGACGGTATGGCGCTGGCGTACCGGGCAGGTGTACCGCTCAAAGACCTTGAATTTGTGCAATACCACCCGACCGGGCTTCCCGGCACGGGAATTCTCATTACTGAAGCTGCACGTGGTGAAGGAGGAATTCTCGTTAATAAGGATGGATATCGATATCTTCAGGATTACGATCTCGGTACACCGGTCAAGATTACCGATCCCAAACATCCTGTAAAGAAGAGCATGGAGCTTGGTCCCCGTGACAGGCTCAGTCAGGCATTTATGAAGGAATTTGATAAGGGACGGACCATACCGGGTGAATACGGTCATTATGTGCATCTTGATGTCAGACACCTCGGTGAGAAAAAAATAGACAAAAAAATTCCCTTTGTTCGGGAACTTGCGACAAAATATGTGGGGATCGACCCAGTGTTTAAGCCAATTCCGGTACGTCCCGTTATCCATTACTGTATGGGGGGAATCGACACCGATATTAATTCGGAGACAAGTCTTCCCGGCCTGCTTGCTGCCGGAGAGTGTGCATGTGTTTCAATTAACGGTGCAAACCGGCTCGGATCGAATTCACTGACGGAAATTCTGGTGTTCGGCGCGCAGGCGGGAACAAGTGCCGTCGATTTGGTACGTGAACATCCCGAATCGGATCTTGGAATACTCGAAAAGCAGGAAAAAGATGAGCAGGAGCGAATCGCTGCAACCTACTTCAGGAAGCACGATGGGAAGGAGCGGATTTCCACAATCAGGCACGAAATGCAGGTAGCAATGGAAGAAGGTGCCGGCATTTACCGGACGGAAGAGAGCCTGCAGCAGACGTGCGAAAAACTTGCAGAACTGCGCGATCGTTTTAACAATATTAATCTTGACGATAAAACGTTAACATTTAATACTGAACTTGTATCAGCACTGGAATTGGATAGTATGCTGGATGTGGCCCAGGCGCTTGCACACAGCGCTCTCGAACGGAAAGAGAGCCGCGGATCCCATCAGCGTACCGATTATCCTGAACGGAACAATGATACGTATCTCAACCACTCACTCGCATACAGATCCGACGACGGACCACGTATTGAATATAAAGATGTCGTGATCACACGATGGCCTCCCGGTGAACGAGTTTATGGAAAATAGAATGCCTGTTATTTTATTCCGGAACAAAGAGTTCCATCAGTACTATTGTGGAAATCCTTAATGCCCTATGGCTAGCGTAGAATTGAGCACTTAATATTAAATCGGTCGGAGACGTATGTCTAAAAAGATAAAACTCGAAGTTTTCCGGTACCGCCCGGACATAGAAGATAAACCGACGTATAAAACATATGAAATCCCGTTCAAAGACGACTGGGTAATTCTTGATGGAATCAACTATATCAAGGATAAAATCGACGGAACACTCTCATACAGATGGTCATGCCGGATGGGAGTTTGCGGAAGCTGCGGTATGATGGTGAACGGAATTCCGCAACTGACCTGTGCGACTTTTCTTAAAGATTACTATCCGGAAAAAGTTCGTGTCGAACCGCTCCTCGGATTTCCGGTTGAACGAGATCTAATTATTGTCATGGACGATTTCATGAAGAAACTGCGGGAGATCCGCCCGTGGATCGTCAGGAAAGAAGGTGAAAAATCGGTAGAAATGGGTGAGTATCTCCAAAAACCGGCCCAGCTTGCACGCTATAAACAGCTTTCGATGTGCATCAATTGTATGCTTTGTTATTCAGCATGCCCGGTCTATGTGGTAAATAATAATTTTATTGGTCCGGCAGCAGTTGCGCTTGCGATGAGATATAATCTCGATTCGCGGGATCAGGGAGCTGCAAAGCGGGAGGAATATATCGCGAGCCACGAGGGGATTTGGGAATGCACATTTGTCGGAGAATGCACGAAAGTCTGTCCCAAAAATGTTGATCCTGCAGCGGCTATTCAACAAGCAAAGGTTATCAATACACAAAATTATTTCAAATCGCTTCTCCTGCCCTTCGGAGGAAAAGACTGACAAAATGGTTATACCAAAACTTTAGGAATGAAAATAGTAACAAACATTCCGTCAATTTAGTAAATTACGGGAGTAACGCATGCCGAAACCGTATCTCCGGCCGCCGCCTCATAGACTCTGGTTCAGCAGGTGGCCCTATTTCATGTTTATTGTCAGAGAAATGACAAGCCTGTTTATCGCTGGATTTTGTATATTCCTCCTGACATTTATCTACGCACTCGGTGAAGGCCCTGAAGTCTACAACACATTAATAGCAGTTCTAAAATCTACACCTGCGATAGTAGTTCATTGGATTGTTCTGCTGTTTGCGCTCTACCATACGTATACATGGTTCGACCTGACACCAAAAGTGATGGTGTTCTGGGTTGGCGAGCAAAAAATTCCCGAGTGGGTAATTCTCGGTGGAGTCTATTCCGGATGGGTAGCTGTCTCAGTTATCATTACATGGATTATCGTGTATCTTTAATGCATTTTCCAGCGATCATATTAGGAGAATAAAATATGCAGAAATCACATGAGCCGATTTGGTGGGGGCTTTTCTCAGCGGGGGGCGTAATGGCGGCTATTTTCCTACCGATACTGATTGTGATTATCGGGTTTGCCATTCCGTTCAATCTCATAGATGAAGCTGCAATATCCTATGAGCGGATGAAGGATGCTGTCGCCAATCCAGTCTTGAAATTAATTCTTCTTGCCGTCATCGCACTGCCATTTTTCCATTTTGCGCACCGTTTCTATTTTACGGTCGTCCATACAGGTCTCTGGAAACAAAAAACAGTCCTCTCCTTCTTCTCATACGGCGGGGCAATTATCGGGACACTTATCGCCGCTTTTCTTCTATGGCGTGTTTGAAGTGCCCTATACTACTTTCTCTGATTATTTCATTTCGCAATAAAACAAGAATGCCAGCGTTACTGCCGGCATTGAATAGTATACTTCTTTGAATATTATAATCGCTTGAATCATTAAAAATGGGGATCGAGCCAACCGCGTGAAATGACCGCCTTTGCATATTCTCTTTTCATATAGGCTATATTGGAAATCGATATTTCTTTTGGACAGACAGCTTCGCATTCTGCGTGATTTGAGCAGTCGCCGAATCCTTCCTCATCCATCTGCGTGATCATCCGATGCGCGCGCCGTTTCCTCTCCGGATGCCCCTGCGGCAGTAGAGCAAGCTGAGCAATTTTTGCAGATACAAACAGTGTTGCTGATGCATTCGGGCATGCAGCAACACAGGCGCCACAGCCAATACATGCTGCAGCGTCCATAGCTTTGTCAGCATGGTCTTTCGGAATGAGGATGCTGTTTGCTTCCGGGGCACTGCCCACATTGATCGAGGTAAACCCGCCAACAGCAATAATCCTGTCAAACGCATAACGATCAACAACGAGATCTTTGATGATGGGAAATGGTTTGGCACGAAATGGCTCAACCGTGATTGTGTCGCCATCTTCGAACATGCGCATATGGAGCTGGCAGGTTGCTGTTGCAGGATAGGACCCGTGTGCAATGCCGTTAATAACCATACTGCACATACCGCAAATACCTTCTCTGCAGTCGTTGTCGAACTCAATTGGTTCTTCGCCCTTCTCAAGAAGCTGCTCATTCAAAATATCGAGCACTTCCAAAAACGACATCTCTTCCGTTATGTCGGTCACAGTATACGGAATCAATCTACCGGGACTTTTATCGTTTTTCTGCCGCCAGATCCGTAAATGTATTGTCATTGTTTTCATAGAATTGTGCTCCCTATTACATGATAAGGCGTACAAGCCCATTGATTACTGCTCTTGATACAGTGCTCACCAGTACTTATTTATAGCTCCGCGTCGCAAGATGTACATTTTCAAATTTCAATGGTTCTTTATGAAGAACGGGATCTTTATCATTGTTGTATTCCCATGCGGAAACGTATTTGAATTTCTCGTCATTCCGTTGCGCTTCACCCTCGGGTAACTGACTTTCTTCGCGGAAGTGGCAGCCGCACGATTCAGATCGGTCCAGTGCATCACGTGCCATCAGCTCGCCCAATTCAAAAAAGTCGGCAACTCTGCTCGCAAATTCAAGGTTCTTGTTCAGTGATGCTGCGTCGGTCGGCACATAGACATTATTCCAGAATTCTTCCTTGAGTTTTGGAATGGTTTCAAGTGCATGCCGTAGCCCCTTTTCATTACGGGACATTCCGACATTATCCCAAAGTATTTTACCAAGCTCCTGATGAAAATGAGTAACAGTCTTCTTGCCTTTTATGGATACCAACTTGTTTATTTCATGATTAATCTGTCCGATACTCTCCTTGAACACATCGTGGTCATCTGAGATTGATGGAAAATCGTTTGTCGCAATATAATCACCGATAGAAAACGGGATTACAAAATAGCCGTCGGCAAGTCCCTGCATGAGGGCACTTGCACCGAGACGGTTTGCACCGTGATCTGAAAAATTTGCCTCACCGAGTACGAACAGACCCGGAATGGTCGACATGAGATTATAGTCGACCCACAAGCCACCCATTGTATAATGAATTGCAGGATAGATTCGCATTGGAGATTCGTACGGATTCTCGCCGGTAATCCGTTCATACATTTCAAACAGGTTGCCGTAACGTTCTTCAATTATTTTACGTCCATGATGGCTGATTGCATCTGCAAAATCGAGGTAAACAGAGAGCCCCGATGGGCCGACACCGCGTCCTTCATCGCACACTTCTTTGGCATTCCGGGATGCAACATCACGTGGTACCAGATTACCGAAACTCGGATATTTCCGTTCGAGATAGTAGTCACGTTCGTTTTCAGGTATTTCGGTCGGTTGGCGGGTATCGCCTTTCTTTTTTGGAACCCAAACACGGCCGTCATTTCTCAGGCTTTCGCTCATCAAGGTCAATTTTGCCTGATGATCTCCAGAAACCGGAATACAGGTGGGATGGATTTGTGCATAACAGGGATTCGCAAAATATGCACCCCGTTTATAGCACCGCCATGCAGCGGTTGCATTCGAATTTTTTGCGTTAGTCGAAAGATAAAAGGCATTGCCGTACCCACCGGTTGCCAGAATAACCGCATCTCCGCTATGGGTTTCGATTTCTCCTGTCGTCAGATCTCTTACAACGATTCCACGCGCTCTGCCGTCGATAACTGAAAGATCGAGCATCTCTCGCCGCGGAAATATCGTAACCATTTCCTCGTCGACCTGACGCATCATCGAACCGTACGCACCCAAAAGTAATTGCTGTCCTGTCTGACCGCGTGCATAAAACGTCCGTGATACCTGTGTTCCACCGAAAGAACGTTTTGCCAGAACACCCCCGTATTCCCGCGCAAATGGAACACCCTGAGCAACACACTGATCAATAATACGGGCGCTGATTTCTGCAAGCCGGTATACATTATCTTCACGCGACCGGAAATCTCCTCCCTTGATTGTGTCGTAAAACAGACGCCAGACACTATCACCGTCGATCTGGTTCTGCCTAGCAGCATTAATACCACCTTGTGCTGCAATACTGTGAGCACGCCGTGGTGAGTCCTGAATGCAGAAAATTTTTACTGCATAACCGAGCTCCCCAAGAGATGCGGCCGCGGATGCTCCCGCCAATCCGGTACCGACAATAATGATCGTGTGCTTATGCCTGTTTGCAGGATTGACAAGATGAAGCGACGCTTTGTGTTTATCCCATTTGTCGGGCAATGGTCCAACTGGTGTTTTCGAATCGAGAATCATTATGCTCCTCCCCTGAAAAAGATCCATATGGGAATAGCAATGTATCCCACAGCAAGACTAATAGCGACAAAATATCCGGTACCGTAAATAATCGGTGTGTAGCGAGGATGATGGAATGCTACGGACTGAAAAGCGCTCCAGAATCCGTGGCGGAGGTGAAATCCGAGAAAAATCATTACAACACTATATCCGGCGACATAGAATGGATTACTGAAAACCTCGACAACCAGCCGATACAGGTCCCGCATTTCAACACCGTCTACGACTGTTGTATAGTAAGGTCCATATTTAAACGTCACAATATGGATCACAAGGAATATCCCGAGGAGAATTCCGGAGTATAGCATCGATACCGATGAAAAATTCTGCTTGCTCGGTTTTCCGGCAGATTGATACTCCTCGTATTTGACAGGACGAGCCTGATGGGCAGACCGCCAGACTGACACACCCGAAACAATATGGATGATTAAAAAGAGGACGAGGCCCGCTTCAATAACGTAGAGAAGTGTACCTAGATTGATAAGAAAATGTGAATATGCATTAAATGGGTCGGGATTGCTGCTGAATAACAAAAAGTTACCGAGCATATGTACGACAACAAATCCAACGAGTCCAAGTCCTGTAAAACCCATAAGAAACTTTTTCCCGACCGATGACCAGACTGGTGAAGAAGTAAAAGGCATAATGCAGCTCCGAAGTTAAAGTGCTCTATGCATGTGATACGAAAGGTTAGTACACCCATATAATAGAAATACTCCAGAGTCGAGAACGACGGAAAATAATTAGGTGTCTTAAAGAAATGAAAGTTTTGAAGGATATCCTAAAATCGCATCACTGCTTATTGTTCAGGATTATGGTCCATTCGGCAATGGTATCACAATTCTATTTGATAACGTACCTTCCTGTTCTTAGGGATACACAATCGACACTGTAGAATATAACGATTTGAATGAGTTCTTTCAAAGGATTCTTTTAAGGTAATGCTTTATTCTTTTGATATTAGATGAAGTGAAATGGGACTTGTAATTATCATACTAATAAACACATGGAATGAATTGGATTAACAGGTATTATTGCACGAGTTGTAATAAACTCATATCCGAAGATCGCAACATCATTTTCCCTACCACGGGGAAAACTCATCGCACTATCTCTAATTGTGTCATTGCGAGTCATGGTTTTCCGGAACTTCACAATATCTTGAATTCAACACCACAACAATTATCCGTGTAATTCTGCAAAGGTTTCTGTTTTCTTAAATAATACCAAATATAAATACAAGGAACGTCACCACAATAAAAATCGGTATCAAAATTGCGCCCGACCAAAGCATATAACCGAGAAATGAGGGCATTTTGGTCCCCGATTCGTCGGCAATGGCTTTGACCATGAAATTCGGGCCGTTCCCGATATAGGTATTTGCCCCCATGAACACAGCACCGAGAGATATAGCACGCAGCATCGCTTCCGTGACACCCGTCTGGGCGACAAGCGTTCCGGCGAGTTCCATACCTTTAGCAAGTGAGAAAAAAGTCAGGTATGTTGGAGCATTATCAAGAAACGAAGAGAGAATACCGGTAAACCAGAAGATCATCCACGGCTCGGTCAGGCCTTTTTCTGCGAATGCCGATCCATGCGTTTCAAGATAAACGAGCGCAGGGATCATAGTAAGGAATATGCCAATAAAGAGATAGGCAACTTCAAGAACCGGCTGATAAGAAAACTGGTTTTCTTCACGGAGTCCCATTTTCGTAGTCTTTAACGATAAAAAGACCATTATGAGCATTATAACTTCACGCGGCCCTAATATAACGAAAGGTCCATACGTTTTCTGAACGAATGCAACCGAAAGGATGACACCAGCAAGCCATGCAAAGTTTATAAGACCCACAATACTGAGCGGTTTTCCTTTGCCGTCACTTTGTGATGATTCAGGTAGTGATTCTGTTTTGAATTTTTTACTATCGATGATATAGAAAATTGCTAAAATAATCGAATTTGCGAGCAGCCATTGCGGCCAGAGCGAAAATGTCCAGATGAACGGCACTCCGTTCAGATACCCCAGAAAAAGCGGCGGATCACCGAGTGGTGTCAGGCAGCCACCGATGTTGCTGACAGTAAAAATAAAAAAGATGACCACATGTTTTATATCTTTTCTGTCCGCATTTATCCTAAGCAGTGGCCGTATCAACAGCATGCTTGCGCCGGGGGTTCCGATAAAAGAGGCAAGCAAGGTGCCAATTCCCATAATTATAAGATTTGTTTTTGGCGAACACTTTATTTCGCCGCGGAGAACGACACCGCCGGAAATAACAAAAAGCGAACCAACATAGACCATAAACGCAATATACTCTTCAAGAGTATGCTGTAATTTATGTATATCGTAGAATAAAAAAAAAAACCCTATCGGTATACCGAGGATAAGGGCGACTTTTAGCTTATTATTGTTATCCTCCCACCAATGTTCCCATTTGAGAGGTATAACTGCAATGCTAACCAACATTAAAACAAAAGGGATTGAATAATACAATGAGATGCTCTGCTCACCATGATCTTGTGCAAACACGCTTATCGGCATGCACAGAAGGATGAACAGTATGACGGCGAAACTGCGAAGTTTTTTCATATATTCGACCCGGTTTGATACAGTTGGACAAATTAAGTTGTTATCGTAATGATAAAAATCGACATCGGATTAATTATGTGTTGTCAAAACAATAGCGATATAGTTAATGATTAATAAATCAATGCGCAAGAGAAAAATGAAAAAATAAAGGATGGTTGAGAAGGAACAACGGCCTTACTGCGATGGAGGGAGTGTCCGTATTTTCAGGAGAAGTCCGGCAATGAGAAGAATGATAAAAATAAGGAAAATAAGAAGACCGGTTCTACGGCGGTTCAGTTCCGCAAACGCTTCGTTGCCGCCGGTAATGATTGTTTGTGCCAATTCTGAACCCGGTCCGGTTTCCTGACGGATATCCGACACTGACAGTGTGTGCACAAGGTTGCGGATTTTTGTGATGACCGATGAAAGATCGATCAGATCGAGTTTGTAATCCCGCACTTCCATACCTTTTATTTCGGCGAGTGTGATAACTGAGTCAGCATAACTGTGTAAATTTTTCAGCGATTCAATTTCAAATATAATTCCCCTGACGATTTCACCCTCGGGAGAATCTGAATCGTGACAATTCCAGCAGATACCCTCAACTTCTTCGAGCATGTACTCTCCTGTGTACGTCACGTCATGATTCGAGTGGCAGGTAACAAATTCGGGCATATCCATTTCCCGGAATGCCGTTGCATGTACACTGACGTCGAACAATTCCTTCACTGCAACATGGCAAGATCCACAGACAAAATGGATGCTATCAAATCCGGGAGGCACTGCGCCGTGATTACCATGACAATCGTTACAGGTCGGTGCAGTCAAATCTCCACGCTCAGTTAGATATTCGTAATGGACACTTGTTGTATACAATTCATTCTGGTCTGTCGGCAAAAAATAGGGTTCCATATACGTATCACTACTGTGACATGCTCCGCATGTTTCATGAACATTTAGCGGGTATACTTTCGATTGCGGATCGTTCACTGTCCTCATCTGATGGACCTGATGACAGTCGGAACAAACAGCGACATCTTCATTGTCGTCAGCAAGACGTTGCCCGTGAGTACTTGTCTTGTAACGCTGATATTGATCGACCCGTAAATTCGGATTAAACTGCGCTATATATGTTGCATCGCCATGACACCGGTTACAGAAACCTGGAATGTCCGACCGGGACGGACTACCGGTGTAACCTTTATCCGGGTCCATTGCAAAATAAGGATCTCCCTCCGGATCGATCTCGCTATCTCCGCCATGGCAGTCAGTACAGGTGATTCCTCGTACAAAATGGACATCGTTTTCCACGAGCGTTGTCGGATGCTCATAAGCATCGTCGATGTCACGGTGGCATTCGATGCAGTTGTTATACACATCCTGCCCATACCCGGAAACAGGAATCATAAGGCACATAATAAAACCTGTCACTATCATCAAATTTCTATGAAATTGTATTTTCATAACAGTATAATCCACCGCACCTGTGTGTTACGCCAACAGCGTATATGACAATAACGTGACAACAGCAATATAGACGATTGCAAAAATGCCAATCGCTGTAAATACAGGACTCCGTTTGTTCTGCTGTGCGTTTTTGTCCAAAAACGGTACCATAACCCAAAATACTCCCGCAAAAATGAAGGCAAAAATTGCAACAACTTCTCCGTCTAAAAAGAGAATCTTTGCCGGAATGACTTTCAGAGTTTCAAACATAAACATGAAATACCATTCAGGTTTGATTCCAGCCGGTGCAGGGATAAATGGATCGGCTTTTTGGCCCAGTTCCCATGGATACACCGCCGCAAGAAACGCAACAATTGCAAGCCCCACCATCCAGGCAACCATATCCCGCATAAGAAAATGGGGAAAAAACGGCATCGACCGTTTGGAATGCTCAAGAGAAATCGGTTTGGCATTGCCGTGAATCTGCACCATGATAAGATGAATAAAGAGGAGAACCGTTGTAATCCCCGGCAGCACCGCAACGTGAAATCCGAAAAACCGGGTCAATGTTGCTCCCGTCACATCTTCACCCCCGCGGAGAAATCGCATGAGCCAGTCCCCTGCAAAGGGTATAACACCTGCAATTTCTGTCCCGACCTTCGTCGCAAAAAATGCAAGTTCATTCCACGGCAGGAGGTAGCCGGAAAATCCGAACCCGAGAGCAATAAAGAGGAGCAATGAACCGCTGATCCATGTAATTTCTCGCGGTTTTCTGTAAGCCTTCATGAGAAACGCACTGAACATATGGATAAAAAGCATCAAGACCATGAGATTTGCCGACCAGCTGTGGATATTCCGGATAAGCCAGCCGTAGTGTACCTGTGTAACAATAAACTGGACGCTCTCGAACGCTCCCTCAGCAGTTGGGCGGTAGTAGAGCAGCAGAAGGATCCCGGTACAGACCTGCACGACAAATAGAAAAAGCGTAACCCCGCCAAAATAATACCACACGGTATGTTTGTGCAGCGGAACGGTCTTTTTCTTCATATAATCAGTCACGCTTTGAAGCTTTGCACGGTCACTAATATACGATATGATTTTCTGTACCATGGTTACTTGCTTGTGGTGAAACGTATGGTCTGTGACGATGATTAAAAGGAAAAATGTGTAGTGCTCTTATATCAATAAATCCGGCATACACAAAATTGTCACATCATGTTTCTGTTTTGGTAACAAAAATCTCATTATTCTGGACAATAACGTTCAGGGGAGTCAACGGTTTCGGAGGCGGTCCGGAAACAACATTTCCACGGAGATCAAACAGTGCTCCATGGCAGGCACACCAGATACCGTTCCGTTCATTGCTGTGCTGCACAATGCAGCCGAGGTGGGAACAGACAGCAGTATGAGCATACATTTCTCCGGTTTCCGACCGGACGAGGAGCCCCGGTTTTGTGCCGAACCGGAAAGCTTTGCTTGACCCGGGAGGCATTTCGTTTAGTGTCCCGACAAGGACAGATGATGTTTCAGCTTCGGACACTTCGGGAGGGGTCATGAACCGGAATACAGGATAGAGAACAGAACCGGAAACAAGTGTCAGACTTCCTCCAAGGACTGTTTGAATAAAAGAGCGTCTGCCGTTTTCATCCATGCGATTTGTTCCAGTGTGAGTCAGATAACGTGATTATTATTGAATAAATATACACGAAGATACCAAATAAAACGCAATAAGAAAAAAGGGCTGAATACCCGATAATGCTGGAATTCAGCCCTTTTAGAATTCGCCCAATTCTTACTTCACAAATACCATTTTCTTAATGTCAACAAAATCACCGGCGGTCAGCTTATAGAAGTATATACCAGCCGAAACAACATTGCCGAAGTTGTCACGTCCGTTCCATACTGTCTGCTGATATCCGGCAGGTTCATAACCGTTTACCAATGATCTGACTTCCTGGCCTATTACGTTATAGATAACAATTTTCGTATTGGCTGAGGAAGGAAGCTGATAATTGATAACGGTTGACGGATTAAACGGATTCGGATAGTTCTGATCAAGCGCATAGATTGTAGGGACACCCGAACGGTCATCAATACCTGTTACGAGAACTTCAATTTCATTCGAAAAATCACTCTCGTTTCCGGCATGGTCGAATGCTGAAACGACATAGTAGTAAGAACCGTCCCCGCTCATGGAACCATCCTCAAATGCGCTGGAAGTAACAACACCGATTCGGTTTTCATCAGCTGGAGTAAATCCAGTAGTGTTGCTTCTGTAAACCGCAAAATAATCGAAATCGTTGTCTTCCGTTTCAGTCCAGGTCAACGTGTTGATATCGAACGCAAGCGATTGCGGTACCGTCGGTGCGAGATTGTCAACCGAATATCCGCTGTCGGCAACCGACATCACAACCGAATTATTCGTTGAATGACCCGAAACCCGGTAATGTGACCAGTTCTGGCCTCCAGTAATTGTTGAATCGAATATTGTTGCAGCAATCGTTGCATACGCTTCGAGCTCTGCAGTCGGGACTGTTTTTACATAATCCCATACTTCCGTCTCGGTGACGGCAAAGAGTTTACCGGCAGCGCTTTCGATAGATGCATACATTTCATTGTAATCCGCTACAGCTACAACATTATCGACAGCAGCTTTCGCCATCATGCCGTCGACTTTTCTCCAAACACCGTAATTGATGATTTTCGGATCGGTATCGCCATCACCCGGGAACCGGTTCCAGGTAACTCTGACCTGTTTACCCTGATCGTTCGGGACATTCGGTCACCGAACTGACGGAACCTGCGCCAATATCACCGACTCCGAGTGCTGTAATCGATGATCTTATCAGCCCAATGGCATATGCGGCGTTATGGACACCCATACTGCCGTCTTCATAGACAAACAGGAAGTTATAGAGTGCTTTTGCTTCTACTTCCGTATAGTCGTGATTGTCCGGATCAGGATGGAAAGCACTCAGCGTCTTTGGTCCTACTGGTGGCAGGAGTTCTGCGAGTTTGAGGAGCATTCCCTCAACTTCCGACTGGACACCTTCGATCGAACCGTCACCGTCAAAATCTTCATTTGCCAGAACATCATCGAACGATGTCATTTCTTCACCATGGCAGTCACGGCAGGCAGATACGTTTTCCCATACAACATCATCGTCGTCTTCATACTTGTTCCAGAAGCTGTGGCCGTAAACGTTTCTGGTCAGCTCCGTCGTCTTCAGGTCTGTCATAGAGGGATTACCCATTTCCGCTTTCACGATGCTCAATGGCTCATGCGGATCGTATGACTGCATGTGGCAACCGACACAGGTGTTTTCAACTACCTCGGCATGCGGAGATACACCAACCGGTTTTCCAAACTCTACTGCATTTTTCCCGAAAAGCATGTCAGTCTGTGGGCTACCGTGCGGGCCGAAATGCGAAGACATGGAAGAGCCTGCCAATTGCTCAACAATATATGCCTCAGAATCTCTTCTTGACAGGTGACAGTTTGAACAGATCATACCTAAACCGCCACCGATTATCTCTTCACCATTGTTGAGTTCAATATCGGTGAGTTTTCTGAGTTGATGCTGGTTTTCAGCAGAATGCGGATCGTGGCATGTCTGGCAGTTGATCGGATTAAAATCGGTATTCAATGCCTTTGCTGCATAATCGGGATCCCAAGTTGAGATAAAACCCGAACCGGTATGACACTGTACACATGATCCACGTGACGGGCCACTCGGATACTGTGTTGCAACAGCGTGTACCGATTCTTCCCACTGCTGTGAAATCACATGATAGGGATCTGCATCGTGACACTGGTCGCAGACTCCGGTCTCGAAACTTTTCGCGATTTCGTTCTTCGCCGTCAGCCCTCTATGGAGGCTTCCCGGTCCATGGCAGTTTTCGCACTGAATATTGGCCAGCGCTGCAAGATCGGGAAAGTTTGTAACAATATTATTGAAATTTCCGGACTGTGCTGATGACGGAAACACACAGCCAACCAGATCGGAAACGTCGTCAAAACCACCGTTGGAAGCGTCTTCCTTATATCCTACGGTATGGCATTTACTGCAATGCACTTCATTGGCACCGAAGAAAGGCCCATTATCACCGTCAAGCTTTCCTTCGTAAGCAGCAGCATGACCGGTCCCTGACCATGGGGTTACCTTATCATGTGAAGAAAATGCACCATGACAGACAGCGCACTGACCTTTTGAAACATCGGGAGATGCACCCGCAATTGTTCCAACACCTACATATCGCCCGGCACTGATCCATAATGTGTCAGGATCACTTGTTCCGTCAATGATAAACCTTACAAGATATTGTCCTGCTACATCGGGAGTCAATGTCGGAGTTTGTGTCGTTGCTCCTGTCAATGTAGACGTGCTTGCATCCGGTTTATCGGCAAGTGTCCAGGAATATGAGACTGCTCCGGTATTTTCTTTCAGATACACCTTTTCTCCTATACCTACGTTTGGAATACCTGCAGAGATTGTCAGCGTTGCATCTTCATCAATATCATTTTCTGAAACTGCGATCAACTCAATTTTCGCTGAGCCTGCGAGGTCTTCAAAATACCTCATGCCGAAAAATACAGTAACACAACTACAGAGGAGTACAAACCAAATAACTTTTACCCTCATATACTTCTCCTTTCAAACAAGTAATATTTCACATTCCTTTTCAATGCGAAATTGATTTTACATTAATGGGAATTTATAAGGTTGTTCATAAAACTCTTTCGAAGAACGAGGTGACAACAATGTTAAATGTGAAAGAATCCACAATTTAAAATATATGTGCTTATGATTCTCATTGACTTTATTTGGCAAAAACAATGCCACAGTAACTTGGACTAATAAATGAAGGAAATATCAGTGGATTTAAGAAGAACAGTGTCATATGCACATGGATGTATTGAGAGTTGTGCTCTTAATTTTGAGAAAAAAATTACTAAATTTTGAAAAATCCGGTCTTGTTTCGGAGTTCGGTAAACTATCGCAGATTATAGATATTGCAGAAATCACGTTTGGAAGATCAGGAGATTGCAGCGATTTTCAGGGTTTTTCTGTCACATGATCACGTTCTGATTTTCGTGTAATAATGTGCCTGTGTCGTGCTGGAGTAACGGGAGGTAAGAATGTCATTCTCTAAATTTTTCGCTTGCTAAAATACCATATTTTCAGTATTGTGAGTTCCAGTATAAATTAGAGCATATATTGTTTTTTGACGTGTGAGAAAACGGAATGACTTTAGATTATATACCTGTATTGATTCTAGCTGCGGCAGGAATTGGATTTGCAGGTATTATTTTAGTTATATCACATTTTTTTGGCCCCCGAAAATATGATCCTGTCAAAGACATTCCGTATGAGTCAGGTATCGATCCTGTTGGAGATGCGCGGTTTCGTTTTAATGTTAAGTTTTATCTGCTTGCAATGCTCTTTATTATATTTGACATTGAAGCTGTCTTTTTATTTCCATGGGCAGTTGTCTTTAAAGACCTTCTTTCTTTAGGGGATTTTATTCTATACGAGATGGCAGCCTTTATTGGTCTCTTATTGTTCGGTTATTTCTATTTGTTGAAAAAAGGTGCTTTCGAGTGGGATTGATTTCCCCCGCCTGTTTACCTGCTTGTGTGAAAAAATAATGTTTTGAACCGATATGCCGGAAGAAGAATACACATTCATAACTAAGCTCGCCAGCCAGTTCCCAGACTCTTTTCTACGTAGTGAAGAATTTTGCGGTGAAACTACTGTTCACGTAAAAAAAACTGAAATCTTTGAAATCATGCAGTATCTCAAAAAAACGAACGATTCCGTTTTCGATTATCTTGTTGATATTACTGTGGTGGATTGTCTGAAGGTGGGCGGTGATGAACGGTTTGTCGTTGTATATCATCTCTATTCTCACACCTATTTCCGCCGATTGCGGGTAAAAGCATGGATTCCTGAAGACGATATGAACATTCCTACTATGGTGCCGTTGTGGAAGACCGCCAACTGGATGGAACGTGAAGCAGCTGAGTTATTCGGTCTGTCATTTACCGGACATCCCGATCCGAGAAAACTACTCCTGCCGGACGATTTCTCTGGTTTTCCTCTTAGAAAGGACTACCCTGTCCAAGGGGAAGGGTACAGAAGTAATTTTCCTGACCTCAAGAACGATTAAATTTAATTCGTATACTTGAGAATACCTAATCGATATATGCAAAAGATCTTATAATTGAGATAGATAATGCTGGAAACACAGGTAGGAAACTCCGAACTGAGTGGTCTTGAGACTGACCGGGTAACACTCAATATGGGACCACAGCATCCTGCGACCCATGGTACGCTTCGGATAGAAATGGTGCTCGACGGCGAAACAGTTATCAAGGCAATTCCTCACGTCGGCTATCTCCATACCGGTTTTGAAAAATTAGCGGAGCATCTGAATTACAACCAGTTCATTGCACTGTCCGACAGGTTGAATTATCTTTCTCCACTCAACAACAACATCGGATTTGCGCTAGCGTGTGAAAAACTCTTCGATATAGAAATAACCAAACGGTGTGTGGCTGTTCGTGTGCTAATGTCGGAGCTCTCGCGTATTGCCGATCACCTTGTCAGTATCGGTACTGCGGCGCTCGATCTCGGCGCTTTTACTGCATTTCTCTATTTATTTGAACAAAGAGAACGGCTTTATGATCTCTTTAAAATTGCATGCGGTACCCGGCTAACCACGAGCTACACCCGTGTCGGGGGTATGATGCGGGACCTGCCGGATGAATTTTTCCCTGAGATCAAATCGTTTATCAGCCAATTTCCCAAAGTCATCAAAGAGGTTGACACGCTGTTGTCAAAAAATAAGATATTTATCGGCAGGACGAGAGGAATTGGAGTCATTGACGGTGAGGAGGCGATAAATCATGGATTAACAGGCCCCTGTCTCCGCGGTTCAGGTGTTCCCTGGGATTTGAGGAAAAACGAACCGTACCTCTGCTATGAAGATTTGGAATTCGACATTCCCGTCGGTGATAAAGGCGATGCCTATGACCGGTTTTGGGTAAGGATGATTGAGTTGGAAGAATCGCTGAAAATTGTGAAACAAGTTATCGACAACCTGCCCGAAGGAAAAATCAATATAGATGATCCTAAAACAATTCTACCGGAAAAAGATGATGTGTATAAAAACATTGAAGAGCTTATCCATCATTTTATGATAACAATGGAACATAAAGGAATACGTCCTCCGGTCGGTGAAATTTATATGGCTACCGAATCACCGAACGGTGAGCTCGGGTTTTATATCGTGAGCGATGGTTCAAACCATCCGTACCGTCTCCGTGTCAGACCTCCGAGCCTGATGAATTTTCAAGTATTTTCGATGATGCTCGAAGGAAAAATGCTTTCCGATGCCGTTGCGGTGCTGGGGAGCCTAAATATTATCGCTGGCGAATTAGACCGATAAATTTTAATTTACACTCTATATGGCTGTTGCATTCTCACAAGAAACACTTATCGAACTTGAAGATATCCTGTCCCGGTATCCGTCAAAACGGGCAGCATCGATACCTACACTCTATCTTGCACAACGGGATTTCGGGTATGTTTCGGATGAAATGGTCGACTACATTGCCGAACTCCTTGAACTGACTCCCGCAGAGATGTACGATGTTGTAACGTTTTACACCATGTTCTACCGCAAGGAAATGGGCAGGTATGTTATTCAAGTGTGTCATACGCTGTCATGTTCACTGATTGGGGCGGCTTCATTAGTGGATCACATTGAGCAGAAACTTGGTATAGGTCCCGGAGAAACAACAGTGAATAATAAATTCTCACTGATTAAAGTCGAATGTCTTGGAGCATGCGGTACAGCACCCATTGTTCGTATCAATGACGATTATTATGAAAATATGACTCCTGAAAAATTTGACGAAGTAATCGACAAACTCGCAAATCAGAGATAACGTGTGGTATTAAATCATACTATTATGCACAGTTATTAACTGTTCATGTCATACTGAATTTATTTCAGTATCTTGAATGTCAAAGTTGGTCATTTATGAAAATAGAGCAATAGTGAGTATGGCTGATAAAATCCTCATGAAAAATATGGATATTCCCGGATACACTGGTAACATCGGTGACTACCGTACTGCTGGGGGATATACCGCTTTTACAAAAGTGCTCAAAGAGATGTCAAGTGACGATGTAATCGAAGAGGTAAAGAACTCCGGGTTGCGAGGCAGAGGCGGTGCGGGATTTCCCTGTGGGATGAAATGGGGATTTGTCCCGAAAGACACGCCGAAAGCCCGCTATCTTATCAATAATGCAGATGAGAGCGAACCGGGAACATTTAAAGATAGAGCAATCATGACGCGCGATCCTCATCTCACACTCGAAGGGATGATGATTGCTGCCTACGCCATAAAGTCGAATATTTCATATATATATATACGTGGGGAGTTTTACCACGAAGCACTAATTCTTGGGCATGCAATCAAAGAGGCAGAGGATGCCGGACTGCTGGGAGATAATATTCTCGGTTCCGGTTTCAATCTCAGAATCTATGTTCATCGCGGTGCCGGTGCATATATTTGTGGTGAGGAAACCGGTCTGATAGAGTCGCTTGAAGGCAAACGCGGCTGGCCCCGTACCAAACCGCCCTTTCCCGCAGTGGAAGGTGTATTCGGAAGTCCAACTGTTGTAAACAACGTCGAAACGTTATCAAATGTGCCATTCATAATTAATAATGGAGCGGCGGCATTTTCCGCAATCGGTGTTGAACGAGGTGCCGGAACGAAAATTTACTGTGTCAGCGGCCACGTTAAAAAGCCGGGACTCTTCGAATTCCCAATGGGAATCTCACTGCGTGAGTTGATTTATAAGCATGCTGGCGGAATTAAAGATGACAAAAAGCTAAAGGCTGTCATTCCCGGTGGAGCGTCTATGCCGGTGTTGACCGCAGACGAAATTGATGTGAATATGGATTATGATTCGCTTCCCAAGGTTGGGTCACATCTCGGATCAGCTGGCGTCATGGTCATGGATGAAACAGTTTGTATGGTCAACGCATGTTTGAACCTGTCGAAATTTTTTGCGCACGAATCGTGCGGTCAATGTACCCCGTGTAGAGAGGGTATGCCCTGGATGAAAATGATTCTCGATAGAATTGAACATGGCAAAGGTAATGAAGGTGATGTCGATATGCTCCTTGAGATCACAAACAATATCGAAGGGCGTACCATCTGTGCATTCGGTGAAGCAGGTTCGTGGCCTGTACGTGCGTTCGCAACAAAATTCAGAAGCGAATTCGAAGCGCACATTCTTGAAAAAAAGTGTACTGTCGCCGCATGATTGTTATTGAAGAATGTCGTTATTGATTACTGATTATTAATGTCATGTCGAGCGTAGCTCCCAAAGATGGGTGCGAGTCGAGACATTGCAATCCAAATGTTTATTCATTCAACGAACTTGCAACGAACTTGTCGAAAAGCAATAAAATGATTACCGTTACAATAGATAAAAAAGAAATAGCGGTCGAACGTGGTACCACAATAATTCAGGCCGCTGAGAAACTCGGTATTGACATCCCGCACTATTGCTACCATTCTGCTTTGTCAATAGCGGGAAGCTGCCGCCTTTGTCTCATAGAGGTCGAAGGTGTTCCGAGGTTAATGATAGCTTGTGGATCGCCGGTTGGTGATGGTATGGTCGTCCATACAAAATCTGAAAGAGTTGAGAAGGCTCGGAAAGATGTTCTGGAATTTTTACTTCTGAACCATCCGATCGATTGCCCTGAGTGCGACAAAGCGGGAGAATGCCATCTTCAGAACTACTCATTTGAACACGGTACCGGACATAGCAGATTTGATGAGCCGAAGCGTGTTCCTCCGTTTAAAGATTTCGGTGACAACATCAAACTTGCCACAACCCGGTGTATCCTCTGTTCACGGTGTGTCCGGTTTATGGATGAAATTGCAGGAGATGCTCAGCTCAGTGTAATTAACCGGGGATCGCATAATGAGATTGCGATAGGAATTGGACAGGAACTCGATCACCCTCTTGCCGGAAACGTTGTCGATATATGTCCGGTCGGTGCTCTGCTTGACAAAAACTTTATCCATAAGACCAGAGTTTGGCACTTGTCCAGAACTCCTTCTGTCTGTGGTGAGTGTAGTGCTGGTTGTAATATCTCGATTGATTCATTTCATGATGATATTTTCAGGATTGTACCGAGAGTCAACGCCGACGTGAATGGCGATTGGATTTGTGATACTGGCAGATACGCGCATAAAAGATATTCTGCTCTGAACCGCATGACGATTCCCCATATCAGAGAAAACGAGTCGCTTGTGGATACTTCGTGGGATGAAGCGCTTCAGGCAGTCGTCGATGGTATACGTAATGTTCAGAAAACAAAAGATTCGGTTGCCGGGCTAATCTCTCCCGGTGCACCGAATGAAGATGCGTATGTGATTATGGAGTTGCTGAAATACACTGCTAATTCCTCGGTAGCTACCGGAGTGTTTCAATTACCATCGGTTGAGGATCAGGAATTCAAAGGTGGATTTGTTATTAAGGGGGATAAACTTCCGAATCAGGAAGGCCTGAAATTCCTGCTTGGACTGGACGAGTTTGATTATAACGGTGAATCTGTGCTCAGGCTGATAGAGTCAGGCGACATAAAAATGGTATATTACATACATAACGACACGAGCACAGTACCTGCAAGGACAATGGAGATCCTGAGAGCTGTACCGTTTTTAGTGGTCGAAGATATTGTTATGTCGCCGCTCGCTCAGATTGCCGATGTCGTACTGCCGGGAAGAAAATATTACGAAAAATCGGGGACATTCGTCAATTTCCAAAAAAGGCTTCAGGTTGTTCAGCAGGCCATCAATGCACCGGAAGGTACCAGGGCAACTTGGAACATCGTAAAGCAATTGGCCGCTCTTCAGAAACAGCAGCTCCAATGGTTCTCGGAAAGCGAAGTGTTTCTGAAAATGGCTAAACAATATCCTGAACTTGAAGGATTATCACATTTCAAGATTGACAAAGCTGGCAAACTCCTATTTGAGCGAGAAAGAATTGGTGAATCTGTAGATTGAGCACTTTTAATATTTTGTCTTCAACCTAGATTAATAACGATGCTTAAAGTTTTACTGAGAGTTTTGATGTAATAATTATGGAAACGGTAGATCTCATAATTGCAATAGCAAAAGTAGCAGTGGTTGTCGGCGTATTAATGACCGGCGCTGCTTTGTCGATCCTTGCGGAACGGCGGTTCTCCGGATTTATTCAGGACCGTCTCGGTCCGAATCGGGTCGGGCCACAGGGACTACTGCAGCCACTGGCTGACCTCTTTAAACTCATATTTAAAGAAGATCTCATTATTGGACGTGGTGATAAAGTTGTTTTTGTACTTGCTCCGGCAATTATTCTTATCCCTGCTTTTCTCCTCTTCGGTGTTATCCCTTTCGGAGACAGAATTGTCATAGCAGGACGGGAAATAGTGTTTCAGATCGCAAACCTGGATTTCGGTATTCTCTATATTTTTGCAATTTCTTCACTCGGCGTCTACGGAATCGTGCTCGGAGCATGGGCATCGAATAATAAATATTCTCTTTTCGGAGGTCTCCGTGCTTCGGCACAGATGATCAGCTACGAATTAACACTCGGTATGTCGGTAATTGGGCTGGTACTTGCGGCTGGATCACTGAAATTACCCGATATTGTTATCCAACAGCACACAATGTACTTTGGAATTATTCCCGGATGGAATCTATTTCTCCATCCTCTTGCATTTTTTCTGTTTGTAACGGCCGCTTTTGCTGAGACAAACCGTCTGCCGTTCGACTTGGCGGAAGCTGAGCAGGAACTGGTGGCCGGGTATCATACCGAGTACAGCAGCATGAAATTTTCCCTGTTCCTGCTTGCGGAATATATGAATCTGGTCACGATGTCAGCATTGATTTCGACTCTCTTTCTCGGGGGATGGCATTTGCCGTGGATCGAAAATATACCGATGCCGGATGGGCTGCTGCAATTACTCCAAATCCTGGCATTTACTGCAAAGACAATATTTTTTATTGTTGTTTTTATCTGGGTGCGCTGGACATTACCCAGATTCAAATATAATCAATTAATGGCAATCGGTTGGAAAATCCTTCTGCCGCTTGCGATAATCAACGCACTTGTTTCGGGAATTGTTGTTGCGCTTGTCGCATAAGAAAATGATAAAGAAAAGTGTGACGTATTTACCCCTCTGCAAATAAAGAGGAATGCTGTAGTTACACCATAGTGGTAATGTTATGGAATATCTTTTTTTCTTTGCATTTGGTATCTGTGCTGTGCTTGCTGGCCTCATGGTCGTCGTAAGCAGAAATCCGGTACACAGTGCGCTTTACCTGATTCTGACGCTGTTTTGCGTCGCGGGACTCTTCGTGCTGATGAATGCCCATTTCCTCGCTGCAATACAGATAATGGTGTACGCGGGGGCAATCATGGTACTCTTTCTCTTTGTTGTTATGCTCCTGAATCTCAAAGCGCTTGCGGGAAAGTTTGAAAAACTGATGCCGTTAAAAGTCCTCGGATGCGGCGCGGCGCTCTTCTTTCTTATTGAAGTGTTCTATCTTATAAATAAGGGTTCTTCTATCGGTATATCCGGAGATGCTACTGCCGATATAATCGCACAGGAAGGTAACACAAAGCTTGTCGGCAAACTGTTGTTTACTAATTTTCTGCTCCCGTTTGAAATCACCTCTGTTCTCCTGATCGTGGCGATTATTGGAGCAGTAATTCTTGCAAAAAGGAATCTCAACTAATACTATGACGATACCGTTACCATATTATTTACTGCTCAGTGGCATACTTTTTACCATTGGTATTCTCGGGGTGATTGTCAAGCGTAATGCGATTGTCGTGTTTATGTCGATTGAGCTGATGCTCAACGCTGTAAATATCGTTTTTGTAGCATTTTCCGCACATCTGCAATCGCTGGACGGGCAGATATTTGTTTTTATGGTTATGGTTGTTGCCGCAGCAGAAGTTGTCGTCGGGCTTGCGCTCATTATTGCGATATTCCGAATAAAAAAGAGCGCGCGCATAGAAGACCTGAATCTCATGAAGTGGTAGTCAATAAGAGTACAAATTATTTTATGAATCTAACAGGAATTGAGTGGATTATTTAGGGTACATATTACTTTTCCCGATTATCGGCGTAGTGATAAACGGCTTTATAGGCAAGCGGCTGCCTGACAAAATAGTATCATTTGTCGGTTGTGGCGCAATAGGTTTATCATTTGTGTTTGTCTGTTACTTTTTTATGCGGCTTCTCGCGCTCCCGGTGGAAAATAGGCTTATCCAACATGAGATATTCACCTGGATCGATTCGGGTGCATTCAAAATCGAGTTTTCTCTAATGTTCGATCAGCTGTCGGCTGTGATGGCATTAATCGTGTCGGGAGTTAGTTTCCTGATCCATATTTATTCCATCGGTTATATGCACGGTGACAAGGGATATTCCCGTTATTTCACCTATCTGAATCTGTTTGTGCTTATGATGCTCATTCTCGTTCTCGGTGACAGCTATCCGCTCATGTTTATCGGATGGGAAGGTGTCGGACTGTGTTCCTATCTGCTGATCGGATTCTGGTATGAGGATAACGAAAAAGCCAGTGCCGGGAAAAAAGCATTTATTGTGAACCGTATCGGCGATTTCGGATTTCTGCTCGGTATGTTCATGATTTTCAGCGTATTTGGCAGTCTCAGTTACAGCGAGGTGTTCAGCCGTGCCGAAACATCCGGTCTGCTGAATGATCCTGCTCTGATTGCAATAACACTCCTTCTCTTTGTGGGCGCAGTCGGAAAATCAGCACAGATCCCGCTCTTCGTGTGGCTGCCCGATGCAATGGCTGGCCCCACACCGGTGAGTGCACTCATTCATGCCGCAACAATGGTAACGGCAGGTGTCTATATGGTTGCGCGGAGCAGTATACTCTATGCATTGGCTCCGACCGCAATGATGGTTGTTGCGTCTGTAGGTGCTCTGACCGCAATATTTGCGGCAACCATCGGCCTAGCCCAAAATGACATAAAAAAAGTACTCGCTTACTCAACTATCAGCCAGCTTGGCTATATGTTTCTTGCAGTCGGTGTTGGTGCGTTTGCCGCCGGAATTTTTCATCTGATGACACACGCATTTTTCAAAGCGCTCCTCTTTTTGGGGTCAGGCAGTGTTATCCATGCACTCTCCGGTGAGCAGGATATGCAGAAAATGGGCGGACTGAAGAACCATTTACCGAAAACTTATATGACCATGCTGATAGCAACACTCGCGATCAGCGGTGTGCCACTCCTTTCAGGATTTTTCAGTAAGGATGAGATTCTCTGGTATGCGTTTTCTAGCCCTCGGGGGGATACACTATTTTGGGTAATAGGTGCAGCTGCCGCGGGAATTACAGCTTTTTACATGTTCCGTCTACTTTTTCTTACGTTTTTCGGGGAGTCCCGTGTAACAAAAGAAGCGGCCGAACATCTCCACGAGTCACCTAATGTTATGACAATTCCCTTGATCATTCTTGCAGGTTTGTCCGTGATTGCTGGCTGGATTGGTATACCACAGTCACTCGGTGGGGGAAACCATTTCGAACATTTTCTCGACCCGGTGTTTTCAGGAGCGCAAAAGGTTATTCAGAGTGGCGGAGCCGCTCACCACGGTCCGATCGAGTATATTCTGATGTTATCGGCGATTATCATTGCGGCGGGAGGGGTATATTTAGCGTACAGACTCTATATGCAGAAGCCGGAACTCCCCGAACGGTTCGCACGCAAAGCGGGAGTTTTCTACCGAGTCGTGCTGAATAAGTATTATGTTGATGAGATTTATCAGATGATTGTCTTAAAGCCTTTTATGAATTTATCAGAAATACTTTGGAAATATTTTGATGTTAAAATTGTCGACGGACTGGTCAATGGGACTGCACGCACGTTTCGCGAAGTGGGGGGTGTAATGCGGAAGGTACAGTCTGGCTATACACAGGAATATCTCGTTATTTTTGTACTTGGCTCAATATTCATTTTCGGTTATGTGTTGTTTGGATAAGATGAAAAGAGCCCGGATTATTCTATGAATTTCTACTGGTCACATATTTTATCTGTTATCACCTTTATCCCGCTTGCTGCTGCGGTGATCATTCTGTTGATTCCGTCTGAACGGAAACAGACAATTCGCCAGGTCGCATTCTGGACAGTCCTGCTCGATTTTTTCCTCTCACTGCCGGTTTTTATTAATTTTAACGGCAATATATCGTCGATGCAATTTGTCGATCGGATGGAGTGGATACCCAAACTCGGTATTTCCTACAACATCGGGCTTGACGGTATATCGATCCTGCTCTTTATGTTGACGACCTTTCTGGCGCCCATTGTTATTCTTTCGACGTGGCAGGCAATCGAAAAGCATGTCAAAGAGTTTATGTTTTTTGTCCTGTTGCTTCAGACCGGCATGCTCGGTGTGTTCATATCGCTCGACTTTTTTCTCTTTTATGTATTCTGGGAATTGATGCTCATCCCGATGTATTTTATTATCGGGGTCTGGGGTGGAGAACGCCGAATTTATGCAGCAGTGAAATTTTTTATCTATACTATGTTTGGATCGGTGCTCATGCTTGTTTCTATCCTTTTTCTGTCGTACCACACTTATCAGTCAACAGCTATCACCACCTTCAGTATTGAACGTATTTTGCAGAGTCCGATTGCACCGGAGATCCAGTTCTGGTTGTTTGCCGCATTTGCTCTGGCGTTCGCAATAAAAGTACCACTGTTTCCGTTTCACACATGGCTGCCCGACGCACATGTCGAGGCACCGACAGCCGGCAGTGTTATCCTTGCGGGAGTGCTCTTGAAAATGGGGACGTATGGTTATGTCCGCTTTTGTCTTCCGTTGTTCCCGGATGCTGCGCAGCAGTTTATTCCGCTTGCTGCAAGCCTTTCGGTTATCGGCATTATCTATGGTGCAATGGTTGCGCTTGTCCAGCCCGACATGAAAAAATTAGTAGCATATTCGTCAGTAAGCCATCTCGGATTCGTGATGCTTGGACTATTTGCAATGAATATGCAGGGCGTTCAGGGAGGTATTATCCAGATGGTCAATCACGGATTATCAACCGGGGCACTCTTTCTTATGGTCGGAATGATTTATGAGCGGACGCATACGCGAATGATTGCCGATTACGGTGGGATCGCTAAACAAGTACCTGTCTATGCGGCAATTTTGATGATTGTCATTCTTTCATCGCTCGGATTGCCGGGATTGAATGGATTTATTGGTGAATTTCTTATCCTGTTTGGCGCATACCAGTCTGGTTATATCCACTGGCTTTATGTCGTACTTGCGACCACAGGAGTTATTCTTGCCGCAGTATATTTATTGCGATGGTATCAGCGGTTTATGCTCGGTCCGCTTACAAATACAAAACTAGCGGCGTTACAAGATCTCTCATTACGTGAATTGTGCGTGATAATTCCGGTCGTTGTCTTTATTGTCTGGATCGGTATTTATCCGAAAGTTTTTCTCGATAAGACAGAAGCGTCGGTTTATCGGCTCGTCAGGCATATTGAGTATGGCGAACCGATCAGGTGGACCGGTATAGACGACAACGATAAAGAAATCAGGTTCGTTACAGAACCGGAAACAACAGAATCTCGATAATGGAATTTTCAGCTCCAACATTTAATTGGCCGACAATTGGCGCCCTGCTGCTTATTGGCGGAACCGGATTTTCAGTTCTCCTGATAGGACTTTTTTCAATATCTGTCAGGCTCTTAACCTCATTTACACTTGCGGGAATCGCTCTGACATTTCTTTACTCGGTAACTCTTTGGGGAATGGATGAGACGGGATTTGGGGGTACAGTTATTCTGGACAATTTCACACTGGTCTTCAATTTTATTCTGTTATTGAGTGCATTCCTCGCTCTCATGCTTTCGTTCGATTTTCTCAAAGCACACAAGCAAATCATGGGAGAATACTGCGCACTTATCTGTTTTGCAACTTTTGGGATGATGGTCATGGTATCGGCGGGCGATCTCATGATGATTTTTCTCGGCGTCGAAACGCTTTCGATTGCCCTCTATATCCTCGCGGGAACGCGAAGGACAGATCCCTATTCGCTTGAAGCAGCATTTAAATATTTTTTGATCGGCGCATTTGCATCAGGCTTTTTATTATACGGTATGGCATACCTATTTGGTGCGACCGGGTCGACTAACCTTGAACTCATTCTCGTGTTTCTCAGTGCCGGAATCGGAGAATCGAATACCTATGTATTTGTAGCTGCGGCATTTATGATCGTTGGATTAGGATTTAAAATTGCTCTGGTACCGTTCCATATGTGGACACCCGATGTGTATGAAGGTGCACCAACCCCGATTGCAGCCTTTATGTCCACCGGAGTCAAAGCGGCGGGATTTGCTGTTCTTATCCGAATATTCTACTATGCTGTGGGAACCTATTTCCTGAACTGGCAGGATATGTTTTGGGTGCTCGCTGTCCTGACAATGACGATTGGTAATATTATTGCGCTTGCACAAGACAACATTAAAAGGATGCTTGCTTACTCAAGCATTGCACATGCAGGGTACATTCTCGTCGGATTCGCAGCAGGCACGGATGAAGCAGTATCGGCAGTCATTTACTATCTTGCAACCTATACATTTATGAATATCGGAGCATTCGGAATTATTTCTTATTTTGAATCGGATGAAAAGCACATCCATACCGTTTCCGGATTCTCAGGACTGGGATTTAAGCGCCCGTTGATTGCTGCTGCAATGGCGGTATTTATGTTTGCTTTGGCAGGTATACCGCCGACAGCAGGATTTTTCGGAAAGTTCTACATCTTCCGTGCCGCAGTCGATGCCGGTCTCACGGGTCTGGCAGTCCTGGGTGCGTTGAATGCGGTCGTCAGTGTTTATTACTATCTGCGTATTGTTCTTGTCATGTATATGCGTGAACCGGAATCTGATTTTTCTGATTATGGATTCCGGCTATCTGATTCAATGGCATTGACTATCTCGGTAATTGGAATTTTTCTGCTTGGTCTCTACCCATCCTTCGTCTTAGCACTCGCTTCAGTAAGTCTTTTCTAAGTGTTTATAAGCTTACTCATCAGGTTCAACATGAATAATAACCTGGGCGTGATCGAATTTTCTCAATATGTCCTTTTCGATCATGTTAGTGATGTCGTGAGCTTCACCTACCGACATAGCAGGATCGACAATCATATTGAAGTGGGCTTCGACCTGGTTCGGCAGGAAATGGAATTCTAACGATTTAATTGCACGGTAGTGGCTCTCATATTTACTGAGAATTGTATTGACATGGTCCTTAAAGATACTTTCGCTGTTTTCTGCCTGCTTCGAATCCACAATCCCCTTAATGTCAACTCCCTGTATTACAGGGATTTTCTTTTTGATTTGCTTTTCACGCGCCCTTAAATCGGCCACACCGTCAATTGCCGCTATATATGGCTCAATCTTAATTTTAAGATCTACATGATAGCGGGTACCCATCCGTCTGCCGATAACATCGATAACATGATATTCGGAATTCCATTTTTCTGTGACTTTTTCAATTTCCATACAAAGCTCGTCGGAAATTGTCACATCTGTCAGGTCCCAGAGAGCGTCTTTTGAGATGGTGAATGCCATCCGGATTATAAATACCGCTACGATAAGGGCAGCAACCGGGTCGAGAATCGGAAATCCAAGATATGCACCGAGAATGCCGAAAAATACACCAATCGACGTAAATACATCGGACCGGTGGTGATATGCATTCGCACTGATTGAAGGGCTGTTCAGTTTTTTCCCGGCTTTGATGGTGTAATGAAACATCCATTCTTTCACAACAATGGTGAGTAAAGCAGCACCGAGGGTATACCATTCCGGAATGAGAAACGTGCGGTTGTAGATCTTGTCAATATTACTATAAATGAGATAAATTCCCGTCACACCGAGAATAATCCCGAGAAACAGAGCAATGACCGATTCGATTTTACCATGACCATAGGGGTGGTTTTTGTCCTCGGGGAGGGAAGAATATTTTAGACCGAAGAGAACGGCGATTGTTGCGCCGACATCTGAAAGTGAATGGAGGGCATCTGCAACAAGTGCAGCACTGCGTCCGATTATACCGAGATAAAACTCAACAACAGTGACGAATATATTTCCAGCGATACCAATCAGGGTGACATTTCTGCCGTGTTCATATTCATCTCTAAGCATTGGGTATGACTCCGAATATATCCAAGCGGATAGCTTGTTTTGTTTTACCCATGTGTATACAGTTTACGTAATGAAAATTGAAAGATTGCCACGTCGCCCCGAAGATTCGAGATTCCTCGCAATGACGGTAATGAATTATTCAATTTAATAATTCAAAATGTCCTTTCGACTGAAGTCCCGAAAGTGTTACTTGGGACGGAGCAGAGAAATCTCAAAATTAATGTAATATTTTACGTTACGGCACAGCAATACATTCAAAAAGTCATTCAAATATACCATTTTGCCGTATGAAAATCAATAAATGAATTGCCGTCAGCAAGAGCTTTGTCAACTTTGAATGGTGTTTGCATTTGAACGATTATATCGCTATATTTGGCTGTTTATTTTTAAGTGAAATGCTCTCGAAAATGCTGCGTACCAGCAGGTTCTAACGGAATTAATATATGTGTGGAATAATAGGTTACATAGGCTCTAAGAAAGCTTCGAGTGTGATTCTCCAGGGTCTCAAACGGATGGAATATCGAGGATACGATTCTGTAGGCATAGCACTCTTAGACCGTACAAAAAATCTCTTTGTCCATAAGAGACCGGGAAAGATTTCCGAATTTAAAAAATTTCCTATCCCTCCCGATGAGTTCAATGGTGTTGGCATCGGCCATACCAGGTGGGCCACACATGGAGAACCATCAGAGGTGAATGCGCACCCTTTCGCCGGATGTGAAGCCCGGTTTGCTGTTGCACACAATGGTATTATTGAAAATTTTTCCTCGTTAAAAAAAAGGCTCATTGAGCAGGGTCACACCTTTGAATCGGAGACAGACTCCGAGGTCATTGTCCACCTGATTGAATCATACTATGATGGAGATCTATTTGAAGCTGTCCGTCTGACACTGTGGGATATGTGGGGTGCTTATGGATTGGTAGTGTTATCACAGGACCATCCCAATACTCTCATAGCAGCCCGGAACGGTAGTCCTATGATTGTCGGACTCGGAAAAAATGAAAATTTTGTTGCTTCCGATGTTGCGGCGTTTCTGAAATATACAAAAAATATTTTGCCGCTTCAGGATGGAGATATTGCACTGGTAACGACAGATGATGTTGAAATCAAATCTCTGGAGAACTCTGTTATTATCAGAGAGCATGAAACAGTTTTATTCGATCTGAATAATGTGGAAAAGGGCGGGTATCCCCATTACATGCTTAAAGAAATTCACGAGCAGCCCGATACAATCAGCGACGCACTGCGGGGAAGAGTTTTGCTCGAGAGTGGTTCGGTCAAATTCGGCGGACTCGATGATGTGGAGGATCGGCTTAAAAATGCCCGGCGTGTGGTTATAACCGGATGTGGAACTTCATGGCATGCCGCGCTTGTGGGAGAGTATCTGATCGAGGAGTTTGCCAGAATCCCTGTTGAAGTTGAATATGCATCGGAATTCCGGTACCGACAGCCAGTACTTGATAAAGACGATATTGTCATCGCTATCAGCCAATCGGGAGAAACAGCCGATACACAGGCGGCAGTCCGGGAAGCCAGAAAAAGGGATCCACTCATTCTCGGAATCTGTAACGCTGTCGGCAGTACGATAGCCCGTGAAACTGATGCCGGAATTTTTATTCATGCCGGACCCGAAATTGGCGTTGCTTCCACAAAAGCGTTTACGTCGCAGGTTGCCGTCCTGACTCTGCTGGCTGTCTATCTCGGAAGCCTCCGTGGTATGCAGGAAGCGGAGCGGAAAAAAATTTTTGCCGGACTTCTTGAACTGCCCGGAAAATTGCAACAAATCCTCGACGACAGCCGGTCTCTTGAGCACTTAGCAAAAGAATTTGCCCATATTCACAATTTTCTCTATCTTGGACGGGGGTACAATTTCCCGATAGCACTCGAAGGTGCTTTGAAACTGAAAGAGATATCCTACATACATGCGGAAGGGTATCCTGCTGCGGAAATGAAACACGGACCGATTGCGCTCATTGATGAGTCGATGCCCGTTGTCTTTATAGCATTGAAAGACGATCCGACCTACTTTAAGATTTTAAGCAACATTGAAGAAGTCAAAGCGAGAAAAGGAATTGTTATTGGAATCGGTACTAAAGGGGATACCGATCTCGCGGATAAAGTCGATCACGCAATCTTAATCCCTGAAACACTGAATTATCTGACACCTATCCTTGCGGTTGTCCCGTTACAATTGCTTGCGTATTATATTGCTGTTCAGAGAGGATGCAATGTTGATCAGCCGCGAAATCTAGCCAAAAGTGTGACCGTGGAGTAACGTTCCCCTTTCTCCCGTCTTAAAATTTATCTCCACAGAAATTGCAATCATCATGTGTTGTCACTGTGTTGAGCTTTTACATAGTGCTTGTTCCACCAGTTTATTGATTGGAAGGATTCATCATGGTACTACGGACTTGGTTATCAACAATTTCAGCAGTAGTTATTCTTATCGGCTCAATCTGTCCAGTCTATTCACAGACTGACGCCGCGGAATCGATCACGGCACACGAATTGAAAACACATTTGTCATTCATTGCATCAGACGAGCTCAAAGGGAGGAATGCACCTTCTCCGGAGCTCAAGATTGCAGCTCGATATCTTGCGACACGTGCAGCAAGTTTCGGCTTGAAACCACTCATGCCAAACGGATCATATTTTCAATTGATCGATATCCCAATTGTGTCATATGATGAAAAGAGAACACACGTATCACTGAGCAGTGATGGGAGCGACCGGGTATTTAGTTTCCCTGAAATGTTCGGAATCGGAAGGCGATCAGATGAAGGTTCATATACGGGGAATGTAGTATTTCTAGGTTATGGAATATCCGATCCGGAAAATGAATGGGACGATTACGGTACGATTGACCTGACGGGAAAAATTGTCATTCTGCTCGATGCTGAACTGCCGCCAGACCATGTTCTCAACACGACTGAAAATAGGCAGCGTATCAGAAGCCGGACAATTGCTCCACGTCAAAGAGGTGCAGCGGGTGTTTTAACCGTCATAAATGAAACCCGAGAACGCGACATGGAATTGAAAGGGTATACATTTGATAATGTTGAGCGCGGTATCTTTCCTGAGCGTGAATCCAGCGAAGCTGATACCGATTCGGATTCCAGTGGCAGCACCACAGAGCCCGGACCGATGGAATCACCCTACTTTACCGGAGAACTCCGCCATGAGACTGCCTCAGCAATTCTCGGTGTAACGGAGAGAGAACTTAAAGAACTTTTTACGCAAATTGAACGGGGAGAACAGGTGCAGACAAATGAGATTCCTGACAAATCACTAACGATTTCATTTGTACCGATAATCCGTCAGGGAAACACACAGAATGTTGCTGCCGTAGTCGAAGGGAGCGATCCTGCTCTCAAAGATGAATATGTTTTGCTTGGAGCACATTACGACCATGTGGGAACACGGCAGGGGCAAATATGGAACGGGGCGGATGACGATGGATCGGGGACAGTTGCACTCCTCGAAATAGCACAGGCCATGGCACTCAATCCCCCGCGTCGATCGGTAATTTTTGTGTGGCATACAGGAGAAGAAAAGGGATTGCAGGGGTCACGGTATTTTACTGCCAATCCACCGATACCGCTGGAAAAAGTGAGTGCGCATGTCAATATCGATATGGTTGGCAGAAATGATCCTGAACAGGTTTTTATCATTGGAGCGGGTAGGATCAGCACAGAACTCAATTCGATAGTTCAAAATGTAAATAAATCATACATTGGTATGAATTTAGATTATACGTACGACGCACCGGACGATCCGAATCAATTCTACTTCAGAAGCGATCATTATATGTACGCGCAATATGGGATTCCCAGTACGTTTTTCTTCACGGATGTTCACGAGGACTATCACCAGCCGTCCGATACCTACGATAAAATTGATTATGAAAAACTGGCACGAGTAGCACAGTTTGGTTACGGAGTTGCGTATAATGTAGCAAATAAAGAGGAAATGCTGAAGCTCGATGCCGATCCTAACGTCACTTTGCGGGGAGAGTATTATCCTCAGCCGAGAAGGCGCTGAGGGGGGTAAGCATCTTACTTTTTTGGATGAAAACAACCGGGGAAACAATTTTCCGGTCGTTTTCATATAGCGTAAATAAGCATCACCGAATGATTCAATCAGGTTCTGCTCTTCAATTTTAATACGGTTTATGATAAACGGATAGACGGCAATAAACGGGATAAACATGAGCCAGTTTTCGGCAAAGATAATGAGGGTAGGGATCCAGACGAAACCGATAGCGTACAGCGGATGCCGGACTAAGTTGTAGGGTCCGGTTGTTATCAGGTTATGGCCATCCCGTGTGAACGGTGTTCCGGTGATATTGGTACCGAGAGAGAAAAATGTCCAGAACAAAAAAGGAATACAAACAAATCCCGCAACTAAAGCGCTCGCAATACGGAACGTGTCCGGAACGTGGAATGCCGCAAATGAAATCCATTGTTCATGCACAATATAAATCAGAAACGCACTGAGAAAAAAGAGAAAACTGAAAATCCGTATGACCGTGAATAAACCGGAGCCCTGACTGCCAGTCTGAATTATACCGCCTTTCCGGTCAGCTCTTTTGCGGAAAAAAGCACCCATGAAAAAGGCAAGGGATGTGATGACGATAAACAGGTTTTTGAGGATAATATGACTATCCACACTATCTCCAATGAACTAAATGGTACGGTGAATAATATAATCAGTAAATGAGGAAACGTCATTTTCAGTGTAGGTGATAGCACTGTTATTATCAAGAAATATTTTTATTATTCCTGCACGTCAGAGTATCTGTACAATTCCTCTGAACATGCCGAATAATAGTCTTGAAGAACTGTCGCGAAACAAAACGGAACGGCAAAATATCTTGCTATAAGACAATTAATTTATTATATTGTTCGACTGTTTTATTCATAACTTATGAAAGGAGAGTGTTTACTTTATGCCTTCAGTTAAAGTTCGGGACGGAGAATCTTTTGAACGTGCGTACAGACGGTTTGTGAAGTCGTGTGAAAAGTCCGGACTGATGTCAGAAATACGAAAACATCAGCATTTTGAAAAGCCAAGCGAAAAACGGAAACGGAAAATGAATGCAGCGAAGAGGAAAATGAGGAAAATTCAATTAGAATCTTTCGATGCCTAATAAAATAAAATGATTTTTACTATCGAATCGCGTTAGATGTATTATACATTTGCGCGATTTTTTGTTTACAAAATAATTTATGAACTACTTAGATATTATTATAGCCGTGGTTGTAGTCTATTTTGTCGTTCTCGGTGTCAGAAAAGGCATCGTCACAATGTTTATGGGGATTGCAGGATTTATTCTGGCACTCATAACTGCTACCGGCTTAATGAGCCTGTTTTCCGGGATATTACAAGACCTGACCGGTATGCCGAAAGGGTTTGGTTATATCGTCAATTTCATTCTCATATTCTTTTTTGTCCTTCTCGTATGCAGAGGGATCACAAATGTTATCCTGAAATTGTTCACGATTACATCAACACGCTGGATCGACCGGATCGGAGGCGGGGTATTCGGTTTTTGTATCGGGGGGCTTATTATCAGTGGACTCCTTAACGTGTTGACATTTATTCCGTTTTCTGACAGGCTGCTTCCCGAAAGAGAGAACGCGCTCCTCTATCCCTACGCACTTAATTTCTTTCCTGCAATATATGATAATATCGTCATTTTGAAACCATCTGCGAAATCATTTCAGGAAATAGTGGAAGATATTATCAACGGCGATATACTGGATACGGTCAATATATCACATACTGAACGGGGCATACTACATAATTGTGCAAGTACCCTGTTTGCTTTTAATGACACCGGCAAACTAAATATTGACAACACAAACAAATGTGTGCCTGAAATTTTGTATCACGTTTCTCATCCCCTCTAATTACCATCACGTTTATTACTTCCGGGTACTCACAATGCTTCACAATAACCAATGCTCATATGCTGAACTGGAATGGGATAAAATTGTCTCTGCTCTCGGGCATTATACGTTTTCCGATCTTGGAGAGCAGGCGATTCAACAGCTCAAACCTCAGGAAGATATACAGCATATTGAATATCTGCTTTGTATAAATTCGGAATGCAGAGATGCAATAGAGACAGGAGTTCGGTTTCCGCTTTCCGGTCTGGCGGACTGCTCAAATGACCTGAAATCACTATCAGTTGAAGGATCATTTTTACTGATTGACGGAATAAACCGTATTACCGGCAGTTTAGAAATTGCACAACGCGTAGCAAAAGCTTTTAAAGGTCGTTCAGAAACTTTCCCCGAACTTTGCAAACTCATCAATCAGGTAAATGTACACCAAAATATCATCAAAGAAATTCGTTCCTGTATTGATGAGAATGGTGAAATTCTCGATTCCGCATCTCCAGAGCTAAAAAAGATTAGAAGTGCAATCAGACGTCTCAAAAATGCCCTGAAGAAGCGGGTTGAAGCGATTGTGAAGCAGTCTTTCGGAAGTGGTCTGCTCCAGGAAGCACATTACACGGTCAGGAATGGACGGTATGTCCTGCCGGTAAAAGATTCGCACCAGCGGCAGATCGATGGGATCACGCACGATGTTTCCTCAACAGGGGCAACAGTGTTTATCGAACCTAAAGATATTGTTGAGCGGAACAACGAAATCAGCCGGTATATCGCGCGGGAAGAGGAGGAAATACGGAAAATATTACAGAAATGTTCCGATCTCCTGCGTCCCGCGGTAGCGGACATCTCTCACAATCAGGAGATTTTAACCAGGCTCGACACGCATTATGCATGCGGCATGCTGTCGAAGAGACTCGGTGCGTCTGCTCCGGCAGTTTCATCTGGTAAAAGACTAGTCCTCCGCAATGCTCGTCATCCGGTTTTAGCGCTCCAATCAGAATCGTCGGAAAAAGTAATTCCGCTGAATGTCTCATTAGGAGAAACGTTTAATACACTTATTGTTTCCGGGCCGAATGCAGGAGGTAAAACGGTTACTCTGAAAACGGTCGGTCTGCTCAGCCTTATGGTCCAGATCGGTCTTCCGGTCCCGGCATCACCCGACTCCTGCTTTCCGGTCTTTAAACGTGTAGTTGCAGATATTGGGGATCAGCAGTCTATCGATGAAAATCTCAGTACCTTTTCAGCACGGCTCATTCACCTGCGCTCGATTTTTGAAACGCTGTCGGAAAACGACCTGATTCTGCTCGACGAAATTGGTGCCGGAACTGATCCGCAAGAAGGTGTGCATCTCGCTATGGCACTTCTAAATCACATAACCAAAGCAGGAGCACTTGCTATTGCGACGACGCATCACGGTGGTTTAAAACAGTTTGCACGGGAGACAGATGGTGTCGAAAATGCCTCCCTATCTTTTGATAAGAAATCACTGCAGCCGACATTTGAGTTGACCGTTGGTATTCCCGGATCGAGCTATGCTCTCGAACTTGCAAAACGGATAGGACTGCCCGAATCGATCATCGAGGAAACAGAGAGACGGCTTGGTGACAAACAGGTACGTGTCGAAGATTTTATCCAGGAACTGGAAGAGAGTATTGCTGATTACAAAAAAAAGAATAGTGAGGTGGAAGGCCGGCAGGAGAAACTTGATGCTCTGATTGAAGAATACTCCGGAAAGTTGAAACAGTTCGATAAAAAGCACCGGAATTCTCTTGATGAAGCACTCCGGGAGTCTGAAGAGCAGATGGACGCTTTTAACCGCCGTTTTGAAAATCTTGTCAGAAAACTCAAAGAAGATGAGGCATCGGCAGATTCGATCGCAATCGTAAAGCGTGAGATCCGGGAAGAGAAAGAGAAAATTGCAAAGCGGATAAAGAGTCTCGGTCAAAAACCAACGGATACAACAAGTCAGCCTCTGATTCTCGAAATTGGCTCAACAGTCAAGCTTGCCGGACATGACCAGGTGGGCGTCATTATTGCCGAAAATTTAAAGAAAAAGACAGCGACTGTTCAGATCAATTCGGTAAAAATGGAAGTGAACAAGGAACAATTAGTGCCTGCTTCTTCGAAATCGAAACGGAAAGTCACCGATTCCGTGCCCCTCATTTCTGTGAAATCTGAGATCGATCTGCGTGGTCTGGAATCAGAAGAAGCGATTGCAACGGTCGATATGTATCTGTCGGATGCGGCAACGTCAGGTCATACAACAGTCAGAATAATTCACGGTAAAGGCACCGGGCGTTTACGAGAACGGGTTACAGAATTTCTGAAACACGATACAAGAATTATTGAATACAGGCTTGGTGAATGGGGTGAAGGTGATACCGGGGTAACGATTGCTAAAATTAAATAAGAACATAGTTTAAGACTGCGTTTTCATGGACAAAGATACTAAAATAATCCAAAAATTTTTTAATAAACAGGCAAAGCGGTTCGGCAATTCGATCCACTCTCTTGCCTGGCAAAGTGACTATACACAGCAGGCACGGTTCTGGGTGTTCACCGAAATTGCTCCTTTGGACGGAATGAGAATTCTCGATGTCGGCTGCGGGAAGGCCGATTTCTATAAGTATCTCCTCAAAGAAGGATTAAATGTAAACTACTATGGGGTTGAATGTGCCCTTGACCTTGTGAAACTTGCCAAAGAATCCTTTCCGGGGATCAACATCTTTTACCGGGACTTTCTCCACGATGCTCACTATCCCGAAGTTGATTATGTCTTTGCTTCCGGAGTTGCGAATCTTGCTACGCCCAACAATCTCAACTATATGGAATCGATGATAAGAAAGATGTATTCACTTGCCCGGAAAGGGGTTGGTGTCAACATGCTCAGCAACAAATCAACTTATACTGAAAAAGATGGTGGAATGTTCTTCTATCATCCTGATCAGTTGTTGAAATTTGCGCTTACTATTGCGCCGGAGGTTGCCCTGCGGCATGATTACCTCCCGAATGATTTTACGCTTTATCTCTATAAAGAACGGTAGTATGTCATAACCCCATATAATTCAGAATAAATGTTTAAAATAGTTTTTACAGAAGTGAAAATACGGTTGATTTAATCTCCCGAACCGCCTATATTACATAGTTGTTTTATGTGTCCTTAAGGTTCTCCTGAATTGCATTTTTCCTGGTATCATTATTCAAAATTTAAAACAGTGTCATCCTGAACGTGTATACAGGATGTAGTACTACTGAAATCAAATATACTGAGATGCAGAAGAGAATTTTTTGCTGAGATTTCAGAATTCAGACGAACAGTTATTTTCCTTTAAGACTGATTAATATATAGTGATTCAACATGCGCATACCCGATGAAAAAATAGAAGATGTTCGGTACTCCGTCGACATTGTCGATGTGATCGGGGATGTCGTCACCCTCAAAAAAACGGGCAAAAATTTTCTAGGCCACTGTCCGTTCCATCAGGAGAAAACCCCTTCATTTACTGTCAATCCTGAAATGCAGATCTATAAATGTTTCGGATGTAATGAAGGCGGCAATGTGTTTTCATTCATCATGAAAGAGCAGAATATCTCGTTCATGGATGCACTCCGACAGCTTGCTCAGCGGGCAGGGATCACGCTACCGCGTCCCAAAGAAGATGAGGTAGAAACAAAGCAGGTAGAAAATCTATACGCAGTCAATGAATTTGCTGCCAAATTTTACAACAGGAATCTCTTTGAATCTAAAGGCGGGAAAAAAGCGCTCGATTATTTATTTGGGCGCGGTTTTCAGGAAAAAACCCTCCGTGACTTCCATGTCGGTTATGCGCCTGATGCATGGGAGGAGCTTGCCCATGAAGCGGGAAAAGCATCCTACGATCATAATACACTTGTCGAAAGCGGACTGGCAATCAGAAAATCGCCCGGAAGTTCCCCGTACGACCGGTTCAGAAACAGGATAATGTTTCCGATCAGCAATGAATATGGACGAATTGTCGGTTTTGGCGCACGTTCTTTTGAACAGAGTGATGATAAGAATTCTCCGAAATACATCAACACACCCGAAACCCCTGTATATCACAAAGGTAAGCTCCTGTACGGACTGTTCCAAAATAAGGACAAGATCAGGAAAAAAGATATGTCAATCGTCGTCGAGGGGTATACTGATGTTATGGCACTCTATGAACACGGTATCGGACTGGGGATTGCGACATCCGGCACGGCATTAACACCGAAACAGGCGATGCTGCTCGGCAGGTACTCAAGAAATGTGGTAGTGCTCTACGATGCCGACACGGCGGGTATTAAAGCCGCGCTGCGGGGTTCGGAGGTGCTCTTCGGCTCGAATCTCGATGTTCAGGTGGTCAATCTTGGAAGTGATGCTGATCCGGACTCATATTTACGTACACATTCGCGGGATGATTTTATTAAAGCAGTGCAGGACAGAAAATCGGTTATAGATTTTTATGCAGCGAGTTTTGCCGAATCTGGCAAAACTCTATCATACCAGGAGAAAGCCGAACAGATACGGAGTATGATTAATCTTGTCGACTCTGTTAAAGATTCCCTCAAAAGAGATCTTATGCTGCAGGAAATCGGGGAAAAACTGTCGGCCGATTTTAAGACAATTTTTAAGGAGTTCTACCGCAAAAAACGGATGAAAAACAGGGTGACGGTGCGGAGAAAAACATCGGTTGAGATACATGTGCCCCCGGGAGCCGATATTGATGAAATCGAACGTGAGCTCGGCTCGATAATGGTCAACAGTTCTGATCTTACCTTTGCTATTATGGATTCTATTGAAGAAAATCTTATCCACAGTCCTTTCATCATGGATATATTTACAATAATCAAATCCTTCGGATCAGGCAAAAAAAAATACACTGCCGCGGATATTATCACAAAAGTTAAAGATGAAAAGCTCCAGCAGTTGATAACAGAATTAGCGTTTACGCCGTTTGGGATTCCAAAGCAGGATGAGACAGAAGTATACGACCGGTTAGCGCAGGCCGCGGATGAAATTGTTGAAAAATTCAGACGGCGTAAAATAGATGTCGAACTCGATTCTCTGCGGCTGGAAATAAAACAGGCGCAGGAAAAAGGGGACGATACAAACGAACTTGTGTCGAAATATCAGGATTTACTGCACAAAAAAGAGAAGTTTACTCATCAGGAATGATTACCACATACAATATTCCTCTCATATTACCAATTTAAATATACACTAATTATTTTTTATATCTGTTTTGTGCTAGTCATTATGGGGCTGGACAAGAACACTGCTGAAATTTGATTGCTTCATAAGGCGGTAGATCGGAATCTGCTGGATTCGGTCACTTTTTTGTCCGCCCCGGTTCCGATTTGCAGTTTCCGGTTGGTCATCCGGACTCGTAATCTGAAGAAAATTATCGAGATAACCCCAGGTAATCAGGTTATCATTTGTTTCAGGTTCCAAAAGGTAGCTGATGAGATTCGATTTCGGCTGCCCGGACGGCACAAAAAAGGTGCCTGCCGGAAAAGAAATAGTTTCGCTTTTTACAGATGCTGCAACCTTTTTCAGGTAGTGCCCTTGAAAATAGTTGGTGTGAACGATCTCGTCCGCATAGTAAGTTTCCACACTGAGTGTAGCTGCTTCGGAGAGCCGTTTGACAGTGATCTCATGTTCAAGCAAAAGTGGAATAACATGTGCCAGTCCCGGAGGCATGAGATAACCCCACGGACGGGTAACTGTTTCCGTGGGAGTAAAATTCGTAAATACCGGTCCAGTCACATAATCATATTCAACACCATTATCCGACTCCCCTGGACGGTTCTTCCAATCAGTCCTGCGCCAGAAATTCTCATCAAATTTTACCTCCTGCTTGTAGGAGACAGGTATCGGATCGTTATCGGAATCGTCATTTCCGAGCTCGATTGCACGTATCTTCGCCTGCATGATAACATTTTTGATCTCATCAGAATGTTCCGATGCAATCCTGATAATTTCCCGTTGACCGATATACTGCCCTCTGATCTGATGTTTATACCGTTCCTCGACTGAAATTGATACAACTTGAGAGCCTTCATTGATTACTCTGTGTGTGTTGGAAGGCGTTTCAAACAGGAATCCGATCATATTTGCCAACGTTGAATACACATGCTGTTTTCGGGGTTCAACCGATGTCGGCACCCAGCCTTCAACACCGTCAACCGTACCGGGACCTGTATACCAGAATCCATCGTAATCCTCAGCACGGAGCGCACGTTTAATGCGGGGTATAATATCCTCATTGCCGTATCGTATAAGACCGGCATCACCTGCGGGATTCATACAGGTCTGATACGTCAGCGTATACGGCGCTGATCCGCCGTGATGCGTATCGATATGAATGTCGGGGTGCCATTTGTTGATTACTTCGGTAACAAGTGCGTGGATCTCCTGTGATTCCAGTTTTAAATAATCCCGGTTCATATCGAACCCCCGCTCATTTGTCCTGCGCCCAAGTTCTGCACCGTCGGGATTGATAGTCGGCACATTCAATACCACAACATCCTTCAGCAGCGGCCGCAATTCACCGAGAGCAAGATCACGCATGATCTCCATACTCGCATCTTTTCCCGCAACCTCACCGCCGTGAACATTATTCACAATCAGCACAACCGGTTTTCCGGTCTTGATAATATCCTCAGGTTTGAATATCGGCGGATCAGAAAGAATACAGAGCACCACATCCCGTCCCATAAGTGTTTCAGTGATTTTTTGGACACTCATAAGCGGGGACTGAGATTCGAGTTCATACACAAAATCCATCAGCGGTTCATAGAGTGTTCCGCCATTCCGATATTCACTCCGTTCGGCGGGTGTTTCCAGCCACTGTGCATGAGCAGATGATGATACAAGTGAAAATGTCAATACGATCAGGAAATAACGAAACAAAACTCTGTTATACATAGTGTGGGTCCGGTTGGAAATGAATGGTGGTAAGTAGTATACAAGCTAAAATATACCACATATCCAATCCTCAAGTCAAGCAATTTCGCAGACTACTGCATAATCAGGTTGTATGAAATACGCATGAAATAAATATCTGTATATATGAGAATAAATGCAATTGCGGCAGCGATTACACCTTGACATTTTAGCCGGGATTGAGTAAATTTCAGGACTTCACATACTGATAAACACGGGCCCTTAGCTCAGTTGGTTAGAGCAACTGACTCATAATCAGTGGGTCGCAGGTTCGAGTCCTGCAGGGCCCACCGTTGTTTTTACTCGAGTTACGAGGGTTTTGTTAGCAAATTTGACACAAAAGTCAGTGGGTCAAAATCGATTTGTGTCAATATGTGTCAGCAGTCAAATTCAGGATCCTTGGTGTGTCAGACGCCAGGGATTTTTTGTTGCCAGTACCCCGGATTGTGGGCATTAAAGACAGAGCGTTTCCGATGTAATTCATGTCAACCGTGGTGTAACGGTCCGTGGTCGAACGGTCTTTATGACCCAGCAGGTAGCGGACCATGTCGAGACTTGCCCCTGCCCGTAGCAGCCGTGTTGCGAAAACGTGCCTGAGATCATGGAACCGGAGCTTTGAGCCCGTTACCGTTAATCCCAGTTTCCTCACAACACGGTCGAATGTTTTGTGTATACATTTATACCTGGTGCCTGTTCCGGGATTGATGAACACAAAGCCTTCGTCTCCTCCATTAATAACTCTTTTTAACACTGCAACCGCCTGAGGAGGGATAGGTTTTAACGCCTTTTTGTCTCCTTTTTCAATTAATTTGATTTCACCGGATTGTTCATGTTCATGAAACCTTATTGATTCAATTTTAAGGCTCAGGATGTTTTCCTTCCGGATCCCGGAGTAAATGGCAAACTCTGCAATATTTGCTATAGGCTCTGGCAACTCCTTCAGCAATGCTGTAATTTGTTGATCGGTTAAATCGACGTCCCGCTTTCCGCTTTCCGGTAACAGCTTTAGTCCTTTTAGAGGACTGTTGTCGAGCAAGTTCCATTCAACGGTCTGAGAAAGCATACATTTTAAAAAGGAAAGCTCCCTGTTAACCGTTGCCGGTTTGACTTTATCATCTTCTATCCTAGCATTAGCATAGTCGAGAACGAGCCCCTTTTTTATAGAATCGATGTAAGCATTTGAAAGCTTATTGCATCTGCAGATGTTTTTAAAACTGTTTCGGTAATTGATCTGCATTGCTTTACTTCTAAACTTCCCGTGCCTTACCATAAATATTGGAAATAAATCCTTAAGAGTGACAGCCTTTGCCCGTTCTTTTTGCGGCGCTTTTTTTATTTCCAATTCAGGATCTTTTCCTTCCAGGAGCCAATCGGTGAATCTTACTGCCATTCTCTGGGCTTGGAGGTTATCAGTTCCTATCGATAAACGCCTCCTTTCTCCATATGGGTTGTAATAGTATAACTGGAAACTATTACCACGTTTATTTATTTTTACAGGTTTTATCGATACCATACGCACCTCCTTCAAGCGCATGGCCTCCACACTGGCAATATATAGAAGCATCGCACTAAAATCAAGTTGATCTTGGTAAAAGGTTCAACTCACTACTTACATTTTCTTCATTCTTCTTTTTTGAATTTTATAGAATTTGTTTAGGAATTCGTCAAGATCTTTCCTACGAATACGCCGGAAGCGATATGCATGTTTTCCTCTACCTCGAAGCTCTTCGTAGGGCAATTGTCCTTGTAATATCCAATTGTCAATAGTACTTCTACTTACACATGCATACCTAGCAGCTTCACTGACTGAAAATGCACGTATATCAGAGGACTTAAATTTGCTAATATTATTCATTTCTTTTTGTTCTGACCTAGACACTTAAGATGAATAAATATCCACCACTCGCCGGAGCCTTTGACTTTTTCTCTAAAAGCGAAATCAACAAATTGGTTTAGTAAAAAAAATGTCAAATGTCAATAACTCATAAGTTAATTAATTAACAATTACTATTAAATTTATTTATTTCTTCATTTTTCATCCAAGTCTAAATCATCACATATTCCGACATTAATAATTATATCATCTGAATTAAGATAATCGTTGTTGAAATCACCTAAATGTTGTAGAATCAATCTTGCTGCAGGCACATCACCATTAATTGCTTTTTTAGCTAAAGCACAATAAATACTTGGTCGTTTTTCCCTAAGCAACTCGTTTGTACGTTTATATAATTCATTTTGGAACTCTTCATCTTGTCTCCAACGATATAAGGTAGACTCATTGATTTTAAGTGCACGGTAAGTATTGGAAAAAGATGCTCCATCTGCAAGTAATTCAATAGCTTGCAGATGCTTCGGACTAAGCTTTTTTCTTGCATTTTCTTGCACTGGAATTTGATTGGAATGTATTTTCATATTTGTTAAATACCTCTTTTGTCTGATTACTTTAATTTGCTAATTTTTTCTTTATTTCCGATCTTTCCCTTAGATTCTTATTGGAATTATTTCCAATGATTCACAAGAAATCGTTGGGATATTTCCCAATATGTGAATATCTCCTATTGAGATTCTCTAAAATGAAGTTTCAAGGTCTAATTTAATGTAAATCTCATAAATATTAATGATATACGTGTTGTTCATTGAATGTGATGCTTCCATTGGGATTTTTTCCAATATCTTAAAGACTACCATGTTTTTAAGCTTTTTTGTCTTTGCTTTAGTTTTGATCTTTTAGGCTGATAAGCCAAGCGATCTTTTTCGCTTTTTTTATTTTTAAGTCTTGATATAAATACATGTTTTTCATCATTGGTCTTCGGCTTTTTAAATGGTACTGACATTATATTTCTTACCCCTGGATTAAAATCGTCTTTACCGTATTTTTCCCAATTATCTATCAATTTGAAATTAAGGGGATATCCCGATTTCACAGTGATAAATCCCTTGTTAGAAAGTTGGTCGATAGCATGTCTGAATTGGTCATTACTGATTCCAAAAGTCTTTGCTTCTTTATACGTGAATTGGATATTTCCATTATTAGTAATTGTCCATATTTTTCTCTTACCCATTGTTATCTCCTTCAAAGTGCGCTTGATTAACAAAATACAATATACCTGAGTCGATTTACCCGACAGTGAATTAAAAGCCTTTGACTTAAAAAGCTGACGCCCTTTTTCAATGGTAATATTATTATTTTTTGCCATGTCATGCCTTTATTTAAATTCTTGTCCCCCTCAGCAAATTACCAGATAAGCAACAGTCACCAGGAGGGAAGGAACTTAATAAATTTATATATTGCGATTTAGTTCATTTCTTTTAACTCTTACTCAACCATATCATTAACTTTCTTTATTTTGTCTAGATAATAAGAAGAAATAAAGTCATCCAAATCAGTATCTTGGATCATCACGACACCTTTAATTTTTAAAGAACATAGCCCTTCACTAATCCATATTCTTAACGTGTGCAAGCAAACTCCCGCATAATCAGCCGCCATTTGTGGTCTCATCCATGTCATAAAATAAAAATGCCGGCAATGCACCCACTCCACATGGGTAGACATTTGCCGGGCTTCACGATATCTAATAAATATTAGGTCGTTCAGTGACCGTTATTTGTTTGTTATTAATTCCTCGTGCTTTTTCACACTACCGATTCCTCCGTTTCGGAAATGAATTTCTACGGAACCGGTAAATTTCTGATCTTTAAGCTTTTTTAAAATTTCAATTGTTTTTTGAACCATATTCAATTCTAATTCCATCATACTTGATAGGTACAATTGTTATTTATCTGATATTTTTCTTGTATATTTTCTTTCTAAATGCCTTTTTCTTTAAAAATCTCAATAGCATGAAATATGAAACCTTTTGATCTCTTTTTGCAATGTAGACATTTCCTATTTCTTATTCAATTTGATGAAACAGAATATTATATCTAAAGTCAACAAGATTTTTAAGAATTTGAAAAATTTTTCAGTGAATTTAATAAGCTGTTAATTGTTTTTTAATAACTCATGTAATTATGTGGATAACTCTGTCTTAAACAGAGTATGTTCATTAATTTTTCAGAGATAGCATACAATAAGAATAAATCAGGCACTCTAATAAAAATAAGTATATGTCACGTCGCTGATTCAACCAATAGATCTCAATTGATTTGACACATATTGACACATTTGTAAATAATATTATTCCCTCCTTAATTATGTAATAAATCTATATTATTGTTATTAATTGATTTACGGCCAATATATTTATCACCTTCTCAGTAAGACCATGTGAGAGCCAGTCATATGGTGGGTATTACAATTAGTTTTCTTATTGTTGTATAAAAGTATTTTATGTGCCTTGCATATATAAAAAATTACGATGTACAAGCATGAAAATTCCTCTATTGATAAGAAATTTAATAATATTATATTAATATTTATTATGTCCCAAGTGTATTAATTTTTGAGAGAATAATATTTATTTGTTGTTTCCAGTGATTTTTTGTGTTTGGGGAATCATATTATAATCAGTAGTACAATTTAAGTAAACAAATGCCCTATAAAGATACTTATTAAAATAAATATATAAATAATAAAATCTATTGAGTAATAAGATAGATAATGAAAAATAAACAAGAGGCAAACTAAATAAAATTCCCGCCTCAGTTCCTTTCAAATTTGAAATTAAATCACTCTGAATCCATACGGTAATAAAACAATAAGTAAAAGACACATAAAATGCTGTAGACAAGTTTCGAACAAAAACATTAAAGATAAGCCCAATAATTATTATTATCTGCGTGTTCAGCTTCAATTCCAAAATTTTTATAAAAATAATATTTATATTTATCTCTAAATTCGGTACAGAATAGTTTCTTTGTACTATAAAACTTTGCAAGTTGGGATGAATATATATCATATAAAATCGCAGAATATTCTATTATTTTTGACATCCATTTTATTTCTATAAATTCCTTAGCCCTTTCTTCAAATAATTCCTTATCTCTTTCAAATGATTCTTTAGACAATTCATCCAATAAATCCTTATACCTCTCTTTTAATCTCTTATCTCTTTCTCTTAATTCTTTTTTTCTTTTTTTCAATTTCTCTTCGGATTTAATTTTGATACTTCGATAAAACTCATTTATATATTTTAAGAGGTTAACGACTAAAATGATTGCACATAGGATATATATAAGATATTCTAAAAAATCATCTGGATAGCCAAATGGTGAATTATAAATGACGAAATTTACATACAACAAAATAAACAAAATGTTTAAAAAACTAATCATTCCTCTATAGTACTTTTTTTTATATTGTAATTCTTCGAGTTTCCTAAAATTAATTTTAAGCAATGTCTGAATTGGATAACCATATCCTTTAGCAACTAACATTCTGTTAAGTACTAAGCTTGCAATTGATGCGACACAATGCCCTGTCACATACGCTATAATAAGAAAGGCGATTACATATGTAATCGATAATATCCAGCTCATAGGTTTAGAAGAAGGGAAGGTATTTACTAGTCCAGTATATAACGGTGTATGAAAGACACTGCCTTTATCATATGCAGCGATTTGGGTTATAGAGTCTGGTAATACTATCGGAACTGTTACCTGACCAACATTTTGAGTTGTGTCGATACCTGTTAATTGAATCGTAATCAGACTGGAAACAATGATTGAGTCTGATATAACTGTTTGGCTTATGTGCTGCTTATCAGATACTGTTTGGATTGGAATAGTTTGCATTGCCCAATGTTCAAATAAAAATATGCATAAAAGAACAATTGCTCCAGGTATTAAAAAACTATAGCTGTCAAATGTAGTAAATGGATAACGTTTTGCTGCTGGTTCTTGAACATTTAATGGCGATTCTTTTTGAATTGATCCTGCTCCAAACACCTCATATCCTTCAATAATCAGCATTTCCTGATACTTTTTCTTTTCAGTACACAAATAGAGAGGATACCAAATGATAAAAAGTGTCTCAAATTATAGATATTATATATACCTATTATGTGTTTAACGTAGAAAATTAAAAATTTCTAATTTATAGGGGAAAATCTATTACAGATTGCAATTGATATAATTTAGGTGTTTAGAGGACCTCTGAATCAGTGATAGTAAAATGAGGACAAAGATTAATAAACTAATATTTCTTGAAGAATTATTCCAAGGTTAACAGGTTTGAAAAGGACTCTTTCGGCTCCTGCAGCCATAGCTTTTTCGACATTTTCATCATTCCCATAACCGGTAATAATAACCACTTTAATATGTTTAGTATCGGGATTTCCCTTTATGAGCTTACAAACATCAAAACCATCTATCCCAGGCATCATTAAGTCGAGTAATATTACATCCGGGACTATTCGCGTTATAAGAGAGCCAGCCTCAAATCCATTGCATGCTACTGATACGTCTATATTATAACGGGTTGATCTTAGTTCTTTTGACAATAATTCACAAATCTCTGGATCATCATCAATAATCATCACCTTATATCTTTTCCGAACAATATCGTCTATGAAAGGTATATTGTTTTCCTTCATGAAATCTATAAGATCATCCTTCACTATTCTGTTATGTCCACCCGGTGTCTTATAAGATTTGAGTTTTCCCGCATCAATCCATCTATGTACCGACATAAAACTTGTCTTGCAGATTTTTGCAGCTTGGTTTGGAGTAAAAACTTCTTGATTCATATAGTTCTTATATTTATGTTAGAATTGTTAAGATTAGTAAGATCAATATATATTGAAATTCTAGGAATGTCAAGCTCCTTGCGTTAGGTAGAAAAATAGTTATACAATCTCACGCTAATTTTAAGTTAACTTTCACTTTTTAGAAGTAATTGACACGAATTGACACATTTGTAAATAAGAGTGTGCCTTCCTCAAATAAGTTAAAATTTTATATTGTTGTTATTATTAGATTTACAGTTAGCGTAATTGTTGCTATTAAAGCAAGACCTTGTGAGGGCCAATCACATGGTCGTTCATTTTGAGATAAATTACATTATATTTGAATTATTTGAAATTCTTTATTAGAGAAAAAATGTGAAATAATTTATTCCTTCCAAACACAAAATTCGATCACATTTTCAAAGTTTAACTCCAGTTCAAAAACATTAAATCCGTCCAATATTGTCCTTACAGGCAGATAAAGTTTGAATTTTTATCTATGTATATCCTGGAGGAGAGTTGTCGGGAAAGGTGGTTTATGGAGGGAGGTGAAAAAAAGACTTGGAAATCTGACACGAAAAATCAAATTTGAATATATCATATTGTTGAATGTATTAAGGATACACCCAATAACATTTCTAAAGTAGCATTCCGCAGAGGTGGTTTACGGCCTAGTGATCCTGAAAATAATCCTTTAAATCTGACCGGTGTAGTACAAGTTTAAGAAACCGAATTCGATTCTGAAATTAGTAGATTTCAATAAACCGCCTTACGATGGGTAAAGCGGTTTTTTATGTTATGCAGTATCCTGCTTTTCCCAGCGTTTAACCGTTTGAATTTATTTTGTCGGTTATTATTGGCTGATGAGTAACAGAAAATTATTTAAAAGAAATTCTGAATGGAATAGTACCGATTCGGTATGGGCAAGAAAAATCCGTGCCGGGGATTCATCTGCATTTGACAACCTGTTTAGAAGATATTATGAATTACTGTGCAGTTATGTTTTGCGTTATGTAAAAGACACACAAATTGCAGAAAACATTGTGCAGGATGTCTTTCTTAAAATTTGGCTGAACCATGAGACATGGCATATTTCTTCAAACGTGAAATCGTATTTATATATTGCTGTAAAAAATCGAGCATTAGACTACATAAAAAGTACAAAGGCCGCAAGTGCCATTGATTTGGATATAGCAACGCATGAAAGTTTGATAAAAACACCTGAAGATGAATTGAATGACAAGGAGATCATAACAGCAGTTCACAAGACAATCGAAGAGCTTCCGAAACAGTGCCGCCAAATTTTTAAAATGAAGAAAAACGATGAATTATCCTATGCAGAAATTGCAGATATTTTGGGTATTTCTATCAACACAGTGCAAACCCAGATGGCTCGTGCTTTTAAATACCTTCGAAAACATCTTTCCCAATTCTTTCCCATATTTCCTCTATAAATCCTTAATAATCCTAATATTTTTTCTGCGATTTGAATTTTTTTGTCACTGAAAATGTGTTTTCAATCGTCATATTAACACAGTTCCTTAGGTGCAATCTTTACTCCTGGTGTGTTCCGCAGTTCTCCGCCTGTACACCATGGCACAGGCGGAGAACTGCGGAAATGACTGAAACAAATGGAAAGACAGCGAAAATATGAATAATGGTATTGATTGGAATTTGTTAGTGCGATTTGGTACACCTTCTGGAAAAAATCTGGAATTCCTCAAAATCACAGGTACATGACGTTTGATACAGAAAAGGCATTGAACGAAGTGAAAGAAAGTGCAAAATTTAATTCAAAAATAAGACAGTTGAATTCTGGGAAGAATCCACTTTCAGTTGAACAACCAAATAAAAATTCATTCATGAGGCGATCTTCATATTGTCTTGTGATGTTTGATGGTTGCTGCTGTCCTTATTTTCATCACTTCGGGTTCTTATTTTTTAACAAAGGTTTTTGAAGTAAGATCCGATGCACCAGCCCAGCAAGTTTATGGGATGGAAGAGATCGTGGTTGAAAGTGGAAATCAGGCAAAACTTACCTTACGTGACGGTACCCACGTAACCCAGGACGCAGGGAGTGTTTTCAAATATCCTCAAAGATTCAGTGGGGAAACCCGGGAGGTTTTTCTTCAGGGTGAAGGATACTGTGAAGTTACATCTGACCCGCAAAAGCCGTTTGTTGTCCAAACGAATGACGCAATAAACAGGGTTCTGGGTACCAAGTTTAATGTAAGAGCCTGGCTCCAGAATCATGAGGTTAAGGTTGCTGTATCTGATGGGAGGGTTGCAGTACGTTCTATAACAGATACTGATAAAGATGCAGTTATCATCCCGAAAGGGCAGCTGAGTATTCTGCGTAGAAATGCTAAACCTTCTCTACCACGTCAGATAGACATAGCACAACATCTTTCCTGGCTCAACTATGAGATAGTTTTTGATGATGCACCTTTACATGTAGTGTTGTATCAGTTGGAACGATGGTACAATCTCAGATTTTTTCTCACCGACAATTCGATCGCATCAGATCTTATAACGGTTCATATAAAAAATAAACCTGTTGATGATATTATAGAAACGATAGCATTAATATTGGATTTGCAGTACGAACGGACTGGCAGAACAATCGTTGTTCTCCGAAATGCTTAATTAGTAACTAAGGAACTAAACAGCAGGAGGTGTATATGCATTTAAAAAATCGGATTGCTTTTTGTGTCATATTCAGCTTAACCCTTGTTTTGAATGTTTCCCTAATTGCCCAGATCAATTCTCTTGCACAGGCAATCGGGGAAACAGGGAAGCTGATACCGGAATCACTGCTTAATCCTGTGTCCGTCGATCTTGTCAATGTTTCATTGGAAAGTGCACTGACAGACATTGCAGATGAGGGGAATTTCTCTTTGAACTTTAGCGGGAGCCACATTCCGGTTGATAAAACAGTATCTTTAACGGTGTCTAATGTACCTGCGGTTGAGGCATTGATAAGTGTTCTGAAAAATGTTGAGGCTGAGATAACTATTTCAAAAGGAGGACTGATTGCTATAACTCCGTTGAAAAAAGCTGAAACTAGTGAAGGACCGTCGGCTCCTGAGGAACAGGTTCCAGTACAACAGGAACACAGCGGGATTATCACGGATGCCGAAACCGGAGACCCGCTGATCGGTGCGAATGTGCTTGTCGAGGGTATAATGGTCGGTGCTGCTACGGATGTTGACGGAAACTTCTCGTTCATGTATAGTCCAACCGAGGATTATACTCTTGTTGTAAGCTTTGTCGGTTATCATACCGCTGAGCTGGATCTCTCTCCCGGCGATAACGTCTCAAACCTGAATTTCGAACTGGCACTTGACCCATTCGGATTGGATGAGATCGTTGTGACCGGAATTGCTTCCCGAACATCAAAAGCGATAGCTGAGGTTGCTGTTTCTCGTATTAACGTGGGAGAACTTGCTGATAAAGTGGCTTTAACGAGTTTATCGTCGATGGTCTTAGGGAAGTCTCCCGGGGTGACTATGCATGCTGCAGGCGGAGGCATTGGTGCGCCGTTCCGGTTTCAGATACGGTCCGGAGGTGGATTGCACGGAGATTCCCAGCCGCTCATTATTGTTGATGGTGTTCGTATGGAACAGAGGATTATCGGACAACGGAGAGGTAGAAGCCGGCGCATTGGAGTGACCTCACTCAATTTTCTTCAGCCGGAGGAGATAGAAACAATCGAAATCCTCAAGGGCCCGGCCGGGGCGTCAGCATACGGGACCGATGGTTCCAATGGTGTTGTTCTTATTACCACAAAAAGAGGCAAAATAGGTACTGAGACCGGCAAAAACTGGACGATTGGCTACAAAGGGACCTATGGCTGGAATCAACAGGCTTACAAGTTTACTGAGTGGCATAGAAGGTCTGCCCCGGAGATAAATAGTTTTTTCAGGAATGGTCCAATCGAGAGGAATAATTTGAATTTCTCTGGTGGAACGTCAGCTTTCCGGTACTATGCATCGATGGACAAAGCCCTTGAGAATTATCATATCCCTTCCAGCCAGGAAGACAGGTCAAATTTCCGGATGAACTTTGATATAAATCCGCATGAGAAGGTTAACTTCGCTGTTAGCGCAGGGTATTTCAGGGACCAAATTGAGTATAATCCTGGCAGATTGTTTCGAACAGCTGCGTTTCGTTTAGATGGTTATGTAACAGAGGAGGAAAGAGCACGTGCTGATTTGGAACAAATTAATTTCAATGCCAATCAATTCACCGGCTCGGTCACCACTGAGTATCGACCGTTCCTGGGTGGTAACAGATGGTTGAGGGGGCTGTCGGGAAGGATGACTTTTGGTGTTATGGAACGTCATGATTGGGACGAATGGACTAATGCTCCTGATGCCAGTCTAGGCATTCCTGGAGATAGAGAGCTGAGACGGACCTACAACTCGGATCTCACCTATACCGGGGATGTGCGGTATGATTATAGTTTTCTCGGCATAGACGCATCGGCTAATGCCGGAACGCAGATCTATGAAACCAGGTCCAATTTTCTCCAGGCATATAAGTCGAATTTCGTGACACCACTGATCATAACGGTCGGCGCAGGAGGTGAATTCGAGCGGATAGATGAAACAAACAACCATTCAAGAAAAGCCGGCATTTTCACCGAACATTCCTTTTCGTATGATGATACCTATTTTTGGTCTGCGATGTTTCGGAGGGATTACACGAGTGTATTGAAAAAGGGTCATCAATCTATCTATTATCCGCGGTTCAGCGGTGCGGTTCGTCTTGACCGGTTCGAAGCGGTCCCTGAAGCCTTTGGAATGCTGAAACTTCGCGCCGGGTACGGCGAAACGGGCATCCTGCCGACAAGAACGGCCGCAATACCTCAGTTGTTTGGAACAACGACCACCGGGTATGGAGTTGGCGCCAGAATAAGTGGAGTCGGTAATCCCTCTATTAAGCCCGAACGGGTTAGTGAATGGGAATTCGGCATAGAGGCAGAATACAATAATTTCCTTTCAGTTGATTTTTCATACTACCGGCAGAATGCAACGGATTCAATTTATGGTAGGACGAAAGCGCCATCAGCGGGCTATGAAAATAAGGCTTTCAGTGACAATATTGGCAGGATTAAGGGACAGGGAATTGAATCATTGGTTCAGGTTTACTTTAGCGGCAGGCACTTTGGCGGTTGGTCTTTCAACTTGTCCAATGTCACCAACTGGATGGATAATGAAGTGGTGGACCTGGGAGGTGGTGCCCCATATTATAACCATGGCGCTTTTGCAATTGAGGAAGGCTATCCAAGGGGTTTTATTCATACCTTCAAGGGTATTGGTGCGGAATTTGATGAAGATGGAAAGTTCTCAAGGGCTTTAGTAAGCACTGAGCGGGTGGACGTCGGGCACGAGTTTCCACCATGGTATGGTAGCCAGAGCGGCACCTTGAGCGCATTTGGATTCACGGCGTACGCAATGTTAGAATGGAAGTACAATTTCTGGTTTATGAATGACACGCTCAATCCGTCATATACTCCGAATGGATCGCTCAATCTTCAAGCTGACACTATACGGGAAATGTTAGGACTTCAGGATGTCGGTTTAGGACATTTTGAGGAATTGACACCGGGCACCCCGGAATATATAGACCTTGCAAACTGGTGGGGATCATGGGGAGAAAATTGGACTGAAAGTAATAAACTTACACGGGGAGATTATTTAAAGCTTCGTGAGCTGAGCTTCAGTTATAACGCGAGCAAACTGCTCCCGAAGCTTGGGTTAGAGAAACATATCCAGAGCTTGACGATCGGTTATGTCGGAAACAATCTCTGGACTATGAACCACAACATGTTTAATAGAAGGGGACTTCTTGATGCTGAAGGCTCAATGAGGAATATTACAGGAAATGTTCCTGAAGCGGCTGCCGGCAGCACATTCATTCCTTTACCCCAAACACAATTATTTTTTATTCGGTTTACACTATAATAATTGAATGTAATAAGAGGAACTATAACTATGAAAAACAGATATCTTATACCATTGATCATCGTATTTTTGGTAGTAAGCTTTCAATCGTGCGGTGATTTTGTCGCGAATGTGGACCCGCTCTCAGACATAGTGGATGGTGAAAGGCTCAACTCTCCGGAACAGACGTTATTCTTTCTCAATGGAGTAAAAGGGGCTCTCTATAGGGTCTGGGAGTATCAACATCCCGTAACGGAGACACATGGAGACGCAACCTATGGTGATTCGAGAGTTCCGGGAGACATTAAGGAAACCAGGTTTATGGACCAGACCGAAGGTTCTGCAGACATAGGTTTATATAATAGAATTTTTGGCAGGGTCCAGGAAATGCGTAACACGGCAGACCAGATGATAGAACGATTGTCGTTGATGAATGCCGAAGGCCTCGTTGGTGACGATCTGCGTGATGAAGCTCTCTGGTGGGGTTATGTAATGGGAGGATTATCGCGCCAGTATCTCGCCGAGTGGTTTGGTTTGAAAATAGACGGGTCCCAGCCCGGTGCGGTCATCTCCCCGGACCCCTTTACCGGAGAGGAATATGGCGACTTTTTGACGCCGAACCAGTTACATGGGCTTGCAGAGGAAAAATACGAGCTTGCACTGTCGGTGGACTACCCGTATACAGACAAAGATGGAATCGTAGATGGTGACCATGCGGATAGGATTGTCTGGTCATTGCTTGCGCGGTTGCGTCTTAATGACTATACCGGTGGAATGGGTGGTGCGGCTAATGTCGTTGATCCTGCAGGGGCCCGCGAAGCTGCTGGAAAAGGCTTGATAGATGGCGATCCGCCGTTCGTTCTAAAAATTGGCGCAAATGCTGTAAACATATTCTACTTTGAAACGGGAAGAGGCGCTCAACGTTTTCAGAGCAAGACGCACGTCGCTCCCCGGTTTGCCAAATACGTTGTGGCTGACCGGAAAGAAGGAGAAATCATCAGCGCTATAGACTCGGATGATCTTGCACTTTACCCGACTCTTCTTAATTTTAGTCTTTCAGAGCTTGGTGCAGAAGGCGAGATTGGGGAGCGTGGACATTCGTTGACTGCGAATCCGCGGGCAAACGTGGCTAACTCTCAAGAACGGATTCAGCTGAGAGAGGTTGTGCCAGATCTCGAGTTGTGGGATCCGGCAGTACCCTATGAATTTGGAGAGGAAACGCTCCTGCCATTAGCCTACTCTCAGGATAAGTATCTGGATAGGTCAGATGATGTGAATTTGATTGAATGGCAGGAAATGGAGCTCATTCTTGCTGAGCTTGACATTTATGATGGAAATCTTCAATCCGGACTGGACCACATTAACACGGTCCGCGCTTCCCATAATATTGATCCGAAGACGATGGATGACATGACCAACTTTAGTAATCCCGAGGGTGGCGCATATGATGTTACCGGGCCAATCGGTCTGCTTATCGAAGAACGGGATAAAGAGCTGTTTTTGAAATCTGTTCGGACCTCTGATCAATTCAGATTTGGTATCTGGCATCTACCGGGTGCATGGCCTTATTTTCCTCTTGCGGAACAAGAAGTGGATGCCAATCCGAAAATAGAATATTAGGTACCTGCGTATTTGACTGATTTCGAATACTGCATTTCGCAGCAACGGATTGATGTGGTTATTTTTAAGTTTCTTTGATGTGAAAACTGACGCAACTCATATTGTTCTCCTCAAAAATATGAAAGTTGTCAAAGTGATGCTCCGTCTCAGATAGGCAGGCGGAGCATTTTTTATCCAGTGAAACGCATTACACTTGTGAGTTATAAGTGTTATGTCGTTCGGTAATCAGGCATTTTAATAAGTACAAATTTCTTTTTCAGAAGATTGATATAGGGAATATCAGATTAAACTTTTTCAGGAGGTGTATTATGAAAGCAAAGCATGTTTTTATGTTCGGTTTATTTATGCTGTTTTTAGGAGTATCTTCCGGACATGCACAGGAACCGGTCTACTGGGATGTTGTGGATAAGATCATGGAAGAAGCATTTGAAAATTCTCACGTTATGGAGAATGCCAGCTGGCTGTGCGATGTTTTTGGACCGCGAAATGTAAATACGCCTTCATATATTGCCGCCGCAGAATGGGCTAAAGGGAAATTAGAAGAGTATGGTCTCTCGAACGCTGCTCTGGAACCATACGAGTTAGGATTCGGCTACATGAATGAATATACGTCTGTCCACATGATGTCTCCTCAGTATATGCCGATCATTGCGTATCCTGCGAATTGGTCAGCCGGTACCGATGGAAAGGTCCGAGGGCAGGTCATTTACATCAATTTTGATGAAATTACTTCGGAGATGGATCTGAGACAATACCGGGGAAAGTTACGGAAAGCTATCATATTCACGAGACCGAAACAGAAAATCACACCCCATTTCGAACCAATGGCAGAGCGATACACGAAGGAGCAGCTCGATGAAATGGCGAAAATCCACATTGGTTCCCGGGTCTCTGTGGAGAGCAGTAGACCTATGCCCAGTGAAGACAGAATATCGAGGCAGGAGATTATCGATTTTGTGTTTGGTGAGGGTGCCGCGGCAATTGTACGCACGGACGGGCGGAATGATTTTGGAACCGTTGCTGTCGAGAATACCGCATATGAAACAGAAATGAGACCTTGGGAAAATAATGTTCCTCCTATTCACACAGAGTTGGTTATAGCTGCGGAACAGTATAACCGGATCATGCGAATTTTGGAGAAAGACATTCCTGTTGAGATGGAAGTTGAACTCAAGATGACCTTTTTCAGAGACAATCCCAATGATCATAATGTCGTTGCTGAGATTCTGGGTACAGACCTGGCACATGAAATAGTTATGTTAGGCGGTCATCTTCAGGCTAATCCTGCAGGTACCGGTGCGGCAGATGATGCTTTCGGTGCAGTTGTTTCTATGGAAGCTGTTCGCATCCTCAAGGCAATCGGGATCAGACCCCGGCGCACCATTCGTGTTGCTCTCTGGGGTGGACACGAAATAGGCAATTTTGGTTCCCGGAATTACGTACATGACCACTTTGGTGACGTGATGACACAGAAATACAAACCTGAACATGCGAACTTTTGTGGGTATTTTAATGTGGATGGGCAAGGAAAGATACGGGGTGTTAACAATATGGAAAATGAAGAGATTCGGTCCATATTTACCGAATGGATGAAGCCGCTGCACAACCTGGGGATGACACATATCATCCCACAAGTATCAAATGGCGAATCTCGTGCATTCATTGAGCTCGGACTACCGGGTTTTGATTTTATTAAGGACAGAATGGAAAGACGGGCCTACCATTCCAATATGGATGTCTATGATCGACTTGTTCCGGAAAACATGATGCAGGCATCGGTGGTCATGGCAACCTTTGTGTATCATGCTGCCATGCGCGATGAAAAACTTCCCCGTATTACACCCGTGCCGTGGGACAGGTATCGGCGTGAAGGATATATCATTGGGAAAGGGCGATAAACATATTGTACCTTCGACATGGTGATGTGGCTATTAATTATGAATGAGTTGAGTATAAGATTGGCGGTCATTATGAAATTTATATCGCCGATATGACTTGTAATAATTAGTTTTATGTTTTATGGTTGTGACAAAAAAAGTGCAATTGGTAATAGTAATGGTAGACTGTTTTGTTGAAATTATAAAAAAATCATAGAATTCCCCGCTAGGCTGAACCTCCTGGCGGGAGGTCTCTTTAAAGAAATTTAAGGAGGATTACAATTGCGTTACCTAATGACTTTTGTTTTATTGTTGCAGTTTGTTTCTGTGGACGTGTTCGGCCAATTACATTCGGAGCCGATTCTCGGCTTTTCATTTGATTTCGGCCGCTGGCCTTACCCGTTGCATGCTGAGGTAAACGCTCGTCTTCAAGAACTGGCTCGGAAGTACCCGAAGATCGCCCGCACCCACATCCTCGGAAAAACCGGTGCGGGGCGAGAGATGATGGTGATAGAGATAACAAACGAAACCACAGGACACGGCGAATCGAAACCGGCAATGTGGATGGACGGTAACATGCACATGGGCGAGGAGACAGGACGCATTTACCTGGCGTATTTTATCGAAAGGCTCCTTTTCGATTATGGTAAAAACTCAGACATTTACCATTTAGCCATATCCGTAAAAATACGATATAAGACAACATTGTCACTATCAGAAAAATAGATTCGAGAAATTTTTAAAAAATTACAAAAAAGGGAATGTAGCAGTAGTCAAACGAGTCTTGATGAGTATGTCACGTCATTGAATTAATAACTATTATTAGAGGATGTGCAATAAACACTTGTGAAAGATCAAAGAATACCTTTGAATTTATCCATAAGTGTCTGACTTGTTTTGACGACCGGCACTTTTTCCCATCTAAATGTAACCTCGGGAGTATGAGCTTTGACACTTAAAAAAATAATCCAACTTTTTGCCATTGTAGTGTTACCATATTACCTCTTAGTCGCTTCTGATATTTTTGGACAGCAGCTTTCTCAAGATTTTTTAAAACACTTCAATTACCGCTCGATCGGCCCGACTCGTCAAGGCGGCAGAGTAGTCGATTTTGCCGTGCCCGTACAGGAACCGTATACTTTTTATGTCGCAACAGCAACAGGTGGATTGTGGAAAACTATTAATAACGGTCATTCTTTTGAGCCTGTATTTGATAATGAGAATGTAATATCTATTGGTGACATTGCGGTATCCCAATCTGATCCAAACACAGTCTGGGTAGGCACCGGTGAACCCAATGGCAGTAGTAGTGACCCCGGGATCCCATACCGGGGTGATGGTGTGTACAAATCTACCGATGGAGGGATAACATGGAAAAATATGGGATTAAAGGATTCTTTTCATATCGGCCGCATTATCATCCATCCGAAAAATCCCAATATTGTATATGTTGCCGCCCTCGGTCACTTTTATTCTGAAAATCAGGAACGGGGATTGTATAAAACAATTGATGGCGGTAAATCATGGACCAGGGCACTTGAGGTGACAATTGATGATAACAATGTTGGTGTGGTAGACGTGGTAATGGATCCTCAAGACTCTAATACACTCTTTGCGGCAAGCTGGGACAGAACACGAAGACCATGGAAATACATTCAAAGTGGAATGGGTAGTGGAATTTACAAGACTACAAAATAGCGGCAAATCATGGACAAGACTCCAAAATGGTTTACCGGCAGATAAAACAGGAAGAATCGGCCTCGCTATTTTCTCCAAAAATCCTGACATCCTCTATGCTATACTATCCGATGGCACACATCGTCGCGGAAGATTTGACAATACAAATATCAGCAAAGTATTCCGCACTGATAATGCAGGTGCTGCATGGAGGCAGGTTAGTCCGGCAGGAGAGATCATTGGTGGTGGTTCTTACTATGGTCAGATTAGAATTGATCCGAATGATGAGAATCGCATTCATGTGATTAGAAGAAGCATACAAGAATCTACTGATGGTGGAAAATCATGGGGATTGGGCTTGATGTATGAAAGTGATTATCATGCATTATGGATTGATCCGCACGATTCCGGCCATGTACTTTTGGGCAATGATCATGGATTTGCAATTACATACGATGACGGTGAAAATTGGTACCATCCCGACAACCTTCCTTTGGCCCAGTTGAATGCCATTGGTGTAGATATGGACTACCCTTACAATGTTTATGGAGGGACACAGGATAATGGATCATGGAAGGGGCCGAGCACAAAGAAAGGCGCCACTCCCATTCGGTTCGAAGATTGGGAGAGGAAGTTGGCGGTGGGGATGGGTCTTACAATCTGGTAGATCCTACTGATAGCCGTTGGTTGTATAACGAGTCTCAATGGGGCAATATTCAGAGAAGAGATCAAAAGACCGGGAGCAGTAAGAGAATACGGTATAAAGGAGGCGAATTGTTTGCTTATTTAGCAAAAGACCGCAGCCTTCGATTCAACTGGAACTCCCCTATCCTGATCTCGCCGCATAATAGTAATGTCATTTATCACGGTGCAAATATCCTGCTTCGCTCCGATTTCAGGGGTGAAAAATGGACAGAGGTAAGCCCCGATCTCACGACGAATGATCCGGTTAAAATTGGAGACTTTGACAACGCTCATTACTGCACAATTACAACGATTGACGAGTCTCCGGTAACGCAAGGGGTTCTTTGGGTAGGCACCGATGATGGTAATGTTCAACTTACTAGAGACAGCGGCAAAACATGGATAAAACTGAATGATCGTATAATCGGCAATCCAAGATACTGGGTAAGCAGGGTCATCGCTTCGCATCATGAAGCAGGGACTGCCTACGTTACATACACGGGACGCCGGAGAGATGATTTCAGGCCATTTGTGTATAGAACCACAGATTTTGGAAAAACATGGACATCCATAGTAAATAGCCTACCAAATGAACCGGTTAACGTTATTAGAGAAGACCGTAAAAACCCAAATCTGCTCTTTTTAGGAACCGATAAAGCTGTTTACGTTACTATTGACGGCGGCAAGAACTGGACAAAAATGAAAAACAAAATGCCGACTCAACCGGTACATGACCTCGTCATTCATCCTCGCGAGAACGACATTGTGGTAGGAACGCACGGTAGAGGGTTTTTCATTACCGATATTTCTCCTTTACAGGAATTAACCGGGAGTATCCTTGAACAAGATATTCATCTATTTAATATCGAACCAAAAGTACAATGGGTGATCCCAAGCCAAAAAGTTGTCAGTGCGCAAAACTTTGCCGGACCGAATGAGCCCTATGGCATAGTGGTTAACTATTATTTGAAAACCAAGGTAAATGGCGAAGTGAAAATAAGTATTTACCAGGGTACAAGAGTGATTAACGAAATAACAGGTACAAACTATCAGGGTATAAATAGTGTGGAATGGAATATGTCAAAATTGAGAGAACGATCTGAAGATGAAATTGCCCAATGGCAACGGGGCCGGAATCAACGTAATTTTTATGTGGATCAAGAAGAAATCTCACATGATTATGATAGTGTTTCTTACAATCGTGCGTCTGGCGGAGGTCCAAATATCATTGCTGTTCCGGTTCGACCTGGTGAGTATACCATTGCCCTCACCGTTAACGGTCGGGAATTGACACGAAAGGCGGTTATTCTTCAGGACCACTGGTATGATTAATGATTTCTATTATCATTGTTCTGACAATGTACAATCAATAACGGCTCAATGCAAATCTAATGGTTCGAAAATCGTACAACCCGAAGAGCAGAAATCACTTATAAAAACGATATGCATACCTTACGATTTATATAATAGTATCTAAATTGTTTTGACAACGTAAACTTTTATCAGGAGCTACACAATGAAAGCTAAATGTATTTGTATGGTTGGTTTACTGATATTGATTGTGCTTGTTTCTTCTGCACCGGCACAGGAACCGATCTACTGGGAAGTTGTTGAGGAGATCATGGAAGAGGCGTTTGAAAATTCCCAGGTCATGGAGAATGTCAGTTGGCTGGCAGATGTATTTGGGCCGCGAAATGTAAAGACGCCATCGTATCGTGCTGCTGCAGAATGGGCGAGAGACCGGCTCAAGAAATATGGCCTCACAAATGCCAGGCTTGAACCGTATGAATTCGGTGCCGGTTGGAATATTGGATACACATCGGTACACATGATGGCTCCCCAATATATGCCGGTTATTGCCTATCCCGCACCATGGTCATCCGGAACAGATGGAAAGATCCGGGCACATGCTATTTATATGAATTTTGACGAACTCGCTACAGAAGCAGACCTGAGGCAATACCGGGGAAAACTACGAAATGCTATCATTTTCATAAAGCCAGAACAGAAACTCTCACCCCATTTTGAACCTATTGCGACGAAATTCACGGAAGAGCAGCTTGACGAGATGGCGATAATTCCAATAGCTCCCAAAGTCTCAGTTTTGGATTTGTATTTGCGCCGACAGGAGCGGTCGAGACCCAATCCCAGTGAAAGCAGACTTACGAGCCAGCAGATTATCGATTTTGTATTTGCCGAAGGTGCTGCTGCAATTGCACACCCGGACGGCCGACATGACTTCGGAACCGTTGCAGTCAACAGATACGATAGAGCATCAGGACTGTGGAAAGAGGGTGCTCCCCCCCAGCCTACGGAGCTTGTTGTGGCAGTTGAACAATATAACCGGATCATTCGAATATTGAATAAGGACATTCCGGTCGAAATGGAGATCGAAATCAAAACAAACTTTTTCAGAGTTGATCCGAATGACCATAATGTTGTTGCTGAAATTCCGGGCACTGATCTGGCGCATGAAATTGTTGTATTCGGCGGTCATCTTCAATCTGTACCTGTGGGTACCGGTGCGACTGATAACGCAGTCGGTGCAGCGACTGCAATGGAGGTTGCACGCATTTTTAAAAAATTAGGCCTTCAACCCCGTCGGACTGTTCGGATGGGTCTTTGGGGTGGACATGATGGAGCAGGATTAGCAGGTAACCGAGGTCATGTCCGGAAAAACTTTGCCGATCCGACGACAAAGGAATACAGAAAGGATTATCATAATCTATCTGCATACTTTAATGCGGATCATGGTACCGGTAAGATACGGGCTGTTTCTGTCATGGGCAATGAAGAGATTCGGTCAATTTTTACCGAGTGGATGAAACCGTTACATAGCCTGGGAATGACACATCTGATTCCGGGCGGAATGTCTATCGGTGGTAATATGGGCTACCATGATGCGTATGCTGAAGTTGGGCTGCCGGGCTTTTATTTTTATCAGGATAGATTAGATATGGAAACGAATGCTCATACTAACATGGATATGTTTGACCGTCTTGTTCCTGAAAACACGATGACCAATGTAGTCATCCTTGCAGCGTTTGTCTATCATGTGGCAATGCGTGATGAAAAACTCCCACGAGTCGCTCCTTTGCCGTGGTAATAAGGTAATTATTAATCCCAAGCAGCATTAAGGATATAGGTATCAATTATCAGAGATCAATTCAATGTGGACAAATGGTTCGGGTGGTCAATGCGAATCATAAGGTGTTTGAAGATCCGCTTATGGTGGAGTTTATAGATACTATTGGTAGGATTTGCGCAGGAATTATTGGAAAAGTCTAGGATTTGAATTCATCATTTTTTTATAATAATAGTTATCAAGGATTAGTTCATAATAATCAAGCGAAAGGGAGTTCATATTATGTTTAAACTTAAACAAAACCGTTTTGCTATCACATTCGTATTTTTTACGGTAGTCGCATTTGCTTCTGTGCTCCGAAGGGCGAAGAAGCCGAGGTGTCGGGAAGCAGCGATTATGACAATCTTGTCAGCCTGTTTAACGAATTTCGTGAATTTCAGCAGATAATGATCATTAACGGTGTGCCTGATTACACGGCTGCCGCTATGGAAGAGCAGAATCGTGGTTTAAAGACATTTCAAAGACGTCTGGCTGCGATTGATATACAAGAGTGGCCGGTCTCACAGCAGGTCGATTACCATTTGGTCCGTGCTGAGATGAACGGGCTCGATTTCTTTCACCGGGTACTCCGTCCCTGGTCCCGTGATCCCCTCTTTTATCTTCCTGGCCAGGGTGGTTCTGTATTCAGGATGACCGGTTTATCTGGTCTCAGGCGCCCCAGACTCCCTTTGTCCGAAGACCGCTTGCAGGACTTTAAAAAGAAATTACAGGCAATTCCGGAAATTTATGCGCAGGCCCGAGGAAATCTAAGAGATGTTCCCGGGGATCTCGCGATGCTTGCCATTTATTATTATGAGAGAGAGGCATCCATCTACCACAACCTTGCGTCACAGCTTGCAGAACATCACCCGGAACTGGTTCCCGATGCGGAAAGGGCCGCAGATGCAGTAGTAAACTATGGAAATTGGCTCGAGGATAACAAGAGCCAGATGACGGCCCCTGCCGGTATTGGTATAGAGAACTACAACTGGTGGCTGAAAAACGTTCATCTCTTTCCCTACACATGGGAAGAATGCCGTACCATCGTAGAGCACAAATACAATCGAGTGGTGACCTTTTTGAAATTAGAGGAAAACAGAAACCGTAATCTTCCCGAGCTTGAGGTGGCAGATACCGATGAGGAATATTACCGTCGTCTTGATATAGCTCTTAATTTTGTTCTTGATTTTCTTCGTGAAGAAGAAATTTTAACAGTCCCTGACTGGCTCCATGCCTCAGACTACAGCGATCCGAATGAACCGAGAGGGCCTCGGCCATCACCACCTACCATCGACACAAGAGCACGGGAGCACGAAGTACTTCCTGGTGAGACTCATGAGTTTATCGGCCATCTTTTCGACAACCGGAGGTTAGAGCGTGATGACCGTCCGATCCGCGGGGTACGACGCCTGTACAATATGGGTTTCATTCGTGATGAGGGATGGGCATGCAGTCTTGAAGAACTGTTAATGGAGGCAGGAGTTCTTGATAATCGACCACGAAGGGGAAGAGAAGTTCAACATCTCATGAACGCTTCGCACATGGCTCTTGCACTTCCTGATCTAAAAATGCACAGCAACGAGATAACCTATACAGAGGCAAGACGGTTGAATGCCGAGTTAATGCCGAATGGCTGGACACATGAAGATGATAGAAACGTGTGGTATGAACAGCAAACAAACCTGCGTTCTCCGGGTTGGCATACAGCAGGTTCTGTTGTCGGTACGGCCCAATTCATGAAGCTATTCACTGATCGGGCGATGCAGCTGGGAGATGATTTTAACCTCAAGGAGTTTATCGATGAGTTTCTGGCAGCCGGAATGATTCCCATGTCGCTCACAAGGTGGGAGATGACCGGTTATGACGACGAGATAAAGAAATTGTGGTAATGACAGGTAACGACAGATTTCAGAGTGTGGTGTATTTTGTCTCTTACTATTTAATCCGAGGTGTCTAAAAGGCTCTGACAACCCGCATTAATGACATCATTAACTGCTTAGATGAAGACTGGTTCGAAACAGGTGCCATAGTAGAATTACGTGTCAACATAGTATCAATAATCAATGGATTTCTCATATATTCTATTGTGGAAGATTGATATGGGAATATCCTTTGAACTGTTAATCCTATTAGAGTACGGAGAAATGCCATGAAGACGAAATGCTTTTTATGGATAGTATTAGTGTTTTTCCTTGTAACGGTCAGCGGTTCTTTTGCTCAGGTACCTAAATCGGGCTCGGGCGATGATGCGGCAAATTTTATCCCGATGCGGGAACGTGTCCGGATCATGCAAAAGTTTTGGGACTGGAAAAAAGAGAACGTACTTCCGATGATAATGCGTGAACGAGGAGTGGACATGTGGATCATCCGAAATGATGAAGAACCGCTTTACCGGCAGACGTCGTATAGGGAACATCCGGTTTACACATCATTACTTCCGGCAAACCATGAGGGACAGGTATTTCCGAGTAACTATCAGGGTAAACTATCCGGATTGCCCGAATTCCTCCTTTTTTACGATACGGGTACTGAAATTGAATATGTTGAGCCGGAGAATTATGATCATATAACCCGATTGGTACGGGAACGGGATCCCAAAAAGATCGCAATCAGCATAAAGAACCTCTATATTCGACGACGAAATTTTGGCGACACATCACAATTAACTATAGTAACGGGTGATGAAATGCAGCAGGCTCTGGGAAGTAAATATGCTTCCCGTACTGTTGATTCGTGGGAACTTGGTATTCTATGGCTTACAATTATGGGCCCGAAGCAAATTAGTATGTACCGTTATGTCCAGGGAGTCCAAAATGACGTTATTGCTGAAGCCTTTTCAAACAAGGTGATCATACCCAACCATACGACAACCGATGACGTGAATTGGTGGATACGGCACAGGTATCGTGATCTTCATTTAGATATAGATAACAATCCAGGTGTAGACATCTGGAGAAGGCCGTCGAAGATCGCCGAATATGATGACTCTTCTGAATATTTTCGAAATGGGAGGACCCGTGGCGACAATGTAATTATCAGACGCGGTGACATTGTTGGTTTAGATTCTGATATCATGCTGCTCGGTCTTGAAACCGATTCTCAACAGTTTGCGTATGTACTCCAGGAGGATGAGACAGATGTTCCAGAAGATTTGAAAGAAGTGTTGCGGCTTATGAACGAGATGCTGGATGCATACAGAAAAGCATATGTAGCAGGCCGAACCGCACAAGAGATCCGTGACGCCGGTAATAAGATTATGCCGCCTGATTCGCGTATAATCAGAGCCAGATTCGGTTTTCATCCCCCGCCAAATTTTATAAGGCGGTTTACTGTGAATGATTTACAGTTTTCCCGGGGGACGTACGTTGTGGGAATAGGTACCGGGTACATGCAGCACCCCCTTCTTTCCCCTGCTCTCACACTCCATTATAATACGCTCTATTCGCACGAACCGAATTTTACTTTTGCTGTTCCGGGATGGGGTGAAAACGGTTTGTCATTTGGGATCGAACAACTCGGAATGTTTACAGATAATGGATTTGACTATCTTAGTAGAGCAAATGTCAAGTGGCATGTTGTTAAGTAACTATAGTGCCTGACTGGGAGACTTTATGTTATCTTGTATAGATTATAAAACGTTATTCTCTTCAGAAGATTGATATAGGGAATATCAGATTAAACTTTTTCAGGAGGTGTATTATGAAAGCAAAGCATGTTTTTATGTTCGGTTTATTTATGCTGTTTTTAGGAGTATCTTCCGGACATGCACAGGAACCGGTCTACTGGGATGTTGTGGATAAGATCATGGAAGAAGCATTTGAAAATTCTCACGTTATGGAGAATGCCAGCTGGCTGTGCGATGTTTTTGGACCGCGAAATGTAAATACGCCTTCATATATTGCCGCCGCAGAATGGGCTAAAGGGAAATTAGAAGAGTATGGTCTCTCGAACGCTGCTCTGGAACCATACGAGTTAGGATTCGGCTACATGAATGAATATACGTCTGTCCACATGATGTCTCCTCAGTATATGCCGATCATTGCGTATCCTGCGAATTGGTCAGCCGGTACCGATGGAAAGGTCCGAGGGCAGGTCATTTACATCAATTTTGATGAAATTACTTCGGAGATGGATCTGAGACAATACCGGGGAAAGTTACGGAAAGCTATCATATTCACGAGACCGAAACAGAAAATCACACCCCATTTCGAACCAATGGCAGAGCGATACACGAAGGAGCAGCTCGATGAAATGGCGAAAATCCACATTGGTTCCCGGGTCTCTGTGGAGAGCAGTAGACCTATGCCCAGTGAAGACAGAATATCGAGGCAGGAGATTATCGATTTTGTGTTTGGTGAGGGTGCCGCGGCAATTGTACGCACGGACGGGCGGAATGATTTTGGAACCGTTGCTGTCGAGAATACCGCATATGAAACAGAAATGAGACCTTGGGAAAATAATGTTCCTCCTATTCACACAGAGTTGGTTATAGCTGCGGAACAGTATAACCGGATCATGCGAATTTTGGAGAAAGACATTCCTGTTGAGATGGAAGTTGAACTCAAGATGACCTTTTTCAGAGACAATCCCAATGATCATAATGTCGTTGCTGAGATTCTGGGTACAGACCTGGCACATGAAATAGTTATGTTAGGCGGTCATCTTCAGGCTAATCCTGCAGGTACCGGTGCGGCAGATGATGCTTTCGGTGCAGTTGTTTCTATGGAAGCTGTTCGCATCCTCAAGGCAATCGGGATCAGACCCCGGCGCACCATTCGTGTTGCTCTCTGGGGTGGACACGAAATAGGCAATTTTGGTTCCCGGAATTACGTACATGACCACTTTGGTGACGTGATGACACAGAAATACAAACCTGAACATGCGAACTTTTGTGGGTATTTTAATGTGGATGGGCAAGGAAAGATACGGGGTGTTAACAATATGGAAAATGAAGAGATTCGGTCCATATTTACCGAATGGATGAAGCCGCTGCACAACCTGGGGATGACACATATCATCCCACAAGTATCAAATGGCGAATCTCGTGCATTCATTGAGCTCGGACTACCGGGTTTTGATTTTATTAAGGACAGAATGGAAAGACGGGCCTACCATTCCAATATGGATGTCTATGATCGACTTGTTCCGGAAAACATGATGCAGGCATCGGTGGTCATGGCAACCTTTGTGTATCATGCTGCCATGCGCGATGAAAAACTTCCCCGTATTACACCCGTGCCGTGGGACAGGTATCGGCGTGAAGGATATATCATTGGGAAAGGGCGATAAACATATTGTACCTTAAATTAGGTAAAGTGGTGAATAAGCTATTGGAGGATTTTAGAGCAAGCAAATAGGCTCACAAATCATATAGTTCGGGAAATAGAAAACACATATAAAACCTAATTACATACTTTACTATTTAAAATAAAATATTCGATTTGTATTGACAACATACATGTGTCAGATTGTGTCAATAATGGTGTGAAATCGTGTCATTTGTGTCAATTGGTGTCATTAATTGCACTAAATAAATTGTGGAAACCATACGCTTAAATATCTGTTATTTAATAGGTTATGTATTGCATTATTTTTATAAAGCCTTACGACTCATAATCAGTGGGTCGCAGGTTCGAATCCTGCAGGGCCCACTCAATAGTTCAATAGGCAGAACTTCTTTAATGAGAGGCTCTGCTTTTTTTGCTTCAAATAGCGAGATGATTATAGTTATTATTTGGAATTCAAAAGGAAGTCATTATGCATTCATTGAGTTAGACTGGAATGTCAAATGAATGTGCTGTCAAAAATGAAATTGATATTTCGGATTTTTTATATAATAAATTCAGAAAAGACAAAGCCGAAAATCTGGAAGAGTTTATTGCGATTGTCAAAACAAGAGGGCGGGAATATGCGAAGAAATGTTTTACAGAAATCTCATATAATAGATATTGGAATTTATATAGAAATTTGGATGTATAAGAAGAAATAAATACTTGAGCTATTTCTTCAAAAGTAACTCACTTAATATTTTATGATTTTCTTAAATATATAGGGATAATTAATTAGCATTTAAATTCATAAAAATGATTTATTTTAAAAAATCTTAACGTATACGTATACGTTAAGATTAGATTATATATAATATATAAGGCCGAAAAATTTATATAAATATTTACATAATTAATTCAATATATTTTAAGTATAAATATAAATGTTATAGTTAATAATTGTTTTTAGTCAAAAAATAAATTAATACAAGTTGTTCTTTCGTGTGTGTGTTCCACATGAGCTGTTCCTTTCGATGAAGGTGATTTTTGATTTTGAAAGAGCGTGTTTTCTTCTATCACCGTATCACAGAAAAACCCCTGCGTCAAAAACAGTTGATAGTGGCTATGTGACGGAATGCTGCGTTGTGTCAACAATCGAGCATAATCGTTTTTCAATTGTGTGGGTATGTCAAGCATCGGATGATATCCAGGTTCATTATATCACCCTTATTAGGGATGTTATACAGAAGGCTTTTTTGCAAAAATAGTTAATTTATCCTTGCGATTCAATAAAAATAATTGTTATCATGGGTGTTATGAAGAAAACTAAAGAATTACTTGTTAGGCATATTTAATTATGCATTGTTATTAACAATATTGAAAAAAAATCTTGTCGTCTTAATAAATATTGGAATCTACATGCTCATATTACGAGATATAGTTAAGGTTTTTCCAGGAGTCAAGTCACCCGCTGTAGACAATGTAAATTTAACAATTGCAGAAGGCGAAACTGTCGTCCTACTCGGGTCTTCAGGATGTGGGAAATCCACAATTTTAAAAATGGTTAATCGACTTATCGAACCAGACTCAGGTGAAATACTGTTCCAACAACGTCCTGTGAAAGATATCACTCATGAAAAATTACGGCGCTCAATCGGCTATGTGATACAGGGGATTGGTCTCTTTCCTCACTGGACTGTTGCTGATAATATCGGTGCTATTTTACGCCTTGAAGGAGTATCAGCGTATAATCGGCGAAAACGTATTCATGCATTACTGGAAATGGTTGGCTTACCTGAGGCCACTTTTGCAGAACGCTATCCGGAAGAGTTGTCCGGAGGGCAACAACAACGTGTTGGCGTTGCCAGAGCACTTGCTGCCGACCCAGATCTTTTGCTTATGGATGAACCTTTCGGCGCTTTAGATGGCGTGAATAGAGAGAAGCTTCAAAAAGAATTGCTACTATTAAAACATGACCTGCGAAAAACCATTCTATTTGTCACTCATGATTTGTTTGAAGCAATCATGCTCGCAGATCGTATTGCTGTTATGCATAATGGGCGGCTTGAGCAGGTCGGCAAAGCGGAAGAATTGATCAATGCTCCGGCAACCCCTTTCGTTAAACAGCTTTTTGAAAAGCCTGCTCAGCAACTTGCACTATATAGTAAAAAAATGAATTGAGATTTTTTAGAATGCAAAATGTACTGATAGAATTGTTTGGTAGGTTGCCGGATTTACAACTTAAATTACTTGACCACTTATTGTATCTTACTGCAATTCCTGTGGTATCTGCTGTTTGTATCGCTTTACCCCTGGCAATATTGGCGAGAAACCATCGTGTTTTCCAGGCCTTTGCACTTGGGACAACAGGAATCATGCAAACCATCCCGAGTTTGGCCATGCTTGCATTTTTGCTTCCATTTTTAGGGATTGGGAAATTGCCGGCAATCGTTGCTTTAACGCTATACGCACTGCTCCCTATATTCCAAAATACACTGACTGCTTTGCGTGAGCTGCCTTCGGATGTATTGGAGGCAGCTGATGGGATTGGATTTTCCAAACATCAACGTTTGTGGATGGTCGACCTGCCTTTGGCTGCGCCTGTTATTATGAGTGGTATTCGTACTGCCACAACCATTTGTGTTGGGATTGCCACATTATCTACTTTTATTGGTGCGGGCGGTTTGGGAGATTTCATTAACCGCGGATTAGCGCTCGACCAAATGCCACTCGTTCTACTCGGCGCCGGAACGGCTGCTGTTCTGGCTTTGTTTTTAGACTTTGTAATGGAAACAGTCGGGTTGTTCATTCGTCCAGGACGAAAAATTAGAAATTTGAGATGGCGGGCAATCGCAAGCATTGTGATTATTATTATGCTTTTTGGAGTGTTGGTTTTTCCACTAAAATTCGGCAGTGGAATTACAGATAATCAAGACAAAAAAGTCATTCGAATAGGTTCAAAAAACTTTACAGAGCAGTTTATACTTGGGGAACTTATGGCGCAAATTATCGAAAATCATACTGATTTATATGTTGAGCGCATTTTCAATCTCGGTGGTACGGTGATCTGTCAGAAAGCATTGGAAAATGGTGAAATTGATCTTTATCCTGAATATTCCGGCACATCGCTTTCAGTTGTTTTCAAATCTGAACTTCAACCTGGCTGGACTAATAAAGATATATTTAAATATGTTAAAGACCTCTATGAAAAAAAATATGAATGCACTGTTTTCGAGCCGTTTGGTTTTAATAATACATACAGGCTTACTGTTTCGGAAGAAAAAGCACATAAATATGGCTGGAGAACAGTTAGTGATTTAGCCCAAGTTGCTTCATCTCTCGAGGCCGGGTTTACTTCAGAGTTCATAGAGCGTGAAGATGGGCTGAAAGGGTTGGCTGCTGCTTATAATCTACATTTTCGACAAGTTCGTGATATGTCACCGGAACTCATGTATACAGCGGTTGCAAATGGAGAGATTGACGTTATTTGCGCTTTCTCTACTGATGGCAGAATTGCTGCATATGACTTGAGGACACTTGACGATGACCTTCAATTTTTTCCACCTTATGAGGCCATGCCTGTTGTGAGAAAAGAATTGCTGCACAAGTTTCCTGAAGTAGAAGATACGCTAAAAAAGTTAGTAGGGCTGATTAGCGATAATGTAATGCGTGAGCTTAATTATAAAGTAGACGTAGAGAAGGTTTCTCCCGAGAAAGTCGCTGAAATCTTTTTAAAGGAAAGAAATCTTTCGATGAAATGAGACAATTCTTGAATAAATAATTTTGAAATTTATGTCACATATTTTAACATTTATACATACTTATATGCTTTAATAAACAATAGCTTAATTATATAACAAGGAATGAGATATATGAAACGGATACATCGAATCCAGTTTCCACGAACAGGTAGTGACAGTCTGGCACAGGATGAGACATTTTTTTATTTACTTGAACCAGAAGGGAAAAGAAAAATACGCTTTCACGATTACGGCGAAATATACAAAATCCCCGGCCTGTATGAACAATTATTTTATGAACGCCTTAAATGCCAGTCTCCGAGCAAGGTTACATCAATACTAAAATCTTCAATAGCTCAGTCTCAGAATAGTAATTTTTCAGAACTCCGTGTTCTTGATTTAGGTTCGGGGAATGGTATGATGGGGGAATTATTAGAAAAGGAAGGTGTGTCGAGATTAGTCGGAGTTGATATTATTCCAGAAGCCTATGACGCAACAATACGTGACAGGCCTTTTGTCTATGATGCCTATTATGTGTATGACTTTTGTAATTTGAATAAAGAACAACGCGATGAAATGACTTCCTGGTCTTTTGATTGCCTGACATGTGTTGCTGCTTTAGGATTTGGTGATATACCAACAAAAGCATTTGTTGTAGCATTTAATCTTATAAAAAATAACGGATGGATTGGATTTAATATCAAGGAAACATTCCTTCAAAAAAGTGATGAATCAGGGTTTTCCAAGACTATACGTGAACTTATTTTCTCAGAGTATCTCGATATATTCATTTTGGAACGGTACCGTCACAGGTTCTCAGTTGAAGGAGAACCATTATATTATTTTGCTATTGTAGGGTGGAAAAACGGAGATATTCCTCAAAAACTTATTGAATCAATTGGTCTAATGGATTAGTTTGTTTTTGCAATTTACTGTTTCACCTTTAATGTATCATTAAAATTGTACGTCGTCAGAACAAGTTGGACTGATTTAGGCTTAAAGTTATTAATTGTCTTTTTAATATATTTATTTTTGACTTCTTATTGAAACAAATTTAGGATTTAGAAATTCTGAAATTGTGTGATTTTTTCGGAAGGTATTAAATTAATTCAAAAATCTAAAAATACATTTGAAAGTTCTGTTTTTAGAACAGTAGGGTCCACTAATCATTCCCTTTTTCATTCCTCATATTTCAAACACAATACACTTCTATTTTATCTGCTATAACTCAATTAATAAAAGTAGAAAAATTTGGACAGTTTGGGTGATTCGGTTTTGCCCGGTATTTTCGACTCTTCAACACTTCTATCCATTCATTAATAAACCACCTTACAGGAAATTAACGTTTGAATCGCTGCCTATATAAATGCAGGCGGAGCGTTATCTGGAAAGGCGACTTACGGAAGGATGTAAAAAAAACTTGCATAGACTCAATGTATCTTTTAACTTTTAACCAGTTCTCTCCACACAATTTCTTTTAGATTCTGCAAATCAATTCGTACCCCAAAGGTTCGCAAATCGTACAACCCGAGGGTAGAAAATACTTGTAATTGCACGATGCATACCTTACCATTTATATCATGATTTCCCATACATTCTGACAAAATACATCACATCTTAAAAAAACGTCATATTTCAACACCTTCTCTATCTATCTTCTTTTAATGAAGGATAGATAGAGGAAACTATCAGATCATTGATAATGGAGATATAGTATGTGTAAAACATGCATTTTACCTGTATTGTTTTCAATAATAGTCCTCGTTCCAGTATTATATGCGCAGACTCAGAACAAAGAAGCAATGGTGCACATTAGCGAGGCATATTATCCAATGTTTGATGAAGATAATCCATATGCTACGGTAGAGTTGCTTGATCATATTCGTCGAGAGAAGTTTGACCTCATTTTGCCCCGAATCATGCGAGAGAACAAGATCGATATGTGGATCCATGTGATTCGACCATGGACCTGGAGCGGTAATGAACTCCGTCGATTAGAAGGATCCGGCAGAAATTACAGGAGCATCGACAGTACCGATCCTCTCAGATATGAATTTGGCAGCGATGCAGGTGTTTTCATTTTTACCGACCGTGGCAATGACAGGATCGAGCGTGTTGTCTTTGAGGGTGAGGTTGAAGATCCCGGGGCCTTCGACATAGTTCGTGGTCAATCCAAATTTATTAATCAAGAGAATTATGAAATAATGGATTATGTTGCCGAAAATCCAGATAATGTCCCGGAAACAGAATTGGGTTACAGATTTATGGGTCTCGGAGAATTTGTTGCCGAACGCAACCCCGAACGAATCGCTGTCTATTACGCAGAAAACCTGCCACTTGCCGAGGGCTCAGAGACCTTTACGTTGGCACTTACCGATGGCATTTCCTATGCAGACCACCTCTCATTGACCAAAGCTTTAGGAGGAAAATATGCGAAAAGGATGGTCTCGGCTGAGTATCTGATATTAGATTACCTGACAAGTAGGGTGATCAGCGAAATAGTACTTTTTGGCGGATCGGGCCTTCCACGGAGAGTGAGAACATTTGATAAAATCGTGCCGGGCGTAACCACTTTAGATGATGTACGTGGGGGTTGGTTTTGTACGAGAGATGCGGGGCATGATGAAGATGCTATGAGAGACTTTCCTCTCCAGAAAGGTGATATGTTCCAGGACGGGCCCATTCCATACTATGTACTTCGGGAAGATGAAACTGAACCACCTCCGGAGGTGCAAAGAAGCTGGGACGAAGTAGTGAGAGTCCGCAGGATATTAATGGATAACATCAAAGTGGGCCCTACTGCGGAAGAAACGCTTGAACTTCTCATCCGCAAATTAGAAGAAGCTGGTTTTGTTTATATAGACAGGGATAGATATGACATAACCTTAGATCCTGAAAAAACTCAGGTTCATCTCGACTTGCATGCTGTAGGGAGAGGGGTGCTTGGCCCCAGGATTTCTCCTATGGGATCGAAGTGGCATAGGGATATGAAGATCCCACTCCTTTTTACCCTGGGTGTCGAATATATGGTTCACATGCCTGTTCCCGAATGGGGTAAAGGGAAACACATATATTATTGTTCCCTCCATGAGCGAGCAGTTGTCACGGAACGTGGAGCAGAATTCGCAGCTCCACCAGTAACAGGGATTCAAAGTATTAGATAATGGAGACAAATTTATGAATAAAGTACGGTTTATTCTCACAATTTTTTCTATGCTTTTTCTTTTCCAGGATTTAAATGCCCAGAATCAGTTTAGGGATATGATGTGGGGCATCAGCGACGCAAATTATGGAACGTTTGATGAAAATAATCCATATGCTACGAAGGACATGCTGAATCATATTCGCCGGGAGAGATTTGACCTCATATTACCTCAAGTCATGCGGGAACAAAATGTTGACATGTGGATTCATGTGATTCGACCGTGGTCCTGGGGAGGTACTGACCCTCTGCGATATGAATTCGGCAGCAGGTCCGGCGTTTTCATTTTTACCGACAGCGGTGGTGACAGGATCGAACGGGTTGTATTTGAAGGCGAAGTTGAAGCCCCCGGGGCCTACGACATGGTTCGAGGACGATCTAAATTTATTAATCAAGAAAATTATGAGTTTATGAATTACATGGCAGCAAATCCGGATTATGTCCCGGAGTCAGAATTGGATTTTAGATTTTTAGATCTCGAAGAATTTGTTGCCGAACGAAATCCTCAACGCATTGCCGTCAATTACATGGAAAGTCTGTCGTTTCCAGAAGGTTCAGAGACCTTTACGATGGCTCTTGCAGATGGCATTTCGTATACAGATTACGTCCAATTAACCAAGTCTTTAGGAGACAAATATGCACAGAGGATGGTCTCAGCTGAATATATGATATTGGATTACTTATCGAGAAGGGTAATAAGCGAAGTAGTGCTTTATGGCACATCCGGTAATCTGCGAGGTAGAGCGGGTAAATTTGAAAAAATCGTGCCCGGTGTAACCGCTTTGAGTGAAATCGGGGGTGGATCTATTATTGATAAAGACGGAAGTAGAAGAAGTGGAAACTACGTGATCCAGAGAGGCGACCTTATTAATAGCAGGGGGAGAAGAGCCTATGTGCTTCGGAAAGGTGAGACTGGCCTGCCGGAGTATATACAAAAATTCTGGGAAGATAACGATAAAATCCGTGAAATTTTCCGTAGAAACATCAAAGTGGGTCCTACGGCGGGAGAAACGCTGGAGCTCCTCATTCGTAAAGTAGAAGATGCCGGATTTGTTTACAATGACTACCAGGAATATGACATAAACGCAGAAGATCCTGAAATAACCCAGGTTCATATTGATATGCATGCTGAGGGAAAAGGAATACTTGCTCCCAGGATATCTCCCATGGGTCCGAAGTGGCATTGGAATATGAAAATCCGACTCTTTCATACTTTTGCTGTCGAATACATGATCTATATGGCCGTCCCTGAATGGGACAGGGGGAACAATTTTACCGGGCAGCAATTATATGGATTTTTTCATGACGGTGCAGTGGTTACAGGACGTGGAATGGAAATTCCATACCCGGACCAATCCAACACAATACAATTAATTTATTAATATCAAATCATGCAGAAGTTTACCGGTACGTTGGACAACACTAATTAATAATGTATCAAGATTTTTATACCAATGAATAATGGAGACACACCATGAGAAGAGTACGAATCTTTTTCACATTACTATGCATGTTTTTTCTTACCAATGAAATCCACGCCCAGCTGCAAGAACCGGTTGCCTCACAGGAGCTGATGAATCTGATTCGCAGTGAGAAATTTGACGTGATCTTACCTCAGGTCATGCGGGACAACGAGATCGATATGTGGATTCACATGATGAGAGGAGACGATCCCCTTAATTTTGAATTGGGCACTAATCCCGGAGTGTATATCTTTACCGATCGTGGTGATGACAGAATAGAACGGGCTGTCCTCGGTGGCAGAGGCGATAGAGAACTCTATGATGTCTTTGGCTCAGAGAGTGACATAGCGCAATTTGTTGCCGAACGCGATCCTGGGCAAATAGCGGTGAATTATAATGAAGACCGTTCCGGCTTCAGTACAATTTCACCTGCAGACTACGACAATTTGGTCAAATCTTTAGGTGATACATATGCACGGAGGATAGTCCAGGCTGATTATTTGATAGCAGACTTCTTAGCGGGAAGGGGAATGGCCGAAATAGCACTTTTTGGCCGGTTATGCACGATAAGCGCAGAAATTATTGAGGGAGAATTTAACAAAATCGTGCCCGGTGTAACCGCTTTGAATGATCTTTCGGAGAATGTTTTCGTCAGGGATCCGGATGGCAACGAAGAAAACAATACCGACTACGTGATCCAGCGGGGTGACCTGATAGGTATACTCCATGGTGCAAGCATGTTGGATTTTAGTGAGCACAATGGCGGAATCGGCTATGTACTTCGGGAAGGAGAGACTGAGTTGCCACCTGAGGTCAAAAAAATATGGGAACATGCATTGATAACCCGCGAGATTTTCCGTAAAAACATCAAGGCGGGCCCGACGGGAGGAGAAACGCTTGAGATTCTCATCGATAAATTAGAAGATGCCGGGTATGTTTACATTGATGAAGACCGATATGACACAAACGCGGATCCTGAAAAAACTCAGGTGCATATCGACTTCCATGCACTAGGAAGAATACTCTCACAGGCGGAAGCTCCCAGAATTTCTCCGTCAGGATGGGGTCGGGATCTAAAGATTCCACTCTATCATACCTTTGCTCTTGAATATATGATTCATATGCCGGTTCCTGAATGGGGCAGAGGGAAACATTTATATATATGTCTCCATGATGGTGCGGTAGTAACAGAACGTGGAGTTGAATTTCCTTATCCAACGGACCAACGGATTCGTATCATTCACTAATATATTCTAATAATGTCCTACTTATCATAAAGACAACATGTGTCAGTTTGTGTCAGTAATGGTGTGTCTCCGTGTAATTTGTGTTAAATTGAGGCAATTTTGAAACTAAAATAATTGTGGAAACCATACGATTAATTATCTGTTTTTTTAATAGGTTATGTATTGCATTATTTTTATTAAGCCTAACGTCTCATAATCAGTGGGTCTCAGGTTCGAGTCCTGCAGGGTCCACTAATCATTCCCTTTTTCATTCCTCATAATTCAAACACAATACACTTCAATATTATCTGCTGAAACTCTAATAGTAAAAGTAGAAAAATTTGGACAGTTCGGGTGATTCGGTTTTTCTCGGTATTGTCGATTTGTCAATCCTATAAACCACCTTACAGGAAATTAATGTTTGAATCGCTACCTATATATATGCTGTTGGAGCGTTATCTGGAAAGGCGATGTACGGAACAATGTGAGTAAAAATCGCTTGTAAAATTAAGAGATGCATTGTGCTTTTTAAGTATTTTCTACTCCCCGCGGTGAGATGCGAGCGAGGAGTATCGATCAGAGTCGCTCAATGTCAACACGGCCTAATTTTTTGAGGGAATCAGCTGGTCGCCCCAGTGGCGTTGTGCATCCCGGATAATCTGTTCGTATCTCCTGCGCGCTTCTTCGTAGTCTGCCAGTACCTCCTGTTGAGCGGTGGTGGATGGAAAGCGATCCGGTTGAGAATTGGCGATATCGGTCAATATTTTTATCCAGCCGAGCATGTAGTTTGCATCTGCGGCAAACGCCGTCGGTTTTTCATCAACCGATAGATAAACCGGGCTGGTGTGTGCCTGGCGGAGCAGGCCGTCCGGGGCTCGATAGAACGCACGGGCTGCAATCCAACCGCTTCTTTTCGGATACAGTTCGTAGGTTAACGTCTGTCGCAAGATCGGTGCAGGTTTTTGATCGAGCAGGCTCAACGAAGCCACGACGAGGCCGTTGTGAACGAGTTGGAGCGATTCCAGCGTTTCAATCGAACGCAGGGTTGCAGTGAGTTGAATGGGGTAGGTGTCCGATGACGTTCTGGAGATCATTGCTCCCGGGCCCTGGCCGTCGGCATCCAGGGTCAGCATGGGCCCCGAGGTGGCGAAGGAACGTCCGGCTTTGATCGAGGCCCACATTTTCTCTGCCGTCAACGATCCCTCAATTCTGGCATAGACGCGGTTATAGCCGGCCGGTACTTCCATCACGCCGATGGCCGAGCCGCCGGAGACGCCCAGGCGAAAGCCGCAATTCAAAAAGCGGTAATACAGACTGTTCGTGCGATGAAACAAACCGTCACCGACGGCGGTATTGGATTCACCCGCCGACAGCGGTCCGATCATGCCCCAGCCGCCATGCAGGGTTGACCAGCGATGGTAGTGGTTGTGGCAGACTTGAATGGTGTTGAGCACTCCCAGTGCCGCGCCGATGACGGTCTCCGCCCATGAGGGTTTGTCGCTGTCGAATACAACGCCCGGTGAATGGGTTTGCGCGATTCGGCAAAGCGCGGCGTCGGTGGGAAAATTCTCCCCGAATTGCTTGGTGGTGACGGGGCGGTCCAGGTTGTACAGAAACGTCGCGCCGATGGTCAAGCCGTGTGCGGCGTTGCTATCGATGCGTTCGATTTCGATATTGTTGCGCGTGATGATGTGGCGGTCGTCGATAACGATCGGCGCTGTGTAGGTTTCATCCGGCCACGCTGCGTGCCACGATTCTTCCTCTCCCCGCAGCCAATAGGTGAATGCTGGCATGAGATGCACATCGTCGGCCAGCGCCAGTTGTTGAAGGATACGGGGATCGTCCTGTCCCAGATGCACGTGCAGATCGGCTGAATACCAACCTTCAGACGGCAGATCGATCCAGCGCTTCAGCTGAATGGTATTCTCGATCGTTTCGCCGGCTTTCAGAGCGATTGCAAGATCCACCGGCGTGTATTCTTTCCCTTTTTCAACATGCACCACCGCATTTCCGGCCGGTACCTCCATTGTGAATTCGCCATCGCAGCTAAAGCTTTGATCGTTGGCGTAGACCGTCGCCGTCTGCGGCGCTATTGGTTCGAAAAAACGCTGGTTGTCAACATCGATCCATACGCGAGCCGGGGTTGTATTACCGCTTTCGTCAACGATCCGGATTGAGATTCGGGCCTGTATCTTGAGCGGATCGGATTGACCGCATGTAACCAGGATAGAGCAGCAAAATAAAATAGCAAATAGTAATGAGGATGATTTATTTATCATAATTTCCTCCTTTAAATTTGTGATAGAAATTATCAGAAAAATTTATTGCTAGGACATTGGAAAACGTGGCTCAATATGCTGTAATTAAAAAAAATAGCCTAGTTTATTTAGTGAGTAATCTTACTATTGCCAATAGAGGAGAAATAACGTGCAAAGGCTCAATGCACTTTTTAACTTTTTATTCAATCATTCCAACATGTTCTGACGACATACACTCTACAATTAATAAACATCAGGTATATACCTTGCTGTCCTGGGCTCCGGACGTTGGAACTGAGCGGTTGCGAAAAGCGCCGCCTGTTCTCACAATCCGCTCACGTGACTTGTAAGTTGTTTATTTACTATTCTATCATGAGGTCCTTCTTAATACGTTCATAAGCAGTATCCGGAGTTCCCGACATGAGGTACAAACGACCGCTTATTGTAGTTTTTTGCTGGGGATTTATCTCCCCAAAGTAAGGAAAAAGATGAACGCACGCCCGTTTGTCTATTCCCTTCGACCGTTTTTCCCCGGTATTACAGGACGCCCAGATAGCTTCCTCAAAAGTTAGCGCAAGAACGTGCCGATTGTCAATACTACTCATAACCAATAAAGGTTCGTCAAACGTTCTCTTAGAGTTTATCCACCATGGCCAGCTGATCGGGTCCTCTCCTTCTTTCATCAGTGAAAGATGTACCTCGCTCTTGCCAAGCTCGGTGTCCCCCATAGAGAACTTCTTGCCTTTAGACCATAGAAACACCCGGTCATAAAGAGATGTCAAGTTAGGCTTCGGGAAAAAAGAAGGGGCGTCTTTGGTTATCAGACAGGGGTGGAGCAGAACTCTCTTCAAGGTACTGGGAGTTTGATTATTGATGGTGTATGAGAGACGTAGATTATCCTTTTCGACGACCGCCGAGAAATTGACGATAATTCCTTCAGGGTATTCCCAACTGTAGGACAGTGTATTGCCGTCGATCTGCCACTTATGTTTCTCATTACTATCCGGATCGCCGAGCTTAACTTCAAAAAGTCCAAAGTCTTTATTTCCATCCAGTATAGCTTCGCATGAGCGAAATTCTAATACGTCCATAGGCACGGTACTGCTCTTGATATGCAATCCGCCGCTTTCACTGTTGGGCACAATACTGACATTCAGCTCCGGCTCGACATCGTCCAATGTGCGAGAACAGGAAAGTACACTAACTAGTAATAATACAATAAAATATACACGTAACATGTGTTTCATTTGCTGTACCCCCTAAAAACTTGTAATAATCTTTACAATCAATACTGTATCTTGTCAAAACATTTTTGGATAGTTTAGTTGTAATTAAGGAATACATTTAACTTTATCAAGTATTATATACTCTTTTCAATGTAATTCAGAACACTATCTCTCTTGCCACTAAGTGTATATAAATAAACCACTTAACACTTAGCAAATAATGTATCATTTTAATATACTTCTCATAAAATACGCATATTTCCCGAACTGGACACAGGTGTCAATGGGGGGTGGACAACCCATTCTTTGAATCAAACGTCCACGCATATTGCACCGTATATTAATTTACGCAATAGCCAGAATCCAATAAAATGTTGATTTTTAAGGCGGAACTTGGGGAATTCAGACAAAATTGTACTCTAAGCAGCCTTATATTTTAGCCCTGAAAAAGCCTAAACGGATCGTTTAAGAATGTTTAGGGGTTTGTGATGTTGGGTTATATGATTGGGGAATAGAAAACACTTGCAGAAACCACATGTATATCTTACCATTTATATATAACTATATCAATGTAACCGGCGCGCTCTGACGAAGTACATCCCATCTTAAAAGAACGTCATATTTTATACACAATCCCTATTAATCTCTTTAGAGTATTGATATGAAGAGGAGGTAAATTTGAGCAGACATACCATCAAGCGGCGCGACTTTTTAAAAACAATGGGCATAGGTGCGGCGGCACTCACTATTCCCGGGAGTATTGGCGCCTGCGGGACTGTCAAAAACAGACCAAACATCATACTATTCTACACCGATGATCAAGGCACCTTGGACATCAACAGTTATGGCTCAAACGATTTGTACACGCCCCACATGGACGCTTTGGCAGAGCGGGGAGTCCGCTTCACCCAGGCCTATGCCCATGCGGTCTGCTGTCCATCCCGGGTGTCACTGCTGACCGGACGCCATCCTCAGCGCGGCGATATTAACAGGTGGGCATCGAGTCACCCCGATATAAATCATCCCTTCGGCGGGGGTGCTAATATGTCTGTGGACGAGATAACCATTGCGGAAGTTCTCAGAGAAAACGGCTACCGTACCGGTCTTTTCGGAAAATGGCATTTGGGTGCGACTCCGGGCTATGGTCCCAACGATCAGGGTTTTGACGAATTCTTTGGACACCTGTCCGGATTTATTGACAATTACTCGCACACCCGCTATGTGTATGATGATGAGCAAGAGGAAGGTGAAGAAATCATCGAGCCGTTCCACAGTCTATACCGCAATAACACAGAGGTGTTCGAAGACGGCAGCTATTTTCCCGACTTGATAGTCCGTGAATCCCACCGTTTCCTCGAGGAAAACAAGGATAGCCCCTTCTTGATGTATGTCCCGTTCAATGTACCTCATTATCCTGAACAGGCTGATCCAAAGTTTACCGAAATGTATAAAGAGATGTCCCTGCCGCGCAGTTCGTACGCGGCAATGATTTCAACCACGGATGACAGAATGGGACAAATTTTAAATAAAGTCGATCAATTGGATCTGCGGGATAATACGATGATCATTATGATGAGTGACAATGGTCATTCAACTGAAGATTATCACAAGTCGGACGGACAACCGTACGGTGCGTACGGAGGAGGAGGATATACCGGTAAGTGGAGAGGCGCGAAAGGAAGCTTTTTAGAGGGTGGTATCCGCGTGCCGGCTGTCATCAGCTTTCCAAACCTGATCGGTGAAGGTCAGGTACGCGATCAAGCGGTTCTGAACGCAGATTTTTTCCCAACGATTCTTGAATTATGTGATATCCCCCTGCCTGACAGAGAAATTGACGGTAAAAGCATGTGGGAGGTTATAAATTCTCCCGAAGCTCCTTCCCGGCATAAGCTATTCTACTGGCAGTGGGGAAGAGGATGGGCCGTGCGGGAAGGTGATTGGAAACTGATCGTTAATGGTGGAGACTCCACCGGGAAGTATTCACCGCATCCGCAGCGAGAAGGCCCGATGGGGAGCCCGTTTTTGGCAAATCTTTCTGATGATCCGCCCGAATGGAAAAATTTTGCCACGGAACGGTCTGAGATCGTTGAACGGCTTACTATTCTGTACAATGAGTGGGCAAGCGATGTGATGAAACCGTAAAAGGCCTGTTTATTTTCGTGCAGTTGGCCTCGAAGTAACTGCGCTGCAGATTTGGGGTAATGTAAGTTAGATTATGAATTATCAGTCATTTGTTATCGATAATTTCATATGTGCTTCATAATAAGGGAGAAAAAATGGACACGAAATGGGCTAATAGAGTACATGGATTTCTGTTATTGTGTCTCATACTATTTCTTGTGACAGCGGTGGTTGTTCAAGCTCAAACAATGATTGATATCCGGCCTGACTGGAACCCGTCAATGGATAACAAGATGGAATGGTTCCACAACGCCCGTTACGGCATAGTCATCCACTGGGGACCCGATGCCCTGCCGAGAACACCTGAGGAAAGAGAGTGGTTGATGGTTAATGGTGAAGCGATCTACGGCAGTGCACCCTGGAGAAACTATGAAGATTTACTACAGAGGGGTCTGGTATTCAACCCGGTTGATTTTGATGCTGAAGAATGGGTCGATATCGCCCGGAGTGCCGGGATGAAATATATCGTGTATATCGCAAAGCACCATAACGGGTTTAGTATGTATGACTCACAGTATACCGATTTTGATATCGTGGATTATACTCCTTTCGACCGTGATCCTTTGAAAGAACTTGCAGATGCCTGTCTGGATGGTGGTATAAGGCTGGGAGTGTATTACTCGTTTTCCGATATGCATCATCCCGAATTTCTTCCTGAATTTCTCGTGAAGAGGGAAATAGGTCAGCATTATTATCCGAATCCTGACGCTGACATCGAGATTTACGTCGAGTATATGAAAAATCAGATTCGCGAACTGTTTACTAACTATGGCAAGATCGACGTCTTATTAGGGTCTTTCTCACGCTATTTGGATGATGATGATGCGTATCTAGCTCCGAAATACCTTGATATCATGGAAGTGATACGTTCGATCCAGCCCAACGTAATCATTAGCGATATGGATATTGAACGAGAGATTATCCATAGACCGAATGATTATTTGATCTCCGAAGAATCTTACCCCGAGCTCAATGATCATCGGACGTACCATAACTTCCAGGTGGATGTGACGATGAACGGCACATGGATGTACCACAAAGTCACACCTGATTGGATGACTGCGGAAATGACAATTCATAATCTCGCACATACAGCCAGTATTGGTGGAAATTACACGCTGAACGTCGGACCGACACCCGAAGGTATAATTCCCAAGGAATCGGTTGATGTTCTCCTTGAAGCCGGTGACTGGCTTAAAAAATACGGTGAAAGTATCTATGGGACAAAGGGTACCCAGTGGGGGCAGCCGGGATGGGGAAGGATAACGCACCGGATTCGTGCCGATGGTACAACACGTTTATACCTGCATGTATTTGACTGGCCTGAAGATGGCAGGCTGGTGTTAGACACCGTACGGAGACGCCCGATACAAGCATATGCTCTCCGGAGCATCCCCCGGAAAAACTATAAAGTTATTATTGAAGGAAATGCCTACATAGTAGTTACCCTGGATGATGAGGCATGGGATCCGGTAAATTCTGTCGTAGTTCTCGATGTTGATAAGCTAAGATAATAGATTAGTATAGAATCTTGACTGAACAAAATGAACCATGTGTCAATATGTGTCAGTTAATGGTGTGAATTCGTGTTATTTGTGCCAATTTATGCCATTATTTGCTTTAAATAAATTGTGGAAACCATACGCTTAATTATTTGTTATTTTATAAGGTTATGTGTTGCACTATTATTAATAGACCTTACGACTCATAATCAGTGGGTCGCAGGTTCGAGTCCTGCACGGCCCGGAGAGATTATTCCTTCATTAGCAAAACAATAATAAAGGTATTTAATGTGTCATACTTCAACAATATTTCTAATCATGCTATTTTGGAATGGAAAATGAATAATATATTATCCAAAAAACATGCTAGTAGTATTCTTTTAATTGTATTATTGCTAATAAACTGCGCTTCAACAAGTAAACCAATAGTAAATTTAACAATGATTAGTAAGGCTATTGGATTACGTAATCTTGAACCGATGGACTTGGAATATCCTGAATGGGCGCTTGAAGAAAGAGTTGAAGGAATAACAGAAGTGACTGTAATGATAGGACGTGACGGTACTGTTATAGATTCAAGAATTCTTCAAACATCCGGAAATGACCGTTTAGACTCTGCTGCATTACATGCAGCACGAGGAATAAGGATTAGGATACACGGTCCAGATCCCTCACGACAGGATTTTGGTTGGCATAGTGTTAGGATACGATATAAACTCTGATATTTCACTACTTTTTTCATTAAATATTGCAACAAAATTTCACTTTAAAGGTTCGTAAAACGTCACTTACCGTCCGAAAACATTCACCTCAAGAAATAATTGATTTGTTTTTTCATTTTATGTATACTTTGTTCGCATCCAATCCGAGGAGCCTCAAACAAAACCCTCACAGTGCATGCTGTGAGGGCTTTGTTGTTGCCATTGTTCAGCAATATCCCGATATTCGCTCAACAGATGTTGGGTTTCGCTTTGCTCTACCCAACCTTCAAGACTGGTACAGTTGAAGATCAATCAGCTGGAAGGATTATAACATGCCGACACTGGAACACGTTCGATATATGCATTGCTATCATCAGTGGGCCTGCGGGCGCGTATGGCGGAACCTGAGGGATATTTCTGCAGTAGATTTTACTCGCGAGATCGACGGGTGCACACTCCTGGACCTAACCAACCATCTCATCGCAGCCACCGTTGGCTGGACCGAACGGTTGGTGCACCATAGGTGGCCGGACGGGATGCCGAATCCGCCGGATGATCTGGCTCCAGATGCATATGTGGACTTTTGGAAAGACCGGGAGACGGAACTGGATGCCTTTATCGATAGTCTGGACTCAACGAGCGCACAGACGGATGTCCAGTATGATAATTTGCAGGGCCAGTCCTTTTCTCATCCGACGGCGGAGGTGCTGCTTCAAGTTTTTAACCACGCGACTTACCATCGTGGGCAATATACCGCCCAGGTACGCCGGTTAGGCCGACCTACCGTGTCAACAGACCTCATCGCCATGCTGTGGGAACGAGATGGCGAAGGTTGAGACATCGTCATCTCCTTGATATTCTATCTCATAAACGTTTTAGAACCTCGCGGGATTTGAATGCAGGGGGGTACTCCGCCGGTTTTTCCCGAATTCTATCCTTCGTAATATGCTGCGTCATGGCGTACCGATATAGAGAATATTCCTTAATATTGGCTTCTAATGGTTCGAGTTCTATCCGGATTCCGCACTGGATGATTCATTGAACTTGTTATACATTTAGGACAAAAGATACTGAAAAGTTTCGCAAATCGTACAGCCCGAGGAGCAAAATAGACTTGTAAAAGCGACATGTACTTCTTAAGCGGTTGGCCGGGTCGTCGCTCTGGGATAAATTCAATAGACATCCAAATCCCGCCCATATACAACTTTACCCTTGTAGATTTCGGCTATTTCGGCGAGCATTTCTTCGGGAGTCGCCCCCATTGGAAGTTGATGATACAGGACTACCAGATCCGGGTTTATCCGTTTTGCAATATCAGCGAGCTGGATCGTTGAAGTGTGGGAACCCGAATGATAGGTCTGCCATTCGGGAGTTCGCTTTTGGAAACCCGCCTCAGAATAGACTTCGTGGATCAGAACATCACACCCTTCGGCGTTCTTGATGAGTTCTTCACTGGGGGCGGTGTCACCTGATATGACGATTACACGGTCGGGGGTTTCGATACGGTATCCGTAAGCGTAGTCCCACGATCCATGATTCACCTGGAATGCTCTTACAGATATCTTTTTATCTTTATAAATTACTCCGGGCTCTATTTCAAAAACATTCACCTTGTAGCCTTCCGTATTCGACGGTTGGTTTCCATAGAGCCGCATCGAAATGTCTTCCTTGTAGGCTGCGAGTATATGGTCTACCATGTTCATCATTCCCGGCGGTCCATATATATCTAACGGTTCTTCTCTATCCAAAACCCAGGGAACTAATATTAGGTTTGGCAGACCAATCGTGTGGTCGGAGTGCAAATGTGTGATAAATGCTTTATTCAGACCGCTTACTTTCAGACCTTTTACTCCCGCTTCAGTTGCGGCGTTTACCCGCCTGATCAACCCTGGTCCGGCATCGAATATATAAGGCGCATCGTCAACAACAATTGCTATTGAGATCCCCCACCTATCGGGCTCGGCATTAGGAGTTCCCGTACCGAGTAAGACAATCTGCGTGGATTTTCCAGTGTCTTCAACCGAGACATCCTGAGAATAAACAGGATCGAAATTCATTGCAATAAGAAAGAAGGCTAAAGAAATTATGGCTATTCTCGATTTCACTGTTTTTCAATTCAAATTATGTTGGTTCTGTGAAGATCAGCGCAAAAAAATATACAAAAAACGCACCACAAAATATTACGACATATTCATTTGAAAATTTATGCAAATCCGAGGCGTTTTTTTGCATCCTCGGTGATTCTCCGCCCTACCGGTTCTTTTTATTTTGAGGATTAACAAGTTATTCTAAAGTTCTCCATATTACATATAATTATATTGTTCCGCAAGAATAATGAGCCTAAAGGTTCGCAAATCGTACAGCCCGAGGAGCGGAAAACACTTGTAAAAGCCTATTATATATTATATTTTTCAACACGCACAGACGAAGTACATCACATCTTAAAATAGCTTCAAATTTCAACACAGTTCAAAATAATCTCTATGAATGTATTGATATCAAGGAATATATGTTTAATCACGGGAGGAGCAAATTATGATAGCTCGAGTAATGTTATTTTTAGCTGCAGTGATGTTCACTGTGCCTGTGGCCAATGCACAGCCAGATGTCTATACGCCAGATACCAATGAAGTTCTTCGTCTGATACGGAAAGATAAACTTGACCTTGTCCTGCCGGGGGCCATGCGCGATAATAATGTGGACATGTGGATCCATGTTGGCCGTGCCGGAGATCCCGATCCATTGGAATATGAATTTGGACAACTCAACGGCTATTTGATATTTACCGACTTAGGAGACAGGATCGAGCGTGCTTCGTTTGGCGGTATGTTTAGAAGACTTGGTGTTGAAAATATTGATGTACACGGCTCTACTGCTATTGCGCGGGCCATTACCGGTTATGATTACGGGAAAGTAGACTTCTCGGTCTATGACGAATTAACGGAATTTGTTGCCGAACGCGACCCGAAAACAATCGCGGTAAATTATTCCGACTGGCTTGCTGTGGCGGACGGTATATCCTATACGCAATATGTAAAACTGCAAAAGATTTTAGGGCCTAAATATGCGGCAAGAATGGTGTCTGCAGAGAATCTCATTACGGATTTCCGCACAATAAGAACGCTCAGGGAAGTGGCAGTACAGGTCAATACTCTGGAAATAGCCCGTCAGAGTCTTATGAAAAAATTTTCGGGCATAACTCCGGGTGAAACATCGGCGGGAGATGTAGGTGCCCAGGTTCTCTATTCAGCTTCAGGAGCAAATTCCGGAAATGAAACATTTCAATCCTCAACAGGCTCTGAGAATTACGTATTACAACGTGGTGATTTTTTTTATAGTGATGCTCATGGGTCTGACTGGATAGACTTTGGATTTTCATCGTTTTCGGTGGATACAAAAGCATACGCATATATCTTGCGAGAAGGGGAAACAAGTGTTCCCGAGAGTATACAATATGCATTTGATCAGGCGATAAAAGGTCAATGGATTATGCGGGATCATATGAGAGTCGGCATGACCGCCGGAGAATCTTTACAGGCAATGATTTCAGCCATGGAAGAAGCAGGTTATATATATACACCCTTTCAAGATATAGGCACTGAGGATTATAAAATGATCCAGAGGGAGCTTGCTAATACAGATAAGTCGGGATTCTCCATTGATAATCACGCGCAGGGTAATAATAATGGCGGTCTCGAGGCTGTCGGTCCTTCAATGGCGCCATTTCGTCGCGATAGGGACCATCTGGTGATTCAGGAGAATAATATTTTTGCTTTTGAATATATGGTCCATACGAACCTTCCTGAGAGACCCGGTTTTCCACTATCAATTAATGTTTCAAATGTTCAAATTGTTTCAAGCCGGGGAGTTGAATGGATTCAGCCACCAAATGAGAGAATAAACCTGCTCTATTGAGCCTTGATCTATAAATAGGAGGAGTTTCCTATAGTGTTTCTTGAGTTGTTTGTGTCGTGGTTGCTCGTATGGCTCGTTACAGAACAATCCAGCTGCTGAAAAATCGGGCTTCCTACAAGATCTCAAAGGCTGATTCGTATGAGTCAGCCTTTTTTGTTTAAAATTGTAATAACGATCTGTCTATTAATTTCAAACGTAAAGGTTCGCAAATCGTACAGCCCGAGGAGCAGAAAACACTTGTAAAAGTAATATGCTTAACGTAATTTTTATCACCAATAAACCAAAAGAGGAGAATGTTATGATAACTCGAGTAATGTTATTTTTAATTGCAGTGATGTTCACAGTGCCGGCAGCCAATGCACAGACCTATACGCCAGATAGAAATGAAGTTCTTCGTCTGATACGGAAAGATAAACTTGACCTTGTCCTGCCGGGTGCGATGCGTGATAACAATGTGGACATGTGGATCCATGTTGGCCGTGCCGGAGATCCCGATCCATTGGAATATGAATTTGGACAACTCAACGGCTATTTGATATTTACCGACTTAGGAGACAGGATCGAGCGTGCTTCGTTTGGCGGTATGTTTAGAAGACTTGGTGTTGAAAATATTGATGTACGCGGCTCTACTGCTATTGCGCGGGCCATTACCGGTTATGATTATGGCAAGCTGGATTTCTCTGTCTATGACGAATTAACAGAATTTGTCGCTGAACGCGACCCGAAAACGATTGCGGTAAATTATTCTGACTGGCTTGCTGTCGCAGACGGTATATCCTATACGCAATATGTAAAATTGCAAAAAATATTAGGGCCTAAATATGCAGCAAGAATGATGTCTGCAGAGAATCTCATTACGGATTTCCGCACAAGAAGAACGCTCAGGGAAGTGGCAGTACAGGTCAATACTCTGGAAATAGCTCGACAGAGAGTTATGGAAAAATTGTTGAGCATAACTCCGGGTGTAACGTCGGTAGGGGATGTACGTGCCAATGTTCTCTACTCGGCTGTTTCAGATCGATCTGAAATAAGATCGCCTAATTACATATTACAGCGCGGTGATTTATTTCATTGTGGTGCTGGCGGGTCTGACTGGATGGACTTTGGATTTTCGTCGTTTAGCGTAGATACGAAAACGTATGGATATATCTTGCGGGAAGGGGAATTAAGTGCTCCGGAAAGTATACAATATGCCTATGATCAGGCGATAGCGGGTCAATGGATTATGAGGCCGCATATGAGAGTCGGCATGACCGCCGGGGAATCATTGGAGGCTATGATCAAAGCTATGGAAGATGCAGGCTATATATATACACCGTTTACAGATGGCCCTGAAGACTATAGACTGCTCCAGGAAGCACTCGCTAATACAGATAAGTCGGGATTTTCCATTGATAATCACGCGCAGGGTAATAATAATGGCGGTCTCGAGGCTGTCGGTCCGTCAATGGCGCCTTTTCGTCGCGATAGAGACCATCTGGTGATTCAGGAGAATAATATTTTTGCTTTTGAATATATGGTCCATACGAACCTTCCCGAAAGACCCGGTTTTCCTCTTTCACTTAATATTTCAAATGTTCAAATTATATCCAACAAGGGAGTTGAATGGATTCAGCCACCAAATGAGAAAATTTTCCTGCTCCATTGAGCCTAAAGCTACTTAAGGGGAAGAGTTGCTATGAATGTTGCTTGAGTTGTTTGTGTCGTTGTTGCTCGTATGGTTTGTTACAGAACAATCCAGCTGCTGAAAAATTGGGCTTCCTACATGATCTCAAAGGCTGATTCGTATGAGTCAGCCTTTTTTGTTTATAATTGCAATAACGATCTGTCTATTGATTTCAAACGTAAAGGTTTGCACATCGTACTGTCCGAGGAGCAGAAATAACTTGTAAAATAAAAATACACTCCTTACTATCTATATAATCGTACCCTCATTGTTTTGACGATATACACCCTAATTTAATGATGTTCATACATATACCATTGTAAGAATTATAATATCATATAGTCTGACCACTCTTGAATTATAACACAAACAAACATAAAGCCACTATTCATTTCAAATGGAGGAAGTCATGAAATCTCGCGGTATGATTTTTTTGTTTGCTGTGCTGATCACAGTACCTTTTGCTGATATACAGGCTCAGGATTTGGGAGGTCCGGTACCTGTGGAATTGAGGAATCAGATTCGCCGGGAAAAGTTTGACCTCATTTTGCCCCAGGCCATGAGGAAGAACAATGTCGACATGTGGATCCATGTGATGAGAGATGCAATTCCCGACCGCTTTGGGAGAGAAGAGCTGGGCAGTGAATCCGGCCTTTTCGTCTTCACGGACCGTGGCGGCGACAGGATCGAACGTGCGGTACTCGGGCGCCGCTGGGGAGCTACACAGCGGCAAAGAGAAGAGGTAGAGATCAATTTACTCGAAAAAAGCGGAGCCTACGACATAATCCACGACCCGGTTTTTGTGGTGGAACCGGTGTCAGACCCTATGACAGAATATGATTACCGGTTTAAGAGCCTCAAAGAATTTGTTGAAGCACGTGACCCCGAACGCATTGCGGTCAATTTCATGCAAGATCTGGGACCGTGGCCGACTACCGAAAATGTACTGGACGGTATTTCGTATACTGACTACCTCTTATTGGTCGAGGAGCTTGGTGATACATATGCCGACAGGCTGGTCTCGTCCGAATATGTGCTATTGGATTACATTTCAAGTCCGGTGCCGGTCGAAGTTGCAAAATGGAAAAGAGAGCGTAGTGATCAAAATGAACGGGTCATGAAAGCTATTTCCGAAATCGTACCGGGTGTAACGAAAAGAACCGATTTTAGGGGAACGTTTTTTACCCGGAGAAGCACAGGAGTATCACAAAGGGGAAGGACGAAAGGCTATGAAAACAGTGTGATCCAGAGGGGCGATATCGTTGCATTTCCAAGCCAGGGAATGTTTGCCTATGTGCTCCGCAAAGGAGAGACCGAACCACCGGCGGAAATCAAAAGACTCTATGCAGAGTACCTGAAAATCGATGCAATTCTGGTAGAAACCATCAAGGCCGGGCTGACCCCTCGTGAAATCGTACAAGACTACAAGCAAAAATTTGATGAAGCAGGGATTATTATTGTGGATCCTCAGATGCATATGGTGCAGCCGAAGAACGACTTTCCTGCGTATTCCGCCGGATATGATCCCGAAAAGACGCTGCTGAGTATCGACTGCCATCCCCTCTATACTGATTTTAGCCCGAGGGTTGGTTCGTACGGCCCGGATTGGACGCATGACATTCCGCTTGCACCCAATCACCACTATGTGTTGGAGTATTTTTTCTATATGCCGTCACTGACATCCAACAAAGATGAAGACCAATATTTATTCTTTTGGGATCATGAGCAGGCGGTTGCCACCGAAACCGGTACCGAGTATTTAACGACACTGAATAAGGAGCTGTATCTCATTAAATAGTGCCGGACGCTCGGGAAGTATGACAGGTACGATTTGTTTGTAAATTGTCCGGACGTATTTTCTGCTTCCAATACGATACATAAGCACGAAAGTTCGCAAATCGTACAGCCCGAGGAGTAGAAAATACTTATACTTGCACGATGCATACACTTTGATTTATATCAAAGTGACCGGTACGCTCTGACCAAGTACAATACAGCTAAAAGAGCGTCATATTTAAGTCACATTCCCAACTAATCTCTTTCAGAGAGTTGATGTGGGGAATATCTGTTTTATTATATTTTTTTATTACTTTTCACATTATGTAAGGAGATGTCATCTACTCAATTTGGAAGCAGATATTACTAATGGAGGCAGACTATGCGTAAAGAAAACACCTTTATCAAAACATTACTTTTAGTAATTCCATTATTGTTCGCAGTTCCGTTCGGCAGTGTAAGCTATGCGCAGAAACCCATTGTCACCAACGAATTCGACCGCGGTTTGGTGACCAAAGCAACAAAATTGGGCGAAGTTCTCGGAATATATTCTCATAATAATAAGATCGCACTGATGTTCCCGAACCCAAAAAAAACTACCTGGAGTCTTGTGCCGCCGGTACCCGGAGGCGACCGGAGGAATTACCTGAAGGAAGGCCAGCTTGATGCAACAAAGATCGTTGAAATCGACGCTGAAACTGCCGAGCTTAGACTCAAGGCGCATCCCGACAGCTATCCGGCTCACTATTACGCGGAGGTTCGCGCGACGAACAGCGACGGGTTCATGGAACAGGTCCTCATCATCATAGCGCTCGAAGAAACCCCGAAGCAAGAAAATGCGCTAGACATTTTCACACAGCGGCGGGAAGGCGGAGGAATGGGCTTCTATGCTACTGAAAGAGTTGATCCCAAAAAGATCGAGTATGCGGCAAATGTCGCCAACGCACTGCTTTCAAAAGACAGACGGGGGTCCGGAAAGATCACCGAGTACGTTAAAGAGGGAAATTCTGTCATGACGCTTTTCTATACATTCGAAGAACGCAACACCTCAATCAGTTTTTATATGCACAGAAGGAGCCTGGGCATACGGACGCAGGATCTCGAGGACGAGGAGATCATTCCCGACTATTTACGGCTCGGCGGACCGGAAGGAATTCGTCGCGACGCATCGGTTGAAGAAATTACCCATCGGATCCACGGCAGCGGCATCATGAGAGCCTATCCAGGAGTTCAGGAGCGGCTTGAGCATGCAACTTATGCTGCGATCGATCGGGGATTTTATAAGCCACAGGATGGATTGCCTGAACGCTCATTCAGTCACGAGTTCCTGACATTCGGACTCGATATTTCTTATGGTGTTCGTGGGCATCGGTCCTATAACGGCATGCCTCTGACACCCGAAAACCTCAAGATAATCGACCCAGAGCTGTATGATATCCTCTCATTTCTATTTCCAACCCGGGAGGAGTTCTTCAAGGAGATGGGATGGGAAGCGGATTTGAAATGAAAAAGCTTTCAATGTTAATTGTTGTCACTTGGTCGATACTTGGGGCTGTATATGCTATTATCACCTGCAGAAATTAAAACTATCGCTTACTATATAATCCTAAATGTTGAACTGTTCTGACGACGTACAGTTTATTCTTTTCAATAGCATATATTGACGTGCTATCATAATTCAAAAAAATCCATGTTAATCTATTTCGGAATATTGATATTGGGAATACCAGATTAAATGAAGGAGGCTCAATTATGTCTACTCGAAATGTTTTTTGTGCAATATTTTCTTTGGCCTTCTTTCTGTGCTTCTGTAGTCCGGAAAAGGTTGAATCGGTATCGACTGATACGGAAAAGACCCATTTGGGGGGCTGCATTCTGATCTCGTCAGTGGGTGAAGTACCCGGCAATCTGTATATGAATAGCGGCGTCGTTCCGACAGACGAGCACAAGCCGTTCACGAAAAAACTCACGGTCTACGGCATTACTCTGATTGGCCGGGATGATATCTCCGATGACTTTATGCGGGGGGTCGCTCAAACCATCACAGAGATGTTTCCGCGGGGAGGTTCTATCGATGATGCGCTTCAGGAAGAGTTTATAAGGAACATGTACACGTATAGAGCTTTGATTCCTCTCGTTCAGCATGAAACCTTCAACGGTTTTCGTGACATGTCTCCCGAAGATAAGGCGGCATGGGACTTCACAAAAAGTCAGAACAGTGTATGCGACACTATTCATGAAGCTCCACCCGTACGCCAGGTTAGGGAGGTCATCGAGCACATCTTGCACTATGCAAACGACGTAGGTCTTCATTACACATTTCCCGAAGAGTGGGCCGTCACAAGCGGATCGAAACTTCATCAGATGATGCTGGAAGCGGTAGAGAAAGGGTATTACGATGACACATCATACGATAGAATTGAAGATGAAGAACGGAGGTTAAGGGTTAAACTTCAGGAATTTGGTTATTGGGTCATATTTACCGCTTGGAACCTCCAGGATCCCTATGGAGGGGGAGGGAATGAGTGGACGATCAAGAATGGAGCTGACTTGAAGGCCAAGCTTCCTCAGTTGTATCAGGTTTACGAACAGACAGTTTTGAAGATTATGGTGTCACCAAGTCGCTCACTGCTCGATGATTTGTTTGGTACTTAACAGTGTAATTCACATATTGATTTTTATAACAATAAATATGCGATAGAAACCGGTTCGCACATCGTACAGCCCGACGAGTAGAATACACTTGAAACAGTTACGTGTTTTTCTTTCATTTTTATACAAAATGTTCAGCTTGTTCTGACTACATACGTGATTAATTGGACAATAATGTATTGTGGGGATACAATAGATAAAGCAAATAGATTTGGCGAATTTCTTTTTCACCGCACCCTATATATTTTTGATGTTTGCAATTTGAAACCAGAAAAATTCACCCTTAATGGAGGATTAGATGAAAAGCTCAGCGATCCTTATTCTCATAGTCATTTGTGCTGCTTTACCCCGGGTAGTAGAAGCGCAATCAGATATTAAGCCGTTTCAATTTGCGATCTGGGATCCTATCCAGATAGTCGATTCTGAAAAATCTATTCATGGAATCCGATTGAATCTGATTTACGGCGTTAATCAGGATATGTTCGGATTTGATCTGGGATTCGTCAACAGGGTAAAAGGAGAAATGCAGGGATTGCAGTATGGATTCGTGAATTTCAATGAAGGTAATTTCAAAGGCTGGCAGGATGGGACTGTCAATGTTACAAAGGGAAGATCCAGTGGACTTCAATCCGGGATTGTCAATTCAGCGAACCATATAAAAGGGCTCCAGTTCGGTCTTGTTAATATTGCGGAAACACTGCACGGTTTACAGATAGGACTTGTCAATGTCAATAAAAGTGGCGATCCAATTAAATTTTTACCTATTGTCAATTGGTCATTCTGAAAATGCAATTCCGGAAAGTAAGATATTTACACGAAATCTATGCAATAACAGCCGGTTCGCCAATCGTACAGCCCGGGGAGTCTTCAACATATAACTCATACCCCTGCGCTCTCTTTTTAAATTGGAAAAATCGGAAAACAATACGGAAATAAACATTCCGCATGCATCCGGCCGCATGCATCCGGCTCTTCCTTTTTTGAGGTTCGCTGACGCCGTGAGGCGGCAACAATTGTACTTTAGTTATTTAATCGTTCTAATACTCAATATTACCTGAGAGCGGAGGTGAAACTCTTTATCTTCATAGCAATAACTGACACCTATTCAACAAAACGTGTCCTACTACCCCTATGCAGATGCCTCATAATTACATTGAACTATACGGCTTCGGCTACCTTTACTCAGTGACTATTCTCTTAAAAGTTGAGCCAGAAATTATATTAGTATAGTGATTACTTACGGGGTGCCTCCAGGTTCTGCAGTGAGCCAGTTCATGACATTGAGAAGAAACCGGGCGTTATGTGGAGCAACTGCGTTATTCATGCCGAACGGGTAAGAGCCGGTAGCCCGCTCTTGAATCTGCGCAGTAAAGGCCGCCGCTTCACCAAACATAGCCACCCGTCCTGACCCGTGCTTTATCAATACACCTTGAAGAAACCCGATCCCTGGAACACGCGCAGCACTCTCATCGAACTCATACGCTTTGGTGGGAAGCAGCAAATACGAATCGTCTGCAAGATACAATAGCGGTTCCTCATGCACGTTTGGAAGAACGCGAAATCCCTGCCCCGTAAATGTTACCACGAATGGAACCTCACCCCCTCCGTCTTCGCGTGTGACAGTGTGATCTGCTAAGAGTCCTTCCTCCTTCGAGAAAATAAACTGGCTTTCACGATCTTCGAAACTATTCGGCCGGTATGCGTAACTATCATAAAAAATTACACCGAAGGCTCTTGCCAGTTTTTCCGCCGCTCCGGGGTGTGGCATGTGATCAGCGATTAGCATGAGCCGACCGCCTGTTCTTACCCACTCCTCGACCGCCTCAACTTCCTCCATCGTAAATGCAGAGACAGTGGGTAAGCTCCAATCTTTTTCCTTTTCAGAAGATATCGCGTTGGAGATCACAAGTACGTCAAATTTATTTAGTGCATCCCCTCTAAATGTTTCGGTGAATTGTCCAATGCGATAACCATCATCACGAAGTAGGTTGGCGAATGGCCGATACCTGTCCTCAGCAGTGTGGTAGTTCTTATGTGCTTCGTCTATTCCGACTGTGGGTCCCTCATTTAGGCCATAACGGGGCTCATTGTTGTCCGGCACGGTGAAAGAATCATCCGGATACTGAACAGTACCATCGGTTCGATCAGATTCAGCGCAACCACTCAACATGAGAACAATGGCAAGTAAAAGACGAAGTGACACTGACTTGAAGTCTTTCATTGTGATGGAAGGAAAGTAGATACTATTATTCATGAAGTGCTCCTATCTCTGCTAACATCTCAGGTGTTTCGTGAGCGCCGAATATGCCTCCAAGGATCATCGCGATAGCACTGCTCGGTAATGCAATAATAATAGGTGCGACACCGAAGTCTATGATACCTAAGACAGCAAGAGTGTACGCTAAAGCCCCTACCACTATAGCGGTAACACCGCCGGTACGATTCGCACGTTTCCACCATAGTCCGGCGATGGTCGGCACAAATAAGCTTGAACTCAATATACCGACACCCGCAGTATAGAACTGGCTGATCAATTCCGGGGGTGAGAACGCCCAGAGAAGCGCAATTATGCCGATAATCCAAGTCGAACCCACACGAACGATAGCTAATGTCCGTTCGCTTGCACGCTCGCGCATCAGACCACCCAGGATGTCATGCGCAATTGCCGAACTACAGGCAAGCAGTAGTGCGTCTGTTGTGGACATTACCGCTGCGAACACTGCAGTAACCGCAATACCGCGAAAAAGTGGTGAAAATTTTGACTCTATGACTCTGAGAAACAACTGATCAGCGTCCGCAAGCCCGGGAAAGTCCATACGACCTACCGGAACAATTACCAGCACTGCCGCAAGGATAATGACACTGTACACGAGCATCGCGAGATTCAGGGACAGTCGTGCGCTCGCAGCGTCTTTGGCAGTGTAAACGCGCATAATGATATGAGGAATCACGGGAATAGCTGTTGCCCAGATAATAAAGTACCCCAGATAGCTTGAAGTCGATCGGTTGACGACTTGACCAAGCTCCGGAGCAACGATGGTCATCTGGCTCATGATCTCGAAAGGTGACCCGGTTTGCCAAACAAACACCACCGCTGTGCCGACAACAACTGCGAGCATTAACATACCTTGTATGACATCAGTCCAGGTGATTGCGATCATGCCTCCAAATGACACATAGACAATGAACACCAGTGTGGATACTATGAGCGCAATGTCATAGGGGATACCAAGTAGTGCTGTAGCCGTAATACCGACTGCCTTGAGCTGTGCGACGATGTAGATAACAAAGGCAATGACAATCAGTATTGGGACAAGAAAGCGTACGACTGCGCTGGGATATCGGTAACTGAGAAAGTCGGTGATCGTATACTTTCCGAAATTGCGTAACGGTCGAGCAACCAGTAGAGAGGCAATCGGAAATCCTAATATTGAACCAGCGAACAGTGCTAGTGTAGCGGGTATACCCTGCGAATACGCCAGACCCATTACACCGACAATCGAACCACCGCTGGCAAGAGCCGCCATTATGGCCATTGCATTCACAACAGTACCGATACGCCGCCCGGCCACCCAGTACTCATCACGGGAGCCGAGTACCTTCCGTGCCGCGACGACACCGATAACGATGCAGCCAAGCAGATATACTACGACGAGAATTCGTTCAAGTATCATGAGGCCTCTGTATCTGTGTCAGTCTGTCCTGATTCGAATCGCACACTGTTGGAATTCATTGTATTTGCAAGAGGCTGGCGAGCATCGTCTTTATCAGCACGTCGTAAGATGAGTAACACAAGGGTTGGAGAAACCACCATGAGAACAGCCATCAGCCAGCCGAATACCGCCATACCGCCGATCTCAATTGTGCGCCAGATTGGAAGAAACGAGATCACTGCGAATGTTATGAGAAATATGAGGACCGATACTTCGACCTTTCTCATAGGGAAGAACTGCTTCATCTGGAACCTCCTTCGACAATTTGTACAAATTGCCTTATTGCAATCGCTTTTTTAAGATCATGGCATCAATAAAAAACATTATTAGAGGTTTTAGCTGAGGACACATACGTGTGTTATACAATGATTGGCAGTGCTAAAATAACGTAAAAAATTAACCAAAAAACTTTAATTAGTCAATTCTTTTCAATTGATTCTCTCTCTATAGCAACTATTTCCCAACAATCCCTTTAATAGCGCTTGTTGATCTGTAATTATATGAAATATCTCTCAAACTATATCTGAAATCAAAAACAGGATATATTTTGTAATTTTATGCTGTATATTTAGCTAAGTGTATATTTTTATGCGGGGATTAACCAGTAAGAAGGCCTAAGCACCTCAACATTTTAGCCAGGATTGAGTAAATTTCAAGACTTCACATACTGATACACACAGGCCCTTAGCTCAGTTGGTTAGAGCAACTGACTCATAATCAATGGGTCGCAGGTTCGAGTCCTGCAGGGCCCTAAATAATTACATAATACAATTAAATTTATTGCAATCCTTATTTTAATATGTATATTTTTTTAGAGAAAAAAATAAAAGATTATACTATGAAATATCAAATAAATATTAGTTCGTATATTATATATATTATTTTCATTATTATTACTTCTGGAAAAATATCAATTGCTCAGGAAGTGCCTACTGGCAATATAACTGTTGTTGTCAAAGATTCTGATACCGATAAACCCGTACCGTTTGTAAATGTTTGGTTGTCCAACACATCTTTAGGTTCAGCATCAAATGAAAATGGACAGTATACGATTAGAAATGTACCTTTTGGAAATTACGTACTCGTTTATTCACATGTAACGTATAGTCCTCAGAGGAAGAACATTCATTTATCGAAATCTCTCTTGAGAGTTACAACAGTAAGAATGAAGGAATTATTATATGAATCCGGAGAAGTTGTCGTCTCGTCAATGGATCAAAAAGAATGGAAAGAATATTACAAAAAATTTGAAGAAGAGTTTTTAGGACAAACCAGTAATGCTTCTCACTGTAAGATAATCAATCCTGAAGTACTAATGTTTGAGAAGGATGTTGATACAAATGGCTATACAGCACATGCATCGGGATTACTTGAAATTGAGAATAATGCGCTCGGGTATCGCATAAATTATTTACTAGTAGATTTTATAAGTTATAATGATAGGCTGCGATTTGCTGGTGTACCACAATTTGTAGAGATGATACCGAGCGATAATCAAGAAATGGAATTATGGCGAGAAAACAGGCTAAAATCGTATCAGGGTTCTTTACGACACTTTCTGGCTAGTTTGCCTGCAGGAACTACAAATAAAGAAGGTTTTTTAGTGCAACAATTTAAGAAATTACCATCTGACGATACGAGAAATAGAAACGCTGGATCATCTTTGAAAGTGAGAATCTTTAATACAAAAACACTCATTGAACCTACTGATGTTGAATACTTGAAGAAACTAAAATTTGAAGATTATTTACAGGTTGAATATACAAATGAACCAGCCGAGGACACGTATATAAATCAGTATAAAAGTAAAGATGCAGAGAGTTGCATTAATTCCATTAGGTGGTTTAGGTAACATAAATTCTATTGTTTTAAACAAACCAGAAAAAGACCAGGTCTCGTGGATTAAGATTAGTTCTCCAAATTCTAAATTTAACATTCACGGTATATCAGAAGATCCCTATTTTGTTACGATGTATGGATATTGGTCATGGAATGGCAGGCTCGCAGAACATTTACCTTTTGATTACAATCCTGTTATAAAGGAAGAGCAAAACGAAGAGTATCAAATGATCACACATGATGATATTCCCGAATCTCTTCCGGTGGAAGATCAGCCGAAAATAATAGGAGGCTTAGAAGCATTCGCTAGAAATGTAGTTAGAAATTTTAAAACTAGAAATTTTAAATACTCACCCAGTGCGAGGGCAACTAGAAGGCCGAGAGAAGTTATTGTCGAAGCTTTAATTAACGAACAAGGATTCGTCGATCATACAGTACTAATACAGTCATTAAGTGAAGATTTCGATGAAGCTGTGCTAAAAGCTGTAAGACGGGCCCGATATATTCCGGCAACGCTATTAGGCAGACCTGTAAAATTCTGGCTAAGAATTCCTGTTGAATTTATAGGGTCTTGACACGATGAGTTTATAGTGTAACAACAATAATTCTTGTTTTTAAAATCAACTAATAATTGATTCTTAAATTCTGTTTCTATATTCCTTTACACGTTACTTTCTTAAAATACTGCAATTTAATTCCGCTTCAAAGGTTCGCAAAACGTCACACACGGTCCACAGTCAAAACATCTTAAATTAAAAAGCCCATCTCAAATTGAGTTTGGGATTTAATATTGTTAGTTTTTGCATGTTTTTGTAAAATGAGCATGTCTTTTTGTACCTTAGTAAATCACTTTTGTAAAATAAAGTTTTACATATCTCAAGTAATAGGAATAAGAAAACATTAGTAGGAAAATCTAAATACTTCTCTTAATTTTTAACTTATACAGTTTAAAATGTTCTAACTAAATACAAGCTTCTATGTCAAAGTATTCTCTTATTAAGATGGTATGGTTGGTACTAGTTATCATTCATCTGTTACCCTATCTATTTTTGTTTGATGAGATTCAACTTTCGACTCTATACCGGACATATCTTGCAATACTTTTCTTAAATTCAATGACTATTGGATTGATCTTTATTCTCGTAAAAGTATCTCATCAGAATCAGGAGTTGATTATAATACTTCCTTCCTTTTTCAAAGTCATCCTGATAAGCGTAGCAATCCATCATCTTTTAGAGTTTTTTGCAATGTTTATTTCTATAGGAATCTCCCTTGTTACCATCACCTGTTTGATTGTTTATTTTAAACGTGTATTTTTGAGTAATTGACTTCTACTAACCAATATCATTTTTTTTGAAAATCCAATACTAATATGTCAAATTTAAAGGTTCGCAAAACGTCACACACGGTCCACAATACATTCTATTTATCATTCCTCATTTATTAAACAAAAAACACTTCTATTTTATCTGCTGTAACTCTAATAGTAAAAGTAGAAAAATTTGGACAGATCGGGTGATTCGGTTTTGCCCGGTATATTCGACTCTTCAACCCTATTATTCATTCGTTATTAACCACCTTACGGGAAATTAATGTTTGAATCGCTGCTTATATTTATGCGGGTGGAGCGTTATCTGGAAATGAAATGTACGGAAGGATGTGAAAAAACACTTGCATAGACTAAAGGTAGCTCTTAACTTTTAATCCAATCATTCCAACATGTTCAGACGACGTACAGTGGAAATTAAGGTGATAATGTTACCGGTAGTACCAGAAGTATTGCTCTTATTAATATACAGATATGGAGGTATTGATGAGACTCATTTTAATACTGATTACAATGCTCATTTCGTTCAATGCAACTGCTCAGGAATATCAGACACATTTTCCATCAGATGAATTCAGGGCACGCAGGGAAAAGATATTTGATATTATTGGAAAAAATGGTGTTGCGATTGTTCAGGGTGCTCCTGATCCAGGGGGATATATCTATCCTCGACAGACAAATGCGTTTTACTACCTGTGCGGTGTCGAAAACTCATATTCATATATCCTGTTAGATGGGAGAACAAAGAAAGTAACACTATACATTTCCGATGTATCAAACCGCGGCTGGGAAAGAGTTCTTTCGCTCGAATACCCTGAGAAGGTAAAGGAAATGACCGGTGTGGATGACGTAATGAATATTGATGAGCTAAGAAGCATCAGTGCACAGATTATTTATACACCATTCAGTCCGGCAGAAGGACAGGGACAGAGCCGTGGAGAGTTAAACGCGGCGAACAACAGAATTCTGGGGGATTTCTGGGATGGACGTGTGTCCCGTGAAGCACATTTTATATCGCTACTTTTGGCCCGTAATTCCACAGCGGAGATCCGTAATCTGACCCCGATTCTCGATGAACTGCGAAGCATAAAAAGTCCACGGGAGATTGAAGTATTGCGCCGTGCAGGGCAAATCGCCGCGTTGGGATTAATCGAGGCTATGCGGAGTACAAAGCTGGGAATTTATGAATACCAACTTGACGCTGTAGCACGGTATATATACCTGGTGAACGACGCCAGACTTGAAGGATACCGTTCGATTGCTGCTGCCGGAGAGAGTAATATCAGCGATCCACATTATTATTATAATTCCTCAAAATTGAATGACGGCGATCTCGTGCTAATGGACTATGCACCCGATTACGGTTACTATACAAGTGATATAGGAAGAATGTGGCCTGTAAATGGAAAATTCAATGATCAGCAGCGCGAGCTTTGCCAGATTATTCTTGATTATCATAAAACAATACTGAGTCGAATCAGGCCGGGTGTTACCGCTGATCAGATTATGGAAGAGGCAGAAGAGGCAATGGAACCCATCTTTGAAAGGACGAATTTCTCCAAGCCAATTTACGAACAGACGGCCCGCCGCCTAGTTGAGACCGGGGGAGGTGTATTCTCTCATAATGTCGGAATGGCAGTGCATGATGTTGGCGATTATCGTTCCGGTCCTCTGAAAGTCGGGCAAGTATTCTCCGTTGATCCGATATTGCGTGTCCGTGAGGAAGGATTGTATATGAGAATAGAGGATACCGTTGTCGTGACAGAGGATGGCAACGAAAATTTAACGCGGTTTGCCCCTTCAGAACTTGATGAAATTGAGAAATTGACACAGGAAAGCGGGATAATTCAATTTCGACCGGCAACACCTCTGCAAGGTATTAAGTAAAGATGTGCCAAAGGAGATTGATGTAATTGAAGAATTGTATGATTTTTATTGGAATAATATTCGGAATTACTTCATAATTTAATTTTATAAGATAATTTGACATACATATCCTTTCAATTTCGGAGAGACAATGTTAGATTCAAGAAGAACTTTCCTCAAAAGATCGGCGGGATTGACATTTGGTACCGCAGCATTTTCGATTTTAAAACCGGAGGGCATTGAAAAGGTTGCTGAGGCCTCTAATCGCCTCGAAAATATGTCCACACAAGACATTGCCATCGATGAAGATTTCTGGTATGCTGTCCGAAATACCTATAATTTGTCGCCCCATTTTATCAATCTCGAAAACGGCTATTTAAGTCCCCAACCGGAAGCCGGAGTAGATAAGCTGTGCAAAAATATCAAGATGATAAACGAGATTCCTTCTTTTTATATGCGGAGAAGGCAGGAGGTCGAAAGAAAAGATGCACACCAGCTTCTCGCGCGGTTTGCGGGCTGTTCAACAGATGAGATACTGATCACGCGTAATACCACAGAATCTCTTAATATTGTTATTATGGGACTGGAAATGAATAAAGGCGACGAGGCTGTTTGGGGAACTTTTGAATATCCCAGTATGCGAAAAGCCTTCGAGCAGCGTGCTGCACGTGACGGGATAAGGAATACCATAATTTCCTTCCCACTTGTTTCTACAAGCAACGCTGATATAGTGGATATCTATAAAAATGCGATAACTCCGAAAACCAAGGTAATACTGGTCTCGCATATAACATATGAAACCGGACAGGTCCTGCCGGTCAGGGAAATATGCGATATGGCACACAACAGGGAAGTGGAGGTTATTGTTGACGCTGCACATTCTTTTACCCATCTTGATTATAAAATACCAGATCTTCACGGCGATTATTATGGTGCGAGTTTGCATAAATGGATGTCGGCTCCGTTAGGTTCGGGTATATTGTACGTTAAGAAAGATAAAATCAAGAATGTCTGGCCATTATATGGAGACGCGAATTATGCAACCGATTCTATCGTCAAACTCGGACACATCGGCACACGCCCGTGTTCAATCGAATTAACAATCGCTGAGGCAATTAAATTTAACGAAAATATCGGATTAAAGAGAAAAGAAACCCGCCTGAGATTTCTAAAAAATTATTGGGCAGAAAAAGTAAATAAGTTCCCTAATATTGTTATGAATACCTCTTTAGAGGACAACCGGTCGTGCGGTCTCGCCAATGTAGGTATTAAAGGAATAAAACCGGATGAGATTGTGCATTATCTATACGACAAACATAAAATTTTCACCGTTGCTATAGATTCTCCTGAAATTAAAGGTGTCCGCATTGCCCCGAATCTGTACACAACAACAAGCGAATTGGACATATTTGTTGATGCTATGAGAGAACTTTGCTATTCATAGAACAGGGCTCAATTCAAATACCACAAAATGGATTAAATAACATCTCATAAGAACTTGACGCTGGATTATACATAAGTGCAATTTATCATAGAAATACTGATAAATAATAAATATTTAAAGGAGACAATCATGAGCACACCATTATCAAAATTAGTGCTCCGTAGCGTATGGTTTTGCTTCATTGTACTTTTTACAACGGCACCATCTGTACAGGCGCAAAGAATGATCGAGATCCGTCCTGACTGGAACTCGTCCATGGACAACAGAATGGAATGGTGGCACGATGCCCGTTACGGGATGTTCATTCATTGGGGACCCGATGCCCTGCCGCATCAAAAAGGTGCTGATTTTATTGGTAAAAGAATTCCACCCGATATTGATGAAGGCTGGAGAAACTATGAGGATTTAGTGAATTTGGGATTGGTGTTTAATCCTGTTGATTTTGATGCCAAAGAATGGGTCGATATCGCCCGAAATGCCGGAATGAAATATATCGTGTATGTAACCAAGCACCATAATGGTTTTATTATGTATGACTCTCAGTATACCGATTATGATATTGTGGACTATACTCCTTTCGACCGTGATCCACTGAAAGAACTGGCAGATGCCTGTCTGGAAGCCGGTATAAGGCTGGGGGTGTATTACTCTGTCCCTGATAAGCATCACCCCGAATTTCCCGCGAAGTGGTACCGCAACCTGCATTATTATCCGAATCCTGATGCCGACCTTGAGATATACGTCGAGTATATGGAAAACCAGATTCGAGAGCTGCTGACCAATTACGGTCAGATAGATGTTTTGTTTTTTGATGACGGAGGCGCTTTTGGTAGAAGGGTCGTGAATTCACCACAGCATAGGGCAGAGCTTCTGCACTCCGTTGAAGGGATGAAGATGATGCGTTCTATCCAGCCGGACCTTATCATCAACGACCGGTATGCACCCGGAACGATGGATTATTTGTCCGCCGAAGATTCTCACCCCGAACTTGGAGATTTTATGACGCTCCATAACTTCGAAACAAACGCGACATTGTACACTGATCCGGATGGTACCTGGATGTATGACAAAAGAAAAATCGGCTGGATGACCGGGGAAATGGTAGTACACAACCTCGCTCATATGGCCAGTATGGGCGGAAATTACCTGTTGAACGTCGGACCGACAGCCGAAGGTATTATACCCGAGTGGTCGGTGGATATTCTCCTTGAATCCGGTGACTGGCTCAAAAAATACGGTGAAAGTATCTATGGGACAAAGGGTACTCAATGGGGGCAGCCTGAATGGGGAAGGATAACACATCGGATTCGTGCAGACGGCACAACCCGTTTGTACTTGCATGTATTTGACTGGCCTGAGGATGGGAGACTGGTGTTAGACACCGTACGGAGACGCCCGATACAAGCATATGCTCTCCGGAGCATCCCCCGGAAAAACTATAAAGTTAGTATTGAAGGAAATGCCTATATAGTAGTTACCCTGGATGATCAGGCATGGGATCCGGTAAATTCTGTGGTAGTTCTCGATGTTGATAAGCTAAGATAATAGATTAGCATAGTATTTTGACTGAACAAAATGAACCATGTGTCAATATGTGTCAGTTAATGGCGTGAATTCGTGTCATTTGTACCAATATTTGAATTAAATAAATTGTGGAAACCATACGCTTAATTATCTGTTTTTTAAAAGGTTATGTATTGCACTATTATTAATAGACCTTACGACTCATAATCAGTGGGTCGCAGGTTCTGGTCCTGCAGGGTCCATTAATCATTCCCTTTTTCATTGTTCATTTTTCAAATACAATACACTTCTATTTTTATCTGCTGTAACTCAAATAATAAAGTAGAAAAATTTGGACAGATCCGGAGATTCGGTTTTGCTCAGTTTTTCGATTCTTCTACACTTCTATCCATTTATTATAAACCACCTTACAGGAAATTAATGTTTAATTCGCTGCCTATTTATATTCTGGTGGAGCGTTATCTGGAAAGACGACGTATGGAAGGATGTGGATGAAAAACACGTGCAAAGACTCAATGTATCTCTTAACTTTTAACCAGTCTCTTCACACAATTTTTTTTAGATTCTTCAAATCAATTCGTACCCCAAAGGTTCGCAAATCGTCACACACGCTCCGCATTTTAGTATAATTTCTTGCATTATAATAAAAACCAGTTTACATTTATAAAAATTTTTCCGTAGAGTATAGTATAGAAATCTACCTGAGAAATTTCCCTCTGCACCTGAACTCGTAAGTACCAGTGTTGGAATCGGAATCTACAACACTGATTTATAGTATGGAACCCTCTACCTTTATGGAGAGGCTAGTAAATTCTTATCAGATTATTGATAACTATCAACAGGTAACTTAGATGGAAAGAAATTATAAATATAACGCTCTCGTGGTTGAGGATGAGGACCAGATGATTGAAATGCTGTGCGAATTTCTCGAACGGGTTAATATCGGCGTTATTAGTGTAAAAAACGGTTTAGACGCTCTGGGAATATTAAAAAAGCAAAAATTTGATCTAATATTGTTGGATTTGAATTTACCGCTTTTTAAGGGCGAACATGTTATGAGTATTCTAAAGAACCGTAACGAGTCTACACCGGTAATAGTGGTGTCCGCCTTTCTTACGAACGAGAAAATACTCGAATTGTCAAAACTTGGTGTGCAAGAGTTTCTTGCAAAACCCTTTGAGATAAGATCGTTCTATGATACTGTCAACAAAGTTTGTCCTATAGAATACTAAAATAGCTGACGTCTATCGGTACCATGCGGGAACGGACTGGACTGTAAAAGACCCAAACGGGATTTTCGATCTGCAAATGCTATTCTCTTTACATTATAAAACACTGTAATAATATTCAATTTCAAAGGTTCGCAAAACGTCAGACTCGGTCCAAAAACTCACGCAGAGCAATTGGGAAGCCATTGGAGATCTCGCTGAGATGATGCGCGGTGGATACGGTTCCGGTTGGGTCATAATTTTTAAAAACGTATATAAGGCAGCCTGTTATGAATAAAACATCAATAGATAATAACTAATTACACGGAGAAAAATTATGGTAAATTTCATGATTGCATATTACGGAGGAAACCAGCCGAGTTCAAAAGAAGAGGGCATAGCTCAGATGGGGAAATGGAAAGCTTGGTTAGAAGGTCTTGGTGAAAATGTAATCAATCCAGGAACACCTTTAATGAGCACAAAAATTGTAACTTCACGTGATGTTCAAGATGAAAATGATCCAAATGCGATGAATGGGTTTGTAGTTGTTAAAGCGGAAAGCATTGAGGCTGCCATTGAAATTGCAAAATCAGATCCGTTTTTAGAAAATGGCGGAACACTACGTGTCTCCCAGATGATGGAGATGTAGTAAATAAAAAAATTCATTGTGGATGCTTATCTTTAAGTACTTTTCTATTACGTCGCTCTATGCGGTTAGAATTCGACGTGGACAAAATTTCCTCATACCGTGTCGCGACATGTTGCTCAAAGAAAAGCTTATATAACGGAAGAAAAAAGGAGTTATATGAAAAGTTGGAAATCATTACCATTATCTTTGAAAATTCTATCCATAGTTTTGTTTTTATGGGCAGTAATGTCAATAGTTGTGTTAGTAACGTCGCCTGAAAGAGAAATTGCATTTTTTGGATTTTTGTTAAAAGGGACCTCTTCAGCAATTGTAATTGTACTCCTTGATTTTATTTCACCGTTATTATTTTTGTATGCAATGTGGAAAAAATTAAAATGGGGTGCAAATTTTGGAATGTTATACAATGGAATTTTTATTTTAAATAGCATAGTAGCACTTTTTACATTTAAAGAAGTTTTCGGCAATGCTATTTATTATCCTTTAATTGCAAGCATACTCTTCTTTAGTATCATTTTTAGGGAACGAAATTACTTTTCATAACTTTTGGAGCTTAATCAAAAAATAGAGAAGGTTCCATTTGCCTATATGGTCGTGCACCTTTAAGGCGAATATGACCAAAATGATGCTCTTTGGTTTATTTTTCGATATTGTGGTCGCATTTTTTTTGAACTGCCTTTTAACGAAAACGAGGGGTCTTAGCTATATTCAAAAAGTGGGCATAGTTACAATAGCAGCAGTTGCATGAGCATTGGGGGTAATCGTGCCCAACCTTAATTTGGTGGCAAATTCTCCAGATTCGATGACGGTATAGTGTTTGAAAAGAGTTATGTTCCTATCGGAAGCCCTCAATAATTAAAAGTAAGCTCAATATAATGCACAATATGGAAATCCCAGAGTAAACGATGATCAACCTCCATTCTTGAACGGAATAAAGTAAGAAAATGATGAAAAAATATGTCATGCAGCAGCGTCAAAAATTAATCCGGCGTGAATTTATCGGCAGCTCGGTGGCACCAGCAGCGGCATTTACGATCGTTCCGAGTTGTGTCATAGGACGGTTCGCACCAAGCAACAAGATCAACGTCGCCTTTATCGGTACCGGAGGACAGGGAACCAGTAATATCAGGGGGTTGATCCAACTTCCGGATTAGTCGTTTCAGAAGACCAGGGGAGACCTTTTGCTCTATAATGAATGACTATCGCCGTAATTACAGCAACAATAATACTACCGTTGATCATAAGAGCTAATGACGCACCGGCGAATCCGGCGAGAGCGCCAATTTCCAGTTGACCCAAAGGTCCGAAACCGCGACTGAGATTCCACACACCGACAGAAGCTCCGCGCTCATTATCCTTGACAGTATACTGTACGAGTGTGGGAAGAACCGAATCAACACTTGCCCACATCACACCAATAATGAAAAGAACAATAAGGGCAACAATAAATGTTGGAGAGTAAGCAAAGGCGATCAAACCAAGGCCAAACATCACACAAATCGGCGCCAGAAGGTGCCCCTGGCGCACACGGGTCGAAATACCTGCCAGCACAAGAACCCCGACAACGCCGCCAAAATCCCGCATCGCCGTCATAAAGGCATGCCAGGACTCACCGACACCGAACACATCCCTGGCGAAGGTAGGAAGTAATACTTCGCTCGAAAAAGCAAGAATTTCCATGATCACGGTGATTCCAGCGAGAGGGAGAAGGCCCTTGTTTCTCCAGAACATCACCAAAGATTTTGTGAATTTAATAGTTGGTTGCTCTTCAGGGGAAGCTGATTCTTCGATATTTTGCTTTTTTCTGTATGAATGTTTTATTCCGAAGAGTAATAAAGCACCAAAGAAATAGGCGACGCCCATTACTCCGAATTTACCACTGGAACCCATCTGTGCCAGAAACACTCCGGCAAAAACACTCAAAGCGCCAAGCCCGCCGGAAACCTTGTTAGCCAGAACCAAATGAGCCATGCCGTTGAGCGCCTGTTTTGAACCGACCAGGTCATAAACCATTGCTCTGCTGACCGAATTCTCGGCAACATCGAGTATGCCCGCAAAAACAGCGACACCCACAAGCACTGCAAAGGAAAGATTATCTGTTAAAGCCGCAAAAACCGCTCCCGCTGCCAGGACAGTTCCGACGAAAAATGTGATCTTGAGAATTGTACATCGGTCATAGCGATCAGAGAGAGCGCCGAATGGAACGCCCAAAATGATTCGTGGCAGACTTCTGGATGCAACGGCAATACCGACCCCAAAAGCGGATCCTGTGAGTTCCAGAGCCAGCCAGTATATGGCAATCTGGCCCACAATATTCGCATAACCGACGGCCGTCATAGAAAGCCAGAACCACAAGTATCCGGGATATTTAAACGACGCTAACGTATCAGAACCTATCCGGGGAAATCGGCCCACTCAATTTGCCTTTCTCAACAATACAGTTCAAAAAAATCTTTCAGTCCCTCTTAAGGGTTAACATCAACAACATTCCCTCCCTTTAAAACCATAATGGTTTTACTGATTTTAAAAATGTTTTCCATTCGTTAACCATGCTATTCGTCAATATTGTCCTAATATTCAAAGTCCTCCTAAGCCCATATCCGGATTCAACCGGTTGTTTTCGCACATGATGATACCATCCAAATATATCGTTGAAGACGGAAGCACAACATCAAAGTGCACCTTGGATGGCGGGACATTCCCTTTGAAGTCAGGGTCCTGGCTGCCACTGCCAAACGTGACAGCTCCGAGCACGTGTTCATCCTGATGCAAATGACCGGTTGTCTTGGCCTGAGGATTTAATCCGAGTGTGAAATGACATATGTGCTTCGCGATCGGATCTCCGCTTGTTGCGAACTCCCCCTCAAGAGTACTTGCATCAGCTCCCCCTGTAATCTCCACAATGACTCCTTTTTCAACGCGGCAGGTGACCGGTTCATTGACAAGCCTCCCCGGCGGAATATTGCCGTCAATGACAATGGTACCGTTTATTGTCTCTTCAACCGGAGCATTCGCTATGGAAACCCCGGGGAAGAAATCCGCCTCGCCCGGCACTGTGGCCATCCCGTCTCCCAACAGGGCAGGCCTGCCTTTCATGCCGAAGCTAATATCTGTGCCGGCTTTCGACGTCACACGGCAGATATCCGCGTTCTCCCAAAGCTCAATAGCTTTATTGGCGATCGATATCATCTTGTCATAATCAACATTGACAATGCCATCAATGGCGAAATTTTCCATTCCCGAAACAACAGTCGAGGCAATGCGCGTTCCATTTTTACGAGCAGTTGTGGTTGTCTCCTGCGAAACGAACATGGTTTCACAGAGCCCAACGATGACATCCGCTTCCCGGATAGCTCCAACTGTTACCCGGTTTAATTCCCGGGTATCCGCCAGAGCCATCCAGGGGATCACCAGCATCTGGGCATCGGCATCTGCATTGATCCCCGCGATCAGGCAGGCTTCTGCGACCTCCATATCGGTACGGGTATCAGCAAGAATAAGAAGACTTTCTCCCGGTTTTACTTGTCCCATTTTCCGAACGGCAATTTCACCGAATTCGCCCCATCGAAGTACAGACATATTTCTCACTCCTTATAATTTAGTGCTTACATTGATCAGTTAATTTTTTGTTCAGGTTGAAACTCGATCTACACGTGTCAAAATAAAAATTAAAGACGCAATATATTACTCATACAAATAAATAGCAAACCTATTATAACTATGATTTACGGTGTGTGCCAGGCTATATTACTGAGAAATACTTAAACGTTTTGAAAATCATAATGTGTCGTGGTAACGTTCAAATCAGACCACCAGTGATCTTTTATTATGTGATATGATTATTGGTCAATCACCGTTGATTGCGAAACTAAACCGGGGTTTATGTTTGCTGGATAGTTGACGTAATTGATTAATTGATTAGAGATTAGAAATGACTTGTAAAAGTCAATTGCTTATCGTATCATTTGTCACTAAAAATCTTTTGAATTGAATGTACATGATGCTTGGAGAACATGGAATGCATACGTCAAAAACCGGCGGAGAAGTGCTCCGTCTTATACGAAACGAAAAACTTGACCTTATTCTGCCAGGGGCCATGCGCGACAATAAAGTGGACATGTGGATCCATGTTACTCGCGATGGAGATCCCGATCCGCTTGCTCAGCAGTTTGGATCGACGTCAGGCTATTTGATTTTTACCAATCTGGGAGACAGGATAGAACGGGCTGTATTCGGCGGCGGAGGAACTGTTGCAAATATTGATGTAGAAGGTTCAAGTGCAATTGCACGGGCTATTGAAGGATATGATTACGGCAAAGTGGACTTCTCAGTTTACGACGAATTAAGAGAATTTATAGCTGAACGTGATCCAAAAACAATAGCAGTCAACACATCGGATTGGCTCGCTATTGCCGATGGCATTTCACATTCCCAATATGTGAAGCTGGAGAAAATCCTCGGACCGAAATATACTTCACGAATCGTGTCTGCCGAGAACGTGATCACATCTTTCAGGGCACGACGGACACTCATGGAAGTTTCAGGTATGACCAATGCATTGGAAGTACACCGTCAAATTCTCGAACGCGCCTTGACGAATGAAGTTATCACACCAGGTGTAACGACGCTGGAAGATGTAGGTTGGTGGATAACGGAGGAGTTTTTTAAGCGTGGTTTGATAAAAAGAGGATATGAGCTGGAAATACCATTGCCTAGGATTCTCTATTCGGCAGTGTCTGAACCTATCGATCCGCCGGATTCACGGTGGTGGATTTGTCACGACGACTATGTTCTTCAGCGGGGTGATTTTTTTGCATTTGATACCGGCATTTGGTATCTTGACTACTTTCAGACAGATTTTAAGCGGGATGCATATATTATGCGGGAAGGGGAAACTAAGGTCCCCGAAAGTATTCAGTATGCCTACGATACAGCGATGGCAGCGCAGGCAGTCATCCGGAGAAACGTTAAAATTGGCAGGACCGCCGGCGCAACACTGAAAGCAATCGTTGCCGACTTGGAAAGTGAAGGCTACATCTATACACCGTATATTGACAACGGCATCGAAGATTACAAGATGATTCAGAAAGCTCTCGTAAATACCGATAAGCCAGGATTCAACATAGACCTTCACACTGAAGGCAATAATAACGGCGGCCTCGAGACTGTCGGTCCCTCAATTGCACCTTTTCGGTCAGACCGCGACCATCTGATGATCGAAGAGAACCATTTCTTCGCATTTGAATATATGGTACATGTGAACCTTCCTGAGCGGCCCGGTTTCCCTATTTCTTTGAATATTGAAGGTAATCACGTTGTATCCAGCCGGGGAGTTGAATTTCTTCATCCGCCAAACGAACGGATATTACTGATCCGTTGAGCATTTAGATTCGCAATTCGTACAGCCGGAGGAGCAAAATAGACTTGTAAAAGCCAACAGTATATTTTGCCATTTTTATCAAACAAATCAAAGTACCATGAACGGGGTACATCACATTCTCATAGTTTTCTTCATTAAACACATACCTATAATTAAGCTCTTTTTAAGAATTGATTAGAGAATATATATTAGATGAATGAGGCTCAATTATGTCTATTCGACAAGTTTATTGTGCAATCTTTTCTTTATTCGTGTTTTTCGGTCTGAGTGTTACTACATCAGCCCAATCGACATTTTTAATACCCAATGAGCAGGAGTTGAAAAAGCTCAGCATCGAGGAGCTTACGAATCAAATCCGCCGGGACAAGTTCGATCTCATCCTGCCTAAGGTCATGCGGGCGCAAGGAATCGATATGTGGATTCACGTGATGCGGGAAGGCAATGTTCATTCCTTCGGTAACTACGTAAATTCTGGTTTTTATGCAGACCTCGGTAGTAATTCCGGTGTTTTCATTTTTACAGACCGAGGCGGTGACAGGATCGAGCGGGCAGCTCTCGGGCGTCGATGGAGCTCTAATGATGGTTCGTATCCTATTCCAAATCCGGATCCGGGTACCGTTGAAGAATGCGGGGCCTATGACATCATAAGCGAATCCATTCCCCGGAGAGAAACGGTGGGCGGTCCGAAAACAGAATATGATTATCGATTCCAGGGTATCGGAGAATTTGTGGCCGAACGTGACCCAAAACGTATCGCGTTGAATTTTAAGCATAAGCTCGGACCGATCATAAGTACGCCCACAAACGATGGTATTTCGCATACAGACTACCTTTTATTGACTGAAGCGCTTGGCGACAAATATGCCGAGAGGCTGGTCTCGTCTGAAATGCTGATTTTCGATTACTTATCAAGACCCGTCGAGAGCGAACTTGTCATGTATAAGAAAATACGCGAGGAGTTCGAAGAGGCGTTCAAGAATGATTTCGCGAAAATCGTCCCAGGTGTGACCAAACGGAGCGATCTTAGTACCGGTTACGAGGGAGGTCTTTCTATCAGGAATAGGTTTGGAAAGGGAACACGTGGAGACAATGTCGTCCAAAGAGGCGACTTCTTTATCATCGACCATGGGGCGGAAGGAGATTACGATCTAGAAGGCGTCAGGGACCTTTGGAAATTCGGGAACTTCTTCGAAATGAAAATCGAATACGGCTATGTGCTCCGTGAAGGAGAGACGGAACCGCCGCTGGAAATCCAAAAACTCTGGTCAGAGGGGATGAAAATCCGCAAAGTCTTAGACGAGAACATCAAGGTTGGCCGTACCGCGGCGGAAACATTCGAAATTATCAAGTGGAAACTTGACGAAATAGGGATTATTGTCAATCGTGCACAAAGATTTGATAAAGATCTCGATCCTGAAAAAACCCAGGTTTCAATCGACTTGCATGGTCTGGGAAAAGGATCATATCCCCCCAGGATCGGTTCTTTAGGTCCGGATTATCAGCATGAGATAACACTCCAAATGTTTCACCACTTTGCCGTGGAATTCTTCATGTATATGCCGTTGCCTGCCACAGAAGACAAAGAAGACCGTCTAAATCTATGGTTTCACGACGGCGCGCATGCCACCGAGAATGGAATTGTGTATTTAACTCCACCGCCCAGTGAGATCCATCTTATTCGTTGAAGATTCGCAAATCGTACAGCCTGGTGAGTAGAAAATATTTGTAATAGCAAAATATTTCTCAAAGATTTCAACTCTAAATGTCGGACTTGTTCCAACGACATACATCATATTTCATACACACTCCCAATTAATCTATTTTAGAGATTTGATAGGGAGAATATCAGTTTTTTAAAAAGAGGAACACGTCATGATATCTCGAGTATTGGCATTTTTAATTTCTGTGATGTTTACAGTATCTTTTGCCAATGTACAGGCTCAGGAAATGGACGATCTGAAGGGATGGAATAATCAGATTCGCCGGGAAAAGTTTGACCTCGTTCTGCCTCAAGCCATGCGAAAGAACAATGTCGACATGTGGATTCATGTAATGAGAATAGAAAATCCTGATCCCTTTGGTGCAGAAGACTTGGGCAGCACCTCCGGTCTCATCGTATTCACAGACCGTGGTGGTGACAGGATCGAACGGGCGGTCCTCGGACGTCGCTGGGGAGCTACGCAGCGTGAACAGGGAGAGAGGGAGACGTTGGTTGAAGAAAGTGGAGCCTACGATATAATCTACGACCCGGTTTTTGTGCAGCAACCTGTGGTAAACCCAATGACAGAATATGATTACCGATTTAAAGGACTCAGAGAATTTGTTGAAGCACGTGATCCCAAACGCATTGCGGTAAATTACAGGGAAAATCTGGCAACGTGGGCGACTTCCCCAAGGGCACAAGACGGCATTTCACATATAGATTACCTCCTCTTGACGAAAGAGCTCGGTGATACCTACGCGGACAGGCTGGTCTCGTCTGAATATGTAATGATGGAATACCAAATAACTCCGGTGCCGAGCGAAATCGAACTCCTTAAGAAAATGCGTCAGGACGAAGTTGAACTTGCAAAGAAAACCATTGCTGAAATCGTGCCGGGTGTAACCAGCACTCGCGAGTTGGGTGAAACCGGAAATTATGAGGTGGATGTAGTTGTCTTTCGCCGGATGAGCACTGGATTATCACAAAGGGGACGGAGTGCAGGCTTGGAAAACAGCGTGGTCCAGAGAGGCGACATCGTTGCAGCACCAAGCCAGGGAATGTTCGCCTATGTGCTCCGTGACGGAGAGACCGGACCCCCTCTGGAAATCCAAAAACTCTGGGCAGAATACCAGAAAATCAAAAAGATTCTGGTTGAAACCATCAGGGCGGGACTTACTCCTCGTGAGATAATTCAAAACTACACCCTGAAATTTGAGGAGGAAGGATTTATTGTCAGGGATTCCCAATTGCATATGGTTCAGCCAAAGAACGATTTCCCCGTTTATGCCATAGGCTATGATCCTGAAAAAACCCAAATTGCTATCGACAGCCATGGCATGGGAAAAGGAGCGCACGAGAGAAAGCACGGTATTTATTTTGGCCCCAGGATTGGTTCTAATGGTCCGGAATGGACTTTAGATATACCACTTTCACCCAATCATCACTTTGTTTTAGAATATTTTTTCTATATGCCGTCGCCTACATCCAACGAACGCGAAGACCAATATTTATTATTTTGGGATCATGAGCAGGCGATTGCCACCGAGAGTGGAGTCGCGTATTTATCTCCACCGCAAAAGGAGCTTATTCTCATTAATTAAGTTCCACCAAACACAATCGTCACTTATTGAAGGAGGTGTCTGATGTTTACCCGACAAATTTTTTGCGCGATCTTTTCTTTAACCTTGTTATTGAGTTTTTGTAGTTCGGAAACAGCCGAAACGGTTGCAACTGATACAGCGAAGACCCATTATGGGGGAAGATGCGTCATGCTTTCGAGGGCAACTTCGGCACCCAGTGATTTGTATATGAATACCGGTGTTGTCCCGACTGATGAGTATCCACCATTCACAAAAAAGATTACTGTCTACGGCTATACACTTGTCGCTCGGGATGATGTAACCGATGATTTTATGCGGAGAGTCTCTCAAACAATAACAGAGACTCTTCCACAGGACGAATTAATCGACAGACAGCTGCAAGAACAGTTTATCAGGAATATGTACGAATACAGGGTTTTGATCCCTCTCTATAAGGGTAGAGACCGTATCGCATCTCCCGAAGATCTGGCGGCGTGGAATATTACAAGAAGTCAGAACAGTGTATGCGACGTTATCATGGAACTTGAACCTGGACCCGAACAGATACACGAGGTCGTTGAGCACATTTTACATTACGCGAATGACATTGGAATTCATTACACCTTTCCTGAAGAATGGGCTGTTACAAAGGATTCACAGCTTTATAGGTTTTTGCTGGAAAGTGAGGCCAAGGGGTATTACGACTACCAATATATCATAGAAAAATACAGTGGAGTCGAAAATGAAGAACGGAGGTTAAGGGTAATACTTCAGGAGTTCAGTTATAAATTCATATCAACCGTTTGGGACCTCAAAATATGGGAGGGAGTAATTGGACTATTAAGAATAGTGACGAACTGAAGGAAATGATGCCGGAGATGTATGAGATGTATGAGCAGACCGTTGCAAGATTTTTAAGAGCGCCGAAATTATCCACGCTCGATGGATTTTTAAATTAATAACACAATACACCTTTTGTCTTTTGAACAACAAATATGCAATAGCAACAGGTTCGTAAATCGTACAGCCCGGGGGGAGGGCAGAAAACACTTGTAAAAGCCACATATATATCATAATTTTCAATACATTCTGACGAAGTATATCATATCTTACATGTGCTTTATCTTTCAACAAAATCCCAATTATTTTCTATTAATGAATTGATATGGGAAATGTCAAATAAATTCTAACATTCCATTGTAAATAAAATGGCACATGAGATCATAGACGCACATACACACTTCTTTTCTTATCAATTTTTCTCGGCACTTATACAACAGAAAAACAAAAACGCCGATATTGAAAAATCTTTGCATCTTATTCAAAGCAGCCAGGGAGTAGAAATCCCCAATAGTAACGTTCAAGAACATACAAAAAAATGGCATGCGGAAATGGATAAATTCGGAGTCAGCCGAATGGTAATCTTTGCCAGTCTTCTCGAGGAATCTGATGCCGTTGCAGAAGCAGTACAATTCAGTTCAGGCAGATTGACCGGCTTTACGCTTCTAAATCCATGTGCCAAGAATGCTGTTGATTCTGTTCATGCCGTTCATGAAAAAGGTTTAAAGGGATTACTCCTTTTTCCGGTCATGCATAGTTACAGTATATCTGATGAATCCATAATCCCTGTATTGAAAGCCGCTGCATTCTACGGCATGGTCATTCTTGTACATTTCGGGTTGCTTTCGATACCACTTCGTGATGCGATCGGGCTACCGCGTCCGTTTGATATACGCTATGGAAATCCACTGGATCTCCAGGTGACTGCAAACAGGTTTCCTGAAACAATTTTTGTCATCCCGCATTTCGGCTGTGGTTTTTTTCGGGAAACCCTCATGCTTGGCTCACTCTGCGAAAACGTTTACGTTGACACATCAAGTTCGAACAGTTGGATACGGACACAACCTGAGAGTATAACCATGACCGATGTTTTCAAAAAGGCGTTTGAGATATTTGGAAGCGGGCGGATCATGTTTGGGACTGATTCATCGGTCTTTCCTCGCGGCTGGAGAGACGATCTTTTCAGGGAACAGTTGGATATTCTAAATTCTATTGGTTTAAATCAGGATGACCAACATAATGTATTCGCAGGTAATGTCAAACGTATCCTTAAACTCAAATGATTTTAAATCGAATTAAATAATTTATATATGTTGCAGTATTATTCATTTTTTCTCCTAATTAAGCATATCTGCTTAATTGCCTCAATGTTCGTAAATCGTGCAGCCCAGTGAGAAAATATTACATTTTACTGTTTATATTAAAGTGTACCGAAACTGACATTTAATATAAGTTGGGGAGTAATTCTTATGGGAAAAAATGTAACACAGAAATTGATACAATCTCACCTTGTAGAAGGAGAGATGTTTCCGGGAGAAGAGATTGGCCTGAAGATCGATCAGACATTAACACAAGATGCCACAGGTACAATGGTAATGTTAGAACTGGAGGCAATGGGTCTTAAGAAGGCACAAAGCGAAATTTCCGCACAATACGTAGATCACAACGTAATTCAATCCGACTTTAAAAATCCGGATGATCATCTTTTTCTACAGAGTGCGTGTAAAAAATTCGGACTCTGGTTTAGCAGAGCGGGTAATGGTGTGAGTCACCCGGTTCATATGGAACATTTTGGCGCACCGGGTAAAACACTTCTCGGGTCTGATAGCCATACCTGTGCTGCCGGGTCATTAGGTATGCTGGCGATGGGAGCCGGTGGATTGGCTGTCGCAATGGCAATAGCAGGGAAACCGTTTTATGTCACGATGCCGAAGATTTGGGGTGTGAAAGTAACCGGTTCACTTCCTGAATGGGTAAGTGCGAAGGACGTGATCCTCGAGATGCTGCGTCGCTATGATGTACAAGGAGGAGTCGGTAAAATAATTGAATATTATGGTCCGGGCATTGAGAATCTTTCGGCAATGGATCGACATGTTATTGCTAATATGGGTGCTGAACTCGGTGCGACGACTTCGGTATTTCCATCGGATGAGGTTGTCAGAAAATTTCTCAGGATAAATAAACGTGAAGACGTATGGACGGAATTGATTGCAGATCAGGATGCCGAATATGACGAACATGAAGAAATTGTCCTCAACGATTTAGAACCGCTGATTGCTTGTCCAAGCAGCCCGGGAAATGTCGTACCGGTGCGGGAAGTTGCCGGAAAAGAGATTTATCAATCCATGATTGGATCGTCGGCAAATCCTGGATTCAGGGACTTTGCAATCTCAGCTCTTATCATCGATGGCAAGCAAGTGCATGACCGGGTATCATTGGATGTTAATCCCTCTTCACGTCAAATACAGGAAAATTTGATAAACCATGGCTATCTTCAGAAACTGCTCCATGCCGGCGCCCGTATACACCAGGCGGGATGCAACGGCTGTATCGGTATGGGCCAGGCCCCCGCTACAGGCAAAATAAGCCTGCGGACAGTACCCAGGAATTTTCTGGGAAGATCGGGAACAAAAGAAGACCAGGTTTATCTTTGCAGTCCGGAAACGGCAGCCGCTTCCGCATTGAGAGGAGTGATTACCGATCCGCGAACTTTGGATATGGACTACCCGCACTTTACAGAGCCTGACGAAATCGTTATCAACACTCATACGCTCCTTGCTCCGTCAGATGACGGTGAAAAAGTCACACTTGAAAAGGGCCCCAATATTAAACCGTTTCCGCTGTTTGATCCGCTTCCTCTTGTACTTGAATGTCCTGTACTCTTAAAGGTAGGTGACAACATTTCAACAGATGACATTCTTCCTGCCGGCACAAAAGTGCTGCCGTTCAGGAGTAATATTCCGGAAATCAGTAAATTTACATACGGTCAAGTAGATGAGACTTATTATGATAGAGCGTTTAAATTACGAGATACTGGTTCAATTATCGTCGGGGGAAGCAATTACGGACAAGGTTCAAGCCGAGAACATGCGGTAATTGCACCGCGTTATATCGGTGTTAAGGCTGTAATCGCTAAGAGCTTTGCGCGGATTCATTGGCAGAATCTTGCAAATTTCGGTGTTCTTCCACTAACATTTAACAATCCAGAAGATTATAAAACAATTGACAGGGATGATAATTTGAAAATTCAGGATGTACGAGACGTAATTCAAAATGGAAATAAAGTACAAGTTATAAACCAGACCAAAAATGCAACATACGATACCAGGCATGCTCTGAGCAATTATCAGGTGGAAATGGTCCTTGAGGGGAGTTTGATTAACATCTTCAAGAAATCGCAGTAAAAATAAGAGAATTGAGGAATAGTAATGGCTTATTGTACATTTAAAGAAGGTGATGTTCATATATATAAAGCAGCTGATAATATTAGAGTTTGTTGTTATTGCAGACTAACCGAGCCAATTAAAGCACTTGATGATAAAGATGTTTATGAAAACAAACATTTTGATACTGCAGTTGAAGTACTTTCTCATATTGAAGAACATAAAAAAGCAGGTCATAACATTCCTCAACAAGCAATTGATAAACTTAAAGAGGAGATACAATAGAAATATGAATTAGGAGTTGATAATTAAACTTCTAAATATACTTAATATAGATAATTATTGAAGTTTCGCAGATTGTACAGCCCAATGAGTAGGAAACACTTGTAACAGCTCAATGTACTTCTTAAATTTAACAATACTATACCATCATGCTCTAACGACGTACCAACAATTCCACCTGTTCTCATATTTTATGGTTTTCGAGATGGTCACCATCGAAAACCTGGATCCTTGGAACTGGAAAAGATACTTTCTCCCGTTGATAATCGAAAAATTTTAATAAATAAAAAGAACTATTTGATTGAGTTGGAGATATTCGGAGCGCATGATTGATCGGGGGGGTATTGCAAAAGGAAATGCGATTGTCCGGGCGGCAAACATTCTCCGGTCAGTATTGTTTATTTACAATATAATACGTTACATAAGCCAACGTCCAAGCGATAAATTTTTCTGCAAATCTCTATCATATTTTAAAGGAAGGAATAATGATGAAGAAATTGTCCTCAATACTCTTTACGATTTTATTTTGCTGCTCGATCCTGCTTACATGCGGTCAATCCGATCCATATAAGATTGTATTTATTTCCGGCTCTAACGAGTATTTTTCAGATATATCACTCAATGATTACAAGAACTATCTCGAAGAGACTGTTGAGAATGTCCGGGTCACAATGCTCCAGGCAGACGGCGAAATTAATTTTAAAGGTGAATATTCCAACCTACAGGGGCTTGAAGCGCTTGATGATTGTGATGTTCTGTTATTATTTACACGCCGTATTACGATTGATGGGGAACAGTTGGAAGCCGTGAAAAACTATATAACTTCCGGCAGGCCGCTGGTCGCAATCCGGACGGCGAGCCACGGACTTCAGAACTGGTTGGAGTTTGATAAGCTCGTTCTTGGTGGCAACTATAATGATCATTATGAAGGAGCTCCTGAACAGCCGGTACAAGATGTAAATGGGAACCGTATTCCCGATCCGGAAGGTGTTATTACAGGATTTACTCAGAGAATTAGGATTGAACCGGGCGCGGAGAATCATCCCGTGTTAAAAGGTATTAAAAATTTAACTTCACGGTATAGCCTGTATAAAACAGGTCCTGTGGCACCTGATGTTCAGGCATTAATGACCGGTTATATACCAAATAAAGATGTGTCTAATCAAGACGGGCCGTTACTCTATTATAACAGGGAATATGACATATCGGAACCGTCGGTATGGGTGCGGACCTTTAATGGCGCCAGAATATGTTATATTGCAATTGGCGGGCTTCAGGATTGGAAAAGCTCAACATACAAAAAGCTGGTGACCAATGCCCTTTTCTGGACTGGTAACCGTGAGCCCGAGTATAAAGAGAGGCCTGAGCCGAAACAAAGGCCAATGCCAACCGGAGAAATGAATCTGGTTATGAGAAGCCGTAAAGAGGTCACGAACGGAAACGATACTTGGCAGGAACTGGCATTAGAAAAGAACTGGAAAATTTCCGAGACGGCAATTATAATTTGTGATATGTGGGATCAACACTGGTGCTCAGCTTCCTCGGAGAGAGTCAGGGAATTGGCTATAAGGATGAATCCCGTCCTCAAACAAGCACGGGAAAAAGGCATTCAAATAATTCATGCTCCGAGCGGAACGATGAGTTTTTACGATGACTGGCCTCAAAGAATACGAATGATAAATGCACCGGATGTACCAAAGCCTTCTCCGCTCATAGCTGACGAACTTTCAGATGATTTTTCTGAATATCCCAAACCTATTGAAGATGAAGATGAATGCGAGGTTGACGGCGACATTGGCTATGGTGCATGGACACGTCAAATTTCTCTTATCGATATCGGTGAGTACGACGGCATTTCGGACAGCGGGGTTGAAACGTACAACTTTTACCAGCAGCAAGGAATCAAAAACCTTATTGTTATGGGCGTGCATACCAATTATTGCATTTTGACACGTTCTTTCACGTTACGACAAATGAAAGCCTGGGGAATAAATTGCGTCTTGGTGCGTGATATGACCGATTCGATGTACGACCCTCAAAATTATCCATATGTCAGTCATGACGAAGGGACACGGTTAATGGTTGAATATATCGAGAAATACTGGGCTCCCTCGATGCTGAGTGAGGATCTTGTTGCAGAATTGGATTAACACACGTATACTATTGAAATTTTCTCTATACATTGTTGTAATAAACTATTAAATGCATACAAATTGGTAGTGCAGTTTGTATCTATCTCTGTCGTGTTTATCAATTTTTCCGAACACATGTTCTGACGATGTACAGTAGGCAGCCATCAGTGACAAGAAGTATATAATAGGCGCTGGGTTAAAATAATTCACCGGTGCCCATTCTATTACTTTTTTCATTCTTCCTTAAGGACAGCTTACACCTTCGACATAGCTTTTTCCTCGTATTACGCCTGTTCTTTGGAGCTAACGGATAATCCGGAATCTACCTTCTTAGATACGTTTATATGATTGCAAAACTTTTGATAAAAAACGCCCATACGTTATCCCTTTGTTTCGTCGGTGCTGATATCGAGACCTTTCGCGATTTGTGAGCAATATTCGGGGTCTGCTTTGTAAAAATGACTGATCTTCAGCATCTGAATACTTTTCGGGATGCCTGTCATAAAGCCTCTTTAAATCCATATTGATCTCTTTCAGCGGGTTGATATGGGGATATCAATTTAAAATAAAACGCTCGGAGGAAAAACAATATGAAATTGAATAAGATCGGCTATATTTTTATAACCTTCTTTATCATCTTGAACAGTTCCAACTTGAAGGCCCAAGAAGCCACCCACCCGGAAGAGAATGCTAATGCGTCGACCACTCATCACAAAGTCGAAATAGCGGGGAATATGCTCCAGTACACAGCAACGGCTGGAACGATCCCCCTCACTGATGAAAAAGGCAAAACGTTAGCAAACATATTCTTTATTGCTTATACCAAAGATGGCGTTAATGATATAAGTAAACGCCCGCTACTTTTTTCGTTCAACGGCGGACCTGGCGCAGCATCGGTTTGGCTGCACCTGGGATTGTTAGGTCCAAGGAGAGTTTTTCTTGACGACAAAGGATTTGGCTTTCCGCCCCCGTACAAACTCGTTAACAACGAATACTCTATCCTGGATGTTGCCGATCTTGTATTCATTGACCCGGTATCTACCGGATACAGCAGGGCAGTCTCTGACATTGACCCAAAAAAGTTCCATGGTCTCATTGAGGATATGGTGTCAGTGGGCGACTTCATCCGCTTATACATCACGAGATACAAACGATGGGATTCTCCTAAATTCCTTCTCGGTGAGAGTTATGGGGCTCGGCGTGCAGCAGGATTATCAGGGCATCTTCAAAATAACGTGGGAATCTATTTAAACGGAATTATACTTGTATCTACCGGAAAAACCGTAATGGATTATGTTAACGCCGGGATTATGGAATATGCGTTGTACCTTCCATATTACGCTGCTACAGCCTGGTACCACAAGAAAATTGCCTCAGACCTTCAAGACAAACCATTGCGCTTAGTGCTCGATGAAGTTGAGGCGTTTGCACTTAATGAATATGCCTTGGTGTTGTTAAAGGGAAACCGGCTTTCTGATAATGAAATAGAGACAATTGTCCGGAAACTGTCCCGATACACAGGTCTTTCCCCGAGTTACATCAAGAGTGCACACTTGCGTATCAGGCATGATCGCTTCAGGAAAGAGCTGCTTCGTGGAGAGAACCGTACCATAGGAACCATGGACAGCAGGTTTACAGGAATCGATTCAGATGCCGCCGGTGAACTATATGAATTCGATCCTGCAAGTGCTTCGATTAGTGGTGCTTTCAAGGCAACAATCAATAGTTATATCCAGAAAGAACTTGAATATGAGACAGATCTAAAATACGAAGTCTCCGCAAAAGTTCGTCCATGGAATCCTGCCCCTTCGCTGGATATTTTGAAAACCTTGCGCAATGCAATGGCTCAGAATATGCATCTTAAAGTGATGGTGGCAGACGGTTACTACGATAAGTTTTATTATTGGGCGGAATTTTCATTTACTCAATTCGACTTCAATCCAGAACTACGGGAGCGTATCACGCTCGCTTACTATGAAGCCGGCCATATGATGTATATAAACAAACCGTCCCTGGTTAAGATGAAAAACGACATCGCAGAGTTTATCCTGTCAGCATTTCCTAATTGATGCTCCAGGTTTCCTTATCCAATTGAATACAGCTTGATTGGAGAAGAAGGAGTATACGGCGGTTACCTGCAGAAGTATTAGCGCGCAGTTTGTTTAATGCTCTTTAAATGTCAGGCAGTTTTTTAAATGAATCATGTGAAATTAATATTAAAAATTGACTTTTGGAGATCAGCATGAAATCCATTGTATCGATATGGCTGGTAATCATAAGTCTTATGTTTACCAATTGTGAAGAAGAAAATGCGATTAGCAATAGCAATGGTAGCTTCAATACATCGGCAATTACCAAACATGTTATAGTATTTGGAATCCACATTTATGCAACAAATAATACCGGAGATGACAAAGTGCACCACGCCGCAAATGTTCTGGCTGAATATCTGGATAATGACGAGGATGGTGTGCCAGACAGCCAGGCAATCGTCGATGCGATGGTGAACAGGGATGCTACTCTGATTGCTGCAAAGAATAGTGCAGATTTACAGGCAATTGATGTCCCATTTAGCAACTGGCAAAATGTCTGGACTGATAATATACGCCCGCTTGGAACTAATGGTTTATATGACGAAGCACTTGAAGAAGTCCTTCACTTGATAACTGACTATGGATGGGCTGGTGCATACCCATCAGTATTTGGCAGAGAAGGTGTAACCGAGATTACTAAAGCATTGGACGAAGCGAGAGGAGGACATTTTATTAATGTACCAGAGCAATATCCTGAAGATGCCTGGTATACCTATTATGACGAAACATGTCATTATAGATGCCAGATTTCTGAATATATTCACTGGGGTTTAACATCGATACTCGGAGGACAAGATTATCCCGGGAATTTAAACAGGGGAGGAGATCAATGGACTTTGAGAACGAAAGAGAAAGTGCAATCCGGTGACCCTACTATTTATGCGTTGCTTACCAATCCAGAGTATATGTTACCTATCGCGCTGCCAGATGGGAATTACAGTGCTCAGACATTTGAGATTCAAACATATCCGTAAAATGTATGGCTGAAATTCAACTTTAAAACTTCGCAAATCATACAGCCTGGGGACCAGAAAACACTTGTAAAAGCAAATTACATACCTTACCATATATATCCAAGTACTAGTACACTCTGACCACGTATATCACATTTTCATATTTGTCTTCATTAAACACATACCTGTTAATTAAGATCTTTTTAAGAATTGATTAGAGAATATATATTAAATAAAGGAGCTCAATTATGTCTATTCGACCTGTTTTTTGTGTAATCCTTTCTTTGACTTTATTTCTGAGTTTTTGTAGTTCAGAAACTGCTGAATCAGTATCGACTGATACAGCAAAGACCCATTATGGGGGATGTATCATGCTTGCACGAGCAACCGCAGCACCAGCTAATCTGTATTTAAATACTGTCATCGTCCCTACAGACGAATACCCGCCATTCACAAAAAAAGTCACGGTTTATGGCTATACCCTGGTTGGCCGGGATGACATTACAGATGACTTTATGCTGAGAGTCGCTCAGACAATCACTGAGATTTTTCCGCAGGGCGGCTCTATCGACAGTGCACTTCAGGAGGAATTTATCAGGAATATGTATGAGTACAATGCATTGATTCCTCTCTATAAAGGAAGTGATCGTATCACTTCTCCCGAAGGTCAGGCGGCGTGGAATGTTACAAGAAGTCAGAACAGTGTATGCGATGTAATAATGGAATATGAAGTTGGAGATAGAGATCAGGTGGTAGAAGTAGTTGAACATATCTTACACTATGCGAATGACGTAGGACTTCATTATGCATTTCCCGAGGAATGGGCTGTTACGACCGAATCGAAGCTCTATCAGTTTATGCTGGAGGCGGTCGAAAAAGGTTATTATGACATAAGTTCCTACGACCGGATCGAAGATGAAGAACGCCGAATACGGGTCTCACTTCAAGAATTCGGATACTGGATCATTTTCACTGCATGGGACCTCCAGGAGGTCTTTGGCTCGAATGGAACAGAATGGACGATAAGAAATAGAGCCGAACTGAAGGAAAAAATGCCTCAGTTATACGAAGTTTATGAACAGACCGTTTCAAAAATTATGGTGTCACCAGGTAGCTCACTGCTCAGCGAGTTGTTTGGTATTTAACGGTGTTATATTTATTTTGTCCCTCGAATAATGAATTTTAGCTAAAATTTAACACATACCTATACTTAAGCTCTTTTTAAGATTTGAACGTATATCAGGAGGGATTATGAACACAAAGTGCGTTTTCATAGCCGGTTTATTTTTACTTCTTATGACAGTGTCTTCCGTATCTGCACAAGAGCAGGGTTACAAACCGGTCTTTGAACCAGTCTATTACGATGTAGTACAGAAGCTCATGGATTTTGAATTTAAAAATTCTGATGTTATGGAGACTGCCAACATGCTGACCAATATTTTTGGTGGACGGTATGCGAAAACGCCTTCGTATCGTGCAGCGGCAGAATGGGCTCGAGACCGGCTCAAAGAGTATGGTCTCACAAATGCACATCTTGATCCGTATGAGTTTGGTAACGGCTGGGATTTTGATTACGTTTCAGTGCACATGACATCCCCAGATTATATGCCGCTTATTGCTTTCCCCGCACTGTGGTCATCCGGTACAAATGGAAAAGTTCGGGCGAATGGCATCCACATCAACTTTGATGAAATCACCTCGGTAGCGGAATTGGAACATTACCGTGGAAAATTACGGGGCCGAATCGTTTTCATAGAACCGATACAGGAAATCTCGCCCTATTTTGGTGTCCAAATGTGGAACCGGGCAGGCACCTTTTGCCATGAAAACGGCTATCCAGTAGAGTGGTCCGAAGAACGGCTCGATGAGTTGGCTAAAGTTCCCATAGGTCACCCTGTCGTTAGAGAGCGTCGTAGCCGCGGCTCCTATGTATTGAGACAGCAACTTATGGATTTTGTATTTGCTGAGGGTGCCGTGGCAATTGCACACACGGATTCCGTTCATTATTTCGGATCCGTTGCTGGAATGTCTCGATACTTGGACATAGACGGGAATGGCGAAACAGAGAGGCTATGGGAAGTTAATGCACCTACCCAGCCCACTGAGCTGGTATTGGCAGTGGAACATTATAACCGAATCATGCATATTCTTGAAGAGGGCATTCCTGTTGAAATGGAAGTCGAGATCAGGACAACCGTATACCGAGGCGACCCGACTGATTTTAACGTCATTGCCGAGATACCCGGTACAGACCTGGTGCATGAAATAGTTATGGTTGGGGGTCATCTTCAGAGTTATCCTCATGGAACCGGTGCCATAGATGATGCTGCCGGATCAACTACTTCCATTGAAGCGATGCGTATTTTAAAGGCGATCGGGGTTAAACCGCGGAGGACTATTCGTGTTGGTCTGTGGGGTGGGCATGATGGAGCTGGTGATAGTGGTCACCAGAGTTATGTAGACAGAAACTATGCCGACGCGGCAACAAAGGAATACAAAAAGGATTATAATAATCTTGTTGCATATTTCAATCAGGATATCGGTCCCGGCAAAATCAGGACTCTTTCCATCCAGGAAAACGAAGTTTACCGGGAAATATTTACAGAATGGATAAAACCTTTGCATAGCATTGGGATGTCACATCTTTCCACAAGCGGAAGTGCGCATAGAGCGTACACGGCAATTGGTTTGCCAGGTTTTTATTTTAATCATGATAGATATGATATGGATGATTGGATCGCCCATATCAATATGGACGTATATGAACGCCTCTTTCCGGAAGGCATGATGCAGACGGCAGTGGTCGTGGCGACTTTTGCGTACCATGCTGCAATGCGTGATGAAAAACTCCCCCGCATTGCGCCTTTGCCATGGTAGTGTGGTGACTAAGTTATTGAAGGGTAGTCAACCTTCATTGAAAAAGTTCACAAATCGTGCAGCCCGAGGAACAGGAAACACTTGTAAAAGTTAATTGCATACCTTACCATTAATATCCAAATACTAGTACGCTCTGACCAAGTATACCACATCTCAAAAAAGTGTCATATTTCAGCACAAACCAAAATTTATTTTCTTTCAGAAGATTGATATTGAGAATATCATATAATGCATATAAGATGGTGAAAAAATGAGATTATATCGAGCACACTATTTCCTCCTTGTCATTCCGGCTGTGTTTTATTCCGTTTTTAGCGGTATTCAGGTATATTCTCAGGATCTTGATTCGATTGATTTGAACAGAGTAAGCGAATCATTTGAAGCGCTCTCGGAGCAAGCCGGTCCATCAATTGTGCAGGTGTTTGCTTCTGGGTATGTTGTTCCTCAGGGCTATGGTCAATCCGGGAACTCGATAACGCGCCAAATTCAAGGCGGGTCGGGTGTCATACTGGGTGAAGAAGGCTATATTGTTACGAATGCCCATGTTGTCAACGGCGCTCAGCGTGTCCAGATTGTGTTGGCACGTAAAAATAACGGTTCTCCCGGACATTCGATATTAAAACCGCGGGGTGAATTGATCGATGCGGAAGTTCTTGGAGTCGATTCGGAAACAGACATTGCCGTCCTCAAGATCCCGGTTACCGGGCTTCCTGTATTAGAATTGGGAGATTCGGAAGAACTACGTCCCGGACAACTCTTCTTTGCCTTCGGAAGCCCCCTTGGTCTGGATAATTCTGTAAGTATGGGAGTGATTAGCTCGGCAGCCCGCCAACTGAGTCCCGATGACCCTATGATCTATATTCAGACCGATGCCTCAATCAATCCCGGAAACAGCGGAGGCCCCCTCATCGATGCGAGCGGCCAAGTTGTCGGAATCAATACGTTTATTCTGTCCCAATCGGGAGGAAATGAAGGTATCGGTTTTGCCGCACCCAGCAATATAGTCAAAAACGTATATAATCAGATACGGGTTTACGGAGGAGTTCGCCGAGGACAAATCGGTGTAAACGCACAAACGATCACACCGGAACTCGCAAAAGGTCTTGAACTAAGCAGGGATTGGGGAATTATTCTCGGTGACGTGTACCCGTTCAGTCCTGCTGACAGGGAAGGACTTGAAACCGGCGACGTCGTTGTGTCCCTTGACGGGAAAATTATGGAGAATGGAAGACAGTTTGACGTTAATCTCTACAATCGTTCCATAGGAAATATCGTAACGCTCGAAATTCAACGTGGTTCAGAAACAATGGTGTTCCAAATTCCTGTTATCGAACTTCCAAACGACCCGGAAAGATTTTACAAATTGGTTGATCCTGAAAACAATCAAATCTCCAAACTTGGAATACTGGTCTTAAATATTGATGACACAGTGCGTTCCCTGCTGCCACCGTTACGATATTCTCAAGGTGTGGTCGTTGCGGCACAAAGTTCAACGGGCTCCGGCATGCCGGGCTCGGGCTCTCATGGCCAGTTGCGAACCGGCGACGTCATCTACGTGCTCAACAAAAATCGTATACAAAGTATTGCAGACATAAAAATATTTTTGGAAGAATTCAAATCAGGCGATACGATAATTGCACATATAGAAAGGAACGGACAGCTTATATACATTCTGCTTGAGATTCCCTGACAGCATTATAATATCCACTGAAAATAATGAATCATAAGATTTTTGTGATTTTTATAACTGAAATTTAATTTCAAAAGCTCGTAAATCGTACAGCCCGAAGAGCAGAAAACACTTGTAAAAGTTAATTGCATACCTTACCATTTATATCAAATAAATAAAAGAATCCGGAACACTCTGACGAAGTATATCACATCTCAAATAAGCGTTATATTTCAGCACAAACCAAAATTTATTTTCTTTCACAAGATTGATATAGGGATTATCAGTTTAACCAAGAGAGGAGCAAGTTATGATATCTCGAATAGTGTTATTTTTAATAGCTGGTATGCTCACAGTACCTCATGTCAATGCGCAGCCTGGTGTCCATACGATTAAGACCGGTGGGGAAGTCATTCAACTTATAAGGAAAGAAAAACTTGATCTTATCCTGCCGGAAGCCATGCGCGACAATAATGTAGACATGTGGATCCATGTTACCCGTGACGGAGATCCTGATCCGATGTTTCCGGAATTCGGGTCGACATCCGGTTATATGATCTTTACAGACATTGGAGACAGGATTGAACGGGCTATGTTCGGCAGCGGAGGCGGCGGATTGAATTTTGACGTGCGTGGTTCCTGGCAACTCGCACAAGCTATCAACGGTTATTATTACGGGAATCAAGATCCAAATGTCTATAACGAATTTATAGAGTATGTTCATGATCGTGATCCGAAAACGATTGCAGTAAATTATTCAGATTGGCTTGCTGTTGCGGATGGTATCTCCCACACTCAATATTTGAAATTGGAAAAACTCTTAGGGCCAAAATATTCTGCGAGAATTGTATCCGCGGAAAGAGTAATCACCGATTTCAGATCACGAAGGATCCTGAGAGAAGTAACGCTCATGACAAATGCACTGGAAGTACACAGACAGATCCTTGAACGCTCTTTATCCCGCGAAGTGATCACTCCCGGTGTAACAACGTTAGGTGATATAGGCTGGTGGGTTGCTAATGAGTTTTACAAAAGACATGTAGACAGAGGAGGATACAGGACGAGTCCAGGTACCCCCCGGATTCTCTATACGGAAAAAGGCAAAGCTATTGGTCCACCTGATGTGCGGTTTTGGCTCAATCACCCTGATTATGTCATTCAACGCGGCGATTTTGGAACGTTTGATACCGGAAATAAATATCTGGATTATTTTGTGACGGATTATAAGCGTAATTTCTATATTCTGAAAGAAGGGGAAACAAAAGTTCCCGAAAGTCTGCAGTATGCGTATGATCAGGCGTTGAAAGCTCGTGAGATAATGCGGAAGAACATAAAAGTCGGCAGAACAGCAGGGGAAACCTTGAGTATTCTCATTAAGGCCGTTGAAGATGCGGGCTATATTTATGCACCTTTTGATGATTCACGGGGACTGACTGCAGATGGTAAAGGTACTCCTGATTACGTGATGATTCAGAAGGCGCTTGCCAACACCGATAAGTCAGGGATTTCCATCGATCTTCATACTCAGGGTCAAAATGCAGGCAGTAAAGTGACAGTCGGACCTTCTATGGCGAAATTTCGATCAGACCGGCATCATTTGACGATCAATGAGAATCATATGTTCTCATTTGAATATATGGTCCATACAAATCTTCCTGAAAGACCCGGTTTTCCAATTTCCATTAATATTGAAGGTAATCACATTGTGAGTAGCCGGGGGGTTGAATGGCTTCATCCACCAAATGAAAAAATTATACTGATCAAATGAGCATAAAGGTTCGCAAATCGTACAGCCCGAGGAGTAGAATATACGTGTAAAAACAAAAAATTTAAAGGAGACAATTATGGGCACACCATTATCTAAATTAATGCTCCGTACGGTTTCATTTTGCCTAGGTGTACTTTTTATAACGGCAACATCTGTGCAGGCTCAAGTAATGATTCAGATCCGTCCTGACTGGAACACGTCAATGGATAACAGAATGGAATGGTGGCACGATGCCCGTTACGGGATGTTTATCCATTGGGGGCCCGATGCGCTTCCGCATTTGACCAATTTGGACGAAGGCTGGAGAAACTATGAAGACCTGCTGGAAGCAGGAATGGTCCTCAACCCTGTCGATTTTGATGCTGAAGAATGGGTCGATATAGCCCGGAATGCCGGAATGAAATATATCGTGTATATGACCAAGCACCATAACGGATTCTGTATGTACGACTCCAAGTATACCGATTACGATATTGTGGATTATACTCCCTTCGACCGGGATCCGTTGAAAGAATTGGCGGATGCCTGTTTTGAGGCCGGTATACGGCTGGGGGTCTATTACTCGGTTACCGATATGCATCATCCCGAATTTCCCGCCAAGTGGTACCGCAACCGTCATTACTACCCCAATCCGGATGCCGATCTTGAAAAATACGTTGTCTATATGAAGAATCAGATCCGTGAACTATTCACCGATTACGGACAGATAGACGTATTTTTCTCCGATGACGGCGGTGCATTTTCAGCGCCTAGTGACGGTCCTTTAGAAGCGTACGTCGAAGAGCATCCAAAGCTGATTCATAATATTGAGATAATGGATATGATACGCTCGATCCAACCCGACGTTATCATAAATGACCGGTTTGGTCACGGAACGATGGATTATATAACTCCCGAACAGTTTATGCCCGAGCAGGGTGAAATTCAGACATTCCATAATTTTGAAGTTAATACAGAGATGAATGGTACCTGGATGTATGACAAAAACTTTACCGACTGGATAACTGCTGAGATGGTCGTGCGCGATCTTACCCACATAGCAAGCATAGGTGGAAATTATCTGCTGAATGTCGGCCCGACGCCTGAAGGAATAATTCCCAAAGAATCGGTCGATGTTCTCCTTGAATCCGGTGTCTGGCTTAAAAAGTATGGTGAAAGTATCTATGGGACAAAAAGCTCACAGTGGGGGCAGCCCGAGTGGGGGAGGATAACTCACAAGATCCTTCCTGACGGCACAACGCGACTGTATCTGCACGTGTTCGATTGGCCCGATGATGGGAGACTCGTGTTAGATACTATACGACGCCGACCGATACAGGCCTATGCACTGCGGAGCATCCCCCGGAAAAACTACAAAGTTGCGATCGAAGGAAATGCCTATATCGTTGTTACTCTGGACGGACGGGCGTGGGATCCGTTCAATTCTGTTGTAGTGCTTGATGTTGATAAGGCAAGATAACAGACACTATTAAAAATTCTCCATTTTTCTTCATCAGATTGATGGGAAGTTGTACGATAAGCTTCGCAAATCGCACACCCCGAGGGAGTAGAATTCACGTGTGAAAGTTAATTGCATACCTTGCCATTTATATCCAAGTACCAGTTCGCTCTGACCACGTACATCACATCTTAGAAGAGCGTCAAATTTTATACTAAACCCTATTAATCTCTATTAAGGGATTGCTATGGGGGATATCAGATTGATATTAAAAGAATTACAAATTATGTATTTGTAGACATTTGATACAATTTTGCTTTAGTGCGCGTTTAATAGATTAAAAGGAAAAAAATGAGATCATTGAAATCGATGTTACCTATGGCATTTATATGTTTTTTTGTATGGACAGTAATATCTTGTACGAAATCTTCTGAGGGTCTACCTTTCTATAAGAATTCTAACTTGTCGATTGAAGAGCGGATAAACGATCTCATGCCGAGAATGACCATTGATGAAAAAGTTGTTCAGCTTGCAACGCTATACCCTAACGCTGTTGTCAGACTGGGAATTCCTCATATCAAAGCGGGAGAAGCGCTGCACGGTATATGTCTCAAGCATGCGACAAGCTTTCCGTCACCGCTTGCAATGGGCAGCACCTGGGACCCTGAAATAATTGAAAACATGGGTTCGATCGTCGCGAAAGAAGCACGGGCCCTTGGTACCCATCAGGTCTATTCACCCATGCTTGGTATTCTTATCGATCCGAGATGGGGAAGATCGGAAGAAAGCTATGGGGAAGATCCTTACCTTGTCTCCAGAATCGGAGTTGGTTATATCAAGGGATTACAGGGTACAGGGGATGAACTGTTTGACAAAAATCATATAATTGCTTCCGCAAAGCACTTTGCAGCTGACGGACAACCCCTCGGTGGGCTAAATTCCACACCGATGGATATATCGATCCGGAGACTTCACGAAGTATTTTTTCCTCCTTTTCTTGCCGCCGTGTCAGAGGCTAATCTTGGAAGTGTCATGCCCGCTCATCACAGCATCAACGGCGTTCCAAATCATTCAAGTGTCTATCTGATCGATGAAATATTGAGAAAAACGTACGGTTTTAAGGGTCACTTGATAAGCGATCATGGAGACATCAGAGCTCTGCACACGCGTCATCTTGTAGCTGAAACATTGACTGATGCAGCACGGCTCGCATTGGAAACCGGAGTAGACCAGGAGCTTCAGATAGAGGCGCCATGGGAACAGCGGACGTTCGGACCTCCGCTTCTTGAAGGTATTCGGGACGGCAGCATTCCAGTAGAACTTGTTGACAGAGCGGTTCGGAATGTCTTAAGGTCCAAATTCCGGCTCGGTCTGTTTGATGACGGTGAACCTATATATGCGTGGCAGGATCACTGGGCATCCGGTGATGAAGGTACCGGCCCCATTGAAGATTATCCCGAATATGTGGAATTAAAACATACTAATGCAGTTCGAGGCCAGGACGAAAGATTAAACGATTATTTCAACAAATTACACCGTGGCGGTTTTCCCCGGGAAAACTGGGAAGAGGTCATTTATGACAAAAAAAGCGATGCTGTCGCGCTTGATGTCGCCCGGAAGGCTATTACATTAATAAAAAATGAAGATGGTCTTCTCCCGTTGGATAAAACTAAAGTTAATCGAATTGCGGTTATCGGTCCGAACGCCGATGTGGAAATTCTCGGTGCATACTCCACACCGGAAGCCCGTCATTATGTGAAGGTACTCGATGGAATTAAAAACTTTGTCGGAAATGATGCTGAAATCCTCTATAGTGAAGGCTGCAGCCTTATCGACCTGGAGAAGGAAAATATTGCTGAAGCGGTGGGTATTGCTAAACGTTCGGATGTGGCTATACTTATCCTTGGAGGAAATGAATTAACCGCACGTGAAGGAGAGGATACAGACACTATAGACCTTCCGGGATACCAGAATGAACTTGTCAAGGCTGTATATGAGATAGGAACTCCAGTCGTTGTGATGTTTTTGCAGAGCAGACCTATGTCTTTTCCATGGATAGCCGAAAATATTTCAGCAATACTTGCCGGCTGGTTCCTCGGGCAGGAAACCGGAACTGCAGTAGCTGAAGCTCTCTTTGGCACAATAAATCCAGGAGGAAAGCTTACCATTGCAATCCCACGAAGTGTCGGACAGATTCCAGCATTTTACAATAGATTGCCCGGGAGCGATGATACTTACCGGGATTCACCAAGCGGACCATTGTACCCATTTGGTCATGGTTTAAGTTATACAACTTTCGAATATTCTGATCTGCATATTCAAAAAACCTCATCGACATCAGCCGAAGTAAGTGTCGATATAACAAATTCCGGTGGCAGGACTGGTGATGAAGTCGTACAACTATACGTCCATGACCAATATTCCTCAGTAGCACGTCCCGTTAAGGAACTTAAAAGTTTCGGCCGGATAACGCTTTTGCCTGATGCAACGAAAACGGTGACGTTCTTTCTTGATAAAAATGCGTTTGCGTTTTATGATTCAGAAAATGGTGATTGGGTTGTAGAACAGGGAGATTTTACTATCATGGTTGGAAGTTCTTCTATAGATATCAGGTTATCAGCAACACTTAAACTTTAAAGCTTCGCAAATCGTACAGCCCGGGGCGGATAAAATACATTTCAGATTCACCCGGAATCGGGGATATACAATATAATATAGATACGCTACTATCAATGCCGCATATTCCTTCCATATAGATGTATTGCAATCTTCCATACCCAACCAAGCAGGAGTATAAGCTGTGACAATTAAAAAAATAATCCAACTTGTTTCCATTGTAATGTTACCATTATTCCTCGTAGTCACTTCTGATATTTTTGGACAGCAGCTTTCTCAGGATTTTTTAAAACACTTCAATTACCGCTCGATCGGCCCGACTCGTCAAGGCGGCAGAATAGTCGATTTTGCCGTGCCCGTACAAGAATCGTATACCTTTTATGTCGCAACTGCAACAGGTGGATTGTGGAAAACAATAAATAATGGTCAATCTTATAAACCTGTTTTTGATAATGAAAATGTAATATCTATTGGTGACATTGCGGTAGCACCATCTGATCCAAACATTGTTTGGATTGGGACGGGTGAATCTAATAATAGCAGTACTGATCCGGGGATTTCATACTGGGGTGATGGCGTATACAAGTCTACTGATGGAGGAATGACATGGACAAATATGGGCTTAAAGGATTCTTTTCATATCGGCCGGATTATCATTCATCCTCAAAATCCAAATATTGTATATGTTGCAGCACCTGGTCATTTTTATACTGATAATCAGGAGCGTGGATTGTATAAAACAATTGATGGCGGCATTACATGGACAAAGACTCTTGAAGTGAAAATTGATAATAAATACGTCGGTGTGGTAGATGTGGTAATGAATCCTAAAGATCCTAATACACTCTTTGCAGCAAGCTGGGACAGGGAACGTACGCCCTGGAGTTACCGTCAAAGCGGCAGGGGAAGTGGAATATATAAAACAACCGACGGCGGAAAATCATGGCTGAAACTCACACGTGGATTACCTGCCGATGCAATTGGAAGAATCGGCCTCACCATTTCCCCAAAAAATCCTGAAATCCTTTATGCTATACTATCCGACGGCACACATCCTCGTGGAAGAATTGGTAATACAAATATTAGTAAAGTATTCCGCACTGATAATGGAGGCACTATATGGAGGCAGGTTAGTCCTGAAGACGAGATCATTGGTGGTGGCTCTTACTACGGTCAAATTAGAGTTGATCCGAATGATGAGAATCACCTCTACTTTTTGAGTGGCAGCGCCCGCGAGTCGATCGACGGCGGTAAATCATGGTTCCTTGCGTTCGAATTTAAAGATGATCATCATGCGTTATGGATCGATCCTGAAAATTCCAATCACTTGCTTTCAGGCAATGACCATGGATTTGGTATTACGTATGATAGTGGGAAAAACTGGTATCATCCCGATGATCTGCCTTTAGCCCAGTTATATGCAGTTGGTGTCGATATGGACTATCCCTACAATGTCTATGGCGGTACGCAGGATAATGGTTCATGGAAGGGACCGAGCACAAAGAAAGGCACCTCTCCTATTCGATTCGAAGACTGGGAGCATGTCGGCGGCGGAGATGGATTTTATAACCTGGTAGATCCTACTGACAGTCGCTGGTTGTATAACGAGTCTCAATGGGGCAGTATTCAAAGAAGAGATCAAAAGACGGGTCGCAGTAAAGGAATACGGTATAACGGAGGGGAATTGGCTGCTTATATAGCAAAAGACCGCAGCCTTCGATTCAACTGGAACTCTCCTATCCTGATTTCGCCGCATAACAGTAATGTCATTTATCATGGGGCAAATATTCTGCTTCGCTCAGATTTCAGGGGTGAAAACTGGAAGGAAATAAGCCCCGATCTCACGACGAATGATCCGATAAAAATTGGAGAATTTGAAAACGCTCATTACTGTACTATTACAACAATAGATGAATCTCCGGTTATGAAAGGAGTTATTTGGGTTGGTACAGATGATGGTAATGTTCAACTCACTAAGGATAACGGTAAAACATGGACAAAACTAAATGATCGTATAACTGGCAATCCCGGATACTTTGTAAGCAGGGTTACCGCTTCGCATCATGATACCGGAACTGCCTATGTTACCTACACTGGACGCCGCAGAGATGATTCCAGACCGTTCGTGTACAAAACCAACGATTTCGGAAAGACCTGGACATCAATTGCAAATAACCTTCCAAATGAAGCGATCAATGTCATTAAAGAAGACCGCAAGAATCGCAATCTACTTTTTTTAGGTACTGATAAAGCCGTCTATGTAACAATAGATGGAGGTAGAACCTGGGCAAAAATGAAAAACAATATGCCAACACAACCGGTACATGATTTGGTTATTCACCCACGTGAAAACGATCTTGTGGTAGGATCACATGGAAGGGGGATTTTTATTACTGATGTTTCTCCATTACAGGAGCTAACTCAGAGAGTCCTTGAACAAGACATTCATCTCTTTGATATTGAACCAAAAGTACAATGGGTGATCACCAGCCGAAACGTTGTAAGTTCGCAAAACTTTGCAGGACCTAATGAACCCTATGGTATAGTGGTTAACTATTATTTGAAAAACAGGGTTACTAGTGAAGTGAAAATAACGGTTTACAAGGGTACAAGAGCAATCAACGAAATAATGGGGACAAACAATTCGGGTTTAAATTGTGTTGAATGGAATATGTCAAAACGGAGGGAGCGAACTGAAAGCGAAATTATCCTGTGGCAACTTGACCAGGATGAACGTGATTTTTATGTAGATGAAGAAGAAAGTTTTCATTCTTATGATAGTGTTGATTACCATCGTATATCTAACAATGATCCAAAGTTTATTAATGTTCCGGTTCAACCGGGTGAGTATGCTATTACCCTCACCGTTGACGGACGGGTGTTGAAAAGAAATACGGTTATTCTTCAAGACCACTGGTATGATAAATAAATTCTTTATAATTGTTATGACGACTTACATCAAATGTTACAATGGAGTTGCACATCAAAGGATTCCTCATATATTCTCTTTTAAAGAATTGATATAGAAAATATCAGATTAACCAAGGGAGGAGAAAGACATGAAATTTCGAGAAATTCTCATTTTAATTACCGTGCTGTTCACAGTACCTTTTGCCAATGCACAGGCTCAGGATGAAGACGATTTCAAAGAATGGAATAATCAGATACGCCGGGATAAGTTTGATATAGTACTGCCCCAAGTCATGAAAAAGAACAATATCGACATGTGGATCCATGTGATGAGAGAAGCAATTCCTGATCCCTTTGGTGCGGAAGAACTGGGAAGTAGCTCCGGAGTTTTCATCTTCACAGACCGTGGCGGTGACAGGATCGAACGCGCGGTTCTCGGACGTCGCTGGGGAGCTTCACAGCGTGAAGGAGGAGAGCAAAGTAAGTTGGTTGAAGAATCTGGAGCCTACGACATAATCCACGACCCAGTTTGTGTGCAGGAACCGGTGGGAAGCCCGATGACTGAATATGATTATCGATTTAAGAATCTCAAAGAATTTGTTGAAGCACGTGAGCCCAAACGTATTGCGGTAAATTTCAAGCATGATCTGGGACCGTGGGTGACTTTCCAGGGAGAAAAAGACGGCTTATCGCATACCGACTACCTCCTCTTAACCGAAGAGCTCGGTGATACCTTTGCCAGCAGGCTGATCTCGTCTGAAAATGTGATGATGGATTACATTATAAACAAGGTACCGAGTGAAATTGAGCTGCTAAAAAGAATATGTAAGGATGATGTTGAACGTATAATGAAGGCATTTGCTGATATTGTGCCGGGTGTCACTAAGAATCGTGGGTCGGGAGTAACCGTCTTTCGCCGGATGAGTACAGGACTGTCACAAAGAGGTAGGAGTGCAGGCTGGGAAAACAGTGTGATCCAGGGAGGTGACATTCTTGCCTCACCAGAGCGGGGATTGCATGCCTATGTGCTCCGTGACGGAGAGACTGAACCACCTCCGGAAATCCAAAAACTCTATGCAGAATATTTGAAAATCGAAAAGATCCTGGCTGAAACCATCAGGGCAGGTCGTACCCCTCGTGAGATAATTCAAGACTACACGCGGAAATTTGAGGATGAAGGGATTATTATTAGGGATAATCAATTGCATATGGCTATCCAAAAGAACAATTTTCCCGTATATTCTGCAGGTTTTGAACCTGAAAATACGCACCTTAATATGGACAGCCATGGCATGATGAAAGGAGCGCGTGATGGGAGGGAGTTTGAAAATTATTTGGCCCCCAGGATTGGTTCACTCGGTCCGGATTGGTCGAAAGATATACCACTTCCACCAAATCATCACTTTGTGTTAGAATATTTTTTTTATATGCCGTCGCCGACATCCAATGAACGCGAAGACCAATATTTATTATTTTGGAATCATGAGGAGGCGCTTGCCACCGAACGTGGAGTCGAGTATTTATCGCCACCGCAAAAGGAGCTTTATTTCGTTCGCTAAGGTTCGCTATTCGTACAACCTGAGGAATTGGAACAGTTAAACTACTATTTTATTACGTACCATTCTGTCTGGTGTCCGTCAACGAAGTAAGCGCCATCTTCAGTAAAAGCAGCTTCGTCCTCTAATATAATGATGACATCCTGACCATCCCACTCCGGTACGGAATAAGAATTATCCAACTCTATCGAATAAACTGTATTAAAATGCATTGGATAGTCACCTCTTACAAGGGGTTCAAACGGTGTGCCACCCGAGCCTAATGAAGGGCCGCCGCTGTGACCGTGAAATCCGATAGGATGAGTATATATATTCGACCTTAATCCCTCAGCTTGAGTTTTACGTATAGCGTTTAACCAGACCTCGTTTCCAGTCAGACCTTCCTTGAATTCACCCAAAAATATTTCCTGCAACCGGTTTGCTTTTCGCAGTGCATCTTTGAGCCCTTCCGGGACGTCATTTTCATGATTTTTTAATACATAGGCAACAGCTTGCATATCACTCACAAGTCCAAGATATTCTATTCCCCAGTCTGCGCTGATTACATCTCCCCGCCTTATTACGGTATTAATCAATCTACGTGGCGCAACATCAATCCGAAAATCGTCGTCAGGATCGTCATATTTCTCACGTTCTTTAATACTTCTTTGTAGCACTACCGTGGGAAAGAAGGAATTATCAACACCGATGTCTCTGATTTTCTGCCGGATCCACCAGGTAACATCGTTTGTGGTAGTCACATTGGGGATAATCATTTTATTAGAGAATGCTTGGGCTATAATATCGTGGCCGATTCCACCGATATAACGGTACGCACTTAATTCCTGAGGGCTTTTTGTCTCCAACCATTCATTGCTGAGGTCTTGCGCGGATACCAACCGTGATGCATACTGACCAAGCGCATTTTCCAGTCTTGTATTCATCGCAGCAGATAATCCATCACCGCTATTCCAGATTTCAGATGTATTTATACCAATTGTCTGAGGATCGTTCTGCTCAACAATCCTCAAAATATTACGAAAACCTGCATCTAATAATTCAACCCGATTACCTTTATTTGCAATTGCCATAAACCCTACGCCGAACATGTTCGTTCGTTCACCGAGAATTGAAGCCGATACAGGATCAACATTGTTCTCACGGTCAATGATTATCCACATATCGATACCTGCTCGGGTCATCATCCCCGGCAGAAGGTTTTCAATTCTCCATTGTGCCCATTTTCTTGTTAACTCCCATCGAATTTTCTCAGGTAATACATTTTTTATATCTTGAACATTACCGATTCTGATATCCTGAGCAAATGAAATGTTTCCGGCAAATGAGGAGGTTATTAATAAAACAATCAAATACAGTTTTGTTTTTGTCATTTAAAATCCTTGTTATTTGTGGGATGTTCAACAGTGTTAAATGCTTTATTAACCGGTATTCCGCATAGAAATATTTGGAAAAGAGATTAATATGGATTTTTTAATTATGATATCAAGTTAACATATGACCCAGTCAATTGCAAACGTTCGATATATATACATACCCCAACACTCCCTCATAAAATTGGAAAAACCTGAATACAAAACGGAAATAGATAAACGGTGATTACAAATGGAAATAACAACATTTACTATTCGAATGCAATTTCTGTTCTTTCCGGATGTAAAGATATAATTGGAAATTATATAGCAATTTAGGGTTCTTATCGGTTATTCAAATTTTTGATTATCAAAAAAAGTGAAACATGGATTCTGTATCCATGTTTCACTCATAATTACCGCCGTCTTTATATCTATAGCGGTTATACCTGCTCCTTCCGAACTGGATATAAGATACACGACATGTCGAATTCGTGCTCAGGAGACGAAGCCTGCGAGTATGTCACTTTCCCAAAGAGAGGTTTCTTGTTTGAATTGGAAGGTTCATATGTTAAATTGGCATAATAAGTTAAGAAACCATGCAAATCTATTTCAGAGATCGGAGAGTTGATATAGGGTATATCAACTATACTGCATTGGTTAAGAATCAGAAGTGAAAAGGTAGCGGTTATGACATCTGTTATTAAGTATTATGAGGGAATCAAATCGGTTGCCGTAATCGGTAACTATCTGCCCCGCCAGTGCGGTATCGCAACCTTCACCACAGATCTGGTTGAAGGAATATCAGCTGAAGCCCCCGATATTAACTGCTGGGTGGCGGCCATGAATGACAAACCTGACGGTTATCCATATCCAGAGAATGTGCGATTTGAGATCAACCAGAACAAGTTGACCGATTACAGTGTCGCATCTCAATTTCTCAATATCAGCCAAACAGATATTGTCTGCGTGCAGCATGAATACGGTCTTTTCGGCGGTCCGGCCGGCAGCCATCTGCTGAAACTATTGAGTGATCTGCGTATGCCGGTGGTGACTACGTTACATACGGTTTTGGAGAACCCTGCGCCGGAGTATCGTGAAGTCATGTGCAAGCTTTCCGATTTGTCTGACAAACTGGTCGTGATGAGCAGTAAGGCATGTGATTTCCTCAAAGATATCTACGCCGTGCCCGAGGATAAAATTGTCTTTATCCATCACGGCATTCCGGATACGCCTTTTATTGATCCAAGCTTCAACAAAGACAAGTTCGGCGTAGAAGGAAAAAAGGTTCTGCTCACATTCGGCTTGCTTTCCCCAAATAAGGGCATTGAAAATGTATTGCAAGCGCTTCCGAAGGTCATTAAAAAACACCCTGATGTGGTCTATATTATTCTGGGTGCAACACATCCGCATATTTTGAATTTACATGGGGATGTATACCGTATCATGCTGCAGCAGCTCGTGCACAAACTCGATATCGGCGAGCAAGTCATTTTTCAAAATCGATTTGTTGAACTAAAAGAGTTATGTGAGTATCTCGGCATCGCCGATATCTACGTAACTCCTTATCTTGAAGAAGCCCAGATTACCTCCGGGACCCTCGCCTATGCCTTGGGCACAGGTAAAGCCGTCATTTCAACCCCGTACTGGTATGCCACCGAGATGCTTACCGAAGACCGGGGCCGGATTGTGCCCTTCAACAATCCGGAAACCATGGCGGAACAAATCATCGACCTTCTTGACAACGATGTTGATCGGCACGCCATGCGTAAAAAAGCCTATATGTTCAGCCGCGACGCAGTTTGGAAGGAAGTATCCCGAAAATATCTCCAGGTTTTCAGAGAGGTTCAGCTGAACAGGACCCGGAATCCCCGTCCCCGACACTATTATATTGAAAACATCAAAGCTATCACGAATTTCGAGCTCCCGGAGATCAAACTCGATCACCTGAAAGCCTTTACTGATGATACCGGCATCTTGCAACATGCCAACTATACCATTCCCAATCGCACTCACGGCTACTGCACAGATGATAATGCAAGAGCGCTACTGGTTGCCGCTATGGGTCAAAAACAACTGCCAACAAACGGATTTGGACTTGATTTTTTCAGCGGTCATTATCTCGGATTTCTTCTGTATGCTTATAATGAAAAAAATGGGCGCTTTCGCAATTTTATGACTTATTCGCGGAAGTGGATGGAGGAGGTCGGGTCCGAGGATGCGCATGGCAGAGCACTCTGGTGCCTTGGTACAGCAGTGACTTTTCTTGACGATCCCGGTCATCTTGCAATGAGCACAACCCTCTTCAACCAGGCACTGAATGCTGCCGAGCACTTTAAATCGCCCCGCGCCATCGCTTTTACCCTAGTTGGAATTCATGGCTATCTGTTTAAATTTGCTGGTGACAGTGATGTGCGCAGGATCCGGGAAGTTCTTGCCGACAGGCTTTTCAATCAGTTCAAGAACAATGCAACGAAAAGCTGGCCCTGGCTTGAAAACAGTTTGAATTATGCGAACGGCAAGATGCCTCATGCCCTGATCCTATCCGGCCAATGGATACAACGTAGCGATATGATCGATATGGGACTCAGATCTCTCAAGTGGCTGCTCACTATCCAGACTGAAAAAGGCCACTTTGTGCCTATTGGCAATCAGGGATGGTATAAACAAGGCGGCCCCAAGGCCCGTTTCGATCAGCAGCCCATCGAGGCTAATGCCATGATTGAGGCCTGTGTTGAAGCCTTTAAAGTTACCCGGGACCAAACATGGTTTGAGAATGCTGTCATGTGCTTTAACTGGTTTCTCGGACACAATGACCTGAATATGCCGCTCTATGATCCCAAGACCGGCGGTTGTAGAGACGGGCTGATGGCTGATGGAATTAACCAGAATGAAGGTGCCGAGTCATCCCTTACCTGGCTGATTTCGTTGATGACATTGCAAAAGCTTTATACCGAAGAGATTTTAAACCAGCCGTCGTCATCGAAAACCAATTTACAATAGGATCATTCATGAACATTGCCATGCTCTCGCCCATTGCCTGGCGCACACCGCCGCGACATTATGGGCCATGGGAAAACGTGGCCTCCCTTTTAACCGAGGGGCTGGTATCGTGCGGTCATGATGTAACCTTGTTTGCAACCGCGGATTCGCAAACCAGCGGCACACTACATGCGATTTGCCCGCGGGGCTATGAAGAAGATAGCTCTATGATACCAAAAGTTTGGGAATGCCTGCACATTTCAGAACTTTTTGAGCATGCTGAAGGTTTTGATATTATTCATAACAATTTTGACTTTTTACCCTTGACCTATACCGGCTTTATCGCCCCCCCGGTCGTTACCACTATTCACGGTTTTTCTTCGCCCGGGATTCTGCCGGTTTACAAAAAATACAACGGAAAAGCGTTCTATGTTTCCATCAGCGATGCCGACCGGTCCCCGGATCTAGATTATATCAAAACCATTCATCACGGCATTGATATAAAACAGTTTGAGTTCCAGCCAGAACCGGACGATTACCTACTCTTTTTTGGTCGCATTCACCATGACAAGGGGGCCCGAGAAGCTATTGAAATCGCCAGGGCCTGCAATAAAAAGCTGATAGTGGCGGGCATAATCCAAGACCAAGCCTACTACGATCAATATGTCGCTTCTCACATAGACAATGACAAGGTGATTTATGCCGGCAGCGTCGGACCAGTTGAGCGCAACCGAATGCTTGGCAGGGCAAGCGCACTTCTGCACCCCATAAATTTCAATGAGCCTTTCGGTCTGTCCGTTATCGAATCCATGACCTGCGGTACGCCTGTAATCGCCTTTGATAGGGGCAGCATGTCTGAACTTATCGAAAACGGCAAATGTGGTTTTTTGGTCAACAACGTGGATGAGGCCACTAAGTCTGTTGCACGTATTAAAGAGATTGACCGTGCATACTGTCGTCACCATGTTGAACGGCATTTCACAGTCGACCGTATGATCAATGAATACATACAAGTCTATAAAATGATTCTGGACTCTAAAAGACTGTAGAACGATATCAAAAAATCTGAAACATATTGCCGATACCGGTGGCCTAAGATTTTAAAATGAATTTATAGGACAACCACTATGAAAACTCATAATCCAATAATAACACGTTTTGAAAAAAATCCCATATTGACAAAAAAGGATGTGCCGTATCCAGTAGCTACGGTTCATAATGCAGGTATTGTCAAACATGACGATCGTTACATTATGCTTTTCAGATCGCATCTGCTCAACGGGCGTTCCATCATTGGCAGGGCAGACAGCGAGGACGGTTCTTCATTTACGGTTCATCCCAAACCATTTCTAACACCTTCAACGGACAATGTTTTTGCCGAATACGAAGAGTTTGGAGTCGAAGACCTTAGAATCTGCCCTTTAGAAGGCGAATACCTGCTTACCTATAGCGCGTATTCCCGTCACGGTGTTCGGATTGCCCTTGCACGCACCAGGGATTTTGAAAAAGTTGAGCGCATTGCGCTTATAACCCAGGCCGACCTTCGTAACGTTGTCATTTTCCCCGTGAAGTTCGGTGGTCGGTATGTACGCCTGGACCGACCACATTCCGAAATTTCACCATGGTCTATCTGGATTTCCTATTCCCCGGATCTCGTGCACTGGGGCGATTCACGGGTGATTATGAAGCCGGTGGCCTATCACTGGGATGAAATGAAAATTGGGCCTGGCGCACCGCCCTTCAAAACCGACAAAGGCTGGCTTCAAATTTACCATGGCGTTTTTAAGACGATGTCCGGAACAGTGTATCGACTCGGCGCGGCCTTGCATGACCTTAATGATCCGGCCAACGTTATCGGCGTTTCCGATCAGTGGATATTGCAGCCTGAGGATCCTTGGGAAGTGAGTGGTTATGTCCCTAATGTTGTCTTTACCTGCGGCGCTGTTCCTGAAGATGACGGTACGGTAAAAATATATTGGGGCGGCGCAGATACGGTCATGTGCGCCGGTACGGCTGTGATCGATGATCTGGTATCGATTTGTCTTTCGGTTTCCCGTCCACCAATGTAGATTATCCTATGGCAGAAAGCAGACCGAGTAATCAAATCTTTGTTTTATGAACTGATCGAAATACGCATTTGAGGATAGGTTGGAATGGAACATCTGTCCTGATGAACAGACTTTCGATGCAGAGTATTAAATTTCAATCAACATTAAGGATACAATGATATGCTAAATCATCAAAGGCTGAAAGTTCGAAGAAAAGCAACTAAGATTGTAGGGGATACATCACGGGTAATCACCAATCTGCATCTTCCCGATGACGGGTATCGCATATCTAAAATAATTCAGCGAATAATGAGCTTGTCTGAAACAGCGGCTAAAAATTTATTTACTCAAATAATGCTTGATTTTTCCCGACGACACGAAGACATCGGACACATTTTTGAGCGGCATCTCAATGAGGTGAAAGGTTATCTTCCCCAGGATACAATGCTCAGCAAAGTTCAAAGGGCTCTCATCGGAGCTTATTTTACAAAAGAGTACGCCATTGAATCAGCCGCCCTATTCAATCCTGCCATCGTCCTCCATCCTGATCAAAGCCATCTGAACAAAGGCAGCTTGCGCTTTGTCATGAGCCTACGTGCTACCGGTGAAGGCCATGTTTCGTCTATTGTATTTCGCAGCGGGGTCCTTGACCAGCACAATAAGTTCCTTTTTGATCCAATCAGTGATTTTGTGGAAACGCCGGATGTTCTTTTAAATCGGGTTTACAACCGGCACCTTTTCCAGCTGAAGCTCAACGAAATGGAGGCCGCCAATGAAATAACTGCTTATGTTCTTAACCAGATACCAGAAGAATTTACTTATAATGAACTAATAAAAAAAATTGGAATACTTCGCGCAGAACCGCAATTTTATGAAACAATCCAAAACAGGACCTTCGAGATCATGAACTGGCTTGCAGATTCCAATTATGAGGTGAGTTTCAATTCCGATCACCGCATATCCGAACGGGTAATATTTCCTGTTTCGAAAAACGAAAGCGGCGGTATTGAAGATGCCCGTTTCGTTCAATTTTATGATGACAACGGTGAGATTACCTATTATGCTACCTATACAGCCTATAACGGCGTTAATTTTCTCCCTCAGCTGATTAAAACAAAGGATTTTATCAGATTTAGAGTTATGACACTCAACGGTAAGGCTGTGCAAAACAAGGGCATGGCGCTTTTTCCGCGGAAAATTGACGGTCGCTATGCCATGCTCTCGCGTCAGGACGGTGAAAATAATCATATTATGTTTTCAGACAATATCCATTTCTGGCAGAAGTCCGAAATCATCCAGGAGCCTGAATTTCCTTGGGAATTCATCCAGGTTGGTAATTGCGGTTCTCCATTGGAGACCGATAAAGGCTGGATCGTGCTCACCCATGGTGTCGGGCCCATGCGTCAATATTGCATCGGCGCCATGCTCCTTGATCTTGAAATGCCTTCAAAAGTCATCGCCCGCCTGGATGAGTCATTACTTGCCCCGCATGAGAATGAGCGGGAGGGATATGTTCCCAATGTTGTTTATTCCTGCGGTGCGTTAATTCATAATAACAAGTTGATCATACCCTACGCTATGTCTGATATCAATTCCGGTATAGCAACTGTTGAAGTCAAGGAATTGTTAAACTGTATGCGCGCAGTTTAATATGTGCGAGTAAAACTAAAAAAAGCCTTGAAGTTTTCTCTTCAGGGCTTTTTTATTATTCAATCGAAGATTGTACTCAGGTAAGACTCGAATCTACAACCTGGTGGTTAACAGCCACCCGTCATCATCTAGAAACGTGCCATTTCTACCGACATTGGGCACATAATACACGATATGTAGACGTTGAGCTCAGATGACGAAGCTCGCACACACGTACAGTGCATGCTATTTTTTTTGCAAGTAACAGGATTATATGTTAACTTGCCGGTAGAATTCTCAATTTTCTGTGTCAAACTCTTTCGGATAATTTAATACTATTCAACGTTACTAACTCCTATTTTTTATGATTATTGAAGTTAATCACAATCTTCAAGCATTGAGAATTCGTCACTGATCGAGAATCTAACTTGTACACTTTCAAGAAAAAATTTAAATAACGTTTGCCTTATCAATCTCTAAAACTGTTGGGGTGGCAAGAATGGAATATGTTAACGTTGGTGGATTAAGGGTTGCACAACCTTTATATAATTTAATTGCAAATGAGATTGCACCGGGCACAGGTATCGATGCTGATTCCTTTTGGGCTTCTCTGGAAGGAATAGTAGAGGATTTAGAACCGAGAAACAGAGAACTATTAGTCATTAGAGATACTTTGCAAAGTAAAATTGATACCTGGTATAAAGAGCATCCAAGTCAACGAATGACCCAAGACGATTTAAGGGAAATTGGGTACCTGGTAGATGAAGGTCAGCCTTTTAAAGTCTCTACACAAAATGTTGACCCGGAAATCGCACGAATCCCGGGACCACAGTTAGTGGTACCGGTTACAATTGAAAGGTTTGCTACGAATGCAACGAATGCCAGGTGGGGGAGTTTATATAATGCATTGTACGGCTATGATATAATTCCTCAAGAGGGTACTGCCGTTTTCCATTCTGATGGAACATATAATCCTGAACGTGGAAAAGAAGTTATACAATTTGGCAAGTCATTTTTGGATAGCGCTGTTAGACTAAAAGAAAGAAGTCATGCGGATGTCGTAAAGTATACATTGAAAAAAGTCAATAATAATGATCAACTTGTTGTAGAATTCGGAGATGGTGTTGAAACTGAACTGGAAGATTCGTCCAAGTTTGCAGGATATGGGCTTAATTCTGCCAACGGCGAATTGGACGCCATTCTGTTGGAAAATAATGAGTTACATATTGAAATTCAGATTGATCCAAATGATCCGAGAACAAAAGATTATGACCCTGCCGGAGTAAGTGACATTGTACTTGAATCTGCCGTCACAACAATTCAGGACCTCGAGGATTCTGTCTCTGTGGTTGATGCTGATGATAAGACACATGCGTATAGAAATTGGTTCAGACTTATACAAGGAGATTTAGTGTCTGATTTCGAAAGAACACCGGGAAAAACAGAACACCGTAAACTCAATCCGGATAGGAAATATATTTCTAAAACTGGTGAAGGTACGTTTGAATTATCCGGTCGAAGCCTGCTCATGGCGAGAAATGTTGGAATTCATATGAATACAGACGCTGTTACAACAGAGGATGGACAATCAATTCCCGAAGGATTTCTTGATGGAGCGGTAACGACATTAGCGGCTTTGCACGATCTTAAACAGAATGGAAAATATCGTAACAGTAAAACAGGCAGTATTTACATCGTAAAACCAAAGTTACACGGTCCGGAAGAGGTTTCTTTCACCGTAGAGTTATTTGCACGATATGAAGATGCTTTTGGTTTAGAGAGAAACACTATAAAAATTGGTATTATGGATGAAGAGAGAAGAACTACTGTGAATTTGTTTGAGTGTATTCGTGCTGCTAAAGATAGAGTTGTGTTTATCAATACAGGTTTCCTGGATAGAACCGGAGATGAAATCCATACAAACATGCACGCAGGTGCTATGCTTGCTAAAGAGAAAATAAAACAAGCCGGATGGCTTGATGCGTATGAGAAATGGAATGTTCAAATTGGTTTGGAAACCGGATTTCCCGGTGTTGGTCAAATAGGTAAAGGCATGTGGGTGAGAGCGGATGATTTAGGAGCAATGTATATTCAAAAAATTGGTCATCCTCAGACAGGCGCCAATACTGCCTGGGTGCCGTCTCCGAGTGCGGCTACAATCCATGCTATGCATTATCATTCAGTCGATGTAAAAAAAATACAAAACGATATTACAAATAAACCACGTCCAAACCTTGATCAAATATTAACTCCACCTCTCCTTGAAGGCGATTTGACACCGGAAGACATAAAGAGAGAACTTGAAAATAATGTCCAGGGAATTTTGGGTTATGTTTCACGATGGGTTTACCAGGGAATTGGCTGCTCTAAGGTTCCGGATATAAATGGTACAAGCTTGATGGAGGATCGGGCAACATTAAGGATTTCAAGTCAACATATTGCAAATTGGTTACATCACGGTATTGTAAATTCAGACCAGGTAAAGGAAACTTTTGGAAGAATGGCTGCAATAGTTGACGAACAAAATGCTGCTGATATTGCACAAGGAGTATACCGGCCTATGACAGCAAATCCGGACTCTCATGAATTCATGGCGGCTTTGGAGCTTGTATTTAAGGGCCTTGAATTGCCTAATGGTTATACAGAGCCAGTACTGCATGATCGAAGAATACAAGTCAAAAGAGACACATCAGCTTGATTTCTTTTCTCATGAAAACCTTTGTAGCATAGTTGTAATGTCATGATTCTACAATGACAAAGCTGTAAAGATTCAGAACAAATTGGACAAGCGATTAGAAGAAACCCATAATAGAAATCAGTAAAACAGTCAAATTTTCGTTGATTGCAATTCGTACAGCCCGGGGAGCAAAATTTACTTGTAAAAGTTAATTTCATACCTTACTATCTATAGTAAATGCGCCACATATGTTCGTACAACACACACCCAAGTTGTACAAAAATAATAAACACTCCACTACAATAATCCTGATGTCGTAACGTCTGACCACAATTGAAGCAGTTCACAAATACAATAGTACCAAAATGCCACCGTTAATTTAAAAGGGAGTAAGAAATGCTATCTCGAATAATGTTATCTTTAATTACAGTGATGATCATTGTACCGAATGCACTAGCACAGCGAGGTGGAGATTCCTTCAATCCTCTTCCGCAGCGTACGGTTGAGACGGATAGGGAAGCTCTTCGTCTGATGAGGAATGATAAACTTGACCTTGTTCTTCCGGGCGCCATGCGCGACAATAATGTGGACATGTGGATTCACGTTACTCGTCCCGGTGATCCTTTGGCACCATTTTTTGGATCAGCCTCCGGAAGGACAAGTTATTTGATCTTTACCGACCGGGGAGACAGGATTGAGCGAGCTGTGTTTGGTGGACCGGGAATATCCGGGTACGGTCGTTCTGGTGCAGCCGGAGCTGTTGAAAATATTGACATACAAGGTTCTTTGAACGTCGCACGGGCTTTTTCCGGTTATAATTATAACAATACTGATCCCAGTCAGGGATTTTCAATTCCCGAAGTCTACGAAGAAATAATGGATTTTGTTGCTGAACGTGATCCGCAAACAATAGCGGTAAATTATTCAAAATGGCTGGCTCAAGCCGATGGGATTTCGCATACCCAATACCTGCAATTGGAAGAAATTTTAGGACCTAAATATTCCCGGAGAATTGTGTCTGCGGAGAATGTTATTTCAGATTTCGTTGTAAGAAGGACAAGCAGGGAAGTTGCGGCACAGGTCGAAGTATTGGCACTGGCCCGTCAGCGTTCTCAGCAACGATTGTCTCAGGTCATACCGGGCGTAACCACAATAGCGGATATAAATGCCCGGGTGTACTATTCAGCAGTAAACACACCTGATAAAACTGTGCCAATCTCTACGCCTGATGTACGGTGGTTTATTCATAATCCTGACTATGTATTACAGCGTGGTGATTTATTTGTCGGCGGAGGCGGTGGTCCGGGAGGAAACTACATGGGTTTTGGAGTAGACACTAAGATTCACGCCTATATATTGAGGGAAGGAGAAACAAAAGTTCCCGATTTTTTACAGGAGGTTTATGATCTGGCGATAGCAGGGCAATGGATTATGCGGGACGGTATGAAAGTCGGCATGACTTCCGGAGAATCTTTAGAAGCTATGGTCAAACTCATGGAAGAAGCAGGCTACATATATACACCTTTTATCGATGATGGTATAGAAGATTACAAGATTATACAAAAGGCACTCGCTAACACTGATAAGCCGGGATTTTCTATTGATAATCACGGTTTTGGCATAGGTGGCGACGTCGGAGCCTCCATTGCGCCATTTCGGAAAGACCGGGATCATTTGGTAATCCAGGAGAATAATCTTTTTGCTTATGAATATATGGTCCATAAGAGTATTGATGAAAGGCCCGGTTATCCATTGGCTTTTAATATTTCAAATCCTCAAATAATTACCAGCAAGGGAGTTGAATTTATTCAACCACCAAATGAGGAAATATTCATTATAAAATGAGCCGCAACCTTGTGGAGAAGGGGAGTTGTATTTGGTGTTTCTTACATTGGATAGTCAAATAGACCACCCAATCTATAATAATGGAACACTTAAAAAGAGCCATACATGAACACATTGCACATACAATACTCGGCCGTGCGGGAAACTTTGTCTTTGCTGAAATTATCACGCACCAGATCCCCTTTTCGGGCGGATTCAAAAGATTCGGACTATCAAATTACAGAGGCTATTATGGCGAACAGTTCACCACACCCGAAAGCTATATGAGAGGTGAGGTGTAAAATGAAGTCGATCATTATTGTGGGTTCTGGTGTAGCCGGTGCGTTACTGGCGAGGCAGCTTCTCCAATCGAGCGACTATCAGATTACTATGTTCGAGGCAGGTCCTGATTTCCAAACGGGCAAGTATCGTATATGGCTTGATCTTTTGATGGCGAATAAGAATCCCTATAAAGCGTTTTGGGATGATCTGCGAGCAGGAAATGAATACTTCGAACTTCCAGGTTCAAGGCTTTTTGTAAAAGGCGGCACTACCAACCATTGGGATGGGCGGAGTCTGCGCTATAAGCCGGAAGATTTTGAACTGAAATCCCGTACCGGGATTTGCGCTGACTGGCCAATTACCTATGATGAACTATCCCCATACTATGCACAGGCAGAATTTCTGTTGGGGATTGAAGGAGATTCGGACAACGATGATCCTCCACGGTATGGGCAGAAATTTCCATTTGCTGCTGCACCGTTCACCATAAATGATATGCCCATAATCGAGGCGCTTACAAAACTGGGTATGTCTTACTCCCACATGCCGATGGCAAGGAGTGGTAATAAATGCGTCACGACAGGAACGTGCAGTTACTGTCCCGTTAACGCCCGGTATTCTGCGGCGTTCGATTTGGATGAGCTAAAAAAAGAATACAACAGCAGGCTTGACATAAGGACGGATTCGCCTGTTTTAAAAATTGTGATGGATGGCAAAAAGCAGGCTAGAGGAGTGGACTTTTTAAATAGGAAAACCGCTCTTAACGGATCGATGGAAGGTGACACAGTGGTAGTTTGCAATGGTACAGTTGAATCCGCCAAACTCCTGTTGTCCTCTGCTAATGCTCATTGGACAGATGGTATTGGCAACGATTCAGGGCATGTCGGCAGACACCTGGTAGGCCATCCTCTTATCTTCGCCGAAGGTATTCGCCCGGGAAATCCTAAAAGAATAGAACAGGAATTAGGTTTTATCACGTTAGCATGTCGGCATTTTGACACTCCACAATACCAGAAAGACGGTAAAATGCTTATTGCCAGAATGGGAGATGACAGTAAAACCTTCCTGGAAAAAGAAATTCTCGCCAAAGTCTCACGGTCTAAAATCAATACCAAAATGGCATCAAGTATGAAATTTAAATTGTATGCCTCCATAGAACAGTTTGAGAGCCCCGAAAACAGAGTGGGGCTCGGCGACAATTCGGGCAAGTTTGGACTGCGTGGTACAAAAATTGATTATGGTGTCAATCCAATTACCAGGAAGGCTCTCCAAACACATACTCAGAATCTGATGAGAATATTGAAAGCGGCAGGTTGTAAAGAAGACAGTATTACTACCACATTAATTAAATCTGTTGGTGGGCATGTAACTTCGACCTGCCGAATGAGTAACTCGGATACCGATGGTGTGGTCGATAAAAACTTACGAATTCACGGCACAGATAATCTGTATGTTTGCTCAAATGCAGTTTCTCCCAATGTCACGGCGACTAACCCGACGTTAACACTGGGCGCGGTCGCGGTTCGCTTAGCTGAACATATTGCCACTGCGTAAATAGTTGTTTGTAAATTGTAATCTTTCTACGAAGACAGTGTCTTCACAACATGGAAACGGATCAAGAGGGCCACCGGGATACCGATGGCTATCCGGATACTCATTTTAAATATATGGTCCATAAGAGTATTGATGAAAGGCCCGGTTATCCATTGGCTTTTAATATTTCAATTCCTCAAATAATAACCAGCAGGAGTGTTGAATTTATTCAACCGCCAATTGAGGAAATATTCATTATAAAATAAGCCGCAACCGTATGGAGAAGAGGAGTTGTATTTGGTGTTTCTTACATTGGATAGCCAAAAAGTGCACCCAATCTATAATAATGGAACACTTAAAAAGAGCCATACATGAAAACATTGCACATACAAGACCAGGCAGTGCGAGAACCTTCGTCTTTGCTGAAATTATCACGCACCAGATCCCCTTTTCGGGCGGATTCAAAAGATTCGAACTATCAAATTACAGAGGCTATTATGGCGGATTACACACGTCACCCGGCAGCTGTTAAGAGAGGGGTATAAGTATGAAATCGATCATTATTGTGGGTTCTGGTGTAGCCGGTGCGTTACTGGCGAGGCAGCTTCTCCAATCGAGCGACTATCAGATTACTATGTTTGAGGCGGGTCCTGATTTTGAAATGGGCAAGTACCGTGTATGGCTCGATTACCTGATGGCGAAAATTGATCCATACCGAGCATTTTTAGACGATCCGGAACCAGAGGATAAACAGTTCGGACTTCGCGGTTCAAGGCTATTTGTGAAAGGTGGGACTACCAACCATTGGGGTGGGTGGAGTCTGCGCTTCAAACCGGAAGATTTTGAACTGAAATCCCGTACCGGGATCGGCGCTGACTGGCCCATTACCTATGACGAATTGTCCTCATATTATACGCAGGCGGAGTACCTGCTGGGGATTGAAGGGGACTCAGACGATGATGATCCGCCACGGTATGGTCAGAACTATCCATTTGCTGCTGCGCCGTACACCTTAAATGATATGCCGATTATAGAGGCGTTCAAAAAACTCGGTATATCCTATTCACATATGCCGTTGGCGAGGCATGGCGGAAAGTGTGTTACAACGGGAACATGCAGGTATTGTCCTGTCAACGCCCGGTATTCTGCTGCGTTCGATTTGGCTGAGCTGGAAAAAGAATATGGCAGCAGACTGGTTATACGTACTGAGTCGCCTGTATTACACATAGTAATGGATGGTAAAAAACAGGCCGTAGGGGTGCGTTATTCGAATAGAAAAACCGGCCTTAACGGATCGATGGAAGGCGACACAGTGGTCATTTGCAGTGGCACGGTAGAATCCACCAAACTCCTGCTGGCTTCTGCCAATACTGACTGGTCTGAAGGCATTGGCAACGATTCAGGGCATGTCGGCAGACACCTCGTAGGCCATCCTCTTATTTCCGCAGCAGGTACCCGGCAGGGGAATCCTGATAAAACAGAGCAGGAGCTTGGATTTATCACCCTTGCATGCCGGCATTTTGATACACCACGATACCAGAAAGATGGCAAAATGCTTCTTGCCAGAGTTGAGGATAGCGGCAATACGTTCCTTGAACAGGAGATTCTGTCCAATGTTTCACGGGCTAAAATTAATACCAAAATGGCATCGAGTATGAAGTTCGAATTTTATGCCTCCATTGAACAGTTTGAGAGCCCGGAAAACAGTGTGAGGCTCGGAGGAGCCAATGCGGATAAATTTGGACTTCCTGGAACAATCATGAATTTCAGTGTCAATGAAATAACCAGGAAGGTTCTTCAAACACATGCTCAGAACCTGATGAGAATCTTGAAAGCAGCAGGTTGTAAAGAAGACAGTATTAAAATCTCATTAGGTGGTACTACCGGTTCGCATGTATCATCGACCTGCCGGATGAGCGGCTCTGACACCGATGGTGTGGTCGATAAAAACTTACGGGTTCACGGTACAGATAATCTGTATGTGTGCTCAAATGCAGTTTTTCCCAATGTCACGGCGACTAACCCGACTTTAACACTGGGCGCGCTCGCGGTACGGTTAGCGGAACATATTGCTACTGCATAAATAGTTGTTTGTAAATTGTAATCTCCATTCGAAGACAGTGTCTTCACAACATGGAAGAGGATCAAGAGGGCCACCGGGATACCGATGGCTATCCAGTAACATGTTTTCAACATATTGTCCCTATGAATCTTCCCGAACTGCCCGAATACCCGCATGCGGTACGTATTGTAATTCCTTAATGTATAACCGGCGTACTGTATACAACCCGGCAACTTTTTATTGCAATAGTGCACAAAAATCTTCTTATTGATCAATCGATAGTGCAGATAACAAACAAGAGCGTCACCTATGATATTCCGCATTGCATCAGTTGTTGTCCTGAAAATACTGCTCTTAAATGTGGTATTTCCAATAAGTCTCTTCGGGCAGGATTTTAGCAACCGAACCTTTACTACCCCGGTCAATTTTGAACGTGCGGTCTTTGATTCGGCAGCTGATTTTCGTAATGTGGTTTTTAACTCGACCGTTGATTTTGATAGTGCTCACTTTATCCCGCCAGCTCAATTTGGCGGTTCTAACTTCAACGATGCTGCACATTTTCGAGGTGTTGATTTTTATTCAAAAGTTCATTTTGAGGGTATGAACTTTAACGCGGCGGTTGATTTTGGCGGCACAAACTTTTACAATGCCGTTCATTATTTTAGAACGGATTTCAACGCAGCAGCTCATTTTAGCACCGCAACCTTCGATTCGGCTGCTAATTTCAGTGCTGCAAACTTTTACTCGGATGCTAATTTTGTAGAAGTTGATTTTAATGCAGTTGCTGATTTTAGAGGTGTAACCTTTAACGCAAACGTTAATTTTGATAATTCGGAATTTGACTCATCGGCTGTTTTTGTCAGAACGGATTTCAACTCATCAGCTGATTTTCGTAATGTGAATTTTAATGAGAGAGTTTATTTTCGCAATGCGGACTTTAAAGCGAACGTTGATTTCTCACACGCTACCTTTCATTCATTAGCTGATTTTTCACACGCGACATTGAATGGCGAATTAAATTTCGACACTATAACATTACCAGATGTAATGGATTTTAGAAACGTTAGTATTAATGAAGGAGAAATTGATCTAACGTCTGCAATAATACATTCAAATAAACTAACTGCAATGAATAATGATGAACAGGAAAAACCAAAGTTATTTCTCTATGGAGCAGATATCAGTAAATTCAAAATCGACTTCAATACCTTTGATATCACATTTGATAAAGATCAGGATACAAGCCATCATGTACTACTCTCCACATTCGAAGAATTGCTCAAGAGAATGGAGGATAAAGGATATCTGGATAGTAGAGAAAAGCTGGACATACAATATCGGAATTATAAATATGATCATGCGGCAGAAAGAGGCGGGCTGAGCTGGTTTACCAACACATTTATAAAGTTTTTCCAGAACTATTGGTGGAATTATGGATACGCAAAGGAAAAAGTGATGTATAGGACACTATTATTGCTGGTTTTATTGAGCATAGTAAATATGGTTCTTTATCCGCGGTTGTCGAAAAACATATATACAATTGATCTGTGCAATGCTAATGAAGCAAACCGGAAAAGCAAAGAAAATATCTTTGAAAAAGGCACTGTAAGAGCAGTACATTCCATAGTGTATACGTCTATTTTTTTTTTGGATTGAGATTGAATTTAGATAAATTCAATAGTACGAGAGCTACGGCAAATCCGGGTAATATCATTTTGCTGGGATATCTTATATCTATATATGTTACAGGATTGTTTTGTACGGGATTTCTTGTGAGAATTTTATTTGTCTCGTAATTGACGTGAAAAGTATACGCTATGATTATTTCCAATAAGATACAACGTCATTAAAGTCTCACCGTACAAACGGTTCATTATGTAATACAACATATGCAATTCTTCTACTGATACGAGGTTACTGCGTAAAATTGATCACCATTAAGTATCAAACCAAATTTCTTTGAATCTGAGTTTCCTGAAGTTTTTGAAACCCTTTCCTTCGGCAGTACGTTCCCCGTTCCACGCCAACGTCACTACTTCAATAGTAGTGCCCCACACAATAGTGATCAAGTAGTTTATTCCCGGGCGTGAGTTTGTTAGACGAGTTTGATACTTTTATTCCTGCTCTTGAATATTCGACCTCATTCCTTAATCGGTACTGCACGTGTGAATGTGACTATAACGGATGAGCTACCCTTTCAACTGTTCAATACGTCAATAAGGTTAAATACGTCACATATATCCTATAAAGTATCATTTTTGCCATTTTTTTAATTTAATGCTTGACAATTGATGCATTTGTACAATATATTGACAGCGCATTAAATTTATTATATTAATTAACTTACTTAACTTATATATACAATGCGTAAAAACGTTCTCACATCGTTTCAGGCAGCCAAGATTTGCAGTGTAAGTTTTATGTCAATTAACAGGTGGATCGAGTCGGGTAAATTAAATTCATTTAGAACACCCGGGGGTCATAGAAGAATCGTCCAAAAAGATTTGGTACAGTTTATTAAAAAACATGATTTTCCTTTATCCACCCTGGCAGATCTACCTCCTTTGAAAATATTAATAGTCGACGATGAGAAGGAGTCACGAGATCTTATTGCTGAGATGCTTCATTCGCATTCCGGTAATTTCAATATTCAAAGTGCTGATGACGGCTTTGATGCCGGAATAAAAATTGCCCAGTTTATGCCGGATGTAATAATTCTGGATTTAATGATGCCTAAAGTTGACGGTTTTAAAGTCTGCACAAGAATAAAATCAGATAACCAAACAAAACATATACAAGTGATCGTTTTAACCGGATATGGTTCAGATGATAATACCAAAAAAGCGATCAAATGTGGCGCTGACAGGGTTCTTTTTAAACCATTACAGTTTGATGTTCTCATAAAAGAGATTGAAAAGGTTAATGAACGCATTATGTTATAATAAAATTCAATTCTGTATAACTACTTTAGAGGTATTAGTATGGTACTCCGCAAATCTATCTATATCACGATGTCCGTGATATTGTTAGTGGGATTGGTCAGTTTTTGTAACTCACCTTCGAACATTTCGGGTCATGAAGCACAAAGTGACCTTTTGTCACTTTCAAATTCACCTACGGATGAAACACTACTGGAAGGGACCTACTCCCCGCTTAATGTACTTCCCGTGGAATTCAGCCTTAACGCATCTGAATGTACAACCGGTGTTATTTTAAAAGATGGTGTGATCACAGGTTATAAATATCATCTCGACACGAACAGTGCCAAAGGTGTCTGGGTTAGGAATGGTGCGGAAGAAAAAATATTTATCCCTATGGGAGAAAATAATGAAGATTTTGTTGTAGATATTGACGGTGTCTGGCTTGGTTATGGTTCTCATCCTCCTGTACCTGAAGGAGAATCGCTGAATAAGAAGGCTGATTATTGCCCATCTTGTTATTGTGAATCACCGTGTGGCGGCTGCTATTGGTGCTACGGTGCCTCTTCATATTATAGCGGCAAAACGGAAGAATTTTTATATTTTGTTGCAATTGAATATTAGTACTGATATTTTATACGAACTACTGTTACTATAGGTCATAGGTTTTATTCTGTTTCGTGAATTTTTTCGAGACATTTGAGAGAATTTGAAAAAGATCTAGTTGTAGATAGGCGGTATCCGGCTGGAATGGGGTTCTCATCTTTTCTTTACTGAAAATATTTCACGGGGTAAAGAACGTCAAATACATAGAAGAGCAGCTGCCCATCATGTAATAGTAAGTCACTGTGTGGTGGCTGCTCTTTGTGCTGTTATGGCTCTACTATAGTATGATTGTACGGAAGAATCATTATATTGTGTTGCAATTGAATAATAGTTCTGATAGTCAATTCGTAATTCATTATAGTCTTATAGAGCAAGGTTTCATTCAGTTTCATTACTATAGTTTCATACCGTATACATCCAACATAGTGCAAAAAAACGCGTGCTCGGTCTATTTTTTGAAAATGAAACATTAAACACAGGTGATTTTGATTTTTACATTATTCTTTCCGGTTTAATCCTGTCAATAGTGTCTCTGGCTATATTTCAAGACCGGTTCCGGTTTTATTCTCTCCTGTTTTTTGTCATGTTTCTCACACCACCAAGTTTATTCTTTATTCAGATCATCCTGTTCTTATGGTTGTATCTTTTTGTGAAAAATGAGTTGACCGGTTTTTATATTGGCAGTATATTTATACTTCCGTATAGCAATTTTCTCATATCTTTCAATAGGCCGTATATCAATTTATATGTGATCGAGCTGATGATAGCAAGTATTATAATTGTTGTGTATTACCTCTTTTCCAAAAAGAACAGGGATGTACTGTTTTCCATTATTTTGCTCTCTATTACGCTCAGCCTGATAAATATTAAAATTCAGTATATCATATTCATTATGTTGATTCATTTATTGGTTGAATGTATGAGGCACATAAAAGGGTCACTACTGGCTAAAAGACTGGAATCTCTGTTACAATGACATTCCGTTCCATTCCGGGTTAACTTCCAATGTTATCATTCTTTAAAGAAAAACTCATACACATCCCCTTCAAATACAAACTTATCGTTAATAACATTATTATAATCGTTATTGCAGTATCGGTGGGATTCATATTCCTCCTGAATTACTTTTTAATTGAACAGTTGGGTGTTCACTATGAAGAGCTTATAACTATACAAAAGGATATTGAAGACGACTTGGGCCAGGCAATTTATAATAAAGATAGCACAAAAGCTCAAAAGATACTAATTGATCACTTTCCCAAAAATCTTATTTTCACATCCGCACGAATCATAAGTATAATTGATACGTCATCTGCTGTAACACGCAATCCCCTCCAAATGCCGAAATGGTTTGCTGTATATGAAAAAGACAATAAGAATGATCTTGCTTTTATGGGTGAAACGTTAAATCCGGATTTACGACCAAAGCAACTTTCATTCAGCCAATGGTTTCAAAAAGATGTGATATTAGCAAAATATATCGATGTATTTAGAACATTTCAAATTTCATCTTTCATTCAATACGAAAATAATTTCGTTGGAACGGTAATAACACGAGCGCCCCTGCCGGCCGTATTATTCCATGGAGTAAATATATTTCCAATTGCAGTATTGGTACTACTGTTTGCCTCACTCTTCAGAGTAATGCTTGCAATTTCATTTACGGGCATCATAACACGTCCGATCGAAAGTCTCATTGTTACCGCACGACAGATAAACAAAAAACGTGATTACAGTCTGAGAGCCACGAAATATTTCAATGATGAGATCGGAGAACTCATCGATTCTTTTAATGATATGCTTATAAAAATAGAGAATCAAAGCGCAGAACTCATTAAAGCTGAGAAACTTGATTCACTGAGTGTGCTTGCGGGGGGGATTGCGCACGATTTTAATAATATGCTTCACTTGATCAGCTTAAATGTTCAGATTACAAAGGCAAAACTGGAATCGATGGAAATTGATGAGGAAATTCCACATTTCTTAGATGCAGCTGAAAAAAATATTATGCGTGCCGCAGGATTGACGAATCAGCTGCTCACCTTCGCTAAAGGTGGATTACCAGTTATGAAAACAGTGTCCCTGACAAAATTTATTGAAAACATCGTTGATTTTGCCTTAACCGGTTCAAATGTTAAACGTGAATTTGAATTATCCGAAGATACATGGAATGTTGATATCGATGCGGATCAGTTTACCCAGGTAATAAATAATTTAGTTATTAATGCTACACAGGCAATGCCTGATGGCGGTTATATTACGGTAACGACGGAAAATTGTGAAATAGACGATGACTATAAATGACATATCCGGCCGGGGAAGTATGTTAAACTGTCTTTTAAGGACCAGGGGATTGGTATCAATCCACAATATCTTGAGAAGGTATTTGATCCCTTTTTTACGACAAAACAAACAGGGAGTGGGCTGGGTCTGGCAACTACCTATTCTATAGTAAAAAAACATAATGGTTACATTTTTGCCGAATCTGAAATGCAGAAAGGGACAACGTTTGATATTTATATTCCGGCTTCAACCGGACAATTGGTGGATATATCCGAACCTGAATATGCGGCACAAGAAATATCGGGTAGAATTCTGATAATGGATGATGAAATTGAGTTCCTCGAGACGATTAAATCTTTCCTGGTATCCGAGGGTTTCGAAGTGGAATGTGCGGAAAATGGCGAACAGGCAATTGAATGTTATAAGCAGGCACTATCATCCGGTAAACCGTTTAATATGGCTATTCTGGATCTGACAATACCGGGAGGAATGGGCGGAAAAGTTACGCTGGAAAAGTTGAAAGATATTGATCCGCATATTAAAGCCATTGTATCGAGCGGTTATTCACATGATAAAGTTTTATCACAATACAAAGAGTATGGATTTTTAGATGTATTGCCAAAACCATATGAAATAAGAGAATTGAAAATTTTGCTGCAGAAACATATGAACGATAAATAAAGGAATACAATGGTCTTAAAAGTATTAAGGGTAGTATTAGGGTTACTTTTTATTATCTCCGGGAGCTTTAAAATTTCCAATTATGAACTATTTTACCACTCTGTCGAGAGTTTTGGGATTCTACCGGCGGAACTCAATTATTTCGCAATGTTTACGATACCTATGGTTGAAGTTGTGTGTGGTATTTTAATAGTTATGAATATTTTCAGGACGTGGGTGATATCAATATTGATTTTATTGCTCGGTGCCTTCGGGGCGGGAAAGGCGATCAATCTTTACAGAGGAGAATAGTTTAGCTGCGGATGTTTCGGCTCGTTAAAAATATTTGACACGATCTCAGTTTCCTCGATTCTGTTTATAGTATCTTTGATGGTGTTGTTAGGAATAGTTCTTCAAAAGGAAAAGCAAGGAGTAATGCATTAGCCATACTTTCTGCTTATTTTTTCCTCCCAATATCTGTCTGACGTTTCATTTACTCAAACCTGTCTCATATCCTATATTTTCTATGAATTCTTCGGTAATTCTTGTAGAGTGCCTTACCAACCTGATCAGCCGGTTTTCATTTCGCTGTATCGCTCTTTCCTGGTCATAACAATTATCACCAATACGTGTCTTGTCATAATTGCAACATTAACACAACTATTCAATACGTCAAATTGGGAAATATTGAGTGATAGTAACAGGAAGTTACTTTTATCTATCAGAAGTAAGCACTTGTGTAAAAGTTCTGCCTTTTAACCAATGTTCTCCACGTCACTTTTTAAGAATACTACATTGTAATGATACTTCATAGGTTTGAAAATCGTACAGCCCGGGGAGCTGAAAACACTTGTAAAAGATAAATGCATACCTTACTATTGAACGTAAAATGTCCGACGTGTCTGACGACATACACACGATGTTACAATAGTATCGAAATTCAACACAATCCCAATTAATCTTTATAGGGAATTAATATAAGGAATATATACGCAATGAAGGAGACTCTCGTATGTTTACTCGACAAATATTTTGTGTGATCCTTTCCGTGTCCTTTATTCTGAATTTCTGTAGTTCTGAAACGACCGAAATGGAATTAGCCGATGCAGAGGCTCAGGAAGACAATGCTCGAAAGAATTTGATGAATCAAATTCGTCTTGAAAAATTTGATCTCGTGCTGCCAGAAGTTATGCGGGAGAACAAAATCGACATGTGGATTCATGTAGTGAGAGAAGCTATTCCTGATCCCTTTGGTGCAGATCACCTTGGCAGTACCTCCGGTGTTTTCATTTTCACAGACCGTGGTGGTGACAGGATCGAACGGGCGGTTCTCGGAATTCGTTGGAGACAAGGTCCGAGTACGAGCGGCAGGGCAAGCAGTTTGGCTCATAAATTGGTTGAAGAATGTGGTGCTTACGACATAATCGGAGAGACAACGTTCCAGAGAGAAATGCCGGGAGGCCCGGAGTCACAATATGACTTCAGATTTAAAGGCATTGGCGAGTTTGTTGCGGAACGAGACCCCAAACGCATTGCCGTAAATTACCGGGATGAGCTGGAACCACTCGCGGGTACACCTTCAAGAGACGGCATTTCGCATACAGACTTCAACCTCCTGGTCAAAGCTATCGGTAACACCTATGCCAGTAGGGTTGTCTCTTCTGAATACCTGACAAAAGAGTACCTATCGAGACCGGTGCCGAGCGAGTCCGGTTGGGTTGAACCGGCAGCGACTGAGATGACAATGTCCAGGGATTGGGAACGAGATTACGAAAGTCATAAGGAATTGCTGAATAAAATTCGTCAGGAAGAGTTTGACAATCTTCTGCCACAAGCCATGCGGAAGAACAATATCGACATGTGGATTCATGTACTGAGAGAAACGAATCCTGATCATCTTGCAGATTTTTTTGGCAGTACTTCCGGTGTTTTCATCTTCACGGACCGTGGTGGTGACAGGATCGAACGGGCGGTTCTCGGTCTTCGATGGAGCGGTGATGAATCGGATGTGGTTGAAGAATCAGGAGATTACGACATTGTCGGGGAAGCACTATCCAGGAGTGTAATATCCGGAGGTTCGGAATCCGAATATGATCACCGATATAATGGTGTCGGAGAATTTGTTGAGGAACGGGACCCCAAACGCATTGCTGTAAATTACTGGAACGAGCTGGGACCTCCCGTGGATGACTCAGTATGGAATGACGGCATTTCACATACCGACTACAACCTGTTGGTCAAAGCTGTCGGTGATACATATGCGAAGAGGATTGTCTCGGCAGAATATTTGAGAGTGGACTACTTAGCGGAAGCAGTGCCGAGCAGAATTGAATTAGATAACCAAATATACAAGGAAAGATACGAAAGTATCAATAGAGATTTTGCTAAAATCGTGGCGGGTAAAACCAAAAACAGCGATCTTGAGAACAGTGCAACTGCCATGAAACCTGAAAGGATTTTTACCCCTGCCGATTATGTATTCCAGAGAGGCGACCTGATTCAAATAGACGCACGATATGCCTATCTGCTCCGTAAAGGAGAGACTGAGCTGCCTCCCGAACTCGCAAAAATCTGGGCAGATTCGTGGAAAATCCGTACGGTTATGGAAGATAATATCAAGGTAGGGCGTACTGCCCGTGAAACCTATGAGATCCTCAAGAAGGAACTTGCAGATGTTGGGATTATTGCTAATGTCAGGCAGCTATACTTCAAAGATCTGGATCCTGAAAAAACCCAGGTTGCTATCGACGCTCATGGCCTCCAGGAGGATCCTTACCCTGCCAGAATTGGTCCTTTAGGTCCGGCATGGATGCGGGATTGGACAATTTCACCCGTTCACCATTTTACTACTGAATTCTTTGTCTATATGGCATTAGCAAGTTTAAAACACCAGGAGAAATATTTAAATTTATGGTTTCATGACCCCGCGTATGTCACCGAAGATGGAGTCGGGTATATATATCCACCGCAAAAGGAGCCGTATTATATTCAATAATTCCAAACTCTGCAGAATATTGCTAATACGAAAGTAATAGTTTGTTTGAAAATTTTTCAGACCATTGTACCGCTCCGGGTATGATACATACGCATAAAGGTTCGCACATCGTACTGCCCGGGGAGCATAAAATACAAATCGCAATATTTATCACCAGAAGTCAGGAGAGAGGAGCAAGCTATGATAGCTCGAGTTGTGTTACTATCTCTATCTGTGCTTTTTACAGCACTTAATGTCTATGCGCAACCAGAGGGATATACACCGGAAACCGAAGCGGAAATCCTTCGTCTGATAAGAAACGAAAAACTCGATCTTATTCTGCCGGGAGCCATGCGCGACAATAATGCGGACATGTGGATCCATGTCACTCGTGGACAGGGGGTTTTTGCTAACCAAAAAAGTGGAGATAAATTGGCCCCGCATTTTGGAGAGACTTCCGGTTATTTGATCTTTACCGACCTGGGGGACAGGATCGAGCGGGCTATGTTCGGTTTTAATACAGGTGCTATTGAAAATATTGACGTACGCGGCTCCCGCGATGTAAATATGGCATTAGGCGGGTACAATTATAACAATATGGACAAGAGTCAGAGTTTTACGATTCCCGAAGTCTACGATGAAATAACACAATTTGTTGCCGAGCGTGATCCGAAAACGATCGCGGTAAATTTTTCCGAATGGCTTCCTTTGGCAGACGGGATTTCATATACTTCCTTTTTGAAACTGCAAAAGATCTTAGGGACTAAATATTCTGCAAGAATGGTTTCTGCAGAGAATGTTATATCAGATTTCGTGGTGAGAAGGACGAGCAGGGAAATTGCAGCACAAACCCATTTATTGACAATGGCCCGACAGCGTGCTATAGAAAATTTACATACTATCGTGCCGGGTTCAACCTCAGCAAGGGAAGTAGGTGCCCGGGTTGTCTATTCCGCTATTTCAGATATGTCCGAAACGAGTTCACCTCATTACACATTACAGCGTGGTGATTTATTTTATGGCGGTCGTGGTGAAAGGTATGAACATATGGGTTTTCAGGTGGATTCTAAAATTTATGCATATATTTTACGAAAAGGGGAAACAAAAGTCCCCAATTTTTTACAGGAAGTCTATGATAAGGCGATAGCAGGCCAATGGATTATGCGGCCGCATATGAGAGTTGGCATGACTGCCGGAGAATCTTTTAAGGCGATGATCAAAGCCATGGAAGATGCCGGGTATATACATACACCTTTTTCAGATAATGGCGCACGAGACTATCAAATGGTCCGGAGGGTGCTCGCTACTACCGATAAGCCGGGATTTTCCATCGATAATCACGCTTTAGGTAATACCGGTGAGGTCGGACCCTCTATGGGGCCGTTTCGGCCGGACACGTTTCGTTTAAAAATTCAAGAGAATCATATTTTTGCATTTGAATATATGGTCCATATGAAGATTGCCGAAAGACCGGGTTATCCATTAGCCTTAAATATTTCAAACGCTCAAGTTATTACCAGCCGGGGAGTAGAAAATATCCAACCGCCCAATGAAGGAATTATACTGATCCATTGAGTATTGAGCTTTGCAAATCGTACCGCCCGGTGAGCAGAATTCACTTGTTAAAATAAAATGCATACCTTACTATATACATACGAGTGCTACAAATGTTCTTACAATACGCACCCAGGTTGCATAAAAATCATAAACAATCCGCTGCAATAATCCTGATGTCATAACGCCTGACCACACTTGAAACAAAACACAAATAAAATAGTAACACAATGCCACTGTTTATTTAAAATGGAGTAAGTTATGCTATCTCGAATAATGATATTTTTATGTGCTGTGATGATCACTGTACCTAATGCAATAGCACAGAGAGGTGGAGATTCCTTCAACCCACTTCCGCAACGTACGGTAGAGACCGATAGAGAAGCTCTTCGTCTGATGAGAAACGATAAACTTGACCTTGTTCTGCCGGGAGCCATGCGCGATAATAATGTAGATATGTGGATTCACGTCAGTCGTGGTGGAGATCCATTGTCTGTGTATTTTGGGTCATTCACCGGTTATTTAATCTTTACCGATCTTGGTGACAGGATAGAACGGGCTATTTTTGGCGGCTCAATGTTTTCTAATCCAGCAGGAGCTGTTGAAAAAATTGATGTAGAAGGTTCCTGGCATTTACGACGAGCTTTTACCGGTTATAATTATAACAATACTGATCCCATACAGGGATTTTCGATTCCAGAAGTCTACGATGAAATAACAGAATTTGTTGCCGAACGGGATCCTCAAACGATTGCAGTCAATTTTTCTGATTGGCTCCGCGAAGCTGATGGGATTTCACATTCTTCTTACTTGAAACTGGAAAAGATTTTGGAGCCTAAATATTCTCAGAGAATTGTGTCCGCAGAGAATGTCATTACAGATTTCGTGGTGAGAAGGACGAGCAGGGAAGTGGCGGCACAGACCGAAGTATTGGCGCTGGCCCGCCAGCGTGCATTACAAAATATATCCAAAATCGAGCCGGGTGTAACAACGATTGGGGATATAAACGGCCGGCTTTACTATTCGGCAGGTACCAAACCTCAAGAACAAGAAAAAGATTTTCCACCCTCTGTCAGGTGGATTCAAGCCAATCCAGACTACATTCTTCAGCGCGGTGATTTCTTTGTTGGCGGAGGAGGTGGCGGTCCCCGGGGCAGCTATATGGGCTTTGGAGTAGACACAAAAATTCATGTATATATCTTGAGAGAAGGAGAAACAAGAGCTCCCGAATTCATACAGAAAGTCTTTGATAAAGCGATCGCCGGTCAATGGATTATGAAGGAAGGTATGAAAGTCGGCATGACCTCCGGGGAATCTATGGAGGCTATGATCAAACTCATGGAAGATGCCGGTTATGAACATACACCTTTTACCGATTCAATGGAACGTCTTCGAGGCGGTTCGAGAGAAGGAGATGAAGACTACAGAATGGTACAGAAGGTACTCGCCGGTAAAGGAATGGATTATGTAGGATTTTCCATTGACAATCACAGTTTTGGTATTTTGGGTGATTTGGGACCCTCAATGGGGCCATTTCGGAGAGACCGGGATCATTTGATGATTCAAGAGAATAATCTCTTTGCTTTTGAATATCAGGTCCATATGAACATTGCTGAAAGACCCGGTTATCCACTTTGCATTAATATTTCAAATCCTCAAATAATAACCAACAAGGGAGTTGAATTTATTCAACCGCTCAATGAGAAAATTGTACTCATGAAATGAGCCCGAGCCTGGGAGAGGAATTGATTTTTAATTTTTTGTGAGTTATTTGTGATGTGATTGTTCCTATGACTCGTTTCAGGACAATATGGAATCTTAATTATTAAATTTCCCTTCAAGATATCAAGGGCTGATTATACAAAAGTCAGCCCCTTCTGATTGAAATTGCAATGATGACCTGTTGTATGATTTCCAACTTAAAGGTTCGCAAACCGTACAGCCCGAGGATCAGAATGCGATTAGTTTAATAAGCTCTGAAGAAAATCCATCAAGGCTTTTTTGTAGTATATCTCATTCAATATCATTTGTGATTAATACTAAAACTATTTTTTCATTCTCAAACTTGTCGCAGCTCAATGGATCAGTAAAATTTTCTCATTTGGTGGATGGAGAAATTCAACTCCCCGGCTTGTTAGAACATGATTACCCGATATACTGATGGATATCGGAAAACCGGGCCTTTCGGGAAGATTGGTGTGTACCTGAAATTCATGTGAAAATAGATGATTCTCCTGGAATGTCAAATTGTCACGGTCTGAACGGAACGGCGAAACTGAGGGACCGACGGACACAAAGGTGCCTCCTGTGGTAGCGGTTCCGTTATTTATACCCTGGCTGTTAAGGTCAAGGGTAAATCCGGATTTATCAGTATTAGCCAGCACTTTCTGTATGAGCTTATAGTCCTCAGTGCCAATATCGGTAAAGGGCGTATAGATGTAACCTGCTTCTTCCATTGCTGAGACAATAATTTCCATAGTCTCGCCACCTGTTCTGCCTACTTTTATCTTTTTACGAATTATCGCACGAGCTTCTAACCCTTTGTCAAAGGCGTATTGTATACTTCTGGGAACATGTGTTTCCCCTTCTCTCATAATATATGTATTGCGTTTGAAAACTGTCGCGAAGTAGTCCAGATATTTGAGCCCAAGATCATACGTGAAAAAATCACCTCGCTGTAAAACATAATTATTGTGATGGATCCACCATCTGGCATCAGGCGGGTCAATAGGTTCGGATTGTGCCGAATAAAGAACCCGGGGGAGAAGTATACCATCACCACGATCAGTTCTAATTAAATTGTTTTCGTAGAGCCGCTGCTGGACCCACCATCCTACATCTCCCAGCGTCGTTACGCCGGGCGTGATAACCTCACGGGAAAGAGCTCGTTCAAGGATCTGGCGGTGTATCTCTGTAGCATTTGCAAAAGCAATTATTTCCCTTTGCACTCTTCTTACCCTGAAATCAGTGATCACGTTCTCAGCAGACACTATCCGTGCCGAATATTTCGGCCCCAGTATTTTTTCCAGTTTCAGATATTGAGTATATGAGATCCCGTCTGCCACGGCAAGCCATTCGGACGAATTGACTGCGATCGTTTTCGGATCACGTTCAGCAATAAAGTCTGTTATCTCGTTGTAGACCCCGGGATCTTGTTTGCCGAAATCATAACCGGCAATGGCTCGTTCAACGTCGATAGAGCCAAAAATGTCAAAAAAATCGGGATGCCCTCCACTGCCAAAAAGAGCCCTTTCAATCCTGTCCCCTCCCCTGTCTGTAAAGATCAAATAACCTGATACCGATCCAAAATGCAAAGCCATCGGGTCGGAGAAACCAGCACGAATGACATGGATCCACATATCCACATTGTTGTCGCGCATGGCTCCCGGCAGAATAAGGTCAAGTTTTTCCTTCCTGATCAGATGAATGATTTCTTGTTGAGCTTTCGCATTCAGACCTATTTCCTGTGCACTGGATATAGATACTGCAAACACCATACATACTATGAAATGTAAACTCAATAATACTCTCTTGGTAACGAAGCTATCTTTCAACACAGTAAACCTCCACGTGTTCTATATAAAGAAGTCACGGTATTATAAGCGGAATGGAATTTTTGTTTATATGAAGAAAATTTAGCAAAAATATATAAATAAATCAATAGTATTACAAAGTTACTATATTTTGTTGAGTGATTATAAATCTAAAGGATCGCTGGTCATACAATCCGGGGAGGTGATTCTCATTTAAGAATTTAAATAGTATTCTACTGTTCGAGTTTCGTTCTGTCCGGGGGTAGATTATACTTGTAAATACAATACGTTTTCATTAGTTTTATCTCAATGAGTCCGAATATTTAATTCCGTTATCCCAAGAATACCTTGATTATAACTCTCAATTCTAATGAAAAATTAGGAGATTTACAACTATGTATAAAATCAGGTGGGTCTATCCTCTACTAATCGTATTTATAGCTTCCCTATGCGGAACCTTAGTCGGTTGTGGTTCGGACAAATCGCACATAGAAGCAAGAAATAACTGGATAACACTGCTTGACAAAGACTTAAGCAAGTGGAATATTTTCATGGGTTTTCCTCATACGAGCGTTGATCTTACCGGGTATCCTAAAGGAGATGGCATGCACGGAACACCGATCGGCTTGAATAAGGACCCTTTAAACGTCTTTACGGTTGAGGAATTGGACGGAACTCCCGTACTTCATATATCTGGCGAGATTTATGGTGGACTAAGCACAAAAGAGATATTTGAAAATTACCATTTGAAAATGGAATTCAAATGGGGTGATAAAAAGTATGAACCGCGGTTAGAGAGAAGAAGGGATAGTGGGATACTGTATCATGCTCAGGAACCATACGGCCAGTTCTGGAATGTTTGGATGAAAGCACCGGAAATGCAGGTTCAGGAAGGTGATGTCGGGGACTTTCATCCTCTGGTTGGAGTTAGTATGGATATCAGATCATCGGAAACCAGGGAAGATCGTCCTGGTGATTATTTTTATGGAGATATTCAGTGGATTTATAGTCCGACCGCAGAACACAGGATGTTTAGAACCGGAGACCAATTTGAACCGAATAGAGGTCGAAGAATATTCGATTATGAAAAACCTCATGGGGAATGGAATACTATCGAGTTAATTTGTTTGGGAGACACGAGCCTTCATATTGTCAATGGTCATGTGGTTATGGTTTTGGAGAATGCAAAAAACTGGCTGGATGATGATAATTATCTGCCTTTAACGCGCGGGAAGATTGAATTTCAATCGGAGGGTGCTGAAATCTTCTACCGCAACATTGAAATACGTGGATTAGAAGCAATACCGGATACGTATTTGAAACAGACTGCATTGCCTCAGACAAATTGATTTAATTATACCTTGCCTTTCAAGTTTACCGGAAAGAATATGCAATCCATCGTTAGATTAAAAGAATAAAGAGATAGCAATGACGTGTTGTTCAATTTAATGAAATCGATACATTACACGCATAAAGGAGGCCTGAAATCATGATTCTTCTCCGACGAATGAGTTCGATGCTTTTCCCTCTGATTGTCCTTATAAGTTGCGGAGGTCAGGAACGTGAGATACCTGGAGCAGGATACGATACCTGGAGCGTCTATGGCGGGGATGCGGGTTTCACCCACTATTCCCGGCTCGACCAGATAAACCGCAGTAACGTCCATCAACTTGAAGTTACCTGGACTTATGATTCCGGTGATGCCTTTCAAAATTCCGAATTGCAAACCAACCCAATTATTATCGGGAACATTCTCTATTCGGCCACTCCCCAACGCAAAACATTCGCATTGAACGCGGCCACCGGGGAATTGCTATGGAGTTTCGATCCTTCGAATGGGGAAGAGGTTCGCGGAATTAATGCGTTCAGGGGTGTCAGCTACTGGACTGACGGTACGGACGAACGAATTTTCACCAATTATATGTATTATCTTTACGCGCTCGATGCCATGACTGGTGAACCGGCTGCCGGCTTCGGTGACGGCGGACGCTTGGATTTGCGTGAAAACCTGGGGCGCCCCGTAGAAGAGGTCTCAATTACCACAACCAGCCCGGGTGTCATCTATAAAGATTTGATTATTATGGGAGGCCGGGTGAGCGAAAGCCTTCCAGCACCGCCGGGAGATATACGTGCATACGACGTTCGCACCGGGAATCTCCGCTGGACGTTCCATACTATTCCTCATCCCGGTGAACCGGGATATGAAACCTGGCCCGAAGATGCCTGGCTCTACATTGGCGGTGCCAACAGTTGGGCCGGGATGAGCCTGGATGAAGAACGCGGTCTTGTATTTGTACCCACGGGGTCTGCAGCATCTGATTTTTACGGTGCCAACCGAGTCGGTGATAACCTTTATGCCGACTGTCTTCTCGCACTCAATGCCGATACCGGAGAACTCGTCTGGTATTTTCAACTGGTGAAACACGATGTCTGGGACCGTGATCTGCCGACACCACCCGCTCTTGTCACCGTGGAACGTGACGGTCAACTGATAGACGCAGTTGCACAGCCGTCAAAATACGGAAATGTCCTTGTATTCGACCGCGAGACAGGCGAGTCGCTTTTTCCTTTGGAAGAAATAACCGTACCTCCTTCGAATGTGGAAGGTGAAGTCCTCTCGGAGACACAAATCATGCCGCTGGAACCTCAACCGCTCGCCAGGCAGGTCTTTACAGAAGACATGGTTACCGACCGTACCCCTGCCGCTCATGATGACGTATTAATACGGTTCAGGTCAGTGGAGAGCGGCCCTCAATTCACGCCGCCTTCAACGAAGGGCGCCATAATTTTTCCCGGGTATGACGGCGGCCCCGAATGGGGCGGCCCGGCATTCGATCCTGAAACCGGACTGCTTTACGTTAATTCCAATGAAATGGCCTGGATACTCAAGCTTGTGGAAAATACGGTATGGAACAGAAAGACAAACAGCCGGGAGTTGTACGAAACCAATTGCGCGAGCTGCCATAAAACCGATATGAAAGGCTTTCCCCCGAACTTTCCACCACTTCTTGACTTGTCCGAAATTTATGACCAAGAGGATTTTATTAATTTTACTATCTTTGGTGGAGGGCGCATGCCCGCTTTTTCCTATCTGTCGGAAACGGAACTTGAAGTGATCACCCGTTATGTGCTCTACGGTGAAGAAAAGGAAGTAGACCGCGGAAGGAATATACGTTCTCCGTATGAATTGAAGTACCTTTTTGCCGGCTATGAAAAATTCCTTGATCCCGACGGATACCCCGCTGTGAAACCTCCGTGGGGAACGCTCAACGCCCTTGACCTCGACACGGGTGAATACTGGTGGCAGATCCCCTTAGGAGAGTATCCGGAATTGGTGGCACAGGGGATGACAAATACCGGCTCGGAAAATTACGGCGGCCCTGTTGTCACCGCAGGGGGATTACTCTTTATTGGTGCTACCGTATATGATAATAAGTTTCGAGCCTTTGACAAATTGACCGGAGAATTGCTGTGGGAAACCACGCTGCCCAACGCCGTAAACGCCACACCGGCAACGTACGAGGTGGATGGCCGGCAGTTCATCGTTGTTGCCGCAGGTGGCGGCAAAGGGCCTCAACCTTCGAGCGCGTTATACGTCGCTTTTGCGCTTCCTGAATGAAAACGGTGACCCATACATACGTAAAATATTCCTTATCATTGCGTTGTTCGTATCTTATCCGGGGATTAGAAATTACTTGTATAATCTAAATTGATAACTTACTATTTATTTTAAAGCAATACGCTCTGACGTAGCAATTCACATCTTAAAAAAGCTTCAAATTTTAACACAATCCCAATAAATCTCTTGTAGAGAGTTACTATGGGAAATACCAGACTTACGATAGCATTTTTTACTTCGAGGCACATAACGGGACAAAAAATGAGGGAGGGAATAATCCATGTACAACAAAAAACACCATAATGATACGCGTAGAATTCATGATAGTCAGAATAAAATTAGCCGGCGTAAACTTTTGAAGACAGCTGGAGGGGCGGCAGTTGCTGCAACGATGGGTCTGAATAAAGGAACAGTAGCGGCAATAGGCAAGACTCGGACATCAATGCCGCTGAAAGGCAACATTAAACATTCTGTAAGTCAATGGTGCTATGAAAATATTTCAATTGAAGAGCTTGCTGAGAATTCTGCCCGGATAGGAATAAAGTCAATAGAGCTTGATGTTAATCCAAGAGACTGGCCGGTTCTCAAGAAAAATGGACTCATTTGCGCAATGATTGTAACTCATAGTATCGAGAAGGGTCTCAATCACATTGAGAATCATGATTATTGTCTAAACGGGATCAGAGAAGGTATCGAAGCAGCATCTGAGGCCGGTTTCCCGAATGTTCTCTGTTTCTCGGGCAACCGTGAGGGTATGCCGGATGATGAAGGACTGGAAAACTGCGCCAAGGGTCTTGAACAGGTTGTCGGTCTGGCGGAAAAAAAGGGCGTGACGATCTGCATAGAACTGCTCAATAGTAAACTGGAACACATAGACTACATGTGCGATAACACAGACTGGGGTGTCCAATTATGCAAACGTGTCGCTTCACCCCGTCTCAAGCTCCTTTACGACATCTATCACATGCAGATTATGGAAGGCGATATTATCAGAACCATCAGGGACAATATCGAGTATATCGGTCACTTCCACACGGGAGGTGTACCGGGCCGCAACGAAATTGACGAGACTCAGGAGCTCAATTATGCTGCGATCATGCGTGCAATTGCCGAAACGGATTTCGACGGTTATGTCGCTCAAGAGTTCATCCCCAAGAGAGACCCGATAAAATCGTTGGAACAAGCGATTCAAATATGTGACGTTTAGCGTGAACACAGTATAGGGAAATTAGTAAAAATTACAATAATTAGAAAAATCTTTAAAAAAAGTACCTGAAAACTGCAACATTAAAAACACCAATATAAAAGAGAAATAATATATTGCGTTCTTAACACTGGAACAGAAAAAAGGGGATAGAACATGTTATTAGAAAAAACATGGGATCGGAGAACATTTTTGAAAATATTCTCTTTCCGTAGCGGCGGGAGGAACAACGCTCGCACTGTTAACTCTTCATATGCAACTGGGAGAGCGGCTTCTATACCTTCTGGCACCCCCGGATGAAGAACCGGTTAAAGAACCCATATTTTCTATGGGAACGGTTGTCACAATCTCCATTTATGATCAAAAAGAAAAGGATTGTAATCCCGTCCTTAAACGGGCGTTTGATGAGTTTCGGAATATCGAAACATTGATGAGTACCTTTACTGAGGAGAGTGATGTTTCCGGGAGTAAGTAGGTATGCAGGCAGTAAGAATCTTACGGTGGACCCGCTGGTATGTGAAGTGGTTGAGGCGGCAAAATTAATGGGAGACAGAAGCGACGGCGTTTTTGACATTACTATTCTTCCGCTCCTTAAAGCGTATGGATTCCGGAATAACCGGAGTAATCTCACACGGATTCCCGAACCTGAGCAGGTGGCGGAACTTCTTTCTAAAATTAATTATCGACAGATATTTGTGGATAATGAGAAGCAACTGATTGGATTGGAATCCTCCGGAGCACAGATAGACCTGGGCGGAATTGCGAAAGGGTACGCAGTTGATAGAGCGGTGTATATACTCCGTTCGCATGGTATTCAAAAAGCTATCATTAATGCTGGTGGTGATATTTTTGCCATTGGAGCACCGAATGGAGAGGAAGGCTGGCATATTGGTATTCAACATCCTCAGTACCCTGAAAAGCTTGCTGCCACCGTTCATATCCGGGATAAGGCTATTGCCACATCCGGCAACTATGAAAACTTTATCAGGGTAAATGGCAGGCGCTATGGACAATTGTTTGACCCCAGGACTGGGAATCCGTCAAACCCGATGTTGAGTGCTACGATTGTTGCCTCAACGTCAATGGAAGCAGATGCTCTTTCTACCACTGCGTTCCTTAAGGGTCAACAAAGCGGTTATCTGTTTGTCCAGTACCAGAAAAATGCCGAAAGTATCTTTATCACAAAACAATCAGACCTGAAAATCGATATCAAATCGACCGATAATTTCCCCAGATTTGAAGTTGTATAAGGCAAGAAAGGTATCAAGTATAAAATGATTGTCATTTACTATTATTTTTAAGGTCATAACATTTCAAGAAGTATTTGTATATTATTAAGTTATCGGTGACCTGTCAAAAAGTTATTGAGAATGTATGTCTTAATTAAGTGGAGGTTTTTATGAAATTTCTAACAACGATATTGGTTGTACTTTTAGTTTTAGCATGTGTGAATTGCAGCTCTAACAGTACAGCAACAAATCCCTTCACCAAACAGGTTGAGGTATTTGGTATTCACATTTACGCAACCTCGACGACAGGTGATGATAAAATTCTCCATGCCGCGAATGTAATGGCTCAATACCTGGATAATGACGAGGATGGAATACCTGACAATCAAAGAATCGTCGATGCAATGGTGAGCAAGAATACAGCTATAACCATGGGCAGGACCAGTCAAGACTTACGTTCAGCTGATAAGGATGCTCTTCCACCCGGGCCCAAACAGGATCTTTGGGACACGGAAACATTTCCGAATGGTTCTACTCAGGGCAAATACGACGCCTCATTGGAAGAGGTCCTACACCTGATAACTAACTATGGATGGGAAGGTGCTTATCCTTCGGCATTTGGCAGAAAACGTGGGACCCTAGCAGCAAAGGCTTCGGAAGGGGCGAGAGGGGGATATTTTGAAGATGTCCCGGAGAAGTATCCCGACGAGGCATGGCACACCTATTATGACGAAACATGTCATTATAGATGCCAGATAGGCGAGTATCTTCACTGGGCGTTCACCTCTATTCTGGGAGGACAGGACTATCACGGGACGTTCGAGCGGGGAAAAGATCAATGGGATTTGAGAACGAAAGAGCTAGTGCAAACCGGCGACCCTGCTGTGTATGCATTGCTCACCGATCCGCAGTATAAGTTACCAACTGTGTTGCCAGATAAAAACTACATGGGTCAAACGTTTACGATTCAGGGATATCCGTAAAATACATGGCAGAAACTCAAACCTAAAGGTTCGCATATCGTACAGCCCGAGGAGTAGGAAACACATTGTAAAAGCAGAAATGTATCTCTTAATATTGAACTCAAAGTGATCGACTTGTTCCGACGACATACAATCATCGGATGACAATTCCATCTTTAAATACAAAAGAAATTCTGGTAAAACCTCGTGAGACAGAATCCGATTCTTCAGTTTCAATAACAAGCAAATCTCCCGGACATGCCGCTTTTGTCTCAATGTTACTCACAGGAGGAGGTCAACTTCAAAATGTTGCTCTCCGAATAGAATATTCTCTATAATATGAAATAATTATTCATTATATTTAGCAGTATTTTGTCCGAAATGTTCTGGAGATATACGAAGAGCACGTTATTAATAATTCGTTAATATTATTAGTGAATTCAGAGTATTGATACTAAGGATTATCAGATAATAGCTCATTAATCAACACATCATCCCAATGATCGAGGCCTGAAATCATGATTCTTCTCCGACGATTGAGTTCGATGCTTTTCCCTTTGTTTATTCTTATAAGCTGCGGAGGTCAGGAACGTGAGGTACCTGAAACGGGGTACGAGACCTGGAACGTCTACGGCGGAGATGCCGGTTTCAGTCACTATTCCCGGCTCGACCAGATAAATCGCAGCAACGTCCACCGTCTTGAAGTTGCCTGGACTTACGATTCCGAGGATGCCTATCCCGAGTCTGAATTGCAATCCAATCCCATTATTATCGGGGACATGCTCTATTCCGCCACTCCCAAACGAAAAGCATTCGCTTTGAACGCAGCCACCGGTGAACTGGTATGGAGTTTCGATCCTTCAAATGGCGAAGAGGTACGCGGGCTCATTATGCTCAGGGGCGTCAGCTATTGGACTGACGGTACGGACAAACGAATTTTCACCAATTTTAAGAATTATCTCTATGCGCTTGATGCAATTACGGGTGAGCCGGTTGCCAATTTCGGTAACGACGGACGGGTGGACTTGCGCGAAAACCTGGGTCGCCCCGTAGAAGAGGTTTCCATTACCACTTCCAGTCCTGGCGTCATTTATAAAGATTTGATTATTATGGGAAGCAGGGTCAGCGAAAGTCTCCCTGCACCACCGGGTGATATACGTGCATACGATGTTCGCACAGGGGAACTTCGCTGGTCGTTTCATACTATTCCTCATCCGGGTGAACCGGGATATGAAACCTGTCCTGAAGATGCCTGGCTCTACATAGGCGGTGCCAACAGCTGGGGTGGAATGAGCCTGGATGAAGAACGTGGTCTTGTTTTTGTTCCTACGGGGTCAGCAGCATCCGATTTTATGGCGCCAACCGCATCGGAGACAACCTCTATGCCGACTGTCTCCTCGCACTCAAAGCAGATACCGGAGAACTCGTCTGGTATTTTCAACTGGTTAAACACGATGTCTGGGATCGTGATTTCCCGACTCCTCCCGCACTTGTCACTGTAAAGCGTGACGGTCAACTGATCGATGCAGTCGCACAACCATCAAAATACGGGAATGTCCTTGTATTCGACCGGGAAACGGGCGAGTCCCTTTTCCCCTTGGAAGAAATACATGTACCTCCTTCGGATGTGGAAGGTGAAGTCCTCTCAGAGACGCAAATTATGCCGCTGGAACCAGCGCCGTTCGCCAGGCAGATCTTTACGGAAGACATGGTTACCCGTCCGTACCTCCGCCGCCCACGATGACGTCTTAGAGCGGCTCCGGGCAATAGATAGTGGCCCCCAATTTACACCACCTTCAACAAAGGGCACCATTATTTTTCCTGGCTTAGACGGGGGTCCGGAATGGGGTGGCCCTGCATTCGATCCCGAAACCGGACTGCTTTACGTTAATTCCAATGAAATGGCCTTTCTACTTAAACTTGTGGAAAACACTGTATGGAATACAAGAACAAACAGCCGGGAACTGTACGAATCCAATTGTGCGAGTTGCCATAAAACCGATATGAGCGGATCACCGCCAAATTTCCCGTCACTTCTCGATATATCCGAAATTTATGACCAGGAGGATTTCATCGAGTTCACTGTCAATGGTGCAGGGCGAATGCCTGCTTATTCCTATCTGTCGGAAACGGAACTCGAAGCGATCACCCGATATGTGCTCTATGGTGAGGAAAAGGAAGTGGATCGTGGCAGGAATATTCGTTTTCCTTATGAGTTGAAGTACCTCTTTGCGGGTTATGAAAAGTTCCTCGATCCCGATGGTTACCCTGCTATGAAACCTCCATGGGGAACGCTTAACGCCCTTGACCTCGACACGGGAGAATACCGATGGCAGATCCCATTTGGAGAGTATCCGGAGTTGGCCGAACAGGGAATGACAAATACCGGCTCAGAAAATTACGGCGGCCCCGTCGTTACTGCGGGAGGGCTCCTCTTTATTGGCGCTACTGTCTTTGACAATAAATTTCATGCCTTTGATAAATTGACCGGAGAACTACTGTGGGAAACTACACTGCCCTACGCGGCGATTGCCACACCTGCAATTTATGAAGTCGATGGCCGGCAATTCATTGTGGTTGCTGCAGGCGGTGGTAAAGGGTTATACTCAGCGTCTCAACCTTCCGGCGCACTATACGTCGCTTTTGCCCTTCCGGAGTAAAATGGAACCGGTGACCTTTACATCCACGAAATAGTCTCTTTTCGTTACATAATTCGTATCCTATCCGAAGAGGAAAAATAACTTGTAAAAGCCACATATATATCATAATTTTCAATACATTCTGACGAAGTATATCACATCTAAAAAAGCGTCATATTTCAACACAAACTCAATTTAATCTCTTTATGAAAATTGATATGGTGAATATTTGTTAAACCACGGGAGGAGAATTGTATGAAATTTCTAAGTATGATTTTTTTATTTGCTGTACTGTTCACAGTACTTTTTGCCAATGCACAAGCTCAGGAAGAGGACGATCTGAGGGAATGGAATAATCAGATACGCCGGGATAAGTTTGATATAGTACTACCCCAAGCCATGGAAAAGAACAATGTCGACATGTGGATCCATGTGATGAGAGAAGCAATTTCTGATCCATTTGGTGCGGAAGAACTGGGCAGTACCTCCGGTGTTTTCATCTTCACGGACCGTGGCGATGACAGGATCGAACGTGCGATTCTCGGTCGTCGCTGGGGAACTACACAGCGTGAAAGAAGAGAGGTCAAGACCTTAGTTGAAGAAAGCAGAGCCTACGACATAATTGGCGACCCGGTTTTTGTGGCGGAACCGGTTTCAAGCCCGATGACAGAATATGATTACCGATTTAAGGGCATCAGAGAATTTGTTGAAGCACGTAACCCCAAACGCATTGCTGTCAATTACAGGGAAAACCTGGGAACGTGGCCGACTGCGTCCTCCACCACGACTAATGACGGCATTTCGTTTACAGACTACCTCCTCTTGACGAAAGAACTCGGTGATACTTATACCAACAGGCTGGTCTCTTCAGAATATGTAATGATGGATTACCAAATAACTCCGGTGCCGAGCGAAATCGAACTCCTTAAGAAGATGCGTCAGGATGAACTTGAAAGTATAAAGAAAGCTTTTTCCGAAGTCGAACCGGGTGTAACAAAAGCTCGCGGGGGAGGAGTAACTGTCTTTCGACGGATGAGTACAGGATTATCCCAAAGGGGGAGGAGTGCAGGTTGGGAAAACAGTGTGGTCCAGGGAGGCGATATCCTTGCAGCACCAAGCCAGGGAATGTTCGCCTATGTGCTCCGTGACGGAGAGACTGAACCGCCTCCGGAAATCAAAAAACTCTGGGCAGAATATCTGAAAATTGATAAGATCCTTGCAGAAACCATCAGGGCGGGTCGTACCCCTCGTGAAATAATTCAAGATTACACGCAGAAATTTGAGGAGGAAGGGATTATTATTAGGGATAACATGATCCATATGATTCAGCCAAAGAACGATTTCCCCGTATATGCCGCAGGTTACGATCCTGAAAAAACTCTGCTTGCTATCGACTGCCATGGCAAGGGAAAAGGAGCGCGTAAGAGGAAGCCTGATATTTATTTAGGCCCCAGGATTGGTTCACTTGGTCCGGATTGGACTTCTGATATACCACTCTCATCCAACCACCACTTTGTTCTAGAATATTTTTTCTATATGCCGTCGCCTACATCCAATAAAAACGAAGACCAATATTTATTATTCTGGAATCATGAGCAGGCGATAGCCACCGAGAGTGGAGTCGAGTATTTATCTCCACCGCAAAAGGAGCTTATTCTCATTAAATAATATCAGGCTTTGCAGAAGTTTGTTTTTACGATAGTAATAATTTGTCTGTAAATAGGAAAAAGCACGTGTAATTGCTTAAAGCTTTTCAGAATTTTTATCAAAGTAAATGAAGATTTTGACAACGCTCATCAAATGATAAATAGAGTTTTACTTTTTTGTTCTTCTATCAAGTATTTAACAAAATTTACCAAATCAACTGAATTTAATATCAGTAATAGTGGAGGATGAATCGGTGAATACAAAACGAACTTTACATATTTTTATTATACCAGTGTTATTAATGACATTCAGTATTTCTTATGCTCAGAATTTTGGTATCGAATCTGTGGGGGACAGTAAAAATGTCTTACCCATCTGGCAGCAAGTTAAGGTAATGAACCGATTATTAAAATTGAAGCAGAAGACTGTGCTGCCTGAAGTGATGATCAGGGGAGGAATTGACATGTGGATCGTCCGTAACAATGAAGAGGCTTTTTACTTTTCGTTACTGCAGTCCAATGAAGAAGGACTTGTTCAAAATACACCTTCCTTCCTCATTTTTTATGACAGAGGCAACAAAACTGGAATTGAGTGGTTAACAGGAAGATTTGATGACCTTGAAGAAATAATTAGAGAACGGGATCCCCAAAAGATAGGAATTAATGTGATGAACGAATGGGGACAATATAACTATGGTTTTTCTGAATCTGACAAAGCAGAACTGGAAAGCAGGATCGGCAGTAACTATGCATCCCGATTAGTATCTGCTAAAATGGTGAGTATCTGGTGGTATGAAGCCAGGACTCCCGAAGAGCTCAGTGTTTTCAGACATGTTGTTGGGGTTGCCCATGACGTTATTGCTGAGGCTTTTTCCAATAAAATAGTCATTCCTGATGTTACCACCACCGATGAACTTAACTGGTGGATCAGGCAGAAATATGTTGATATAGGAATAGATACAAATAATCATCCCACTATCACCGTGCAAAGAAGCCGCAGGGAACGGACTAAATATGATGATGATGATGAGTATTTTAGAATTCTGGATGACCGTTATATAGATAATCCTTCGCCGATGAACGGACTGAACACGGTGATCAGGCGTGGCGACCTTATATTTTGTGATACTGGAATCAAGTATCTTGGTCTAAATACAGATATCCAGCAAATGGCATATGTCCTAAAAGAAGGTGAGACTGATGCTCCTCAAGGTCTCAAAGAAGCTTTAATACACGTAATCAGATTGCAGGACATTATTGGTGAGGAGATGAAGCAGGGACGATCCGGGTATGAGATCGGCCGGACTGCTGCAGAGAGGGCACGACAGGAGGGAATTCGGCCAAAGATTTATTGTCATCATCTTAGTTATTATTTCCTATATTATGATCTTGTTGGAGGATTTTTGCCACGTAATGTCTATTACGCCGGAATATTTATAAACTCTGAGCCGAGAAGATCAGAGCGCCGCAGGAGGGAGGGAGCTCAATATGACTTGCGTCCAACATCAAGATTTCAAGTAGGCAGCGCTGACTATCCGCTTCAATACAATACCGTATATGCGTTTGAAATGGATGTGCAGTATGAGGTTCCGGAATGGGACAATCAAAAAGTAATTATATTTTCTGAAAATGTTATGGCGTTTACTCCCAACGGAATGATATATCCCGGTGGACGGCAGACCGAGTATTATCTCATTAAATAGAAGAGACTTTTTAGAAATTGTTTTTTACTAAACATGCAGCAGGTGACGAGCTTTGTATTTTTTTTACTTCAGGCTAAAAGGCTCGCACATGGTACAGCCCGGTGAACAATAATATTTGTAAAGAAAATTAGCATACCTTGCTATTAAAATAATAAAGTCTACATTGATCTAATATTGTACAACAATCATTGAGGTGTAATAATGAAATTCATTTTATCTGTATGGTCAATTGTATTAGTCTTTTTACTTGTTGTTTGCAGTTCTGCTAACCCGGTAACCAGTCCTTTTCCCAAACATATCGAGGTATTTGGTATTCACGTTTATGGAACTGCAGCTTCACCTGACGATAAAATGCTTCATGCCGCCAACGTTCTGGCCGAGTATCTTGATAATGACGAAGATGGCGTCCCGGACAACCAGAAAATCGTCGATGCGATGATTAAGGCGAACGCTACTCAGATTGTTGCAACAAACCAGGAAGATTTGCGGGCAATTGACAGAAAATTTCTCCCATCCCCTAATTGGCAAAATGTCTGGACTGATAACATACGCCCGAATGGAGAAAACGGAATGTATAATGAAGCACTTGAAGAAATCCTGCACTTGATAACTGACTACGGTTGGAAAGGTGCCTATCCTTCAGTTTTTGGCAGAGTACCCGGGACAGAGATTGCAAAAGCATCGGAAGCAGCGAGAGGGGGATATTTCGAAGAGGTTCCTGAGCAATATCCCGAAGATGCCTGGCACACGTATTATGACGAAACGTGTGATTATGATTGCCAGATATCTGAGTATATTCATTGGGGTTTAACATCGATACTTGGAGGACAGGATTATCCCGGGACATTCGAGCGAGGAAAAGATCAATGGGATTTGAGAACAAGAGAAACAGTACAAACCGGCGACCCTTTTTTGTATGCACTGCTCACCGATCCACAATATAAATTACCTACTGTCTTGCCTGACGGGGATTACAGTGCTCAGACATTTGCAATTCAGCCAAATCCTTAATATGCATGAATGAAACTCAATCTAAATTTTCGCATATCGCACAACCCGAAGATTAAAAAGTCCTTGGAGAAACAAATTACATTCCTTATAATATTATTCCAATGTGCCAAAGATGCTTTGGCAACACACATCACAATTCTACATTGCATCACATTCTTATTTAAGTTAGATAAATATTTTTTAGAACATTGATATTTATTCTATCAAATAAACCTATATCAGGAGGTGTTATGAAAACTATGCGTTTTTTCATGGCCGGTTTATTTTTATTGGTTATGTCAGTATCTTCCGTATCTGCACAGGAAAAAGTCTATTACGATGTTGTGCAGAAGCTCATGGAATTTGAATTTGAAAATTCTGATGTTATGGAAAATGCCCATATGCTGACCAATATTTTTGGCGGACGGATGTCTAAAACGCCTTCGTATCGTGCAGCAGCAGAATGGGCCCGGGACCGGCTCAAAGAGTATGGTCTCACCAATGCCCACCTCGAGCCGTATGAGTTTGGTAATGGCTGGGATTTTGACTACGTTTCTGTGCACATGATGGAGCCTGATTATGTGCCGATCATTGCGTACCCTGCACTGTGGTCGTCCGGTACAAATGGGAAGGTCCGGGCGCAGGCAATCCACATCAATTTTGATGAAATTACGTCAGTAAGGGATCTGGAACAATACCATGGGAAATTAAGAGACCGAATCGTATTCATATTGCCAATACAGGAAATCTCGCCCTACATGGGTGTCCAAATGTGGAACCGGGCAAACACCTATCGCCATGAAAACGGCTATCCCATGAAGAGGTCCGACGAATGGCTCGGTGAGCAGGAGAAAAGGCCTATTATTCCACCTGCCCCCAGAGAGCGTCGCAATCGCGGCCCCAGCGAATTGAAACAGCAGATTGTTGATTTTGTATTTGCCGAAGGTGCCGTTGCAATTGCAAAAACGGATCCGGTCCATTATTTCGGAACCGTTGCCGGAACGGGCAGATACAATAATATAGAGAAGCCATGGGACGTGAATGCGCCAGACAGGCCCCTGGAGCTGGTTTTGGCAGTTGAACATTATAACCGGATACTGCATATTCTTGAAGAGGGCATTCCTGTCGAAATGGAACTCGAAGTCAGTACAACCCTTTACAGAGGCGATCCGAATGATTATAATGTCATTGCCGAGATTCCGGGTACAGACCTGGCGGATGAAATAGTCATAAATGCCGCTCACCTTCAGTCTTTACCTCACGGAACCGGAGCCATAGATAACGCTGCAGGTTCAACTACTGCCATAGAAGCGATGCGTATTCTCAAGGCAATCGGGGTTAAACCCCGGAGGACTATCCGTCTTGGTCTCTGGGGAGGACACGATGGCTCCGGAGATACAGGTCAAACGATGCATGTCTACAAACACTTTGCCGACCCAAGAACAAAGGAGTACAAAAAGGATTATGATAATCATGTCATAACGTTTAATCAGGATCTCGGTCCCAGCGCTATGAGGGGTATTCAAGCTGGGGGAAGTGAAGTTCTCCGGGGAATATTTAAAGAATGGATAAAGCCCTTGCATAGCATTGGATTTGAACATATTTACGTCGGTAACAACCCAGGTGCAGGATTAAAGGGCGTCGGATTGCTTGGCTTGAAGTTTGATCAAGATGCATATGATATGCTTGACTATATCGCACACGTTAATATGGACACATATGAACGTCTCTTTCCGGAAGGAATGATGCAGTCATCGGTGGTTGTGGCGACCTTTTTATATCATGCTGCTATGCGTGATGAAAAGCTTCCCCGTTTATCGCCCAGGCCATGGTAGTGTAGCGATTAAACTGTCGAAGTGTTGTAGATTACCATTAAAATGGTTCATAAATCATACAGCTCGAGAAGTTGAATAATAATTGCAAAAGTGAAATGCTTAACATAATAATTAATGTCAAAAGTTAACTGAGGAGCAAGCCATGCAATCTCGAATAGTGGCATTTTTACTATCTGTGATGTTCACCGTATCTTTTGCATACGCGCAGCCGGGAGTACATACGTCAACGACTGGTGCAGAAGTTATTCGTCTGATAAGAAACGAAAAGCTTGACCTAATACTACCGGGAGCAATGCGGGATAACAATATTGACATGTGGATCCATGTCACTCGTCCTAGTGACCCTGATCCAATGGAATATGAATTTGGATCAACTTTCGGTTATTTGATTTTTACAGACCTGGGAGACAGGATTGAGCGGGCTGCCTTTGGCAGTGGAGGAGCTGTTGAAAAAATTGACGTACATGGCTCTGACGAAATTGCTCGAGCGATAGAAGGTTATGATTATAACACCCAGGACTTCTCGGTCTATGACGAAATAACAGAATTTGTTACAGAGCGTGATCCGAAACGAATTGCAGTCAATACATCCGATTGGCTCTCTATGGCGGATGGGATTTCATATTCTCAATATGTTAAACTGGAAAAAATATTAGGGCCGAAATATTCCGGGAGAATTGTGTCTGCGGAGCACCTGATCACCGCTTTCAGGGGAAGAAGGATTCTCAGGGAAGTGACAGCCATGACCAATGCACTGGAAGTACATCGTCAGATACTTGAACGTGCTGAATCTCGCGAAGTGATCACGCCGGGTGTTACGACGATAGGTGATGTAGGCACGTGGGTTAAGAATGAATATTTTAAGCGGCATTTAACAGGATATAGTATTGGGTCCGGGGGCCCCCGGGTTCTCTATTCGGCAGTATCCAAACTCGAAGATCCGCCTGATGTCAGATATTTTTTTAATAAAGCCGACTATGTTCTTCAGCGGGGTGATTTTTTCACCTTTGATACGAGTGTTCGATATCTGGACTACTTTCAGACAGATTATAAACGTAATGCATATATATTGAGGGAAGGTGAAACAGGTGTTCCCGAGGAAATACAGCATGCGTTTGATCGTGCGCTGGCAGCTCAAGAGATCCTTCGGAAGAATATAAAAGTTGGCAGGACTGCCGGAGAAACGTTGAAGATTCTCGTCTCGGCTATGGAAGATGCAGGCTATATATACACACCTTTGGCGGATAGAAATGTTGAAGAATATAGGCTTATACAGCGGGTGTTAGCGAATACTGATAAGTCAGGATTTATGATAGATTTGCATGCTGAGGGTCAACATAATGGTGGTCTGGACACTGTCGGACCCTCGGTTTCGCCATTTCGGTCAGACAGGGATCATTTGACGATTGAAGAGAATCATTTTTTCTCTTTTGAATATGTGGTTCATACGAACCTTCCTACACTAAGACCTGGTTTTCCTGTTTCTATTAATATAGAAGGTAATCACATCGTATCCAGCCGGGGAGTAGAATTTCTACATCCGCCAAATGAACGAATTATAGTAATTCCTTGAGTTTAAAGGCACACACATTGTACATTCTGGGTATTTGCATACTCTATGTTAATCTCTGATCGATGTTATAAATAGAATTATTCCAAACCTTGCCAATAGTGGTGAGGTTTGGCGTTATTTATCGCATCTGTGACATGGAATTGGTTGAAAATAAATGCAGCAGCCGTGTGCTTAGGCATCTGTTTATATTGAGTTTATAGAGAATAATTACATAATATACATTTCTGACTCATAATCAGTTGACCGCAGATTCGAGTCCTGCAGTGCTCAATATATTGCTTCAAAAAACTGCATTTTAAGTCTACTTAAGAGGTTCGCAAAACATTCGGCCCAGGGTGAAAAAAAACACATGTGAAATGAAACTTTTTGCCGTAATAATTAATTTAAAGTATAAACATGTTCAGATCATGAACAGTATAAAGATAATAAATCATCTATTTACTTTAAACAGGATGATATTCAAAATGAAGTACAGATTATTTTTAACAAATATCATATTTATTACACTATGCCTTTCATGTGCAACAGAGCAGAAAAAACTCATTGTAGAATTTGAGGAACTTATCCAACAAAGGAAATATTTTGAAGCTGAAGACGTGGGTATGAGAGCTTTAGAAGAAGCCGAAAAAACGTTTGGACCTGACCATCCTGAAGTGGCAAAAATCTTAAATAACCTGGGATTAGTGTTTGTTAAACGGGATAAGGTTGTAAGCGCTGAAAGTGTTTACAAACGGGCATTAAAAATAAATGAGGAGAGTCTGGGGCCTGAACATCCCAGTGTTGCGACTACCCTGAACAATCTGGCAAATTTGTATTGGAATAATGGTTATTATAACGAAGCGAACCCTCATTATGAGCGGGCGTTGGAAATATACGAAAAAGTCAACGGGCCAGAACACCCCGATTTAGATATTACAATAGATTATCTGGCAGTGCTTTACAGGAGGATAGGCAAAAATGAGGAAGCAAAAAATCTAGAGGAACAGGCTCAAGAAATTAGTAGTAAAGACCCGTAAAACGGTCAATCTTCTATTGAGTGCAGGACGTACAGCCCGAAGCGTGTTTTATTAAATTATAATCTCGCCTCTAACCTAATTTCCGTACCGTTCGGTACTTTCTACGTAATGAGGTGGCAGATATGTTTGGAAAAAGGCTTCATTGTTGCGTATAAAGCCTTGAGCTCGGATATAAATCTTGAATGTTCAAAAAGTTTCATCAATATTGGAATAGTAAAGTCCGATATATTCTGACGACATACATACATATTATATATCCGAAAATAAAATTAACTTCACGAGAGTATTCTTATGCGTTGCTTTTATGTTTTGATTTTACTCATAATAGTAAGCATCGGTTGTTCGTCAATGTCCGGTAGAAAATCCGTACAGGGGAATCGAAATCTTATCCTTGCTGAAGAAATTGAGCGCTCTGAAGGGAGACTGTATACAGCTCATGATGTAATCAGGGTATTGAGACCTAATTTATTGGATTACTCTGTAATGACCAATATATCAATTCGGCTCACAGAGGACAGAAATCTTGCACCAATTGAGGATTCTGTTTTTCTTGATGGAGTTTATTTAGGAAACGCAGAAAGTCTGACATATGTTCCTACTGAATCCATTGTGAAGATTCAGTATTTGAGACCTTTGGAAGCAGCTTCTCGATACGGATTATTTACTAAAGGTGGAGGAGCCTTCGAGATAACAACTAAATAATCCACTCCCCGTTTTTAAAACCTCCCTCAGTAGAAATTCAGCTGTTTTTCAGTTTTCTCTTCCTAAGCAATATTATTACAGCGTAAAATTCTATCTTTTAATCAATAAGTTCCATACAAATTTTCTTAATTTCTGCAAATCAATTTTACTTCAAAGTTCGCAAATCGTACAGCCCGAAGATCAGAAATCACTTGTATGAGTAGATTACATACTTTACTATTTATATCAAACATATCAAAGAAACCAGTGCACTCTGATTAAAGTATATCACATTTAATTATTTATCTTCTTTAAATACAAACGTATAATTAAGCTCATTCAGAGTATTGATATTGGGAATATCAGTTTAACCAAGGGAGGAGAAATTCATGAAATATCGAGGTGTGATTTTTTTATTTGCTGTGCTGTTCACTGTCCCTTTTGCAAATGCACAGGCCCAGGAAACGGACGATCTTCAGGAGTGGAATAACCGGATTCGCCGGGAAAAGTTTGACCTCGATCTGCCCCATGCTATGAGGAAGAATAATGTTGACATGTGGATTCATGTGATGCGAGTGGCAGTTCCCGATGCATTTGGTACAGAAGAACTGGGCAGTACCTCCGGTCTCTTTGTTTTCACAGACCGTGGGGGTGACCGGATCGAACGCGCGGTTCTCGGACGTCGCTGGGGAGCTACACAGCGTCAAAGGGGAGAGGTGGAAGCGCTGGTTGAAGCAAGTGGAGCCTACGATATTATCCACAATCCGGTTTTTGTGGGGGAACCGGTGTCAAGCCCGATGACGGAATATGACTACCGATTTAAAGGCCTCAGAGAATTTGTTGAAGCACGTGACCCCAAACGTATTGCGGTAAATTACAGGGAAAACCTGGGAACGTGGGCGACTTCCAGTAGAGCAGAAGACGGTATTTCCCATACAGACTACCTCTTATTGACAAAAGAACTTGGTGACACATATACCAACAGGCTGGTCTCGTCTGAACACGTAATGGTGGATTACATTAAAAGAACAGTGCCGAGCGAAATCGAGTTATTCAAGATAATGCGTAAGGATGAAGTTGAACGTGTAAAGGAAACCTTTGATGAGGTCGTTCCGGGTGTAACACCAGCTCGTGGAGGAGAAGTGACTGTCTTTCGCCGGATGAGCACGGGACTATCACAAAGGGGAAGGAGTGCAGGTTGGGAAAACAGTGTGGTCCAGGGTGGTGACATCCTTGCAGCAGTAGGCGAGGGAATGTACGCCTATGTGCTCCGAGAAGGAGAGTCTGAACCGCCTCTGGAAATCAAAAAACTCTGGGCAGAGTATCTGAAAATCGAAAAGATTCTTGAAGAAACCATCAGGGCGGGTCGTACCTCACGTGAAATAATTCAAGACTACAAACGGAAATTCGAGGAAGCCGGAATTATTGTCAGGGATCCCCAATTACATATGGTTCAGCCAAAGAACGATTTTCCCGTGTATGCTGCGGGTTATGATCCTGAAAAAACGCACCTTACAATCGACGCTCATGGCTATGGAAAAGGAGCGAGTGAGAGGAAGCATAATACTTATTTTGGCCCCAGGATCGGTTCTTATGGTCCGGACTGGACGTATGATATACCACTCTCACCCAATTACCAATTTGTTATGGAATATTTTTTCTATATGCCATCGCCTACATCCAACAAAAACGAAGACCAATATTTATTTTTTTGGGATCACGAGGAGGCGATTGCCACAGAACGTGGAGTCGAGTATTTTTCTCCACCACAAATGGAGCTTTATATTATTAAATAACAGTCTACAATTTGTACAACCAGAGGAGTTACATACTATTTGATTTATCTCGAATAAATATTATAACTATAATTCGTACCAATTCTTGCCAGCATGGATTTGGCATGGTGGTACAATGATGCTATGTTGATTCCTCAAAAGACATTACTTGTTTGTGATTGAAAGGTTCATTTGTTAACTTGGCATCATAGTTCAACAAAATCCCAATTAATTTTCTTTTAGAGAATTGATGTGGGAATTATCAGTTAATAACTCAAACTCATCAGGAGAAATCATGTTTAACACGTCTAAATTTTTACTCATAGGAGTGCTCATTATGGGGATCATGATACTGAGCAACTTTACTTCATGCACAAAAAACTCTAGTAGTGAAGAACCCTATAAGCCCACTTGGAATTCACTTAAAAACCATTCCACACCAGAATGGCTCAAGGATGCCAAATTTGGAATTTATACGCATTGGGGAGTTTGGTCTGTACCCGCATTTGCTCGTGTCGTAAATAAAGATGATCCACCACATCCATATAAGGGGATTTCTCTCAAGCAGGTGAAAAGTTCGAAAACAATGTTTGATTCAGACGAAGAGAGACTGGAAGTTATAGAAAGCCTCATTACATTACGTACCGGTCGGGATGGCACATGGTATCCTTTTAATATGTATCGGGAGGGTACTGCCCAGTACGACTACCACGTAAAAACCTATGGTCCTCCAGAGGAATTTGGCTATAAAGACTTTATTCCAATGTTCACGGCGGAAAAATTCGATGCTGATGAGTGGGCAGAACTCTTCAAAGAGGCAGGTGCTCAATTTGCCGGTCCTGTTGCTGAACACCATGACGGCTTTTCAATGTGGGACAGCGACCTGACAAAATGGGATGCTATGGAGATGGGTCCAAAAAGAGACATTGTTGGAGAACTGGAGGTGGCGATCAAAAAACGAGAAATGAAGTTTGTAACGGCATTTCACCACTCTATGAACTGGTGGTTTTATCCTCATTGGAAGAAAGAATATGATACATCAGATCCACAATACTCAGGTTTATATGGTTCATTGCATAATCTGGAAGAGAAACCAGGCGTAAATATGACTGTACAATGGGAAGAACAAGACGAACCGAACAAAGAATTTCTCGAGCAATGGAAAAATAAACTTACAGAGGTTGTGGACAAATACCAACCGGACTTAATATGGTTTGATTTTGCATTAGAGGGAATCAGAGAGAATTATCGGCTTGAATTCCTTGCTGACTATTTTAATAAGGCAATGGAATGGGATAAAGAAGTTGAAGTAACGTATAAAAATTATGATTTTCCTCCGGTAGTCGGTGTTACAGATCTTGAAATGGGAACAATGGATCAACTTACCTATCATGGGTGGCTGACTGATACATCCGTAGATGAACAAGGATCATGGGCGTATGTTCAGAATGTGGGTTATAAATCGGTGAACCAACTAGTGGATAATTTGATCGACAGAGTCAGCAAGAACGGATATCTTTTACTTAACGTTGGTCCCAAACCGGACGGTACAATTCCAGAAGAAGCCAAAGACCGCCTACTGGGTATTGGAGCGTGGTTGAAGGTCAACGGCGAAGCGATTTATGGAACTACACCCTGGTCAATTTATGGAGAAGGCCCCACAACGATGTCAGAAGGCGGACATTTTAGTGAAGAAGGGGGACAACTTCAGTATACAGGAGAAGATATACGGTTCACAGCAAAAAATAATGTTCTCTATGCAATATGTTTGGAATGGCCGGGAGAACAGGTGAAGATTACTTCTCTAAATATGCTCGATGTGTTTCCATCATTATATCAATCGGAAATTAATACTATAACAATGCTCGGCAGTGATCAAGAACTAGACTGGTCGTTGACGGAAGAAGGTCTCACGATACATTCTCCCGATACAAAGCCGACAAGTGAACATGCATATGTATTTAAAATAATCAGGAATTATTAACATATAAAAAGAATCCTGATAAATATTAATGGCACAAGAATATTTAGAAATGTTATCTGAATCAAAAAAAAAGGCAGTGCCAAACCAACTTAAAAATGTTAATTTAGAGTGCAAGCATTTCTTTAGTGGAGCAGCGTTATATGTTAATGGAAAGATTTGCGCCACTCTAACTCCTGCTGGTTTTGCAATAAAACTTCCGGAAAAAAATAGAGAAAAACTCCTGAAAGAAGAAAAAGCAGAGAAACTTCGCTATTTTTCTAATGCTCCAATCAAGAAGGATTATGTTGTATTACCTAAGGCAATTACTGATGATTTGAAAGTCTTGCGTTATTATATTACAATGAGTATCAAGCATATAACAAAATAAAGAATAAGAAATAAATGACTTTCAAAATACCGATAGAGATATTACGGGATCCATTTAAGATACCGATACCGTTTAAAGATATATAAGTCACTTATTCCATCAGCTAGATATACTACGGCTATAAATCAGGCCCATCACTATTCCAAATAAGGCAAACTGCACGCTGAGGTACACCGACTCTATAATAAAAAATAAGATCAGTGAACTTATAGCCTGTTTTGCTGCAAACGCAACCACATGAGTGGACCAAAGGAACAATCCGGTAAAAGCTCCATATTTCAATCCTTGCAGCCACTGCTTCCCGCCCCGGTAAAAAATCTGATATCCATACGATAAGAGTATACCCTGTGTCACTATCGCAATAAAACCGAGCACGAAACTTGGTTCATCTCAGAAATAGCCAAGCGACACGTACATAGATTTGAATAGCAGCACATGCCAGACTACTGCAAGGGGAAATGTGAGAAGGATATATGCCAGAGCTCCCAGTATGAAAGGTTTAATCTTCATGACACCTTCACTTTCTATAATGGTTCTATATAGATAATATATAAAAGAATGTCAAGCCGATCGTATTTCCAATACCTTGGCCAAAAGTGGAAGATACCTCAGTAACAGTGCAATCGGCGCATAAAGATTATAATGGAAGGGTACGCATATTTACCATTCGTCAGGAACGTAAAACATCAATAGAAAAGGTTCGCAAAACGTGACACATGCTCCATAAAAAATCACCCTAAAAAACAATTAAACATCCTTCAATTTTCACTCTCAAGCACATAACTCAAAGCTCAATCAATTTTTTAATATTTTATTCTTTCTAATTGAAAATTCAAGGCTCATCTTTCTTTGTTTAATAACTTGAAAATAATCCATTAATGGAATAAAAACTATCTGAAAATAGTATTAATGAGGGGACATGCCGCTTTGACAGCATACGGATACGTAAGAGGGCTCATAGTCAAACTTTTCCAAAGAATTGGTATGAGGAATTTCGGATATCCTTTCTCATAGGAGGGACACATGAATCTGATTATAATGAGATTAAAGATTAGTTGGTATGCAATATCTGTTATTATTATTATTCTTACGTCTGGAAATTTGTTGATTGCTCAGGAAGTGCCTACCGGCGATATTACGGGACTCGTTAGAGAGTCCGATACCGGTGAACCCCTGCAATTTGTCAATGTTTGGTTGTCCAATACAACGTTAGGATCAGCAACCAATGAAAATGGACTGTATACGATTAGAAATGTTCCCTTTGGAAGATATGTCCTCGTCGTTTCACACGTAACGCATTCTCCTCAGAGGAAGGATATACAGTTATCGAAACCACTATTGAGAGTCGCATCGGTAAGAATGAAAGAAGTTATATATGATTCCGGAGAGGTTGTCGTATCGGCGACGGATCTAAGAGAATGGGAAAAAAATTACAAAAAATTTATAGAGGACTTTATAGGGATCTCCAATAATGCTTCACACTGCGAGGTAATCAATCCTGAAGTACTAACTTTTAATAAAGATGCAGGTGGCTATACAGCACAGGCATCAGGATTACTTAAAATTGTGAATAATTCACTCGGGTACCACATAAATTATTTACTTGTGCAGTTTATCAAACATAATGATATGCTGCAATTTTCAGGGGAACCTCAATTTGTAGAAATGATACCGAGCGATGACCAGGAAATGGAATTATGGCGAGAAAACAGGCTAAAATCATACCGGGGTTCATTACGGCACTTTCTGGCAAGTTTGTATGCACAAACTTCAGATGGAGAAGGTTTTTTAATGCATCAATTAAAAAAATTACCATCTGACGATATGGGCAAAAGAGTAATATCATCATTGGATGTGAGATTTGTTTATCCAAATACACTTGTTGAATCAACCGGTGTTAAATATTTGAAAGAACTAAAGTTTGAAGATTATCTACAGGTTGAATATAGAAATGAACGAGCTGATAACAGATATATAAATCAGTATCAAAGAGATAAGCAGCGAATTGCTATTACACCAATGAGCGGTCTCGGTAGTGCAGGTAGTGGAGGAAGTATTGTTTTAGACGAACAACAAGAAATAAACCAGGTATCATGGATTCGGATTAGTTCTACGAATACTGCGTTTAACACGTACGGAATATCAGAAGATCCCTATTTTGTCAGGCAGTATGGGTATTGGACATTCGATAGGATAGCAGAACTATTACCCTTTGATTACAGACCTTCAGATAATTAGCCATCCTCAAATTTTCACTCTCAATTATTTAACTCAGGGTTATTTAATATTTTACTTATTTATTGAATTGTTATATTCATATGGTTATTTTTCCAAAAGAATTTTTTCATAGAGTTGGTTGAGTAACTAACTTGAGAATTTACCCTCAGTACCCATAAAGTTTTTAATACGTGATTACAAGTTTTCAAAATTTTCCCGTACTGGCATTTTATTTCATGCTGCGTCCGGTGGCCACACAAGAGAGGTGAAAAGAGCCATGAAACGACCGATCAGTGACATCGCCTTTACCGATACAGTCAAAGCCGTGCAGGAACGTCTCGGATCACGGCAAATCTACCGTGGTATGGAGCAGCGAGGAGGATGGAGCAACACAATCACGCCGGAGTTGGCGGATTTTATAGCGGAGCGAGACACTTTTTTCCTGGCGACCGCCAATGGCGACGGCCAACCCTATATCCAACACCGCGGCGGTCCACCGGGATTTCTCAAGGTACTGGATGAACAGACACTTGGGTTTGTCGATTTTCGTGGAAATCAGCAATATATTTCCGTTGGGAATCTGCAGGACAATGAAAAATCTTTTATCTTTCTGATGGATTTTGCGAACCGTCGTCGTATCAAGATCTGGGGAAGAGCGGAGCTCGTAGAAGATGATCCCGAATTACTGGAGAAACTGAACGATCCCGAATACGGCAGTGTGCCGGAGCGAGTATTCCTCTTCCATGTGTATGCATGGGATCAGAACTGTCCCCAACACATAAAACCACGGTTCACCGAAGAAGAAATCGGCGAAACGGTAGAATCGCTGAGAACGCGGATCCGACAATTAGAGGCTGAAACCACGGATTGCTGCCCTCAAAAATGAGAAGAGCACAAACTTTCTGCAACCGTGTGAATCTGAATGCCCCTAAAACTGGGACCCGTCTGAAGTATAAAAAAGTATATCCCTGATCTCAGCAAATCCAGGAACCAGAAATTGATTACTTGATAAATGTCATCCTTTTCAATTCAATATACTGTTCTGTCTGGAGCCGCAGATTCGAGTCCTGCAGAATCCACACAATATCTCTTAAATTCTGCAAACCAATTATACTTAAAAGGTTCGCGCATCGTACGGCCCGAGGAATGAATTAAAATCAATCATTAATTCGGGATTCTTTAATTGTATTACGGTCGACAGTTATCTAAATTGCATATTAGATAATTCTCACTATGGTTCATTTTATTTGATTTAGTGATATTGCTAAAGAAAGTTCTTGCATATTTAAGATAATCCCGTAATTTTTTAGCATGTATGTATAATTGTAAGACATTGTATATTGATTAACACTATTAGAAAGATACTCCAATGATATATAAATTTAACCGGATTATTGTGGTATGTTTGATTCTCATTCTTGCCGGTTGTGCTGTATTTAAACCCTCAAAACAAGAAGTAACGCAGGAGCTCATTATACTTATCGATGAGTTAGAGGAACTTTCCCGGCAAGATAAATACTCTGAAGCAGAGGATGTGGCTATAAGGGCTTTAGAATTAGCCGAAAAAACATTTGGTCGAACCCATTCCACCATGGTGATCCTCCTGAACAATCTTGCAGAGATGTATAGAGCCCAGGACATGAATGCCAAAGCCGAACCGTTACTCATACGGGCAATTTCCTTAAGTGAAAGGACACGAGGTTTGGATGTTTTCACCAAGGTGAATCCCCTGATAAATCTGGCAGCAATATATACTTCCCAGGGAAGGTATACAGAAGCTGAACCTCTTTTAAATCAGGCACTGGTTCTATACAAAAGAGCCTTAGGGACAGAACATCCTGATATGGTAAGAACCATCTATAGATTGGCAGCACTTTATAATTCTCAGAACAGGTATGACGAAGCTGAGCCGCTGTACGTGCAGGCACTTGCCATAAGAGAAAAGGACAGTGGACCGGATCATCCTGATGTTGCAAGTACCCTGAATAATTTGGCATTGTTGTATAAAGACCAGGGCAGGTACGCCGAAGCTGAACCTCTTTTCAAACGAGTATTGGCCATAAGAGAAAATGCCAGTGGACCGAACCATTCTGATGTTGGACGTACTCTGAACAGTCTGGCATCACTGTATTATATACAGGAAAAGTACGCCGAGGCTGAGCCGTATTTTATTCAAGCACTGGAAATATATGAAAAAGATACCGATTCAATTGAACCCAACATGGCAAAAATCTTGAACAGTCTGGCATCACTGTATTACATACAGGAAAAGTACACCAAAGCCGAGCCAATTTTTATTCAAGCACTGGATATATACGAAAAAGCCTTAGGTACAAATCATTTAACTGTAGCTGTAGTTCTGCAAAATATGGCACTGTTATACAGAGAGACTGAGAAAGAAGAGCAGGTAAATAAGCTAGAAGAACGAGCAAATGCAATAATTAAAATTAATAAGTAGCAATGTCATTACTCATCTCAAGAAAAAATTAGTAGAAGCTGGTTAGGAAAAATTGCAATAATTAAATCCATTTTTTTGCCCAACAAAGGAATCCGAGAAATCAACTTTTTTAAACATTCCAACTTTCACAATCCGGTGAGTCAAACTCCCTTGCTGGCCGATGAGCCCTATTTATTGAATATACACACAATCAATGGGTATTATTTGAGTTAGCTTTGAGATTTACTTTTTTTTAATATTATGTAGAAGGAATCATTCTCTTCATCTTCTTTATATTGATTCAATTCAAGCAGTTCAAATTTATCGTCTAACAGATCAACAACAGTTTCTTCTGTATAATAGACAAACCTCAAGCCATGATGCTGTTCTTCTTTATCCCCATACCAAAAAGCGTGGAATAATATACCACTCTCATTCAATCTCTTATATTGGTTTTGAAACGAAATTCTGAGATCATTTGTAGTAAGATGGTGTAGAACTTTATTTGAATAAATGCAATCGAATTTCCTATCTGTATCCATCATTACAGCATCTAAGAGCAAAAGATCAGCATCCGGATTTATTGATCGATATAATTCAAGAAACACCTTAGAACTATCAGAACCGGTTGTGATGTATGATTTACTCAGTAAATCAAGATCTTTTCCCGGCCCCATTCCAAGTTCTAATACTGTCGAGTCTTTTTCTACAAACTTCTTCAACACTTCAACTAGGTCCGCACCGTCAAGTCCTTCCACCATTTTAATGTATTCTCGCACATTATTGATGTCATCAAAATATCCCATATTTTCCTTTTAATCCTAAAAGATTTAGTAAAATCAGATTAAGTCCTGCCAGATCAATGCACTATATAATGTTAGAACAATATCTAATTAAAATAATCAAAACTTTTTATTTGATTATTCTGATCTCATGGTACATACTTATTTAACGATATGCCACTTGAGCATCGGTCTATTGAGATACTCTAATCCGTGTTCAGTAAATGCTGCTAATTGACCGATTCCTACATCTATACCTCGTTCACTCCATCCCGGAACAGCAATGCTGGTATGCGGTTCATACGCAAAGATCATATTATAATGGAGTTTGATAACGAGAGATAGAAGCGGATGTTGTTTGTACCCACTGCCCATTCCCGCAACATAGGTTCCCCGGGAAAATTGCAAATCGTTGGCAGTAAACCGTCTGACAAACATTGGCGGAGGATGAAACGAGAGGCTGGATTCGATGATACTGGGATGGTGCGGAATTTTATTACCGGCTTCGCGGATTTCCTGTGCAGTACGACCCAGTATGAATTCTTTCCTGTATTCATCCTGAATATCATTTGTAATCCGAAGCAGTTCTTTCAATTCTTTCGGAACATCAGTTTCGCCTTCCAGGAGGACGTACGCATGCTGGTGCGAGTCGGTTTCCACGCCGAGCAGCATGATATCGGAGTCTAATGTGACGATGTCACCACGTCTGATAATGAGATTCTCGCCGTTGGTTCTTCCGTCGCCTGCCAAACCACCCCTAAAAAGTTCGGAGGATTCTTTATATTCGGCAATTTTCGTAGGTCTTCTCCAGATGTCTACACCGGGATTGTTATCTATTTCTAAATGAAGATCAAGATATTTATGCCGGATCCACCAATTTACGTCATCGGTTGTTGTCAGATTGGGTATGATCACCTTGTTTGAGAAGGCTTCCGCAATAACATCATTTTGGACTCCCTGCACATAGCGGTACATACCTATCTGCTCGGGACTCATAATAGAAAGCCAGAGTATACTAAGATCCCTCGAATCAATAGTGCGGGAAACATATCTATTTCCCAGAGCACGCGGCATTTCATCACCCGTTACTATTGTTAATTGTGATGTGTCGCCAAAATTTCGTCGTCGAATATAGAGGTTCTTTTTACTGATAGCGATCTTTTTAGGATCCCGTTCCCGTACCAGTTGCGTTATATGATCATAATTCTCCGGTTCAACATATTCGATGTCACTCCCCGTATCGTAAAAAAGGAGAAATTCGGGCAATCCGGATAGTTTACCTTTATATTTACTCGGATATACCTGTCCCTCATGGTTTGCCGGAAGTAATGAATTATAAACAGGATGTTCCCTATACGAGGTCTGCCGGTAAAGCGGTTCTTCATCATTACGAATGATCCACATATCCACCCCTTGTTCACGCATTATCATCGGAAGTACGTTCTCCCTTTTCCAGTCCCAAATCTTTTGCATGATCTGGACACGTTCCCGCATCGGGATAAAATTAGCCGCATCTCTTCCTGAGCCTGCTTCAGGTACCTGAGCAAACGTGATGCTAACGGTCACAAGGAGTAATGATAAAGAAATCGACCACATTAATCGTTGTACTTTCATAGCAAATTCCTTCTTTTGAATATTACCATGTGTGAGTTTTCCGAGCAATTCGGAAACTTTTGTATTAGTATAATAAGATTTGCATTTGGCTTTTACAAATGTTTTCTACTTCCCGGTAGTATGCAATGTATGAACCTATTATAGCAATCACTGTATGAGTACAATATCAGGCTTAACTCTTGAGGCAAAGTCTCGTTACGCGGAAAGAACTTTGACAATGTTTTTGGTATAAGGGTGGTTGGTGATATTTTTGTTTGCAAGCAAAGCAAGGTCTCTTTCTATTATGGGTTCGACTTCGATCGAGACCAGTTTTCCTTCTTTAATAAATTGGCTGACATTTGTGTCCAAAGCAATGGCAAAACCACTTCCTTTTGATAGTTGGTTTAGTACCTCATACTCGTTTGGGATGATGAATTTAGGTACGATGGTGGGCCGCTTTTTATCAAAGACGTCCAGCCAAAATTGTTTAATGAAGGGTGTGATGGGGCGATGTGAATACCAGGTCTGTTTTGATAACCATCTTTCCGCACGTTTTTTATTTTCTTTATACAGTTGCTGAAATTCCTCTATGTTTATATCAGATGTACAGACTAATACCAGCTTTTGTTTGCAGAGCGGATAACATACCGTATCAAAGGTTTTAACGATCTGAGGAATGACAGCAAACATTAGTGTACCCTCCTCGACTTCTTTTATGAGAGTCTCCTGTGTTCCAAATTTTACGTGAACGAATTCGCCTATGTGCTGTAGTTTATCGGAAAGAACTGCCTGATATAAATGTTCAGATATACCAATATTAATGATGACTTTGTGCTTTAACGATTCCTTATTGAACGATGATTCAACTTCCTCAAGATCATCGAAGGAGTTCGCTATCATGTTGTTAAGTATATTTGCATAGTTGGTCGGTTTGACACCACTGGATTTCCTTATGAATAGTTTTTTGTCCGCATGCGCTTCTAAGGCAGCAATATGCTGGCTTACGGCAGGCTGACTCATCATCAGAAGTTCCGATGCTTTGGTCAGGGACTCCGTTTTGTATACTGTTCTAAAGGTTCTAAGCCATTCTAAGTTTATCATGTCATAAATATATTTATATCACAAGAAGGATATCTTTGAAGTGTCAATTCTTTTCTCAGTAAAAATTGTTTGAGAATAGTAAGTAATGTAACCATTAATCACTAAATATAAAGGTGGAAAAATGTCAAGAGAAGAAATTTTTACCGAAATCAAAGAAGCATTGGGGCAGGTACCTACTTTTTTTCAGGAAATACCGGAAGTTTCTCTGGAATCGGAATGGTATTTATTTAAAAGAGCTGTTTTAACCGAAGAGTCTGCTATACCGCCAAAATACCGTGAGTTAATCGGGATTGCTGTTGCTGCGGTAAGGCAATGCTGGTATTGCACCAATTTTCATAGCGGGGTAGCTGGATTGCACGGAGCTTCCAAGGAAGAGGTACAGGAAGCTGTTATGCTTGCTAAATTTGGTGCCGGATGGAGCACTTATTTTAATGGTGTCAATTACGACAGGGATCTTTTCCTTAAAGAATTGCAGGAAGTTGGGAGTTACATTAGCAGTAAATAACACTGCCTGTTCATATCAATGGAAATGAATCTATTGACCAGCTCTCATATTTTGGACTATTATTTGAGTTAGTCAATTCATCGATATATACATCGTTGTATTATCCATTGGCGTAGTAACAGTATTCGGTGGTGAAACAGCCTCGGAATCGGGTGGCCGATTCCGAGGACTCTCTTTGGTCTCCTAAGATTATACACGTTTCGCGCACGTTCCACTTCTCTTTCTGCAAAATCTACCATTCACTGTTTCTTAATAAGCTCACCCAACATATTTTTCACTCCTCTGCAATTCGTTAGGATTCGACAAGTATACCGTTCAACGGATTCTTGTGTTTCTAAGCAAAAATTCTCATAAAGTTTTCTTTTTCTGTACATTCAACTTGCTTACTTTCCTGAAAACATGTATCATTAAAACAGAATCCGATATGTCATTTAAAATCACGTTTCAATCAAATGAGGAGAACATTATGCTATCTCGACTTGTGATGTTATCGTTTGCTGTGATACTCATTATACCAGATGCCTATGCGCAGCGACCACCCGATAACCACCAAGCCTCCTGGCAGTCCCAATGGGAGATTTCGTGTATGATCCGTAACGACAAATTTGATTACGTGCTTCCCAATGCCATGCGCCGCAACAATATCGATATGTGGATTGTCATTGACCACGGTCGTGGTATGGAACCGATGATGCTTGATTTCGGCATTGAAACTGCTTACGGTCAGGGAATTTTCGTCTTTTATGACAATGGTGGTGGTCGTATCGAAAGGTATTCTCTTGGCGGACGTTCTGATCTTGCTCAAATGTGCGGTGCCTACGACGAAATTGAGGGAGACGATGATCTCCGGTCACTTGTCTATGACCGTGACCCGCAGAGAATTGGTCTCAATTATATTGCAGTACCGAATGAACAGATGGAAGGAATCCACACCTCAGACGGCCTTTCATACACGGATTACAAGTTTCTCGAAAAAGAATTAGGTGAGAAATATACAAAACGCTTCGTATCAGCTCAACATCTTATTGCCGAATTCCACGGTGAACGCGTTGGGAGCGAAATTATCGAGTTTTCCAAGGTCGCTGACATAACCCGGAGAGGACTTGAACGTGCTTTATCGAACGAAGTTATCACACCCGGCAAGACAACTCATAATCAGGTCGCACGGTGGTTAGAGGAGTATCGGGAAAAACTCGGCCTGCTCAGAACATGGTTTCCAACGGTTTACTCACATCGGCCCGATGGCAGTGAAATCGGTGGAACAGAGCGCGTTATCCAGCGCGGTGATGTATTGCAGATTGATTGGGGGCTCAATCGAAATAATTTCGCTACGGACATGAAACGGTTCGCATATGTCCTCAAAGAAGGAGAATTGGATGCACCACCAGGTGTTTTGAATACTTTTGAGGAGGCAAAGAAAGTGCGAGAGATTATTCGGAAAAACGTTCGCACAGGACGAACCGGCCGGGTGCAGATAGATGAACTCAAACAGATCATTCGAGACGCCGGCTATGTTTACACAGAAATTGAGAGGGCAAGTAGTGTCCCGGGAATCGAGGTGAATGTCGGAATGCATGCCGCGGGCAATATCAGCCATGATCTGGCGGCAGCGCTTTTCGAACTTTATCCTGAAAGGACTAAATACGAAGTGAGGCCTAATGCCATTCTTTCAATGGAATATATCGTTTTTACACCGGCGGTCGAATGGGATGGTGGAAAAATCCCCGTCAACATTGAAGAAAATGTTTTGGTCACGGAACGCGGTATCGAATGGCTCCACCCACCGCAGGATCGCGTGCTCCTGATTCGATAACACGGTGAAATTGAGAATTTAAAAGTAAAGGTTAAATATCTATGCTGCACCTCGTCCAACAAATGGACGATGTGCACTTTTATTAACGGTGTTCGACGCCATTCTTATGCTTACTACGATTACATTAAATAAAATGTCCATTATTTATAGAAGTAACTGTTTCGAATGGATCTGATTTTTTATACGGTAGGTGTTCAAATCATTCAGTTTAGTGTGTTGAAAAGTGACACTTTGAGGTTATTTTTGTTTCTCAATCCATGAACCCAATTCAATGAGATTATTTTCTGGATCTGCTACCATGGATGATCTAAGGCCCCACGGTTCATTCCGTGGTTCATAGATAGGTATGCCTCCGGCTTGCACCATTCTGGTAAATTCCCTGTCAACATCATCTAATAACGGGTAATTAATCGCAAGCTCAAACGTACCGTTCAAACCCTCTGGATATGTAGGTTCTTGTCCAAGCAGATCGGGGAGCATTTTCCGTTTAAAAAATGCGAACCTGATTCCATCATGTTTAAATTCGGCATAGGGCCCCTCTCCATTCCAATCTATGTCAATACCGATTACATCTCTGTAAAACGCGACCATTGCATGCAGGTCCTTCACAAACAGTCCTATCATATCAAATTTTATTTTCATACGAATGATTTCCTCCATTTGTTGTATTTGTTATTAAATCAATGTATTACTCTATACTGGCTGGTCTCAATGGACCACATGAAAAAGTAGTGATGAAAATTTAATATGAAATTATTTTTTAACAAGGAAAATATTTGGTTACTGGAGATGAGCCATTAAATAAGCTTTCACAATAATTTGTTGGATTATATATTGTTAAATCTATTACATATATAATCCCTCACTTGATATTCCAAAAAGTAATTGATATTTTGCAGATGAGAGATATGAATTGTTCAGTGAAAGTTCAATCCCATGGTTTATTGACTCAAGGTATTCTATCATTATTAATATTATTAGACACAATGCATATACTCTATATTGAACCATATCACACTGGTTCGCATCAGCAGTGGATCAAGTCGTATCAACGCTATTCTCAACATACTATCGATATTTTGCATCTTTCAGGGAGAAAGTGGAAATGGAGAATGCACGGCGGTGCAATTACCCTGGCGTATGAGTTTTTGAAATATGATAAAAATCCGGATTTAATCTTATGCTCCGACATGCTGAACCTTCCCATATTTAAATCGATCTGCAATGATAAGATAAAGAATATTCCGGTCGTTATATATTTTCATGAAAATCAGATATCCTATCCGTGGTCGCCCGATGATAACGATGTTGAACTGAACAGAGACTTTCATTACTACTACATAAATTACACGTCCTCACTTGTGAGTCACTGGAATTTATTCAACTCCCAGTATCACAAAAGCAGCTATTTGTCAGGTCTCACGAAATACCTGAAGAAGATGCCTGATTATCAAAATGAACATACCATCGATGAAATATCGAATAAATCGTCAGTCCTCTATCTCGGTTGTGATTTAAAGAAATTCGACCTGCCAGGTAAACATTCATTTGATAAAGATCGTCCGATAATTCTCTGGAATCATAGATGGGAATTCGACAAAAATCCGGAATTATTTTTTGATACGCTTATTGCGTTGAAACAAGATGGTTTAGAGTTCTCGCTCGTAATTCTGGGTGAAAAATTCCGGTTCGTACCGGATATTTTTGCTAATGTAGCTGATATTCTGCGTGATGAAATCATACATATCGGATATTGTGAGTCGTTTCATGAATATAGAGATTGGTTATGGAAAGCAGATATTATACCGGTGACATCGATACAGGATTATTTCGGCATAAGCATTGTCGAAGCAGTCTATTGCAATACGCTTCCCTTACTGCCAAAGAGATTGTCATATGTAGAGCTGTTTGAAGAATCCATTAACCCCGATCTTTTTTATGAAAATGACAAAGATTTATATAAAAAGTTAAAAAACAGTATATTGAATGTTGAAAAAGCAAGAACACGAGCGAAAGACATCGCAGCACTTATCAAGAAATACGACTGGACGGAGATGATAATCGAATACGATAAAAAATTGTCTGAATTATCAATGTTATAACTCATATCATTTATAACAATTACTGTTGATAAAACCATGAAAATTCGTGCAATCATATACGGGACAACAGGAATGATTGGAGAGGGTGTTCTCCACGAATGTCTCAATCACTCCGATGTGTCGTCCGTATTAGTGATCAATAGAAAATCCTGTGGTGTCCAGAATGAAAAGCTGAAAGAAATTATTAATCAGGATTTTTTTGAGCTAACACCGCTCAGAGACCAGTTATCAGGGTATAATGCCTGCTACTTTTGCATGGGAATCTCCGCGATTGGTATGAAAGAGGAAGATTATCGGCATATCACTTATGATCTAACATTGAATGTTGCCAATACTTTAGCCGAGCTCAATCCCGATATGACGTTCTGCTATGTTTCCGGCGCAGGAACCGACAGCACTGAAAAGGGACGCAGTATGTGGGCACGTGTGAAAGGTAAAACGGAGAATGATTTGATGAAGCTTCCCTTTAAAGCAGCATATATGTTCAGGCCCGGATATATTCATCCAACCATGGGGCTGAACAATACACTTGCATTCTACAGGTACCTTGCACCATTCTATCCTCTGTTGAAGATACTCTTTCCGAAATATGTCACCACATTGGATGAGATCGGGCTTGCTATGATCCATAGTGTCGCACATGCTTATATTAAACAAATACTCGAGTGTAAAGATATTGTTGCATTATCGAAATTGAAAGTATAGTATAAGCCAATCATTGTTTTATTTAAAGGAATCGACATGAAAATACTCTATATATATCCCCATCCTGATGATGAGTCGTTTGGACCTGCGCATGTCATGCATAAACAACTTAGAGAAGGCCATGAGGTCTATTTGTTGACATTGACAAAAGGCGGGGCAACCAAACAGCGGCACAAATATGGTAAATCTGTTGACGAAATGGGAGAGATTCGCTATGAAGAGATGCTGAATGTAGCTAAAACACTCAACCTTACGGGGATGAACGTGCTTGATCTTCCTGACAGCGGATTAAAGGAAATGGACCCTCGTGAGATTGAGCAGGTAATTGAAGAGGAAATCAGAACTGTGCAACCTCATGTGATTGTAACATATCCTGTCCACGGCATCAGTGGTTTCCACGATCACCTGATCTGTCATGGTATCGTGAAGCGGGTATATATGGACATGATGTCATCCGCTCAATATCTAAAAAGGCTAGCATTCTTGACGATTACCCGGGAAAGTGCCGAAAAGGTTACCTATTTTCATCTGAGCTATTCAACAGAAGAAGAAATTGACTGCATTGTACATGTTGAGGATGTTGATATCGAGGTCAATAAAAAAGCGCTGGACTGCTATGTAACGTTTCAGGACACAATTGATGCTGTGGGTATTAAGGATATGATTCAACATGAGTTTTTCTTTGAGATCTTTATGGAAAGCCACAATCCTCCGATTAACGATCTATTTGAAAAGCTGTCATAATTCTGTAACGAATTTTTATACTTTCTTTATGCCGGTTTGAGAAGTCATACAAGTACAGCCGGATATTGAACAATTCCACATAATTGGTCAAATAAGTTTTTCAATTAATCATTCTCGATACTATATAGATCATTAATACGTTATTTGATATAACCATTAATTATGAGGTGAAATCATGCGTAAATCTCGGATTGTTGTGTTGATTTTATCGTTCTTTTTGCTTGTCGAGAGACTCCCGGCCCAAAATCTTGAATCAGACAAAATGCTGGACATGCTGGATCTGATCCGCAGAGAGAAGTTTGACAATATTCTGCCTCAGGCTATGCGGGATAACGATATTGACATGTGGATTCACGTAATGGGAACAAAAAATGGTGAAGAAGGCAATCTCGATCCACTCAGATTGGATTTTGGCAGCAACACCGGTACCTTTATTTTTACAGACCGGGGAGGTGACAGGATCGAGCGGGCTGTTCTGGGTCGTGCATCTACTACTGCTCGAAACAGTAAAGCATACGATATTGTAGGGCGGGCGAATGAGATTGCAGAGTTTGTATCTGAACGTGATCCGAATCGTATAGCCGTAAATTTTTCGGAAACAATCGCCGTAGCTGACGGTATTTCGTACACGGACTACCGCAAATTGGTTAGTGATTTAGGCAATAAATATGCACAAAGAATCGTTTCGGCGGAGAACCTTATTACCGATTTTCGAACAAGAAGGGTGATGAGTGAAGTAGTCTACTTTGGCGAGCTGTGCAAAGAGACCGTAAATGTGATCGAGAAGGCATTCGATATGGTCAAGCCAGGTGTCACTACCGTAGGTGATATCGGCCGGTGGCTCGTAAACCAGAACATGACGAGAGGGTTTGACTCGATGTTTCAATTTCTGATACCGGGTGTATTTGTCAGAGATGTTGACGGGCACGAAAATGATGCACGTGGAGGCGATCATTACGTAGTCCAGAGAGGGGATGTGCTCCATATTGATTTTGGTACGATACATATGAATTACCGCATAGATATTAAACGGATATCATATATTCTACGGGAAGGAGAAACAGCTCTACCGTCCGGAATTCAGAAAACGTTAGATGAAGCATTGGATGCGCGGGAAATTTTCCGCAAAAACATAAAGGCGGGTCGTACCGGAATGGAAACGTTTGAAATCCTCAAAGATAAGTTAGAGGAGTCGGGATTTCACTACACTTCCAGGGATCAATATGACATCAATGTCGATCCTGCAAAGACACAGATTAATGTAGGTTTCCACCCTCTCGGTAATAGCTGGCCGGTCGACGGAGTCGGCCCGAGTATTGTCGAAAACTCGGATAAAGCTCAATTGACGATTCCTCCCTATCATCTCTTCGTATTTGAATATGGAGTGCACAGCCCGATGCCTGAATTGGGCAAAGGGAAACACATTTATTTTGCAATGGAAGATGATGTGATTGTCACCGAACGTGGTGTAGAGTTTCTTTATCCACCGATGAATGGGATACGGTTAATACACTAAAAGTATGCAGTTCGTTCAGCTTGAGATTTAAAAAACACTTGTTAAAGTAAACGGTATCTCGTATTTTTTGCTCTCATATACTCTGACGATATACTCGAGCACTACAAATTCATTTCCTCTAAAATTGGTATCGGAAACTTCAGGAAGACTATGCAAACGATGAAACGTTCCACTACGAATAAATTTCTAAAATTAACACTGCAATTTATGCTGCTCATTGCAGTTTTTGTTCCGGGTATATTACATGCACAGGAAACCGGACAAAATGCGTCGTCACGGGAATCTGGTGAATTCCACAAAACTATGCAGGCAGTACGGGTTGCCAAAGGTCCCAAAATTGACGGTGTTCTCGACGATCCGGTGTGGGAAGAGGCAAAGTTCCAGGACGATTTTATCCAGCGGGTTCCGGATACCGGTGCTCCTCCGACTGAAAAGACCGAAGTTGCTATTATTTATGATGATGAGAATGTTTATTTTGGTGTCCGTTTGTACGATTCCGAGCCAGACAAAATCCACATTTCGGAGATGAGAAGAGATGGGGATTTAGTATTTGACGATAGGTTTGAGATAGTTCTCGATACGTTTCACGACTATCAAAGTGCTTTTAATCTTATTATCAACGCTGCGGGATCTGTCAATGATGCGATCATCCGGGAGGACGGGAGAATACGCAATGGCGCTTGGGAGGGTGTATGGGATGCAAAAGCTTCGATTGATGAACTGGGGTGGTACCTTGAGATCTATTCTATGTGCCCTGGCAGACACTTCGTTATAATGAGGGAGATAATCTTGTTTGGGGAGTTAATTATGTGCGCACAATAATAAGAAAAAATGAAAAAGAAATCTGGCGTTTCGTGCCGCTCTATGCGGGCATTGAAGGGCAGGAGCGTGTATCCCAGGCAGGTGATGTTACCGGTTTCAACGGTCTGGTAACAGGAGGTAATTTTGATTTTAAACCCTTTGTGACAGGTGGAATGCAGCGAGATGATATCGTAGAAGATGAACTCGGCGAAATCGGAATTGACTTAAAAAAGAGCATCACGTCGACATTAACAGCCGATTTTACCGTTAATACTGATTTTGCGCAGGTCGAGGCGGATCAGGAACAGGTAAACCTTACACGATTCAGTCTGTTTTTTCCTGAAAAACGGGAGTTTTTTTTAGAGGGTGCGGGAACATTTTCGTTTGGCCAGGCACAACTGGGCGGAAATCCAATCAATGATGTAACGGTGCCACAGTTTAGTCAGGCACCTAATTTCCAACTGTTTCATAGTCGCACAATCGGTCTTTCAGACGGAAATCTTGTGCCTATACTGGGTGGTGCACGCCTTAATGGCAAGATTGGAAACTATTCGTTGGGACTCATGTCTCTTCAAACCGAAAAAACCTCTCTTGCGAATAATACGTCAGTTATTCCTGAAACTAATTTTAGTGCATTCAGACTGAAACGTGACATTTTTTCGCGTTCCGCTGTCGGTGTAATGTTTTTGAATAAAGAAGAAAGGGATGGAGGATATAACCGTTCGATTGGTTTTGACTCCAACTTCAATTTCAGCGAAAGACTCTCATTTTTTATGGTTGGTGCGGGAACGTATTCGCCGGAAGAGAAAGGTAAAAGAAATAATTTTTCAGGAAATGCCGGACTGAAATTTCAATCGGACCTCTGGCAGTATAACCTTTCTTTTCTGAACATTGATAAAGATTTTAATCCGGCAATGGGTTTTGTCAAAAGGACGGATATCAAGTTCACCGATGGCAGTATCACGTTTTCACCCCGCCCAAACAATTCGACAATACGACAGATCTTTTTATAACGAATGCAAATTATATAACTGATCATCGTAACCAGGTACTCAACAAGAAAGTAAATGGAACAATTACCATGGATTTTGAAAATACTGCAAATCTCAGTATTTCCGTTGATAGGGAGTTTGAGTACCTCGATAAAAATTTTGAAATTCGACCTGGTCGTGTAATTCCTCAAGGTGAATATACTAATACGAAATTTCGCGGCCTTTATCGCTCGGGCAGGACAAAAACCGTCCATGGATCGTTCAATGTGAATTGGGGGGATTTATTCACCGGCAATTCATCGGGAGTTGGAGTGAGCACAACAGTTCGAGCACATCCACGAGTTTTTGCAAGTGCGGATTATAATTACAGCAAGGTCGATGTTCCCGAAGGGGATTTTCATACGAATTTAATTTCAGCAAGGTTGAGCTATGCATTTAATACAGAATTATATATTAAAGGATTTTTCCAGTGGGTTGATGACGCCTTGCTGTTAGATGACAGAAATCAAGTGTCACAGAATATTATACTCCGGTACAGGTACCAGCTGGGTGCCGATTTTTATTTGGTGTATAATCAGGAGAATCTAATAGGAAACAGTAATGATGTGACCACCAATAGAACCCTCCTCGCGAAATTCACCTACCTTTTGCGAAAATAATCTCAGATAACAGCATTTTTCCTAAAGTTCTATCTGGTCCAATCAAGAATTATTTTTGCGGTTACTTTGATTGCCCTGATATAATCGGGCACATCGATCCATTCGTCAACAAGTCCGTTCGAAGTTAAATTACCACCAAGCGGTCCGTACGCTACCGATGGAATTCCGCTATACAGATAGGGATTATAAATCGAGCTTGCGGCATGCATGGGATTTGTAACCGGTTCTTCACCTGTGACGGCCTCTATAGCGCTGCTAACCGTTTTGCAGAGAGGATGTTCTACTGAAATATCCATTCCTTCACCGCCAAACAGCCACAATAAAGAAGGAGGATTTTCTTTCAGCCATATGTCGGATTCGGAAACTCCGGCAATACTATTTTCTACCTCTCTCTTAACGTCATTCATTTTTTCCGTAGGGGGAAAAGTAATTGATGCTTCAACAATACACTCTATGGGGAAATTTCCTTCACTACTAATATTGCCGATCAGTATATTTGTCGATCTTCCAACTTTGTCATTAAGAATTTTATACGAAATCCGTTCGCCTCGTTCCGCATCCAGCTTTTTCAGTGCCTGGACAATAACAACGGCTTTGTCAATGGCGTTAACGCCAAGATGTGCAAAAGCTGTATTACCCGGTGTCTTTGTAGATGGCTGCTTTCCTGAAACGGTGATTCTGAAACGGAGAATCCCTGGAGTGATATTTTGAATTTCTTTCATCCCCACACCGGTCTCTTCGGGATGAAGATATATACAACCATCCGCACGATAGCCTTTGTCTAAAAGTGCTATGATTCCACGGGCATTCTGTTTTGTTGTCGCACTGCCGAGAATGACATCACCACCAGGCCGTATACCGGCATTGCGGAGTGCATTGATCGCTTCAGTGAGGATGGCGATTCCTTCAAGGTCGTCCGCTACACCGTATCCGTAGAGTCGGTCACCTTCAATCACAGCGCCGTATGGAACACGTGTCCATTCATCAGTTTGTGGATTGGGTACTGGATCCGGATGTCCATACATCAGGAGGCTTTTGCCGTTTCCGCTGCCGGGATAGGTTCCCACAACAGTAATTTGTTCAACATCATGAATTGCTTCAACTGCGGCAAACTCGTGCTCCATTGTAATACTTGAAGGAAGCACACTGAGCACTTCAGTGGTGCAGCCGAGTTCTTTAAACCGCTTTGCAACAAGACTCTGAACAGCTTCTTCTCCGTCTTTCTGTGCTACAATGAGCTCTTGTAGAAAAGCAATATGCTCGTCTTTGTTATTGTCGATTTCATCAAACAAATTCTGGTCTTCTTCATCTGTTTTATTTTGCGAAACATGCGTGTCACTCTCTGCTGCATATGATTTACTATTTAAAAAATTATTGGTATCTGTGTTCATGAGAAGTGTTGTTGGAAGTAAGATAAAAGGAGTGATGAGAAACAGAGTAACAACGTATCTAAAACATTTTTTGCGCATTCTGATTTTCTCCTATTTTGTAATTCAACAATTTACAGTGTAGTTCAATTTTATCATTTAAAATTCAGACGAGCATGCTATATGATTTTTTTATGTTGGAGAACAGGTTATGTCAGAGTTACATTATGAAGTGTTGTTTGAACAATAACAACTCAAGACATGTTTTGCAAGAAAAATATGAAATAAGAAATCCCAATTACATTTGTTGCACATTTCTTCTCAAAAAACATCTGCTCAGAATGTCGTCTAAATCTTCAATTGCCCACTCCCATACTATGCATTAGAATTTTCAGATACTATTATACTCCGACTAACGTATTAAATGTGCTTTCAATATTCATCTTACAAGAGTTAATAATAGTTATAAATAAATTAGTAGTCATTATAAAAAGATTTGTGATACTATATTAGAATTATGTTATTATATTTAATATTTGTAAACAAAAAAATGCACTAATCAACAGGAGAACAGCACTATGTTTTTAGTGAGGAATGTATTTCATGCCAAACCAGCGAAGGCTCGTGAACTGGTTGAAAAATTTAAAAAAGGCGCAGAATATTTGCCTGAATTCGGTGTAAAAAACACACAGGTGATGACAGATGTTGTGGCAACGTTCTGGACGGTCGTTATTCAGAGTGAAGTTGATGACTTGAATGGGTATGTCGATATGGCAAAACAGATAAGCTTGAAACCGGAATTAGGTGAAGCAATGAAAGGATACACTGAATTGGTTGATGGCGGATTCCGGGAAATATATAGAATTGGATAGCTGATGGTATGATACAATTCTAAAATCATCGAACTCATTATATGACACATTCTCAGAGGTGAGGTCATAAACAATGTGTCGACTTTATGGCTTCTTTTAACAATACCTTATGATTTCAGGATGCAATCGGGCATTACTGTAACCAATCCCATTCCCAACATATATAAAAAATTAACATCCATATATCTACTCAATCCCACCTTAATCTCTTTTAGAGGATTGGTATGGAAGATATCTCAATTACAACTTGACAAATTATCACCGTTTTTCAGGAAAGGAAAAATTATGAATTTTCGAGCCGTGATTTTTTTAGTATCTGCGATGTTTACAGTACCATTTGCCAATGCGCAGGTTGTTACCTTGCCTGATATTGACATCTCAGGTTCTCCCAATGGCATTGTTCCATTGCCTGCGAACACGCCATCTGTATTTACTGATTTATTCACGAGATACACAAAAATAATCGCGCCAAACGGCAAGCCCATTCACTTCATTGCTCAGGATGCCTGGACTGATGATAAGATTTTTAAAGCAAAAAATGTTATGGAGTACTTTCTAGCCGATTACCCCTACTTTCAATATGGCAGTAGTAAAGAAGCAGTCGCCAATGCTATGTCAGACAGAAAATCTACAATGACACTCTATAACACTTCTGTTGAGGCTCGGGAAGCACGGGAAGGGTTAAGAAGTGCAACCGACATGGCTCTCCAAAGTATGTGGGCGAATGAAATAACCGTTGAAGGCAGTGACAATTACATGAACCAAATTACCCGGGATGCTACGTTCGAAGAAGTTCTCCATTTGGTACAGCGCAGGGGTATCATGAACGCTCTGCCGGAATTTCAGGCGAAGATCGTCGCAGCACATGAGGCTTATCTTGCTGCGGGGAAGTATGATCCCGGTGATGATGGCCATAAATACAGTCCGAATGAATATTTTGCTGCACAACTTGATATTTACCTCGATCTATGGGTAGTACCGGGAACAAGATGGGAAGGTAGAGACCAGACACCCGCTGGAATGGAGAGACAAGCTTATGCATGGGGACTCCATATAGCAAACAACCGGGCTCAGTTGTTGAAAGCCGACCCGGCTGGATATGAACTACTGACGTATTTCTTTCATCCGTACTTGACGTATACGCCGCTGCTGCCTTTAGATTTTGAAGGCACATTTTCGATTAAACTTGATCCGCACCTGGTTTATACGTATAAATCACAGCACCTCAAAAATGTGACACTGAGGGGCAGCAATGATGCAAATCTCACGGGAAATGCCTATGACAACGTATTAACAGGTAATGCTGGTAATAATATACTGAAAGGTGGAAAAGGAGATGATCAGCTCTTCGGAGGTGAAGGGGATGATACAGCATTATACTGGGGTGCTTATGATGATTATACTATTATGAAGAAAGATGGATATACAACAGTCAAGGATAAGCGTGTAAACCAGGATGGAAACGATGAACTAACCGGCATTGAATTTCTTCAATTTCGTGATCGAAAAGTAAACCTTTAAACATAGATTAACTATGTTCAATAATTAACTTTCTAATGAGTGGAGGATACCATGGTATCAAGACTAATTATAGTGTTTTTTTTCTTATCATCGGTATTAATAAACTTCGGTAACATATTTGCCCAAAATCTGCCGGTACTTCCTGATATAGACATTTCCAAATCAAAAACCGGAGTCGTGGATATGCCGGATGATGTTGACAATGTTTTCAAAGTTTTTGTCAAATATACCAAGGTGTATGCCCCAAATGGGAAACCGATTCATATTGTAGTGCAGCCGGGTATTTCCGATGATAAAATTGTCCATGCGCGAAAAGTACTTGTGAATCATTTGACGAACGTTCCGGGATCACTGTATGGCAGTGATAAAACTACTGTAGCAAATGCACTGGCAGATCAAAATTCAATAATGGCATTTTATATTAACCGAACTTCCATGAGAACCGATGCAAAAAGTTTTTTGGAATCGGGTATTAAAACACAGGCTCAGCATACACCACCGCCCATCCCTGAAGGTACCGAACTGTACATGATAGACGATCCGGTACGTGATGCTACCTATGAAGAGATCATGCACTATGTCGATCGATTTGGACTTCGGACAGCGCACCCCACTTTTAATCGTGATTTGAATGACGCACACGATAAAGCCAGAGCGAAAGGTCTGTACAATCGGAACACAACGGGTGAATACTGGATCTGCGGAATGGAAGCTTATTTTGATTTTTTCAAACATGATCCAACCGGTACCGGGACACGGGGGGGAGAATATATCCCCCTGGATAACTTTAAGTTGAAAGCCCTTGATCCGGCGATGTACGATCTTGTGGAAGGTTTTTTGGGTACGCATTGGTTGTTTACTGCAAGAATCGCGGAAGAATTTGATGGTACGTTTTCGTTAACCCGTGACGAGAATTCTACCTATACTGATACTGCTCAGTATATTAAAAAAGCGATGCTGACCGGTCGTAATGATTCAAATCTGACCGGAAATGATGAAGATAACAACCTAGCGGCGATAATGTAATTACACCAATGGCAGGTTCAGACGTTGTTGATGGCGGTCAGGGTAATGATGTTGCTGTATTTTCCAGTAATCGTGAGGATTTCATCGTGCATAAACAGGATGGAAGAGTGATAGTGGAAGGTATGAATTTCATGCGAGACGGTTATAATATTCTTATTAATATTGAAAAGCTTCAATTTAGTGACAGAGAAATTAATGTCGGGGATTTATAGTAAGCGTTGAATTGCCTTAATGTAAAAGATCATCAAATCTTTGTAAAAGTCAAATGCCTAAAATAATATTTATCACCAGGATTCAAATGAGGAGAATGTCATGCTATTTCGAGTTATGGTATTTTTAATTGCTATGATACTCATGGTACCTTTTGCCAATGCACAGCCGGGAGTACATACAGCAAGGACAGGTGGGGAAGTCCTCCGCTTGATTCGCAATGAAAAACTTGACCTTATTTTGCCTGGGGTCATGCGCGACAATAATGTAGACATGTGGATTCACGTCACTCGTTCAGGAGATCCTGATCCAATGGTTGAGAATTTTGGATCTACGTCGGGTTATCTGATTTTTACAAACCTGGGTGACAGGATCGAGCGAGCCGTTTTTGGCAGTGGCGGAGCTGTCGAAAACATTGATATACGAGGCTCTCGCGACATTGCGCGCGCTATTTCTGGATACAATTATCGAACGCAGGATTTCTCTGTCTACAATGAATTGAGAGATTTTGTTACCGAACGTGATCCGAAAACGATCGCAGTCAATACATCCGATTGGCTCGCTATTGCTGACGGTATTTCTCATTCTCAATATGTAAAACTGGAAAAGATACTGGGACAAAAGTATTCTGCACGAATAATCTCAGCAGAGAACCTTATTACCGAGTTCAGGACTAGAAGGACGCTCAGGGAAGTAGCTGTAATGACAAATTCAGTGGAAGTGCACCGTCAGATTCTCGAACGCTCTTTATCGAATGAGGTTATTACACCCGGAGTGACAACACGTGAAGATGTTGGCTGGTGGGTTAAAGAAGAGTTTTTCAAGAGAGGTCTGACTCGAGGATATAGTACCGGAGTAGGTACTCCCGTAGTTATCTATTCAGCAGTTTCCGATCGATCAGTGACAGGTTCTCCTCAATATGTGTTACAACGTGGTGATTTCCTACAATTTGATAATGGAGTTCGATATCTAGACTATTTTTCGACAGATTATAAGCGTAATGCATATATTTTACGCAAAGGAGAAACAAGTATTCCGCAGAGTTTACAGCATGGCTTTGACCGCTCATTGGCAGCCCGTGATATTATTCGTGAAAATGTAAAAGTCGGCAGAACAGCCGGGGAAACATTGAAAGCCATCGTCTCAGCCCTTGAAGACGCCGGCTATATATATACTCCGTATGTCGATAGTGGGCCTGAAGACCACGAAATGGTTCTGAAGGCATTGGCTAATACTGATAAGACTGGAATATCCATTGACCTTCACAGCCAGGGTCATCATGGTGGAAGTCTTGTGACAGTCGGACCCTCGATTGCCCCATTCAGATCGGACAGGGATCATTTGATCATTCCGGAGAATCATCTTTTTTCTTTTGAGTTTATTACTAATACGAACATTCCAGAAAGACCTAGTTATCCACTTAGGATTAATATAGAAGGAAATCACATTGTATCCAGCCGGGGAGTTGAATTTCTTCATCCACCGAATGAAAAAATTTTACTGATCCACTGATCCTGCGGCTTCATGCGTGACATTATAGAATCTGGCAATGCTCGAAGCAACAATCAGGCAGACATTAATAATGAGACACTATTAAATAAATGAGGAGAATATAATGTTATCAAAAATTATTATTATGCTCGTATTTGTGACGTTTGCAGTACCAAATGCTCTTGCACAGCAAGAACAAAGTTTAGCTATTATAGATCCCTTGCCGGCACGTACGGCAGAGTCCGACAGGGAAGCGCTTCGCCTCATGCGAAATGATAAACTTGATCTTGTTCTGCCGGGAGCTATGCGTGACAATAACGTAGACATGTGGATACATGTTACGCGCGGTCAAGATCCATTGATGGTGCAATTTGGAAAGACCTCCGGATATTTGATTTTTACTGATTTGGGAGACAGGATTGAGCGGGCTCATTTTGGCGGGAGTTCAGGAGCTGTTGAAAACATTGATGTACGGGGTTCTGAAGATGTCGCGCGGGCATTTGCAGGTTATAATTATGACAATTCCGACCCAAGTCAGGGATATTCGGTTCCCGAAGTCTACGACGAAATAACAGAATTTGTTGCCGAACGCGATCCACAGACAATAGCCGTCAATTATTCTGATTTTCTTGTAGTTTCTGATGGTATTTCGCACACACAATTTTTGAAACTGCAAAGAATACTGGGGTCGAAATATTCCGCAAGGATTATCTCTGCTCAAAATGTTATTAACGATTTTCTGGTAAGAAGGACGAGTAGAGAAGTAGCGGCACAGGTCGAAATATTAGCACTGGCACGTCAGCGTGTTTTAGGAAATTTACGGAAAATCATTCCGGGAAAATCAAGGGTACGGGATGTAGGAGCCAGTGTTATCTTTTCGGCAACAGCAAGCATGTCCGAGACACGCTCTCGTGACTACATATTGCAGCGGGGTGATTTATTTCATGGCGGTTATAGAGGCGGGCCTTCGGGTAAGTATATGGACATGGATGTTGATACAAAAACGTATGCTTATATTCTGAGAGAAGGTGAATCAGAAATGCCTGAATTTTTGCAGGAGGTCTATGATCTGGCAATAGCAGGTCAAAAAATTATGCGGCCCCATATGAGAGTCGGCATGACCGGTGGGGAATCGTTGGCAGCAATGGTCAAAGCCATGGAAGATGCGGGCTATATCTATACACCGTTTACCGATAATGGTCGAAAAGACGGTGAAATGGTCCGGAGAGTGCTTGCTAATACCGATAAACCGGGATTTTCCATCGATAATCACAGTATGATTAATAATCGCATCGAAACCGGGGAAGTTGAAGTCGATGTTAGGACAGAAGGGACCTCTATGGGCCCATTCCGCAAATTTACGCACCATTTAAAAATTCAGGAGGACCACTTCTTTGCGTTTGAATATATGGTACACAAAAATATTGATGAACGACCCGGTTATCCATTAATGTTTAATATTTCCAATCCTCAAATTATAACCAGTAAGGGTGTTGAAAATATTCAGATGCCAAATGAAGGAGTTATTCTAATCAAATAAATCTTATACGTAAATTATAATAATCGAAGCAAATCACAAATAAATATAAAAAATTCAACATTGTACCACAATGAGGAGCAAGGCTATGTTATATCGAGTTTTGATGATACTCATTTATGTAATGTTTGCAATCCCGAATGCTAATGCACAGCCGGGTGTTCATACGGCAAAGACTGGCGGAGAAGTACTTCGTCTTCTACGAAATGAAAAAATTGATCTTATTTTGCCGGGTGCCATGCGTGACAACAATGTGGACATGTGGATACATGTAGCTCGTGGCAGAGATCCACTGGTTCAGCAATTTGGATCAACCTCAGGTTATTTGATTTTTACCGATCTGGGCGATAGAATTGAGCGCGCTGCGTTTGGTAGTTCGGGAGCTGTTGAAAATATTGATGTACACGGTTCAGTCAACATCTCACGAGCTATTGATGGATATAATTATAACAATTCAGACCCCCGGCAGGGTTTTTCGGTTCCTGAAGTCTACGGTGAAATAACAGAATTTGTTTCCGAACGCGATCCGAAAACAATTGCAGTAAATTATTCCGATTGGCTTTCTGCAGCAGATGGGATTTCCTATACCCAATATCTGAAATTGGAAAAGATATTAGGACCAAAATATTCTGAGAGGATTGTCTCGGCGGAGAATGTCATTACAGATTTTCTTTCAAGAAGGACTCTTAGAGAAATAGCAGCAATGACCAATACAGTGGAAATGAATCGTCAGAATTTTTCACGGGCTTTATCCCGTATCGTGCCGGGTGTAACGACGATAGGAGATATAACCTGGTGGGCGAATGAAGAGGCATTCAAGCGGGGTTTAGTAGATTATAGCACATGGTCACCGGGTGGCCTGCGGGTTTACTATTCTGCAGTATCCGAACCTATTGAACCACCAGATGTCAGATGGTGGATCCGTCACCCTGACTATGTCCTTCAGCGTGGTGATTATTTCATTTTTAATACTGATCTTAAATATATGGGCTTTGGGACAGATAGTAAAGTTCATGCATATATTCTGAGAGAAGGGGAAACAAGTGTTCCTGAGAGTTTTCAGAAAGTCTTTGATCTGGGGATACAAGCATTGGATATCTTACGGCCACATATGAAAGTCGGTATAACCGCCGGGGAATCTTTGGATACTATGGTCAAAGCCATGGAAGATGCAGGCTATATATATACTCCGTTTTTAGACAATGGCACTGAAGATTATAAGATAATACAGAAGGCACTCGCTAATACTGATAAGCCGGGATTTTCCATTGACAATCACTCTTTTGGTAATAATGGTGGTAACTTGAGAGTAGAAGGACCCTCAATGGCGCCATTTCGGGTAAACACGCATCATCTAAAAATTCCGGAGAATTTCATTTTTGCTTTTGAATATATGGTCCACATGAACATTCCTGAAAGACCCGGTTTTCCACTTGCCATGAATTTTTCGAATCCTCAGATCGTAACCAGCCGGGGAGTTGAATTTCTTAGGGCACCCAATGAGGAAATAATACTTATTCATTAAATTTTAAGCGAAAAGTAGAACATTACAAAGTTAGATCACACTAGAATAATTAATAATTAAATATAATAGCACAATGTCGTTGATCAATGATTGAGGAGAGGATTATGTTAGTTCGAGTTCTGATATTATTACTATCTGTGATATTTGCAGTACCAAATGTCAATGCACAGCGAGGGAGAGATATTATTGATCCGCTGCCACAACGAACGCCGGATACCGATAGAGAAGCGCTACGCCTGATGAGAAACGACAAACTTGACCTTGTTCTACCGGGAGCTATGCGTGACAACAATGTGGACATGTGGATACACGTAACACGTGGTCAAGATCCATTGATTATGCAGTTTGGAAAAACATCGGGTTATTTGATTTTTACCGACTTGGGAGATAAAATTGAGCGGGCTCATTTTGGCGGGAGCGCAGGAGCAGTTGAAAAAATTGACATACGGGGATCTGAAAATGTTGCACGGGCCTTTGCCGGTTACAATTATGACAATTCTGACCCGAGTCAGGGATATTCGGTCCCCGAAGTCTTCAACGAAATAACAGATTTTGTTGCTGAACGTGATCCGCAGACAATTGCCGTTAATTATTCAGATTTTCTGCCAGTATCCGATGGTATTTCGTATACGCAATTTTTGAAGCTCCAAAAAATACTTGGACCGAAATATTCTCAGCGAATAGTGTCCGCAGAAAGGATTATTTCAGATTTTCTGTTAAGAAGAACGAGCAGGGAGGTGGCAGCACAGGTCGAAATTTTAGCATTGGCCCGCCAACGTTCTAAACAACGGTTGTCTCAGGTTATACCGGGTGTAACGACAGCAGGTGAAATAGGTGCCCGTATTTACTATTCGGCAGTAAATACACCTGATAAAACCGTACTGAAATCTCAACCGGATGTCAGGAGGTTTCTGAATGATCCTGACTATGTTTTACAGAGAGGTGATCTGTTTGTCGGTGGTGGTGGAGGCAGCCCCTTGGGCAGTTATATGGGCTTTGGGGTCGACACGAAAATTCATGCCTATATTTTGAGAGAAGGGGAAACAAAAGTACCCGCCTTTTTACAGGAGGTCTTTGATCTGGCGATAGCAGGTCAATGGATTATGCGGCCTCATATGAGAGTCGGTATGACTGCCGGGGAATCGTTGGCTGCTATGGTGAAAGCCATGGAAGATGCAGGTTATATCTTTACACCGTTTAGCGATATTGGCGAAAAAGACTATAAAATAATTCAGAGAGTGCTCGCTAATACTGATAAGCCGGGATTTTCCATTGATAATCACAGTATGATTAATAATGCCATCGATACCAGAGAAGTTGAATTCGACACGAGGACAGAAGGCCCTTCTATGGCGGCACATCGAACATTCACACACCATTTGAAAATTCAGGAGAATCATCTCTTTGCTTTTGAATATATGGTCCATAAGAGGATTGCTGAGAGGCCGGGTTATCCTCTGGCCTTTAACATTTCAAATCCTCAGATTATTACCAGTAAGGGCGTTGAATTTATTCAACCGCCTAATGAGGAGATATTCATTATAAAATGATTCTCTTAACCTGAACATTAAAAAATTGAGCTCTTTTCAATATTGAAAAGGCTGATTCATATGAGTTAGCATTTTTAATATTGCTTTGCAAAAAAATTACATTTTGCCGGATGGATGAGTTTTGTATGAAGTCAAAGGAGTAACTACCGTAACCTTCGGAAATTTTAACTTGACTACGTGCGGAAGTAATTATATCATTCAAATTAAAAATAAGTGTTAAAAAAAGCCGCCATTTAATTGATTTTGAGGAGGATGTTATGCTATTACGAATTATGATATTATTCATATCTGTGATTTGTGCAGTGCCAAATGCTAATGCACAACGAGGATCAACAAACCCGCTGCCGCGGCGTACACAGGATACCGATGCTGAATCACTCCGTCTGATGAGAAACGAAAAGCTTAACCTTATTCTTCCTGAAGCCATGCGCGACAGTAATGTGGATATGTGGATTCATGTCACACGCGCCGGAGATCCCGATCCAATGGTTCCGCAATTTGGATCAACTTCCGGTTATTTGATTTTTACCGACCTGGGGGACAGGATTGAACGTGCGGTTTTTGGCGGAGCAGGAGCTGTTGAAAATATAGATGTTTATGGCTCTCTGGAGATCGCACGAGCTGTTTCCGGATATGATTATGGCACTCTGGACTTCTCAGTTTACGACGAATTAACAGAATTTGTTGCCGAACGTGATCCAGGTACAATTGCCGTCAATACTTCCTCCTGGATATCAACGGCAGATGGGATTTCACATTCCGGATATGTAAAGCTGGAAAAAATATTGGGACCGAAATATTCTCGGAGAATTGTGTCCGCAGAGAATGTCGTCATAGAATTCGTGACAAGAAGGACAAGCAGGGAAGTGGCTGCACAGACCGAAATATTAGCATTGGCCCGCCAGCGTAATTTAGAAAGATTATCTAATGTTGTGCCGGGTAAAACGATGCTGGGAGAATTAAGAGGCCGGATTTACTATACAGCAGTATCCGAACGTACTGCTCCTCCTGATGCGCGATTTTGGATTAATGATCCTGACTATGTATTGCAGCTTTGCGATTTTTTTACAGGTGGTGCGGGCGGAACAGGGAGCTATATGGGTTTTGGAGTCGATACGAAAATTCATGCATATATTTTGCGGGAAGGTGAAACAGGTGTTCCGGAGAGTATACAGTATGCCTGGGATCAGGGAAAAAAAGCGCAGGGTATTATGCGGCAGCAGATAAAAGTCGGCATGACTGCCGGGGAATGTTTGCAGGCTATTGTTTCTGCATTGGAAGAGGCAGACTATATCTATACTCCTTTTAACGATATTGGCACAGAAGATTATAAGATTCTCCAAAGAGCTCTCGCAAATATAAATAAGTCGGGATTTTACGTTGACCTTCACGCTATGGGTAATAATCGCAATGGTGGAGATTCCGACATGATCAACCGGATCGGGGCATCTATATCAGATTTCCGACAAGCTACACATCACTTGAGAATTCCGGAGAACCATATTTTTGCATTTGAATATGCCGTCCACACAAATCTTCCTGAGCGGCCCGGTTATCCCATGTCCATAAATTTTTCAAATCCTCAAATCGTCACCAACAACGGTGTTGAATGGATTCAACCGGCAAATGAGGAAATTATCCTGATCCGTTGAACGTAACCATTAAGAGAGTGAATTATGATTGTGCGATTAATTATCATTGTCATATCCTTGCTGAGCACTGTAACGGTTTCCGTCGCTCAGCCGGATGTCATTACGGCAAAGGCAGCATCTGAGATTCTACATCTGATACGCAAAGAAAAATTTGACCTGATTCTGCCGGGAGCCATGCGTGATAACAAGGTCGATATGTGGATACATGTCATACGTGCCGGAAACTCTGACCCAATGGCAGTTCATTTTGGGACGGTTACCGGCTATATTATATTTACAGACAGGGGAGGAAACAGGATCGAACGGGCTGTTCTCGGTGACGGTAACAGGCCGCCTCTTCAAGTCTCTGATTTATTTGATCGGTCAAACATCCCCGGCAGTGACGAAGTCGACCCGCGTTGGCTGACGCATCACTCCGGCGGGTCGTCTGATCTCTACGACATATTTGGTTCTCCCGACGAGATACGGGATGGCTTGCTGTATCAGACGGGATTTCTCATTCTGAATATATAAAACTGGAGAGAGCACTGGGACCGAAATATGCAGAGAGGATTGTCTCTGCGGAGTATGTGATTACCGATTTTCGGGTGCGACGGGTTCAAAGCGAAATCACCGCCTTTTCAGATGCACTCGAGATGCACCGCCAGATTCTTGAGCGAGCTTTGTCCGGTGAAGTTATCATACCGGGAGAAACCACGCTGGGTGATGTTGGATGGTGGGTACAGGAGCAGTTTCTCAAACACGGCCTCTTAAGGGATTATACAAGGAGTGTCAGTATCCCTCGGATCCTTTATTCGACACAGTCCGATCCGATTGATCCGCCTGATGTCCGGTGGTGGATTCATCACCCCGAGTACATAATTCAACGCGGTGATTTCGGGACATTTGATATCGGCACACGGTACCTGAACTACTTTTCGACAGATTATAAACGTAATTTTTATATTCTGAAAGAAGGAGAATCGAGCGTTCCTAAAAGTTTGCAGCATGCCTATGATCGGGCTATAGATGCCCGTAAGGTTATTCGCAAAAATATCAAGATCGGCAGGACTGCAGAAGAAACGTTGGCGGCAATCGCCTCCGGACTGGAAAATGAAGGATATATCTACACACCATTTATGAATATCGGAACTGAAGATTACACAATGATACAGAAAGTGCTCGTGAACACCGATAAATCGGGTTTTTCAATCGATCTGCACAGCGAAGGAAATAACGGCGGTACTGTGGTGACGGTCGGACCGTCTGTTGCTCCGTTCCGGTTAGACCGGTCACACCTTACAATTCAGGAGAATCACCTTTTTTCATTTGAATATATGGTCCATACTAATCTTCCCGAACGGCCAGGTTTTCCAATTTCTATCAATATAGAGGGCAATCATATTGTAACAAGCCAGGGAGTTGAATTCCTCCACCCGCCGAACGAGCGAATTTTACTCATTCAATGACTTACAAATAGTGAAGCAAGGAACGGTTGGTTGCAGAATTGGCATTTAATTTATTTTTGCATTTCAATATTCGTCGAAAAGTAGTATCTTTGCCATCTTCATACGATTTGTAAATAGTTTCAAAAGTAAATGTTCGATAACCGGACAACATATTAGCAAGTTACGTCAGTTAAAATATACAAGAAGGTGTAATGAATTCTTCAATTAGACGGAGTGTGATCAAAACAATTACCTGGAGGGTGATTGCCACATTGACAACAGGGTTGATAGCGTTGATCATAACAGGTGAAATAAAGTTTGCTGCCTCAATTGGAATTATCGACGCGTCGTTTAAATTGCTGTTTTATTACCTGCACGAAAGATATTGGCAGAGTAAGCAGGAAGATTGGAGTATTTAGTATTCTGTATTGTGGTGTGATAAATCATGGAATATATATTAAAAGCAATGTGATGTGATGACAAGGTGCGTTAAACCGATATCAGGTTTATAACAGTGTTCTGGCAAGAATTAAAACACAATGAGCTAAAAGTATCACAAAACTTTTAGCTCATTGTGTTTTAATTCTTCTCAATTCAAAGTAGTCGCGCTTTCAAGCTGAGTCGTCAGGATATCGGTTGACATGGATCGTCTAAAATTGCCCTGACAATACTATTCGACATCATCTGGAATTATAGGCAACATTACATGAGAAGGGAACCTGCGTGAATGGTGGATCGTATTCTCCGCAATTACCCACTCTGTTTCATCATAATTATTGCCGGCGGTGTTTAAATTCCGCTCAAAATATGGTAAATTAATGCTGGACACCTGTAGACGAATTTAACGTCCCCGTTTAAAGTATCTGCTTTACAAGGGAATCTAATATTATCAATATTACAGCACGCCGAATATTGATAATCAAAAATTGACTGATACTCCTATTAATGACGAAGTGACAAACACACTAAATTTTTTGCTATTTCTGGTATTAAAAATGCTGTCCACAGCGTAATATGCCCAGGCGTACCCCAGTAAAACCTGTGATGTATAATGTGCATCGTCATTGATACGGGATATTCCGGTCAATGTTGAAGCGCTGTACAATAGTATCTTCAGAAGTCTGTTCTCTGTCATTTTTGCGGATGTGATAATCGGTATCGCTGCAACCCACGTATGACCCGAGGCACCGTTTTTTCCATCCATACCCGACCACCAATACGAGCCGAATCCGTGGTGCGGTCTCGATGCTCCCAGAACGTACTGAGACATTAATAATCCCGGCGCACTGATAAAAGTAGCAGCGGAAGACTTTGTGCTCCAATCGGTTAGCGCTTCAATTCTAAATAATTTTCCTACAATATAAGCAATTGGGTAAGCGCTAAACATCAACCTGCCGTTCCCGAGCGGTTTGGTTAATTTAGAGTACCGGTTATTCTTCGATGCTTTGAGATTGGTATAATACGATGTCCGTATCTGCTCATCGATATTGGTATTCGCCATCAATCCTGAAAGAGCGAACGCATAGATTATTTTTCTATTTGTGTAGAGTTTAGCGGTGCTTGATTGTAGATTATTTGAAAACTTGCCATCTGGTTTATTATATCGTGTCGCTTCAATTGAGTGTATTATGTTCTCATTTTTCGATGAGCATGCTGTATATTGGCCGAAGGAGTACGTTGAATGTAACAATACAGCTATCCCGAACACTGAGATGAAATAAAATCTTTTAAATGAAGATTTCATCTGAATTGTCAATCGAAGTATTTTTGCTTAAAAAAATAAAACAGTCTTATGAGACAGCTTATATCGGAAGTGTATTATGGTAATTACAATATACACAAAATGAAAGAAAAATATATAATGAAGGGGGTAATAAAAATTGAATTTTATGCTTGGTAATGTGTAAATAATAAATTAGATTATTTGCCTTGTATAAGGAACCCCATGCACTTATAAGTAGAGTAATCGAACACATTTAAAAGCGATAGATTTTATGACCTCAGAGGACGCTACCAACAAACGTGAATTGGGATTACTCTCTTCCATCCGCACGTTTTTGTTTTTCACTTTTATAGCCGGACTCATCGGCACCGGTGGAGAGTTATTGCTGATACGTCATACGGAACAAGTATTTCAGCTAATTCCATTGATTCTAATCGGATGCTGTGCTGTTACAACCGGACTCTACGGTGTGATCAGGGACAAAATAAGCCTTAGAGTATTTCGAGCATCACTGCTACTACTCATAGCCGGAGGAATTACCGGTCTGTATCTCCACTTTAAAGGTAATTTGGAATTCGAGCAGGAATTATATCCTGCGGTAGTCGGATTTGCTCTTTACTGGCAGGCAATACAAGGAATTTCACCACCGTCACTTGCACCCGGTGTGATGTCATTATTAGGTATCGTCGGATTGCTTTCAACCTATGGACATCCCCTCTTAATCGATCCGCACAATAAATCGACATCAAGTAATCGAGAGGAATTAGACAATGAATCATGAAACAAAGATCCTCATTTATACAGCATTCACAGCCGTGGTGATGGCGGGATATTCTGCGATGGCATTCGGTCAGGTTGGGAACAATTTGGGTGTACTGAACCCAAATATAGCGACTGCAGAAGAATTGAGTGATTTATCACATATTTCATCATCCCTTGCTGAAGAAATCATCGATAACCGTCCATTTTTAACGATGGAAAACTTCGACAACCTTCTTTCCGAGTCACTGGATGAAGACCAGCGGGCGGATCTCTCTGTGCACCTGTTCGTCCCTATTAATCTCAATGCAGCATCTGAGGACGAAATCATGCTGGTTCCCGGAATGGGGAAACGCATGCAGCACGAGTTTGAGGAATACCGTCCCTATTCGAATCTCGTACAGTTCAGGCGTGAAATCGGAAAATATGTTGACGATGATGAAGTCGCACGGTTTGAGCAGTATGTATTTGTACCAATCGATCTTAACACTGGCAGTGAAGAAGATATTCTATCGATACCCGGAATGGGGAGACGTATGCTCCATGAATTTGAAGAATACCGCCCTTACAGAAACATAGCCCAATTCAGGCGCGAAATCGGTAAGTATGTGGACGACAATGAGATTGCCCGTCTTGAACGGTATGTCATCATAAAGTAGCACTTTTCCTCTCTATAGTGTTCCATGTAAAAAAGGCAGAACTTCCGCACTAGTTCTGCCTTTTCTTTATTATTCTTATGTTCATCTACAGAAGCATGGAACGCACCAGTTTATTGTTAAAAAACGATAAATTAATTGTTCGTCAACGTTTTAATCTCATCGTCATAACCGGTCATTTCCCACCGGATGAGCGACATCGGAATCGAACCAGACTCAAAAAATTCATCCAAAAATACTTTCAGATTAAAATCATCACCGAGTTGATTTGCCCTGTCTCTGATAAGTTTCATGAGCTGGACTTTGCCGAGAACCATGAGCATATGATGACCGACACCGCGGAGCGTTGTATCGAGTTCGTACCACAAATGGTGGCTGCCGTCGAGCATTTCGCCGCTCGGTGCATTGTTGACACAGAATTCCATTGCGTCATCCAAATTCCAATCCTGACTGTGCATGTAGACATCCGAAAGTGCACGGACTGTCCTGAATGCAGATTGCTCATACGCAATTTCTCGACCATGAGGATTCCTTCCGTCAAGATAGCCGGCATGCATCAGCAGCTCTTCAAGAGCGAAAGCAAATCCTTCTCCCCTGGCAGTTGATATTTTATACGGGCGTCGACCGCCGCGGATCGGACGGTTATCGCGCCGATACCTCTGGCCATCGAAACTGTGACCAATCATCTCGTGAGTTTCCTCCATTACCGGTTCACGATGGGAGAAATTGAAGAAATAGTCGTGTTTTTCCGGCCACGGATTATCAAATCCGTGCCATCCAGACATCCAATAATCTTCCCATTCAAGGTCGTCCTGTATGGTAAATATTTCATCTTCACGAAGAAATTTCATAATGTGTTCTATGGCCTCTATGACTCTCTGTTTGTATTCCTCCTTACTTGCAGCCGGCTTAAGTGGAGGGACGTTTCGATTTCTGTTTTCTTCAAGCCGCTGAAAAGTGATGACGCGGTTGTCTTCGAGTTCGACAATAGTACGGACGTCCTCCCAAGTGTACGGAAAGAGGTAAACATTTTTGAGCAGCCAGTTGTAATTTTCTTTACCGACACCCGCTTTTGCAGTCATTTTACTCTTATTTGCTTCTATCCATTCGATATAGTCTTCAATGGCTTGGAGCACATTATCCACGTCGGCTTCCAATTCAGGATGGTGTTCGGCCAGTTGCTTTGAGAGTTCTATGTAGGATGCTTTTGTGTCTCCCAAAGAGAGTACTGCAAGAGTACCAAGATCGCCTGCAATTTCAGAGAAATTGTTTAAATTGTCTTTTGCCTGATTCAATATCTCCGGAACTATTACGAGTCCGTTTCTGAAATCAGCAAGATTATCGCTGCTGAGCGGTAAATTTCTGACCCGGCTGAACCGGGAGATGACATCATTATAAAATCCTGGATCTATTGACCAGGGGTTTAAAATCCGGTGTTGAAATTCATACCCATTCATTTCTGCACGAACAAGATGGTAATCGATCTTTTCCGAGGTTGGCCAATCGTTTATATCAATTGCAGCAAGACGGTCCTGAAAGGATCGCAGTTCACGGAATTCTTGATCCATGGCCGCATCCGAATAATCCGGAGCGCCATTACTGACCTCAGGCTGTTGAAACGTGCGAAATTCCTCGAATAGGCCTAAAAGCCCGTTATAATTGCTATTTGTTTCATTACTGGTATTGCTTTTGTCTGCTGTGCAGAAAAACAGTGATAGCCCCGCAGTCATTATAAAAGCAAGTACATAACGATTCCATTTGAACATTGTTCAAACCTCCTCTTTTTTAGTGTGCAGTTAAATTACTAATAATCTCGAAAACACTTTCCGAATTAGAAGTAGGTATGATACTATGGTTGGTTTATGCTCCTAATGTACAATTTGAATTTCAAAAGAACAAAAACATTCACAAGTAAATGTTCTAATACTATAGATAATTACAATTCTAACAGCGTAATCTTCAAACAACAGGAAAAATCTTTCCCAAAAAATTGCCGGAAACATGGGTGTGAAATTTTTTAATTAAAAAAAGAGATTACATGTCATTTTTTAAATAATGTCGTTAGAATATCCATTTTGAATTGAATAACAATAATGGTAAATAATGTGACATAGAAACATCCATTCTATTACAACTTTTTTAGATATCAAGATTGACATCCCGGGATTTCCTCTTACATGTACCACTACAATGATATTTTTTCCCGCTCATTTGTCTACCATATTCAATACCATAATACCATATATATCTTGACATAAATATCCGAAACGCTTACACTCAATTAATATCCGAAGCACATGTTATAATGAGTTGAAAAAGAGAAGCGACCATGATAAATGTTGAAAACCTTACAAAGAGGTTCACTCTATCACGACAACAGAAACGTGAAATGGAAAAAGGTTTTTCAGGATCGTCGATAGATGCGGTGAGTAATGTCAGTTTTTCATGTCAGACTGGGAGAATATTAGCCCTGTTGGGACCGAACGGTGCTGGAAAAACAACAGCGCTCCGGGTAATTGCAACCATGCTGCGGCCGACATCCGGTACCGTATCCGTATGCGGATTCGATACGGTGAAACAGCCTGAAGATGTCCGCCGCCGGATTGGATTCCTCACGGGAAATACCGGCCTGTACCACAGGTTAACGGTGAATGAGTTCGTGAAATATTTTGCCGATCTCCATGGGATGGATAAGAAGAAATTCTTACAGCGTCGCGAAGAACTTTTTTCTCTTCTCGACATTCACGATTTCAGCAGAAAACGTATCGGAAAACTCTCTTCGGGAATGACTCAAAAAGTATCGATCGTGCGGACTATTATTCACGATCCGGATGTTCTTATATTCGACGAACCGACCGTCGAGCTCGATATCATTACCTCACGAAATGTGATGAAACTGATCCGGCAATGCAGGGAGGAGAAAAAAACTGTTATCTTTTCGACGCACCGGATGGATGAAGTCCGAATGCTCAGTGACGATCTTACCATTATTCATAAAGGATACCTCAAGTATTACGGTGCCTATAACAATTTTACAGAGCAAATGCAGACTGATACATTTTAAAACGAGTTTCTCCGGCTCGTGGAGGAAAACTGACATGAATATAATTATGACGATATTCAGAAAAGAACTCATCGACACGATCAGAGACCGCAGGACGTTGATTACTATGATTGTCATTCCCATTCTCCTTTTTCCGGTTTTAATTGGTATTGTGAGCAGGTTAACAATGTCGCAAATACAGCAAGCTGAAGAAGAGGTCTTGAATATTGGGCTGATCACCTAAGGGAATGCAGAAGATTTAAGAGCCATGCTGTTTGAGCGGAATGATTTACATATCATCGATGGAGTCAACTCAGATGAAGTCCAGGAATTAATTCGCGAGGATAGTCTGGCTGGAGCTCTTATCCTCAATCAAAATTTTGACAGGCAGGTCGTTGATTTACACGCTGGAGAAATGGAGTTATATTATAATACGGCGACAAGGGATCAGGAAATTGTATATGACCGGTTGATGGAACTGGTTAATGAATATAAGGAACACCTGCTGGATGCCAGATTTGAAACATTGAATATGGATAAAACGATAATCGATACTGTGCAGCCCAAAATAATAAACCTTGCAACTCTTGAGGAACGGATTGGTCAACAGATTGGAGGATTTCTGCCCTACATTTTTATTATATTCTGCTTCATCGGGAGTATGTATCCTGCGATCGACCTCGGAGCCGGTGAGAAAGAGAGGGGAACGCTCGAAACACTCATGGCTTCACCCGCCAGTCGCTTTCAGATCGTAACCGGTAAATTTGGTATCGTCGTTTTGACCGGAATATTATCAGCTGTTTTCGCAGTAATCGGCCTCTTTGGAGCAATTCAAACTTTGCAGCTTGAATTGCCGCCCGAGTTGCAGGATGCGCTCATGGGAATTCTCCAGATGAAATCAATTCTCCTGGTCCTTTCACTCTTATTGCCGCTGACCGTATTTTTTGCGGGAATGCAGCTCGCCATTTCGTTCTATGCCCGGTCGTTCAAAGAAGCCCAGAGTATCATTACTCCGTTGAATATTGTCGTAATAATACCGTTGATCATTGCTATGTTGCCGGGAATCGAACTAAACAGTACAACAGCACTTGTCCCTGTTATGAATGTCGTTCTGGCGACCAAGGCGGTCATATCGGGTACAATGACACCGCTCCTCATGACCGAGGTCTATCTCTCACTGTTTTTTCTTGCGGGACTGAGTCTCTTCGGCTGCGAACGGTGGATACGGCGGGAGGAAACACTCTTCCGTGGCTCATGAATTATTTGGACTTTCTAAGGTTGATTTTATATAGTGGAATTATAACAGGATGGTTGTTATTAAAATTATCAATACAATAATTTTATAATATAATATTTTCCATCTCTTCATATACTTGCAAGGTTGCCTTGGCAGCTTTTTCCCAACTAAATTGCTTAGCCCATTCCAACTCTTTACTTGACATCTTTCTACGTAAATCATTATCAGAGAGGACCTTGACTATAGCATCACACAATTCTTGTGTATGTTCGGTATTAATAAGCATCCCCGCATCCCCGACAACTGCTTTAATGTTTGATGAATTGTTAGCAATCACCGGTATACCGCATTTCATCGCTTCCAGTGGGGGTATTCCAAATCCCTCATACCGGGAAGGAAAAACAAAGAGTTTTGCGCCATTATAAAGATAGGGTAAATCACCGTCAGGTGTTGCATATCCAATATGTTGTATTCTGCCTTCTGAGTCCTTTGCTGCATAATCCTGATATTTTTGTGAAAATTTTGTTCCTCCACAAATTACTAGATTGTATTTGTTTTTGATTTCCTCTGGTAATGCAATATAAGCATCCATGACAGCAAACATGTTTTTTCTGTAGCTGGGATCACCGATGCAGAAAATATATTCTTTCTTTATATTGTATTTTTCAATGCGATGATGAATTTCTTCTTTATCATTATAGGGTTGATAGTGTTCATGTGTGCTGATAGGAATAACAGTGATTTTTTCTCCGGGAATAGATGTCAAATCCAGGAGTTCTTCCTTGAGGAAATGTGAAACAACAATGATTTTTTCTGCTTTTTTCAGATTCGAAAAGAACAGTTTCCGGTAGAGTTTATCATACACACCATTTCTTCCCATGTTTTTCCAAGAAAATCTCAAAGGTGATGCGTCATGAATTGTCATAACTATCGGAAGCTGCTTTTTGATGGGGGGTGCAAAATATGGAATGTGTAGGAAATCAAGATTGTGTTGTTTTACAAGTTTATATATAACGTGCTGCTCCCAGAATGTTTTTTTTAGATCCTTATGGAGAGTGGCATAGGGGTGTTTAACAGATATGTAAGTAAATTTTTCACTGAGAGGAAGCGATTCTGTACTATCATCGATGTAAAGGATATACGTATGGCGATTGCTGATTGAATCCATACTTGTCAAAAGACCCCGCATATACTGCCCGATACCAGTGTTGGGATGTCGCAGAAACCATCCGTTTATACCTATTCGCATTAGATCTCCTGTGCGTGCTCAAAGCATATGTTCATCATGATGACAAAATTTTTCTGAAGAATCGGTATGGTACTTTTAATATTGGAAACATCAAACTGATGTCATATTTAATTTTATTCCATCCTTTGGTCTTAATCTTACCTTTTACTCTCTGTGCATCTTCCCCGATAAAACAGAGCAGTGAGAAAGGGCTGTTGATAAAAAATTTATCAGGAAAAGATCTGAAATGTTTTTTTCTCCACTGAAATTTGTGAATTTCGTACGGATTGTCAAAAATATCTTCCTGAACTCCGATATCGAAAGGTGTCGAAACAAGGATATTTTTATGGCGTTCAGCAAGAATGTTTAAAAGCTTCATGCCGTCGTCATAACCAAAATGTTCAAGAATATCGATCAGGAGAACGAGATCGTATTGAACATCAAGCTCATTGACAATATCTAGGGTATTTCCTATATATATTTTATCATAAACCTCCTTCTGAATTGGTGTAATATATTTTTCAAATGCCTCAATACCGTCTATTCTTCTTCTCCATTCAGCATACGGCTGCTCATCATCCCATAATTCGAGATACTCCCGAGATAGAAATCCGTACTTACCAAATCCGACACCAATATCTAGCACTCCTCTAGGATCAGTATTAACAATAACCTCGACTATCTCATTGATCTGTAAATAATGGCTCGAAGGCATGATATATCCTCATTCAGATTCTCAGAAAATGTTGCTGTAAATATACAAATGTTTTTCGATTTTCCCAATGGATTAATTAAGGTTTTTATTGAAAGAAACTTGCCTATATAATTCCATATACCAAGCATTCAACAAAAATGTGAGATCAAGTTGATTTCATTATTTTATATATTTATAAATAGTTTGATATTTTTATTTGGAAAGTTCAATTTTTTATAATGGGTATGTGGTGTTCCAATCATACTCTTTATTAAAAGCACTGAATACCGAATGTACCTTGGAATACACCATGAAGTCTGGATAGACTACCTACACAAACATCTCACCCGACAGGACTTTGATGGCTTTCTCGGAGATCAGGACACGGTCGTCCTTGAGTTCACAAAAGAGTCCACCACTCTATTTTGACCACCTGCTTCGCATGCAGCTTTGATGTGCCGAGACGCTGTGCCCAGTACGGTGTAAGCGAGCAGTGTGGTGATCCGGTCATAGGGTCTTCATCGATGCCCATTTTCGGCACAAAAAAACGTGAGGTAAAATCGTTTTGTTATCCTGGTGCCGTTACACTCATGGTATGATTATACATGGTTTGAGTTACCGGTTATAAATGCATTCACTGCTAAAATCGTGCTCATTATTTGTTATCGTATTATACGTCGATCCAGTCGAGAATAATTTTTCCCGAGTTTCCAGAGCGCATAATCATAAATCCTTCTTCGAATTCCGTATACGGAAATTTGTGCGTAATAACAGGAGAAATATCGAGACCGGTCTGGATCATCGATTGCATAATGTACCACGTTTCGTACATTTCACGGCCGTATATCCCTTTGATAGTGAGCATGTTGAAAATAACCGTGTTCCAGTTTATCACAAGATCTTTCGATGGGATTCCGAGAATTGCAATTTTGCCGCCGTGGCACATATTTGTAATCAAATCATTAAGTGCATCACCGCTCCCTGACATTTCGAGACCAACGTCGAATCCCTCTTTCATACCGAGTTCTTTCTGGAGGTCAGCAACTTTTATCTCGCGGACATTCAGCGCAACGGTTGCACCCATTTTCTCCGCCAGTGCAAGACGGTAGGGATTGACATCGGTGGTAACAATAAACCGCGCACCGGCGTGTTTTGCGATAGCTGTTGCCATGAGTCCGATCGGGCCGGCACCCGTGATCAAAACATCCTCACCCAGAATTTTAAACGTGAGAGCGGTATGTGCGGCATTCCCGAACGGATCGAAAATACTGAGAATATCCGTGGGAATAGCCTGGTCGGCATGCCAGACGTTAGTAACCGGAATTGAAATATATTCGGCAAAAGCTCCGGGCCGGTTGACGCCAATACCTTTTGTGGCGTTACAGAGGTGGCGCCTTCCCGCGAGGCAGTTGCGGCATTTTCCGCACACAACATGACCCTCACCCGATACGATATCACCAACCGCAAAATCGTATACATTGCTGCCGATCTTTTCGATTGAACCGACAAATTCATGGCCGATAGCCATTGGTACCTTTATCGTTTTTTGCGCCCATGAGTCCCACTCCCAGATATGGACATCAGTACCGCAGATACCGGTTTTATGAACCTTTATGAGAACATCGTCTATTCCAATTTCCGGAACCGGTATTTCTTCTAACCAGAGTCCCGGTTTCGGGTGTTTTTTTACCAGTGCTTTCATCATCTTTTGCATTGATACGTACTCCCTATCCATCAGTAGTTCAGTAAATTCCGGTTCATCTGCCGGATAATAAAACAATTATAGTAATATTAGTCGAATACAGGTTATACAAATACATATTCGGATGAAATCGCAATAGCATCCTTCAATGACCTGTACACGGGACAAAAGTTTGCATGAATTCCGTGAACCCGTTCAATTGTTGCATGGTCACTTTCATCTGCGTCGATTGAGTAGCTCACAAGTATTCGTTTAATAACAAGAACACCATCATCCGATTCAATTTCTCCCCTGACATTTGCCGAAATGTTATTTTTGAGTGTCACATCGCGCGCTGCCAGCGCACCGTTAAAGGTACCAAGCATTCAGCCACCGGCCGCGGCAACAACATAATCGATTGTCGCTGCATGTGGATCTTTTATATCTGAAGTGACACCATAATGTTCAGCAATTGCACCATGCACTGAGAACTTAACCGGTTCCTTCTCTTCGGGAACATAGGCGTGGCGCAACTTTCCTTCTATATGCTTGACTGAAATATTCGAAACATAGACAATATCCTGCATGATTTATCTGCCTCCAGTCTATAAGGGAATTTCATATTTGATGTAGGTTACAATGAAAACACTACAATGTGGGTAAACATATTATTCTATAGTAACTCCGACATCAGTTCATGAGGAGGTAATAATTGAGAATACAATCAAGAAGAATTGATAAGATGGAGAACATCAATTTTTATTATGCCACAATTAGTGTTGTTTTAGAATTTCCTTCATTGTGATTTTTTTGTAATGACCACTGTTGGACCAAGGGGGAACCGGCCGAATTTATCTCCATATACTGACAATCCTCCTGATGTTTCGGAAGACTCAAGAACAGCGAGTTTTATAGTGAACTTCTTTTCTTGAAATGCTTTTTCAATTGAGTCTTCATTGAAATTCACTTTGACAATATAACCATATGATCCTGCTTCTTCAAGCTCCCAATCTTGTGCTCTGTAATCTTTGTGTGCCATGCTTACCGGTCGGATCTGGTTCATCCACGACAGTAATCCCCGATGATCCGCGGGATCGTCGCTCAATACTACAATTTGAGCATCTCTTTCGTTAAGCGTGATAGTCACTCTACTCGAATGCATTTTATCATCTGTCATTGGAAATGTGTTAAATCCATACCCTGGATCAAAAGCATTTTCACCGATAGACTCATAATGTTTACCGGTATATTCAAGCTCGTCTCCCTCCCGCGTATATTTACCCTGAATGTGGCGTGATGACAATTCCGCGAGAAATTCAATATCCTGTATATCGTCACGTGTAAGATCCTCCGGGATGTTGAATTCGTATTCGAAATATCCCGTTCCCGTTCCCCAGACTTTCAATCCGTCAAGAATGGAGACTTGTTTCACAGACCAATTGCTCTGTGAATACGCATCGGGTTCCCGGCGTATGCTGTATTGTGAAGGAGTCGGATTGTTATCCTGTTCGAGATCGTCTGCAACTACTCTAAAAGGAATAAAGTTTCTATGCCGTATTTGCCCCTGATCATCAAGCAAGTAGGTGTACATGACTGCCAGACATTCCTCATTGGGAGCCTGAAACGTTACCGGTTCAACATCAAAGACGGAATATGGTTTCGGCTGAATGGTAAATTGCCCAGACCAATACTCCTTCTGTTCCCCGAATTTGTTCCATCCGTGTACAACTGTCCGGACTGTCATTTCATGAGGCAGTTCATCTGTCGTAAATGACGCAGTTATGGGTATGCTGAATGAATCACCTGGTTGTACCGTTTTGAAAAAATCGTTTCCGGGTATAAGATACATATCGGAATGAAAATCATTGATCGTCATTCCCGGACTAAGTTCATCAAGTCCCCATTCCTTGATCGTCCGGTCATAACGGTAATACCCATTCCATTCATCAATGACATCGTGAAACTGTGTGAACACAAAACCAACATTTGTAAGGCGTCTTCGAAATTCATTGATCATAATGTGATATTCAAAGGAAATATCGATGTCCCCGGTTCCGTACCGGTATCCATGTTCGGCTCCGCATTCTGTGTTTAACAGCGGAATGTCGGTCTGAACATTATCACCAATATAATTCCAACCTGAACCCGGATACGTATTTTCCATTGCATTGTCTAAAAACGATGCATAAATCTGAGCCGGAAGATACCGATGCCAGCAGTTAATATCAGATACGATATGGTCATATTTATCGGGAGAATTATCTTCAACAAGACGTGTTGGATCGAGTTCCTTTGCCCAATTGTAAAGGGATATCACCCATTCTCTGTTTTCCTGAGGGTATCCTCTGTACTGTCCCCGTCCCTCAAGTCCCCAGGTTTCATTGAAGAGCACCCAGCAAAAGATGCTTGGATGGTTAAAATCGCGCATGATCTGATTGTAAGCGGTATATTTCCAGTTATTTTTCGCGTATTCATCCGCTATTCCGGTCTCGTTATTTAGACGGAAATTCGGTATATCCGCCTGAACCAAAACACCAAGTTTATCAGCCCAGTACAGTTTTCTCGGCATTTCCGTTTTTATATGAATTCTTATTCCGTTCAGGCCTATATTCTTTGCCCGCAGAATCTCTTCCCTGATGAAGTCGTCACTTGGAAATGTATAAAAACTTTCCGGATGGAATGCCTGGTCCAATGTCATCTTAAGATAAACCGGTTTGTTATTCAGCATAATGTACATATCATCCGATCCGGGAGGTCTGCCAGTCGAAATCTTCCTCATACCAAAATATGATCGGACTCGGTCATATTCTTCACTTCCGTCACCGAGGATGACGTCAACGTTATATAAGTACGGATCGTCAAGGGTCCAGAGACGTTGATCGGTGACGGGAATGTCGAATGTATACTCATCATTACCAGCAGGAATAGTACGTTGTGCAGGTTCCAAGTCTTGGTTTTCGAAAATCACTGCGATTATCATATCGTTGTCTGCAGGTTTTTCCAGAGAAAACTTAACAGACACTTTTTCATTATCTATATCGGGAGTAAAGTGGACCAAGCGGAACCAATTTTCCGAACGTCCTTCAAGATAGACCGTCTGCCAGATACCTTTTGCAGGACCATAGTCATTTTGTTTTCCAGTCTGTCTGCCTGAAACCGATTTGTCTTCAACACGAATGACGACTGTATTGACATCTGTCCTGTTAATAAGATCGGTTAATTCGAATTCAAAAGGTGTATAACCGCCTTCGTGATCGCTGATTAAACTTCCATTGAGCCACAGTTTTGTCTCATAATCACTCGCACCAATCACGATAAATATTCGTTTATCACTCCAGTTACTGTTCTCAGGTATAGTAAAAGTTCTCGAATACCACCCAATGTTCACATCCGGTTCCTCAATTCCCGAAAACGGCGAGGCCCAAGAGAATGGTACGGTAATCTTTTTGTCGAAAGCAGAACTCGCTCTATACCACGCTTCCTGCTCACCTTCCTCAAGAGGATCGAGTGCGAAATCCCATTGACCGTTCAAATTCAACCATGCATCTCTCATGAAATCAGGACGAGGATGCTCTGCAAGAGGTATCCCCGTTTTGTTTGATGAACAGTTTGCAACAAGAGATATCACAAGCATGAATACTAACAATAGAGGGCTTTTTCTAAGAATAGGTAACGTTGCCATTTCTCATACTCTTTATTATAATGAATGAATAGTGTGAAAGGTTATAAAATGAAACATTTGAGTTGAGCAATATCTTACGGTAAGGCTTCTATTCTGAAAGTTCCTGCGTTGTATACACCATCAGGCAGAACGGCCGGTACCATATACTGCGGATCGGTCAAAAGAGCATAAACAGTCGGATCGCCGTCCCGGAGTTTTTCGGGAGTATTGAGAGGCCATTCGTTTCCGATCTGCTCAAACCGGCCGGGATAGTCCTGAGCACCGAGCAGTGATGAAATAGTCCAATACAGATATTCGTTCATCTGGCATGAATAGGTACAGGTCTCATCATAATAGGTGTACCATGCATCTTCGGGGTATTGTTCCGGGACTTCTTCAAAGTAGCCGCCCCGTGCCAGATTTACCGCTTTGGAGGCAATGCTACCCTGTTCCAATCCGAATGCCTCAGGATATGCTTCAGCAAAACCGTGACGAGTAATAGGATGGAGCACTTCCTCTAAAGCTCCATCGAATACCCCTTCAGGGGCATTCGGGTATGTCTCGTCGTCATACAGTCCCTGCTTCGGACCGGGTGGAAGGATACTTCTGTCAGCAGCCTGTAATTCTTCCTGTGTGTATCCCATAACGATACAGGACTGCTTCCGGATCATGTTTTCGACAATCAACGGATTGTCCAGAGTACCGTCTTCGTCATTATCGAGATATTCTGCAAGTACAGTTGCCGCATGGAGTAGTTTATCATCACCGGTTTTTTCTGTTGCATAAATATGATAACCAAATACTTCTACCTGTTTTGTAAAACGTGATTCTGCTTCATTTGTTCGGGTGCAGGAGGCAATCACAAGACCGATTACGATTATTAAAAATAATTGATAGCGCTGCATACATTCCTCCCTTGTTCACATAAAAATCGGACTCAACAATAATTTCATGTACCGGATTTATAAGATCATATCATATTATAAGTATTTTTACCGCGGCGGTGAGAATGTCGGAAAGAGGTCGGGTGTTTCATTGTCTGTCAGCTGAACCACATTAGAACCGTCAATATCCATGATAAATATTTCAAATTCACCGTCTCTGTCAGACGAGAATACCAGTTTTTGCCCGTCGTACGATACTGCCGGAGAACGGTCATCATCTTCATTAAACGTCAGGCGCCGTTCATTCGTACCATCCGCGTTAAGCAGGTAAATTTCAGAATTGCCGTCTTTACCTGTCTCGAATGTAATGTCGACTCCCATCGGTGTCCATCGTGCATCACCAATATGCGATTCAAAGTAAGTAATACGTGTTTGATTTGTCCCGTCATACATAATTGTATAAAGCTCGGAAGGGCCATCCCGGAAGGTATCGAAGAGAATCCATTTACTGTCCGCTGACCATGAAACATACCCTTCTGGGGTTTCGGAGAATGTCAGTCTCCGCTGATCCGAACCATCTACATTCATAACATAGACCTGGGAGTTATCACTGTCCCTGTTCGAATCGAAGGTGATCATTGACCCGTCGGGTGACCAGCTGGGAAATCCGTCGCCTGCTTCATTATTTGTCAGCTGAACAGGATCTGATCCATCAGCACTCATGATAAAAATTTCTCTGTCACCGTCCCGGTCAGATACATACACAATCTGTGAGCCGTCAGGAGACCAACCCGGCGCACCATCGTAACCTTCACGCTGTGTGATATTACTTTTCCCTGTTCCGTCTTCATTCATGACAAACACATCAACACTTCCGTTAACATCAGATTCATAGAGGATCGTCCGGACCGGTGTTGGTTGCTCAGCCGGTGTGCATGCTGTTAGTACCAATCCGGAAATTGCCATAATCAGAATCAAAAATAGTGCAATGCGTATCATCATTTACCTCAAAAAGTTAAGATCAGTATCGGTTAACACTTGTTTCTGATAATACAGATATATTGAAAAGAGTGCAAGCGAATTTCGCGCTATCTGCAAGTGTATGATGTTTCTTCTCACCCTATATCGGTAATGGCGCATCATTAGCATAGGCAAAAGAAATATAAGTATTGTTTCGAGTGATAGAAATGCAGATATATCAACAACATCAATTGGAGGAGAATTGTCGTTTGGAGTTAATTCTTTCTTGTTACTTCTGATGTCCAAAATTGAACAGAATTGACGTGGTTACAGTTTTTATTAAAATAAATTCGGAATGTTTTCGCATTTTAATTGTAGGTAATTAGGTTATTTCCGACCCAAGTATTATATTATATTTGGTATGGAAGAAGAAGTCATTAAATTTATTGAAGGTAAAGAGTGTCCTACATGTGGCGGAAATCATCTTTACCTGATGAGGGACAATCGTTATAAATGTAGAGATTGTTTTTACAAATACAGTTTTACAAAGTTCAAAGATGATCTGACAATTTTGCACTATTTTTCTCTTGAGATCCCTGCTAATAAAGCTGCGAGGGATCTTGGTTTTGGATACAAGAAGGTACGAGGAAAATACATGCTTTACCGTCAAGAAATTTATGATTTTTTGAGCCAGGAATTTAAGAGACTTTCTGGAGAAATCGAATGTGACGAGAGTTATTTTGGCGGTAAGCGAAAAGGGATACGGGGTCGAGGAAGTGCTGGTACAATAAAGGTTTTCGGCATGTTGGAGCGTCAAGGGAAGATATTTACTACGGTTGTTGATGATGTAACTGCCGAGACATTGATGAACGAGATCAGGGACAATTCTGAAAAAGGAAGTGTTTTCTATACTGATAAGTTTCGATCGTATAAATCGCTGAAGTTTTTTGGCAAACATCTTACTGTCGATCATAACAAATATTTTATTAAAGGACGACGTCATATTAACGGTTTAGAGGGCTTCTGGTCATTTGCAAAAGAAAGACTCTTAAAATACCATGGTGTTAGCAAAAATCATTTCCTATTGTACCTCAAGGAAATGGAATTTAGATACAATTACAGAAACGAAAAACTATACTATTTATTAATCAATATTCACTTTAGGTCGCTTTTGACCTAATTACCTAATTGTATTATAATTAACACAATCATGAGTCTGGCGCCGGACTAACTATTTACGAGATATTAGCACATAGCCTTGTAGGAGGGATGATGAATAAATTAGCAACGATCGGTATAGTACTTTTAGGTTTTGGTTTCCTGCTTGGATGCAGCGAGTCACCACTTCAGACCGATAATGCCAGTGTCGATCAGGTCGCAGATGTTGCCGAGTTTCAGGCAATTGAGAGCGAATTGAACTCGGTTGGTCTTAATGAACCGGACGGTACACCTATTGAGATAACAGATAAGATGATCGAACGGCTGGGACGAATTATCGAGCGTATGAAAAATGTCCAGGAACGATTCAGCACTTTTCAGGAACGCTTTGACAATGACGAAGCGAAGGTGCTCATTGAAGAAGCGGCTTCGTTACGGAACGAAGCTATTGAAGCATACGATGCCGGAGATTATGAAACGGCATTCAATTCTCTGCATGATGCCCGGGATCTTATGCATAGCGCTCTTGAAATCGTGAGACCTGAAGGCCTTAGGCATCGAAGGCACCATAACAGACCAAAAGGAAAATTTGTCTCCACAACATAGCGAAAGTACGATGCTTGTACTATAAAAACCCCGGATTGCTTGATTCGGGGTTTTTTTGTTCAATATTGCAGTATGTAAATCAGATTTTCTCAATACAATTAATCCTTGCAGTTTTATACAGAATAGTGTACCCTAATAGGGTACTATTTTTCTGCTACAAATTCATACCGGATGTAAATCCGTTAGAAAGTTTCGGCGTGTATTATCCCGCTGCAATGTCCAAATCCTTCACATATCAAAGTACAGATACAATTTATTTCCTCTATAATTATTATCTGAAAGTTGTTTCATGCTAAAAGTAAGTGTTGGGCATGCTGAAGGGATCGATACGCTCGATTCCATTACAAATGTAATTGCTCAGTGTTGCAATAAAATGGGTTCATATAATCCAACTGCAGGTATTATAACAGCAGGAATCGATATAAAAAACAGAGGAAAAATCGATATGTATTTTGTTGATGAGGTGAAGTAAATGGGTGATATTTTCCTTGATTTAAATAATTTGAACCTGTACAATTATTAATGCAACACTGTACCCTTATTCTTTCCTTAATTAAAAGTCAATAAATAAATATAAATTCAAGACATAGGTTTTAAGGAGGTAATTTATGTTTTTCGCTAACAATAAAGTATCCGGATATCGATTTATTATGATTACTGCGGTTTTGTCTCTTATGATTTCGAATGCTTTTGCACAAAGAACAGAAAAGCCCATATTGCATGGCAGACACTGGGTTGCCATTACCGGTAAACCCCTTGGTGCAACAGCTGGAGCGATGATGTTCCAGAAGGGCGGAAATGCGGTTGATGCTGCCTGTGCTATGTTGGGTGCTACAGCAACAATGTATGATGCTTTGAGCTGGGGTGGGGAAACACAGGCGCTCATCTATAATCCGAATACCGGTAAAGTAATTGGGATCAATGCACTTGGAGTTGCACCAACTGGGGCAACACCGGACTATTTTTCAGATCAGGATATGCCGTTTCCTCCCGCCTTTGGTCCGCTTGCTGCGGTGACACCCGGAACTCCGGGAGGTCTCCTCGTCATGCTTGCCGAATTTGGAATATTAAGTTTGAAGGATGTTCTGGGACCTGCAATGCAGATGGCAGATGGGTATCCGATTGAAAAACTGACGGCAGATGCAATGGAACGGGAAAAGGAACGTATCAAAGAATGGCCTTATTCACGAGAAGTTTTTCTAACACACGCCGGAGAAGACCGGGAAGCACCACATCCCGGTGAGATCTTCAGACAGCCTGATCTGCTCGCGACACTACAAAAGCTGGTTGACGCAGAAGCCAGAGCTCTCGCACAGGGTAAAAGCAGGAAAGAAGCTATCTATGCCGCGTATGACCGGTTTTACAAAGGTGATATAGCTGAGGAATATGTGCGTGGTTCCCGCGAACAAGGAGGACTCCATACACTCAAAGACCTTGCAAACTGGCAGGTCTACCTTGAAGAACCGGTTTCCACCACCTACAAAGATATCGAGGTGTATAAACTCACATCGTGGGTCCAGGGACCGGTTATGCTGCAGGCACTGAACATTCTCGAAAATTTCGATGTCAAATCGATGGGATATAACACGTCGAGATATATCCACACCATGTATCAGGCGATGAATCTGGCATTTGCCGACCGGGATTTTTACTACGGTGATCCCTACTACCCGCCGGAAGAACCGATAGAAGGTCTCCTGTCGAAAACGTATGCAAAAGACAGAAGCAAACTCATCAATTGGGAAGAAAACGATCCCGATATCAAGCCGGGCGATCCCTATCCGTATGAAGGAAAGGAAAATCCATATCTCCACTTTATAAAAGAGTGGAACTCAAAACCGAAAGATCCTGCATCAAATTCAAGTGCAAATCTGGACCGGACATTTGAAGAAGGATTTCTGGCTGGAACCACGTCAATGCAGGCTGCAGACAAAGATGGTTGGGTGGTGTCTATCACACCGAGCGGTGGGTGGATACCGGCATCAATTGCCGGACGCACCGGTATCGGTATGAGCCAGCGGATGCAGAGTTTTGTGCTCCACGAATCCGAAAATCCCTACAATGTGCTTGAACCGGGCAAACGGCCGCGTGCAACCCTGACACCGAGTATGGCACTCAAAGACGGAAAACCGTATCTTTCGTTCGCTGTTCAGGGCGGTGATACACAGGATCAGAATTCGCTCCAGTTTTTCCTCAATTTTGTTGAATTCGGAATGAATGTGCAGGAAGCGGTCGAAGCCGCAAATATTATCAGCTACCAGATGCGGAGTTCGTTCGATGCACATGTGTCCGATCCCGGAAGACTCACACTCAACGAATCTGTACCTCCGTGGGTCAGGAGCGATCTCGCTGAAATGGGCTACCGCCTCGACTACAGTAAATACACATCAGGCCCAATCAACGCAATATTCTTCGATAGGGAGCATGGCTCCATGTGGGGTGGCTCGAGTAATCACGGAGAAGACTACGGTATTGCATGGTAAAAAATAGTACTTTTTTAGTATAATTTTTCAAATTCTGTTCATGAACGGGAATCCGGATTGATAAGCCCGCAATCCGGATTTTTTTCATTAATTGTAGTCTCATTGTCACAATAGAAATCAAATACTCAAAAGATGTAGATGAGGTGGGAGTTGATACATGAATATTTGGCGGATTTATAGGATTGTTGTGGTACTCGGTTGTCTTTTTTTTATGTTGCACGTTTCTTGCTCTTCGAGTCCTGATAAGTCAGAGTTGTTTCGTGTACATGAAACAACAATTGCAGAAATTCACACAGCATTTCAGGAAGGAACACTGACCGCCCGCCAGCTTGTTGAAGCATATCTTGAGAGAATTGAACTGTATGATCAGCCGATGCGGCTCAATTCTCTTGTTGTTATCAACTCCAATGCTCTGCAGCGGGCCGATGAACTCGATGAGGAAATCAAGAAAACCGGAACACTCAGGCCACTCCACGGCATTCCGGTCATTGTAAAAGACAACTACGACACAGCGGATTTACAGACTGCCGGAGGATCACTCGCTCTCAAAGGATCGCTTCCACCGGATGATGCCTATCAGGTACGGAAACTTCGAGAGGCAGGTGCAATCGTACTGGCAAAATCGAACATGGCAGAGTGGGCGTTCAGCCCTTTTCAGACTGTCAGCTCAATAGCCGGAATCACCAGAAATCCGTACAATCTCACGCGTGTCCCTGCCGGTTCGAGTGGTGGAACAGCCGCCGCGGTCGCGGCAAATTTCGGTATGGTTGGTTTAGGGACCGATACTGGAAATTCTATTCGCGGCCCTTCATCACATACGGCACTCGTCGGTATCAGATCGACTATGGGTCTTACAAGCAGAGACGGCATCGTACCGCTCGAACTCCATAACGATATTGGCGGACCGATGGCGCGTACGGTGAAAGATGCGGTAAAAATTCTTGAGGTTATTGCAGGGTACGATCCGGCAGATTCAATAACCCGGATGAGCGAAGGGAATGTGCCGGAAAACTACTCACAGTTTCTCGATCCGGAAGGCTTGAACGGCGCTCGTATCGGTGTTCTTCGGATACTTGTCGATACGCCAACAGCCGATTCAGAAATTCAGGTTCTTTTTAAAAATGCAATCAACGACATGCGAAGTAAAGGTGCGATAATTGTTGATCCGTTTGTTATTCCCGATGCAAAAAATCTCTGGAAAGATATCTGGTGTGATTCATTCCAGTATGATGTCGATACCTATCTAAATTTGCTCGGTGAAAAGGCGCCCTATCAAACGATTGAAAGCATTTATAAATCTGGTCTCTATTCTCCTTATATAGAAGAGCGTCTACAGCGCCGGCTTCAGAAGATCAGGAATATTTCCGAATCACCACCGTGCCAGAGCGTTTATGATGCTCCCGACAATATCGCGCTGCGGGATGAGGTATTACAAGCAATGGAAGAACATAATCTCGATGCAATCGTCTATCCGACATGGAGCAATCCGCCTCGCAGAATTCACGATATGGAAAGTCCGGATGGCAACAATAGTGACTATTTCCCGCCCCACACCGGCCAGCCGGCAATCACCGTACCGATGGGATTTGTGCAGGAAAACCTGCCTGCGGGGCTGCAGATTGTCGGCCGTCATTTTGGAGAACCGGACATTATAAAAATAGCATACTCCTACGAACAGGCAACCCGGCACCGACGCCCGCCCGCATTGTTTCCGGCGTTAAATTAGTTTGTTTGTAGACATATATTTCGAAGTATTATCACAAAATCCGTTTCCAGAAATCGAGCATGGTGGTAAAGAGGTGTCATCCGTGCTGTCCGGTCTCTGATATCGTGTTTCCGTATCGGATAGAGCATCATTTCAAACATAACATTCGCATCGACCAGTTCATCCGCTAACCGCCACACGTTCTGGGTATTCATACACAAAGGAAAAGCATTGAGTAGATGAAAAATAAAACGTTAGAGAGCTGAAAATAGACGTGTGAAGGCGTAAAGTTTTTTTGTAAGAATTTGTATCTGCTTTCAATACAGATATACGAAAAAAACTCAATTAATGATGATACTAATCAATAATAGTAATACATTGATAGCCGGACAAATGAATCTTTCATCGAATGGAACATTTACAGCAGTTTGAAGTAGAATTAATCAATCAATTACCATAATGATAATTTCTGTTATTACTAATAAAATGTCAAACGGTATTATAGGGGCATCGAGTATGATAATTATTCGTCTGATTCTCACTGGATGTGTTTACGCACTACTAATATCAAGCAGTTATGGACAGTCATCTAATACACCCGATATCTATCTGGTTGATGTGTTTTATAAGGACGAACTGATTCAATACGGCCCACCGAAAAACATCACGAACTCAGTCGGATATGACAATCAACCTGTATTTACTCCCGATGGCGAACGAATTCTTTTTACGTCCGACAGATCGGGAGGACAAACTGACATTTATCAATACGATCTTCAGTCCGATACAATTACGAGAGTCTATTATACATTTCCTGAAAAAGAGTACTCCCCGCGTGTCAGTCCGGACGGCACCATGATCACTGCACTCAGAGAGAACGAGGATGAAACAACTCATCTCTGGCAAATGCCTTTTCCGGGAAATGCCGGTAAATTTGAACTTTTGGTAGACGATAAAAATCTGGGTTATTACACATGGGTCAATGATTCTACAGTTGCTTTATTTGCTCTTTTAAAGGAGAACGGCGGACTTGTTCCGGAACTCTATATTAAAAATCTCAATACCGGTGAATTAAAATATATAACGAGACATATTGGCAGGGCACTCTATAAAATTCCTAAAACGAACTCCTTCAGTTATCTCAAAAAAATGCTTGATGGGCAACCCAGCGTTATTGGCTGGGACATCGTGGAGTATAATCTTGATACCGATACAATCAATCCGCTTGCACCCATGTTGTGGTGGATGGAGGACTACTGCTGGACACCACGCAAAACGATTATGATGGGAAAGGGAGCAATATTGATGGAAGCAGCACCCTTTATTAACAAATTTGGGTGGGAAGAAGTAGCCGATTTCAGTTCATATGGTATTTATAAAATTACCCGTCTTGCTGTCAGTCCGAAAGGAAACAAACTTGCGTTTACTGGAATTCTGTTTGAAGAAGCAGAAATGAACAAGCAGTAACTTATTTATAATTCCTGTCTATATCCAGGAATTAACAACTTTTTTTCAGACCGTTAAATCACTTTTTTTTAGGTCTGTAGATATGGGTACTTGTTCCGTAAAAAGCAGCAGCAGCTTCCATAACGGTTTCGGACAAAGTCGGGTGAGGATGGATTGAAAGCTCCACATCAGAAACAAGCGATGCCATCTCAATTGCCAGAACTCCTTCGGCAATCATTTCACCCGCACCAGAGCCGGCAATACCGACACCAAGAACACGCTTAGATTCGGGATCGATCACCAGCTTTGTTAAACCGTCATGAATTCCCATGGCGGTCGCTCTTCCTGAAGCACCCCACGGAAATTTAGCAATCTCGACGGGAATTTTTTTACTTTTTGCCTCGGTTTCTGTCAGTCCGCACCACGCAATTTCGGGATCAGTGAAGACAACCGCCGGAATAGCCTGCGGTTCATAACCGACCTTATGTCCAGCAATTACTTCAACAGCGACGCGTCCCTCAAATGAAGCTTTATGTGCCAGCATTGGTTCACCTGCAATATCTCCGATTGCAAAGATAGTCGGGACACTGGTTCTGCGCTGTTCGTCTACTGGAATAAATCCTTTCGTATCAACTGTTATTCCGGTGTTTTCAAGACCAAAACCGTCAGATACCGGTTTCCTGCCGACTGATACGAGAATTTTCTCATATACTTTTTCTTTAATCTCCACATCTGCACCATCAAACACAACCTTGATTCCGTTTTTCTGTTTTTTTATCTCCTTCACCATAGTTTGGAGCATTATCGATTCAAATCTTAATTCGAGCTGTTTATGGAGCACTTTTACCATGTCTCTGTCGGCGCCCTGCAACAGGCCGTCGGTCATTTCAACAACCGACACTTTCGATCCCAGAGCAGCATACACTGAACCGATCTCCAGGCCGATATAACCGCCACCGACAATCAGCAGAGTTTTGGGGATGTTTTCGAGTTCGAGCGCTGAGGTTGAATCGAGAACACGGGGTGAGTCGAGAGACAAACTCGGTATTTTTACCGGTTTAGATCCTGTTGCAATTATTGCATGTTCAAACGTGATAGTTTCCGTACCGCCGCTTTCCCGCGTAATTTCAATTGTCCCGGAATCTTTAAAAAAAGCTTTACCCTGAATAAATTCAACTTTCCGTCGTTTGCTGAGTTGACCGAGGCCGCCGGTCATTTTGTCGACAATACTTTCCTTCCACGTCCGGAGTTTATCGATGTCAATTTTCGGTTCGGAAAACGTAATCCCCCAGTTTTGTGCCTCTTTTGCTTCGTTGATTACTTTTGCAATATGGAGAAGCGCTTTTGAGGGGATACAGCCGATATATAAACAGACACCGCCCGGATTTTCCCGTGCATCGATTAAAGTCACCTGCATACCGAGATCGGCTGCAAGGAAAGCTGCTGCATAACCGCCCGGACCACTACCGACAATCACAACCTGTTTTTTACTACCTGATTCTACCATGAAAATCTCCACTCATATTATAATGTAGTCTTTCAGATGTCTAACCTACTTATTCAAAAACGAGGAGAATCGGCTGCTCGAGAGCCTCTTTAATCCACCGGAGAAACCGGGCTGCATCAGCCCCGTCTATAATGCGGTGATCATACGAAAGAGATAATGGCAAAACCATCCTCGGCTCAAACGATTCGCCGTTATGGACTGGTTCTAATTTTGATCGACTGATACCTATAATAGCGGCCTGCGGCCAGTATACGATTGGAGTAAATTGTGTTCCCCCTATTCCACCCTGATTGGAAATAGTAAATGTACCGCCTTCAAGGTCAACCGGACCAATCTTTTTGTTTCGCGTCCGTTCGGCAATATCAATCAGTTCAAGGGATAACTCTTTAATACTTTTTGAATCGACATCCCGGATCACCGGAACCAAAAGTCCGCGCTCGGTATCGACGGCAATACTGATATTGTAATATTTTTTATATATGAGTTCGTTGCTCTGCATATCGATGCTGGAATTAAACTTCGGAAAAGTCTTGAGCGCCTGAGCGACAATTTTCAGAATAATTGCAGTTATTGTCAGCTTACCTCCAGCTTGTTCGACACGTTTACCGTATTTTTTGATAAAACTGTTCATATCGGTAATATCAGCCGCATCGAACTGCGTCACATGGGGTATTGTGGTCCAGGCGTGTCCCATCATTTGAGCGGTTATTTTTCTGACGGTTGACAATTTTTCACGCTCAATTTCTCCCCATTTGGCAAAATCGGGCAGTGATGGCGATACCGCTCCCCCCGGTAATGCAGAGGGCTGTGTCAATACCGATTTGACATGCTTTTTTACATCATCCTGCGAAATCCTGCCTCCTGGCCCTGTACCTGAAACTGATTTGATATCGACGCCGAGCTCCCGTGCAAATCGGCGCACCGTTGGTGATGCCGGCGTCCCGGAGATTTCCAATTGAGGTGGCTGTGCATCGGAATCATCGAGTACCGGTTCAACTGAAACCGGTTCCTGAACCACTTCGCTCTCCGCCGGAACTTCTTCTGTTTCAGATTTTTGAGGTTTTTCTTGTGCTGCTTCCGGTTCAGGTGTTTCTTCTTGCGGTTTTTGCTGTGTTGCCGAATCCGTGTCGATCTTTATAATTACCTGGCCGACATTAATCGTATCGTTCGCTTTAACAAGGACTTCAACCACTGTTCCCTTATCAGTTGAAGGCACATCAAATGACGCTTTATCGGTTTCAACTTCCAACAATGACTGGTCTACATCTACAACGTCGCCTTTCTTCACCATCACAGAAATAATATCGGCACTGCTTACATTCTCAGAGATTTCAGGTAGTTTGATTTCTTTTAACATTGTTCATCCTCGGTGTTTATGCATAAAGCGGATTGAGCTTGTCACTATTAATTTTCAGATCGGAGATCACTTTTTTTATTAAATCTGGTTTCACTTTATTTTCTTTTGCAAGTGTATTGACCGTGGCAAGGACGATGTACCGCGCATCGACTTCAAAAAAGTCACGCAAGGCTTCTCTCCCGTCACTTCTTCCGTAGCCATCGGTTCCGAGCGCTACAAATTGTCCGGGGATCCACTTACTCACCGAAAGTGGTAAAGCTTTGCAATAATCGGATGCCGCAACATAGATGCTGTCCTTCTCTGTTAGACACTGGTTTAGGTAGGCCACCTTCTGCTTTTTATCAGGATTGAGCATGTTCCAGCGCTCCGTATCCAATGCATCTCTATATAATTCCTTGTAACTGGTGACGCTCCATACATCGGAAGAAATGTTGTATTGTTTTTCAAGTATTTCAGCTGCTTTTATCACTTCATTGAGAATTGTTCCGCTTCCAAGAAGGTGTGCCTTCAATTTTGATTTCTTATTACCAGACTTCTGAAATAGATAAATACCTTTCAGAATCCCTTCTTCGACACCCTTCGGCATAGGCGGCATCGGATATGTTTCGTTCATTACTGTAATATAATAAAAAATATTTTCCTGTTTTTCATACATCCGGTAGATACCGTTTTTCACAATCACTGCAATCTCATATGCAAATGTCGGATCGTACGCGCAGAGGTTTGGGACCGGTAATGCAAGAACATGGCTGTTGCCGTCCTGATGCTGCAGACCTTCTCCAGCAAGCGTCGTACGTCCCGCGGTTCCGCCGACAAGAAATCCCCGTGCCTGCATATCGCCAGCCGCCCAGATAAGATCTCCGATCCTCTGAAAACCAAACATAGAGTAGTAGACGAAAAACGGGATCATATTAATGCCGTTAGTAGCATATGATGTAGCTGCGGCGATAAAAGACGACATCGCACCTGCTTCGGTAATCCCTTCTTCAAGAATTGCACCGTCTTTTGCTTCTTTGTAGTAGAGCAGACTTTCACTGTCAACCGGTTCATAGAGCTGACCGACGTGAGAGTAAATTCCGATTTTGCGAAACAGTGCCTCCATTCCAAATGTACGTGCCTCATCCGGGATAATCGGAACGATAAATTTTCCGAATTCCTTGTCGTCCAATAGCTTTGAAAGAAGCTGTACAATTGCCATTGTTGTGGCAACTTCTCTCCCTTTTGAGCCGGTATAAAATTCTGCAAAGATTTCATCTTTCGGCGTTTTGAGTGGTTTTGCTCTCACTTTTCGTTCGGGCACAAATCCGCCAAGTGCCTTCCGGCGTTCATGGAGATACTCCATCTCAGGGCTGTTTTTATCAGGTTTATAAAAAGGAGCGTTTGCTACATCTTTGTCGGAGATAGGAATATCGAATCTGCTTCTAAATTCACGCAATTCGTCTTCGTTAAGCTTTTTCTGCTGATGTGAAATGTTTTTTCCTTCACCGGCTTCACCGAGCCCATATCCCTTAACTGTTTTCGCTATGATGACTGTCGGTGCGTCTTTATGCTCTACAGCAGCTTTGTATGCCGCATATATTTTATCAGGATCGTGGCCGCCCCGTTTGAGTTGGAATATCTGCTCATCGGTAAAATGGCTGACTAATTCACGAAGCTGGTCATACTTTCCGAAGAAATGTTCCCGTATATAGCTCCCACTTACTGCTTTATATTTTTGATAGTCACCGTCAACTGCCTCTTCCATACGTCTTACGAGGAGATTGTCTTTATCACTCTTCAACAGGGGGTCCCACTCCGATCCCCAGATCACTTTGATAACATTCCAGCCTGCTCCTCGGAATGCAGCTTCGACTTCCTGAATGATTTTCCCATTGCCCCTTACAGGACCGTCAAGCCGTTGAAGATTGCAGTTAATCACAAAAATCAAGTTATCAAGTTTTTCTCTCGGCGGCAGGGTGATTGCCCCGAGTGATTCCGGTTCGTCAAGCTCGCCATCGCCGAGAAATGCCCAAATTTTCTGCCCGGTATCTTCTTTATGGCCCCGGTCAATGAGATAATGATTGAACCGCGCCTGATAAATGGCCATAATCGAACTGAGTCCCATCGAAACGGTCGGAAATTCCCAATAATCAGGCATCAACCATGGATGGGGATACGAAGATAAACCTCCACCGGGTTTAAGTTCCTGTCTGAAATTTTCGAGCAGTTTTTCCGATAACCGCCCCTCAAGAAAACTACGAGAGTAGATTCCCGGAATGGAATGCCCCTGAAAGTAGATAAAATCGCCCTTGCTTTCATGGTTAATCCCTCTAAAGAAATGGTTAAATCCAACCTCGTACAACGTAGCAACAGATGCGTAGGTCGATATATGTCCCCCTATACCTTCCGAGAAACGATTTGCCCGAACAACCATTGCCATGGCATTCCACCGGATAATGCTTTTGATGCGCCGTTCAATTTCTCTACTGCCTGGATAGACCGGCTGATTCTCAACGGGTATCGTATTAATGTATGGTGTGTTAGCAGCATACGGTGTTTGAATACCGCGCTTTTGAGCATGTGTCTGAAGAAGCCGTAGCAACTCCCGAACACGTTCAGGTCCGGATTCACGATAAATGTCGTTGAGCGAATCGAGCCATTCTCTATTTTCAATATCAAAGTTGGTAGTACTAGATGTATCATCTGACATTATTCATACCCTGCTTTCGGTAATTTACAGTACAGATTGGGATATAACTATGTTAACAAAATGCAAATCATTTAACATCTGTGCTGAATGGAAAATCCCATTATAATAACAAAAACATGCTCATAATCAATCCCGCTAATCAATCGTCGGAATTGTTACGAGGGGAAAGTGAGAAATAGTGAGCAATCCAATATTGTATTATCGTGCCTGACTGTGATTAGACTGCTCTCTGAATCGGAATAACAAATAGTTCAAAAACAGCGATTTACTCCGCTTACACTTCTTGTTGTGCTGAAGGAAATAACATTCCGGTTTCGCGATAGTGGAGGGAGCTGTTTCGGAATACTCTGGGAATCTTAAAGAATATATGATGCACAAGTAAGAATTTAGATTTACTAATGTACAGTATTTTTTTCAAAACATAAATTAAAATTTTGATTTTGCATGATAGAGGGTGAAAAATTATTCTTGAATATATGATAGAGAGATTTGTATATTTATATTGTTTTACCAGTGCACCATCCATACTAGTCTGTAGAAAGTCGTGGCAGCAACGGCGATTGCTCTTTTTGCC